>NZ_JAMGSO010000001.1:3817500-7504067 GCF_023516765.1 Pseudomonas sp. R3.Fl
CAAGATGCGCGGTAGAGGAGCGTTCTGTAAGCCTGTGAAGGTGAGTTGAGAAGCTTGCTGGAGGTATCAGAAGTGCGAATGCTGACATGAGTAACGACAATGGGAGTGAAAAACTCCCACGCCGAAAGACCAAGGGTTCCTGCGCAACGTTAATCGACGCAGGGTTAGTCGGCCCCTAAGGCGAGGCAGAAATGCGTAGTCGATGGGAAACAGGTTAATATTCCTGTACTTCTAGTTACTGCGATGGAGGGACGGAGAAGGCTAGGCCAGCTTGGCGTTGGTTGTCCAAGTTTAAGGTTGTAGGCTGGACACTTAGGCAAATCCGGGTGTTCAAGGCCGAGAGCTGATGACGAGCTTTCTTTTAGAGAGCGAAGTGGTTGATGCCATGCTTCCAGGAAAAGCTTCTAAGCTTCAGGTAACTAGGAACCGTACCCGAAACCGACACAGGTGGTCGGGTAGAGAATACCAAGGCGCTTGAGAGAACTCGGGTGAAGGAACTAGGCAAAATGGCACCGTAACTTCGGGAGAAGGTGCGCCGGTGAGGGTGAAGTATTTACTGCGTAAGCCCACGCCGGTCGAAGATACCAGGCCGCTGCGACTGTTTATTAAAAACACAGCACTCTGCAAACACGAAAGTGGACGTATAGGGTGTGACGCCTGCCCGGTGCCGGAAGGTTAATTGATGGGGTTAGCGAAAGCGAAGCTCTTGATCGAAGCCCCGGTAAACGGCGGCCGTAACTATAACGGTCCTAAGGTAGCGAAATTCCTTGTCGGGTAAGTTCCGACCTGCACGAATGGCGTAACGATGGCGGCGCTGTCTCCACCCGAGACTCAGTGAAATTGAAATCGCTGTGAAGATGCAGTGTATCCGCGGCTAGACGGAAAGACCCCGTGAACCTTTACTGTAGCTTTGCACTGGACTTTGAGCCTGCTTGTGTAGGATAGGTGGGAGGCTTTGAAGCGTGGACGCCAGTTCGCGTGGAGCCAACCTTGAAATACCACCCTGGCATGCTTGAGGTTCTAACTCTGATCCGTTATCCGGATCGAGGACAGTGTATGGTGGGCAGTTTGACTGGGGCGGTCTCCTCCTAAAGAGTAACGGAGGAGTACGAAGGTGCGCTCAGACCGGTCGGAAATCGGTCGCAGAGTATAAAGGCAAAAGCGCGCTTGACTGCGAGACAGACACGTCGAGCAGGTACGAAAGTAGGTCTTAGTGATCCGGTGGTTCTGTATGGAAGGGCCATCGCTCAACGGATAAAAGGTACTCCGGGGATAACAGGCTGATACCGCCCAAGAGTTCATATCGACGGCGGTGTTTGGCACCTCGATGTCGGCTCATCACATCCTGGGGCTGAAGCCGGTCCCAAGGGTATGGCTGTTCGCCATTTAAAGTGGTACGCGAGCTGGGTTTAGAACGTCGTGAGACAGTTCGGTCCCTATCTGCCGTGGACGTTTGAGATTTGAGAGGGGCTGCTCCTAGTACGAGAGGACCGGAGTGGACGAACCTCTGGTGTTCCGGTTGTCACGCCAGTGGCACTGCCGGGTAGCTATGTTCGGAATAGATAACCGCTGAAAGCATCTAAGCGGGAAACTAGCCTCAAGATGAGATCTCACTGGGAACTTGATTCCCCTGAAGGGCCGTCGAAGACTACGACGTTGATAGGTCGGGTGTGTAAGCGCTGTGAGGCGTTGAGCTAACCGATACTAATTGCCCGTGAGGCTTGACCATATAACACCCAAACAATTTGTGTGTTAGACGGTGAAGTCGACGAACCGAAAGTTCGTGAGAACCGCAAATACCTGTCACATACCCGAATCTGGGTGAGCGTGTGCGCAAGCCACGAGCATCCGAAAGAATTGCTTGACGACCATAGAGCGTTGGAACCACCTGATCCCATCCCGAACTCAGCAGTGAAACGACGCATCGCCGATGGTAGTGTGGGGTTTCCCCATGTGAGAGTAGGTCATCGTCAAGCACCTATCCCAAAACCCCTGATCAGCCTGGCTGGTCGGGGGTTTTGCTTTGGCGCGCGGAAAAGCCGGGGCGATGGGAGTAGATACCCGCGCCATTGCATTCCCCTTGTAGGAGCGCGCCCTGCGCGCGATATCGCGGGCAGGGCCCGCTCCTACAGGGGGGTTCGGACCCCGGCGAAACCCATGCGGCCATGGCGATGGGTTTCGCTGCGCTCAACGCCATCCTACGAGGGTGTGTCTCCTACGCCCGTGGAAGCAATTGTCTACGGGCTGTGCCGAGGTGCTCGCTCCTACAGGCGGGTTCGGACCCCGGCGAAACCCATGCGGCCATGGCGATGGGTTTCGCTTCGCTCAACGCCATCCTACGAGGGCGTTTCTTCTGCGCTCGTTGCGGCTGAAATATTTCGTAATAAATACCGTCACATTTCTTCTTCGAGCCCGTCGGTTTTCATCTGGCTGTCACATTGCTTTCATAGAGTCTGCTCGCGCCCCATGAGAGCGGCGCCGAATTCCAGCCAGTCGGCCTTTCCCCAAGGAGCAAGGCATGAAACTCAAGCGTTTGATGGCGGCGCTGACCTTCGCCGCCGCCGGCGTGGGCGCTGCCAGCGCTTTCGCCGCGATCGACCCAGCGCTGCCGGACTACCAGAAGACCAGCGGCGTCTCGGGCAATCTCTCCAGCGTGGGCTCCGATACCCTGGCCAACCTCATGACCCTCTGGGCCGAGGAGTACAAGCGCCTGTACCCGAGCGTGAACGTGCAGATCCAGGCCGCCGGCTCCTCCACCGCCCCGCCGGCGCTCACCGAGGGCACCGCCAACCTCGGCCCGATGAGCCGCAAGATGAAGGATGTCGAGCTGCAGGCCTTCGAGCAGAAGTACGGCTACAAGCCCACCGCCGTGCCCGTCGCGGTCGACGCCCTGGCCGTCTTCGTGCACAAGGACAACCCCATCAAGGGCCTGACCATGCAGCAGGTCGACGCCATCTTCTCGGCCACCCGCCTGTGCGGCGCCAAGCAGGACGTGAAGACCTGGAGCGACCTGGGCCTGGGCGGCGATTGGGCCAACAAGCCGGTGCAGCTGTTCGGCCGCAACTCGGTGTCCGGCACCTACGGCTATTTCAAGGAAGAGGCCCTGTGCAAGGGTGACTTCAAGCCCAACGTCAACGAGCAGCCGGGCTCCGCCTCGGTGGTGCAGTCGATCAGCCAGTCGCTCAACGGCATCGGCTACTCCGGCATCGGCTACAAGACCGCCAGCGTGAAGACCGTGGCCCTGGCCAAGAAGCAGGGCGACCCCTACGTCGAGGACAACGAGCAGAACGCCCTGAACGGCACCTACCCGCTGGCGCGCTTCCTCTACGTCTACGTGAACAAGGCGCCGAACAAGCCGCTGGACCCGCTGGAAGCCCAATTCCTGAAGATGGTGCTGTCCAAGACAGGCCAGGAAGTCGTGGTCAAGGACGGCTACATCCCGCTGCCGGCCAAGGTCGCGGCGAAGGCGGTCAAGGAACTGGGACTCTAGGTAGCGCCCCCGCCAGCCGTCCATGGGCTGAGCGGTAGGTGACCCAGCCCGTTGGCAGGCAACTGCCGACGGGCTTCGTCTCGTCATCTCTGTGTCATGTTTCTGTCATAGACTGCCGCAAGCGTGTCGCCCCCATGAATGACCTGGCCACTTCGTCGATGAGCAATTCCACCCCCGAGCGGATCGATTTCAATACCCCGACCCTGCGTCGCAAACGCCGCATGCGTGCCCTCAAGGACCGCCTGACGCGCTGGTACGTGCTGGTCGGCGGCCTGTCCGTGCTGGTGGCCATCACCCTCATCTTCTTCTACCTGGCCTATGTGGTGCTGCCCCTGTTCCGCGGCGCCGAGCTGGATGCCCGCGCGCCCCTCGCCCCGGCCTGGCTGAAGGAAGTACAGGCGCCCCTGCTGCTGAGCATCGAGGAGCAGAACCAAGTGGCCATGCGCGTGGCCGCCGATGGCCAGGTGCTGTTCTTCGACCTGGACAGCGGCGCCGAACTCAGCCGCCAGGCGCTCAAGCTGCCGGCCGGCAGCCAGGTGGTCTCCATCGCCGAGGACCAGCCGGGGCACCCGATGGTGGCGCTGGGCCTGTCCAACGGCCAGGTTCTGGTGTTCCGTCATGCCTACAAGGTCACCTACCCGGACAACCGCAAGACCATCACCCCGCAGATCGACTACCCCTATGGCGAGGCGCCCATCAGCCTTGACCCGCAAGGCCGCGCGCTGGAGCACGTGGCCCTGGCCTCGGACGACGACGGCCTGCTGCTGGCCGCCTCTACCGGCAGCCAGATGTTGCTGCTGAGCCTGACCAGCCAGGAGAACATGCTCACCGGCGAGACCACCCTGGAGCAGGAGGCCGTGAACCTGCCGCAGATCGCCGACCCGGTGAAGGCCATCTACCTGGACCCGCGCAAGCAGTGGCTGTACGTCATCAACGGCCGCGCCCAGGCCGACGTCTTCGACCTGCGCACCCGCCAGCTCAACGGCCGCTACAAGCTGCTCGACCATGCCAACCGCGAGGTCACCGCCAGCGCCCAGTTGCTGGGCGGCATCTCGCTGATGATCGGCAACTCCGACGGCGGCATCAGCCAGTGGTTCATGGCCCGCGACACCGACGGCGAACCGCGCCTGGCGCACGTGCGCGACTTCCAGCTGGGCAGCAAGCCGATCACCGCCATCGTTCCCGAGCAGCGCCGCAAGGGCTTCGTCGCCCTGGACAGCGCCGGCGAGCTCGGTGTGTTCCACAGCACCGCGCACCGCACTTTGCTGGAGCAGCAAGTGGCGCCGGGCAACGGCGTGCTGGCCCTGTCGCCGCGGGCCAACCGCCTGTTGCTGGAGCAGGGTGGCCAACTGCGCGGCTTCGACCTGAGCAACCCGCACCCGGAGGTTTCCTGGAGCGCGCTCTGGGGCAAGGTCTGGTACGAAAGCTACGACAAGCCGCAATACGTCTGGCAGTCCACCGCCGCCACCACCGACTTCGAGCCCAAGCTGAGCCTGGCGCCGCTGACCTTCGGCACCCTCAAGGCGGCCTTCTACGCAATGATCCTGGCCGCCCCGCTGGCCATCGCCGCGGCCGTCTACACCGCCTACTTCATGGCCCCGGCGATGCGCCGCAAGGTCAAGCCGGTGATCGAGCTGATGGAAGCGTTGCCCACGGTGATCCTCGGCTTCTTCGCCGGCCTGTTCCTCGCGCCCTACGTCGAAGGCCACCTGCCGGGCATCTTCAGCCTGCTGCTACTCACCCCGCTGGGCATCCTGCTCGCCGGCCTGCTCTGGAGCCGCCTGCCCGAACGCATTCGCCTGGCGCTGCCGAACGGCTGGGAAGCGGCCATCCTCATTCCCGTGGTGCTCGGCGTCGGCGCCTTCGCCCTGTGGCTCAGCCCGCACCTGGAAACCGCCTTCTTCGGCGGCGACATGCGCCTGTGGATAAGCCACGACCTGGGCATCACCTACGACCAGCGCAACGCCCTGATCGTCGGCCTGGCGATGGGCTTCGCGGTGATCCCGAACATCTTCTCCATCGCCGAGGACGCCATCTTCAGCGTGCCCCGCAGCCTCACCTACGGCTCCCTGGCCCTGGGCGCCACGCCCTGGCAGACGCTGACCCGCGTGGTGATCCTGACCGCCAGCCCGGGCATCTTCTCGGCGCTGATGATCGGCATGGGCCGCGCCGTGGGCGAGACCATGATCGTGCTGATGGCCACCGGCAACACCCCGATCATGGACATGAACATCTTCCAGGGCATGCGCACCCTGGCGGCGAACGTGGCGGTGGAAATGCCCGAGTCGGAGGTGGGCGGCACCCACTACCGCGTGCTGTTCCTCTCGGCGCTGGTGCTGCTGACCTTCACCTTCGTGATGAACACCCTGGCCGAGCTGATCCGTCAGCGGCTGCGGAAGAAATACGCGTCGCTCTGACCGGCGTCTGAAGAGGCACTTTTCACGTGAAACAGAAACAGGAAACGCTGAAGGCCTGGTTCGCCAGCGGGTCTCCCTGGGTGTGGATGAACGCCGGCGCGGTTTCCATCGCGGTGATCATGACCCTCGGCCTGCTGGCCGTCATCGCCGTGCGCGGCCTCGGCCACTTCTGGCCGGCCGACGTGCTGGAGGCGCGCTACAGCGTGCCCGGGCAGGAAGCGAAGGTGCTGATCGGCGAAGAAGTGCAGGTCGAGGAAGTGCCGCGCGAACGCCTGCGCGGCGCTGGCCTGCCGGTGCCCGCCGAAGGCCCCGAATTCATGACCCGCGAGCTGCTCAAGCTGGGCAACCGCGACCTCTACGGCAGCGACTTCTCCTGGGTGATCGGCGACTGGCTCGCCGAGCAGCGCTGGCCGCAGGAGCTGGTGACCCTGGAGCGCCGCGAGTGGGGCAACTTCTACGGCTACCTGGTCAGCGTGAAGCAGGACGGCCAGGCGGTGGCCCAGGGCGCCGCCGCCATGCCCGAGCTGCAGGAACGTCTGCGGCGGGTGGATGGGCTGTACGACCAGCTCTACCAGCTGGAGAAGAAGGACATCGGCAGCATCAACCACGAGCTGGAGCGCCTGCGCCTGAAGGAGCGCCGCCTGCAACTGCACGGCGAGCTGGATGCCACCGCCCAGGCCGACCTCGCCGCCGCCCGCGCCGAGCTGCAGGGACGCTACCGCGAGTACGAAGACCGGCTGGGCGAGCTGCGCCAGCAGTTCAACCGCGACAGCGTGGTGATGCGCGAGGCCGGCGGCCGCGAGACCGAGATCAGCCTCGGCAAGCTGGTCCACGCCTACCAGCCCAACGCCATGGGCTTCGGCGCCAAGCTGTCGTTCTACTTCAAGAAACTCTGGGAGTTCCTCAGCGAGGACCCGCGCGAGGCCAACACCGAGGGCGGCATCTTCCCGGCGATCTTCGGCACCGTGATGATGACCCTGGTGATGGCGGTGATCGTCACCCCGTTCGGCGTCATCGCTGCGGTCTACCTGCGCGAGTACGCGCGCCAGGGCCTGCTGACGCGGGTGATCCGCATCGCCGTGAACAACCTCGCCGGGGTGCCGGCCATCGTCTATGGCGTGTTCGGCCTGGGCTTCTTCGTCTACGTGCTGGGCGGCTCGATCGACCGGCTGTTCTTCCCCGAGGCGCTGCCGGCGCCGACCTTCGGCACCCCGGGGCTGTTCTGGGCCTCGCTGACCCTGGCGATCCTCGCCGTGCCGGTGGTGATCGTGGCCACCGAGGAAGGCCTGTCGCGCATCCCGCGGGCGATCCGCGAGGGCTCCCTGGCCCTGGGCGCGACCAAGGCCGAGACGCTGTGGAAGATCGTCCTGCCCATGGCCAGCCCGGCCATGATGACCGGCCTGATCCTCGCCGTGGCGCGCGCCGCCGGCGAAGTGGCGCCGCTGATGCTGGTGGGCGTGGTGAAACTGGCGCCGTCGCTGCCGGTGGACGGCAACTACCCCTACGTGCACCTGGACCAGAAGATCATGCACCTGGGCTTCCACATCTACGACGTCGGCTTCCAGAGCCCCAACGTCGAGGCCGCGCGGCCGCTGGTGTACGCCACCGCGCTGCTGTTGGTGCTGGTGATCGCCCTGCTGAACTTCTCCGCCATCGCCATCCGCAACCGCCTGCGCGAGAAGTACAAGGCGCTGGAAAACTGATCCGCGGCCGCTGCCTGCGCAGGCGGCGGCCCGAGCCTCCAACGGGAGAGACGAGATGCAACAAGAACCCCATCGCCATGGCATCGACCTCGCCGCCCTCGGCCGGCCGATCCGCGAGGGCATGCGCCTGGACAAGGAAACCGTGGCCCTGGAAGTGCCCGGCCTGAACCTGTTCTACGGCCAGAAGCAGGCGCTGTTCGACGTCGCCATGCAGATCCCCAAGCAGCGCGTGACCGCCTTCATCGGCCCGTCCGGCTGCGGCAAGTCGACCCTGCTGCGCTGCTTCAACCGCATGAACGACCTGGTCGACGACTGCCGCGTGGAAGGCGAGATCCGCCTCGACGGCCACGACATCTTCGCCCGCGGCGTGGACGTGGCCGAGCTGCGCCGCCGCGTCGGCATGGTGTTCCAGAAGCCCAACCCCTTCCCCAAGACCATCTACGAGAACGTGGTCTACGGCCTGCGCATCCAGGGCGTGAACAAGAAGCGCACCCTCGACGAGGCGGTGGAATGGGCGCTCAAGGGCGCCGCGCTGTGGGAGGAGGTGAAGGACCGCCTGCACGAGTCGGCCCTGGGCCTGTCCGGCGGACAGCAGCAGCGCCTGGTGATCGCCCGGACCATCGCGGTGGAGCCGGAAGTGCTGCTGCTCGACGAGCCCTGCTCGGCGCTGGACCCGATCTCCACGCTGAAGATCGAGGAACTGATCTACGAACTGAAATCCAAGTTCACCATCGTGATAGTCACCCACAACATGCAGCAGGCCGCGCGGGTCTCCGACTACACGGCGTTCATGTACATGGGCAAGCTGATCGAGTTCGGCGACACCGACACACTCTTCACCAACCCGGCGAAGAAGCAGACCGAGGACTACATCACCGGGCGCTACGGCTGAGGGCCAGGCGGCGGTCGCATCATAAATCTGCAACCTTCGGCGCGTAGCCTGCAGCTTTCGCGGAGCGAAACCACATGATCAACAAAGAAAGTCTCAGCCATCACATCTCCCAGCAGTTCAACGCCGAGCTGGAAGACGTGCGCAGCCACCTCCTGGCCATGGGCGGGCTGGTGGAGAAACAGGTCAACGACGCGGTCACCGCGCTGATCGACGCCGACTCGGGCCTGGCCCAGCAGGTGCGCGAGATCGACGACCAGATCAACCAGATGGAGCGCAACATCGACGAGGAATGCCTGCGCATCCTCGCCCGCCGCCAGCCGGCGGCCTCCGACCTGCGCCTGATCATCAGCATCTCCAAGTCGGTGATCGACCTCGAGCGCATCGGCGACGAAGCCTCGAAGATCGCCCGTCGCGCCATCCAGCTGTGCGAGGAAGGCGAGTCGCCGCGCGGCTACGTCGAGGTGCGCCACATCGGTGGCCAGGTGCGCAAGATGGTGCAGGAGGCGCTGGACGCCTTCGCCCGCTTCGACGCCGACCTGGCGCTGTCGGTGGCGCAGTACGACAAGACCGTCGACCGCGAGTACAAGACCGCCCTGCGCGAACTGGTGACCTACATGATGGAAGACCCGCGGGCCATCTCCCGGGTGCTCAACGTCATCTGGGCCCTGCGCTCGCTGGAACGCATCGGCGACCACGCGCGCAACATCGCCGAACTGGTGATCTACCTGGTGCGCGGCACCGACGTCCGCCACATCGGCCTGACGCGCATGAAGGAAGAAGTGCAGGGCAAGTCCGATAGCTGACGCTCCTGTAGAGCGGATAACGCACTAGGCGTTATCCGCCCCACGACAGCGCCGAGGTGCTCTTCGTAGGAGCGAGCTTGCTCGCGAATGAGCCCCGTCGCGGAGTTTGTTCGCGAGCAAGCTCGCTCCTACGAAAAAGCCGTGCTCGCCGAAACGCCAACGCCATCGTGGTAGGCCCTTGTAGGAGCGCGCCCTGCGCGCGATTCGCGGGCAGGGCCCGCTCCTACAGGTATGGGGATAGCGTAGGAGCGCCGCGGTCTTGGCCCGCTCAGAAATTCAACCTCACCATCTCCGCCAGCTGCCGGCCCGCGGGATCGCGGGCGCGGCTGTTGTCTTTCAGCGCCTGCTGCAGGCAATGGATGAAATGCCGGGAGGTCGCGTCCAGCCCCTGGTCGCGCAGGCGGATGATGCTGATGTCCCCGTCCGGTAATGGCTCCTCCAGCGCCAGGGCCCGTGCGCCGCTGCGCAGCGGCTCGCAGAGCATCATCGGCTGCGGCGCGTAGCCGAGCAGGCCGGCGTCGACGATCAGGCTGCTGAGCATGCCTGCGGAATGGGCGCAGACGATGCGTTCGCGGGCGATCTGCAGGCCATGCTGGCCGAACAGTTCATGGGTGGTCTCGGCGTAGCGGTCGGCGGTGAAGTTCATCGTCCAGTCGTGCTCCAGCAACTGCCTCAGCGAGCGCGCCGCGGCTAGCGGGTGGCCGTTGCGGGCCACCACCTGCATGCGGTAGTGCGCCAGCGGCTGATGCACGAATTCCGCGCCCTGGAGGATGCCCGCCGGGCCCAGGGCGAACTGCATGCGGCCCGTGCGCAGCAGCGGCAGGATCACCGCCTGCAGCCCCTCGTACAGCTCCAGATGGACCTGCGGCATGTCCCTGCGGAAGGCCTGCAGGGCATTGCCCAGCAAGGTCTGGCCGAACCAGGGAGTGACGCCGACGCACAGCGTCGCCGCGCCTTCGCCGCGCAGGGCGGCCAGTTCCTGGCGGGCGCTGTCGAGCTGGGTGGCGATCTGCCGGGCGCGGGGCAGCAGCACCTGCCCGGCGGTAGTCAGCCGGGCGCCGCCGGCGTGGCGCATTAGCAGCGGCAGCCCCTGTTCCTCCTCCAGCTCGCGCAGGGCGCGGGTCACCGCGGCCTGGCTGAGGCCCAGGCCACGGGCCGCGGCGCGGATGCCGCCGCCGTCGGCCACCGCTACCAGGGCCTGCAACTGATGCAGTTTCAACGCTCGCCTCCCCTCCGAACACCGGAGATCGTCACGACAACATTTTTTTGGCTTATGCGCATGCGGCGCCGACGCTAGGGTAATCCACGCCCAGCATACCGGCCGGTCACGGGCATCGATCCAGTCCAATCCCACAAGAAAAACAGGAGCGAGCCGATGAACAGAGCCTGCATAGCGCCGGGCATAGCCGCCATCGTCCCGGAAATGGTCGAACTGCGCCGGGCCATCCACGCCGAACCCGAACTGGGCTTCGAAGAGTACTCCACCCGCGAGCGGGTCATCGAACGGCTGCGCGCCTGGGGCTACGAGATCGCCGAGATGGCCGGCACCGGGGTGATCGCCACGCTGCGCAACGGCCCCGGCCCGGTGCTGGGCCTGCGCGCCGAGCTGGATGCGCTGCCGATCCACGAGCAGAGCGGGCTGCCCTGGAGCAGCCGGGTGCCCGGCAAGATGCACGCCTGCGGCCACGACGGGCACACCGCCATGCTCCTGGCCGCGGCCTGCGAACTGGCTCGCGAGCGCAGCTGGCGCGGCACCCTGCACCTGTTCTTCCAGCCCGCCGAGGAGGGCCATGGCGGCTCCGGGGCCAAGCGCATGCTCGACGAAGGCCTGCTGCAACGCTTCCCCTGTGACGCCCTGTTCGCCATGCACAACCTGCCCGGCCTGGCCGAGGGGCGCTTCATGGTCATGCCCGGGCCGTGCATGGCTTCGGCCGACGACGTGACCATCCTCATCCACGGCCGCGGCGGCCACGGCGCCATGCCCGAGCAGACGGTGGACCCGATCCTGGCCGGCGCCGCGCTGGTCAGCGCCCTGCAGAGCCTGGTGTCGCGCAACGTGCCGCCGTCCGAGGCGGCGGTGCTGACCGTGGGCGCCTTCCTCGCCGGCGACGCCAGCAACGTAATTCCCGACAGCGCCGAACTACGCCTGAGTGTGCGTGCGCTGAGCCCGCAGGTGCGCGAGCTGCTGCTGCGGCGCATCCATGAACTGGCGCAGCAGCAGGCCGCCAGTTTCGGCGCCCGCGCCGAAGTCCTGGTGGCGGCGGACGGCTACCCGGTGCTGGTCAACGACCCCGGTTGCGCGGGGCTGGTCCGCGAGCTGGTCCTCGGCTGGCTCGGCGACGAGGGCCTGGAGCCCGAGCCGCGGCCCATCCACGCCAGCGAGGACTTCGCCTTCTGGCTGGAACAGGCGCCCGGCTGCTACCTGATGATCGGCAATGGCGACGGCGAGGGCGGCTGCGCGGTGCACAACCCCGGGTACGACTTCAACGACCGCATCCTGCCGCTGGGCGCGACCTTCTGGGTCCGCCTGGCGCAGCGCTTCCTGGCCTGAATCCTTCCCGCGGGGAATCCCAGCATGACAACAAGAACGACATCCTTCGCTGCGAGTGCCGAACCTGCCCGTGCCGGGCGCACCCGCGCCATTGCCGCGGTGTGCCTGGGCAACGCCCTGGAGTTCTACGACTTCCTCGTCTACAGCCTGCTCGCCACGCTGATGGCGCGGCTGTTCTTCCCCTTCGGGGAAAACCCGCTGACTTCGCTGATGCTGTCCTTCGCGGTGTTCGGCACCGGCTTCATCATGCGCCCGCTCGGCGGCCTGCTGATAGGCCTGTACGCCGACCGCGCCGGGCGCAAGGCGGCCATGCGCCTGACGCTGTGGCTGATGGCCCTGGGCGCGCTGCTGTTCACCGTGGCGCCGACCTATGCCCAGGCCGGGCTGGTCGGGCCGCTGGTGATCATAGTCGCGCGCCTGCTGCAGGGCTTCGCCGTCGGCGGGCAGGTGGGCACCGCCACCACCATCCTGATGGAATACGCCGGCTCGGGCTCGCGGGCCTACTACTGCAGCTGGCAGGTGTTCAGCCAGAGCCTGGGCACCATCATGGGCGCGCTGGTGGTGCTGACGCTGAGCAACCTGCTGAGCCCCGAGGCCATGGACAGCTGGGGCTGGCGGGCGGTCTTCGCGGTGGGCATCCTGGCCATCCCGGTCAGCGAATACATCCGCCATCGCCTGGAGGAAACCCTGCCGGCCGCCGCCCAGGGCGACAGCCGGCAGGCGCGGGAAGGTGGCCTGGCGCTGCTGTGCCGGCATCCGCGGCAGCTGGTCACCGGCGTACTGCTGGTGATCGGCGTCTCGGTGCCGGTCTACATCACCCAGTTCTACCTGGCCAACCACGCCATCAGCGTGCTGGGCATGCCGCTGGGCGTCGCCACCTGGGCCGCGGTGGTGAGCAGCCTGCCGTCGCTGCTGCTGGCGCCCCACGCCGGGCGCCTGAGCGACCGCATCGGCCGGCGCCGCTCGATCTTCTGGCCGCTGCCGATCCTGCTGCTGGCGACCTACCCGGCGTTCCTGCTGCTCAACCAATGGCCCAGCATCGGCCTGCTGTTGCTGATCGTGGGGTTGCTCAACATCCCGCTGACGTACGGCATGGTGGCGTCCCTGGCGATCCTGCCAGAGCTGTTCCCGGCGGCGATCCGCGCCACCGGCCTGTCGGTCACCTACTGCGTCGGCGTCGCGCTGTTCGGCGGTTTCGCGCAGTTCTTCGCCGCCGGGCTGATCGACCTCACCGGCAGCCCGAACGCGCCGGCCTGGTACCTGGTGGGCGCCATCCTGCTATGCCTGGCCGGGTTGCGGATGGCTCCGGAAACCGTAGGGCGAACGCTGGATTGATTGACGGATGTGTCCGACCGGTCACGTCGGCATGGCATCCTGCCAGTGCCCGAGGCTATCCTTCGCCTTGGCGTTCCAGGGAGTCGACGATGAGCAAGGTCAGTGTTCTGGTGGTGGATGATGCACCTTTCATCCGCGACCTGGTGAAGAAGGGATTGCGCGACCATTTTCCGGGGTTGCGCATCGAGGAGGCGGTGAACGGCCGCAAGGCCCAGCAGCACCTCGCCCGCCACGCGGTCGACCTGATCCTCTGCGACTGGGAGATGCCGGAGATGTCCGGCATCGAACTGCTCGGCTGGTGCCGCGCCCAGGCGCCGCTGAAGGACGTTCCCTTCATCATGGTGACCAGCCGCGGCGACAAGGAGAACGTGGTCCAGGCCATCCAGGCCGGGGTGTCGGACTACATCGGCAAGCCCTTCTCCAATGACCAACTGGTGAGCAAGGTGCGCAAGGCCCTGAGCCGCGCCGGCAAGCTCGATGCGCTGCTGGCCTCGGCGCCGCAGCGCAGCCTGGCCAGCGGCCCGCCGAACGACTCCCTCGCCGCCCTCACCGGCGGCAAGGCCGAGGTGGTGCGCGCCGGGGCCGCTCCAGCCGCGGCCCCGGCGCCCGCCCGTCCTGCTCCCGCTGCCGCGCCGGCCCCCGCGCCTGCGCGCAGTGGCGCCCAGGGCAAGGGCCAGGGGCAGTTGCGCCTGCCCAATGCCAGCCTGCCCTGCGTGATCCGCGGGCTCAGCCTGAAGGAGGCGCAGTTGGTGGTGAAGCGCGGCCAGGTGCTGCCGCAGGTGCTGGAAACCGCGGTGCTCGACCTGGAGGAAGACAACGAGGTGGCACGCCTGAACGGCTACCTGCACTCGGTGGCGGCGCTGGAACCCAAGCCCGACAGCGAGTGGCTGCTGCTGTTGCTGCGCTTCGTCGACCGCGACCCGCAGAAGCTCGACTACCTGTCGCGCCTGATCGCCCGCGGCAGCACCCAGAAGCACTACGTCCCCGGCGCCTGAGGCCTGCTTCACAGCCCGACGGCCGGCGGCTCGCCGCTGCCGGCCGCGGCTGCTAGTCTTGCTGGCGTCGAATACCTATAACCAGAGTCGACATGCTAGGGCGCTTTTTCTTCCTCTGCAGTCTATGGATGGCTGCGGGGCCGGCTGCGGCCGTGACCATCTACAAGTACGTCGACGCCAATGGCGTGGTCACCTACACGGACAAGGCCGTGGCGGGTGCGCAGGTGTTCGTCTTCCGCGACCGCATGGTCGAGCACCTGGAGCAGCAGGTGAAGCTGCAGACGCTCAGGCACGACGGCTTCGAAACCCTGCAGGTGCGCAACGACCTCTACGCCCCGGTGGAAGTGGAGCTGAGCGTGAGCGCCGCGCAGAACGCCGTGGGCGTGCCGGAGCGGCCGATCCGCTGGGTGCTGGCGCCGCGCAGCGCCATCCGCCTGGCCACGCTGAGCCCGCGCGATGCGTCGCGGCCGATGCAGTACAAGCCCAAGCTGCGCTACGCCCTGGGCGACCCGCGCCTGCAACCGGTGGCCTACGACTATCCGCTGCCCTGGCGTGGCGGACCCTTCCGCCTGACCCAGGGCGCCAACGGCAAGTACAGCCACTTCACCCCCAAGAGCCGCTACGCGCTGGACATCGCCATGCCCGAGGGCACGCCCATCGTGGCCGCACGCGGTGGCACCGTGGTGAAGGTGGAGAACGCCCAGAGCGGGCGCGGCAACAACCCCTCCGGCAACTTCGTGCGCATCCTCCACGACGACGGCACCATGGGCGTCTACCTGCACCTGATGCGCGGCTCGGTGCTGGTCAGCGAGGGCCAGCGCGTCGGCGTCGGCACGCCCCTGGCGCGCTCGGGCAACACCGGCAACAGCAGCGGCCCGCACCTGCACTTCGTGGTGCAGCGCAACGTTGGCCTGGCGCTGGAATCCATCCCCTATGACTTCGCCCAGCCGGTGGGCACCCTGCCGAACTTCGCGGTGGTCAAGGAATAGCCAGCTTCCCGGCGAAGGCCGCGCGCAGGTCGGTGGTCGGCGGCGGGGCGAAGCGCAGGCGCTCGCCCACGCCGCGCAGGTAGCTTTCCAGGCAGGCGCAGGCGCGTTCCGCATCGCCCTCACCCAGGGCTTCGAGCATCTCGGCCTGTTGCCGGCAACTGTCTGCGGTGTGGGCTTGGCCGCGGCCCAGGGCGATGCTCACGGCCAGGCGCTCCAGCAGCGGGCCCAGCAGGTCGGGCAACAGGGGATTGGCTGACAGCTGGGCCAGGCGCAGGTGCAGGTTCTGGGCCCATTCCTGCGCGCCCAGCGCGTCTCCCGACGCCAGGCAGCGGCGCTGGGCGGCGAGCATTTCCCGCAGTTCCGCCAGGTGCTGGCCGTCCAGCCTTCCGGCCAGGCGCCGGAGCATGTCGCTTTCCAGCAGCAGGCGGGTTTCCAGCAGTTGGCGCAGGCGTTGCGGGTCGGGGCGGGCGACGCTGGCGATGCGCCGTGGCGCCAGTTCTACCGCGCCTTCCCGGGCCAGGCGCTGCAGGGCGCGGCGCACGCTGCTGGGGCCGGCGTGGAAGATCCGCCCGAGGGTTTCCTGGCTGAGCGGCGCGGCCGGCCGCAGGCGCCGCGAGAGGATGGCGGCATGCAGGTCCTCGTAGATCCGCTGGGCCTGGCCCCGGCGGCGCGGGCCCGTTTCGCCGGCGTTCATCGTCCCGTCCCCGCTTCCGGCACACGCAGCGCCAGGTTCAGGCGCAGGCCTTCGTTGAGGATGTGCTGGCGCATGGCCTGGCTGGCGCCTTCGCTGTCGTGCTGGCGGATGGCGCGGACGATGGCCTCGTGCTCGGCCAGCAGTTCCTCGGCATGGGCGGCGTTGCGCTGGATGAGGTGGTCGCTCTGCTCCAGGGCGCCGGCGATCTGCTGCGAGACGCTGAGGAAGATCGGGTTGGAGGTCAGCGCCACCAGCTTGCGGTGGAAGCCGTTGTAGGCCTCGACCACGGCGGCGCTGCGGCCATCCTCCACCGCTTCGCGCATGTCCAGCAGCAGCAGGCGCAGGCGGCCGAGGGAATCGCCGTCGATGCTCTGCGCCACCAGCCCGGCGATGAAGGGTTCCAGGGCGTAGCGCAGTTGCAGCACGTCTTCCAGGGTGGCCGTGGCCGGGGCGCGGATCTCGCGCAGGGCGTTATCGTCACGCTCCAGCACCATCACGCCCTTGCCGGGCAGCGAGCGCACCACGCCAAGGGTCTCCAGCACGGTGATGGCCTCGCGCAGGCTGGGCCGGCTGATTTCCAGCTGCTCGGCCAGCTCGCGCTGGCCCGGCAGCATCTGGCCGGCCGCCCAGCGCCCTTGCTCTATGGTCTCGAGCAGTTTCTGAACCACTGAATTGACCAGTTTGGATGAGGAAAACATGGTTGCTCCTGAGGCAGTTAAGGCGCGCGCCGCGCCTATTGGAGCGGCGCGCGCGGCGGCTGTCATCAGCCGCGCAGTTCGCCCTTGCCGGGCGTGGCGACCAGGGTCTTGTTCGCCCCGGGTTCGCCGTTGAGTACCGAACGTGTGCGTTGCAGGTCGATGTCGTTTTCCCAGCGGGCGATGACCACGGTGGCGACGCAGTTGCCGATCAGGTTGGTCAGCGCCCGGCCGATGCCCATGAACCAGTCCACCGAGAGCACCAGCACCAGGCCCGCGGCGGGGATGGCCGGCACCGCGGCGAGGGTGGCGGCGAGAATCACCAGGGCCGAGCCGGGGATGCCGTGGGCGCCCTTGGAGGTCACCAGCGACACCAGCAGGATGGTCAGCAGGTCACTGATGGCCAGCGGCGTGCCGGTGGCGTGGGCGATGAACACCACCGCCAGGGTCAGGTAGATGGAGAAGCCGTCGAGGTTGAAGGAGTAGCCGGTGGGGATCACCAGGCCCACGGTGGAGCTGCGGATGCCCATGTTTTCCAGCTTGCGCATCACCTGCGGCAGCACGGCGTCGGAAGAAGCGGTGCCAAGGACGATCAGCAGTTCCTCGCGGAAGTAGCGCAGGAACGGCCGCAGGCGCACGCCGCTCAGGCGCAGCACGGTGCCCAGCACCAGGCACACGAAGAGGATGCAGGTGAGGTAGAACACCAGCACCAGGGCGCCCAGGTGGCTCAGCGACTCCAGGCCGTAGCGGCTGGTGGTGAAGGCCACGGCGCCGAACACACCCAGCGGCGCCAGGCGCACAATCATGCCCATGATGCGGAAGACCACGTGGCTGAACTCGTTGATCAGCCGCGCCACGCCGCTGGCCTGTTCGCCCACCAGGTTCAGGGCGCTGCCGAACAGCACGGCGAACACCAGCACCTGGAGGATGTCGTTGTTGGCGAAGGCGCTGAACACCGAGGAGGGGATCAGCCCCATGATGAAGTCCACCGGCCCGTGGATGTCCTTGGTGTGCGCGGTGTAGGTCGCGGCATCGCCGGCGGAGAGGCCGTTCAGGTCGATGTTGGCGCCGCTGCCCAGGCCGCTGCCGTAGGCCACCAGCAGGCCGAGGAGGAGGGCGATGGTGGTGAGGATCTCGAAGTAGACCACCGACTTTAGACCGATGCGCCCGACCTTCTTCAGGTCGCCGGCGCCGGAGATGCCGTTGACCACCACGCAGAACACGATGAGCGCGATGAGCATCTTGATCAGCTTGATGAAGCCGTCGCCCAGGGGCTTGAGCTGGGACGAAAGCTCCGGCAGGCCGACACCGAACAGCACGCCGAGGGCCAGGCCGAGCACCACTTGCAGGAAGATCGAGCGGGAACAGCGGTGGATGAGCATTGGGGGTCTCCGTTGTCTGCGCCCGTCCGCATCCACGGGGGAGGGCTGAGGCGCGCAGTTATTGTTCTGGTATTACCGGTCAGACCAGTTAAACTTATGCCCATGTAGCGCCGCTGGCAAGAGCGAATGCGGGGATGGGACGACGAGTGGTTTTGGGGAGTGGCCTTTGAGCAGGACGTGGAAGCTCTAGGACGGAGCTTCCAACGAGGTGCTGGGGGTGGGGATTTTTTAGTTGGCGATGGGAGAGGGTCTGTGGGGGGAACGCAACTGGTCAGGCCGGTGCGTTGGGTATCCCAATCGCGGACGGAGTCCGCTCCTACACCTTCCGGCAAACACAACACCCGTAGGATGGGTTGAGCGAAGCGATACCCATCACCGCCGCCGCATGGGTTTCGCAAGCTCAACCCATCCTACGAAAAGCGCCCCGGTGCAGTGGACAAGACGGTTGCTCCTACACCGTGCTTTCCAGGGCCCTGCATGACCGGTCAGACCGGGAGGCGGTGTAGGAGCGAGCTTGCTCGCGAACAGACGCGGTGCCATGCGGTACGAAGAACGCTTCGGCGCAGCTTGCAGCCGCGTCAGTCCAGCTTGACCACCTTGGCCAGGACGATCTTCGGGCCCTTCATCTTCTTCACGATGATGCGCAGGCCTTCGGCTTCCAGCACTTCTTCCTCTTCCGGCACGCGCTTCAAGGTCTCGTAGATCAGGCCGGCGAGGGTGTCCGCCTCGATGTGGTCGAGGTCGATGCCCAGCAGGCGCTCCACCTTGAACAGCGGGGTGTCGCCGCGCACCAGCAGCTTGCCCGGCTGGTAGGCGAGGATGCCGCGCTCGGTCTTGCGGTGCTCGTCCTGGATGTCGCCGACCAGCACTTCCAGCACGTCTTCCATGGTCAGGTAGCCGATCACCTTGTGGTCGGCTTCCTCCACCAGGGCGAAGTGCGCGCCGCCCTGGCGGAACTGCTCCAGCAGGCGCGACAGCGGCATGTGCTTGGTCACCAGCTCCAGCGGGTGGGCCAGCTCGTCCAGGTCGATGGTTTCCGGCTGGCTGTCGGTGGTCGCCAGTTCCAGCAGCAGGTCCTTGATGTGCAGCAGGCCGGTGAACTCGCCCTTCTCGGCGTCGAACACCGGGTAGCGGCTGTACTTGTGCCGGCGGATGGTCGCCAGCACGTCGGCCAGCGGCGCGTGGCGCTCCAGGTAGACCAGGTCTTCGCGGGAGTTGGCCCAGTCCACCACTTCCAGCTCGCCCAGCTCCACCGCCGAGGCCAGCACGCGCATGCCCTGGTCGCTGGGGTCCTGGCCGCGGCTGGAGTGCAGGATCAGCTTGAGCTCCTCGCGGCTGTAGTGGTGCTCGTGGTGCGGGCCCGGCTCGCCCTGGCCGGCGATCTTGAGGATGGCGTTGGCGCTGGCGTTGAGCAGCCAGATGGCTGGGTACATCGCCCAGTAGAACAGGTACAGCGGCACCGCGGTCCACAGCGACAGCAGCTCCGGCTTGCGGATCGCCCAGCTCTTGGGCGCCAGCTCGCCGACCACGATGTGCAGGTAGGAGATGATGAAGAAGGCGCTGAAGAAGGACACGCCGCGGATGACTTCCTCGGAGTGCACGCCCACCGCGGCCAGCAGCGGCTCCAGCAGCTCGGCGAAGGCCGGCTCGCCGACCCAGCCCAGGCCCAGGGAGGCCAGGGTGATGCCCAACTGGCAGGCGGAGAGGTAGGCGTCGAGCTGGTTGTGCACCTTGCGCAGGATGCTGCCGCGCCAGCCGTGCTGCTTGGCGATGGTCTCCACGCGGGTGGCGCGCAGCTTGACCATGGCGAACTCGGCGGCGACGAAGAAGCCGTTGAGCAGGACGAGGAGAAGGGCGAAGAGTACGAGGCCGAAATCGGCGAAATAGGTCAGCAATTCGCTACTGGGGGAAGGGTCCATGGTTCTGTTGGCTGATGAATGAGCGAGTAAGCATGGCGGCAGCGTGCGGCCGTGGCAAGACGACGTTGGTTCAGGCGACCTGCTGCCGCGGGAAGTGGCAGACGAAGCTGCTGCCCTTGCCCAGCACGCTGCTGATGTCCAGGGTGGCGCGGTGGCGGATCAGCACGTGCTTGACGATGGCCAGGCCCAGGCCGGTGCCGCCGGTGCTGGCGTTGCGGCTGGAATCCACGCGGTAGAAGCGCTCGGTCAGGCGCGGCAGGTGCTTGGGGTCGATGCCGATGCCGCTGTCCTGCACCGACAGGTGCGCGCCCTGCTCGTCGCCCCACCAGCGGATGCGGATCTCGCCGCCCTCGGGGGTGTACTTGACCGAGTTGAACACCAGGTTGGAGAAGGCGCTGCGCAGCTCGGCCTCGCTGCCCTTGAGCTTCACCCTGGGGTCGGCCTCCAGGCTGATGCGGTGCTCGCGGGCGCCGGACAGCGCCTGGGCGTCGTTGCGGATGGCCAGCAGCATCAGGTCCACCGCCACCGGCTTGTTGTCCGCCGGGTAGTCGGTGGCTTCCAGCTTGGCCAGCAGCAGCAGGTCGTTGAGCAGGCCCTGCATGCGCGCGGCCTGCTGCTGCATCTGCTGCAGGGCGCGGGCCCAGCGCGGGTTGATGTTCTCGGCGTTGTCGAGGAAGGTCTCCAGGTAGCCGGCGATCACCGTCAGCGGCGTGCGCAGTTCGTGGGAGACGTTCGCGACGAAGTCCTTGCGCATCTGCTCCAGGCGCTGCACGCGGGTGACGTCGCGGACCAGCATCAGGTGCTCGCCGTTGCCGTAGAGGGTGATCTGGAACTGCAGCAGCAGCTTGTCGTCCACCGGCGAGGGCATGTCCAGCGGCTCCTGGTAGTCGCCGCGGGCGAAGTATTCCTTGAAGCGCGGGTTGCGGATCAGGTTGGTCACCGCCTGGCCGCCGTCCTGCGGGCTCTTCAGGCCGAGCAGGCGTTCGGCGGCGAGGTTCCACCACTCCAGGTTGCCGTCGGCGTCGAGCATGACCACCGCATCGCGCAGCGCCGCGGTGGATTCCTGCATGCGGTCGATCACCGCCTGCAGGCGCCCGCGGGCGCGCTGGTTGCGCCGCTGCAGGTGGTAGATGCTGTCGAACACCTCGCCCCACAGGCCGTAGCCGTCCGGCGGCGGTTCGTCCTCGCGGTGGTTCTTCAGCCATTTGTGCAGGCGCAGCACCTGCCAGAGGGTCCAGCCGAGGTAGACGCCCAGGCAGCCTGCCAGGGCCCAACCGTATTGCCCGCTCACCACGCCGATCAGCGCGGCGGCGACTATCAACAGCAGCAGATGGCGGATCAGGGCGCCACGCCAGTCTTGGTTCACCAGGTCCTTTCCTTGTGAATATCAGGCGCGGGGGCGCGGTCAGCTCTTGGTGGAGAAACGATAGCCGGTTCCGCGGACCGTCTGCACCAGGTTCTCGTAGACCTCGCCCAGGGCCTTGCGCAGGCGGCGGATGTGCACGTCGACGGTGCGCTCCTCCACGTAGACGTTGCCGCCCCACACCTGGTCCAGCAACTGGCCGCGGGTGTAGGCGCGCTCCTGGTGGGTCATGAAGAACTGCAGCAGGCGGTACTCGGTGGGGCCCATCTCGGCCGGCTTGCCGTCGATGGTGACGCGGTGGCTGATGGGGTCGAGCAGCAGGCCGCCGACCTCGATCGGCGTCTCGCTGTCGCCGGCGCCGGTGCGGCGCAGCACGGCCTTGAGCCGGGCCACCAACTCGCGCGGCGAGAAGGGCTTGGTGATGTAGTCGTCGGCGCCGACCTCAAGACCCTGGATCTTGTTGTCCTCCTCGCCCTTGGCGGTGAGCATGATGATCGGGATGCCCTGGGTCATCTCGTCGCGCTTCAGGCGCCGCGCCAGCTCGATGCCGGAAGTGCCCGGCAGCATCCAGTCGAGCAGGATCAGGTCCGGCTTGCGGTCGACGATGGTGGCGTGGGCCTGCTGGGCGTTTTCCGCCTCCAGGCATTCGTAGCCGGCCATCTCCAGGGCCACGGCGATCATCTCGCGGATCGGCGCTTCGTCGTCAACGATGAGGATTGTCTTGCCAACCATGGTCTTGCCTCGGGAATTCTGTACTGCGCCGCATTAGATAACGGAATTATTACAGCGATGTGACGCGGGCATGTTAGCCGAGGCAGGCGCCCGGCGGGGAACGGGGCGCTCTACTATGCTGTCGTGACCGCCCTGTTCCGGGCGGCCCCATGCGCGCCACCGGGGCCGTTGTGACGGCCTGCCCGACCTGCCGCCGTTCCCGCCGCGCCTTCCTTGCGAGTCCTACCTCAGAAGAGGAGATTCACGATGAACTGCAAACACCTGGCGCTGGCCCTGGGCCTGGCGCTGCCGGCCCTGGCCGCGCAGGCGGCGGAACCGGCGATGACCAAGGACGGCATGCTGGTCGATGCCAAGGGCATGACGCTGTACACCTTCGACAAGGACAGCGGCGGCAAGTCGGTGTGCAACGACAAGTGCGCGCAGAACTGGCCGCCCCTGGCCGCCGAGACCGGCGCCATGGCCAGCGGCGACTGGAGCGTGATCACCCGCGACGACGGCACCCAGCAGTGGGCCTACAAGGGCAAGCCGCTGTACACCTTCGTCCAGGACAAGGCCGCGGGCGAAGTGAAGGGCGACGGCAAGATGAACGCCTGGCACATCGCCAAACCATAACCGCACACCCTGGTCGGGCCGGCGTAGGGCGTATAACCGTTCGCGGTTATACGCCGCTACACCGTTATTCCCGGCAACGCCTTGGCCGAGCCCGGGAGAAGGCAAGAGCGAACCCGGGCTTGCCATCGAGCGAGCCGATGGCGAAGGTCAAACGGCGTATAACCGCGAACGGTTATACGCCCTACATCCTACGGGGATGGCTTCTCAGCGCAGCGCGTAATCCACCACGGTGCCGACGAAGATCGCCAGGCCCGCCCAGTGGTTGTGCAGGAAGGCCTTGAAGCAGGCCTGCGGGTCGCGGTCGCGGGTGGAGTGGAATTCCCAGGCGAAGCAGCCGGCGGCCACCACCAGGCCGGCGTAGAACCACAGGCCCATGTGCAGCTTGCCGGCGGCCAGCACCAGCAGCAGGAGCATCAGGCCCTGCAGCGTCAGGTTGATCACCCGGTCGGCGTCGCCGAAGAGGATGGCAGTGGATTTCACCCCGATCTTCAGGTCGTCCTCGCGGTCGGTCATGGCGTAGTAGGTGTCGTAGGCCACCGTCCACAGCACGTTGGCGAAGAACAGCAGCCAGGCCGCGGCCGGCAGCGTGCCGCTGGCGGCGGTGAAGGCCATGGGGATGCCCCAGGAGAAGGCCGCGCCCAGCACCACCTGCGGGTAGTAGGTGTAGCGCTTCATGAAGGGGTAGAGCGCGGCGATGGCGGCGCCGCCGAAGGACAGCCAGATGGTCTGCTCGTTGGTGCACAGCACCAGCACGAAGCTGCTGGCCAGCAGGGCGAAGAAGGCGATCCAGGCCTCGCTCACGCTGATCTTGCCGGTGGCCAGGGGACGGGCCTTGGTGCGCGCCACGTGGCCGTCGAAGTCGCGGTCGGCGAAGTCGTTGATCACGCAGCCGGCGGCGCGCATCAGCACGGTGCCGAGGACGAAGATCACCAGGTTCTTCAGGCTGGGCAGGCCGCCGCTGGCCATCCACAGCGCCCACAGCGTCGGCCACAGCAGCAGGTAGATGCCGATGGGCTTGTCCATGCGCGTCAGCTGGATGAAGTCCCAGGCGCGGGGGTGCAGGCGGGCGAGGGGTTTGATCAGGGCGGCGAACATGGCGGGCTCCGGCGGTCGACCGGAGGGATTATACGGCCTCGACTCCGGCTGCGCGCCACAGGCGCGGCAGGAACACCTCGGCCACCAGCACGCCCAGGCGGTCGCGGCGGAAGCACGAGCGGCGGCCCCAGAGCAGCGCGCGGCGCACCTCCAGGGGCAGGAAGGGCGCGGGGTACAGGCACACCTCGATGACGTCGCGGCGGAAGGCGCTGTCGCTGAACAGCAGCTCGCCCAGGGAACGGCTGCCGAGCTGCGCCAGGTCGAAGCCCGAGGCCTCCAGGGCCGAGCGGGCCGCCACGCTGCGGGCGAAGACCCACGGCTGGCCGTGGCCGCGCAGGTAGACCTCGCGCACCCAGCCCTGGCTGTGGCTGGGCACGCCCAGCGCCTTGCATTCGTCGTCGCGCAGCACCTGCCAGCCCTCCAGCAGCGGCTCGACGCTGAAGGCGCCTTCGGCGAGGGCGGTGAGGCGGCGGGTCAGGGAGCCCTGGTCGAACAGCCAGTCGTGTACGGCGGGCTCGACGTTGGCCGGCAACTGGTCTTCGTTGAGCCAGTTCGGCAGAGGTACGGAAAGGTCGGACACGGGAATTCAACGCTGACGTAGGACCGCCGCAGGGTACCACGGAACGCCGATCGTTAGCCTGCGACCTATCGCCCCGAGCCCCGCCCGCGGCTCATTCCCAGCCCTGCAGGCGCATGGTGGCGCGGACCAGGCGCTGCTCCTCCTGCTCGATCTCGCGCAGGTTGTCGCGGATGCTGTGGATATGTTCGCGGGCGGCGCGCTGGGCCTGGTCCGGCAGGCGCTCGACGATGGCGTTGTACAGGCGCGTGTGCTGGCGGTCGATCTGCCGCTTCTGCACCGGCCGGTGGTAGAGGTTGTTCACCGAGGCGAACACGGTGCTGAGCATCAGTTCGCTGAGCGACTGCAGGGTGTGCACCAGCACCGGGTTGTGCGAGGCCTCGCTGATGGCGCGGTGGAAGGCGTGGTCGCGGCGGGCGTGTTCGCGCGGGTCCAGCGGCGGCGTCTCGCTCTGCGCCAGGAGCATTTCCTCGTAGCGGCGCTTGAGCAGGATCAGGTCGGCATCGGTGGCGCGCAGCGCGGCCAGGCGCGCGGATTCGCCTTCCAGCAGGGCGCGTACCTCCAGCAGGTCGTAGAGGGTGCGCGGCTGCGAGGCGAACAGGTGCATCAGCGGCGTGGCGTCGTTGGCCCGGCTGAGGTCGGCGACGAAGGAGCCGCGGCCTTGCTCGGTGTCGATGATGCCGCGCCCGCGGAGGATGCGCAGGCCCTCGCGCAGCGCCGAGCGCGAGCAGCCGAGCTTGTCCACCAGGCGCCGCTCCGAGGGCAGCGCCTGGCCGACCTTGAGCACGCCGTCGACGATCAGCCGCTCGATGCGCTCGGCCACCTGGTCGGCCACCCGGGCGCGGGTGGCCGTGCTTTCGCCTTCCATTCGTCCTCCAACTGGTCCTACCAGTTCGAATGTCTGGCGCCACTGTAGAACACTCGGAGCGCTTTGATAAGGCCGCCGAGCGGCATCTTGGCCGAAAGTCTAGGGACTAAACTGGTAGGACCAGTACTGCGGCAACTGGACGCAGCCCCGCCCGGCGGTCCAGTCTGCGCCGACCTGAGACCCGTCAGTCCAGCAGCCGCCCGGCCCGCCGGGCGGCGCCACCCATAAGAAAAACCACCGTGTGAGACCCGATGAACATCCTCTACGATGAGCGCCTCGACGGCGCACTGCCGAAGGTGGACAAGGCCGCGCTGCTCGCCGAACTGCGCGCCGCGCTGCCGGACCTGGAGATCCTCCACGAGGCCGAGGACCTGCGCCCCTACGAGTGCGACGGCCTCTCCGCCTACCGCAGCACGCCGATGCTGGTGGTGCTGCCCGAACACGTCGAGCAGGTGCAGAGCCTGCTGCGCCTGTGCCACCGCATGCAGGTGCCAGTGGTCGCCCGCGGCGCCGGCACCGGGTTGTCCGGCGGCGCGCTGCCGCTGGAGCAGGGCGTGCTGCTGGTGATGGCGCGCTTCAAGCGCATCCTCGAAGTGAACCCCGAAGGCCGCTACGCCCGGGTGCAGCCCGGCGTGCGCAACCTGGCCATCTCCCTGGCCGCCGCGCCCCACGGCCTGTACTACGCGCCGGACCCGTCCTCGCAGATCGCCTGTTCCATCGGCGGCAACGTCGCCGAGAACGCCGGCGGCGTGCACTGCCTGAAGTACGGGCTGACCGTGCACAACCTGCTCAAGGTGGAAATCATCACCGTCGACGGCGAGCGCCTGACCCTGGGCTCCGACGCACTCGACAGCCCCGGCTTCGACCTGCTGGCGCTGTTCACCGGCTCCGAAGGCATGCTCGGCGTGGTGGTCGAGGTGACCGTCAAGCTGCTGCCCAAGCCGCAGGTGGCCAAGGTGCTGATGGCCAGCTTCGACGACGTCGAGAAGGCCGGCCGCGCGGTGGGCGACATCATCGCCGAGGGCATCATTCCCGGCGGCCTGGAGATGATGGACAACCTGTCGATCCGCGCCGCCGAGGACTTCATCCACGCCGGCTATCCGGTGGACGCCGCGGCCATCCTGCTGTGCGAGCTGGACGGCGTGGAGTCCGACGTGCACGAGGACTGCGAGCGCGTCGACGCCGTGCTGCGCAAGGCCGGCGCCACCGACGTGCGCCTGGCCCGCGATGAGGAGGAGCGCGCCAAGTTCTGGGCCGGGCGCAAGAACGCCTTCCCGGCGGTGGGGCGCATCTCCCCGGACTACTACTGCATGGACGGCACTATCCCGCGCCGCGAGCTGCCGCGGGTGCTCAACGGCATCACCGAGCTGTCCGAGGAGTACGGCCTGCGGGTGGCCAACGTGTTCCACGCCGGCGACGGCAACATGCACCCGCTGATCCTCTTCGATGCCAACGTCCCCGGCGAACTGGAACGCGCCGAGGCCCTCGGCGGGAAGATCCTCGAACTCTGCGTGGCGGTGGGCGGCAGCATCACCGGCGAGCACGGCGTGGGCCGCGAGAAGATCAACCAAATGTGCGCCCAGTTCAACAGCGACGAGCTGACGCTGTTCCACGCGGTGAAGGCCGCCTTCGACCCGCAGGGCCTGCTCAACCCGGGCAAGAACATCCCGACCCTGCACCGCTGCGCCGAATTCGGCGCCATGCACATCCACCACGGCCAACTGCCGTTCCCGGAACTGGAGCGCTTCTGATGGACAAACAGCACTTCGATCCCCTGGCCGGCCACGACCGCAGCGCCGAGCTGCTCGAACAGGTGCGCCAGGCCCTGGCGGAAAAGACCGCACTGGCCATCCGCGGCGGCTCCAGCAAGGCCTTCCTCGGCCGCTGGGTGGAGGCCCGCCCGCTGGACGTGGCCGGGCACACCGGCATCGTCTCCTACGACCCCACCGAACTGGTGATCACCGCCCGCGCCGGCACCCCGCTGCGCGAGCTGAACGCCGCGCTGGACAGCGCCGGGCAGATGCTCGCCTGCGAGGCGCCCTGTTTCACCGAGAGCGCCACGGTCGGCGGCATGCTCGCCGCCGGTCTGTCCGGCCCGCGCCGGCCCTGGGCTGGCGCGGTGCGCGACTTCGTCCTCGGCACCCGGCTGATCAGCGGCCTGGGCACCCACCTGCGTTTCGGCGGCGAAGTGATGAAGAACGTCGCCGGCTACGACCTGTCGCGCCTGCTGGCCGGCAGCTTCGGTTGCCTGGGCGTCATCACCGAGGCCTCGTTCAAGGTCCTGCCCAAGCCGCGCTGCCGCATCAGCCTGCGCCAGGCAATCCCCCTGGAGCGCGCCCTGCTGCGCCTCGGCGAATGGGGCCAGCAGCCGCTGCCGCTGAGCGCCGCTGCCCACGACGGCGAGCACCTGTACCTGCGCTTCGAAGGCAACGAAGGTTCGGTGCGCGCCGCCTGCGACCGTATCGGCGGCGACGCCCTGGACGACGCCTGGTGGGACGACCTGCGCGAACAGCGCCTGGACTTCTTCCGCGACCCGCGGCCGCTCTGGCGCCTGTCGCTGCCGGCACTCAGCGCGCCGCTGGCGCTGCCCGGCGAGCAGCTGCTGGACTGGGGCGGCGCGCAGCGCTGGCTGAAGTCCGAGGCCAGCGCCACGGAAATCCGCCAGGCCGTGAGCGCCGTCGGCGGCCACGCCAGCTGCTTCACCCCGGGCCACGTCGACGAGCCGCTGCACCCGCTGCCGGCGCCCCTGCTCAAGCTGCACCGCTCGCTGAAGCGCCAGCTCGACCCGCAGGGCATCTTCAACCCCGGGCGCATGTACGCCGACTTCTGACGCGGATAGACCTATGCAGACCAACCTGAGCGAAGCGGCCAAACGCCTGGCCCACGCCGAGGAAGCCGAACGCATCCTGCGCAGTTGCGTGCACTGCGGCTTCTGCAACGCCACCTGCCCGACCTACCAGGAGCTGGGCGACGAGCTGGACGGCCCGCGCGGGCGCATCTACCTGATCAAACAGTTCCTCGAACAGGACCAGGTCAGCGAGAAAACCCAGGAACACCTGGACCGCTGCCTGACCTGCCGCAACTGCGAAACCACCTGCCCCTCCGGCGTGGAGTACCACAAGCTGCTGGACATCGGCCGCGCCGCCATCGAAGTGCGCGTGCCGCGCTCGCTGGGCGAGCGCCTGCTGCGCGGCGGCCTGCGCGCCATAGTGCCGCGCCCGGCGCTGTTCAAGGCGCTGGTGAACACCGGCGAGGCGCTGCGGCCGATCCTTCCCGTGGCCCTGCGCAGCCACCTGCCGCGGGCCATCGCCCCGGCCGGCGTGCGCCCGGCGGAGCGCCACAAGCGCCGCGTGCTGATGCTCGAAGGCTGCGTGCAGCCGGCGCTGTCGCCCAACACCAATTCGGCCACCGCGCGGGTGCTGGACCGCCTCGGCATCAGCATCACCTCGGCGGCCCAGGCCGGCTGCTGCGGCGCCGTGGACTACCACCTCAACGCCCAGGGCACCGGCCTCGACCGCGCCCGGCGCAACATCGACGCCTGGTGGCCGGCCATCGAGAACGGCGCCGAGGCCATCGTGCAGACCGCCAGCGGCTGCGGCGCCTTCGTCAAGGAATACGGCTACCTGCTGCGCGACGACCCGCAGTACGCGGCCAAGGCCAGGCGCGTCAGCGAGCTGGCCAAGGACCTGGTGGAAGTGATCCGCGCCGAACCGCTGGAAAGCCTCGGCCTGAACTGCGACCAGACCCTCGCCTTCCACTGCCCCTGCACCCTGCAGCACGCGCAGAAGCTCGGCGGCGCCGTCGAGGCGGTGCTCAAGCGCCTGGGCTTCAACCTCACCGCGGTACCGGACAGCCACCTCTGCTGCGGCTCGGCCGGCACCTATTCACTGACCCAGCCGGAGCTCTCGCACAAGCTGCGCGACAACAAGCTGGACGCCCTGGAAAGCGGTCGGCCCGACCTGATCGCTACCGCCAACATCGGCTGCCAGACCCACCTCGACGGCGCCGGACGCACCCCCGTCCGGCACTGGATCGAACTGGTCGACCACGCCCTCAGCACCGGAAACTGACGCCATGCAAAGCAAAGCCGTACTCACCCAGCAGGAAGTCACCCGCATCCTCGCCGCCGCCCGCGCCGAGGCCCAGGCCAACCAATGGGCGGTGGCCATAGTGGTAGTGGACGACGGCGGCCACCCGCTGGCCCTGGAGCGCCTCGACGGCTGCGCGCCGGTCGGCGCCTACATCGCCACCGAGAAGGCCCGCAGCGCCGCCCTGGGCCGCCGCGAAACGCGCCTGTACGAGGAAATGATCAACAACGGCCGCACCGCCTTCCTCTCCGCACCGGTGCTGCAAGGCACCCTGGAAGGCGGCGTGCCGGTCATCCATGACGGCCAGGTGATCGGCGCGGTGGGCGTCTCCGGCGTGCAGGCCGCGCAGGATGCCCAGGTGGCCAAGGCCGGCGTGGCCGCGCTCTAAGCACTCGACGAAACACAGGAGAACCTTGCGATGACCCAACGAATCACCCGTCAGCGCCTGCAGGTCGCCGACGTGCTGCAACGCTTCATCGAGGAAGAAGCCCTGCCGGGCACCGGCGTGCAGGCCGAGGCCTTCTGGAAGGGCTTCGACGCCCTGGTCCACGAGCTGGCGCCGAAGAACCGCGGGCTGCTCGCCGAGCGCGACCGCCTGCAGACCGAGCTGGACACCTGGCACCGCGCCCACCCGGGCCCGATCCAGGACATGCCGGCCTACCGCGCCTTCCTCGAATCCATCGGCTACCTGCTGCCGGCGCCTGCCTCGGTGCAGGCCACGACCGCCAACGTCGACAGCGAGATCACCCAGCAGGCCGGCCCGCAGTTGGTGGTGCCGGTGATGAACGCCCGCTACGCGCTGAACGCCGCCAACGCCCGCTGGGGCTCGCTGTACGACGCGCTCTACGGCACCGACGCCATCAGCGAGGACGACGGCGCCGAGAAGGGCAAGGGCTACAACCCGCGCCGCGGCGAGAAGGTCATCGCCTTCGCCCGCGCCTTCCTCGACCAGGCCGCGCCGCTGGCCCAGGGCAGCCACGCCGACGCCAGCGCCTACCGCATCGAGCAGGGCCAGCTGCGCGTGACCCTGGAGGACGACAGCGTCACCGGCCTGGCCGAGCCGGCGAAATTCGTCGGCTACCAGGGTGAGCTGCTGTCGCCCAAGGCCGTGCTGCTGAAGAACAACGGCCTGCACTTCGAGATCCAGATCGACCCCACCAGCCCCATCGGCCAGACCGACGCCGCCGGGGTGAAGGACGTGCTGGTCGAGGCCGCGCTGAGCACCATCCTCGACTGCGAGGATTCGGTAGCTGCGGTGGATGCCGAGGACAAGACCCTGGTCTACCGCAACCTGCTCGGCCTGATGAAGGGCGACCTCAGCGAAGCGGTGGAGAAGGGTGGCCAGAGCTTCGTTCGGCGCATGAGCGCGGACCGCCAGTACACCGCCGCCGACGGCTCCAGCCTGACCCTGCACGGCCGCTCGCTGCTGTTCATCCGCAACGTCGGCCACCTGATGACCACCCCGGCGATCCTCGACGAGAGCGGCGCGGAAATCCCCGAAGGGATCATGGACGCGGTGCTCACCGGCCTGGTGGCGATCCACGACCTGCAACGCAAGGGCAACTCGCGCACCGGCAGCGTCTACATCGTCAAGCCGAAGATGCACGGCCCCGCCGAAGTGGCCTTCGCCGACGAACTGTTCGGCCGCGTCGAGGAAGTCCTCGGCCTGCCGCGCCATACCCTGAAGATGGGCATCATGGACGAGGAGCGGCGCACCAGCGTCAACCTCCAGGCCTGCATCGGCGCCGCCGCGGCGCGGGTGGTGTTCATCAACACCGGCTTCCTCGACCGCACCGGCGACGAAATGCACAGCGCGATGGAGGCCGGCCCGATGCTGCGCAAGGGCGACATGAAGGGCACGAAGTGGATCGCCGCCTACGAGCGCAACAACGTGCTGGTCGGCCTGGCCTGCGGCCTGCGCGGCCGGGCGCAGATCGGCAAGGGCATGTGGGCCATGCCGGACCTGATGGCGGCCATGCTGGAACAGAAGATCGGCCACCCGAAATCCGGCGCCACCACCGCCTGGGTGCCGTCGCCCACCGCCGCCACCCTGCACGCGCTGCACTACCACCAGGTGGACGTGCAGGCGGTACAGGGCGAGCTGCAGAAGGTCGACCTGGCCAGCGTGCGCGACGAACTGCTCGACGACCTGCTGACAATTCCAGTGGCCGCGTCCGCCGACTGGAGCGCCGAAGCGCGCCAGGAAGAGCTGGACAACAACTGCCAGGGCATCCTCGGCTACGTGGTGCGCTGGGTCGAACAGGGCGTCGGCTGCTCCAAGGTGCCGGACATCCATGACGTCGGCCTGATGGAGGACCGCGCAACGCTGCGCATCTCCAGCCAGCACATCGCCAACTGGCTGCACCACGGCGTGGTCGGCGAGGCCCAGGTGCGCGAGACCCTGGAGCGCATGGCCAAGGTGGTCGACCAGCAGAACGCGGGTGATCCGGCCTACCGCCCGATGGCTGCGGACTACCAGGGTTCGGCGGCCTTCCAGGCGGCCAGTGACCTGGTGTTCAAGGGGCGCGAGCAGCCCAGTGGCTATACCGAGCCGCTGCTGCATGCCTGGCGCTTGCGGTACAAGGCGCAGCACTGAGTTCGCCTCTGTAGGAGCGAGCTTGCTCGCGAACGGTGCTCACCTGAGGCTTCGGTGTCCTGCTGTGACTCCGCTCCCTCTCCCTAACCCTCTCCCTGAAGGGAGAGGGGACCGTTCGGAGTGCGCTGATGTTTCGGTGTTAGCCGGCTTGTACCGGGTACCCGGCTAATACCAAATCCTTTCTCGGCACGGACAAGCCCCCTCTCCCTTCAGGGAGAGGGCTGGGGAGAGGGGCTCTTCAGGACGCGCACCGATCCCCGCCGGCAAAACTCCGTTCGCGAGCAAGCTCGCTCCTACGAAAAGCCAACCCCCCCACCCACGCACCACCCACCTTTGGTTGGCCCCCAACGCCCGCCCAACCGCCCGATGGCGTCTTGGCGCACGCCGGGAATTGCGTTAGCGTGCGGCCGCAACCGTGGTAACCCGCCCGAGGGGTAGACAATGAAAAAGTGGCAATGCGTAGTCTGCGGACTCATCTATGACGAATCCCAAGGCTGGCCGGAAGAAGGCATCGCAGCGGGCACCCGCTGGGAAGACGTGCCCGAGGACTGGCTGTGCCCGGACTGCGGCGTCGGCAAGCTGGACTTCGAGATGATCGAAATCGGCTGAGCCGTCCCGGCATCCCTGCGAGCGGCGGCCGATGGCCGCCGTTTTCGTGTCCGGCCCCGTGCTTGAGCGCTTCGCGCGCTTGGCCGGGCTGCCGCCGGGCGCCGGCAACCCTGCCCTTGGCGGGGGGCGGAAAAGTGCGCTAGGTTGCCCTGGCAACCCGCAGGAGGTTCGACGATGCGCAAGTGGCAATGCGTGGTCTGTGGCTTCATCTACGACGAGGCCCTCGGCCTGCCCGAGGAGGGCATCGCCCCCGGTACCCGCTGGGAAGACATTCCCGCCGACTGGGTCTGCCCCGACTGCGGCGTGGGCAAGATCGACTTCGAAATGATCGAAATCGCCTGACAGGCCCCGCGAAACCCTGAATTCCACCGAGCCGGCCAAGCCGCTCGGTCCCGTTCGATGTGGAGAATCCAATGAGCGAGAACGCACCGCTGGTGATCATCGGCACCGGCCTGGCCGGCTACAACCTGGCGCGCGAATGGCGCAAGCTGGACGCGGAAAGCCCGCTGCTGCTGATCACCGCCGACGACGGCCGCTCCTATTCCAAGCCGATGCTCTCCACCGGCTTCTCCAAGGACAAGGACGCCGACGGCCTGGCCATGGCCGAGCCGGGCGCCATGGCCGAGCAACTGAAGGCGCGCATCCTCACCCACACCCGCGTTACCGGCATCGACCCGGGGCACAAGCGCATCTGGATCGGCGAGGAGCAGGTCGAGTACCGCGACCTGGTGCTGGCCTGGGGCGCCGAGACGATCCGCGTGCCGGTGCAGGGCGACGCCCTGGACGCCATCTTCCCGATCAACGACCTGGAGGACTACGCGCGCTTCCGCGCCGCCGCCGCCGGCAAGCGCCGCGTGCTACTGCTGGGCGCCGGCCTGATCGGCTGCGAGTTCGCCAACGACCTGTCCGCCGGCGGCTACCAGATCGACGTGGTCGCTCCCTGCGAGCAGGTCATGCCCGGCCTGCTGCACCCCGCCGCCGCGGCGGCCGTGCAGGCCGGCCTGGAAGGCCTGGGCGTGCGCTTCCACCTGGGCCCGGTGCTCAACCGCCTGGAGCGCGCCGGCGAGAGCCTGGAAGCGCACCTGTCGGATGGCCAGGTGATCCCCTGCGACCTGGTGGTCTCGGCCGTCGGCCTGCGCCCGCGCATCGACCTGGCCACCGAGTCGGGCCTGGAGGTCAACCGCGGCGTGGTGGTGAACCGCGAGCTGCGCACCTCCCACGCCAACATCTACGCCCTGGGCGATTGCGCCGAGGTCGACGGCCTCAACCTGCTCTACGTGATGCCGCTGATGAGCTGCGCCCGCGCCCTGGCCCAGACACTGGCGGGCAAGCCGACAGCGGTGTCCTACGGCCCCATGCCGGTCACGGTGAAGACTCCGGTGTGCCCGCTGGTGGTCTCGCCGCCGCCCCGCGGCAGCGATGGCCAATGGCTCGTGGAAGGCTCTGGCGCGGACCTCAAGGTGCTGTGCCGGGATACCGCCGGTCGCTTGCTCGGCTACGCCCTGACCGGCGCGGCGGTCAGTGAAAAACTCTCGCTGAACAAGGAGTTGCCGGCACTTCTGGCCTGAAAGGCATCCTTTATGGCGTTTTCGTCGTGGGAATGTATCCGCAAATTGTCAGACGATACTGGCGTACCAGCCTGCGGCGTGCCATCCTCCCCCCGTCTGCCGCAGCCTAGAGCCTGTAGGGCCTGGGCCGCGGTGCCTTAGGCGCTGTTGGGAAGACAGCACGGACACAAAAACAACAAACCGTCAAAGAGGCATCTATGCGTAAACCAGAACTCGCCGCCGCGATCGCCGAGAAGGCCGACCTCACCAAAGAACAAGCCAACAAGGTGCTGAACGCGCTGCTGGATGAGATCACCGGCGCGCTGAACCGCAAAGACAGTGTCACCCTCGTTGGTTTCGGCACCTTCATCCAGCGCCACCGTGGCGCCCGCACCGGCAAGAACCCGCAGACCGGCCAGCCGGTGAAGATCAAGGCCAGCAACACCGTTGCCTTCAAGCCGGGCAAGGCCCTGAAGGACGCCGTCAACTAAGGCTGTTCCCAGCCCCGGAGCCAGAGCGGCTCCGGGCTACCCCCGCAGTTACATTTCCCTTCGAAAGTACGGATGTAGTCCTTTCGGCGAATCGCTACAATGCGCAGTCATTTGTCCCGAACGCCGAGGTCTGTGCATGAAATTCCGTCTTCTGTTGTGGTTCCTCGGCCGTATGATGGCCAAGTCCTCGCGCGATAACCCGGCCTTCCGCCAGCAGCTCGAAGGCAAGGACCTGGTGTTCCAGCTGCACAGCCTGGACGGCAAGGTCGCCCGCCACTACATCGTCCGCGACCAACGCGTCAGCGCCCGCCGCGGCGTGCACCCGCAGCCGGCCTTCGCCATCGGCTTCCGCGACAGCGCCTACGGCTTCGCCACCCTGACCTCGAAGAACCCGCAACTGGCCTTCATGCAGGGCATCCAGAACAAGGACATCCAGATCCAGGGCAACCCGGCGCTGGTGATCTGGTTCCAGGGCCTGGTGAAGTACCTCAAGCCGAAGAAGAAGGCCGCGGCCAAGGCGGTGGAGAAGGAAGCGGCCTGAGGCGGCCCTTGTCCCGCGAGGCACGGCATTCCCCCTGTAGGAGCGGACCTTGTCCGCGATAGCCGGACATATCGGCGCGACTCGCGGATGAGATCCGCTCCTACGCTGCGCCACCCACGCCATTCCCCCGTAGGAGCGGGCCCTGCCCGCGATTTCGCGCGCAGGGCGCGCTCCTACAGTTCGCTGGGATGCACGGCATTCCCCCTGTAGGAGCGGACCTTGTCCGCGATAGCCGGACATATCGGCGCGATTCGCGGATGAGATCCGCTCCTACGCTGCGCCACCCACATCGTCCCCATATAGGAACGCGCCCTGCGCGCGAAATCGCGGGCGGAGTCATCTAAGACGGGGAGTGTGTGGTCTTGTAGGAGCGAGCTTGCTCGCGAACGGATTCCGCAGCGGGGTTTATTCGCGAGCAAGCTCGCTCCTACTCCTACGGTTCACCGCGAGGCGCGGCATTCCCCCTGTAGGAGCGGACCTTGTCCGCGATAGCCGGACATATCGGCGCGATTCGTGGATGAGATCCGCTCCTACGCTGCGCCACCCGCGGCATTCTCCTGTAGGAGTGGGCCCTGCCCGCGATTTCGCGCGCAGGGCGCGCTCCTACAGGTCTGTCCGCAGCCAGATCAGTGCGGGCTGTTCATCTGCGAAGCCAGCTCGCGCAGCACGGCCTCGGCGTCCAGCACCTTGTGCACCGCGTCTTCGGCCCTTTCCCGGGGGATGTCCAGGCGGTCGAGCAGGGCTTGCGGCACGCCCTGTTGCGGGCCGCTGCCGATGCCGTTCTGGCGCAGCAGGCGGGTGGCCAGGCACACCAGGTTGGCGTAGGCAGCGTTGGGGCCGGCGTAGTCCGGGTCGTGCTGGAAGCGCAGCGCGGTGTAGATCTCTTCCGGCATGTCCCAGGCGCGCATCAGCCAGGCGCCGATCTGCTCGCGGGTGATGCCCAGCAGGTGCTGCTCGATGAGGTTGTGCGGCACGTGCGGGTTGACCTCCAGGTGGCGGCAGATCAGCGAGAAGTGCGGCGGGAAGATGTGCGCCAGGACCAGGTAGCCGATGCTGTGCAGCAGCCCGCCGAGGTAGGTCAGGCCGGCTTCCGGACGCTCGGCGCGGGGCACGGCGCGGGTCAGGCCCTCGATCACCGCGGCGGTGTAGATCGCCTGCTGCCAGTAGGGCGTGGCGTGCTGCGGCTGGTCCTTGGGCAGGCTCAAGGTCTTGCCCAGGGCCAGGCCGAGGGCCAGGTTGATCACCAGGTCGAAGCCCAGCACGCGGACGATGGCGTCTTCCACCGAGCGGATCTTGCCGGGCGCGGCGTAGTAGGGCGAGGCGGCCCAGCTGACCACCTGGGCGGCCAGCGCCGGGTCGGTCTCGACCACGCCGGTGATGTCGTCCACGGTGGCGTTGGGGTCCACCCGCAGCTTGATGATCTTCTGCGCGGTCTTGGGCAGCGGCGGAATCTCGATGGTCTCTTCCAGGCGTTGCTGGATGCGCCGCGCGGTGAAGGCCTGCACCGCCTGGGTGATCTCGGCGCGGTCGTCGTTGGGGCGGTCGAGGTTCGGCCGGATCTGCTCCAGGGGCACGCCGAAGCGCGCCGCGCTGGCCTTCTCCAGCACCTGGCGGAAGTCGCCGGTAGCGATCTCCAGCAGGGTGCCGGGGTTGCCGGATTCGATCAGCAGCTGCGGCTCCTGCAGCAGGCGCTCGTCGTACAGGCAGGGCGAGCTGGTCAGCGGCGGCAGCGCCGGCAGGCGGCTGAGCTGGTGCTTGCCGAGCATGCGCTCCAGGCGCTCCGGCTTGATCGCCAGCAGCTTGCGCCCGGTCAGCTCGGTCAGGCGGTTGAGGTCCAGCAGCTGGTTCTGCGGGAAGAGCACCAGCAGGGTGCCCACCGAGTCTTCCAGCAGGCTCGCCTGCACGCGGCGGGCGCTGGGCAGTTGGTCGTCGTCGGGCAGTTCGCGGCAGGGCACGCCGAGGCGGCCGAGCAGCTGGAGAATGACCGACGGGGCGGGGAGGGCTTCGGCGAGTGCGGCTTCGCTCATGGGCTTTGTGATCCGGTTAGCAACTGCAGCCGGGAGTATACCCAGCGGCTATTCGTGACTGGCCAGTCATCCGACCGGTGAAATTGAAGCAGGTCACACTTGGCCGTATTGCTGGCCATGTCGGAGCCAACGCTCCAGCAGCGGGCCGACGTGCTGCGGCCAGCGCGCCAGCAGAGCCTGGGCGGCGTCGCGCACCGCCGGCAGCAGGTCGGCGTCGCGCATCAGGTCCGCGACCTTGAACTGTAGCAGACCGGTCTGCCGCGTCCCGAGCATCTCGCCGGGACCGCGCAGCTCCAGGTCGCGCTCGGCGATGACGAAGCCGTCGCAGGTCTCGCGCATGATCGCCAGGCGCTCGCGGCCGATCTGCGACAGCGGCGGGTGGTAGAGCAGCACGCAGTGGCTCGCCGCGCTGCCGCGGCCGACGCGCCCGCGCAGCTGGTGCAGCTGGGCCAGGCCGAGGCGCTCGGGGTTCTCGATGATCATCAGGCTGGCGTTGGGCACGTCGACGCCGACCTCGATCACCGTGGTCGCCACCAGCAGTTGCAGCAGGCCTTCCTTGAAGGCCTCCATCACCGTGGCCTTCTCCGCCGGCTTCATGCGCCCGTGGATCAGGCCCACGCGCAATTCGCCCAGGGCCGAGGCGAGCTCCTCGTAGGTGGTCTCGGCAGCCTGGCAGGTGAGTTCCTCGGACTCTTCGATCAGCGTGCACACCCAGTAGGCCTGGCGGCCTTCGCGGCAGGCGGCGCGGACGCGCTCGATCACTTCGATGCGCCGGCTGTCGGCGACCAGCACGGTGTTCACCGGGGTACGCCCGGGCGGCAGCTCGTCGAGGATCGAGGTGTCCAGGTCGGCGTAGGCGCTCATCGCCAGGGTCCGCGGGATGGGCGTGGCGGTCATGATCAACTGGTGCGGGCAGAGCCGGCCGTCGATGCCCTTCTGGCGCAGGGCCAGGCGTTGCTGCACGCCGAAGCGGTGCTGCTCGTCGATGATCACCAGGGCCAGGCGCTTGAACTTCACCTCGTCCTGGAACAGCGCGTGGGTGCCGACCACCATGGGCACGCCGGCGGCGATCTGCTCCAGCGCGGCGGCGCGTGCCTTGCCCTTGAGCTTGCCGGCCAGCCAGGCGACTTCGATGCCCAGCGGCTGCATCCATTTGCTGAAGTTGAGGTAGTGCTGTTCGGCGAGGATTTCCGTGGGCGCCATCAGCGCCACCTGGTAGCCGGCCTCCAGGGCCTGCAGCGCGGCCAGGGCGGCGACCACTGTCTTGCCGGCGCCGACGTCGCCCTGCACCAGGCGCAGCATGGGTTCGGGCTGCGCCAGGTCGTAGGCGATCTCCGCGCCCACGCGCTGCTGCGCGCCGGTGGGGGCGAAGCCGAGGTTGGCCAGGAAGCGCTGCGGCAGTTTCTTCGCCGGCGGCAGTTCGGGCGCGTGCTGGGCGCGCAGGCTCTCGCGCAGGCGCTGCAGCGACAGCTGGTGCGTCAGCAGTTCCTCGAAGGCCAGGCGGTGCTGGGCCCAGTGGCGGCCCTCGGCGAGTTCCTCGAGGTTGGCGTCCGGCGGCGGCCGGTGCAGGTAGCGGATGGCTTCGTCGAGGGGCGCCAGGCGGTAGTCGCGGGCCAGTTCCTCGGGCAGCCAGTCGGGCAGGCTGTTTGGCCCCAGGCGCGCCAGGGCCTGCTGGCTGAGGGTGCGCAGGCGCTGCTGGGTGAGGCCTTCGGTGGTCGGGTAGATGGGCGTCAGAGTCTGTTCCACCGGGGCCGGCGCAGCGTCGTTCAGCGCGCGGTACTCGGGGTGGTAGATCTCAAGGCCCGAGGCGCCGGGGCGGGCCTCGCCGTAGCAGCGCAGGTGGGTGCCGCGCTTGAGGCCTTCCTTCTGCGCCTGGCTGAAGTGGTAGAAGCGCAGGCTCAGGGTGCCGCTGCCGTCCTGCAGGCGCACCAGCAGGCTGCGGCGCTTGCCCATGACCACGTCGGCGCCGGAGACCACGCCCTCGACCACCGCGTCCTGGCCCGGGCGCAGCGCGCCTATGGGGGTGACGCGGGTGCGGTCCTGGTAGCGCAGCGGCAGGTGGAAGAGGATGTCCTGGAGGTTTTCCAGGCCCACCCGCGCCAGCTTTTCCTCCAGCGCGGCGCCGACGCCCTTGAGCGTCGTGACCGGGACGTTGGCCAGCTCGGTCATGCCGGTTGGGCGTCGCCCTTGGCGGTCGGCCGGGCCACCGAGCACAGGCGGATGGAGTCGGCCAGCACCTCGATGGCGCGCGGCCGCGGGAAGCTGGCGCGCCAGGCGATGGCCACGGTGCGCAGCGGCGCCGGCGGGGTGAACGGGCGGATCTCGATCACCCCGGGAGCGTAGTGGTGGCTGTCCACCGCCGAGAACGGCAGCACCGACACGCCCAGGCCGGAGGCGACCATGTGGCGGATGGTCTCCAGCGAGCTGGATTCCACGGTGGTGTGGCGGTTTTCCTCGCCCCTGCGGGTGGTCGGGCAGGCTTCCAGCACCTGGTCGCGGAAGCAGTGGCCCTCGCCGAGCAGCAGCAGGCTCTTGTCGTTGAGCATCTCGGCGTCGATGGTCTGCCGGGCGGTCCACGGGTGGTCGGCCGGCATCAGCACGTAGAAGGGCTCGTCGAACAGCGGCAGGGTGAGGACGTCGGCCTCCTGGAACGGCAGGGCGATGATGATCGCGTCCAGCTCGCCGGTGCGCAGCTTGTCGCGCAGGATGTGGGTGAAGTTCTCTTCGATGTACAGCGGCATCTGCGGCGCCACCCGGTGCAACTGCGGAATCAGGTGCGGGAACAGGTAGGGGCCGATGGTGTAGATGGCGCCGACCTTCAGCGGCGAGGTCAGCTGGTTCTTGCCGGCCTGGGCCAGCTCGCGGATGCCCTGGGCCTGCTCCAGCACCTTCTGCGCCTGGGCCACGATGCCTTCGCCCACCGGGGTCAGGCGCACCGCGCTCTTGCTGCGCTCGAAGATCAGCACGCCGAGCTCGTCCTCCAGCTTCTTCACGCCGACCGACAGGGTCGGCTGGCTGACGTGGCAGCGCTCGGCGGCGCGGCCGAAATGCTGCTCCTGGGCGAGCGTGACGATGTAGCGCAGTTCGGTGAGGGTCATGGCGACTAATCCGTTGAGTTGGGCCAAGCATAGCGGCTGCGCGGTTGCGAACCAACCGCGCTAAACTCCGGGGCCCTGTCTTTAGGAGGCGAAGATGCCTGCGAATGTTCTGATCGCCGGTTGCGGCGACGTCGGCAGCCGCCTCGGCCGCCAGTTGGCCGCTGAAGGTTGGCGCGTGTATGGGCTGCGCCGTGATACCGCCGCGCTGCCCGCGGGCATCCTGCCGGTGGCCGGCGACCTGGGCAGAGCCGAGTGCCCGCCGGCCTGGCCCGAGGGTGAACTGGACTACCTGGTGTACGCCGCCGCCGCGACCCAGCACGACGAGGCCGGCTACCGCGCCGCCTACGTCGAGGGCCTGCGCCACTGCCTCGGCTGGCTGCAGCAGCGCGGGCAGCGGCCCAAGCGTGTGCTGTTCGTCTCCAGCAGTGGCGTCTACGCCCAGGCGAACGGCGAGTGGATCGACGAGACCTCGCCCGCCGAGGCCCGGCAGTATTCCGGGCGGATCATGCTCGATGCCGAGCGCGTGGCGCTGGACAGCGGCATCCCCGCCAGCGTGGTGCGCCTGACCGGCATCTACGGCCCCGGCCGCGAGTGGCTGCTCAAGCAGGTGCGCGAAGGCTACCGGGTGGCCGTCGAGCCGCCGCTGTACGCCAACCGCATCCACGCCGAGGACGCCGCCGGGCTGCTGGCCTGCCTGCTGCGCGCCGATGCCGAGGGCAAGCCGCTGGAAGACTGCTATATCGGCGTGGACGACGCGCCGGCGCCGCTGGCCGAGGTGGTGGGCTACCTGCGGGGGCTCATGGGCGTCAGCCACTGGGCGGACGAGCAGAGCGTGCGCCGCGCCGGCAGCAAGCGCTGCAGCAACGCCCGCGCCAGGGCGCTGGGCTGGGTGCCGCGCTACCCCAGCTACCGCGAGGGCTACGCCGCCATCCTCGCCGGGCGCGAGGACTGAGGTGGACGCCAACCGGCTGCTGGCGCGCCCCTGGCTGCCCGGGGTGGAGCTGTTCCACGCGGACTTCTCCGGCCAGCCGTTCGGCCGCCACAGCCATGACGCCTTCGCCATCGGCGCCATCCTCCACGGCGCCGGCGGCTACCAGTGTCGCGGCGCCCGCCACGTGCTGCCGGCCGGCACCCTGTCGCTGATGAACCCGGAGGAGCCGCACACCGGCAACGCCGAGAGCGAGCGGCTGGTCTACCGCATGCTCTACATCGAGGAGTCGCGGTTGCTGCCGTTGCTGGGCCGCAAGCAGTTGCCGCGCGGCTTCCAGGAATTGAACCCAGGCGACGATGGCTTGGTCGCGCAAGCCCTGGCGCGGGTGGCCGGCGAGTTCGAGCGCAACGATGCGCTGGGCCTGGAAAGCGAGCTGCTGGCATTGCTGGAACTGGTCTTCGTGCGCCACGGCGGCATGCGCCCGGCGGCTTCGGCGAGCCGCGACGGCGGCGTCACCGCGCGGCTGTGCGACTACCTGGAAAGCCATTACCGCGAGGCGGTGAGCCTGGAGCAACTGGCCGCCCTGGTGCAGCGCCACCCGCGTCACCTGATCGAGAGCTTCCGCCGCGCCTACGGCGTGCCGCCGCACACCTACCTGCTGCAGCGCCGGGTGCGCGAGGCCAAGCGCCTGCTGGTGGAGGGCGCCACGCCCATCGAGGCGGCGTTGGAGCTGGGCTTCTGCGACCAGGCGCATTTCTCCGGCACCTTCCGCCGCTTCACCGGCGTGACCCCGGGGCGTTTCCGCAGCGCCACGCGCACCTGAGTTTCCTACAAGACCGCCGCCGCGCCACCTGGCCAGACTGGCCTCCCGCCACTTCCGGGAGAACGCCATGTTCGCCGCTTTCGCGCTGGTCGCCAGCACCCATTTCGCCGCCCTGCTGTCGCCGGGGCCGGACTTCTTCCTGCTGATCCGCGCCGCCTTGCTGCGTGGTCGCCGCCACGCCGATGGCTGCGCCAGCGGTATCGCCCTGGCCAACTTGGCGAGCATGGGGCTGGTGCTGCTGGTCCTCGGCCAGCTGCCCGACCTGGCGAACCACGGCCTGCGGGTAGTGCAACTGCTGGGCGGGGCCTACTTCGTCTGGCTCGGCGCCCAGGCCGTGCTGGCGCGGCGCGAGCTGGAGATTCCCGGCGAAACCGTCGGGCAGCGCGCGGGAGGTTTCTTCCACGGCCTGCGCGAAGGCTTCCTGGCCAGCAGCCTGAATCCCAAGCTGCCGATCTTCTATACCGGGCTGTTCGGCGTGCTCGGGCCCTTCCACCTGCCGGGTTGGGCGCTCGGCGCCTGCGTGCTGTGGATGGGCGCGGTGGTGCTGTTCTGGGACCTGGCCCTGGTGCGCCTGCTCGATCGGCGGCGCTGGCGCGGCTGGCTACAACGCCGGGTGCGCGCGCTGGATCGTACCTGCGGCGCCCTGCTGCTGGCGCTGGGCGGCTGGTTGCTCTGGCTGGGCGTGCGCTGAAGGCGCCGCGCGGGGCGGCGCCGGCGGCTCAGTCGCGTTCCAGCAGCCAGACGCGCTTGCCCGGGGCGTATTCGGGCATCTCGTCGGCCTGGGCGCGGTTCACCGCTTCGAAGAGTTCCAGCTTGTCGTCCTCGCGCTGGAACAGGTATTCGCGACCCTGGCGGCCCTGTTGCAGCCAGATGCTGTCGCTGTCGCCGCTCATGGCCGCGCAGTCGCCGGCCAGGCACAGGGCGTAGCGGTCGGCGCTGGGCATGCCCTCCACGCGGCCGTCGGCCTGGAAGGTCACCTTGCTGCCCTGGCCCGGGCCTTCCTGGATCACCCAGGTGCCCTTGAGGAAGCTGCCGTACAGGGCGCGCTGGAAGCTGGCGCCGATGGGCGCCGGGCCCTGCTGTTCGGGACGGGCGAAGCGCTGCTCCGGCCAGTTCTCGCTGCCCACCTGCACCAGTTGCTTGCCATCCACCGCCAGCTCTTCCTGCTTGCTGCCGTAGAAGGCCACCTGCCAGTGCTTCTTGTCCGCCGGGTCCTGGCTCAGCTGGCCTTCACCCTGTTCGAAGCCGTTGCTGTAGGTCGCCTGCTGGCTCTTGGTGTCGAGCCGCCATTCCAGGTTGGGCCCGTAGGCCAGTAGCGCCTCGCGCAGCTTGCCGCTCTTGCTGGCGGCGTCGATGGCGGCCTGGTTGATCCAGGTGCCGGACGGATCGGGGGTGCCGGCGCAGCCGGTCAGCAGGCCAAGCAGGGCGCTCAGGACGAGGGCGCGACGCATGCGGGTGCTCCTTGCGGACGAACGGGGGAAAAACGAACGGGGCCGCGAGGGCCCCGTTCGGGAGGAGAGGATTACTCCAGGACGACGATGGCGTCCATCTCGACCTGGGCGCCCTTGGGCAGGGCGGCCACGCCGATGGCGGCGCGCGCCGGGTAGGGCTGGGTGAAGTAGCGGCCCATGATCTCGTTGACCTTGGCGAAGTGCGACAGGTCGGTGAGGAAGATGTTCAGCTTGGCCACGTCGTGCAGGTAGCCGCCGGAAGCCTCGATCACCGCCTTGAGGTTCTCGAACACCTGGACGACCTGCTCCTCGAAGCCCTCGACCAGTTCCATGGTCTGCGGGTTCAGCGGGATCTGCCCGGAGACGTAGACGGTGTTGCCGGCCTTGATCGCCTGGGAGTAGGTGCCGATGGCCGCGGGGGCCTTGTCGGTGTGGATAACGGTCTTGGTCATGTCGACTCCTTGCGAGGGGTGGGATCAGCTGCGCACGCGGGTGATCCGGACCACCCCCTTGAGCGCGCGCAGCTTCTTGATGACGCGGGCCAGGTGCACGCGGTCGTGCACGCTGACCACCAATTGGACCACGCTGACGCGACCGTCGCGCTCGTCCATGCTGATCTTCTCGATGTTGCCGTCGGCGGCGTTGACGCTGGTCGCCAGCAGGGCGATCAGGCCGCGCTGGTGTTCCAGCTCGACGCGCAGCTCGACGTTGAACTCGCCGGTGACATCCTTGGCCCAGCTGAGCTGGATGCATTTTTCCGGGTTGTTGCGGATTTCGCTGATGTTCCTGCAGCTTTCCAGGTGCACCACCATGCCCTTGCCGGCCGACAGGTGGCCGACGATGGGGTCGCCGGGGATCGGCGTGCAGCACTTGGCATAGCTCAGCACCAGGCCCTCGGTGCCGCGGATCGCCAGCGGCCCTTCGGCGTTGGTGGCGGCGGCGTCGCCTTCGCTGGAGAGCAGGCGGCGGGCGACCACGTAGGCCATGCGGTTGCCCAGGCCGATTTCTTCGAGCAGGTCCTCGAAGACTTCCATGCGGTACTCGTTGAGCACGCCCTGGATGCGTTCGGCGGGGATCTTCTCCAGGTGGCTGTCGAAGCCGGCGAGGGTCTTGTTCAGCAGGCGCTCGCCAAGGCTGATGGACTCGGAGCGGCGCTGCTGCTTGAGGGCGTGGCGGATGTGCGTGCGCGCCTTGCCGGTGACAACGAAGTTGAGCCAGGCCGGGTTCGGCCGGGTGCCCGGCGCGGTGACGATCTCCACCGTCTGGCCGCTCTGCAGCGGTTCGGACAGCGGCGCCAGGCGGCGGTTGATGCGGCAGGCGATGCAGCTGTTGCCCACGTCGGTGTGCACCGCGTAGGCGAAGTCGACTGCCGTGGAGCCCTTGGGCAGCTCCATGATGCGGCCCTTGGGCGTGAAGATGTAGACCTCGTCCGGGAACAGGTCGATCTTCACGTTCTCGATGAATTCCAGCGAGTTGCCGGCGCGCTGCTGCAGTTCGAGGATGCCCTTGACCCACTGGCGGGCGCGGGCGTGGGTGCCTTTCTGCACCTCGTCCTCGTTGGACTTGTACAGCCAGTGCGCAGCGATGCCGTGGTTGGCCATCTCTTCCATCTCGCGGGTGCGGATCTGGATCTCGATGGGCACGCCGTGCATGCCGAACAGGGTGGTGTGCAGCGACTGGTAGCCGTTGGCCTTGGGAATCGCGATGTAGTCCTTGAAGCGACCGGGGAACGGCTTGTACAGGTTGTGCACGGCGCCGAGCACGCGGTAGCAGGTGTCGACCTTGTCGACGATGATGCGGAAGGCGTAGACGTCCATGATCTCGTTGAACGCCTTGCGCTTGCCGCGCATCTTCTTGTAGATGCTGAACAGGTGCTTCTCGCGGCCCAGCACCTGGCCTTCCATGCCCTCGCGGGCGAGGCAGTTGACCAGCGATTCCTGGATCTTGCCGACGATCTCGCGACGGTTGCCGCGGGCCTTCTTCACCGCCTGGCGGATGCGCTCGGAGCGCATCGGGTGCATGGCCTTGAAGCCCAGGTCCTCGAATTCCACGCGCATGCTGTGCATGCCCAGGCGGTTGGCGATGGGTGCGTAGATTTCCAGGGTTTCCTTGGCGATGCGCCGGCGCTTCTCGCCGGACAGCACTTCCAGGGTGCGCATGTTGTGCAGGCGGTCGGCCAGCTTGACCAGGATCACGCGGATGTCGCGGGCCATGGCCATGGCCATCTTCTGGAAGTTCTCGGCCTGGGCCTCGGCCTTGGACTCGAAGTTCATCTGGGTCAGCTTGCTGACCCCGTCCACCAATTCCGAGACGGTTTCGCCGAACTGCGCGGTGAGCGCTTCCTTGGCGATGCCGGTGTCCTCGATCACGTCGTGCAGCATGGCCGCCATCAGGCTCTGATGGTCCATGTGCATGTCGGCGAGGATGTTGGCGACGGCGAGCGGATGGGTGACGTAGGCCTCGCCGCTGCGGCGGCGCTGCCCGTCGTGGGCCTGCTCGGCGTAGTAGTAGGCACGGCGGACCAGGTTGACCTGGTCCGGACCGAGATAGCTCGAGAGCCGGTCGGCGAAGGCGTCTATGCTCGGCAAGGCATCACCCCCTGCCGAGTGGACGGCGCCTGTGGTCGTCGGCCGGTCATCGAATTACAGGGCCTCGTTGTTGGCCTCGTCTTCGAAGGCGGCGAACAGCGGTTCTTCTTCAACCACGTCCTCCTGCTGAACGACTTCAGCATCGACCAGGCCGGAAGCGATCTCGCGCAGGGCGACCACGGTGGGCTTGTCGTTTTCCCAGGCTACCTTCGGCTCCTTGCCGCCGGTGGCCAGCTGGCGCGCGCGCTTGGTGGCGAGCATGACCAGCTCGAAACGGTTATCGACGTTGTCCAGGCAGTCTTCGACGGTGACGCGGGCCATGGTGTTCCTCGTTGCGGAAAATGGAGCCCGGGTTTCCGGGCGGACTGAATAGTCTAAAAAATCGCCAATCTTTATGGAAGGGCCGTTTGTTATGCCGACGGCTGCAACAACTCCTCTAGCAACCGCTCGTGGCGCTTCTGCTGGGCGTCCTGGCGCAGCTGGCGGGCACGGAAGATCGACTTGAGGTCTTCCAGAGCATGGGCGAAATCGTCGTTGATCACCAGATGATCGTATTCGACGTAGTGGCTCATTTCGTTGACTGCCTCGCGCATGCGCCGCTCGATCACCTCGTCGCTGTCCTGGCCACGGTTGGTCAGGCGCTGGCGCAGGGCGTGCTGGCTCGGCGGCAGGATGAAGATCGACTGCGCGTGGGGCATCAGCCGGCGCACCTGCTGGGCGCCCTGCCAGTCGATCTCGAGGATCAGGTCGAGGCCTTCGGCGAGGGTCTTTTCCACCCAGCGCTGCGAGGTGCCGTAGAGGTTGCCGAAGACTTCGGCGTGCTCGAGGAATTCGTCGCGTTCGAGCATGGCGGTGAAGGTGTCGCGGCCGACGAAGTGGTAGTTCACCCCGTCCACCTCGCCCGGGCGCATGCCGCGGGTGGTGTGGGAGACCGAGACGCGCACGCTGGGCATGGCTTCGAGCAGCGACTTCACCAGGCTGGTCTTGCCGGCGCCGGAAGGCGCGGAAACGATGTAGAGGGTGCCGGACATGACTGAATCCTGGGGCTATGGGTGGAAAGCGAGCGTGCGGCTCACTCGATATTCTGGACCTGCTCGCGCATCTGTTCGATGAGCACCTTGAGGTTCACCGCGGCCTGGGTCGAGCGCGGGTCGAAGGCCTTGGAGCCGAGTGTGTTGGCCTCGCGGTTGAGTTCCTGCATGAGGAAATCCAGGCGGCGGCCGGCGGCGCCACCGGCCTTGAGCACGCGGCGCACCTCGGCGACATGGGTGCTCAGGCGGTCGAGTTCCTCGGCGACGTCGCTCTTCTGCGCCAGCAGGACCATTTCCTGCTCCAGGCGCTGCGGGTCGGCTTCCAGCTTCAGTTCGGCGAAGCGGTCGAGGATCTTCTGCCGCTGGTTGCCGAGCATCTGCGGCACCAGTTCGCGCAGGTTGGCCACTTCTTCCTGCATGGCGCCCAGGCGTTCGTCGATGATCCGCGCCAGTTCCGCGCCTTCGCGGGCACGGCCGGCCTTGAGCTCGTCCAGCGCCTGGTTGAAGGCGGCCATGGCTTCGGCGTTGAGCGCCTGCGGGTCGGCGGCGTCGCCCACCAGCACGCCCGGCCAGGCCAGCACGGCCAGCGGGTCGATCGGCGCCGGCTGCTTGATCAGCGCGGCCACGCCCTCGGCGGCGGCCACCAGCTGCGCGGCGCGCTCGCGGTCGACCTGCAGCGGCTTGCCGGCGGTGTCCTCGTTGAAACGCAGGGTGCATTCCACCTTGCCGCGCGACAGGCCCTGGCGCAGCGCCTCGCGCACCGGCCCTTCGAGGTCGCGGAAGGTTTCCGGCAGGCGCAGGTTGGGTTCCAGGTAGCGGTGGTTCACCGAGCGCAGTTCCCAGCTCAGGGTCCCATTGGTCCCGGCCCGTTCGACGCGGGCGAAGGCGGTCATGCTGTGAACCATGGGGCTACCTCGCTGTGATTCGGCTGAAAGCGATGAAATGTCATCGTGAACCGGCAATTGTACCCCAGCGGGGCCGGCCGCCGCACGCCGGCGGTGGTTGCCGGACTGCCGGGGCCTCTATAATGGCGGCCAGTATCCGATCCAATCTCGCATAGGAAGTCTCGATGAACCGTCCCAGTGGCCGCGCCGCCGACCAGTTGCGCCCGATCCGCATCACCCGCCACTACACCAAGCATGCCGAGGGTTCGGTTCTGGTGGAGTTCGGCGACACCAAGGTGATCTGCACCGTGAGCGCCGAGAGCGGCGTGCCGCGCTTCCTCAAGGGCCAGGGGCAGGGCTGGCTGACCGCCGAGTACGGCATGCTGCCGCGCTCCACCGGCGAGCGGAATGCGCGCGAGGCCAGCCGCGGCAAGCAGGGCGGCCGCACCCTGGAAATCCAGCGTCTGATCGGCCGTTCGCTGCGCGCCGCGCTGGACCTGACCAAGCTGGGCGAGAACACCCTGTACATCGACTGCGACGTGATCCAGGCCGACGGCGGCACCCGCACCGCGTCCATCACCGGCGCCACCGTGGCGCTGATCGACGCCCTGGCGGTGCTGAAGAAGCGCGGCGCGCTCAAGGGCAACCCGCTCAAGCAGATGGTCGCCGCGGTCTCCGTGGGCATCTACCAGGGCGTGCCGGTGCTTGACCTGGATTACCTGGAGGACTCGGCCGCCGAGACCGACCTGAACGTGGTGATGACCGACGCCGGCGGCTTCATCGAGGTGCAGGGCACCGCCGAGGGCGAGCCGTTCAAGCCGGCCGAGCTGAACGCCATGCTGGAGCTGGCGCAGCAGGGCATGCAGGAACTGTTCGAACTGCAGCGCGCCGCGCTGGCCGACTGACGCGGGAGGGGCGGGGATGAACGACGAACTGCAAACGAGGCCGAGCCAGGAAGCCCGGCAGTGGGCGATGTTCTGCCACTTCTCCGCCTTCCTCGGCCTGGTCTTCCCCTTCGGCAACCTGCTGGGCCCGCTGATCGTCTGGCAGATCAAGCGCGAGTCCGATCCCTTCGTCGACAGCCAGGGCAAGGAGGCGCTGAACTTCCAGATCACCGTCAGCCTGGCGATGCTGGTCAGCTTCTTCCTCTGCCTGCTGGTGATCGGCTTCCTGCTGCTGGCGCTGGTCTGCGCCGGCGCCCTGGTGCTGACCGTGATCGCCGGGGTCAAGGCCAACGAGGGTCGTGACTACCGCTATCCGTTCACCTGGCGGCCGTTGAAGTAGGCGAAAGCGCTCTTTGTAGGAGCGGGCCCTGCCCGCGATTCGCGCGCAGGGCGCGCGCCTACAGGGGAATGGCGCGGGTGGGGTGGCGTAGGAGCGTGTCTATTGGGTTCCCGCGAACGCGGGAACCCAGGGCCGTAGGGCGTATAACCGTTCGCGGTTATACGCCGCCGTGCCGGGCGCCTTGGTCATGCGGTACAACATATCCCCGTAGGAGCGGACTTTGTCCGCGATCCCGCCGGCAAGGCCGGCGATCGGCCGGGAGGGCGCGGGCTGCCGTCAGATGCTCAATGTCCAGTCGTAGTCGATGATCAGCGGCGCGTGGCGCGAGAAGCGCGGCTGCCGTGGCAGCTTGGCGCTGCGCACGAAGCGGCGCAGACCCGGGGTGAGGATCTGGTAGTCGAAGCGCCAGCCCAGGTTCAGCATCTCGGCCTGCTCGCTGTCCGGCCACCAGCTGTACTGGTCGCCTTCGCGATTGACCTCGCGCAGGGCATCGACGTAGCCCATGTTGCCGAACACCTCGTCCATCCAGCCGCGCTCGGGCGCGAGGAAGCCTGGCATCTGCTGGCATTCGCGCCAGTTCTTCACGTCCAGCTTGTTGTGGGCCAGGTACAGCGACCCACAATAGATGTACTCGCGGCGCTTGCGGCGCTGCTTGTTCAGGTAGGCGGCGAAGTCTTCCATGAACTTGAACTTCTGGTTCAGGTTCTCGTCACCCTCCTGCCCGCTCGGCAGAAGAATGCTGGCAATACTCACCTTATCGAAATCGGCTTGCAGGTAGCGCCCGTAACGATCGGCCATCTCGAAACCCAGCCCGCTTATGACGGCCTTGGGTTGCAGACGACTATAGATTGCGACGCCACCCTGGCTGGGCACTTCGGCGTCGCAGGCGTACAGGAAGTAGCCGTCCAGCTGGTAGGACGGGTCGTCCAGATCGAAAGCGGAGGCGCGGGTATCCTGCAAGCAGATCACGTCGGCATTCTGGGCTTGCAACCAGCTGAGCAATCCCCGCTCGGCTGCAGCCTGAATACCATTCACGTTCACACTGATGATCCGCATAAATGGCCCCCAAAATCACGTGTGTGTATGATACCCGAGCTCAAACGGTTTAGCTAAATTCATACCGGCCGGTTCTCTCCCATGCAGGCATATCAACGCGATTTCATCCGTTTCGCCATCGAGCGCGGCGTACTGCGCTTCGGCGAATTCACTCTCAAGTCCGGGCGCACCAGCCCCTATTTCTTCAATGCCGGCCTGTTCAACAGTGGCCTGGCATTGGCCAAGCTGGGGCGCTTCTACGCCGCCGCGGTCGTCGACAGCGGCATCGATTTCGATGTCCTGTTCGGCCCGGCCTATAAAGGAATCCCCCTGGCGGCCGCTACAGCGGTGGCCCTGGCCGAGCAGCACGGGCGCGACCTGCCCTGGTGCTTCAACCGCAAGGAAGCCAAGGACCACGGCGAAGGCGGCACTCTGGTGGGCGCGCCGCTGGCCGGCCGGGTGCTGATCGTCGACGACGTGATCACCGCCGGCACCGCGATCCGCGAGGTCATGCAGATCATCGAGGCCCAGGGCGCCAAGGCCGCCGGCACGCTGATCGCGCTGAACCGCCAGGAGCGCGGCAAGGGCGAGCTGTCGGCGATCCAGGAAGTGGAGCGCGACTTCGGCATGCCGGTGGTCAGCATCGTGTCCCTGGAGCAGGTCCTCGAATACCTGGCCGGCGACGCCGAGCTCAAGCGTCACCTGCCGGCGGTCGAGGCCTATCGCGCGCAGTACGGAATCTAACCAGAACAGGGTGTCCGGCATGGCCAAGCAGGGTGCTTTTCGCCGTGGTGCATTGATGGGGTGGCTGGTCTTCGGGCTGGCCGGGCCGGCGCTGGCGGCGAATGCCGCCGGCAATCCCTCGTCCGGCGGCGCCGTCGAGATGTACCGCTACGTCAACGACAAGGGTGTGACCGTCATCGACCGCCTGGGCGTGCCGTCGCAGTACATCGGCAAGGGCTACGAAGTGCTCAACGAGCAGGGGCGGGTGATCCGCGTGGTGCCGCCGGCGCCGACCGCGGAGGAAATCCAGCAGCGCAAGGCCGCTGCCGCCCAGGCCAGTTCCGATGCCCAGCTGCTGCGCCTGTACACCAGCGTCGAGGACGTCGACCGCGCCCGCGAGCGCAAGCTGTCCGAGCTGGATGGCCTGAGCAGCGTGGCCCGGGGCAACCTGCAGTCGCTGAAGACGCAGCAGGGCAACCTGCAGGCCCAGGCCGCCGACGCCGAGCGCGCCGGGCGCCAGGTGCCACAGCAGTTGGTCGAGCAGTTGGCCAACCTGAAGGACGAGGAGCAGCGCCTGCTGCGCGACATCGCCCACTACCAGCAGCTGCGCGCCCAGGCCAAGACCTCCTTCGACGCCGACCGCGCGCGCCTGGCGCAATTGCTCGGCGCTTCCCGCTAGAGCGTCAGGCGGCGGGCAGGCGCTCGAAAGCCGCGATGCGTTCGCGCAGCCAGTCCGGCAGGGGCTGGCTCTGCCGCTGGTCGTTGGCGTAGGCGTAGATCAGCTCGCCGAGGGTCAGCGGCTGCTCCTCGCACCAGATCGCCACCTGGAAGGTCAGGCTGCTGCGCCCAAGGCGCGCGACGCGCACGCCCATGTCCAGCCAGTCGTCGTAGCGCGCCGGGGCGAAGTACTCCAGGCTGCTCTTCACCGCGAACAGGTCGCCGCCGCCGCGCAGCAGGTCGGCCGGGTAGCGGATCTCCAGGTTGCGGTAGTACTCGGTGGTGGCGACGTCCGCGTAGGTCAGGTAGTTGCCGTTGAAGACGATGCCCTGCGGGTCGACTTCCGACCAGCGCACGCGCAGGCCGTGGAAGAAGCGGAATTCATGGCGTTCGGGAAAGGCTGAAGGCATTGCGGCCTCCGGGAGGCAGAGGGGAACCGCCACGGCGGGCGCCGTGGCGGGTAGTGCTCAGTGACGCGGCTTGCGGTTGCTGATCAGGGTGCCGACGCCGCTGTCGGTGAAGATTTCCAGCAGCACGGCGTTGGGCACGCGGCCATCGATGATGTGCGCGCTGGTCACGCCGCCCTGTACCGCTTCCAGGGCGCAGCGGATCTTCGGCAGCATGCCGCCGTAGATGGTGCCGTCGGCGATCAGGCTGTCGACCTGCTCGGTGGTCAGGCCGGTGAGCACCTGGCCCTGCTTGTCCATCAGGCCGGCGATGTTGGTCAGCAGCATCAGCTTCTCGGCCTTCAGTGCCTCGGCCACCTTGCCGGCCACCAGGTCTGCGTTGATGTTGTACGACTCGCCGTTGGCGCCCACGCCGATGGGCGCGATCACCGGGATGAAGTCGCCCCTGACCAGCATGTTCAGCAGCTCGGTGTTGACCCCGGTGACCTCGCCGACGTGGCCGATGTCGATGATTTCCGGCTTGGTCATCTCCGGCGTCTGGCGGGTGACGGTGAGCTTCTTCGCGCGGATCAGCTCGGCGTCCTTGCCGGTCAGGCCGATGGCGCTGCCGCCGTGGCGGTTGATCAGGTTGACGATGTCCTTGTTCACCTGGCCGCCGAGGACCATCTCCACCACGTCCATGGTCTGCGCGTCGGTGACGCGCATGCCGTCGATGAAGTGGCTCTCGATGGACAGGCGGTTGAGCAGGTCGCCGATCTGCGGGCCGCCGCCGTGCACCACCACCGGGTTGATGCCGACCGCCTTCATCAGCACCACGTCGCGGGCGAAGCTGTTCTTCAGCTCGTCGGTCTCCATGGCGTTGCCGCCGTACTTGATGACCAGCGTCTTGCCGACGAAACGGCGGATGTAGGGAAGCGCTTCGGCAAGGACGCGGGCTACCTGGGCTGCGTCATCGCGGCTCTGGGACATGGTGCTGGGCTCCGGCATGGTCAGGTCAGAAGGGGATGGTCAGGGCGGGGTCGACCGCCTTGAGCTGGTTGCGGAACACGTCCTTGATGCGTTCCAGTTCGGCTTCGGAATCCGCCTCGAAGCGCAGCACCAGCACCGGCGTGGTGTTGGAGGCGCGTACCAGGCCCCAGCCCTTGGGATAATCGACACGCACGCCGTCGAGGGTGGTGAGGTTGGCCTCGCCCCACTGGCCGTCGCGCTGCAGCGCTTCGATCAGGGCGAACTTGCTCTCGTCTGTGACGGTGATGTTGATTTCCGGTGTTGAGACGTCCAGCGGGAAGGCCGAGAACACATGCTCGCTGTCGCGTTTGTCGAGGCTGATGATCTCCAGCAGACGGGCGGCGCTGTAGATGCCGTCGTCGAAGCCGTACCAGCGCTCCTTGAAGAAGATGTGGCCGCTCATCTCGCCGGCCAGCAGCGCGCCGGTTTCCTTCATCTTCTTCTTGATCAGCGAGTGGCCGGTCTTCCACATCACCGGGCGGCCGCCATAACCGCTGATGAGGGAGATCAGGCGGCGGGTGCACTTGACGTCGAAGATGATGTCGGCGCCCGGGTTGCGCGAGACCACGTCCTTGGCGAACAGCATCAGCAGGCGGTCGGGGTAGATGATGGTGCCTTCGTTGGTCACCACGCCCACGCGGTCGCCGTCGCCGTCGAAGGCCAGGCCGAGGTCGGCGCCGGTTTCCCTGACCTTGGCGATCAGGTCTTCGAGGTTCTCCGGCTTGCCCGGGTCCGGGTGGTGGTTGGGGAAGGTACCGTCGACGTCGCAGTACAGCGGGATGACGGTGCAGCCCAGGGCCTCGATCAGTTGCGGGGCGATCACGCCGGCGACGCCGTTGCCGCAGTCCACCACCACTTTCAGCGGCTTGGCCAAGGCGATGTCGTCACGGATCTGCTGGAAGTAGCGCGGCAGGATGTCCACCTGCTGCACGTTGCCCACGCCGCTGGCGAGGTCGTTGTTCTCGATGCGCTCGCGCAGGGCCTGGATCTGCTCGTTGGCCAGGGTCTCGCCGGCGACGACGATCTTGAAGCCGTTGTAGTTCGGCGGGTTGTGGCTGCCGGTGAGCATCACGCCCGACTTGCCTTCCAGGACGTTGGCCGCGTAGTACAGCACCGGGGTCGGCACCATGCCGATGTCGGTGACCTGGCAGCCGCAGTCGAGCAGGCCCTGGATCAGTTGCTGGACCAGCTCCGGGCCCGACAGGCGGCCGTCGCGGCCGACGCTGACGCAGGGCTCGCCGCGGGCCAGGCTCTCGGAACCGATGGCGCGGCCCACCCAGTAGGCGGTCTCGGCGGTCAGGGTGTCGCCGACCACGCCGCGGATATCGTAGGCGCGGAAGATGCTGGCGGGCAGTTGCGGGGCTTTGGGCGTGCTCATGGCGGGGGTTTGCTCCAATCCCAGGAGGTCCTGGTCTTCATCAAGAATGTCGATGTCCAGAATGTCGGTGTTCTGGAACAGTGGGTCGACCAGCTGCGTCTCGGCGCTGGCCGGCTTGTCGATCTTCGCCGCCACTGGGCGGGGCTCGGGGGCCGGTGCGGGGCTGGCGGGGGCCGGGGGCTCGGCCTTTCGCCTGGGCTGCCGCGCCAGCGCCTGGGCCAGCGGTTGCAGTGCGGCGAGGCCGACTTCAGGTGCTTTGGCAGTGCGCTGGCCACCGAGTTCCTGCAAGTACTGACCGATGGCCTGGGCGTCCTGGCGCAGGCGCCGTTGCAGGGCGCTCTGCGCGAGGTACACGCCGAGCAGCGCGCCGGCCAGCGCCAGCAGTGCGGCGCAGCCCAACAGCGCCGGCGGATACAGCGCGGCGGTCAGGGCCGGGCCGGGGGTGAAGCTGAGTTTCCAGTTCGGGTTGCCGCTGGCCAGGTTCAGCGGCGCGGCGTTGCCGGCCTCGCCGCGTTGCAGCAGGACCTGCGCCGGCGAGCTGCCGAACTGCTGGGCCAGCTGCAGCTGGCCGGTGTCGGCGGGCATGTCCGGCAGGGCCTTGAGCAGGCGCTGCAGGTCGAAGACCAGCATCAGGCTGCCCTGGATGGCGTTGTCCGGGCCGCGCAGCGCGGTGGCGCTGTAGAGCAGCCAGCGCTGGCCGACGCGGTAGGCCTCGGGGGCGACGTTCTGCCCGCTCTCGGCGCGGCGCAGCATGTCCAGGGCGGCGTAGTTCAGCGGGCCGGGGCGCTGGTTGTCCTGGCTGGCCTGGCCGCTGGCGTTGAGGTGGACGTCCACCAGGCCGTCCTGGTGCCAGTGGGCGAGGGTGGCCTCCAGGGCGCGGGCGCTGTTGGCGTCGGCCAGCGCCGGCAGCAGCGCGGGGTTGGCGGCGGCGCTACGGGTATCGGCGGCGAGCTGGAGCAGGGCCTGGCGCAGGACGCCGGACTGGCTTTCGCCCCAGGCGCTGGCCAACTGCTGGCGGTGCATCTGCTCGGCGCTGCCGAACAGCGTCAGCCACAGCAGGACGCCGGCGGCGGCAACGCCGAGGGTCGCAACGCCGAGGGCCGGCAGCAGCGACTTGAGTTCCGGCCGGGACGCCGGGCCCGCCGAAGCCTTCGGCGGCGGGGCGACTTCCGGCAGGTCGGCCGTTCCCTTGGCACTGCGTTGGAAAAGTTTCATGCAACATCTCCTCGGCGAATCGTCCTGGAGGATTGTGTCAGTGGCTGCCCGAGTGCCCGAAACCGCCGGCGCCACGCTGGCTTTCGTCGAAGCTGTCGACCAGCTCGAAATGCGCCTGCACCACCGGCACCAGCACCAGCTGGGCGATGCGCTCGCCGATGGCGATGGTGAAGGGGGTGTTGCCGCGGTTCCAGCAGGAGACCATCAGCTCGCCCTGGTAGTCCGAGTCGATCAGCCCGACCAGGTTGCCCAGCACCACGCCGTGCTTGTGGCCCAGGCCGGAGCGCGGCAGCACCAGCGCGGCCAGGCCCGGGTCGGCGATGTAGATGGACAGGCCGGTGGGGATCAGCAGCGTCTGGCCGGGTTCGAGGACGGTGTCCTGCTTGAGCATGGCGCGCAGGTCCAGGCCGGCGGAACCGGGGGTGGCGTACTGCGGCAGGGGGAATTCGGCGCCCAGGCGCGGGTCGAGGATCTTGGCTTGCAGGGAATGCATCGGGTTCTCAGTGCTGGTTGAGGCGGTCGGCGATGAAGGCGATCAGCTGGCGGGCGATCTTGCCCTTGCTGGTCTGGGCGAAGGCAGTTTCGTGCAATTCGCGGTCGATCACGGTGATCGCGTTCTCTTCGCTGTTGAAACCGATCGAGGGATTGGCCACGTCGTTGGCCACGATCAGGTCGAGGTTCTTGTCCTTGAGCTTGCGCGAGGCGTACTCCAGCAGGTTCTCGGTCTCCGCGGCGAAGCCCACGCTGAACGGCCGGTCGGCGCGCTGGGCGAGGGTGGCGAGGATGTCCGGGTTGCGCACCAGCTGAAGCAGCAGGCCGTCGCCCGTGGTCGGGTCCTTCTTGAGTTTCTGCGTGGCGACCAGCTCTGGGCGGTAGTCGGCCACCGCGGCGGCGGCGATCAGCAGGTCGGCCGGCATCGCCGCTTCGCAGGCGGCGAGCATGTCGCGGGCGCTGACCACGTCGACGCGGCTCACCCGGTCGGGCGTCGGCAGGTGCACCGGGCCGGTCACCAGGGTCACCCGCGCGCCGGCTTCGGCGGCGGCCTCGGCCAGGGCGAAGCCCATCTTCCCGGAGCTGTGGTTGGTGATGTAGCGCACCGGGTCGATGTTTTCCTGGGTCGGGCCGGCGGTGATCAGCACGTGCTGGCCGGTCAGCGAGAGGAACTGGAAGCAGTCGGCGGCGCACTGGGCCAGCTCCTCGGCCTCGAGCATGCGCCCGGGGCCGACGTCGCCGCAGGCCTGGCTGCCGGCGGCCGGGCCGAAGAAGTGCAAACCGCGGCCGCGCAGCAGTTCGGCATTGGCCTGGGTGGCCGGGTCGCGCCACATGGCCTGGTTCATCGCCGGGGCCAGGGCGACCTGGGCGTCGGTGGCCAGCACCAGGGTGGTCAGCAGGTCGTTGGCCACGCCCTGGGCCAGGCGCGCCATGACGTCCGCGGTGGCCGGGGCGATCAGCACCAGGTCGGCCCAGCGGGCCAGCTCGATGTGGCCCATGGCCGCTTCGGCGGCGGGGTCGAGCAGGTCCAGGTGCACCGGGTGGCCGGACAGCGCCTGGAGCGTCAGCGGGGTGATGAACTCACGGCCGCCCTGGGTCATCACCACGCGGACTTCCGCGCCCTGGTCGCGCAGGCGGCGGACCAGTTCGGCGCTCTTGTAGGCCGCAATACCGCCGCCCACGCCGAGGACGATGCGTTTTCGATAGAGCCGCTGCATAGGCCCGCCTTATCTTCGGAATTGGATGACGCGCGTCAGGGCCGGAGACGCCTCCCCAGGCCTCCGGTCGCGCGAAAGGGACGGGCTAAGATAGCACAGCGCCCGCCCCGGCACAGCGGGCGGCTCGACAGGGAGGTTGCATGAGCATTCGTCACTGGCCCGCGGCGGAACGCCCGCGGGAAAAACTCCTCGAACGCGGCGCGGCCAGCCTCAGCGACGCCGAGCTGCTGGCCATCTTCCTGCGCACCGGCGTGGCCGGTTGCAGCGCGGTGGAACTGGCGCGGCGCCTGCTCCACGAGTTCGGCAGCCTGCGCGCGCTGCTGGAGGCGGACCAGGCGAGCTTCAGCAGCCACCTGGGCCTGGGCCGCGCCAAGTACGCCCAACTGCAGGCGGTGCTGGAGATGGCCCGCCGCCACCTGGCCGAGCAGCTGCGCCGCGATTCCGCCCTGGAGAGCCCGCAGGCGGTGCGCGACTTCCTCAAGGCGCGGCTGCGCCACGAGGCCCACGAGGTGTTCGCCTGCCTGTTCCTCGACGGCCGCCACCGCGTCCTGGCCTTCGAGGTGCTGTTCCACGGCTCCATCGACAGCGCCAGCGTCTACCCGCGCCAGGTGGTCAAACGCGCCCTGGCGCACAACGCCGCGGCGCTGATCCTCAGTCACAACCATCCCTCGGGCATCACCGAGCCGAGCCAGGCCGACCGCAGGCTGACGCAGCGCCTGAAGGATGCCCTGGCGCTGGTGGATGTGCGCGTGCTCGACCACTTCATCGTCGGCGACGGCGAGCCGCTGTCGATGGCGGAGATGGGCTGGGTGTGAGGCTCGCCGTGGGGCCGGTATCGCGCCGGCCCCACGTTGAACGGCGCCTCAGAGGCTGACCTTGGAGAAGTCCTGGCGGCCGAACGGGTTCACGGCGTAGCCCTTGACCTCCTTGCGCAGCAGCACCGAGGCTGTGGGGTGCGCCAGCGGCAGCCACAAGGCCTGGTCGTGGATCAGCTGCTGGGCGTCGTGGTAGAGCGCGCTGCGCTTGTCTTGCTCGCTCAGCGCCTTGCCCTGGCTGATCAGGCCGTCCAGCTTCGTGCCGCAGAAGCGCGCGAAGTTCAGCCCGGACTTCACGCTGGCGCAGGAGAACTGCGGGGTGAGGAAGTTGTCCGGGTCGCCGTTGTCGCCGGCCCAGCCCATGAACAGCAGGTCGTGCTCGCCGGCCTTGGCGCGGCGGATCAGTTCGCCCCACTCGATCACGCGGATCTCGGCCTGGATGCCGACCTTGGCCAGGTCGGCCTGTAGCAGCTGCGCGCCCAGGCTCGGGTTGGGGTTGAGCAGGCTGCCGCTGGGGCGCGTCCAGATGGTGGTCTTGAAGCCGTCCTTCAGGCCGGCCTTTTCCAGCAGTGCCTTGGCCTGGGCCGGGTCGTGGGGGTAGCCGGGGATGTCCTTGGCGTAGCTCCAGGTGTTCGGCGGGTAGACGCCCTCGGCGGCAGTGGCGCTGCCCTCGAACACCGACTTCAGGTAGGTCTGGCGGTCGAAGGCGAGGTTGATCGCCTGGCGCACCTCGGGCTTGTCCAGCGGCGGGTGCTGGCTGTTCAGGGCGACGAAGGCGGTCATGAATGCCGGCGTCTGCTCTATGCGCAGGGCCGGGTCCTTGGCCGCGGCCTCGACGTCCAGCGGCTTGGGCGACAGGGCGATCTGGCATTCGCCGCGCTTCAGGCGCTGCAGGCGCACGTTGGCGTCGGGGGTGATGGCGAACAGCAGATTGTCCACCGCCGGCTTGCCGGCGAAGTAGTCCGGGTTGGCGGTGTAGCGGATCTGCGCGTCCTTCTGGAAGCGCTTGAAGACGAAGGGGCCGCTGCCGATGGGCTGGGCGTTGAGCTTCTCCGGGGTGCCGGCCTTCATCAACTGGTCGGCGTACTCGGCGCTATAGATGGAGGCGAAACCCATGCTGAGCATGGGCAGGAAGGTGGCGTCGGGGTGGCTCAGGGTGAAGCGCACCTGGTGTTCGTCGACCTTCTCCAGGCCTTTTATCAGGGCCGGCAGCTGCAGCGACTGGGCGTGGGGGAAGCCGCTCTGCGCCACTTTGTGCCAGGGGGCGGCGGGGTCGAGCATGCGCCGGAAGCTGAACAGCACGTCGTCGGCGCCCAGTTCGCGGCTGGGGTTGAAGTAGTCGGTATGGTGGAACTTCACCCCGCCGCGCAGCTTGAAGTCGTAGGTCAGACCGTCGGCGGAGACCGTCCAGCTCTCGGCCAGGCTTGGCACCACCTTGCCCTGCGCCGCGTCGAACTCCACCAGGCGGTTCATCAGCACGTCGGCCGAGGCGTTGGTGGTGGTCAGGGCATTGAACTGCACGACGTCGAAGCCGTCGGGGCTGGCCTCGGTGCAGACACTGAGGGTGCTGGCGCCGGCCAGGGCGGGGGCGAGCAGCAGGGCGAGGGGAAGCAGCAGACGCATGACGGACTCCGGAAATAGTGGGAAAATGCCCGTCCCGTGGGCTGGGCGCAGTCATGCAAGGCCGTTGTCGGCCTTGAACCGGCTACCCTAGACCAAGCCGCCGCCGGCGACAACGGTGAAAGGCGACGAACGGCAAGGGCGCCGAGCCGCGGCCGCGCTGCGCCGGCATGTGGATAAGCCGCTTGCTCCCTTGCGACACTAAGCGGCTTTCTGATATAAAGCTGCGCTCTTTTCTGGGGCCCTGCCCCGTCGACTCGGAATCGGGTGGCGGTCGGGCAGGTAAGACCCGGGTGGAAACCGAGTATCAACGAGTTCAAGCAGCCAACCCATGCCGGGTTTGGCATGTGGTTTATAGAGGGCTGAGCCATGTCGAGAGTTTGCCAAGTGACCGGTAAGGGTCCGGTTACCGGGAACAACATTTCCCACGCACACAACAAAACCCGCCGCCGTTTCCTGCCGAACCTGCAGCACCACCGTTTCTGGGTTGAGTCCGAGAAGCGCTTCGTACGCCTGCGCGTTTCCGCCAAGGGCATGCGTATCATCGACAAGCGTGGCATCGAGGCCGTCCTGAACGACCTGCGCGCCCGCGGCGAAAAATTCTAAGGAGCTGCAATCATGCGTGAACTGATCCGTCTGGTGTCCAGTGCCGGTACCGGCCACTTCTACACCACCGACAAGAACAAGCGCACCAAGCCTGAGAAGATCGAGATCAAGAAGTTCGATCCGGTCGTTCGCAAGCACGTGATCTACAAGGAAGCCAAGATCAAGTAATTGATCCGGCCCTTGCGAAGAAACCCGCCAATTGGCGGGTTTTTTCATGTCTGCGCGTTGGGGGTGGTGGGTTTTTTTGTAGGAGCGAGCTTGCTCGCTCCTACGAAATGCGAGCACCACGCAGAAACAAAAACGCCGCTTCCCCTCACCGGAAAAGCGGCGTTTTTCGTCAAACAGCTATCAAGCCTTCTGTTCGAAGATCACATAAACCTTGCGGCAAGGCTCCAGCACCTCCCAGGTGCCCTTGAAGCCGGCCGGGATGACGAAGCGATCGCCGGTGCGCACGGTCTTGGCGTCGCCGTCGGCGTCGCGGATCACCGACACGCCCTGGAGGATCTCGCAGTATTCGTGCTCGGTGTAGCTGACGGTCCAGTGGCCGACCGCGCCTTCCCAGATGCCGACGTTGAACTGGCCGCAGGGGCTGGCGTAGTGGTTGCGCACGCTTTGCTCGGGATCGCCCTTGAGGACCTTCTCCGGCGCCGGGCGGTAGTGCTCGGCGGCGGTGCCGGCCTGGGCGAAGTCGACGATCTGCTCGATGTTCATGCTGACTCTCGTTTTATTGTGGGTTGTGCGAGTGCCCCCGCCACTGCGGGCGGGCCCGGACGGAGGCGGAATCGATCGAGTCTATGTTTAATAAAACGAACGTGACAAGGCGTTTTGGCGCCAAAGTGTCAAAAATATTGAAAATTCGCCCATCCCGGTTTAGGGTGGCGGACAGCGTGGCCCTCGCGCCGCCTTGCAGAATTTCTGACAGCGCGCCCATCCCCGGGGCGCCGGGACTTCGATAAGTAATTCAATAAGAGGACAAGTTGTCATGAGTACCCTCACTCGCGCCGACTGGGAAGCTCGCGCCCAGAACCTGAAGATCGAAGGCCGCGCCTTCGTCGACGGCCAGTACGTCGATGCCGCCGATGGCGCCACCTTCGACTGCATCAGCCCGGTGGATGGTCGCTTCCTGGCCAAGGTCGCCAGCTGCGACGCCGCCGACGCCGAGCGCGCCGTGCAGGTTGCCCGTGCCGCCTTCGAGTCCGGCGTGTGGTCGCGCCAGGCGCCGGCCAAGCGCAAGAAGGTCATGATCCGCTTCGCCGAGCTGATGATGCAGCACGCCGAAGAGCTGGCCCTGCTGGAAACCCTGGACATGGGCAAGCCGATCAGCGATGCGCTGAACATCGACGTCGCCAGCGCCGCCAACAGCATCCGCTGGAATGCCGAAGCCATCGACAAGGTCTACGACGAAGTCGCCGCCACCCCGCATGACCAGTTGGGCCTGGTCACCCGCGAAGCCGTGGGCGTGGTCGCCGCCATCGTGCCGTGGAACTTCCCCCTGCTGATGTCCTGCTGGAAGCTCGGCCCGGCCCTGGCCACCGGCAACTCGGTGATCCTCAAGCCGTCCGAGAAGTCGCCGCTGACCGCCATCCGCGTCGCCCAGCTGGCCGTCGAGGCCGGTATCCCGAAAGGCGTGCTGAACATCCTGCCGGGCTTCGGCCACACCGTGGGCAAGGCCCTGGCCCTGCACATGGACGTCGACACCCTGGTGTTCACCGGCTCGACCAAGATCGCCAAGCAACTGATGGTCTACGCCGGCGAGTCGAATATGAAGCGCGTATGGCTGGAAGCCGGCGGCAAGAGCCCGAACATCGTCTTCGCCGACGCGCCTGACCTGAAGGCCGCCGCCGAGTCCGCCGCCAGCGCCATCGCCTTCAACCAGGGCGAAGTGTGCACCGCCGGTTCCCGCCTGCTGGTGGAGAAATCCATCAAGGCCGAGTTCCTGCCGCTGGTGGTCGAAGCGCTGAAGGCCTGGAAGCCGGGCAACCCGCTGGACCCGGAAACCAACGTCGGCGCGCTGGTCGACACCACCCAGATGAACAACGTGCTGAGCTACATCCAGGCCGGCCACGACGACGGCGCCAAGCTGGTGGCCGGCGGCAAGCGCACCCTGGAAGAGACCGGCGGCACCTACGTCGAGCCGACCATCTTCGACGGTGTGACCAACGCCATGCGCATCGCCCGCGAGGAAATCTTCGGGCCGGTGCTGTCGGTGATCGAGTTCGAGAACGCCGAGGAAGCCGTGCGCATCGCCAACGACACCCCGTACGGCCTGGCCGCCGCGGTCTGGACCAGCAACCTGTCCAAGGCCCACCTGATCGGCAGGGCCCTGCGCGCCGGCAGCGTGTGGATCAACCAGTACGACGGCGGCGACATGACCGCTCCGTTCGGTGGCTTCAAGCAGTCGGGCAACGGCCGTGACAAGTCGCTGCACGCCTTCGATAAATACACTGAACTGAAGGCCACCTGGATCAAGCTGTAAGCTGTCCAGGCTAGGTCGGCCCCCTCGCCGGGGCCGGCTCTGACAAAGAGCCATACCCGCGGCCGGGTTTCCCTTGGGGAGCCCGGCCGCTTTGCATTGCGCACCGGGCTCGGCATCTGGCCCGGAGTGCGCTCCGGATGGAACGGGAGAACGACAATGCGTTGGGGTGCCTATTCTGCTGTCTGCCTGTCGGTCATCAGCATCGGCCTGGCCCTCGGCCTGACCATGCCGCTGGTGTCCTTGCGCCTGGAAGGCTGGGGCTACGGCAGCTTCGCCATCGGCGTGATGGCCGCCACGCCAGCCGTCGGCGTACTGCTCGGCGCGCTCATTTCCGGGCGCCTGGCCGCCCGCCTGGGCACGCCGCGGCTGATGCGCTGGTGTCTGCTCAGCGGGGCCTTTTCCGTCGGCCTGCTGGCGCTGCTGCAGAACTACCCGGTGTGGCTGGCGCTGCGCCTGCTGATCGGTGTGCAACTGACCGTGGTGTTCATCCTCGGCGAAAGCTGGATCAACCAGCTGGCCGTGGAGAAATGGCGCGGCCGCCTGGTGGCCCTGTACGGCACCGGCTATGCGCTGAGCCAGCTGTCCGGCCCGGTGCTGCTGACCTTCATCGGCACCGCCGACGACCGCGGCTTCTGGCTGGGCGTCGGCCTGCTGGTGTGCGGTTCGCTGCTGCTCGTCGGTCGCGGCGGCGCGCCCAGGGTGGACCCGCACAGCGCCTCGGGGCGCGGGCTGTTCGCCTTCTGCGCCAAGCTGCCGGCCATCGCCTGGGCGGTGGTGCTGTTCGCCGGTTTCGAGGCGATGATCCTCACCCTGCTGCCGGTCTACGGCGTGCGCCAGGGCTTCACCCAGGCGGTGGCGCTGACCATGGTCACGGTGGTGGTGGTGGGCGACGCGCTGCTGCAGCTGCCCATCGGCTGGCTGGCCGACCGGGTGTCGCGGCAGACGCTGTTCAAGGGCTGCGGCATCGTCCTGCTGCTGAGCAGCCTGGGCATCCCGTTGTTGCTGCACGGGCCGGCGATCTGGCCGGTGCTGGTGCTGTTCGGCGCGAGCGCCGGCGGGTTGTTCACCCTCTCGCTGATCCTCATCGGCGAGCGCTACCGCGACGATGCGCTGGTCCGCGCCAACGCGCACATCGCCCAGCTGTGGGGCATCGGCTGCCTGATAGGGCCGCTGACCACTGGCGCGGTCAGCCAGTGGGTGAGCGGCCATGCGCTGCCGTTGATGATGGCCTTGGGTGCCTTTGGCTTCGTTGTGCTGGTGTGGCGCAAGGGCTTGCCGCCGGCGGAGTTGCAGGGCGATGAGCTGCCGGAGGCTAGCGGGCGTTAGGTTCGGGGCTCATTGCTCTTCGGAGGGGCGAGGGGATGCCTGGTTCTTGCTCGCGAAGGGGGCTTTAGGTGCTGGGTTTGAGAGCGCCCTCTCCCCAACCCTCTCCCTGAAGGGAGAGGGGGCTGTTCGGAGTGGGTGGGGAGTTTGGAGTCAAACTGAAACGCCTAACCCCACCTCGTCATTCCCGCGAACGCGGGAACCCAGGGTTCGCGAGCAAGCTCGCTCCTACGAAAAGCGGGGCCCCATCATGTAGGAGCGGGCCCTGCCCGCGATTTCGCACGCAGGGCGCGCTCCTACAGCATCCTCTCCAGCCCGATGGCGCCGGCAATCCAGGCATTGAAGCGGCGCCACAGGCTGCCCGGCTCGTGGTGCAGCACGTGCGGATGGCCGCCGCGCTCGTCGACCCAGGTCAGCCTCGGTCGGCTGCCGCTACGGTCGATGCGTACCTGGTAGCTGACGCTGGGCGACATCCCGGCCAGCGCCAGCTTGCGCGTCTGCTCCGCCAGCTCCGGGCTGTCGACGATGATGCCGACCTCGGTGTTCCAGATGATCGAGCGCGGGTCAAAGTTGAAGGAGCCGATGAACACCTGGCGCCGGTCGAAGACGATGGCTTTGCTGTGCAAGCTGGCGCTGCTGGAACCGCGCACCGTCCAGGGTGCGCCGGCCAGGCGCTGGTCCGGCTGGGCGCGCAGTTCGTGGAGCTGCACGCCGTGCTCCAGCAGGGCCATGCGGTAGGGCGCGTAGCCGGCGTGCACGGCGGGCACGTCGGTGGCCTCCAGGGAATTGGTCAGCAGGCGCACGCTGACGCCGTTGTCGGCGCGGCCGGTAAGGTAGGTGACGCCGCTGTCGGTGGGCACGAAGTAGGCCGAGACCAGGATCAGTTCCTTCGACACCTGGCGGAACAGCGGTTCGAGCTGAGTGCTCAGCTGCTGCAGCGGTCGGCTCTGGCCGCGGTCCAGGACCTTCAGCGGATCGTCCCAGATGGCGCGGCCCGGGGCCCAGACCAGGTCGTCGAGCCAGGTGTCCAGGTTCGACGAGGCCTCGCGCAGGTGCAGGCGCTGCAGGTAGGCGGAGTGGCGAACCCGGCTCTTCTCCAGGTAGCTGTCCAGGCCGCGCCGGGCGCGTTCGAGGTCGGCGCGCTCGGGTTTGCCCCACAGGTAGTCCTCGATGGGGCGGCTGATGGCGCTGTTCCAGTACTGGTCGAAGCTTTGCCCCAGCTCCGTGGCCACTGGTCCGACGCCGAGCAGGTCGAGGTCGCTGAAGTTCATTTCCGCCTTGGCGCCGAAGTACTCGTCGCCCAGGTTGCGCCCGCCGACGATGGCCACGCTGTTGTCGGCCAGCCACAGCTTGTTGTGCATGCGCCGGTGCTGCTCGGCGAGGTTGAACAGGCGCCCGAGGTTGCGCGTGATGCCGGTGCTGCGGCCCAGGTGCAGCGGGTTGAACAGGCGCACCTGGATGTTCGGGTGGGCGGCCAGCACGCCGATCTCGTAATCCCAGCCGTCGCTGCTGGTGTCGTCGATCAGCACGCGCACGCGCACGCCGCGGTCGGCGGCCTTGAGCAGCTCGTGGATGAGCGCGCGGGTGGTGAGGCCGTCGTGGACGATGTAGTACTGGATGTCCAGGCTGCGCTGGGCGGCGCGGATCAGCTCGGCACGGGCGAGGAAGGCGTCGCTGCTGGAGGCCAGCAGGCGGAAGCCGGAGGCGCCGGGGTGCGCCGCCGCGCGCTGCTGCACGGCGTCGCCGAGGGCCGTGCCGCCCGGCGACAGGGCGTGCGAGGGCGTGGGCAGGGGAACGCTGGCGCAACCGCCGAGCAGCAGCAGCGCCAGCAACAGGAAGCGTTGTAGCAAGCGGGAGTCTCCAGGCCGTCCGCCGCAGCGGAACTGCCGGAGATTCTAGCCGCTCAGCGCCTCCTTGAAGCGATACCAGGCCATGCCCAGCGCCAGCAGCGGCGAACGCAGCAGCTTGCCGCCGGGGAAGGTGATGTGCGGGACCTTGGCGAACAGCTCGAAACCGCTGCCCTGCTGCCCGGCGATGGCCTCGGCGAGCAGCTTGCCGGCCAGGTGGGTGGCGTTCACCCCGTGGCCGGAATAGGCCTGGGCGAAATACACGTTGGGCTGGCCGGGCAGGCGGCCGATCTGCGGCAGGCGGTTGGCGCCGATGCCGATCATGCCGCCCCACTGGTAGTCGATGCGCACGTCGGCCAGGTGCGGGAATACCTTGAGCATCTTCGGCTGCATGTAGGCGGCGATGTCCGCCGGGTCGCGCCCGGAATAGTGGCAGGCGCCGCCGAACAGCAGGCGGTTGTCGGCGGAAAGGCGGTAGTAGTCCAGGGCCACGCGCTGGTCGCACACCGCCATGTTCTGCGGCAGCAGCTCGTGAGCGAGGTCCGCCGGCAACGGTTCGGTGGCGATGACGTAGCTGCCGGCGGGCAGCACCTTGCCGTCGAGGTAGTTGTTCAGGCCGTTCTGGTAGGCGTTGCAGCCGATCACCAGGGTCTTGGCGCGCACGCTGCCCTTGGCGGTGCTCACCCGCACTTCGGCTCCGTAGTCGATGTGGGTGACCTGCGAGTCCTCGAACAGGCGCACGCCCAGGGACTGCGCGGCGGCCGCCTCGCCCAGGGCCAGGTTGAGCGGGTGCAGGTGGCCGGAACCCATGTCCACCATGCCGCCGACGTAGCAGTCGGCGCCGACGATGCTGCGCATTTCCTCCTGCGGGACCAGGCGCAGCTCGTGGGTGTAGCCCAGGCTCTTGAGCTCTTCGTAGTCCTCACGGAAGCCCTCGAGGTCCGCGGCCTTGTTGGCCAGGTCGCAGTAGCCCCAGGTCAGGTCGCAGTCGATGCCGTACTTCTCCACGCGCTGGCGCACGATCTGCACCGCCTCAAGGCCCATCAGCTTGAGCTGGCGCACGCCGTCCTTGCCGATCACCGGCTCGAACTGCTCGACGCCATGGCCGACGCCGCGGATCAGTTGGCCGCCGTTGCGCCCGCTGGCGCCCCAGCCGATCTTGCGGGCCTCCAGCAGGACCACCGAGAAGCCGCGCTCGGCCAGCTCGATGGCGGTGTTCAGCCCGGAGAAGCCGCCGCCGATGATGCACACGTCGGCCACTTCCTCGCCGGCCAGGGGAGGGCACTGGATGCGACGGTTGAGGGTCGCGGCGTAGTAGGAAGGGGCGTGCTGGTCGGTGTGCACCGGGAGGCGAACGCGGGCGTTCATGTGCGATATCCTGATTGTTGTGTTGTTAAAATTTTACGCAGGATAAACGCCGGCTTCCCGCCACGCCAAGGGGGGAAGCCGTAAAAACTCGACAAGCTGTTGCGATCAGTCGGGAATCGGCAGGGTCAGGCTCTCCTTGACCTCTTCCATCACGATGTAGCTCTTCGACTCGCGCACGTGGGGCAGCTTCAGCAGGATGTCGCCGAGCAGCTTGCGGTAGGAGGCCATCTCCGAGATGCGCGCCTTCACCAGGTAGTCGAAGTGGCCGGACACCAGGTGGCATTCCAGCACGTGGGGTAGCTTGAGCACGGCGCGGCGGAAGTCCTCGAAGGTGTCGCCGGACTTGTAGTCCAGGCTGATCTCGACGAACACCAGCAGGCTGGCCTTGAGGTACTGCGGGTTCAGCCGGGCGTTGTAGCCCATGATGATGCCTTCGCGCTCCAGGCGGCGCACCCGCTCGGTGCAGGGCGTGGTGGAGAGGCCGACGCGCTCGCCCAGCTCGGTGAAGGAAATGCGCCCTTCTTCCTGGAGGATGCGCAGGATGTTGCGGTCGATCTTGTCCAGTTCGCGGCGGCTTTGGTGCTGGGTTCTCATGGAGGCTGCTCGGGGGCGGTGCTTATGGTTGGTGATTGTCGCCAAATATAGACGTTAAGCCAGTGGATATCACTGCCCCTTGATCTTCTGCGGGCACGCCGCCAGCCTGTTCCCAGGTCCGCGCCGGATGCGCGGGCCTTCCACTTCGCCGCCGGAGCCTGGCATGCGCTCGACCCGTACCCGAATCCTGCTGTTGCTGGCGCTGCTCATCGCGCTGCTCGCCGTCTGGGCGGGGCAGGCCTGGCAGCGGCTGCTCGCGGAGCAGGGCATCACCGGCCTGGACTGGCAGGGGCCGGGCATTTCATTGGACGGTCTGACGCTGCAACGGCTGGCCGTAACGCGGGAAAAATCCGCTTCGCGCCTGGAAATCCAGGCCGATCAGCTGCGCCTGGGCTGGCCGCGGCGCATCGATGGGCGCTGGCGCCTGGGTGGCCTGGAGCTGCAGCGGTTGCATGTGAGTTCCTGGCCCGCCGCCGCGACGACGGAAGAGGCGGGGGAATGGCCGACGCCCGACCAGGTGGGCCTGTGGCTCGGCCTGCTGCCGCAGCAGACCGTCCTGCAGCACGCCGAGTTCGAACTGCCCTGCGCCGGGCAGCAGCGCTGCACCCTGGTTGGCAGCCTGCACTGGCGGCAGCTGCCCGGCAATGCCGCGTCCCTGGCCGCCGAACTGCAGCAGGGTGGCCAGCGCCTGGCCCTCGACGGCACCCTGCGCCCGGAACAGGACGCCTGGCGGCTGGAGCTGAAGGCCGATCTGGATGGCGAACGCCTGGCCGACCTCGACGCCAGCTGGGCGCCGACCGGGCGCCATTGGCGCGGCAGCCTGGCCAGCCCCGGAGTGCCGCCGCTGGACGCCGTGCGCGCCTGGCTGGCGCCCTGGTTGCCGACGCCGACCCTGCCGGTTTCCCTGCCCGAGGCCGGGCGCCTGCGCCTGAGCTGGGACAGCACCCTGGGCGGCGATGGCCCCTGGCCGGACTGGCCCGCACTGCGCGACAGCCAGGGCGAACTGGAGCTGGCCATGCAATTGCCGCAGCCCTGGCCGCTACCGGGCCTGGGCACCTTGCAGGGCGACCTGCAGCTGCAGGCGGCCGCGACCGCGCCGGGGCAATGGCGGCCGCGGGTGCTGGACGGCGACCTCTACCTGGCCGACCTCTACGGCGACTGGCTGCAGACGCTGCCGGTGGGCCTGCGCCCGGCCAACCTGCGCCTGGGCCTGCAACCCGACGACACTGCTCCCGGCGCGGTACGCCTGGACCTGCGCGGCAAGGGCGCCAGCGACCTGCGCCTGCAAGGCGTGCTGGCGCTGGTGGAGGGCGAATCCTTGTCCCTGGCCCTGAGCCAGGCCCGCTTGCAGGCCCAGGTGCCGGACCTGCAACTGCCCGGCCTGCGCCTGGGCAAGGCGGCGCTCGACCTGCCGCTGGACGGCGAGATTGGCCAGGCCGCGGCCAGCCTGCGCCTGGGCAAGGGCGCCAAGCTGAGCCTGGGCAGCCTGGCCGGGCCCCAGGGGCTGAAGGCCGCCAAGCTCGGCGCGACGGCGGACAAGGCCAGCCTGGCGCTGGGCTACGCCGCCGGCCAGCCCTTCAGCCTGGGCTTCGACGGCGCCGTGCAGCTGTCGGTTGGCGAGCTGCGCCAGGCGCACCTCAAGCCGCTCGCCTGGAGCTACCAGGGCCAACTCGGCGCCGGCCTGGCACAGCAGCAGCTCAAGGGCCGGCTGCAGAACAGCGGTGGCCTGGCCGCCGACGTCGAGTTGCGCCACCAGGCCGATGGCAGCCTGGAGCTGACGGCGCAGCTGCCGGAGTTCTTCCTGCGCAGCGGCAACCCGCTGGCGGCCAGCCTGGCCGACTGGCCGGCGCTGCTCAGCCTGAACAACGGCCGCCTGCAGGCACGCGCGCAATGGCGCCTGCCGCCGGGGCAGGGCGCCCAGCAGCTGGACCTGACGCTGAACGGCCGGGGCCTGGAAGGCGTCTACGACCGCAGCGAGATCCACGGCCTGGACGGCGAGGCGAAGCTGCAGCTGCGCGGCTCGCAGCTGACGCTGCAGTTGCCCGGCCTGCGCGTGGAACAGCTCAACCCCGGCGTGCTGCTCGGGCCCCTGCAGTTCCAGGGCGGCTACAGCGCCAGCCTGGACCAGCCGCTGGCCGGCCGCTTGGACTGGCGCCAGGCCGAGTTGAAGCTGTTCGGCGGCCGCGCCTGGCTGGACGGCGGCACGCTGCAACTGGCCCGCGAAAACCCCGCGCAGAGCCTGCATCTGCAAGGCGTGCTGCTGGAGGAAATCCTCAAGGCCTATCCCGCCGAGGGCCTTGCCGGCAACGGCATCCTCGACGGCGAGCTGCCGCTGCTGCTCGGCCCGGGCGGGCTGCGCATCCAGGGCGGCCAGGTCGCCGCGCGGCTGCCGGGCACCCTGCAGTTCCGCTCGGAGAAGATCCGCGCCCTCGGCCAGAGCAACCCGGCCATGCAACTGGTGGCGACCATGCTCGACGACTTCCGCTACGAGCGCCTGGCCAGCCGCGTGGATTATGCTGAGGGCGGCCGCCTGCTCCTGGCCCTGGCCATCAGCGGCCATAACCCGGCGCTGGAGCAGGGGCGGCCGGTGAACCTCAACGTCAACCTGGAGGAGAACATCCCGGACCTGCTGACCAGCCTGCAGCTGAGCGACCGGGTCAGCGACACCATCCGCAAGCGCGTGCAGGAACGCCTGCGCAACCAGTCACCTGCCGCGCCCTGATCGCAAGGAGAACACCGCATGCGCCCATGCGCACTCATCGCCGTCCTGGCCCTGCTCGGGCTCAGCCAGGGCTGTACGCCAACGGTACAGCTGGCGGCGCCCAAGGAGCCGATCAACATCAACCTCAACGTGAAGATCGAGCACGAGATCTACATCAAGGTCGACAAGGCCCTGGATGGCATCATCAACGAGAACAGCGGTCTGTTCTGAGGAGCTTCTACATGACACTGCGCAGCAAACTCGGCATCGCCCTGCTGGCCCTTTGCGTCAGCCTGCCGGCCCTGGCCATGAGCCTGGAGCAGGCCATGTCGGCCCTTGGCGGGGCCAAGGCCCAGGGCCTGGTCGGCGAGCAGCCCGACGGCTACCTCGGCGTGGTCAGCAACAGCGGCCAGGCGGCGGACATCGCCGCCCAGATCAACGCCGCGCGTCGTGCCGAGTACCAGAAGGTGGCCGGCCAGAGCGGCGCCAAGCTCGGCGACGTGGAGGCCCTGGCCGGCAAGAAGGCCATGGACCGCACCCCGTCCGGGCAATACATCCAGCTCAATGGCAAGTGGGTACGCAAGTAAGGGGATTTCCCTGGCGCCGCCGCCTGTCGGGCGGCGCCTGCGACCCGGCGTCGCGGCAGCGCTTATTCCTGCCGGCCCCGGCCCTGGCGGGAGTAAATCCCGTGTTCGCCGAAGTGCGCCGAATTAGTTGCTGAAAACCGCGATCCGACATACTTGCATGGCTATGGGTTTTTCAGGTGTTTTTGCTGGTTATCTGGTGGATGCGCCTCCGTGAAAGGTGTTTTCACCAAGAATTTCCTTCAATTACCGCCTGTTAAATAGTGATTATTTCTGCGGTCGAATTCCTATACTGCGCGCAACTGACGTTCAAAATAAGAAACGTCGCGTGCCCCACGCGACGTGGGAGGCAGCGATGCGCGTTCTGGTTCTTGGCAGCGGTGTGATCGGCACCGCCAGTGCTTACTATCTGGCCCGTTCCGGTTTCGAAGTGGTGGTGGTCGACCGCCAGCCCGGCCCGGCCCTGGAAACCAGCTTCGCCAACGCCGGCCAGGTTTCCCCCGGCTACGCCTCGCCCTGGGCCGCCCCGGGCATCCCGCTCAAGGCCATGAAGTGGCTGCTGGAGAAGCACGCGCCGCTGGCCATCAAGCTCACCGGCGACCCCAGCCAGTACGCCTGGATGTGGCAGATGCTGCGCAACTGCAACGCCGCCAGCTACGCGGTGAACAAGGAGCGCATGGTGCGCCTGTCCGAGTACAGCCGCGACTGCCTCGACGAACTGCGCGCCGAAACCGGCATCGCCTACGAAGGCCGCACCCTGGGCACTACCCAGCTGTTCCGCACCCAGGCCCAGCTCGACTCCGCCGCCAAGGACATCGCCGTGCTGGAAAGCTCCGGCGTGCCCTATGAAGTCCTCGACCGCGCCGGCATCGCCCGCGTCGAGCCGGCCCTGGCCAAGGTGGCCGACAAGCTGGTCGGCGCCCTGCGCCTGCCCAACGACCAGACCGGCGACTGCCAGATGTTCACCACCAAGCTGGCCGAACTGGCCCAGGGCCTGGGCGTGGAATTCCGCTTCAACCAGAACATCCAGCGCCTGGACTTTGCCGGCGACCGCATCAACGGCGTGTGGATCGATGGCCAACTGGTCACCGCCGACCACTACGTGCTGGCCCTGGGCAGCTACTCGCCGCAGATGCTCAAGCCGCTGGGCATCAACGCCCCGGTCTACCCGCTCAAGGGCTACTCGCTGACCGTGCCGATCACCAACCTGGACATGGCGCCGACCTCGACCATCCTCGACGAGACCTACAAGGTCGCCATCACCCGCTTCGACCAGCGCATCCGCGTCGGCGGCATGGCCGAGATCGCCGGTTTCGACCTGTCGCTGAACCCGCGCCGCCGCGAAACCCTGGAAATGATCACCACCGACCTCTACCCCGAGGGCGGCGACGTCAGCCAGGCGACCTTCTGGACCGGCCTGCGCCCGGCCACCCCGGACGGCACCCCGATCGTCGGCGGCACCCGCTACCGCAACCTGTACCTGAACACCGGCCACGGCACCCTGGGCTGGACCATGGCCTGCGGCTCGGGCCGCTACCTGGCCGACCTGATGGCGAAGAAGCGCCCGCAGATCAGCACCGACGGCCTGGACATTTCCCGCTACAGCAACGCCTCGGAGGCTCAGAATGGCCATCCAGCGCCTGCACACTAATGGCCGCATGAGCCAGATCGTCGTCCACAACGGCACCGTCTACCTGGCGGGCCAGGTGGGCGACGACATGGCCGCCGGCGTCGAACAGCAGACCCGCGAAGTCCTGGCCAGCATCGAGCGCCTGCTCGAAGAGGCCGGCACCGACAAGACGCGCATCCTCTCGGTGACCATCTACCTGAAGGACATCGACGCGCACTTCGCCGGCATGAACGCCGTCTGGGACCAGTGGCTGCCGCAAGGCACCGCCCCGGCCCGCGCCACCGTGGAAGCCAGGCTCTGCGAGCCGGAGATCCTGGTGGAGATGTCGGTGGTCGCGGCCCTGCCGTAAACCTTTGCGTGGGGCCTGGTCGGATTGCCAGGCCTTTTTTTGCTTCACGGTCTTCGTCGGCGCGGGTTCGCCCGCGGCTGCGCCGTACCCGAATAACAGAGAGTTCCCGCCATGCGTCCAGCCCGTGCCCTGATCGACCTCCAGGCCCTGCGCCACAACTACCGCCTGGCCCGCGAAGTCAGCGGCGCGCGTGCGCTGGCGGTGGTCAAGGCCGATGCCTACGGCCACGGCGCGGTGCGCTGCGCCAAGGCCCTGGAGGCGGAGGCCGACGGCTTCGCCGTGGCCTGCATCGAGGAGGCCGTGGAGCTGCGCGAAGCCGGCATCCGCGCGCCCATCCTGCTGCTGGAAGGCTTCTTCGAGGCCAGCGAGCTGGAACTGATCGAGCGCCATGACTTCTGGTGCGTGGTGCACTCGGCCTGGCAACTGGAGGCCATCGAGCGCGCCCGCCCGGCCAAGCCGCTGACGCTGTGGCTGAAGATGGACTCGGGCATGCACCGCGTCGGTTTCTTCCCGCAGGATTACGCTGCCGCCCTGGCGCGCCTGCAGGCCCTGCCGCACGTGGCCAAGGTGGTGCTGATGAGCCACTTCGCCCGCGCCGACGAGCTGGACTGCGCACGCACCGAGGAGCAGGTCGCCGCCTTCGAGGCCGTGCGCGCCGGCCTGGGCCAGCCCTACGAGGTCAGCCTGCGCAACTCCCCCGGCATCCTCGGCTGGCCGAGCGTGCCCAGCGACTGGGTGCGCCCGGGCATCATGCTCTACGGCGCCACCCCCTTCGAACAGGCCCAGCCGCTGGCCGACCAGCTGCGCCCGGTGATGACCCTGGAATCGAAGATCATCGGCGTGCGCGAACTGCCGGCCGGCGAGCCGGTGGGCTACGGCGCGCGCTACGTCGCCGAGCGCCCGGTGCGCGTCGGCGTGGTCGCCATGGGGTACGCCGACGGCTACCCGCGCCACGCGCCGGATGGCACCCCGGTGTTCATCGACGGCCAGGCCAGCCGCATCATCGGCCGGGTGTCCATGGACATGCTCACCGTCGACCTCACCGACCTGCCCGGCGCCGGCCTGGGCAGCCGCGTCGAGCTGTGGGGGCCGAACGTCCCGGCCAGCCAACTCGCCAGCCTGTGCGGCAGCATCCCCTATCAATTGTTCTGCAACCTCAAGCGCGTACCGCGGGTCTACAGCGGCGACTGAGCGACGAACTGCGTAAAGTTTGCGCAGTATCCGAGGCCGATCTGTTGTAAATACTGAACGGTGTTGCCATGATACGGGCACTTCGGAACCCGCTCGCCGCAAGGCGCAGGCGGGTTCCGCCCGTTAGAGCCTGGCAGAACAAGAAATAAGATAAGGAGGACCCCACCCTTGGACGTTGGCGCTCGCCTACAAGCCATCCGTAAACTCAAAGGGCTGTCCCAGCGTGAACTCGCCAAGCGCGCGGGCGTCACCAACAGCACCATCTCGATGATCGAGAAGAACAGCGTGAGTCCGTCGATCAGCTCCCTGAAGAAGGTGCTGGGCGGCATTCCCATGTCCCTGGTGGAATTCTTCTCCCTGGACATCGAGCAGGACAGCAACACCCAGGTGGTCTACAAGGCGGACGAGCTCAGCGACCTGTCCGACGGCGACATCATCATGAAGCTGATCGGCAAGGCCTACCCCAGCCGCGCCATCACGCTGCTCGACGAGACCTACCCGCCAGGCGCCGACACCGGCGACGACATGTACTCCCACGAAGGCGAGGAGACCGGCGTGCTGGTCGAAGGCCGCCTGGAGCTGACCGTCGGCGACGAGGTCTACGTCCTCGAGAGCGGCGACAGCTACTATTTCGACAGCACCCGCCCGCATCGCTTCCGCAACCCCTTCGATGCGCCGGCGAGGCTCATAAGCGCGACGACTCCGGCAAATTTTTAGAGGCGGCTGAGCCGCCTGCGACCGTATGACGCAAGGCCCCCGCGGGCCCTGCAATTGTTTCAGACGCGCGCTCTTCCGTTATACTTGCGGCCGCCCGCGCTACCTAGACTGCGATGGAAACCGTGCCCGGGCGTACAAGCCACGATGAGGGTAAAAGGGTGAACCTGATAAAGAAAATCCTGGTGGCCCAGGCCGCCGTACTGGCCCTGATGGCCGCTGGCGCCCAAGCCACGACCAATGACGACATCGCCAAGCGCCTGGAACCGGTGGGCAAGGTCTGCGTCCAGGGCAAGGAGTGCGAAGGCGTCGGCGCTGTCGCTTCCGCCGGAGGTGGCGGTGCGCCGCGTTCGGGCGAAGAGATCGTCGGCAAGGTCTGCACCAACTGCCACGGTACTGGCCTGCTGGGCGCGCCCAAGGTCGGCGACAAGGGCGATTGGGACAAGCGCGCCAAGGACCAGGGGGGCCTCGATGGTCTGCTGGCCAAGGCTATTTCCGGCATCAATGCCATGCCGCCGAAAGGCACCTGCGCTGACTGTTCGGACGATGAGCTGAAGGCTGCCATCAAGCACATGTCCGGTCTCTGAGCCACGGGCTGGCAGGAAAAGCCGCTTACGGGCTGATGCTGTCGGCTTAAGAAAGAATGCCGTTTCTCTGGTTGGGGAAACGGCATTTTTCGTATGGGCTGGGGCTTGGCTTGCGAACTTTGGTCCCGCGCTCCGATCTCCACCCCGTCATTCCCGCGAACGCGGGAACCCAGCTGCCTTCTTGTTTGGGTGTACCGCGTCGCACCGAGTCTGCGGAGATTTTTTGTTTCGCCCCCTCGGGCGAGTCCCTTTTGTCAAACGCCACAAAAGGAACCAAAAAGGCTTGCCCCGACATACGGGCCCGATAAAGCCGGGCTACCCTCACGAACTCCCCCGCCACGGAGGCCCGCCCCGAGGGTACGTCCCTGTAGCCCATCGGGGCTCTCGCGACATCCATGTCGCATGACCTCCTGAGCGCGGGTTTCGCTCGGCCTTCTGAAGGGGCGTTTCGGTGCGCTCGGCTATTTCTCTGGAAATCCCAAGAGCAAACGCGCTTTTGCTTTTGCTTTTGCTTTTGCTTTTCGTAGGAGCGAGCTTGCTCGCGAACCCCGCAGTCACTGGGTTCCCGCGTTCGCGGGAATGACGGGGTAGGGTTAGGCGTTTCAGGATGACTCAGGATTTTCCCTTCGCTCAGGACAGCCCCCTCTCCCTTCAGGGAGAGGGCTGGGGAGAGGGTTACGAACTCCCACCCACACACCTCTGCCAACCCTGACTCCGCTCCCCCTCCCTAACCCTCCCCCGCAAGCGGGAGAGGGGACCGTTCGGCGTGAAGCGGAATCACGAAGCTCCCTGAATCCATATGCAAAACACTGGATTCCCGCATTCGCGGAAATGACGAGGAGGTGTAGGCGTTTCAGGATGACTCCAAATTCCCCACCCACTCCGAACGACCCCCTCTCCCTCCGGGAGAGGGCTGGGGTGAGGGAGCGGAGCCAGGCGTGGCCACCTTCGCTGAACCACCGCATCGCTTAAATGAAAAGACGCCGGAGCCTCCCCGCCGGTTTCCGGTCCAAACTGGACAGGCAACCACGGAGGATCGTACCTTGGCGCACCGCTGCACCCTCGACGAAGCCGTCGACCACCTGCTGGCCGGACTCGATGGCCCGATTCGCCTGGGCCTGCCTCTGGGCCTGGGCAAGCCCAACCATCTGGTCAACCTTCTCTACCGGCGCCTGGGCGAGCAGCCGGCGCGCCAGTTGACGCTCTACACCGCACTGTCGCTGGGCCGGCCCCAGGCCGGCAGCGAGCTGCAGCGGCGCTTCCTCGAACCCTTCGTCGAACGCCTGTACGGCGACTACCCGGAGCTCGACTACCTGCGCGACCTGCGCCAGGGCTGCCTGCCGCCGAACGTGCGCGTCGAGGAGTTCTACCTGCAACCGGGCAGCCTGCTGGACAGCGCGCCGGCGCAACAGAACTACATCAGCTGCAACTACAGCCACGTCGCCCGCGACCTTGACGCCAAGGGCATCAACGCCGTGGCCCAGCTGGTCGCCTGCGACCCGGCGCGGCCCGGCAGGCTGAGCCTGGCGTGCAATCCGGACATCACCCTCGACCTGCTGCCCATGCTGCGCCGCCGCCGCGCGGCCGGTGAGCGCATCCTCTGCATCGGCGTGGTGCACCGTGACCTGCCGTACATGCCGGGCGACGCCGAGGTCGACGAAGATATCTTCGACCTGCTGGTGGAACAGCCGGAGGACGCCAGCACGCTGTTCTCCACGCCCTACATGCCGGTGGGCTGGCAGGACCACTGCATCGGCCTGCACGCCAGCGCCCTGGTGCGCGACGGCGGCACCCTGCAGGTCGGCATTGGCGCCATGGGCGATGCGGTGACCTCGGCGCTGCTGCTGCGCCAGCGCGACAACGCTGCATACTGCTCGCTACTCGCCGAACTGGAGATCGCCGAGCGCCACGCCGGAGTGATCGAACGCGAAGGTGGGTTGGGTACCTTCAGCCAGGGCCTCTACGGTTGCAGCGAGATGTTCGTGCCGGGCCTGCTGGACCTGGCCGAGGCCGGCGTACTCAAGCGGCAGGTTTATCCACAGGTGGAACGGCCGCGCGCGGACGCCGGCGGTATCTGGCTGCACGCTGGCTTCTTCCTCGGCCCGCAGGCCTTCTACCAGCGCCTGCGCGAACTGCCGGCCGAGCGCCTGGCCGGCATCGCCATGACCGGCATCGGCTTCGTCAACAACCTCTACCGCGACGAGGAACTCAAGCGCCTGCAGCGTCGCGATGCGCGCTTCATCAACAGCGCCTTCACCGTGACCCTGCTCGGCGCCGGGGTGGCCGACCAACTGGAGGACGGTCGCGTGGTCAGCGGCGTCGGCGGCCAGTACAACTTCGTCGCCCAGGCCCACGAGCTGCACGGCGGGCGCTCCATCCTGCTGCTGCGCAGCTGGCGCGAGAGCGGCGGCGAGGTCAGCTCGAACATCGTCTGGAGCTATGGCCACACCACCATCCCGCGGCACCTGCGCGACATCGTGGTGACCGAGTACGGCATCGCCGACCTGCGCGGGAAGAACGACGCCGAGGTGATCGAAGCGCTGCTGGCCATCGCCGATTCACGCTTCCAGGACGGCCTCATCGCCGAGGCAAAGGCGACGGGCAAGCTGCCGGCGGATTTCGAGCTGGAGCGGCGCTACCGCGACAACCTTCCCGAACGCCTGCAGGTGGTCTGTGCGCAGCATCGCGAGGCATTGCCGGAATACCCGCTGGGCTGCGACTTCACCCCGGAGGAGCGCGATCTGCTGCGGGCGCTGACCTGGCTGAAGAGCAAGCTCCGGCTCAGCGAGATCCTCGAACTGGGCAAGGCCACCCTGGACGCGCCGGAGCCGGCGGCCTTCCCGGCGCACCTGCAACGCATGGGCCTGGAGCAGCCGGATGGCCTGCGCGAAGAGCTCTACCAGCGCTTGATCCTCGCCGGCCTGCACGCCACCCGGGACGCCTTCGTGTAGGAGCGAGCTTGCTCGCGAACCGCTTCGGCGCCAGACCCTTTCGCGAGCAAGCTCGCTCCTACGAAGAGAACGAAGGGCATGAAAAAGGCGGGAACCCTTGCCGGGCGCCCGCCTTTTTCACAGCGCAGCCTGAGTCAGTCGAGGAACTCGACCTCGCCGCCCGCCAGGGACTTCACCCGGGCCAGGGATTCGACGCGGTAGCCTTCGCTTTCCAGCAGGTTGCGGCCGTCCTGGAAGGACTTCTCGATGACGATGCCCAGGCCGGCGATGCTCGCCCCGGCCTGCTGGATCAGGTCGATCAGCGCCTTGGCGGCGTGGCCGTTGGCGAGGAAGTCGTCGATCACCAGCACGTGGTCGGCGGCGGTCAGGTGCCGCGCGGAGATGGCGATGGTGCTCTCGGTCTGCTTGGTGAAGGAGAACACCTTGGAGATCAGCAGGTCGTTCTTCAGCGTCAGCGACTGGAACTTGCGGGCGAAGATCACCGGGATGCCCAGCTCCAGGCCGGCCATGACCGCCGGGGCGATGCCCGAGGCCTCAATGGTGACGATCTTGGTGATGCCCTGGCCCTTGAAGCGTTCGGCGAACTCGTGGCCGATCTGCTTCATCAGCAGCGGGTCGATCTGGTGGTTGAGGAAGGCGTCTACCTTGAGGACCTGGTCGGACAGGACGATGCCTTCGCTGCGGATTTTGTCTTTGAGGGTGTTCAATTGGGGGCTTCCTGGCGGAGCTGAGGCCGCTGATGAAGCGCGCAATTCTACCTCGTAAGCGCCGGCCTGCGCGACCTTCCGACAAAAGAAGAAGTTGATCGGATGGACAGCTTCGGCTGGCCGTCGCCGTGGCATTCCATTGTAGGAGCGCGCCCTGCGCGCGAATCGCGGGCAGGGCCCGCTCCTACAGGTTGGCGGTGCATTTCCCGTCCGTGCCAGCATCGTAGGATGGGTTGAGCGAAGCGATACCCATCGCCACGACCGCATGGGTTTCGCAAGCTCAACCCATCCTACGAAGAGCGCGTCGGCGCGCAGGCTCAACGCTTGAGCAGCGCGCGGATGTCCGCCAGGGCCGCGTTGCCCTTGGCCGCCTTGACCTCCACCGGGGCATCTTCCTGGCCTTCCCAGACCAGGTCCTCCGGCGGCAGTTCGTCGAGGAAGCGGCTCGGCGAGCAGTCGATGATCTCGCCGTACTGCTTGCGCTTGGCGGCGAAGGTCATGGCCAGGTTCTTCTTCGCCCGGGTGATGCCGACGTAGGCCAGGCGCCGCTCTTCCTCGATGCTGTCGGCCTCGATGCTGGAGCGGTGGGGGAGGATTTCCTCCTCCACGCCGAGGATGAACACGTAGGGGAATTCCAGGCCCTTGGAGGCGTGCAGGGTCATCATCTGCACGCCGTCGGCGCCTTCCTCTTCCTCCTGCTGGCGTTCGAGCATGTCGCGCAGCACCAGCTTGGCGATGGCCTGCTCGATGGTCATGTCGCCGTCCTCGTCGCGCTCCAGGGTGTTCTTCAGCGCCTCGATGAGGAACCAGACGTTGCCCATGCGGAAGTCGGCGACCTTGTCGCTGGAGGCGTTCTGCCGCAGCCAGTTCTCGTAGTCGATGTCCATCACCATGCTGCGCAGCGCGCCGATCGGGTCGGAGCCCGCGCACTGCTCGCGGACCTTGTCGATGAAGCGCTTGAAGCGCTGCAGGCGCTCGACGAAGCGCGCGTCCAGGTGCTCGGCCAGGCCCAGCTCGCCGCTGGCGGCGAACATCGAGCAGCCGCGCTCGGTGGCGTAGTTGCCGAGCTTCTCCAGGGTCGCCGAGCCGATCTCCCGGCGCGGCACGTTGATCACTCGCAGGAAGGCGTTGTCGTCGTCCGGGTTCACCAGCAGGCGGAAGTAGGACATCAGGTCCTTCACTTCCTGGCGGGCGAAGAAGCTGGTGCCGCCGGACAGGCGATAGGGAATCTGGTGGTGCTGCAGCTTCAGCTCGATCAGCTTGGCCTGGTAGTTGCCGCGGTAGAGGATGGCGAATTCGCTGTAGGGCCGCTCGGTCTTCAGGTGGATGGTGAGGATTTCCATGGCCACCCGCTCGGCCTCGGCTTCCTCGTTGCGGCAGCGGATCACCCGGATCGGGTCGCCTTCGCCCATCTCGCTCCACAGCTGCTTCTCGAACACGTGGGGGTTGTTGGCGATGAGCACGTTGGCGCACTTGAGGATGCGGCTGGTGGAGCGGTAGTTCTGCTCCAGCATCACCACCTTCAGCGAGGGGAAGTCGTCCTTCAGCTGCATCAGGTTTTCCGGGCGCGCGCCGCGCCAGGCGTAGATCGACTGGTCGTCGTCGCCGACCACGGTGAAGTGCGCGCGCTGCTGCACCAGCAGCTTCACCAGCAGGTACTGGCTGGCGTTGGTGTCCTGGTATTCGTCCACCAGCATGTAGCGCACGCGGTTGCGCCACTTCTCGAGGATGTCCGGGTTGTCCTGGAACAGCTTCACCGGCTGCAGGATCAGGTCGTCGAAGTCCACCGCGTTGTACGCGCGCAGGGTGCGCTGGTAGTGCAGGTAGACCATCGCGGCGGTCTTTTCCTTGGGGTTGCGCGCCTGGGCCAGGGCCTCGTCGGGCAGGATCAGGTCGTTCTTCCAGCCGCCGATCAGGTTCTTGATCTCGTCCAGGCCGTCGTCGCCGGAATACTCCTTCTGCATGATGTCCGTCATCAGCGCCTTCACGTCGCTCTCGTCGAAGATCGAGAAGCCGGGCTTGTAGCCCAGGGCGGCGTATTCCTTGCGGATGATGTTCAGGCCCAGGTTGTGGAAGGTGGAGACGGTCAGGCCCTTGCCTTCGCCGGGGCGCAGCAGGGTGCTGACGCGCTCCTTCATCTCGCGCGCGGCCTTGTTGGTGAAGGTGACGGCGACGATGTACTGGGCGCGGATGCCACACTGCTGGACCAGGTAGGCGATCTTGCGGGTGATCACGCTGGTCTTGCCGGAGCCGGCGCCGGCCAGCACCAGCAGGGGGCCGCCGACGTAGTTCACGGCCTCTTGCTGCCGGGGGTTGAGTCGGGACATGGTTCGGGAAGGGTATCGATGGCGAAGCGGGCGGCTATTCTACCAGCCCCGCCCGGGGCTGCGGAAAAACGGCGATCTGTGACGCCGTCGCGCTTCGCCGTTTTGGATAAATTCATACTTGTATTAGGCTTGTGGCTGCATTAGTTGAAGAAAACTCTGAAGAGTTTCCTTGGTTCCGCTCCGACAGACGGCATCGTCCGGGCGCTGGAACGCCAATCCGGATGGCCGGGGCATGGGATGGCGCCCGGGGCATTCCTTTTCTTTTCATGGGGGTCGCTTGGCTGCGTCGGTCGAGTCCACGCGCCTGCTCCTGCTGGCTGAAACGCCACAGTGGGCCCAGCTGCTGCGCGAGCATCTCGCCGCGCTGGGCAACGCTTATTCGCTGATCACCGCGCCTTCCTGGGAGTCCGCCCGCAGCCTGTTCGACGAGGACGAGGTCGGCCTGGTGCTGGCTACCCCGGGCCGGCTGCCGTCGCGGGACAACTGCCGGCTGCCGATCATCCTGCTGCTGGAGCACGAGCCCGCGCAGACGCCCGCCGGCGTGGCCGACTGGCTGACGCCGCAGCTGAGCAGCGAGGTGCTGCGCCGTTCCCTGCGCTACGCCCGCGAGCGCAGCGGCCTGGAAGCCACCCTGCAGCGCCTGGCCGAGCAGGACCCGCTGACCGGCATCGCCAACCGCCAGGGCTTCCAGACCCTGCTGGCCGCGCAGCTGGATGAGTTCCAGGGCCGCGGCCTGGCCCTCGGCCACCTCGACCTGGACAACTTCCGCCACGTCAACGACGCTCTCGGCCACCAGGCCGGCGACCGCCTGATCCTGCAGGTGGTGGCGCGCCTGCGCTCGCACCTGGAGCACGGCGACCGCCTGGCGCGCCTGGGCAGCGACGAGTTCGCCCTGCTGCTGGACACCCGCCGCGACCCACGGCGCGCCGAGCGCCTGGCCGAGCGCATCGTCGAAGTGCTGGGCGAGCCCTACTGGGTGGAGGGCGAGAGCCTGCTGCTGGGCTGCAGCCTGGGCCTGGCCCATGCCCGCTCCGGCGATAGCGCCGACGCCCTGATGTGGCACGCGCACATCGCCATGCAGCAGGCCAAGATGCGCCAGGGCTGCACCTTCCACCTCTTCGACGAGCGCATCAACCGCGGCGCGCGCAGCCTGGCCGAACTGGAAAGCGAACTGCGCCGGGCCCTGCGCCGCGACGAACTGGAACTGCACTACCAGCCGCGCCTGGACCTGGAGAGCGACACCATCGTCGGCCTCGAGGCCCTGGTGCGCTGGCGCCACCCCAGCCGCGGGCTGCTCACCCCGGGGGACTTCGTGCCCCTGGCCGAGGAGAGCGGGCTGATCGTGCCGCTGGGCTACTGGGTGATCGCCCGCGCCCTGCGCGACATGCAGTGGCTGCTCGGGCGCGGCCTGCCGCCGCTGCACATGGCCATCAACCTGTCGTTCCGCCAGTTCCAGGACAGCCAACTGCTGCCCACGCTGCAACGGCTGATCGCCGAGCGCGGCGTGGATGCACGCTGGCTGGAATTCGAACTCACCGAAACCGCCGTGATGCGCCGCAGCGAGCAGGTCCTGCAGACCATGCAGACGCTGGGGCAACTGGGCGTGCGCTTCTCCCTGGACGACTTCGGCACCGGCTTCTCCTCCTTCGTCCACCTCAACAGCCTGCCGATCACCCTGCTGAAGATCGACAAGAGCTTCGTCGGCGGCATGTCCGAGCGCGCCGAGAACCGCCAATTGGTGCGGGCCATGATCAACCTGGCGCACAACCTCAACCTGGAGGTGGTCGCCGAGGGCGTGGAAAGCGCCGACCAGCGCCAGTTGCTGCGCCAGTTCGGCTGCGACCAGGTGCAGGGCTACTGGATCAGCCGCCCGCTGCCGTTGCCCGAGCTGGCGCGCTTCCTGGTGTTCGGCGCCGGACGCGCGCTCAGGCAGCAGGACCCGGTCGGCAACTGAAGCCCGGTTCCGCCATCGGCTGCAGCAGCCGCGCGGTGCGTGCCTCGAAGGCCAGGCACAGGCCCAGCGCGGTACACGCCAGCCCCGCCGCCAACCCCCACCAGACGCCGTGCGGGCCCCAGCCGAAGGGAAAGGCCAGCAGCCAGGCCAGCGGCACGCCCGCCAGCCAGTAGCCGGCCAGGCCCACCAGGAAGGTGATGCGGGCATCCTTGAGGCCGCGGATGGCGCCCATGGCAATGCTCTGCAGGCCGTCGAACAGCTCGAACCAGGCGGCGATCGCCAGCAGGCTCACGGCCAGTTGCACCACCGCCTGGTTGGCCGGTTGCTCGAGATCGAGGAACAGGCCGATGACCTGGCGCGGCGCCAGCCAGAACAGCAGGGCGAAGGCGAACATGCACAGCGCGCCGAAGCCGATGCCCACCCGCCCGGCGCGGCGCGCCTCGAGCAGGCGCCCGGCGCCGTAGTGCTGGCCGATGCGGAAGGTCACCGCGTAGGAAATCCCCACCGGCACCATGAAGGCCAGGTACACCGACTGGATGGCGATCTGGTGCGCGGCCAGCGCGGTGGCGCCGATCGCCCCCATGCACAGAGTGGCCACGGTGAACATGCCCGATTCCACCGCGTAGGTGCCGCCGATCGGCAGGCCCAGGCGCAGCGTCTCGGCGATCTCCCGGCGCTGCGGCCGGCCCAGGCCGCGCAGCAGCGGGTAGCCGGCATAGGCCGGGTGCCAGCGCAGGTACAGCGCGAGGATCAGCGGCAGCAGGTTCATGACGATGGCGGTGACCAGGCCGATGCCGGCCAGGCCCAGGCGCGGCAGGCCGAACCAGCCGTCGAGGAAGGCGTAGTTCAGGCCCAGGTTGGCCAGCGCGCCGAGCACGCTGATGGCCATCACCGGGCCGGGCCGCTCGATGGCGCTGGTGAAACCGCGCAGCACCATGAAGGCCAGGTAGCCGGGCAGGGCGAAGAGAATGCTGTGCAGAAAACTCATGGTGCCGTGCACCGTCGCCGGCGCCTGGCCGAGCGCCAGCAGCAGCGCCTCCAGGTTCCACAGCAGGGCGCCGGCGAGCAGCGCCAGGCCCAGGCCGACCCACAGCCCCGCCTGGGTGGCGGCGGCCGCGCCGGCGCTGTCGCGCGCGCCATGGCGGATCGCCACCAGGTTGCCGGTGGCCGCCACCACGCCGCTGCACACGGTGGAGACGAACGCATAGGTGGAGGCGCCCAGGCCCCCGGCGGCCAGGGCGTCGGGGCCGAGCTTGCCCATCATCAGGGTGTCGGTGAAGACCATGGCGACATAGGCCAGCTGGGCGGCGATCAGCGGCCCGGCCAGGCGCAGGATGGCCTGCAGTTCGGTGCGGTAGGGCGTGGGCATGACATGAGTCTGGTTTGGGCGGCGCCTGGCGCCTCCCGGATTGGTCGATTCGCCCATTCTGGTGGGGCGTGGGGCCTTCCCACAAAAGGAAAAAAGCGATGCAATGCATGAGTCATACTCATGCCTTAAGGCCCGCCATGCCCCGTCGCCTGCCCCCGCTCTATGCCCTGCGCGCCTTCGAGGCGGCCGCCCGGCACGCCTCCTTCACCCGCGCCGCCGAGGAACTGGCCATCACCCAGAGCGCGGTGAGCCGCCACGTGCGCACCCTGGAGGAGCACTTCGACTGCCAGCTGTTCCAGCGCCAGGGCCGCCAGCTGCGCCTGACCGAGCCGGCGCGCCTGCTGCTGCCAGGCCTGCGCGACGGCTTCGACGCCCTGGAGCGCGCCTGCGCCAGCCTGCACAGCGACGAGGATGTGCTGCGCCTGAAGGCGCCCTCGACCCTGACCATGCGCTGGCTGCTGCCGCGCCTGAGCGTGTTCCGCATGGCCAACAGCGACATCGAGGTGCAACTGACCAGCGCCTGGATGGACGTCGACGAGGTGGACTTCGCCCGCGAGCCCTTCGACTGCGCGGTGCTGCTCAGCGCCGGGCGCTTCCCGGCGGAATGGGAGAGCTGCCTGCTGTTCCCCGAGTGGCTGATCCCGGTCGGCGCCCCGCAACTGCTGGACGATGGCCCCTGGGACGTCGAGCGGCTGGCCGCCGCGGAGCTGCTGCACCCCACGCCGGACCGCCGCGACTGGCGCCGCTGGCTGCAGCGCGTGGGCCTGGAGGAGCAGGTGTCGCTCAAGGGCGGCCAGGTGTTCGACACCCTGGAGCTGGGCATAGTCGCGGCCACCCGCGGCTACGGCCTGTCCATCGGCGACCTGGTGATGGTCGCCGAGGATGCCGCCGCCGGCCGCCTGGCGCTGCCCTGGCCCAGCGCGGTAGCCAGCGGCGAGAGCTATTACCTGGTCTGGCCCAAGGCGCGGCGACAGCAGGAGCGCCTGCGTCGTCTGAGGGATTTTCTTCTGGCCGAAGTCAGCGCAATGCGACTGCCGCAGGTTGAAATGCTGGAGTAGCTTGTAGGGCGTTTCAGCGGCCCCTGCGGCCGGAATGCGCATGCGACGCCCGACCGCCTGTCTGGTCCTTTTCCCCCTTGCTACGGTCGTGGCGGAGGGGAAAACGCCCGGCCATCAATGATGGGCCAAAGCCCATGTCGCCGCGCCTTCCCCGCCATTCGCAACCGGGGGAACATTCGATGAAAACCTATGGACTATTGTTCGGCATCCTGCTGCTCGGCGGCCTGGCCAACGACGCCGTGGCCGCGACCGAGCTCAAGCACTGGCCGGAGCCCGTGGCGAAGCAGCTCGACGAACTGATCGCGGCCCACGCCAACAAGGGCGCCTACGCCGTCTTCGACATGGACAACACCAGCTACCGCTACGACGTCGCCGAGGCGTTGCTGCCGTACCTGGAGAACGAGGGCGTGCTGACCCGCGACAAGCTCGACCCTTCGCTGAAGCTGATCCCCTTCAAGGACCTCAAGGACAAGAAGGAGAGCCTCAACAGCTACTACACGCGGCTCTGCGAATTCGACCACCGCGTCTGCTACCCCTGGGCCGCCCAGGCGCTTTCCGGCCTGACCCTGCGCGAGCTCAAGGGCCACCTCGACGCCATGATGGCGAGCGGCAAGCCGGTCAAGAGCGACTACTACGACGGCGACACCCTGAGCGCCGTGGAGGTGCAGCCTCCGCAGCTGTTCACCGGCCAGCAGGAACTGTTCAAGCGGATGATGGAGCACGGCATCGAGGTCTACATCCTCACCGCCTCCCACGAGGAACTGGTGCGCATGGTCGCCAGCGACCCGAAGTACGGCTACAACGTCAAGCCGGAGAACGTCATCGGCGTCAGCACCCTGCTGAAGGACCGCAAGACCGGCGCGGTGACCACCGCGCGCCGGCAGATCACCGAGGGCAAGTACGATCCCGAGGCCAACCTGGACCTGGAATTCACCCCCTACCTGTGGACCCCGGGCACCTGGATGGCCGGCAAGACGGCGGCCATCCAGACCTACATCGACCCGTGGAAGAAGCCCATCCTGGTCGGCGGCGACTCGCCCAGCAATGACGGCCACATGCTGTTCCACAGCACGGCGGACGACGGCATGCGCCTGTGGGTGAACCGCAAGGCCAAGTACATGGACCAGCTCGAAGGCATGATCGAGCGGAACGCCGAGGCCCAGGCCAGGCTCGGCCAGCCGGTGCGCGTCGACAAGAACTGGCTGGTGGTCACGCCCGAGGAGATTCTCTGAGCCAGCGGCGGGCGGCGCCCCCTGCGCTGCCCGCCGCTTCCAGGCATGCCCTGTCGCTCCTGGCCAAGTCCTGGCGCGCAGGCAACGCCCGAGGTCGCGTTCATCGCAGGACTGCAACACGGCTTTGCTAGGGTGAATGCTGGACTAGTCCAGGGAACGGCCCGCGCCGGGTCCTTCCACCCACAAGACCACCTCGGGGGAAACCAGATGAAACCCATGCGCACCCTGTTCGCCGCGCTGCTGCTCGGCAGCCTGGCCAGCACCGCTTTCGCCGCCACCGAACTCAAGCACTGGCCGGAGCCGGCCGCCAGGCAGTTGGACGCCCTGATCGCGGCCAACGCCAACAAGGGCGCCTTCGCCGTCTTCGACATGGACAACACCAGCTACCGCTACGACCTGGAAGAGTCGTTGCTGCCCTTCCTGGAAATGAAAGGCGTGCTGACCCGCGAGAAGCTGGACCCGTCGCTGAAGCTGATCCCCTTCAAGGACGTGGGCGGCCACAAGGAAAGCCTGAACAGCTACTACTATCGCCTCTGCGAGGTCGACGACCTGGTCTGCTACCCCTGGGTCGCCCAGGTGTTCTCCGGCTTCACCCTCAAGGAACTCAAGGGCTACGTCGACGAGCTGATGGCCTATGGCAAGCCGATCCCCAGCACCTACTACGAGGGTGACGCGGTCAAGACCATCGAGATCAACCCGCCGAAGGTCTTCACCGGCCAGCAGGAGCTGTACAACAAGCTGATGGAGAACGGCATCGAGGTCTACGTGATGACCGCCGCCCACGAGGAACTGGTGCGCATGGTCGCCAGCGATCCGAAGTACGGCTACAACGTGAAGCCGGAGAACGTCATCGGCGTCACCACCCTGCTCAAGGACCGCAAGACCGGCGCGCTGACCACCGCGCGCAAGCAGATCGGCGAGGGCAAATACGATCCCAAGGCCAACCTGGACCTGGAGATCACCCCCTACCTGTGGACCCCGGCGACCTGGATGGCCGGCAAGCAGGCCGCCATCCTCACCTACATCGACCAGTGGAAGCGCCCCATCCTGGTCGGCGGCGACACCCCCAGCAGCGACGGCTACATGCTGTTCAACGGCACCGCCGAGAACGGCGTCCACCTGTGGATAAACCGCAAGGCCAAGTACATGGACCAGCTTGACGGCATGATCAAGCAGAACGCCGAGGCCCAGGCCAAATTGGGGCAGCCGGTCACCGCGGACAAGAACTGGGTGATAGTGACGCCCGAGCAGATCCAGTAGCGGGGGCATGTGGCGAGTTCACGGTGGCGTGTGGACTCGTCGGTTGAGTAGGTGTTTTCAACGCAAGCATCTGTCTTGCCAGATAATGCTGAATGGCGCACGCGAGTCCGCCTGTTCGATCCAGGCATGGTTGTCGGAAACCAGCACGAATCGCTTGAAACCCACGTGGACGCCGTTAAAGGCAATGTAGCGAACCTCCCCACAATTACCGCGCAGATTCCTGAACTCCACCTGGCGAGCGGTGTGCAACTTGGCGAGGAGCACCTGCTTGATCTGAGCTTCCTGCTGCACTTGTGCTATTCGGGCCTGCGAGGACCCATGATGTGCGACGAAATAGAGAAGTAAGGATGCCAGGCCCACGGCGACGGCGAGTAGAGTCAGGTTTACTTTGGGCCCATATCCGGAGCTCATGGACAGGCACGCTTCCATTCGCGGCGGAATTCAAGCTCGTATCCAGCCAACTCGATCAGCACATTGCTGCCGCTAGTGGCAATGAAGCGCTTGAAGCCAGAATCTAGTCCATAGATATCCCGATAGCGGACTTCTCCACAGGGGGCCGACACATGGCGGAATTGAGCGCTCTGGGGATTGGTCAGATTGGCCAGAATAAAGGCTTTGGTTTGTTCGTTCTGCACGGAGTTCTCTGCTGCCGAGACAGTGCTGCACAATAAGAATAGAGCTGAGAAATAACATCTTCTCATTGTTTTCGAATACTCCGTCGTGGGCGGCGCAGGGGCTCAAGGCCCTCTATGGCGTTAGCTCAGATACCGAGGGATGCTTCCTCCAGTCGGGTACGATAGTTAGCTGCTACGCTATTGATACAGAGCCGATGCTGTAGATTGTTTTTCGCGTTCGCTAGTGTACCAGCAATAGAAATGCCTTTGGCCAAAAGCCAAGGGAGGCTGAAGAGTGCCCCTAGTGCTGTGTCTGCTAGCAGTTCGAACATGTTCTTGAGTGCTGCGGAGCATCTGGATATTTCTTCAACAGCAGTTCTAATGACTTTTGCAACTTCCTCGTTGTAATCGATTTTGTTCGCGATTCCCGTGTTCCAGATGTTGCTGACTATTGCTTTTAGACCATTGATTTCTTCGCTGGACAGGCTCATGAGTGTTCTCCGCTCTCTGTTAGATTCAGGCTCTTCTTCTGCCTGGTCAGGATTGCTCAATGGCAAGGAGGGGAGACTCTCGGTCTTCAGGTGATTAAGGGTGCCGCAGCGTGGGCACTTTATCTGTATCGAGGTGTAGTTTCCGACGCGAGCTAGAAGCTTTTCACATTTTCCGCAACGGCACTCGCGGAAGTACGAGGGATATTTGCTATTATTGTTTTTTTGAAGTTCCATGCGGTCACCTGATTTTCAAAGAATTCAGGGGTTCCTTATTTTCTGCATGCCACTCCGGGGTTGTATATAAGGACGTTTCCTCTATATTATGAAGAATATGGATTTTTTGTATAGGAATTTTCCTCGTTTTGTTCTCTTAAGATAGGGGGGAAGGAACTTCAGATAATTGAAAATCTCTTTCTGCTCTTATCGGCTTGGCACTGTGTCGTCTTAGAAGTTCTTCTGGTTTTGTGCGGTTTGTGGCAATGCATTAGCGAGAATTTATCAATTGTCGTAGGCCATGCTCCAGGCTGGCGGCGGACAGCTCGCCCATGTGGCTGTGGCGTAGGCGGCCGTCGGTGGCGTAGAAGAAGGTGGTCGGCATGCCGTAGGCGCCGGTGGTCTGGCCGAGCTGGTTACCGAGGTCGAGCAGGACTTCCCTGGGCTTCAGGTTCTGGCCGGCGAGGAAGTTGGCCACGGCCTCGCTCGACTCACCCTGGTTGACCAGCACGAAGCGCACGTCCGGGCGCGCCTGCTGGGCGGCTTCCAGCACCGGCATCTCGCGTCGGCAGGGTGGGCACCAGGTGGCCCAGAGGTTGACCACTAGTGGGCGGCCGTCCAGTTGGCCGAGGTTCACCGGGCGGCCCTGCAGGTCGCTCAGCGCCAGGGCCGGCAGTTGCTGGCCGCGGTCCAGGGCGGAGACCACCGCCTTGCCGCCACCCCAGACGCAGATACCAGCCGTCAGGGCGATGGCCAGCGGCCGGCGCAGGCCTTCGCGGCGCCAGGCCAGCCAGGCGCCGAGCAGGGTCGCGGCGAGGGCGCCCGGCCAGGCGAGGAAGCCGCCATCGCGGATGTCCAGCACGTTCCAGGGCACCGCCGCGTACTGCCCGGCGTAACGCACGACGAAGGCCAGGCGCGCCGCCAGCAGGCCGGCCAGGAGCATGGCGAACAGCGCCCCCTCGGGGTTGCCGCCACGCCTGCGCCCGGCCAGCCAGCCGCCCAGCAGCGCGGCGAGGAAGCCCAGGTAGAGCAGGGCCTGTGGCATGGAAATGGCGAGCGGGCCGAGGATCAGGCTGGTCATGACGGTCTCCGGGAGGCAGGCCGCGAGTATCGCAGCCCCGTGCCGCTGGGCGGGAGCAGTGCTGTGGATAAATGTTTCGTGCCGTCAGGCACGGCGTTTCTCCGTCGCCTTGCAGGCCACACCGGGATTGCTCTTCGTAGGAGCGAGCTTGCTCGCGAATGAGCCCCGCAGCGGAGTCCGTTCGCGAGCAAGCTCGCTCCTACGAGAAACCATGCTCGCCTGCAACGTAGGAGCGGACCTTGTCCGCGATAGCCGGAGGTTCCTGCGCGGATCGCGGATGAGATCCGCTCCTACAGGGCAGGCCGCCGAACCTTCCGCCCTACGTTGGAGTCATGCCCACTTCACGCCAGGGCTACATGCTCCCCAGCCTCGGCGCTCAACTCCTCCACCAGCCGCGTGGCGCAGGCGCCGACCTTGCGCACGGCCTCTTCGATGCGCGGCAGGTCGCGGTTGGAGTAGTTCATGCGCAGGCAATTGCGGTACTTGCCGGCGGCCGAGAAGATGCTGCCGGCCGCCACCTGTACGCGCTCGGCCTGCAGTTCGCGGTTCAGCCGCACGCTGTCGAACTGCGGGTGCAGTTCCACCCAGAGCATGAAGCCGCCCTGCGGCCGGGTGGCGCGGGTGCCTTCGGGGAAGTAGCGGGCGATCCAGTCGGTCATCAGGTCGCGGTGGCGCTGGTACTGGGCGCGCATGCGGCGGATGTGCGGCTCGTAGTGGCCGCCGCCGACGAATTCGGCCAGGGCCATCTGCGGCTGCGGCGCGCAGGTGCCGCTGGCGATGTACTTGAGGTGGAGGATGCGGTCCAGGTAGCGCCCCGGCACCACCCAGCCGGTGCGCAGGCCCGGCGCCACGGTCTTGGAGAAGGAGCTGGCCAGCAGCACGCGGTCGTCGCTGTCGAAGGACTTGATGCTGCGCGGCCGCGGGTAGGCATAGGCCAGCTCGCCGTAGACGTCGTCTTCCAGGATGGGCACGTCGTAGCGCTGGGCCAGGCTGAGCAGGGCGCGCTTGCGCGCGTCGGGCATGATGTAGCCCAGCGGGTTGTTGCAGTTGGGGGTGAGCAGGATCAGCTTCACCGGCCATTGCTCCATGGCCAGTTCCAGGGCCTCCAGGCTCACCCCGTTGGTCGGGTCGGTGGGGATTTCCAGGGCCTTCAGGCCTTGGGCCTTGAGCGTCTGCATGGCGCCGTGGAAGCTCGGCGAATCGATGGCGACGATGTCGCCCGGCTGGCAGATGGCGCGCAGGGTGATGGCCAGGGCCTCCTGGCAGCCGGTGGTGATGATCGTTTCGCTGGGCGGCACCTGGCAGCCGGAGTCCAGCATCAGCCGGGAAATCTGTTCGCGCAGCGCCAGCGAGCCCTGCAGGCCTTCGTAGCCCAGGGCCTGCAGGTCGGTGCGCCGCGCGGCGTTGGCCATGGCGCGCTGCAGCGGCTTGAGCGAGGGGCTGGCGATGTCCGGGGTGCCGCGGCCGAGCTGGACGAAGTCGCTGCCGGGGGCGTGACGCACCTGCTCCAGCACCTGGTCCCACTGCGACACGTCCACCGGCCGTTGCGCCGGCCGGGTCATCGCCGGCATGGCTGGCTGCGGGCGCCGTTCGGGGACGAAGAAGCCGGACTTGGGCCGCGGTTCGACCAGCCCGGCATCCTCCAGCACCCGGTAGGCCTGTTGCACGGTGCTGATGCTGACGCCGTGCTCTTCGCTCAGTGAGCGCACCGAGGGCAGGCGGTCGCCGGGGCGGTACAGCCCCTGCTCGATGCGCTCGCCGAGGGTGGCGGCCAGTTGTGCGTAGCGTTTCATGACAGATGCCCCGTGCCGCATCGTGGCGGCAAAGACCAGTACAGATCGGGCAAAAATACGCCATTCAGTTGGTTTTTTCCGCTGTCTGTATGGAAAAAATTCCATTTCTTTGAATCTGTAATGCAGGCTGCCCTTTCGCCACTCTATCCACAGGCTCGGAGGAGGAGTGACGACATGAACGGCATGACAGACGTGCGCTTGACCTTGTATCAGCGCGAACTGCTCGGCATCGACGACGGCAGCCTGGCTCCGCGCGGCCCGGCGGAAAGCCGCTGGCGCCAGTTCTGGCGGCGGGTGCGCACGCGCAGGCAACTGCTGGAGCTCAGCGACGAGCAGTTGCGTGACATCGGCATTTCCCGCGAGCAGGCGCGCATCGAGGCGCTGCGGCCGTTCTGGCGCTGCTGAGGCTCAGTGCCCGGCGCGGTATTGCAGGGCCTCGGCCAGGTGCGGCCGGGCGATGCGTTCGGCGCCTTCCAGGTCGGCCAGGGTGCGGGCGACCTTGAGGATGCGGTGCAGGGCGCGCAGGGACAGGTCCAGACGCTCGCCGGCGGTTTCCAGCCAGGCCTGGTCCTGATTGTCCAGCGCACAATTATGGTGCATTGATTTGAGGTCGAGGACGGCGTTCGCGCAACCCTGTCGCGCCAGTTGCCGTTCGCGGGCGCTGGCCACCTGCGCGGCGACCTCGGCGCTGCCCAGGCTGCCACTCTGAGGGACGAGGCGCGTAGTTTCGCGGCCCACTGTCAGGTGCAGGTCGATGCGGTCCAGCAGCGGGCCGGAGAGCTTGGCGCGGTAGCGTTGGATCTGCTCCGGGGTGCAACGGCAGCGGCCGCTGGGGTCGCCCAGGTAGCCGCAGGGGCACGGATTCATAGCCGCCACCAGTTGGAAGCGCGCCGGGAAGCGCACCCGGCCGTTGGCCCGGGCGATCACGATTTCTCCCCCTTCCAGGGGCTCGCGGAGGACTTCCAGGACCTTGCGATCGAACTCCGGCAGCTCGTCGAGGAACAGCACGCCTTCGTGGGCCAGGGTGATCTCCCCGGGTTGCGGCCGGCTGCCGCCGCCTACCAGCGCGGCAGCCGAGGCGCTGTGGTGCGGCTGGCGGAACGGGCGCTGCGGCCAGTGCGTCAGCGGCCCGCGCCCGGACACGGAGTGGATGGCCGCCACCTGCAATGCCTCGTCTTCGCTCAGCGGCGGCAGCAGCCCCGGCAGGCGGCTGGCCAGCAGCGTCTTGCCGGTGCCCGGCGGGCCGCTCAGCAGCAGGTTGTGCGACCCGGCCGCGGCCACCAGCAGGGCGCGCTTGGCCGCGGCCTGGCCCTGGACCTCGGCGAGATCGGGGTAGGGCGGGGTTTCCCGCAGCAGGCCGCGGGCCTGGTAGGGCGCCAGGGGCGTCTGGCCGGTCAGGTGCGCGGCCAGCTCCAGCAGGTGGCCCACGGCGTAGACGGTCAGGCCGCTGGCCAGGCTTGCTTCCTCGGCATTCTCCTTCGGCACCACCAGGGCGCGGCCGGCGGCGCGTGCCGCCAGGGCGGCCGGTAGCACGCCCTGCACCGGGCGCAGGGCGCCGGACAGGGCCAGTTCACCGAGGCATTCGAGGCCGTCCAGGCTGGCGCCGGCCAACTGGCCGTTGGCGGCGAGCAGGCCCAGGGCGATGGCCAGGTCGAAGCGTCCGCCGTCCTTGGGCAGGTCGGCCGGGGCGAGGTTGAGGGTGATGCGCCGGGCGGGGAATTCGAAGCCGGAATTGAGGATGGCGCTGCGCACGCGGTCCTTGCTTTCCTTGACCGCGGTTTCCGGCAGGCCGACCAGGGTCAGCGACGGCAGGCCGTTGGCCAGGTGCGCCTCGACGGTGACACCGGGAGCCTCGACGCCGACCTGGGCGCGGCTGTGGACGATGGCCAGGGACATGGATGGGGGCAGCCTCTTCCCTCACAAACCGCCAGTCTAGGAGGTCAGGGAAGCCGGGACCATGCTGGAGGCCGCTGTAATGCTGCCGATGTCCTGTGGGAAGTTTCTTGTTGGCCCGGGTTGGTGAACACGAACGGGAAGAAAAGCGGGAGAGGAATCGCTCTCTCCTTTCCCAACCCCTGCGGCTTATTCGGTCTCGGCGGGCGGCGTGAGTCTGGCTTCCAGTTCGGCGACCTTGGCTTCCAGCGCCTCCAGGCGGGCGCGGGTGCGGGCGAGCACCACCATCTGGCTGTCGAACTCGTCGCGGCTGACCAGGTCGAGCTTGCCGAAGGCGCTCTGCAGCAGGACCTTGAACTGCGCCTCCAGCTCGGCGTGGGGCAGCGGCGATTCACCGCCGAAGAGGCGGCTGGCCTGTTGGCCGAGGGCGTCGAGGAAGGCTTTGGGCGGCAGCATGGCGAGGGTTTCCGGTTGGGACTGGGTGGGGAGTCTATCACGCTGCCCGGTGCCGCTGGCGCGGACCGGGCAGCCGCCGCGAGTGCCCCGCGCTAGCGCGGGGGATCGGCCTGGGCCGTGGACAGGTCCGCGAAGACCTTGGCGAACATGGGCGCCAGGAGCCGGCTGCCCGCCGCGTTCAGGTGGTTGTCGTCGGCGTAGTAGGCCTGTCCTTCCCGGCCGCCGTAGCATTGCCCTTCGTCGCACAGGTAGGGAAGCGGATCGAGAATCTGCACGCCGCAGGCTTCGCGGGCGCGGTCCTGCACGCTCCAGACGAAGCCGTTGCGCGCCTCGTAGTCGGCCCGGCTGAGGGTGACTTGCGGCGCCTTCCCCTGGAGCATCTTCCGGCTCATCACATCCGGTACGTCGACGCGCATTTCCGGTATCGGCCGCACCAGGTAGACCGGGCGCTGCCGCGCCAGGGCGCAGGCGTGGTCGATGTAGAGCCGGGCGAACGCCTCGAGCCATTCGCTGCTGGGCTCGTCCACGGGCGAGCTGATGTAGGCCTGCGGCCGGTTCTTGCGGTTCTGGTCGATGCCGTTGTAGCCCAGTGGGTAGACGGAGGTGCGGGTGACGATGATCAGCGGCACCCGGCCGGGCGCGTCGCCGAGTTCGGCCGGCAGTTGCCGGCGCAGGCGGTTGCAGGTGTCCTCCGGGTTGTCGCGCGGGTGCTCGCGGATGTGCAGCCCGGGGACCGGCAGGCAGGCTGGCGCGGCCCGCAGGTAGATGCCCTGGCCGGCGTCGGGCAGCGCGAGTTGCGCGGCGGTGACCACGGAGGCGGCGTGGCTGTCGCCGATGAGCATGGCCTGGATGTCCGGCCCGCCATACACGCAGCCCGCGCCCTTGCTCAGGCACTCCCCGTTGCGCGGCGTGCCCTGCAGAGCCTGTTCCCGCATCGCCAGGATGTCCGCGGGCATCCGTTGCGGGAAGCCTTTCGCCCTGACCACCACCTGCGCCAGGTAGCCGGCGAGGATCATCAGCCCGGCCAGGCCGGCCACGGCGAACGTTCGCCTGCTCGTGCTCAGCCAGCGTCGCGTCGGTCGTTCCACCAGCCGGTAGGAGAGTTCGCCCAGCAATAGCGTCAGCAGCAAGGCTGCGGCGATCCACAGGGGCGTTTGCCGGTGGCCGGCATGGAACAGCCAGGCCACCAGCGGCCAGTGCCACAGGTACAGGGAGTAGGAGCGCGTGCCCAGCCACTGGACGGCGCCATGGGTGCACCACGGCGAGGTTTCCCGCCGGGCCGCCAGCACCATGGCGGTTCCCAGTGTCGGCAGCAGCGCCAGTGCGCCGGGCCAGGCGGCGGACTCGTCGAGCAGGAACACCGACGCCCCTATCAGCGCCAGGCCGCCGGCTTCCAGCAGGCGCCGCGCCGTCGCCGGGAGCCCGAGGTTCGAGCAGAGCAGGAAGCACAACCCGCCCAGGAGCATTTCCCAGGCGCGGGCGGGCAGAAGGTAGAAAGCCTTTTGCGGATGGCTGGCGGTCAGCGTGATGCACAGCGCCAGCGAGCAGGAGAACAGCGCCAGGTGCACGCCCACGAGCGTGCCGCGCCGGGGCAGCAGCTTCCAGGCGAGGGCGAGGATGAGCGGCAACGCCAGGTAGAACTGCCATTCGACGGACAGCGACCAGGTGTGCAGCAGCCATTTCGCCTGGCTGGCGCTGTCGAAGTAGCCGGCTTCCTTCAGATACAGGTGATTGGACAGGAAGGCCAGGGACTGTCGGGCGTGCCGGCCGAGGGTCTTGTAGTCGTTCGGTGCCAGCAGCAGCCAGCCGACGGCCAGCACGACCGCGCAGACCACCAGCAACGCCGGAAGGATGCGCCTGGCCCGGGCCCAGTAGAACGCCAGGACGGAGAAGTCGTTGCGTTGCAGGCCCGTGCCGATGATCCCCGCCATGAGGTAGCCGGAGAGCACGAAGAACACGTCCACGCCGGCGAATCCGCCGGCCAGTCCGCCGACGTCGAAGTGATAGAGGATGACCGCGACCACCGCCAGGGCGCGCAGGCCGTTGATGTCCTGCCTGAAGTGGTTGGCGGGCGTGGGGGTTGCCTGGCCGGGCCAGGCGCGGCGGCTGGGGAGAAGGCTCATCGCTGGTTGTCCGCAAATCGGCGAAAGATAGGTCTTTCGACTCCTGCGGCGACGCCCGCTCGGATACTGAGGAACTTGCCTTCAGGCTTTCGGAAAATCCCTTCGGATAGATGGCCCTGGTCCAGCGCTGGTCGAGCCTCTTCCCTATGGCGCCGCCCGGATGGCCCTGGTCGGCCCCCGCGTTGGCCGGAAAAAGCAGGGCGCTGCACGATTTTTGCGCAGGCATGGCGGCAGGACTGCCCGGTTCTGGTGCGCGACATGGCACCCGGCCATCGCCCGGCGCGCGGTGTTTTTCGCTAAGCGGCTGAATCGCCGGGCTTTTCGCTGAGCTGGCAAGCTTCCTGCTTTGGGGCTGGCATAGCGTGCACCGATGCAGGTCCGGTGCGGCTGGCGGAGCTGACGAGCGCTTCGCGGGAAGCGGCTGGAAGAGGTCGGAGTGCTGAGGTAGGGCGGCCGGCGCGTTACAAAGCCAGACACTGCGCTTAGACTTGTCCCCGGGTTCGTTTTCCTGGGGCGAGTCCACCAAAACACGGGAGAGAGTTTCATGAAGCTAGTCACAGCCATCATCAAGCCGTTCAAGCTCGACGACGTGCGCGAGTCGCTGTCCGAGATCGGCGTGCAGGGCATCACTGTGACCGAAGTCAAGGGCTTCGGCCGGCAGAAGGGGCACACCGAGCTGTACCGTGGTGCGGAGTACGTCGTCGACTTCCTGCCCAAGGTGAAGATCGACGTGGCCATCGCCGACGACCAGCTGGACCGCGTCATCGAAGCCATCACCAAGGCCGCCAACACCGGCAAGATCGGCGACGGCAAGATTTTCGTCGTGAATCTGGAACAGGCGATCCGCATCCGTACCGGCGAGACCGGTACCGACGCCATCTAAGCCAACCGAACCCCACCGCCCCAGGAGAAACAACAATGACTCTGCGCAAGTTCGCAGGGCTAGGAGCCCTTTTGTCCCTCGCAATGCCTGGCCTGGCCATGGCGGACGAAGCTGCGGCCCCGGTCCTGAACAGTGGTGACACCGCCTGGATGCTGATTTCCAGCGCCCTGGTGCTGATGATGACCATCCCCGGCCTGGCCCTGTTCTACGGCGGCATGGTGCGCGCCAAGAACGTCCTGTCGATCATGATGCAGTGCTTCGCCATCACCGCGCTGATCAGCATCCTGTGGGTCGTCTACGGCTACAGCCTGGCCTTCGACACCGTCGGCATGGAGAAGGGCGTGATCAACTTCGCCTCCTTCGTCGGCGGCTTCGACAAGGCCTTCCTCAGCGGCCTGACCAGCGAAGGCCTGACCTCCGCCGCGGCGCTGTTCCCGGAAAGCGTCTTCGTGATGTTCCAGATGACCTTCGCGATCATCACCCCGGCGCTGATCGTCGGCGCCTTCGCCGAGCGCATGAAGTTCTCCGCGCTGCTGATCTTCACCGGCCTGTGGTTCACCCTGGTCTACGCCCCCATCGCGCACATGGTCTGGAGCGGCGACGGCGGCCTGCTGTGGGACTGGGGCGTGCTGGACTTCGCCGGCGGCACCGTGGTGCACATCAATGCTGGTGTGGCCGGCCTGGTGGCCTGCCTGGTGATGGGCAAGCGCAAGGGCTACCCGACCGCCGCCATGGCTCCGCACAACCTGGGCTACACCCTGGTCGGCGCCGCCCTGCTGTGGGTGGGCTGGTTCGGCTTCAACGCCGGTTCCGCCGCCGCTGCCAACGGCACCGCCGGCATGGCCATGCTGGTGACCCAGATCGCCACCGCCGCCGCCGCCCTGGGCTGGATGTTCGCCGAGTGGATCACCCACGGTAAGCCGAGCGCCCTGGGCATCGCTTCGGGCGTGGTCGCAGGCCTCGTGGCCGTCACCCCGGCCGCCGGCACCTGCGGCCCGATGGGCGCCATCATCCTCGGCCTGGCCGCCGGCGTGATCTGCTTCTTCGCCGCCACCAGCCTGAAGCGCGCCATCGGCTACGACGACTCCCTGGACGCCTTCGGCGTGCACGCCGTCGGCGGCATCGTCGGCGCCCTGCTGACCGGCGTGTTCGCAGCGCCCGCCCTGGGTGGCTTCGGCACCGTCACCGACATCGGCGCCCAACTGTTCATCCAGTTCAAGGGCGTGGCCTTCACCATCGTCTACACCGGGATCGTCAGCTTCGTGATCCTCAAGGTGCTGGACCTGGTCATCGGCCTGCGCGTCACCGAAGAAGAAGAAACCGTGGGCCTGGACCTGGCCCTGCACAACGAGCGCGGCTACAACCTGTAAGGTTCGCGCGAGTTCGACGAAGGGCGCCTACGGGCGCCCTTTGTTTTTTTCTGCGCTTCGCTAGAATGCGCCCGCATCGGTAGCCAATCGGAGGCTTCGCCATGTGGCAGCAGACCCTGATCACCCTGCGCCCGCGGTCGCGCGGTTTCCACCTGGTCACCGACGAGGTGCTGGCGGCATTGCCGGACCTGGCGCGCTGCCGGGTCGGCCTGCTGCACCTGCTGTTGCAGCACACCTCGGCGTCGCTGACGCTGAACGAGAATGCCGACCCCTCGGTACGGCGGGACTTCGAGCGATTCTTCAATCGCCTGGTGCCGCAGGACGAGGGTGGCTACGAGCACGATTACGAAGGGCCGGACGACTTGCCCGCGCACTTCAAGGCCAGCCTGCTGGGCTGCCAGCTGACCCTGCCGGTCAGTGCCGGGCGCCTGGCGCTGGGCACCTGGCAGGGCATCTACCTGGGCGAACACCGCGATCACGGCGGGCCGCGAAAGGTGCTGGCTACCCTGCAGGGCGAGGCTCTGTGAATTTTTTCCGGCAGCGTTCGTCAAAGCGCGCGGCTGGGCTATAACTAACCTGCTTTGCAGCACCACGAGGTTGAGCGATGAGCGACGAAGAACTTGAACAAGACGAGCTGGAAGGTGCCGACGAGGACGACGGCGAAGAGCTGGCCGCGGCTGACGATGGCGACGCCGATGGCGAAGCCGACGAGGCCCCGGCTTCCTCTGGTGGCGGCAAGAAAGCCAAGGCAGCCGTAGAGGAAGAGGAACTGCCCTCGGTCGAGGCCAAGCAGAAGGAGCGCGATGCGCTGGCCAAGGCGATGGAGGACTTCCTCTCTCGCGGTGGCAAGGTGCAGGAAATCGAGCCCAACGTGGTCGCCGACCCGCCGAAGAAGCCGGACAGCAAATACGGCAGCCGGCCCATCTGAGGGCGGCGACGTCGTGAAGAGGCCCGCCCTCCCCGGAAGGGGAGCGGCGGGCTTTTTCTTTATGGTGGCCTGTTGGGTGGGTCGGTGGGGGGTGTTCCTGCAGGTGCGGCTTTTCGTAGGAGCGAGCTTGCTCGCGAATGGGGTTTGCCGGGGGCGTAGGTGTTGGGGTCAAGAGCGCCCTCTCCCCAACCCTCTCCCGCAAGCGGGAGAGGGGGCGGTCCTGAGCGAAGGGAGAATCCTGAGTCATCCTGAAACGCCTGACCCCACAACCTCGTCATTCCCGCGAACGCGGGACGCGGCTCCATCGCGAACAGCGCTTGCGCTGGCCCGAAGGGGAATAACCCAGTGACTGGCAGGTTCGCGAGCAAGCTCGCTCCTACGAAAAGCAAAAGCAAAAGCGGCTTTTGCTCTTGGGGCTTCCAGAGAAACATCCGCGCGCACCGAAACGCCCCTTCAGAAGGCCGAGCGAAACCGGCGCTCAGGAGGTCATGCGACATGGATGTCGCGAGAGCCCCGATGGGCTACAGGGACGTACCCTCGGGGCGGGCCTCCGTGGCGGGGGAGTTCGTGAGGGTAGCCCGGCTCCATCGGGCCCGTATGTCGGGGCAAGCCTTTTTGGTTCCTTTTGTGGCGTTTGACAAAAGGGACTCGCCCGAGGGGGCGAAACGAGAGACATCAACGCACTCGGAGCGGCGCGCTACACCGAGCCCAACCCAAAAGTCTCTGGGTTCCCGCGTTCGCGGGAATGACGGGGGTGAGGATCGGAGCGAGGGATCAGGATTCGCAAGCGAAGCCACAGCCCCCTCCCATATGAAAAACGCCGTTTCTCCCAGGCAGAGAAACGGCATTTTTTCTTAAGGGAACGACACTGCGCTCCCACGAGGAGCATTTCGATTACAGCCGCGCCAGCACCCCGGGCAGCTCCGCGAGGCTGTGGATGATCGCGCTGGGCGCTTCCTCGCCCTCCCAGGCCTTGCGCGCCGGGTTGAACCAGATGGCCTGCAGGCCGGCGCGACGGGCGCCGGCGATATCGTCGCTGGGGTGGTCGCCGATGTGCACCGCCTGCTGCGGCTCAACGCCAGCGCGCTTGAGCGCTTCCTGGAAGGGCTTCGGGTCGGGCTTGCCGATGCCCAGCTCCTCGGCGCACAGGGCGAACTGGAAGTAGTCGGCCAGCCCCAGGCGGCGCACGTCGGCGTTGCCATTGGTGAGCACGCCGAGGATGAAGCGGTTGGCCAGGGCCTCCAGCGTCGGGTGCACCTCGGGGAACAGGCTGACCTGGTGGCGCGCATGGAGGAAGACCTGGAAGCCGGTCTCGGCCAGGTCCGCCGCTTCCGCCTGTGGATAACCGGCGTCGAGCAGGGCGTGCAGGAGGATGCGCCGGCGCAGCTCGCTCAGGCGGTGCCTGAGCATTGGGTCCTGCTGCATCAGCCGCGCGCGGATCTCCCACAGATGCTCGATGGGCACCGGGCCCAGTTGCGCGGCGTTCGCCGCCAGCCATTCGCGCAGGGTGGCCTCGGCGCTGTTCATCACCGGGGCGACGTCCCAGAGGGTGTCGTCGAGGTCGAAGGTGACCAGCTGGATGCTCATTCCTCGGCTCCTGTATCGGTATCGCGTTTGACGCGCCTGGCCCGTGGGTGGGCGTTGTCGTAGACCTTGGCCAGGTGCTGGAAGTCCAGGTGGGTGTAGATCTGCGTGGTGGCGATGTCGGCGTGGCCGAGCAGTTCCTGCACCGCGCGCAGGTCCTGGGAGGATTCCAGGATATGGCTGGCGAAGGAATGCCGCAGCATGTGCGGGTGCAGGTGCTGGCCCAGCTCGCGCACGCCGGCCTGGCGCACCCGCAGCTGCACGGCGCGCGGCGTCAGGCGCTTGCCGCTGTGGCCGACGAACAGCGCGCGGTCGGCCGGGCGGACCATCTCGCGCAGCGGCAGCCAGTCCTCGATGGCCTTGCGCGCGGCGCGCCCCACCGGCAGCTCGCGGACCTTGTTGCCCTTGCCGTGCACCCGCACCAGGGCGGCGGACAGGTCGAGGCCGTCGAGGTCCAGGCCGACCAGCTCGGACAGGCGCAGGCCGGAGGAATAGAACAGCTCCAGCATGGCCTGGTCGCGGCGGGCGATGAAGTCGTCCTCCAGGGCGCCGTCGAGCAGTTGCCCGGCGCGGTCGGCATCGAGGGTGCGCGGCAGCTTGCGCGCGGCCTTGGGCGCGGCCAGGCCGTCGGCGGGGTTGTGCCGGCAGCGGCCTTCGCGGATCAGGTACTGGTAGAGCCCGCGCACCGCCGAGAGCAGCCGCGCCAGGCTGCGGCTGGCCAGGCCCTGGGCGTGCAGGCGGGCGACCTGCGCGCGCAGCTCGCGCACCTGCAGGTCGGCCCAGTCGGCGATGCCGTTCTTCTCGCACAGCGCGACGACCTTGAGCAGATCGCGCCGGTAGCCGGCGAGGGTATGCGCGGACACCTGGCGCTCGCTGCGCAGGTGTTCGAGGAAGGCATCGAGGTCGGCTTCAAGTTTCACGGGAAGGCTCCAGGCGGCAGGCTCCAGGCTACAGGCAAAAGCGCTCGGCCCGCCGCTTCTGGCCTGCCGCCTGTAGCCTGCCGCCTGCCGCCGCTTTCAGCGTACCGACCGCAGCGGCGCGGAGAAGCGCGGCAGGACGCGGGCCAGGACCTCGGCCACGTAGCCGAGGAACAGGGTGCCGAGCGAGCTCTTGTAGTGCTGCGGGTCCGGGCTGCCGATGGCCAGCACGCCGTGCAGGCCTTGGTAGTTCAGCGAGACCACCGCCGCCGAGCCGACGCCCTCGCGCTCGGCTTCGCCGAACAGGAAGGCCAGCTCGTGGGGGCGCAGCACGCCGCAGACGGTCTTGCCGCCGGAGAGCAGGCCGCCGATGGCCTGGTGCGCCTCGGCGCTGCTCACCGAGCGGCCCACCGGCAGGTTGTTGTCGCTGAACAGGATGAAGCTGACGTAGGGCACCTGGAATTCGTGGCGCAGGCTGTCTTCCACGGTGCTGACCACTTCCTCCAGGCTGGTGGCGTCGAGCAGGTCGAGCACCAGGCGGCGGGTCTTGTCGAACAACCGGTCGTTGTCGCGGGCCACGTCCATCAGTTGCGCCAGACGGTGGCGCATCTCGATGTTGCGTTCGCGCAGCAGGCGCACCTGGCGCTCCACCAGCGAGACGGCGCTGCCGCTCTCGTGGGGGATGCGCATCTCCGGGATCAGCTCGTCGTGCTCGACGAAGAATTCGGGATGCTCGCGCAGGTACTCGGCGACCTGTTCGGCATCCAGCGGCGGGCGGTGTTCCGGGCTGTTCTCGGTCATGGGCGTCTCGGCTTGGCGTCTCGGGTTACAGGCGGACCTGGCCTTCGTACACCCGCACGGCGGGCCCGGTCATCATAACCGGCTGGCCGGGGCCTGCCCACTCGATGTTCAGGCGGCCGCCCGGCAGGTCGATCTGCACCGGCGAGCGCAGCCAGCCCTGGCGGATGCCGGCCACCGCGGCGGCGCAGGCGCCGGTACCGCAGGCGAGGGTCTCGCCGACGCCGCGCTCCCACACGCGCAGGCGCGCATGGTTGGCGTCGAGCACCTGGAGGAAGCCGATGTTGGCCTTGGCCGGGAAGCGCGGGTGCACCTCCAGCTGCGGGCCCAGGGTGCGCACCGGGGCGCTGTCGACGTCGTCCACCCGCAGCACGCCGTGGGGGTTGCCCATGGAGATGGCGGCCAGTTCGACGCTCTGCCCGTCGACTTCCACGGCGTAGCTGGTGGCTTCGGCGTCGGCGACGAAGGGCACCTGTTCCGGCGCCAGGCGCGGCGCGCCCATGTCCACGGTGACCTGGCCGTCGTTGGCGACGCTGAGCTCGATGATGCCGCCCTTGGTCTCGACGCGGATGGTCTTCTTCATGGTCAGGCGCTTGTCCAGCACGAAGCGGGCGAAGCAGCGCGCGCCGTTGCCGCACTGTTCCACTTCGCTGCCGTCGGCGTTGAAGATGCGGTAGCGGAAGTCGACCTCGGGGCTGCCCGGCGGCTCGACGATCAGCAGCTGGTCGAAGCCGACGCCGGTGTTGCGGTCGCCCCAGGTCTTGACGTGGCGGGGCAGCACGTGGGCGTGCTGGCTGACCAGGTCGAGGACCATGAAGTCATTGCCCAGCCCGTGCATCTTGGTGAAGCGCAGTAGCATGGTTTCGGCCTCACTCCGGCAGCAGGCTTTCGCCGGCGTAAAGCTCCTGGACGGTCTCGCGGCGGCGCACCTCGAAGGCCCGCTCGCCATCCACCAGCACCTCGGCGGCGCGGCCGCGGGTGTTGTAGTTGGAACTCATGACGAAACCATAGGCGCCGGCCGAGCGCACCGCCAGCAGGTCGCCTTCCTCCAGGGCCAGCTCGCGGCCCTTGGCGAGGAAGTCGCCGGTCTCGCAGATGGGGCCGACCAGGTCGTAGGTACGCTTGGCGCCGCTGCGCTCGCGCACCGCGGTGACGTCCATCCAGGCCTGGTACAGCGCCGGGCGGATCAGGTCGTTCATCGCCGCGTCGATGATGGCGAAGTCCTTGTGCGCGGTGTGCTTGAGGTACTCCACGCGGGTCAGCAGCAGGCCGGCGTTGGCCACGATGTAGCGGCCCGGCTCGAACACCAGGGTCAGCGCGCGGCTGCCCAGGCGCTCGCGGATGGCGCGGATGTAGTCGCTGGCCGGCGGCGGGGTTTCGTCGCGGTAGCGCACGCCCAGGCCGCCGCCCAGGTCCAGGTGGCGGATCAGGATGCCGCGCGCGGCCAGGCGGTCGACCAGCGCCAGCAGGCGGTCGAGGGCGTCGAGGAAGGGCTCCAGCTGGGTCAGCTGCGAGCCGATGTGGCAGTCCACGCCTTTCACTTCCAGGTTCGGCAGCTCGGCGGCGCGGGCGTAGATGGCCTCGGCCTCGTCGATGTCGACGCCGAACTTGTTCTCTTTCAGCCCGGTGGAGATGTAGGGGTGGGTCTGGGCGTCCACGTCCGGGTTCACCCGCAGCGACACGGGGGCCTTCACGCCCAGTTCCGCGGCCACTTCCTGCAGGCGCTCCAGCTCCACGGCGGATTCGACGTTGAAGCAGTGCACGCCCACTTGCAGGGCGCGGTGCATGTCGTCGCGGCTCTTGCCGACGCCGGAGAACACCACCTTGGCCGGGTCGCCGCCGGCGGCCAGCACGCGTTCCAGCTCGCCGCGCGAGACGATGTCGAAGCCCGAGCCCAGGCGCGCCAGGACATTCAGCACGGCCAGGTTGGAGTTGGCCTTGACCGCGAAGCAGACCAGGTGCGGCAGGCCCTGCAGGGCGTCGGTATAGGAACGGAACTGCTGCTCGATGTGAGCGCGCGAATAGACGTAGGTGGGCGTGCCGAAGCGCTCGGCTAGCGCCGACAACGCCACGCCTTCCGCGAACAGTTGCCCGTCACGGACGTTGAATGCCTCCATGTGCTGCTCCCTTACAGACCGTAGCGGTCCTTGCTGTGCTTGCTTTGGGCTTGCTGGTCGTCCGGCAGGTACAGCGGGCCTTTCTGGCCGCAGCCGGCGAGCGCGGCGCTGAGCACGGCGAGCGCGACGAAGGGAAGAAGCAGTCGCTTCATGGCGGAATCCTTGTATTCAAAGCGTAATTGGACCGGAGTATACCGGCCCCCCGGCGCCTTGCCTATGCAAGCGGACTCCCGCCCGGCGGGCCTTCCGGGTAGGATTCGTAGGAAAAAACGGAGGATCCATGCAAGCCCCCGTCCCACTCGCCGGCTCCATTTCCATCGCCTACGTGCAGGGCCTGGTGGACCACCTCGAGCGTCGCGGCGTCGCGCCGCAGCGGCTGTTGGCCGGCGTCCAGCTCGAGCCATCGATCCTCGACCAGCGCGAGGCGCGCATCGCCGCCAGCGTCTATGTCGACCTGCTGGAGCTGGGCCTGGCGCTGAGCGGCGACGCCGACCTCGGCCTGCACTTGGGCGAGGCCGTGCGCCCCGGTCACTTCGGCGTGCTCGGCTACCTGCTGATGAGCTGCGCGACCCTCGGCGACGCCCTGCACCGCCAGGCCCGCTACGCCGAGCTGGTGGGCAGCCTGGGCCGCGTCGAGCTGGCCGACGAGCCGCCGCGCGCCGGCCACGAGCCGCTGGTGCGGCACAGCTGGGAGCCTTTGCTGCCGCGCCAGCAGCGCCAACTGGCGGAGGAGACCCTGGCCTGCTGGCTGCGCTTCGGCCACTGGATCAGCGGTTTGGAACAGGCGCCGGTGGAAGTGCGCTTCCGCCATCCGGCGCCGGCCGATACCACCGAGCACCGGCGCATCTTCCGCTGCCCGGTGCTGTTCGGCCAGGCGGACAACGCCCTGGTCTTCCCCCGGCGCCTGCTGGCGCTGCCCCTGGGCCAGGCCGACAGCCAGATCCAGCGCACCCTCGACGCCTACGCCGGGCGCCTGCTGGAAAGCATCCGCCGCGGCGAGGGCGTGCTCGAACGGGCCCGCCAGTGCCTGGCCGAGCGCCTCCCGGAGCAGGCCGTGGACCTGGAGGCCCTGGCCGGCGAGCTGGCCCTGAGCCCGCGCACCCTGCAGCGCCGCCTGCGCGACAGCGGCCTGTCGTTCAGCCGCCTGGTGGACGAGACGCGCCAGCAATTGGTGCTGCACCACCTGCGCGACCCGGCGCTGGAGCTGGCCGACGTCGCCAGCCTGGTCGGCTTCAGCGAGACCGGCTCGCTGGCGCGGGCCTTCCGCCGCTGGACGGGGCAGAGTCTCGGGCAATACCGGCGTACACTGCAGCCTTTGGCAGATTCCTGAGGACAATGCATGAGCAGCATGAGCGAAGCCCGTTTCCACGACCTCGTCGACGAGGTGCAGACCACGGTGGAAGACGCCTTCGATGACAGTGACCTGGACGTGGACCTGGAGAATTCCGGCGGCGTGCTGACCGTGCGCTTCGAGAACGGCAGCCAGCTGATCCTCAGCCGCCAGCCGGCGCTGCGCCAGCTGTGGGTGGCGGCGCGTTCCGGCGGTTTCCACTTCGACTACGACGAGTCCGGCAGCCTGTGGCTGAGCGACAGCACCCGCGAGCCGCTGGGCGCGCTGCTCAACCGGGCGACCCTGGAGCAGGCGGGCGCGGATGTCGAGTTCCCCGGCCTCTGAGGCGCCGGTCCCCTCGCCCTGCTGCCGGCGCTGCTGCCTGGACGAGGGCGATGTCTGCCTGGGCTGCGGGCGCAGCCTGGCGGAGATTCTCGAATGGAACGAGGCCGACGGCATGCGCCGGCGGCAGATAATCGAGGCCGCCCTGGCACGCCGCAAACCGCTGTGGCCGGGCCCCTGACCGGGTGGTCTTGCTTATTCGCGGTACTGTGTTAGTGTCCGCTGAAAACCCCGCCTTGGGCGGGGTTTTTCTTTTTTCGATCCACTGCCAAGGAGTCTGCCGGCCATCATGACCACCGCACCGTCCATCACCGTTACCCGTCTCGACCTGCAACGTCTGGAGCGCCTGCTCGACAGCCTGGAAGAGTACGGTCCCGCCGCCGAAGCGCTGGAAGCCGAGCTGTCCCGCGCCAACGTGGTCGGCCACGACGAGGTGCCGCCGGGCGTGGTGACCATGAATTCCAGCGTGCGCTGCCGCGAGGAAAGCAGCGGCAAGGAGTACCTGCTGACCCTGGTCTACCCGGAGGACGCTGGCGGCGAAGGCAAGGTATCCATCCTCGCGCCGGTGGGCACCGCGCTGCTGGGCTTGACCGTCGGCCAGAGCATCGACTGGCCGGCCCCGGGCGGCAAGACCCTCAAGCTGAGCCTGCTGGACATCACCTATCAGCCCGAAGCCGCCGGCGACTACAACCGCTAAGCGCCCGTCACGATCTGCTGCGCACCGCCCGGACCGGGTTCAGGCCTCGGCCAGGGCCTGGTTCAGCGCGCTTTCCAGGCGCTGCTTGTAGCGCAGGTAATGGATGCTCTGCAGCGCCGATTCGGCGGCCACCGCCGACAGGTCCAGGTCGGTGATGTAGCAGGGGTAGCGCTCCTGTCCGCGGCGCTGGGCGAGGATGTGCCGGGCCACGGCCTGGAACAGCCCGGCGCCGTACTCCAGTTCGGAAAACTCGCGGTGGTTGCAGTACAGGGTGATGCGCGAACGCTGCCCGGCCCCCGGCTCGACGATCGCCTGGACGTTGTAGTAGGGCCGCTCCTGCGCGCTGGGCGGCGCCTGGCGGCGTTCCACCCGGCGAGCCCGTCCGCGGCCGGCCGGTAGCAATTCGTAATAAATGATTTCCTGCACCGGCTGCGCCTCGCCCAGCGGCAGTTGCGCGCTGCGCCGGTAGAGCATGGCCTGGAGGAAACGCTGCAGCGGCACCAGCAGCGTCTGCTCGTCGTCGCAGGCCTGGCGGCCGTACCACAGGGAGTTGCGTTCGTCCAGCAGGTAGAGCGTGGCCTGGCCCTCGTCCAGGCGGTAGAACACCTGCAGGCAGCCGGGGCGGCCGAGCGGCAGCAGCAGCGCCAGGTCCTCGCCTTCCAGGGCGTGGCGGTCCAGGTGCAGCGGGCTATAGGCGCCCTGGCGTTCGCCCAGGTGTTCGAGCAGGGCCGGCAGGTCGGCCAGGCTCTGGTGGCTGACCTGGCCCGGCTGCAGGCGCAGCAGGTGGTACTGCTGGCGGATCTGCAGCAGGTAGCGCCCGCCGTTGCCGCTGGCCAGCTGGGCGTAGGCGTCCTGGAACAGTTCCTCGACGCGCTGGGCGATGGCCGCCGCGCGGTTGCGGCAGAAGCAGCGCACCAGCAGGCGCGGCGGCGCGGTGTCGGCGGGCAGGGCGTTGAGGTAGTCGCGCAGGCAGTCGAGCAGCGCGCCGGGGCCGGCGTAGCGGCTGACCAGCAGTTCGTTCCAGCTGTTCAGGGTGACCTGGTCGAGGGTCAGCACCAGGTTGTCGCGCATGCCGGAGTAGCCCAGCGAGTCGGTGCGCCCGCTGGTCATGTGCAGGTTGGCCTGGCTGTGCTGGCGCAGCGGGTCGAGGCCGACGTTCACCAGGATCAGCACGCTGGCCGGGGCGCTGGGGCGCAGCAGGGCGCTTTCGGCCACTTCTTCCAGGGGCATGGGCATGGCCTGCTGCAGGCCGAGCAGCAGGTTGCCCAGTTCGTGTTCGCTCAGGTCGCTGTCGCCGGGCTGCAGCGACAGCCGGGTGCCGCCATCGATCACGCCGTTGCGGTGGCTCCAGGCCAGCAGCTCGATCAGCTCGCGGGCGCGCTTGAGCGGCGCGTAGTCGGCCAGCTCGGCGCCGGTCAGGTTGCCCGGGAACAGCGCCCAGGAACCGCCCTCGGCGGCGTTGCCGGCGGGCAGGCGGGCGAGGGTGAGGAGGTCTTCGCCCAGGTCCGGGGCGATGCCCGGGTTGATGTGCTCGACCTTGCCGGCCTTGCGTTCGAAGGCGGCGTACAGGCGCCGGCCGAGCACGCCCAGGTCGCGCGGGTCGATGCCGCTGGCGGCCTGCTGCTGGCGGGCGAAGCGCGAGAGGAAGCGGTAGCTGTAGGTCAGCTCGTTGACCAGGGCGCGGCGCTCCAGGGTGACCTGGCGCACCTTCCACTGGCTGCGCGAGTCGAGCAGGCCGAGCACGCGCCCGTCCCAGCCCCAGGCGCCGGTCAGGCGCTCCATCAGCAGGCGCTGCCAGCTCTTGCGGCCCTGCTGCGGGCGGCGGCTGAGCTTCTTGCCGACCTTCAGGTACAGGCAGCGGCGCACCAGCTCCAGGCGTTCCTGCTCGCCGCGCGCGAGGAGGTATTCCTCCAGGCGCCGGTAGAGCAGGATGTACGGGTCCAGCTCGTCCAGTTCCAGGCGCCCGGCGTAGACCTCGGCCTTGAAGCGCAGGGCCAGGCAGGCGACCTGCGGGTGCTCGCTGGCGTAGACCTCGCTGAGCAGCAGCTTGAGTACCGCCTTGTAGGGCGAGGTGATGCCCTTGAACAACTGCCACATGCCCGAGCCGACGAACTCGCCGGGCGGGATGTGCGCCAGGTGGCCGAGGTCGAGGACTTCCTCGTGGCGGATGAAGCGCTTGCTCAGCAGTTGCTCGACGTAGTCGCGATAGCGCCCTTCCTCGTATTCCGGCACCAGCCACCACAGCGGCGTGCGCCCGCCGAGCCAGATGGCGGTGCGGTAGAACTCGTCGAGCAGCAGGTAGTGCTGGCTGGTGCCGCAGTCGTCGGAGGTCAGCCGGGCGTTGCGCGCGCCGCTGACGAAGCCGCGCGGGTCGATGAGGAAGCAGTGCACCTCGGCGCCCTGGCCCGCGGCCCAGCGCTCCAGCAGCTCGCACTTGCGCTGCAGCTCGGCCACCGCGCCGGGCGCGAGCCCCGGGGCGTGGCAGACCCACAGGTCGAGGTCGCTCCGCTCCTCCTGGGCCACCGTGCCCAGGCTGCCCATCAGGAACAGCCCGTGGATCGGCAGGTCGGCCTCGCCGCGGCGCGGCTTGTAGCTGAACGAGCGGGTCAGGCGCTGGGCTTCGGCCAGCAGCTCGTCGTCGGGGACGAAGCCGCACAGCCCCGCCGGGGTGGCGCCGGAGACGTAGCCGGGCAGCAGCGGGTGGTTGACGTCCAGCAGCAGCGGCAGCAGGCGCAGCACCAGTTGCTGGCGGCTCGACAGCGCGGCCGTGGCGCGCTCCAGGCGCCCCTGGTTGATCGCCAGGAAGCGCTTGCGCAGGCGCGCCAGGACCTTGCGGTCGATGCCGTCGTCGATGTCCGGACGAATCTCGTGGGTGAAGGTCATGGCCTGCCGCGGTCAGCTATCGGGCGGTTATGGCTGAGTGCCATTACCGCATGATCTGCACTGTATATCGACCGCGGCGGGGCTGTCCTTAAGGAAATGGGGCGGGCCGCCGATGGATGGCGGCCGCGGGGTTCAGGGCTTGAGGATGTTCAGCAGCACCTGGGCGTGTTCGGCGGCGTCCAGCCCCAGGCTGGTCAGGTAGCCGCCGTCGGGCTGGTCGATCAGGCCCTTGGCGTGCAATCGCCCGGCCGCAGAGATGGCCGTCGGGGCCGCGTCATGGTGGATCTTCAGGCCTGCCTGGGTGTTCTCGAGATCGAACAGGGCAAGCAATTCCAGTTCCGCTACCAGCTCTTGGGTGAAGGCCATGGCGACTCCTCGGTGGCGATGTTGCGCCAGTTTAGCCACAGCCACCCCGCGCTCGGCAAGCTCATTCCTCGCCGGGCAGCTGCGGCAATGCGCGCAGGGCCTGCTCGTACCAGGCGCCGTCGAAGGCGCGTTCCTCGGCGAGCATCGCCTGGATCTCGTGGGCCAGCACCAGGGCCATCATTTCCAGGGCCTCCTCGCGCTCGTAGCCGACCAGCGTCAGCTTGTTGAGCACCGCGCGGGCCGCCGCCGGCTCGCCGCTTTCGATCTGGTTCTCGATGGCCTGGATCAGGGTTTCTGCCGCGAAGGATTCTTCGCCGTCGTCGATGTCGCTCATGCCGGGTGGCTCCGTGCGGGCTTGTGCAGCCGGGGGAAGTTGTCCAACCTGCGCTGACCTGGATGGCCGCAGAAGGACGCGGATGCGACATGATCACCTATTACACCCTCGACGGCGACCGCTTGCAGCGCCACACCGGCGAAGTCGGCGCGGCCATGCCGGCGGGCACGCTGTGGATCGACCTGCTGCACCCCACGGAAGAGGAGGAGCGCCTGCTGGAGTCCTTCATCGAAGTGGACGTGCCGACCCGCGAGGAAATGGCCGAGATCGAGGATTCCTCGCGCTTCTACGAGAGCAAGGGCGCGCTGTACATGACCACCTCGGTGGTCAGCGGCATCCGCGAGCACCGGCCGAACACCGCCGAGGTCACCTGCGTGCTCACCCCGCAGTGGCTGGTGACGGTGCGCTACGCCGACGTGCTGTCGTTCCGCACCTTCGAGACGCGGGTGCAGCGCAGCGGCTGCAAGGGCGCCAGCGACCTGCTGTTCGTCAACCTGATGGACGCGGTGGTCGACCGCATCGCCGACGTGCTGGAGTCGGTGCAGGGCCAGTTGGACACGCTGTCGCGGGACATCTTCACCGACCACGGCGAGCTGCCCCGCTCCCGCGTGCCCAAGACCGACCTGCAGCAGATCGTCAAGCAGTTGGGGCGCACCAACTCGCTGCTGTCCAAGCTCAACGAGAGCCTGCTCAGCGTCAGCCGGCCGCTGGCCTATTTCCGCCAGAGCGGCAATGGCAACGCCTGGATCAGCGAGGAGGCGCGCCTGGGCATGAAGTCGGTGGAGCGCGACGTGCGTTCGCTGGGCGAGTACCAGTCGAAGATGTCCGGCGAGATCACCTTCCTGCTCGACGCCACCCTGGGCCTGATCAACATCGAGCAGAACAGCATCATCAAGGTGTTCTCCATCGCCGCCGTGCTGTTCCTGCCGCCGACCCTGGTGGGCACCGTGTACGGCATGAACTTCCAGCACATGCCGGAACTGGCCTGGGCCAGCGGCTACCCGCTGGCGCTGGTGGCCATGGTGGTCTCGGCGATCATCCCGTACCTCTGGTTCAAGTTCCGCGGCTGGCTGTAGCGTCGCCGGGGCGCGCGGCCTTGATATCGATCAAGATCGCCGTACCCGGCAGCTAGCAGAGTGGGGGGATTGCTCGCCCGAGCCCCATGTCTCACAGGAGGAGACCATGCCGCAGCCCGATGCCAAGAACCCGCCCGTCCTCGCTGCCCTGGAGGCCCCGACGCCGACCCGCGGCGGCGAGGAAATCCGTGCCCAGAGCCACGGCCCGGTCGCCCTGACCGTGGCCATGGCGCCGCGCGGCAGCAACGAGGATTCCGGCTCCGCCGGCCTGCCCTCGTCCTACCCCTACCGCAAACGCCTGCAGCGCAAGGAATACGAGGCGCTCAAGGCGCAGCTGCAGGTGGAACTGCTGAAGGTGCAGAGCTGGGTGAAGGAGACCGGGCAGCGCATCGTGGTGCTCTTCGAGGGCCGCGACGCCGCCGGCAAGGGCGGCACCATCAAGCGCTTCATGGAGCACCTGAACCCGCGTGGCGCGCGGGTGGTCGCCCTGGAAAAGCCCAGCGACGCGGAAAGCGGCCAGTGGTACTTCCAGCGCTACGTCCAGCACCTGCCCACCGCGGGCGAAATGGTCTTCTTCGACCGCTCCTGGTACAACCGCGCCGGCGTCGAGCGGGTGATGGGCTTCTGCACGCCGCGCCAGTACCTGGAGTTCATGCAGCAGACGCCGGAACTGGAGCGCATGCTGGTGCGCAACGGCATCCAGCTGTTCAAGTACTGGTTCTCGGTCAGCCGCGAGGAGCAGCTGCGGCGCTTCGTGTCGCGCCGCGACGACCCGCTCAAGCACTGGAAGCTGTCGCCCATCGACATCCAGTCGCTGGACCGCTGGGACGACTACACCCAGGCCAAGGAGGCGATGTTCTTCCACACCGACACCGCCGACGCGCCCTGGGTGGTGGTCAAGTCCGACGACAAGAAGCGTGCGCGGCTGAACTGCCTGCGCCACTTCCTGCACACGCTGGACTACCCCGGCAAGGACCTGGCCATCGCCCACGCCCCCGACCCGCTGCTGGTGGGGCGTGCGGCCCAGCTGGACCGCGACGAGCTGGCGCGCCCGCATGCCACGCCGCCGCTGCCGCGCCAGGTCGAGGCCAGCGAGAGCGCCCCGGCGGCCTGAGGGGCCGCCGGGCCTGCCTCACTGCGCCTGGCTCAGCTGCATGAGCTGGCCGGCCAGCTCGCGGGCGTGGCGTTCGACGATGATCGGCGCCCAGGGCCGGCCGGAGGCGCTGACCAGCGCGTTGCTCTTGCTGTTCATGTCGCCCAGGGCGGTTTCCAGGTAGTTCCAGCGCGTCTGCAGCTTGCCGCTCGCCGCGCCCGGCGGCAGGCGCGAGAGGCTGCGGCTGATCAGCGGCAGCAGCGTCTTCTCGTCCTGGCCGAGGTAGCTCTGCGGCGCCTCGCGGGCGATCTCCAGCACGCCCAGGTAGGAACGCGCCAGGTACTGCACGGAAAGGTATTCGATGCGCACCGGCACCTGCCACAGCGGCAGCTCATCGGTCCCGGAGGGTGGCACGAAGCGCTCGACCTGGCCGAGGAACTCGCGCAGGGCGCGGCTCAGGTCCGGCAGGTAGGTCCAGGGCAGGTCCTCCTCTTTCGGGCCATAGGTGGTGCCGGCCTGGATCTGCGCGAGCAGCGCCTGGTGGGCCTTGCGCAGGCCGTCGTCGGCCTTGGCGTAGCTTTTGACCGCTGCGTCCAGGGCGGCCAGGTCGGCCTTCAGCTGGTTGGCGTGGTTCTCCTGGAAGCCTTCGCCGCGCAACAGCATCAGGCTGCCCAGGGCCCGGCAGGCGTCGACCTGCATGGCCTGCAGCTGTTGCTCGTCGCTGGGCAGGTTGGCCCGGGCGGGCAGGGCGAGGAGGGTGAGAACACAGACGAACAGGTACTGCAGGAGGTATTTGCGGTGCATGGCGGGAGTTTCCCTGTTGTTCTTGTTGGCCGCCTGGCCACGCCTTGGCGGGCGTGGGTGATTTCGCGAACAGCGCCGGCCTTGCCTGGCCGGCCGGTTTCCTGCGAGGGGTCACCGTACCGGGGCGCGCTCCCCCTGGCGCCCCGCCCGATGCTCCGGGCCAGCAAAGGCTAGCGCCTGTGTTGGCCGTTGCAACTGATCGAAAGAGTGATTTGCCGACGGCGTCATGCTTCCTCGCCCGCTGCCAGGCGCAGGCCATGGGCGTCGAGGATCTCGATGCCGGCGTAGCTCAGGCGCAGCACGCCGCGGGCTTCCAGCTCCTTGAGCAGGTGGTTGGTGGTCTGCCGCGACAGCCCGAGCATGGCCGCCAGCTGTTCCTGGGGCAGGTGCAGCTCGCGCTGGCTGGCCTGCGCCTCGCCGTAGCTGGCGGCCAGCATCAGCAGGCGCCGCGCCAGGCGCTGGGCGGCCGGCAGCAGGGCCTGCTCTTCCAGCACGGTGAAGGCCAGGCGCAGCTTGTGGCTCATCAGCAGGGCGAAGTCGCGCCAGTACTGCGGCTTTTCGGCGAGCAGCGCGTGCAGCGCCGGCAGCGGCACCTGCAGCAGGGTGGTGGGGCCTTCGGCGTAGGCGTCGTGGGTGCGCGGCTGGCCGTCGAACAGGCAGATCTCGCCGAACCAGTTGGGCGCTTCCACCAGGGCCAGCAGCGCCTCCTTGCCGCTGGCGCCCACCGCGCCGACGCGCATTCTTCCTTCGACCACGCAATACAGCCCGCAGGGGGCGTCGCCGCGGGCGAACAGGCGCTGCCCGGCGGGCAGGCGGCGGACGATGGCGGCCTGGCCGAGGGCTTCGCGCAGTTCGGCGGGCAGGTGCTGGAACCAGCGGCCGGAGGCGATGCGTTGCAGGCAGTCGGCGGTGTCGGGCATGGGCTTTGTCGGCTAGTTGACAGAGTGGTACGGCAGTCCAAGCCATGATGCCAGTACCTTGCCCGAGAACGACAGAACAATGAAAACACTCGTCGACCACCTGGCGCAGTACGCGGCCTACCACCGCGACCGGCGCAACATCCTCAGCCACTTCATCGGCATCCCGATGATCGTCCTGTCCATCGCCGTGCTGCTGTCGCGCCCGGGTCTTGAGGTCGGCGGCCTGCTGCTGGCCCCGGCGACCCTGCTGGCGCTGGCCGCGCTGGCGTTCTACCTGCGCCTGGACCTGCGCTTTGGCGTGCTCATGGGCGTGCTCCTGGCGCTGTCGCTGTGGGCCGGCGCGGTGCTGGCCGCGGGCTCCACAGCCAGTTGGCTGGCCTGGGGCATCGGCCTGTTCGTGGTGGGCTGGGTGATCCAGTTCGTCGGCCACTGGTACGAGGGGCGCAAGCCGGCCTTCGTCGACGACCTGGTGGGGCTGGTGGTCGGCCCGCTGTTCGTCGCCGCCGAGGCGGCCTTCCTGCTCGGCCTGCGCGACGAGGTGCGCCACGCCGTGGAAGAGCGCGCCGGGCCGACCTGCATCCGCGAGCGCAAGGCGGCTGCCTGATCTCTCCTAGCCCGCGCCGGTGAGCCGGCGCAGGATTTCCGCGCTGCGCGCATCGGCGGGGAAGAAGGTCTCCAGCGCCAGTTCCGAGAGCGTCACGTCCACCGGCGTGCCGAACACCGTGATGGTGCCGATCAGGCTGAGCACGCCCAGCTCGGTGTTCAGTTGCACCGGTATCAGCACCATGTCGCCGCTGGCCTGCTCTTCGTGGGGCGGCGCCGGGTAGAGCGCGAGTTCATCGCGCAGGGCCTGCAACTGCGGGTCGCCGCTGGCGTCGATGTCCCGCTGCAGGCGCGCCATCACGTGCGCCTTCCACGGTCCCAGGTTGAGAATGTTCGGCGCCAGGCCGCGCGGGTGCAGGCTCATGCGCAGCACGTTGCAGGGCGCGGCGAGCAGCTCGGGGGCCACGCCGATGAGGAAGACGCTCACCGCGTGGTTGGAGGCCAGCAGGTTCCAGTGGCGGTCCACCACCATCGCCGGGTTCGGCTCGTGGGCCTTGAGCAACTGGTCGATGGCCTGCCGCGCCACGGTCAGCGCCGGGTCGTCCAGCGTCCGCTCGGAATACACCGGCGCGTAGCCGGCGGCGCCGAGCAGGCGGTTGCGCTCGCGCAGCGGGATGTCCAACTGTTCGGCCAGGTGCAGGAGCATCTCGCGGCTGGGCAGGGCGCGGCCGGTCTCGACGAAGCTCAGGTGGCGCGTGGAGATGTCCGCGTCGCAGGCCAGGTCGAGCTGGCTGAGGCGGCGGCGCTGGCGCCATTGGCGCAGCAGGGCGCCGACGGGGAGGGTTTGGCTGTCCATGGGAACGAACGATAGACCTCCGTCCGGGGCCCGGCCATTACCTGGCAGGTAATCGACGCTGTGCCCGCCGCGGCGGATTCTTCGGCCAGGTGCCGCGGACCGGCGGCGCTTCGTTCAGGAGGATTCGCCATGACTCTGCTGCAACCGTCCCCGCTGCTCCGCCGTTCCCTGCAACTCGACGCCCTCGCCGGCGGCGCCACCGGCCTGCTGCTGGCGCTGGCCGCCAACCCGCTGAGCGAACTGTTCGGCCTGCCCGCCGTACTGCTGATGGTGGCCGGCATCGTGCTGCTGCCCTTCGCCCTGGTGCTGGCCTGGATGGCCAATAGCGAACTGCTGTCGCGCATCGGCGTCTGGGCGGTGATCGTCGCCAACCTGCTGTGGGTGCTGGAAAGCCTGTTCCTGCTGCTCAGCGGCTGGGTGCAGCCGACCGTGCTGGGCTGCGCCTTCGTCATCGGCCAGGCGCTGGTGGTCGGGGTGTTGGCGGAACTGGAGTTCTTCGGCCTGCGCCGCTCCGCCGTGCTCCATGGCCTGTGAGGCGCGAGGGGCGGCCTTGCGGGGCCGCCCTTCGCCTCAGGCCAGCGCCTCGCGGACGAAGTCCAGGCGGTCCTGGCCGAAGAACATCTGGTCGCCGACGAACATGGTCGGCGCGCCGAACATGCCGCGCTTGATGGCCGCCTCGGTGTTGGCCTTGAGCGCGTCCTTCACTTCCTGGTCCGCCGCCAGCGCCAGCAGCGCCTGCGGCTCGAAGCCGGCCTCGGCCAGCAGCGGGCCCAGCACCGCCGCGTCGCCCAGGTTCAGGGCGTCCACCCACATGCCCTTGAACACGCAGGCCAGCAGCGCCGCGAAGCGTTCCGGCTGGCGCAGTTGCACGCCGGTGGCGGCGCGCATCAGCAGCAGGGTGTTGATCGGGAAGTGCGGGTTCATCTTCAGCGGCACGCCGTAGCGGCGGGCGAAGCGTTGCATGTCGATCAGGGTATAGCGGCCCTTGGCCGGGACGGCGATGGGCGAGACGTTGCCGGTAGCCTGGAACACCCCGCCCAGCAGCACCGGGCGGTAGACCAGCTTGGCGCCGGCTTCGGCGCAGATGCCCGGCAGCTGGGTGTAGGCCAGGTAGGAGGTGGGGCTGCCGAAGTCGAAGTAGAACTCGACGCTTTTGCTCATGGGTGATCCCTCTTTGTTGTCGTTGTGGATTACCAGCGTTCCATCCAGGGGCGCAGATCCAGCTCGAAGGTCCAGGCGTCGCGCGGCTGGCTATGCAGGTACCAGTAGTTGTCGGCGATGTGCTCGGGATCGAGGATGCCGTCCTGGTCTTTCTGCGCGTACTTCTCCGGGAAGTTGTCGCGGATGAACTCGGTGTCGATGGCGCCGTCCACCACCACGTGGGCCACGTGCAGGCCCATGGGCCCCAACTCGCGGGCCATGCTCTGGGCCAGGGCGCGGATGCCGTGCTTGGCCCCGGCGAAGGCGGCGAATCCGGCAGCGCCACGCAGGCCGGCGGTGGCGCCGGTGAAGAGGAGGGTGCCGCGCTGGCGCGCGACCATGCGCCGGGCCACCGCCTGGCCGGTGAGGAAGCCGGAGAAGCAGGCCATTTCCCAGATCTTGAAGTACTTGCGCGCGGTCTCGTCGAGGATGCTGCAGGGCACGTTGGCGCCGATGTTGAAGACGAAGGCCTCGATGGGGCCGATGTCGCGCTCGATGGTCTCCACCAGTTCAGCCACCTGCTCCTCCTTGCGCGCGTCCGAGGCGAAGCCGTGGGCCTCGCCGCCTTCGGCGCGGATGGCGTCGACCAGCGGTTGCAGCTTGTCCGCCGAGCGGCGGGTGACGCAGGCGACGTAGCCCTCGCGGGCGAAGCGGCGGGCGATGGCGCCGCCGGTGGCGTCCCCGGCGCCGATCACCAGCACCACTTTCTTTTCGTTGGGGGAGGCAGCGCTCATGGTTCGTTTCCTCTGTTTGTTATGGGTAAACGATCGTTTGGTAAACGAACGTTATGTTATGCTTCCGGCAGCCGTCAAGCCGTTTCCGGAGCCCACGCCATGCGCTACTCAGCCAGCCACAAGGAAGAAACCCGCCAGCGCCTGCTGGAGAGCAGCGGCGCCATCGCCAAGCGCGAAGGCTTCGCCAGCGTCGGCGTGGACGCGCTGATGAAGGCGGTGGGGCTGAGCGGCGGGGCCTTCTACAACCACTTCCCGTCCAAGGATGCGCTGTTCGCCGCCATCGTCGAACGCGAACTGACGCGCAGCGCCGAGCGCCTGGGCAAGGCCGGCGACAGCCACGGCCGCGAGCGCCTGGAGCGCTGCCTGCAGCGCTACCTGACGCTGGCCCACGTGCAGAACGTCGACGGCGGCTGCGCCATTCCCGCCCTGGGCGCGGACATCGCCCGCGCCGACGAGCAGGTGCGCGGCACGGTGGAGGCGGCGATGCTCGGGCTGCAGCAGGCCTGGGCCGAGGAGCTGGGGAATGTGGAGGATGCGTGGGCGATGCTTGCCCAGTGCGTCGGGGCGTTGTTGCTGGCGCGGATGACGGCGAGTGAGGAGACGCAGCGGGCGATCATCGAGTCGAGTAAAGCGTTCCTGCTGCGGCGGTTGGAGGATGGGGTTTCTTCGTAGGAGCGAGCTTGTTCGCGAACGGTGCCTCCCGGAAACATCGGTACCAATCTGAACGCCGCCCCTCTCCCCAGCCCTCTCCCTGAAGGGAGAGGGGGCTAGTCCGTGCCGGCGTGAAGGCCGTGCCTCATGGAGGTATCAGGCGTTATGCGTAGTGTCAGGGAGAGCTGAAAAATCAGCACACGCCGAACGGCCCCTCTCCCTGAAGGGAGAAGGGGCTAGTCCGTGCCGGCGCGAAGGCCGTGCCTCATGGAGGTATCAGGCTTTATGCATAGCGTCAGGGAGAGCTGAAGCATCAGCACACGCCGAACGGCCCCCTCTCCCTTCAGGGAGAGGGCTGGGGAGAGGGAGCGGAGTCAATCCAAAGCACCGTAGCCAGAGGGAAACACCATTCGCGAGCAAGCTCGCTCCTACGAAAAGCCCCCAGAGCCCCAGGGCCTCAGAGCCCGCGCAGGGCGAGGTCCGCACCAAGCAACAACAACCCGCCGAAGAAGCACCGGCGGAAGGCCGTCGGGCTGATGCGGTTGCGCAGCCACTGCCCCAGGTACATCCCTGCCAACGCCGGCAGCAGCGCCAGCAATGACACCCCCAATACCGAGGCATGCAACAGCGAGCCCTGCTGCCCGAGGGTGAGCGCCAGGGCCAGGGTGGAGACGGTGAAGGACAGCCCGAGGGCCTGCACCAGGTCGTCCTTCTCCAGGCCCAGGGCCTGCAGGTAGGGCACCGCGGGGATCACGAAGACGCCGGTGACCGCGGTGACGGCGCCGGTGGCCAGGCCGATCAGCGGCGACAGCCAGGGCTCGTGTGTCGGCGCCACCTGGAAGCGCTTCGCCGACAGCCCGAGCAGCGCGTAGAGGACCAGCGCCACGCCCAGCAGCGGTGTGGCCGCCGCCCAGTGCTCGCCGCCCAGCCACCAACCTACCGCCAGGGTGCCGGCGACGATGCCGGCGAGCATGCCCCACATCCGCCTGAGCAGCCCGAGGAAGCGCGGCCCGGCGGCCAGTTGCCAGACGTTGGTGACGGTGGAGGGCACCACCAGGATGGCCGCCGCCTGCATCGGCGGCATCACCAGCCCGAGCAGGCCGACCGCCACCGTCGGCAGGCCGAGGCCGACCACGCCCTTGACCAGGCCGGCGAGGAGGAAGGTGAGGACGATCAGGTCCAGGTGCGCGGGCAGCGAGTCGAACATGGGCGGGCCTTGCCTAGGCGGTGGAGCGGGGCAGGATAGCCGCAAACGAAAAACCCCGCCGCGGCGGGGTTCTTCTTCAACGGGTGGCGGCTCAGATATTGGCCACCTGCTGGTAGGCCTTGGGCTTGAAGTACAGCGTCTCGCCGCGGGCCAGGCCGACCAGGCTGTCGTGGTCCTTGACCACTTCGGCCTCGATCAGCTCGTCCTGGCCGTCAACCTTCAGCGTCACCCGGGTGATCGCGCCCAGCGGGCGGATGTCGCGGACTTCCGCCGCGCGGTGCGCTTCCACCGCCTGGCGCGACAGCGAGACCTCGTGCGGGCGGAACAGCACGTGCTCGTCGTTGCCCAGGTGCAGGCGGTTGGAGTCGCCGAGGAAGTGGTAGACGAAGTCGCTGGCCGGGTTCTCGTAGACCTCGCCCGGCGAGCCGATCTGCTCGATCACGCCCTTGTTCATCACCACGATGCGGTCGGCGACTTCCATGGCCTCTTCCTGGTCGTGGGTGACGAACACGCTGGTGAGGTTGATCTCCTCGTGCAGGCGCGCCAGCCAGCGGCGCAATTCCTTGCGCACCTTGGCGTCGAGGGCGCCGAAGGGCTCGTCCAGCAGCAGGATCTTCGGCTCCACCGCCAGCGCGCGGGCCAGGGCGATGCGCTGGCGCTGGCCGCCGGAGAGCTGCTCCGGGTAGCGGTCGGCGAGCCAGTCCAGCTGCACCATGTTCAGCAGCTCGTGGACCTTCTCGGCGATGCGGGTTTCGCTCGGGCGCTCCTTCTTGGCCTTCATGCGCAGGCCGAAGGCGACGTTGTCGAACACCGTCATGTGGCGGAACAGCGCGTAGTGCTGGAACACGAAGCCGACGTTGCGGTCGCGCACGTCGTGCTGCGAGACGTCCTCGCCGTGGAACACGATGTTGCCGGCGTCCGGCGTCTCCAGGCCGGCGATGATCCGCAGCAGGGTGGTCTTGCCGCAGCCGGAGGGGCCGAGCAGGGCCACCAGCTCGCCGCTGTGGATGTCCAGGTTGATGTCGTCGAGCGCCTTGAAGGCGTTGAAGTTCTTGCTGACGTTACGGATTTCGATACTCATGGCTTATTCCTCGTCAGCTTTGACTTTCAATCGGGACAGGCGCGACTCGCTCCACTGCTTGAGCAACAGGATGACCAGGGCCATCAGCAGCAGCAGGGTGGCGACGCTGAAAGCGGCGACGTGATTGTATTCGTTGTAGAGGATCTCGACGTGCAGCGGCAGGGTGTTGGTGACGCCGCGGATGTGCCCGGAAACCACCGACACCGCGCCGAACTCGCCCATAGCCCGCGCGGTGCACAGCACCACGCCGTAGATCAGGCCCCATTTGATGTTCGGCAGGGTCACGTGCCAGAACATCTGCCAGCCGTTGGCGCCGAGCAGGCGCGCGGCCTCTTCCTCCTGGGTGCCCTGTTCCTGCATCAGCGGGATCAGTTCGCGGGCGACGAAGGGGAAGGTGACGAAGATGGTGGCCAGGACGATGCCGGGCACGGCGAAGACGATCTGGATGTCGTGGTCGCTGAGCCACGGCCCGAAGTAGCCCTGGGCGCCGAACAGCAGCACGTAGATCAGGCCGGCGATCACCGGCGAGACCGAGAACGGCAGGTCGATCAGCGTCACCAGGATGCTCTTGCCGGGGAACTCGAACTTGGTCACGCACCAGGCGGCGGCCACGCCGAACACCAGGTTCAGCGGCACCGAGATGCCCACGGCAATCAGCGTGAGTTTCAGCGCGGCCAAGGCGTCGGGCTCGACGATAGCCTCGAGGAAGGTGCCGAAGCCCTGCTTCAGCGCCTCGCTCAGGACCACGAACAGCGGCATCAGCAGGAACAGGGCGAAGGCCAGCCAGGCCAGGCCGATGAGCGCCCGGCGGCCCCAGGGGTTGCCACGCCGGGCGGCGTTCGCCGCTTGTGCGGTGGAAAGCGTTGCGGAACTCATGGCGCGCTCCTTACGGGGTCTCGATGCGGCGTTGCAGCAGGTTGATCAGCAGCAGCAGGACGAAGGCCACCACCAGCATCAGCACGCCGATGGCGGTGGCGCCGGTGTAGTCGTACTGGTCCAGCTTGACCATGATCAGCAACGGCAGGATCTCGGTCTTCATCGGCATGTTGCCGGCGATGAAGATCACCGAGCCGTACTCGCCGACGCCGCGGGCGAAGGCCAGGGCGAAACCGGTCAGCCAGGCCGGCAGCAGCGCCGGCAGCAGCACGTGGCGGAACACCTGCAGCGGCTTGGCGCCCAGGCAGGCGGCGGCTTCCTCGACCTCGCGGGGGATGTCCGCCAGCACCGGCTGCACCGTGCGCACCACGAAGGGCAGGACCACGAAGGTCAGCGCCAGGGTGATGCCCAGCGGGGTGTAGGCGATCTTGAAGCCCAGCTCGGTGGCGAAGCGGCCGATCATGCCGTTGGGGGCGTAGAGCGCGGTCAGGGCGATGCCGGCCACGGCGGTGGGCAGGGCGAAGGGCAGGTCGATCATGGCGTCGATGATCTTGCGCCCGGGGAACCGGTAGCGCACCAGCACCCAGGCCAGCAGGGTGCCGATCACGCCGTTGATCAGGGCGGCGATCAGCGCGGTGCCGAAGCTCAGCTTGAGCGCGGCGAGCACGCGCGGGGCGGTGATGATGGTCCAGAACTGTTCCCAGGTGAGCTCGGTGGTCTTGAGGAACAGGGCCCCCAGCGGAATCAGCACCAACAGGCTGAGATACACCAGGGTGTAGCCCAGAGTCAGCCCGAAGCCGGGTATGACCGGGGAGATGCGTCGTGACATTGAAACCTCTCGGTTAGCTACAAGCCGAAAGCCACAAGCGGCAAGCGAGCTGTTTGCAGCTTATGGCTCGCCGCTTGTGGCTGCGCGGTTCACTGCGCCTGGTAGATCTTGTCGAAGATGCCACCGTCGTTGAAGAACTTCGGCTGCGCGACCTTCCAGCCGCCGAAGTCCTTGTCGATGGTCACCAGGTCCAGTTTCGGGAACTGGTTGGCGAACTCGGCGGCGACCTTGGCGTTGCGCGGGCGGTAGAAGTTCTGCGCGGCGATGCGCTGGCCTTCCTCGCTGTACAGGTACTTCAGGTATTCCTCGGCGACCTTGCGGGTGCCCTTCTTGTCGACGGTCTTGTCGACCACCGCCACCGGCGGCTCGGCCAGGATGGACAGCGAGGGTACGACGATTTCGAAGTTCTCGCCGCCCTGTTCCTTCTTGGCCAGGAAGGCTTCGTTCTCCCAGGCCAGCAGCACGTCGCCGATGTTGTTGTTGACGAAGGTGATGGTCGAGCCGCGGGCGCCGGTGTCCAGCACGGGCACGTGCTTGTACAGGTCCTTGACGTAGTCCTGGGCCTTGTCGTCGCTACCGTACTGCTTCTTCGCCCAGGCCCAGGCGGCCAGGAAGTTCCAGCGGGCGCCGCCGGAGGTCTTCGGGTTCGGGGTGATGACCTCGACGCCCGGCTTGGTCAGGTCGGCCCAGTCCTTGATGCCCTTGGGGTTGCCCTTGCGCACCAGGAACACGATGGTCGAGGTGTAGGGAGTGCTGTTGTCCGGCAGGCGCGCCTGCCAGTCGGCCGGCAGCAGGTTGCCGAGCTTGTGCAGTTCGTCGATGTCGCCGGCCAGGGCCAGGGTCACCACGTCGGCCTTCAGGCCGTCGATGACCGCGCGGGCCTGCTTGCCGGAGCCGCCGTGGGATTGCTGCACGGTCAGGTCGTCGCCGCCCTGGGCCTTCCAGTGCTTGATGAAGGCCGCGTTGTAGGCCTGGTACAGCTCGCGGGTCGGGTCGTAGGAGACGTTCAGCAGTTGGGTGGCCGCGGCCGCGGGGCCGGCGATCAAGGCGCTGGCCAGGGCGGCCAGGGCGAAACGGCGGATGGACATGTGCAGCTCCTGGATACGAATCTTCAGTGTTGTGCTTGTTGGCGTGTTCTTATCGGGGGCGTCGCGGTGGGGCGCATGGGCCCCGGGGGTCAGCTCTGGCGGCTGGCGGGCTGCTGCAGGCGGAACTTCTCCTTGCGCTCGATCTGCACCACCTGGCCGTTGTGCACGGTGATCTCGACGGCGCCGAAACGCAGACCGCGCAGGGCGCTCTGCACTTCACGCAGGATGTTGGCTTCGTCCTGGCCTTCCAGGCTACGGAGGGTTGCGCTCATGATCTGGGCTCCTTGGTGGGCTTCGCCGGGCCGTCCCGGATGGGCGGCGCGTGCGGTGTGAGCGCATCTTAGGCAGGAGTCGAATATTCTTAAAAATACTATTTAAGAATTTTTATATTCCACCAGGTTTTAATTCGATTCGGTCGCCGTCGCCCGGGCCCAGGGCAGCTCGTCGGCCGGCTGCGGACGGCCGTACCAGTAGCCCTGGCCGAAGTCGCAGGCGTGGTCGAGGAGGAAGGCCGCCTGGTCCGGGCGCTCGATGCCCTCGGCCACCACGCTCAGGCCCATGCTGCGGGCCAGGGCGATGATGGCGCGGGCGATGGCGGCGTCCTCGGCATCGCCGGGCAGGCCGGCGACGAAGCCCTGGTCGATCTTCAGTTTCTGCACCGGCATGCGTTTCAGGCGCATCAGCGAGGAATAGCCGGTGCCGAAGTCGTCGATCGCCAGTTGCACGCCCAGCGCCCGCAGGCGCTGCAGCAGGGCCACCGACTGGTCGATGTTCTGCATGATGGCGCTCTCGGTCACTTCCAGCTCCAGGTGCCGCGGCTGCAGGCCGCTTTCCTGCAGGGCGCGGGCCACGCGCTGTTCCAGGCCGTCGCGGCCGAACAGGCGGCTGGACAGGTTCACCGCGACGAAATCCAGCGCCACGCCGTCGTCCAGCCACTGGCGCATCTGCCGGCAGGCCTGGTCCAGCACCCAGGCGTCGATGGCGGCGATCAGCCCGCATTCCTCGGCCACCGGGATGAATTCGCAGGGCGGCACCAGGCCGCGCTGCGGGTGCTGCCAGCGCACCAGCGACTCCACCCCGACCACCTGGCCGCTGGCCAGGTCGTGCACCGGCTGGTAGTACACGCGCAGCTCGTCGTGTTCCAGCGCCTGGCGCAGGGCGGCTTCCACCTGCACGTGGGAACGCGCGCGGGCGGTCAGCTCCGGGGTGTAGAAGGCGTACAGGTTGCGCCCGCTGGCCTTGGCCTGGAACAGCGCGGCATCGGCGTGGCGCAGCAGGTGGTCGACGTCGCGGGCATCGTCGGGGAACAGGCTGACGCCCATGCTGGCGGAGATGTAGATCGGCTGGCCCTGCACCTCGAAGGGCGCGTGCATGGCCTCCAGCAGGCGCTGGGCGAGGCTGCTGGCGTGGTGCGGCTGCTGGCTCTCCAGGACCACGGCGAACTCGTCGCCGCCCAGGCGCGCCAGGGAGGCGTGCTCGTCGAGGCAGCCGCGCAGGCGCTCGGCCACCGTCTTGACCAGCTGGTCGCCGGCGCTGTGGCCGAGGCTGTCGTTGACGTGCTTGAAGTGGTCCAGGTCGAGCAGCAGCAGGGCGCCGCTGCCCTGTTCGCGGTCGGCGCGGGCCAGGGCCTGCTCGATGCGCTCGCGCAGCAGCAGGCGGTTGGGCAGCCCGGTGAGCGGGTCGTGGTGGGCGAGGAAGTCCAGCTCGTGCTGCGAGCGCTTGATGCTGCTGAGGTCGGAGAACACCGCGACGTAGTGCGTCAGGCGCCCCTGCTCGTCGTGCACGGCGCAGATGTGCTGCCACTGCGGGTACACCTCGCCGCTCTTGCGCCGGTTCCAGATTTCCCCGCACCACAGGCCTTCGCTGTTCAGGGCCTGCCACATGCGCTGGTAGAAGGCGTCGTCCTGGCGCCCGGACTTGAGCATCGAGGGATTGCGCCCCACCACCTCGTCGGTGCTGTAGCCGGTGATGCGCTGGAACGACGGGTTGACGTGGAGGATCACGCCCTTGTCGTCGGTCACCAGCAGGCCTTCCTGAGTCGCCTCGAACACCGCCGCGGCCTGGCGCAGGTGGTCGTTGGCCTCGCGCTGCTCGGTGACGTCGCGGCTGATGCCGGTCATGCGCAGCGGCTCGCCGTCGTGGCCGCCGCTCAGGCGCGCGCGGGCATGCACCCAGCGGTAGCTGCCGTCGGCGTGGCGCAGGCGGTAGGTGCATTCCAGGCGCTGGCTGCGCCGTTGCAGCAGGTCGCGGTGCTGGGCCAGCACGCTGTCGCGGTCGTCCGGGTGCAGCCGCCGTTCCCAGGCCTCGAAGCTGTCGCCCAGTTCCGCCTCGCTCAGGCCGGTCATCCGCGCGTAGCCGGGCGAGTAGAACACCTGGTGGCGCTCGACGTCCCATTCCCAGAGGCCGTCGTCCAGGGCGTCCAGGGCCCGTTCGAAGCGCCGTTCGCTGCTCTCGCGGGCGGCGAAGGTGCGCTGCATCCACTTGAACTGCCGGGCCAGCAGCAGGAACAGCACGCCGGCGCTGATGGCAAAGAAAAGATACTTTTTCGCCACCAGCCAGGGCAGCAGGTCAGCGTCGCCGACCGCCAGGCGCAACAACTGGTCGCTCGTAAGCCCCCATAAGCAGGCGAACAGCAGGTACAGCAAACAGATGCGGAGGGCACTCGGGCGTGGATTCATTATCGCGAGGGGAGCGAGTTATTGGCTGCGCAGTATAGAGGATGGCCATTGGCCCCTGTTCATATCAAAAAGACCGGATGGTTTTCCCGCCACGCTTGGTGATAATGCGAGCTGGCCTGTTTCGCCGGGCCCATCGACCATTGCCGAGGTTCATTATCATTCATGTGGTACAACGGTTTCCTTGATCTGCCGCTGTGGCAGCTGATCGTGGTCACGCTGGTGCTCACCCACATCACCATCGTCAGCGTGACTGTCTACCTGCATCGCTATTCCGCCCACCGCGCCCTCGAGTTGCATCCGGCGCTGCAACACTTCTTCCGTTTCTGGCTGTGGATGACCACCGGGATGAACACCCGCGAGTGGACCGCCATCCATCGCAAGCACCACGCCAAGTGCGAGACCGCCGAGGACCCGCACAGCCCGGTGTACAAGGGCCTGGGCACCGTGCTGCGCAAGGGCGCCGAGCTCTACCGCGAGGAAGCGAAGAACGCCGACACCCTGCGCATCTACGGCAAGAACTGCCCGGACGACTGGCTGGAGCGCAACCTCTACGGCCGCTTCCCGTTGGGCGGCATCGCCCTGATGGTGCTGATCGACGTCGCCCTGTTCGGCGCCCTCGGCCTGACCGTGTGGGCGGTGCAGATGGCCTGGATCCCGTTCTGGGCGGCCGGTGTCATCAACGGCCTGGGCCACGCCGTGGGCTACCGCAACTTCGAATGCCGCGACGCCGCCACCAACCTGGTGCCCTGGGGCATCGTCATCGGCGGCGAGGAGCTGCACAACAACCACCACACCTACCCGAACTCGGCCAAGCTGTCGGTGAAGAAGTGGGAGTTCGACCTGGGCTGGGCCTGGATCAAGCTGTTCTGCTTCCTGCGCCTGGCCAAGGTGGCGCGGGTCGCGCCGATCGCCCACCGGGTGGAAGGCAAGGGCAGCCTGGACATGGACACCGCCATGGCCATCCTCAACAACCGCTTCCAGATCATGGCCCAGTACCGCAAGCTGGTGATCGGCCCGCTGGTCAAGCAGGAGCTGGCCAAGGCCGATGCCTCGGTGCGCCACCTGTTCCGCCGTGGCAAGCGCCTGCTCTCGCGCGAGACCAGCCTGCTGGAGGAACGCCACCACGCGCGCATCGAGCGCCTGCTGCAGCACAGCCAGGCGTTGCAGGTGATCTACGAGAAGCGCCTGGCGCTGCAGCAGATCTGGCTGAAGACCAGCGCCAACGGCCACGACATGCTGGCCGCCATCAAGCTGTGGGTGCAGGAGGCCGAGGCCAGCGGCATCCAGTCGCTGCGCGACTTCGCCGAACAGCTGAAGACCTACTCGCTGCGCCCGGCTGTCTGAGTTGGCCTGATAACTGAGATGTGCATCACAAAAAGCCCGCCGTTCGGCGGGCTTTTTCTTTTTTTGTCGAGCGCTTAGCTAATTTTGCGGTCATAGACCTCTCGATTAGTTGTGGGAAGCTGAGACATGGATGACAGGTACAGGGCGCCGCAGGATCTCGACGAAGCGCTGCTGGCATTGCTGCACAGCCGCGCCGAGGTGGAGCGCCTGAAAGAACGCGAGCAACTCTTCAGCGCCCTGCTGGCCAGCGTCAACGCGGTGCTCTGGGCTTTCGACTGGCAGGCCCAGCGCATGGTCTACGTCAGCCCCGCCTACGAAAGCATCTTCGGCCGCTCGGCGGCCCTGCTGCTGGCCGACTACAACGAATGGCTCAACGCCATCTACCCCGACGACCTCGACTACGCCGCCAGCAGCCTGCTGCAGGTGCTCGAGCGCGGCGCCGTGGAGCAGCGCGAGTACCGCATCCTGCGCGCCGACGGCGAGGTGCGCTGGCTCAGCGACAAGTGCTTCATCAGCCAGCACAGCGAGGCGGGCCTGCCGCTGATGGTGGTCGGCATCGCCGAGGACATCACCGACAAGAAACACCTGGAAAGCGAGCTGCAGCGCTTGGCCACCACCGACGTGCTGACGCAGAGCAGCAACCGCCGCTACTTCTTCGACAATGCCGAGCAGGCCTTCAACGAGTCCAAGCAGGCCGGCGCGGCCCTGGCCTTCCTGCTGCTGGACGTGGACGACTTCAAGAAGGTCAACGACCGCTATGGCCACCAGGTCGGCGACCGCGTGCTGCAGCGCGTGGCCCAGTGCGCCTCCGGGGCGCTGCGCCGCGGCGACCTGTTCGGCCGCATCGGCGGCGAGGAGTTCGCCGTGCTGCTGCCCGGCTGCGACCAGGTGACCGCCCGGCAGATCGGCGAGCGCCTGCAGCGCGAGGTGCAGCGGCTGCGCTTCAAGGAAGACGAGCAGACCTTCGGTATCAGCGTCAGCCAGGGCCTGACCCTGCTGCAGCCCCATGACGAGAACCTCTCGGCGCTCTACGGCCGGGCCGACGCCGCGCTCTACCAGGCCAAGCGCAACGGCAAGGACCGTATCGAACAGGCCTGATCGGCGGCCCGGCCCGGGTTGCTGCCTCTCTTGCGCCCTGCGCGTACCCCTTCCGGGAAATGGACCGGGAAGGGATACGGGCGCATTATTTATTCCAATAATGAATTACATTTTAATAATTAATTCTTTTTGGATTTATTTCCGATTGCTTATCGTTGCCCCCAGCGTGGCCGCAGGGTCCAGGCAATGAAGTCCGGCGAGCATGGCGACAAACCGCCAGCCAGGCCGGGAAAGGTGGCGGATTTCCGCTGACCAGCGCGCAGCGAAGGACCAGGCTACGGGACGCCAACCCGCGCCAATCCACGTGTCGGGGTGTGCCGGGCCGATTGGCCCGCGGATTGCCATGTCGGGGTGAAGCCTCAGGCTTCGCCCACAAGAACAAGACACGAGCATTCACCATGACGTTGCCATGCCTTTCCGCAAGTTCCTTCCTGCCTGCTTGCCCACGTAGAGACCCCGCCCAGGGGCGACCGATCTGACGACCGCCGTTCGCCTGCCGGCCCGGGCCGTGCCCGGCCGCGCGGCTGTCCGGTGGGATTCGCGCCGCGCGGCGCCTGGCGCTTTGCCGACTTCACACAAGATCAATAAATGGGGATTACCAATGAAGAGTCGTAACATCACGCAATCCACCCTGGCGTTGGCCGTGGCGGCCGCTGCCCTTGGCGCCCATGTTCCGCTGGCCAGCGCCGGCGGCTTCATCGAGGACAGCAAGGCCAGCCTGACCCTGCGCAACTTCTACATCAACAGCGACAACCGCAACGGCACCGCCGAGCCGAGCAAGCAGGAGGAGTGGGGCCAGGGCTTCCTGCTGAACTACACTTCCGGCTTCACCGAAGGCACCGTCGGCTTCGGCGTCGATGCCCTGGGCCTGCTGGGCGTGCGCCTGGACAGCGGCAAGGGCACCCACTACAACCCGACCAGCTCCAGCTTCTCGGGCACCGTGTTCCCCACCGATGGCGACGGCCGCGCGGTGGACGACTTCTCGCACCTGGGGGCGACCGCCAAGGTGAAGGTTTCTTCCACCGAACTGCGCTACGGCACCCTGCTGCCCAAGCTGCCGGTGGTGACCTACAACGACGGCCGCCTGCTGCCGCAGACCTTCGACGGCGGCCAGATCACCTCCAACGAATTCAAGGACCTGACCCTGATCGGCGGCCAGCTGGAGCACAGCAAGGGCCGCAGTTCGAGCAACAACGAGGGCCTGTCCATCGCCGGCGCCAACAACGCGCGCACCGGCGAGTTCGTCAACAAGTTCTACTACGGCGGCGTCGACTACAAGCTGACCAAGGACCTGACGCTGCAGTACTACTACGGCAACCTGCAGGACTTCTACAAACAGCACTTCCTCGGCCTGCAGCACAACTGGGCGATCGGCCCGGGCGTGCTGAAGACCGACCTGCGCTACTTCAACAGCAGCGACGACGGCAAGAACAGCCACGACTCGCGCTACTACACCTCCGGCTACTACGGCAACGGCGTGACCAAGGGCGAGGTCGACAACAAGGCATACAGCGGCCTGTTCACCTACATCGTCAGCGGCCACAGCTTCGGCGTCGGCTACCAGCAGCTCAGCGGCGACAGCGACTTCCCGTTCATCAACAACGGCGACGGCGCCACCGCCTACCTGATCACCGACGTGCAGATCGGCAAGTTCCTGCGCGCCGGTGAGCGTACCTGGCAGGCCCGCTACGGCTACGACTTCGCCCAGGCCGGCCTGCCGGGCCTGACCTTCCAGGCCCTGTACCTGCGCGGCGACAACATCGACACCGCCCGCGGCGACCAGAGCGAGTGGGAGCGCGACATCACCCTGGCCTACGTGATCCCGGACGGCACCTTCAAGGGCCTGGGCTTCACCTGGAAGAACGCCTCGCTGCGCAGCGGCCTGCCGGCCCAGGGCGCCACCCCGGCCCAGCGCGACCAGGACGAGAACCGCCTGATCGTCAGCTACACCCTGCCGCTGTTCTAGATCCGGGGCTTTCCGTAGGAGCGCGCCGAAGGTTGCGGCTATCGCGGACAAGGTCCGCTCCTACGGGGGGATGCCATGCCTCACGGCGAGGTGAACTGTAGGAGCGGGCCCTGCCCGCGATTTCGCGCGCAGGGCGCGCTCCTACATGTTTTATTGGGTTCCCGCGAACGCGCACTACTGTCCGGAATATTTATCGGGGAAAGTCTGGAGGGCTTGCGGGGGCTGAAGGCACGGGTTAAACCGTTGAGCGCCAACTCAACCTCACAGCCCCGCAAGATGTTCAGGATAAGCCGTTTTCACGATGTTCTAAAAGCGCTGCCTCGCGGCGTCTTCGATCGACTGGTCGCCGAACAAAACGCTGACAAGCACAGCAAGCGCTTTGGCTGCTGGGATCACCTGGTCGCCATGGTGTATGCCCAACTGGCCGGCGTGAGCAGCCTGCGAGCGCTTGAAACCCGCTTCAACAGCCATCCCCATCAGCACTATCACTTGGGTACGGGCCCGATCCGACGTTCCACCCTGGCCGACGCCAACGAACGCCGTAATACCGAGGTCTTCGCCCAGGCAGCGCACTACCTGATGGCGGGCGTCTGCCGGCAGTTACGCCGTGACGGGAAAGAACTGCTGTACCTGCTGGATTCCACCACGATCCCCCTCAAGGGCCCTGGCTTCGACGAATGGACGCTGTCCAATCGAACCCGCTCCCAGGGGCTGAAAGTCCATGTGCTGTATGCCGAGCAGGCGGCTGCGCCCGTGCACTGCAGCTTCAGCGCAGCCAACGTCAACGACGTTGATGAAGGCAGGAGGCTGAACATCGAACCGCAGGCCACCTACGTGTTTGACAAGGGTTATTACGACTTCAACTGGTGGGCGAGCCTGGATGCCCAGAAGGCCCGCTTCGTCACACGATTCAAGTCCAATGTGCAGCTCAAGGTCCTGGCTCAGCGCGAGATCCCCCAGCAAGACCGGGAAACGATCCTGCGAGACGAAGAGGTGAGTTTCTCCAACCGCAACCCAGGTGGCCGGCGGCGTAATCACTACACCCAGCCCCTGCGGCGGATCCTGGTGAACCGCCCAGGCGATGAGCCGCCTCTGAGCCTGGCGACCAACGACCTGAGTAGCCCGGCGGCAGAAATCGCCGAGCGCTACCGGGATCGCTGGCGGATCGAGCTGTTTTTCAAATGGATCAAGCAACACCTGAAGGTCAGGCGTTTCCTGGGCCGTAGCGAGAATGCCGTGCGCATCCAGATTCTCTGTGCGCTGATCAGCTATTTGCTGCTGAGTCTTTACCAACGCAGAACGGGAACGCAGCAGAGCCTGTGGATGTTGATGGTGGAGGTGCAGGCGACGTTGTTTCAGCGCCCTGGTCTAGAGGCCGAACGTTACCGACGACGACAGGAGCGAATGCGCGAAATCAACCTGCGTCAGGGGCAGCTGTTAATAGCATGAGGCGTGCCGGACAGCAGTGCGCGTTCGCGGGAATGACGCCGGGAAACACGACTCTCACCCCGTCATTCCCGCGAACGCGGGAACCCAGAAAACCGCCTAGAAGCAACAGGCCGCACCGGGGGCTCTTCGTAGGAGCGAGCTTGCTCGCGAACAGACGCGGTGCCATGCGGTTCGCGAGCAAGCTCGCTCCTACGAGAAGCCATGCTCGCCTGTGGATCTTGCGATGGGAGCCTTTTCTTTTGCAGCTACCGGCTCAGCGCTTCTGCGGCGCCGGTTGCTGCTGGGTGATGCAGTGGATGTTGCCGCCGCCCAGGAGGATTTCCCGGCCCGGCACCATCACCACTTCGTGCTCGGGGAACACGCGCTGGAGGACGGCCTTGGCCTCGGCGTCCTTCGGGTCGTCGAAGCTCGGCGCGACGATGCCGCCGTTGACGATCAGGAAGTTCACGTAGGAACCGGCCAGGCGGATCGACGGGTCGCGCTCCTGGCTGCCTTCCACCAGGTCGACGCCGGCACATTCTTCCTCGGTGGCGTGCAGCGGGCCGGGGATCGGCATCTTGTGCACCACCAGTTGGCGGCCCTTGGCGTCGCGGGCCTGCTCCAGCACGCGCATGGCGGCCTGGCAGCGCGGGTAGTTGGGGTCGTTGGCGTCGTCGGTCCAGGCCAGCAGCACTTCGCCCGGGCGCACGTAGCAGCAGAAGTTGTCGACGTGGCCGTTGGTCTCGTCGTTGTACAGGCCGTCCGGCAGCCAGATCACGCTGTCCACCGCCAGGTGCTCGCGCAGGACCTGCTCGATCTCCTCGCGGGACAGGTGCGGGTTGCGGTTGCGGTTGAGCAGGCATTCCTCGGTGGTGATCAGGGTGCCTTCGCCATCCACGTGGATGGAGCCGCCCTCGAGCACGAAGCCTTCGGTGCGGTAGCGATCGCAGCGCTCGACCTGGAGGATCTTCGCCGCCACCTGGTCGTCGCGCAGCCAGGGGAAGTACAGGCCGCCGTCGAGGCCGCCCCAGGAGTTGAAGGTCCAGTCCACGCCGCGCACGCCGCCCTGGTCGTCGACCACGAAGGTCGGCCCGGTGTCGCGCACCCAGGCGTCGTCGTTGCTGATCTCGATCACCCGGATGGCGTCGCTCAGGCGCGCGCGGGCGTTCTCGAACTGCGCGGCGGAAACGCAGACGGTGACCGGCTCGAAGCGCGCGATGGCCTCGGCCACGACGCTGAAGGCGGCCTGCGCCGGCTTGCCGCCCAGGCGCCAGTTGTCCGGGCGCTCGGGCCAGACCATCCAGGTCTGGGTGTGGGGTTCCCATTCCGCCGGCATGCGGAAGCCATCGGCGCGGGGGGTACTGGTCAGAGTGGTCATGGGGTCACCAGATGCGGGCAGCTACGGACGAAGCGGCGGGAGGGATCGCCTCCCGCCGCGCGAGGTCATTCGGAGAGGTTCTCTCCGTCGAGGGTCGCGATCGGCCAGTATAGGTTCGGACGGCGGTCGCGGAACACACCCCAGGCGGTGCGGACTTTCTCCAGGGCGTCCAGATCGAAGCTGTGCAGCAGGATGCCTTCCTCGGTCTCGTTCAGTTCCTGGACCTTCTTGCCGAACGGGTCGGCGATGAAGGAGGAGCCGTAGAAGGTGATGTCGTAGCCGTCCTGCGCTTCCTTGCCGATGCGGTTGGAGGCCACCAGCGGCATCAGGTTGGCGCCGGCATGGCCCTGCTGCACGCGCTGCCAGTGGTCGCGGGAGGTGATGCTGGCGTCGTGCGGCTCGCTGCCGATGGCGGTCGGGTAGAACAGCACCTCGGCGCCCATCAGCGCCATGCTGCGGGCGCACTCGGGGAACCACTGGTCCCAGCAGATGCCGACGCCGATGCGCGCGTAGGCGGTGTCCCAGACCTTGAAGCCGGTGTCGCCGGGGTTGAAGTAGTACTTCTCGTGGTAGCCGGGGCCGTCGGGGATGTGGCTCTTGCGGTAGACGCCCAGGTTGCTGCCGTCGGCGTCGATGATGGCGATGCTGTTGAAGCGCGCGCGGCCGGCGCGTTCGAAGAAGCTGATCGGCAGCACGACTTTCAGCTCGGCGGCGACCTTCTGGAAGTGCAGGATCGCCGGGTTCTCTTCCACCGGGGTGGCCAGCTGGGTGTAGTCGGCGTTGGGCTTCTGGCAGAAGTAGGGGGTCTCGAACAGTTCCTGGATCAGGATGATCTGCGCGCCCTGGGCGGCCGCCTGGCGCACCAGCTTCTCGGCGTTGGCGATGTTGGCCTGGACATCCCAGGAGCACGCCATCTGGGTGGCGGCGACGGTGACGGTACGGGTCATGGAACACCTTTTTATTCGGATACTTATCGGCCTTCCGGGTTGGGCGGTGGCCGTGGGGTGCTGCGAGAAGGCGTGAGGTCGACGTCTTTCGCGGCGCTGGGGCGATTTATATCCGATAAAAATCGACTTTTGAAGCGGTATTTCTCTATCGCGGCATCGAATCCGATAAAAAGACAGATAAATATCGGACTTAAGCTGCGGGCAAGAAGGGACTGTAGGAGCGAGCTTGCTCGCGAACATCGCGCGTACCAGAGCGTTCGCGAGCAAGCTCGCTCCTACGAAGAGCCCGTGTCGGCTATAGCTGCCGTTTGGGTAGGAAGGGCGGTAGGTAAAGCGACAGATAGGCATCGAACACCCGCATCCCTTCCTCGGCCAGGCGCGGTTCGATGCGTCCGTGGCGTTGCACCGAGAGGGCGTAGACGCGGTCGCCCAGTTCCATGGCCAGGCTGAACACTTCGATGTCCCGGGGTAGTTCGGGCAGGTGGAAGTGGTGGTCGAACAGGGCCTGCATGGAGCGGCCCAGCTCCATGTCGTGCTGGCGGTCGGCGAGGGTCACCTCGGCCAGGCCGTGGCTGGCGAGGATCAGCTGGCGCGCCGCGGCATCGCCGGCGTAGACGGCGAGCATGCGCTCCTCCACCAGCCGCGAGAGGTCGCGCCAGTCGCGCAGGGCGTCGTGGTCCACCGGCGCCGCCAGGCAGGCGCGGAAGGCGGCGTGGACCTCGCCGGTCAGCGCCTGCAGCAGCGCCGGCACGCTGGGGAAGAAGTGGTAGACCGAGGACGGCGGTATGTCCGCCCGCTCCGCCACGGCGTAGATCGACAGGCCGGCGGTGCCGTCTTCGGCGAGCAGCGCGCGGGCGGCGTCGAGGATGCTGGCGATGCGCGCCTGGCTGCTGGCGCGGGGCTTGCGGGAGCTGGTGGGGGCGGGCATGGGGTTCTCCGAGCATGAGCGGGCTATTGGACGCCAGCTCATGCGTCCGGAGCAAGTTCGCGGCCCCTGGCGCGCGCCGCTGGCCGTCAGTGGTCGGCCAGCAGCTTGTCCCAGGTTTGCTTGAGGACCGGCGCGGTCTTGTCCGGGGCGGTTTCCAGGGCGAACAGGCGGCGCTTGGTCTCCTGGTCCGGGTACAGGCCCGGCTGCTGGCGCAGCTCGGCGTCGAGGAAGGCCGCGGCGTCGACGTTGGCGTTCGGGTAGAGGGTGGCGGCGGTGACCTGGGCGGCGACCTTCGGCTGCAGCATGAAGTCGATGAAGCGCAGGGCCAGGTCCGGATGCTGGGCGCTGCTGGGCACCACCAGGTTGTCGATGAACAGCACCGAGCCCTCCTGCGGCACCATGAAGTGCACCGGCTGCCCGGCGCGAGCCGCATGCAGGGCGTCGCCGACCCAGGCCATGGCCACGCACAGCTTGCCGTCGTTGAGGTCCTGGATGTAGCGCTCGCTGTCGATGTAGCGCAGGTTCGGGCGCAGCGCCTCGAGCACCTGGCCGGCGCGGCGGATCTGCGTCGGCGCGCTGCGGGCGAAGTTGCGCCCCTGGTAGTTCATCAGCACCGAGAAGGTCTCGTCGGGCGCGTCCAGCAGGCTCAGCCCGCAGCTCTTCAGGCGCGCGCTGTATTGCGGGTCGAACAGCAGGCCCCAGCTGTCCGGCACCGGCCCGCCCAGGGCCTTCTCGGCCTGCGGCTGGTTCACTGCCAGGCCCACGGCGCCCCACAGGTAGGGCACGGCGTGGCGGTTGTCGGGGTCGACGGCGGCCAGCTTGCTCATCAGCTGCGGGTCGAGGTGGCTGCGGTTGGGCAGGCGGGTGAAGTCCAGCGGCTGGATCAGCTTGTCCTTGATCAGCTGCGGCAGGTCGTTGTGGGAGGGGACGGCGACGTCGATCTTCTCGCCGGAGCGCAGCGCCTGCTTGAGTTCTTCGGCGGTGCTGTAGGTGTGGTACTCGACGCGGACGCCGCTGGCCTTCTCGAAGTCCTTGAGCGCTTCCGGGGCGATGTAGTCGTTCCAGTTGTAGACGCGGATGACGTCCTCGGCCTGGACGAACAGCGGGCAGAGCAGCAGCAACAGCGGGGCGAGCAGGCGTGGCATTGGCATTCTCCCTATGTCAAGGCACAGCATGGACGGCCGGCGGCCATCCCGGGGGCTTGGTTGCAGCGTGGTGCGGCAGAGCAGGGTGCGGCGGGGCCGCCCGCCCGGCGGGCAAGGCGGTCAGACGGACGCCGGCGCGGGGCCGGCGTCGCCTGGGGTGTTTCTTATACGGTGTGCAGGTACCAGTTGTACTCGAGGTCGGAGATCGAATATTCGAACTCCTGCAACTCGTGCTCCTTGCACGCGACGAAGATGTCGATGTACTCGGGGCTGATGTACTTGTTCATCACGTCGCTGTCGTCCAGCTCGCGCAGGGCGTCGCGCAGGTTGTTCGGCAGGCTCTGCTCCAACTGCTCGTAGGCGTTGCCTTCGATAGGCGCGCCCGGCTCGACCTTGTTGGTCAGGCCGTGGTGGACGCCGGCGAGGACCGCGGCCAGCAGCAGGTAGGGGTTGGCGTCGGCACCGGCCACGCGGTGTTCCAGGCGCACCGCTTCCGGCGCGCCGGTGGGTACGCGCAGCGACACGGTGCGGTTGTCCAGGCCCCAGCTCGGCGCGTTCGGCACGAAGAAGGCCGAGCCGAAGCGGCGGTAGGAGTTGACGTTCGGGCAGAGGAAGGCCATGGAGGCGGGCAGGGTCTCGAGCACACCGCCGATCGCGTGACGCAACGCGGCGTTCTGCTCGGGATCCTCGCTGGCGAAGATGTTCTTGCCGTCCTTGTCCAGCAGCGACACGTGGACGTGCAGACCGTTGCCGGCCTGGCCCGGGTAGGGCTTGGCCATGAAGGTCGAGTCCATCTCGTGGTCGTATGCCACGTTCTTGATCAGGCGCTTGAGCAGCACCGCGTAGTCGCAGGCCTTCAGCGCGTCGTTGACGTGGTGGAGGTTGACCTCGAACTGCGCCGGGGCGCTCTCCTTGACGATGGCGTCGGCCGGGATGCCCTGGGCGCGGGCGCCGTCGATGATGTCCTGCAGGCAGTCGGCGTACTCGTCGAGGTCGTCGATGGAGTAGACCTGCACCGATTGCGGGCGCTTGCCGGAGATCGGCGAACGAGGCGGCTGCGGACGGCCGTTCACGTTCTCCTGGTCGATCAGGTAGAACTCCAGCTCGAAGGCCGCGACTATGCTCAGGCCGATGTCGGTGAACTTCTGGATGACCTGGCGCAGTACCTCACGAGGGTCGGCGAAGAACGGCTCGCCTTCCATTTCATGCATGGTCATCAGCAGTTGCGCGGTCGGACGCTTCTGCCAGGGTTCCATGGCGATGGTGTTGGGGATGGGATAGCAGACACGGTCGGCGTCGCCGATATCCAGGCCCAGGCCGGTGCTTTCAACGGTGGAGCCGGTGATGTCGAGGGCGAACAGCGAGGCGGGGAGGTTGATGCCTTTCTCGTAGACTTTCGGCAGGTTGGTGCGCTCGATGCGCTTGCCGCGAACCACGCCATTCATATCTGCAATAAGGAGGTCGACGAACTGGACCTCGGGGTGTTCCTTGAGGAACTCGGTCGCTTCTGAGAGCGGAACGGCACTCGGGGGTACCGACATGGTGCAACACCTTTATTGTTAAAAATATCAATCATGCGGGGGCTAGGCTGTGAGTCAATCCGAAAGGCCTGTTGATGTCAATAGCGCCACTTCCTGCCCGTTGATGGTGCAAGGCGGCCATTTTTGGGGCATTTCGGCTTGTCTCAGGGGCCGTGAAAGCGTGCTGCCATGGGGTGTGCAGAGAGGCGTGTGCAATTTTTTACAGGGCTATTGTGTAAAAAAATGAACAGCGCTAAGCTCGGTCGCAACCCATAACACTTACAAACACGGGTGTCCCATGTCTCGCCTGCCGTTAATCGGCGTGACCGCCTGCGTCAGGCAAGTCGGTCATAAACCCAGCCATACCGTCGGTGACAAATACGTCAGTGCCGTGGTGGCCGGGGCCAATGGTCTACCGCTGATCATTCCAGCCCTGGGCGAATCGCTTGACCAGGACACCTTGCTCTCCAGCCTCGATGGGCTGCTGTTCACCGGATCACCGTCGAACGTCGAGCCCCATCATTATAGTGGCCCCGAGAGCGATGCAGGCACTTTGCATGACATCGCCCGTGACGCTACTACACTGCCGCTCATTCGCGCTGCGATCGCCGCCGGCGTGCCGTTGCTCGGCATCTGCCGCGGGTTCCAGGAGATCAACGTGGCTCTAGGCGGCACGCTGCACCAGAAGGTGCACGAAACTCCAGGCTTCATGGACCACCGCGAGCCGGCCAACCAGCCGGTCGAGGTGCAGTACGCCCCGCGCCACGTCGTCGACGTGCAGCCGGGCGGCATTCTCGCCGGCATCGGCTTGCCGGCGCAGATCCAGGTCAATTCCATTCATGGCCAAGGCGTTGCACGTCTGGCGCCGGGCCTTCGCGTAGAAGCACTGGCGCCTGACGGGTTGGTCGAGGCCTTCTCCGTAGAAGGCGCCACGGCCTTCGCCCTCGGCGTGCAGTGGCACCCCGAATGGCAGGTCCGATCCAATCCCAACTATCTCGCCATCTTCCAGGCATTCGGCAAAGCCTGCAGCAAGAGGGCGGGGCAACGTTGAGTCCGGCGGTTGGGGCCGGGCTCTCAAAACCCTGAGGTCTTTATGACTACCAAGTTAGACCAGCTGACCAGCTGGCTGAAGGAACGCAAGATCACCGAAGTGGAATGTCTGATCGCCGACCTGACCGGGATTGCCCGGGGCAAGATCGCGCCGACCAACAAGTTCCTCAACGAGAAGGGCATGCGCCTGCCGGAGTCCGTGCTCCTGCAGACCGTGACCGGTGATTACGTCGAGGACGACATCTACTACGACCTGCTGGACCCGGCCGACATCGATATGGTCTGCCGCCCGGACGAGAATGCCGTGTTCCTCGTCCCCTGGGCCATCGAGCCCACCGCGATGGTCATCCACGACACCTACGACAAGCTCGGCAACCCCATCGAGCTGTCGCCGCGCAACATTCTCAAGCGCGTGCTCAAGCTCTACGCCGACAAGGGCTGGAAGCCGATCGTGGCGCCGGAGATGGAGTTCTACCTGACCAAGCGCAGCGACGACCCCGACTACCCGCTGCAGGCCCCCGTGGGCCGTTCCGGGCGCCAGGAAACCGGCCGCCAGTCCTTCTCCATCGACGCGGCGAACGAATTCGACCCGCTGTTCGAGGACATGTACGACTGGTGCGAGGCCCAGGGCCTGGACCTGGATACGCTGATCCACGAGGAAGGCACCGCGCAGATGGAAATCAACTTCCGTCACGGCGACGCCCTGGACCTGGCCGACCAGATCCTGGTGTTCAAGCGCACCATGCGCGAGGCCGCGCTCAAGCACAACGTGGCCGCGACCTTCATGGCCAAGCCGATGACCGGCGAGCCGGGCAGCGCCATGCACCTGCACCAGAGCATCGTCGACCTCAAGACTGGCAAGAACATCTTCTCCAATGCCGACGGCACCATGAGCGAGCTGTTCCTGCACCACGTCGGCGGCCTGCAGCGCTTCATCCCCGAGGCCCTGCCGCTGTTCGCCCCGAACGTCAACTCGTTCCGCCGCTTCCTGCCCGACACCTCGGCGCCGGTGAACGTCGAGTGGGGCGAGGAGAACCGCACCGTGGGCCTGCGCGTGCCGGACTCCAACCCGGAGAACCGCCGCGTGGAAAACCGCCTGGCCGGCGCCGACGCCAACCCGTACCTGGCGCTGGCCGCCAGCCTGCTGTGCGGCTACATCGGCATGGTCGAAGGCATCAAACCCAGTGCCCAGGTCAAGGGCCGCGGCTACGAACGACGTAACCTGCGCCTGCCGCTGACCATCGAGGCGGCACTGGAAACCATGGAAGGCAGCAAGACCCTTGAACAGTACCTGGGCAGCAAGTTCATCCGCGCCTACGTCGCGGTGAAACGTGCCGAGCACGAGAACTTCAAGCGGGTGATCAGTTCCTGGGAGCGGGAGTTCCTCCTGCTGTCCGTCTGATCGGCGTGGGGCCCGGCTCTGCCGGCCGGGCCCCGTGTTCATTACAGAGAGGTTTTACCAAAATGACGAAACAGACCAGCGCCCAGACCCAACACTGGCAGGCGCTCAGCCGCGAACACCACCTGGCTCCGTTCACCGACTACAAGCAGCTGAACGAGAAGGGTGCGCGCATCATCACCAAGGCCGAAGGCGTGTACCTGTGGGACAGCGAGGGCAACAAGATCCTCGATGGCATGGCCGGCCTGTGGTGCATGAACGTCGGCTATGGTCGCAAGGAGCTCGCCGAGGTCGCCTACAAGCAGATGCTCGAGCTGCCCTACTACAACCTGTTCTTCCAGACCGCGCACCCGCCGGTGCTGGAGCTGGCCAAGGCCATCGCCGACATCGCCCCCGAAGGCATGAACCACGTGTTCTTCACCGGTTCCGGCTCGGAGTCCAACGACACCGTGCTGCGCATGGTCCGCCACTACTGGAGCATCAAGGGCAAGCCGCAGAAGAAGGTGGTCATCGGCCGCTGGAACGGCTACCACGGCTCCACCGTTGCCGGCGTCAGCCTCGGCGGCATGAAGGCCCTGCACAGCCAGGGCGACCTGCCGATCCCGGGCATCGTGCACATCGCCCAGCCCTACTGGTACGGCGAGGGCGGCGACATGTCGCCGGAAGAGTTCGGCGTCTGGGCCGCCGAGCAGCTGGAGAAGAAGATTCTCGAAGTCGGCGAGGAGAACGTCGCCGCCTTCATCGCCGAGCCGATCCAGGGCGCCGGCGGCGTGATCGTTCCGCCGGACACCTACTGGCCGAAGATCCGCGAAATCCTCGCCAAGTACGAAATCCTGTTCATCGCCGACGAAGTCATCTGCGGCTTCGGCCGTACCGGCGAATGGTTCGGCAGCCAGTACTACGGCAACGCCCCGGACCTGATGCCGATCGCCAAGGGCCTGACTTCCGGCTACATCCCCATGGGCGGCGTAATCGTCCGCGACGAGATCGTCGATACCCTGAATGAGGGTGGCGAGTTCTACCACGGCTTCACTTACTCTGGTCACCCGGTAGCCGCGGCGGTGGCCCTGGAGAACATCCGCATCCTGCGCGAGGAGAAGATCGTCGAGACCGTGAAGGCGGAAACGGCACCCTACTTGCAGAAACGCTGGCAGGAGCTGGCCGACCACCCGCTGGTGGGCGAGGCCCGTGGCGTCGGCATGGTGGGCGCGCTGGAGCTGGTGAAGAACAAGAAGACCCGCGAGCGCTTCGAGAACGGCGTGGGGATGCTGTGCCGCGAGCACTGCTTCCGCAACGGCCTGATCATGCGTGCGGTGGGAGACACTATGATTATTTCGCCGCCGCTGGTCATCACCAAGCCGGAGATCGACGAGTTGATCACCCTGGCGCGCAAGTGCCTCGATCAAACCGCCGCCGTAGCGCTGTCTTGAGTCTTTCACCGGACCTTTGACAGACTGCGCCTGTGCGTTGGCCAGGCTCACCGGGTGGTGAAGGCGGGCAGCCGCCGACGCCACCTGGAACATCAAAAACAATTGGAGCTACCCGCATGTTCAAAACCTTCGGCAAGACCCTGCTCGCCGTGACTCTGGCGGGCGCTGTGGCCGGTATGGCACAGGCCGATGACAAGGTACTGCACGTTTACAACTGGTCCGACTACATCGCCCCGAACACGGTCGACGAGTTCACCAAGGCCACCGGCATCAAGGTCGTCTACGACGTCTACGACAGCAACGAAGTGCTGGAAGCCAAGCTGCTGGCCGGCAAGTCGGGCTACGACGTGGTGGTTCCCTCGAACTCCTTCCTGGCCAAGCAGATCAAGGCCGGCGTCTACCAGCCGCTGGACCGCGACAAGCTGCCGAACTGGAAGAACCTGAACCCGGACATCATGAAGACCCTCGAGGTCAGCGACCCGGGCAACAAGTTCGCCATCCCCTACATGTGGGGCACCATCGGCATCGGCTACAACCCGGACAAGGTCAAGGCCGCCCTGGGCGACGGCGCCCCGGTGGATTCCTGGGACCTGGTATTCAAGCCCGAGAACATCCAGAAGCTGAAGCAGTGCGGCGTGAGCTTCCTCGACTCGCCCACCGAGATGATCCCCGCGGCCCTGCACTACCTGGGTTACAAGCCGGACAGCCAGGATCCCAAGGAAATCAAGGCCGCCGAGGACCTGTTCCTGAAGATCCGTCCGTACATCACCTACTTCCACTCCTCCAAGTACATCTCGGACCTGGCCAACGGCAACATCTGCGTCGCCATCGGCTACTCCGGCGACATCTACCAGGCCAAGTCCCGCGCCGTGGAAGCCAAGAACAACGTGAAGGTGGCCTACCACATTCCGAAGGAAGGCGCCGGCGCCTTCTTCGACACCGTGGCCATTCCGAAGGACGCCGAGAACCCCGAAAGCGCCCTGAAGTGGATCAACTTCCTGCTCGAGCCGAAGGTGATCGCCGAGATCTCCGACACCGTTTCCTACCCCAACGCCAACTCCGCGGCCACGCCGCTGGTGAACGAGGAAATCCGTAACGACCCGGGCATCTACCCGAGCGACGCGGTCATGAAGAAGCTGTACGCCTTCCCGGACCTGCCGGCGAAGGTCCAGCGCCTGATGACCCGCAGCTGGACCACCATCAAGTCCGGCAAGTGACGGCCCGGCCCGGTCGTTCGTCCCGAACGGCCGGGCGGGTGCAGGGCGGTGGAGGGGCGGTCGCAGGCCCGCCACCGTTCTGCAGGCACGGATCATCTGCAGTGGGATGACCGCTGGTTGCAGCTAGGGCTGCAGAAGCGCTCGCGCGCGCCACGGAAGGCCCGGACAAGCTGTAAACGCCAACACCAAGAAGCTTCATGACAACAGAGAGGACCGACGTGTGCGCATTCCCTTCCGCAATACCCTGATCGCCGCCATCTCGACCTTGGGCCTGGGCGCCGCCGTGGCGCAGGCCCAGCCGACCGTCCACGTGTACAACTGGAGCGACTACATCGGCGAGACCACCCTGGCCGATTTCGAGAAGGAAACCGGCATCAAGCCGGTGTACGACGTCTTCGATTCCAACGAAACCCTCGAGGGCAAGCTGCTGGCCGGCCGCACCGGCTACGACATCGTGGTGCCGTCCAACCACTTCCTCGGCCGCCAGATCAAGGCCGGCGCCTTCCAGAAGCTGGACAAGAGCCAGCTGCCGAACTGGAAGAACCTCGACCCGCACCTGATGAAGCAGCTCGAGGCCAACGACCCGGGCAACCTCTACGGCGTGCCCTACCTGTGGGGCACCAACGGCATCGGCTACAACGTCGACAAGGTCAAGGCCGTGCTCGGCGTCGACAAGATCGATTCCTGGGCCGTGCTCTTCGAGCCCGAGAACATGAAGAAGCTCAGCCAGTGCGGCGTCGCCTTCCTCGATTCGGGCGACGAAATGATGCCGGCCGTGCTCAAATACCTGGGCCTGGACCCCAACAGCACCAACCCGGCCGACTACGAGAAGGCCGAGGCCAAGCTGATGGCGGTTCGCCCGTACGTCACCTACTTCCATTCCTCCAAGTACATCTCGGACCTGGCCAACGGCAACATCTGCGTCGCCGCCGGGTTCTCCGGCGACGTGTTCCAGGCGGCCAACCGCGCCAAGGAAGCCGGCAAGGGCATCAACATCGCCTATGCGATTCCGAAGGAAGGTGCCAACCTGTGGTTCGACATCCTCGCCATTCCGAAGGATGCGTCGAACCCGAAAGAGGCCCACGCCTTCATCAACTACCTGCTCAAGCCCGAGGTGATCGCCAAGGTCAGCGATTACGTCGGTTACGCCAACCCGAACCCCAAGGCTGGCGAATTCATGGATGAGTCCGTGCGCGACAATCCCGAGGTCTACCCACCTCAGGAAGTGCTCGACAAGCTCTTCGTGCAGCACGAGCTGCCGCCGAAGATCCTGCGCCTCATGACCCGTTCCTGGACCAAGATCAAGTCCGGTAAGTAATCCAAGTACGCCCGGCCGCGGGGGCCGGGCGTCCAAAAAGTTGGGAGTTGTGGTAATGGCTATAGCCTCCGGTGCCTACAAGAAAGCCCTCGCGGGCGACCAGCAGCCCAAAGAGGTGTTGGTAAAAATCGACCGGGTCACCAAGCAGTTCGACGAAACCCTTGCGGTGGACAGTGTTTCCCTGACCATCAAGAAGGGCGAAATCTTCGCATTGCTCGGCGGTTCCGGTTCCGGTAAATCCACCCTGTTGCGCATGCTGGCCGGCTTCGAGCGGCCGACCGAAGGTCGCATCTTCCTGGATGGCCAGGACATCACCGACCTGCCGCCCTACGAGCGGCCGATCAACATGATGTTCCAGTCCTACGCGTTGTTCCCGCACATGTCGGTTGCGCAGAACATCGCCTTCGGCCTGAAGCAGGACGGCCTGCCCAAGGCCGAGATCGACAAGATCGTCGAGGAAATGCTCAAGCTGGTGCAGATGACCCAGTACGCCAAGCGCAAGCCGCACCAGCTCTCCGGCGGTCAGCGCCAGCGCGTGGCCCTGGCCCGTTCGCTGGCCAAGCGGCCGAAGCTGCTGCTGCTCGACGAGCCCATGGGCGCCCTGGACAAGAAGCTGCGCTCGCAGATGCAGCTGGAACTGGTGGAGATCATCGAGCGCGTGGGCGTGACCTGCGTGATGGTGACCCACGACCAGGAAGAGGCCATGACCATGGCCCAGCGCATCGCCATCATGCACCTGGGCTGCATCGAGCAGATCGGCAGCCCGATGGACATCTACGAGACCCCGGCCAGCCGCCTGATCTGCGAGTTCATCGGCAACGTCAACATGTTCGACGGCCAACTGGTCGAGGACGTGCAGGACCACGCGGTGATCGCCTGCCCGCAGCTGGAAAACCCGATCTACATCGGCCACGGCATCAGCACCCGCGCCGAAGACAAGCGCATCACCTACGCGCTGCGTCCGGAGAAGGTCATGGTCAGCGCGCAGAAGCCGGAAAACCTCGAGCACGAAGGCTTCAACTGGGCCCAGGGCACCGTCTACGACATCGCCTACCTCGGCGGCCACTCGGTGTACTACATCAAGCTGGCCTCGGGAATGATCGTCCAGGCCTTCATGGCCAACGCCGAGCGCCACGTGGCCCGCCCGACCTGGGACCAGCCGGTGTACATCAGCTGGTACGACGACAGCGGTGTGGTGCTGCAATCATGAACATCAGCAAATCGCTCATGAAGCGCCTGCCGCGTGGCCGGCACGCCGTGATCGGTGTGCCGTTCATCTGGCTGTTCCTGTTCTTCCTGCTGCCCTTCGCCATCGTGCTGAAGATCAGCCTGGCGGCAGCGGACGTGGCCATTCCGCCGTACACCGAAGTGTTCCAGTACGCCGACCAGACCCTGCAACTGGTGCTGAACCTCGGCAACTACCTGATGCTGACGGACGACCCGCTCTACATCGACGCCTACCTGGGCTCGCTGAAGATGGCGGCGATCAGCACCTTCCTGTGCCTGCTGATCGGCTACCCGATGGCCTACGCCATCGCCCGCGCCAGCAAGGAAATGCAGACCGTGCTGCTGCTGCTGATCATGATGCCGACCTGGACGGCGATCCTGATCCGCGTGTACGCCTGGATGGGCATCCTGTCCAACAACGGCCTGCTCAACGGCTTCCTGATGTGGCTGGGGGTGATCAACGAACCGCTGACCATCCTCAACACCAACCTGGCGGTGTACATCGGTATCGTCTACTCGTACCTGCCGTTCATGGTGATGCCGCTGTACGCCAACCTGGTGAAGCACGACATGAGCCTGCTGGAGGCCGCTTCCGACCTGGGTGCGCGCAACTTCACCAGCTTCTGGAAGATCACCGTGCCGCTGTCGAAGAACGGCATCATCGCCGGCTGCATGCTGGTGTTCATCCCGGCGGTGGGCGAGTTCGTCATCCCGGAACTGCTCGGCGGCCCCGAGACGCTGATGATCGGCAAGGTGCTGTGGCAGGAGTTCTTCAACAACCGTGACTGGCCGGTGGCGTCCGCCCTGGCGGTGGTCATGCTGGCGATCCTCATCGTGCCCATCATCCTGTTCAACAAGAACCAGGCGAAAGAACTGGAGGGCAAGGTATGAACAAGCGTTGGTCCTTCTCCAACATCATGCTGATCGTCGGCCTGCTGTTCATCTACGTGCCGATGGTCATCCTGGTCATCTACTCGTTCAACGGCTCCAAGCTGGTGACCGTGTGGGGCGGCTGGTCGGTGAAGTGGTACGTCGGCCTGCTGGACAACACCCAGCTGATCAGCTCGGTGTTCCGCTCCCTGGAAATCGCCGTGTACACGGCGGTCTCCTCGGTGATCCTGGGCACCCTGGCGGCCTTCGTGCTGACGCGCATCCCGCGTTTCCGCGGCCGCACGCTGTTCGGCGGCATGGTCACCGCGCCGCTGGTCATGCCCGAGGTGATCACCGGCCTGTCGCTGCTGCTGCTGTTCGTGGCCATGGCCCAGCTGATCGGCTGGCCGCAGGAGCGCGGCATCGTCACCATCTGGATCGCCCACACCAGCTTCTGCTCGTCCTACGTGGCGGTGGTGGTGTCGGCGCGCCTGCGTGAACTGGACCTGTCCATCGAGGAAGCGGCCATGGACCTGGGCGCCAAGCCCTGGAAAGTGTTCCTGCTGATCACCATCCCGATGATCGCGCCTTCGCTGGCGGCCGGCGGCATGATGTCCTTCGCCCTGTCGCTGGACGACCTGGTGCTGGCCAGCTTCGTCTCCGGCCCCGGTTCCACCACCCTGCCGATGGAAGTGTTCTCCGCCGTGCGCCTGGGCGTGAAGCCGGAGATCAACGCGGTGGCCAGCCTGATTCTGCTGACCGTCTCGCTGTTCACCTTCTTCGCCTGGTACTTCACACGCCAGGCCGAGGAGCGTCGCAAGCGTGCCGTCCAGGAGGCCATGGAAGCCACGGCCACCGACTGGCAGAAAGGTTCGCCGGCCACCGTCTGACGTCGTCTTGTCGGCCGGCTGCAGCCGGTGCCTGCGAAAACCATGGGCCACCTTCGGGTGGCCCATGTTTTTGGGGGAGGCGGGCATATGCCGTAGGGCAAGAAGAGTCGGTCTTCTCAGAAGAATCTGACAGCTAATCGCCGCAACTTCCCTGCATTTGCCAACTACTATTCAGTGTGTCCGTTGGCGGTTGCCGGCTATTCCCCGCAGCTTGGTCGGCCTCCGTGATCCCGGGCAATTTGCCAGTGCTTTCCACAGCACCCAGGCGGGAGGTGGCGCCCAATACAACACCCCAATAGTTATCCCTAGGGGGAATAACGCGCCAGGGAGCTTCGGCGCCTCCCGCAGTCCCTTCTCACGGAAACGACGAACCCCGCATCATGCGGGGTTCGTCGTTTCTGGCGCGGCCTAGCGGGCCTGCGGCACCAGCCTGAGCAGTCCGTGGCTGTTGGCGGCGACCTCGTCGGGCGCGAAATGCTCGGCGTGGTAGCGGCCTTCGACGTAGTCCTCGGCCTGGTCCTTGTAGTGCGCATCGAAGAGCACGCCGCTCTGGCCCACCGGGTTGATGCCCAGGGCGTGGGTCGGGTCGGCGAAGTCCACCAGGCGCCGCGTCGAGGGCCCGTAGGTGACGGTCCAGGGCGCCGGGCCGATGGGCGCCGAGAGGTTGTTGGGCACCTCGTGGCCGCCCGGCGCGGCGAAGGGGCCGATGTTGAACAGGCGGTCCAGCGGCTTCTGCATGCCCAGCGGGTGCACGTGGGTGAGGGTGTGCGCCGCGCCCCATTTCCAATTGGCCGGGTCCTGGCCGAAGGTGTCGCGCAGGTGCTTCAGGCTGGCCTGCCAGGCGGCCTTGACGATGTCCGCGCGGCTTTCCTTCTGCGCCGTGGCGCGGTCGTCCCACCAGGGCGAAGCGTCGTCGGCGGCCAGCCGCGGCAGGGCGCTATCTATCGCCCGGGTGTTCAGCAGGGTGTTGAAGAAGGCGTCGCCCATCTCGTCGTGCATGGCGCCGTAGGCCAGCTGGTAGAGGAACTGGCTGAACAGGGTGGCGGCAAGCGAATCCAGCGGGTAGTCGCCCTTCCAGGCCGCCAGCTGCTCCACCAGCGCCTTCTCCTGCTCGCCGGCCGCGGCCTGGCGCAGGCTCGGCAGCAGCGGCGCCAGGGTGCGCGGGCCGTAGTCGGTGCCGGTGTCCAGTTGCAGTGCCTGGCTGTTCTGCAGGTCCCACTTCACCGAGGCGTCGGCCAGGTGCTGGTCCAGGCGCTGGCCGCGGTCGGCCAGGTTGTAGTAGCCGGGCACCGGCCGGCCGTTGGCGGGCACCGGCTGGAAGTTGGCCGAGACGATGTAGCCGCGCGCCGGGTTCTCTTCATGGGGGTTCTCGACGAAGGGGTAGAAGCCGTCCTTGTCCGCCGCGGCGGTGCTGCCGTCGAGGATGAAGTTCGGATCGACGCCGGCCGGGCGCTTCGGCAGTTGCGCCGAGGCCCACCAGGCGATGTCGCCGCGGGCGTTGGCCCAGACCACGTTGAGCCCCGGCGCGTGGATCTGCGCGGCAGCGGCGCGGGCCTTGTCCAGGGTGTCGGCGCGGTCGAGGTGGTAGAAGGCGTCCAGCAGCGGGTTCTCGGTCTGCAGGAAGCCCCACCACATGGCGATGGGCGTCTTGCCCGAGGCGGCGCCCAGGGCGTCGTTGACGATCGGCCCGTGGGGCGAGCTGCGCAGCACCAGCTTGACCGGCGCCTGGCCCTTCACCGCGATGCTCTGCTCCTCGCGCGCGAGGTCCACCCACTGGCCGTGGTACCAGACCTGCTCGGGGTTGGCCGGGTTGGTCTTCTCGGCCACCAGGTCCATGTCGTCGTTCTGGAACATGGTCAGGCTCCAGCCGAAGTCCTTGTTGTGGCCGAGCATGGCGAATGGCACCAGGGCTTGGTGGTGGCCGTAGAGTTCGAAGCCGGGGGCGCTGAGCTGCGCCTCGTACCACACCGAGGGCGCGGCGAAGCGGATGTGCGGGTCGCCCGCCAGCAGTGGCCGGCCACTGCGCGTGCGGCTGCCGGAAACCACCCAGGCGTTGCTGCCCTCATACTGCGGCAGGCCGGCGGCTTCCAGGGCCAGCTGGCTGATCTGCGCCAGGGCGCCGAGGTCCTTCCAGTCGCCGGCGGCCAGCGCGGTGGGGCGCTGCAGCACGCCCTCCGGGTGCCAGGCCAGGTCGAAGGCCTTCAGGTAGTCGGCGCCCAGGTCGTCGCGGATGTAGGTGAGCACCGGCTCGGTGCGCAGGGCCACGGCGAAGCTGTAGGCCAGGTAGCCGGACACGGCGAGGGTGTCCTCCACCGTGAAGGGCCGCTTGGGAATGCCCAGCACGTCGAATTCCAGCGGCTTCGGGTGGCTGGCCTGGTACTGGTTGATGCCGTCCAGGTAAGCCTGCAGGGCTTTCCAGGCCGGCGACTGCTGGTCCTGGCGGGCGGCGTACTCGGTGGCATGGTCGCGCAGGCGCAGGGTGCGGAACAGGCGGTCGGTGTCCACCAGCTTGGGCCCCAGCACCTCGGCCAGCTCGCCCTTGGCCAGGCGGCGCAGCATCTCCATCTGGAACAGCCGGTCCTGGGCGTGCACGTAGCCCAGGGCGCGGTACAGGTCGCTTTCGTTCTGCGCACGGATGTGCGGCACGCCACGCTCGTCGTAGCGCACCTCGACCTCGGCCTGCAGGCCGGGCAGCCCGGCCAGGCCGTCGCGGGTCGGCTGCTTGCCATGCAGGTACCAGGCGCCCCCGGCGGCAGCGGCCGCCACCAGCACGGCAAGAACGGTCAACGTACGTTTCATGTAGCGGCTCTCCTTGTTGTTCTGGGCGGATTCTGCGCATTCGCGCCGGGCGCTTTCATTGACCAAACGCGCGCAAGCTGAAAGTCTTTGGTCAAAAGGAGGCCACATGTCCCTCTCCAGCGCGCCACTCACCCATTCGGCCACCCTGCGCCGCCTGCTCTACGAGGCGCTTACCAACCTGGGGTTGGAGCCGGCGCGCATCTACCGCCAGGCGCTGCGGCGCGTGCGCCTGGCGCCGGTGAGCGCCGACGGCCGCCTGCTGCACGACGAGGTGCCGCTGTTCTGGGCGGCGCTGCCGGAGCTGAGCGGTGACGTGGACATCGGCCTGCACCTGGCCGAGGCGATGAAGCCGCGCCTGCTCGATGTGGTCGGCTATCTGCTGCTGGCCAGCCGCGACCTGGAGCAGGCGCTGCACAGCTTCCTGCGCTTCCAGCACATCCTCTCCGGCGGCCTGGCCGCGCAGTTGCGCGAGGAGGGCGAGCAGGCGCGGCTGGTCCTCGACATCCACTACCGCGACTGCCCGCCGCTGCGCCAGCAGATGGAATGCCTGCTGCTGCTGTTCATCAAGTTGCTGAAGGCGGTCAGCGACGACGAGTTCGCCTGTTCCGCCATCGAGTTCCGCCATGCCGCGCCACGGCGCCTGGCCGAGCACCGCCGGCTGTTCGGGCTGACGCCGCGGTTCGCCTGCGCACACGACGCCCTGCTGTTCCCGCGCGCCCTGCTGCGGCGCCCGTCGCGCACGGCCAACGCCGCCTTGCACGGCGTGCTCACCCGCTATGCGGAGGAAGAACTGCAGCGCCTGCAGGAGAACGACCTGCTCAACCGCCTGCGCTACCTGCTGGCCCACCGCCTGGGCCGCGAACCCTGCACCCTGCAGGCCTGCGCCGAGCTGCTGGGCCTGCCGGCCAGCGCCTTGCAGCGCAGCCTGGCCGGGCAGGGCAGCGGCTTTCGCGAACTGCACGAGGAAGTGCGCCGCCAGCGCGCCACCGAGCTGCTGGCCGAAGGCGTGGCCATCCGCGAAGTGGCGCGAACCTGCGGTTTCGCCGAGCTGTCGCCGTTCTATCGCGCCTTCCGGCGCTGGTTCGGGGTGCCGCCGGAGGTGTACCGGCGGCGTTTGCAGGAGATGGCGCAGGCGCACTGAGGCGTCCCGCGCCGGGCTCATTCGGCCAGCGGGATCTCGCTGGCCATGTCCAGCAGGGCCATGGCGTCGAGCTGCGTCTCGATCTGCAGGAAGCGCATGGCGCGGGTCGGCGAGACGGCCTTGGCCATGCGCGCGATGTAGCGGTTGCGCAGGTCCAGGCGCAGCTGCTGGAGCTTCTCGGCGCGCTTGAGCAGGGCGCTGGCGTCTTTGTCGGAGACCTTGCCGGTGTTGTAGGACTTGGCGTAGTCGAGGATCAGCGCCAGGTGCTGCTTGCTCAGCTTCTCGGCCTCGCTGCGGTAGGTGTTGTAGATCGGCCAGAATGCCTCGCCTTCCTTGCCGGTGAGGTTCATGTTGGCTTCGACGATGCGTTTGCGCTTGTAGTCGATGTCGGCCAGGCGGTTGTCGATCTCCGCCTTGTGCTCGGACATTACCTGGTCGGGGCTGGGCGCCTGGTCGTCGGCGCTGGCCAGCAGCGGCAGGCTGAGCAGGGCGCACAGGGCGAGGGTGGGGCGTAGCGGCATGGGAGGCTCCTTGGTAGTCGCGCGCCGGCCCTTCATGGGCCGGCTCCGGCTAGTGTAGATGCTGGCGCCCGGCTGTCTGCCCGCCAGGGGCAATAGCAGCCCTGGGCGAGGCTCTGGGTGGACTGCACCGGGCGGCCGTCGATCAGCGCCTGCAGCACCGGTTCGATGAAGCTGTTGGCCGAGCTGCACACCGCGCCCTCGCTGTAGGGGCCGAAATAGGCCAGGCGGCCCTGGCGGTCCCAGATGGCCACCGCCGGGCTCGCCGGCAGCGCCTCGGCGCCAGGCGGCGTGGCCAATGGCCGCAGGGCCTGCAGGGTGGCGGGCAACTGGCCGTGGCTGCCGGGCTTCTGCACGGCGAAGAACTGCACGCCAAGCGGGGCGAAGCGCGCCAGCAACTCGGCGAGGTGCTGCTGGTTGCCGACGTTGCACGGGCAGGCCGGGTCCCAGAAATGCACCAGGCGGATGGCGCCGGGGCCGGCCAGTTCGGCCGGCAGCTGCAGGCCGGCGCCGCTGAACAGCGTCGGCTGGGCGTCGAAGGGGCGGATGTAGCGCTGCTGGAACCATTGGTAGGCGCCCAGCAGCATGGCGGCGAGCAGCGCGGCGAGGCAGGCGAGGATGAGCGTGCGGCGGGCAGGCATGGCGAATCCCGGTAAGATAGCCCTCAAGAGTGCCATGCCGTCGCTTGTGGCAGAACCGCCCGGATGCCGCCGGGCGCTCGTCCCAGCGTCACCGGAAACCGCGGAAAACCCCGATGCCAGAAGCCTTCCAGCCCGATCTGCTGCGCCAGCGCCTGCGACCCCTGACCGCAGCCGAACGCGACGCCCAGGTCCTCGCCTACCAGTCCTTCTACGGGCTCGACCTGGCGGCCCGCTACCCGGGCCTGGAAAGCCGCCTGGGCTACTTCGAGTGCGCCGGCTACCGCATCGCCGCGCAGCTGTGGCGCCCGCCCCTGGCCCGCGGCAGCCTGCTGCTGCTGCACGGCTACTACGACCACATGGGGCTCTATGGCCACGTCATCGACTGGGCGCTGGACCTGGGCCTGGCGGTGATCGCCTGCGACCTGCCGGGCCACGGCCTGTCCAACGGCGCGGCGGCCAGCATCAACGACTTCGCCGAGTACCAGGCGGTGCTTGCCGGCCTGCTGGACGCGGCGGCGCAGCTGGACCTGCCGCAGCCCTGGCACCTTTTCGGGCAGAGCACCGGCGGCGCCATCCTGCTGGACTACCTGCTCACCGGCGCGCCGCGCCCGGAGCTGGGCCACACTCTGCTGCTGGCGCCGCTGGTGCGGCCGCGCGCCTGGGGTTGGTCGAAGCTCAGCTACCAGCTGCTGCGGCCCTTCGTCGACTCCATTCCGCGCAAGTTCACCGACAACTCCAACGACGCCGGCTTCCTCGCCTTCCTCCGCGATCGCGACCCGCTGCAGCCGCGCATCCTGCCCACCGCCTGGGTGGGCGCGCTGGCGCGCTGGATTCCGCACATCGAGGGCGCGCCGCCCAGCGCGCGCAACCTGCTGGTGGTGCAGGGCGACGCCGACGAGACGGTGGACTGGCGCTACAACCTGAGGGTGCTGGAGGAGAAGTTCGAGCGCATCGAGTGCCTGCTGCTCACCGGCGCGCGGCACCACCTGGCCAACGAGAGCGAGGCGCTGCGCCGGCGCTACTTCGACTTCCTCGGCGAGCGCCTGAGCTAGTTCGAGGGGGCGGAGGCCAGCCCGGCCTTCACCGCGGCCAGGGCCGCCTGGTAGTAGGCCTGGCCGGCGGGCGACTCGGCGAAGTCGGCGAACTGCTGCAGCTCGGCGTCGGAGAGCCCGCGGTAGACGTACAGCAGAGTGTTGTCGAGGTCGGCGCCGATCTGCTGCACGACGTTCTGCCGCTGCCCTTCGAGCAGCCCCTGGCCCTGGCCGAGCAGGCCGGGGAGCATCTGGCTGAGGCTGTCGGCGGCCACGCTGGCCAGCGCCATGCTGACCTCGGCGCCGGCCTCGCTGGCCGGCAGGGCCCGGCTCAGGCGCTGAGCGAGCTGCTGGCGCTGCGGCGTGGCCTGCTGGCGCGGCAGGCCGTTGGCGTACTGGGCGAGCTGGTCGCTGCGGGTGGCGAGGGTTTCCGCGGCGGCGATCTTGCGCCCCAGGGGCGATTCGAAGAAGGCCAGCGCCGGGCCGCTGTCCGCCAGGTTCCGGCGCAGGCCGGCCAGCGCCCGGGCGTCGATCTGCGCCGGGGCGAAGCGCTGGTCGCTGTTGTTCACCAGGGCCTGGTACAGCGCCGGCGGCAGGTTGGCCTGGTAGCGCTTCTGCGCGGCGTGCAGGGCATCGTTGAAGTGCGCGCGTTGTTCCGGCCAGCCGGCGGCCTGGTAGAGGCGCTGATAATCGTCGGCCAGTACGGGTAGGCCCAGCATCAGCAGGGCAAGGGCAAGCAGTGCACGCAAATCGGGTCCTCCTGGCGGCAGTGGCCATCCGCCGCGGCTATTGTCGGCAAGCCCGGCCCCGCTTGTCGAGGCGCTTGTCGCCGGCGTTACAATAGCGCATGAACCCGCACGCCGATTCCTCCCCCCTGCAAAACGCCGTCGACGACCTGGCCGAACGCGGCTGGTCGCTGCAACGCGACTTCCTGCCCGCGGACCTGATCGCCGCCCTGGCCGCGGAGTGCCGCAACCGCGCTGCTGCCGGCGAGCTGGCCTCGGCCTCGGTGGGGCGCGGCGCCGGCCAGGCGGTGCGCGAGGGCATCCGTGGCGACCGCATCCAGTGGCTGGAACCGGGGCAGGCCGAGGCCTGCGACCGCTACCTGGAGCTGATGGATGAACTGCGCGTGGCGCTCAACCGCGCGCTGTTCCTGGGCCTGGAAGATTTCGAGTGCCACTTCGCCCTGTACCCGCCGGGCGCCTTCTACCAGAAACACCTGGACCGCTTCCGCGACGATGACCGGCGCTGCGTGTCGGCGGTGCTCTACCTCAACGACGATTGGCTACCCGAGCACGCCGGCGAACTGCGCTTGTATTTCGCCGACGGCAGCCACGACGATGTGCCGCCGCTGGGCGGCAGCCTGGTGCTGTTCCTCTCCGGCGAATTCCCCCACGAGGTGCTGCCGGCTCACCGCGAGCGCCTGTCGCTGACCGGCTGGTTCCGCCGCCGCGGCGATGCCTCGCTCTAGGGCTCAGTGGCCCCAAACTCGGATGGTGCCGCTGATGTCCTGGATGTCGCGCACCTCCAGGCTGCCCAGGCGGCTTTCACCGACGTAGAGGTCGCCGGCCACGCGAACGCGGATGGTCTGCGCCGGCAGGCCGCCGTCATTGAGCTGCTTGTTGATGGTGGTCAGGTCCGGCAGGGTCAGCGCCAGCTGCTGCTGGCCGTTGCTGCCCTGGACCACGTCGACCTGCAGGGTAGGCAGCTCGACGCCGAAGATCGGCAGGCTCAGGCCCAGCTGCGCCGCGCCCAGGGGCAGCGCGCCGCCGCGGCCATCCGGGCAGACGGCGGCGCTGGTGCAGCCGTTGTCGATCTTCAGGTTACGCAGCGAGACGCTGCCGCCGTCGTCGACCCAGGCGGCCTTGCCGATGCTGGCCATGACGTCGGCGCGGATGCTCAGGCCCTCCTGGCCAGTGATGCGGCCGAGGTTTTCGTTGTCCAGCGGTTCGAGCGCGGCCTGGCTGGCGCCGGCGGCGCACAGCAGCAGGCCGCCGATCAGGTGCGGCAGGCTGAGAGGCTTGAGCATGGTGGCGGTTCCCTCGCGGTGGGCGATATGGCGAGGCAGTCTGCGCGCGATGCGCCAGGCCCGCCATGCCGGCGCGGCAGTTCCAGCCGAAGGATGGGCCCGACCATCGGAGGGTGGCCGCCATCGGTTGCCAGGTGACCGGGTCCGATGCGCGGGCTAGTCTGTTGCGATCGAAAAGGGAGTGTTTCGCCCATGCAGAAGATTCTCGTCAGCCGCTGCCTGCTGGGCCACCGGGTGCGCTACGACGGTGGCAGCCACGGCCCCTTCGACCTGCTGGAACGCTGGCAGGCCCAGGGCCGGGTGGTCGCGCTGTGCCCGGAAGTGGCCGGCGGCCTGCCCACGCCGCGCGCGCCGGCGGAGATTCCCGGCGGCCGCGGCGCCCTGGTGCTGGAAGGCCGGGCGCCGGTGGTGACGGTGGATGGCGCGGACGTCACCCGCGCCTTCGTCCGCGGCGCCGAACAGGCCATGGCGCTGGTCGACCGCCACGGCATCCGCCTGGCCATCCTCAAGGCGCGCAGTCCCTCCTGCGGCAACCGCGAGAACTACGACGGCAGCTTCTCCGGCCTGCGCGTGCCCGGCGAGGGCGTCACCGCGGCGGCGCTCAAGCGCATGGGCGTGCTGGTGTTCAGCGAGGAGGAGCTGGACGCCGCGGCGGTCTGCCTGGCCGGCCTGGAAGCCGGCGGCTGAGTTCGTTGTGATAGCCTGCGGGGCTCGGCGTAGAGCCTTCCGACAGCCCTTGTAGCACTCTTTCCCTTGAGCCGTCGGCGTGGCGACCTATGCTGAAGAGTCCCGCCGGAGGTTCGCTGCAGCGTGCCGGGCCTCCCCATCCCGCTCATAAGGAGAACTCCATGAAGCTCACGTTGCCTTGCCTCGGCCTCGCCGGCCTGCTGCTCGCCGCCTCCACCGCCGCGCTGGCGGCCGGCATGCCGCGTACCCCGGCGCCCGAGGGGGCCAAGGTGTATTTCATCGAACCGAAGGACGGCGCCACCGTCGGCCAGACCTTCACCGTCAAGTTCGGCCTGGAAGGCATGGGCGTGGCCCCGGCTGGCGTCGACTCGCCCAGCACCGGGCACCACCACCTGCTGGTGGACCTCAAGGAGCAGCCGGCCATGGACATGCCGCTGCCGATGACCGACAACATCCGCCACTTCGGCAAGGGCCAGACGGAAACCAAGATCACCCTGCCGCCGGGCAAGCACACCCTGCAGCTGCTGCTGGGCGACAAGAACCACGTGCCCTTCGAGCCGAACGTGGAATCCAAGCAGATCACCGTCAACGTGAAGTGATGGTTGGCTCTAGGGCCGGCAAGATCGGGCTGATATGTCCGTAGGAGCGGATTTATCCGCGATGCTCTTGAGCAGCGGATAACCTATCGCGGACGGAGTCCGGCAATGCACCACGTAGGATGGGTTGAGCGAAGCGATACCCATCACCGTCCCGCATGGGTTTCGCAAGCTCAACCCATCCTACGAAAAGCGCCTTGGCATAGCCTGTAAGGCCATTGCTCCTGCCGCAGAAACGAAAAAAGGAGGCCGAAGCCTCCTTTTTTCTTGCTGCCGAGCGGTCCTTAGAACAGGACGCGGCTGCGGATGGTGCCGTTGACGTGCTGCAGCTTCTCCAGCGCCAGGTCCGAGTACTCGGCGTCGACGTCGATCACCACGTAGCCGACCTTCTCGTTGGTCTGCAGGTACTGGCCGGAGATGTTGATGCCGTTGTCGGCGAACACCTTGTTGATCTCGCTCATCACGCCCGGGATGTTGGCGTGGATGTGCAGCAGGCGGTGCTTGCCCGGGTGCGACGGCAGGGCGACTTCGGGGAAGTTGACCGAGGACACCGAGGTGCCGTTGTCGCTGTACTTGACCAGCTTCTCGGCCACTTCCAGGCCGATGTTGGCCTGGGCCTCGGCGGTGGAGCCGCCGATGTGCGGGGTCAGGATCACGCGGTCCAGGCCACGCAGCGGGCTTTCGAACTCTTCGTCGTTGGACTTGGGCTCGACCGGGAACACGTCGATGGCGGCGCCGATCAGGTGCTCGTCCTTGATGGCGTTGGCCAGGTGGTCCAGCTCGACCACGGTGCCGCGCGCGGCGTTGATCAGGATGCCGCCCTTCTTCATGGCGCGGATTTCCTTCTCGCCGATCATCCACTGGGTGGACGGCAGTTCCGGCACGTGCAGCGAGACGATGTCGCACAGGCCCAGCAGCTCGTGCAGCGAGCCGATCTGCTGCGCGTTGCCCAGCGGCAGCTTGGTCACCACGTCGTAGAAGAACACCTGCATGCCCAGGGCTTCGGCCAGGACCGAGAGCTGGGTGCCGATGGAGCCGTAGCCAACGATGCCCAGCTTCTTGCCGCGGATCTCGAAGGAGTTGGCCGCCGACTTGATCCAGCCGCCGCGGTGGCAGGAGGCGTTCTTCTCCGGGATGCCGCGCAGCAGCAGGATGGCTTCGGCCAGCACCAGCTCGGCGACCGAGCGGGTGTTGGAGTAGGGCGCGTTGAACACCGCGATGCCGCGTTCGCGGGCGGCGTTCAGGTTGACCTGGTTGGTGCCGATGCAGAAGCAGCCCACCGCGATCAGCTTCTTGGCGCAGTCGAAGACTTCCTCGGTGAGCTGGGTGCGGGAGCGAATGCCGATGAAGTGGGCGTCGGCGATCTTTTCCTTCAGCTCGTCGCCGGACAGCGCGGTCTTGAGGTACTCGATGTTGGTGTAGCCGGCGGCCTTGAGGGTATCAACGGCATTCTGGTGCACGCCTTCCAGGAGAAGGAATTTGATCTTGCTCTTGTCGAGAGAAGTCTTGCTCATCTGCTTGAACCTGTAGTCCCGGGATAATGGCTAGAAAATGAACAGCTCTGGCCGAACCGGCCGGTGCCGCAGCTCGGCGCCAGGTGGCGAACTGCGTGGGGTGCGTATGCTAGCATGTTCTCCCTTTTCCTTGTCCGGTTGCGACCTGAGCTGTTCTCAGGACGACCATGAACCATTTGAGAGTTCCCTCGATGACCCGCGAAGCCCTGATCGAATCGCTCAAGCCCCTGCTGGAGCCCGGCAAGCTGCTGACCGATGCCGATTCCCTGGATGCCTATGGCAAGGACTGGACCAAGCACTTCGCCCCGGCGCCGCTGGCCATCGCCTTCCCCAAGAGCATCGAGCAGGTGCAGGCCGTGGTGCGCTGGGCCAACGAGCACAAGGTCGGCCTGGTGCCTTCGGGCGGCCGTACCGGGCTCTCCGCCGCCGCCGTCGCCGCCAACGGCGAGGTGGTGGTGTCGTTCGACTACATGAACAGGATCCTCGACTTCAACGCCTTCGACCGCACCGTGGTGTGCCAGCCGGGCGTGGTGACCAAGCAGCTGCAGCTGTTCGCCGAGGAGCAGGGCCTGTACTACCCGGTGGACTTCGCTTCCTCCGGTTCCAGCCAGATTGGCGGCAACATCGGCACCAATGCCGGCGGGATCAAGGTGATTCGCTACGGCATGACGCGCAACTGGGTGGCCGGCATGAAGGTGGTCACCGGCAAGGGCGACCTGCTGGAGCTGAACAAGGACCTGATCAAGAACGCCACCGGCTACGACCTGCGCCAGCTGTTCATCGGCGCCGAAGGCACCCTGGGCTTCGTGGTCGAGGCCACCATGCGCCTGGAGCGCACGCCGAAGAACCTCACCGCGATGGTCCTCGGCACCCCCGACTTCGACTCGATCATGCCGGTGCTGCACGCCTTCCAGAGCAAGCTCGACCTGACCGCCTTCGAATTCTTCTCCGACAAGGCCCTGGCCAAGGTCCTGGCCCGCGGCGACGTGCCGCCGGCCTTCGAGACCGACTGCCCGTTCTACGCCCTGCTGGAGTTCGAGGCCAGCACCGAGGAAGTGGCCAACGAAGCCCTGGCCACCTTCGAGCACTGCGTCGAGCAGGGCTGGGTGCTGGATGGCGTGATGAGCCAGAGCGAGCAGCAGCTGCAGAACCTGTGGAAGCTGCGCGAGTACATCTCCGAGACCATCTCGCACTGGACGCCGTACAAGAACGACATCTCGGTCACCGTCAGCAAGGTCCCGGCCTTCCTCAAGGACATCGACGCCATCGTCGAAGCCAACTACCCGGACTTCGAAGTGGTCTGGTTCGGCCACATCGGCGACGGCAACCTGCACCTGAACATCTTGAAGCCCGAAAACCTGTCCAAGGACGAGTTCTTCGCCAAGTGCGCCACGGTCAACAAGTGGGTGTTCGAGACCGTGGAGAAGTACAACGGCTCCATCTCCGCCGAGCACGGCGTGGGCATGACCAAGCGCGACTACCTGGGTTACTCTCGCTCCGAAGCCGAGATCGGCTACATGAAGGCGGTCAAGGCGGTGTTCGATCCCAACGGGATCATGAACCCCGGCAAGATCTTCGCCGAGTAAGCCAGTCATCCCAGAAGGGCCGGTTCACCGGCCCTTCTCATGTTCGGGGCCGACGGAACGGCCGGCAGCGCCCGCGGGAGGCGGGCACCGCGCAGCGCCACGAGCGCCGCGGGGCATCCCATTCATCCGTCCAGGAGTCGGTCATGAGTTACCAGCATCAGTACGTCGACGGCACCCGCATCCACTTCCCGCTGGGCAAGGTGGTCTGCGTCGGGCGCAACTACGCCGAGCACGCCAAGGAGCTGAACAACCCGGTGCCCACCGAGCCGCTGCTGTTCATCAAGCCCGGCTCCTGCACCGTGCCGGCCGAGGGCGGCTTCGCCATCCCCGAGGGTCGTGGCGACGTGCACTACGAAGCGGAGATCGCCGTGCTGATCGGCAAACCGCTGTCGCGCACGCCCAGCCGCGAGGAAGTGCTGGACGCCATTTCCGGCTACGCCCCGGCGCTGGACCTGACCCTGCGCGACGTGCAGGCCAAGCTCAAGGAAAAGGGCCTGCCCTGGGAGCTGGCCAAGTCCTTCGACGGCGCCTTCGTGCTGGCGCCCTTCGTCAGCGCCGACCGCTTCCCCGACCCGGCCGACATCGGCATCCGCCTGAGCATCGATGGCGAAGTGCGCCAGGACGGCAACAGCCGCGACATGCTCAACCCCATCGTGCCGCTGATCCAGCACATCTGCGGGCACTTCTCGCTGCAACCGGGCGACGTGGTCTCCACCGGTACGCCGGTGGGCGTCGGCCCGCTCAAGCGCGGCAGCGAGCTGGTGCTGGAACTTCCCGGCGCCAGCCGGTTCGAAAGCCGCGTCCTCTGAGCCGCACCCCGCCAAAGGCCGCCGTTCGCGCGGCCTTCGCTTTCTGCGGGGCGTTCCCAATCCAGACAACAAGAACTCCCCGATGACCCAGGTCCGATCCTCCCGTCTTCTGCGCTGGCTGTTGCTGGCCTTGCTCTTCGCCGCCGTGGTGCTGGTGGTACTGGCCAAGCTGTTCCACTGGGACGACCGCGCCCGCCTGTGGTGGCAGGAAGAGAACACCAGCGCGCAGGCGCGCGCCGACAGCGTCTGGCTGCCCGGCTACCGCGCGGTGATCCAGGGCAAGGCGCTCAAGGGCGGCCTGGAAGGCCAGGAAACCTCCGACCTGGCCTACAACCCGGTGACCCGCACGTTGTTCACCGTGACCGGCAAGAAGCCGCTGCTCGGCGAGCTGTCGCTGGACGGCGAGGTGCTGCGGGTGATCCCGCTGCTCGGTCTGGCGAACCCCGAAGGCGTGGCGGTGCTGCCCAACGGCAACGTCGCGGTGACCGACGAGCGGCAGAACTCCCTGACCATCTTCCACGTCGACCCGCAGACCCACGAGCTGAGCACCGCCAAGCTGGCCAGCTTCGACCTGGGCAACCTCGGCGAAAAGAGCAACAAGGGCTTCGAGGGCATCGCCTGGGACCCGGCGCAGAAACGCCTGCTGCTGGGCCGCGAGCGCGACCCCATGACTCTCTTCAGCTGGGCCAGCGACGGCAGCCCGGGCCTGACCGGCAGCATGCGGCCGCTGCCCAGCGAACAGCTGTACATGCGCAACGTCTCGGCGCTCAGCGTCGACCCGCGCACCGGCCACACCCTGGTGCTGTCGGCGGAGTCGCACCTGCTGCTGGAGCTGGACGAGAACGGCGAGCCGGTCAGTTTCATCAGCCTGCTCGGCGGACTCAACGGCCTGCATGACAAGATCCCGCGCGCCGAGGGCGTGGCCATCGACGAGCAGGGCACCATCTACATGGTCAGCGAGCCGGAACTGTTCTACGTATTCCGCAAGCTCAAGGACGATGGCAAGGGCGGTTAAGCCTGGATTAAGGGCGGATTCAGGCTGGTTTCAGGCTGTTTGGCTAATCTGATTTCAACGAAAACAGCCAGGAGGCTACTTCATGAAATCCATTCGTCTTCCCTTGATCGCCGCCATCGCCCTGTTCTCCGGCGCCACCTTCGCCGCCGGCTACACCGGCCCGGGCAGCGACGCCGCCAAACCCGCGGCGACCGGCCCGGTGAACACCGTGAAAGCCGCCCAGGCCGCCGCCGACGACACCCCGGCCGTGCTGGAAGGCGTGATCACCAAGCGCCTGCACGGCGAGCACTACGAGTTCAAGGACGCCACCGGCAGCATGCAGGTGGAGATCGACCACGAGGACTGGCCGCAGGGCGTGGATGTTTCCGACAAGACCAAGGTGCGCCTGACCGGCGAGGTCGACCATGACCGCAAGGGCGTGGAGATCGATGTGGATCGGGTGGACGTCCTGCAGTAACGAGATGCATATGAAAAGGCCGCGCCGGGAGTGATCCTGGCGCGGCTTTTTTGCATTCGGCTTTTCGTAGGAGCGAGCTTGCTCGCGAACCGCGTCTCCCGGCGGCTCCGCTCCCTCTCCCCAGCCCTCGACTGCGCGCCCCGCCCTGAAGGGAGAGGGGGCTTGTCCGTGTCGAGAGAAGGTGTGGTTTCATCCTGATGCCCGCGGAGTGGCCGGCTAGCGCCGAAACATCAGCGCACTCCGAACGGTCCCCTCTCCCTTCAGGGAGAGGGTTAGGGAGAGGGCGCTCTCAAGCTGCACACCGAACTCATCCGGCAGAACTCCCTTCGCGAGCAAGCTCGCTCCTACAGGGAATGGCGCTCAACCGACACTCTCAAACCCCTGCAACACATTCACCGCATTGACCCCGATCTCCTCCACCGCATACCCCCCCTCCATGACGAACAACGTCGGCAGCCCCAGCTTCCCGATGGCCTCGCCCATGCGCAGGTAATCCGGCGAGTCCAGCTTGAACTGCGAAATCGGATCCTCCTTGAAGGTATCCACCCCCAGGGAAACCACCAGCACATCCGGCCCGTACGCCGCGATCTGGCGGATCGCCGCCTGCAGCGCCAGGCTCCACACCGACCAGTCGCTGCCCGAGGCCAGCGGGTAGTTGAAGTTGAAGCCTTCGCCCACGCCCCGGCCCTTTTCGTCGGCGTAGCCGAGGAAGTAGGGGTACTCGAAGCGCGGGTCGCCGTGGATCGAGGTGAAGAGCACGTCGGCGCGGTCGTAGAAGATGTCCTGGGTGCCGTTGCCGTGGTGGTAGTCCACGTCGAGGATGGCCACCCGCGCCGCGCCCTGGTCGAGGATGGCCTGGGTGGCGATGGCGGCGTTGTTGAAGAAGCAGTAGCCGCCCATGTAGTCGGCCGAGGCGTGGTGGCCCGGCGGGCGGCACAGGCTGAACACCGAGCGGGCGCCCTTGGCCAGTTCGGCCTGGCCGGTCAGGGCCACGTTCGCCGAGCTGGTGATGGCCTGCCAGGTGCCGGCGGTGATCGGCGCGCCGGCGTCGAAGCTGTAGTAGCCCAGGCGCCCGTCGATGCTGTCGGGCTCCTTCTGCAGCAGGCGGCGGGTCGGCCAGGCGATGGGCAGCATGTCGTGGGTTCTGCCGGTGGCCAGCCAGTCGCGCCAGGCGTGCTGGAGGAAGTTGACGAAACCCTCGGTGTGGATGCGCCGGATCGGCTCCAGGCCGAAGTCGCGCGGGGCCTGGATCTCGCCCAGGCCCACCGCCTTGACGCGGTCCAGGACCATGTCGGCGCGGCTGGGCTTCTCGAAGCAGGGGGTGAACTGGCCGCCGATCAGCTCATGCTGGCCGTGGTGCAAGCGATGGTCGTCGGTGTAGATCGTCAACATCATGCACTCCTGGGGGCGCCCGGCGGCGCCCGGTGGGTCCGTGGGGTATCAGGCGTTTTCCTCGAAGCTCACGCTCGGCGCCTTGCGGCGGAAGCCGCCGGTGTGCAGCGCCAGGTAGACGAAGCCGACGGCGAACCAGCTCAGGCCGACGATCAGCGTCAGCTGCGACAGGCTGGTCCACAGCCAGAGGGTCAGGCACAGGCCGATGAAGGGCACCAGGCCGTAGCGCAGCAGGTCGGCCGGCGCGCGGCGTCCTTCGACGCCCAGGTAGGTGCGGATCACCGCCAGGTTGACCACCGAGAAGGCCACCAGGGCGCCGAAGCTGATCATCGAGGCCAGGGTGGTCAGGTCCAGCACCAGGGCCAGCAGGGATATGGCCGAGACCACCAGGATCGCCACCACCGGCGTCTGGAAGCGCGCGTGCAGGGTGCCGAACAGGCTGCGCGGGAGGATGCCGTCGCGGCCCATGGTGAACAGGATGCGCGACACCGAGGCCTGGGAGGCCAGCGCCGAGCCGATGCAGCCGGCGATGTAGGCGGCGGTGAAGAAGTTGCCGAGGAACTGGCCGCCGGCCTTGAGCATCACCTCGTTGGCCGCCGAGTCGGCGTTCTCGAACACGCTGCCGGGGAACACCAGTTGGCTGATGATCGCCAGCAGGGTGAACATCAGGCCGGCCAGCACCGTGGTGATGATGATCGCCCGCGGGATGTCGCGGCGCGCGTCACGGGTTTCCTCGGCCATGGTGGAGACCGCGTCGAAGCCCAGGAATGACAGGCACAGCACCGCGGCGCCGGCCATCAGCGGGGCGAAGCCGGGCTTGCTGCCGTCGCCGATGAAGGGCGCGGCCAGGTCCAGGGCCGGGGCGCCGGCCAGGCTCTTCAGCGACATGCCGACGAACACCACGATGAACACCAGCTGGGCGCCGACGATGGCGTTGCTCATGCCGGCCACCTGGCTGATGCCCACCACGTTGAGCACGGTGACCAGGGCGATGGAGGCGACCACGAAGACCCAGGCGGGAATCTCCGGGAAGGCGATGTTCATGAACAGGCCGATGAGCAGGTAGTTGATCATCGGCAGGAACAGGTAGTCGAGCAGCAGCGACCAGCCGGACAGGAAGCCCACCGCCGGGCCGAAGCTCAGGCTGGTGTAGGAATAGGCGGAGCCGGCGATCGGGTACTTGCGCACCATGAAGCTGTAGGAGGCGGCGGTGAACAGCATCGCCAGCAGGGTGATCAGGTAGGCGCTGGCGGTGCGTCCGCCGGTCATCTCGGTGACCACGCCGTAGGTGGTGAACATGGTCAGCGGGACCATGTAGACCAGGCCGAAGAAGACCAGGGCGGGCAGCCCCAGGATGCGTTTGAGGCGGGCGTACGCCTGGGCTTGGGGGGCGTTGCCGGTGCTGGCGCTCATGCGGGCGCCTTGTTCGATGGCCATCGATGTTTCCTCGCGAATTCTTGTCGTTGTTGCGCTGGCGCGGGGCGCCGCTGGCGGCCGCGCGGAGGGAGCGGGGCGGTCAGCCGCAGCGCTGCCGGCGGGCGTAACGGGCGAGGAAGGGGTGGGCGCGGTGACGGCCGCGAACCGGGGTGGAGCAAGGGCTGGTCATGAGCGTTCTCGGGGCATTGTTCTTGTGGATGCTCGCTGGCGGCGCTCCCTGGATACCGGCGCGGCGCGTGCTGCGGCGGTGATCGCGGCCCTGGCGGCCATTCCCTGGGCGAGTACCCGGACTTTAGGCCGCCGCGCCGCCCCGCAGAACCCTGTAAAGGGTCAAAAAGGGATCGAAGTGGCCAGATTGACTGTCAGGCCCGGCGGCGGGCGCCCGTCCCGCCGCAGGCCCGGCCGGTCATTTCTTCAGCTTGGTCCAGACCTTGGCGCGCAACGACAGGGACTTCGGCGAGCACAGCTGGAAGGGCTTCAGGCGGTCGATCTTGTCTTCCGGGGTGTTGATCGCCGGGTCGTCGAACAGCTCCTTGTCCATGAACTTCTCGGAACCGGTGATGGCGTTGTTGTACTTGGCGAAGTTGGAGGCGGCGGCGATGTTCTCCGGCTGCATCATCCAGTTGAGGAAGACGTGGGCTTCCTTGATGTTGGTGGCGTCCTTGGGAATGGCCAGGTTATCGATGAACAGCCGCACGCCTTCCTTCGGATAGACGTAGACCAGGCTGGCGCGCTGGGCGTGGGCGCGGTGGAAGGCACCGTTCCACTGCTGGTGCATGTACACCTCGCCGGCGGCCATGCGCTCGATGGTGCCGTCGCTGTTGTACATGGCCAGCAGCGGCTTCTGCTTGAGCAGCAGGTCGAGGACCTTCTCGGCCTCCTTCGGGTCCTCGGTGCACTCGTTCACGCCGAGGTAGTAGGTGGCCGGGGCCCACAGCTCCTCGATGGAGTTGAGCGCCACCACCTTGCCCTTGAACGCCTCCGGCGGCTCGAAGAACGGCTTCCAGCTCTCGTCGAACTTGCCGCCCGGGGCCTTGGCGCTGTCGTAGCTGTAGCCGGTGCTGCCCCACAGGTAGGGCACGGTGTAGTCGTGGCCGGGGTCGTAGCTGAGTGTCTTGAACTTGTCCTTGAGGTTGGCCAGGTTCGGCAGCTGCGACTTGTCCAGCTTCTGCAGCAGGCCTTCCTTGACGAAGATTTCGATGAAGCTGTCCGAGGGCACCACCACGTCGTAGGCGCCGCCACCGGCCTTGAGCTTGGCCAGCAGCGTCTCGTTGCTGTCGTAGGAGTCGAGGGTGGCGTGGATGCCGGTGTCCTTCTCGAACTTCTTCAGCAGCTCCGGCGGGAAGTAGTCCGACCAGTTGGCGAAGTGCAGCGTGCCGTCGGCGTGGGCCTGGCCGGCCAGGGTCAGGCCCGCCAGGGCGGCGGCCTTGAGGGCCAGGGGAAGGCGGCGGATGGTCATCGGTGAAGCTCCTGTGCGAATGGTTTTTATCGGGAGGCAGTCAACGCCGGCGCTGGCCGACGTAGTACGACAACGCAACGAACGCGATGGAAATCAGCAGGATGATCGACGAGATCGCGTTGATCTTCGGCGATATCCCCATTCTTATGGAACTGAAGATGTACACCGGCAGGGTGGTGGCCCCGGCGCCGGCGACGAAGTAGGTGATGACGAAGTCGTCCATCGAGATGATGAACGCCAGCATCGCCCCGGAGAGGATGCCGGGCATCAGCAGTGGGCAGGTCACCTTCCAGAAGGCCTTCCACGGCGAGGCGTAGAGGTCCGCCGCGGCTTCGGCCAGGCGCGGGTCCATGCCCTCCAGGCGGGCGCGGATCGGCAGGTAGGCGAAGGGGATGCAGAACACCACGTGGGCGATGAGGATGGTGAACAGCGACAGCTTCAGGCCGATGAAGGCGAAGAACATCAGCGTGGCCACCGCCACCACGATTTCCGGCACCAGCAGCGGCAGGCCGAGCACGCCGTTCATCAGGCTCTGCCCGCGGAAGGCGCGGCCGCGCATGCCCAGCGCCGCCAGGGTGGCGAGCAGGGTGGCGAAGATTGTGGCCAGGCTTGCGACTATCAGCGAGTTCTTCGCCGCGCGGACGATCTCCGGGTCGTTGGCCACCACCGCGTACCACTTGAAGCTGAAGCTTTCCCAGAGCGTTGCCGACTGGCCGCTGTTGAAGCTCAGCACCACCAGCACCAGGATCGGCACGTAGAGGAAGGCGAAGAACAGCCAGGCGGCCGGGCGCACGCCGGCGAAGCGCCACAGCGGGTTCAGCGAATTCATGGGTGACCTCCGGCGGCGCCCTGCCTGAAGCGCATGCTGTAGACCAGCATGGCGGCGAGGACGAAGGCGAGCAGGGCGAAGGACAGCGCCGCGCCGAACGGCCAGTTGTGCGCCGTGCCGAACTGCAGCTGGATCAGGTTGCCGATCATCAGCGACTTACCGCCGCCGAGCAGCTCGGGAATGATGTAGTTGCCCAGCGAGGGGATGAACACCAGGATGCAGCCGGCGACGATGCCGGGCATCGCCAGCGGGATGATGATCCGCTTGAGCGCCTTCCAGCGGTTGGCGCCGAGGTCGAAGGCGGCCTCCACCAGGCGCCAGTCCATCTTCTCCAGGCTGGTGTAGATGGGCAGCACCATGAACGGCAGGTAGGTGTAGAGCAGGCCGATGATCACTGCGTTGTCGGTGTAGAGCAGGCCGATGGCGGCGTCGCTGAAGCCCAGCTTGTGCAGGCCCTCGTCGATCAGGCCGCCGTTGCGCAGCAGCAGGATCCAGGCGTAAACGCGCACCAGCAGGTTGGTCCAGAACGGCACCGTGACCAGGAACAGCAGCATGTTGCGCCGGCGCTCGTCCTGCAGCGCCAGGTACAGCGCGGTGGGGAAGCCGATCAGCAGGCAGCCGGCGGTGGTCAGGATGGACAGCCAGAAGGAGCGCTGGAAGATGCCCAGGTAGTCGGTGTTGAACACCAGGGCGTCGTCCAGGTCGCGTTCCCAGAGGAAGTTGATGTACGCCTCCAGGGTGTGCTGGCCCCATTTCACGCCGCCGTAGTCGCCGGGCGCCTGGACGGACACGGCGAACATGATGCCCAGCGGCAGCACCAGGAACACCAGCAGCACCAGCATGGCCGGGGTGGTCAGCGCCAGCCGGGCGCGCAGGCTCTTGCGCTCGGCTTGCAGGCGCAGCGTGCTCATTCGGCCAGCACCCGGATGGCGTCGCCGGGCACCCGCACGCGCACCCGCGCGCCGGGCTCGTGGGCGCCGGCCGCGCCCTGGCGGTTCTGCTGGCGCACGCGGAAGCCGGGGGCGCCTGCGACCTTCAGGTGGTAGACGGTGTCGGTGCCGACGTAGACCACGGTTTCCACCACGCCTTCCAATTCGCCGTCCTGGGCCAGCTCGGTACGTTCCGGGCGGATCGCCAGGGTCACCTTGCCCGGCAGCGTGGTGGCGGCGGTCAGGCGCTGGCCATCGGCGAGGACCACGCCGTCGCCGTTGACCTCGGCCTCGAGGAAGTTGGTCTCGCCGATGAAGTCGGCCACCCAGCGGTTGGCCGGGGCGTCGTAGATTTCGGTGGGGGTGCCGATCTGCAGGACCTGGCCCTTGTTCATCACCGCGATGCGGTCGGACATGGTCAGGGCTTCTTCCTGGTCGTGGGTGACGAAGATGAAGGTGATGCCGGTCTCGTGCTGCAGGCGCTTGAGTTCGATCTGCATTTCCTTGCGCAGCTTCAGGTCCAGCGCCGAGAGCGATTCGTCCAGCAGCAGCACCTTGGGCCTGCTGGCCAGCGCGCGGGCCAGGGCGATGCGCTGCTGCTGGCCGCCGGAGAGCTGGTCGGCGCGCCGCGAGCCGACGTCGGGCAGGCGCACCAGTTCGAGCATGGCCTTCACCGTGGCCTCGGTCTCGGCCTTGGGCTTGCCCTGCATCTCCAGGCCGAAGGCGATGTTCTGCGCCACGGTCATGTGCGGGAACAGGGCGTAGCTCTGGAACACGGTGTTGACCGGGCGGCGGAATGGCGGGAGGCCCTGCATGGGCTCGCCGTAGAGGCGGATGCTGCCGGAGGTGGGTTGTTCGAAGCCGGCGATGAGCCGCAGGAGGGTGGTCTTGCCGCAGCCCGAGGGGCCGAGGAGGGTGAAGAATTCGTTGGCGCGGATGTCCAGGGACACGTCGTCCAGGGCCTTGAGGCCTTGGCCGGGGGTACCGAATTCCATGCCGATTCGCTCGATGGCAATCGCGCTGGTCATGCTTCAATACCATGCAGTTAAGCAGTTGTTATTGTTTGCGGTTTTACGGCTCTGGCGGCCGCTTCACCTAGCTGCGGCTTGATAATGGCCCTCCTTTTCGCAGCGGCAGAACGATAGAACAGGCCAATAAGGGATAAATCAGGCCAAGTTGAAGGGCCGTTTTCACCAGCCTGGCCGGCTCTTCGCAGGAGCGGGCTTGCTCGCGATAGCCGGAGGTTCCGGCGCGTTTCGCGGATGGGATCCGCTCCTACGATGCGCCCACCGTCGACCCCTCCTGTAGGAGCGGGCCCTGCCCGCGATTTCGCGCGCAGGGCGCGCTCCTACAAGGAGCACGGGTGTTGAGGATGGTGTAGGAGCGGATCTCATCCGCGATCCGGCCGCCAGGCCGGCTCGGGCTCAACCGCGATACAGACTCGGGCTCGCCCCGCTCCAGCGCTGGAAGGCATGGCGGAAGCTGGCCGTCTCGCTGTAGCCGAGCCGTTCGGCGATCAGGTAGATGGGCAGGTCGGTGTCCTTGAGCAGTTGCCGGGCCTTGTCGTAGCGCACTTCGTCCAGCACCTGCTGGTAACTGGTGTTGTGCTGCTGCAGGTGCCGGCGCAGGGTGCGGCTGGAGCGGTGCAGGTGGCGCGCCACCTCGTCCAGGCCGCGGGCTTCCTGCAGGTGGTTGGCGAGGTGGCGGCGGATCAGTTCGAGGATGTCGTCGCGCCCGCTCATGGCCGCGCTCAGGCGCTGGCATTGCTGCAGGCCGTTGTGGCAGCTGACCGGGTCGGCCAGCGGCAGCGCGCGGTCGAGCAGCGCCGGGCCCAGGCACAGGGCGCTGGTGGCGGCGCCGAACTCCACCGGGCAGCCCAGGCGCTCGGTGTAGGTGCTGGCATGCAGCGGCGGGCGGTAGGCCAGCAGCAGGCGCCGCGGGCGCACCGATTCGCCGAGCAGGTCGCGCACCACGGTGAGCAGCGAGGTCAGGCACAGCTCGGTGTTGAACACCGTCAGCTCCGGCGCGTAGCGGTAGCCCTCGGCGCTCAGCCAGACCTCGTCGCCGTGGTCCTGCAGGGCCAGGCGGAAGTAGGTGCCGAGCAGGTCGGGGTGGGCCAGGGCCAGTTGCAGGGCGTCGCGCAGGGTGCGGCTGGCCAGCATGCTGTAGCCGAGCATGCCGTAGGCCGAAACGTGCATGCGCAGGCCCAGGTAGAGGCCCAGGGCCGGATCCTGGTAGCAGCTCAGTGCATTGGCGAATACCCGCAGTTCCTGGGCATGGCTGACGAATTTCTCCGGCGTCAGCAGGTCCGCCTCGGCGATGCCGCTGCCCTCCAGCAGCCGGCCGCGGGGGATGCCGGCCTGGCTCAGCACCTCGGTGGCCAGCACCACGGTGTGCAGGGTGGTCAGGGTACGCTGCTCGGGAAGCTGGACGGCGCTCATCGGAACTCCTTGCGGGGCGGCGAGGACACGGGATTACGCTAGCCTGACTTTAGCCTCGAGGAATTTTCCTGCACGGGGATTAAGCCTGGCTTCAGCGGCCTTGTGCTATTACGGCGTGCCCCCATCGACATGGACCTGCGATGTTCCGTTTCCTCACCTTGCGCCGCTGCCTGGCGGCGCTGCTGATCCTCCTGCTGCTCGCCCTGGCCTGGCTCGGCCAGCAGTTCCGCGTCTACGAGCGCGCCTGGTTCGCCGTGCGCGAATGGCACCATGCGGAAAACTGGCGTGAGCGCTCGATCTGGCTGCCCGACTACCGCGTCGAGATCGAGGCGCAGCCCATCGAGGGCCTGGACGACGACGTCTCGGCGCTGACCTACGATCCCGAGCGGCGCAGCCTGTTCACCGTCACCAACCAGCCGGCGCAGATCGTCGAGCTGTCCCTGGACGGCAAGGTGCTGCGCAAGATCACCCTGCACGATTTCGGCGACACCGAGGCCATCGAATACATCGGCCCCGGCCTCTACGTGCTCAGCGACGAGCGCCGCCAGCGCCTGTTCAAGGTGCGCCTGGACAACGGCACCCGCGAGCTGGATGCCGAACAGGCGCAACAACTGTCCCTGGGCCTGGGGCCGATGGGCAACAAGGGCTTCGAGGGGCTGGCCTACGACTCGGTCGGCCAGCGCCTGTTCGTCGCCAAGGAACGCGACCCGGTGCGCATCTACGAGGTCCACGGCTTCCCCCACACGCAGCCCGACAAGCCCTTCGCCGTGCACGTGCTGGACGACCTCAAGCGCGACCGCCGGCTGTTCGTCCGCGACCTTTCCAGCCTGCAGTACGACGAGGGCAGCGGCCACCTGCTGGCGCTGTCGGACGAGTCGCGCCTGGTGCTGGAACTGGACGTCGATGGCGAGCCCATCAGCAGCCTGTCGCTGCTGCGCGGCATGCAGGGGCTCAAGCGCAGCGTGCCGCAGGCCGAGGGCCTGGCCATGGACGAGGCGGGCACGCTGTACCTGGTCAGCGAGCCCAACCTGTTCTACGTGTTCCGCAAGGCGCCGGGCGTGGAGTCCGAGTAACAAAAGGCTTACATTGTCGCCCCACCTGTTGTCCCGCCCCTGGAGCGACCTTGAACATCATCCGCGAAGCCCTGATCAACCGCCGCCTGAACAAGGCGCTGAGCGAACACGGCTGCCGCCTGGCCGGCGGGATCAAGTCGCTGCGCGACGGCGCGCGCCTGACCCTGGAGCCGGGGGTGAAGCTGGGCAAGGCGAAGATCTACTCGCGCGAGCTGGAGATAGGCGCGCACACCGATGCCGTCAGCGGCTGCGAGTTCCTCGACGTGGCGCGGATCGGCCGCTACTGCTCGATCGCCACCGGCGTGGTGATCGGCCAGGGGCGCCACTCCCACCCCGTCGACTGGCTGACCACGCACAACTTCCCGGTCAACCCCAAGCTGGTTCGCCGGCCCCTGGTGCGCGAAGCGCCGTGGCGGCCGGCCTCGCTAGGGCATGACGTGTGGATCGGCCGCGACGTGCTGATCCTCGACGGCGTTAACGTGGGCACCGGGGCCGTGATTGGCGCGCAATCCCTGGTGAATGCCGACGTGCCGCCCTACGCGATCGTGGCCGGGACGCCGGCGCGGGTGATCCGCTACCGCTTCCCGCCGGAAGTGATCGAGCGCCTGCTGGCCAGCCGCTGGTGGGAACTGCCGCTGGAAGTGCTGGGGGAGTTGCCGCTGGACGATCCCGAGGCCTGCCTGGCGCAGCTGGAGCGCCAAGCGCCGCCCGCCGCGCCACGGCCGCGGCGCCTGCGGATCGACTCCAAGCCCTGGGGCGTGGCGCTGCTGGCCGACTGAGGCGGCTCAGCTGTCGTCGCTGATCCCGGCGTCCGGCGCGTAGCGCTTCACCGAGGCGACGCCGTTCTCGGCGTTGGCCTGGCTGGCGTACATCTGGCTCTGCCCGACCACCTGGCCATTGCTGGCCTTGAGCACGAAGTAGTGCTTGCCGTTGCTAGCCTCCTTCAGCTCGAAGGCGCCGTCGCGCTGCGAGTTCCTGCGCACCGACTCGATGCCTTCGATGGCCGAGGTCTTGGCCCGGTACAGCTCGCTGCTGAGCACGACCTCGCCGTTGCTGGCGTGCAGGGTGAAATGGAACTGGCCGTCGCTGGCCTTCTTCAGATGGTATTTTGCGGACATGGCGGCCTCCGGCGCGTTGCGCGAACAGCCTAAGCCTAGTCGTTGCCGGGCGCCCGTCCATGGGCGCGACGAGATCAGGCCTTGAGCGTCTTCACGCCCTCGGCGGTGCCGAGCAGCAGCAGGTCGGCCGGGCGCGCGGCGAACAGGCCCACGGTGACCACGCCGACGATGTTGTTGATCTTCTCTTCCAGGGCCACCGGGCTGTCGATGCGCAGGTTGTGCACGTCGAGGATGATGTTGCCGTTGTCGGTCAGCACGCCGTCGCGGTAGACCGGGTCGCCGCCCAGCTTGACCAGTTGGCGGGCCACGTGGCTGCGGGCCATGGGGATGACTTCCACCGGCAGCGGGAAGGCGCCGAGCAGGGGCACCAGCTTGCTCTGGTCGGCGATGCAGACGAACTGCTTGGCCACGGCCGCGACTATCTTCTCGCGGGTCAGTGCGGCGCCGCCGCCCTTGATCAGCTCCAGGCGCTCGTTGCTCTCGTCGGCGCCGTCGACGTAGAACTCCAGCTCGCTGACGCTGTTCAGGTCGTAGACCGGGATGCCGTGGCCCTTCAGGCGCTGGGCGGTGGCCTCGGAGCTGGCCACGGCGCCGTCGAACTCGGCCTTGTGCCTGGCCAGCAGGTCGATGAAGAAGTTGGCGGTGGAGCCGGTGCCGACGCCGACGATGCTCTTGCTGTCGAGGTGCGGGAGGATGTGGTCGACGGCGGCCTGGGCCACGGCCTGCTTGAGCTGGTCCTGGTTCATCTCTGGGTTCCGGCAAAGAGGGCTTGGGGCGCGGATTATAGCGGGGCCGCCGGGCGAATGTGGATTCGCCGCTCCCGGCCGCCGCCGACTGGAGTAGACTGCCGGCTTTGTGCCCCGTCCCTGCGAAGCCCGCCCCGATGCTCGAACAGTACGTCAAGAAGATCCTCACCTCGCGCGTCTACGACGTCGCCGAGGAAACGCCCCTGCAACCGGCCCGTCGCCTCTCCGAGCGCCTGGACAACCAGGTGCTGCTCAAGCGCGAGGACCTGCAGCCGGTGTTCTCCTTCAAGATCCGCGGCGCCTACAACAAGCTGGCGCAGCTGAGCCGCGAGGAACTGGCGCGCGGCGTGGTCACCGCCTCGGCCGGCAACCACGCCCAGGGCGTGGCCCTGGCGGCGAAGGAGCTGGGGGTGAAGGCGACCATCGTGATGCCGCGCACCACGCCCGAGCTGAAGGTCCAGGGCGTGCGCGCCCGCGGCGGCAAGGCGGTGCTGCACGGCGACGCCTTCCCCGAGGCGCTGGCGTATTCGCTGAAGCTGGTGGAAGAGAAGGGCTACGTCTACATCCACCCCTACGACGATCCGGACGTGATCGCAGGGCAAGGCACCGTGGCCATGGAGATCCTCCGCCAGCACCCGGGCCGCCTGGACGCCATCTTCGTGCCGGTGGGCGGCGGCGGGCTGATCGCCGGCATCGCCGCCTACGTGAAGTACCTGCGCCCGGAAGTGAAAGTCATCGGTGTCGAGCCGGATGACTCCAACTGCCTGCAGGCCGCCATGGTCGCCGGCGAGCGCGTGGTGCTGAGCCAGGTCGGGCTGTTCGCCGACGGCGTGGCGGTGGCGCAGATCGGCCAGCACACCTTCGACATCTGCAAGCGGTACGTCGACGAAGTGATCACCGTCAGCACCGACGAAATCTGCGCGGCGATCAAGGACATCTACGACGACACCCGCTCCATCACCGAGCCCGCCGGCGCCCTGGCCGTGGCCGGGATCAAGAAGTACGTCGAGCGCGACAACGCCCGCGGGCAGACTCTGGTGGCCATCGATTCCGGCGCCAACATCAACTTCGACCGCCTGCGCCACGTGGCCGAGCGCGCCGAGCTGGGCGAGAAGCGCGAAGCCATCATCGCCGTGACCATCCCCGAGCGCCCGGGCAGCTTCAAGGCCTTCTGCGAGGCTATCGGCAAGCGCCAGATCACCGAGTTCAACTACCGCTACAACACCGACAGCGAAGCGCACATCTTCGTCGGCGTGCAGACCCACCCGGACAGCGACCCGCGCGCGGTGCTGGTCGAGCAGCTGCGCGAGCAGGGCTTCCCGGTGCTGGACCTGACCGACAACGAACTGGCCAAGCTGCACATCCGCCACATGGTCGGCGGCCATTCGCCGCGGGTCAGCGACGAGCAGGTGTTCCGCTTCGAGTTCCCCGAGCGCCCCGGCGCGCTGTTCAACTTCCTCAACAAGCTCGGCGGGCGCTGGAACATCACCATGTTTCACTACCGCAACCACGGCGCCGCCGACGGCCGCGTGGTCGCCGGCCTGCAGGTGCCGGAGGAGGAGCGCCACCTGGTGGCGCAGGCGCTGGAGGAAATCGGCTATCCCTACTGGGACGAGACCGAAAACCCGGCCTACAGGCTATTCCTCGGCTGAGCCGAAGGGCCGCCGGGGAACGCCGGGGCAGCCTCCGCTGTCCCAGTGCGGTCCACCGGCTGGCAGCACTGCTAGGCTGATGGAACAGCCCGAATCGCGACAGGGACCGCCCGCATGGAAACCTACCAGACCCTCAAGATCCTCCACGGCGTCGCCGTGGCCGTGCCGCTGCTGGCCATCGCCGGCCTCGCCTGGTACGGCTGGCGCAGCTGGCGCGGCGGGGATGCCGGCGCGCTGGCCAAGGCGCTGCTGCGCATCGGCCTGGCGGCCTGGGTGCTGGTGGCCGGCAGCGTCGTCAGCCTGCCGCTGACCGGCTGGCAGATGGTCCACCGCGCCGGCTTCCCGCTGGGGCAGACCTGGCTGCTGGCCAGCGCCTGCCTGCTGATCCTGGTGGCGATCTTCTGGCTGCTGTTCACCAGCCGCCTGTGGCGCATCCGCGCCCTGGCGGCGAGCGCCCGCGACAGCGGCGAGCCGCTGGCCGAGCGCGTGGTGCGCGAGCTGCGCTTCGGCGCGGCGTTCTTCGCCCTGGCCCTGCTCAGCTGGCTGGCGATACTGGCGCTGATGCTGGCCAAGCCACTGTGAATCCGATGGCGATGGAGCGCCGATGAGTCCCTACCTGCTGCTCAAGACCCTGCACATCCTGACCGCCACCCTGCTGTTCGGCACCGGCCTGGGCTCGGCCTACTACGCCTGGCGGGCCTGGCGCAGCGGGCAGCTGCAGGTCATCGCCACGACCTTCCGCCACCTGGTCAGCGCCGACTGGCTGTTCATCGCCACCAGCGCCGTGTTCCAGCCGCTCAGCGGCCTGGGCCTGGCGTACTGGGCCGGCTGGCCGCTGGCGCAGGGCTGGCTGCTGTGGAGCCTGGGGCTGTACGTGTTCGCCGGGCTCTGCTGGTTGCCGGTGGTGTGGCTGCAGATTCGCGTGCGCGACCTGGCCGAGGCGGCGACGGCGGCGGGAACCGCGTTGCCGCCGCAGGCCTTCTTCTATATGCGCTGGTGGTTCGCCTTGGGCTGGCCGGCGTTCCTGGCCTTCCTGGCGATCTTCTGGCTGATGGTCAACAAGCCGCTGTGAGGCGCCTCAGTCGCGCAGGCTGAGCACCGGCCAGCCGCGCTCCTGGGCGGTGGTGCGCAGGACCTCGTCCGGGTCGACCGCCACCGGGTGGGCCACCACTTCCAGCAGCGGCAGGTCGTTGCGCGAGTCGCTGTAGAAGTAGCTGCCGTCCAGGCTCATGCCGGTTTCCTGCAGCCAGCGCTGCAGGCGGGTCACCTTGCCGCCCTGGAAGCAGGGCACGTCGAAGGTGCGGCCGGTGTAGAGGCCGTCGCGCATCTCGCACTCGGTGGCGATCAGCGTTTCCACGCCCAGGCGCTCGGCGATGGGGCCGGTGACGAAGCGGTTGGTGGCGGTGATGATCACCAGGCGGTCGCCGGCGGCGCGGTGCTCGGCCAGCAGGGCTTCGCCGCGGGGCAGGATGATCGGCTCGATGACCTCCTCCATGAACTGGCGATGCCAGACGGCCAGCTGCTCCAGGCTGTTGCGGCCGAGGATCGCCTGGGTGAAGGCCTGGTAGGCGAACACGTCCAGGGTGCCGGCCTGGTAGTCGGCATAGAAGGCATCGTTGCGCGCCTGGTATTCGCCGGCGTCGACCAGGCCGCGCTGGCACAGCCATTCGCCCCAGCTGTGGTCGCTGTCGCCGGCCAGCAGAGTGTTGTCGAGGTCGAAAAGGGCCAGACGCGCCATGGTTCACCATTAATTGCGAAAGCGGAAAAGTCGCCTAGAGTAACGGCTTTTGCCGGCCCTGCCCATGCGCGCCAAGCCTCGCGTTGCCGCTGTCACAGGCTTTGTGGAACAATGCGGGCACACGCGTTTTCGAGGATGTACCGCCGTGATCGATCCCGATGGTTTTCGCCCCAATGTCGGCATCATCCTCTCCAACGAGGCCGGTCAGGTTCTGTGGGCGCGGCGCATCAACCAGGAGGCCTGGCAGTTCCCGCAGGGCGGCATCAACGCCCGGGAAACTCCTGAAGAGGCGCTGTTCCGTGAGTTGAACGAGGAAGTCGGCCTGGAGGAGCAGGATGTGCGCATTCTCGCCTGCACCCGCGGCTGGTTGCGCTATCGTCTGCCGCAGCGGCTGGTGCGTACCAACAGCCAGCCGCTGTGCATCGGCCAGAAACAGAAGTGGTTCCTGCTGCGCCTCACCGGCGACGAGAACCGGGTACGCATGGATGTGACCGGCAAGCCGGAATTCGATGGCTGGCGCTGGGTAAGTTACTGGTACCCCCTGGGGCAGGTGGTGACCTTCAAGCGCGAGGTCTACCGGCGCGCCCTGAAGGAACTGGCGCCGCGCCTTCTGGCGCGGGACTGAAGAGGAGATAAGGCCCTGAGCATGCTCAACACGCTGCGCAAGATCGTCCAGGAAGTGAACGCCGCCAAGGACCTGAGGGCGGCGCTGGGCATCATCGTGCAGCGGGTCAAGGAAGCCATGGGCACCCAGGTGTGCTCGGTCTATCTGCTCGACGCCGAGACCAACCGCTTCGTCCTGATGGCCACCGAGGGCCTGAACAAGCGCTCCATCGGCAAGGTCAGCATGGCCCCCAACGAGGGCCTGGTGGGCCTGGTCGGCACCCGCGAGGAGCCGCTGAACCTGGAGAACGCCTCCGAGCACCCGCGCTACCGCTACTTCGCCGAGACTGGCGAGGAACGCTACGCCTCCTTCCTCGGTGCCCCCATCATTCACCACCGCCGGGTGATGGGCGTGCTGGTGGTGCAGCAGAAGGAAAAGCGCCAGTTCGACGAAGGCGAGGAAGCCTTCCTGGTGACCATGAGCGCGCAGCTGGCCGGGGTCATCGCCCACGCCGAGGCCACCGGTTCGATCCGCGGCCTGGGCAAGCTCGGCAAGGGCATCCAGGAAGCCAAGTTCGTCGGCGTGCCCGGCGCCCCCGGCGTGGCCGTGGGCAAGGCCGTGGTGGTGCTGCCGCCGGCCGACCTGGAAGTGGTCCCGGACAAGCCCATCGACGACGTCGAGGCCGAGGTCGAGCTGTTCAAGCAGGCCCTGGAAGCCGTCCGCGAAGACATGCGCAACCTCTCCAGCAAGCTGGCCACCCAGCTGCGCAAGGAAGAGCGCGCGCTGTTCGACGTCTACCTGATGATGCTCGACGACGCCTCCATCGGCCAGGAGGTCAAGCGCATCATCCGCTCCGGCCAGTGGGCCCAGGGCGCCCTGCGCCAGGTAGTGATGGAACACGTCGCACGCTTCGAGCTGATGGACGACGCCTACCTGCGCGAGCGCGCCTCCGACGTCAAGGACATCGGCCGGCGCATCCTCGCCTATCTGCAGGAAGAACGTAAGCAGACCCTCACCTACCCGGACCAGACCATCATCGTCAGCGAGGAACTGTCCCCGGCGATGCTCGGCGAGGTGCCCGAGGGCAAGCTGGTGGGGCTGATCTCGGTGCTCGGCTCGGGCAACTCCCACGTGGCCATCCTCGCCCGCGCCATGGGCATCCCCACGGTGATGGGCGCGGTCGACCTGCCGTATTCCAAGGTCGACGGCATCGACCTGATCGTCGACGGCTACCACGGCGAGATCTACACCAACCCGTCGCCGCAGCTGGTCAAGCAGTACGGCGAAGTGGTCGCCGAAGAGAAGGAACTGAGCAAGGGCCTGGCCGCGCTGCGCGAGCTGCCCTGCGAGACCCTCGACGGCCACCGCATGCCGCTGTGGGTCAACACCGGCCTGCTGGCCGACGTGGCCCGCGCCCAGGAGCGCGGCGCCGAGGGCGTTGGCCTGTACCGCACGGAAGTGCCGTTCATGATCAACGACCGCTTTCCCAGCGAAAAGGAGCAGCTGGCGATCTACCGCGAGCAGCTCTCGGCCTTCCACCCGCTGCCGGTGACCATGCGCACCCTGGACATCGGCGGCGACAAGGCGCTGTCCTACTTCCCGATCAAGGAAGACAACCCATTCCTCGGCTGGCGCGGCATCCGCGTCACCCTCGACCACCCGGAAATCTTCCTGGTGCAGACCCGCGCCATGCTCAAGGCCAGCGAGGGCCTGAACAACCTGCGCATCCTGCTGCCGATGATCTCCGGCACCCACGAGCTGGAAGAGGCGCTGCACCTGATCCACCGCGCCTGGGGCGAGATCCGCGACGAAGGCGTGGACATCCCCATGCCGCCGATCGGCATGATGGTGGAGATCCCCGCGGCGGTGTACCAGACCCGCGAACTGTCGCGCCAGGTGGACTTCCTCTCGGTCGGCTCCAACGACCTGACCCAGTACCTGCTGGCGGTGGACCGCAACAACCCGCGCGTGGCCGACCTCTACGACTACCTGCACCCGGCGGTGCTGCAGGCGCTGAAGAAGGTGGTCGACGACGCCCACGCCGAAGGCAAGCCGGTGAGCATCTGCGGCGAGATGGCCGGCGACCCGGCGGCCGCGGTGCTGCTGATGGCCATGGGCTTCGACTCGCTGTCGATGAACGCCACCAACCTGCCCAAGGTGAAGTGGCTGCTGCGCCAGATCACCCTGGGCAAGGCCCGCGAGCTGCTCGGCCAACTGATGACCTTCGACAACCCGCAGGTGATCCACAGCTCCCTGCACCTGGCATTGCGCAATCTCGGCCTCGGCCGGGTGATCAACCCGGCGGCGACCGTCCAGGGCTGAGCCTGGAGCGCTGCCCTCCCCGGAGCTGAGTCGTCCCCGGGGCCCTGTACAACCGGCAGTGCCGGGAGAAGGCTTATGGACGAGCAGCAAGCGCTCGCGGGCGACCGCGAAGCCATCGAGAAGACCCTGCGCTATGCCCTGGAGATCGTCAGCGACGGCATCTGGGACTGGGACATCCGCAACGACGACGTCAAGCGCAGCCCCGGCTGGTACCGCATGCTCGGCTACCCCATCGATGGCCTGCCGGAAAACGTCGCCACCTGGCACTCGGTGATCCATCCGGACGACTTCCCCCGCGTCATGCGCAGCTTCCAGGCCTACCTGGACGGCCGGCAGGCGGCCTACGCCGAGGAGTACCGCTGCCTTTGCGCCAACGGCGAGTACCTGTGGATAAGGGATCACGGCCGCTTCGTCGAATTCGACGACGAGGGCCGCGCTACACGGATGATCGGCGCCCACCACAACATCCACGAGCGCAAGCTGATCGAGCTGGAACTGAAACGGCGCAACGAGGAACTGCACGAACTCAACCGCAATTTGGAGCAACTGGTCGAACAACGCACCGAGGCCCTGCGCCAGGCCAACCTGGCCCTGGCCGAACAGGCCGCGGTGGCGGTGCGCCTGAGCGAGACCGACCCGCTGACGCAGATCTTCAACCGGCGCCGCTTCGAAAGCAGCCTGCAGCAGGAATGGCAGCGCCTGCAGCGCCACGACCAGCCGGTCAGCCTGCTGATGTTCGACCTCGACCACTTCAAGCGCATCAACGACCTGCTGGGCCATCCCGTCGGCGACCGCGTGCTGGTGACGGTGACCCAGGCGGTGCGCCAGACCTTGCGCGAAGAAGACTGCTTCGCCCGCTGGGGCGGCGAGGAATTCATCGTACTGCTGCCCAACACCCCGGTGGCCTCCGCCAGCCGCCTGGCCGAGCGCCTGCGCCTGCATATCCGCGAGGCCTGCACCGACCTGGAACAACCGCTCACCGCCAGCTTCGCTCTGGCCGGCATGCGCCGCGCCGAACCCCTGGAAAACCTGCTGCGCCGCCTGGACGACGCCCTCTACCGGGCCAAGCGCCTGCGCGACGCCATCGAGGTGTGCTAGGCGCAGGAGCGGACCCTGCCCGCGATTTCGCGCGCAGGGCGCGCTCCTACATGGGATTGGCGCGGTAGGTTGGCCATCGCGGACGGAGTCCGCTCCTACGTCCGTGCTTCCCAGGAACCGTAGGGCGTATAACCGTTCGCGGTTATACGCCGCCGCCTGGGCGCCGGGATGCTTTTCGTAGGAGCGAGCTTGCTCGCGAACGGACTTCGCAGCGGGGTTCGTTCGCGAGCAAGCTCGCTCCTACAAAACCAACCTTCCCTAGGCGTTGAGCTCCAGGCGCACTTCGCCCAGATGGGCCCCCTCCGGCCCGAAGCTGCGCTCGATGAACTCCCGGCGCCCATCGGCATGCACGCGCAGCACGCTGCTGGCGCGGGTGCCGTAGTTGGCGCTGGCGATGAACACGCTGGACAGCAGGCGCTCGGTGGCCAGGCCGACGCCGGTTTCCGGCAGCCGTTCGTCGCCGGGGCGCTCGTGGTCGCCGAGCAGCCCCAGCAATGCCCCGGGTTCGGCTTCGTCGAGGTGTTCCTCCAGCGCGGCGCGGGCACGCAGCAGCTTTGGCCAGGGCGTGTCCAGCGAGGCGTTGGACAGCCCATGCAGCCCGGCCGGCAACTCCTGTGGCTCGCCATCGCGGGGGTTGAAGTAGCAGAGCTGGCGGGCATCGCCGACCAGCAGATTGAAGCCGGAATACTCGGCGGCGCGGCGCTGCACCTCGGCCAGGTAGTCCAGCGGCGCCTGACGGCCACGCAGAAAACCGGCCACCAGCTCGCCGCGGGAGCGCGGCCCCAGCGGCTGGCCGGGATCACGCACGTTGGTCAGCGCCGCGAAGCGCCCGCCAGGCCCCAGGCCCATCCAGGTACCCCCGGCCTCCAGATCGCGCCCGGCATAGACGCCCGGCGCATCCTCCCACGCCGCCAGCGGCAGGGTGGGGCGGGCATAGAACTCGTCGCGGTTGGCCGCGACTATCAGCGGCATGGCGTGTCCGGGGCGCCAGGCAAGGACGATCAGGCACATGGGGCAGGGCCCTGCGGTGGTGGTCCTGGCAGGGTAGGTAACTGGCGGTGGCAACTCAATAGCCGCCGTCGTCCGGGCGCGGCGCACGATGAAATTTCCTTCATTTCGGTACCAAAAGGTCCGTCGCACCGCGGGCGGCTGCCGTCGCCGGCGCATTTTCGGTACCATGCCGCTTTTGCCACCCGAGGTCTCCATGGAGTTCCTTCTCTACCTGGTGCTGGGTGCCTGCGCGGGCGTGCTGGCCGGGTTGTTCGGCGTCGGCGGTGGCCTGATCATCGTCCCGGTGCTGGTGTTCAGCTTCACCGCCCATGGCTTTCCCGTCGAGGTGCTGACGCAGATGGCGGTGGGCACCTCGCTGGCGACCATCGTCTTCACCTCGGTCAATTCCATCCTCGAGCACCATCGCCGTGGCGCGGTGCTCTGGCCGGTGTTCCTGTGGATGACCGTGGGCATCGTCGTCGGCAGCGCCCTGGGCGCGCTGACCGCCTCGGCCATCAAGGGAGCGGTGCTGCAGAAGATCATCGGCGTCTTCGCCGTGCTCATCTCCATCCAGATGACCCTGGGCCTGCAACCCAAGGCCGGCGGCAGCCTGCCGGGCAAGGGCGGGTTGGGCGTGGCCGGCGGCTTCATCGGCTGGGCCTCGGCGATCTTCGGCATCGGCGGCGGCTCGCTGACCGTGCCTTTCCTGTCCTGGCGCGGCGTCTCCATGCAGCAGGCGGTGGCTACGTCCTCGGCCTGCGGTCTGCCCATCGCCATCGCCGGGGCGATTTCTTTCATCATGGTCGGCTGGCACCGGCCCGAGCTGCCGCAGTGGAGCCTCGGCTTCGTCTACCTGCCGGCGCTGGTGGGCATCGCCGTCACCAGCATGTTCTTCGCCCGCATCGGCGCGCGCCTGGCGCACCGCCTGCCGGCCAAGGTGCTCAAGCGCCTGTTCGCTCTGCTGATGTTCTGCATCGGCATGAGTTTCCTGATCAAACCCTAGGAGTAAGCGATGCTGCCCTATCCACAGATCGACCCCGTCGCGGTGTCGCTCGGCCCCCTGAAGATCCACTGGTACGGGCTGATGTACCTGATCGGCATCGGCGGCGCCTGGCTGCTGGCCTCGCGCCGACTGAACCGCTTCGACCCGACCTGGAGCAAGGAGAAGCTCTCCGACCTGGTGTTCTGGGTCGCCTGCGGCGTGGTGCTCGGCGGGCGCCTGGGCTACGTGCTGTTCTACAAGCTGGACTTCTACCTGGCCAACCCGCTGAACCTGTTCAAGGTCTGGGAAGGCGGCATGTCGTTCCACGGCGGGCTGATCGGAGTGATGCTGGCCACCTGGTGGTTCGGCAAGCGCAACGGCAAGAGCTTCTTCCAGCTGATGGACTTCATCGCCCCGCTGGTGCCGATCGGCCTGGGCGCCGGGCGCATTGGCAACTTCATCAACGCCGAGCTGTGGGGCAAGCCCACCGACGTGCCCTGGGCGATGATCTTCCCGCCCTACAGCGACCCGGCGCAGCTGCCGCGCCACCCGTCGCAGCTGTACGAGTTCGCCCTGGAAGGCATAGTGCTGTTCGCCATCCTCTGGATGTTCTCGCGCAAGCCGCGGCCGACCGCCTCGGTGTCGGGCCTGTTCATCCTCTGCTACGGCTGCTTCCGCTTCTTCGTCGAGTTCTTCCGCCTGCCCGACGCCGACCAGGGCGCCGGCGGCAACGGCGGCCCGGGCTATCTGGCCTGGGACTGGCTGACCATGGGCCAGCTGCTGTGCGTGCCGATGATCCTCGGCGGCATCGCCCTGATGGTCTGGGCCTACCGCCGCGCGGCGGCGAAGCCGGCGACCAACTGACGGGACGGCGGCTTTTCGTAGAAGCGGGCAAGCCCGCCTACGTCCTCCGGCAAACGCGACACCCGTAGGATGGGTTGAGCGAAGCGATACCCATCACCGAGACCGCATGGGTTTCTCAAGCTCAACCCATCCTACGAAAAGCACCTCGGTGCAGTGGGCAAGCTCGCTTCTGCCAAGCCAAGAGCCGCTCAAGCGCGGTCCCAGACCTCGAAGGCATAGGCCGGTGTTTCCGCCGTCGCTTCATGCTCGATGCTGGACGCCAGGTGCCAGCGGCTTTCGTCCACCTCGGGGAAGCGCGCGTCGCCCGCCGGGCTCAGGGCCACGCGGGTCAGGTACAGGCGCTCGGCCACGGGCAGGGCCTCGGCGTAGAGCTGGGCGCCGCCGATCAGCATCAGCTCCTCGGCTTCCTCCTCCCGCGCCCAGGCATCGGCACGCTGCAGCGCAGCGTCCAGCGAAGTGAACACCTCGGCGCCTTCCAACCGCAGGCCGGCCTGGCGGCTGACCACCAGGTTGAGCCGGCCGGGCAGCGGGCGGCCTAAGGAGTCCCAGGTCTTGCGGCCCATGATGATCGGCTTGCCCAGTGTCAGCGCCTTGAAGTGCTTGAGGTCGGCCGGCAGGTGCCAGGGCAGGCGGTTGTCGATGCCGATCACGCGGTTCTCGGCGAGGGCGGCGATCATCGCCAGCGGCAGGCGGGAAGGGGCTTGGGACATCGTGGCTCCGGTCATGTGCTCAGGGTGATCCATCGGTGGCAGAGGATACCAGCTGCTGGGCCGGCGCGTCGTTCGCGTAGGGCGGCACGCGCATGAAGAAGGTGCCGTCCTCGTTGACCTGGGTGATGCCGGTGGCCAGCACCTTGCGGTAGTCCTTGAGGCTGAACACCAGCGTCTGGCCGGGCTGCTCGGCCTTGAGCAGCACCTGCGCGTAGGTGATGAGGATCTCGAAGATCTTCAGGTCGCCCGATTGCAGCCAGATGTACGAAGGGCCGGCCAGGGTGGGCGGCTCGAAGCGCGGCGGCGGGCTGCCGGCCGGACGGGCGAAGCGCAGGTGCAGGCCCTGCGCATCGAGCCAGGCGGCGTCGACCTTGCCGTCGATGCCCACCAGCGGGAACACCTGGTGGTAGTCCAGGCGCATGGCGTTGTCGCGCAGCAGGGCGCCGGGGCGCTGCAGGTCGACCAGCGAGTCCAGATGCAGGCCGACCAGGCTCATGGCGCCGTAGGCCGGCACGCCGAGGACCTTGACCTGGTCCGGCTGGTAGAGGATCTCGTCGCCCTCCAGGCGCACGCTGCCGGCCAGGCGCAGCGGCAGCCAGGGGCCGATCCCCAGGGGTTGCACCTCGCCGCTGACGCGCAGGCGCTCGCCGTCGATGCTCATGCTGAAATTGCGCAGCATGCTCTGTGGATAAGCCAGGATGCGCTCGTTGAACAGGCTGGCCAGTTGTTGCGGGTCGAGGATCACCTCGCCCTCGGTGACCTGGATGCGCATGTCCTGCGGACGGTCGAAATCCACCGGCGCGCCGGCCTTGAGCGGCACCAGCCAGCCCTTGAGCTGCGGGCTGTGGAAGCCGATGCCGCCCTCGAAGTACATGTCCACGTTGTGCAGCAGCAGGCCGACGCCGTCCTGGCCGGAATCGCGCACGCCGCCCGGGCGGCTGGCGGCGTGCCCGGCGTCCGGCGGCGTCTGCTGGAACCAGCCCTGGCGCAGCAGCTGCAGCTCCTGCTGCTGGCGGTCGATGACGCTTTGCGCCTGGGCGAACAGGGGCAGGGCGAGGAGCAGGGGCAGCAGGCGCTTCATAGGGCTTTCTCCTGCGGGGCGGGAGCTTTCACCGGCGACACCGCGATGTGCACCATGCCGTCCTGGCGTAGGCGGATTTCGCCGTATTGCAGCTGGCGGCGGTAGTCGTAGAGGTTGAACAGCAGCGGCTGCCCGGGACTGAGGCTGGTGAACAGGGCGTAGGCCTTGACCAGGATGGTGCGGGCCATCTTGATGTCGCCGCCCTGGATGAACATGTAGCTCTCCGGCGCCTGCAACTGCGGCCATTGCAGGCTGGCCAGGTCCTCGCCCAGCAGCAGGTCCATGCCGCCGTCGGCCAGCTTCAGGCTGCTCACGGCGAACTCCAGGCGCGGCGGCGGGAACAGGCCGTCGAGGTCGACCAGGATGCGGTTGCCGAGCAGTTGCATGTGCGCGGTGTGCAGTTGCAGCACCTCGGACATCTCGATGGAGGCGGCGCTCAGCGAAGGGGTGACGTCCACGCCGTCGACGAAGATGCGTTGCGGCACCAGCGCCACCTTCAGCGGGCCGGCCTGCTCGATGCCAGTGAGCATCCGCAGCGGCCGCCAGCGGCCCTTGCGCAGCAGCTCGCCGCGCACTTCCTGGCCGTCCTTGCGGGTGGCCAGGACCAGGTTGCGCACCGGCGCGTCGGCGCTGCGCAGTTCGGCGTTTAGCAGGGTGGCGAGGGTGGCGTCGGCGACGAAGATGTCGCCGGCCTGGATGCGCGCGATCATGGCCCGTGGGTCGTCGAGCATCAGCGGCGTGCCCTTGGGGCCGTTGGAGCTCATGCGGATCAGCATGCGGCGGATGAAGAAGCCGATGTCGTCGTGCAGGCGGAAGTCGGTGTGGCTTATCCACAGCTTCGACTCGTCGCTGTCGGAGGCGCGCTGGCCGACCTTGTCGTCCAGCTGGCGCGGCGGCACCGCCTGCATCAGCGGGGTGTCCGGGCCCCAGTCGGAGGGGCGCACCGGGGGCGTTTCCACGGCCGCCGCGTGGGCGGCGGCCAGCAGGAGCAGGGCGCAGGGCAGGACGCGCAGCATGGCGGGCCTCGTTGTTGTTGTTCTGGTTGGCTTTTGCACCCTATACCCGTGGGCGCGCCGGGTAAGCCCTTCCTTGGTTCGGTCGGCGGGCGCCGGTGTTACCCCGGTGGGCGGACGCGGCGCGGCACAGCGGTTATGCTTGCGCCCCAGGAACCCGTGCCGGAGACACTGTGAGCGATAGCGCCCCACCTTCCGCCTTCGACCGACTGTGGCTGTGCGAAGCCGTGCGCCTGCGCGAGGAGCAGGCCGGCCCGCTGGAGGACGCCGAGGCCAACCGCCGCGCCATCGCCGCCGGCGGCGAGCTGCCCCGGCGCATCGAGAACCGCGCCCTGTGGCTGGCCGGCCGCGACGAGCTGGACAGCGCCCTGCACCTGTGGAAACAGGGTGCGCAACTGGCCTTCTACCTGCTGATCTTCCTCGCCCTGCTCAGCGGCGCCGGCCTGGCCCTGGCCGCCCTCGGCGACGGCCAGCGCCCGGTCAACGTGTTCTGGGCCCTGGCCAGCCTGCTCGGCCTGGACCTGCTGATGCTGCTCGGCTGGGCCGCGGGTTTCGCCCTTGGCGGCAGCGAGGCGGCCGGCGCCCTGGGCCGTCTCTGGCTATGGCTGAGCGGCAAGCTGGCGCGCGATGCCCGCGCCGCGCAACTGGCGCCGGCGTTGCTGGTGCTGCTCGGCCGCCAGCGTCTGACGCGCTGGGCGCTGGGCATGCTGGTCCACGGTTTGTGGCTGCTGGCCTTGGGCGCGGCCATGGTGGTGCTGCTGGCGTTGCTGTCGACGCGGCGCTACGGCTTCGTCTGGGAAACCACCATCCTCGGCGGCGACACCTTCGTTTTCCTCACCCAGGGCCTCGGCGCACTGCCTTCGCTGCTGGGCTTCCCGCTGCCGGACAGCGAACTGGTGCGCGCCAGCGGCGATGCCCTGGTGGCCAGCGAGGCGGCGCGCCATGCCTGGGCCGGCTGGTTGGTGGGCATTCTGCTGGTCTACGGCCTGCTGCCGCGCCTGCTGCTCTGGGCCTTCTGCCTGTGGCGCTGGCGCCGCGGCCGCGCGGCGTTGCGCCTGGACCTCTCGCTGCCCGGCTACAGCCTGCTGCGCGAACGCCTGCTGCCCAGCAGCGAGCGCCTGGGCGTCAACGATGCCGCGCCGGCCAGCCTGGTCGAGCCCCAGGCGCAGAATCCCGCCGCCAGCGCGGATGGCGCCCTGCTGGTGGCCATCGAACTGGACGACAGCCAGGCCTGGCCGCCGAAGCTGCCGGCCGGCGTGGCCGATGCCGGCGTGCTGGACGATGGCGCGCAACGCCGCCGCCTGCTGGAACAGCTGACCCGCTACCCGCCGGCGCGCCTGGCCATCGCCTGCGACCCGCGGCGCTCGCCGGACCGCGGCACCCTGGCGCTGATCGCCGAGCTGTCGCGCTGCGCCGGCGCCACCCGCGTCTGGCTGCTGCAGCCGCCAGCGGGCAGCGGCCTGGACAGCGACCGCCTGGCCGACTGGCATGCTGCGATCGACAAGCTGAACCTGGCGCACAGCGGCGCATCGCCCCTGGCCTGGCTGGAGAGTGGACATGACTGAGCTCCTCAGGCTGGCCGTGGTCGGCCACACCAACGTCGGCAAGACCTCGCTGCTGCGCACCCTGACCCGCGACGTCGGCTTCGGCGAGGTCTCGCACCGCCCCAGCACCACCCGCCACGTCGAGGGCGCGCGCCTGTCGGTGGACGGCGAGTCGCTGCTGGAGCTGTACGACACGCCGGGCCTGGAGGATGCCATCGCCCTGCGCGACTTCCTCGACGCCCTGGAACGCCCCGGCGAGCGCCTGGATGGCCCGGAGAAGCTGCGCCGCTTCCTCGACGGCAGCGAGGCGCGCGGTCGCTTCGAGCAGGAGGCAAAAGTGCTGCGCCAGTTGCAGGCATCCGACGCCGGGCTCTACGTGATCGACGCCCGCGAACCGGTGCTGGCCAAGTACCGCGACGAACTGGCGGTGCTAGCCGGCTGTGCGCGGCCGCTGCTGCCGGTGCTGAACTTCGTCGCCAGCGCCAACCACCGCGAGGAGCAATGGCGCGAGGCCCTGTCGCGCCTGGGCCTGCACGCGCTGGTGCGCTTCGACAGCGTGGCGCCGCCGCTGGACGGCGAACGCCGGCTCTACGAAAGCCTGGCGCTGCTGCTGGAGAAGTCGCGCCCGCAGCTGGAACGGCTGATCCGGGACCACGAGGCCCAGGCCGTGGCTCGCCGCGAAGCCGGCGCCAAGCTGATCGCCGAACTGCTGGTGGACGTCGCTGCCTGCCGCGACATGGTTCCGGGCGATGCCGAGGCCATCCGCAAAGCCACCGAAGCCCTGCGCGACCGCGTGCGCAAGCGCGAGGAAGCCTGCGTGCAGGCCCTGCTGCGCCTCTATGCCTTCCGCAAGGACGACGCCCGCGCCGCCGATCTGCCGCTGCTGGATGGACGCTGGGGCGATGATCTGTTCAACCCCGAAACCCTGCGCCAGCTCGGCGTGCGCCTGGGTGGCGGAGTCGCTGCCGGCGCCGCGGCTGGCGCGGGCATAGACCTGCTGGTGGGCGGCCTGACCCTGGGCGCCGCCACCGCCCTCGGCGCCCTGGCCGGAGGTGCCTGGCAGACCGTTGGCCATTACGGCCAGCGCCTGCTGGGCAAGCTCAAGGGCCAGCGCGAACTCTCGGTGGACGACAGCGTGCTGCGCCTGCTCGCCCTGCGCCAGCGCCAGTTGCTGGCGGCATTGCAGGCGCGGGGCCATGCGGCCATGGAGGCGATCCGCGTTGCTTCGCCGGAAGACAAGCAATGGCGCGAGGGCAAGCTGCCCGAGGCGCTGCGCAAGGCGCGGGCGCATCCGGAGTGGTCGACCTTGAATGGCCGCAAGCGGGTGGACAAGAGCGAACGCCAGGAGCAGGTCGACGCCCTGGCTCAACAGCTGCTGGAACCGTGATCTGTCGGTTCGCGAGCAAGAACTAGGCGTCCCCCTCGCTCCTACGAAGAGCCACGCCCCCTGTAGGAGCGAGCTTGCTCGCGAACGCTCTTAACCCAGCGTAATCATCTCCACGTCGGCGCGCCCATCCTCGATAGCGATGATCGCCAGCGAGATCGGCAGCTTGAAGCGCCGCGGCCCGGCGCTGCCGGGGTTGAGATAGAGCACCCCGTCGCGCACTTCCTGCAGCGGCTTGTGCGAATGCCCGGCCAGCACCACGTCGAAGCCTTCGGCCCGTGGATCGATGGCCAGTTGCTTGAGGTCGTGGATCAGGTACAGGCGCAGCCCGCCCAGTTCCAGGCTCAGGGTTTCGGGAATGGCCTCGGCCCAGGCTTCGGTATCGTTGTTGCCGCGCACCACGTCCAGCGGCGCCAGTTGGCGCAGCGCATCGAGGATCACCGGCTTGCCGATGTCGCCCAGGTGCAGCAGGCGCTGGCAGCCGCGCAGGGCTTCCAGGGCTTCGGGACGCAACAGGTTGTGGGTGTCGGCGATCACGCCGACGCGCAGGGAAGTGCTCATGCATCCAGCATAAACGACGACGCCACCCGAGGGTGGCGTCGTGGCTGGCTCAGTGCGGGGCCCTGGCCGCCGGTGCTTCCGGCAGGAACCAGTTCAGCAGCAGGGCGCAGATGCCACCGGTGGCGACGCCGGACTCCAGTACGTTGCGCAGCGCCGCCGGCATGTGCGCGAGGAATTCAGGCACCTGCGACACGCCCAGGCCCAGGGCCAGGCTGACCGCGATGATCAGCAGGGCACGGCGGTCGAGGTGGGTGCCGGCGAGGATGTTGATGCCCGAGGCGGCCACCGCGCCGAACATCACCATGGCCGCGCCGCCGAGCACCGGCTCGGGCACCGCCTGGATCACCCCGGCGACGCTGGGGAACAGGCCGAGCACCACCAGCATCGCGGCGATCCACAGGCCGATGTGGCGGCTGGCCACGCCGGTCAGCTGGATCACCCCGTTGTTCTGCGCGAAGACCGAGCTGGGGAAGGTGTTGAAGATGCCCGCCAGCAGCGAGTTGGCGCCATTCACCAGCACCCCGCCCTTGATCCGCTGCATCCACAGCGGGCCTTCCACCGGCTGCTTCGACACCTGGCTGGTGGCGGTGACGTCGCCGATGGCCTCCAGCGAGGTGACCAGGTAGATCACCAGCATGGGGATGAACAGCGCCCAGGAGAAGCTCAGGCCGAAGTGCAGCGGCGTCGGCACCTGGAACAGCGCGGCCTGGTGCATGCCGCTGAAGTCCAGGCGGCCCAGGTAGCCGGCCAGCACGTAGCCCACGGCCAGGGCGATGACGATGGCGCCGCTGCGCATCCACACCACCGGGATGCGGTTGAGCACCACGATGATCGCCAGCACGGTGCCGGACAGCAGCAGGTTCTCGCCATTGGCGAAGGTGCCGTTGCCCATGGCGCTGAAGCCACCGCCCATGCTGATCAGGCCGACCTTGATCAGGGTGAGGCCGATCATCAGCACCACGATGCCGGTCACCAGCGGGGTGATCAGTCGCTTCACGAACGGCAGGATGCGCGACACGCCCATCTCCACGAAGGAGCCGGCCATGACCACGCCGAAGATGGCCGCCATCACCTGCTCCACCGGCGTGCCCTGCTTGACCATCAGCGCCCCGCCGGCGATCAGCGGGCCGACGAAGTTGAAGCTGGTGCCCTGGACGATCAGCAGCCCGGCGCCGAACGGCCCGAAGCGCTTGCACTGGACGAAGGTGGCGATGCCGGAGATGACCAGCGACATAGACACGATCAGGTTGGTGTCGCGGGCGGAAACGCCCAGCGCCTGGCAGATCAGCAGACCGGGGGTGACGATCGGCACGATGATCGCCAGCAGGTGCTGCAGTGCTGCGAGCAGCGCGACGGGCAGGGCGGGACGGTCTTCCAGGCCGTAGACCAGGTCGCGCTGGGCCTTGTCGGCGGTGACGGGGTTCTCGAGGGAGCTCATGGCGGCAGTCCGGGAAAAAGAGCGGGATTTTACGGGGACTGGTGCCGATCGCACAGTGCCATAGGGCAGGGATTTCCGGCGTGGATGTCGAAGTTCGGCGCAAAGTGACGGCTGTGGTGTCAGCTTCTGACGTGGAGCGGCATTGCGCTGGCGGTCTTATTGAGAGTTATCGAGCGATTTTCGAGATTGGGGATATTTCGCTGTCTTTCGGGGGAAGGGGACTACATATCTGGCTTATCCGTGGGGAATTAAATCCGCGTCACCCTCCATTTCCCGTGTGGGGATGGGGGCTTCAGACGAGAACCCATGGAGTAGTGAAATGAGAAATTATCGGGCAACGCAGAAAGGTTTTACGCTGATCGAGTTGATGATCGTGGTGGCGATCATCGGGATTCTGGCGGCGATAGGGCTTCCCGCTTATCAGGACTATACCGCTCGGGCGCAGGCCTCCGAGGGGTTGAAGACTACTGCGGGTTTACAGGCAGATATTGCAATAGATACTGCTGAGGCGGGAGCTCCAGCAGCAAGTGCTCAAACCCAGGCAGCAGCGGCTGCTCTTGAGGGCAAATACTTCAACGCCGGCGGTGTTGTTGTTACCGCGACAACTGGAGCCATAGCAGTCACGTTCGCAAGTGGTGCTCTTGCTGGCCAGACGCTGACAATCACTCCAACCTTCGTTGCTAACACAAATCAGATTTCCCGCTGGAGATGTACTGGGCTGACCAATACTTCGCATATTCCGTCAGGTTGCCGTTGATGCTTGCTTGAGGGGTATGACGCTTAAGTGCTTCAGCCAAAAAATAAGCCTGGCATGTGCCAGGCTTATTTTTTCAGAGCTGGACGATCAACCGTCCAGCAACGCCTTGTTCCGCACCGCTCCCTTATCCGCACTGGTAGCCAGCAACGCATAAGCCTTCAGCGCAGTACTGACGCGGCGTGCACGCGGCTGCGCCGGCTTCCAGCCCTTCTTGTCCTGCTCGATGCGGCGGGCGGCCAGTTCTTCATCGCTGACCAGCAGGTTGATGCTGCGGTTGGGGATGTCGATCAGCACCTTGTCGCCGTCCTGCACCAGGCCGATGGCGCCGCCCGCGGCGGCTTCCGGCGAGGCGTGGCCGATGGACAGGCCCGAGGTGCCGCCGGAGAAGCGGCCGTCGGTGAGCAGGGCGCATTGCTTGCCCAGGCCCTTGGACTTCAGGTAGCTGGTGGGGTAGAGCATTTCCTGCATGCCCGGGCCGCCTTTCGGGCCTTCGTAGCGGATGATCACGATGTCGCCCGGCTTCACCTCGTCGGCGAGAATGCCCTTCACTGCGGCGTCCTGGCTTTCGAAGATCTTCGCGCTGCCTTCGAACACGTGGATCGACTCGTCCACGCCGGCGGTCTTCACCACGCAGCCGTCGAGGGCGATGTTGCCGTACAGCACGGCCAGGCCGCCTTCGGCGGAATAGGCATGCTCGACGCTGCGGATGCAGCCTTCGGCGCGGTCGTCGTCCAGGCTCGGCCAGCGGGTGGACTGGCTGAATGCGGTCTGCGTCGGGATGCCGGCGGGGCCTGCCTTGAAGAAGGTGTGGACGGCTTCGTCACGGGTCTGGGTGATGTCCCACTGGGCGATGGCATCGGCCATGCTCGGGCTGTGCACGGTCGGTACGTCGGTGTGCAGCAGGCCGCCACGGGCCAGCTCGCCGAGGATGGAGAAGATGCCGCCGGCGCGGTGCACGTCTTCCATGTGGTACTTCTGGATGTTCGGCGCCACCTTGCACAGCTGCGGCACCTTGCGCGACAGGCGATCGATGTCGCGCAGGTCGAAGGCGATCTCCGCCTCTTGCGCTGCGGCCAGCAGGTGCAGGATGGTGTTGGTCGAGCCGCCCATGGCGATGTCCAGTGTCATGGCGTTCTCGAAGGCCTTGAAGCTGGCGACGTTGCGCGGCAGCACGCTGTCGTCGCCTTCGCCGTAGTAGCGCTGGCACAGTTCCACGGCCAGGCGCCCGGCGCGCAGGAACAGCTGCTCGCGGTCGGCGTGGGTGGCCAGGGTCGAACCGTTGCCCGGCAGCGACAGGCCCAGGGCCTCGGTCAGGCAGTTCATCGAGTTGGCGGTGAACATGCCGGAGCAGGAACCGCAGGTGGGGCAGGCGCTGCGCTCGTACTCGGCGACCTTCTCGTCGGAGCAGGAATCGTCCGCCGCGACCACCATGGCGTCGACCAGGTCCAGGCCGTGGCTGGCCAGCTTGGTCTTGCCGGCTTCCATCGGGCCGCCGGAGACGAACACCACCGGGATGTTCAGGCGCAGGGCGGCCATCAGCATGCCGGGGGTGATCTTGTCGCAGTTGGAGATGCAGACGATGGCGTCGGCGCAGTGGGCGTTGACCATGTACTCGACGGAGTCGGCGATGATCTCGCGGCTCGGCAGCGAATAGAGCATGCCGTCGTGGCCCATGGCGATGCCGTCGTCGACGGCGATGGTGTTGAATTCCTTGGCCACGCCGCCGTGCTTCTCGATCTCGCGGGCGACCAGCTGGCCCAGGTCCTTCAGGTGCACGTGGCCGGGCACGAACTGGGTGAAGGAGTTGGCGATGGCGATGATCGGCTTCTTGAAGTCTTCGTCCTTCATCCCGGTGGCGCGCCAGAGGGCGCGGGCGCCGGCCATGTTGCGGCCGTGGGTGGAGGTTTTCGAGCGGTAATCGGGCATGACGAGTTCCTGCGGCTAATCAGGCTTCGGTAAGAGTCTTATCGTGAGCGTCGTACGAGGCACATGCAAACGGCAGATGGAGCTGCATGCTCGGAGGGGGCTGCAAGACGGGGCGGGGTCACCGCCCGCGCGGCCGGGGCTCACGGGCCCGCCGGGGGATGTTGGCGAGGGATGTGCAGGATTCTACGCCGGCCGCCGCCGCCAGGGAAAGGCTGATGGTCGGCAGCTGGAAGCCTGAAGCTGGAAGCAAGGGCAGAGCCCAGAATCCCTTCCAGCTTCCAGTCATCAGCTATTCGGCAACAACCGCACAGTCAGACTCTTGATATAGCGGGTCTCGGCGATGGCCGGGTGCACCGGGTGGTCCGGGCCCTGGCCGCCGCGTTCCAGCAGCTGGAGGTTGCGGTCCAGGTGGCGGGCGCTGCCGAGCAGGATGTTCTGCAGGTCGTCCTCGGGCAGGTGCATGGAGCAGGAGGCGCTGACCAGGATGCCGTCCTTGGAGAGCAGGCGCATGGCCTGTTCGTTGAGGCGGCGGTAGGCGGCCTCGCCGTTCTTCAGGTCCTTCTTGCGCTTGATGAAGGCCGGCGGGTCGGCGATGACCACGTCGAAGCGCTCGTCGGCGGCCTTCAGCTCGCGCAGGGCGTCGAACACGTCGCCTTCCACGCAGGCGACCTTCTCGGACAGGCCGTTGAGGGTGGCATTGCGCTCCACGCCGTCGAGGGCGAAGCCGGAGGCGTCCACGCACATCACGTCGCTGGCGCCGAAGGCCGCGGCCTGGATGCCCCAGCCGCCGATGTAGCTGAACAGGTCGAGCACGCGCTTGCCTTTCACGTAGGGCGCCAGGCGCGCGCGGTTCATGCGGTGGTCGTAGAACCAGCCGGTCTTCTGCCCGGCCAGCACCGGGGCCTCGAAGCGTACGCCGTTCTCTTCCAGGGCGACCCACTCGGGCACTTCGCCGTAGGCATTCTCCACGTAGCGCTCCAGGCCCTCGGCATCGCGCGCGCTGGAGTCGTTCTTCCACAGCACGGCAGTGGGCTTGAGCACCTGCAGCAGGGCGGCGAGCACGTCGTCGCGATGCTTCTCCATGGTCGCCGAGGCGAGCTGCACCACCAGCACGTCGCCGAAGCGGTCCACCACCAGGCCGGGGAGCAGGTCGGCGTCACCGTAGACCAGGCGGTAGAAGGGCTTGTCGAAGAGGCGCTCGCGCAGGCTCAGGGCGACGTTGAGGCGGTGAACCAGCAGCGACTTGTCGAGAACGTGCTTGGTATCGCGGGAAACCAGGCGTGCGCAGATCAGGTTGTTGGGGCTCAGCGCCACTACGCCCAGCGGCTTGCCGTTGGCCATCTCGAGGATCGCCTGGTCGCCGGCGGCGAAGGCGTTCAGCGGCGTGGCCTGGACATCCACCTCGTTGCTGTAGACCCACAGGTGGCCGGCGCGCAGGCGGCGCTCGGCGTTGGCTTTCAGACGCAAGCTGGGCAGGGTCATGGCGGTGCTCCGGGAAAAAGAGCGAGATTATAACCGCTGGCCGCCGGGGTTGCCGATGCCGCGCGGGCGTGACGAGCAGGCATAAAGTTCGCGCCGCGACTGCCGATACGGTTCTGTCCAAATCGGCAGTTCCAGAAGTCGTCCGTCTGGGTAAACTGTGCGCCCCGTCAACTTTCCCAGACCGTCCCCATGGTCCAAGAACTCTCCGCCGAACAGATCCGCCAGACCCTGCAGGGCATCAGCGTGCCGCCGCAACCGCAGATCATGGTCGACCTGCAGATGGAACAGGTCATGCCCAACCCCGACCTGAAGGCCATCGCCAAGCTCATCAGCCAGGACCCCGGGTTGTCCGGCGCGTTGCTCAAGCTGGTCAACTCGCCGTTCTTCGGCCTGGCCAACCGCATCACCTCGATCCAGCGCGCGGTCAACCTGCTGGGCAGCCGCTCGGTGATCAACCTGATCAACGCCCAGTCGATCAAGGGCGAGATGAGCGACGACACCATCGTCACCCTCAACCGCTTCTGGGACACCGCCCAGGACGTGGCCATGAGCTGCCTGACCCTGGCCAAGCGCATCGGCTACGAGTCGGTGGACGAAGCCTACGCCCTGGGGCTGTTCCACAATTGCGGCATCCCGCTGATGCTCAAGCGCTTCCCGCACTACATGGCGGTGCTGGAGGAGGCCTATGCCAGCGCCAGCGACGAGCGCCGCGTGGTGGACACCGAGAACCGCGTGCTGAACACCAACCACGCCGTGGTCGGCTACTTCACCGCGCGCTCCTGGCGCTTGCCGGAGCACGTCTGCGAGGCCATCGCCAACCACCACAACGCGCTCACGGTGTTCAGCGAGGAAAGCAGCCGCAACACTCAGCTGAAGAACCTCCTGGCGATCCTCAAGATGGCCGAGCACATCTGTGGCTCGCACCGCATCCTCGGCAACCAGCCGGAGGACCACGAGTGGGAGAGCATCCGCGCCCTGGTGCTGGATTACGTGGGGCTGACCGAATATGACTTCGAGAACCTGAAGTCGAGCATCCTCGAACTGGGTGTGGGGCAGGGGAGCTACTAGGGATCGCGGATGGGTCCGCTCCTGCGATCGTGCTTCCCCGCAACCGTAGGGCGTATAACCGTTCGCGGTTATACGCCGTTGGCGGGAATACCGATGCCCTTTAAGAGCGCCCTCTCCCCAACCCTCTCCCGCAAGCGGGAGAGGGGGCTGTCCTGAGCGGCGTGGAGGTCAGGCACCGTCCTCATACCCCCGGGAACCCAGAAAGCAACGTAGGAGCAACTGTCTTGCCGGCTGCGCCGAGGTGCTCGCTCCTACGAAAAGCAGTGTTTCCTGGAAACGTAGGAGCGGGCCCTGCCCGCGATTCGCGCGCAGGGCGCGCAAGAGAGAACCGACCGAAGTGCGCCAAGGCGCGGGACAGCACAATGAAAAAAGCCGGGCATCTGCCCGGCTTTTTCATGACCGCGGCGCCTTAGTCGAGCATGTCGCTGAAGCGCTCGTCCTTCTTGTACACCAGCGGCTGGGCGAAGCCCGGCACGCTCATTTCCTCGGCGCTGATGCGGATGTCGCGGTCGTCGATCATGTCGTTGCCGAAGTTGTAGATGATGTCGAACTGGCCCTTGAGCGCCTGCTCCTCGTAGCGCTGGGCGGCGGCGCGGGTCTGTTCGCGGCGCGCCTGGTAGGCGTCGAAGGCGGCGGCGCCGTGGCGCTTGCGCAGCATCTTCTCGGCCAGGCGCGGGGAGAGCAGCACGCCGGTGGCGTTGTTGCCGCCGAAGCCCTTGGAGTTGATGAAGCAGACGTCCAGGTCGTCGCGGCGGCGGTCCTTGTTGGACAGCGCGATGCGGTCCTTGTGCACGTCGTCGGCGAAGGTCTCGACGGTTTTGATGCCCGGCAGCAGGCCGTACTTGAAGGTGCCCAGGGCGGAGACCAGCTGGTCGGCGCTGGCGGTGGCCAGGGAGTGGCCGACGAAGGCCTTGACCGCGGCCACCGGCCAGTCGGCGATGCCGAAGGCCTTGGCCACGCGGTCGAGGATTTCCGACTCGGTGACGCGGTTGGCCGGGGTGCTGGAGCCGTGGGCGTGGACGAAGCTGTGGCGGCGCACGCCTTCCTCGCCGACGATCTGCATGGCGGCGGCCACGGCCTTGGCCATGGTCAGGTAGTTGCCCGGGCCGGGGGCGGAGATGGATTTCTTGAAGCCGTCGGCGTTGATGAAGACGTCGGTCACCGCGCCGTGGATGTCGGCGCCCAGCTCCAGGGCCAGGGCGTCGTCCATCAGCACCACGTACTGGCTGGATTCGGCCAGGGTGAAGCCGCAGTTCTCGCCGAACGGGCGGCTGGCGCGGCGGAAGTCCACGTCCGGACGGCCCTCGATGTTGCGCAGGCCTTCCTCGGTGGCCAGGGCGCTCATGGCCGCGTAGCCCTCGACGATTTCCGAGGTGATCGGCGCTTCGCTGTTGCCCACCACCACGACCCGCGCCTGGCCGGAGGTGATGGCCTCGATGCCTTTCTGCAGGTTGTAGAGGAAGGTGGCGCAGGCGCCGGTGACGCTGCCGGTGAGGCCGACGCTGCCCAGCACGTAGGCGTTGATGAAGTCGGTGGGCATGCTGTTGAAGCCCAGCGGCAGCTGCTTGGCGCTGACGCGGTGGCCTTTCAGGCGCGATTGCAGCAGGCCGCCGAAGCCGTTGTCGTCGAGCTGGCTCATGATGCTGCTGGAGAACACGGCGATTTCGTCGGGCTGCACGCGGTCGACGATGCGCTGCCAGTCGATGCCCACCGAGCGGATCGCGTCGGTGGCGCCCACCACGGCCATCTGCAGGCCGCGCGGGTGGAAGCGCGAGGCGTACAGCTCGCCCGGCTCGAAGCCGGTGGGCAGCTGGCCGGCGGATTTCACCGGCATCTCGCGGTAGCTGTCGACCTTGACCTCGACGCTGTCGTGCAGGGTGACGCGCACCTGGTTGTCGGCCAGTTCTTCCACCGACCAGTTGGCCGGCAGCGGCTCGGGCAGCTGCTTGCGCGCGGTGGTGAAGCTCAGCGGCTGGGCGCCGTCGGCTTCCAGGGTGAGGTTCTTGTGCCAGTGCGCGGCATCGACATCGAAGTACTGCTTCTCGATGCGGCGGATCAGGGTGGAGCCGAGGATCTGCGCGGCATGCCGCCGTTCGATGGCGGCCAGGTCCAGGCGCGCGCCATCGGCGGCGTCCAGGTAGTGGCCGTCCTCGAACTTCACCAGCTTCATCATCACGGCCAGGCCGGCGAGGGTCTGCTGGCGGGCCTGCTCGTCCAGGGACTCCAGGACGGTGCGACGGAACGCATGGTGGAAGGAACTGCGACCCGCGGCGTTATACCCACCAAAACCAACGATGACCGGTAGTCGAGACATCTCTCGCAAACTCCTTCATATAGGCCCGTCCTGTGCAGGACCGGATGGCGCGACCAGGGTGCACGCGAGGCGCAGGGAGGCGACATCACGGATCAGGGGCACAAGCCCGGCGGCAGCTCTGTGATTGGAATGCTTATGCTGACGAGGATGATGACTGCCGAGTCACGCTTTTGGCCAGGGATTGACGGCGAAAGGCGACGAACTTGCCAGGAAGGAGGGGGTGGAACGGATGCGCGAAGGCGCCGGGAGCCAGCGTGGCTCCCGGGCGGGGTTGCAGAACAGGCTCAGCGGTACTCGATGCCGGGTTTTTTGGTGCTGACGCGGGTGCCGGACTTGCCCTGGGTGATGGCCACGATGTTTTCCAGCGAGCCGATCACCGCGTCCTTGCCGGTGGCGCGGGCGAATTCGGCGGCGGCCTGGACTTTCGGGCCCATGGAGCCGGCGGCGAAGCCGAGGCGTTCCAGTTCGTCCGGGTGGGCCTGGGCGATGGCCTTCTGCGTCGGCTTGCCCCAGTCGATGTAGGCCGCGTCCACGTCGGTGGCGATGATCAGGATGTCGGCGTTCAGCTCCTGGGCCAGCAGCGAGGAGCACAGGTCCTTGTCGATCACCGCTTCGACGCCGGAGAGTTTCTTGCCGGATTCGTCGTACATGGTCGGGATGCCGCCGCCGCCGGCGCAGATGACGATGGTGCCTTTCTCCAGCAGCCATTTCACCGGGCGGATCTCGAAGATGCGCTTGGGCCGCGGGCTGGCCACCACGCGGCGGAACTTGTCGCCGTCCGGGGCGATGCTCCAGCCCTTTTCCTTGGCCAGGGCTTCGGCTTCTTCCTTGGCGTAGACCGGGCCGATCGGCTTGGTCGGATGCTGGAAGGCCGGGTCCTTGGCGTCCACCTCGACCTGGGTGAGGATGGTGGCGAAGGGCACTTCGAAGGGCAGCAGGTTGCCCATTTCCTGTTCGATCATGTAGCCGATCATGCCCTCGGTCTCGGCGCCGAGGACGTCCAGCGGGTACGGCGTGACCTTGTCGTAGGCGGCGCCCTGCAGGGCCAGCAGGCCCACTTGCGGGCCGTTGCCGTGGGCGATTACCAGTTCGTTGCCAGGCGCCACTTTGGCGATCTGTTCGGCGGCGATCCTTACGTTTTCACGCTGGTTGGCCGCAGTCATGGGTTCGCCACGACGCAGCAGGGCGTTGCCGCCCAATGCGACGACGATACGCATAGTCATTTCCTCCTGAAGCTGAAAACGCCCCCGGACCGGCAGGCCGGGCCCGGGGTACGCATCCGTCGATCACATGTCGGCGAGGGTCGAAACGAGGATCGCCTTGATGGTGTGCATGCGGTTCTCCGCTTGCTCGAAGGCGATGTTGTACGGGGATTCGAAGACGTCTTCGGTGACTTCGATGCCGTTCTTCAGGTTCGGGTACTGGGCGGCGATCTGCTGGCCGACCTTGGTCTCGCTGTTGTGGAAGGCCGGCAGGCAGTGCATGAATTTCACCCGCGGGTTGCCGGCGGCTTTCATGATGTCCATGTTGACCTGGTAGGGCAGCAGTTCCTTGATGCGCTCGCCCCAGGCTTCCACCGGCTCGCCCATGGAGACCCAGACGTCGGTGTGGATGAAGTCCACGCCCTTGACGGCTTCCTTCGGATCCTCGGTGAGGGTGATGCGGGCGCCGCTTTCCTCGGCGAATTTCTTGCAGGCGGCGACGTGTTCGTCGCTCGGCCACAGCGCTTTCGGCGCGGCGATGCGCACGTCCATGCCGAGCTTGGCGCCGATCAGCAGCAGGGAGTTGCCCATGTTGTTGCGGGCGTCGCCCAGGTAGGCGTAGGCGATGTCGTGCAGCGGCTTGTCGCTGTGCTCGCGCATGGTCAGCACGTCGGCCAGCATCTGCGTCGGGTGGTATTCGTCGGTCAGGCCGTTGAACACCGGAACGCCGGCGTACGTCGCCAGTTCCTCGACGATCTCCTGCTTGAAGCCACGGTACTCGATGGCGTCGTACATGCGGCCGAGCACGCGGGCGGTGTCCTTCATGCTCTCCTTGTGGCCGATCTGCGAGGAGTTGGGGTCGATGTAGGTGACGTTGGCGCCCTGGTCATAGGCGGCGACCTCGAAGGCGCAGCGGGTGCGGGTGGAGGTCTTCTCGAAGATCAGGGCGATGTTGTTGCCCTTGAGGTGTTGCTGCTCGGTGCCGGTGTACTTGGCGCGCTTGAGGTCGCGGGACAGGTCGAGCAGGTAGCGCAACTCGCGGGTGCTGTGGTGCATCAGGCTGAGCAGGTTGCGGTTGTGCATGTTGAAAGCCATGTTCTTTCTCCTTGTGGGATGGGATCGGCCTCGTCAGTACAGCTTGTGGCTGGCGGGGCGGGCGGCCCTGGCTGGGGCCGCCGCGTTGAGTAGGGTGGGCTGTGGCGATCAGTAGTCGATCGGGTCGCGGATGATCGGGCAGGTCATGCAGTGGCCGCCGCCACGGCCGCGGCCGAGCTCGCCGGCGCTGATGGTGATGACTTCCACGCCGGCCTTGCGCAGCAGCGTGTTGGTGTAGGTGTTGCGGTCGTAGCCGATGACCACGCCGGGCTCGACGCAGACCACGTTGTTACCGTCGTCCCACTGCTCGCGCTCGGCGGCGAAGCTGTTGCCGCCGGTCTCGACGATGCGCAGTTTCTTCAGGCCCAGGGCCTCGGCGACCACGCTGATGAAGTCCTTCTCCTCGCGCTGCACGTTGATGCCGTAGGGGCTCTTCTCGTCCGGGCGCAGGGTGAAGGCGACGATTTCCTTGACCACTTCCGGGAAGACGGTGACCAGGTCGCGGTCGCAGAAGCTGAACACGGTGTCCAGGTGCATGGCCGCACGGGATTTCGGCAGGCCGGCGACTATGACTTTCTCGACCGCGCCCTTGGCGAACAGCGACTGGGCGACCTGGCCGATGGCCTGGCGGGAAGTCCGCTCGCCCATGCCGATCAGTACCACGCCATTGCCGATGGGCATGACGTCGCCGCCTTCGAGGGTGGAGGAACCGTGGTCCTTGTCCGGGTCGCCGTACCAGACCTCGAATTCGGCGTTGGTGAATTCCGGGTGGAACTTGTAGATGGCGGTGGTCAGCAGGGTTTCCTGGCGACGCGCCGGCCAGTACATCGGGTTCAGGGTCACGCCGCCGTAGATCCAGCAGGTGGTGTCGCGGGTGAACTGGGTGTTGGGCAGCGGCGGCAGCAGGAAGCTGGAGTGGCCCAGGTAGTCGCGGAACATCTTCAGCGGCTTGGAGCCTTCGGTTTCCGGGATGTCGTCGGCGGTCACGCCACCGATGAGGAATTCGGCCAGTCGTCGCGGCTCGAGGCCTTCCAGCCAGGCGCGCAGTTCGTGGGTCAGGCCCAGGCCGACGCTGTCGGCGGTGATCTTGCGATCGAGGATCCATTTCAGCGCTTCGGGGTTCTGGACGGTCTCGGTCAGCAGGTTGTGCATTTCCAGGACGTCGACGCCGCGCTCGCGCATCTTGGTGACGAAATCGAAGTGGTCGCGCTTGGCCTGGTTTACCCAGATTACGTCGTCGAACAGCAACTCGTCGCAGTTGCTAGGGGTCAGGCGTTGGTGGGCAAGACCGGGCGAGCAGACCATCACTTTGCGCAATTTGCCAGCTTCGGAGTGGACGCCAAGTTTGGTTTTTTCCGTGCTCATGAGTGTCTCCAGTGATGTCACAGAGTAAGGAAGCCGTCGTAGAGGCCGTACGCCGCGATCAGTGCGCCGATCACGACACCTGCGAAGATGAGCTTCTCGACGTTGGTGAAGATCGGTTGGCCGACTTCACGTTTCGCTTTCGCGAAGAGGATGACGCCTGGTGCGTACAGCAGCGCCGACAGCAGCAGGTATTTCAGGCCGCCGGCATAGATCAGCCAGACGGCGTAGATCACCGAGATGCCCGCGATGATCAGGTCCTTGTTGCGCTCGCTCGCGTCCTGCTCGTAGGTCTCGCCGCGCACCGTCAGCAGCAGCGCATAGGCCGCCGACCAGAAGTACGGGATGAGGATCATCGAGGTGGAGAGCAGCAGCATCTTGGTGTACGGGTCCATGCCGCTGGAGTCGCCCGAGGTGAAGAAGACGATGACCAGGAAGACCTGCACGCAGATGTTGGTCAGCCACAGGGCGTTGGCCGGCACCTGGTTGGCGTTCTCCTTGCGCAGGAACTCCGGCATGGTGTGGTCCTTGGCCGCGGCGAACATGATCTCGGCGCACAGCAGCACCCAGGACAGCAGGGCTCCGAGCAGGGAGATCAACAGGCCGACGCTGATCAGCACCGCGCCCCAGTGGCCGACCACGTGCTCCAGCACCAGCGCCATCGACGGGTTCTGCAGCTTGGCCAGTTCCGGCTGGGTCATCACGCCCATGGACAGCACGTTCACCAGCACCAGCAGCAGCAGCACGGTGATGAAGCCGATGACCGTGGCCTTGCCGACGTCGCTGCGTTTTTCCGCGCGGGAGGAGAAGATGCTCGCGCCTTCGATGCCGATGAACACCCACACGGTGACCAGCATCATGTTGCGCACCTGGTTCATCACGCTGCCCAGGTCGGGATTGCCCAGGCCCCAGATGTCGGTGGTGAAGATGTCCAGCTTGAAGGCGAACAGGCAGATCAGGATGAACAGGAACAGCGGCACTATCTTGGCGATGGTGGTGATGGTGTTGATGAACGCCGCTTCCTTGATCCCGCGCAGCACCAGGAAATGCAGGGCCCATAGCAGCACTGACGCGGCGATGATCGCCGGGATGGTGTCGCCCTTGCCGAAGACCGGGAAGAAGTAGCCCAGGGTGCTGAACAGCAGCATGAAGTAGCCGACGTTGCCCAGCCAGGCGCTGATCCAGTAGCCCCAGGCCGAGGAGAAGCCCATGTAGTCACCGAAACCGGCCTTGGCGTAGGCATACACACCGCCGTCGAGGTTTGGCTTGCGGTTGGCGAGGGTCTGGAAGACGAAGGCCAGGGTCAGCATGCCGACCGCGGTGATGGCCCAACCGATGAGAATGGCGCCGACGTCTGCACTGGCGGCCATGTTTTGCGGGAGAGAGAAGATACCCCCGCCGACCATGGATCCGACGACGAGAGCGGTGAGTGCCCCAAGTCGTAGTTTTTGGCTGCTTTCTTGCGACATTTTCGGAATCTCCCTATAGGAGTTGGAGAGTGTAGTCATTAGGCGCCGACTGTCAGGGAACCCCCCTGACCTAAATCAATAGCCTGCTAACAAATGTTTCCAACTACGTAGCGGTGCCGGTCCGCTTGAGAGCAACGATAGGAGAGGTTTGCCGTTATCGCCTGATTTAGAGGGGATCCATGTGAAATCTGGATGGCGTTTCGGTGACCGTCAGGCTTTCTATTGATTGCGTGAATGGATTCCCGCGTCGGGGCATCGGTCGGGAAAATCTGTCAGAACTTGTTGCAGGCTTCAGGTAGGCAGAAAAAAGCCCGGCATGGCCGGGCTGCTTTCTATAAGAAGGTGCCCATACAGGGTCGCTGCACAGGCGGCGCGCCCACCGTGTGGAGGGGCGCAGGGCCGGGTGGCCGAAGGGACACCGCCGGGCTTGTGGCCCGACGGGCGCCACGGCGCGGAGCCGGGGCGAGAAGGATGCGCAAGGCATCGGGGAGGCGTATCGCAAGCTCCGTGCCATACGCGAGGTGCGCTGGAGCGCCCATGTTGCCTGGGGCTCAGCGGGCGGGTAGGGCCGGAGTCGGCAAGATTCCGCTTATGCGTCGGCTTCTTCGGCGGGATTTCCGCCAGTGCCGCCATGGACTACTGTCCGGGTTTTCTGGCGACCAGGAAGAACTGTTTACCCATGACTGGCCAGGCCCAGGGGCACTTCAGGTAAAGCTTGACCAGAAGAGGGTGGGTTGGAAGTTTTCCCTGGGTGGTATAGGGCAGGAAGCGGGGAGTGTTGACCTCGATCTGGAAGCCAGCAAGCTTCAGCGCTTCGGCGAGGGACAGGTGGGTCAGTCCCAGGTGGTGGTCATAGAAGTCCCAGTACTCACCCGGGAGGTAGCGCAGGTTGGGGCCCAGAATCAGATAGCGGCCGCCGGGCCTCAGTGTCATGAGGACTTGCTCGAGGAAGATGTCCAGGGACTTCTTGTCTGGCAGATGTTCGAGGAAGTTCGACGTGAAGATTACGTTAGCCGAACTCTCCCCGATATTGGAGAGCTGGGTGGCTGACTCCTGATGGAAGATTATGCCTCTCTCCAGCTTGAATCGGGTGTCAGGATTGAGGTCCACCCCAATCCTGCGCCTGGCCTGGATATTGTTGATGAACTCTCCGTAGCCGCAGGCCACATCTACCACCGTATCCTCCGGAGCAACCCAGCGTTGTAGGAAGTCCCGGGTCAGAACCTTCCAGATTTCATTCTTTCTCTGCAGCTCTTTTTCCGGAAAGCGTATGCGATAGAGGCTCGAGAGTTCTTCCTGCTGGGTTCTCACGCTCTTCTCCTGGATGGGGCTTACCAAAGGTGAAGAACTTATAGATCAGGAATGTGGCGAAAGCCGGTACCGTCAACGATATTGCATGGGCGAGTCCATCCGCCATGGACTCCATCCCGGCATGGATGAACACTTGGCGTAGCGCCAATGCCGCTATCCAGACGACCGGAAGGAAGGCGACATTGACCAGCAGGAACTCCCGAGCCTGCACGACCATTGGTCGGGGAGAGCCAGGGAAGACGAATCGGCGGTTGAGCAGGAAGGCCACGCTGATGCCCATCAGATAGGCCAGCACGACCGACAACGAATAGTTCAACTCGAAGCTCAGGAGGTAGCGCGTGAACCAGTTCGCCAACGCGGCGGTAACGCCTACGCCGACGAAGGTCAGGAACTGTACGGAAAAGAAATGCCTGATCATTTCTCCGCCGCCTGCCTGGCCATCTTGCGGCCGAAGTCGATGCTCTCCGAGATGCCACGGTCTTCCGGGTAATAGTAGGAGGTGTCCGCCGCCCACAAACCGCGCACCGGCAGCTCCATCGGCGGCAGGTGCTCCAGGTAGCCCGGGTCGCAGATCGGCTGGGCATAGCGGTAGCGGCTGGCGCGCATCTCCAGGAAGTCGGCGTCGGTGAGCTGCGGGTTGATCTTCTGCAGGTAGCGTTTCACCTTGTCGAGGAAAGCCTGGTCCGGCTCCTGGAACTTGGGATGTTCGCCGGGCATGTAGAAGGGGACGTAGACGATATGCTCGTCCAGCGGACGCAGGTTGCTGTATTCCACCAGGCCGGGGATGTCCATTTCCGGGTCGTTGGTGTTGAGCCAGAAGTTCTCGGTTACCGCCTTGCGCAGCTTGGCGATCACGCAGACCACAGCGATGTTTTTCACCGAGCGGAAGGCGTCGAGTGTCGCTGCCGGCAGATCCGGCATTAGCCGTGGCACATAAGGCAGCGGGATGGTACTGACGACCTTGTCGAAGGTATGCAACTCGCCGCCGGCCTCTACGCCACTGACCTTGCCGTCCTCGATCACGACCTTGCTTGCCGGCGTGCCCAGGCGGAACTCGCCGCCATGTTGCTGGATGTAGTCGCGCAGGCCATGCAGCAAGGTTTCCGAGCCGCCTTCGAGATAACCCAGCTTCTCCTTGAACAGGTTGTAGCGAGAGCGGCCGATGCGGCGGATGCGGCTCCAGATCCAGGCCGCCGAGAGGTTGTCCGAATAGTCGTAGAACTTGTAGTCGAACAGTCGGCGCCAGAGCACCTCGTAGGCTTCGGCACCTACCCAGCGCTTGATCCAGCCGGTCGCCTCGACGTGGTCCAGCGGACGCCAGTCGTTGCGCTTGGTGGACAGGAAGGCGTGCAGGCCGTAGCGGAACTTGGCGATCAAGCCCAGGCCGGAGAATTTCAGCAAGGCGAACGGGTTACCCCAGGCCTGCACCTTGTCCTGGTACCAATAGCCCATCCTGGTTTCCACCCAGCGCATCCTGTCGGCCAGGCCGAGTTCGTCCAGCACCTTGAGGAAGGCGTGGTCGGAGATGCAGTGGAAGTGGTAGTAACGCTCGATCGACAGGCCGCCGAAGTCGAAATGGGCGGTCATGCCGCCGACCCGATCGTCGGCCTCGAAGATCACCGGGCGATGGCCGTCCCTGACCAGTTGATAGGCGACCGCCAGGCCCATGGGGCCTGCGCCGAGCACGGCGATGCGTTGATTGTCCTTCATCAGAATTCCAGTACGACCTTGCTGTAGGTGGGGTGCTTGAAGGTTTCCTCCACGGCCTTGGCGAAAGGCGTGGGGCGGACCCGGAAGATACCCGGCCAATCGATGACTTCAAACTCGTCGCGGGCTACCAGGGCCTTGAGCTGATCGGCGGTGAAGGGCGGGTTCTTGTCGAACAGGGCCCAGATCTTCAGCAACACGTAGAACAGCCCGTAGGGAATCTTCAGCAGCAGGCACTTAGCGCCGGTGGTGTTGCGGATGGTGCGGATGATGTCGATGTAGTCGATCTCTTCCAGACCGGTGATGTTGTACACCTGGCCGGCGATGCGCGACTCGATGCAGCTGACGATGATGCTGCTGAAGTCGCCGGCGTACAGCGGCTGGCGCATGTAGCGGCCGTCGCCGGGGATCGGGAATACCGGCACCTTCTGCATGAAGCGCGACAGCCAGCCCAGGTGCTTGCGGTCGAACCAGCCGAACATCAGGGTTGGGCGCAGTACCACGCAGTTGATTCCACTCTGCAGGACGATGCGCTCCTGTTCCTTCTTGGTGTTGGCGTAGTGGTCGTCGGCGACCGATTCCACCACCGAGGAACTGATGTGCACCGTGTACGGGATTTCATAGCGCTTGATCAGCTCGAGGATGCGTTCGGTCGAGGTGATGTTGTTGCGTACGAAGGGCTCGGGGTTTGGGTCGCCGATCTGGGCCTGCAGCATGACCACGGTATCCGCACCCTCGAAGTGTTTTTCCCAGTCGTCGCTCTCGGCGAGGTCGGCATATTCGATGGTCAGCTCGGGGTGCAGGCTACGCAGGATGTCCAGGTTGGCCCGGTGTTTGTCGAGGATCACTAGGTTGGTGTAACCGCGCTCCTTGAGCTGGGCGACCAGGTTCTGGCCGACAAGGCCGGCTCCGCCGGGGAGGACGATCTTTTTGTCAGCACTCGAAGGGCTCATCTGCGGTTGTCTCTTTCCTTGGACTGAAACGATTTTTGGGGGGAAGCGCACATGATATGAGGGACCGAACAATCCAGTTGATCACGATCCTGTGCTGCAGGCGCCGGTACCGTTCATGATCGCCGGCAATCTGCAGCTCCTGCCGTCAGGCACTTGGGCTGTAGGGGTTCATAGATGGATTTTCTTGAAGATGAAGGTAGGTATGTTGCGAATGAGCAACATGATCGGCGACCAGAACCAGGGCGTGTAGATCGAATTGCAGCGCTTGTCGATGGCCTGGGTAATGTCCCTGGCGACTTGGCCTGGGGTGGCAAGCAGCGCCTTGGGAAGCGACAGCCCCTGTGTCATGGGGGTGTCGACGAAACCCGGCTTGATGGTCAATACCTGTACGCCGACCTTGTACAGACGTGCACGCAAGCCTTCGCAGAAGGTGCTCACAGCAGCCTTGGCCGTACCATACAGGTAATTGGAGGGGCGACCTCGGTCACCGGCCACAGAGGAAATCACCGCAATGGTTCCGGTTCGTTGTTCCTCCATGCGGTTGGCCAGGCGCGTCAGAAGGGCGATCACGCTCAGACCATTGCTCGATAACTCGTACAGGGCGAGATCAAGGTCGCGCTCGCACGCGGCTTGATCCGGCAAGGTGCCGTGGGCGATCAGGCAGATGTCCACCCTGCCCAGGCTGTCGAAAGCCTTGGCGAGCATGGTCTCGTGATCGGTGAGGTGGTTCAGGTCCAACTCGTAAGTCTTGACCTCTGCGGCGCCACGGGCGCCAAGATCGGCAGAGACCTGCTCGAGTTTTTCGGCGTTGCGTGCCACCAGGAAGAACCGGGCGCTCTCCGCGGCCCAGGTCCGAGCACAGGCGGTGGCAATGGCGGAGTTGGCTCCGACGATCAGGATGTTCTTCATGCTTGGGTCACACGTTTCCAGAAGAGGGATAAAAGTGGCGGGTCGCGCAGTGCTTCGACTTGCTGCCAGGCAGGATAGAAGGTGCGGAAATCCTCACCCGACATGTGCGCGTCCTTCGCCGGGTAGAGACGCCCGCCTGCGGTTCTGACGATCTGGTCGAGGCGGCGGAACAACCCTGAATCCAGGCGCTGCTGTTGGGGAAAGTCCAAGGCCAGGGAGACACCGGGCATTGGGAACGACATCAGCCCCGGTGAGGGGACATCGCCGCAGCGCTTCATCACTGCTAGGAAGGAGCCGCTGCCGCTGGCCGCGATGGCGGCCAGCATGTCCGTCATCGCGGGCTCGGCGACAGCGTCGGGAATCACGCATTGGTACTGCTGAAACCCCTTGCGCCCGTATATGCGGTTCCAGTGCAGGATGCTGTCCAGTGGGTAGAAGAAGGGGGCGTAGCTACCCTGGGCGGCGTGCCGCCCGGGCTTGTGCAGGTGGTAGTAGGCGTTGTTGAACAGACACAGGCTGAGGCTATTTATCAGGGTGACTGGCGGGGTCAGCGGAACGCTCAGACGCGTCTGTCCATCGACTTCCAGAGCGCCTTGTCGGGCGTGATTGCCCACCGAGAACACGCCGCGCCCAGCGGCACTGCCCTTGGCCAGGCAGTCGATCCAGGCCACAGTGTATTCATGGGTCTTGTCGAACTCGTCCGACAGCCTGAAGAACTCGCCCAGGGAGTCGAAGCGCACAGTGAGGCTGTCGATCCGGCTAGAGGTGATAGGCATCAGTTGCAACTCGACCCAGGCGATGACGCCAGTCAGACCAAGGCCGCCGATGCTGGCGTGGAAGAGTTCGGGGTTTTCCGCGGCGCTGCATTCCAGTGGGGCAGCCTGGTCCGAACGGACCAGGGAGAAACGGTGTACATGGTTGCCAAAGGTCCCGCGGACGTGGTGGTTCTTGCCATGCACGTCGTTGGCCACCGCACCACCGAGGGTGACGAACTGGGTTCCTGGGGTGACCGGCAGGAACCAGCCGCGGGGAATGGCTACCGCCAGCAGTTCGGCGAGGATCACTCCCGCCTCAGCGCGGATCAGCCCTCGCTCCCAGTCGGCAGCCAGCAAGCGATCCAGTTGGCGTGTTTGCAGCAGTTCGCCGCTGACCGCCAGGCAACTATCGCCATAGCTGCGGCCATTGCCGTAGGGCAGTGTTCCCGCGGTGTTGGTTGCCAGCCGCTGGAGCAGCGGTGGTAGCTCATCACGCCAGATGCAGGGATGCAGTTGCTGGGGGGCATATGGATAGCGCCCCCAGGATGCCAGTTCGCGGGCCATCAGCTGGCCACCCAGAAGATCAACGCGAAGCAGATACCGATCAGCAGGCTGGTGCGGTCCTTGATGGCGAAGATTACCGGATCGTCATGCATGAGACCCCGGTGGGTCAGCATCCATGTCCGGGTGATCCAGTAAAGCAACAAAGGGCAGGCCAGCCAGATCAACTGCGGATAGTGGTACATCGCCGCTGTGGTGCCCTCCTGGATGTACAGTGCCAGAACCATTACCGACAGATAGCCGGACGAAGCTCCCAGCGAAGAAACCATTTCCAGGTCATCCGGGTAGTAGCCTCGGCCTCGAGTTTTCTGGTTCTTGCCCTTCAGTCGCGCCTCGCGCAGTTCGGCATAGCGCTTGACCAGGGCTAGGCTGAGGAAGATGAACATAGAAAATGCCAACATCCAGAAAGTCAGCTTCACCCCGAAGGCGAAGGTCCCGGCGATGATGCGCGAGGTGTAGAGCATGGCCAGGACCAGTACGTCGACCGCCATCCGGCGTTTCAGCCAGAAGGAATAGCCCAGTGTGAGTAGGTAATAGGCCAGGAGCATCAGGCTGAACTTCCATGGCAGCAGCAACAGGGCACCGCTGGATCCGGCCAGAAGCAGTATCGGGAAAGCCAGCATGCCGCTCTGGATGGATAGTGCGCCACTCGCGAAAGGACGCAGGGATTTGCTCGGGTGATGGCGGTCGTCTTCAAGGTCTAGCAGGTCGTTCAGCAGATAGACGCTTGACGCGCACAGGCCGAAGAATAGGAATGCCAAGAGACCGTTGAGCAGTAACTGGGGTTCGAGCAGACGATGGCTGGCGAGCAAGGGGACGAAGATCAGCGCGTTTTTTGCCCATTGGTGTATGCGCAAGGCCTGGGTCCAGGTACGGACGACCTGGACGTCATGCTCGAACTCTTCCTCGACATTGCCATGACTGTGGGCACGCTGGCTGATCTTGCCCGTAGAGTTGACCACGTAGGCGCGGCGAGCTGCCTGCCAGACTGGTAAGTCATCGCTGGAGTTGCCCGCATAGTCGAAACCTCGTATGCCGAACTCGGCGACCAATGCATCGCGCTTGCGTTGTGCTGAGAGGTTGATGTTTTCGTCGCTGGCCATGACCTGGTCGAACAGGCCAAGGTGCTCGGCGATCTGCTCGGCATAGCTGCGATGACTGGCAGTCGCTAGGACGATGCGGTTCCCCTCCTGTTTCTTCCGCCGGATCAGTTCGAGGACCGCATCGTTGTAGGGCAGGACTGAGACGTCCAGCGGTGCCGATCGGGCCAGTCGGCTCTTGAGGTTGGCCTTGCCGCCAGCCAGCCAGCCGATAGGGGACAAGGCTTTCAAGGGGTTCCGCTTGAGGAAGCACAGTCCGGACTCAAGGAGGAGGTCGCTGTGGATAAGGGTGCCGTCAAGATCGACGACCAAGGGGGCTGACACTTACGGCTACCTCGGCGAGTCCATGAGAAAGAGTCAATCCAGCACGATGCTTTTACATTCTTGTAGATGCGCAGGCATTGGATACTAACTGCAGCGTTCCAGAAGAAAAAGCCGATGCCTGATGGCAACTCCGTCAGTCCTCCGTTGTGCCGCCTTCAGGTTGGTTGAACAGCAGCCCGTGCTTGCGCAACTTGTCGTGCAGAGTCTTGCGCGGCACGCCCAGCGCCTCGGACAGGCTGCGCAGCGAAGTGTGCTGGTTGGCTATTTCTGCAGCGATCAAGGCGCGTTCGAAGGCTTCCACCTGCTCGTTCAGCGAACCGCCGAGTGTCTGGGTGGGAGCGTTGGCCTGGTATTCGTCAAGGCCAAGGTCCAGGCCCAGGGCGAAGCGTTCGGCGACGTTCTGCAGTTCGCGCACATTGCCCGGCCAGCTGTGCCCCAGCAGTTGCGCGCGTTGCGCGGGGGAAAGGGTACGGGCCGCACTGCCGTGGCGCTGCGCGGCGCGCTCGGCGAAGTGCTGGAACAGCAGCAGGATGTCCTCGCCGCGCTCGCGCAAAGGCGGAATACGCAGGCTGGCGACGTTCAGGCGGTAATAGAGGTCGGCGCGGAAGCGGCCGTCGTCGGCGGCCAGGCGCAGGTCTTCCTTGGTCGCGGCGATGATGCGGATATCCAGCGGGATCAACTGGTTCGAGCCCAGGCGCTCGACCACCCGTTCCTGCAGCAGGCGCAGCAGCTTGACCTGGACGTCCAGGCTCATGCTCTCGATCTCGTCGAGGAACAGGGTGCCGCCGTTGGCGAACTCGAACTTGCCGATGCGGCGCTTTTGCGCGCCGGTGAAGGCGCCTTGCTCGTGGCCGAACAGCTCGCTTTCCACCACCGACTCGGCCAGGGCGCCGGCATTGATGGCGACGAAGGGCCCGTTGCGCCGGCCGGAAAGGTCGTGCAGTGCACGGGCCACCACCTCCTTGCCGGAGCCGGTCTCGCCGAGGATCAGCACATCGGCCTGCAGCCCGGCCAAGGCAGCCACTTGCTCTTGCAAGCGCTGCATGCCGGCCGATTGGCCGACCAGGCGCCCGCGCACTTCCTTGCGTTCGGCCAGGGCCATGCGCAGGCTGCGGTTTTCCAGGACCAGTCGGCGCACCTCCAGGGCGCGGCGCACGCTGTCGAGCAGGGCATCGCTGGGGAAGGGCTTCTCGAGGAAGTCGTAGGCGCCGGCACGCATGGCCTTGACCGCCAGGGGGACGTCGCCGTGCCCGGTGATCAGGATCACCGGCAGGTCCGGGTCCTGGGCGTGCAGTTGTTCCAGCAGTTGCAGGCCGTCGACGCCGGGCATGCGGATATCGCTCACCACCACGCCCGGCCAGTCGCGCGCGAGGCTGGCGTCCAGCTCCCGGGCATCGCCCAGGCTGGTGGCGCGGAAGCCAGCGAGGTCGAGTGTCTGGCCCAGCGCCTGGCGCAGGTGTGGGTCATCGTCGATCAGCAGGACCTGGGTATCGGCTGCGAATGCGGCGCTGCTCGTCATGCGCGGGTTTCCTCCTGGGGCGTCGGCATCACGCCGGGGATGCCCGGCAACAGGTGCAATTGTACGAGAGCGCCGCCTTCGGGGTGATTTCCCAGTTCCAGGCGGCCGCCGAGGGCGCGCAGCAGGGTGTCGCAGATGGCCAGGCCAAGGCCCAGGCCCTTGGCGCTGGTCTTGGTGGTGAAGAAGGGTTCGCGGGCGTGGGCCAGGGCCTGTTCGGAGAACCCCGGGCCGTTGTCGCGCAGGTACAGGACGATGCCGTCCGGCTTCTGCTCGGCGGTGAGCCAGAGGCGCCGTGGCGGGGCCTTCTCGCTGAGGGCGTCGAGCGCGTTGGAGAGCAGGTTGGCGAGAATCTGCCGCAGGCGCGTTTCCCCGGCCTGCACCCAGATCGGCGCGTCGGGCAGGTCGCGCTGCAGTTCGACGTTCATCGCCTGGCGCCGGCTGGCTACCAGCGCCAAGGCATCGTTGATCGCAGGCTGCAGTGCGACGTTCTCCGGCGCGCGCCGGGCACCGCGAGCGTAGGCCTTGAGATGGGCGATGATCGAGGCCATGCGCTCGGTCAGCGAGCTGATCTGATCGAGATTACCGCGGGCGTCGTCGAGGCGCTGGTGGTCGAGCAGCACCCGGGCGTTGTCGGCATAGCTGCGGATGGCGGCGAGCGGCTGGTTGAGCTCGTGGCTGATGCTCGCCGACATGGTTCCCAATGCAGTCAGCTTGCCAGCCTGGACCACTTCGTCCTGGGCGTGCATCAACTCGCGTTGGGCCTGCTCGCGGTCATGCACCTCCTGCTGCAGACGGGCGTTGGCGCCTTCCAGTTCCTGGGTACGCTCCAACACGCGCATCTCCAACTGGCGCTTGGCCTGGGCCTCAAGGGCGATGCGCTCGAGATAGTGACGGCGGCTGATGCTCAGCAGGGCGAGCAACAGCAGCAGGGTCATGAGGGTCGCGCCGCCTATCAGCAGCACGCTGCGTACTGGCCGGTCGATCTGCGCCTTCGGCGTATAGATGCTCACCGTCCAGCCGGTTTCCGGAAGTTCGCGGCTGAGGCTGATCCAGCGTTTCTCATTGATTCGCAGCGGCTTGGGATCGAGCACCGGATAGGGAATGTTCTCGGCGATCTCACGCCGCTTGGCCGGCGACAGCGGACGGCTGGCATGGAAACGCCAGGCGCTGTTGGAGGAAAGGATGACCACGCCATTGCTGTCGGTGACCAGCAGTTGCTCCGGAGTATTGCCCCAGAGCTGTTCCATGTGTTCCAGGTCCAGCTTGACCACCAGCACGCCCAGCAGCCGGGGGCCATCTCGCACTTCGCTGGCGAAATAGTAGCCACGGCGGTTGGAAGTGGTGCCCAGGCCGAAGAAGCGCGCCGGTTTACCCTGGATCGCGTCCTTGTAATAGGGGCGGAAGGCGAAGTTGCGGCCGACGAAGCTGTCCGGCTGGTCCCAGTTGGAGGCGGCCTGGGTCAGCCCGTCGGGACGCATCAGGTAGATGACGTCGGCGCCGGTGCGCTGGCGGATCTCCGCCAGGCGGGCGTTCGCCGTGTCCCGGGTTTCCAGGTCTTCGGTCTGCCGCAGGGGGGCCCGCAGTGCCGGCAGCTCGCTGAGGATCGGCGGCAGATCCTCGTAGCGACGCAGCGTGCCGAGCAGGTTGCCGACGTAGAGGTCGAGGGTCTGCTGGTTCTGCTTGGCCAGTTGGTCGTTGTAGTAGCGCTCGGCGAAGTGGTGGAGGGGCCAGAGGAGCAGTGCTAAAAGGCCGGCCAATATGGCCAGTGCACGCCATCGGGACAGGTAGTGGCTCAATGTGATTGCCATCGTGTAAAGACTTCTGCCCTCGTGCCGCAAATTTTTCCTAGTACAGCGTAGTGAGAATGTTAATGACGAACTAGCCTAGGACGATAGAGTTCTATTAATGAATCAGTCGGATTTCGTCATTCTCTATGCGCAATTCCTTTCTGAACTGACAGATTTCCAGTTGGCCGTTCGTAACTCTTGCAACCCCAACTTTATACTCATGTGCACCTGTGGGATATCTCATGATAAGGCCGAAGCCCACGGTGCCAAGGTCGGGGCGGTGATAGTAGTCGCTTACATCTGGGCGGGGGAACTGCACGGCTTCATTGAATGTCGAAACTCCACTCTCATTCGTGAGCGTTATATAGACAACGTCTGGAATGCTGTGCTGCATCGAGTCATTCATGGTCCAGCCACCGACATATAGACCTCCAGAAATAATAGGACTGGTCGGTCTGGCATAATCCAGGCTGCCGATGCACGAGGGGAATTTGGCATCTTGATTGGTGTGCGGAAGTCTCTTTTCGGGTAGTGCTATGTAGCACTCTGATAGCTCAGATACCTTCCAGCCCTTTTCTGTTGCCCAACTCATGAGTTCTGCAGGTGTTGTTTTTGTTGTCTTCGGGCAAACAACTATGGCGCCAAGCTTTGATGTTCCTAAGTATTTTTCAGGGAATTTTAGTACTTTCTCGTGCTCATACAGCCACTCTGGTACTGTCAGTGATTTTCTTTGGGAGAGAAAAGAAATTGCAGAGCTCCAGTCCTTACCGAAAATCACTGCGCTTTCATTGCTGTCTGTGTTGCCTTTTATGGCGCTGGCTATCAGGCGGTCTTCAGTTTCTGGCCCGAAAGTAGCTAGGGTTCTTTGATAGTAGTTTCCACTGTATTGCAAATAGTTATTGGTAATGATGAATAGTAGGATGAAAGAAATCAGGCTGGGTTTCGATATCTCTTCGAGTCCATAGGCTAGTGCTATCGAGACTGAGAATATAAGGAATACGGTATTTGCTGTTTGATAATAGTCATGGATTATATGAAGGTTGGTGAATATGAGGAACGGAGCCAGACCGAGGGCGAGCGATGCAGCTATTACCAACTTTGCTTTGGGTGGAGTGAAAGATAACCCGCCGAGTACCACTGATAGCCCTAGAAAACCACCGAGGTTTCCATTGAGCGTTCTTTGCCATATTACATTGACATACAAGTCTGAGGAGAAACGCTGCCAGATCGTACCCCAGTTCCACTTGCTTAGGGCACTAGATGTCAGTTGTTGCCCCATAGGGCTTCTCAGCTTTATGAGGTCAGTGTAATGTGTCCAGGCAATGCAGACTATGAGTGGCACGGCAAACAGTATCACCAAGTGCAGGATGTTTCTTCTTGAAAGAAGTGTAGAGAAGTTTTTCGAGTATTGCAGTTCTATCAGCAAGAGTATGGCGCATAAAGTGGCCAGCGTAGGTAGGGCCGTAGTTGCTTTCTGTAGTGCTGATATTGAAACTATTAAAGAAAAAATTAGAGCGTTTTCGATGCTTCTGGTTTGCAGATATTTTATGAAATAGTAGATTGCTAGTATGGAAAAGAATAGCGCGGTGGTTTCTATCATGAAGGTCCTGCCCCAGAATAGATAAATGGGGCTGGATAGGAAAAGGCTAGTAAATATGTATATCGTGGTCTTTGGGAGTTTAAGTGTCCTGCAAATAGCCCAGGTAGGTATTATGCAAAGTAATAGGAATGCATAAGAGACAATTCGGCCGGTTCCTATAAGGCTAAGACTCAGCGTCTTCGATATCACTGAAACGATGATCTGATAGATAGGAAATTCGAACGGAACAGACCACGGGGCTCCGGCTACAGGCGTCTCATAGGCCAGTTGGAAGCCGTCCTTGATGAACCAGTAAGATGTCAATGCGGTTTGTGTCTGTCTGAATGCATGCGCTTCAAGTGGTAGCTGATCGGCGTAATAGAGAGCAATGAAGCATGAAAACGCAAGAATGGCCAGGCTGAGCAGCTTCAATATCTGGAGTTGTGTCTGCAGAGAGAGAAGTGTGCGTTGGATCATTGAGTGCTGCTTCTTTTGACTCGTGCTCTTCATGGTATTTCACTTTTTTAGTGTGACGTCCTTGTGTTGACGCAGCCAATAATTTATTTCCACAGCCTTGGACTTTTATTTTTTCCACCGCGAAGAGCTTTCACTGCTGGTGCGGTGGCCTTCGGAGTGGCTGGCTGCCCATCCTGCTAGCCGCGGAGTTACCTGAATAGACGGCTGCCAAATCGCCAGGCTCTCGATGATTTAATTGCCAAAAGCTCTTCTCCTGATTGTGCTATTTTGCTTTCTAGCTTTAGTCGTTCGTCTTCGAAGCCTGACTTCAGCTCAGAGACGGCCTGATGCATATCTTCCAGTTGTGTATGAAGAGAGGCGTTTTCTGATTCGAGCCATTTGATCTGGGATATGTAGGTTTCCGCAAGACTTTCAACTTCTTGGAGGTGTGCCAGCAAAGGCCTTGTCAAGTCTTGGGCATGATCCAGATAGGAGGGCAGGATATGCTGATACCAGTCGTTGAACGGGATAGGGGCACAGGGTATCGACGATACGAAAGACATGAAGTCAGCCTCCTGTCGAGCAAACTCCTCGTAGTCGCTTTGTAGAAAATCCTTGCCGAGATGAGCAAAGACGCATTCGAATAATCTACCTTGCTGCAACCACCTCGGCTCTTGCGGGACGGCAAAGCTGGATATCATTCTTATTAACGTAGTCAGGGCTCGGAAAGTCAGATAGGCAACGGAGATATCACCATCGTATTCCCACTCGCGATCAATTATCTGAACCTGCTTTCCCTGTACAAGGATATTCTGTGGGATAAGGTCTATGTGCTTTCCTGATACGCTCATGGACAAGTCGATAGCCGTATCGGTGCTTGGAATTGCACCTGATTCGTACAGGCAAATCGAGAGATAGCGCCTCATGTAGGCTGCTACGCTTTTGGCTGTCCACGTTGGTCGCTGGAGTTCACGAATGAATTCGGTGCTTAACGCTTCCCCAGGAAAGTATGCTTCCTCGGGGAGCTTATGCATAAATCTCGTGGGCGCTTGTCTTAGTGCCGCTTCCGGATTTATCAGGCTATTTCGAGCTAGGACGTCTCCGCTCGGTGTTTTTATGAACTCAACAGATTTGCAAAAAGCGGGTTGCCGATTCGTGGAATAATGGCTAGCTAGGATATCGCTTTCAAAAAAAATTCTCGAGCCAGCTTCTTCGCTGGAGGCTGCTATTAGGAAAGAGTTGGAGAGTTCGGGCAAAAGCCGGTTTTTTCCAATCTCCCTCCAAGTACACTCAAGCGAGAAATTTACTTGTCTGGAGGTGGTTTGAACATCCCGAGATGAAACTTGAGCTGCCAAGGATGATGCGTCAAAATTTGTTTCAGTCGTATGGGCTGCCGGATATATTATGCTGGCTGGAATTTTGTAGTCCGGGAAGGGAAGCGCAGTCTCTATATTTTTGAAGCCGGCTGTAGTCAACTTTTGCCGCAGTGCGACATGACCAAAGGTTTCTACCCCTGGATTTTCGTAAAGACCCTGGATGCCGAGACGAGGAACTCCTAAGTGATCCTCTGGAGCTCCAGCGAGATACTTGAGCCCCAATTGGTTCTCGATGGCGATGATAAGGATTCCATCTGGCTTCAGTAGTTGCTTCACGGATCGAAGCATTGCATTGACGGGATCGTCTGACGGACTGAATTTTCCAGCGTATTCGAGAACCCCGATCAGGGTGATGACGTCGAACTTCGCTGTCGTCCCGAAATTCTCGAACTGGTCATTGACCACAGTGACGTTGGCTAGGTCACGGGTGCGTTGTGCCGCGATAGCGGCTCTGCGCGGGCTACCTTCGATGGCGATGACGTTACCGCCAGCCTCCCCGAGGAAACGGGTGATGGCGCCGCAGCCTGCGCCGATTTCGAGCACTTCTGCACGCAGGAAGCGCTCCAGTGGGCGCAGGAGATTTCCCCGAGCCGAACTCAAGTGATAGGTGGTAGGCCAGTCGGTACAGGCAGCTTGAAGTTCCCGGGAAAAAACCGAAATGTCGTTGGCTTGCGCGATGATTCTATGGATACGGTTTTCGGTTTCGTCACCATCGCTGTAGTCGAAGTCGACAGGCTTTGAGCGAGCCCAAATTCGACTTTCCGGTTGGTAGATGTAGCCGAGTGGTTCCAGCTCTTGAGAAATCTGGCTCATTCTATGCTCATTTTCATGTTGAGGTTCGTCAGGCCAAAGAACCGGGAATCTGTGCCCACCGCGAAATGAATCGAGTCATAGCGTCGATCGTGGGGGACTATGTCTTCGCCGTTCCGCGTCGCAACGCCAAGCGAGATGAAGAAGTCACCTTCGCCCAGAGTGCAGTCGAAACGAACCGTAGCGACAAAGGTGCTGCCAGTAGCGTACTCGGATTTCGTCTCCTCGCATTGCAGCAGCTCGGAATTGCTTCCGGACAGGGTTACACCGTCTTTGGTCTTTATCGTAACGCCGAGAATAGGACGGACCAGGGGACTGAGAATCTTCACTCCTACTTTCAGGATGACCTCGGATCCGTTCCTGACCAAGGTGGGGTATTCGGCTCCATCACTGATCAGGGCGAAGTCGGTGATGATCGCTGAGCCATCACCCCAGCGATACTCGTAGGGGTTGTAGAGTTGCCGGGAGGAGAATACATCGTTGGCGGTATCGACTTGTGAGTAGGTTGGCTCGACAGTGGCTTCCCCTCGGTCAGGGGGCAGTGCAGTTGCAGTGGGCTCGCTGATATCAAGCTTCTCGCGACCAAATAGCAGGTCGAGATAGTTGTTGATGACTTCGCGCGGCTTACCCTGGGTGACGACCGAGCCACTGTCCAGCAGGACCGCGGAAGAGCAGTGGGTAACAACTTGCTCGCTGCTATGGGTGACGAGAAGAATGCTGGTGCCCGAGTCCTTGAGCTTCTTGAGCCTGTCGAAGCATCTGGCTTGGAATTTCGCATCACCAACGGCAAGTGCCTCATCGACGATGAGAATCTCTGGGTCTATTTGTGCCTGCACTGCGAAGGCGAGGCGAACCAACATCCCGCTGGAGTAGGTCTTGACCGGCTGGTCGATGAAGTAGCCGATGTCCGCGAAGCTGGCGATACTGTCGAATCTATCGTCGATTTCTTCCTGCGTCAGTCCCAGCAGGGCGGCATTGAGATAGACGTTTTCACGTCCTGTAAAGTCGGCGTTGAAGCCCGAGCCAAGCTCCAGAAGCGCCGCGACTCGTCCGCTTGTGGTGACGCTGCCGGAGGTGGGAGTGAGGGTGCCTGCGATGATCTGCAGGAGTGTTGACTTGCCGGATCCATTACGTCCCACAATACCGACCGTCTCGCCGCGAGGAACCTCGAAGGAAACGTCTCGAAGCGCCCAGAACTCGCGATAGAGCTTTCGCCTCCCGCGAAGGATCATCTGTTTCAGACGGTCCTGGGGTGAGTCGTAAATGTTGTAGCATTTACTGACGCCTGAAACGATTATCGCGCTGTTAGATGGCATGCTTATATCTTTGAGAGAGTTCGTTTTCTGAGGGCTTGACAGCAGAGGTCAGCTTTTCAGCGACTGACGTAGGCGACGTTTCAGGCGGCTTATGACGTTCTCTGTTCCGGCCGTTTGTGCCGAGTTAGTCGGGGCGCCGTCGGCTCCTGTCACTATATGTCTGATGAAAGCCTGGCGAAGCTCGGCGTCATCCAGCAGGAGGAGTTCTGCATCTGTATTTCCCTGCTTCTCCTGGACATCGACGAACTGGCGGATCATCCAGTAGATCTTGTCATTGCCCTGCAGGTTTACCGAGTTGTAGATGCGCTCGGCGTCGCGCATCCATTGCTGATGGTCGGTGCCGGTATAGAACAGAGAAGATTCCAAGCGGCGCATGCCGCTGGCCAGTACCCAGCATATCTCGAACAGCATCCAGGCTCTGTTGGAGGAAATGGTATTGCTGCCATGAATCCGATATTGCATCAGTGGTGACTCAATGAGCGAGCAGCGGAACTGTTGCACTGCTCTGAACATGAAGTCCCAGTCGTGGGCGAATCGCAGGTTTCGCATGCCACCGATGGTCTTATAGAGATTTCGTGTGAATAACATGTTGCTGGTTGTAGACACGAAATTGGAAACGAACAGATTCAACTCGAAACTATTGGTTCCGGCAAAGGAGTTTTTCAGATCAGCAATCGGCCATGGCAACATGTTCTGCCAGCCTTGTTTCACCCCCAGTGGTTGCCCCTGCTGGTTAATGACTTCGATCCAACTGGTGACCAGTTCACTGTCGTTCGCCCGCATGGCCTCGAGGCAACGCTTCAGGCGATCCGGATGGAAGATATCGTCCGAGTTCAGGATGGCCAGGTAATTTCCAGTGGCCAGGTCCAAGCCCCGGTTTATTGCATTGTGCGCGCCGGCATTGGCCTGCTCGACCAACGTGTAGCGCGGGTCCTTGATCTCCCGCAGGTACTCCAGCGAGTCATCGCTGGAGCCGTCGTCGATGACGATAAGCTCCAGATCTTCGTGGCTCTGGGTCAGGACGCTATCGATAGCTTTGCCGATATAAACTCTGTGGTTGTAGCTGGGAATGACTACCGAAACTTTGTTCATGTCACTTTGCTCCATTGGTCCTTCACCCACCCCCAGGTTTCCGGCAGGCCATCCCTTAGCGGAATGGGAGAGTACTCAATGTGCGTTTTGAGTTTTTCGCTATCTAGGACGTTGTAACCGACATCCATACTGCGAACGGGTTTCCTTTCTAGGATTAGGCTATACCCGGAGGCTTCGACCAGCGGCTGTAAGTGTTTTTCGAGCAAGTCGATGATAGAGGTGCCGGTGCCAGTGCCGATGTTGAATACTTCACCGGAGATCGAAGAGTGGAGCAACTGGACGATTGCCTCGGAAATATCCCGGACGTGGACATAGTCTCGAATAGCTCCGCCATCTCCGAAGACCGCTATCGGTCTCTGGATAAGGGCCGACGCTAGGGCCGTGGCAATGATACCTTGGCCCTTGAAGGGAATCTGCCCCGGACCATAGGCATTGCCTGGGCGAACAATGACTACCGGCAGGCCACGTTGCACGTGGTAGAGGTGAGCAATCTGTTCGATGCTCAACTTCGAGGTGCCGTACAGCGAAATCGGCGCCGTCGTAGCGTTCTCCTTCAGCGGAACACGGGCCTGGGTGTTGCCGTAAACGGTGCCGCCAGAAGAGACGAAGATTAACTTGGCTACATTGGCCCTGAGACATTCCTCCATCAGGTTGATAGAGGGAAGTATGTTCCTCGAATACTCCGCCGCCATATCACAGGTCTGATTGAGCTGCAGGCTGTCGTGAGCCAGGTGGACGACAGCGTCCACTCCCTGAAGCGCGGCCCTTAGCGTCGGTGTATCGGCATAGCTGCCGACGATGTGCCTGATCGATGATGCCTCAGGGGTTGCTGGCGAGTTTCTACCGATGATTAGGACGTCATCGTTTCTGGCTGCCAGACTGCGCGCCAAGTGCCTGCCGATGAAGCCACTCCCTCCGATGAGCAGAACTTTCATGTCGTCGCTTGCTCAAGATAGGGAATGCTCGCCTTATAGAAGCAGTCAATGTACTGCTCGGAAATCTTCTGGCTGGAAAAGCGCTCCATAATCTCCTGCTCGTGCTTGCGCAGATTGCTGCGGTACGCGAAAAGTTTCTCCATCCATGCGCAGAGGCTTGTCAGTCTTTCAGACTCTTGCGCTTCGACGGGGATAGTCATCCCGGCCTGGTAGTCCTGGAGCACCAGGGCGATGTCACCGACGTCGGTGGAGAATACCGGCACAGCGAAGCTGATCACTTCCAACATGGCAATGGGTAGGCCTTCATAAGCGGAGGTGATGATCAGACCGTCGGTCACGGAGGCCAATTCCAACGTATTGGCGACATAGGGAATGCAGATGACATTGGTCAGGCGGTGTTGTCCGATGAAATCATGGCACTGCTGTGCGAGTTCGCCATCGCCGACCAGAACGAATACCTCGTCGGTCAATGCCTGGCGGCTCTGGGCGATTTTCAGAAACTCCACCGGACGTTTCTGGGCGGTGAGCCTGCCGACGAAGGTGAAGATTTTCTTACCTTCAGGAAGGCCGAGCTTCGCTTTGACTTGCTCAGGAGGCAGTGCGTTGTGCTTGTAGTCGATGATTCGCTGAGTGTTGACCGCGGAATAGATAAGGTCGACTTTTTCTTGCTTGATATTCAGGAAGTCAACGAATTTCTGCTCGATCTTCCTGTTGATGGCGATGAAGCGATCGAACGATTGGATACCTGGTTCGTGATATCGGTTGATCCACCCCTCGTTCACGTCGTAGACCTCCTGGTCGACGATGGGGATATCATGGAACAGCGTGCGCAAGTTCTGCGCATTGTCGCAGAGCCAGGGAGAGCCGTTACAGATCCATACCAGGTCGGGTTTCAGCCACTTCTTGAGCTTGAGCAATACGCGAAGGTAATCGTCGTGAACAACGATCTCCGACATTTCGATGAGTCGGGCGCCTGCTTCCTGGAACTGCGATGCCAGGCTGCCTTGTTCCTGGCGCAGCCGCTCCATAGTGATGACGACGAAATCATAGGTCTGCTCGAGCCTGCGGATGATCTCGACGGTATTTCTTTCAACCCCACCGACGGCCACGAAGACTGGAAATACAAAGATGGTCGGTCGGTTCTTGGCGGCTGGGAACAGCGACGAGGGGGTGTAGGAAGTTGCAGTGGGGACTTTTCCCTGCGTTGAGAACAACGAGTTGTGTTCGTTGAAGGACACTCTCGTACCGAACAGTTCGTCCAGCGACGACTTCTGCCATCTGCGCTTCTGGCTCGGTTCCGTACGATAGATCTTTCCCGTGAATGGCGTGCCGTCGAAATTTCCCTGCAGAACCGCCTCCCGCACTCTTTCCGAGAAAACCATCTGGTCTTGCAGACTTGCGTGGATAACGTTCCCATCGTTTTCCAGCCCATAGGAAATCAAGGAGATGTCGACGCGGTTTTCCATCAGCGCGAGCCAAGCGCCCAGCAGGTGATCCCTGTGGGGGAAGTTGGCGAGGGACGAGGGGCGGAAGTAGCAGTTGCCGGGTTGCGCATATTCTTCGGGAGTGAGCTGTCCCTGCTCGGATAACCAAGCTATGGATGCTCTATCGCCCATCAGGTGAGTGAAGTGCTCCTCAAGCGCCGAGCTGTCGGGGTTGCCCCTTTTCAGGATCAGGACCAGCCTCGGGTTGACCGGGGCGTTGGCCGGGCGGGGGGCGCTTGAGGTGCTCTGTGTTCTCGACCTATAGGTTTCGAGTATGCGACGGAACAGGTACCTGGGATCGTTGACCAGCCAATAAAGTACTCGACCAGCCATGCGCTGCAGATGCAGTCGGCGGTTGTTGGTAGGGTTGGGTGTGCTGTTTAGCGCTTCCAGCAACAGCAACTCCTGGAATGCTGCTGGTTGTGTCTGCAAGGCCGGCAGTACGCTTGGATCCTTCAGGACAAGCGCATCCAACAGGTTGTGCGAATCACTTAGTGCAAGCTCCAGATCTTGTGCGGAATGGCTTTCAATCAGTGCCCAGTATTCATTCCAGAGTTCGGAGAAATTCCTTTCCATGGCAATCGATAGGACCTGATCGCTTTTAGCAATGCGCTGGAGCACACCATATTCATACATTGCCCTGAACAATGTACTGTAAATGGTACTCAGGTAGGTTCCGATCAGTTTCTTCACCGAGTTGTTGCCCTGCTCGATGGCTTTCTCCAACGCATTACAGCGCTGGACAAGGGCGTCGAGCCTTTTCTGCCAGCGTTGCTGGCCTGCCCGCGAATTGGCGATGCTCTTGCTGTTGACCAGGGCTTCAAGCGCATCGATGCCCAGTATTTTGCCGACGCCGGGGTGGGCATCACGGAAGACTACCGCCATTCTCCCGGCACATATCTGGCGCTTGCAGAAACCCTCTACGATATAGGGGTGGTAGTGATCACCCTTGGCCTCGGTTGTATAGAATATCTTCATGCCCTTCAGGGACAGGCGGTAGCCGAGTTCTATATCTTCGAAGCCATATTGATCAAAGCGATCATCGAAAATTTTCTTCTCCTGCAGGATCAGGTCCTTGTCGACGCAGATATTGCAGGTGTAGAAGTGTCGGAAATCGACAAATGACTGATCCGGAAGCCGGTTGTAACTGAACTGCTCGTTGCCAATCTCTGTGATGTGCTGCATCAAATGATTGACGGTGAGATTGTTCGCCCAATCGACGACGCCCAATGTGGCAACGTTCTTGCCGAGCGACCTGGCCAGGCGGGCATGCACATTGAGCAACTGAGGGTCCGGGAAGATGTCGTCGCCGATGATGAGTAGACGTTCTCCCTTGGCGGCCTGGATGGCGGTATTTCGTGCTTTGGATGCTCCACCGTGATCATTGCGTAGGACGCGAAGGGGCAGGCCTTCCAACTGCTCGAGGTACTCGACACTGCCATCTTCCGAGCCGTCATCCGAGAAGATGATTTCGTAGGGGAAGGGCGTTTCCCGATCCACCAGGCGCCATGCCTCTATTACGGTAGGTAGCAGCCGGATGCGGTTATATGTGGGGATGATCACACTGATGTAGGGTGATTGATCAGTCCCAGTCCAGGCCTTGGACGATGGAGCTTCTGCTGTCGAATCACGCATCTGTTGGTGATGGTCGCCAATCCACCGCAGGTCAAGCGAAGGGTTCAGATGCCGGCCTTCGTGGCGTCCATGCAGCCAGTAATGCACGAGTGGCGGAACACCGAGGGACGCCACGTCGGGGTAGCGGGTCAGGTAGTAGGCACCATCGAACTCTGCGCAGGGATCTCGCATCTCGCGCCAGCCAATGCTCAGGTAGTGCTTTAACGGGTTGATCCCGGCAGCTTTCACGTCCGGGTTCTGGGCGAGATACCAGTCAGTATCGAAAAGAGGGCTTTTCGCGAGCGCCATCTGCCACTTTAGACGCTCCATTTTACGAGCAAGGCTGTCAGGGAGCGTTTTCAAGAGTCGCATTGTCTTCTTTTCCTAGAAAGTGCACGGCAGTGACCAAGTCTGCTCAGATAACGTCAGCAAAGCCCTTGCGGGTTTTCTGGAACCACCAGAAACCGATCCAGGCTATAACAAGACTGAGAACGTAGTAGGTTCCTAGTTGGCTGAGAGACGGGAGGTTCCCCCATATGAGTACTTGTCGTGATTCTTCGATGATCAACGTCAGCGGGTTGATGTAAAGAAGTGGTCGGTAGGTTTCCGGTATCGCCGAGATGGGATAGAACATCGGCGACAGGAACATCAGCACGGTGGTGATGATCCCTGTGATCTGGGATATGTCGCGAAGGTAGACACCCAAGGCGGCCAGAAACCAGGCCAGGCCCATGGTCAGGATAATCAGCGGCAGCAATACAATGGGAAACAGTACTGCTGTCAGCGGAATATGGCCCTTCAACAGGATTTCTGCGACGAGCAAGACGAACCAGCTTATGCAGGTATGGAAAAGTGCTGCTCCCATGGAAATCCACGGGAGTATTTCAAGAGGAAAAATGACTTTTTTGACGTAGTTGGGGTTCCCGGTAATCAGTGAGGGGGCCCTGTTGAAGCATTCAGCGAACAAGCCGTGAACGATCATCCCGGAAAAGATGATGATGGCGAATTCTCCGGTTTCATGCGGCTCGGTATTACCCCATCTCGACTTGAAGATCACGCCGAAGATGAAGGTATAGACGACGAGCAGTAGGATCGGATTGAAGAACGACCACGCCAGGCCCATGATCGAGCCTCTGTAGCGCCCGATGACTTCGCGAACAGTCATCTTGGCGATGATCGAACGGTTCACCCAGAAGCTGCGAGCCGCTGCGTTCACGCCAGACGGATGGTGGGTGAGAGTGCTCATTTTCCTGCCTCGGCCTGCGGGTCCATAGTCGTTCGTTCACTCATAGACTTGTGCGTCGGCCAGTTGACGACCTGCCTGGTCCTTTGCGGACAATTGCGGCTGTTGGGTAATGGGCCAGGAAATGTTCAGCGAAGGGTCGTTCCAGACGATGCACTGTTCATGTTCTGGTGCGTAGTAATCAGTCGTCTTGTAGAGAAACTCGGCAGTTTCGCTCAATACCAGGAAGCCGTGAGCGAAGCCTTCCGGAATCCACAACTGCCGTTTGTTCTCGGCGCTCAGGCGTTCCCCTACCCAGGTACCGAAAGTTGGAGAGCCACGGCGAAGGTCCACTGCGACGTCGAATACTTCGCCATTGACCACACGCACAAGCTTTCCCTGTGCCTGTGCCAGCTGATAATGCAGTCCACGCAATACCCCACCGATAGAGCGCGAATGATTGTCCTGCACGAAGCTCACCGACCGCCCGATGGCCTCTTCGAATTGACGATGGTTGAAGCTCTCGAAGAAGAACCCGCGATCATCACCAAAAACTTTAGGCTCAATCAGTACGACATCGGGGATTGCAAGACGGGTAGCTTTCATCAGTAGACGATCTCGACCAGCAGGCGTTTCAGGTATTGGCCGTAGCCATTCTTGGCCAGCGGGGCGGCGAGGGCTTCGAGCTGCTCGGCGCTGATCCACTTCTGGCGGAAGGCGATCTCTTCCGGGCAGGCGACCTTCAGGCCCTGGCGGTTTTCCAGGGTGGCGATGAAGTGGCTGGCTTCCAGCAGCGAGTCGTGGGTGCCGGTGTCCAGCCAGGCGTAGCCGCGGCCCATGATCTCTACGGAAAGCTTGCCGGCTTCCAGGTAGGCCTTGTTGACGTCGGTGATCTCCAGCTCGCCGCGGGCGGAGGGCTTGATGCTCTTGGCGATGTCGATCACCTGGTTGTCGTAGAAGTACAGGCCGGTCACCGCATAGCTGGATTTCGGCCTGGCCGGCTTCTCTTCGAGGCTGATGGCCTTGCCATCGGCGTCGAACTCGACCACGCCGTAACGTTCCGGATCATGCACGTGGTAGGCGAACACGCTGGCGCCGGAAGTGCGCTGCATGGCGCTGACCAGCAGTTCCTGGAAGTCGTGGCCGTGGTAGATGTTGTCGCCCAGCACCAGGGCGCAGAGGTCGTTGCCGATGAACTCCTCGCCGATCAGGAACGCCTGGGCCAGGCCATCCGGGGACGGTTGCACGGCGTACTGCAGGTTCAGGCCCCATTGGCTGCCGTCGCCGAGCAGTTGCTCGAAGCGCGGGGTGTCCTGTGGGGTGGAGATGATCAGGATGTCGCGGATGCCCGCCAGCATCAGGGTGCTGAGCGGGTAGTAGATCATCGGCTTGTCGTAGACCGGCAGCAGCTGCTTGGAGATGGCCAGGGTCGCCGGATGCAGGCGGGTGCCGGAGCCTCCGGCGAGGATGATGCCTTTGCGTTTCATACTGCTCCCTGGTCTACCAGTTCCCGGATCATGCGTTGGACATGGTACTCCCAGCAGGGTAGTACCAGGCCGAAGGTGCGTTGCAGCTTGTCGTTGGCCAGGCGCGAGTTGGCCGGGCGTTTCGCCGGCAGCGGGTATTCGCTGGTGGCGATGGGGGCGATGCGTTCTGGCGTGGCGCGCAGGCCGGCGCCCAGGCGGATGGCTTCGCCGATGACGAATTGGGCGTAACGGTGCCAACTGGTCTCGCCGCTGGCGACCAGGTGATAGGTACCGCTGGCACGTTCGCGCAGGTCGGCATCATGGGCGAGGCGCTGCAGCGCCAGGGCGGTGACGTCGGCGATCAGTTCGGCGCTGGTCGGTGCGCCCACCTGGTCGGCGATGACGCGCAGTTCGTCGCGCTCCTTGGCCAGGCGCAGCATGGTCTTGGCGAAGTTCGCCCCACGCGCGGCATAGACCCAGCTGGTACGGAAAATCAGGTGACGGCAGCCGCTCTCGCGGATGGCGAATTCGCCTTCCAGCTTGGTCTGGCCATAGACGCCCAGTGGGCCGGTGGCGGCGTCTTCCTCGAAGGGGGCGTCGCCGCTGCCGTCGAAGACGTAGTCGGTGGAGTAGTGCACCAGCCAGGCATCGATTTCCCGCGCGGCCTGGGCCAGGGTCGCGACTGCTTCGGTGTTGATGCGGCGGGCAGTGTCGACGTCGCTTTCAGCCTTGTCGACCGCGGTGTAGGCACCGGCGTTGACGATCACGTCGGGGCGCTCTTCGGCGACCAGTCGGGCCAGGCTGGCCAGGTCGCTCAGGTCGGCCCGTTGCCGGTCGCAGACCACCAGTTGCGCCAGGGGCGCGAGGGCGCGCTGGAGTTCCCAGCCGACCTGGCCGTTGGCGCCGAGTAGAAGAATCTTGTTCATGCGTACTGCTTACCTACCCATTCACGGTATGCGCCGCTGGTGACGTTGTTCACCCATGCCTGGTTGTCCAGGTACCAGCGCACGGTCTTGCGGATGCCGGTCTCGAAGGTTTCCGCCGGCTTCCAGCCCAGCTCGCGCTCGAGGCGGCTGGCGTCGATGGCGTAGCGGCGGTCGTGACCGGGGCGATCTTTGACGAAGGTGATTTGCTCGCGGTAGCTCCGTCCGTCGGTCCGCGGCTGTTCCTGGTCGAGGATGTCGCACAGGGTATGGACCACGTCGATATTGGCCTTCTCGTTCCAGCCGCCGACGTTATAGGTCTCGCCCAGTTGGCCGGCTTCCAGCACGCGGCGGATGGCGGCGCAATGGTCCTTCACGTACAGCCAGTCGCGGACCTGCTGGCCGTCGCCGTAGATCGGCAGCGGCTTGCCGGCCAGGGCGTTGTGGATGACCAGCGGGATCAGCTTTTCGGGGAAGTGGTAGGGGCCATAGTTGTTCGAGCAGTTGGTGGTCAGTACCGGCAGCCCGTAGGTGTGGTGGTAGGCGCGGACCAGGTGGTCGGACGCGGCCTTGGAGGCCGAGTAGGGGCTGTTCGGCTCGTACTTGTTGCTTTCTCGGAAGGCCGGGTCGTTCGGGCCCAGCGAGCCGTAGACCTCGTCGGTGGAGACGTGGAGGAAGCGGAAGGCGGACTTCTGCTCGTTGCCAAGGCCGTTCCAGTAGGCACGCACTGCTTCCAACAAGCGGAAGGTACCGACGATGTTGGTCTGGATGAAGTCTTCCGGGCCGTGGATGGAGCGGTCCACGTGGGATTCGGCGGCGAAGTTCAGTATGGCGCGGGGCTGGTGTTCGGCCAGCAGGCGGGAAACCAGTTCGCCATCGCCGATGTCGCCGTGCACAAACACGTGCCGCTCGTCGCCATCCAGGCTGGCCAGGTTCTGGCGGTTGCCGGCGTAGGTCAGCTTGTCGAGGCTGATGACCTTTTCGTCATTGCCTGCCAGCCAGTCGAGAACGAAGTTGGCGCCGATGAAGCCGGCGCTGCCGGTCACGAGGATGGTCATTGAAATCATACCCTTTGGAGGATTGTCGCAGCGGTCAGGCCGAGTGTGCCTGGGAGCGTCTGGCGGTGGACTCCTGATTGATGCATGAGTCTTAGCCGAATGAAAAGAGGAGCATGACGACCCATTTCGAACAGGCTGAGCGTCTTCTGGTTGTGAGGCGTCAGATGGTGTTTGAACGATGAAAGTGCATTCAGATTGTCATCCGTCCATTGACGAAAAGTACCTTGGAACATTTTCCGGACGCGAACCAAGCGGTCCTGCAAGCTCGAATTGGAGCCCACGATATTATTGCCATGCTGGCGATAGCCTATGGTTGGGCGTTGCTCATAAGCGACAGCCCCTCCGCAGCCAGTAACCAGAATATAGGCCCACCAGTCATGCGAGACGATATGCGTACTGCGATCCGTCTGGCTGAGGAGGTGGCGAGCCGCCGCGTTGAAGAGCATCGTGTTGCCGCCGGCAATGCTTTGAACGAGGGCGTTTTCGAAACATGGCGGTTTGTTGAACAAGGGCGACAGCCCAATGGGCTTGCCACTACTGTCGATCAGCTGCGTCCTGGAGCAGAAAAGCGCCGGGCGATCGGCGGGAAGGCCACGCATCCACTCCAGCCCCATCGCGAGTCGCTCGGGAATCCAGAGGTCATCCTGGTCGCAGAAAGCGAAATAGGGTGCCTGGATTTCTTCCCGAGCTAGCAGGCTCAGGAAGTTCGCCGCGAACCCCTGGCGGGGGCCCGGCACAATGACGAGGCGATCATCGCCAAGCTGCGAGCGGTACTTCGCCAGGATGTTCAATGTCGCATCGCTGGAGCCATCGTCGGAGGCATAGATCGTCCAGTCCTGGTGGGTCTGGGCGATCAGGGAGTCGAGCTGTTCGGCGAGAAAGCGTTCGCCGTTGTACGTCGACAGCAGGATGGCCACCCGCTCGGACGCGGAAGGCGAACTCTGCCCCTTTGGGGATGATGCAGAGGGCGAAGAAGTCAACACAGGGCCTCCGGCGAATCCATCCGGTTCTTGCGAATCCGCCATCCATGGGGTGCCGGCAGGTGTGGGACAGCTGCCGGTCTGGGCGATCTGGTGGAAAAGGCGGCAATTATATGCATCGGACCTGGGGAGTAAACCCGTAAACACACTCTGGTTATTCTAGGCTGCTGGACGGTGGGTGGCCCCGAGAGAGGCCAAAACTCAGCGGCATCTATAAGGCGTAATTGGATTCCACTCAAGGCAAAAAGTTTCTTCGCCGGTACAACCCCGGAGATAGAGCTTTTCCCTACGGCAAGAACGACTTGGGCCCACCCGAAGGTGAGCCCAAGTCGTCTTGAGAAAGATGGTGCCGGCACCAGGAGTCGAACCCGGGACCTACTGATTACAAGTCAGTTGCTCTACCAGCTGAGCTATACCGGCAAGGAGGGACGCCATTATAGCCACGCGCCGGGCGGTGTAAACCTCTGATTTTCCAGCTTGTGTCCGCTTGCTCAGTGGCCGCTGGCGGCCGCTCCCGGCTTGGCGCCGAAGGGGGGCTTGGCCAGCCAGATGATGGCCAGCAGGGTCAGGAACAGCCAGCCGAGCAGGGTGAAGTATTCCACCGTGGAGAGCATGTAGGCCTGGCCTTCGACGATGCGGTCGAGCATGGCTGCGCCGTGCTGGTTGGCGCCGCCGAGCAGGTCCAGGGCGTCGCGGGTGGCCGGGTCGTAGGTGCTCAGGCTCTCCGTCAGGTGGGCGTGGTGCAGCGTGGCGCGGCGGTCCCAGATCCAGGTGGTGAGGGAGGCCGCGAAGCTGCCGCCCAGGGTGCGCAGGAAGGTGGCCAGGCCCGAGCCGTCGGCGATCTGGTCCGGCGGCAGGTCGGAGAGCAGGATGCTCAGGATGGGCATGAAGAAGAAGGCCACGCCCAGGCCCATGAGGGTCTGCACCAGGGCGATGTGGGCGTAGTCCACCTCGGTGTTGAAGGCGGCGCGCATGAAGCTGGTGACGGACATCACCAGGAACGCCAGGCCAGCGAGGATGCGCAGGTCGAAGTTGTTGGCGTAGCGGCCGACCAGCGGCGAGAGGAACACCGGCAGGATGCCGATCGGCGCCGCGGCCAGGCCCGCCCAGGTGGCGGTGTAGCCCATCTGCGTCTGCAGCCACTGCGGCAGCAGCAGGTTCATGCCGAAGAAGCCGGCGTAGCCGCCCACCAGCGCCAGGGTGCCGAAGGTGAAGTTGCGGTGCACGAACAGGCGCAGGTTGACGATCGGGTGCTTGTCGGTCAGCTCCCAGATGATGAAGGCCGCCAGGGCGATGACCGACACCACGGTGCCGCCGACGATGAAGTTCGACTCGAACCAGTCCAGGTCGTTGCCCTTGTCGAGCACGATCTGCAGGGCGCCCACGCCGAGGACCAGCAGGATCAGCCCCATGTAGTCCATGGGCGCGTGCTTGATCACCACCGGGCGTTTCTTCAGTTGCTGGTAGACCACGAAGGCGGCGAACAGGCCGATCGGCACGTTGATGAAGAAGATCCACGGCCAGCTGTAGCTGTCGGTGATCCAGCCGCCGAGGATGGGCCCGGCGATGGGCGCCACCACCGTGACCATCGCCAGCAGCGCCAGGGCCATGCCGCGCTTGGCCGGCGGGTAGATGGAGATCAGCAGCGTCTGGGTGATCGGGTACAGCGGCCCGGCGACGAAGCCCTGCAGGGCGCGGAAGCCCACCAGCATGCCCATCTGCTGGGCCACGCCGCAGAGGAAGGAGGCGATCACGAAGAGAATGGTGGCGGCGATGAACAGCCGCACCTCGCCGACCTTGCGGCTCAGCCAGCCGGTCAGCGGCAGGGCGATGGCGTTGCTCACCGCGAAGGAGGTGATCACCCAGGTGCCCTGCTCGGCGCTCACCCCCAGGTTGCCGGAGATGGTCGGCAGGGCGACGTTGGCGATGGTGGTGTCCAGCACCTGCATGAAGGTCGCCAGGGACAGGCCGATGGTGGCCATCACCAGGCTGGGCGGGCTGAAGGCGCCGTTGCTGCTGTTCTCGCTCATGATGCTTCCGGGCTCAGCGCGCGGCGGTGCTGCGGCCGCGGCCGTCGGCCATGTTGGCGTGGATCAGCTGCTCGATGAGCTGGTCCGCCGAGGCCAGTTGCTGCTGGTAGACGTCGGTGGAGAACAGCGCTTCCTTCGGCGGCTGCTGCGACAGGGCCGGGCCGCTCTGGTCGTGCAGGTCGACGTTGACGTCCATCGACAGGCCGATGCGCAGCGGATGCTCGTCCAGTTGCCTGGCGTCGACGCGGATGCGCACGGGCACGCGCTGGACGATCTTGATCCAGTTGCCGGTGGCGTTCTGCGCCGGCAGCAGGGAGAAGGCGCTGCCGGTGCCGACGCCCAGGCTTTCCACGCTGCCCTGGTACTTGACCGAGCTGCCGTAGAGGTCGGAACGGATCTCCACCGGCTGGCCGATGCGCATGTGCTGCAGCTGGGTTTCCTTGAAGTTGGCGTCGATCCACACCTGGTCCAGGGGGATCACCGCCATCAGCGCGGTGCCCGGTTGCACGCGCTGGCCGACCTGCACGGTGCGCTTGGCCACGTAGCCGGCCACCGGCGCGACTATCACCGCGCGGGCGTCGTCCAGGTAGGCCTGGCGCAGCTTGGCGGCGGCCGCCTTGACGTCGGGGTGGGAGGCGACGACGGTGTCGTCCACCAGCGCGCGGTTGGTGTCCAGCTGCTGCTCGGAGCTGGTCAGGGCGTTGCGCGCGGTATCCAGGGCGTCGCGGGCGTGGGCCAGCTCCTCGCGGGAGATGGCGCCGTCGTCGGCCAGGTGCTGGCGGCGCTTGAAGTCGGCCTCGGCCTTGGCCAGGGCGACCTTCTTCGCGGCGACGTCGGCCTTGTAGCCGTCGACGTTGCTGAACAGCCCGCGCACCTGGCGCACGGTGCGCGCCAGGTTGGCTTCGGCCTGCTGCAGGGCCACGTCGGCGTCGCTGGGGTCGAACTTCACCAGGATCTGGCCCTTGTGCACCAGGTTGCCGTCGTCGGCGCCGATGCTGACCACGGTGCCGGTGATCTGCGGGGTGATCTGCACCACGTTGCCGTTGACGTAGGCATCGTCGGTGTCTTCGTGCCAGCGCCCGTAGAGGAACTCCCAGAGCGCCGCGGCGATGCCGGCGAGGATGACGACGACCAGCAGGATCAGCAGCCAGCGCTTGCGCTGGGGGTTGCCGCCGGTGGTTTCTTGGGTATCGGTGGTCATGGCGGTTGCCTCTTAGTGCACGGCGGCTGCGCCCGCCTGGGCGAGCGGGGCGGAAGACGGGGGAACGGAGTCGGCCTGGAAGCCGCCGCCCAGGGCTTGCACCAGCTGGACGGAGAGGTCGATGCGCTGGGCTTGCAGGTTGGCCAGTTGGCGCTCGGCGAGCAGCAGCTGTTGCTGCACGCTGAGGGCGTCGAGGTAGTTGCCGACGCCTTCGCCATAGCGGCGCATGGCCAGTTCGAAGTTGGACTTGGCGATGTCGCGGGCCTCGCGCTGGTCGACCAGTTGCTGCTCCAGCGAGTGCAACTGGCCGAGGTCGTCGCTGACCTCGCCCAGGGCGCCGACCAGAGTCTTGTTGTACTGCGCCACGGCGAGGTCGTAGTCCGCGTCCTTGCCGGCCAGGTTGGCGCGCAGGCGGCCGCCGTCGAACAGCGGCAGGGAGATGGCCGGGGCGATCTGGTAGAAGCGGCTCGGCGCCTCCAGCAGGTCGCTGGTGTGCATGCTGGCCAGGCCGATCATCGCGCCCAGGTTGAGGTTCGGGTAGAACTGCGTCTTCGCCGCCTGGATGTCCTTGCCCGCGGCCTCGACGCGCCAGCGCGCGGCGACTATGTCCGGACGGCGGCCGAGCAGTTCCGCCGGCAGGTCGGGCGGCAGGCTCAGGGCGTCGGTCTTGAGCGGTTGCGGGCGCTGCAGGTCGAGGCCGCGGTCCGGCCCCTGGCCGAGCAGCACGGCCAGGGCGATACGGTCGCTGGCGATCTGCTGTTCGGCGGCGGCCAGCTGCTGGCGGGCGCTGGCCACCTGGGTTTGCGTCTGCTGCAACTGCACCTTGCTGTCCAGGCCGGCGTCCATGCGCTTGCGGCTGAGCTCGAACAGGCGCTGCGAGCGTTCCAGCTCGTCGCGGGACAGGTCGCGCACGGCGAAGGCGTGGCCCAGCTCGCTATAGGCGCGGGCGACGTTGGCCGAGAGGGTGATGGCCGCGGCCTGGCGGTCCACCTCGGCGGCGTTGGCCTGGCCGAGGGCGGCTTCCCAGGCGGCGCGCTGGCCGCCCCAGAGGTCGAAATCGTAGTTGAAGCCCAGGGACAGGTACTTCACCGCCGAATAATGCCCGCCCGTTGGCGCGGGGAGCACGCTGGTGGGCGCGCGGATGCCCGCATAGCTGGCCTTGCCATTGAGCGTGGGCATGCGCTCGGCATCGGCGGCGTTGGCTGCGGCGGCGGCCTGGCGAGCGCGGGCGTCGGCGATCTGCAGGTCCGGCGTGCCTTTCAGGGCCTCGTCGATCAGGCTGTCGAGCTGGGCGTCGCCCAGGCTGCTCCACCAGTTCCGGCGGGGCCAGGCGGCGCTGGACAGCGGTGTGCCGTCGAGGCTGCGGCCGGCCTGCAGCGAGGCGCTGTCGAGCGCCTTGCCGCTGGGCGCCAGGCCCGAGGAGCTGACGCAGCCGGCCAGCGCCACGGCGCTGGCCAGCAGGGTAGCGGCGGGTAAGCGGAATGCACGCATGGCCTACTTCTCCTGGGTCGCGCCGGGTGCGACGCCATGGCTGGCGAGGATCTTGTCCAGCAGCCGGGTGAGAGTCAGCAGTTCCTCGGGGTTGAGGCAGCCGACCAGTTCGTTCATCGCCCGCACGGCGATCTGTGGCGCCTGGGCGTTCACCGCCTCGCCGGCGGGGCTGAGCTGCAGGCGCACGCTGCGCCGGTCGTTGGGGCAGGGCTGGCGCAGCAGCAGGTCCTTCTTCGCCAGGCGATCGAGCATGCGCGTCATCGAGCCGCTGTCGATGGACAGCTCGCGGCATAGCTCGCCCGGGGTGTTGGCGCGGTTCTGGCCGATAAAGAACAGCACCTTGAATTGCGCGGCGGTGATGTCCAGGTGGATCAGGTGCTTGTCCAGCAGGCGGTCCTTGAGGATGGCCGCCAGCCCCAGCAACTGGCCGATCGAGCCCCTGAACGGGAAGTCCGTGACGCGGTAGTGATCCATGGCAAGGCTAATAACTGTCTAGGCAGGTAATGTGTTTCGAAATAATACTGCCTAGGCAGCTAATGACAAATAGCAGATTGTTGCAAATGGGCAACAATCCGTTCCTGAAAGCACTATGCGAGCGTTCCGCGAAACAGGATGTGCCCGCTCGGTGTGCGACGCGGCCCCGGCAGCAGTGCTTATGCACAATGCCGGGGCATGGCTTGGCGGCTAGTGCTAAAAAAGCCTCAGTGCTTTTCAGGTTTTTCTTAAGGTTATGTTTTTAAAAGAAATTATCTGATCTGTTCAAAATTCGAACAGAGCCGCGCCGGCAGGCCAGCAGCGGGCCGCGTGAGCGATTTTCCCGGTGTTCTCAACAGAGTTATCCACAGGTTCTGTGGGCTTCTCTCTGGAACGCTCGTACTAGACGTGTTCGGCGAGGATGAGCAGGTTTCGCGGCGTGACCTGGCTGGCGCAGAAGCGCCCCAGGCGTACCCGGTAGCCCTGTTCGACGAGGAACAGCGCGCGGTCGAGCAGCAGCCAGAGCTCCAGTGGACGGCGGAACAGGCCGCGCACCAGTTCGAGATTGCGCACCTCGGCCAGGCGCCGCCAGCCTTGGGCCTCCAGCGCACTCCAGTCGCGCTCGGCGGGGGACGGCAGGTCCTTGAGCGCGGCCAGGTCGCGGCAGTAGTCGGCGAAGGGTTTGTGCAGCCAGTCCATGGGCACCGAGGGCACCGGCAGGTAGCTGTCCTCGCCGCGCAGCTCGCGCTGCAGCAGGTCGAAGGCCAGGCGCCGGGCCATGGAGTTGTCGCGCTGGCGCCGCACCCGGGCGCCGGCGGTGACCGTCTCGGCGAGCGGCAGGCGCAGGTCGTCCTGGTCCAGCTTCAGGCGGGAAGCGCCCGCGGCTGTGGATAACGGCTGGTAGTGCTCGCCGGTGATGCGGTTGTAGCAGCAGGGCGCCACCGCCAGTTGCCGGCAGCGCTTACTTGCCGCCAGGCGCAGCAACTGGACGTGCAGGTCGCCGCAGGCGTGCAGGGCCACGGCGGTCTGGCCGGGCTGCAGGTAGCGGGCGGCGCCTCCGGCGAGCACGTCCTGCTCGACGTGCATGGCGCGCAGGCCCAGGCGGTCGCTCAGGCGCTGGCCGTCGCTGACCAGCGCGAGGTCGCGCTCCAGGCTCAGCAGCGGCTGCCCGCCATGGGCCAGCAGGCGTCCCAGGTGGCCCTTGCCGGCGCACCAGTCCAGCCACTGCACGGAGGGTGTGGCGAACTCCAGGCGGCTGGCGAAGGCCTCGATCTGCTGCCATTTGCGCCCGGGCACGTCGACCTGGAACTGCGCCGGCAGCCTGGGCAGCGGATGTGACGGCAGGTCCTCGACTTCGCTCAGTTGCGCGGCGCGGCTCGCCAGCTCCGGGAAGGGCGCCGGCGCGGGCAGGCGTTCGGGCTGGTTGTGCGCGGCGTCGGCCTGTTCCAGATCGCGCCCGCGCAGCCAGGTGGCCAGTTCCCGGTGTTCGGCTTCCCAGGGCAGTTCCAGCAGGGTGAAGGGCTTGGGCCGCCACAGCCCCTGGTGGGCGAGCAGGAAGGCGTCCAGGGCCTGGAAGCGCTGGAGCAGGACGTCGTCGGTGAGGCGGTTGGCCACGGCGGTGCGCTGGGAGTGAGTGGCGGGGCGGCGATTATAGCGGCCCCGCCACATCCGGGAAGCGCCGGTCAGCGCCCCTGCATGGAGTCCACCCGCAGCCAGCGCTCGGCGAGGCGGAACAGGCGGGTGAGGACCAGGGTGATGACCAGGTAGAACACCCCGGCGAGGCAGAAGAACAGCATGGCCTCGTAGGTGCGGGCGATGATGGTGCGGGTCATGCCCATGATGTCGAACAGCGTCACGGTGTAGACCACGGCGCTGGCCTTGAGCATGAGGATCACCTCGTTGCTGTAGGCCGGCAGGGCGATGCGCGCGGCGCGCGGCAGGATGATGTGCAGCAGCGCCTGGCGGCGCGACATGCCCAGGGCCCGCGCGGCTTCCACTTCACCCACCGGGATGGCGTGGATGGCGCCGCGGAGGATCTCGGCGATGTAGGCCGCGGTGTGCAGGGTCATGGTCAGCAGCGCGCACCAGTAGGGATCGCGCAGGTAGGGCCAGAGCGGCCCCTGGCGCACCGACTCGAACTGCGCCAGGCCGTAGTAGACGATGAACAGTTGCAGCAGCAGCGGGGTGCCGCGGAAGAAGAAGATGTAGGTGTAGGGCAGCGCGCGCACGTACCAGTGCCGCGAGGCGCGGGCGATGCCCAGCGGCACGGCCAGGGCCAGGCCGGCGACCACGGCGAAGGCCAGCAGCTCGAGGGTCAGCCCGGCGCCCTGGAGCATCTTCGGCAGCCACTTGAGGATCAGCTCCATGTCGGTCATAGCTCGTTCCTCACGAAACCGCGGCCGGCGCGGCGCTCCAGGAAGTGCAGGGCGGCCATGACGAACACGGTCAGGCCCAGGTAGATCAGCGCGGCGGTCATGTAGAAGGTGAACGGCTCCTTGGTCGCGTTGGAGGCGACCTGGGCTTTGCGCATGATCTCGTCGAGGGTGATCAGCGAGACCAGGGCGGTGTCCTTGAGCAGGATCAGGTACAGGTTGCCCAGGCCAGGCAGGGCCACGCGCCACACCTGCGGCAGGACGATGCGCCAGAAGATCCGCGGGGCGGACAGGCCCAGCGCCTGGCCGGCCTCGCGGTGGCCCTTGGGCACGGCCAGCAGGGCGCCGCGGAAGACTTCGGTGGCGTAGGCGCCGAAGCACAGGCCCAGGGCGCAGGTGCCGGCGGCGAAGGGGCTCAGGGCCAGGTCGGGCTTGCCGAACAGGTCGCCCACGGCGTTCAGCCCGGCCACGGTGCCGAAATAGATCATCAGCACCCAGAGGGTTTCCGGCACGCCGCGCACCAGGGTGGTGTAGGCGCCGCCGAGCATGCGCAGCAAGGCATTCTTCGAGGTCTTGGCGATGGCGCCGAGCAGCCCGAGGATCAGGCCGAGGCAGACCGCGGCCAGGGACAGCTTGAGCGTCATCAGGGTGCCGGCCGCCAGCTGCGGGCCGAAACCGTGCAGGTCGAAAATCATGGGGATCGCGCCTGAAGGGGCGCGCCCTGGGTCACAGGGCGCGCCGGGCTGGCATCAGTAGATGCTGAAGGGGAAGTACTTGTCGTTGATCTTCTTGTAGGTGCCGTCGTCGACGATTTCCTTCAGGGCGGCGTTCAGCTTGTCACGCAGCGGGTCGCCCTTGCGCACGGCGATGCCGATCTTGTCGTTGTCGAACACCGGCTCGCCCTTGAACTCGAAGTCCTTGCCGGCGTCGCTCTTGAGCCAGTCGTACTGCACGAACTTGTCGGCCAGCACGCCGTCCAGGCGGCCCGAGGACAGGTCCAGGTAGGCGTTTTCCTGGGTGTCGTAGAGCTTGATGGTGACGGTGTCGGACATGTTGTCCTCAAGCCAGGTGCCGGCGATGGTCGCGCGCTGGGCGCCGATCACCTTGCCCTTCAGGTAGCCCTTGTCGGTCTTGAAGTCCACCGACCTGGGCGCCACGAACTGCAGCTTGTTGGTGTAGTAGGGGTTGGTGAAGTCCACCGCCTGCTTGCGCTCGTCGGTGATCGACATGGAGGCGACGATGAAGTCGAACTTCTTGGCGTTCAGCGCCGGGATGATGCCGTCCCAGTCGGAGGTGACCACCTCGCACTCGACCTTCATCTTGGCGCACAGGGCCTTGCCGACGTCGAGGTCGAAGCCGACCACCTGGCCGCTGGCGTCGATGCCGTTGAAGGGCGGGTAGGCGCCTTCGGTGCCGATGCGCAACTTCTCGGCGGCGACCGCGTGGGCGCCGAAGGCCAGGGTGGCGGCAGCGGCCAGAAGGATCTTCTTATAGTTCTTCATGCAAAGTTGCTCCGTTAGCGGTGGCTGGACATGAACTGCTTGCAGCGCGCGGACTGCGGGTTCCCGAAGACCTGCTCGGGGGAACCCTGTTCCTCGACCAGGCCCTGGTGGAGGAACACCACCTCGCTGGAAACCTGGCGGGCGAAATTCATTTCGTGGGTGACCAGCAGCATGGTGCGGCCTTCCTCGGCCAGCGCGCGGATCACGTTGAGCACTTCCTGGACCATCTCCGGGTCCAGTGCGGAAGTGGGCTCGTCGAACAGTATGACCTTGGGCTGCATGGCCAGGGTGCGGGCAATGGCCGCACGCTGCTGCTGGCCGCCGGAGAGCTGCGCGGGGAAGCTGTGGCGCTTGTCGGCGATGCCGACCTTGGCCAGCAGGGCCTCGGCGATCTCGATGGCTTCGGCGCGGCTCTTGCCCAGCACGCGGCGCGGCGCCTCGATGATGTTGTCGAGGATGCTCATGTGCGGCCAGAGGTTGAAGTTCTGGAAGACGAAGCCCAGTTCGCTGCGCAGGCGGTTGATCTGGCGGTTGTCGGCGGCGACCAGCGCCCCGTCCTTGGCCTTCTTCAGCTTCAGCTCTTCGCCGGCGACGATGATCTGGCCCTGGTGCGGGTTTTCCAGCAGGTTGATGCAGCGCAGGAAGGTCGACTTGCCGGAGCCCGAGGAGCCGAGAATGGAGATCACGTCGCCTTCGCGGGCGGTCAGGGAAATGCCCTTGAGCACTTCCAGGTCGCCGTAACGCTTGTGCAGGTTACGGATTTCCAGTGCGGGTATGGCCTCGGCCATTGGGGGCTCCTCTATTGTTGTTCGGATGCTTCGCGGCGCGCCGCGGCAGGGGGTAGGGCCTTCCTGGCGAACGCAACCTATCACGCGACCCGGGGGGCGCCAAGCGTCCGGGGGCCGCGCCGGGCCTGGATGGTGGCATCTTGTCGCATTGCCGCAGTGCCTTGTCGCCTGGGCTGAACACCGGGGGCCCGGAAGCCTGGCGAGGGGGCCGGCGAAACGAGGGGCGCGATAGTGCCAGCTTCGCCGGCGGGGGAAAAGACCGCAGGCCCCGACATTGGTCGGGGCCCGGGTTCACTGGGTGATCTGCGGCTCGGCGGCGTTGCTGTCGCGGCTCTCTTCGTCGAGCTGGTCGAGCTGGCCGGCCATCAGCGCCGGGCGGCCACCGATGCGCGGGCCGGGCAGCACGCTGCCGCCGGCCAGGCGGGTGGGATGCTCGCTGGCGTCGATGGCCGATTTGCGCGGCTGCGTCTGCACGTGGAAATCGGTGATCTCGATGATGCCCTTGCCTTCGGCCAGCAGGTGGAAGGAGAAGGCCTTGCGCGCGCGCTCGTTGTCGAAGCCGAAGGTCACCTCCAGCGGCTTGTCGCGGGTCAGCCGCGGGAACTCGGGGATCGCCAGGTCCACCGGGCGCTCGAACTCGCGGGTCTTCAGCTGCACCTTGGCCCCGGCCTTGTCCATCTGCAGCGCGCGGATCTTCAGGTTCACCGTAGTGTGGCTGTCGGCCGGGAACTCCAGGTACTGGGCGCCGATCAGGTTGTCGGTGTACTCGTTGGTGACCTGCGGCTTGATGCGGATCTTCTCCTGGGTGGCGAACTGGTATTCGCCGCCCGGGCCGCTGCCGGTCACCGAATGGTCGAGGATGCCGGCGCGGGCGGCGACCAGGCGCGCGTCGCGGCCGCTGAAGCGCCCGACGAACTGGGCGCTGTCGGCGATGAAGCCATCGCTCTTGTAGCGCCGGCAGACCTGCTGGAAGTCGCACTCGGTGAAGGTCTGCCTGCCATCGTGGAAGCGCAGCATGCCGTTGGTGAAGGAGACCATCTCGCGGCCCTTGTCGTACTCGCGGAACAGCGAGCGGCCGGAAACGTCCTTCGGCGGGGTGAAGCCGAAGTAGTCGAGGATCGAGGCGTCCATGTCGACGTGGCCGTAGACGCCGCTCTTCACCGGCGGCAGCGCCGCCTGCTCGGGGGCCAGCACCAGGTTCAGGCCCCAGGACGAGGCCAGGCGCACGTTGTCGATGCCGTGGGATTCGTCGGAGGTGACGATCACCAGGGTGTCCTTGAGCACGCCCTGTTTTTCCAGGCCGGCGAGGAAGGCGTCGACCGCGTCATCCAGGTAACCGACTGCGGCCTGGCGCGGCGTGGGATACCTGGCCAGGTATTCCGGGGTGGCCGAGTAGGGCTGGTGGGTGCCGACGGTGAGCAGGGTGAGCATCCACGGCTTCTTGTCCTTGCGCAGCTGGCCGACGTAGTCCAGCGCGCCCTCGAAGAAGGCCTTGTCGTCCATGCCCCAGGCGAACTCCAGGTAGGGCTTCTTCTTGAACCAGTCGCGGCCGAGGGTCTTGTCGAAGCCCATGGCCGGCATCACCTTGTCCTTGGCCATGAAGCGCAGGCCGGCGCCCTGCAGGAAGTGGGTGCTGAAGCCGTGCTGGCGCAGCTGCGCCGGCAGGCACTCGGCGGCGCGGCCGGGGTTGGACAGCAGCTCGACGCCCTTGGGCGTGCCGTTGTCCAGCTTGCTGTAGTCGCCGCAGAGCAGGGCGTAGAGGCCGCGGATGGTCTGGTGGCTGTGCACCACGTAGTCCGGGGTGGTCATCGAGCGTTCGGCCCAGGCGCTGAGCCTGGGCATCATGGATTCTTCGTAGCTGCTGCTCAGCGCCGCGCGGTTGGTCGCCACGTAGGCGCCGGGGATGCCTTCCATGGTGATGATCAGCACGTTCTTCGCCGTGCCCGGGCCGGACAGCAGCGGGGTGCCGGAGAGGTCGAGCTGGGTCAGCCCGGTGACGTCCGGCGGGGTGTCGCCCTGGTCGCCGGCCAGCCAGTCCTCGGCGGCGAGCTGGCCCTGGCTGGCGACGCCGGCCAGCAGGCGGTGCGGCAGGTTGAACTGCTTCCACACGTCGACGTCGTTGGGGATCACGTACTGTAGGCCGAAGTGGGCGCCCAGCAGGACCACCGGCACGCTATAGGCGAAGCGCGACAGGCGCTGTTCGCGGCGGCGCCACAGCACTGCGCAGAGCACGATGGCGCCGAGCAGCGCGCCGGCCAGCCAAGGGTGGGCGATGCCGCCGCCCTGGGTGGAGTTGCCGACGAAGGTCGGGTCGGCCATGAAGTGCAGGTCGCTGGGATCGGGCATGCGGCCCACGGCGCTGACCAGCTCGGCGTTACCGATCGTCATCAGCGCCCACAGCAGCATGATCGGCAGGGCTACGAACAGGCGCAGGCGGTGCAGCAACAGGACCAGCAGGCTGCCGATGGCCAGATCCGAAAGGTAGCCATAGAGGTTGCCCCAGCCAAAGGCATGGCGGCTGGCCAGCGGGATCACCAGGAACAGGATGGCAAGCGTCGCGAGGTTGCCGCGTTGTTGCCACCAGCGTTTTAGAGGATGCACGAGCACTCCCTTTTCAGGCATCGAAGGGCCTGAAAGTATCCCATCCATCGGGCGGAAATCATCCGGAATGTCATCATTCTGAAAAAACGTTGTGCTACGCGCCAGTAGACAACGGAAACAGAGGGAGTTTCGCCGGGCGGGCGACCAGTGGCGGAAGCGCGGCCGTGATCGGCTGAGGGCGGAAATGCAAAAGGCCCCTGGTTCTGGTGAACGCAGGGGCCTTTCGGAGTCTTGGTGCCAGGGACGGAATCGAATGGTCGCCTGCAGGCCTTGTCATTGCTGGCTTTAACGATTTCCTGTTTTCTTTCTACTCACAAATCTACTCACGTTTGTGCGAGTGGCTTGGACCATTAACTGTACCTCCCGGCCGCGTCGACTGCGCGGGCGATCTGGCGCCCGATCTTCGCCCCGCTCACCTTCTGCTCTTTGGATGATCCACCAGCGGGCAAGGTGACAGTGACATTGATGTTGCGGTCGCCGTGGCTGGTGTTATTCGTTGTTTGGGACATTCCTTCTTGTACCCTGCTCAAGGTCTTGTCGAGCTTTGCACTGGTAGCCGAAGTGACGACACGCTCGCCCTTCTGCAGCAGCCAAGTGCCGGTTTCAGGTACTGCGTCGATGCCGTCGTGGGCCATACCGATAGCGGCGATGTTCCCGACTATGCTGGCTGTCTCTGCTGCTACCGTGGCCATCGCTGCCAGGTTCAGCGGGAAAGGATTCGCGGCAGCCAGGGCGATACCTTCCTGAATGGCGACAGCTGCTCGGGCAATGGCGATGCCTTTCTCTACGGCGAACATTGCCTTGTAGATCCCCGAGGATTCACCGGCATAGGACTTGGCCATTTCCGCCAGGCTGCCGAAGGTACTCTCCGCAGCTGATATCTGGACGAGTTGGCGGTTCCTTTCGATGTTCGCCAAGGCGTCTTCGTGCTGGCGCTTCAGATCAAGTTCTTTGGCATCCCACTCGGCATTGAGTTCGGCGCGCGCTTCACGATTTTTATCCAGCATTTCGAGCTGCTGTTCGTACCATTTCTCCAGCTCTTCCTGTGCCTTGTCCACCTTCATCAATTCGCCGGCTGGTCCACCAACCGAGGCATCCACGCCACCGAAATCGGGGGCTTTCGTGAAGGCCGCATTTACTGCCCGAGCTGCTTGAGTATGTCGCTCGGAATCGCTGAGGTCGGGCATCGCGTCGATGATCTTCAGCCGCTCCTTGAGTTGGTCATTGAGCTTCTCTTCCTCGGTGCGCAGATCGGCGACCAGGCCCTTGTAGTCCTCCTGCTCCTTGGCGTGCTTTTCGAAGGCTGCGACGGTATCCAGGTAGGCCTTGGCCTGACTGACCTGGGCCTCGGTCGCGCCATCCAGGGCGAGCTTGTAGATCGTCTGCTGGTCGGCCGTCATGCCCAGCGTTGCGGCCTGGAGCTTCAGCGCCTCGATCTGGGAATTGATGGCGTCCGCTGCTTGCTTTGCTGCCAGGGCCTGATTGGCGGCGTTCTGGTCGAACACGATGCCGGCGTTGGTGCCATTCTTCTGCAGCAGTTCCATCAGCTCGGCAATCTCCTTGACCTTGTTGCTCGGCTGATTGGAGATCGGTGTGTTGAAGCTGGTGATCAGGTCGGCATAGCCGTTGGCCAGACCGTCGAACTTCACCCCGGCATCGGTCAGAACCTTCTCGATCTCGTCGAAGTTCTGCCACGTCCGATAGAAGCGCGCCGGCGGCACGAACTTCTCCCAGTAGGACGAGCCTTTCATCGAGGCGTCATCCAGGTCGGAGAGTGTTTTCAGGCCGGTGTAAAGCATGTGAACGCCAGCCACGGCGCCGACCGCTCCCTTGGCCAAGGTGGTGAAGCTCGCGGCCAGGTCATCCGAGACGGAGCGGCTCAGCGTGCCGTTGATGGCGGTGTCGCTCAGCTTGCCAGCGAAGTTGGAGAGGACCGGCAACAGGGCCTTCTCGATCTGATTCTTCATGCCGGCCGAGCTCTTCTCGATGAGCCAGATGGCGGCATTCAGTTCGTTGGCCGACTTGATCGTGTCGTTGTCGAGAACGGCGCCAGCAGCAGAGGCGGTATCGGCCAGAGTCTTGAAGCCGGCAGCGTTGTTCTTCAGCAGGGGCAGGAGCGCAGTGGCGTCACTCGCAATTGCCTCTAGGTAGAAGGTCATATCCTGCTGACTGGCGCCAGCCTTCTCCAGGCTGGACACATACAGGCCCAGGGCCTGGGGGCCAGAGAGCTTGCGGAACTCATCGGCGGTAACGCCAACCTTGGGCGCCACATTGTCGAAGAAGTCCTTCAGCGCGCCGCCCTTGGTGTTCAGGAAGTCGCCGACCTTATCGTTCACATCCTTGAAGATGTCGGCGAGCTTGTCCTGCTCGACGCCCATCGTCTCGGCGGCCAGGGCATACTTCTGGAATTCCGTCGTACTGGCGTTGGCTACCTGGGAGAGCCGCGTTATCTCGGCCGCGGATTTGACGGTGCTCAGCGTCAGCGCGGTAAGGCTGCCTGCCGCGGCAACGGTGAAGCCGCCGATTGCCTTGCCGGCCGCCTCGGCGTTCTTCCTGATGTTCTGCATGCGCTGCTGGGCGTCACGCTCCGCCTTGCTCAGGGGGCCGGTGAAGCCGCCAGTCTTGGCAATGAGGTCCAGCGTGAGTTGTCCGAGGGATCGGCTGGCCATTGGGGCCTCCTATTGGGCGAGCTTGTCGATGGCCTTGTTCAGCTCGACAGCCATGGTTTCGGTGACGTTCTCGGTGTTCTCTTCAAGGGCCGGGCGCATGAAGGGCTGGGCGGCCTGATGCTCGGTGCCGAACTCCATGAACCGCCAGTACCAGGTGTCGCCACCCGGGTTTTCCTTCAGGTTCTTCTTGCCGATCAGGCCACCCGCCTTGGCATTCTGAGCGCCGCCCAGGACACCCACCCGCATGACCACACCGCCCACGGCCTTGCTGCGCCGGCTGGACTCCTGGACGACGATGTTCTTGGCGATGTTCTCGGCGGTCTTGGGGTTGTCGGTGGGTTTGACGCGAGCCTTGGCGTCATCCTTGACGATGTTCATGGCCTTGCGCGCTGCGCGCCGAAGGTAGGTGCGCTCCAGCTTTGGCCCCAGCTCGCGGAGCTTTTTCATGATCTCGTCGAGGCCTTTGAGATTCACTTCGAATGCGTCGGCCATAGGGCCTCCTGAACCTGAATTCTGTGGAAATGAAAGCTCTTAGGGGCGGGCGGTCTGGAAGCCAGAGTCCTCAAACTTTCGCCCCGCCCTCCCGTTGCTTGTTGCCGAAGCCGCCGTCTTCGCTCGCTGTTTTGGCCGAGTGACAGGGCTTGCAGAGGCCTTGCCAGTTCGACTCGCTCCAGAACAGCAACTGGTCGCCCTTGTGTGGCTTGATGTGGTCAACCTCGGTGGCCAGCTTGATCTTTCCATGGCGCTCGCACTCAGCGCACAGTGGATTGCGTGCGAGGAAGGCAGCGCGAGCCTTCTGCCACTTGTAGCCATAGCCACGTTGAGCAGCAGTGCCACGTGCAGAGCGAGGCTTGTGCTTCTGGACCGTGGTGCTGCTGGCGCTGTGCGAGCGAGGAAGGTCAGGCATGACAGGTACTCAGTAGTTCGGATCGACAATCGGCGGATTGGCGCGCAGGTGTTCCAGCGCGTCGGCGTGGCTCATACCGCGGGACAGCAAGTCATCGATCTCACGGCGCAGGCGATCACGCTGGCTTACCTCATGGAGCAGGGCGCGAGCGTGGGCGATGGTGTTGAGTGCGCGCTGTACGTGCTTGGGCAGTTCGTTGGTGGTGGTCATTGGTTCTCTCCCGAGTATTGGTAAAAGGCCCGCCTGGCGCGGGCCTAGTGCCTGATCACTGCGATCCTCCTTACAGCTCAGGCTGCGGCGGTTTTCTTGACCGTGGCACTCACCGCTAATCCACGCCGAGCCCGTCGCGAGACAGGCCCGGTCTGCTATCAGCTGCTGGTGGCGTCTTCCAGGTCCACCAGGTAGATGGCTTGGCCATCGAGGACTTCCAGGCCGGCACGCAGTTCACCCAGGATCAGCACCAGATTGCGGGTGAAGTAGTCCTTGTGGCTGTTGCTCACCATCACGCTGGCGGCTTCACGGTCCAGGACGGTGATGTACGCTGTGTCGAGTACCAGCACCTGACCCTGCGGGATCTTGCTGCTAGTCACGACAGGGCTGTTCCACAGCGTCATGCCGGCCGGGGAGAGCGGGCTGCCGAACTGGTAGTTGCCGTCGGCGTCCTTGGTGATACCCAGCTTCAGCCAATCCCACACGTTCATCACGATGACGTTCGGGTTGTAGCCGTTGGCGCGCATTGCGGTGACGGTCTCGCCGATGCGGTCGGCGGCCGTGGTGGTAAGCGACGGAACCATCACTGTGGCCAGGTGCAGAAGGCCCTCGATGTCGTCGCCACCCTGGCCGTTCAGGATGTGGTCCTCCAGCTTGCTCATCACCTTGGAGCGGATCACCAAGTCGATTTGGCTCTGCAGGGCGCCGTTGTCAGACAGAACCTGCTTGGACGCGGTGGTATGACCGGCCACGGTGATGATGTCGGCACGGACCAGGGCGCCTTCGAAGTCAAGTTCAGCTTTCTCATCGCCTTCCTTGACCTGCTGGGCGGCATCGCCGGTGACGTTCAGGCGGACGTGCTCGACGGCATCGCTGGTGGTCGGACGGGACGGCAGGACCTGGATCAGAGTCAGCGGCGGCAGCACCGGGCCGACGATGCCGGAGCGTTCCGGGTTGCTCGGCATGGTGCTGCTGTTCGAATCGCCGCGGCCTTCGGTGACGATGGCGCGGATGCTGGCGCTAAGCTTGGTACGAGCGGTGCCGTGGTTCCATTCCTTCAGCGCGGCGAAGGCGGTGGACTCACCCAGGGAGCGGACGACCTCGCCGGACACGTCGCGCAGGGTGCCGTGCTGACGCTGTTGGCCGTCACCACCAGCCAGGAAGGACTGTTCCAGGGCCAGCAGTCGGGAATTCACTTCAGCGCCGTGCTGCTTGATGGCTTGGTTGCTTTCGGTGAAGGCCTTGAGGGTTTCGCTCAGGTCATTCCCCAGGGCGCTGACCTCTTCGCTAATGGCCGCCAGAACACGGGGATCGGCAGCGCCGCCAGCATTCAGATGGGCGCGCAGTCGGCTGGTTCGAGCAGCAACGGTCTCATGGGTGGGCATATCAGGGACTCCAGTCAGATAGGGAGATGGGCTTTCACCCGTCCCGCCAGCGCCAAGCATGACGGAGCCCCAGCGCCAAGCATGAGGCTATGGCAACCAATCTACGCGCGCGCCAATCCCCTGATCTACTGGTGGTTTTTGGTGTTTGTCCCGTACTGTCCCGTACCGTTTCAGAGCCTGGATTCATCCGACGAACGGTATTGTGGGCGAGCATTGAACAGATCGAGATACCCGGAATCCCGGGGATTTAAATCCCTCTGATCAGAGGGATTTAAAGGTGAGGTGGGGTCACTTTTGACGCCGGATTTTCCGGTATCAGCCATCGTCACCAGGCGTACACGTTTCGTTCTGGAAGGAACTGGGCTCGCTTCCCTTTCAAAAGGAAGCGAGGGCAAGGCGCGCTGGCGGCGGCGTTGTGGAGCGGTTTTCTCTCCTGAATGAGGATCAAGCTTACTTCCTCTAAAGCCGGGATTCCGACCTTTAGGAAAAGGTGAGGATCTGCACACTTTCCAATCCGGGGCGGAAACCCGGAAGAAACCCAGCCGGTTAGCACTGGGTTCCAAGTTCCGTTTGAAACGGCAGTTCGGAAGGGTAGCATTTGAAATGCGGATCTTTGGAACGACTGGCGGCCGGTTGGCCTGCTTCGCCCAACTGTGGCGAAAACGCCTCACTGAGACCAAATCGCCACACTGGGCCGCTCCCTGCGGACGCTTCACTGCCCGCGTTTCAAACGCCACCAGTGGGCTAGCCCCAGATCTGGCGTTTGCTAACTCTTCCAGCCAGCAGAATTGGCGCCCAAATTTGCGCACCGTGGGGGGCGCGCGCACTTCTGAGCCCTCTTTGGAGCCATTTCCAAGGGCAGTAGATTGGAGATGGCCAGGGCTACGCCCTGGTATATCTAAGAAGGAGTACAGTTTCTGTACCAAGTGAAACCCCTCCATCGGTACAGTTTCTGTACCCATGAGCGTGTTTTTCATGGTCCGTCAGGCCTCCATGGGTACAGTTTCTGTACCCTGTCGGTACAGTTTCTGTACCGGGTGTTTTGCTCTTTCGAGGCTGAATTTGCGCGGCGGGGTGGTGGTCGGCGATACCTCAATCTTTCCTTCGCACGGGTCGATAGGACGCCAGGTGATCGCGTACAGCGCGCAGCAGCCACCAGGCTTGATGAACCTGCCTTCCCGGGTGCGCACGATCAGATCGCGCTCCTGGAGCTCTTCCAGGGCCTTGGCGAGGGTGGCCTTGCTGCCGATACCCCATTCGCTAGCGCTAGCGAAGGTGGCGCTGAGGTCGCCGTTGTTCGATCCGCGGTACTGCCGGAGCAAGCCCAGCAGTACCTTGAGCGCGCCACCCGAAAGAGACCGGAAATCTTCGCTGTCCATCACAACGTGGGGCAGGGCAGCGAAGTTTCCAGACTCCCGGCGGCCTTTCGATTTAGCCAGCGTTCGGGCCATTTCCACCGCCTTGGCCGGCCTCGGGCTTCGTCGCTACCGCGATATCACTGAGCCTGACAATCAAATCGCCGATGTTCTTCAGCATCCAGCCGATATCGGTAGCCGTCTCATCGTCCAGGCCGGTTTTGCCGTTGGAGGCGGTACAGGCCAGGAGATTGCCAATGCCAGAGATGCCAGCCGCCAGTTGGCCGATGTAATGGTCCGCGGCCTCGTTCGCGCGCTCTTTCTTGTCATCGGGCAGGCGCTCGAAATCACGCACGCTGTCGAGCAGGTCGCTCCAGTTCACTGCGCTCATTCCGCACCTCCTTGAGCTTGCGCGGCGGCAAGCTCCTTCTCCATTTCGGAGGCGCGGCGCTCCGAGTAGTGGGTGAGGTCATGCGCCAGGTAGCTGATCAGGCTGGCCAGTTCTTTGGCGCGCTCTTCCCGGATTTCCGGCCTGGCCTTTCCGCCCTCAAGGGCATCGCAGATCGAAGCAGCCAAGGCATTCAGCCAGCGTGCCTGTTCGGTGCAATAGCGGGCATGCTCAATGCCGTCGTCGGCGATGCTTTCAATGGTGCTCATTGCGCACCCCCTTGCGCATTCAGGGCGCGGGCTTTCAGAGCGGCGGCAATCTCTTCGCAGGCATCGGCCCAGGCATCCCCTTCCAGGTTCTCCAGCCAATCGCAGGCGTTGGGCTGGGCTTCAAGGGCGCGCTGGATAGCGCGGTGGTGGTTGTAGCGGTTGAGTCGAACAGCGAGGGAGGAATTGCTGCGGAGGGCGGCAAGGGCCATGGCCCGATGGGCGGCGGCGCGTGCTTTAGACGGATTACGGCTGGTCATGGGCGAAGCTCCAAGTTTGATGTGGAGCTGCCACCGCTCGCGGCCAAGCGAGTTAGGGAGGCAGCTGTACGCGGGTTGGCCGACCGGGAACTTGGCACCCGGCACACCCGAAGGTGTCCCACGCACAGCCGCCATAACACGAATGTGCAGACGCAAAAAAAGCGCCTGCAACGGAATGGGGCGCCTGCGCGCCAAGTTGAACGACCGGCCAAGGTCGGTCACGGGATTTACCGTGACGACCTCACAATAGCGGGAGGAAGGGCTGAGCGCAAGAGTCATGCGGCAGCCCTCCGGTTGATGGCCATCATCGCCAGCGCACGCTGGGCACGCTTGAGCTGGGATGCGGGGATGCTGTAACGGATGACGTCGCAGTCCTTGCCCCAGCGGGTGGGCACGCGCTCAGGCTGGCGCTGGAACTCGATGCCCCAGTTGTGGGCCAGGGCGCTGATGGTGGAGTTGAGGCAGTGGTCGCCGATGCGCTCGGCCTCGAAGCGATTGAGGGAGCCGCCGGCCACCAGGAAGGCGAGCACGCGGCTCAGCTTGGTTGGAGCGTTGGCGACTGTGATAGTATTACGTTGCGAATTTTGAGGGCTGGCCTGTTGGTCGGCCTTTTTTTTGTCCATTAGGCGGCCACCCCGCGAGCTTCAGCGATGCGGGAATCCATCCAGGCACGAACTTCTTCTTCGGCCCATACGACGGTCATCGGGCCGAGATTGATCTGAGCGGGGAAGGTGCCAGCAGCGATCCGGCGATACAGATCGGACTTGCTGAGCGAGGTGATGGAGAGCACTTCTTTGATGCGGATGAAGCGCTGGGGCTGAGTTGCTTTGTCTGCCATCGCTTTAGCCTCCTTGGGGCTGGTTGGGAGCGATGGCCGAAACTTAGATGCGCGCAAATAGTGACGAAAATATCTGACATAACGACACGTCGATATGTCATGCCGTTGTGTCACTACCCTTTAATGTGTCAGGTTTGATGGCGTTAGCTAATTCTTGTGCCTGCCTGCTAGGAATACCTTGTTCAGATATAAATGACGTTACATTTTTCTGCAGGGGTTGATTTTCTGGATCATATTCAACCCAGTACCTAATAGCTGCGTTGCGAGCGGCTTCCAGTGCTTTTGTAGCGTAAGGGAAAATCAGAGTAACCGGTGAAGAGATATCAGGGGCCGGACTTTCAACGGTATTCGTGCTTGCTGTCTGGTTTCTGGCTTTATCATGTATAGATTGATCTTCCTCAATTTGCTTCGATGTTTGACTGCCTTTTTCAAATGTTGTTGCATCGCGCAGGACTCTGCTTACTCCTAGTAGCGTTGAAAGAATCCCGGCCATTGTTGCAGCAAAGAACCATCCGTATTTCTCAAGGCCGTTCCTGATTAACCACACATAAAGAAGAATTATGGCCATTCCTGAAACGACTCCTGCTGAGAATATGGTTATCTCTTTGGCGTAAAAGCCTTTAACTTTCACTAACAAATCAACCCCTCCCCTGGTGATTAAAACTCACCACATTCGTTCCGGCGCCTAGCGCGTCGATCTCGTTCGCCCAAGCCTGCATCATTCCCCGGCGCTGCTCGAGGTAGTGGGCGTGGTTGTAGGTGTCGCGGATCTCGTCCTTGTCGCCATGGGCTAGCTGGCGCTCGATCCAATCGCGGTTGTAGCCGCGGCTGTTCAGCTCAGTGCTGATCAGGTGCCGGAAGCCATGGCCTGTCTGCCGCCCCTCGTAGCCGATGATCCTGAGCGCCTTGTTGATAGTGTTCTCGCTCAGCGGGCGACCGGGGTTTGCCTTGCCGGCAAAGGCGAGGTCATACCGGCCGGTGATCTTCTGCAGGTCGCGCAGCAGGTCCACGGCCTGGGTGGGTAGCGGGACGATGTGCGGGCGCCTGGCCTTCATCCTGGCCGCTGGGATGGTCCAGGTGGCGGCGTCCAGATCGAACTCATTCCAAGGTGCCTGGCGCAGCTCGCCAGGGCGCACTCCGGTCAGCACCAGCAGGTGAATGGCTATCTTGGTGGGCTGGTCGCACCTGGCCCCGGCCAGCCTCTCCAGCAGTTCGGGGAGCTCCGACAGCGGGACGTGAGGGTGGTGCTTCACCTGGGGCGCGTGCGCAGCCACCACGTCGAGGTCGGTGGCCGGGTTGGTGGTGGCCACCCCCTTGGCCAGGCCGAAGCGGAATATCTGGTTGAGCCACTGCCGGATCTTGCCGGCGGCGTTCAGGGTTCCCCGGGCTTCGACCTTGCGCACTAGTTCCACCAGATCGGGCCTGGTGATTTCGGCCACCGGCCGCTTGCCGATGCCAGGGATGATGTCGTTGTCCAGGTACAGGCGGGCCTTGTAGGCGGTGGCGTCTGCCCATCGAGGGGCGCTGTAGGCGTACCACTCGTTGGCCAGTTTCTCGAATGTGTACGCCTCGGCCTCTCTGGCGCGTTTCTCGGCCTGTTTGTGCTTAGATGGATCTACCCCAGCGGCAACCTGTGATCGTGCAACGTCGCGCAATTCTCGGGCTCTGGCGAGTGTGACGGCAGGATAGGCGCCCAGGCTGATCATTTTCGGCTTGCCGGCGAAGCGGTACCGGAAGCGCCAGAGCTTGCTGCTGGTGGGGGTGATTTCGAGGCTCAGGCCCAGGGTGTCGGAGAGGCGGTAAAGCTTCTCGCGGGGCTTGGCGGTACGGGCTGCGGAGTCGGTGAGAGGCACGGATATCCCCGGAAAGCCACGCCGGGCGCCGGATAGGCATCCGGGTGTGAGTAGAAATTCATGACCGAACTGCGTCTACTCACGAATCTACTCACAAAGTTTTGGGCTTACAAGGGATCGCTTGGGATCGGTAGAAACAAAAAAACCGGCTCAGAGGCCGGTTTTCTTAGGGTTCCGAGACTGCTAGAGAACTCTCGGGACTAGTATGTGGTGCCCAGGGACGGAATCGAACCGCCGACACGGGGATTTTCAATCCCCTGCTCTACCAACTGAGCTACCTGGGCAACGTGGCGCGCATTAAAAGGGTTTTCCGAAGGGGTGTCAAGCGTGCTGCGAAAAAATTTTCAGTTAATACCGGAGCTTACGCGCTCGGCGGGACGTAGCCGTCGGCCTGGGCGTATTCCTCGCCGGAGAGGAACTTGTCCATCTCGCCCTGGAGGAACTTGCGGTCCTCGGCGTTCATCATGTTCAGCCTGCGCTCGTTGATCAGCATGGTCTGGTGCTTCTGCCACTCGTCCCAGGCCTGCCTCGACACGTGCTCGTAGATGTCCTGGCCCTTGGCGCCGGGGTAGGGCGGGCGATCGAGGCCGGGCAGCTCTTCTTTGTACTTGCGGCACATCACCATTCGGCTCATGTCATCTCTCCTGCATTCAACGCGTCGGCTGCCCGCTTGAGCAGCTTCTTGACCGGGGCCGCGAGACCGAGCCGCGGCGGGGTGGCCAGGTTATACCAGAGCCAGTCGCCCTCGGCCACGCCGCCGGCTGCGTCTTCCACGCGCACCAGCCAGGGCTCGATGGCCAGCTGGAAGTGGCTGAAGGTATGGGTCAGACCGGGCAGTTCGTGGCGCTGCCCCAGGCGCAGGGCGTGCTGCGCGGCGAGCGGGTCGAGTTGGGCGAGGTCGTCCAGTTCCGGGAAGCTCCACAGGCCGCCCCACAGGCCGGTGGACGGGCGGCGGTAGAGCAGGATGGCGCCTTCGCGGTTGGCCAGGATTGGCATCAGCGTGCGCCGCTGCGGCAGTTCCTTGCGCGGCTTGGGCACCGGGTAGGCGCTTTCGCGGCCGAGCAGGTGGGCGCGGCAGCCCTCGCTCAATGGGCACAGCAGGCAGCTGGGCTTGCTGCGGGTGCAGAGGGTGGCGCCCAGGTCCATCATCGCCTGGGTGTAGTGGTTGACCCGCGCGTGCGGGGTGAAGCGTTCCGCCGCTTCCCACAGCTGTTTCGCCACCCTGGGCTCGCCCGGGTAGCCGTCGCAGGCCAGGTAGCGGGCCAGCACGCGCTTGACGTTGCCGTCGAGGATGGGCGCGCGCAGGCCCATGGAAATGCTGGCGATGGCCCCGGCGGTGGAGCGGCCGATGCCGGGCAGCTCGGTGAGCTGCTCAACGTCGCGGGGGAATTCGCCGGCGTGGCGCTCCATCACCAGCCTGGCGGTCTTCTGCAGGTTGCGCGCGCGGGTGTAGTAGCCCAGCCCGGTCCACAGGTGCAGGACTTCGTCCTCGGGCGCTGCGGCCAGGTCGGCCACCGTGGGCAGCGCCGCCATGAAGCGGTCGAAGTAGCCCAGCACGGTGCTCACCTGGGTCTGCTGCAGCATGATTTCCGACACCCACACCCGGTAGGGGTTGATGTCGCGCTGCCAGGGCAGGTCGTGGCGGCCGTGGCGGTCGTACCAGTCGAGGACCGCGGTATTGAAGCGTTCGGGGGTCATTTCTTCTTCAGCAGGTTCTTCAGGGCGTCCTTCAGGTCGGGGCTGACCTTGTCGCCGAATTTCTCTTCGAGTTTCTCGTTCAGGCGCTGCCCGGCCAGTTGCCCGGCGATGCGGCCGATGCCGTCCTGGTCCAGGCGGCAGGCCTTGGCGCCCAGTTCCAGCGGGCCGCGGCAGCGCAGCGGCCATTCGATGCCGACGTAGCGCTTGTTCACCTCGCAGGCCGGGTCGGGCATGTCGCTCTTGTCGCCTTCGATGATCACGCCGACGCGGTAGTCCATGCCCAGTACGCGCAGGTCGAGGTCGCCGTCGCCCTTTACCGTCAGGCCGGGCACCGCGACGCGCAGGTCGGGGTTGCTGGCCACGCCGTTGTGGAAGGTCAGGCTGCCGTTGAGCTCGCGGAAGGGCGTGTCCTTGCCGCCGTGCTCGGCGCTCAGGCTCTTCCGGTTGAGGGTGGCGATGCCGCGGCACAGTTGCTCTTCCAGGTTGGCGTTGAGCAGCACGCCCTTGCTCAGCTTGAAGTTGGCCTTGCCGTTGAGGTTGTCGATCCAGGCCTTCTGGCTGTTGCCCTGGGTGGTGATGTCCGCGTCCAGGTTCAGCAGGCCGGTGACCGGCGGCTTCTGGCCCTGGGCCTGGAGGAGTTTCTCCACCGGCACGCCTTCGATGTGCTTCTGCGCCGCCAGCAGCGCCACGTCCTGGCGCACGTCGAGGCTGGCCTTGGCGTTGAAGCGGCCGTCGTAGAGTTCGCCGCGCATGTCGTCGAGGCTGAACTGGCCGTTCTGCCCGCGCAGCTTGAGCACGGCGTTCTCGATCGGCAGCTTGTCGAGGGTGAGCTGGCCGAGGTTCAGGTTGAGGTCCAGGTCCAGCGTGCGCAGCTTGGCCAGCGGCAGCAGCGGTGCGTCGCTCCAGGCCTGCTGGGTGGGGGCGTTGGGCAGCGGGCTGTCGCCCTTGCCGGTGGCGCTGGCGACGGTGGCGTCGACTTCCGCCTTGCGGCTGGCGCTGGCCGCCTCGGCGCCTTTGGCGGCCTTGGCCGGCAGGTAGCGGTCGAGGTTCAGCTTGTCGCCGCTGAGCTGGGCGCGCACGGCCTGCTTGGCGATGTCGGCCAGGCCCAGGCTGCCGCTGAAGCTGCTGTCGTCGAGCTTGAGCTGGATATCGCTGAGGTTGACGGCGTTGCGGCTGCCGTCCAGGCGCGCGGCCAGTTCCAGCTTGGTCAGGGTGTTGCCGTCGGCCATTTCCGGCAGCTTCTGGCCGAGGCCTTCGAGGAATTCGCGCAGGTTGAACGGGGCGATGGACAGGCCGCCGGTGAACTGCAGCTCCTTGTCGAGGTTGCGCGCCTTCAGCTCGCCGAGGGCGCGCAGCTGGTTGATCGACAGCTTCAGGCCGTTCCATTCGGCGACCTGCGCGGCCTGGTCGAGCAGCAGCTGGCCCTGGGCGGAGAAGGTCGCGGTGCGGCCCTGCAACTGGTCGCCGGCCAGTTCGCCGGAGAGCTTGGCGTCTTCCAACTGGTAGCGCTTGAGCGCGCGGTCGAAGCGCAGGTTGCCGGTCAGCTCGGTCTTGGCGCGGGTCACCGGCTGGTTGGTGCCCAGGTAGGCGTTGAGCTTGAAGGGGATGCTGCTGCCTTCGCGGATGGCGCCGGTGTTCAGGTCCAGGCCTTCGACGGTGTACTGCTTGCCGCTCTGCTCGTCGCTGTAGTCGATGCGCGCGCCGCTGACGTTGAGGCTGTCGATGTCCAGCTTCATCGGCGTGGAAGCGCTCTCGGCCGGCGCCTTGGGCGCTTCGGCGGGCGCGCTGGCCTGGCCGGCCGGCGTGGCGGGGGTGGCGCCGGCGGGCTGGGCCGGCTTGCCGATGTCTTCCCAGTTGCCCTTGCCGGCCTTGTCGCGGTTCAGCGTGAGGGTCAGGCCCTGCACGCGGATGTCGCTCATCTGCACCTCGCGGCGCAGCAGCGGCAGCACCCGCACCGACAGGCCGAGCAACTGCAGGTCGGCGAACGGCTTGTCCGGGCTGCGCACGCTGGCCACGCTGGTGTCGTGCAGCTCCAGGCCGAGCCAGGGGAACAGGCTCCAGCCGATGTCGCCGCGCAGGTCCAGCTCCAGGTTGGCCTTGTCGCGGGCGAGCTGGCGGATCTCGTCCTTGTAGTCGTTGGGGTCGAAGAAATGGGTGAGGATGAAGCCGGCGGCGACTACCAGTAGCAGCAGGGCGAGGACGGCTATGCCCAGGATCTTGCCGAACGCTTTCATGGACGGGTCCTTGTTCTGGCGGCGGGTGAATTGGCGGGAGTATATCAATGCGCCCGCCCGCTTCAGCAGGCGGCGGCGACGCGTTCGGCGATGGCCAGGCTGGCGGTGAGCCCCGGCGACTCGATCCCGAACAGGTTGACCAGGCCCGGCAGGCCGTGGTCCACGGCGGTTTGGATGACGAAGTCGGAGGCGGGTTCCCCGGCGCCGCTCAGTTTAGGACGAATCCCGGCGTAGCCGGCCTGCAGACGTTCGGCGTCCAGGCCCGGGAAGTAGCGGCGGATGGCCTGGGCGAAGGGCTCGCGCAGCGCTTCGTCGACCAGATAGTCGATGGTTTCCAGGTAACGCACGTCCGGGCCGAAGCGCAGCTGGCCGCCGAGGTCGAGGGTGGCGTGCACGCCCAGGCCGGCGGTGTTGGCCTCGGGCATCGGGTAGATCAGGTGGCTGAACGGCGAGCGGCCGCTGTAGGTGAAGTAGCGGCCCTGGCACAGGTGCAGCGGCGGCACGCCTTCCAGGCCTTCGGTGCGGGCGGCCAGTTGCTGGGCGAACAGGCCGCCGGCGTTGATCACCTGTTCGGCCTGGATGCTGAACGGCTCGCCGACGCTGACGCCTTCGGCGACCCAGCCGTCGGCGGCTCGGCGCAGGCTGTCGATGCGGGTGTCCAGCACCAGCTGTGCGCCCTGGATTTGCGCGGCGTGCTGCAGCGACAGCATGTAGGCATGGCTGTCGATGATCCCGGTGCTCGGCGAGAGCAGGGCGGCCACGCCGCGCACCGCCGGCTCCAGCGCATGCAGCTGGGTGGCGTCCAGCGGCTGCAGGTCATGTACGCCGCTGGCTTCGGCATTGGCGGCGAGGGCTTCCAGCTTGCCCAATTCGGCGTCTTCCACGGCCACCAGCAGCTTGCCGATGCGGCTGTGCGGCACGTCGTGGCTGGCGCACCAGGCGTACAGGCGCTCGCGGCCTTCCAGGCAGAGTTCGGCCTTGAGCGAGCCGGGCGGGTAGTAGAGGGCGGCGTGGATGACCTCGGAGTTGCGGCTGGAGGTGTGGCTGCCGATCAGTCGCTCGGCTTCGACGATCAGCACGCTGCGCCCAGCGGCGGCCAGGCGCGCGGCGCAGGCCAGGCCGACCGCGCCGGCGCCTATGACCAGGATGTCGATGTCGTTCATGCGTCCTCGCTGGCTCTGTGCAGCACTGCGGCGATGGCGGCGCGGGCCTGCGGGCTGTTCTTCCAGCAACTGCTGCCGGTCAGTGCGGCGCCGGCGCTGAGAATGCTCTGCGCATCGCTTTCGCGCAGCTTGCCGAAGCTGTCCAGGCCCATCTGTTCCAGGCGTTGCAGGATCGTCGGGCCGACGCCCTTGAGCGCGAGCAGCGCCGCGCGTTCACGTTCTTCGAAAGGCATGCGTGCTCCTCGTGGTCATGCGCTGCGTCCCGGGCTGGCAGGGCTCAGGCCGGCTCCAGGGCCAGGCCGAGGCGTTCGGCCAGTTCGGCCGCTTCCGCCTGCCCGGCCGGGGCCTGCAGGCGCAGCGGGCAGCCGGCGAGCACCGCCTGGCGCTGGGCTTCCTCCAGCAGCCGGCGGGCCACGCCGCGGCCACGGGTGACGCGGCGCACGCACAGGCGCGAGAGGCGCCAGGCGTCGGCATCGCGCTGCAGCCAGGCGGCGCCCAGCAGGCGGTCGTTGAAGCGCCCGGTCAGCAGCGTGCCCGCGGCCAGCGCGGCGTCCACCAGGGCCTCGCCGTCGGCGAAGGGTGCGAGCAGCCAGGCCGGCGCCTCGGCGTAGAGCCGGGCCAGGTCCAGGCGGTCCTGGGCGGAGGGCTGGGCAAGGTGTTCGACGATCACGGGCATGGCGGCATCCTCGGCGGGGATGAGCAGTTTACGGACAAGCGGCGCCCCGCGGCCAGCGCCGCCGACCGTCGCCCGTAGCCCTGCGGGGCCCGCCGCGCCTATAATGCGGGCCCTCTTATAATTAAGTGCAGTGTTAGCTGTGGAGCTGGTGATGGCCGAACGCAAGGCAACCGTCGCGCGCGACACCCTGGAAACCCAGATCAAGGTGTCCATCGACCTGGATGGCACGGGCAAGGCCCGCTTCGATACCGGGGTGCCCTTCCTCGAGCACATGATGGACCAGATCGCCCGCCATGGCCTGATCGACCTGGACATCGAGTGCAAGGGCGACCTGCACATCGACGACCACCACACCGTCGAAGACATCGGCATCACCCTCGGCCAGGCCTTCGCCAAGGCCATCGGCGACAAGAAGGGCATCCGCCGCTACGGCCATGCCTACGTGCCGCTGGACGAGGCGCTGTCGCGCGTGGTGATCGACTTCTCCGGCCGCCCCGGCCTGCAGATGCACGTGCCTTTCACCCGCGCCAGCGTCGGCGGCTTCGACGTCGACCTGTTCATGGAGTTCTTCCAGGGCTTCGTCAACCACGCCCAGGTGACCCTGCACATCGACAACCTGCGCGGACACAACACCCACCACCAGATCGAGACGGTGTTCAAGGCCTTCGGCCGCGCCCTGCGCATGGCCATCGAGCTGGACGAGCGCATGGCCGGGCAGATGCCGTCGACCAAGGGGTGCCTGTAATGCAGACGGTCGCCGTCATCGACTACGGCATGGGCAACCTGCACTCGGTGTCCAAGGCGCTGGAGCGCGTGGGCGCCGGCCGCGTGCTGGTGACCAGCGACGCCGCGGTGATCCGCGAGGCCGACCGCGTGGTGTTCCCCGGCGTGGGCGCCATCCGCGACTGCATGGCCGAGATCAGGCGCCTGGGCTTCGACGAACTGGTGCGTGAAGTCAGCCAGGACCGCCCCTTCCTCGGCATCTGCGTCGGCATGCAGGCGCTGCTGGAGCACAGCGAGGAGAACGGCGGCGTCGACTGCATCGGCCTGTTCCCCGGCCAGGTGCGCTTCTTCGGCAAGGACCTGTACGAGGACGGCGAGCACCTGAAGGTGCCGCACATGGGCTGGAACCAGGTCAAACAGAGTCTCGACCACCCGCTGTGGCACGAGATCCCCGACGAGGCGCGCTTCTACTTCGTGCACAGCTACTACATCGAGGCGGGCAACCCGCGCCAGGTCGCCGGCCGCGGCCACTATGGCCGCGACTTCGCCGCCGCGCTGGCCGAGGGCCCGCGCTTCGCCGTGCAGTTCCACCCGGAGAAGAGCCACACCCACGGCCTGCAGCTGCTGCAGAACTTCGCCGCCTGGGACGGCCGCTGGTAAGCCCATGGCCCGGCAGAAGGACAAACCCGCCATCCTCGAGCTCGATGGCGCGCAGCGCCAGAGCGCGGCGCGGGCCATCCAGCGCTTCCTCGAGGAGCGCTTCGAGCTGGACCTGGGCGGCTTCGAGGCCGAGGAAGTGCTGGACTTCTTCATGCGCGAGTTCGGCCCGCTGTTCTACAACAAGGCGATTCTCGATGTGCAGGCGCACCTGAAAGACAGGTTCGAAAGCATCGAAAGCGACTTGTGGGCGCTCGAGAAGAGCTGACCCGACCCCATTCACGACTTGGATTCGAGCAGGTTCAACCGATGCTGATCATCCCCGCAATCGATCTGAAGGACGGCGCCTGCGTGCGCCTGCGCCAGGGCCTGATGGAAGACGCCACGGTCTTCTCCGACGACCCGGTGGCCATGGCCGCCAAATGGGTGGACGGTGGCTGCCGCCGCCTGCACCTGGTAGACCTCAACGGCGCCTTCGAAGGCAAGCCGGTGAACGGCGAGGTGGTCACCGCCATCGCCAGGCGCTACCCGAACCTGCCGATCCAGATCGGCGGCGGCATCCGCTCGCTGGAGACCATCGAGCACTACGTGCGCGCCGGCGTCAGCTACGTGATCATCGGCACCAAGGCGGTGAAGCAGCCGGAATTCGTCGGCGAAGCCTGCCGCGCCTTCCCCGGCAAGGTGATAGTCGGCCTGGACGCGAAGGACGGTTTCGTCGCCACCGACGGCTGGGCCGAGGTCAGCGAGGTGCAGGTGATCGACCTGGCCAAGCGCTTCGAGGCCGACGGCGTCTCCGCCATCGTCTACACCGACATCTCCAAGGACGGCATGATGCAGGGCTGCAACGTCGAAGCCACCGCCGCCCTGGCCAACGCCACGCGCATCCCGGTGATCGCCTCCGGCGGCATCCACAACCTGGGCGACATCCAGAAACTGCTGGATGCGCGCACCCCGGGCATCATCGGCGCCATCACCGGCCGGGCGATCTACGAGGGCACCCTCGATGTCGCCGAGGCGCAGGCGCTTTGCGATCGGCAGGCAAAAGACGAATAAAAGCGCGGGAGGCTGAAGGCTGGACGTGACCGAGTCGCTTTTTCGTTCAGCCTCCAGCCTTCAGCCTCCCGCGAATTTCAAGATTGGGAGACACCAGAATGGCCCTCGCTAAGCGCATCATCCCCTGCCTCGACGTGGACAACGGCCGCGTGGTCAAGGGCGTCAAGTTCGAGAACATCCGCGACGCCGGCGACCCGGTGGAGATCGCCCGCCGCTACGACGAGCAGGGCGCCGACGAGATCACCTTCCTCGACATCACCGCCAGCGTCGATGGCCGCGACACCACGCTGCACACCGTCGAGCGCATGGCCAGCCAGGTGTTCATACCGCTGACCGTCGGCGGCGGCGTGCGCACCGTGCAGGACATCCGCAACCTGCTCAACGCCGGCGCGGACAAGGTCTCGATCAACACCGCCGCGGTGTTCACCCCGGAGTTCGTCGGCGAAGCCGCCGCGCGCTTCGGCTCGCAGTGCATCGTGGTCGCCATCGACGCCAAGAAGGTCTCGGCGCCGGGCGAAACCCCGCGCTGGGAAATCTTCACCCACGGCGGACGCAAGCCCACCGGGCTGGACGCGGTGGAGTGGGCGAAAAAGATGGAAGGCCTGGGCGCCGGCGAAATCCTCCTGACCAGCATGGACCAGGACGGCGTGAAGAGCGGCTACGACCTGGGCGTGACCCGCGCCATCAGCGAGGCGGTGAACGTGCCGGTGATCGCTTCCGGCGGCGTCGGCAACCTGGAGCACCTGGCGGCCGGCATCCTCGAAGGCAAGGCCGACGCGGTGCTGGCGGCGAGCATCTTCCACTTCGGCGAGTACAGCGTGCCGGAGGCCAAGGCCTACCTGGCCAGCCGCGGCATCGTGGTGCGCTGAAGGGCGCGCCGCACTGCCGGCGTGCAGCTTGCGACAGGGCCCGGCCCGCTCATGGCGGCCGGGCCTTGTGCTTTCTGGCGATGTTTCCTACAAGGCGTGACACGGTCTGAAAGATGCAAGGCCGAATGATGGCAAACTTGCGGTAAGCTCTGCGCCTTCGCTTACAACCAGGAATGTTCTGCGATGCTGAAACGCCTCCTGCTGGCCAGCTCCTTGCTGTTGGCTGGCACAGCGCATGCGGAAATTTCTCCAGACTACAGCATGGTCCTGCTGACGGAGAACTTCCCACCCTACAACATGGCCATCAACGGCAAGAACTTCGCCCAGGAAGACAACATCGACGGCATCGCCGTGGACATCGTCCGGGAGATGTACAAGCGCGCTGGCATCAAATACAGCATGACCCTGCGCTTCCCCTGGGAGCGCATCTACAAGCTGGCGCTGGAGAAGCCGGACTACGGCGTCTTCGTCACCGCGCGGCTGCCAGAGCGGGAAAGCGCCTTCAAGTGGGTCGGCCCCATCGGCCCGGACGACTGGGTGCTGCTGGCCCGCGGCGACAGCCCCATCGCCCTGAAGAGCCTGGACGAGGCGAAGAAGTACCGGGTGGGCGCCTACAAGGGCGACGCCATGGCCGAGTACCTCGCCGATCACGGCTTCGAGCCGGCGCTGGTGCTGCGCGACCAGGAGAACGCCGGCAAGCTGCAGAAGGGCGAGATCGATCTCTGGGCCAGCGGCGACCCGGCCGGGCGCTACCTGGCCAAGCAGGTCGGCGTCAGCGGCCTGAAGACGGTGCTGCGCTTCAACAGCGACCAGTTGTACCTGGCGCTGAACAAGGAAACCCCCGACGAAGTGGTGCAGAAGCTGCAGGCCGCGCTGGACAAGATGCGCGCCGAAGGCTTCGTCGACGATGTACTGAACAGCTACCTGTGATCCGCCGGCGCCGCTCGAGGGGAGCGGCGCCGCGCTGCGTTGCCGGCCACGGCCGGAGCTGTGCCAGGGATGGTGTACAGGACGGGAATCGCGTCCACGATGCAGGGATGCCGCTAGCCATAACGATAACCAAGCGAGCGGTATGACCATGCTGAAACTCAAGACCTGCGGGCTGTTCATCGGCCTGCTGCTGGGGGCCGCCACGGCCCGCGCCGACTTGCCCGCCGACTACAAGGTGGTGCTGCTGACGGAGAACTTCCCGCCGTTCAACATGGCGGTGGACGACAAGAACTTCGCCCGCGACGAAGGCATCGACGGCATCAGCGCGGACATCGTCCGCGAGATGTTCAAGCGCGCCGGCATCGGCTACACCCTGAGCCTGCGCTTCCCCTGGGACCGGCTGTACAAGCTGACCCTGGACCGCGCCGGCTACGGCCTGTTCTCCACCACCTACACCCCCGAGCGGGTGCCGCTGTTCAAGTGGGTGGGCCCGCTGGCGAAGACCGGCTGGGTGGTGCTGGCCCCGCCGGGCAGCAAGATCACCGCGCTGAAGGACGTCAAGGAGGCCGGCAAGTACAAGCTCGGCGCCTACAAGAATGACGCCGTCAGCCAGGCGCTGGAGAGCCAGGGCATCCCGGTGATCAACGCCCTGCGTGACCAGGAGAACGTGAAGAAGCTGATGACCGGGCAGATCGACCTCTGGGCCACCACCGACCCGGTGGGCCGCTACCTGGCCAAGCAGGAGGGCGTCAGCGGTCTGCAGACGGTGCTGCGCTTCAACGAGGCGCAGCTGTACCTGGCGCTGAACAAGGACACCCCGGACGAGGTGGTCGAGCGGCTGCAGAAGGCCCTGGATCAGATGAGGGCCGAGGGGTATGTGGATGAGGTTACCAACAATTACCTCTGAGGCCGGCCTGTCGGCCGGATCGCGGACGGAGTCCGCTGCTGCGCCCGCGATGCATCTGTAGGGCGGATAATCGTTCGCGGTTATCCGCGGATGCACGATTGTAGGAGCGGGCCCTGCCCGCGATTCGCGCGCAGGGCGCGCTCCTACAGGTGTTGGCGAAGCTGTCCTACAGGCTGCACCGGGGTGCTCTTCGTAGGAGCGAGCCATGCTCGCCTGCAACGGCTGGTGCTCGGCCGGGCATGGTGATGGGTATCGCTTCGCTCAACCCATCCTACGAAAAGCGCTGAGGCGCGGCCGGCGAGCGGGGGTTTAGCGGTAGACGCCATCCTTGCCATGCGCCGCCATGGCGCGGTTGCCGCGTTCGGCGATCAGCAGGTCGGGCTTCACCAGTTCGATGCCCGCCGCCTTCAGCTTCGGCAGTTCGCGCAGCAGCACCCGCAGGGTGGCCGGGCGCGGGTGGCCGATCAGCAGCGCCGAGCCCTGCTTGCGCGCCAGGGCCACGCCGCTCTGCAACTGGCGGGCGATGCTGTCTTCATCCGGCTGGTCGTCGAGGAATACGTCGCGGGACAGGCTGGCCAGGCCGCGCTTCTGCGCTTCGGCGGCGGCCACGGTGGCGGCGCTGGTGCGGCTGTCGAGGAAGAACAGGTGGCGTTCCTGCAGGGTGCCCATCAGCAGGTCCATGCCGGCGCGGTCGGCGGTCATGCGGCTGCCTTCGTGGTTGTTCACGCCTTGCACGTAGGGCACCGCGGCCAGCGCCGCATCCAGGCGGCGGGCGAGTTCCGCCGGCGGCAGGTCGGGGCGCCAGGCGTAGGGGCCGCCGGCCGGGTCCATCGGCAGGTGCAGGATCAGGGTGCGCCCGCGCTGGTGGGCTTCGCGGGCCAGTTCGGCGGCGTGCGGGGTGTCCGGCATGATCGCCAGGGCCACTGCGGCCGGTAGTTCGAACACCTGGCGGTCGCGCGCCAGGTTCTGCCCGAGGTCGTCGATCACCACGCTCAGCAGCGGCTTGGCCTGCGCCTGGCCGAACAGGGCGGCCAGGCACAGGCCGAACAGCAGCCGTGCCCGGCGCACCGGTCAGTTGCCGCGGCTGACGCTGAGCCCCTTCAGCAGGCTGAGGGCCTGGCTCAGCTGGAAGTCGCTGTCCTGCGGGGCGGCCTGGGGCGCCTTGCCCGACTGCGTCGGACGGTCCTTGCCGCCGTTGCCGTTGGCCAGGTGGCCCTGCAGGTCGGCTTCCTTGAAGCCTTCGAAGTCGCTCTGCTCGCGGGTCACCTTGGCGCGTTCCACCTCGATGTCCGGGACGATGCCCTGGGCCTGGATGGAGCGGCCGTTGGGGGTGTAGTAGAGCGCGGTGGTCAGCTTCAGGGCGCGGTCGTTGTTCAGCGGCAGCACGGTCTGCACCGAGCCCTTGCCGAAGCTGTCGGTGCCCATGAGGATGGCGCGTTTCTGGTCCTGCAGGGCGCCGGAGACGATTTCCGCCGCCGAGGCGGTGCCGCCGTTGATCAGCACCACCAGCTGCACGCCCTCGCTGGGGTCGGCCGGGTCGGCGGAGAAGCGCAGCTCGGAGTTGGCGATGCGGCCCTTGGTGTAGACGATCAGGCCCTTGGTGAGGAAGGCGTCGGCCACTTCCACCGCGGACTGCAGCACGCCGCCGGGGTTGTTGCGCAGGTCCAGGACCAGGCCCTTGAGCTTGCCCTTGTTGTCCTTCTTCAGCTGCGCCAGGGCCTTGACCACCTCGTCACCGGTGTTGACCTGGAACTGGGTGATGCGCAGGTAGCCGTAGTTCGGCTCCAGCAGCTGGGTCTTGACGCTCTTGACCTTGATGATGGCGCGCTTGAGGGTGACGTCGAACGGCCGGCCGCCGCCGCGCACTATGGTCAGGGTGATGGACGAGCCGGGCTTGCCGCGCATGCTGTCCACCGCCTCGTTCATCGACTGGCCCTTGGTCGGCTTGCCGTCGATCTGCACGATCAGGTCGCCGGGCTGGATGCCGGCCGCGGCCGCCGGGGTGTCGTCGATCGGCGAGACCACCTTGATGAAGCCGTCCTCGGTGCCCACCTCGATGCCCAGGCCGCCGAACTCGCCGCTGGTGCTTTCCTGCAGCTCGGCGAACTCTTCCGGGTCCAGGTAGGCGGAGTGCGGGTCGAGGTTGCTGAGCATGCCCTTGATGGCGTTCTCCAGCAGGGTCTTGTCGTCCACCGGCTCGACGTAGGCGGCCTTCACCCGGTCCAGGACCTCGGCGAAGGTACGCAGTTCGTCCAGCGGCAGCGGCGCCTCCTTGCCGCTGGCCGCAGCGGACGCGGCGGGCGGTGTCTCGGCGGCCTGGGCCGCCCCGATACCGAGCAGCAGGGCCAGGGTGATGAGACGGAAGCGATGCGACATGTTTGGCTCCTAAGGCGTGTCCGCTGCTTATCCTTGCGTGCGACACCAGGTAGTGGGGTCCGTCGGGCGGCCCTGATGACGAATGGCGAAATACACCGCCGGAGTCTCCTGCCCGCCGCTGGTGCCGACGGTAGCGATGGGATCCCCGGCCTTGACCGTATCCCCGGCGCCTTTCAGCAGACTCTGATTATGACCATAAAGGCTCAGGTATCCACCACCGTGGTCGAGGATAACCAGTAGCCCCGCGCCGCGCAGCCAGTCGGCGAACACCACCCTCCCACCATGCACGGCGCGTACCGTGGCGCCTGCGCTGGCGCCGATCAGCACGCCGTCCCAGGTGGCGCGCGGGTCGTCGCCGCGCGGGCTGCCGAAGCGCGCCAGGATGCGGCCGTTGACCGGCCAGGGCAGCTTGCCGCGGGTGGCGTCGAAGGCGCCGCCGAAGCCGGCGCCGCTGGACACCAGCGGGCCGCTGTAGTCCGCGCGGGGCTTGGGCTTCGCGCTGCCGCCGCTGCTGGCCATCTCGCGTTCGCGGCGGGCGCGCTCGCGTTCGGCGGCCAGGGCGCGCTGGCGCGCTTCCTCGGCTTCGCGGGCCTGGCGGGCGAGGGTTTCCTCGATGGTCTTGAGCACCTTGTTCAGCTCGGCCTGGGCCTGCTGGCGGTCCTGCAGCTTGCGGTTGCTGTCGCTGTAGTCGCTGTTGAGCTTGGCCAGGGCTTCCTGGCGCTGCTTGCGCGCCTCGGCCAGTTCCTGGCGGCGGGCCTCGAGGTCCTGCTGCTGGGCCAGTTGCTGGCTCTTCTGCGTGGTGATGTCGCGCTCGACGTTTTCCAGCTGGCGCAGGGTCTCGTTGAAGGCGTTGAGCTGTTCCAGGCGCGCGCGGTTGATGTAGTCGTAGTAGGTGAGGGTGCGGCTGAACTTCTCGGGATGTTCCTGGTTCAGCAGCAGCTTGAGGTATTCCTCGCGGCCGCTCTGGTACGCGGCGCGGGCCTGGATGCCGATCAGCCTTTGCTGTTCAAGGCGCGCGCCCTGGAGTTTTTTTTTCTCCTCGTCCAGGCGCTGGAGCTCCTTTTCGCTCTTCTCCAGCTCCTCCTGCAGCGCCTTGACCTGCTTCTCCAGGTCGCCCATCTGCGTCTCGGTGGACTTGAGCTGCTTCTGCACCCCGGATTTCTCTTCCTGGATGCCGCTGAGGGTCTTCTTCAGCTCGGCGATGTCTTTCTGCGTCCGCTCGATCTGCTTCTGGGTGTCGGCGCGATCGTCGGCGACGGCCGCCAGCGGGCTCAGCAGGCAGATCAGCAGCAGGGAGGAGAGGGCGCGATGCATGGGGTGGCGGGCACCTGGAGGCGGAATCGGCCTAGTATGCATAAAAAAATCGTTACAAGCCGCAAGCGGCGAGTGAAAAGCATCACGCCGCCTGCAGCTCGCGAAGGTCACTCCAGGGTGACGATGGATTTGCCGGTCATCTCGGCCGGCACCGGCAGGCCCATCAGCGTCAGCATGGTCGGCGCCACGTCGGCCAGCACGCCGCCTTCGCGGATGCTCAGCTTGCGCTTGCCGACGTAGATGAAGGGCACCGGCTCGCAGGTGTGCGCGGTGTGCGCCTGGCCGGTGCTCTCGTCTTCCATCTGCTCGACGTTGCCGTGGTCGGCGGTGATCAGGGCTTCGCCGCCGACCTTGTCCAGCGCCGCGGCGATGCGTCCGACGCAGGTGTCCAGGCATTCCACGGCCTTGACCGCGGCCTCGAACACGCCGGTGTGGCCGACCATGTCGCCGTTGGCGTAGTTGACCACGATGACGTCGTAGCGCTGGTTTTCGATGGCGTCGACGATCCTGTCGGTGACTTCCGGCGCGCTCATTTCCGGCTGCAGGTCGTAGGTGGCGACCTTCGGCGAGGGGATGAGGATGCGTTCTTCGCCCTCGAACGGCTCTTCGCGGCCGCCGGAGAAGAAGAAGGTGACGTGGGCGTATTTCTCGGTCTCGGCGATGCGCAGCTGGGTCTTGCCGTTCTTGGCCAGGTATTCGCCGAGGACGTTGTCCAGCGACTCGGGCTTGAACGCGCTGGGCGCCGGGATGTTCGCCGAGTACTGGGTGAGCATCACGTACTCGGCCAGGTGCAGCTCGCGCTGGCGCGGGAATTCCTTGAAGCCCGGCTCGACGAAGGCGCGCGACAGTTCGCGGGCGCGGTCGGCGCGGAAGTTCATGAAGACCACGGCGTCGCCGTCTTCCACGCGCACCTGCTCGCCGATGCGCGTGGCCTTGACGAACTCGTCGCTCTCGCCGCGCTCGTAGGCGGCGTGCAGCGCGGCCACGGCGTTGTCGGCGGTGAATTCGGCGGCGCCTTCGGTGATCAGGTTGTAGGCGGCTTCGACGCGGTCCCAGCGGTTGTCGCGGTCCATGGCGAAGTAGCGGCCGATGATGCTGGCGGTGCGGCCCTTGCCGATGCGGGCGAAGGCATCGTCGACCAGCTTCAGCGACGGCTCGGCGCTCTTGGGCGGGGTGTCGCGGCCGTCGAGGAAGGCGTGCAGGTAGATTTTCTGCGCGCCACGCTGGGCGGCCAGTTCGGCCATGGCGATCAGGTGGTCCTGGTGGCTGTGCACGCCGCCGTCGGAAAGCAGGCCGAGGATGTGCACGGCCTTGCCGGCGCCCACCGCCTTGTCCACCGCGCCGGTCAGCACCGGGTTGTCGAAGAACTCGCCGTCGCGGATGGCCTTGGTCACGCGGGTGAAGTCCTGGTAGACGACGCGCCCGGCACCGAGGTTCATGTGGCCGACCTCGGAGTTGCCCATCTGCCCGTCCGGCAGGCCCACGTCCATGCCCGAGCCGGAGATCAGGCCGTGCGGCTGGGTGGCCAGCAGGCGGTCGAGGTTCGGCTTCTTCGCGGCGAAGATGGCGTTGTACTCGGGGCTGTCGCTATGGCCGAAGCCGTCCAGGATGATCAGGACCAGGGGTTTGGGCGATGCAGTCATAGGTGCGGCTCTTTCCAAAACGGGGGTCAGAAAAGGATCGGCATTTTACCGTCTGGGGGCGACGGGCGCCATGATTCGCAGGGTTCAGCCGTCAGGAGGGCGCGTGTATACTGGCCGGCATTTTTACCTGTGGATGCCTTGCGCCATGTCGTCGTTCCTTCCCCGTCTGATCGAATTCGCCACCCATCACTACCTGCTGGTCGGCGCCCTGGTGGTGCTCCTGGTCCTGCTCGCGCTGCACGAGCTGAACAAGGCCGGCCGCGCGCTGTCGACCCGCGAGCTGACCGCGTTGGTCAATGCCGAGCAGGGTGTCGTACTGGACATCCGCCCGAGCAAGGAGTTCTCCGGCGGCCACATCTCCGGTTCGCTGAACATCCCCGCCGACAAGCTGAACAGCCGCATGAGCGAGCTGGACAAGCACAAGGCCAAGACCATCATCGTGGTCGACGCCATGGGCCAGCATTCGGGCACCTGGTGCGGCGTGCTGAAGAAGGCCGGCTACAACGTGGCCAAGCTGGGCGGTGGCATCGGCAGCTGGCGCGGCGACAACCTGCCCCTGGTGAAGTGAGATGCAGGCGGTTCTGATATACACCACGGCCTGGTGCCCCTACTGTATCCGCGCCAAGGCGCTGCTGGACAAGAAGGGCGTGGCCTACGAGGAGATCGGCGTGGACGGCAAGCCCGACCTGCGCGCCGAAATGAGCCGCAAGGCCGGCCGCACCTCGGTACCGCAAATCTGGATCGGCAGCACCCACGTCGGCGGCTGCGACGATCTCTACGCGCTGGAGCGCGCGGGCAAGCTGGATGCGCTGCTGTCGGCGTGATCCCCTTATTACTGCAAACGAGCCATAAGAAGGTCCTGAAATGACTGAGCAATCTAGCAACGGCGCCAACGAGCAAGAAAACGGCCCGCAGTTCTCCCTGCAGCGCATCTACATCCGCGACCTGTCCTTCGAGGCGCCGAAGGCTCCGGAAATCTTCCGCCAGGAATGGCAGCCGGCGATCAGCATGGACCTGAACACCCGCCAGAAGCAGCTCGACGGCGACTTCTACGAAGTGGTGCTGACCGTTTCGGTGACCGTGAAGAACAAGGACGACGTGGCCTTCATCGTCGAAGTGCAGCAGGCTGGCATCTTCCTGATCAAGGGCCTGGACGCCTCCAGCATGAGCCACACCCTGGGCGCCTTCTGCCCGAACATCCTCTTCCCCTACGCCCGCGAAGCCCTGGACAGCTTGGTGGTGCGCGGCTCGTTCCCGGCGCTGATGCTCTCGCCGGTGAACTTCGACGCCCTGTACGCCCAGGAAATCGCCCGCCTGCAGGCTTCCGGCGAGATTCCTTCGGTCCAGTAAGGTCCGTCGTAGCGAAGAAAGGCGCCCAAGGGCGCCTTTTCTTTTGCCTGGCGTTTCTACGGGCGATGGCGTTTCTTCCGCGCGTCTATTGGGTTCCCGCGTTCGCGGGAATGATGGGTCGAGAGTCGTGTTTTCCGACGTCATTCCCGCGAACGCGGGAACCCAGAAAACAACGTAGGAGCGGGCCCTGCCCGCGATTCGCGCGCAGGGCGCGCTCCTACAATTACCGGCTGGCTGTTCTTTTCGTAGGAGCGAGCATCGCTGCGCGTTCAAATTTGGTGCGCGTGCACTAGCAAGGCGCCTTCTCGGCCAGCCTGTGCGGGCATTTCGGCCATGTCTTTTCTGCCTGGATGCTCACAGGGGAATGCGCTGAAAGCCCCATGAATACTGGCCTGCATGGCTGTGCCGTGTGGGAAATACGACCTGTCGGCAAAACTGGCACAGCCCCTGCAATAGTCCCAATAACGATTTCGGGGGCCTCGGTACAGGCAGGCTGGGGAAACCCCACTTTTACACAAGGCGCGCCGCCGCGGCCCGATGCGGTGGAAGGCGTGAACGGTTCGGGGGTCCTGGTACAGGCAGGCCGGGGAAACCCCCTTTTTACACCGGAGGTTCGCGATGCGGCCTCCGCCCCTTTCGGGGCCCTCGGTTCAGGCAGGCCGGGGAATCCCCTTCTTTCTTCCCTAGGGTGGCCGCCGGTCCCCTCAGCGCAATTGCGGATGGACCCGCAGCACCCAGTCCCCGTCCTTCTCCTCGCTGTCCCAGCTACCGCCCAGGTGGCGGGTGGAGAGCAGGATTATCCACAATTGTCCCTCCCGGGTTTCCACGCGCCAGCGCAAGGGCTGGCCGTCCAGGCGCATCTGGCCCTCGGCGGCCGCGCCCGCTGCCCGCACGCGCAGCGCCAGGGCGCCCTCGATCTGCCCGGCCTCGACCCTGGCGTTCTGGTCGAAGCGCAGCAGCAGGACGCCATCCTGCGCCTGGACGGCGAGCAGATGCGGCTCGCCCGGCGTGGGCCCGGTGAGGCGGCCGAGCATCAGGCCGATCATCAGCCCGCCGATGGCCAGCGCCGAGAACACCCGCAACCACGGCCGGGGCCGCACATCCGCCGCCGCGGGAGTAGAATGCCGGCCGTCCTCAGGCCCGGAGCGCTGCATGTTCCACGTCATCCTCTTCCAACCGGAAATTCCACCCAATACCGGCAACATTATCAGGCTCTGCGCCAATTCCGGCTGCAGCCTGCACCTGATCGAGCCGCTGGGCTTCGAACTGGACGACAAGCGCCTGCGCCGGGCCGGGCTGGATTATCACGAATACGCCCCGGTGCAGCGCTACGCGAGCCTGGAGGAATGCCTGGAGAAGCTCGGCCACCCGCGGCTGTTCGCCTTCACCACCAAGGGCTCCCACGCCTTCCACGAAGTCGCCTACCAGCGTGGCGACGCCTTCCTGTTCGGCCCGGAAAGCCGCGGCCTGCCGGAAGATGTGCGCAACGCGCTGCCGCCGGAGCAGCGTCTGCGCCTGCCGATGCGCCCGGATAGCCGCAGCCTGAACCTGTCCAACACGGTCGCCGTGACTGTCTATGAAGCCTGGCGCCAGCTCGGCTTCGCCATGGATTGAGCAGCGATTGATCGATCCGGCTCAGGGCCCGTGGGGCCTGCGCCGCAGCCATTCATCCCAAGGTTGTCCACAGGCGGGCGCACAGCGATTGTGGGCAACGTGGGAAATCCTGCACAGAATTCAGCCGGGGCTGTAAGGGGCGCGGGGCCTGGGCTGCGGGGGGATCGATCCCCGCCCTGTGCACAGGGTTATCCACAGTTTGTGTGGATAGAGCATCGCGGACGGAGTCCGCTCCTACGGTTCCAGGAAGCACGGGCGTAGGAGCGGACTCCGTCCGCGATTGGCTCGCCCTCTGCCAGGCCTTTACCATATGTGGCTGTGGATAACCCTGTTCCCCGCGTGAGGACGAAAAAGGGGCCCGAAGGCCCCTTGCGAAAGGCGCTGACGTTTCAGTCGTCGCCTTCGTCGTCCGGGCCGTCCACTTTCATGCCCAGTTCCTTGATCTTGCGCGTCAAGGTATTGCGTCCCCAGCCCAGCAGCACGGCGGCGTCGCGGCGGCGGCCGGCGGTGTGCTTCAGGGCGGTCTCGATCATGATCCGCTCGAAGGCCGGCACGGCGCTGTCCAGCAGGCTCGACTGGCCGCGGCCCAGGGCCTGGTCGGCCCAGTGGCGCAGGGCCTGTTCCCAGTTGGCCGCCGGCAGGCTGTCCTGGGGCTGGGTCAGCAGCTCCGGCGGCAGGTCGTCGATGTGCACCTCGCGGCCGGAGGCCATCACGGTGATCCAGCGGCAGGTGTTCTCCAGCTGGCGCACGTTGCCCGGCCAGCCGAGGTTCTTCAGGTAGTCCTCGGTCTCGGGCTTGAGCAGCTTGGGCTCCACCGCCAGCTCTTGCGCGGCGCGGGCGAGGAAGTGCCGGGCCAGCGCCGGGATGTCCTCGCGGCGGTCGGCCAGGCGCGGGATGTGGATGCGGATGACGTTCAGGCGGTGGAACAGGTCCTCGCGGAACTTGCCCTCGCGCACCAGGTTTTCCAGGTTCTGGTGGGTCGCGGCGATGATGCGCACGTCGACCTTCACCGGGGTGTGGCCGCCGACGCGGTAGAACTCGCCGTCGGCCAGCACGCGCAGCAGGCGCGTCTGGGTGTCGGCCGGCATGTCGCCGATCTCGTCGAGGAACAGGGTGCCGCCGTCGGCCTGCTCGAAGCGCCCGCGGCGTTGCGCGGCGGCGCCGGTGAAGGCGCCCTTCTCGTGGCCGAACAGCTCGGACTCCATCAGGTCCTTGGGGATCGCCGCCATGTTCAGCGCGATGAACGGCTCGGCCGCGCGCGGGCTGTGGCGGTGCAGGGCGTGGGCGACCAGTTCCTTGCCGGTGCCCGACTCGCCGTTGATCAGCACGGTGATGTTGGAGTGGCTGAGGCGGCCGATGGCGCGGAACACCTCCTGCATCGCCGGCGCCTCGCCGATGATCTCCGGGGTGCGCGCCTGGTTGGCCGGCGCCTCCAGGCCTTGCTGCTCCTGGGCGTGCTGGTTGGCGCGCTTGACCAGGGACACGGCCTCGTCGACGTCGAACGGCTTGGGCAGGTATTCGAAGGCGCCGCCCTGGTAGGAGGCCACCGCGCTGTCCAGGTCCGAATGCGCGGTCATGATGATCACCGGCAGACGCGGGTGCAGCTCGCGGATCTGCGCCAGCAGGTCGAGGCCGCTGGAGCCGGGCATGCGGATGTCCGAGATGATCACGTCCGGCTGCTGCCGGCCGAGGCGGTGGATGACGCTGTCGGCGTTCTCGAAGCTGACGGTGGTCATGCCTTCCTGTTGCAGGGCTTTTTCCAGTACCCAGCGGATGGAGCGGTCGTCGTCGACGATCCAGACGGTCTCTGAACGGCTCATGGGTGGTGCACTCCTTGTTCCAGGGGCAGGAACAGACTGAATACGGTGTGGCCGGGGTGGCTCTCGCATTCGACCAGCCCCTGGTGCTGGCTGATGATGTTCTGGGTGATGGCCAGGCCCAGCCCGGTGCCGTCCGGGCGGCCGCTGACCATGGGGTAGAAGATGGTGTCCTGCAGTTCGGCCGGGATGCCCGGGCCGTTGTCGATGATTTCCACCTTGCACACCAGGCGGTGGCGCGTGTGGCCGATGGTGAACTGGCGCAGGGTGCGGGTGCGCAGGGTGATGCGGCCCAGGCGCAATTCGTTGTGCGCGGTGACGGCCTGCATGGCGTTGCGCACGATGTTGAGCACCGCCTGGATCATCTGCTCGCGGTCGAGCAGCAGGTCGGGAATGCTCGGGTCGTAGTCGCGGATCAGCGGGATGCTGCCCTGGGTCTCGGCGCCCACCAGGCTGCAGACGTGCTCCAGCACCTCGTGGATGTTGGTTACCCGCAGTTGCGGCAGCTTGTTCGAGCCGAGCATGCGGTCCACCAGGTTCCGCAGGCGGTCGGCTTCCTCGATGATGACGTTGGTGTAGTCCTTGAGCGCTTCGTCCGGCAGCTCGCGGGACAGCAGCTGGGCCGCGCCGCGGATGCCGCCCAGGGGGTTCTTGATCTCGTGGGCCAGGCCGCGCACCAGCAGCTTGGTGGTCTCCTGCTTGGACAGCTGGGCCTCTTCCTTGGTGATGCGCATCAGCCGGTCGCGCGGGTGCACTTCCAGCAGCAGCAGGGTCTCGCGGCGGTTGAGGATGGGCGTCACCGCGTAGTCGACGGTGATGCTCTGGCCGGTGAGCGAGGTCAGCGTGGCTTCGCGCTTGGTGAACGGGTGCGCTTCCTCCACCGCCTGGCGCAGCGACTGCAGGGCCTCCTGGGATTCGGTGAACAGCTCGCTGATGAACTGCCCGTGGCTACGTTGGCCGCTGACCGCCAGGAGCATCTCGGCGGCCGGGTTCATGTACTCCAGGCGCAGTTCGGCGTTGAGCAGGATCACCGCCGTTGTGAGGTTGTCGAGCAACAGTCTGAGCTGGGTTTCTGTAGGCATGGCGGACAAGCGTTCCAAGGTTGGGCAGGAAAATGCAAAAAGCAAACCAAGCCCCGAAAAGACGCGCCAGGCCGCGATCTGCGCCGACTCGTGGCATTTCCTCAAGGAAAACGGGCCGTCAGCGTGACCCGAAATGGGGAGAGTATAGAAAGTGGTGCAGGCGCTCGCACCAATGTGGTGCGCATCTTCAGGGAAGGCTTCTTAAGAGGGCGTGCGAAAATTCGCTGGGTTCAGGGGCGCGATGCCAGGGCGGGCCGCTCGCCGGCGTCGCTTTCGGCGACCGATACGCGCTTCATGTGGAACGGCTGGTTGGGCGTCTGTTCCAGGGTCTGGCCGCGCTGGTCGAGGATCTCCACCGACAGCTGGTGAGTGCCGCGATCGAGGTTGTGCAGGGGGAACACCGGGCTGCGGCTTGGCTCGCCCACCGGAACGCCGTCGAGGAACAGCCGGTAGCTGTGCCCGGGCAGCAGGTTGGGGTCGCTGGAGACGGTGACGATCAGCTCGCCGTTGTTGGCGCGGACGGTGGCGTCGGGCTCGGGCACCAGGATGCGCAGCACCTGGTATTGCGGCGGTTGCGGCGGCAGGGCCGAGGCGGCGGGCGCGTACAGTGGCGGGGGCATGTTCGGCATGCCGTTGGGCGGCGCCAGGTTCAGGCGCTGGGCGTTGCTGCGCTTGGGCTGGTCGGTGAAGACGCGGTTGCCGTCCTTGTCGATGTAGGTATAGACCTCGGCGCTGGCCTGGAACGCCGCCAGCAGAAGCAGGCCGAGCAGCAGCGGGCGTTTCATCAGTTGCCGCTCCTCGGCATGGGCCTGACGCGCGCCGGGCTGTTGGTGCTGATGCGCTGCAGGGTGAAGCTGACCGGCGCACTGGATTGCAGCACGCGGTCGCCCTGCACCACGTCCACCGAGAGGCTGTGGTCGCCGCGTTCGAGGTTGTTCAGGCTGAAGCGCGTGGAGCTGCTGGGCGCGCCGTAGGGCTGGCCGTCCAGGCGCAGTTGCAGGCGGTCGCCCATGGCCAGTTGCGGCTGGATGGCCACCTCGACGTCGAAGTTGCCGTTGTTGGCGCGCAGGGCCTCCTCGTCGGGCAGCCCGGTGATGGCCAGGATGGCGTAGCGGGCCTGGCGCTGCTCGCCATCGCCACTGCCCATGGGCGCGCCGGGCGGCTGGGCGCCCACGGTGTTGGTCGGCGGCAGTTCCACCGGCTTGGCGCTCACGCCGCTGGGCGGCTGGTTGGTGAACACCGTCTTGCCGTTGGCGTCGGTGTACTTGTAGATCTGCGCGCTGGCCGGCACGGCCAGGGCGAGCAGCAGGCAGAGGACTGGCACGCGCATGCGTGATCTCCCGGAAGACAATGGGCTAAGCCTTGCATCGGCGCCGACGGGTGGCAAGTGAAACGCCATCACGCCGCCGGGTTTGCGCGGGAGTTAACAGTGCGCAGCCGACGGAGTGCTGCTGCTTTTGTCGAACTTATTTGATATCTAGCGTGGTTTCGTTGTTGATCTCTGCGTTTTCTGACAAATGTCAACGGTACTTCCCGGGGCATGGCTTGAGATAGGCGCACCGAATCGTACGCGCGCCCCTTCGCCGGGGCGCCCGGAGTGAACGCCATGTCCATCCCTTCGCCACGCCGCCTGCGGGCCGGCCCCTTCAGCGGGAGGCGCCGAGCATGACCCTCCTGCTGCCGCTGTTCATCGCCCTGCTGCTGGTGGCCTTGCCGCGCCTGTTGCCGCTGCCCGTCGTCAGCACCGCCAGCGTGCCGGCCGGCGCCGCCGCGGCCACCTGGCACGCCTGCGAACTGCCCGAGCCGCCGTCGTTGCCGAAGCCGCAGGCCAGCACGGCGCCGAACAACCTGCTCTACCTGCCGCTGGGCCTGCACCCGGCCGATCGCTGCCTGCACGGGCCATTGGTGGTGGAGGGGCTGGTGCGCATCCGCCCGCCGCTGCAGTTCTGGCGCATCTGTGCGGGCGAGATCCGCTTCGGCGACTGTTCGCGCACGCCGACCGGGATCGTCGCTGCCGGCAGCGGCCGGCGCCAGGTCGAGGAGGGCGAGTACCGCGTGGCCGCCGGCGGCTGCCTGGAGGGCGACCTGCTGGTGCGCGGCGACCTGTACCTCGGCCGCTATTCCCGCGTGCTCGGCTCGGTGCGGGTCGAGGGTGGCGTGTGGATGGACGAAGGCGCGGAAGTGGCCGGCGCCATTCTGGCCCGGGGGTCGGTGCGCGTCGGCCGCCGTTCGCGCGTCGCCGGGCCGCTGAGCGCCGGGCGCAGCGTCAGCCTGGGGCGCGATTGCGTGGTCGGCGCGCAGGGCTCGCCGACCAGCATCAACGCCGAGCGGGTGCGGATCAACGAGGGCTGCAAGGTCTATGGCCAGGTGACGGCCGAGAAGGGCGCCCAGGTCAACGCCCGGGCCGGCGCCGAGGCCCCGCGCGAGCCGGTCTGAACCGCGCCGGCGGCCTCAGATGCCGCCGTCGGCGGGCTCGGCGTGGCCTTGCGGGCCGTCTTCCTCGCGCGGCTTGCGCATGCGTGAGAGCTGCACGTTCAGGCGCGGCATGGCCAGTTCCAGCCCGGCCTTGTCCAGCTTCTGGCGCAGGCGCAGGTTGAAGGCGCGCTGCACTTCCCACTGGCGGATCGGCGCGGTCTTGAAGCGGAAGCGCAGGATCGCCTGGCCGTTGTCGAAGCTCTCGACGCCCTGCATTTCCAGCGGCGACCAGATCGCCCGGTTGATGCTGCGGTCGTTGCGCAGCTCGCCGGCCACATCCTTCACCAGCGCCAGGGCGTCGTCGATCGGCATGCTCGCCGGCACCGGCCAGCGGAACATGGCGTAGCCGAACTGCCGCGAGTAGTTCTTGATGCTCTTGATCTCGCTGAACGGGATGGTGTGCACCACGCCGTCCAGGTCGCGCAGGCGCACGGTGCGGATGGTCAGGCCCTCGACCGTGCCCAGGTGGCCGCCGACGTCGACGTAGTCGTCGATCGACAGCGAGTCCTCGATGATGATGAACAGCCCGGTGATCAGGTCGGCCACCAGCGACTGCGCGCCGAAGCCGATGGCCAGGCCGATGACGCCGGCGCCGGCCAGCAGCGGCGTGACGTTCATGCCCATGTTGGCCAGCGCGACTATCAGCGCGATCACCGCGATGGTGATGAACAGCACGTTGCGGATCAGCGGCAGCATGGTCAGCGCGCGGGTGTTGGCGCGGTTCTTCCCGCCCAGGCCGAGGCTGTGCTGCACCGCGGTGTCGGTGAGGATCCAGATCAGCCAGGCCACCAGCAGGGTGCTGCCGAAGCTGATCAGCTTGAGGCTGATCTGCGAGCCGTCGCCCTCGGCGAAGCCGATCAGCGACATGCCCCAGACGCGCAGGCCCACTTCCAGGAACACCAGCAGGGTGGCCAGGTGCAGCAGGGTGTAGCCGAAGTTCTGCAACTGCTCGATGTAGGGCGCGCTGCGCCGGCTGCTGCGTTGCGCCGAGCGCAGGTGGGCACGGCGGATCAGGCCGTTGACGGTCATCGCCACCACCGCGATCAGCGCGCACAGCAGGGCCCGGCGCAGGGCGTAGCTGCTGTCGCCGGCGGTGACCACGGTGGCGAACAGCGAGATGCCCACCAGCAGCAGGACCGGCACGTACCACAGCGAGCCGACCAGCTCCACCAGTTCGTGCAGGCTGCGGCGCTTGAGGCGGCGCTCCAGCGGCTGGTTGCGGATCAGGTGGGCGATGGGCCGGCGGAACTGCAGGACGAACAGGGCGGTGAACAGCGCGGCGCAGATGTTCGCCAGCGAGCCCACGGTCAGGGCGGTGTTCTGCCCGAGGCTGTCGGTCACCCGCGGGTCGTGCATCACCTCGCCCAGGGCGGCCAGGCTGCCGATCAGCCACAGCGGGCGGAAGGCGCGGCGCCGCAGGATGTCCAGGGCGCGCGTGCGGTGCGGGCCGCCGAGCAGCGACAGGGAGATCACGCAGAGCGCGGAGAACAGCGTGCCGCACACCAGCACGTAGGCGATCACCATGGCCACCAGCTTGCCCAGGGAGCTGGGCAGCACCACGGACAGGTAGACGGTGATCAGGAAGGCCACCAGCCAGGGCCCCAGCTTGCGCAGGGCGAACAGCAGCAGGTCGCGGGTCTTGGGGTGCTGCGGCAGTTCGTCGGCCAGGCCGAAGCGCTCGCGCATGCGCCGCGCCAGCCAGCGCAGGCCCAGGGCCAGGCAGGCCCAGAGGAGGATCACCAGGGAGAAGTCGAGGATCATCCCCGGCCATTCCTGCCAGGACGGCGTGCGCTCCTGCAGCTCCACGCCGGCCTGCTGGAACAGGCCGCTCCAGCGCAGCGTCGGGCTGTTGGCGCCTTCGAAGCGCTTCTCCAGGCTGCCCAGGGTGTCGCCGAGCAGGCCGAGCACGCCGCTCTGGTCCTCCGCGCCCTTCTTGGTGGCGTCGCGCAGCTGCTTGAGCTTCTTCAGCAGGTCGCTGCGCTGCTGGTCGTTCTCCAGAGTCTTGATCACCTGGTCCAGCGACTGCTGCAACTGGGCGTCGCTGACCTTGGCATCGCTCCCGGTCACGCCGGGAATGCTCGGCAGCGCGGCGGACGCCGGCCCGGCGAGGAGCAGGCCCAGGCTGAGGCAGCACAGCAGCAGGAAGCGGCGAAGAAGATCGGTCACGAATGGCACTCCGGAGCAGGGCGAAACTCGCCACATCATACAGATGCCGGGGGCTGAGCCGAATTGCCGAATTGGAGGGGAGGTGCTCGCTTTGTAGGAGCAACTGTCTTGCGCCGAGGCGCTCTTCGTAGGATGGGTTGAGCTTGCGATACCCATGCTGCCGTGGTGATGGGTATCGCTTCGCTCAACGCCATCCTACGAAAAGCCATGCTTCCCTGGAATTGTAGGAGCGAGCTTGCTCGCGAAGGGGGGGCAGGTGGGCTGGGTGTTTCGGTTTGACGCCGTTCCCTCTCCCCAGCCCTCGGCTGCGTGCCCCGCCCTGAAGGGAGAGGGGGCTAGTCCGTGCCGAGAAGGGATTTGGTGTCAGCCGGGTACTCGGTACAAGCCGGCTAACGCTGAAGCATCAGCGCACGCCGAACGGTCCCCTCTCCCTTCAGGGAGAGGGTTAGGGAGAGGGCGCTCTTGAGGATGCGCACCGCCCCCACCGGCAAACACCGTTCGCGAGCAAGCTCGCTCCTACGAAAAGCGACAGTCCGGGGCACCAACAATAAAAAAGGCCTCCCGAAGGAGGCCTTAATGTTGCCGCTACTTATAGGTATTCGTGGATCAGACGCTGTAGTACAGGTCGTATTCCAGCGGGTGCACGAAGGTGCGCACCTTGATTTCTTCCTCGGACTTCAGCTCGATGTAGGCGTCGATGAACTCGTCGGTGAACACGCCGCCCTTGGTCAGGAACGCGCGGCCCTTGTCGAGTTCTTCCAGCGCCTCTTTCAGGCTGCCGCAAACCTGCGGGATTTCCTTCGCCTCTTCCGGCGGCAGGTCGTACAGGTTCTTGTCGGCGGCATCGCCGGGGTGGATCTTGTTCTGGATGCCGTCCAGGCCGGCCATCAGCAGCGCGGCGAAGGCCAGGTAGGGGTTGGCAGCCGGGTCCGGGAAGCGCGCTTCGATGCGGCGGGCTTTCGGGCTGGAGACGTACGGGATACGGATCGAGGCGGAACGGTTGCGGGCCGAGTAGGCCAGCATGACCGGGGCTTCGAAGCCCGGGACCAGACGCTTGTAGGAGTTGGTCGACGGGTTGGTGAAGCCGTTCAGGGCCTTGCCGTGCTTGATGATGCCGCCGATGAAGTACAGGGCGGTGTCGGACAGGCCGGCATAGCCTTCGCCAGCGAAGGTGTTCTTGCCATCCTTGGAGATGGACATGTGCACGTGCATGCCCGAGCCGTTGTCGCCGTACAGCGGCTTCGGCATGAAGGTCACGGTCTTGCCGTAGGCGTCGGCGACGTTGTGTACGCAGTACTTCAGGGTCTGGACTTCGTCAGCCTTGGCTACCAGGGTGTTGAACTTCACACCGATTTCGTTCTGGCCGGCGGTGGCGACTTCGTGGTGGTGAACTTCGACCACCAGGCCCATTTCTTCCAGGGCGTTGCACATGGCGGTACGGATTTCGTGGTCGTGGTCGACCGGCGGTACCGGGAAGTAGCCGCCCTTCACGCCCGGACGGTGGCCCTTGTTGCCCGACTCGATGTCGGCGTCGGTGTTCCAGGAAGCCTGCTCGGAGAAGATCTTGAACATCGAGCCGGAGATGTCGGACTTGAACTTCACTTCGTCGAAGATGAAGAACTCCGGCTCCGGGCCGACGAAGACGGTGTCGCCGATGCCGGTGGACTTCAGGTATTCCTCGGCGCGCTTGGCGATGTTGCGCGGGTCGCGCTCGTAGCCTTGCATGGTGCTCGGTTCGATGATGTCGCACACCAGGATCAGGGTCGGCTCTTCGGTGAACGGGTCCAGCACGGCGGTGCTGTCGTCCGGCAGCAGGATCATGTCGGAGGCTTCGATGCCTTTCCAGCCGGCGATGGAGGAGCCGTCGAACATCTTGCCGGCTTCGAAGAAGTCATCGTCCAGCGCGTCGCGGGCCGGCATGGTGACGTGCTGCTGCTTGCCTTTGGTATCGGTGAAGCGCAGGTCTACCCACTTCACGTCATGGTCTTTGATCAGTTGGTGCGACTTGTACGACATGCTGTCCTCCAGGAGGGATTAGAGCTGGGAGCTTTCTGTGCCCCAGTATCGGGTGATGCCGGCCGGAATACTCCGCCAGGGCAACCTGCCTCACAAGAGAGCAAGTAGCGTGCCAGTGCCCGATTTTGGACAGGGCCCCGCGCTACAGGGCTTTGCGCACGGTAGCTGGCGCGGATGACGGAATTGTTGCACCGATTTGGTGCTACACAATGGTGCATGAGTCCATTTTGGTGCACTAAAAAGAATCTGCGCCCGACTGCTCAAGTCTTGAGCAATTTCGGGTATAATTCCGCCCCTTTTTTTCGTCCTTTCGCGTTCGCGCCTGTCCCGCATGAAACTCATCGTCAAGGTCTTCCAGGAAATCACCATCAAGAGCCGGCCGGTGCGCAAGCGCTTCATCCGCCAGCTCGCGAAGAACATCCGCACCGTGCTGCGCGACCTGGACCCGGCGCTGCTGGTCGAGGGCGAGTGGGACAATCTTGAAGTGGAAACCCGGGTGACCGACGCCAAGGCCCTGCGCGAGATGATCGAGCGCCTGACCTGCGTGCCGGGCATCGGCCACTTCCTGGAAGTGCACGAATACCCACTGGGCGACTTCGACGACATCCTCGAGAAGTGCAAGCAGCACTTCGGCCACCTGCTGCCGGGCAAGGTTTTCTCCATGCGCTGCAAGCGCGCCGGCAAGCACGCCTTCACCTCCATAGACGTGGAACGCTACGTCGGCGGCGGCCTGCGCCAGCACTGCGGCGCGGCCGGGGTGTCGCTGAAGAACCCGGAAGTGCAGGTGCGCGTGGAAATCCGCCACGACCGCCTGTACGTCATCCACGCCCAGCACGAGGGCCTGGGCGGCTACCCGCTGGGCGCCCTGGAGCAGGTGCTGGTGCTGATGTCCGGCGGCTTCGACTCCACCGTGGCGGCCTACCAGATGATGCGCCGCGGCCTGATCAGCCACTTCGTGTTCTTCAACCTCGGCGGCCGCGCCCACGAGCTGGGCGTGATGGAAGTGGCCCACTACCTGTGGGAGAAGTTCGGCCGCTCGCAGCGCGTGCTGTTCGTCAGCGTGCCCTTCGAGGAAGTGGTCGGCGAGATTCTCACCAAGGTCGACGACAGCTACATGGGCGTGACCCTCAAGCGCATGATGCTGCGCGCCGCCAGCCGCGTGGCCGAGCGCCTGGAGCTGCACGCGCTGGTCACCGGCGAGTCGATCTCCCAGGTGTCCAGCCAGACGCTGCCGAACCTCTCGGTGATCGACCGGGTGACCGACACCCTGGTGCTGCGCCCGCTGATCGTCAGCCACAAGCAGGACATCATCGACACCGCGACGAAGATCGGCACCGCCGAGTTCGCCAAGCACATGCCCGAGTACTGCGGCGTGATCTCGGTGAACCCGACCACCCAGGCCAAGCCCTACCGCGTCGAGCACGAAGAGACCAAGTTCGACATGGCCGTGCTCGACCGCGCCCTGGAGCGCGCCACGCAGATGACCGTCGACCGTGTCATCGACGAGCTGGGCAAGGACCTGCCGGTGGAAATGGTCGGCGAGGTGCTGCCCGGGCAGATCGTGGTCGACATCCGCCACCCCGACGCCCTGGAAGATGAACCCCTGGCGCTGGAAGGCATCGAAGTGCTGGCCATGCCGTTCTACGCGATCAACAGCAAGTTCAAGGAACTGGACCCCAACCGCCAGTACCTCCTGTATTGCGACAAGGGCGTGATGAGCCGCCTGCACGCCCACCACCTGGTCAACGAAGGGCACACCAATGTGCGGGTCTATCGACCTGCAGGCGACAGGCCGCAGGCGGCAGGCGGCAGGCAGTGATAGGCGCCCGACCGACCCGCAATGCGGTGGAGCCGCAGCAACTGCGGCCTCCCGACCCTGTAACCGGATTTGCACAAATCGCCTGCAGCCTGACGCCTGCAGCCTGAAGCTTTCTTTATCGAGACAGACACCGTGATCGAAAATCTCCGCAACATCGCCATCATCGCCCACGTCGACCATGGCAAGACCACCCTGGTGGACAAGCTGCTGAAGCTGTCCGGCACCCTCGACCGCAAAGAAGCGGAGTCCGAGCGCGTGATGGACTCCAACGACCAGGAAAAGGAACGCGGCATCACCATCCTGGCGAAGAACACCGCGATCAAGTGGAACGGCTACAACATCAACATCGTCGACACCCCCGGCCACGCCGACTTCGGTGGCGAGGTGGAGCGCGTGATGAGCATGGTCGACTCCGTGCTGCTGGTGGTCGACGCCCAGGACGGCCCCATGCCGCAGACCCGCTTCGTGACCCAGAAGGCCTTCAAGGCCGGCCTGCGCCCGATCGTCGTGGTCAACAAGATCGACCGCCCCGGCGCGCGTCCGGACTGGGTCATCGACCAGATCTTCGACCTGTTCGACAACCTCGGCGCCACCGATGAGCAGCTCGACTTCCCGATCGTCTACGCCAGCGCCCTGAACGGCATCGCCGGCATGGACCACGAGAAGATGGACGACAACATGGACGCCCTGTTCCAGGCGATCATCGACCACGTCCCGGCCCCGGTGGTCGACGTCGACGGCCCGTTCCAGATGCAGATCTCGCAGCTGGACTACAACAGCTTCCTCGGCGTGATCGGCATCGGCCGCATCACCCGCGGCAAGGTCAAGTCCAACACCCCGGTGGTGGCGGTCAGCGACGACGGCAGCAAGCGCAACGGCCGCATCCTGAAGATCATGGGCCACTCCGGCCTGCAGCGCGTCGAAGTGCCGGAAGCCGAAGCCGGCGACATCGTCTGCGTCTCGGGCATGGAAGAACTGTTCATCTCCGACACCTTGTGCGATCCGCAGAACGTCGAGGCCCTGCCGCCGCTGACCGTCGACCAGCCGACCGTGAGCATGACCTTCCAGGTCAACGACTCGCCGTTCGCCGGCAAGGAAGGCAAGTTCGTCACCAGCCGCAACATCAAGGAGCGCCTGGAGAAGGAACTGCTGCACAACGTGGCCCTGCGCGTCGAGCAAGGCGACAGCCCGGAGAAATTCAAGGTCTCCGGCCGTGGCGAGCTGCACCTGTCCGTGCTGATCGAAACCATGCGCCGCGAAGGCTTCGAGATGGCCGTGGGCCGTCCGGAAGTGGTGATCATCGAGAACGAGGCCGGCGAGAAGCAGGAGCCCTACGAGAACGTCACCATCGACATCGAAGAGCAGCACCAGGGCTCGGTGATGGAACAGATGGGCCTGCGCAAGGGCGATCTGAGCAACATGATCCCCGACGGCAAGGGCCGCGTGCGCCTGGAATACACCATCCCGGCGCGCGGCCTGATCGGCTTCCGCAACAACTTCCTGACCCTGACCTCGGGCACCGGCATCCTGACCTCGACCTTCAGCCACTACGGCCCGATCAAGGCCGGCGAAGTCAGCAACCGCCAGAACGGCGTACTGGTCTCCATGGCCACCGGCACCGCGCTGACCTACTCGCTGGAAACCCTGCAAAGCCGCGGCAAGCTGTTCCTCGGCCCGGGCGACGAGATCTACGAAGGCCAGCTGGCCGGCATCAACAGCCGCGACAACGACCTGGTGATCAACCCCACCAAGGGCAAGAAGCTCGACAACATGCGCGCGTCCGGCAAGGACGAAGTCATCGCCCTGGTTCCGCCGATCCGCTTCACCCTGGAGCAGGCGCTGGAATTCATCGCCGACGACGAGCTGGTGGAAGTGACGCCGAAGTCCATCCGCCTGCGCAAGAAACTGCTGAACGAGAACGACCGCAAGCGCTACGAACGCGCCAAGGTCTGATCCCGACCGCAGCATGAAGAAGGCCCCGCCGGAGCGATCCGGCGGGGCCTTTTTCATTTTTCCGTGGCGCCTGATCGGCTTGCGATGCGCATCCTGAAATGCTCGTCCGGCTCGCTCACGCAGCGCCGGCAAGCCTTGCACTGAAACATCCGCTTGCCCTGGTGCCGGCCGTCGACGAAGCCCATGCGGAAAAAGTGCTCGTGGTTACCGCAGCGTGGGCATTTCAGGGCGGGCAGTTCGGGCCGCATGCCCAGCTTGACCTTCGCCTCCCATTCGCCGCTGGGGTCGAGCCTCAGCAGCCACTGGCGGAACGCCCTGACCCAGCGGGACAGCATCCTGTGCGACACCCCCAGCCGTTCGCTGGCATTGGCTATCGAGCGTTGTTGCGACAGCAGGGGCAGGAACGCCTCCAGCTTGTCGCAGCGCAGGAAGCTCTGCAGCGCCGTACCGGTACGCCGGTTGAAGCCCTTGCCGCAGTGCCGGCAATTGAAATAGGGAATGCCGTTCGGCGGCCTGCCCCGGTAGCGCAACACCACCTGGTGGCTACCGCAGTGATGGCAGGGCGGCGGTGTTGGGTCCTTGGACAGGACTTCGTCGATGTGCCGTTGCAGGAAGGCGGTCAGTGCGGGGTCTTCGTGCCGGGGGATGTCCTGGCCACGGTCGAGGATGGGCAAGGCGTGGTCGAGTTGGCGGCGGGGCATGGGGCGGGCTTTGCGTGACATCGGAGCGCTATTTGAGCTGCGGCGCCGGCACCTTGTGAATGTGCTCCGTGGGTGACTGGGCATAGTTCGGAAAAGGCCTACGCAAGGAGGCTGGAACTCCTCAAGGCCCCATGCCGAGTAGGGGAATAGAGTCCGCCGGGTCAACGATTACCCCGCGCGAGCCCCCCGATATGGACATCCGCCGCCCCCTCTATCAAGCCATCGCCAGCGCCCTGGCCGGCATCCTGTTCCTCGAGCCCATAATCGCGACCGCCGCCCAGTTGGCGGTGGATGCGGCCGCCGGTGGCAACACGCAGATCGGCGCGGCGGGCAACGGCGTGCCCATCGTCAACATCGCCACGCCCAATGGCAGCGGCCTCTCGCACAATAAATTCAGCGACTACAACGTCGGCCAGCAGGGCCTGATCCTCAACAACGCCACCGGCAAGACCCAGGGCACCCAACTGGGCGGGATCATCATTGGCAACCCCAATCTCAAGGGCCAGGCGGCGCAGAAGATCCTCAACGAAGTCACCGGCGGCAGCCCCTCGCAACTCAAGGGCTACACCGAAGTGGCCGGGCAGGGCGCCCACGTCATAGTCGCGAACCCCCACGGCATCACCTGCAACGGCTGCGGCTTCATCAACACCCCGCGCGCCACCCTCAGCACCGGCAAGCCGATCCTGGCCGGCGAACGCCTGCAGGGTTACGACGTCGACGGCGGCGAAATCGCCATCGAAGGCGCCGGGCTCAATGCCAGCAACCTCGACCAGTTCGAGCTGATCACCCGCAGCGCCAAGCTCAACGCCGACCTGTACGCCAGGCAGCTCACCGTGGTGGCCGGCCGCAACACAGTGGACGCGCAAACCCTGGCCGCCACCGCCAAGCCCGACGACGGCAGCGCCAAGCCGCAACTGGCCATCGACAGTTCCGCCCTCGGCGGCATGTACGCCAACACCATCCGCCTGGTGGGCACCGAACAGGGCGTGGGCGTGAAACTGGCCGGCAACATGGCGGCCAGCGCCGGCGACATCCGCATTGATGCCAACGGCAGGCTGGAATTGGCCCAGGTGGCGGCCAGCGGGGACCTGGCTCTGAAGGGCCAGGACGTGGCACTGAACGGCCCGGCCTATGCCGGGGGCAGTGCCAGCGTGCAGGCCAGCGGGGCGCTGAGCAATGCGCAGAGCCTGGCGGCGGGCTCGGCCATCGAACTGAAGGCGAACCAGCTCAGCAACAGCGGCGTGATCGAGGCCGGCGTCAATGCCGACAACAGTCGCAATGCCCGCGGCGACGTGGCGATCGATGCGCAGAACCTGCGCAACAGCGGCAGCCTGATCGCCACGCGCCAGCTGCGGGCCCGCGCCGCCGTGCTCGACAACCGCAACGGCCAGATCGGCGGCCAGCATATCCACATCAGCGGCGGCGCCCTGGACAACCGCCTCGGCCTGTTCGCCGCCGAGCAGAGCTTGCGCCTGGACCTGGCCAGCCTCGACAACAGCGGCCAGGGCACCCTCACCAGCCGCGGCACCCTGCACGCCAGCCTCGCCGGCAAGCTGGACAACAGCGCCGACGGCCTCATCCACAGCGCCGGCAATCTCACGCTGGCGGCGCAGCACATCGACAGCAGCCGGGGCGAAATCTCCACCCAGGCCGATGCCGACATCCGCACCCGGCAACTGAGCTTGCGCGGCGGGCGCCTGCTGGGCAACGGCGCGCTCGGCCTCGACCTGCAGGGCGGCGACCTGGACAACAGCCAGGGCGGGCTGCTCAGCGCCGGCACCCTGCGCTTCAAGCAACTGGGCACGGTGGATAACCGTGGCGGCGAAATCTCCAGTCAACAGAGCTTCGCCCTCGGCGCCCGGCTGCTGGACAACCGCGACAGCGGCCGCATCATCAGCGCCGGACGGCTCGACCTGCAGGCCGACCGGCTGCTCAACGCCAGCCTGGGCCTGCTGTCCGGCTGGCAGGGGCTGAGCGTCGGCGGCGGCAGCCTGGACAACAGCCAGGGCGGCACCCTCTCCAGCAAGGCCGGCGCGCTCGCCGTCAGCCTCGCCGGCGCACTGAACAACGCCAGCCAAGGCGCCCTGGTCAGCCAGGGGGACCAGCGGATCAGCGCGGCCAGCCTGGACAACCGCGGCGGCATCGTCTCCGCCGAGGGCAACGTCGAACTCGCCATCGCCGACACCCTCGACAACCGCGACGCCGGCCTGATCGACGCCCAGCGCCGGCTCGACTTCAGCCACGCCGCCACCCGGTTGCTCAACCAGGGTGGGCAGATCAGCGCCGGCAGCCTGCTGCTCAAGGGCCGTAGCCTGGACAACAGCGGTGGCCAACTGCTCAGCCAGGGGGCCCTGGAGGCGACGTTGAGCGGCGCGCTCATCAACGCCAACAACGCCCGCCTGAGCAGCGGCGCCGGCCTGCTGCTCAAGGCCGCCAGCCTGGACAATCGTGGCGGCCAGCTGTCCAGCCAGTCCACCCTCGAGCTGATCCTCGGCCAGGGCGGCCTGGACAACCGCGATCGCGGCACCCTGGCCAGCCAGGGCGCGTTGCGCATCGAGGCGCTCGGCGGCCGCCTGCTCAACGGCAACGACGGCCTCGTCCACAGCGTCGACAGCCTCAGCCTGCGCGCCGCCGGCCTCGACAACCAGCAGGGGCAGGTTTCCAGCCAGGGCGACGCCAGCCTCGCCCTGAGCGGTGCGCTGAACAATGCCTGGGGCCGCATCCAGAGCGACGGCGGCAAGCTCGACCTGGGCGCCGCGAGCATCGACAACAGCGGCGGCATCCTCAATGCCGCCCAGGGCCTGCTCCGGATCGTCACCGGCTACTTCGGCAACGACGCCGGCGTGGCCCAGGGCGTGAACCTGGACGCCCAGGCCACCGGAGGCATCGGCAACCGCCAGGGGCATCTCGCCGCCACCGCCGGCCAGGCCAAGATCGACACCGGCGGCGCAGCCCTGGACAACCGCGACGGTGGTCTCTACGCGGGCAACCAGCTGACCCTCGCCGCCGGCGACTTCCTCAACGGCAACGGCAAGGTCGGCGCGAAAGGTATCGACTTCAGCCTGCGGGGCGCCCTGAACAACGACGGCGGCCTGATCGAAGCCGGCGACTGGCTGAGCCTCGACGCCGCCAGCCTGAGCAACGCCCAGGGCCGCCTGCGCGCCCTGGGCCAGAGCGGCAGCACGCGGATCGCCACCCGTGGCCTGCTCGACAATCGCCAGGGCACCCTGGAAACCGCCGCCGACACCCTGCAACTGAGCGGCGGCGCCCTGCACAACGCCGGCGGCACCGTGTTGCACGCCGGCAACGGCCAGTTCCTCGTCGACCTGGGGCAACTCGGCCAGGCCGGCGGCCACTTTATCACTCAGTCCGCGCTGGACATCAACGCGCCGGACTGGACCCTGAACAGCAGCCTGCAGGCCCGCCAGCTCACCCTCAACGTCGACCGCCTGCAGCTCGGCAGCGACGGCCAGCTGCTGGCCGTGCAGGGCTTTGACGGCAGCGGCGGCCACTGGCGCAACGACGGGCTGATCGCCAGCGACGCCGGCCTGAGCCTGAACCTGAGCGGCACCTACGGTGGCGCCGGGCGCCTCACCAGCCTGGGCGACCTGAGCCTTGGGGCGAGGCAGGTCGAACTCGGCGCCGCCGCCAGCATCGCCGGCGGCAGCGCGGCCAGCGTCACCGCCAACGGCCTGAGCAACCACGGCCGCATCAGCTCCGCCGGCGACCTCGGCGTGCGCGTCGCCAGCCTCGACAACTTCGGCAGCCTCGGCAGCGCCGCCGGGCTGCGCGTGGAGGCCGGCAACCTGCTCAACCAGGGCGGACTGCTGTTCAGCGGCGGCGACATGGCGTTGCGGGTCGGCACCTTCAGCAACCGCGCCGGCGACCTCTACAGCCTCGGCAACCTGCACATCGCCGCCAACGACCAGAACGGCTGGGCGGCCAAGGTCGAGAACGTCTCCGGCAGCATCGAAAGCGCCGGCGCCCTGACCCTGCTGGCGCAGGACTTCGACAACCGCCGTGGCGACGACTTCCGCATCGGCCAGCACATCGTCGCCGGCAACATCCGCCTGTACGCCGACGACATGTGCGACGGCAAGGGCTGCGAATTCCGCTTCCAGTCCTGGGAGCGCTACGAGGACGTCATCACCCAGGACTCGCCCCAGGCGACGATCACCGCCGGCGGCGACTTCATCTTCCGCGGCGGCGCCTTCGCCAACCTCTACAGCAGCATCGCCTCGGGCGGCGACATCGACATCCAGGCCGCCAGCTTCCGCAACCAGGGCGCGGCCGGTGGCGTGGAGCGGCACCTGGACGGGGCCTTCTACACCCGCACCGACGCCTACTACTGGACGTTCCGCAGCAACCAGGAACTCTACAACCGCTACAACGACCCCAACTCGCCGGACTACGACCCCGGCGCCCTGAGCCGCCAGCAGGTGCTGGAGTCCGGCGGCTACCCGGAACACAACTTCCACAACCTCATGATCTCCGAGGTGCAGGTGTCCGGCGCCCCGGCGGCCAGCGCGGTGATCCAGGCCGCGGGCAACGTCAGCATCATCGCCAGCGAGCAATTCGACAACAGCGTGGTGCGCCGCGACGCCGGCGCCCAGAGCATCGACCCGCGCGACGTGAGCACGGCCACCGGCGCCGCCACCGGCCAGTTCGCCATCACCTCGCAGCTGCCGCCGGACCTGGCGCAGCAGCAGGTCAACCCACTGGAACTTCCCGGCTTCAGCCTGCCCAGCGGCGGCAACGGCCTGTTCCGCCTCAGCGGCGAGGACGGCAGCGCCGGCGCCCGGAACGGGCCCGATCTCGCCGGCCTCGGCCAGGGGCTTTCCCGCGTCCAGGGCGTGCCGGGCAACGCCGCGCCCGGCAACAGCCACAAGTACCTGATCGAGACCAATCCCGAGCTGACCAGCCTGAAGAGCTTCCTCGGCTCCGACTACCTGCTGGGCCTGCTCGGCTACGACCCGGACCAGGCGCAGAAGCGCCTGGGCGACGGCCTCTACGAGCAGCGCCTGATCCAGCAGGCGCTGGTGGCCCGCACCGGCCAGCGCTTCATCGACGGCATGGCCAGCGACGAGGCGCTGTTCAAGTACCTGATGGACAACGCCATCGCCTACAAGGACAGCCTCAACCTGACGGTCGGCGTGGGCCTGACCGCCGAACAGGTGGCGGCGCTGACCCACGACATCGTCTGGCTGGAAGAGGCCGTGGTGAACGGCGAGAAGGTACTGGTGCCGGTGCTCTACCTGGCCCAGGCCGACAACCGCCTGGCGCCCAACGGCGCGCTGATCCAGGGCCAGAACCTGAGCCTGATCAGCGGTGGTGCACTGAACAACGCCGGCACCCTGCGCGCCAGCGGCGACCTCGGCGCCAGCGCGGCGAACATCGGCAACAGCGGCCTGATCGAAGCGGGCAAGCGCCTCGACCTGCTGGCCACCGAGAGCATCCGCAACACCGCCGGCGGCATCCTCAAGGGGCGCGACGTCAGCCTCACCGCGCTGACCGGCGACGTGATCAACGAACGCAGCATCACCACCCTCGACCTGAGCGCCGGCAACGACCGCATCCACAAGGAAATCGCCAACGCCGCCGCCCGCATCGAAGCCAGCGGCGACCTGGCGATCAACGCCGGGCGCGACCTGCTCAGCGTCGGCAGCGCGATCCAGGCCGGCGGCGACGCCTACCTGCAGGCCGGGCGCGACCTGCGCCTGGAGGCCGCCGAGGAAACCGACAGAGCCGATTTCCAGAGCCGGCGCATGCAGGGCAGCCTCGCCAGCACCACCCAGCACGCCAGCGAAATCAGCGTCGGCGGCAACCTCGATGCCAGCGCCGGCCGCGACCTCAGGGTCATCGCCAGCCACATCGACGCCACGGGCGACATCGCCCTGGGCGCCGGCCGCGACGTCACCCTCGCCTCGGCGGCGAACGAAGACCACAGCCAGACGAAGTACAAGGGCGGCGGCAAGAAGGTCGAGCAGCAGGACGACCAGGTGCGGCAGCAGGGCAGCAGCCTGAGCGCGGGCGGGGACGTGGTCGTCAGCGCGGGGCAGAACCTCACCCTGGTGGCCAGCCAGATCAGCGCGGGCAACGAAGCCTACCTGGTGGCCGGCGACAAGCTGGAACTGCTGGCGGACTACGACAGCGACTACGCCCTGTACAGCGAGGAGAAAAAGGGCGGCTTCGGCAGCAAGAAGACCCAGCGCGACGAAGTCACCGACGTGAAGGCGGTGGGCAGCCAGATCAGCGCCGGCTCCGACATCACCCTGCTCAGCGGCGGCGACCAGAAATACCAGGGCGCGAAGCTCGAAAGCGGCAACGACATCACCCTCCTCAGCGGTGGCTCGGTGACCTTCGAAGCGGTCAAGGACCTGCACCAGGAAAGCCACGAAAAGAGCAAGGGCAACCTGGCCTGGCAGTCCGCCAAGGGCAAGGGCCAGACCGACGAGACCCTGCGCCAGAGCCAACTGATCGCCCAGGGCGAACTGGCGATCAAGTCCGTGGAAGGCCTGAAGATCGACATCAAGCACATCGACCAGAAGAGCGTCGGGCAGACCATCGACGCCATGGTGCAGGCCGATCCCGACCTGGCCTGGCTGAAAGAGGCCGAGGCGCGGGGGGATGTGGATTGGCGGCGGGTGCAGGAAGTCCACGACGGCTGGAAGTACAGCAGTTCGGGAATGGGGCCGGCTGCACAATTGGCGGTAGCGATCATCCTCAGCGTTGCCACATATGGGGCCGCAAGTACCGCAGTCGGCACAGCAGCAGGGGCCACTGCAGGTTCCAGCACCGCTATGGCCGCTGCGGGAGTCAGTGCAACGGGGGCAGCAGTCGCGGCGGGTTGGGGCAACGTGGCGTTGGCCAGCGCTGCCGCCTCACTGGGGTCCACCGCCGGTATCAGTCTCATCAACAGCCAGGGGAACCTCGGAGCTACTCTGGACGATGCCCTGAGCAGCGACAGCCTCAAGCAGGCCATGATCGCCGCGGGGGTAGCGGGCTCCATGGCGGCATATGGGCCCGAATGGTTCGGCGGCAAGACCGATCCCACCACGAACACCACCACGGCAGCAGGCAAGGGCATTGGCGCCATTCCAGACCTTGCCAACCCCGAGGCCTGGTCACGCTTTGCGGGTATGCAACTGGCACAAGGTGCGTTGACTGGTGCAGCCAATGACCTTCTAGGTCAAGGCAACTTCAGCGACTCCATGCAAGGCGCCCTCTACGGCATCCTGCAAGCCTCCGCGTTCAAATATGTCGGCGATCTGGGATTCCCCAGCGGCGGGGTACAGAACACCGTGGCGCATGCCATTGCGGGAGGCTTACTGGCTGAGGCCATGGGGGGGGACTTCAAGACGGGTGCCATGGCTGCGGGCGCGAGCGAAGCGCTGGCCAATGTGCTCACCAGTGGTTTCCTGGAGGGCGACAGCGAGAAGGCCAAACGTATGCAGCAGGCTGCGGCACAATTGGCCGGCATCGTAGCGGCGGGTAGTGTCAATGGCGATCTGCAGATGGGAGGAGATATTGCCAAGAATGGCATGGCCTACAACCGGCAGTTGCACCCGACAGACAAGGAGCTAGCTAGGAGCCTCGCAGAGCGTAGTGGGGGTAAATACACTGCCGAGCAGATTGAAGAGCAACTGCGACTCTCCAATGTGAAAGGCAGCGATATCGGGGCCGGAACGGACATCCTCGCCAATAGGGAAGACATCTACGATACAGGAGGAAATTGGGTGGAGCTGGATAACGGCCAGTATCTACAGCAGTTCGCCAAGCTCGATCTGGACATCGTTACCTATATTCAGTCCAGCACTGATGCGTATAGCTGGGCAGCATTCCCTATAGCCCCGGGCCAGGATTGGGCCAAGGCGCCTGCTGCTGGTAGTGAGTCACGCGACCGGTTAACGGGGTATGTTTTAGATGAAACTGGCAGATATACAGTTCCCATTACAGTTGAGGGTGTTAGTTATTCTCCACGGTTTTTGCCCTGCGCATCTGCTGAGTGTATCGCTGTTGGTGCAAATATAGATTTATCAAATGCAGAGACCTTGCGATACCTAAAGGCTGCTGATGCAAAATCACTTAATGGCTTAGGTAAAATTCTGAGTATGGGGGCGATAGTGTCCTCTGGAGGCGCTGCGACAGGGTTAGCCTTTGCTTCAAATATACCTGCTCTTATGTCGGGGTACATGAAAAGTGATTTCTCCGGTGCATTGACATCCGCTGCATTAAGTTCTGGGTTCGAATCTTATGCACGCTCTAGAGGCCTATCCCCAGAGGCTGCAGGGAAGATTGCGAACGTGCTAAATGTTATGGGGGCTTGGGACGGTATTATTGAAAGTGGAAGGAATAACTTTAAATGAGGCTATTTGGTTTCTTGAAAAGATATAGATTGGTTGTTCTTGCTTTTTTGATTGTGAGTGGGTTTGGAAACTCATTGAGATTTATTGGCGAGTGGAATAATTTTTGGGTGGTCGTAACTGGTCAGGCTTTTTTGGCTGGGGGTTTTACTGCTATTTAGCAGATAGAGTTATTTATCTGGCGCCTGGAGGGGCAATCGAAAAGGATCATCCAAAGGAGGTTAGGTTTCTGGTGGGGGTATTCGCCCTTGGTGTGTACTTATTAATGTTTGCGTTTAATGGCTATGACAGGAATTGGTGGTAAGTGCCGGGAAGGGTGTTTATTATTATTTTATAGTGTTGATTGATGAGGTGAAAAGGGGCGGATTTATTTTTCCTGTTCTAAAGCCGACTGCCCGGGCAGGATTGGAGTGCAGGAGAAAACCCTCCCTCGTTAGAATCCGATCGAGTCTTTCAGATGGCCTTCCAGACTGCATTCAGGGTAAGGTTTGCGGCCTTTTGCCATCGCTGCCGAGTCGATCTTTCGACGCACCGGCATTGGCAAAGGCAGGCACTGCCGTTGCCTCTGGAAGAAAGGGCGGCGGCTACAACCATATGGAAAGGGAGAAGTCGTTGTGAGAATGCTCAAACTGCTTGCGCTGGCCAGCATCGCGCTTATCTATGGCTGCGCCTCGGCGCCGTCGATGGAGAAAATGCAGGCGGAAGTTGCCGGGTACGAGTTGCCCAAGGCCACCACTGCCGACCAGGGGCTGGTTTATGTGGTGCGGCCGAGCAACGCCGGTGGCCTGGTGCGCTTCAACGTGTTCCTGGATGACCGCGAAGACGCCTCGGAGATGGGCTACAACCGTGGCAATCAGTACATCTATTTCTACGTCGAGCCAGGCAAGCACACCATCAGTTCCAAGGCGGAAAACTGGGCGGACCTGTCTTTCGAGGTGCGGGCCGGCGAAGTGGTGTTCATCAAGCAGGAAGTGGAAGTCGGGATGCTGATGGCGCGCAACAGCCTGGTGCTGCTTGGCGATACCGAGGGCCGTTACCTGGTCAAGGATGCCAGTGTGGGTAGCGTGGCCAAGGAACGTAAATAACCTGCAGGGAGCAGAGAGACGGATTCATCTTTCTGCTCTAGATCCGAAACTGCGCGGGTCGCGGAGCGAAGCGTCATCCGGCAACGGCGGATAACGCTTCGCGTTATGCGCCCTACGGTCGGGTGCGTTGCTCCGCGGCGGCGTACAGCCGCTCGGCGTCGGCCGCCAGGTATTCCAGCGCGCTGAAGGTGCCGTCCAGCACTTCCTCGGTGGGCGCGCCCAGGTCCGGCGCGCCGGCCAGCAGGCGCAGCAGGTTGACCAGGGCCGCCTGGCGGGATTGCGCGGCGTCGTAGAGCTCCGATGGGGCGGTGCTTGTCAGGGGATGGGGTAGCACTTGGGCTGCAAGGTTCATGGAGTGGGCCTCTTGTCGATGGGGTTTCCGCCTCCTGACGCCAATCAGGGAGGGCGGACCGTACAGGTTGGCGTACCGGGACAAGGAAACCGGCGCATCCGAAGATGCCCCGCACGGCCCGCCCATAACGCAGGTGCAGCCATGCACGGCGCCGAGCGGATGCCCATGCGCCTTCTCTTGTCCATCGGGACGCCAATCCCGAGCCGCCCTGTTGAGCGGCCGAGCCACGTTAGGGCGCTACCCCAAGGCTGTCAATCGGAGGCGTCAAGAAAGCGGGGGAGCCGTATCGGCAGGAGACACGCGTCTCGGACAAGGAGGCGCTTCATGACCCTTGCCGGTCTGCCCGGGCCCGACTCTCTCGCCCAGCCGATACTTCCGGCGCCTGCCGTTCCTTGTGCTTTGTGGCTGGCGTCCCGGCGCTGGCGTCATATCCTGTGGAATCAGGGTGCCTGCGCCGCGCGGGGCGATATACTCGGAGCCTTGCGCGCCGCTGGATGGGGGCGTTTCCCTTTCAAGGATGTGAATGCATGCAATGGATCTTCATGCTGATCGGCCTGGTGCTGGGCGCCGCCTGGGACGAGTCGATCACCGATGGCCTGGTGGGCGCCGGGCTGGGGCTGCTGTTCGGCCAGGCGCTGGCGCTGCATGGCCTGCAGCGGCAGAACGCGGCGTTGCGCCGGCAACTGGAGCAGTTCGCCGAGCGTTTCGACGCGGGTACCGAGGCGCTGTACCAGCGTCTGCTGCGCCTGGAGCAGGGCGGGGCCGTAGCGCCTGTGCCGCCCGCCGAGCCGGCGGAGCCCGTCGTTGCGCCGGAAGCCGTCGCCGAGCCTGGGCCGGAGCTGGAATGGGAGATCGAGCTGCCCGAAGCGCCGGCTGCGGCCAGCGCTGCGCCGGACTGGTCGTTGCAGCCCCAGGAGCCGCCGCCAGCCCCGATCCCGCCCGCCGTCGAGGCCCCCGCGGCGCGCGAAGCCTCGGCCTGGGAGGCCGAACCGGCCGCTCCATCCGGCCCGTCCTGGTTCGACCGTGCCTTCGGTGCCGCGCGCGACTGGCTGTTCGGCGGCAATACCGTGCTGCGCGTCGGCGTGCTGCTGCTGTTCCTCGGCCTGGCCTTCCTGCTGCGCTACGCCTCCGAGCGCGTGGTCGTCCCCGTCGAGCTGCGCTACATGGGCGTGGCCGCCGCCGCCATCGCCCTGCTGGCCCTGGGCTGGTGGCTGCGGCACAAGCGCGCGACCTACGGCTTGCTGCTGCAAGGCACCGGCATCGCGGTGCTGTACCTGACGGTGTTCGCCGCCATGCGCCTGCACCCGCTGCTGACGCCGGGCCAGGCCCTTGGCCTGCTGGTGGCGGTGACGGTGTTCTCCGCCGTGCTGGCGGTGCTGCAGGATGCCCTCGGCCTTGCCGCCGCGGCGGCCCTGGGCGGTTTCGCCGCGCCCATCCTGACTTCCACCGGCGCCGGCAACCACGTCGCCCTGTTCAGCTACTTCGCCCTGCTCAACGCCGGCATCTTCGCCATCGCCTGGTTCCGCGCCTGGCGCCTGCTCAACCTGATCGGCTTCTTCGGCACCTTCGGCATCGGTTTCGCCTGGGGGCTGCGTTCCTACACGCCGGAGCTGTTCGCCAGCACCGAGCCCTTCCTGCTGCTGTTCTTCCTGATGTACGTGGCCATCGGCCTGCTCTTCGCCCGCCGCCGCCTGCGCGAGGCCGCCGGGCTGGAGGAGGGCGCCGGGCGCGATGAGACGCTGCGCTGGTCGCTGCGCCAGACCGACTACGTCGACGGCACGGTGCTGTTCGGCGCGCCGCTGATCGGCTTCGGCCTGCAGTACGCGCTGATCCGCCACCTGGAATTCGGCCCGGCGTTCAGCGCGCTGGCGCTGGGGCTGTTCTACATGGGCCTGGCGCGCCTGCTGGCCGGGCGCACCGCCGGCCGTGCCCTGCTGCTGGTGGAAGCCTGCCTGGCGCTGGGCGTGGTGTTCGGCAGCCTGGCCATCCCGCTGGGCCTGGACGCGCGCTGGACCTCGGCGGCCTGGGCTGTGGAGGGCGCCGGCATCTACTGGCTGGGCCTGCGCCAGGGGCGGCGGCTGGCGCGGATGTTCGCGCTGCTGCTGCAGGTGGGCGCGGCCATCGCCTTCCTGATGGGCCTGCAGCCGGGTGTGGATAACCTGCTGGACGGCGCGCCGCTGGGGGCTCTGATGCTCGGCGTGGCGCTGCTGTTCAGCTACTGGCAGCTGCGCCGCCACGGCGACGCCGGCCTCTGGCCCTGGGAGCCGCGCTGCCAGCCGGTGCTGGCGGCCTGCGGCCTGGCCTTCCTCTACCTGATCGCGCCGCTGTGCTTCGCCGTGCCGGGCACTGCCATGGCCTGGGCGCTGGCCGGCCTGGCTACGGTGTTCGCCGGGCTGCGCCTGGGTTCGCGGACCTTCCTGTTCTGCGCCTTCGCCGTGCAGTTGCTCGGCGGCGCGCTGTTCCTCGCCGACCTGCGGGCGGCCGACGGCGGTGCCGGGGTGCTCGGCAGCGGCTGGACCGGCCTGTTCGGCGCCAGCCTGATCGGCCTGGCACTGATCGCCGGGATGATCCTCGCCGCGCGCGACCCGCTGGTGCGCGACGACCGCCGGCTGATGCTCGGCCTCAGCGCGGTGCTGCTGGCCGGCCTGGCCTTCGTCAACCTGGCGGTATTGTTCGTCCTGCCCTGGCGCAGCGCCGCGGCGGTGTGGGCCGGCAGCGGCCTGCTGATCCTCTGGCTGAGCCTGGCATTGCAGCAGCGCGCGAGCTTCGTGTTCGGCCTGCTGCTGCAGGTGCTGGGCGGCGCGGCGCTGTTGTTCGGCGGCTCGTCATTGTTCGCCGGGCTCTCCGGCGAAGGCCTGACGCCCCTGGCCCACAGCGGCTTCTGGTGCCCGGCGGTGCTCGCCCTGGCGGCGCTGGTCGGCGCCTGGCGCCTGCACCGGGCGGGGCAGGGCGGGCGGGCATTGCAACTGGGGGCGCTGACCCTGGAGCGGCTGTCGCAGTTGCTGCTGGCCTGGGGCGCCGGCTGGTGGGCGCTGACCGCGCTGTGCGAGATCGCCCGCTTCGTCCCGGCGCCGCGGCGTGAGCATGTCGCCCTGCTGGTGGCGGCCGTCAGCGTGGTGCTCTGGACCCTCGTCGCCCGCCGCGAGCAGTGGCGGGCCCTGGCGCTCGCCTGCCTGGCCCTGGCGCCGGCGGGCGTCCTGGCGCTGGCCAGTGCCTGGCAGCTGGAATACCAGCCGCTGGGCGAGCTCGGCTGGCTGGGCTGGGGCGCGCTGTTCGTGGCGCACTTCTGGTCGCTCAAACGCCTGGAGCCGCTGCTGCCGGCGCTGCCCCTGCGCGGCGCCCACGTGCTCGGCTGCTGGCTGTTGCTCGCGGTGCTGGCGCTGCAGCTGCGCTACCTGTTCCTCGCCCTGGCCGAGCACTACAACGCCTGGCGCTGGCTGGGCTGGGCGCTGGTGCCGAGCCTCTACCTGATCCTCATGGGCGCGCGCCGCACGCTGCCCTGGCCGGTGGCGGCCTTCCCCCGGGAGTACCGCGCCTTGGCCGCGGCGCCGGTGGCGCTGGCGCTGCTCGGCTGGTTCTGGCTGGTCAACCTGGTCAGCGACGGCGCGGCGCAACCGTTGCCCTACCTGCCGCTGCTCAACCCGCTGGAGCTGGGCATGCTGATCGTGCTGGCGGCGGTCTTCCAGTGGAGCCGCGAGGGCCTGCCGCAACTGGGCCTTTCCGGCGAGCAGGTGCGCCTGCCGGCGCAGGCGCTGCTGGGCGCCTCGCTGTTCGCCCTGCTGACCCTGGCCGTGTGCCGCACCGCGCACCACTGGGGCGGCGTGCCCTTCGCCCTGGAGCCGCTGCGCGAGTCGATGCTGGTGCAGGCCGGGTTGTCCATCGTCTGGACGCTGATCGCCCTGGGCCTGATGGTCGGCGGCCACCTGCGCGGGCGGCGCGACCTGTGGATGGTCGGCGCGGCGCTGATCGGCGTGGTGGTGGTCAAGCTGTTCTTCGTCGAGCTGGGCAACAGCGGCAGCCTGGAGCGCATCGTTTCCTTCATCGGCGTCGGCGTGCTGCTGCTGGTCGTCGGCTATTTCGCCCCGCTGCCGCCGCACCGGGTGGCAGAGCAACAGGAGCAACCCCCCGCATGAAGCTGGCTTCCCTCATCCTCTGCCTGGCCGCCGGGCTGGCCCAGGCCGCGGAAAACCCCGCCGACTACCCGCAGCAGGTGCCCCTGCGCCTGCAGGGCGACGGCCCCTGGTACCGCCTGCAACTGCCGATGAGCGTGCAACTGGCCGCCGCCCATGCCGACCTGCGCGACCTGCGGGTGTTCGACAAGGAGGGCGAGGCGCTGCCCTACGCCCTGAGCGCGGCGGCGGTGCAGGGCAGCAGCACCGCCCATGAAGCCGCGGCCCGGCTGTTCCCGCTGTATGGCGCCGAAGCCGACCCCGGCCGCCAGGCCGGCCTGCGCATCCAGCGCAGCACCACCGGCACCCTGGTGGAAGTGCTGCCCGACGCGGCGCCCGCGCCAACGGGCGAGCGGCGCAGCGGCTGGCTGCTGGACGCCGGAGACGCCGACTTCCCCTTCGAGCGCCTGGCTTTGGACTGGAGCAGCGAGGCCGAGGGCTTCCAGCACTTCCGCATCGAGGCCAGCGACGACCTGCAGCACTGGCGCAGCTGGGGCGACGGCCAGCTCGCCCGCCTGAGCTTCAACGGCGAGCGCATGGACGTCAGCGAGGTGGCCCTGCCCGGGCAGAAGGCGCGCTACCTGCGCCTGTCGTGGCCGGCCGGCAACGCGGCGGTGACGCTCAAGGGCGCGCGCCTGCTGGGCCGCACCGACCAGGCCGCGAGCACGCCACTGGTGTGGTCCGAGCCCATCGCCGGGCACCGCGAGGCGGACGGCAGCTACCGCTGGGACCTGCCCCAGGCGCTGCCGCTGGAGCGGGTGCGCTTCGAACTGGGCGCGGCGGCGCAGCACCTGATGGCGCCGGTGGCGCTGTCCGCGCGCAACGCAACGGGGCAGGGCAGCCGCGAGGACTGGTACCCGCTGGCCCGCGGGGTGCTCTACGACCTGCCGGTGGACGGCCGCCAGGTGCGCCAGGACGAACTGCTGCTGGCCGGCCAGCCGGTGCGCCAGCTGCGCCTGGTCACCGACGCGCGCGGTACCGGCCTGGGCGACACGGCGCCCAACCTGCGGGTGGCCATGCGCGCCCGCGAGCTGGTGTTCCTGGTGCGCGGCAGCGCGCCCTACCAACTGGCCCTCGGCAAGCGCGACGCCACCTCCGCCAGCCTGCCCCTGAGCGTGCTGATCCCCGGCTACCAGCCGGACAAGCCGGCCCAGGTCGGCCAGGCCAGCCTGGACGGGGCCCTGCAGGCCGCCCCGGCGGAAGCCGCCAGCGCCGGCGACGGCAGTTGGAAGCGCATCGGCCTATGGGCCGTATTGCTGGGCGGGGTGCTGCTGCTGGGCGGCATGGCCTTCAGCCTGTTGCGCGGGCAGCGCGCCGGACAATGAGCAAATACCGGGAAATGGAGAAATTACGCCAGCTTATGTAGGGAAATGCGTCAAGAACGCTACTCTGCGCGATTGTTCTGATACTGTTAACGGCGTTGCACTCTACCTATAAGAACAAGCATGGAGTCAGCCGCATGATCAAACAGGTGCTTTCACCCCTGGCCGCCGCTTGCCTGCTCGGCATCGCCAGCCAGGCCCTGGCGTCACCTTCCCCGTATTCGACCCTGGTGGTGTTCGGCGACAGCCTCAGCGACGCCGGCCAGTTCCCCGACGCCGGCGGCCCCGCCGGCGCCTCCACCCGCTTCACCAACCGCGTGGGGCCGACCTATCTGGACGGCAGCGGCGAGGTCTTCGGGCCCACCGCGGCAATGATCCTCGGCGGCAAGCTGGGTGTCGCCGCCGGCGACCTCGGCCCCTCGACCTCGCTGGTGAACGCCGCCGAAGGCCTGCCGGACGGCAACAACTGGGCGGTGGGCGGCTACCGCACCGACCAGATCTACGATTCCATCACCGCCGCCGGCGGCTCGGTGGTCAGCGCCAACGGCCAGACGCGCACCCGCGACGGCTACCTGGTCGGCCGCCTCGCCGACCCCAATGCGCTCTACTACCTCACCGGCGGCGGCAACGACTTCCTGCAGTTCCGTATCGTCGACGATCCGACCGCCCGCGCCGCCGCCGGGCGCCTGGCGGACAGCGCCCAGGCCCTGAGCCAGGCCGGCGCCCGCTACATCGTGGTCTGGCTGCTGCCCGACCTGGGCCTGACCCCGGCCACCAATGGCACCGGCTTCGAGGAACTGGGCACCCAGCTCAGCGGCATCTTCAACGAAGAGCTGGTCAGCCAGCTGGCCAGCAGCGGCGCCAACGTGATCCCGCTGAACATCCCGTTGATGCTCAAGGAAGTGCTGGCCAACCCTGGCGCCTATGGACTGGCCACCGGACAGAACCTGGTGGGCACCTGCTTCAGCGGCGACGGCTGCCCGGTCAACCCCGTCTATGGCATCGGCGGCAGCGCCGGAGCCGACCCGACCAAGCTGATCTTCAACGATGGCGTGCACCCGACCATCGCCGGCCAGACGCTGATCGCCGATTACGCCTACTCGGTGCTGTCCGCGCCCTGGGAAGCCACCCTGCTGCCGGAAATGGCCCACGGCACCCTGCGCGCCTACCAGGACGAGCTGCGCAGCCAGTGGCTGGCCGACTGGGAGAACTGGCAGGGCGTCGGCCAGTGGCGTGGCTTCGTCACCGGCGGCGGCCAGCACCTGGACTACGACGACCAGGACAGCGCCGCCAGCGGCGACGGCTTCGGCTACAACCTGACCCTGGGCGGTTCGCTGCGCCTGGACGACGCCTGGCGCGCCGGCATCGCCGCCGGTTTCTACCGGCAGAAGCTGGAGGCCGGCGCCGAGGATTCCGACTACAAGCTCAACAGCTACCTGGGCAGCCTCTTCGTGCAGTACCAGCAGGATCGCTGGTGGGGCGACGCCGCGGTGACCGGCGGCTACCTCGACTACGACGAGGCCAACCGCAAGTTCGCCATCGGCCCGCGCACCGTCGAGGAGAAGGGCGACACCAACGGCAACCTGCTCGCCTTCAGCGGCCGGATCGGCTACGACATCGCCCAGGGTGGCGAGGCCTGGCACCTGTCGCCCTTCGTCAGCGCCGACTGGGCGCGGGTGAAGGTGGACGGCTACGACGAGGGCAACGCTTCCACCTCGCTGTCGTTCGACGAGCAGAAGCGCTACTCCCGCCGTCTCGGCGCCGGCCTGCAGGGCAAGTACGCGCTCAGCGAGCAGACCCAGCTGTTCGGCGAAGTGGCGGTGGAGCGTGAATACGCCGACGACACCCAGAACATCGGGATGGCCTTCACCAGCCTGCCGGCCAACGGCTTCACCCTGCAGGGCTACACCCCGCAGAGCCACCTGCAGCGCGCGACCCTGGGCTTCGCCCAGAAGCTGACCCCGGAACTCTCGCTGCGTGGCGGCTACAGCGCGCACCGCAGCGACGATGACCTGCAGCAGGGCGTGAGCCTGGCGCTGAGCCTGGACTTCTAAGCCCGGCACGCCAGCAAGCCGCCGCGACTGACGGCCGCAGCGACGAGGGAACCGACCACCGGCGGCGCGCTCCAACCTCAGGACGGACGCGCCGTACGGGAGGCGGCGTGGCCGATTCCACGCTAGAATGCGCGCAGTTTTTTTCCTACCTCTCCCCCGGAGCCCTTCCATGTCCCGCGTTACCCTCAGCCGCTACCTCATCGAGCAGACCCGCAGCCACAACACCCCGGCCGACCTGCGCTTCCTCATCGAGGTGGTGGCGCGTGCGTGCAAGGAAATCAGCCATGCCGTGTCCAAGGGCGCCCTGGGTGGCGTGCTGGGCAGCATGGGCACCGAGAACGTGCAGGGCGAGGTGCAGAAGAAGCTGGACGTGATGTCCAACGAAATCCTCCTGGAAGCCAACGAGTGGGGCGGCCACCTGGCCGGCATGGCCTCCGAGGAGATGGACAACGCCTACCAGATCCCCGGGAAGTACCCCAAGGGCGCCTACCTGCTGGTGTTCGACCCGCTGGACGGCTCCAGCAACATCGACGTCAACGTTTCGGTCGGCACCATCTTCTCGGTGCTGCGCTGCCCCGAGCAGCACCTGAGCCAGAACGACAGCCTCAACGAGCAGGCTTTCCTCCAGCCGGGCACCAAGCAGGTCGCCGCCGGCTACGCCATCTACGGCCCGCAGACCATGCTGATGCTGACCCTCGGCGACGGCGTCAAGGGCTTCACCCTGGACCGCGAGCTGGGCAGCTTCGTGCTCACCCACGACAACATCCGCGTGCCGGAAAGCACCGCCGAGTTCGCCATCAACATGTCCAACCAGCGCCACTGGGAAGCCCCGGTGCAGCGCTACGTCAGCGAACTGCTGGCCGGCAAGGAAGGCCCGCTGGGCAAGAACTACAACATGCGCTGGATCGCCTCCATGGTGGCCGACGTGCACCGCATCCTGACCCGCGGCGGCATCTTCATGTACCCGCGCGATGCCCGTGAGCCGGAGAAGCCCGGCAAGCTGCGGCTGATGTACGAGGCCAACCCGATGTCCTTCATCATCGAGCAGGCCGGCGGCGCCGCCACCAACGGCACCCAGCGCATCCTCGACATCCAGCCGGATTCGCTGCACCAGCGCGTGGCCGTGTTCCTCGGTTCGAAGGAAGAGGTCGAGCGCGTCACCGGCTACCACCAGGCCTGATGAGCGCGGTACCCGCCTGGCAGGCGCTGCTGGACTGGTGGTTCGGCGACGCCCTGCGCGCCAGCGACGTCGCCGCCCAGCGCAATGGCCTGTGGTTCGGCAAGAGCGCCTGCGAGGACGTGGCTTCGGACAACCGTTTCGGCGGCTTGGTGCGCCAGGCCCTGGACGGCGGGCTGGCCGACTGGGCCGGCTCGGCCCAGGGCTGGCTGGCGCTGATCCTGCTGCTGGACCAGTTGCCGCGGATGATCTTCCGCGACACGCCGCGCGCCTACGACGGTGACGCCCGCGCCCAGGCGCTGGTGCGTCGCGGTCTTGCGGCCGGGCTGGACCGCCAGTTGCAGCCCATCGAGCGGGTCTTTGTCTACCTGGTGCTGGAGCACGCCGAGGACCTGGCGCAGCAGGAGCAGGCGGTGCAGCGCTTCGCCGAACTGCGCGAGCAGGCCGCCGAGGACGACAAGGCGCTGTTCGCCGATTTCCTCGACTACGCCGAGCGCCACCGCGCGGTGGTCGCGCGCTTCGGCCGCTTCCCCCATCGCAACGCCATCCTTGGCCGCGAATCCAGCGCCGAGGAAGTCGCCTTCCTCAAGGAACCCGGCTCGCGTTTCTGACTCCAAGGGTGCGTTTCGCGTGGCCTGTGCCACGCTTGTCCAATGGACCATCCGACAATGGAGTTGCCCATGTCCTTCCGCCGTATCGCCCTGATCGCCGTCTGCATCGCCATGGCCGCCTGCAGCAAGCTCAACCAGGAAAACTATTCCAAGCTCAAGGCCGGCATGGACAAGGCCGAGGTGGAGGCCCTGCTCGGCAAGCCCACCGAGTGCTCCGGCGCGCTGGGCGTGTCCAGCTGCACCTGGGGCGACGACAAGACCTTCATCAGCGTGCAGTACGCCGGCGACAAGGTGCTGATGTTCTCCGGCCAGGGCCTGAAGTGAGATGAACGCCGCGCTGCGGGTGCTCGCCGCCGTCGCGCTGGCCGGCATCGGCGGCTGCGCCGGGCACGCCGAGGAGCGGCCGCAAACGATGCAGGTCGACCCGCAGCGCTACGCCGGCACCTGGTACGAGCTGGCGCGCAAGCCGATGTTCTTCCAGCGCGCCTGCCTGCAGTCCGAGGCCCACTACCACGTGCGCGCCGATGGCAGCATCGGCCTGCTCAACCGCTGCCGCACCGCCGACGGCAGCTGGAAGCAGGTGACCGGCACGGCCACCCCGCAGACGCCGGGCAGCACCGATGCCTTCTGGGTGCGCTTCGATAACTGGGCGTCGCGGCTGCTCCCCGGCGTGGTGCGCGGCGACTACCAGGTGCTCTACGTCGACGAGGACTACCAGACCGCGCTGGTCGGCAACCGCGATCGCGACCACCTGTGGCTGCTGGCGCGGCAGACCAGCCTGCCCGCGGCGACGCTGCGCCACCTGCTGGCTGAGGCCAATCGCAAGGGGTATGACACGAGCGATCTGATCTGGCGGAGTAAGGATAGTGCGATCGCGGGGAATTGATTGAGGGATGGATGTTTTGTGGGGTGGTGGTGTCTGCCGGTGACGCAGGTGCGTTATTTCACCTCCGCTCCCTCTCCCCAGCCCTCGGCTGCGCGCCCCGCCCTGAAGGGAGAGGGGGCTAGTCCATGCCGAGAGAGGTGATGGTTTCAGTTGGAAACCGTTGGAGCTGCCGGCTAACTCCAGAATACCGGACCCTGCCCAACAGTCCCCTCTCCCTTCAGGGAGAGGGTTAGGGAGAGGGAAAAGGGCTTGCCCCGGAGATGAATCTGCCGGCAAACACCACAATCAACGAAAGCCAGGCGTAGGGCGAATAACGCTCCGCGTTATCCGCCGTTTGACCTTGGCCCCAGGCCGCTCGGTGCCGAGCACGGAGCGCCTTACCCCAACAACTCCCGCAACACCCCCGCAAACTCCCCGGCGCTCTGCTCTTCCAGCGCATGCCGGCGCTCCCGCACCACCCACTGCCCGTTGACCATCACATCGCGCACCTGGCGGTCGCCGCCGGCGAACAGCCAGCGGTTGAGCAGGGTCTCGGGCTTGGCCGTAGCCAGGTAGGGATCGTTGCCGTCGAGCACCAGCAGGTCGGCGCGGCGGCCCGCGGCCAGTTCGCCCACCGGCTGGCCCAGGGCCTGGGCGCCGCCCACAAGGGCAGCTTCGTAGAGCGTCTGGCCGATGTTGGGCTGGTCGCTGCGGTACAGGCGGTTGCGCTTCTGGTCGCGCAGGCGCTGGCCGTATTCCAGCCAGCGCAGTTCCTCCACCACGCTCAGCGACACGTGGCTGTCCGAGCCGATGCCCAGGCGCCCGCCGCGGGCCAGGTAGTCCACCGCCGGGAAGATGCCGTCGCCGAGGTTGGCCTCGGTGGTCAGGCACAGGCCGGCCACCGCGCCGCTGGCAGCCATGGCGGCGACTTCGTCGGGCTCGGCGTGGGTGGCGTGGACCAGGCACCAGCGCTCGTCCACCTCGATGTTGTCGTACAGCCACTGCAGCGGCCGGCGCTGGCTCCAGGCCAGGCAGTCGTCGACTTCCTTCTGCTGTTCGGCGATGTGGATGTGGATGGGCCCTTCGCTGCTGTCGGACTCCAGCACCTCGGTGATCTGCTGCGGCGTCACCGCGCGCAGCGAGTGGAAGCACAGGCCGATGCGCTGCGCCGGTTGCGCCGCCAGGCGCGGCTGCAGGCCGTGGATCAGTTCGAGGTAGGCGTCGGTGCCGTTGATGAAGCGGCGCTGGCCTTCGCTGGGCGGCTGGCCGCCGAAGCCGGAATGGCTGTACAGCACCGGCAGCAGCGTCAGGCCGATGCCGGCCTCGCGCGCGGCCTGGCTGACGCGCAGCGCCAGCTCGGCCGGCTCGGCGTAGCGCTGGCCGCCCAGGTCGTGGTGCACGTAGTGGAATTCGGCGACGCCGGTGTAGCCGGCCTTGAGCATCTCGATGTACAGCTGGCGGGCGATGACCTGCAACTGCTCCGGGGTGATGCGGCCGACCAGTCGGTACATCAGCTCGCGCCAGGTCCAGAAGCTGTCGTTGGGGTTGCCGGCCACCTCGGCCAGGCCCGCCATGGCGCGCTGGAAGGCGTGCGAGTGCAGGTTGGGCATGCCCGGCAGCACCGGCCCGCGCAGGCGCTCGGCGCCTTCGGCGCTGGCGTTGGCCTCGACCCGCGTCAGCAGGCCGTCGGCGGCAACCTCGAAACGGACATCGCGGGCCCAGCCGCTGGGGAGCAGGGCGTGTTCGGCGAACAGGGCAGGCATGCTGGGGTCCTCGCAGGGCTCTTCGAATTTGTATATACATATACAGACGTTTAGGATGGCCGTAAACTACGAGACGTGCCCGGCGGTCGCCGCGGGACTTGTATGCACCGGTCGATTCCGGTACATGCCGGAGGACAAGAGCGCATCGCGCCGCTGCCTTCCCGCCACTGCCCACCGTCGCCCCGACAAGGAGTACCCCCGTGCCCGCATCGTCCACGCCCACCCCGCCCGCGGAGGGCTCCTCGCTGGCCTCGCAGATGGGCGATCTGCCCGCCCCGCTGTACGCGCGGGTGAAGCAGATGATCATCCAGCAGATCCAGTCCGGCGCCTGGCCGCCGCACCACCGGGTGCCCTCGGAGAGCGAGCTGGTCAGCGAGCTGGGCGTCAGCCGCATGACCATCAACCGCGCCCTGCGCGAGCTGACCAACGACGGCCTGCTGGTGCGCATGCAGGGTGTCGGCACCTTCGTCGCCGAACCCAAGGGCCAGTCGGCGCTGTTCCAGGTGCAGAACATAGCCGAGGAAATCGAGGCGCGCGGCCATCGCCACCATTGCGTGGTGGTGCGCCTGGAAGAGGAGAAGGCTAGCGCCGAGCGCGCCCTGGCGCTGGACGTGCGCGAAGGCCAGCGGGTGTTCCACTCGCTGATCGTGCACTTCGAGAACGACGTGCCGGTGCAGATCGAGGACCGCTACGTCAACGCCGCCGTGGCCCCCGACTACCTCAAGCAGGACTTCAGCGGGCAGACGCCGTTCGCCTACCTCACCCAGGTCGCGCCGCTCAGCGAGGGCGAGCACGTGGTCGAGGCGGTGCTGCCCGATGCCGAGGAATGCAGGCTGCTGAACATCGACCGCCACGAGCCGTGCCTGATGATCCGCCGGCGCACCTGGTCGGGGCGCAACACCGTGACCAGCGCGCGCCTGCTCTACCCGGGCTCGCGCTACCGCCTGGAAGGACGCTTCTCCTCATGAACCATCGCCTGCTGCGGGCCGCCGACTACCCGGTGATGCCCTGGAGGAACGGCGCGGGCAGCACCCGCGAAATCCTCCGCGACACCGGCGACGGCCTGGAGGGCTTCGGCTGGCGCCTGTCGATCGCCGACGTCGGCGCGCCGGGGCCGTTCTCCGCCTTCAGCGGTTATCAACGCGTGATCACCGTGCTGGAAGGCGAGGGCATGCGCCTGACCGTCGATGGCGTGGCGTCCCGCGAGCTGCGCGCCCTGGACGCCTTCGCCTTCGATGGCGCCAGCGCGGTGGACTGCGAGCTGCTCGGCGGCGCCATCCGCGACTTCAACCTGATCTATTCGCCCGCGCGCTACCGCGCACGCCTGCAGTGGCTGCGGGTGGGCGGTGAGGCGCACTTCTTCAGCAGCGCTTCGACCGTGCTGCTGTTCAGTGCGGGCGAGGGGGTTCACGTCAGCCAGGATGGCGGGGCCGCTGCTGTGCTGGGGCTGCATGACACGCTGCTTGCCGAGGGCGAGGAGCGGCTGCGGGAGTGGCGGCTGAGCGTGGCGGGAAGTGCCGACATCTGCGTGATCGAACTCGAATCACGCTGAGGGAAAAGACTGCCGGGGGAGCCCTTTTTCGTTAGTGGGAGAAGCGCCTTGCAGGTGCTTTCGCGGGCATGGCCCAGCAAACACGACACCCCGTAGGATGGGTTGAGCGAAGCGATACCCATCACCATGGCGCGATGGGTATCGCAGGCTCAACCCATCCTACGAAGAGCACCTCGGCAAGGCGGTGTAGGCGCGGGCCACGTCTGCGGTAGCGTAGAACGCCACCGTCGTCCGATCAGCCGTACAGCCGCGAGTAATCCAGCCAGCGGCTGAGCACGCCTTCCTCCACCCAGGCGCGGGCCGCGGCGATGTCCGGGGCGAAGTAGCGGTCCTGCTCGTAGGCCGGGACCTGGGCGCGGATCATCTTCAGCACTTCCTGCAACTGCGGCGAGCTTTGCAGCGGCGCGTGGAATTCCACGCCCTGGGCGGCGGCCAGCAGTTCGATGGCGACCACCGCCGAGCTGTTGCCGGCCATGTCCTGCAGGCGGCGCGCGGCGAAGGTGGCCATGGACACGTGGTCTTCCTGGTTGGCCGAGGTCGGCAGGCTGTCCACCGAGGCCGGGTGGGCCAGGGTCTTGTTCTCCGAGGCCAGGGCCGCCGAGGTCACCTGGGCGATCATGAAGCCGGAGTTGAGCCCGCCTTCCTTGACCAGGAACGCCGGCAGGCCGGACAGCGCCGGGTCCACCAGCTGGGCGATGCGCCGTTCCGACAGGGCGCCGATCTCGGCAATGACCAGGGCCAGCACGTCGGCGGCCATGGCCACCGGCTCGGCGTGGAAGTTGCCGCCGGAGAGCACGTCGCCGTCGGCGCTGAACACCAGCGGGTTGTCCGACACCGCGTTGGCCTCGCGCAGGAAGACCCCGGCGGCGAAGCGCAGGTGGTCGAGGCAGGCGCCCATCACCTGGGGCTGGCAGCGCAGCGAGTAGGGGTCCTGCACGCGCTTGCAGTCGATGTGCGACTGGTTGATCTGGCTGTCGTGCAGCAGCTCGCGGTAGAAGGCCGCCACGTCGATCTGCCCGGGCTGGCCGCGGACCGCCTGGATGCGCGCGTCGAAGGGCACGTAGGAGCCCTTGAGCGCTTCCACCGTCAGGCTGCCGGCGACCACCGCCGAGACGAACAGCTTCTCCGCCGCGAACAGCCCGCGCAAGGCCAGGGCGGTGGACACCTGGGTGCCGTTGATCAGCGCCAGGCCCTCCTTGGGCCCCAGCACCAGCGGCTGGCAGCCGGCGATGGCCAGGCCTTCGCTGGCCTCCATGACGCGGCCCTGGTGGCGCACCTGACCGACGCCGATGAGCACCGAGGACATGTGCGCCAGCGGCGCCAGGTCGCCGGAGGCGCCCACCGAGCCCTGGGACGGGATGCATGGGTAGACGCGCGCCTGGTAGAGCTTGAGCAGGGTGTCGATGACCGCCATGCCCACGCCGGAGAAGCCTCGGGCCAGGGAGCCAATCTTCAGCGCCATGATCAGCGCCACGCTGGCGTCGTCCAGCAACGGGCCGGTGCCGGTGCAGTGCGAGAGGATCAGGTTGCGCTGCAGGGTGACCAGCGAATCCTCGGGGATGGAGGTGCGCGCCAGCAGGCCGAAGCCGGTGTTGATGCCATACACGGTGCGCTGGTTGGCGATGATCTGGCTGACCGTGCGGGCGCTGTTCTCGATGTTCGCGCGGCAGGCTTCATCCAGTTGCAGCGCGGGTTGCCGCTGATGGATGGCGCGCAGCTGGTCGAGGGAAAACTGGCCGGGGGTGATCTGCAGGGTTTCGGACATGACGGCTCCCGTGTTCCGGAGTGTTACCGCGCTCGGCGGCGAGACTATCTATTCCTGTATATACAAGTATGAGCAATAAGCGAGCCATTCTGTCGGACCGGATTGCGCCGACGCCATGCCTGCGCGCGCGAGCGGGGCGCGGCGTCCCCCGCCGGGAAATAAGGAAGGGCAGCGGCACCCCCTGTAAATGAGGCGAGCTGTAACGGCCAGGCGTTACCGAATGCTACGAAATGGAGCAGGCGATCACCGTTCTGGTGCGTATGACTGACATATGTAGCTGCCTTCCTGGACCCGCTCCGCTGTACGAGTCCTTCTATTAATTCTTTTTAAATCAATTACTTGAGTTCTATTTCCACCGCGCCAGAAACGCCCGGCGGGGGACTTGGCCTTTCCTTTGCTTATACTTGTATGTACAAGCATATACGTGACAGGAGGCCCCGCTTCCTGCACCGATGCCCAACCCGAATCCCGTTGCCGGAAGCCGAACGCCCCGGCTTTCGCATCCGAGCCCAAGACTGCCTTGAAGGAGCCTGCCGTGACCGAATCCAGCAAATTCCGCGACGTCGAAATCCGCGCCCCGCGCGGCACCCAGCTGAACGCCAAGAGCTGGCTGACCGAAGCCCCGCTGCGCATGCTGATGAACAACCTCGACCCGGAAGTCGCGGAGAACCCCAAGGAACTGGTGGTGTACGGCGGCATCGGCCGCGCCGCGCGCAACTGGGAGTGCTACGACAGGATCGTCGCCACCCTCAAGGAACTGAACGACGACGAGACCCTGCTGGTGCAGTCCGGCAAGCCGGTCGGCGTGTTCAAGACCCACGCCAACGCCCCGCGCGTGCTGATCGCCAACTCCAACCTGGTGCCGCACTGGGCCACCTGGGAACACTTCAACGAACTGGACGCCAAGGGCCTGGCCATGTACGGCCAGATGACCGCCGGCAGCTGGATCTACATCGGCAGCCAGGGCATCGTCCAGGGCACCTACGAAACCTTCGTCGAAGCCGGCCGCCAGCACTACGCCGGCAACCTCAAGGGCCGCTGGGTGCTGACCGCGGGCCTGGGCGGCATGGGCGGCGCCCAGCCGCTGGCCGCGACCCTGGCCGGCGCCTGCTCGCTGAACATCGAGTGCCAGCAGAGCCGCATCGACTTCCGCCTGCGCAGCCGCTACGTCGACGAACAGGCCAAGGACCTGGACGACGCCCTGGCGCGCATCGCCAAGTACACCGCCGAAGGCAAGGCCATCTCCATCGCCCTGCTGGGCAACGCCGCCGAGATTCTCCCGGAGCTGGTGCGTCGCGGCGTGCGCCCGGACATGGTCACCGACCAGACCAGCGCCCACGACCCGCTCAACGGCTACCTGCCGATCGGCTGGACCTGGGAGCAGTACCGCGACCGCGCGCAGACCGAGCCGGCCGCCGTGGTCAAGGCCGCCAAGCAGTCCATGGCCGTGCACGTCAAAGCCATGCTCGACTTCCAGAAGCAGGGCGTGCCGACCTTCGACTACGGCAACAACATCCGCCAGATGGCCAAGGAAGAGGGCGTGGCCAACGCCTTCGACTTCCCCGGCTTCGTCCCGGCCTACATCCGCCCGCTGTTCTGCCGCGGCATCGGCCCGTTCCGCTGGGCCGCGCTGTCGGGCGACGCCGAGGACATCTACAAGACCGACGCCAAGGTCAAGGAACTGATCCCCGACGACGCCCACCTGCACCGCTGGCTGGACATGGCCAAGGAGCGCATCAGCTTCCAGGGCCTGCCGGCGCGCATCTGCTGGGTCGGCCTGGGCCAGCGCGCCAAGCTCGGCCTGGCGTTCAACGAGATGGTCCGCAGCGGCGAGCTGAAGGCGCCGATCGTGATCGGCCGCGACCACCTGGACTCCGGCTCGGTGTCCAGCCCGAACCGCGAGACCGAGGCCATGCAGGACGGCTCCGACGCCGTGTCCGACTGGCCGCTGCTCAACGCCCTGCTGAACACCGCCAGCGGCGCCACCTGGGTTTCGCTGCACCACGGCGGCGGCGTGGGCATGGGCTTCTCGCAGCATTCGGGGATGGTGGTCGTCTGCGACGGCACCGACGAAGCCGCTGCGCGCATCGCCCGCGTGCTGACCAACGACCCGGGCACCGGCGTGATGCGCCATGCCGACGCCGGCTACCAGATCGCCATCGACTGCGCCAAGGAACAGGGCCTGAACCTGCCGATGATCACCGGCAAGTGAGGCACAGGGGCGGCCCCGCCGCCCCGGGCCAGGGAGGAACCGCCGCGCGGGTGGGGGCGCGGCGGTCGGGCCGAGCGGAATCCGTCCTCTGACACAACAAGAACCCCGGCCCGGCGCCGGGGTGGAGAAGAAAAGCGATGTCCCAGGCCAGTGAGAACTCCAGCAAGCCGCTGATCGAGCGGCGCTCGATCAACTACATCCCCGAGGCCGAGCGCCACGGCAAGCTCTACAGCCAGTTCACCCTGTGGCTGGGCGCCAACCTGCAGATCACCGCCATCGTCACCGGGGCCCTGGCCGTGGTGCTGGGCGGCGACGTGTTCTGGTCGCTGATCGGCCTGCTCATCGGCCAGTTGCTCGGCGGCGCGGTCATGGCCCTGCACGCGGCCCAGGGGCCCAAGCTGGGCCTGCCGCAGATGATCTCCAGCCGGGTGCAGTTCGGCGTCTACGGCGCGGCCATCCCGATCGTGCTGGTGTGCCTCATGTACCTGGGCTTCACCGCCACCGGCACGGTGCTTTCCGGGCAGGCGCTGGGCCAGCTGTTCGGCGTCAGCGACAGCGCCGGCATCCTGATCTTCGCCAGTGTCATCGTCCTGGCGACCGTGCTCGGCTACCGGGTGATCCACTTCATCGGCCGCCTCGCCAGCATCATCGGGGTGATCGCCTTCGTCTACCTGTTCAGCCGCCTGATGACCCAGACCGACGTCGGCGCGCTGCTGCAGATCCGTCATTTCAGCTGGAGCAGCTTCCTGCTCGCGGTGTCCCTGGCCGCGTCCTGGCAGATCGCCTTCGGCCCCTACGTGGCCGACTACTCGCGCTACCTGCCGAGCAAGACCTCGTCGGTGAAGACCTTCCTCGCCGTCGGCGCCGGTTCGGTGATCGGCGCGCAGGTGGCGATGGTCCTCGGGGTGTTCGCCGCGGCCATGGCCAACGGTCAGTTCGCCGGCCGCGAGGTCGCCTACATCGTCGGCCTGGGCGGCAGCGGCGCCACCGCGGCGCTGCTGTACTTCAGCATCGCCTTCGGCAAGGTGACCATCTCCACGCTGAACTCCTACGGCAGCTTCATGTGCATCGCCACCATCATCAGCGGCTTCCGCGGCCACGTCGAAGTCACGCCCCGGCAGCGCCTGGTGTTCGTGCTGCTGATCGTCGGCGCCGCGACCCTGGTCGCGCTGCTCGGCCAGCATTCGTTCCTCGGCGCGTTCAAGTCCTTCATCCTGTTCCTGCTGGCCTTCTTCACCCCGTGGAGCGCGGTCAACCTGGTGGACTACTACCTGATCACCCGCGAGCGCTACGACGTGCCGGCGCTGGCCGACCCGGACGGCCGCTACGGCCGCTGGAACCTGCCGGGGATCAGCGTGTACGTGATCGGCGTGCTGGTTCAGCTACCGTTCATCTCCACCAAGTTCTACACCGGCCCGCTGGTGGACTACCTGGGCGGCGTGGACATCTCCTGGATCATCGGCCTGGTGGTGCCCGCCGTCCTCTATTACCTGGTCGCCCGGCGCAGCAGCCGGGCGGTGCCGGACCGGCTGATCCTGCCGGCCCGTACCTGAACCGGCCCGGCCGCGCCCCGCACGGGCGCGGCCCTTGTACTGCCCAACTCCCTTTCCACGTTTAGGAGCATCAGATGAACAATTCCAAGAAGACGCTGCTGGGCCTGATCCTTTCCGCCGGGCTGCTGGGTTCCATGGCATCGGCCCAGGCGGCGGGCTGGTGCGAGAGCGGCAAGCCGGTGAAGTTCGCCGGGCTGAACTGGGAGAGCGGCATGCTGCTCACCGACGTCATGCAGTTCATCCTGAAGAACGGCTACGGCTGCGAGACCGACAGCCTGCCGGGCAACTCCATCACCATGGAGCAGGCCCTGGCCAACAACGACATCCAGATCTTCAGCGAAGAGTGGATCGGCCGCAGCGACGCCTGGAACAAGGCCGCCGCCGCCAACAAGGTGGTCGGCGTGGGCGCGCCCATCGTCGGCGCCACCGAGGGCTGGTACGTGCCGCGCTTCGTGATCGAGGGCGACAAGGCCCGCGGCATCGAGGCCAAGGCGCCGAACCTCAAGGCGATCACCGACCTGGGCCAGTACGCCGAGCTGTTCCGCGACCCGGAAGAGCCGGGCAAGGGCCGCTTCTACAACTGCCCGGCCGGCTGGACCTGCGAGCTGGAAAACTCCGAGATGCTGAAGAAGTACGGCCTGGAGGCCAAGTACACCAACTTCCGCCCGGGCACCGGCCCGGCGCTGGATGCCGCGGTGCTGTCCAGCTACAAGCGCAAGGAGCCGATCCTCTTCTACTACTGGTCGCCGACGCCGCTGATGGGCCAGGCCGACCTGGTCAAGCTGGACGAGCCGGGGGTGAACAAGGACGTGAAGATCCAGGTCGGCCTGTCGCGCAGCTTCCATGACCAGGCGCCGGAGCTGGTCGCGGTGCTGGAGAAGGTCAACCTGCCCATCGACCTGCTGAACCAGAACCTGGCGAAGATGGCCAAGGAAAAACTGTCCTCCGAACAACTGGCCAAGGCTTTCCTCAAGGAGCACCCTGAGGTGTGGACCGCCTGGGTCAGCGAAGACGCCGCGAAGAAGATCCAGGCCGCGCTCTGACGCTGCCCGAGCCGGGGAGGCCAGGCCTCCCCGGCGATGCCTAATCCTTGCGAGTACGAGCCATGTTCCCTGAACGCTTCACCTTCTCCATCGCCGACGTGGTCAACGGCTGGGTCGACGCCCTGGTGACCAACTACGGCGACGTCTTCCGGCACATTTCCGACACCCTGCTGTGGGCCATCGTCAACCTCGAAAGCCTGCTGCGCGCCACGCCCTGGTGGCTGATGCTGGCCATCGTCGCCGGCATCGCCTGGCACGCCACCCGGCGCCTGGTGCCGACCCTGGTGATCACCGGCCTGCTGTTCCTGGTCGGCGCGGTGGGCCTGTGGGACAAGCTCATGCAGACCCTCGCGCTGATGATGGTGGCCACCCTCATCTCGGTGCTGATCGGCATTCCCCTGGGCATCCTCGCCGCCCGCAGCGACCGCCTGCGCGCCATCCTGCTGCCGCTGCTGGACATCATGCAGACCATGCCCAGCTTCGTGTACCTGATCCCGGTGCTGATGCTGTTCGGCCTGGGCAAGGTGCCGGCGATCTTCGCCACCGTGATCTACGCCGCGCCGCCGCTGATCCGCCTCACCGACCTGGGCATCCGCCAGGTCGACCGCGAGGTCATGGAAGCGGTCACCGCCTTCGGCGCCAACCGCCGCCAGCAGCTGTTCGGCGTGCAGCTGCCGCTGGCCCTGCCGAGCATCATGGCGGGCATCAACCAGACCACCATGATGGCCCTGTCGATGGTGGTGATCGCCTCGATGATCGGCGCCCGCGGCCTGGGCGAGGACGTGCTGGTGGGCATCCAGACGCTCAACGTCGGCAAGGGCCTGGAGGCCGGTCTTGCGATCGTCATCCTCGCCGTGGTCATCGACCGCATCACCCAGGCCTACGGCCGCTCGCGTCACCACGAGGCCAGCAAATGAGCAAGATCCAGGTCAAGAACGTCTACAAGATCTTCGGTGCCCGCGCCGACGCCGCGCTGGCGATGATCCGCCAGGGCAAGAGCAAGGCCGAGGTGCTGGCCGCCACCGACTGCGTGGTCGGGGTGAACGACCTGTCGCTGTCCATCGAGGCCGGTGAAATCTTCGTCATCATGGGCCTGTCCGGCTCCGGCAAGTCGACCCTGGTGCGCCACTTCAACCGCCTGATCGACCCCACCAGCGGCGAGATACTCGTCGACGGCGAAGACATCCTGCGCTACGACTCGCGCCAGCTGGAAAACTTCCGCCGGCGCAAGATCAGCATGGTGTTCCAGAGCTTCGGCCTGCTGCCGCACAAGAGCGTGCTCGACAACGTCGCCTACGGCCTCAAGGTCCGCGGCGAGAGCAAGGCGCTGTGCCAGGAGCGCGCGCTGCACTGGATCGCCACCGTGGGCCTGAAGGGCTACGAGAAGTCCTACCCGCACCAGCTCTCCGGCGGCATGCGCCAGCGCGTCGGCCTGGCCCGCGCGCTGGCCGCCGACACCGACGTGATCCTCATGGACGAGGCGTTCAGCGCCCTCGACCCGCTGATCCGCGCGGACATGCAGGACCAACTGCTGGAACTGCAGAAGACCCTGCACAAGACCATCGTCTTCATCACCCATGACCTCGACGAGGCGGTGCGCATCGGCAACCGCATCGCCATCCTCAAGGACGGCCAGCTGATCCAGGTCGGCGCCCCGCGGGAAATCCTCCACCAGCCGGCCGACGAGTACGTCGACCGCTTCGTCCAGCGCCGCGTGGCCAACCTGTAGTCCGGGAGTTCCGATGTCCTCCGCTTCCATCATCACCTTCGGCGACGCGCCCCTGCACTGGCAGGACGTGGTCGCCGTGGCCCGCCATGGCGCGCGCCTGGAGCTTTCGGCGGCGGCCTGGGCGCGCATCGACAACGCCCGCGGCATCGTCGAGCGCATCGTCGAACGCGGCGAGCGCGCCTACGGCATCAGCACCGGCCTCGGCGCCCTGTGCAACGTGGTGCTCGAAGGCGAGCAGCTGGCCCAGCTGTCGCGCAACACCCTGCTCAGCCACGCCTGCGGCGTCGGCGAGGCGCTGAAGGACGAGCAGACGCGCGCGATCATCTGCGTCGCCATCGCCAACTACAGCCTCGGCAAGTCCGGCCTGCACCGCCGAGTGGTGCAGGCGCTGCTGGAACTGCTCAACCGCGGCATCACCCCGCGGGTGCCGGCCCAGGGCTCGGTGGGCTACCTGACGCACATGGCCCACGTCGGCGTGGCCCTGCTGGGCGTCGGCGAGGTGAGCTACCAGGGCCGCATCGTCAGCGCCGCCGAAGCGCTGGACGCCGAGGGCCTGGCGCCAGTGGAACTGGGCGCCAAGGACGGGCTCAGCCTGGTCAACGGCACGCCCTGCATGACCGGCCTGTGCTGCCTGGCCCTGGAAGACGCGACGCGCCTGGCGCACTGGGCCGACGTCATCGGCGCCATGAGTTTCGAGGCCCTGCGCGGGCAGACCGACGCCTTCGACGCGGAAATCCTCGCGCTCAAGCCGCACCCCGGCGCGCAGCTGGTGGGCGAGAACCTGCGCGCGCTGCTCGACGGCAGCGAAGTGCTCGCCAGCAGCCGCGGCATCCGCACCCAGGACGCCCTGAGCATGCGCTCCATGCCGCAGATCCACGGCGCCTGCCGCGACCAGTTGGCCCACGCCGCGCGCCAGGTGGAGATCGAACTCAACTCGGCCAACGACAACCCGCTGGTGCTGGGCACGCCCGAGCACTACCGGGTGGTGTCCCAGGCCAACCCCCACGGCGAATCCGTGGCCATGGCCGCCGACCTGCTGTGCATCGCCGTGGCCGAACTGGGCGGCGTCGCCGAGCGCCGCCTGGACCGCCTGATCAACCCGCTGGTCAGCGGCCTGCCGGCGTTCCTGGTGAGCCAGCCGGGGGTCAACTCGGGGATGATGATCGTGCAGTACGTGGCCGCCGCCCTGGCCGGCGAGAACCGCCAGTTGGCGCAGCCGGCGGTGGTCGACAACTACGTCACCTCCGGCCTGCAGGAAGACCACCTGAGCCTGGGCACCAGCGCCGCGCTCAAGCTCGGCCGCTGCATCGGCAACTGCCAGCAGATTCTCGCCATCGAATACCTGCTGGCCGCCCAGGCCTTCGAATTCCTCAAGGAACAACGCTTCGGCGCCGGCACCCAGCGCGCCTGGGAACTGCTGCGCGAGCAGGTGCCGGCCTACGACGCCGACCGCTGGCTGGCTCCGGACATCGCCCGCGCCGCCGCGCTGCTGGCCGACCGCCGGGCGCTGCAGAACGTCGGCGCGAGCATCGGGAGACTGCAATGAAACAGCTCTGGCACAACTGCCACGCCGCCACCATGGCCGGCGGCAAGTACTCGATCATCGAGGACGCGGCGATCCTCACCGAGGGCGCGCGCATCCACTGGATCGGTCCCCACGCCGAGCTGCCGCTGCACGAGGTGCAGCGCAGCCACGACCTGGGCGGCGCCTGGCTGACCCCGGGGCTGATCGACTGCCACACCCACCTGGTGTTCGGTGGCGACCGTAGTGCCGAGTTCGAGCTGCGCCTGCAGGGCGCCAGCTATGCGGAGATCGCGGCGGCCGGCGGTGGCATCGCCAGCACCGTGCGCGCCACCCGCGAGGCCAGCGAGGAAGAACTGCTGGCCAGCGCCATCAAGCGCGCGCGGCCGCTGCTGGCCGATGGCGTGACCGTGCTGGAAGTGAAATCCGGCTACGGCCTGGACCTGCCCAGCGAGCGCAAGATGCTGCGCGTGGCGCGGCGCCTGGGCGAGGTGCTGCCGGTGACGGTGCGCGCCACCTGCCTGTCGGCCCATGCTCTGCCGTCGGAATACGCCAATCGCGCCGACGACTACATCGAGCTGATCTGCGCGGAAATCCTCCCGGCGCTGGCGCAGGAAGGCCTGGTGGACGCGGTGGACGCCTTCTGCGAGCACCTGGCGTTCTCTCCGGCGCAGGTCGAGCGGGTGTTCCGGGCCGCCAAGGCGCTGGGTCTGCCGGTGAAGCTGCACGCCGAGCAACTGTCGTCGCTGCATGGCTCCAGCCTGGCCGCGCGCTACCAGGCGCTGTCCGCCGACCACCTGGAATTCATGACCGAGGAAGACGCCATCGCCATGGCCAGGGCCGGCACCGTCGCGGTGCTGCTGCCGGGCGCCTTCTTCGTCCTGCGCGAAACCCAGCTGCCGCCGATGGACGCCCTGCGCAAGCACGGCGTGGCCATCGCCCTGGCCAGCGACCTCAACCCCGGCACCTCGCCGGCGCTGTCGCTGCGCCTGATGCTGAACATGGGCTGCACCGCCTTCCGCCTGACCCCGGAAGAAGCGCTGGCCGGCGTCACCCTGCATGCCGCCCGCGCCCTGGGCCTGGAAGCCGACCACGGCAGCCTGGAGGCGGGCAAGCTCGCCGACTTCGTCGCCTGGGACATCCAGCGCCCGGCCGAGCTGGCCTACTGGCTCGGCGGCGACCTGCCCAAGCGCATCATCCGTTACGCAGAGGAAGTCTCCTGTGGATAACGTACTGAGCTTCAGCCGCGGCCGTGTACCGCTGCTGGTGAGCATGCCGCACCCCGGCACGCGCCTGACCCCGGCCGTGGAAGCCGGCCTGGTGGACGAGGCGAAGGAACTGGCCGACACCGACTGGCACATCCCGCGCCTGTACGACTTCGCCCGCGAACTGGGCGCCAGCACCCTGGCGGCGAACTACTCGCGCTACGTCATCGACCTGAATCGCCCGGCCGACGACAAGCCGCTGTACACCACGGCCACCACCGGCCTCTACCCGGACACTCTGTTCGACGGCCGCCCGCTGTTCCACGAAGGCCAGGCGCCCTCGGCCGAGGAGCGCGCGCGCTACCTGGCGGAAGTCTGGACGCCGTACCACCAAACGCTGGCCGAGGAGCTGGCGCGGCTGAAGGCCGAGTTCGGCTACGCGCTGCTCTGGGACGCGCACTCGATCCGCTCGCACATCCCGCACCTGTTCGACGGCAAGCTGCCGGACTTCAACATCGGCACCAACTCCGGCAACAGCTGTCCGGCGGACCTCGCCGAGCGCCTGCAGGCGGCGTGCGCTGAAGCCGAGGGCTACAGCCACGTACTGAACGGGCGCTTCAAGGGCGGCCACATCACCCGCCATTACGGCCAGCCCGGGCAGCACGTGCACGCGGTGCAACTGGAGCTCGCGCAGTGCAACTACATGGATGAACAGGCGCCCTTCGCCTACCGCGAAGACCTGGCCGGCCCGACCGCCGAGGTGCTGCGGAAGATGCTGGAGACCTTCCTGGCCTGGGGGCGGGAGCGTTACGGCCGTTGACGAAACGCCTGCGCACGGCGCTTGCCGAGATGCTTTTCGTAGGATGGGTGTAGGAGCGGGCCCTGCCCGCGATTCGCGCGCAGGGCGCGCTCCTACAGGAGATCGGCGTGGGTGGGGCAGCGTAGGAGCGGATCTCATCCGCGAACCGCGCCGGTTCGTCCGGCTATCGCGGACAAGGTCCGCTCCTACGGGGGGAGGAATACCGTGCTTCCCGACAACCTGTAGGAGCGGGCTCTGCCCGCGAATCGCGCGCAGGGCGCGCTCCTACATGGGGACGATGTGGGTGGGGCGGCGTAGGAGCGGATCTCATCCGCGAATCGCGCCGGTTCGTCCGGCTATCGCGGACAAGGTCCGCTCCTACGGGGGGAGGAATACCGTGCTTCCCGACAACCTGTAGGAGCGGGCCCTGCCCGCGATTCGCGCGCAGGGCGCGCTCCTACAGGGGAATGGTGTGGGTGCTTTTTTGTAGGAGCGAGCTTGCTCGCGAATGAACCCCGCTGCGGAATCCGTTCGCGAGCAAGCTCGCTCCTACGAAGAGCACCTCGGCGCGGGGCGCGCGGTCATTCCCAGTCCAGCCGCGCCAGCTTCCATTCGCCGTCTTCCAGCCACCACTCCAGCTTCACGTCATACAGCCGCGCGCTGTCGGGGATCAGCCCCTCGGCGCCGGTCAGGCCGACCTTGGCTTCGGTGTAGCCGCGGCGCGAAACCGCCGGGTCGATCCAGCTGTTCTTCGCCGGGGCGAGCACGCCGATCTTCTGGTGACGGAGGAACAGCACCGCCATGGTGCGCCGGGCCCAGTCGCGGTCGTTGACCTGCTGGGCGCGGAAATCGTCGGCCAACTGGTCGAGCACGGCGCCGGTCTTCTTCGCTTCGATGTTCGCCTGCAATTGCTGCACGGCGGCTTCCAGGGCGGCCTGCGGGTCGTCCTTGCCGCAGCCGGCGAGCAGGGCGAGGCACAGCAGCAGGGGCAGGGCGAGGGGCCTGGCCAGCATGTCGAACTCCTTTTCGGGATGAAGGGGAGCCCGGCACCGTAGCGCAGATGCGCGCCTTGCGGCCACGCCGGGAGTGTTTCCAAAGTTCGCCGTTCAGCGCGCCAGGAGGAACTGCCCGGGGTCGATGAAGAACATCTTCTTCCAGCCCTGGGTCTCGTCGGTGGCCGCCCAGGGCCGCGGCAGCAGCGACAGCACCGCGTAGTGCAGGTGCGGCGGCTTGCCGGCGGCGTTGCCCGAGCTGCCCACCGCGCCAACCACCTGGCCGCGGCCCACTGGCTGCAGCGGCGCCACGTTCCAGGCCTGCAGGTGCGCCAGGTAGTGCAGGCGCCATTTCGGCCCGAGGATCAGCACCACCTTGCCGCCCAGGCCGATCTCGCCGCGGTACAGCACCAGCCCCGGCACCGGCGACAGCGCCGGGGCGCCGGCGTCGGCGAAGATGTCGATGCCCTTGTGCACCCCGGAAATGCCCCAGGGTTCGTACCAGAACGAACGGCGGTTCCAGTCGCGCTGGCTGGCGCCCTGCACCGGGATGACCGGGTGCTCCGGCAACAACATCGGCAGGACCAGCAGCGCCGCGAGCGGCAGGAGCCAGCGGCGTTTCACACCTGCAGGCCCAGGTGGCGGATCAGCGGCGCCGGTGCGGCCAGGCGTTCCCAGACGTCGTCGAGCAGCTCGGCGGGGTAGAAGGAGGGCAGGGTGGCCAGGTCGGCGCGCTGCACCCAGGCCACCTCGTGGATGGCGAACTCGTCGCCGCCCAGGCCGCGCAGGTTGTCCAGGCTCAGGTCGCCGCGCCAGGCGTCGACGCGGTAGAACAGCTCCATGTGGAAGCGCCCGGCCAGCGGCTCGGCGAATTCGCGGACGTACACCAGCGGCCCGACCTCCACCTCCAGCCCGGTTTCCTCGCGGCATTCGCGCTTCACGGTGTCGCGCGTCGATCGGTCGCTGTGCGACTCGAAGCCGCCGCCCGGGGGAATCCAGTAGACGTCGCCGTCGACCTCGTGGCGCACCAGCAGGATGCTCTGCTCGCGGACCAGCAGGCCGGCGGCGCGGATGCGGTGTTGCAGTGGGTTCATCGCCAGTCGAGCCTCGCCAGCTTCCAGGTGTCACCCTCGCGTCGCCATTCCAGGCTTACGCTGTAGGGGCGGTTGCGCCTGCGCTCGGGCAGCAGGTCGTCGCCGCCGGTCAGCGCCAGTTCCGCCCGGGTATGGCCGACGTCGGCGTAGTTGCGGTCGACGCGGCTGCTGCGGCCCAGGGTGATGAAGCGCACCCGCGGCTGCTGGACGAACACCTGCGCCAGGGTCCGGCGCACCCAGTCGCGGTCGTACTCGCCCTGGGCGCGGAAATCCTCGTGCAACTGCGCCAGCACGGCACTGGTGGCGCGCTCGTCGAGGTTGCGCTGCAGCTGGCGCACCGCGTCGTTCAACTGGTCCTGGGGGGAGTCGCTGCTGCATCCGCCCAGCAGACAAATGACGCACAGCAGGCAAAGATACAACTTCCTCGGCATCCCGAGTGAACTCCTTTATCGGTTTTGCGCGGGCACAGGTATCATGCCCGACACGCAAGGGATGGTATCCGGTCGAGGGACGGACCGTACGTAAAGATTCAGGAGTGCGCCATGCAGCTTTTGTATCCGGAAATCAAGCCTTACGCCCGGCACCAGCTGGCCGTCGATGAACCGCACCTCCTTTATGTGGATGAAAGCGGCATACCGGACGGTCTGCCGGTGCTTTTCGTGCACGGCGGCCCGGGTGCCGGTTGCGACGCCCTGTCCAGGCGCTTCTTCGACCCCAACCTGTACCGCATCGTCACCTTCGACCAGCGCGGCTGCGGGCGCTCCACGCCCTTCGCCAGCCTGGACGACAACACCACCTGGCACCTGGTGGCCGACATGGAGCGCATCCGCCAGCACCTGGGCATCGAGAAGTGGGTGCTGTTCGGCGGCTCCTGGGGCTCGACGCTGTCGCTGGCCTACGCCCAGGCGCACCCCGAGCGCGTCCACGCGCTGATCCTGCGCGGCATCTTCCTGTGCCGCCCGCAGGATTTGCGCTGGTTCTACCAGGAGGGCGCCAGCCAGCTGTTCCCCGACTACTGGGAGGACTACCTGGCGCCGATCCCGGCGGACGAGCGCGGCGACCTCATGCAGGCTTTCCGCAAGCGCCTGGTGGGCAGCGACCAGATCGCCCAGATGCACGCCGCGCGCGCCTGGTCCACCTGGGAAGGGCGCACCGCGACGCTGCGGCCCAACCCGGCGGTGGTCGACCGCTTCAGCGACCCGCACCGCGCGCTGTCCATTGCCCGCATCGAGAACCACTACTTCGTCAACGCCGCCTTCCTCGAGCCGGACCAGCTGCTGCGCGACATGCACCGCATCGCCCACCTGCCCGGCGTCATCGTGCACGGCCGCTACGACGTGGTCTGCCCGCTGGACAACGCCTGGGCGCTGCACAAGGCCTGGCCGAACAGCGAGCTGCAGATCGTCCGCGATGCCGGCCACGCCGCCAGCGAGCCGGGCATCGCCGATGCCCTGGTGCGCGCCACCAACGAAATCGGCCGGCGCCTGCTCAACCTCCCCCCGGAGGCCGAATGAAGGCGCTGATCCAGCGCGTGAGCGCCGCGCGGGTGGAAGTCGACGGGGAAATCGTCGGCGCCATCGACCAGGGCCTGCTGGCGCTGGTCGGCGTGGAGCCCGAGGACGATGAGGCGAGCACCCAGCGGCTGCTGCACAAGCTGCTTAACTATCGAGTGTTCGCCGATATTGAAGGTAAGATGAACCTTTCTCTGGGCGATGTCGGCGGCGGTCTGCTGCTGGTCTCGCAGTTCACCCTGGCCGCCGACACCCGCAAGGGCCTGCGGCCGAGTTTTTCCAGCGCGGCGCCGCCGGCCCGGGGCGCCGAACTGTTCGAACATCTCGTGGATCAGGCACGAGCCCGTCATCCGCTGGTCGCTACCGGCCGGTTCGGCGCCAACATGCAGGTCCACCTGGTCAACGACGGGCCGGTGACCTTTCTTCTGGAGGCTTGAACAGGCGGCAGTCCGTAATCGGGCCGCAGGATGATGGCAACTCGCATGCAATTAGAACAATGGCTCCCCGGGAGCCCAGGCCACAAGGCCGGGCAAGGGTTCTTCGCGATCGCGGGGAATCATTCGGGCTCACCGGGGTCGGAATTCAATCGCCGGCACTTTGGCATTGCCAGGGCCGGCCTTGGTTTTTTCAAGTTCACGGACGAGGGGGACTCGTGATTTTTCGTTCCGTTCAACACACCGCTTCCCGTAATTTCCTGCGCGACCTGATGCTGGTCGGCTCCGCTTTCCTGGCCCTGGGCGCCTCTCACGCCTGGGCTTTCACCATCGATGACGTCGCCGGCGAGGCGAAGAAGCTGGCCAGCGAGAAGTACAGCGCGCCGACCAGCAACCTGCCCTCGGTATTCAGCGAAATGAAGTTCGCCGACTACCAGCAGATCCGCTTCCGCATGGACAAGGCCTACTGGGCCGACGAGAAGGAGCCGTTCAAGCTCAGCTTCTATCACCAGGGCATGCACTTCGACACCCCGGTGAAGATCAACGAGGTGACGGCCACCAGCGTCAAGGAGATCAAGTACGATCCCGCGCGTTTCGACTTCGGTACGCTGCAGTTCGACGCCAATGCCACCAAGGACCTCGGCTACGCCGGGTTCCGCGTGCTCTACCCGATCAACAAGGCCGACAAGCTCGACGAGATCGCCACCTTCCTCGGCGCCAGCTACTTCCGCGTGGTCGGCAAGGGCCACGTCTACGGCCTCTCCGCCCGCGGCCTGGCGCTGGACACCGCGCTGCCCTCCGGCGAGGAGTTCCCGCGCTTCCGCGAGTTCTGGATCGAGAAGCCCAAGCCCCAGGACAAGCACCTGGTGATCTACGCCCTGCTCGACTCGCCGCGCGCCACCGGCGCCTACCGCCTGGTCCTGCGCCCCGGCAAGGACACCGTGGTCGACGTGCAGGCCAAGGTGTTCCTGCGCGACAAGGTCACCAAGCTCGGCATGGCGCCGCTGACCAGCATGTTCCTGTTCGGCTCCAACCAGCCCTCGGAGCAGCACAACTTCCGTCCGGAGCTGCATGACTCCACCGGCCTGCAGATCCATGCCGGCAACGACGAGTGGATCTGGCGTCCGCTGAACAACCCGAAACACCTGTCGGTGAGCAGCTACGCGGTGGAGAACCCGAAAGGCTTCGGCCTGCTCCAGCGCGGCCGCGAGTTCAGCCGCTACGAAGACCTGGACGACCGTTACGACCTGCGCCCGAGCCTGTGGATCGAGCCGCGCGGCGACTGGGGCAAGGGCAGCGTCGAACTGGTCGAGATCCCCACCCCGGACGAGACCAACGACAACATCGTCGCCTTCTTCAACCCGGAGAAGCGCCCGGAGGCCGGCCAGCCGCTGGAATACGCCTACCGCATGCACTGGACCATGGACGAGGACGCCCTGCATTCGCAGAAGGTCGCCCAGGTCAAGCAGACCCTGCGCTCGGTGGGTGACGTCAAGCAGGCCAACCTGATCCGCCAGCCCGACGGCAGCACCGCCCTGGTGGTGGACTTCGAGGGCGCCAACCTCAAGGTCCTGCCGGCCGACGCCGCGGTGACCACCCAGGTGAGCACCGACGACAACGCCGAGGTCAAGGAAAACAACCTGCGCTACAACCCTGTGACCCAGGGCTGGCGCCTGACCCTTCGGATCAAGGTGAAGGACCCGAAGAAGCCGACCGAAATGCGTGCGGCCCTGGTCAAAGATGGACAGACCCTGTCCGAAACCTGGAGCTACCAGCTGCCTGCCGATGAATAACACGACCACCCACAAGGCTCCGCTGGGCGAATACCTCGAGCACCTTCCGCTGACCGCGGAAGGGCGCGAGCGCCTGGCGCGCAGCGCTTCCTTCAGTGACCTGCACCAGCGCCTGGCGGAGGAGGCCGGCACCGCGCCGGCCGCCACCGACGATGCGGCGCTGGGCTCCATCGGCCCGCGCCTGCTGCTCGGCTACGGCCAGGAGCTGCAGGAAACCGGCATGCTCGGCCTGGACGACAACGGCCGCGCTTACCTCAAGGCGGCGCCGCCGATCCAGCGTACCAAGGTGCTCCCCGAGCCCTGGCGGACCAACGTGCTGGTGCGCGGCTGGCGCCGCCTGCTCGGCCGCGGCAACCCGTCCAAGCCCGCGCGTGACCTGCCCAAGGCCCGCTGGCAGCGGGTCGGCTCGCTGCGCCGGATGATCCTGCTGTTGCTGATGCTCGGCCAGACCAGCATCGCCACCTACTACATGAAAGGCATCCTGCCGTACCAGGGCTGGGCGCTGATCGACCTGGAAGAGATCAACCGCCAGACCTGGCTGCAGACCCTGCAGCAGGTGCTGCCGTACCTGATCCAGTTCGGCGTGCTGCTGCTCTTCGCCATCCTCTTCTGCTGGGTCTCGGCCGGTTTCTGGACCGCGCTGATGGGCTTCTGGGAGCTGCTCAGCGGCCGCGACCGCTACCGCATCTCCGGCAGCAGCGCCGGCAACGAGCCGATCGCGGCCGACGCGCGCACCGCCATCGTCATGCCGATCTGCAACGAGGACGTGCCGCGGGTCTTCGCCGGCCTGCGCGCCACCTTCGAGTCGGTGGCCGCCAGCGGCGAGCTGGACCACTTCGACTTCTTCGTCCTCAGCGACACCTACCAGGCCGACATCGCCGTGGCCGAGGAACAGGCCTGGATCGAGCTGTGCCAGGAGACCAAGGGCTTCGGCAAGCTGTTCTACCGCCGCCGCCGCCGCCGGGTGAAGCGCAAGAGCGGCAACATCGACGACTTCTGCCGGCGCTGGGGCAGCCAGTACAAGTACATGGTGGTGATGGACGCCGACAGCGTGATGAGCGGCGACTGCCTGGCCAAGCTGGTGCGGCTGATGGAAGCCAACCCGGAGGCGGGGATCATCCAGACCGCGCCCAAGGCCTCAGGCATGGACACCCTCTATGCGCGCATGCAGCAGTTCGCCACCCGCGTCTACGGCCCGCTGTTCACCGCCGGCCTGCACTTCTGGCAACTGGGCGAGTCGCACTACTGGGGGCACAACGCGATCATCCGGGTGAAGCCCTTCATCGAGCACTGCGCCCTGGCGCCGCTGCCGGGCAAGGGCTCGTTCTCCGGGGCCATCCTCTCCCACGACTTCGTCGAGGCCGCGCTGATGCGCCGCGCCGGCTGGGGCGTGTGGATCGCCTACGACCTGGAGGGCAGCTACGAGGAACTGCCGCCGAACCTGCTGGACGAGCTCAAGCGCGACCGCCGCTGGTGCCACGGCAACCTGATGAACTTCCGCCTGTTCCTGGTCAAGGGCATGCACCCGGTGCACCGCGCGGTGTTCCTCACCGGGGTGATGTCCTACCTGTCGGCGCCGCTGTGGTTCTTCTTCCTGGTGCTGTCCACCGCGCTGCTGGCGGTGCACCAGTTGATGGAGCCGCAGTACTTCCTGGAGCCGCGCCAGCTGTTCCCGATCTGGCCGCAGTGGCACCCGGAGAAGGCCATCGCGCTGTTCTCCACCACCCTGACCCTGCTGTTCCTGCCCAAGCTGCTCAGCGTCATGCTGATCTGGGCCAAGGGCGCCAAGGCCTTCGGTGGCGTGATCAAGGTCACCCTGAGCATGCTCCTGGAGATGCTCTTCTCGGTGCTGCTGGCGCCGGTGCGCATGCTCTTCCACACCCGCTTCGTGCTGGCCGCGTTCCTCGGCTGGGAAGCGCAGTGGAAGTCGCCGCAGCGTGACGACGACGCCACGCCCTGGAGCGAGGCGCTGCGCCGCCACGGCATGCAGACCCTGCTGGGCCTGGCCTGGGCGCTGCTGGTGGTGTGGCTGAACCCGCGCTTCCTGTGGTGGCTGTCGCCCATCGTCGGTTCGCTGATGCTGTCCATCCCGGTGTCGGTGATCACCAGCCGCGTCAACCTGGGCCTGGCCTCGCGCGACGAGAAGCTGTTCCTCATCCCCGAGGAATACGACACCCCGCGCGAGCTGCGTTCCACCGACGAGTACACCTACCAGAACCGCTGGCAGGCGCTGAAGGACGGCTTCGTCCGCAGCGTTTCCGACCCGCTGCTCAACGCCCTGGCCTGCGCCATGGGCACCGCGCGCCACGCGCGCTCCGAGGCCATCGAGGCGGCGCGCCAGCGGCGCGTGCAGCAGGCCCTGGAAGGCGGTCCGCAGGCCGTCGCCGGCGAGGCCCGCCTGGCCCTGCTGAGCGACCCGGTGGCGCTGTCGCGCCTGCACCTGCAGGTGTGGGAAGGCGGCCATGAGAACTGGCTGGAGCCCTGGCGCAAGTCCGTGCAGGCCGACGCGCACAGCCCGGCGCTGCCGCTGGCGCCGCCGGCCGGCGCCGGCGTGGGCCTGCCCGCCGCGCAGTCCTGACCGCGAGCCGCTCCCCGTCACCAGGCGGGGAGTGGCAACGCCTTGCAACGGTTTTCCCGGCGCTTTACTGCTGCTAACCTGCGCCATCGATCCAGAAAGACTCCCGACGGACGGCGACAGAGGGTAGGATTCGCACCCTTCAGCGCCCGGCGAGGCTTCGCGCGGCATAAAGACCGCAGCTGGATGCCGTGCCGACGTGCGCACGACTCAATTTCGACTGTCTGGGAGTGTGGGGAATGAAAAAGTATCTGGCATCGCTGCTGCTGGGCGTCTGCGCCCTGGTCGGCGTGAACGCGGCGCAAGCCGGCGCCATCGACGAAGCGGTCAAGCGCGGCAGCCTGCGGGTGGGCATGGACCCGACCTACATGCCGTTCGAGATGACCAACAAGCGTGGCCAGATCGTCGGCTTCGAGGTCGACCTGCTCAAGGCCATGGCCAAGGCCATGGGCGTCAAGCTGGAGCTGGTCTCCACCAGCTACGATGGCATCATCCCGGCGCTGCTGACCGACAAGTTCGACATGATCGGCTCGGGCATGACCTTGACCCAGGAACGCAACCTGCGGGTCAACTTCTCCGATCCCTTCATCGTGGTCGGCCAGACCCTGCTGATCCGCAAGGAGCTGGAAGGCGCCATCAAGTCCTACAAGGACCTGAACGACGCCAAGTACCGCATCACCTCGAAGATCGGCACCACCGGCGAGTTCGTCGCCAAGAAGCAGCTGTCCAAGGCCCAGTACCACGGCTTCGACAACGAGCCCGAGGCGGTCATGGACGTGGTCAATGGCAAGGCCGACGCCTTCATCTACGACTCGCCCTACAACGTGGTCGCGGTCGGCAAGTTCGGCGCCGGCAAGCTGGTGTTCCTCGACCAGCCGTTCACCTACGAGCCGCTGGCCTTCGGCCTGAAGAAGGGCGACTACGACTCGATCAACTTCATCAACAACTTCCTCAAGCAGATCCACGAGGACGGCACCTACGATCGTCTGCACGACAAGTGGTTCAAGAGCACCGACTGGCTGAAGGACATGGAATAATCCCGTCCCGCGCCGATCGACCCCGACGCGCAGGCCCCGGCCTGCGCGTTCGCATTTTCACGGTAAAGATACGTGACTAGAAGCAAACGCCCCACCTGGCCCTGGCATGGGCTGACCGCGCTGATCCTCCTGCTGATCGGCCTGGCCATCTGGTATTCCACCTCGCTGATTTCCTACGAGTGGCGCTGGAACCGCGTTCCCCAGTACTTCGCCTACCAGGCGGAGGAACCGCAACGTGCGGACGCCGTCTCGCGGGTGGAGAAGATCGAGGATTCCGGCCGCGAGGCCCGCGTCACCCTGGTCGACGACGACGGCAGGCAGCAGGTGCTGAACGTGGCCGGCGACAGCCTGCAGTTCTCCGAGAACGACGACGTCGGCGAAGGCGACGTGGTCGGCGTGCAGCGCCACTGGGCCGCCGGCCCGCTGGCCTGGGGCCTGTGGACCACGCTGTGGATCTCCTTCGTCTCCGGCGCGATCGGCCTGGCCATCGGCCTGTTCACCGGCCTCTGCCGGCTGTCGAAGAACCCCACGCTGCACGACCTCTCGACGCTCTACGTCGAGCTGGTGCGCGGCACGCCGCTGCTGGTGCAGATCTTCATCTTCTATTTCTTCATCGGCACCGTGCTCAACCTGTCCCGCGAGTTCGCCGGGGTGGCCGCGCTGGCGTTGTTCACCGGCGCCTACGTAGCCGAGATCGTCCGCGCCGGCGTGCAGTCCATCGCCCGCGGCCAGGACGAGGCGGCGCGCTCCCTGGGCCTGAGCGCGGCGCAGTCGATGCGCCACGTGATCCTGCCGCAGGCCTTCAAGCGCGTGCTGCCGCCGCTGGCCGGGCAGTTCATCAGCCTGGTCAAGGACACCTCGCTGGTCTCGGTGATCGCCATCACCGAACTGACCAAGAGCGGCCGCGAGGCCATCACCACCTCGTTCTCCACCTTCGAGATCTGGTTCTGCGTGGCCGCGCTCTACCTCGTCATCAACCTGCCGCTGTCGCATATGGCGAGCCGGCTGGAACGGAGGCTCGGACAAAGTGATTGAAGTCCGCAACCTGACCAAGGTGTTCGACACCCGCGGCCACGTGGTGCGCGCGGTGGACGACGTGACCACCCGCGTGGACAGGGGCGAGGTGGTGGTGGTGATCGGGCCCTCGGGCTCGGGCAAGTCCACCTTCCTGCGCTGCCTCAACGGCCTGGAGGAGCTCGACTCCGGCTCGGTGAGCATCGACGGCGTCGACCTGGCCAACCCGAAGACCGATATCAACGCCTACCGCCGCGAAGTCGGCATGGTGTTCCAGCACTTCAACCTGTTCCCGCACATGACCGTGCTGGAGAACCTGTGCCTGGCGCAGAAGGTGGTGCGCAAGCGCGGCAAGGCCGAGCGCGAGGAGAAGGCGAAGGCGCTGCTGGCCAAGGTCGGCATCGGCCAGAAGGCCAACGAATATCCCTCGCGCCTGTCCGGCGGCCAGCAGCAGCGCGTGGCCATCGCCCGCGCGCTGTGCATGGAGCCGAAGGTGATGCTGTTCGACGAACCGACCTCGGCGCTCGACCCGGAGATGGTCGGCGAGGTGCTGGACGTGATGAAGGCCCTGGCGCTGGAAGGCATGACCATGGTCTGCGTCACCCACGAAATGGGCTTCGCCCGCGAAGTGGCCGACCGCGTGCTGTTCTTCGACCACGGCAAGTTGTTGGAGGATGCGCCGCCGGCGCAGTTCTTCGAACAGCCGGCCGATCCTCGGGCGCAGAGCTTTTTGCGGCAGGTGCTTTGAGTGCTTGGTGAATGAAGAAGCCGCCTCTTGGGGCGGCTTTTTTGTCACTTGTAGGAGCGAGCTTGCTCGCGAACGGTGTCTCCCTTTGGCGACGGCGTGTCGGCTCAACTCCGCTCCCTCTCCCTAACCCTCGGCTGCGCGCCCCGCCCTGAAGGGAGAGGGGACCGTTCGGTGTGCCCGGGTGTTTCGGCGTTAGCCGGCTACCACGAAGTTTCCGATTGGCGCCAGAACCTCTCTCGGTACGGACAAGCCCCCTCTCCCTGAAGGGAGAGGGGCCGTTCGGTGTGCTCGGGTATTCCGGTGTTAGCCGGCTGCTATGAAGTTTCCGATTGACGCCAAGACCTCTCTCGGCACGGACAAGCTCCCTCTCCCTTCAGGGAGAGGGCTGGGGAGAGGGTGCTCTTAGCAAATGCCTGCCGCGAATACCATTCGCGAGCAAGCTCGCTCCTACAGACCTGCGTACGGACAAGCTCCGTAGGATGGGTGGAGCGAAGCGATACCCATCACCATGACCGCATGGGGTTCGCAAGCTCGACCCATCCTACGAAAGTATCGCGGTGCAGCCTTTTCCGTCGGCAAGAAAAAAGGTTCATCGCGCTTTCCCGGGGAAGGCGGCCTTGATTTTCAGGAAAAAGTAGGCGGAGTCCCTGAAGCCATAGGCCATGCGCTTGATCACCTTGATGCGGTTGTTTACCCCTTCCAGCAGGCTGGTGTGCATGGGGAAGCGAGCGCTGGCCAGGATGCCTCGGACGTATTTGCGCAGATTGCGAGCGAAGCGTTGCAGCGGGGCCAGGCCACTGTCCCTGGCGTGGCGCAACCAGTCCCGCCAGCGGCGCCAACCCTCCCGCACGCTGGGGGCGTACCAGATTTCCTTGAGCGTATCCTTGAGCACGTAGACCGTGGCCAGTGGCTGGTTGGCCTCGAGGATTTCCTGCAACTGCACGGCTTGCTGATCCTTGAGGTTTTCGCGATTGCGCAGCAGCAACCAACGACTCTGCTTGATTACCTTGCGTGCCGCTTTGTCCTGGCGTAGCGCGTTGGCCTGATCGACACGGATGCGGTCGATCACCTCCCGGCCATAGCGAGCCACCACGTGGAATAGGTCGTAGACCACTTCGGCACGGGGGCAATGCTGTTTTACTTCCAGATCGAAGGCGGTGTTCATGTCCATCGCCACGGCCTCGATTTGCTGGCAGCGCTCACCGAGCAGTTCGAAGAACGGCTGAATCGCCTCGCGGCTGTTGCCATGCCCGACCCACAGCACGCGTGTCCGCTGCGCATCCATGATCACGGTGGCGTAACGATGTCCTTTGTGAAGAGCGAACTCGTCCATCACCAGACGGCGAACGTCACCCGGCTCGAAAGCACCGACTGCGGCCTCTAGACGACGTTTGTCGAGCTGCTTGAGCGTGTGCCAATGCAGACCGACGAGGCGACTGACGTGACTGATGGGCAGTAATTGCAGCAAAGCCTCGAGCCAGATGCGCAAGCGCTGGGTCAAGCGCGACGCTGGCTCCAGCCAGTCGATCCGCTCGGTCACCCGACCACAGCGCAGGCAGTCGACGCGGCGCACCGGCAGTTGGAGCAGGACGCGCTGGTCGAACAGATCGCGATCACGCACCCGGCGAATCCGCCGTTCGTGGATTAATGGACTGGCCTGACCGCAGCGCCCGCATTTGGGGACAGCGCTGGCGTGAGGCTTGAGCTCGATCAGCAGGGTGCTGTCGGCAGATGGGTGGCAGGCGATGACTTCGTAGCCTGGCCAGAAAGCAGCAAGATCAATAGGATGCACGGCGACAGCAGGGGGTGGGGGTTGGTTCGTTTGGCGACTGCCAATCTACCCGCTTCCCTGACTGTCAATCCGCTCTTTCCCCAGACTCCGCGAAGAACCAGAAAAAACCGCCCCTCGGGGCGGCTTCTTCAACAACTGGCACTCAACGGTTACGCGTCAGCAGCGCCGGGCGTTCGCCCTTGTCGCGGCGCGGTTCCAGTTCTTCCAGTTGCTCGGCGGTGGGGAAGCGGTCGCCGCGGACCAGGTCGCGCTTGTTGATCACCACCGGCTGGCGGGTCGGCTTGGCGGCGCCGTACTCGCTCGGCTCGCGCAGCGGCGCATCGCTCATCAGCGAGGGCTGGCCCTTGCCGCCGCGCTTGCGGGCGGCGCGCTGCTTGCCCTGGGCGTTGCCGCCCTGGCCGCCGCGGGCCTGGCCGTTGGCGTTCTTGCCACGAGCGCCCTGGCCGCCTTGGCTGGTGCCTTTCTGGCCCGGCTTGCCCTGCTTCTGGCCTTGGCCCTGAGCCTGAGCTTGGCCCTGGCCGCGGGCACGCTGGCCCTGGGACGCCTGGCCCTGGCCCTGGCCCTGGGGCTGGCCGCCGCGACGGCGCTGGCCGCGTTGCACGTCCTTGTCCGGGAAGGGGCTGACGTAGTCGGCGCGGTTGCCGAAGTTGTCGTAGTCGTCGTCGAGGAATTCCTCGGGGTCGCGGTCGTCGTTCTGCGCGGCCGGCTTGGGTTGCCTGGGCTGCTTGGCCTGGCCGTCGCCGCGCTGGGCCTGCTGGCCCGGCTGCTGGTCACCCTGGGCCTCGCCCTTCTTCTTGCCGCGGCCGCCACGACGGCGGCGCTTGCCGGCCGGCTTGTCGCCCTGCTCGGCGCCGGCGTCGGCATGGGCTGCCTCGGCGGCGGGCTGCGCCTGCTGCGGCTCCTTGTCCCTGGGCTTGCGCTCGCGCTTGGCCTTGTCCTTGCGCGGCTGGCGCTGGGGCTGTTCCTTGGGCTCGGGCAGGGCCACTTCCGGCAGCGCCACCTCGGGGTCGAAGCCCTGGGTATCGCCGGCGGGGATCTGCTGCCTGGTCAGGCGCTCGATGGCCTTGAGCAGCTTCTCCTCGTCCGGGGCCACCAGCGAGATGGCTTCGCCGCTGCGCCCGGCACGGCCGGTGCGGCCGATGCGGTGGACGTAGTCTTCCTCGACGTTGGGCAGCTCGTAGTTGACCACGTGGGGCAACTGGTCGATGTCCAGGCCGCGGGCGGCGATGTCGGTAGCCACCAGGATGCGCACATCGTTGGTCTTGAAGTCGGCCAGGGCCTTGGTGCGCGCGTTCTGGCTCTTGTTGCCGTGGATCGCGGCGGCCGGCAGGCCGTGCTTGCTCAGGTACTCGGCGAGGCGGTTGGCGCCGTGCTTGGTGCGGGTGAAGACCAGCACCTGTTCCCAGGCGCCCACGGTCACCAGGTGCGCCAGCAGGGCGCGCTTCTGTACCGAGGGGATGCGGAACACGCGCTGCTCGATGCGCTCGACGGTGGTGTTCGGCGGGGTGACCTCGATGCGCTCGGGGTTGTGCAGCAGCTTGTTGGCGAGGTCGGTGATGTCTTTCGAGAAGGTTGCCGAGAACAGCAGGTTCTGGCGCTTGGGCGGCAGCTTGGCGAGGACCTTCTTGACGTCGTGGATGAAGCCCATGTCGAGCATGCGGTCGGCTTCGTCGAGGACCAGGATCTCCACGCGGGAGAGGTCGACGCTGCCCTGGCCGATCAGGTCGAGCAGGCGGCCGGGGCAGGCCACCAGCACGTCGACGCCCTTGGACATGGCCTGGACCTGGGGATTCATGCCGACGCCGCCGAAGATGCAGGCGCTCTTCAGGGGCAGGTCGCGGGCATAGACCTTGAAGCTGTCGTGGACCTGGGCGGCCAGCTCGCGGGTCGGCGTCAGCACCAGCACGCGCGCCTGGCGCGGGCCGTGGCGGTGTTCACGGTCGGGGTGGCCTTCGGGGAACAGCCGCTCGAGCACCGGAAGGGCGAAGCCACCGGTCTTGCCGGTGCCGGTCTGGGCCGCGACCATCAGGTCGCGACCTTGCAATACGGCGGGAATCGCCCGCTCCTGGACAGGGGTGGGCTGGCTGTAGCCCGCCGCCTCTACTGCGCGGGCCAGCGCCTCGGAGAGACCGAGGGAGGAAAAGGACATGCGGGGTATTCCTATATGAGCCGGCGGCTGGCCGGCGAATGTGAAGTCACCAAGTTCTTCGAACTCCTCTGTACCCTCGTTCCCGTGGCGGGAAGAGGGACGGCGCGGGGCGCTGCGTATGCACCCAGGGCCGAGCTACTGGCAGGGGCCCTCGCGGGCTCCTCCGGGGGCCGACGGCAAGGGCCGCCGGCCTGGGGTTGCGCCCGGCCCCGGAAGGGCAGAGGCGCTGCCAGCGCTGGCCTGCCGTTCAGAGCAGGTCCTGCTGGCGTAGGTGCCGGCGTATCGCCTCGAGCCTGGGGCCGAGGAGATGGCGCAACACCTTGTGGTTCAGCCATTCACCGAGCTGCTCTTGCACCGGCTGGTCGGGATGGCGCTCGATGACGTTGGTCGCGGCCTTTTCCCACCAGACGGGGCCGCAGGCCCGGTCGAACTCGTTGTCGTAGTCGTGGCACCCATAGAACAGCTCCAGGCTGAACTGGCGCATCGGGGCCGGCAACGGCAGTGTTCTCAGCTTGTACAGCAGGCGCGCGGCCCGTGGTGGACGCGGCAGGCGGTCGGTCACCAGTTGGGTGTCGTCGAGAGCCAGGGGGCTGAGAAGGGACGTTCGGTGCTTGTGCAGCCAGGCCTGGACTTTCGCCCGGAACAACTGCTTGCGGCTCCAATAATGGTGGATGAGGTCGGTACAACCGACGGGTTCCAGTTGTCTGTAGGCCGCAATCGCCAGAACGAACTCTTCAAGATTATAGGCTGCGCGGGCAATTGGGTAGAGGTCATCCATCAATTCCAACGAACGGTCGAGTACGACGGCGTCTTCACGGGTCAGTCCGATCACCCCGGAATTGATCAGCGGCGTCCGTTCGTCGGCCAGACCGCGGGCCTTCAGGGGCTCGATCAGCTGGCGGTAGACGGGCGCCGGCGAGTCGCCCAGGCGCTGGTTGACGGCGTTGCACAGCAGGGCGCCGGGCCGCACGCGGGCGAGCAGATGGGCGGGCGAGGCGTGGAAGAAGGTGTCGGTATCGATCAGCACGGCGGCCGGCAGTTCGTCGAGCACCTGGCGCAGGGCCACGTGCTTGGCGCGGAAGTGGTAGCCGTGGGGCCCGTACCAGCCGGCCAGGGTGCCTGCGTCGATGTGGCGCACCCGCACCGGCAGCCCGGCGTAGGGGACGCCGTCATCGGTGACGACCTGGATGTCCAGGCGCAGCTGCGGTGTTTCCCGTGCCCGGGCGATGGCGCTGGCGATGCTGAACAGGGCTTCCTGATGGTAGGTCTGGCGACCGTACACGAGGTAGATCAGAGAGGGGGCATGTGCCATGCCATGTGGAACCTCTAGCGTCCTGGCCGGTGAACCGCCGCCCGTTGCGGGCGGCGGAGCACCGTTGCGCTAGCGGGGCAGCTTCAGGTTTTTCCACAGTGCCAGGCTGGGGTCGGCCTGGTTCAGCGTGTAGAAATGCAGCCCGGGGGCGCCGCCGTCCAGCAGACGTTCGCACATCTCGGTGATCACCTGCTCGCCGAAGGACTGGATGCTGGCGATGTCGTCGCCATAGGCTTCCAGCTGCTTGCGGATCCAGCGGGGGATTTCGGCGCCACAGGCGTCCGAGAAACGCGCCAGCTTGGAGTAGTTGGTGATCGGCATGATGCCCGGGACGATCGGGATGTCGATGCCCAACTTCTGTGTACGCTCGACGAAGTGGAAATAGCTGTCGGCGTTGAAGAAATACTGCGTGATTGCACTGTCGGCACCGGCCTTGACCTTGCGTACGAAATTGGCCAGATCGTGCTCGGAATTGTGCGCCTGCGGGTGTACTTCCGGGTAGGCAGCGACCTCGATGTGGAAGTGGTCGCCGGTCTCGGCGCGGATGAACTCCACCAGTTCGTTGGCGTAGCGCAGCTCGCCGCTGGCCATGCCCATGCCCGAGGGCAGGTCGCCGCGCAGGGCGACGATGCGGCGGATGCCGGCGTCCTTGTAGTGGGCGAGCAGGGCGCGCAGTTCGGCCTTGGTGTCGCCGACGCAGGACAGGTGCGGCGCGGTGGGGACGTTCACCTCGCCGTCCAGCTGCAGGACGGTGACCAGGGTACGGTCGCGGGTGGAACCACCGGCACCGTAGGTGCAGGAGAAGAAGTCCGGCTTGTAGCCGGCCAGCTGGCGCGCGGTGGCCAGCAGTTTTTCATGCCCGGCTTCGGTCTTGGCGGGGAAGAACTCGAAGCTGAAGCGGCGATCGGATGTCGTCATGGAACAGATCCGCAAGAGGCTGTCGGGACGTGATCGCTGAAGGCTGAAGGCTGAAGGCTGAACGAAAAGGCAGATCGGTGCGCTTTTTCGTCCAGCCTCCAGCCTCCGGCTTCCAGCGGCTTTTTAGTAGCGGTAAGTATCCGGCTTGAACGGACCTTCGACGGTCACGCCGATGTACTCGGCCTGTTTCGGCGTCAGTTGGGTGACCACGCCGCCGAAGCCGCGGACCATCTCCAGGGCGACTTCCTCGTCGAGCTTCTTCGGCAGCACTTCGACGCTCAGGCGCTTGGCCTTCTCGGCGGCCGGCTGGTCGGCGAACTTGCGCTCGAACAGGTGGATCTGCGCCAGCACCTGGTTGGCGAAGGAACCGTCCATGATGCGGCTCGGGTGGCCGGTGGCGTTGCCCAGGTTCACCAGGCGGCCCTCGGCAAGCAGGATCAGGTAGTCGTCGTTGTGCGGATCGAAGCCGTCCTTGCCGGTGCGGTGGATCTTGTGCACCTGCGGCTTGACCTCTTCCCAGGCCCAGGTCTTGCGCATGAAGGCGGTGTCGATCTCGTTGTCGAAGTGGCCGATGTTGCAGACCACGGCGCGCTTCTTCAGGGCCTTGAGCATGCCGGCGTCGCAGACGTTGACGTTGCCGGTGGTGGTGACGATCAGGTCGATCTTGCCCAGCAGGGCGGCGTCGACGCTGGCCTCGGTGCCGTCGTTCAGGCCGTTCTTGTACGGCGAGACGACTTCGAAGCCGTCCATGCAGGCCTGCATGGCGCAGATCGGGTCGACTTCCGCGACCTTGACGATCATGCCTTCCTGGCGCAGCGACTGCGCCGAGCCCTTGCCCACGTCGCCGTAGCCGATCACCAGGGCCTGCTTGCCCGACAGCAGGTGGTCGGTGCCGCGCTTGATGGCGTCGTTGAGGCTGTGGCGGCAGCCGTACTTGTTGTCGTTCTTGCTCTTGGTCACCGAGTCGTTGACGTTGATCGCCGGGACTTTCAGGGTGCCGGCCTTGAGCATGTCGAGCAGGCGGTGCACGCCGGTGGTGGTCTCTTCGGTGATGCCGTGGATCTTCTCCAGCATCGCCGGGTATTTCTTGTGCAGGATCTCGGTCAGGTCACCGCCGTCATCCAGCACCATGTTGGCGTCCCACGGCTGGCCGTCCTTGAGGATGGTCTGCTCGATGCACCACTCGTATTCCTGCTCGGTCTCGCCCTTCCAGGCGAACACCGGGATGCCGGCGGCGGCGATGGCGGCGGCGGCCTGGTCCTGGGTGGAGAAGATGTTGCAGGACGACCAGCGCACTTCGGCGCCGAGGGCGACCAGGGTCTCGATGAGCACGCCGGTCTGGATGGTCATGTGGATGCAGCCGAGGATCTTGGCGCCCTTGAGCGGCTGGCTGGCGGCGTACTTGCGGCGCAGGCCCATCAGTGCCGGCATCTCGGACTCGGCGATGATCAGCTCGCGGCGGCCCCAGGCGGCCAGGGAAATGTCGGCGACTTTATAGTCGGTGAAACCGGCAGGCGTCATGACAGCGCTCATGCGTAACTCTCCATTCGTTGTCTGCGAATGGGCGCCGTTGATGCGTTAACGGCCGGCGGACGCCGACCGGGACGCGCCCCGTCCGAGCCTGACAAGCCTTGGCTTGCTGCAGCGCCCCTCGGAACGGGTGGCGGGAACGGCCGGAGCGGAGCCGGCCGGTGAAGCCTGCGGATTATAGCGATGCCGGGCGGCAAGCCAAAGGTTTTCCGTCGTCCGCCGGGCCCGCCCGCGCCGCGCCAGGGGCCGTGAATACCCTGGCGCGGCGGCGCGCGGGTTCAGATCACGCCCTGCTCGCGCAGCTTGCCGATGGCGGCGGCGTCCAGGCCGAGCACGTTCTCGAGGATCTGCTCGGTGTGCTGGCCGAGGGTCGGCGGGGCGTTGCGGTACTCGACGGGGGTCTGCGACAGGCGGATCGGGCTGGCCACCTGGGGCACGGTCCCGGCCAGCGGGTGCGGCAGGTCCACACGCAGGCCGCGAGCGATCACCTGCGGGTCGGCGAACACCTGGGCCAGGTCGTTGATCGGCCCGCAGGGCACGCCGGCCTGCTCCAGCGCGGTGATCCATTCGGCCGTGGTGCGCATCACCGTGGCCTGGCGGATCAGCGGGATCAGCACGTCGCGGTGGGCGACCCGCGCCTTGTTGCTGGCGAAGCGTTCGTCGTCGGCCCATTCCGGGTGCCCGGCCAGTTCGCAGAATTTGCGGAACTGCCCGTCGTTGCCGACGGTGAGGATCATGTCGCCGTCGGCGGTGGGGAAGTCCTGGTAGGGCACGATGTTCGGGTGGGCGTTGCCCAGCCGGCGCGGCGGGATGCCGGTGGTCAGGTAGTTCAGCGTCTGGTTGGCCAGGCAGGCCACCTGCACGTCGAGCAGGGCCATGTCGATGTGCTGGCCGATGCCGCTGACGTCGCGGTGGGCGAGGGCGGCGAGGATGGCGGTGGACGAATACAGGCCGGTGAGGATGTCGGTCAGCGCCACGCCGACCTTCACCGGGCCCGCGCCTTCTTCGCTGTCGGAACGGCCGGTGATGCTCATCAGGCCGCCCAGGCCCTGGATCATGAAGTCGTAGCCGGCGCGCTTGGCGTAGGGGCCGGTCTGGCCGAAGCCGGTGATGGAGCAGTAGATCAGCTTCGGGTTGAGCTGCTTGAGCGACTCGTAGTCCAGCCCGTAGCTCTTCAGCCCGCCGACCTTGAAGTTCTCCAGCACGATGTCGGCCTTGGCCGCCAGCTCGCGCACCAGGTGCTGGCCTTCGGGCTGGGTGAAGTCGATGGTGAGGGATTTCTTGTTGCGGTTGGCCGACAGGTAGTAGGCCGCCTCGCTGGTGTCGCGGCCCTCGGCGTCCTTGAGGAACGGCGGGCCCCAGGCGCGGGTGTCGTCGCCGCTGCCGGGGCGTTCGATCTTGATCACTTCGGCGCCGAGGTCGGCGAGGATCTGCCCGGCCCAGGGGCCGGCCAGGACGCGGGAAAGGTCGAGAACGCGGATATGGGACAGGGCGCCGGACATAGAAGCTCCTGGGCTGCAGGCCACAGGCTGCAGGCTTCAGGCGGAGCGCTCTTGCCTGCCGCCTGAAGCCTGCCGCCTGAAGCCGCTTTTTTAGAAGAAGGCCTGGATGCCGGTCTGCGCGCGGCCGAGGATCAGCGCGTGGACGTCGTGGGTACCCTCGTAGGTGTTCACCACTTCCAGGTTGACCAGGTGGCGGGCCACGCCGAACTCGTCGGAGATGCCGTTGCCGCCGAGCATGTCGCGGGCCATGCGGGCGATGTCCAGGGCCTTGCCGCAGCTGTTGCGCTTCATGATCGAGGTGATTTCCACCGCAGCGGTGCCTTCGTCCTTCATCCGGCCCAGGCGCAGGCAGCCTTGCAGGGCCAGGGTGATTTCGGTCTGCATGTCGGCCAGTTTCTTCTGGATCAGCTGGTTGGCGGCCAGCGGGCGGCCGAACTGCTTGCGGTCCAGGGTGTACTGGCGGGCGGTGTGCCAGCAGGCCTCGGCGGCGCCCAGGGCGCCCCAGGAGATGCCGTAGCGCGCCGAGTTCAGGCAGGTGAACGGGCCGCGCAGGCCGCGCACTTCGGGGAAGGCGTTCTCTTCGGGGACGAACACGTTGTCCATCACGATCTCGCCGGTGATGGAGGCGCGCAGGCCGACCTTGCCGTGGATGGCCGGGGCGGACAGGCCTTCCCAGCCTTTCTCCAGGACGAAGCCGCGGATCTGGCCTTCGTCGTCCTTGGCCCAGACCACGAAGACGTCGGCGATCGGGCTGTTGGTGATCCACATCTTGGCGCCGGACAGGCGGTAGCCGCCGTCGACCTTCTTGGCGCGGGTGATCATCGAGCCCGGGTCGGAGCCGTGGTTCGGCTCGGTCAGGCCGAAGCAGCCGATGTATTCGCCGCTGGCCAGTTTCGGCAGGTACTTCTGCTTGGTGGCTTCGTTGCCGAACTCGTAGATCGGCACCATGACCAGGGACGACTGCACGCTCATCATCGAGCGGTAGCCGGAGTCGACGCGCTCGACCTCGCGGGCGATCAGGCCGTAGCACACGTAGTTCAGGCCGCTGCCGCCGTATTCGGCGGGGATGGTCGCGCCGAGCAGGCCGGTCTCGCCCATCTCGCGGAAGATCGCCGGGTCGGTCTGCTCATGGCGGAAGGCCTCCAGCACGCGCGGGGCCAGCTTGTCCTGGGCGAACTGCTGGGCGCTGTCGCGAACCATGCGCTCTTCTTCGGTGAGTTGCTGATCCAGCAGCAGCGGGTCTTCCCAGTTGAAGCTTGCTTTGGTGGCCATCGGGTTACCTCGGGGCAGTGACAGGGTGTCCGACCAGTTTAGGCGGACGCAGTGCGGTCGATCCTAGTCAGCCGCCGACCGGTGCGGCAACCGACTAATTCGCACGCTGTTGTGCTATTTTCTCACTCCGTGATCGCCCGGGTCCCATGAAACGAATGTTTGAATGGCCTGTTTCCCGGGCTTCGCGGATCACGAGATTCCCAAGAGGCATTCGATGCGGCGCAAGATCCCCACCACCGCGGCGCTGGTCAGCTTCGAGTCGGCGGCGCGCCATGAAAGCTTCACCAAGGCCGCCGAGGAACTGTCGCTGACGCAGAGCGCCATCTGCCGGCAGATCGCCGGGCTGGAAGCGTTCCTCGGCGTCGAGCTGTTCCGCCGTTCGCGGCGCGGCGTCAAGCTCACCGAGGCGGGGCTGGGCTACAGCCGGCGCATCGCCGCGCGGCTGGACGCGGTGGAGCGCGACACCCTGGCGGTGATGGGTCAGCAGGGCGGCGGCAGCATCGAGCTGGCGGTGGTGCCGACCTTCGCCACCCAGTGGCTGCTGCCGCGGCTCAAGGCCTTCAAGGGGCTGTACCCGGAAGTCACGGTGAACCTGACCAACCGCACCCGGCCCTTCCTCTTCGCCGACACCGACTTCGACTGCGCGCTGTACTTCGGCGACGGCGCCTGGTCCGGCACGGTGAAGCACTTCCTCATGCGCGAGAACCCGGTGCCGGTGTGCAGCCCCGAGCTGCTCGAAGGCCGCGCCAGCCTCGGCGCCGAAGAGATCGCCGCGCTGCCGCTGATGCAGCAGACCACCCGGCCCTACGCCTGGCGCCAGTGGTTCGGCTCCCTGGGCATGAGCGTCGCCCACGACATGAGCGGCACCCGCTACGAGTTGTTCTCCATGCTCGCCCAGGCGGCCATGCTCGGCATGGGCGTGGCGCTGATCCCGCCGATGCTGATCCAGCGCGAGCTGGCCGAGGGCCGGCTGATCGTGGCGATGCAACATGCTTATTTGAGCGAACACGCCTATTACCTGATGATTCCCGAGCGCAAGGTGGAGTCCGCCATCGTCCGCGCCTTCCGCGACTGGCTGGTGGAACAGGCGCGCATCTACCGCGAGGAAGCCGGCCTGGGCTGATCCGGGCCGGGCGAGAAGCGGCGATCCGCGCGATAATTGCGCAGCCGGCGGGGCTCGACCCGTCAACTTGCCGACAAGGCATCGCGCTCACGAGGCGCAACCAGCAAGGAGTTCCCATGAATTTCCACACCCGCAAATGGGTAAAACCCGAAGACCTCAACCCCAACGGCTCGCTGTTCGGCGGCAGCCTGTTGAAGTGGATAGACGAAGAAGCGGCCATCTACGCCATCGTCCAGCTGGGCAACCAGCGCGTGGTCACCAAGTTCATCTCCGAGATCAACTTCGTCAGCTCGGCGCGCACCGGCGACATCATCGAGATGGGCATCACCGCCACCGACTTCGGCCGCACCTCGATCACCCTGACCTGCCACGTGCGCAACAAGATCACCCGCAAGAGCATCCTCACCATCGACAAGATGGTCTTCGTCAACATGGGACCGGACGGCCTGCCGGCGCCCCACGGCAAGACCGAGATCACCTATATCAAGGACCAGTTCAAGGACGACGACATCAACGAGGCCTGAGCCGGGGCCTGCCTCCGGACCCGCAGCGACGCCGGAGGCTTTGCATCCGCGCGGTTTCGTGTGAGCCTGTGCCCGCCCACGGCGGGTGCGGGCCAGCGCTCCCCCGTCGTACCACCACAGAAGAAGACCGGGGAGACACCATGCAAGCGCCCATCGCATCCACGCTGCGCCGCCTCGTCGCAGCCACCTGCTGCGCCATCCTGCTGGGCGGCGCCGCCCAGGCCGCCGAGCCCAAGGCCGACCTCAAGCCCGAGGCCGGCACCTTCAAGATGGGCATGCAGCCCTGGCTGGGCTACGGCCAGTGGTACGTCGCCGAACAGGCCGGGGCCTTCAAGGCCAACGGCCTGGACAAGGTCGAGCTGGTCAACTTCACCGAAGACAAGGACATGAATGCCGCCCTGGCCAGCGGCCAGATCGACGGCGGCAACCTCGCCACCCACACCGCCATGGCCATGGTCGCCGCCGGCCTGCCGGTGAAGATCGTCCTGCTGCTGGACCAGAGCACCAGCGCCGACGCGCTGATCGTCGACCCCTCGATCAAGACGCTGAAGGACCTCAAGGGCAAGCAGGTCGCCTATGAAGAGGGCACCACCAGCGACATCCTCCTGCACAGCGCCCTGCGCAAGGCCGGCCTGAGCCTGGCCGACGTGCAGCCGGTGCCGATGCCGGCGGCCAACGCCGGTTCCGCGCTGATCGCAGGCCAGGTGCCGGCGGCGGTGACCTACGAGCCCTACCTGAGCGCCGCCAGGCAGCAGAACCCGAAAGTGAACCTGCTGTACAAGGGCTCGGACGACCCGGGCATCATCAGCGACGTGTTCGTGGTCCGCGACGAGGTGCTCAAGCAGCGCCCCGGCCAGGTGCTGGCCCTGCTCAAGAGCTGGGAAGCCGGCCTGAAGCACTACCAGGCCCACACCGCCGAAGGCCGCGCGGCCATCGCCAAGGGCGTCGGCGCCGAGCCGGCGGAGCTTGCGAGCGCCTTCGACGGCGTGCGCTTCTATTCCCTGGACGAGAACAAGACCGAGCTGAAGGGCGCCTTCGTCAAGGACTCCTTCGCGCACATCCAGAAGGCCGCCAGCGAAGCCGGCATCATCCAGCAGCCGGTGACCCCGGAACAGGCCGTCGACGCGCGCTTCGCCGAGGCGCTGTGACGCACCCCGCGCGCCGGCCACAGGGCCGGTGCGCGTTCCACTCGCTACCCCGAGCCCAGAATGAACGCCCGTAAACCCTCCCCGCTGTTCGTCATCGGCAAGCCGCTGGCGCGCACCCACCTGCTGCTGATCGGCGGCGGCGTATTCGTCCTGCTGGCCCTGGCCTGGTGGGCGGCCGGCGCCAGCGGCGCGGTGCCGAAGATCTTCCTGCCGGCGCCCGGCGACGTCTGGGCGCGCATGCTCAGGCTGGCCGCCGACGGCACCCTCTGGGCCGACCTGAAGGTCAGCGTCTACCGCATCCTGGTGGCCTTCGCGATTTCCTCGGCGATGTCCATCGTCATCGGCGTGTTCGCCGGCTGCTACGGCTTCTGGAAGGCCGCCACCGAACCGCTGGTGGACTTCGTGCGCTACATGCCGGTGGTGGCCTTCGTGCCGCTGAGCATCCTCTGGGCCGGCACCAGCGACTTCCAGAAATTCCTCATCATCTGGATCGGCACCTTCTTCCAGCAGGTGCTGATGGTGATGGACGCCATCAAGCGCGTGCCGCCGGACTTCGTCGGCCTCGGCCGGACCCTGGGCATGCCGGATAGGCGCATCCTCCTGAAGATCGTCCTGCCCAGCGCCCTGCCGGGCATCTGGGACGCCCTGCGCATCAGCCTGGGCTGGGCCTGGACCTGGCTGGTGCTGGCCGAGCTGGTGGCCGCCACCTCGGGCCTGGGCTACCGCATCGTGGTGTCGCAGCGCTTCTTCCAGACCGACACCATCATCGGCTACATCCTGCTGCTCGGCCTGCTGGGGCTGGTCACCGACCAGGCCATGCGCGCCGCCGAGCGCGTCCTGTTCCGCTACAACCGGAGGCGCGGCTGATGGCGACCCTGGAGATTTCCGGCCTGAACAAGAGCTTCGCGGTCGGCAGAGAGCGCCGCGAGGTGCTGCGCAACATCGACCTGACCCTGGCGGACAACGAGTTCGTCTCCATCGTCGGCACCTCCGGCTGCGGCAAGAGCACCCTGCTGTCCATCGCCGCGGGGCTGGAGGACTTCGACAGCGGCAGCGTCAAGGTCGACGGCGTGCCCATCGCCGGCCCCGGCCTGGACCGCGGCGTGGTGTTCCAGGCCTACACCCTGCTGCCCTGGCTGACCGCGCGGCAGAACGTCGAATTCGCCCTCAAGGCCGCCGGCCGCTCGCGCGCCGAGTGCCGCGAGATCGCCGCCGAGCACCTGCAGCTGGTGAAGCTGGAGAAGTTCGCCGACGCCTATCCCACCGAGCTGTCCGGCGGCATGAAGCAGCGCGTGGCGATCGCCCGGGCGCTGTCCTACCGGCCGAAGATCCTGCTGATGGACGAGCCCTTCGGCGCCCTGGACGCCATGACCCGCCACCAGATGCAGGAGCTGCTCACGCGTATCTGGGAGACGCACCGGCTGACGGTGATGTTCGTCACCCACGACGTCGAGGAGGCGGTCTACCTGTCCGACCGCATCGTGGTCATGGGCCTGGGCCCGGGGCGGATCAAGACCACCTTCGACGTGGGCCTGCCGCGCCCGCGCCGCGAGGAGATGGCCGGCAGCGCCGAGTTCATCGAGCTGCAGCGCCAGGTGCTGCGCTCGATCCGCGAGGAAGAGGCCGGCGCCGCGGTGCTCTGAGGCTCACCAGCGGCCGGAGGCCCCGCCGCCGCCGCTGGAACCGCCGCCACCGCCGAAGCCTCCACCGCCACCCCGGCCACCGAAGCCGCCCCCGCCGAAACCGCCGCCGCCGCGGAAGACGCCGGCCGGCAGCAGGAAGAAGGGGTAGGCGATGAGGGCGAAGACGAAGGCGTTGACGCCGTTGTTGACCAGCGCGGCGAAGCTGAAGGTCAGCACCAGGCTGAGCACGCCGGCCAGCACGCCGACCGCGATGCTGCAGATCACGTAGCGGCCGAAGCTGCGCTGGCGCATGAACGGCAGCGGCAGCAGGCGCCCCAGCAGCGGCACGCCGGCCAGCAGGGCGAACAGCGGCAGCAGGCTGCCGGCCGGCAGGCCCAGGTCGTCGCCCTGGGTGGCCTGTTGGGGTTCGGGCAGCGCCTCGCCGTCGATCAGCTTCTCCAGGCTGTCCACCCCGGCCTGCACGCCGCCGGCGAAATCGCCTTCGCGAAAGTGCGGGACTATCTGCTCGCGGATGATGCGCCCGGCCAGCACGTCGGTGACGGCGCCTTCCAGGCCGTAGCCGACCTCGATGCGCAGGGCGCGGTCGTCCTTGGCCACCACCAGCAGCACGCCGTCGTCCACGCCCTTGCGGCCCAGCTTCCACTGTTCGAAGGCGCGCACCGCGTACTGCTCGATGCTCTCCTCGCCGGTGCTGGGGATCATCAGCACCGCCAGTTGCGCGCCCTTGCGCTGCTCCAGCGCCGCCAACTGCTGCTCCAGCCGCTCGCGCTGCTCGGCGTCGAGGGTGGCGGTGAGGTCGGTGACCCGCGCGCTCAGCTGCGGCACGGCCACCTCGGCCCGCGCCAGGCCCGCGCAGCACAGCAGGGCCAGCGCCAGCAGCCAGGCGCGCATGCTCATTGCGCCGGTTGCGGCTGCGGCGTGCCGAAATCGACCTTGGGCGCGGTGGAGATGGCCGCCTCGTTCTCCACGCTGAAGTTGGCCTTGGGCTGGTAGCCGAAGATCTTCGCGGTGATCACCTGCGGGAACTGGCGGATCAGCACGTTGTAGTCCTGCACCGCCTTGACGTAGCGGCCGCGGGCCACGGTGATGCGGTTCTCGGTGCCTTCGAGCTGCGTCAGCAGGTCCTTGAACAGGCCGTCGGCCTTGAGCTGTGGATAATTCTCGGTGACCACCAGCAGCCGCGAGAGCGCCGAGCTGAGTTCGCCCTGGGCCTGCTGGAAGCGCTGCATGGCCGCCGCGTCGCCGAGCTGGTCGGCGTTGAGGGTGGTGCTGCCGACCCTGGCCCGGGCCTCGGTGACCTGGGTGAGCACGGCGGCCTCGTGGGCGGCGTAGCCCTTCACGGTGTTGACCAGGTTGGGCACCAGGTCGGCGCGCCGCTGGTACTGGTTGAGCACTTCGGACCAGGCCGCCTTGACCTGCTCGTCGCCGGCCTGCATGGCGTTGTAGCCGCAGCCGGTGAGCAGGGAGACGAGGACGTAGCAGCACAGGAACTTGAGCATTCGGGGCATGGCAGGGGACTCTGGCGATCGCGAAACCCCCAGTCTAGACCAGTCATGCCCCTCGGTGCGGAGCTGTATACGCACTTCAGGCCTTTCCGAGGCTTGCCGGGCATGGGGGGCGAGGCGCTAGAATCGCAACTGGTCTATACCAGGAAGCCCCGCCTTGTTCGCCACCGCCCTGGTGCTGCTCGCCGCCGTGCTCCACGCGGCCTGGAACACCCTCGTCAAATTCAGCGCCGACCGCCTGCTGGTGGTGGCCTGCATGGACCTCGTCGGCCTGCTCGTGGCCCTCGCCCTGCTGCCCTGGATCAGCCTGCCGCCGGCCGAGGTCTGGCCCTGGCTGGGCAGCGCCGTGGCCCTGCAGCTGGTCTACCGGGTGTTGCTGATCCAGGCCTACAAGGTCGGCGACCTCGGTCTGGTCTACCCGCTGATGCGCGGCCTGTCGCCGCTGGTGGTGCTGGCGCTGACGCTGCTGGTGGGTGGCGAGCAGCTCAGCGACCGGCAGGTCCTCGGCATCCTGCTGATCCCGCTGGGCATGCTGTTCCTGCTCAAGGGCGGCGGCGGTTCGCGGCTGCCCTGGATCGCCTTCCCCGTGGTGCTGCTGATGGGCCTGTGCATCGGCAGCTACACCTGGACCGACGGCCACGCGCTGAAGCGCTGGCCACAGCCGCTGGACTACCTGGTGTGGCTGACGCTGCTCTCCGGCGTGCCCTTCCCGCTGCTCGCCCTGAGCGCTCGCACCCGCGCCTTCGCGCGTTTCTGGCAGACGCAGTGGAAGCTCGGCCTGAGCGTCGGCATCTGCGTGATGGCCAGCTACGGCCTGGTGCTCTGGGCCATGCAGCTGGGCTCGGTGGCCGAGGCCGCGGCGCTGCGCGAGACCAGCGTGGTGCTGGTGGTGCTGTTCGGCATGCGCTTCCTCAAGGAGCCCTTCGGCCTGCCGCGCCTGTTGGCCTGCAGCCTGGTGTTGGCGGGGATGCTGGTAATGAAGCTCTGAAATTGGCGAACAGGCCGCGAGATTGGCCGCTTTGGCGCACGCATCCGCCCGCCGGCCACTGACGTTCGCCTATGCTTGGCGGCAACCTGCCACCTTCCCAGCCGACGAGACCTCCGTTCATGCCCATCGCCTTCTGGTGCATCCTGATCGCATTCTTCCTGCCCTACCTGGGCACCAGCATCGCCAAGTTCACCGGCGGCGGCTTCGGCCCCCGGCAGAACCACGACCCGCGCACCTTCCTGGCCGGCCTGGAGGGCTACCGCAAGCGCGCCAACGCCTTCCAACTGAACAGCTTCGAGGTCACCCCGGCCTTCGCCATCGCCGTGCTGGTGGCTTACGTGGTGGGCAATGCCGAGCCGGCGACCCTCGATACCCTGGCCATCGCCTGGCTCACCAGCCGCCTGCTCTACCTGATCTTCTACCTCGCCGACCTGGCGCTGCTGCGTTCGCTGGTGTGGTTCGTCGGCATGGCGCTGATCGCTGCCTTCTTTGTGGTCTCCGCCTGAACCGCAGCTGAACGGTTCGCGCATCGCTGCGGCGGATGGCCGCAGGCGGGCGCGCGGGCTCTGGATCAATGCCGGGCAGCGGCGGATAATCCGCCGCTCCCGTGTCTGGCCTGTCCTACAAGAGTCCGCTCATGAAGCTGAAGACCCTGCTCGTCCTGCTGTTGGCCGGTGCCGCCCTGGCCGGTTGCCACCGTCTCGATCCGAATTCCCCGCTGGCCAAGCGCCAGGCGATCTTCAAGCAGATGCTGCATGCCAGCGAGGACATGGGTGGCATGCTGCGCGGCCGCGTCGTCTTCGACGCCGAGAAATTCCGCGCCGACTCGGTCAAGCTCAACGAGCTGGCCAGCCAGCCCTGGCAGTACTTCCCCACCAGCAAGCCGACCGACGAGGGCGGCGACAGCCGCGCCAGGGACGAGCTGTGGCAGCGCCAACTGGAATTCCAGGCCGACGCCAAGACCTTCCAGCAGGCCGCCGCCGCGCTGGAGGCCAACACCCGCCAGGCCACCCCGACCACCGATGGCGTGCGCAAGGACCTGGCCGCGGTGGAAGATGCCTGCGAGGCTTGCCACAAGAAATTCCGGGCGCTTTGACGGGCGCTCCGCTTTTTGTAGGAGCGGATCTCATCCGCGAATCGCGCCGGAGATGACGGCTATCGCGGAGAAGCTCCGCTCCTACGGTCTAGGCCGGCGCGGCTTCTCGTAGGATGGCGTTGAGCGAAGCGATACCCATCAGCGCAACCGCATGGGTTTCGCAGGGGCTCAACCCATCCTACGGGACTGGTGGCCGCCGGCATGGACGCCCACCCGATGCGCGCTGACGTCTTCGCCTACGCCCCACGCGATTAAGGCACACCCCCGTAGGAGCGGGCCCTGCCCGCGATTCGCGCGCAGGGCGCGCTCCTACAGGTAGCCAGCCAGGCAACCAGCCCTGCTCTCACTCCTCCAACTCCCGCTTCGCCTGCTCCAGCTCCGCGCGGGCCTCGGCCAGCTTGTCCTTGCGCTTCTCGATCTTCTCCGCGTCGCCCTTGTTCATGGCCTTGCGCAGGTCGCTTTCGCGCTGGCTGACTTCGCGCTCGGCGTCCAGCACGCGCTGGGTGCGCTTTTGCGTCAGGTCGCCGTCGGTGCAGTAGGTGCGGGCCTTTTCCAGGGCGGTTTCCAGACCGGCGATGGCGCCCTTGTCGCCGCGGGCGCGGGCTTCTTCCAGCTTGCCGGCGATGGCCGCCTGCTTGGCGGCGCAGCCGCTCAGGGGCTGCTCGGGTTGCGCGGCGAAGGCGCCGGTGCAGAGCAGTGCGGCGAGGCTGAGGGTAATGGATCGGAACATTCTCGGGTCCTGCGTTACCAAAAGAGATATCGATGACGAACGTCTAGAGTTTGCCATTAAGCGCGCGTGTGGGGGTTGCCCCATGGCAGTCCGCGGCCTGGTCGATCCATTGGGCACGCTCCGTCGGGCGGAGCGGGGGAGGCTGGATGCGTATCGCGATTCGCCTGGTTCAGGCGCTGATCCTGCTGTTGCTGGCGGCCCTGCTGGTGGGCGCCTGGTACCTGCTGCCCGGCGAGCAGCTGCGCCCGCCGATGCTCACCGGGGTGAGCGAGGACAGCTCCCTGCGCGCCGGCGGCCTGCGCCGCGGCTACGTGCTCTACGTGCCGCCCAACCTGGCGCCGAACCCGGCGCTGCTGGTGGTGCTGCACGCCTCGCGCAGCAACGGCCAGCTGATGCGCCGCGACAGTGGCTTCGGCTTCGACGCCCTGGCCGACCGCGACGGCTTCCTGGTGCTCTACCCGGACGGTTTCGAGGGCCACTGGAACGACTGCCGCAAGGTGGCCAGCTACAGCGCGCGCACCCGCAACATCGACGACGTGGCCTTCCTCACCCGGCTGGTGCGGCGGATCCAGCGCGAGCGCCAGGTGGACCCGCAGCGGGTGTTCTTCGCCGGCTACTCCAACGGTGGGCAGATGGCCCTGCGCATGGCCGCGGAGTCCGAGCTGCCGCTGGCCGGCATCGCCCTGGTGGCGGCCAGCCTGCCGAGCGCGGCGAACGACGCCTGTAGCGAGTCGCGGCGGGCGGTGGCGGCGCTGCTGATGAACGGCACGCGCGACCCGATCAACCCCTACGGCGGCGGGCGGGTGAAGCTGTTCGGCTTCGGCGACCGCGGCGAGGTGCTCTCCAGCGAGGCTTCGGCCGGTGAGCTGGCGCGGCGCAACGGCATCAGCGCGCCGGCGCAGCGCGAGCCGCTGACGCGCCCCGGCCCGGTCTGGTCGGAGCGCTGGCAGTGGCAGGGCGAGGGAATGCCGCCGGTGGAACTGGTGAGCGTGCACGGCGGCGGCCATCTGTTGTCGCAGCCGGGCTATCGGCCGCCGCGTCTGTTCGGCATCGCCGACCCCGAGTTGGACGGGCCGGCGGAGATCTGGCGCTTCTTCAACCAGTTGCCGGTGGCTCAGACTTCCACGGTGCCGTAGGCGTCGAAGCCGCCCTTCTCGCCCGGGTAGCCGCCCGGGTTGGCCACCACGCGGGCGCGGCCGATGCGGTAGTCCAGGGCATCGTGCACGTGGCCGTGCAGCCACAGGTCGCACTGCTGCACCAGGTGCTCCAGGTCCGAGGCGAAGGCCGGCGATAGGCTGTCGCCGACGTATTGCGGCGGAATGGAGCGGGCGCTGGGCGCATGGTGGGTGACCACCACGGTCGGCCCGGCGAAGGGCTCGGCCAGCTGCGCCGCCAGCCAGTCCCGCGAGGCCTCGAACAGCTGCTGGCTGAGCGCCGGGGTGAAGGGCGCGGTGAACCAGTCGATGCAGCTGAAGTCGGGCATCAGGCGCAGCGCGCGCTGTAGCGTCAGCGGCAGGGTTTCCTCGCCGTAGAGCAGAAAGTCCGTCCACAGGGTGGCGCCGAGGATGCGCACGCCGTCGATGATCACCGCGTCGTTCTCCAGGAAGTGGATGTCCAGGGCGCGGGCCAGGTTGCGCATGGCCTGGGTCAGCTCGGGCAGGTCGGAATGGTAGAACTCGTGGTTGCCGGCGACGTAGACCACCGGCGTGTCGGGGAAGGCCTCGCGGGCCCAGTGCAGGCCCTGCAGGTGCTCATGGATGTCGCCGGCCAGCACCACCAGGTCGGCGTCCACCGCGGGCAGCTCGCGGCGGCCGCCGAAGTGCTCGTGGTGCAGGTCGGAAAGGACGCGGATACGCATGCGGGTTGTCTCCTGGCCAGGTCCGGCATTGTGCGGCACGCCCGCGGCCTTGCCCAGCGCTTGACCTGGATCATGGCAAGGCCGAACAGCGGAAAATTCCCCTATGAACTTCAGGGATGATTAAGGCCGCGCGCCCAGTCTCGGACCAGGCTCGCAATCAGGGAGGCCACATGAAGTTCATAGGAATCGTCATCGCCACCGTGTTGGCGGCGTTTGGTCTGGCGCTCGTGCTCGATCCGCCCGCCACCTTCGATATCTGGGTCCTGCGCAAGCAGGCCATCCTGCTGAGCGGCGTCGTCGCCTTCGCGCTGATGTCGCTGATCATGCTCCTGGCGGTGCGCCCGGCCTGGCTGGAGCGGCCGCTGGGCGGGCTCGACCGCATGTACCGGGTGCACCGCTGGGCGGGCATCCTGGCCATCAGCCTGGGCCTGCTGCACTACCTGCTGGAACTGGGCGGGCCGCTGCTGGCGAAGTTCGTCGCCAAGCCAGCGAAGGGGCCGCGGGTGGAGACCTTCCTCGAGCTCTTCCGCGGCTCGGCCAAGGAGCTGGGCGAGTGGTCGGCCTGGCTGCTCGCCGCCATGCTGGTGCTGACGCTCTGGCAGCGCTTCCCCTACCACCTGTGGCGCTACGTGCACAAAGCGCTGGCGCTGGTCTACCTGGTGCTGGCCTTCCATGGCGTGGTGCTGGCGCCGGCCGGCTACTGGGCGCAGCCGCTCGGCTGGCTGCTGGCGCTGTGCGCGGCGCTGGGCTCGGTGTGCGCGCTGATCGCCCTGAGCGGGCGCATCGGTCGGCGGCGCACGTACCAGGGCGTGGTGGCGGCGGTGGCGCGGCCCGGCGAGCGCATGCTGGAGGTCACCTGCCGGCTCGGCCGCAACTGGCGGCACAAGGCCGGGCAGTTCGCCTTCCTCACCTGCGACCGCCTGGAGGGGCAGCATCCCTTCAGCATTTCCAGCGCCGACCAGGGCAATGGCGAGGTGCGCTTCAGCATCAAGGCCCTGGGCGACTACACCCGGCGCCTGCAGGATGCCCTGGCGCCGGGAGATGCGGTGAAGGTCGAGGGGCCCTATGGCTGCTTCGACTTCCGCCGCGGCGGCGAGCGCCAGGTGTGGATCGCCGGCGGCATCGGCATCACGCCCTTCCTGGCCTGGCTGGAGGCGCTGCAGCAGCATCCGGCCGATGCGCCGGAAGTGGAGCTGCACTACTGCGTGCGCAGCCCCGCCGATGCCATCTACGCGGGGCGCCTGCGCGAGCTGTGCGACGGCCTGTCCAGCGTGGCGCTGAAGGTCCACTACAGCGCCGAGGAGGGCTACCTGCGCGGCGACGACCTGAGCATGGCGCCGGACGCCGACGGCCGCTGGCCGAGCCTGTGGTTCTGCGGCCCGCAGGGCCTGGCCGACCTGCTGCGGCGCGACCTCGGCCGGCGCGGCATGCCGGCGCGCAATTTCCACCAGGAAGCCTTCCGCCTGCGCTGAGGGCTCAGAAGCCGGCTACCCCGGCCGCGGCGAGTTGCGCGCCCAGGCGCTGCACCTCGTGGTCGGCAAAGAAGGCTTGCAACTGCCGGGCCCGGACTGGCCCGACACCCGGCAGCTGGCGCCAGTCGCTGGCCTGCCGGGCGCTCAGCTCGGCCCAGTCCGCGGTGGCCGGCAGGCTGTCGACCTGGGGTACGCCCAGCGCCCGCAGCCAACGCTGGAAGGGACGTTGCCGCGCGGCGCGAAACTGGGCGTGCAGGCGTTCGCCACTGTGCTCGGCGAAGCCCGGCAGTTGGCGCAGGGCTTCCGGCGGCAATTCCAGCCAGTCGAGCAGGCCGGCAATCTGGCCGGCTTCCAGCAACGTCTGCCAAGTCCCAGGCCCCACGCCTTCCAGGGCCAAACCCTGTTCTTCGCCCAGCCAGGCGAGGCGGGCGAGGAACTGTTCCTCGCAGCCGGGCGTTGCCCGCCAGCAGCTGAGCGCGTGGTAGCGCCCGGACTCCGGGGGCTCTACCGCAAGGCGCTGCGGCGAGCGCCAGACCACGCTTTCCACGCGAGGAATGGTCAGGCCGGCCAGCGCGATGGCCACCTGGTCGCCGGGGCGGATGTCCAGGGCCTGCCAGCGCCGCGTCGAGCCGAGGCTGACCTGGGCGATGCGGCGGTCGTCCAGCGTTACCGGCTGCAGCTCCAGCAGCGGCGTCACCCGTCCGGTGCGGCCGATGCGGAAATGTACCCGGCGCACCTCGGCCAGGGCCTGGCGGTAGGGGTATTTCCAGGCCAGCGCCCAGCTGGCACTGCCGGCCTGCCAGGCCTTCGCGGCGGGGCGCGAGCCCTGGCGGACGACGATGCCGTCGCTGGCGAAGGGCAGGGGGCTGCGGTACCAGTGCTCGCGCTGGCGCTGGGCGTCCTCGAAGCCCGCCACCGGCAGCGTCAGGGCTGCGCTATCAGCAAGGCCCAGCGCCTTCAGGCGCTCCAGGCGCTGCGCCATGCTTTGGGGGCCGTGCGGCAACTCCCAGACGAACAGGCCGACCTGCGAAACCTGTTTGCCCGGCGCGCTGCGCGCCATCAGCCCGGCGACCTTGCCGCGGGCGCCGAGGCCGCCCCTTTGCGCCTGCACGTGGCCCGGCAGGCGCCAGTAGAGTTCGCCCTGCAACACCAGCCGGCCCGCGGCGGGCAGACGTTGCGGCACGGCCGGCAGGCGGCGGGCGTTGGCGGTCCAGTCCTGGCCGTGGAGTCCATCGCCGCGGCTGATGGCCTGGACCAGTTCACCGTCCTGGTAGACCAGCGTCACGGCCACGCCATCGATCTTGGGCTGCACCCAGAGGTCCTCGCGCCCGGCCATCCACTGGCGGACTTCGCTGGCGTCGGCGGCCTTGTCCAGGCCGGTATGGGCCGCGGGGTGACGCAGCTTGCCGCGGCTGGCCGGCAGCGGCGGGGGCGGCTCGATGGCGAGCTGTGGATAACAGCCGCGCCAAAGGCTGAAGCGCTGCCGGGCCTGGTCGTAGAGTTCGTCGGCGATCGGGCTTTCGCCGCGCTGGTGGTAGGCCTGGTCCCAGGCTTCCAGCTGCTGGCGCAGGCCCAGCAGTTCTTCGCGGGCGCGCTGTTCAGGCCAGCCGGGGCAGGCCAGGGATAGGGTGGGGAGAAGCAGCAGGGCTGAGGCGAGCAGGGCTTTCATCGGCGGGCTTCCTTGCGCCTGGAGGGGGTTCCAGGCTAGGTGCGCCGCCGCCGCGAAGGGGCCGGGTGGGCTGTGGGAGGTTTCTGGGATGTGGCTTCATTGCGAACAGCGCTTTGTGGATGGATTCCGGGAGCGTCGGGATTTCACTTCACGCCGAACGGTCCCCTCTCCCGCTTGCGGGGGAGGGTTAGGGAGGGGGAGCGGAGTCAGGGTTGGCAGAGGTGTGTGGGCGAAGTCCGCAACCCTCACCCCAGCCCTCTCCCAGAGGGAGAGGGGGCCGTTCGGCGTGAGTGGATAACGCAGTATCAGCCGGCGGGTTCGTAGGGCGTATAACCGTTCGCGGTTATACGCCGTTGGCCAGTGCGCCGATGTCATCATGACTGTAGGAGCGAGCTTGCTCGCGAACGGGGTTTGCCGGGGTGCAGGTGTTGGGGTGAAGAGCGCCCTCTCCCCAGCCCTCTCCCTGAAGGGAGAGGGGGCTGTTCGGAGTGGGAGGGGAATCTAGAGTCATCCTGAAACTCCTTATCTCCCTCGTCATTCCCGCGAATGCGGGAACCCAGTGACGGACGGTTCGCGAGCAAGCTCGCTCCTACGAAAAGCAAAAGCAAAAGCGCGTTTGCTCTTGGACTTCCAGAGAAACATCCGCGCGCACCGAAACGCCCCTTCAGAAGGCCGAGCGAAACCCGCGCTCAGGAGGTCATGCGACATGGATGTCGCGAGAGCCCCGCGGGCTACAGGGACGTACCCTCGGGGCGGGCCTCCGTGGCGGGGGAATTCGCGAGAGTAGCCCGGCTTTATCGGGCCCGTATGTTGGGGCAAGCCTTTTTGGTTCCTTTTGTGGCGTTTGACAAAAGGGACTCGCCCGAGGGGGCGAAACAAGAAACATCAACGCACTCGGAGCGGCGCGCTACACCGAGCAAGAAGGCAGCTGGGTTCCCGCGTTCGCGGGAATGACGGGGTTAGGTTGGGCGCGCAGGACCAAGAGCCGCAAGCGAAGCCCAAGCCCCACCCCATATGAAAAATGCCGTTTCCCCCAACCAGAGAAACGGCATTCTTTCTTACCGTGAACAGCCCGCCGGAGCAGGGCTATTCCGTCGGGCGAACCTTACAGGCCAGCCGCGTCACGCAGGGCGGCAGCCTTGTCGGTGCGCTCCCAGGTGAAGGCGGTGAAGGTATCGTCACCGTAGGTCAGCTCATACGGGTTGCGGCCGAAGTGACCATAGGCCGCAGTGGGCTGGTACATCGGATGCAGCAGGTCGAGCATCTTGGTGATCGCGTACGGACGCAGGTCGAAGTGCTCGCGAACCAGCTGGACGATCTTCTCGTCGCTGATCTTGCCGGTGCCGAAGGTGTTCACCGAGATGGAGGTCGGCTGGGCCACGCCGATGGCGTAGGACACCTGGATCTCGCAACGCTCGGCCAGGCCGGCGGCAACGATGTTCTTGGCCACGTAGCGGCCGGCGTAGGCAGCCGAACGGTCGACCTTGGACGGGTCCTTGCCGGAGAAGGCGCCGCCGCCGTGGCGGGCCATGCCGCCGTAGGAGTCGACGATGATCTTGCGCCCGGTCAGGCCGCAGTCGCCCACCGGGCCGCCGATGACGAAGTTGCCGGTCGGGTTGATGTGGAACTGGGTGTCCTTGTGCAGCAGCTCGGCCGGCAGCACGTGCTTGATGATCAGCTCCATCACGCCTTCGCGCAGGTCGGCGTAGGAGACGTCCGGGTTGTGCTGGGTGGACAGCACGATGGCGTCGATGCCCACCACCTTGCCGCCTTCGTAGCGGCAGGTGACCTGGCTCTTGGCGTCCGGGCGCAGCCACGGCAGCAGGCCGGACTTGCGCGCTTCGGCCTGGCGCTCGACCAGGCGGTGGGAGAAGCAGATCGGCGCCGGCATCAGCACGTCGGTCTCGTTGCTGGCGTAGCCGAACATCAGGCCCTGGTCGCCGGCGCCCTGGTCTTCGGGCTTGGCGCGGTCGACGCCCTGGTTGATGTCCACCGACTGCTTGCCGATGATGTTCAGCACGCCGCAGGTGGCGCCGTCGAAGCCGACGTCGGAGCTGTTGTAGCCGATGTCGATGATGACCTTGCGCACCAGGTCTTCGAGGTCGACCCAGGCCGAGGTGGTGACTTCGCCGGCGATGATGGCGACGCCGGTCTTCACCAGGGTCTCGCAGGCCACGCGGGCGTACTTGTCCTTGGCGATGATGGCGTCCAGCACCGCGTCGGAGATCTGGTCGGCGATCTTGTCCGGATGGCCTTCGGATACGGATTCGGAGGTGAAAATCGAGTATTCGCTCATCTAACGGTTCCTGTCTTTACCGGTGGGTGAGGACGCTTCGCGAATCCGGCTTGGCGAAATGCCGCACCTGGATCTGAAAGCCATTACGTAAACCAATGTACAAGCTCTCGCCGGGGGCGAGCCCCGCGGCATCGGCCCAAAGGGCCAGGTCTTCCTGTTCGAACCCCAGCCAGAGGTCCCCGCAGGCTTCGCGGGCCCAGCTCTGGTCGTGGCTGCACAGTTCGGTCACCAGCAGGCTGCCGCCCGGCTTCACCAGGCGCGCCAGCTGGCGCAGGGCCTCGGCGGGCGCCGCGAAATGGTGCAGCACCATGTTCAGCACCACGCAGTCGGCCGGCTCGGCGGCGTCCTGCAGGGCGTCGGCCAGGTCCAGCCGCACGTTCGTCAGCCCTGCCTCCAGGCAGCGCCGGCGGGCCAGGTCGAGCATGGCCACGCTGTTGTCCAGCGCGGTCACCCGCGCGAAGCGCCGGGCCAGCTCGGGGAGGAACCCGCCGTCGCCGGGGCCGACTTCCAGCGCCGTGGCGCCGGGGGCGAAGCTCAGTGCGTCGAGCAGCGCCAGAACACTTTCACGGTATTGCGGCAGCCCCGCGATCAGGTCCTGCGTGGCCTGGAACTTCTCTGCGCTGCGGGCGAAGTAGTCGCGGCTCACCGCGGCGCGCTGGGCATGCACCGCGGCGACGCGGGCGTCCACCTCGGGCGGCAGCGCCAGCTCGTCCACTTCCGCCAGCAGCGCCCCGTGCAGCTTGCCGCCGAGGCTGTCGGCCTGGGGCAGGGCGCGGCGGTAGAAGATCGCGTTGCCTTCGCGGCGAGTCGCCACCAGGCCGGCCTGGGCCAGCACCTTCAAGTGGTGACTCATGCCCGACTGGCGGATGGCGAAGATCTGCGCCAGCTCCAGCACACCGAACGAATCGTTGGCCAGCACCCGCAGCACGTTCAGCCGCAGCGGGTCGCCGCCGGCCTTGCACAGCGCGGCCAGCTCGTCGCAGGCATCGTGGCGGATCAGGGGCATGCGCAGGCTCATAGGGGGCGGAGTCTAGAGGCCTGGGGCGATGGTGGCAACGGCTGTATCAAAAAGTTTTGATATTGGAGACGGAAGGTCGCGGCAACGCCAGGACTGCAGGAGCGAGCTTGCTCGCGAACCGGGCTGGCACGGCGCTTGTTCGCGAGCCAGCTCGCTCCTACCAAAGGCGGCTCGCGCCAGAAACCTGCCGCCTGTAGCCTGCGGCCCGATTGTCATTGCCCCGCGATGGCCGGCTGGGCGAAAATGTCCGCCTTTTTTCATCCCTTCGATCAATCGAAGCAGCCCCCGCAGGAGATTCAGCGATGCCCAGCCGTCGTGAGCGAGCCAATGCCATCCGCGCACTGAGCATGGATGCCGTGCAGAAAGCCAACAGCGGCCACCCCGGCGCCCCCATGGGGATGGCGGACATCGCCGAAGTGCTCTGGCGCGACTTCCTCAGGCACAACCCGGGCAACCCGCAGTGGGCCGACCGCGACCGCTTCGTGCTGTCCAACGGCCACGGCTCGATGCTGATCTACTCGCTGCTGCACCTGACCGGCTACGACCTGGGCATCGACGACCTGAAGAACTTCCGCCAGCTCAACTCGCGCACCCCGGGCCACCCGGAGTACGGCTACACCGCCGGCGTCGAGACCACCACCGGCCCGCTCGGCCAGGGCATCGCCAACGCCGTGGGCATGGCCCTGGCGGAGAAGGTGCTGGCCGCGCAGTTCAACCGCGAAGGCCACGGCATCGTCGACCACTACACCTACGCCTTCCTGGGCGATGGCTGCATGATGGAAGGCATCTCCCACGAGGTCGCCTCCCTGGCCGGCACCCTGCGCCTGAACAAGCTGATCGCCTTCTACGACGACAACGGCATCTCCATCGACGGCGAGGTCCACGGCTGGTTCACCGACGACACCCCGAAGCGCTTCGAGGCCTACGGCTGGCAGGTGATCCGCAACGTCGACGGCCACGACGCCGACGAGATCAAGACTGCCATCGAGACCGCGCGCAAGAGCGACGCGCCGACGCTGATCTGCTGCAAGACCATCATCGGCTTCGGCTCGCCCAACAAGCAGGGCAAGGAAGAAAGCCACGGCGCCGCCCTGGGTGTCGACGAAGTGGCCGCCACCCGCGCTGCGCTGGGCTGGAACCACGCGCCGTTCGAAATCCCCACCGAGATCTACGCCGAGTGGAGCGCCAAGGAAACCGGCGCCGCCCGCGAGGCCGAGTGGAACCAGCGCTTCGCCGCCTACCAGGCCGCGCACCCGGAACTGGCCGCCGAGTTCCAGCGCCGCGTCAAGGGCGAGCTGCCGGCCGACTTCGCCGAGCAGGCCGCGGCCTACGTCGCCGAAGTCGCCGCCAAGGGCGAGACCATCGCCAGCCGCAAGGCCAGCCAGAACGCGCTGAACGCCTTCGGCCCGCTGCTGCCGGAACTGCTCGGCGGCTCCGCCGACCTGGCCGGCTCCAACCTGACCCTGTGGAAGGGCTGCAAGGGCGTGACCCCCACCGACGCCTCGGGCAACTACGTGTTCTACGGCGTGCGCGAGTTCGGCATGAGCGCCATCATGAACGGCGTGGCCCTGCACGGCGGCTTCATCCCCTACGGCGCGACCTTCCTGATCTTCATGGAATACGCCCGCAACGCGGTGCGCATGTCCGCCCTGATGAAGCAGCGCGTGCTGTACGTGTTCACCCACGACTCCATCGGCCTGGGCGAGGACGGCCCGACCCACCAGCCCATCGAGCAGCTGGCCAGCCTGCGCCTGACGCCGAACCTGGACACCTGGCGCCCGGCCGACGCGGTCGAGTCGGCGATCGCCTGGAAATACTCGATCGAGCGCAACGACGGCCCCTCGGCGCTGATCTTCAGCCGCCAGAACCTGCCGCACCAGGCGCGCGACGCCGAGCAACTGGCCAACGTCGCCCGCGGCGGCTACGTGCTCAAGGACTGCGCCGGCGAGCCGGAGCTGATCCTGATCGCCACCGGCTCGGAAGTCGGCCTGGCCGTGCAGGCCTATGACAAGCTCAGCGCCGAAGGCCGCCAGGTGCGCGTGGTCTCCATGCCCTCCACCAGCGTCTTCGAGCAGCAGGACGCCGGCTACAAGCAGGCCGTGCTGCCGGTACAGGTCGGCGCGCGCATCGCCATCGAGGCCGCCCACGCCGACTACTGGTACAAGTACGTGGGCCTGGAAGGCCGCGTGATCGGCATGACCACCTTCGGCGAGTCGGCCCCGGCGCCGGCGCTGTTCGAGCACTTCGGCTTCACCGTCGAAAACGTGCTCGCGGTTGCCGAAGAACTCCTGGAAGACTGAAAAGACGCTGGAGGCTGGAGGCTGAAGGCTGGACGACAAGCGGCGCCGAGCTGCTGTTTCGTCCAGCCTCCAGCCTCCAGCTTTCGAGCGGCTTGTGATTAGGCAGGCCCGAATGCCCCGGAATCCGTCCTACCGTGTCGCCCTCAATGGCTACGGCCGCATCGGCCGCTGCGTGTTCCGCGCCCTGCACGAGCGCGGCGCGAAGGCCGGCTTTTCCATCGTCGCGCTGAACGACCTGGCCGACCTGCCGAGCCTGGAATACCTGACCCGCTTCGACTCCACCCACGGCCGCTTCCCCGGCGAGGTGAGCGTGGCCGACGGCTGCCTGCACGTCGGCGGTGACTGCGTGAAGGTGCTGCGCCAGGCCGAGCCCGAGGCCATCGACTGGGCGGCGCTGGACCTCGACCTGGTGCTGGAATGCTCCGGCGTCTACCACAGCCGCGCCGATGGCCAGCGCTTCCTTGCCGCCGGCGCGCCGCGGGTGCTGTTCTCCCAACCCATGGCCAGCGAGGCCGACGTCGACGCCACCGTGGTCTTCGGCATCAACCAGCAGCAACTGTCCGGCGCCGAGAAGCTGGTCTCCAACGCTTCCTGCACCACCAACTGCAGCGTGCCGCTGCTCAAGCTGCTGAACGAGGCCGTGGGCATCGAGTACGTCTCGATCACCACCATCCACTCGGCGATGAACGACCAGCCGGTAATCGACGCCTACCACCACGAGGACCTGCGCCGCACGCGCTCGGCCTTCCAGTCGGTGATCCCGGTGTCGACGGGGCTGGCGCGGGGCATCGAGCGCCTGCTCCCGGAACTTGCCGGGCGAATCCAGGCCAAAGCCATCCGGGTGCCGACGGTGAACGTCTCGGCCCTGGACATCACCCTGCAGGTTTCCCGCGACACTTCCGCTGCGGAGATCAACAGGGTGCTGCGCGAGGCCGCCGGCAGCGGGCCGCTCAAGGGCCTGCTGGACTACACCGAGCTGCCCCACGCCAGTTGCGACTTCAACCACGACCCGCACTCGGCGATCGTCGACGGCAGCCAGACCCGCGTTTCCGGGCCGCGCCTGGTGAACCTGCTGGCCTGGTTCGACAACGAGTGGGGCTTCGCCAACCGCATGCTCGACACCGCGGGGCACTTCCTGCGGGTCGCCGCCAGTGAACGTTAAACAACCAGCCCAGACAGGACTGATGTCATGACCGTTTTGAAGATGACCGACCTCGACCTCCAAGGTAAGCGCGTGCTGATCCGCGAGGACCTCAACGTGCCGGTGAAGGACGGCGTGGTGAAGAGCGACGCCCGCATCCTGGCCTCGCTGCCCACCATCAAGCTGGCCCTGGAGAAGGGCGCGGCGGTGATGGTCTGCTCGCACCTGGGCCGCCCCACCGAGGGCGAGTTCTCCGAGGAGAACAGCCTCAAGCCGGTCGCCGACTACCTGAGCAAGGCCCTGGGCCGCGATGTGCCGCTGGTGCGCGACTACCTCGACGGTGTCGAGGTCAAGCCGGGCGAGCTGGTGCTGTTCGAGAACGTGCGCTTCAACAAGGGCGAGAAGAAGAACGCCGACGAGCTGGCGCAGAAGTACGCCGCGCTGTGCGACGTCTTCGTCATGGACGCCTTCGGCACCGCCCACCGCGCCGAGGGCTCGACCCACGGCGTGGCCAAGTTCGCCAAGGTCGCCGCGGCCGGCCCACTGCTGGCCGCCGAGCTGGACGCCCTGGGCAAGGCCCTGGGCAACCCGGCGCGGCCGATGGCGGCCATCGTCGCCGGCTCCAAGGTTTCCACCAAGCTCGACGTGCTCAACAGCCTGGCGCAGATCTGCGACCAGCTGATCGTCGGCGGCGGCATCGCCAACACCTTCCTCGCCGCGGCCGGCTACAAGGTCGGCAAGTCGCTGTACGAGGCCGACCTGGTCGACACCGCCAAGGCCATCGCGGCCAAGGTCAGCGTGCCGCTGCCGGTCGACGTCGTCGTGGCCAAGGAATTCGCCGAAAGCGCCGCCGCCACCGTCAAGGCCATCGCCGACGTCGCCGACGACGACATGATCCTCGACATCGGCCCGCAGACCGCCGCGCAGTTCGCCGAGCTGCTGAAGTCGTCGAAGACCATCCTGTGGAACGGCCCGGTGGGCGTCTTCGAGTTCGACCAGTTCGGCGAAGGCACCAGGACCCTGGCCCTGGCCATCGCCGAGAGCCCGGCATTCTCCATCGCCGGCGGCGGCGACACCCTGGCGGCCATCGACAAATATGGCATTGGCGAGCGGATCTCCTACATTTCCACCGGTGGCGGCGCCTTCCTCGAGTTCGTCGAAGGCAAGGTCCTGCCGGCCGTGGAAGTGCTGGAGCAGCGCGCCAAGCAGTAAGCCTGGCGGCGTCCGCCCCCAACCGACAAGCCGGTGAAATGCCCCTGAACCGGGGCGTTGGGGCGGCGCGGGGCTGAATGGACATACGGCATCGCCGTGAGAGGGAGAATTGCCCGATGAAGCGTTACCTCGCCGCCCTGGCCCTGGGCGCCCTGCTGGCCGGTTGTTCCAGCCACCCTGCGGGAAGCGGCGCCGGCACCGCCAAAGGCGGCTGGAACCACTGGACCTGCGACAGCGGCGCCGTGGTGATCTGGCGCTACGTCGAAGGCGCCCGCTCGTCGGTGGTGGACCTGCGCCTGGGCGAGGACGACGTCGTCCATCACCTGGAGGAGGAACCCGGCGGGTCCGGTGCTTTCTATAGCGATGGACTGGTCGGTTTCAGCGTCACCGGCGACCAGGGGCTGATCTACTGGGTGGAAAGCAACGACCTGATCGGCCGCGGCTGCCGCGCACGCTAGCACCGCGCGGCGCAACAGACTTGAATGCGGCCTGCCCCTGCGGCAGGCTGTCGAACCATAGAACGAGCCCAACTTCCTGGGAGAAGTGAAAACATGGCACTCATCAGCATGCGCCAAATGCTGGACCACGCCGCCGAGTTCGGCTACGGCGTCCCGGCTTTCAACGTCAACAACCTCGAGCAGATGCGCGCCATCATGGAAGCGGCCGACAAGACCGACTCCCCGGTGATCGTGCAGGCCTCGGCCGGCGCCCGCAAATACGCCGGCGCGCCCTTCCTGCGCCACCTGATCCTGGCGGCCATCGAAGAATTCCCGCACATCCCGGTGTGCATGCACCAGGACCACGGCACCAGCCCTGACGTGTGCCAGCGCTCCATCCAGCTGGGCTTCAGCTCGGTGATGATGGACGGCTCGCTGAAGGAAGACGGCAAGACCCCGGCCGACTACGAATACAACGTCCGCGTGACCCAGCAGACCGTGGCCTTCGCCCATGCCTGCGGCGTGTCCGTGGAAGGTGAGCTGGGCTGCCTGGGCTCCCTGGAAACCGGCATGGCCGGCGAGGAAGACGGCGTCGGCGCCGAAGGCGTGCTGGACCACAGCCAACTGCTGACCGACCCGGAAGAAGCCGCCGACTTCGTCAAGAAAACCAAGGTCGATGCCCTGGCCATCGCCATCGGCACCAGCCACGGCGCCTACAAGTTCACCAAGCCGCCGACCGGCGACATCCTCGCCATCGACCGCATCAAGGCGATCCACGCGCGCATCCCGGGCACCCACCTGGTGATGCACGGCTCCTCTTCGGTGCCGCAGGACTGGCTGGCGATCATCAACGAATTCGGCGGCGAAATCCCGGAAACCTACGGCGTTCCGGTGGAAGAAATCGTCGAAGGCATCAAGTACGGCGTGCGCAAGGTGAACATCGACACCGACCTGCGCCTGGCCTCCACCGGCGCCATCCGTCGCTTCCTGGCGCAGAACAAGAGCGAGTTCGACCCGCGCAAGTACTTCGCCAAGACCATCGAAGCCATGCGCGACGTGTGCATCGCCCGCTACGAAGCCTTCGGCACCGCCGGCCACGCCTCCAAGATCAAGCCGATCTCCCTGGAAGGCATGTTCCAGCGCTACGCCAAGGGCGAGCTGGAGCCGAAGATCAACTGATCCGGCCCCGCCCCTGAAGAGCCCCGCCCCGGCGGGGCTCTTTCGTATCCACGCCCCGGAGTCCGCCATGCGTTGGCTCGTTCCCCTGTTGATGCTCCTGCTCGTCGGTTGTGCTGCGCAGCCGCCCGGCACGCCCGCACCCGCCGCAGCCCCCGCGCCGCGAGCGTCGGCGGTCGACCTGCCGGTGGATGCGCAGAACTGCCTGAGCCACACCGAGTGCACGTTGAAGACCTCGCGCTCGCTGCTGTTCGTCTTCGACTACGCTGCGGCCGGCGCGCCCCTGGTGGTCAGCGAAGGCCGCCTGCTGAGCACCCCGGAGAAGGCGCCGAACAAGGGCTGGCCGGCATTGCGCATCCAGCTCGCCGAGCCCGACGGCGGGCGCTTCGAGTTCCACAGCCAGTGCCGGCAGAAGCGCTGCCGGATCAGCGAGGCCAGGCTGCTCGCCTGCTACCGCGACTACCTGGAAGGCAAGGCCTGCCGCCTGCGCTGAGTGTGCTATACCGGAGGGCGATCCCCTACAGGAGAGCCGTTCCATGGACAGCGTCCACGCCAGCGCCCAGCAGGGCTTCGGCCAGGAGGCCGAGACCTACGCCCACGGGCGTCCCGAATATCCCGACGAGCTGCTCGGCTGGCTCGATGGCAGCCTCGGCATCCATGCCGGCAGCAAGGTGGTCGACCTTGGGGCCGGCACCGGCAAGTTCACCCGCCTGCTGCTGCGCACCGGCGCCGAGGTGGCCGCCATCGAGCCGGTGGCGGCCATGCGCGAGCGCCTGCACCAGGAACTGCCCGACGTGCGCGTGTTGGAAGGCACGGCCCGGGGCATGCCGTTGGCCGACGCCAGCCTGGATGCGGTGCTCTGCGCCCAGGCCTTCCACTGGTTCGCCAACCCCGAGGCGCTGCGCGAGATCCACCGCGTGCTGCGCCCGCGCGGCCACCTGGGGCTGGTATGGAACGTCCGCGACGAGCGGGTGGACTGGGTCGCCGAGCTGACCCACATAGTCGCGCCCTACGAGGGCAGCACCCCGCGCTTCCACACCGGCGAATGGCGCCGGGCCTTCGCCGGCGCGCCCTTCGGCCCGCTGCAGCTGCGCGAGTTCAGCTACCGCCACGTCGGCCCGCCGGAGCAGGTGATAGTGGCGCGGACACTGTCGATCAGCTTCATCGCCGCGCTGCCGGCGGAACAGAAGGCGCGGGTCGAGCAGCGCCTGCGCGAGCTGATCGCCACCCACCCGGCCCTCAAGGACCAGGCCGAGGTGGCCTTCCCCTACCGCACCGAGGCCTATTCGGCGGTGGTGCTGGACTGAGCCTGCGAAGGGGCGCGCGGATCGGCTAGACTGCGCGCCCCGTCACCGCGAACCGACCTTCATGCAACCGCTCCGCTACCTCCAGGCCTACCCGCAACAGCTGCAGGACCAGGTCCGCCAGCTGATCGCCGAGGACCGCCTGGGCGAGTACCTGCAGCGCCGCTACCCCGGGCGCCACGAGGTGCAGAGCGACAAGGCGCTGTACGCCTACGCCATGCAGCTCAAGCAGGAGCACATGCGCAACGCGCCGGCGGTGGACAAGGTACTCTACGACAGCAAGCTGGACGTGGTGCAGCGCGCCCTGGGGCTGAACACCGCGATCTCGCGGGTGCAGGGCGGCAAGCTGAAGGCGAAGAAGGAAATCCGCGTGGCCTCGCTGTTCAAGGACGCGGCGCCGGAATTCCTCAGGATGATCCTGGTGCACGAACTGGCGCACCTGCGCGAGCGCGACCACAACAAGGCCTTCTACCAGCTCTGCGAATACATGCTGCCGGGCTATCACCAGCTGGAATTCGACCTGCGCGTCTACCTGACCTGGCGCGAACTGGGCGGAACTCCCGGCGCATAGACTGGGTTGCCGCGGGAAGCTCCCGGCGATCGGATGGGGTTCGACCGCACGGGAGCCTTCCCCCGCCGCATCCGGAGAGTAATCAAAAGGCTTGGCATATTGCCATCAGTCTTTTCGGAATTTTTTCCCATTTGGGGGAAAAATCGTCGCGGACGTAGGGCGCGCCATTCCCATGTAGGAGCAACTGTCTCACCGACTGCGCCGAGCTGCTTTTCGTAGGATGGGTTGAGCTTGCGAAACCCATGCGGTTGCGCTGATGGGTATCGCTTCGCTCAACACCATCCTACGAAAAGCCACGTTCGCTCATGCCGTAGGAGCGGATTCATCCGCGATCCGTTCCACGAAAAACGCCGCCCCCCTCAGGAGAACGGCGTTCCCGTAAAACCAGCGCTCTCGATCAGAACAGATCCATCGGCGCGCCTTCGTCGGCCGGCAGCGGCGTGCCTGGCGCGCCGCTGCCCAGTTCGCTCATGGGCGGCGGGGTGTCTTCGCTCTTGAACAGCTCGAAGTAGGCGCCCGGCGTGCCCGGCGGCGCGGCGCGGCCGCTGAGCGGGTCGATGCGCAGGCTGACCAGGCCGGAAGGCTCGGGCAGCGTGTGCGAGGGCTTGTCCTTGAGCGCCGAGCCCATGTAGCGCATCCAGATCGGCAGCGCCACGTTGCCGCCGAACTCGCGGCGGCCGAGGCTTTCCGGCTGGTCGAAGCCGACCCACACGGTGGTCATGTAGTCGGCGTTGAAGCCGGAGAACCAGGCGTCCTTGGAGTCGTTGGTGGTGCCGGTCTTGCCGGCCAGGTCGTCGCGCTTGAGGGCCAGGGCGCGGCGGCCGGTGCCGCGCTTGATCACGTCCTGCAGCATGCTGGTCATGATGTAGGCGGTGCGGGCGTCGATGATGCGTTCGGCCGGCGCCGGCTCGAGGGTGGTCCTGGCGTGGGCCGGGTCGTCGTCCTCCACCGGCGCGGCGACGGGCTGCGCGGCCTCCTTGTCGGCGACCTGCGGGTTGTCCTCCACCGGCACGCTGGGCGGGTTGGCCTGGTACAGCACCTGGCCGTCGCGGCTTTCGATGCGGTCGACCACGTAGGGGCTGATCTTGTAGCCGCCGTTGGCGAAGGTGCTCCAGGCGCCGGCGATCTCCAGGGGCGTCAGGGTCGCGGTGCCCAGCGCCATGGACAGGTTCGGCGGCAGCTCCTGGACATCGAAGCCGAAGCGGCTGATGTACTGGCGCGCGCGCTCCACGCCCAGGGCCTGCAGGGTGCGGATCGAGACCATGTTGCGCGACTTGTACAGCGCCTCGCGCAGGGGGATGGGGCCGAGGAAGGTGTTGGTGTCGTTCTTCGGCCGCCAGACCTTGTCCAGGTACTCGTCGACGAACACGATGGGCGCATCGTTGACCAGGCTGGCGGCGGTGAAGCCGTTGTCCAGCGCGCAGCTGTAGATGAACGGCTTGAAGCTGGAGCCGGGCTGGCGCTTGGCCTGGACGGCGCGGTTGTAGCTGCTCTGCTCGAAGGAGAAGCCGCCGACCAGGGCCATGATGGCGCCGTTGTCCGGGTTCAGCGAGACCAGCGCGCTCTGCGCCGCCGGCACCTGGGTCAGGCGCAGGGCGCCGTCGTCCTTGCGCTGCACGCGGACCAGGTCGCCGGGCTGCAGCACGTCGCCGGGCTGGCGCGGCGCCGGGCCCATGCTGTTGCTGCTGAGGAAGGGGCGGGCCCACTTCATGTTGTCCCAGCTGATGGTGTCGTCCTTGCCGTCACGGGTGACGACCATCACGCCGCTCTTCTCCACGCGGGTGACGATGGCCGGCTCCAGGCCGCCGATGGGGCGCTGCTGGGCCACCGCCAGGCGCCAGGCGTCCAGAGACTTGCCCGGCATGCGCGCCTCGGGGCCGCGGTAGCCGTGGCGCTGGTCGTATTCCTGGAGGCCTTCGCGCAGGGCGTCGTTGGCGTACTGCTGCAGGTCGCTGTGCACCGTGGTGTAGACTCGGTAGCCCTCGGTGTAGGCATTGCCGCCGTAGCGGCCGACCATATCGGCGCGGGCCATCTCGGCGATGTACGGGGCCGCCAGTTCCGGGCTCGCCACGTGGTAGGAAGCGCCCACCGGCTCGGCGACGGCTTCCTGGTAGCGGGCCTGGTCGATGAAGCCGAGCTTGTTCATCCGCTCGAGGATCCAGTTGCGCCGCTCCATGCTGCGCGCCACGTTGGCCAGCGGGTTGTAGCGCGAGGGCGCCTTGGGCAGGCCGGCGATCATCGCCATCTGCGCCAGGCTCAGTTCCTTGATCGACTTGCCGTAGTACACCTGGGCGGCGGCCTCGATGCCGTAGGCGCGGTTGCCGAGGTAGATCTTGTTGACGTACAGCTCGAGGATCTCGTCCTTGGTCAGCTCGCGCTCGATCTGCAGGGCCAGGAGGATCTCGGTGATCTTGCGCGAGAAGCTGCGCTCGTTGGTGAGGAAGTAGTTCTTCGCCACCTGCATGGTGATGGTGCTGCCGCCGGTCTGGATGTGACCGGTCGACAATAATTGCGCGGCAGCGCGCATAAGGCTCTTCACGTCCACGCCATAATGATTGGCGAAATTGTCGTCCTCGGCCGACAGAAGGGCGTGAATGAAATCCGGCGGGATGTCAGCGAAACGGATAGGCGTGCGGCGCATCTCGCCGAACTCTGCTATCAATTTGTTATCACTGCTGTAAACCCGCAGCGGAATCTGCAGCTGCACGTTGCGCAGGGCGTCGACCGAAGGCAGGCTGGGGCTCAGGTACAGGTAGGCGCCACTTAAACCGAGCAGCACTCCACAAAAAAGGGTGACGCAAGTCCACCACAGAAACTTCAGCAGGCGCATTGGCAGGTCTTGGATTTCCAGAGAAAAGAGAGAGTTAAGCGAAAGGCGCGGCAAAAAGGGAAAAGCTGATCACATTATAAGCAGTTTTTTTGCCGGCGAGCTATTTGCGCGGGTGTCAAGTCTGGTATCTAATGTCAAAAAACATAAATCGTCCGTAAGTCTCGGATGCTGATAGGAAATCAGTCGTGCTAGGGCTCTTCACTAAGAAAGCGAACACACTGCTGGGGATCGACATCAGTTCGACTTCGGTCAAACTCCTCGAGTTGAGCCGTTCGGGCGGGCGCTACAAGGTAGAGGCCTACGCCGTAGAGCCGCTCCCGCCGAACTCGGTGGTCGAGAAAAACATCGCCGAACTGGAGGGGGTCGGCCAGGCGCTGTCGCGGGTGGTCGCCAAGGCGCGCACCGGCGTGAAGACGGCTGCCGTGGCGGTCGCCGGCTCGGCGGTCATCACCAAGACCATCGAGATGGACGGCGGGCTTTCCGAAGACGAGCTGGAGAACCAGCTCAAGATCGAAGCCGACCAGTACATTCCCTATCCCCTGGAGGAAGTCGCCATCGACTTCGAGGTCCAGGGCGTATCCGCGCGCAACGCCGAGCGCGTCGACGTGCTGCTGGCGGCCTGCCGCAAGGAGAACGTCGAGGTGCGCGAGGCCGCGCTGGCCCTGGCCGGGCTCACCGCCAAGGTGGTGGACGTCGAGGCCTACGCGCTGGAGCGCGCCTTCGGCCTGCTCGGCGACCAACTGGGCGGCAACGCCGACGAGCTGACCGTCGCGGTGGTCGACATCGGCGCCACCATGACCACCCTCAGCGTCCTCCACCACGGCCGCACCATCTATACCCGCGAGCAGTTGTTCGGCGGGCGCCAGCTCACCGAGGAGATCCAGCGCCGCTACGGCCTGTCGGTGGAGGAAGCCGGCCTTGCCAAGAAGCAGGGCGGTCTTCCGGATGACTACGACAGCGAAGTGTTGCAACCGTTCAAGGATGCGGTGGTGCAGCAGGTTTCGCGCTCCCTGCAGTTCTTCTTCGCCGCGGGCCAGTTCAACGACGTCGACTACATCCTGCTCGCCGGCGGCACGGCTTCCATTCCCGACCTGGACCGGCTCATCCAGCAGAAGATCGGCACCCCGACGCTGGTGGCCAACCCCTTCGCCGACATGGTGCTGAGCAACAAGGTGAATGCCGGGGCGCTGGCCAGTGACGCGCCGGCGCTGATGATTGCCTGCGGTCTGGCGATGAGGAGTTTCGACTGATGGCGCGCATCAACCTACTGCCATGGCGGGAGCAGCTGCGCGAGGAGCGCAAGCAGCGCTTCCTGGTCGCCCTGGGCGGCGTGCTGCTGGTCTCCGGCGGCCTGGTGTTCCTCGGTGACCAGTACTTCAGCTCGGCGATCGAGAACCAGAGCGCGCGCAACGACTTCCTGCGCAAGGAAATCGCCGTGCTGGACGCCCGCATCAAGGAGATCAGCGAGCTGAAGACGCGCCGTCAGCAACTGCTGGAGCGGATGAAGATCATCCAGGACCTGCAGGGCAACCGGCCGATCATCGGGCGCGTCTTCGACCAGCTGGTACGCACCCTGCCCGATGGCGTGTACTACACCGGCCTGAAAATGAACGGCCACACCATCGCCATCGCCGGCGCCGCCGAGTCCAACAACCGCGTGTCCAACCTGATGCGCAACCTGGATGCCTCCGACTGGCTGACCTCGCCCAACCTCACCGAGGTCAAGGCGGTCACCCAGGGCGCCGTCGACCAGGCCAACACCTTCCAGCTCACCGTGCAGCAGACGCAGCCCGGCGAGAAGGTCAAGGAGCAGGAGAAGAAGACAGTCGCGCAAGGAGCCAAGAAATGAGTCTGGCCGATTCCCTGCAAAGCCTGCGCAAGATCGATATCAACGAGCTGGACTTCAACAACGTCGGTTCCTGGCCCGCCGCGGCCAAGGTGATCGCCGGCGCGCTGCTGATGGTGCTGGTGCTGGTGCTCGGCTACCAGTTCCACCTCAAGGACCTGCAAGGCGAGCTGGACCAGCGCCGGGCCGAGGAAGAGACGCTCAAGCAGCAGTTCGGCACCAAGGCCTTCCAGGCGGCCAACCTGGAAGCCTACAAGAACCAGATGAAGGAGATGGAAGAGTCCTTCGGCGCCCTGCTGCGCCAGCTGCCCAGCGACACCGAGGTGCCCGGGCTGCTCGAGGACATCACCCGCACCGGCCTGGGCAGCGGCCTGGAGTTCGAGGAAATCAAGCTGCTGCCGGAAGTCACCCAGCAGTTCTACATCGAGCTGCCGATACAGATCAGCGTGGTCGGCGGCTACCACGACCTGGCGACCTTCGTCAGCGGCGTGGCCAGCCTGCCGCGGATCGTCACCCTGCACGACTTCGAGATCAAACCCGTGAGTGCGGACAGTACCACCAAGCTGCGCATGACCATCGTGGCCAAGACCTACCGCTATAACGACAAGGGCGTGCAGGCCAAGCCGGCGGCCAACAAGGCGGGGGCGAAGAAATGAACAAGCGCCTGATGCTGTGTGGCCTGTTGCTGCTGAGTCTGAATGGTTGCGGTTCGGGTGGCGATTTCGCCGACCTGCAGGCGTACATGGACGAAGTCCGTGCGCGGCCCAAGGGGGCCATCGAGCCCCTGCCCAAGTTCCAGCCCTACGAGGCCTTCACCTACAACGCCTCGTCCCTGCGCAGCCCGTTCCAGCCGCCGGTGAAGATCGACCTGGCGATCAAGCAGAAGGGCTCCAAGGTGGTCAAGCCCGACGAAACGCGGGTCAAGCAGTTCCTCGAAGGTTTCAACATCGAGACCTTCGAGATGGTGGGGACACTGTCCAACCAGGAGGGTACGTTCGCCCTGGTCCGCGGTGCAGGAGGGGTGCACCGGGTCAAGGTGGGGGATTATCTGGGGCGCAACGATGGGAAGATCGTTTCCATCAGCGAAGGCAAGATCGATGTAGTCGAGATCGTTCCTGACGGTGAGGGTGGCTGGCTCGAGCGTCCGCGCAGCCTGACTCTCAAGGAGCGCTCCTAAGGGCGGGGATGACCATGGATAACAAACTGCTGTCTGCACGACGGATACAGACGACGATGAACAGAACTATGACCCGCCTGGGCTTTGCCCTGTTGGCCGGCCTTTTCGCGCCGAGCCTGCTCGCCGCCAACCTGCAGCGCGTCGATGTGGCCTCGTTGCCGGGGGATCGCGTGGAGCTCAAGCTGGGCTTCGACGAGCCGGTGGCCGCGCCGCGTGGCTACACCATCGAGCAGCCGGCGCGCATCGCCCTGGACCTGCCGGGCGTGCAGAACAAGCTGGGCAGCAAGAACCGCGAGCTGGGCGTGGGCAATGCGCGCAGCCTGACCGTGGTCGAGGCCAAGGACCGCACCCGCCTGATCATCAACCTGACCACCCTGGTGCCGTATTCCACCCGCGCCCAGGGCAACGACCTGATCATCCTGGTCGGCCAGGGTGGTGGCGCGCCCGCGGCGGCGGCCAGCTCCGCGCCGAGCGCGGCCCCGGCCTATGCCGCGGCGCCTCGCCCGGCGCAGCCCAAGCCCTACGTGCCGGTGGGCAAGGCGATCCGCAACATCGACTTCCAGCGTGGCGAGCAGGGCGAGGGCAACGTGGTCATCGACCTGTCCGACCCGAGCGTCAGCCCGGACATCCAGGAGCAGGGCGGCAAGATCCGCCTGGACTTCCCGCGCACCCAGCTGCCCGACAGCCTGCGCGTGCGCCTGGACGTGAAGGACTTCGCCACTCCGGTGCAGTTCGTCAACGCCTCGGCGGCCGGCGACAAGGCCAGCATCGTCATCGAGCCCAGCGGCCTGTACGACTACCTGGTGTTCCAGACCGACAACCGCATGACCGTCAGCATCAAGCCGATGACCAGCAACGAGGCCGAGAAGCGCAAGAAGGACAGCTTCGCCTACACCGGCGAGAAGCTGTCGCTGAACTTCCAGGACATCGACGTGCGCTCGGTGCTGCAGCTGATCGCCGACTTCACCGACCTCAACCTGGTGGCCTCCGACACCGTGCAGGGCAACATCACCCTGCGCCTGCAGAACGTGCCCTGGGACCAGGCGCTGGACTTGGTGCTCAAGACCAAGGGCCTGGACAAGCGCAAGGTCGGCAACGTCCTGCTGGTGGCACCGGCCGACGAGATCGCCGCGCGTGAGCGCCAGGAGCTGGAAGCGCAGAAGCAGATCGCCGAACTGGCGCCCCTGCGTCGCGAACTGATCCAGGTGAACTACGCCAAGGCTTCCGACATCGCCAAGCTGTTCCAGTCCGTGACCGGCACCAGTTCCGGCCCGGGCGCCCAGCCTGCCGCCGGCACCGACAACCGTGGCTCCATCACCGTCGACGACCGCACCAACGCCATCATCGCCTACCAGACCCAGGACCGCCTGGACGAGCTGCGCCGCATCGTCTCGCAGCTGGACATCCCGGTACGCCAGGTGATGATCGAGGCGCGCATCGTCGAGGCCAGCGTCGACTACACCAAGGAGCTGGGGGTGCAATGGGGTGGTTCGCTGAGCAATCGCGGCAACTTCAACATCACCGGTGGCGCCAACAGCACGAGCAATACCTTCGTTGACCTGGGCGTGACCACCGCGACGCCGACCTCCGGCATCGGCATCGGCTTCGTCACCGACAACACCACCCTGGACCTGCAGCTCAACGCCATGGAGAAGACCGGCAACGGCGAAGTGGTGTCGCAGCCGAAGGTGGTCACCTCGGACAAGGAAACCGCGAAGATCCTCAAGGGCTCGGAGATTCCCTACCAGGAAGCCAGCTCCAGCGGCGCCACCTCGGTGTCCTTCAAGGAGGCTGCGCTGTCCCTGGAGGTCACCCCGCAGATCACCCCGGACAACCGCATCATCATGCAGGTCAAGGTGAACAAGGACGAGCCCGACTACCAGAACGCGCTGCTCGGCGTGCCGCCGATCAAGAAGAACGAGGTCAACGCCAAGGTGCTGGTCAACGACGGTGAAACCATCGTCATCGGCGGTGTGTTCTCCAACACCCAGACCAAGACCACCTCCAAGGTCCCGTTCCTCGGCGACGTACCGGTCGTCGGCCGCCTGTTCAAGAACGACTATGTGACGGACACCAAGAACGAGCTTCTGGTTTTCCTCACTCCCCGGATCATGAATAATCAGGCCATTGCCATCGATCGTTGATCAATGCCGTGCCCAATTTGATTCTGGTAGGCCCGATGGGTGCTGGAAAGAGCACCATCGGGCGTCTTCTTGCCAAAGAGCTGCACCTCGACTTCAAGGACTCCGACAAGGAGATCGAACAGCGCTGCGGAGCCAACATCCCCTGGATCTTCGACGTCGAGGGGGAGGCCGGCTTTCGTGAGCGGGAAAGCGCCATGCTCGCCGAGCTCTGCGACGGCGACGGCGTGGTGATCGCCACCGGCGGCGGCGCCGTGCTGCGCGAGGCCAACCGCGCCGCGCTCAAGGCCGGCGGCAAGGTGGTCTACTTGCACGCCTCGGTCGACCAGCAGATCGCCCGCACCGCCCGCGACAGGAACCGGCCGCTGCTGCAGAAGCCCAACCCGGGGCAGATCCTGCGCGACCTCATGGCACTGCGCGATCCGCTGTACCGGGAGATCGCCGACGTGGTGGTGGAAACCGACGAGCGGCCACCGCGCCTGGTGGTGCTGGAGATACTCGATCGCCTGCGCAGGCTGGAGCGCCATTAAAGGGCGCGCGGTTCTGCGTTATCCTAGTGCCCTTTCCTGTCTGGGGGCTTCATGCGCACACTCACTGTCGATCTCGGCGACCGCAGCTACCCGATCCACATCGGCGAAGGGCTGCTGGACGATCCGCGTTATTTCGCGCCGCATATCCGTGGGCGGCAGGTCGCCATCGTCACCAACGAGACCATCGCGCCGCTGTACCTGGCGCGTCTGCAGAAGACGCTGGCCGACTACGCGCAGATTTCCGTGGTCCTGCCCGATGGCGAAGCCTACAAGCAGTGGGAAACCCTGCAGCTGATCTTCGATGCCCTGCTGCAGGCGCGGCATGATCGCAAGACCACCCTGATCGCCCTCGGCGGCGGCGTGGTCGGCGACATGACCGGCTTCGCCGCGGCCTGCTACCAGCGCGGCGTCGATTTCATCCAGGTGCCGACCACCCTGCTGTCCCAGGTGGATTCCTCGGTGGGCGGCAAGACCGGTATCAACCACCCGCTGGGCAAGAACATGATCGGCGCCTTCTACCAGCCGCAGGCGGTGGTGATCGATGCCGCCTCGCTGCGCACGCTGCCGGAGCGCGAGCTGTCCGCCGGCCTGGCGGAAGTGATCAAGTACGGCCTGATCTGCGACGAGCCTTTCCTAGCCTGGCTGGAAGACAGCGTCGACGCGCTGCTGGCGCTCGACTCCGCCGCCCTGGCCGAAGCCATCGAGCGCTCCTGCGCGGCCAAGGCCCGGGTGGTGGGCGCCGACGAACGGGAATCCGGGGTGCGCGCCACCCTGAACCTCGGCCACACCTTTGGTCATGCCATCGAGACCCACATGGGCTATGGCGTCTGGCTGCACGGCGAAGCCGTGGGTGCGGGAACCGTGATGGCACTGCAGATGTCGCATCTGTTGGGCTGGCTGACCGCCGCCGAGCGCGACCGTGGCGTGCGCCTGCTGCAGCGGGCGAAACTGCCGGTGGTGCCGCCGAAGGAAATGAGCGCCGGGGACTTCCTCGAGCACATGGCGGTGGACAAGAAGGTGCTCGACGGCCGTCTGCGCCTCGTATTGCTGAAAGGGCTGGGGGATGCGGTGGTCACTGCGGACTTCCCTCGTGAGATTCTGGAAGAAACCCTGCGTACTGATTACCAGGCCCTGGTCGATCAGTTAGGAGAACATTGAGGTCCCATGTCCAGCTTGCATGCCGATGAGGCCTTCCTGGCCCACTACCAGTTCAGCCACGACCCCTTCGCTCCGCGGGTTCCTGGCTTCAAGTTCTTCCCGGCACAGCGCAAGCCGGTGCTGGGCCAACTGCACCACCTGGCGCGCTACAGCCACCTGCTGCTGGCGGTGACCGGCCCCCTGGGCAGCGGCAAGACGCTGCTGCGCCAGGCTCTGGTGGCCAGCACCAACAAGGATGCGGTGTCCAGCGTGGTGATCTCCGGCCGTTCGGCGGCCGACGAAGCCACCCTGATGCGCCAACTGGCCCAGGGCCTTGGCATCACCCAGGTGAGCATCGAGGCCATCCTGGCCAAGGTCGCCCAGTTGGCGATCACCGGGCAGGACGTCTACCTGCTGGTGGACGATGCCGAGCAACTGCGTGACGGCGCCCTGGAAGTGCTGCTGTTGCTGGCCGCCGGCAACAGCGAGGCGCGCCTGCACGTGTTCCTGTTCGGCGAGCCCGAGCTGCTGTCGCGGCTGGAGGCGCTGTCCGAGGGCGAGGAGCGCTTCCACGCCATCGAACTGCAGCCCTACAGCGAGGAAGAAACCCGCGAATACCTGGCGCAGCGCCTGGAAGGCGCAGGGCAGGGCGCGGAGCTGATTTCCGACGACCTGCTGGCCGATATCCACGAGCAGTCCGGCGGCTGGCCGGGCTCGATCAACCAGGTGGCCCGCGACGCCCTGATCGAGGCGATGCTGGCCGACCGTGGCGGCGCCCGCAAGGCCGCTCCTGGCGCCAGCCTGCGCCTGCCGAAGAAACATCTGCTGATCCTCGGCGTGGTCGCCATCGGCGTTGTCGCCGCCTGGTTCATGCAGGGCCGCACCAGCAAGCCGGATAGCGCCGCCACCCAGGCTTCCGCGCAGTTGCCGATGGGGTCCGCCGCGCAGCCGGGCGCCGCCCAGGCGCCGGCCTCGGGCTCCGGCCCCTCGGTGGAGTTCGCCGGTTCCAACCAGCCGGTGCCGCTGCCGCTGGTGGGCGAGGCCCAGCCGGTCATCCGCGAGCCCATGGCCCAGGCCGGTGGCCAGGAAGACGCTGACGAAGGCGCCATGCCCGCGCCCGGCGTGCCGCCGACCGTGACCACCTCTGCACCGCCGCTCGCGCCGCTGGCCGGAAAGAGCGCGCCGCAACCGCTGAATCCGGTGCCGTCGGCGCCGAGCGTGGCGAGCGCTCCGGCGCAGCCGGTGGTTTCGACGCCTGCCCCGGCCCCGGTCAGCAAACCGGTGGCCAAGGCCGAGCCGGTGAAACCGGTCGCCAAGCCCGCGGCCAAGCCGGCAGAACCCAAGGCCGTGGCCAAGGCTGCGCCGAGCAAGCCTGCGGCCCCGGCCAAGGCCAGCGCCGCCGCCGGTGGTGCCGGTAGCCAGTGGTATCGCTCGCAGCCCGCGGGGAATTATGCTGTGCAGGTGCTGGGCACTGGCTCCGAGGCCAGCGCCAAGGCCTACATCAGCAAGCAGGGCGGCGGCGAGTACCGCTACTTCCGCAAGACCCTGCAGGGCAAGCCCTTCTACGTGGTGACCTACGGCAGCTTCCCCAGCCGCGCCGCCGCCGTGGCCGCGGTGAAGAGCCTGTCGGCCAAGGCCCAGGGCGGCAAACCCTGGCCGCGCACCTTCGCCAGCATCCAGCAGGAAATCGCCAGCGCCCACTGACGCGCTGTCGCAAAAATGAAAACCCGCCAGTCACAAGCACGACTGGCGGGTTTTTTCTTTCAGGAATGCGACATCCAGTTTCAGCCTCTCGCCAAAAATTTGTGAGGCGCCTTGTACCTATGTACAATGGCCTCCCTTTGCCTGTCGGAAACTTGCCGCTTGAGCGAGAAGACAGGCGAAGTCGCTGAATTAAAAAAGTTTTGCCGGTGAGAGTTCCCTATGAAAGCAGGTCTGTACCATCCTGAGACGTTCAAGGATAACTGCGGATTCGGCCTGATCGCCCATATGCAGGGCGAGCCAAGCCATGAACTTCTGCAAACCGCCATCGAAGCACTGACCTGCATGACCCACCGAGGTGGGATCAACGCGGACGGGAAGACCGGGGATGGCTGTGGGCTGCTGATCCAGAAGCCCGATGCGTTCCTGCGGGCGGTGGCCAAGGCCGAGTTCGCGACCGATCTGCCCGCCCAGTATGCGGTGGGCATGGTCTTCTTCAACCAGGACCCGGTGAAGGCCGAGGCCGCTCGCGCGAACATGAATCGCGAGATCGAGGCCGAAGGCCTGCAGCTGGTCGGCTGGCGCAAGGTGCCGATCGACACCAGCGTGCTCGGCCGCCTGGCCCTGGAGCGCCTGCCGCAGATCGAGCAGGTGTTCGTCGGTGGCGAAGGGCTGTCCGACCAGGACTTCGCCGTGAAGCTGTTCTGCGCCCGTCGGCGCTCCTCGGTGGCCAACGCCGCCGATGCCGACCACTACGTCTGCAGCTTCTCGCACAAGACCATGATCTATAAGGGCCTGATGATGCCGGCGGACCTCGCCGCCTTCTATCCGGACCTTTCCGACGAGCGCCTGAAGACCGCCATCTGCGTCTTCCACCAGCGCTTCTCCACCAACACCCTGCCGAAGTGGCCGCTGGCCCAGCCGTTCCGCCTGCTGGCGCACAACGGCGAGATCAACACCATCACCGGCAACCGCAACTGGGCCCAGGCCCGGCGCAGCAAGTTCGTCAACGAGTTCATGCCGAACCTCGACGAGCTCGGCCCGCTGGTCAACCGCGTGGGTTCAGACTCCTCGAGCATGGACAACATGCTCGAGCTGATGGTCACCGGCGGCATGGACATGTTCCGCGGCCTGCGCATGATCATCCCGCCGGCCTGGCAGAACGTCGAGACCATGGACGCCGACCTGCGTGCGTTCTATGAATTCAACTCGCTGCACATGGAGCCGTGGGACGGCCCCGCCGGCGTGGTGCTGACCGACGGCCGCTACGCCGTCTGCCTGCTCGACCGCAACGGCCTGCGCCCGGCGCGCTGGGTCACCACCAGGAACGGCTACATCACCCTGGCCTCGGAAATCGGCGTGTGGGACTACAAGGCCGAGGACGTGCTGGCCAAGGGCCGCGTCGGCCCGGGGCAGATCCTCGCGGTGGACACCGAGACCGGCCAGCTGCTGCAGACCGAGGACATCGACAACCGCCTGAAGTCGCGTCACCCGTACAAGCAGTGGCTGCGCCAGAGTGCGCTGCGCATCCAGGCGACCCTGGAAGACGACCAGGGCGTGGCCAGCTACGACAGCGACCAGCTCAAGCAGTACATGAAGATGTTCCAGGTCACCTTCGAGGAGCGTGACCAGGTGCTGCGCCCGCTGGCCGAACAGGGCCAGGAAGCGGTCGGCTCGATGGGCGACGACACCCCGATGGCGGTGCTGTCCAAGCGCATCCGCTCGCCCTACGACTACTTCCGCCAGGTCTTCGCCCAGGTCACCAACCCGCCGATCGACCCGCTGCGCGAGGCGATCGTGATGTCCCTGGAGACCTGCCTGGGCGTCGAGCAGAACATCTTCGAAGAGTCGCCGCACCACGCCAACCAGGCCATCCTGACCACCCCGGTGATCTCCCCGGCGAAGTGGCGCAGCCTGATGAACCTGGAGCGCCCGGGCTTCGACCGCCACCACATCGACCTGAACTACGACGAGTCCGTCGGCCTCGAAGCGGCCGTGCGCAACATCGCCGATCAGGCCGAGGAAGCCGTGCGCGCCGGCAAAGTGCTGCTGGTGCTCTCCGACCGCCACATCGCCCCTGGCAAGCTGCCGGTGCACGCGGCCCTGGCCGTGGGCGCCGTGCACCACCGCCTGGTGCAGACCGGCCTGCGCTGCGACTCGAACATCCTGGTGGAGACCGCCACCGCCCGCGACCCGCACCACTTCGCGGTGCTGGTGGGCTTCGGCGCCTCGGCGGTCTACCCGTTCCTCGCCTACGAGGTGCTGGCCGACCTGATCCGTACCGGCGAAGTGCTGGGCGACCTCTACGAGGTGTTCAAGTACTACCGCAAGGGCATCTCCAAGGGCCTGATGAAGATCCTGTCGAAGATGGGCATCTCCACCATCGCCTCCTACCGCGGCGCCCAGCTGTTCGAAGCCATCGGCCTGGCCGACGAGGTCACCGGCCTGTGCTTCCCGGGCGTGCCCAGCCGCATCCAGGGCGCGCGCTTCCTCGACATCGAGAACGAGCAGAAGCTGCTCGCCGGCGAGGCCTGGAACAACCGCAAGGCGATCCAGCAGGGCGGCCTGCTGAAGTTCGTCTACGGCGGCGAGTACCACGCCTACAACCCGGACGTGGTCAACACCCTGCAGGCCGCCGTGCAGCAGGGCGACTACGAGAAGTTCAAGGAATACACCGCGCTGGTGGACAAGCGCCCGGTGTCGATGCTCCGCGACCTGCTGCAGGTGAAGACCGCCGCGCAGCCGCTGAGCCTCGACGAAATCGAGCCGCTGGAGTCGATCTTCAAGCGCTTCGACGCCGCCGGCATCTCCCTCGGCGCGTTGTCGCCGGAAGCCCACGAGGCCCTGGCCGAAGCCATGAACCGCCTCGGCGGGCGCTCCAACTCCGGTGAGGGCGGCGAGGACCCGGCGCGCTACGGCACGCTGAAGAGCTCGAAGATCAAGCAGGTGGCCACCGGCCGCTTCGGCGTGACCCCGGAATACCTGGTCAACGCCGAGGTCCTGCAGATCAAGGTGGCCCAGGGCGCCAAGCCTGGCGAGGGCGGCCAACTGCCCGGCGGCAAGGTCAACGGCCTGATCGCCCGCCTGCGCTACGCGGTGCCCGGCGTGACTTTGATCTCGCCGCCGCCGCACCACGACATCTATTCCATCGAGGACCTGGCGCAGCTGATCTTCGACCTCAAGCAGGTCAACCCGCAGGCGCTGGTGTCGGTGAAGCTGGTCTCCGAGCCGGGCGTGGGCACCATCGCCGCCGGCGTGGCCAAGGCCTATGCCGACCTGATCACCATCTCCGGCTACGACGGCGGTACCGGTGCTTCGCCCATCACCTCCATCAAGTACGCCGGTTCGCCTTGGGAGCTGGGCCTCGCCGAGGCGCACCAGACCCTGCGCGGCAACGACCTGCGCGGCAAGGTCCGCGTGCAGACCGACGGCGGCCTGAAGACTGGTCTGGATGTGATCAAGGCGGCCATCCTCGGCGCCGAGAGCTTCGGCTTCGGTACCGCGCCGATGATCGCCCTGGGCTGCAAGTACCTGCGCATCTGCCACCTGAACAACTGCGCCACCGGCGTGGCCACCCAGAACGACAAGCTGCGCAAGGACCACTTCATCGGCACGGTCGAGATGGTGACGAACTTCTTCACCTTCATCGCCAGCGAGACCCGCGAATGGCTGGCCAAGCTGGGCGTGCGCAGCCTCGCCGAGCTGATCGGCCGTACCGACCTGCTGGAAATCCTGCCCGGCGAAACCGCCAAGCAGGGCAACCTCGACCTCACCCCGCTGCTGGGCAGCGACCTGATCCCGGCCGAGAAGCCGCAGTTCTGTGAAGTCGAGAAGAACCCGCCGTTCGACCAGGGCCTGCTGGCCGAGAAGATGGTCGAGCTGGCCCGCGGCGCCATCGAAGGCGCCAAGGGCGGCGAGTACGAGCTGGACATCTGCAACTGCGACCGTTCCATCGGCGCGCGCGTGTCCGGCGAGATCGCCCGGGTGCATGGCAACCAGGGCATGGCCAAGGCGCCGATCACCTTCCGCTTCAAGGGTACCGCGGGGCAGAGCTTCGGCGTGTGGAACGCCGGCGGCCTGCACCTGTACCTGGAAGGCGACGCCAACGACTACGTGGGCAAGGGCATGACCGGCGGCAAGCTGGTGGTGACCCCGCCCAAGGGCAGCCCGTTCAAGACCCAGGAGTCGGCCATCGTCGGCAACACCTGCCTGTATGGCGCCACCGGCGGCAAGCTGTTCGCCGCCGGCACCGCGGGCGAGCGTTTCGGCGTGCGCAACTCCGGCGCCCACGCGGTTGTGGAAGGCACTGGCGACCACTGCTGCGAGTACATGACCGGCGGCTTCGTCTGTGTACTGGGCAAGACCGGTTACAACTTCGGCTCCGGCATGACCGGGGGCTTCGCCTACGTCCTGGACATGGACAACACCTTCGTCGACCGCGTGAACCATGAGCTGGTGGAAATCCAGCGGATCAGCGGCGAGGCGATGGAGGCCCAGCGCAGCCACCTGCGCAAGGTCCTGGTGGAATATGTCGAGGAAACGGCGAGTGAGTGGGGTGCGAACCTGCTGGAGAACCTCGACGACTACCTGCGTCGGTTCTGGCTGGTGAAACCGAAGGCCGCGAGCCTCGGTTCCCTGCTGACCAGCACCCGTGCCAACCCGCAATAAGCGCCTGAAGTCTGAAGAGGTCTTGAAATGTCTGAACGTCTCAACAATGACTTCCAGTTCATCGAAGTCGGGCGCAAGGATCCGAAGAAGAAACTGCTGCGCCAGCGCAAGCGCGAGTTCGTGGAAATCTACGACCTGTTCAAGCCGCAGCAGGCGGCTGACCAGGCCCATCGCTGCCTGGGCTGCGGCAACCCGTACTGCGAGTGGAAGTGCCCGGTCCACAACTTCATCCCCAACTGGCTGAAGCTGGTTTCCGAAGGCAACATCCTGGCCGCCGCCGAGCTGTCGCACCAGACCAACACCCTGCCGGAAGTCTGCGGCCGGGTGTGTCCGCAGGACCGCCTCTGCGAGGGTGCCTGCACCCTCAACGACGGTTTCGGCGCGGTGACCATCGGCTCGGTGGAGAAATACATCACCGACACCGCCTTCGCCATGGGCTGGCGCCCGGACATGTCCAAGGTCAAGCCCACCGGCAAGCGCGTCGCGGTGATCGGCGCCGGCCCGGCCGGCCTGGGCTGCGCCGACGTGCTGGTGCGCAACGGCGTGACCCCGGTGGTATTCGACCGCAACCCGGAAATCGGCGGCCTGCTGACCTTCGGCATCCCCGAGTTCAAGCTGGAAAAGCACGTGCTGTCGCGTCGCCGCGAAGTCTTCAGCGGCATGGGCATCGAGTTCCGCCTGAACACTGAGATCGGCAAGGACGTGACCATGGAGCAGTTGCTCGATGAGTACGATGCCGTGTTCATGGGCATGGGCACCTACACCTACATGAAGGGTGGCTTCCCCGGCGAGGACCTGCCCGGCGTGCACGATGCGCTGGACTTCCTGATCGCCAACGTGAACCGCAACCTCGGCTTCGAGAAGTCCCCCGAGGACTTCGTCGACATGAAGGGCAAGCGCGTGGTGGTCCTGGGCGGCGGCGACACCGCGATGGACTGCAACCGCACCTCCATCCGTCAGGGCGCCAAGAGCGTGACCTGCGCCTACCGCCGCGACGAAGAGAACATGCCCGGTTCGCGCAAAGAGGTGAAGAACGCCAAGGAAGAGGGCGTGAAGTTCCTCTTCAACCGCCAGCCCATCGCCATCGTCGGCGAGGACAAGGTGGAAGGCGTGAAGGTGGTCGAGACCCGTCTCGGCGAACCGGACGCCCGTGGCCGCCGCAGCCCCGAGCCGATCCCGGGCTCCGAGGAGATCATCCCGGCCGAAGCCGTGCTGATCGCCTTCGGCTTCCGCCCGAGCCCGGCGCCCTGGTTCGAGCAGCACCAGGTCGAGATCGACAGCCAGGGCCGCGTCATCGCCCCGGCCGCCGCGCAGTTCAAGCACCAGACCAGCAACCCGAAGATCTTCGCCGGCGGCGACATGGTCCGCGGTTCCGACCTGGTGGTGACGGCGATCTTTGAAGGCCGCACGGCCGCCGAAGGCATCCTCGACTACCTCGGCGTCTGACGCCTGCTCTTGTAGGAGCGAGCTTGCTCGCGAACCCTAGCCCCGCTGCAGGGGTTTGTTCGCGAGCAAGCTCGCTCCTACGAAGAGCAGAAGCACCAGCGCTGCGGCAGAATGCCGCGATGGACAAAAGGCACGGCCCCCGCCGTGCCTTTTGCTTTGGGCTTTGCGAAAATGCCCGCACTTTTTTGCCGGATGCCGCCATGACTGCCCTGAAGAACGATCGCTTCCTCCGTGCCCTGCTCAAGCAGCCCGTCGACGTTACCCCCGTGTGGATGATGCGCCAGGCCGGCCGCTATCTCCCGGAATACCGCGCCACCCGCGCCAAGGCCGGGGACTTCATGAGCCTGTGCATGAACCCGCAACTGGCTTGCGAGGTGACCCTGCAGCCGCTGGACCGCTACCCGCAGCTGGACGCGGCGATCCTCTTCTCCGACATCCTCACCATCCCCGACGCCATGGGCCAGGGTCTGTTCTTCGAGAGCGGCGAGGGCCCGCGCTTCAAGAAGGTGGTCTCCAGCCTGGCCGACATCGAGGCGCTGCCGATCCCCGATCCGGAGAAGGACCTGGGCTACGTCATGGACGCCGTGCGCACCATCCGCCGCGAACTGAACGGCCGGGTGCCGCTGATCGGTTTCTCCGGCAGCCCCTGGACCCTCGCCACCTACATGGTCGAAGGCGGCTCCAGCAGGGACTTCCGCAAGTCCAAGGCGATGCTCTACGACAACCCGCAGGCCATGCACGCGCTGCTCGACAAGCTGGCGCAGTCGGTCACCAGCTACCTCAACGGGCAGATCCGCGCCGGCGCCCAGGCCGTGCAGATCTTCGACTCCTGGGGCGGCAGCCTCTCGGCGGCGGCGTACCAGGAGTTCTCCCTGGCCTACATGAAGAAGATCGTCGACGGCCTGATCCGCGAGCACGACGGCCGCCAGGTGCCGGTGATCCTCTTCACCAAGGGTGGCGGCCTGTGGCTGGAATCCATGGCCGACACCGGCGCCGAAGCGCTGGGCCTGGACTGGACCTGCGACATCGGCAGCGCCCGCGCCCGCGTCGGCGACAAGGTGGCGCTGCAGGGCAACATGGACCCGTCGGTGCTCTACGCCAACCCGGAAGCCATCCGCCGCGAAGTGGCGCGCATCCTCGGCGCCTACGGCCAGGGCAGCGGCCACGTGTTCAACCTCGGCCACGGCATCACCCCGGAAGTCGACCCGGCCCATGCCGGCGTCTTCTTCGAGGCGGTGCACGAGCTGTCGGCGCAGTATCACTGACGCTTCGCCCTGCGGGCATGGTCGGAAAATTCGGTGCCAGCCTGTAGGAGCGGGCCCTGCCCGCGATTCGCGCGCAGGGCGCGCTCCTACAAAACATGCACCCAACGAAAAAGCCCCGCCAATGGCGGGGCTTTTTCATGGGCGCTGCGTCAGGCGGCGTCGGCCGCGTAGCCTGTGGCGCGTTGGGCCTTGCGACGGTTCGAGACCAACAGGCCGGAGCACACCACCACGATGGTCAGCAGGGCGGTGGCGACCACCTCCATGCGGTGGTCCGGGCGGATCATCATGATCACCAGCGCGGCGCTGATGAAGATGATCACCGCCCAGGTCAGCCAGGGGAACAGCCACATCTTCAGCGTCAGTTGGTGGCCCTGGGCGAGCAGCTTCTTGCGCATGTTCAGCTGCGAAATGGCGATCACCAGGTACACCAGCAGGGCGATGGCGCCGGAGCTGGCCAGCAGGAAGTTGAACACTTCGGCCGGGGCCAGGTAGTTGGCGAAGGTGCACAGGAAGGCCATGGCGGTGGACAGCAGCACGGCGTACACCGGGGTGCGGCTGGCGCTGGTCACCTGGGCGATGCGCGGGGCGTCGCCGCGCTTGCTCAGCGAGTACATCATCCGCGAGGCGGTGTAGAGCGCCGAGTTCAGGCAGCTGGTCACCGAGACCAGGACGATGATGTCGACGATCAGCTTGGCGTAGGGCACATGCAGATGCTCCAGCACGGTCTGGTAGGAGCCCATGCTCACCAGGCGCGGGTCGTTCCACGGCACCAGGCAGACCACGATCAGGATCGACAGCAGGTAGAACAGCGCGATACGCCAGATCACCGAGTTGGTGGCGCGGGTGATCTGCTGCGCCGGGTCCTTGGACTCGGTGGCGGCGATGGTGACGATCTCCGAGCCCATGAAGGAGAACATGGTGGTCAGCAGGGCCGCCAGCACGGCGCCCCAGCCCTTGGGCAGGAAGCCGCCCTCGGCGTACAGGTGGCTGATGCCGCTGACCTCGGGGTTCAGCGAGACGCCGAAGATGGCCGCGCAACCCATGACCAGGAAGGCGATGATCGAGCCGACCTTGATCAGCGCCAGCCAGAACTCGAACTCACCGTAGTTCTTCACGCTGAACAGGTTGGTCACGGTCAGCGCCGCGGTGATCACGAAGGCCAGGACCCAGATCGGCGCGCCGGGGATCCAGGCGTGGATGATGGCGGCGGCGGCGTTGGCCTCCAGCGGGATCACCAGCACCCAGAACCACCAGTACAGCCAGCCGATGGTGAAGCCGGCCCAGTGGCCGATGGCGCGGTCGGCGTAGGTGGAGAAGGAGCCGCTGTCCGGCTGCGCGACGGCCATTTCGGCCAGCATGCGCATGACCAGGACCACCAGCAGGCCGGCGGCCAGGTAGGAAACCATGACGCCCGGGCCGGCTTCGGCGATGGCGTGGCCGGAGCCGACGAAGAGGCCGGCGCCGATGGCCCCGGCGATGGACAACATGGTGACGTGACGGTTCTTCAGGCCCTGGGCCAGACCGGCGGATGGGGTACTGCTCATGCGTTACCTACAGCGAGAAAAGGAAGGAAATGCGTCCTGCGCAGCCGAAGCCGTTTTGATAATCCAACGAGGTGTTCCTTTTCCTGAACGCAAGATGCGCGCCACATTTTGTTACGACCTTGGTCGTAGGCGCGAAAGAATTGGGTAGAAGCGCCACGACGCCCCGGGATAGGGGCGTCGCGATCATGGGAATGTCATATCCAGAGGCGACGCTGGCATATCTATCACCGACAGAGGCATAACTGAGTGTGTAGAAACTACTCAGCTATGCGAGGTGCTCAGTGCGGGAAGGGTGCGCGGTAACACTGCTAGGCGCGCCAGGTGCAACGCCACCAGCACGGCGGTGCTCAGCAGCGCGGCGATGAACAGGCCGACGCCGGTCCAGCCGAAGTGGTGCCAGAACACCCCGCCGGTGGTGCCGGCCACGCTGGAGCCCAGGTAGTAGCTGAACAGGTACAGCGACGAGGCCTGGCCCTTGGCCTTGAGCGCGCGGCGGCCGATCCAGCTGCTGGCCACCGAGTGCGCGGCGAAGAAGCCGAAGGTGAACAGCAGCATGCCCGCGACTATCAGCGGCAGCGCCGGCAGCAGGGTCAGCAGCAGGCCGCTGAGCATCAGCACTATCACCGCCCAGAGCACCTTGCGCCGGCCCAGGCGGTCGGCCAGCGAGCCGACCCAGGCGGAGCTGTAGATGCCCACCAGGTACACCAGCGAGAGCACGCCGACCACGGCCTGGCTGAGGTGGTACGGATCGGCCAGCAGGCGGTAGCCGATGTAGTTGAACAGGGTGACGAAGGCGCCCATCAGCAGGAAGCCCTCGAGGAACAGCCAGGGCAGGCCGGCGTCGCGCAGGTGCGAGGCGAAGCCGTCGGCCAGTTGCCGGAGGTTCAGCGGGGTGGGGCGGAAATTGCGCGACTCCGGGAGGATGCGCCAGAACACCACGGCCGCCACCAGGGCCAGGCCGCCGAGGATGGCGATGGCCGCGTGCCAGGACATGAAGTCCACCAGCACGCCGGTGATCAGCCGCCCACTCATGCCGCCAATGGCGTTGCCGCCGATGTACAGCCCCATGGACAGGCCGATGTGCTGCGGGTGGATTTCCTCGCTCAGGTAGGTCATGCCCACTGCCGCCAGGCCGCTGAGCGACAGCCCGACCAGCGCGCGCATGGCCAGCACCCCGTGCCAGGTCGGCATCACCGCGCTGGCCAGGGTGAAGAGGGCGGCGAAGGCCAGCGAGGCGACCATGATCGGCTTGCGCCCGATGGCGTCGGAAATCGGCCCGGTGACCAGCAGGCCGAGGGCCATCATGATGGTCGCGATGGACAGCACCAGGCTGCTCTGCGCGGCGCTGAGGGCGAAGGTCTGCGACAGCACCGGCATCATCGGCTGCACGCAGTAGAGCAGGGCGAAGGTGGCGAAGCCGCCGGAGAACAGCGCAAGCGAGGTGCGCATGAAGGCCGGGGTGCCTTTCTCGATGTAGCTCTCGATGTCGTTCACGGCGCCGGCCAGCGCCTGGTTGGCCGCCTCGGCGGCCTGCAGCAAGGCGGGTTCGGAATCCGACGAAGCCCGCACGGCAGAGTGACTCACAACTCACCTCGATTCTGGAAAGGGGTGTGCCTCGCGGCGAGCGAAATCGGCCCGCGCAGCCAGGCTGGCAGAAAGTGGAAAGTCGTTATTGGGCTTGTGTGACAAGGATAAGGAAGGGCTTTTATTATTTCCAATATATTGATCGACACGTTTGATATGTAATTCGACTCATTCGGAGTTCCCATGGAGCTGCGCCACCTGCGTTACTTCATCGCCGTCGCCGAGGAACTGCATTTCGGCCGCGCCGCCGAGGCCCTGGGCATCTCCCAGCCGCCGCTGAGCCAGCAGATCCAGGCGCTGGAGGAGGAGATAGGCGCGCGCCTGCTGGAGCGCACCAACCGCCGGGTGGCGCTGACCGAAGCCGGCCGGCTGTTCCTCGACGAGGCCCGCCAGGTGTTGGCCCAGGTCGACCGCGCGGTGCTCCTGGCGCGCCGCGCGCACCAGGGCGAACTGGGCGAGCTGCGCATCGGCTTCACCGCCTCGGCGCCCTTCACCTCGGCCATCCCGCGCAGCATCCACGCCTTCCGCCAGGCCTACCCGGAAGTGCACCTGGACCTGCAGGAGATGAGCAGCCGGCAGATCGTCGAAGCACTGCAGGAAGAGCGCCTGCAGGTCGGGGTGATCCGTTCCTTCCAGCTGCCGGCCTCGCTGGAGGCGGTGGAGTTGTTCAGCGAGCCACTGGTGGCGGTGCTGCGCGCTGACCACCCGCTGGCCCGCGAGTCGCTGGAAGGGCTGGAGCTGGCGGCGCTGGCCGAGGAGCCCTTCGTGTTCTTCCCGCGCAGCTACGGCACCGGCCTCTACGACCAGTTGCAGGCGCTGGCGCGGCAGGCCGGCTTCACCCCGCGCATCAGCCAGGAAGCCGGCGAGGCCATGACCATCATCGGCCTGGTGGCGGCGGGGCTGGGGGTTTCCATGCTGCCCGGCTCGTTCCGCCGCACGCGGGTGGACGGGGTGGTCTACCGCACCCTGCTGGACCCCGGCGCGACCAGTTCGGTGTGGCTGGTGCGGCGGCGCAGCGAGACCTCGCCGGCGGCGCTGGCCTTCATCGAGCTGGTCACCCGAGGCGCGGCGGGTTAGACGCCGCCCGGCGGCATGCGCAAGTGCTCGCCCTTGTCATGGGCATTGCATAGAATCCGGTGTCACTTGAACGGCTTGGAGGGGTGCTCATGCGTCGCGTGGTTTTCAATCAGAAGGGCGGGGTCGGCAAGTCGAGCATTGCCTGCAACCTGGCCGCCGTGAGCGCCGCCGAGGGCTACCGCACGCTGCTGGTGGACCTGGACGCCCAGGGCAATTCCACCCACTACCTCACCGGCCTGACCGGCGACGACGTGCCCATGGGCATCGCCGATTTCTTCAAGCAGAGCCTCTCCAGCGGCCCCTTCGCCCGCAAGGGCAAGGTGGACATCTACGAGACGCCGTTCGAAAACCTCCATGTGGTGACCGCCACCGCCGAGTTGGCCGACCTGCAGCCCAAGCTCGAGGCCAAGCACAAGATCAACAAGCTGCGCAAACTGCTCGACGAGCTGGCCGAGGACTACGACCGCATCTACCTGGACACCCCGCCGGCGCTGAACTTCTACACGGTATCCGCGCTGATCGCCGCCGACCGCTGCCTGATCCCCTTCGACTGCGACAGCTTCTCCCGCCAGGCGCTGTACGGCCTGCTGCGCGAGATCGAGGAGCTGAAGGAGGACCACAACGAGGACCTGGAAGTGGAGGGCATCGTGGTCAACCAGTTCCAGCCGCGCGCCAGCCTGCCACAGCAACTGCTCGACGAACTGGTGGAAGAGGAAATGCCGGTGCTGCCGGTGTACCTGATGAGCTCGGTGAAGATGCGCGAGTCGCACCAGGCCTGCACCCCGCTGATCTACCTCGACCCCCGCCACAAGCTGACCCAGCAGTTCGTCGAACTGCACAGTCTGCTTGAAGCTTGAAGCTGCTCTATTCAGGCACTGACCAGCAGGTCGCAAGGCGGCCGGCGCAGGTAGTAGCGCGCCGTGCTACCCAGCAGGGCCTGCTGTAGCGCGCCGCGCCCGCGGCTGCCGAGCACTAGCAGTTGCGGCCGCCAGTCGGCCAGGCTGTGGTCCAGCGCTTCGCGAACCCCCATCGAACTCACCAGGCACTCGAGCTGCGGCAGCGGGCCGCCCACCTGCTGGCTCTCGTCGTGCATCAGCTGTTCCAGCAGCTGGCGTTGCTCGTCCAGGCGCTCGCGCAACCTGGCGGGGTCGTTGCCGGCATCGTAGGCATGCAGGGCCAGCAGTTCGCCGCCCGGCGCCAGCCAGGCGCAGGCGCTGCGCCAGGCGTGGCAGGCGCCGACGGAGAAGTCCAGGGCGCTGAGCGCCCGCTGGTAGGGGCGCAGCTGCGAGTCGGTCACCAGCAGGGCGGGCACCCGGCTGCAGCGCAGGATCTGCTCCAGGGTGGTGCCGTCGAAACGCTCCACCAGCGCCTGGCGGTGGGTGCCGGTGACCAGCAGGTCCGCCTGCAGCTCCTGCGCCGTGGCGGCTATCACGCTGGCCGGGCGGCCTTCGGCGACCAGCGGCTGGTAGTGTTCCAGGCCCGCGCTGTGGGCGCTGTCCTGCAGCGCGGCGACGGCGCTCTGCCGGGCCTTGGCCAGCAGCGGTGCGCCCAGGGGCTGTTCGATGACGTGCAGCAGGCTGACGCGGGCGCCGTGCTCGGCGGCCAGTTGCGCGGCGCGGCGCACGGCGACGTCGGCTTCGACGCTGAGGTCGTGGGCGACCAGGATGTGCTTGGGCATGGTGGGATCCTCCGGCGGTCCCACCACTCTGGCCCAGCCGCGCGAGCGCATGTTGACGCAGCGCAAGGGCCGCGGATCAACGGCTGCGCAGCTGATAGACGGCGTGGCTCTCGGCGACCACTTCGCCGTGTTCATCCTTCAGTTGCAGGTCCAGCACGTACTCGGCCTTGCCGTTGAGCGTGGCCTCCTCGGCGATGCGGGCGATCTCGGCGTCGCTCAGGCGGGCCTCGACCCAGACGTCGCTGGTGGCGGGGCGGCGGAAGCGCAGGCCGGCTTCCTTGACGATGGGGTAGAAGTTGTGGCTCTCGAAGCAGGTCAGGCGCAGGACCCCGCCCGGCAATTCGGCCAGGGTGAAGAGGGCGGCGGCGTACATGGTGCCCAGGTGGTTCTCGTTGCCCTTCAGGGGCATGCGCAGGCGCACGTGGCCGCGCTCGAGGATTTCGGCCTTGAGCCCGGTGCGCTTGACGAAGGCGATGTGCTCTTCGGTCATCTGGCGGACGAATTCTTCGGGAAAGAGCATGGGGTGGTCTCGCTGTGCTGGGGTCACAGCAAGCCTAGCCCGGCCGTCGGCGCGGGCAATGACCGCTTCGCTCAGGCGCGCTGACCGAAGCGGTCACGGCGCCTTACAGGCCCTGGCGGGCCAGCCAGTCGAGCAGTTGCGGCAGCGGCAGGGCGCCGCTCTGGCGCGCCACTTCGCGGCCGTCCTTGAAGAGGATCAGGCTGGGGATGGAGCGGATGCCCAGTTGCCCGGCCAGGCGCTGGTTGGCTTCGCTGTCCAGCTTGGCCAGGCGGCAGCGCCCGGAAAGCCGCGCGGCGGCTTGCTCGAAGGTCGGCGCGAAGGCCTTGCATGGGCCACACCAGTCGGCCCAGACGTCCAGCAGCAGCGGCAGGTCGCCCTTGAGCTGGGCGGCGAAGCCGGCTTCGTCGACGGCGAAGGGCTTGCCCGGCAGCACCTCGTGCTTGCAGCGCCCGCAGCGCGGATGGTCGCCCAGGCGCGCGGCCGGCAGGCGGTTGAGCCCGCCGCAGTGCGGGCAGGGAATCAGCAGGGGGTCGGTCATGGCGCGGCTCCGGAAGGGGATTCCCCCAATCTGGAGCCGCACCCGGCGGATATCAAGCCGCGGCGGCGGCCAGGGCCTGTTCGAGGTCGGCGATGATGTCGTCGCTGTGCTCGATGCCGATGGACAGCCGCACCATGTCCTGGCTCACCCCGGCGCGGGCCAGTTCCTCGGCGTTGAGCTGGCGATGGGTGGTGCTGGCCGGGTGGCAGGCCAGGGACTTGGCGTCGCCGATGTTGACCAGGCGCACCACCAGCTTCAGCGCGTCGATGAAGCGCGCGCCAGCCTCGGCGCCGCCCTGGATGCCGAAGGACAGGATCGAGGCCGGCTTGCCGTCCATGTAGCGCTTGGCCAGGGCGTGCTCGGGGTGCTCCGGCAGGCCGGCGTATTTCACCCAGGCCACCTGTGGGTGCTGTTCCAGGTAGTGGGCGACCTTCAGCGCGTTCTCGCAGTGGCGCTCCATGCGCAGGGCCAGGGTCTCCAGGCCCTGGAGGATGAGGAAGGCGTTGAACGGCGACAGCGCCGCGCCGGTGTTGCGCAGCGGCACCACGCGGCAGCGGCCGATGAACGCGGCCGGGCCGAAGGCCTCTGTGTAGGTCACGCCGTGGTAGGACGGATCCGGGGTGTTGAGCAGCGGGAAGCGTTCCTTGTGCTGCGCCCAGGGGAACTTGCCGGAGTCGACCACGATGCCGCCGATGCTGGTGCCGTGGCCGCCGATGTACTTGGTCAGCGAGTGCACCACGATGTCCGCGCCGTGCTCGAAGGGCCGACAGAGGATGGGCGTGGCCACGGTGTTGTCGACGATCAGCGGCACGCCATGGCGGTGCGCGGCGTCGGCCAGGGCCTGGAGGTCGACGATGTTGCCTGCCGGGTTGCCAATGGACTCGCAGAACACCGCCTTGGTGCGCTCGTCGATCAGCGCTTCCAGCGCGGCCACGTCGTCGTGGGGGGCGAAGCGCGTCTGGATGCCGAAGCGCGGCAGGGTGTGCGCCAGCAGGTTGTAGGTGCCGCCGTAGAGCTTGGCCACCGAGACGATGTTGTCGCCGGCCTCGGCGACGGTCTGGATGGCATAGGTGATGGCGGCCATGCCCGAGGCCACGGCCAGCGCGCCCACGCCGCCTTCCAGGGCGGCGACGCGCTGCTCCAGCACGTCGTTGGTGGGGTTCATGATCCGCGTGTAGATGTTGCCGGCCACCTTCAGGTCGAACAGGTCGGCGCCGTGCTGGGTGTCGTCGAAGGCGTAGGAGGTGGTCTGGTAGATCGGCACGGCCACTGCCTTGGTGGTCGGGTCGGGGCTGTAGCCGGCGTGGATCGCCAGGGTTTCCAGTTTCATTGTTCGAGCATCCTTGGTGGGCAGAAAGCCTGGAGGATGCGAGGGCCGCCAGCGCCGGTCAATGACCCGGAGCAATGCCCGCCCGGCGGCGGCAGAACGATTTCGCCTGAGCTTATAACCGCCTCAGGAGGAGCAACTGATCTCCAGGTGCCGGCCCTAGTCCTCCCCGCCTCTGCCAAGGCCGCTCAACCAAGCGTATCGACATCGGGCACGCCCCGGGTCGCGCTCATGCGATAGTCGTCCAGTGGCGATGCGGGAATCATCGCCAACTGCTCCTGCACGCGGTTCTCCATGTGGTTCGTCCAGCGTGTACGCGCCGCTTCCAGGCTCGGCGACGTGGCCAGGCTACCGTACAGGTCGGCCGGCGAGGGGTGGCGATAGCGCAGCGTCGCCAGGCGTTGCCGCGCCTGCTCCAGGCGCTCGATCTCCGCGCTCAGGGCGGCGATGGCGGACTCCTTCTGCTGCCCCTGGCCATGGCGATCTTCGTGGAGTCGCCGGCGTTCCTCGCGCAACTGCTGCCGTGCCTGTTCCAGGTGCTCGGAGACAATGTCGTACTCGCGTTCGGTCACCAGCGTGCGTCCGGCTTCCTGGGCCTGTTGCCAGCGGCGCAGGGTGGCCCAGCAGTGGGGAACGTAGCTGTTCACCATGGAGTGGTCGCCGGCGCTGAAGAGCTGCCCGAGGAAGGAGGCGCGCTCGGGGTGGTCGCCGTGCTTGCGCAGGGCGTTGCTGCAGCCGGCCTCGTCGAGGGTGTCGCAGCCCGGCGTCCAGAGAATCGCCGAGCGCTCTTCCTGGCCCAGCGCCACCGGGGTGAAATGGCGCAGGTCGCCGTGGTGGCGGTAGGGCTGCCCGCCGACGCGGACCACCCCGACGACGGTCAGCAGCGCGCCCACCGCGGGGTTGACGAACAGGCCGAGCAGGCCCGTGCCCCAAAGCCAGCGCCGGCCATTCATCCAGGGGGCCGGCACGCTGGGCACCGGGTCGTTGTAGTTGACCATGCGGTAGTGCGTCAGGGACTGGGCCCCGGCGACGAACTCGGCATCACCGGCGCGCGGGGCGCCGTAGGTGTAGAGCACGATGTCGTACTGCTGCATTTCGTTGCGCCGCAGGGCCTCGGCCAGCAGCAAGGCGATGGCGCCACCCAGGCTGTGACCGCAGATAATGAGTTTCTGGCCGCTGTAGAACCGGTCCAGATATTCCTGAATGAAGTCCTTGAGCGCCCGATAGGCTTCGTAGAAGCCGCGATGCGCCTTGCCCGCCCCTTCCTCGAAGGGCACCTGCAAGGCATCGGCATCGCGCCAGCCATCGGCGAGCACCTCCGCGGTGCCGCGCACGGCGATCAGGATCGCCTCCTCGTGGTGGCTGATATAGGCCTGGGTATTGGTACCGCCCTTGGCATCGTCGAAGAAATGCAGGCGCGCCGGGTGTTCCTGTTCCTCGCCACGCTCCGGGTGGTTCTGCGGGTACAGCGCGGGGTCGAAGGGCAGGATCTCCAGGCGCTGCGAGTAGGGCACGTCCTCGTACAGCGGGTAGTAGCGCTTGACCTGCTTGGCATCCACCTTCCAGGCTTCCTCGGCCTGGGCGAGGCGCTGGCCGATCAGGTTGCCCACGCTGGGGTCGTGGGGGAACTTCACCGTGGTCTCCGGACGGTTCGGCGGCTCCTGGCCGAAGTCGGTGTAGCTCAGGCTCGCCAGCAGCGCCAACTGGTAGAGGTTCAGCGCGCAGAAGGCGCTGTCGGTGGACAGCAGCGGGCGCAGCGCGCGCAGGGGCCGCACCTCCAGCACCGTGAGGCCGTTGGGTAGCAGGGTCACACCGTACAGCGGCTCGGCGAGCCCCTTGTTGAGCGTGCCCAGCAGTTTTTGTGGTAGTGGGTGGTGCGCGCTCACCGGCGGTGGCAGGTGGGCGCCATGCCTGACCAGGTCGCGCACCTCGACCTGGTAGAACTCGTCGGCCGTCGCCTTGGCCGGGTTGTTCTTGCGCCGGGCGGCATCCTGGTGGAAGAAGCGGGTCTGTTCGGCGCGGACCTGGAGTTCGGTGATGGGGAGGGGGTAATGCGGTCGGTTTACCAAGTCGTTGTATAGGGTTTCAGCACCGCCATAACTTACATCCAATTTCAGCACCAACGCCCCACAGAAATGATTCGTCACCTTGGCGTAGCCATTGGCATCGAGCAGCCCACTGTAGACCTGTCCGACCATATCGGTGGCTTCATAGCGAAGTCCGGCATAGGGGGCGCCTTCGCCGAATTCGTCCACCAACTGGAAGCGGGTCTCGTCGCCACGCAGCGGACAGGCGGGCATCTTGTCACTGAAGAACGGCCTTTCCCATTCCGCCATGGGGGAATATTTGTGCAGCGTCATGGCCGGGACTCCTGTTCTGTGCAGGTGGGGTAGACAGTGCAGGTGCGGCCGTCAGGTAGCTTGAAATCCTTGAACCGCGGAGGTTTCACACAAAGCTCTTCCATGTCCCGATTCCAGCCACTGTCACAGGGCTTCCAGCCTGTTTGTGTCTTCAGCCAATAGTTTCTAAATGCAGGCTCTTCCTGCTCCGACATCCCGATCACCAGCCGCACGGTCCTGCCGGGCAACTGGTCGCGCTGCAGGACGGCGCCGGGCTTCCATTTCTGTAACTGGCCGTCTTCCAGTGCCTGGCACTTCAGCAGCTTGATGAGGTAGCGCTGCGGCCCCACGGTGCGGAACATCCAATGGCACTGGCCTTCGACCGCGCGCACGCCGGAGGCGGGCATGCCGGGGTAGTTGGCTGGTAGCGCGTCGCGAAACGACAGGCTGGCAGTGTCGGAGGAGGAACTGCTTTCTGTAAGCGGAGCATTAAGTCGCCATTTGCCCCGCAACTCGACCCGCATGCTGCGCAGCACCAGCGGGCAGCCGCGCACCTTGTCGCGCAGCGGCACCTGGAATTCCACGCGGTGGGCGGCTGCTTCGTAGTCGCTCTCGAAGAACTTGCGGTCGGGCCTACGACCGCCGATGCGCTCGGGAACGCTGCAGGTTTCGCCGGGCGCTGGCACGTAGTAGGCGTCGCCGGTGAACTTGAAGTTCGCCGGCAGGTCGGCCTGCAGGGTGAAGCTGTCGCCGGCGCCGCTGGCGCAGCCGCCGAGAAACAGGCTGGCGAACAGCACGGGAGTGAACTTGTGCAGCGTCATGGCCGGGACTCCTGTTCGGTGCAGGTGGGGTAGACAGTGCAGGTGCGGCCATCGGGCAGTTTGAAATCGGTGAACTGCGGTGGCTCCGTACAGCGCTCTTCATTCTTGGTTCCCCAGCGACCGGTACAGGGGCGCCAGCCTTCGGGTGTCCGGAGCCACCAGCCTCGGTAGTAGGGCTCTTCCTCCTCCGACATCCCGATCGCCAGCCGCACGGTCCTGCCGGGCAACTGGTCGTGCTGCAGGACTGCGCCGGGTTTCCATTTCTGCAGCTGGCCGTCTTCCAGTGCCTGGCACTTCAGCAGCTTGATGATGTAGCGCTGCGGCCCCACGGTGCGGAACATCCAATGGCACTGGCCTTCGACCGCGCGCACGCCGGAGGCGGGCATGCCGGGGTAGTTGGCTGGTAGCGCGTCGCGAAACGACAGGCTGGCAGTGTCGGAGGAGGAACTGCTTTCTGTAAGCGGAGCATTAAGTCGCCATTTACCCCGCAACTCGACCCGCATGCTGCGCAGCACCAGCGGACAGCCGCGCACCTTGTCGCGCAGCGGCACCTGGAATTCCACGCGGTGGGCGGCAGCCTCGTAGTCGCTCTCGAAGAACTTGCGGTCGGGCCTGCGACCGCCGATGCGCTCGGGAACGCTGCAGGTTTCACCGGGTGCCGGCACATAGTAGGCGTCGCCGGTGAACTTGAAGTTCGCCGGCAGGTCGGCCTGCAGGGTGAAGCTGTCGCCGGCGCCGCTGGCGCAGCCGCCGAGAAACAGGCTGGCGAACAGCACGGGGGGGAGCTTGTGTAGCGTCATGGCCGGGACTCCTGTTCGGTGCAGGTGGGGTAGACAGTGCAGGTGCGGCCATCGGGCAGTTTGAAATCGGTGAACTGCGGTGGCTCCGTACAGCGCTCTTCATTCTTGGTTCCCCAGCGACCGGTACAGGGGCGCCAGCCTTCGGGTGTCCGGAGCCACCAGCCTCGGTAGTAGGGCTCTTCCTCCTCCGACATCCCGATCACCAGCCGCACGGTCTTGCCGGGCAACTGGTCGCGCTGCAGGACGGCGCCGGGTTTCCATTTCTGCACCTGGCCGTCTTCCAGTGCCTGGCACTTCAGCAGCTTGATGATGTAGCGCTGCGGTCCCACGGTGCGGAACATCCAATGGCACTGGCCTTCGACTGCGCGCAGGCCGGAGGCGGGCATGCCGGGGTAGTTGGCTGGTAGCGCGTCGCGGAACGACAGGCTGGCGACGTCTCCCCCTGTGTCTCGCCAGTTACGACCGAACTTGCGGTCAGTCCATTTCGCATCGAGTTCGATCCGCATGCTGCGCAGCACCAGCGGGCAGCCGCGCACCTTGTCGCGCAGCGGCACCTGGAATTCCACGCGGTGGGCGGCTGCCTCGTAGTCGCTCTCGAAGAACTTGCGGTCGGGCCTGCGGCCGCCGATGCGCTCGGGGACGCTGCAGGTTTCGCCGGGTGCCGGCACGTAGTAGGCGTCGCCGGTGAACTTGAAGTTCGCCGGCAGGTCGGCCTGCAGGGTGAAGCTGTCGCCGGCGCCGCTGGCGCAGCCGCCCAGGAGCAAGCTGGCGGCGAGCAGCAGGTGTGGCAGTGGCGATCTGCATTCGGGGCGGGGGCCTTCAGAGAACTGGGTTGCAACTGCGGCAGCGATCATTCGGCGGTATCCGGATAGGAGGGGGGAAGCTGCTTCGACTGTGCGCTCATCGCGTAGCCCAGCCGTTCGTAATGGGCGCTGGGCGTCTCGCCGGGACGGGGCTGCCAGGCCTCAGGAATGGGCATGTCGTCGTTCTCTAGCCGTTCCAGCAGCCAGAAACGCAGTTGCTCCGGCGTCGTCCATCGCCATTCCCGCGCCTGGCGCAATTGCTCGGTGAGCCAGGCGTCGAAGTCGCACCGTTCGGCCAGCCGCGCGCAGGCCGCGGTATGCCGGGCGAGCAGGTAGAAGCGCAGGTTGTGGTGAAGCATCGCGCTGGCGGTGGTTTCGTCCTGCGGGGCGGCAAGCCAGGCTGGAGTCTCGGGCAGTGGGTGCTCGCCGGGCATGGGGTTGTCACGGGCCAGCCATTGCCTGGCTTCTTCGCTCCAGTAGCAAAGGCTGGCGGCCGGGCCCAGGTAGGCGGGTAGGCCCTCTTCCGGCAGGTGGGCCAGGGCCCGGGCAATGACCCGGTTGTCGTGGAAGCGGTACAGGGTGCGCTGTGGCGACTGGCCAACGAGCATGCGGGCGCGCCAGTGCCGGGCCAGCGCCGCCAGGGCATCGCCCTCGGCGCTGGCCAGCCAGCCCCAATGGCGTTCGGGATGGGCGAGCAGGGTGGCGAGCGCAGGTGTTGCACGGTTGGCCAACTGCATGACGAAGGGGCCTCGCGCGGCCAGCGGTGCCGCCTCGGTGCCGGCGTAGAGGCTGACATGGGGCGCGGCTGGAGGGCTGTTGAGTAAGGCCTGCAGGGCTTCGGTGTTGCCGTCGGCATCGAGCACCAGGTAGAGCTGGCGGTGCATTCGCGACTGCTCGCGCAGCCAGTGTTCGAGCGGGCTCATGCCGGGGCTCCCGTTTCGCAGAAACCTTCCCGGCAGGCTTCGCAGAGGGGGCAGTAGTCGCTGCCCCATTGCCTGGCGGCGTTCATCGGGATGGCCTGGCCGAGGCTGATCGCTGGAGGCGCCGGGGGCATCGGCGGCGCCGCGAGTGGTTCCAGGGTGCCCGGCGGCAGGGGCATGGCCGGCGTGCCGGCCACGGGCGCGCCGCCGAGTTGGATCGGCGTGCTGCTGAAGATGCCGCCCGGCCTGAGCACGATGTGCTGGCCGGCAGCGCTGAGCGTCAGGCTTGCGCCGGCATCCAGCACTACATGGGCACCGGCGCTCAGGTGCACTTCCTGACCGGCGCCCACGCTGATCACCTGGCCTGCGCGAGTGTGGACGCTGCCGGCAACGCTCAGGTGATCGTCGGCGCCGAGCCAGGTCTTGCGCGCCAGGCTTACGCTGCGCTGTTCCTCGCCTTCGAGGACGTGCACGCTGTTGCCCCGGATCGATTCGCTGCGCTGGCCGCCGACCTGCAGGCGGTCATCGTTGCGCACCTGGCACTCGAGGTCACGCTGGGCGTGCAGGTAGATCTGTTCCTGGCCCTTGCGGTCTTCTATGCGCAGTTCGTTGGCACCGCCTCCGCCGGGTGAGCTGAGGCTCTTGAATACGCTGCGGGTCTTGTGTTCGGGCAGAAGGTAGGGTGGGCGGCTTTCGGCGTTGTACAGACAGCCGGTCACCAGGGGTTGGTCCGGGTCGCCTTCGAAATAGGAGACCAGTACCTCCATGCCGACCCGGGGAACGGAGATGGCGCCATGGCCGTTGCCGGCCCAGCCGCTGGCCACGCGCACCCAGCAACTGCTGTGGTCGTCGTTCCGGCCCTCGCGGTCCCAGAAGAACTGGACTCGTACCCGGCCGTGCCTGTCGCAGTGAATCTCTTCGCCGGGAGGCCCGGTGACCACGGCGCTCTGGCTGCCGAGCACACGGGGCCTCGGGTGATCCAGTGGCGGGCGGTAGAAGACATCCCAGGGAATGGCGGTGAAGTGGTTGCGGTAGCCTTGGTGAAAGCCGGCTTCGTCGTGCTGTTGGTCACCGCCGATGAACTCCTCGAGCACCTGGGGCTGCTTGCCTTCGTGGTGAACCCCGGTGAGCAGCCAGAGATCGTTCCACTCTTCGCGCGGGTGTTCGGTGAGCATCAGGAAATGGCCACTGCGCAGGGCGAGCTGATCGCTGTGGCCTTCGGCCAGACGGTAATCGGCGCGGTGGCGCTGCAGGGCGTGCTGGCTGACCAGCGTGCCGCGCTCGCGGTCGGCGAAGCGGCCGGGGTAGTCGTAGTCCTCCAGGTCGGGCTGCGGCTCCTCCTGTTGTGGTCTGCTGGTTGCTTCCAGCAGCAATCTGGGCTTTTCGAAGTTGTAGTCGCGACGGGTGACGCGCGAAGTGCGGGCGGCTATGCGTACGGAGAACCTTTTGACGACTTGCGCGTCGGCGAGCATGCCACTGTCGGGAACGTAGGCGATCGGCTGATCCAGGCGTGCAAAGGCGGTCTGGTCATCGCCGAATATCAGCAGATGGCCGTCGCGACGGTGCTCGAAATGCAAATGGAGGCCATGTTCGGAAGCAATGCGTTGGACGAAGCCCAGATCGGTCTCGCCGTACTGTGTGCAGTATTCCAGTTCCGGATAGGCCCTCGGGCCGAGCCTGAAGCAGTAGGCGTCGGCGAGGATGCCATGTTCCTCGAGCACCCTGGCGATGATCTGCGGGGCCGTGAGGTGCTGGAAAATGCGCTGGTTGATGCGTAATGCCAGGTAGGCCAGGCGCGGCACCAGGTTGACCCGGTAGCGGGTCAGACGTTTGTTGGAATCGCCCTGGCTGACCTGCTGGATCTGGCCGTGGATGCCGGCGCCGTGCGGTGAGAGGCTGAGGAAGGCAGGTTTGTGCAGCAGGCCCTCGAGGTCGAGGTTGGCGCGTTCGCTGACCAGTTCGATGTCGAAGCGGTAGGGCTCGCCAATGGCCTCGTGGCCCGTGAAGGCGAGCACCTGGAGGTCATGCTGGACCCCTTCGATGCTCAGGCCGAAGTTCGGTTGGTTGGCGGGAGCGAACATGGCAGGGCTTCCTGGCTAGGCATGAAGTGCCTATTAGGAAGTTGGATGCCAAATGGCTGGTGCAGGGGGTTTCTGAAAACCCTGGAGGAATTCGACTGGTCGGTTGCTGATAAATTTTCCTCGCCTCAGGAGGAGCAACTGATCTCCAGGTGCCGGCCCCAGTCCGGCGGGCGGCGGGTGAAGGCTTCGCGCCCGGGCTGTTCTTCGAAGGGCTTGCTGAGGGTCTCGTGCAGCTCGCGCACCACTGAGTAGTCGCCCTGCTCGGCGGCGCTGATGGCTTCCTGGGCCAGGTAGTTGCGCAGCACGTACAGCGGGTTCACCGCGTGCATGCGGGCGCGGCGCTCGTCCTGGCTGCCGCCTTCGCGTTCGGCGCGGGCGCGGTAGTCGGCGGCCCAGGCGTCGAAGCCGGCGAGGTCGACGAAGTCTTCGCGTACCTGCGCCAGCGCCTGTTCCGGCGCCTGCTCGCCGAGGCGGCGGAAGAACAGGCTGTAGTCCACCGCGCCGCTCTGCATGGCCTGCAGCAGGCGCTGCACCAGGTCCAGGTCGCCGTCCTCCGCGGTGGTGAAGCCCAGGCGGCGGCGCATCAGGTCCAGGTAGTGGGCCTGGTACAGCGGCAGGAACAGGCCGAGGGCTTCGCGCAGTTCGTCCACCTCGACGAAGGGCGTCAGCGCCTGGGCCAGGGCCGCCAGGTTCCAGTGGGCAATGGGCACCTGGTTGTTGAAGCTGTAGCGCCCGGCGTCGTCGGAGTGGTTGCAGATGTGCTTGGCGTCGAAGTCGTCGAGGAAGGCGTAGGGGCCGTAGTCGAAGGTGATGCCGAGGATCGACATGTTGTCGGTGTTCATCACCCCGTGGCAGAAGCCGTAGGCCTGCCAGTGGGCGATCAGTTCGGCGTTGCTTTCCACCACTGCGCGGAAGAACGCGGCGTAGGGCTGCGGCTGCTCCAGGCACTCGGGGAAGTGGTTGGCCAGGACGAAGTCGCCCAGTTCCTTCAGCTTGTCGTGCTGCTGGGTGTAGTAGAAGTACTCGAAGTGGCCGAAGCGCACGTGGCTGGGCGCCAGGCGCAGCAGCATGGCGGCGCTTTCCCTGGTCTCGCGCCACACCGGGGTGTCCGAGCCGGTGACGCAAAGCGCGCGGCTGCTGGGGATGCCCAGGGCGTGCAGGTATTCGCTGGCGAGGAATTCGCGGATCGAGCTGCGCAGTACCGCGCGGCCGTCGCCCATGCGCGAGTAGGGCGTCTGCCCGGCGCCTTTGAGGTGCAGGTCCCAGTGCTGGCCGGCGTCGTTGACCACCTCGCCCAGCAGCAGGCCGCGGCCGTCGCCCAGACGCGGGTTGTAGGCGCCGAACTGGTGGCCGGAGTAGACCATCGCCCGCGGCTCGGCCTCGGACCAGAGCTTGTGCCCGGAGAAGATTTCGGCGAATACCGGTTCCCCGGCCACCGCCGGGTCGAGGTCGAGCAGCGCCATCGCGGCGGGGCTGGCCACCACCAGGCGCGGCTCGGCGATGGGGTCGGGCAGGACTTCGGTGGAGAAGGCGTCGCCCAGGCGGGCGAAGCGGTTGTCGAAGGTCAGTTCGTCGAGCTGTTTCACGGTCACAGGCGGGCTCCGGTAAGTCCGAGCATTGTGCTCGGACTTGTTCGGAGCCGTCCAGACTCAGGGCTTGCTGCCGGGCGGCAGTGGCGGGTCCTGGTCCTTCAGCGGCGCGCCGGGCAGCGCCAGGGGCAGCTGGGTGACGTTCTGCGCCAGGTGGATTTCCTTGCCCTCGCCGTTCTTGACGAACACGTCCAGCTGGTTGAAGGCCATGTCCACGCCGTGCTCGCGGAAGCTCAGGGCGATGGCGGTGAGCAGTTCGTCCACCGCCGGGTTGCGGTCGCCCAGTTCGCGCACGTGGAAGCGCAGCTCGTAGTCGAAGGTGCTGGCGCTGATGGCCAGGAAGTACAGCGATGGCGCCGGGTCGTTGAGTACCCGTGGGTTGGCGCGCGCGGCTTCGAGCATGAGCTTGCGCGCCAGGGCCAGGTCGCTCTCGTAGGCCAGGCCGATCTTGATGGTCACGCGGGTCACGGTGTCGCTCAGCGACCAGTTGATCAGCTGCCCGGTGATGAAGGTCTGGTTGGGGACGATGATTTCCTTGCGGTCGAAGTCGGTGATGGTGGTGGCGCGGATGCGGATGCGGCTGACGGTGCCGGACAGGTTGCCGATGGTCACGGTGTCGCCGATGCGCACCGGGCGCTCGAAGAGGATGATCAGGCCGGAGACGAAGTTGGAGAAGATCGCCTGCAGGCCGAAGCCCAGGCCCACCGAGAGGGCGGCCACCAGCCACTGCAGCTTGTCCCAGCTGACGCCCAGGGTGGACAGCGCGCTGACGATGCCGACGCCGCTGATGGCGTAGGACAGCAGGGTGGTGATGGCGTAGGCGCTGCCCTGGGCCAGGGTCAGGCGCTGCAGCACCAGCACTTCCAGCAGGCCCGGCAGGTTGCGCGCCAGGGCCACGGTCACCGCGGCGATGACCAGCGCCATGAGCACGTCGCCGAGGCTGATCGGCAGGCTGGTGGCGCTGTCGCCGCTGCCGCCGGTGTACTGGTAGAGGGTGACGTTGTCCAGGTAGGCGGCGACGCTGATCAGGTCGGCCCAGACCCAGTACAGCGCCACCACGAAGCCGATCAGCAGGCCCAGGCGGATCAGGCGCAGGGACTGCTCGTTGATCTGCTCGATGCCCAGGGTCGGCTCTTCCGCGGTCTCGTTGCCGTCGGCGCCTTCCTTCGGCGGGTTCTGCCGCTTGGCCTGGGCGCGCTGGTAGGCCAGGCGCCGCGCCGCAACGCTGAGGCCGCGGACGAAGGTGGCCTCGATCACCACCCAGACCATGAGCAGGAACAGGGTGTCGATCAGTCGGTCGCTCAGGCGCAGGGCTGTGTAGTAGTAGCCGAAGCACACGGCGACGAAGAGCATCACCGGCAGCGCGGTGAAGAGCACGCCGACCACCATCTTCACCACCGACGGCCGGCTGGTGCTGGGGCTGGCGAAGAGCATGCGCGCCATCAGCCAGGTCATCACCGCGAAGCCGCTGAGCACCACGGCGATGCCGATGACGTCGTCGGCCAGGCTGCCGGGTTGGCGCTCGGCCACCGTGACCACCGCGGCCAGGGCCATGACCACCACGCCGAGGCGGCGGATCAGCTTGCTGCTGAAGCGCACCTGGGCCTGGCTCCAGTGGAAGTGCCGCTCGGCGATGCCGCCGGGGCTGAGGATGCGGTGCGCGGCGTAGAACACCAGCCAGACCTCGGCCATCTGCAGCAGCGCGGCGCCCAGGGTGGCGTTCTGCCCGCGGGCGTCGAGCATCAGGGCCAGGCCGGCGATGGCCAGAGTCAGGGTGCCGGGCAGCGCCAGCAGCAGCGCCAGCAGCAGGGCCAGCGGCGTGTGCGCCTGGCTGTCGCGCTTGAAGTGGCCGATGTCGTCGTTGATCGAGGCGAGCTTGTCGTAGAGGTAGCGGCGTTTCCACAGCAGCCCGGCGATCAGCAGCAACAGCGGCAGGAACAGCAGCGGGCGGTCGATCAGGCCCTCGCCCACCTCGACCACCGCCGAGCCCCAGGGCACCTCGGAGAGCTGGTGCTGCAGCAGCGTCGGGGTCATCTTGAACCAGGACAGGTCCAGCGGGCGGTTGCTGGGAATCCAGAACATCTGCTCGTCGAGGGTGGCGCGCAGGTTGTCGCTGGTGTCCTTGAGCTGCTTCTGGTTCAGCTGCAGGGTGATGGCCTCGTTGAGCACGGCGTTGAGCTCGTGGTTGAGGCGCTCCATCAGCTCGCTGCGGGTGTCCGCCAGGGTGGACAGATCCTTGCGCAGCTGCGGAGTCACGGCTTCCTGGGGCTGCTGGGCGAGCAGGTCGTCGATGTACTGCTGCGGGTTGGCCAGTTCGTCGCGCTTCTGGTTCAGCTCGAACTGGTACAGGCGCAGGTCGGCGATCTCGTCGGCCAGTTCCTGGTCGGTCTTGATCTTCGGCAGCGACTGCTTCTGCTGGTAGAGCACCTTGGACAGCAGCAGGCTGCCGCGCAGCACGTTGATCTGCTGGTCGAGGGTCTGGTCCAGCTGGGTCAGGCTGTCCAGGTGCTGCTTGGCCTCGAGGTTGCGCCGCGTCAGCTCGTTGAGGCGGTCGGTGGTGCGCAGCAGGTAGTCGGACAGGCGCAGGTTCTCGGCGTTCTCCTGGCTCAGCAGGCTGTCGCTGCCGGCGCCCTGGGTGCCGTCGCGGGCCAGTTCGGCGACGGTCTTCTCCGACTGCTCGCGGCGCATGCCGCTGATCATGGTCTGCAGTTCGAGGGTCTCGCGCTCGGCGCGGGCGACCTGCTCGCCCAGCAGGTCCTGCTGGCTGCTGGCCAGGTCCTGCAGCAGGTTGTTGCCGGCCAGTTGCTGGCGCAGCAGCTGGATCTGCGCGTTGAGCGCGACCTGCTCGGCGAGCAGCTCGTTGCGCCGCTCGGGGGCCAGCGCCTTGCCGGTCTCCTTGCCGACCTTGAGGATGTTGCCGATCTCCAGCAGGCGCGCCTGGGCGTTGCTGATGTCGGACTGGGCGCGTTCCGGGCGGGTCTGCGCGGTGATGTACTGGCTCTTCGCCTCGGTCAGCTGCTTCTGCCAGTCGGCCAGCTGGGTGGAGCGGTCGTTGAGCAGCATCTCCAGGCGGCTGACGTTCTCCCCGGCGTAGCGCTGGGCCGCCGGCTTCTCGCCGCTGCCCTTCAGGCGCGCCAGGGCGCGCTGGTTCTCCAGTATCTGCCGGGGGGCGTCGGCCAGGCTGGCCTTCAGCTCGCCCAGCTGCTTCTCGCTGTCGTCTCGGGCGTCGAGCAGCTTCAGGGTGCGCTCGAGGCTGGCCTTGGTGACCTTGGCATCGGCGTCGGCGAGCTTGCGCTCGGCCAGGCCGTCGAGGCTCTGCTGGACGGCTTCGGCGGACGGCGGCTGGTTGGTGTTCTCGGCGTGCACGGGTAGCACGGCGAGGCAGCCGCCGAGCAGGGCGGCGGCGAGCAGGTTTCGCAGCGGGAATGGCATGGTCGCGGGCGGCTATCGATAAGTTGCAGTGAGGGTAGGTGTGCCCGGCGGCGCCAGCAAGAGCGGGGTGGCGCCGCCAGTCGTTCGCGGGGCTTAGAGGAACAGCCCGGGGCCCGGGCGACCTTCGGGGAATTTGACCCCCACCTTGCGGATCTTGTTCCCGTCCAGGGCGGCCACGGTCCAGGTCAGGCCGTTCCACTCCACCTGGTCGCCGATGATCGCCTGGCCGCCGATCTGCTGGGCGATGAAGCGGCCGAGGTTCTGCTCGCCGTCGACGCCGTCGAGCTTGAGGCCGTAGAGCGAGGCCACCGCCGAGAGCTGGGCGTCGCCTTCGAGCACGAAGTCGCCGAAGAAGCGCGCGCCCAGGCCGCGGTCCGGGGCCTGGCTGAACAGCTTGCCGAGGGCCGGCAGGTCGTGCTCGTGGCCGATCACGCAGAGGATGTCGTCGGCCTCGAGGATGGTACTGCCGGAGGGGTGCAGCAGCTGGGTGCCGCGGAACAGCGCGGCGATGCGGGTGCCCTCGGGCATCTTCAGCTCGCGCAGGGCCGCGCCTATGCACCACTTTTCCTTGCTCAGGTGGTAGACGAACAGCTCCCACTCGCTGGTCGGGTGCACTTCCAGGCCGGCGCGGGAGATCGGCGCCGGGTCCGGCGGCACCACCACGCGCAATAGCTTGGCGGCCCAGGGCAGGCTGGTGCCCTGCACCAGCAGCGAGATCAGCACGATGAAGAAGGCCACGTTGAAGAACAGCTGGGCGTTGGGCAGCCCGGCCATCAGCGGGAACACCGCGAGGATGATCGGCACCGCGCCGCGCAGGCCGACCCAGGCGATGAACACCTTCTCGCGGCCATGGAAGGCGCGGAACGGCGCCAGGCCCACCAGCACCGACAGCGGCCGGGCGAAGAGGATCATCCACAGCGCCAGGCCCAGGGCCGGCAGGGCGATGGGCCAGAGGTCGTGGGGCGTGACCAGCAGGCCGAGGACCAGGAACATGCCGATCTGCGCCAGCCAGGCCATGCCGTCGAGCATGTGCAGGATGCCGTGGCGCGAGCGGATCGGCTGGTTGCCCAGCACCAGGCCGCACAGGTAGATGGCCAGGATGCCGCTGCCGTGCACGGCGTTGGACAGGGCGAAGATCAGCAGGCCGCCGCTGATCGCCAGCAGCGGGTAGAGGCCGCTGGCCAGCTGCATGCGGTTGATCATCTGCAGCAGCAGCCAGCCGCCGCCCAGGCCGAGCACGGCGCCGATGCCGAACTCGCGCAGGAAGTGGGCCAGGAAGCTCCAGCTCATCTCGCTCTGGCCGTGGGCGAGCATGTCGATCAGGGTGACGGTGAGGAACACCGCCATGGGGTCGTTGCTGCCCGACTCGATTTCCAGGCTGGCGGTGACCCGCTCGTTGAGGCCCTTGCCGCCGAGCAGGGAGAATACCGCCGCGGCGTCGGTGGAGCCGACGATGGCGCCGATCAGCAGGCCTTCCATCCAGCTCAGCTTGAACAGCCAGGCGGCGGCCAGGCCGGTGAGCCCGGCGGTGATCAGCACGCCCACCGTGGCCAGCGACAAGGCCGGCCAGAGCGCCACGCGGAAGCTCGCCACGCGGGTGCGCAGGCCGCCGTCGAGGAGGATCACCGCCAGCGCCAGGTTGCCCACCAGGTAGGCCATGGGGTAGTTGGAGAAGCCGATGCCGCCGGGGCCGTCGGTGCCGGCGACCATGCCCACGGCGAGGAAGATGACCAGGATCGGGATGCCCAGGCGCGAGGACAGCGAACTGACCAGGATGCTCATGCCCACCAGCACCGCGCCGACCAGGAAATAGGTATTGATCGAGACGGCATCCAAGGCGGCGGATCTCCTGGCGGGGCGAGGGGGAGTGGCGACGCTGACGGGAAGGATGCAGGCCGCATGCCAAGGGATTCTAACCTGCGGATTTGCAAGGCTGTCAAAGGCTAATTGCAGTGCCTTTCAGCGAGCTTTCAGAGGGCTTTTCCCCGATGCCGGATCCCCCTGTAGGAGCGAGCTTGCTCGCGAACCGCCGAAGGTTCCAGGATGACACCTGGCTTCCCGCGCATGCCGATCGGCCCCTCTCCCTTCAGGGAGAGGGTTGGGGAGAGGGGCGGAGCCCAACCCGGCATACCGTTGCAACCGGGATACTCCGTTCGCGAGCAAGCTCGCTCCTACGAAAGCCAGCCTGTCGCCAGGGTTTGGCCCATAAAAAAGCCCCGGACGTGACCGGGGCGGGAAGGGGCAGGCGGGACTAGAACCAGGCGTCCCGCATGCTGGAACAGGTGTCGTCGCGGGCTTCGAGCAGGGCCAGTTCGTGGTGGCAGGACGGCACTTCCCAGGTCAGGAAGTAGCGCGCGGCTTGCAGCTTGCCGCGGTAGAAGTCCTCGTCGGCGGCATTTCCTGCCGCCAGGCCTTCCTCGGCGCGGATCGCCTGTTCCAGCCAGCGCCAGCCGATCACCGTGTGGCCGAACGCCTTCAGGTACAGCGCCGAATTGGCCAGGCCCTGGGCCACCTTGCCCTGCATCAGGTCGCCGAGCAGCGCCAGGGTCACTTCCGACAGGCGCGCCAGCAGTTGTTCCAGCGGCTGGCGCAGGGCGTCCAGCGACGGATGGGCCCGGGCGCGTTCGCAGGCCTGGTGGATCAGGCGCGTCAGCTGCTTGAGGCCGGCGCCGCCGTTCTGGCTGAGCTTGCGGCCCAGCAGGTCCAGCGACTGGATGCCGTGGGTACCTTCGTGGATGGGGTTGAGGCGGTTGTCGCGGTAGTACTGCTCCACCGGGTATTCGCGGGTGTAGCCGTGGCCGCCGAGGATCTGGATGGCCAGCTCGTTGGCCTTCAGGCAGAACTCCGAGGGCCAGGACTTGACGATCGGGGTGAGCAGGTCGAGCAGCTCGTGGGCCTGCTTGCGCGCATCCTCGGTGGGCAGCGTCTCGCAATCGTCCACCAGGCGCGCGGCGTACAGGCCGAGGTCGAAGGCGCCCTCGACGTAGGCCTTCTGCGTCAGCAGCATGCGCTTGACGTCGGCGTGCCCGATGATCGAGACCTGCGCCGAGGTCGGGTCCTTGGCGTCCACCGGGCGGCCCTGGGGACGCTCGCGGGCATATTCCAGGGAGTACAGGTAGCCGGCGTAGCCGAGCATGATGGCGCCCATGCCGACGCCGATGCGCGCCTCGTTCATCATCTGGAACATGTAGGCCAGGCCGTGGTGCGGCTTGCCCACCAGGTAGCCGACGCAGTCGCCGTTGTCGCCGAAGTTCAGCGCGGTGGAGGTGGTGCCGCGCCAGCCCATCTTGTGGAACAGCCCGGCCAGGGCCACGTCGTTGCGCTTGCCGAGGCTGCCGTCCGGGTTCACCAGGAACTTGGGCACGATGAACAGCGAGATGCCCTTCACCCCGGGCGGCGCATCCGGCAGCTTGGCCAGCACCATGTGGACTATGTTTTCCGAAAGCGGATGGTCGCCGCCGGAGATGAAGATCTTGTTGCCGCGGATGCGGTAGCTGCCGTCGGCGTGCGGTTCGGCGCGGGTGCGGATGTCGGCCAGGGACGAGCCGGCGTGGGGCTCGGTCAGGGCCATGGTGCCGAAGAAGCGGCCTTCGATCATCGGCTGCAGGAACAGGCGCTTCTGCTCCTCGTCGCCGAAGGACTCGATCAGGTGACTGGAGCCCATGCTCAGCATCGGGTAGGACGAAGTGGCGATGTTGGCCGACTGGAAGTGCGCGAAGCAGGCGCGCGACAGCAGGTGCGGCAACTGCATGCCACCCTGTTCGAAGCTGCGCGAGGCATTCTGGAAGCCGGCTTCGTTGAAGGCGTCCACCGCCGGCTTGACCTCGGGGATCAGCACCGCGGCGCCGTCCACGTACTGCGGCTCGTGCTCGTCGTTCTTGCGGTTGTGCGGGGCGAACAGCTCCTCGGCGATGCCGCGGGCGGTGGCCAGGGCGGCGTCGAAGGTCTCGCGGTTGTGGTCGGCGAAACGTTCGCGCTGGGTCAGGGCCTCGGCGTCGAGCACTTCGTAGAGCTCGAAGGCGAGGTTGCGGGAGCTGAGCAGGGTCTCGGACATGGTCGGCCTCCAGGGGAATGGCCGCAGTCTAGTCTGGTGAATGAAGCGGGCACAGCAACATCCATGAGCGTGATAAAGGCCTAAAACAATGCCGGTGCAGCTAAACTGCATGCCCCCAAGGAGTCTGCCGTCCATGAACTACCGCCACGCCTACCACGCCGGCAACCACGCCGACGTCCTCAAGCACCTGGTCCTGTCGCGGATCTTCGCCCTGATGGTGCGCAAGGACACGCCCTTCGCCTTCCTCGACAGCCATTCGGGCATCGGCCTGTACGACCTGCAGGGCGACGAGGCCAGCCGCACTGGCGAGTGGGAAGCGGGCATCGGCCGCCTGTGGCAGCTCGACGAGGTGCCGGAGCTGGCGGCGGACTATATGGAAGTGGTGCGCGCGCTGAACCCCGATGGCGAGCTGCAGTACTACCCCGGCTCGCCCGAGCTGGCGCGGCGCCTGACGCGCTCCCAGGACCGCGTGCACCTGAACGAGCTGCACCCGGAGGACGGCCGCCTGCTCAAGGCCAACATGGGCGGCGAGCGGCGCATCGCCGTGCACCAGAACGACGGCTGGCTGCTGCCGCGGGCGCTGCTGCCGGTGCAGGAAAAACGCGGGGTGCTGCTGATCGACCCGCCCTTCGAGGAGGCCGACGAGCTGGAACGCTGCGTCATCGCCCTGGAAGAGGCCATCGGGCGCATGCGCCAGACGGTGGTGGCGATCTGGTACCCGATCAAGGACGAGCGCCAACTCAAGCGCTTCTACCAGGGCCTGGAACGCAGCAAGGCGCCCAAGCTGCTGCGCGTCGAACTGCTGGTGCACCCGGCGGACAGCGCCGACCGCCTCAACGGCTCCGGCCTGGCCATCGCCAACCCGCCATGGCCGCTGGAGGAAGAACTGCGCGAGCTGCTCCCCTGGCTGGCCGAGGTGCTGGCGCAGAGCGAAGGCGGCTGGCGGCTGGATTGGCTGGTCGAGGAAGAGCGCTCTTCGTAGGAGCGAGCTTGCTCGCGAACCAGACCCGGCACCGTGCCAACCCGATTCGCGAGCAAGCTCGCTCCTACGAAAAGCCGTGCTCGCCTGCACCGTAGCGGACTTTGTCCGCGATTCGCGCGCAGGGCGCGCTCCTACATTGGAATGGTGTGGATGAATCCGCTCCTACTCAACCCATCCTACGGGCGTGGTGTTTGCCTGAGGATGTAGGCGCAACTGTCTCTGGGCTCCCGCGTTCGCGGGAGTGACGGGATCAGGATGCGTGTTTTACAACGTCGTCCTCGCGAACGCGGGGATCCAGAGACTCAACCATCACGCCATGCCCATGGCGGTGGTGTAGGAGCGGGCCCTGCCCGCGATCCGGCCGCCAGGCCGGCGCCATCGCGGATCAACTCCGCTCCTACGGGTCGTGTTATGCCGGCAGGCACACCCCGGTGCCACCCAGCCCGCAGTAGCCGTTGGGGTTCTTCGCCAGGTACTGCTGGTGATAGGCCTCGGCGTAGTAGAACGGCGGCACTTCGCGGATTTCGGTGGTGATCTCGCCGAAGCCGCCGGCGTTCAGTTCCTTCTGGAAGGCGGCGCGGCTGGCTTCCACCGCGGCCTTCTGCGCCTGGTCGTACCAGTAGATGGCCGAGCGGTACTGGGTGCCGGTGTCGTTGCCCTGGCGCATGCCCTGGGTCGGGTCGTGGGATTCCCAGAACACCTTGAGCAGCTGCTCCAGGCTGGTCTGCTGCGGGTCGAACACCACCAGCACCACCTCGCTGTGCCCGGTCAGGCCGGAGCAGACCTCGTCGTAGGTGGGGTTGGGCGTCAGGCCGCCGGCGTAGCCCACGGCGGTGACCCACACCCCCGGCTGCTGCCAGAAGCGCCGCTCGGCGCCCCAGAAGCAACCCAGGCCGAGGACGATCTGCTGCAGGCCGCCGGGGAACGGCGGGCACAGCGGATGGCCGTTGACGTAGTGGGTTTCCGGCACCGGCATCGGCGCTTCACGGCCGGGCAGGGCCTGGGCCTGGGTGGGCAGTTCCTGCTTGTGCACGAGTATCTGCGAGCGAAGGGTCATGGCCTGGGTCTCCTTTGTCTGGGTGGCGATAGACGCGCGAAGACCCTGGAGATTACAGCCTTTGTCGGGGCTTTGGAGCTTTTCAGTCGCCGCGGCAGGGATAGCGTTGCAGGCTGCTGGCGAGCTGGGCGCCGGGGATCGGCTTGTCGAACAGGTAGCCCTGGCCGATGTCGCAGCGGTTGCGCCGCAGGAAGGCCAGCTGGGCGGCGGTCTCGACGCCTTCGGCGACCACCTGCAGCTTGAGGTTGTGGGCCATGGCGATCACCGCCGAGGTGATTTCCATGTCGTCCTGGTTGTCCGGGATGTCCTTGATGAAGCTGCGGTCGATCTTGATGACGTCGATGGGGAATTTCTTCAGGTAGCTCAGCGACGAGTAGCCGGTGCCGAAGTCGTCCATGGCCAGGGTCAGGCCCAGCTGCTTGAGGCGTTCGAGCTGCTGCTTGGTGTCGGCGGTGGCGTCCAGCAGCAGGCTTTCGGTCAGTTCCAGCTCCAGGCGCCCGGCCGGCACCTGTTCCTCGTGGAGGATGGCGGCGATGGAGCCGACCAGGTCGGGGTCGCTGAACTGCTTGGGCGACAGGTTGATGGCGATGTTCAGGTCGCCCAGGCCGTTTTCCGTCAGCTCGCGGCCCATGCGGCAGGCCTCGCGGATCACCCATTTGCCGATGGGGATGATCAGCCCGGTTTCCTCGGCCACGCTGATGAACTGGTCCGGGCGGATCATGCCTTTCTCCGGGTGCTGCCAGCGCAGCAACGCCTCCAGGCCCAGCAGCTGGCCGCTGCGCAGGCACAGCTTGGGCTGGTAGTGCACCGCCAGTTCGTTCTGCACCAGGGCGCGGCGCAGGTTGTTCTCGACGAACAGCTTGTGGCTGGCCTCGGCGGTCATTTCCTCGGTGAAGGTCTGCAACTGGTGCTTGCCGTTGGCCTTGGCCTTGTGCAGGGCGAGGCCGGCGTTCTTCATCAGCGTCTGCGGGTCATGGCCGTGCTGCGGCGCGTAGGCCAGGCCGATGGAGCCGGTGATGTTGATCAGCTGGTTGTCGACGAACAGCGGCTTGTCGAGCACGTCGAGAATCTGCGCCGCCACCCGCTCGCCGCGGCCGGGGCTGGATTCCTCCAGCAGCACGGCGAATTCGTTGCTGGCGAAGCGCGCCAGGGTGGTGCCGTCCACCAGGCTGCTGCGCAGGCGCCGGGCAAGGCTGGCGAGGAGCTTGTCGCCGGTCTGGTGGCCGAGGCTGTCGTTGATCCGCTTGAAGTTGTCGATGTCCACCAGCAGCAGGCCCAGGGGCGGGCCGGAGCCGGTGCGCAGGCGTTCTTCCAGCACGTTGATGAAGTAGTGCCGGTTGGCCAGGCCCGTGAGGTTGTCGCGGTAGGCGAGCTTCTCGATGTGCTGCTGGGCCAGCTTGCTCTGGGTGATGTCTTCGTAGATGCCGATGTAGTGGGTCAGCTCGCCGTCGTCGGCGTAGACCTTGGACAGCGACAACTGCCCCCAGTAGGGCTCGAGGTTCTTGCGCCGGCTGCGGAACTCGCCCTGCCAGCTGTTCTGGTTGACCAGGGTGGAGCGCGCGTCGAACAGCAGCTCGCTGAGGTTGGCCAGGGCCGGCACCTCGGCCAGGCGGCGGCCGCGCACTTCGTCGGCGCCATACTGGGTGATGGCGGTGAAGCTGGGGTTGACGTATTCGATGACGCCGTCGCGGTCGATCAGCAGGAAGGCGCTGGCGCTCTGCTCGACGGCGCGCTGGAACAGGTGCAGGGCGCTGGAGGCGCTGCGCCGCTCGTGGTTCATCAGGACCTGGGCATACTGGTCGGCCAGTTCGCCGGCGAAGGCGATCTCGTCGCTCTGCCACAGGCGCACTTCGCCGATGTGCTCCAGGCAGAGCACGCCGACCACCTCGCCGCCGACGCGGATGGTGGCGTCGAGCATGGCGCTGATGCCCTGCGGGCGCAGGTAGGCCTCGGCCAGTTCGCGGGTGCGCGGGTCCTGCAGGACGTTGTGGGCGTCGATGGCGCGGCCGCTGTTGATGGCGTCCAGGTAGTTGGGGTAGCGGCTGGCGTCGAAGCCGCGCGGCAGCTCGAACTGGTCGATGTCGCGGCGGTAGACGGCGATCGGTTCCATGTGGTCGTCGGCGGTCAGCCGCCAGATGCCGGCGCGGGCCACGTCGTAGGCCTCGCTGGCGGCCTGGGCGATCAGCTGCGCGGCCTCCAGCAGCGGGTCGCTGGACTGGTAGCGGTGCCGCGCCAGGCGCACGATCAGGTTCTGCTGGGCGCGCGAGCGCACCAGGTGCTGCAGGTGTTCGTCCTGGGAGCGCTGGTACATCTCCAGGGACATCTGCAGGCGCAGGTTCTGTTCCGCCAGTTCGCCCTGGGTTTCCTGGCGGGCGCCTTCCTCGTCCTGCAGCAGGTAGCCGTGGAGCAGCTGGCGGCCGCGCTGCTGGAAGGCCTCGCCGACTTCCAGCAGGTTCAGCACGCCGCGGGGCGTGTGCAGGGCGTAGCGCACCTGGTAGTGGGCGTGCTCCACCAGTTGCTGCTGGATCTGTTCGTGCAGGCGGTGCCGCGCCTCGGGTTCCATCAGGCTGGCGTAGGGGGCGTCGAGCAGGCCGCAGAGTTCGGCGGCGGGCACGCCGAAGGCGCGCTCGCAGGCCGGGTCGAGGAACAGCAGGGTCCAGCTCGGTTCATTCAACCGCTCGAAGCGCAGCAGCCCCAGCCGCGAAGGGACGGGGAGCTGGGTGACAGCCTCGACCGCCGGGCGATTGGCGGTATCGGGATGACTCTTCATGCTCGGCGGTTTTCCACTACTGGGCGAGGTACTTTGCCTCGGCCGACTTCTGTTGGGCGAAGGCAAGGGTGCATGATGCGGTTTTGTCTGACAAGCAATGCCTGTATCGGCGGGACCGGGAGGATTTTGAGCGGCATGCGGGGTGCCGTTGATCGGAGAATGCCATGGGTAATGGCTGTTTGCCATTATGGCGGTCGGCGCGAATAAAAAAAGCCCCGTCATCCGACAGGGCTGGAGAGAACGAGCGTGGCGTGCTCGTTGGTAGAAAGCGATCGGCCCCCTGAAAGGGGGCCGATGCGGTTACAGCAGCAGGGTGCGGATGTCGCCGAGCAGCTCGCCCAGGCGCTTGGTGAAGCGCGCGGCGGCGGCGCCGTTGATCACCCGGTGATCGTAGGACAGCGACAGCGGCAGCATCAGGCGCGGCTGGAAGGCCTTGCCGTCCCAGACCGGCTGCAGGGTCGCCTTGCTCACACCCAGGATCGCCACTTCCGGCGCATTGACGATCGGCGTGAAGCCGGTGCCGCCGATGTGGCCGAGGCTGGAGATGGTGAAGCAGGCGCCCTGCATGGCGTCGGCCGAGAGCTTCTTGGTGCGCGCCTTTTCCGCCAGTTCGGCGGCTTCGGCGGCCAACTGCAGCAGGCTCTTCTGGTCGACATCGCGGATCACCGGCACCAGCAGGCCGTCCGGGGTGTCCACGGCGAAGCCGATGTGCACGTACTTCTTGCGGATCAGCGCCTTGCCGCTGGGGGCCAGGGAGCTGTTGAAGTCCGGCAGTTCCTTGAGCAGGTGGGCGCAGGCCTTGAGCAGGATCGGCAGCACGGTCAGCTTGACGCCGGCCTTCTCGGCAGCGGCCTTCTGCGCGACGCGGAAGGCTTCCATGTCGGTGATGTCCGACTGGTCGAACTGGGTCACGTGGGGCACGTTCAGCCAGCTGCGGTGCAGGTTGGCGGCGCCGACCTGCATCAGGCGGGTCATGGCCACTTCTTCCACTTCGCCGAACTTGCCGAAGTCGACTTCCGGGATCGGCGGGATGCCCGCGCCACCGCTGGCGCCGCCGGCCGGGGCCGACTTGGCGCGCTGCAGCTGTTCCTTGACGAACAGTTGCACGTCTTCCTTGAGGATGCGGCCTTTCGGACCGGTGGCCTTCACTTCGGCCAGCTCGACGCCGAACTCGCGGGCCAGCATGCGCACGGCCGGGCCGGCATGCACCTTGGCGCCGTCGCGGCTGGGCGCGCCGACCGGGGCCGGGGTTTCGGCCTTGGCGGCCGGAGCCGGAGCAGTGGCAGCCGGAGCGGCCGGAGCAGCAGCCGGAGCCGGCGCGGCGGCCGGTTGTTCGGCGGCGGCCGGGGCAGCGGCGCCCGCGACCTTGAGCTTGAGGATCAGGTCGCCGGTGCCGACTTCGTCACCGACCTTGATCGACACGCTTTCCACCACGCCGGCGGCCGGCGAGGGGATTTCCATGCTGGCCTTGTCCGATTCCAGGGTGATCAGCGACTGGTCGGCCTCGACCGTGTCGCCGGCTTTCACCATGACCTCGATGACGTTGGCCTTGCCCGCCGAGCCGATGTCCGGGACGGCGATGTCCTGGACGCTGGCCGCTGCCGCCGGGGCGGCGGCAGGCGCGGGTGCGGCGGCCGGGGCAGGAGCCTCGGCCTTGGGTGCTTCGGCGGCAGGGGTAGGCGCCGCGGCCGGAGCCTCGGCTGCGCCACCCTCGACTTCCAGTTCGAGAATCTCGTCGCCTTCCTTCAGGGTGTCGCCCACCTTGACCTTCAGGCTCTTCACCACGCCAGCCTTGGGCGAGGGGATTTCCATGCTGGCCTTGTCGGATTCCAGGGTCAGCAGGCTCTGGTCGGCCTCGACCTTGTCGCCGACCTTGACCAGCAGTTCGATGACTTCACCCTGACCGTTGCCGATGTCGGGTACGCGGATCAGCTCACTCACAATGCGTCTCCTCAGCAGTCCAGCGGGTTGCGTTTGTCCGGGTCGATACCGAACTTGGCGATGGCCTCGGCCACCACCTTGGCATCGATGTCGCCACGGTCGGCCAGGGCTTCCAGCGCGGCCAGAACGACCCAGCGGCGGTCCACTTCGAAGAAGTCACGCAGCTTGCGACGGCTGTCGCTGCGGCCGAAACCGTCGGTACCCAGGACCTTGTACTCCTTGCTCGGGACCCACTGGCGGATCTGCTCGGCGTACAGCTTCATGTAGTCGGTGGAGGCGATGACCGGGCCCTTGCGGCCGCCCAGGCATTCCTCGACGTAGCTCAGCTTGGGCTTCTGGCCCGGGTGCAGGCGGTTGAAGCGCTCCACGGCCAGGCCGTCGCGGCGCAGCTCGTTGAAGCTGGGCACCGACCAGACGTCGGCGCCGATGCCGAAGTCCTCGCGGAGGATCTTCGCCGCGGCTTCCACTTCGCGCAGGATGGTGCCCGAGCCCAGCAGTTGCACATGGTGAGCGGCGTCCTTCTTGTCCTCGTCGAGGAGGTACATGCCCTTGATGATGCCTTCCTCCACGCCCTTGGGCATGGCCGGCTGGACGTAGTTCTCGTTCATCACGGTGATGTAGTAGAAGATGTCCTGCTGCTCTTCGATCATCTGCCGCGAGCCTTCGCGGATGATCACCGCCAGCTCGTAGGCGTAGGTCGGATCGTAGGTGCGGCAGTTCGGGATGGTCCCGGCGAGGATGTGGCTGTGGCCGTCCTCGTGCTGCAGGCCTTCGCCGTTCAGGGTGGTGCGGCCGGCGGTGCCGCCGACCAGGAAGCCGTGGGCGCGGCTGTCGCCGGCGGCCCAGGCCAGGTCGCCGATGCGCTGGAAGCCGAACATCGAATAGAAGATGTAGAACGGCAGCATCGGCTGGTTGTGGGTGGAGTACGAGGTGCCGGCGGCGATCCAGCTGGACATGGCGCCGGCCTCGTTGATGCCTTCCTCGAGGATCTGGCCCTTCTTGTCCTCGCGGTAGAACATCACCTGGTCCTTATCCACCGGCTCGTACAACTGGCCGACGGAGGAATAGATGCCGAGCTGACGGAACATGCCTTCCATGCCGAAGGTACGCGCTTCGTCAGGCACGATCGGCACGATGCGCGGGCCGAGTTCCTTGTCCTTGACCAGCTGCGAGATGATCCGCACGAAGGCCATGGTGGTGGAGATTTCGCGGTCGCCCGAGCCGTCGAGGATGGCCTTGAGGGTTTCCAGCGGGGGAACCGGGACCTGGAAGCTCTTCTCGCGGCGCACCGGCATCACGCCACCCAGGGCGGCGCGGCGCTCGGCCAGGTACTTGGCCTCGGCGCTGCCTTCTTCCGGGCGGTAGAACGGCAGGTTTTCCAGGTCGGCATCCTTGATCGGGATGTCGAACTTGTCGCGGAACGACTTCAGGCTCTCGACGTCGACCTTCTTGACGTTGTGCGCGATGTTCTTCGCTTCGCCCGAGCCGGTGCCATAGCCCTTGATGGTCTTGGCCAGGATGACGGTCGGCTGGCCCTTGTGGTTGACCGCCTGGTGGTAGGCCGCATAGACCTTGTAGGGGTCGTGGCCGCCACGGTTGAGCTTCCAGACTTCCTCGTCGGAGAGGTCCTTGACCATCTCCAGCAGCTCCGGACGGGCACCGAAGAAGTGCTCGCGCACGTAGGCGCCGTCCTTGGCCTTGTAGTTCTGGTATTCGCCGTCGATGACTTCATCCATGCGCGCTTGCAGCAGGCCGGCGGTGTCCTTGGCGAACAGCGGGTCCCAGAAGCGGCCCCAGATGACCTTGTTGACGTTCCACTCGGCGCCGCGGAACACGCCTTCGAGTTCCTGGATGATCTTGCCGTTGCCGCGAACCGGGCCGTCGAGGCGCTGCAGGTTGCAGTTGATGACGAAGATCAGGTTGTCCAGCTTCTCGCGACCGGCCAGGGAGATGGCGCCCAGGGATTCGGGCTCGTCGCACTCGCCGTCGCCCATGAAGCACCAGACCTTCTGCTTGCCGGCGGGGATGAAGCCGCGGCTTTCCAGGTACTTCATGAAGCGCGCCTGGTAGATCGCCTGGATCGGGCCCAGACCCATGGACACGGTGGGGAACTGCCAGAAGTCCGGCATCAGCCACGGGTGCGGGTAGGAGGACAGGCCGTTGCCGTCCACTTCCTGGCGGAAGTTGTTCAGCTGGTCTTCGCTGATGCGGCCTTCGAGGAAGGCGCGGGCGTACACGCCGGGGGAAGCGTGGCCCTGGAAGAACACCAGGTCGCCGCCGTGTTCGTCGGTCGGGGCCTGGAAGAAGTAGTTGAAGCCGATGTCGTAGAGCGTCGCCGAGGAAGCGAAGGAGGAGATGTGGCCGCCCAGATCCGGGTCGTGCTTGTTCGCCTTCATCACCATGGCCAGCGCATTCCAGCGGACCAGCGAGCGAATGCGGCGTTCCATGAACAGGTCGCCGGGCATGCGTGCTTCGTGGGTCACCGGGATGGTGTTGCGGTACGGGGTGGTGATGGCGTAGGGCAGTTGGGTGCCGGACCGGCTGGCCAGCTCGCCCATGCGGGTCATCAGGTAGTGGGCGCGGTCTTCACCTTCACGGTCCAGGACCGATTCCAGGGCGTCCAGCCATTCCTGGGTTTCGACGGGATCGAGGTCTTGCATGGCTTGCTCCAGGGCGGAAAGGCTTCCAGAATCGAAAGCCAGTAGATCGTTGCCGATAGCAGCGCCGGCCTCGTGGGCGACGCCGCGAATTCTTGGAAGTGCACCGGGGGTGGTTCCGGCGGGTTGTAGTTTTACTACAAAACGCGACTGGATACAGCCCTTGGGCGAAAAAAGTTAGTAGTAAAACTACAGGCGCCCGAATGGCGGGGCTTCCGCGGGGTTGCCGTTCATCAGGATCGATGCATGACTCTGCCGTCCCGGGCCGCCTTGCCGGCCACCTTGAAGCCCCTCGCCGAGCGCGCGGGGCAGACCTTCAGCACCGCCGTAGCCGATCTTCCCGCCGAAAACGCCGCCCTTTATGAGCAGTGGTCCGCCGAGCGCCACGCCGACTTCGCCCAGGTCTGCGCCGCCAGCGACTTCGTCGCCGAGCAGGCGGCGCGCGATGCCGCGGGCTTCCTCGAGCTGGTGGCCAGCGGCCAGCTGGACCGGCCGCTGGAGCGCGGCGAGATGCGCGCGCAACTGGAGGCGCTGCTGGCCGACTGCGCCGACGAGGACGAGTTGGGCCGCCGCCTGCGCCGCTTCCGCCGACGCCAGCAGATACGCATCGTCTGGCGCGACCTGACCCGCGTCAGCGACCTGGCCGGCACCTGCCGCGACCTGTCGGACCTCGCCGACAACGGCATCGACCTGGCCTACCGCTGGCTCTACGAAAGGCACTGCCAGCAGTTCGGCACGCCCATCGGCAACCGCTCCGGCCTGCCGCAGCAATTGGTGGTGCTGGGCATGGGCAAGCTGGGCGCCGGTGAGCTGAACCTGTCCTCGGACATCGACCTGATCTTCGGCTACCCCGAGGGCGGCGAGACCCAGGGCGCCCGCCGCGCCCTGGACAATCAGGAGTTCTTCACCCGCCTGGGGCAGAAGCTGATCAAGGCGCTGGACGCCATCACCGTCGAAGGCTTCGTCTTCCGCGTCGACATGCGCCTGCGCCCCTACGGCTCCAGCGGCCCACTGGTGCACAGCTTCGCCGCGCTGGAGCAGTACTACCAGGACCAGGGCCGCGACTGGGAGCGCTACGCGATGATCAAGGCGCGGGTGGTCGGCGGCGACCAGGACGCCGGCCAGCGCCTGCTGGAGCTGCTGCGGCCGTTCGTCTACCGGCGCTACCTGGACTTCTCGGCCATCGAAGCGCTGCGCAACATGAAGCAGCTGATCCAGCAGGAGGTGCGGCGCAAGGGCATGAGCGAGAACATCAAGCTCGGCGCCGGCGGCATCCGCGAGGTGGAGTTCATCGCCCAGGCCTTCCAGCTGATCCACGGCGGCCGCGACCTGAGCCTGCAGCAGCGGCCGCTGCTGCGGGTGCTGGCGACCCTCGAAGGGCAGGGCTACCTGCCGCCGGCGGTGGTCGCCGAGCTGCGCGAGGGCTACCAGTTCCTGCGCTACGCCGAGCACGCCCTGCAGGCCATCGACGACCGGCAGACGCAGATGCTGCCGGAGGACGAGCTGTCGCGCATCCGCGTCGCCTTCATCATGGGCTTCGCCAACTGGTCGGCGTTCCACGAGGCGATCAACCACTGGCGCGAGCGCGTCGACTGGCACTTCCGCCAGGTGATCGCCGACCCCGACGAAGACGAGGGCGGAGAGAACGAAGGCGCCACGCCCGGCGCCGAGTGGCTGCCGCTGTGGGAAGAGCAGGTGGACGAGGAATCCGCCTGCCGGCAGCTGGCCGACGCCGGGTTCGCCGAGCCGGCGGCGGCCTTCAAGCGGCTCATCGACCTGCGCCACGGCAACCAGGTGCGCGCCATGCAGCGCCTGGGCCGCGAGCGCCTGGACGCCTTCGTCCCGCGGCTGCTGAACATGCTCGCCGAGCACGAGAAGCCGGACCTGACCCTGGAGCGCGTGCTGCCCCTGGTGGAGGCGGTGGCGCGGCGCTCGGCCTACCTGGTGCTGCTCACCGAGAACCCCGGCGCCCTGGAGCGCCTGCTGACGCTGTGCGCGGCCAGCCCGATGGTGGCCGAGCAGATCGCCAGGTTCCCCATCCTGCTGGACGAACTGCTTAATGAAGGACGCCTGCTCAGCCCGCCGCAGGCGCCGGAACTGATCGCCGAGCTGCGCGAGCGGCTGATGCGCATCCCCGAGGACGACCTCGAACAGCAGATGGAGACCCTCCGTCACTTCAAGCTGGCCCACGGCCTGCGCGTGGTGGCCTCGGAGATCGCCGGCACCCTGCCGCTGATGAAGGTCAGCGACTACCTGACCTGGCTGGCCGAGGCCATCCTCGAACAGGTCCTGGCCCTGGCCTGGCACCAGCTGGTGCAGCGCCACGGCCGGCCGCTGCGCGCCGACGGCACGCCCTGCGACACCGACTTCATCATCGTCGGCTACGGCAAGGTCGGCGGCCTGGAGCTGGGCCACGGTTCGGACCTGGACCTGGTGTTCATCCACGACGGCGACCCGCAGCGCGAGACCGACGGCGCCAAGCCCATCGACGGTTCGCAGTTCTTCACCCGCCTGGGGCAGAAGATCATCCACTTCCTCACCACCCAGACCACTTCCGGCGCGCTCTACGAGGTGGACATGCGCCTGCGCCCCAGCGGCGCCGCCGGCCTGCTGGTGAGTTCGCTGGCGGCCTTCCAGGCCTACCAGCAGAACGAGGCCTGGACCTGGGAACACCAGGCCCTGGTGCGCGCCCGCGTGCTGGCCGGCAGCGCGCGGGTGGCCGAAGCCTTCGAGGGCATCCGCGCCGCGGTGGTGGGGCAGCACCGCGACCTGGCCGAGCTGCGCCGGGAAGTCAGCGAGATGCGCGCGAAGATGCGCGACAACCTGGGCACCCCCACGACCGCCGCCGGCACCGCGCCGAATGCCTTCGAAGCCGCGGCGCCCTTCGATCTCAAGCAGGATGCCGGTGGTATCGTCGATATCGAATTTATGGTGCAATATGCGGCCCTTGCCTGGTCGTGGCAGCACCCGGAGTTGCTGCAGTTCACCGACAACATCCGCATCCTGGAAGGGTTGGAGCGGGCTGGCCTGATCGCCAGCGAGGACGTCCGTTTCCTGCAGGAGGCCTACAAGGCCTATCGCGCAGCCGCGCACCGTCTGGCGCTGCAGAAACAGCCAGGGGTAGTGGGCGGCGACCGTTTCCATGAAGAACGCCGCGGAGTGATGCGGATCTGGTGCGAGCTCGAGCTCGCCTGATCCCGGGCAGTACGCACAGGTCGCCGGCGGGGCTGGGTTCCGCGGCGACCGGACGACGAATTTCTGTGAGGAGCTGGCAAATATGTCGATGGCCGATCGTGATGGCGTGATCTGGTATGACGGCGAACTGGTGCAGTGGCGCGACGCGACCACCCACGTTCTGACCCACACCCTGCACTACGGCATGGGCGTGTTCGAGGGCGTGCGCGCCTACAACACCCCGCAGGGCACCGCGATCTTCCGCCTGCAGGCCCACACCGACCGTCTCTTCGACTCGGCGCACATCATGAACATGAAGATGCCGTTCACCAAGGAAGAGATCAACGAAGCGACCCGCGCCGCGGTCCGCGAGAACAACCTGGAAAGCGCCTACATCCGCCCGATGGTGTTCTACGGAAGCGAAGGCATGGGCCTGCGCGCCGCCGGCCTGAAGGTCCACGTGATCGTCGCCGCCTGGCACTGGGGCGCCTACATGGGCGACGACGCCCTGGAGCAGGGCATCAAGGTGCGCACCAGCTCCTTCACCCGCCACCACGTGAACATCTCCATGACCCGCGCCAAGTCCAACGGCGCCTACATCAACTCGATGCTGGCCCTGCAGGAAGCCATCTCCGGCGGCGCCGACGAGGCCATGATGCTGGACCCCGAAGGCTACGTGGCCGAAGGCTCGGGCGAGAACATCTTCATCATCAAGGACGGCGTGATCTACACCCCGGAAGTCACCGCCTGCCTGAACGGCATCACCCGCAACACCGTGCTGACCCTGGCCGACGAGCTGGGCATCAAGGTGGTGGAGAAGCGCATCACCCGCGACGAGGTGTACATCGCCGACGAGGCCTTCTTCACCGGCACCGCCGCCGAAGTCACCCCGATCCGCGAGGTGGACGGCCGGCAGATCGGCATCGGCCGCCGCGGCCCGGTGACCGAGCGACTGCAGAAGGCCTACTTCGACCTGGTCACCGGCAAGACCAGCGCCCATCCGGAGTGGCGCACACTGGTCAAATAAACGGCCTGAGGCCGCAGGCTCCAGGCTGCAGGCGTTCTGCCTTGTACCTGCAGCCTGCCGCCTATAGCCTGCAGCCCATATGAACATTCTGATCGTAGGTCCCTCCTGGGTCGGCGACATGGTGATGGCGCAGACGCTCTTCGAGTGCCTGAAGCGCGAACACCCCGACTGCCAGATCGACGTGCTGGCGCCCGACTGGAGCCGGCCGATCCTCGAACGCATGCCCGAAGTGCGCCAGGCCCTGAGCTTCCCGCTCGGCCACGGCGTGCTCGACATCGCCGCGCGCCGGCGCATCGGCAAGTCCCTGGCCGGCCAGTACGACCAGGCCATCCTCCTGCCCAACTCGCTCAAGTCCGCGCTGGTGCCGTTCTTCGCCGGCATCGCCAGGCGCACCGGCTGGAAGGGCGAGATGCGCTACGGCCTGCTCAACGACGTGCGCAAGCTCGACAAGGCGCGCTACCCGCTGATGATCGAGCGCTTCATGGCCCTGGCCTACCCGCCGGGCGCCGAGCCGCCCAAGCCCTACCCGCAGCCGCGCCTGGCCATCGACCCGGCCAGCCGCGACGCGGCCCTGGCCAAGTTCGGCCTGAGCCTGGACCGTCCGGTGCTGGCGCTGTGCCCCGGCGCCGAGTTCGGCGAGGCCAAGCGCTGGCCGGCGGAGTTCTATGCCAAGGTCGCCGAGGCGAAGATCCGCGCCGGCTGGCAGGTGTGGATATTCGGCTCGAAGAACGACCACCCCGGCGGCGAGGACATCCGCTCGCGGCTGATCCCCGGCCTGCGCGAGGAGTCGGTGAACCTCGCCGGCGGAACCGCCCTGGCCGAGGCCATCGACCTGATGTCCTGCGCCTCCGCCGTGGTCAGCAACGACTCCGGCCTGATGCACGTGGCCGCCGCGCTGAACCGCCCGCTGGTGGCGGTCTACGGCTCCACCTCGCCGCAGTTCACCCCGCCGCTGGCCGATGCCGTGGAAATCGTCCGCCTGGGCCTGGAATGCAGCCCCTGCTTCGACCGTGTGTGCCGCTTCGGCCACTACAACTGCCTGCGCGAGCTGCCGCCGTCGATGGTGCTGCAGGCGCTCGACCGCCTGGTCGCGGACCCGGTCGACGTCGAATGAGGGTGCTGCTGATCAAGACGTCGTCCCTGGGCGACGTCATCCATACCCTGCCGGCGCTCACCGACGCCGCCCGGGCCATCCCCGGCATCCAGTTCGACTGGGTGGTCGAGGAAGGCTTCGCCGAGATCCCTGCCTGGCACCCGGCGGTGGCCCAGGTCATCCCGGTGGCCATCCGGCGCTGGCGCAAGAACCTCTGGCAGACCCTGAAGAACGGCGAGTGGCGGCGTTTCAAGAAGCGCCTGCGCGAGGTCGACTACGACCTGGTGATCGACGCCCAGGGTCTGCTCAAGAGCGCCTGGCTGACGCGCTACGCGAAGAAGGTGCCGGTCGCCGGACTGGACAGGGAATCCGCGCGCGAGCCGGCGGCCAGCCGCTTCTACGACCGCGGCTACCCGGTCGCCTGGGGCCAGCATGCGGTGGAGCGCGTGCGCCAGCTGTTCGCCCAGGCGCTGGACTACCCGCTGCCGGCGGGCGTCGGCGACTACGGCCTGGACCGCGGCCTGCTGATCGACGGGAGCGCCGGCGAGCCCTACCTGGTGTTCCTGCACGGCACCACCTGGGTCACCAAGCACTGGCCCGAGGCCTACTGGCGCGAGCTGGCCGAACGCATGGGCGAGCGCGGCTGGTCGGTGCGCCTGCCCTGGGGCAACGACAACGAGCGCCAGCGCGCCGAGCGCATCGCCCAGGGCTTGGAAAACACCTCGGTGCTCCCCAGGTTATCCCTCGCAGGCATGGCCAAGGTCCTGGCCGGCGCTTCCGCCTGCGTGGCGGTGGACACCGGGCTCGGACACCTGGCTGCCGCCCTGGACGTGCCGACGCTGTCGCTGTTCGGCCCGACCAACCCCGGGCTGACCGGCGCCTACGGGCGTTCCCAGGTGCACCTGGCCAGCGACTGGCCCTGCGCACCCTGCCTGCAGAAGACCTGCACCTACCAGCCGACGGCCGAAGACAAGCGCCAGTTCGACCTGCGGCAAGAGCAGCCCCTGTGCTTCACGCGCCTGAACCCGCAGCGCGTGGCGCTGCAACTGGAGGCGCTGCTGCTGGCCCCGGAGACGCTTCGATGAAACTGGCTTTCGTCCTGTACAAGTACTTCCCGTTCGGCGGGTTGCAGCGCGATTTCATGCGCATCGCCCTGGAATGCCAGAAGCGCGGCCATTCCATCCGCGTCTACACGCCGATCTGGGAAGGCGAGGTGCCGCCCGGCTTCGACGTGCGCGTGGCGCCGGTCAAGGCGCTGTTCAACCACCGCCGCAACGAGAAATTCAGCGCCTGGCTGGCCGCCGACCTGGCGCGCGACCCGGTGGACCGGGTGATCGGCTTCAACAAGATGCCGGGCCTCGACGTCTACTACGCCGCCGACGGCTGCTTCGAAGACAAGGCGCAGACCCTGCGCAACCCCATCTACCGCCGCTGGGGCCGCTACAAGCACTTCGCCGACTACGAGCGGGCGGTGTTCGCCCCCGAGTCGAAGACCGAGGTGCTGATGATCTCCGAGGTGCAGCAGCCGCTGTTCATCAAGCACTACCGCACCCCGATCGAGCGCTTCCACCTGCTGCCCCCGGGCATCGCCCTGGACCGCCGCGCGCCGGCCAACGCCGCGGAAATCCGCGCCGACTTCCGCCGCGAATTCAAGCTGGCCGACGACGACCTGCTGCTGGTGCAGATCGGCTCGGGCTTCAAGACCAAGGGCCTGGACCGCAGCCTCAAGGCCCTGGCGGCGCTGCCGCGGGACCTGCGCAAGCGCACCCGGCTGATCGCCATCGGCCAGGACGACCCCAAGCCCTTCCTGCTACAGGTCAAGGCCCTGGGCCTGTCGGACCACGTGCAGATCCTCAAGGGCCGCAGCGACATCCCACGCTTTTTGCTCGGCGCCGACCTGCTGATCCACCCGGCGTACAACGAGAACACCGGCACCGTGCTGCTGGAGGCGGTGGTCGCCGGGCTGCCGGTGCTGGTCACCGACGTCTGCGGCTACGCCCACTACATAGCCGAGGCCGATGCCGGCCGCGTGGTGCCGTCGCCCTTCGAGCAGGACGCTTTCAACCGCATGCTGGCGGAGATGCTCCGGGACGACGCGGCGCGCGCCGCCTGGTCGCGCAACGGCCTGGCCTTCGCCGACACGGCGGACCTGTACTCCATGCCGCAGCACGCCGCGGACGTGATCCTGCAGGAGCGCCCATGAACACCCCCCTCCCCGGCCTCCCCAGACTCATCGGCCTCCCTGTAGGAGCGAGCTTGCTCGCGAACGCTTTTGTGCCAGGTCGATTCGCGAGCAAGCTCGCTCCTACGAAAGGCGGTACCCATGAAGCTTGAGCTGCGCGAGCCGTTCAGGAGCCTATGGGCCGGCAAGGACCCCTTCGTCGAGGTCGAGCGCCTGCAGGGCAAGGTCTACCGCGAGCTGGAAGGCCGCCGCACCCTGCGCACCGAGGTCGACGGCCGCGGCTACTTCGTCAAGATCCACCGCGGCATCGGCTGGGGCGAAATCTTCAAGAACCTGCTCAGCGCCAAGCTCCCGGTGCTTGGCGCCGGCCAGGAGCAACGCGCCCTGGAGCGCCTGCACCAGGCCGGCGTGGCGACCATGACCGCGGTGGCCTATGGCGAGCGCGGCGGCGACCCGGCGCGCCAGCATTCCTTCATCGTCACCGAGGAGCTGGCGCCCACCATCGACCTCGAACAGCTGTCGCTGAACTGGCTGCGCGAGCCGCCGGCGCCGCGCTTCAAGCGCGCGCTGATCGACGAAGTGGCGAAGATGGTCGGCACCATGCACCGCGCCGGGGTGAACCATCGCGACTGCTACATCTGCCACTTCCTGCTGCACACCGATCGCCCGCCGACGCCCGACGACCTGCGCCTGTCGGTGATCGACCTGCACCGCGCCCAGACCCGCGCCGCCACGCCGCGGCGCTGGCGCGACAAGGACCTGGCCGCGCTGTACTTCTCGGCGCTGGACATCGGCCTGACGCAACGCGACAAGCTACGCTTCCTGCGCGGTTACTTCCGCAAGCCCCTGCGCGACATCCTCCGCGAGGAGGCCGCTCTGCTCGCCTGGATGGAGCGCAAGGCCGCCAAACTCTACGATCGCAAGCAGCGCTACGGAGACCTGCTCTGATGTCGGGCTGGACCCTGGAACCCGCCTACCGCCACCTGTCCGCCGACTTCGGCAGCCTGGACGCGGTATTCGCCCTGCAGGGCGAGCGCCTGACCAAGGACCCCAAGTCCGAAGTGATCCGCGTCGAGCGCGACGGCGTGCGCTACTACGTCAAGCGCTACAACAGCGCCGGCAAGGGTTACCACCGCTACCTGGCGCGGCCGCGGATCAAGGCCGAGTGGCAGAACCTCAAGCAGTTCGCCAAGTGGGGCATCCCCACCGCCGAAGTGGTGGCCTGGGGCCTGGAGCGCAAGCACGGCGCCTTCGTCCGCGGCGCCATGGTCACCCGCGAGGTGCCGGGCACCGAGGACCTGGCCGCGCTGGCCCGGCGCGACGACCCGCGCCTGCGCGACCGCGCCTGGGTCGACCACGTCAGCCGGCAGCTGGCCGCTCATACCCGGCTGATGCATGACCACCACTTCACCCACAACGACCTGAAGTGGCGCAACATCCTGGTCGACGCCGCCGGCACCGTGTATTTCATCGACTGCCCGATCGGCAACTACTGGGTCAGTTTCATGCTGCGCCACCGCGTGACCAAGGACCTGGCGACCCTGGACAAGGTGGCCAAGTACCACCTTTCCGCCACCCAGCGCCTGCGCTTCTACCTGCAGTACCGCCGGCGCGAGCGGCTGAACGCCTCGGACAAGGTCCGCGTGCGGCGCATCGCCCATTTCTACGAGGGACGCGAGTGAACGACTTCATCGCCGACGACGACCGCGAGCGCCTGCACAGCCAGGGCCTGGCCGACTTCGACGCGCTCTGGACGCTGCCGCTGGAGGCGGTGGACGAGCCCAACACCGAGCGCGGCGGCATGAGCTGCGTGTTCCGCCTGGAGCTGGACGGCGGCGCCTACTATCTCAAGCGGCAGAGCAACCACCTCACGCGCAGCCTGCTGCGCCCGGGCGGCGAGCCGACCTTCGCCCGCGAGTTCCGCAACATCCAGCGCTACCAGCAACTGGGCATCCCGGCGTTGCAGGCGGCCTTCTTCGGCGAACGCCGCGAGGGCGGCGAGCGCCGCGCCATCCTGGTGACCCGCGCGCTGGACGGCTGGCGCGACCTGGACGCCTGGCTGAAGGACTGGTCCGGCCTGCCGGCGGAGCGCCGCCAGGCCATCCTGCACGCCTGCGGCATGCTCGCCCGGCGCCTGCACGAGGCCGGGCAGATGCACGGCTGCTTCTATCCCAAGCACATCTTCCTGCGGGAAGCCGAGGACGGCTTCCAGGCCTGCCTGATCGACCTGGAGAAGACCCGCCCGCTGTGGTTCGGCCTGCGCGACCGCGTCAAGGACCTGGAGCCGCTGCTGCGCCGCGCGCCTGATTGGAGCGAGGTGGACGTGCGCCAGCTGCTCGCCGCCTACCTGGGCAGCGCGGCCAGCGGCGCCGAAGTGGAGCACTGGTACAAGCGCCTGGGCGCGCGCCGGCGCAAGAAGGAGAAACGCGGGTGAGGCTGGGCGAGATGCGAAACGCCGGGCGCCAGCCGACGCTGCCGCTGCGACTGGAACTGGCCGATGGCGCCGGCCCCGCCGAGCTGCGCCTGGACAGCCTGCTGCGTGTGCTGCCGGGCCGGCGCTACGTCGGCGCAGGCAACTGGCGCGGGCGCCAGGTGCTGGCCAAGCTGCTGGTCGGCGGCAAGGCCGCGCGGCACTTCCAGCGCGAGCTGGCCGGCGTGCGCCTGCTCGCCGAGCAGGGCCTGACCACGCCGCTGCTGCTGGCCGACGGCCTGCGCGAAGGCGAGGGCGGCTGGCTGCTCTTCGAATTCCTCGACGACGCCCACAGCCTGGGCGACGCCTGGCGCGCGGTGGAAGCCGAGCCGGCGCTGTCCGACGCCCAGCAGGCGGTGCTCGGCGAGGCCCTGGCGGCCATCGCCGAACTGCACGCCAAGGGCCTCTGGCAGGAAGACCTGCACCTGGACAACCTGCTGCGCCACGACGGCCGCCTGTACCTGATCGACGGCGCCGGCATCCGCGCCGAAACGCCCGGCCAGCCGCTGTCGCGCAAGCACGTGCTGGAAAACCTCGGGGTGTTCTTCGCCCAGTTGCCGGCCAGCCTCGACCCCTTCCTCGAAGAACTGCTGGTGCATTACCTGCTGGTCAACGGCGAGCACGCGCTGCCGCTGGAGGCCCTGCAGAAGGAGATCGCCCGGGTGCGCCGCTGGCGCGTCGCCGACCTGCTGAAGAAGATCGGCCGCGACTGCAGCCTGTTCAGCGTGCGCCGCGGCGCCTTCGGCCTGCGCGCGGTGCGCCGCGAAGAGGAAGCCGGCCTGACGCCGCTGCTGGCCGAGCCGGACGCTTTCATTGACCGGGGGCATGTCTACAAGACCGGCGGTGCCGCTACCGTGGCGAAAGTGGAGCTGGATGGCCGCCCGCTGGTAGTGAAGCGTTACAACATCAAGAACCTGCTGCACTGGCTCAAGCGCTTCTGGCGCCCCAGCCGCGCCTGGGCCTCCTGGCGCGAGGGCAACCGCCTGGAAGCCCTCGGCATCGCCACCGCGAAACCCCTGGCGGTGCTGGAACGGCGCTGGCTGTGGCTGCGCGGGCCGGCCTTCCTGATTACCGATTACCTGGCCGGGCAGGATATAATTGCCCGTTTCAAACCCCATCTGGACGATCCGGACGGGGCCGGCATGCCGCCGGAGGCCGAACTCAAGGCCCTGGACAGCCTGTTCGCAGCGCTGCGGCGCGAGCGCATCAGCCACGGCGACCTCAAGGGCCACAACCTGTTCTGGCAGGGGGAAGGCGATTCGGGGCGCTGGGCGCTGATCGACCTCGACGCCATGCACAAGCACCACGGCCAGGCCGGTTTCGAGCGCGCCTATGCCCGCGACCGCGCACGTTTCCTGCGCAACTGGCCGCAGGGCAGCGCGTTGCACCGGTTGCTGGATGAACGCATACCTAAAGGCGGCTGAAGGCTGAAGGCTGAAGGCTGGAGGCTGAAAGGCAGGAGCCCGGAGGGGGACGTTGTTTTTGGCTTCCAGTTTCAAACTTCCGGCTTCGAGTTGCTTCTAAGAGAATTTATCCCGGTTTCAAGCCCGAGGCTTGACGCCGGAAGACGAAAGCCCCCAGGGGCTATGACGAACATCGCTGTTGCTTCAAGCTTCCGGCTTCAAGCTTCCAGCTGCTTTCAAAGAGGCTCTTACCCGTGTCATTGACCATCCTCGGCCTGTCCGGCGCCGTAAGCCATGACCCTTCCGCCGCCCTGTACATCGACGGCAAGCTGGTCGCGGCGGTCGAAGAAGAGCGCTTCGTCCGCGACAAGCACGCGAAGAACCGCATGCCCTACGAGTCGGCCAAGTTCTGCCTGGAGCAGGCCGGCATCAAGCCCGCCGACGTCGACGTGGTGGCCATTCCCTTCGCCCCCATCAGCCTGTTCGGCAAGGCCCGCTGGCACTACGCCAAGCGCTACGCCTACGCCCCGGACCGCGCGCTGGACGCCATCCTGCTCGGCAACCGCCGCTACAAGCGCTACTACAAGCGCATCCAGTGGTGCCTGCAGCAACTGGGCTTCGACCTGAAGAAGGTCAGGATCCAGCCGGTCGAGCACCACCTGGCCCACGCCTCCAGCGCCTACCACTGCTCCGGCTTCAAGGAGAAGACCGCGATCCTCGGGATCGACGGCAAGGGCGAGTACGCCACCACCTTCTTCGGCTACGGCGAGAACGGCAAGATCCACAAGATCAAGGAGTTCTACGACCCGGACTCCCTCGGCGGCCTGTACGGCGCGATCACCGAGTACCTCGGCTTCGACATGCTCGACGGCGAGTTCAAGGTCATGGGCATGGCGCCCTACGGCGACGCCAGCAAGTACGATTTCTCGCGCCTGGCCAAGTTCGAGAACGGCGAGCTGATCATCAACACCGAGTACGCCAACGTCATCGGCTTCCGCCGCTACAAGGAAAAGGGCAAGGGCTACTACTTCTCGCCCAAGCTGATCGAGTGGCTGGGCCCGAAACGCGAAGGCGACATCGCCGACGACCCGTACATCCACTACGCCGCCAGCATCCAGGCGCTGTTCGAGAAGCTGGCGCTGGAGATGATGGACTACTATCTGGGTGACATCCTCCGCGAAACCGGCAAGATCGCCTTCGCCGGCGGCTGCGCGCTGAACGTCAAGCTGAACCAGAAGATCATCTCGCGTCCGGAAGTGAAGGAGCTGTACGTACAGCCCGCCTCCAGCGATGCCGGTACCGCGGTGGGCGCCGCCGCCTACGTCTCCTGGGAGCGCGGCGTGCCGGTGGAGAAGATGGAACACGTCTACCTCGGCCCGGAATACAGCAACGAAGACGTCATCGCCGCCTGCGCCCGCCACGAGGCTGCGCCTGCCTGGCGCAAGATCGACAACGTGCCCGAACTGATCGGCAAGGTGCTGGCCGACGGCAACCCGGTGGCCTGGTTCCAGGGCCGCATGGAATTCGGCCCGCGCGCCCTCGGCGGGCGCTCCATCCTCGGTTGCCCGAGCGTGCCGGGCGTGGCCGACCGCATCAACGCGCAGATCAAGTTCCGCGAGCGCTGGCGGCCCTTCTGCCCGTCGATGCTGGATACCGTCGGCCCGCAGATGTTCAAGATCGACCACCCGGCGCCGTTCATGACCTTTACCTTCGAGGTCAACGAAGAGTGGAAGACCCGCGTGCCGGAAGTCGTCCACGAGGACGGCACCTCCCGCGCCCAGGTGCTCAAGCGCGAGTTCAACCCGCGCTACTACGACCTGATGAAGGAGCTGGAGAAACTCACCGGCAACGGCGTGGCGCTGAACACCTCGCTGAACCGCCGTGGCGAGCCGATGATCTGCTCGCCGACCGACGCGCTGAACATGTTCTACGGTTCGGACCTGCAATACCTGATCATGCAGGACATCCTGGTGGTCAAGGAAGGCGCGGCGGCCTATGACTCGCTCGGCTGAACCGCGGGTCCTGCAGTTCTGCCACGGCTATGACGGGCCCTTCCTGGATTGCGCCCGTCAGTACGCCAGCCTGTTCGCCGGCACCGGCTACCGGGTGACCACGGTGTTCCTCACCGGCGCGCCCGACGCCGAGGTGGCCGCCGGCTGCGCCAGCGACGAGGTGCTGTTCCTCGACTACAGCTCGAAGGACGTGCGCGGCCTCAAGCTGCGCGCCATCCGCGACCTGCGCGAGATCGCCCGCTCGCGGGACTTCCGCTTCTGCATCGCCCATCGCTTCAAGCCCACCTGGGTGGCCATGCTGGCCACGCGCCTGCCGGTGATCGGCGTGCACCACGGCTTCGGCGACTATCGCCGGCTCGGCCGCAAGCTGTTCGCCAAGCTGTTCGCCAAGCGCCTGAGCCTGCTGGCGGTGTCCAACGCCGTGCGCGACGAGCTGCGCCAGTGCCTGCCGGCCTGGCCGGTGGAGCGCATCGAGACGCTGTACAACCGCGTCGACGTCGACGCCCTGCAGGCCGAGCAGGTGGAGCGCTACCCGGCGCGCCAGCACCTGCGCCTGGCGGACAACGCCTGGGTGGTCGGCAACGTCGGCCGCCTGCACCCGGACAAGGACCAGGCCACGCTGCTGCGCGGTTTCGCCGCGGCCCTGCCGCAGCTGCCGCCGAATGCGCTGCTGGCGATCCTCGGCAAGGGCCGCCTGGAGGAAGACCTCAAGGCGCTGGCCCGCGAACTGGGCATCGCCGAGCGCGTGCTGTTCCTCGGCCAGGTGCCGGACGCGAAGCGCTACTTCAAGGCCTTCGACGTGTTCGCCCTGAGTTCCGACCACGAGCCCTTCGGCATGGTCCTGCTGGAGGCCATGGCCGCCGGCGTGCCGCTGATCTCCACCGCCGGCGGTGGCGCCGGTGAAATCGTCGAGGGCCTGGGCATCCTCTTCCCGCTGCGCGACGACGCGGCCCTGGCCCAGGGCCTGGGGCACCTGGCGGCGCTCGACCGGCAGCAGCGCGAGGCCTGCGCCCGGCTGATGGACGAGCGCCTGCATGAGCGCTTCTCCGACGGGGCCGTGCGCCGGGAGTTCTGGAGCCTGCCGCTGGTGCGTGCGCTGACGCGTGGCGTTTCCGAATGACGGCCGCGGCCGCCAAGGGTGAATCTTGAAAGTCCTGTTCCTGGTCCAGAAAGAACAACGCGCGATCCTCGACCGTCTCTACGACGGCATCGCCGAGCACTGCGACTGCGACCTGCGCTGGCTGAGCAGTGACGAGCAGGCCAACCTGCGCCGCTACTTCCGCGAGCAGGTCGACGTGTCGCGCTACGACCGCATCCTGTTCTTCCTGCGCTTCAAGAAGGAAATGCGCCAGGCTTCCTTCATCGCCAGCGTGCCGAACTTGGTGATCCTCGAGCACGACGCCTACCAGAACTACATCCCCTGCAAGTACACCGGCAAGTTCAGCGCCCACTACCGGCGCCTGCCCTGGGCGCGGGTGATCAGCTCCGGCGCGGTGGTCGCCCGGCGCCTGCGCGAGGAAGGCTTCGACGCCGTCTTCGTGCCCAAGGGCTACGACCAGAACCTGCTCCACGACCTGGGCCGCGAGCGCGACATCGAACTGGCCTTCGTCGGCAGCACCGGCAGCGTCGCCTACAGCGGGCGCAAGGCGCTGCTGGACGAACTGGGCAAGGTGGAGAACCTGCTGGTCACCAAGACCAACTCCGGCGAGGACTACCTGAACACGCTCAACCGCATCCGCTTCTTCGTCAGCGCGGACGTCGGCATGGGCGAGTACATGATCAAGAACTTCGAGGCCATGGCCTGCGGCTGCGTGCTTTTTGCCTACGACCAGGGCGAGGAGGAAAACCGCGCGCTGGGCCTGGTGGACATGCACAACGTGGTGTTCTACCGCGACATCCCCGAGCTGCGCCGCAAGCTGCAGGTGCTGCGCGAGGACCCTGAGCTGGCGGCGCGCATCGCCGCCCGGGGCCGCCAACTGGCCGAGGAGGGCTTCGGCTTCAGCCAGATCGGGGCGCGCATCGTCGAGGCGATGACGCCACCCTTGCGCCCACGTCCGCAACCGGGCAGGCTGGAGCGATTACGCCGGGCTCTGGGAATTTGAACATTCATGCGCCGAAGCTTTCGTGGCGGCCATCGGGGCCGGAGGTGGTCGTGCCCAGGCCGCTGATCTCCGTGCTGGTTCCCTGTTACAACCGCGAACGCTACATCGAGGAGGCCCTGCTGAGCATCCTCGAGCAGGATTATCCGAATTTCGAGCTGATCGTCGTCGACGACGGCTCCCAGGATGCCAGCGCCGAAAAGATCGAGGCCCTGCGCCAGCGCTACGGCTTCCAGTTCTACCGGCAAGCCAACCAGGGCGTCAGCGCCGCGCTGAACACGGCCCTGAGCCATGCCCGCGGCGAGTTCATCGCCACGCCCGATTCCGATGACGTCATGCTGCCGGGCCGCCTGTCGCTGCAGGCCGCCTACCTCGAGGCGCATCCCCAGGTGGGCTGCGTCGGGGCGCGGGTGGTATACGTCGACTCCGAAGGGCGGCGGCTGAAGACCGAGGAGGGCAAGTCGCTGCGCAGCTACAGCTTCGCCGAGCTGCTGTCCCGCGCCCACGCCATCGGCGCCCCCGTGGCCATGTATCGACGCGAGGCGCTGGACCGTGCCGGGGGCTATGACCCGGCGATCCGCATCCAGGATTTCCAGATCACCCTGAAGATCGCCCACCTGGGCTATCGCACGGATGTGCTGCCGGACCTGGTGACGCTCTACCGCAGGCATGCGGGCAACATGTCCAAGACCGCCTACCAGTGCCAGCTCGACTACGACCTGATGGCCATCGCCCCCTACCGTGGCCATCCCTGCTACTCGCAGGGCCTGACCTGCGTGATCAACAAGGCGCTCAAGTACTCGGTGGTGTCGGACAAGGCCTATGCCCTGCGGCTTCTTCTGCGGCTGCCGCCATGGCGCTGGAATCGCGTGACCTGGCGTCGCCTGCGTCACCTCATGTTCAAGTTCCACGAGGGATGAGTGCGTCCGGGATGAAGTCGATGTTGTTGCAAGCGTGGCAGACCTGGCGGCCCGCGATGAGTCAAGGCGGTGTACCAATCGCCCGCAGGGACCGGGTGGCCGAGGCGATGCTGGGGTTCGGCGTGTTCTGGACCATCGCCGGGGTATTGCTGACGCCGACCATGAAGTTCTACTACACCATGGTGGCGCTATTCGTGTACCTGCCGGCGCTCTGGCTGGTGGTTGCCCGCCGCGCCGAGCTGGGGCGGCTGATCGCCGAACGCAGGGAAATGTGGCTGTTCCTGGCGCTGTTCGCCTGGGCCAACCTCTCGCTGTTGTGGGCCGTCGGGGATTTCGACCGATTGTCGCGGGTCAAGCAGTCGAGCCTCTTCGTATTGTTGGTCTGTGGCTGGCTGCTCTGGGCCCGGGCCAGCGAGTCGCGCCTGCGAGGCACCCTGGTGCTGCTTGGCATGGTCAACAGCCTCTATTGCCTGGCTGCGCTGTTGTGGGCTCCAGCCTACGCACCGGGACGCCTGAACGGCTTCGGTGGCTTCCTCGACAACCCCAACGCGGCCGCCTACGCCACGGGTTTCCTGCTGGTGATGGCGTTGCCGCTGCGTCCGACGAGACGCGCCTGGTGGCTGGCCTGGCTGCTGTTGCAACTCCCCCCGCTGATCTACGTCGGTCTGTGCGGCAGCCGCGGTGCGCTCCTGGCGCTGATGGTCACAGCGGTGTTCTGCCTAGTGTTGCTGCCAGGCTGGCGCAAGCGCCTGGCGGCCCTGGCGGCCCTGGCCGGCGGTGCCGCGCTGTTCTGCCTGGAGCCGAGCCTGATGGCGCGGGGGGATTCGGAGCGGCTGGAGCTGTTGCGCAGCGCCTTGCCGATCCTGCGCGAGCATTTCTGGATCGGCGTGGGCTACGGCACCACCTATGAGGTCCAGGGCTGGGCCGGCGGCTACCATGGCAGCACCCACAACTTCCTGCTGCACACCGCCCTGCAGTATGGGATCCCGGCGCTGCTCGTCTGGCTGGTGCTCTGGGCGATGCTGGGCCTGCGGGCCTGGCGCAGCCGCCATACGCAACTGGGCCTGGCGTTGCTGCTGCTGTGGGTCTATGCCAGCGTGGCCATGCAGTTCGACGTGTTCAGCCTGTGGGAGCGCACCCGCGCCATGTGGCTGATGCCCTGGGCGGTGTTCCTGCTCGGCCTGAGCCTGAAGCGCCCGGCCGCGGCCGGGGAAGCCGGGAGCGAACTCAACCGGCGTTGAGGATGCCCCGCAGTTCGCGGGCGTCCCAGCGTACCGTGCCGTGGCGCAGGTAGCCCTCGCTCAGCTCGCCGCCCTCATCCGCCAGCAACCACTGCCGATCCTCCGCATAGCGCAGCATGTGCGCGAAGTTGCGCTTGCGCTGGGCGCGGCCGAGGGCGCGGCGCTGGGTCTTCATGTCGGCGATGTCGATCAGCCCCAGTTCGCCCTGTGGGGTCTGCACCACGTTGCCCAGGTGCAGCGAACGGAAGTACACGCCGCGCTCGTGCAGCCGGGCGATCAGCTCGCCCAGGCGCTCGCGCAGGGCGCTGTCGGCCTGGCCGGCGGTGATCAGCTGGCGCAGCGTCTGGCCCGGCAGCGGGCGGTAGTGCACCAGGTCGCGGGCGATGCCGGGCACGCGGTAGACGCCGATCACCTCGGGGCAGGGAATGCCCAGCCGCTGCAGCGCCCGGGCGTTGTCGGCGAAGCGCTGGGCGTAGGGGTAGAGCGCCGCCGAGGAGATCAGCCGCTTGCGCCGGAACAGCTTGACGAAGTTGCCGTCGGGCAGGCGCAGGACCTTGTCGCCGTGCTTGTCGGCTTCCAGCACGGTGGCGCCGGCGCGAAGCGATTCGTAGGCGGATAGGTCGAGCTCTTGCATACCGGCTTCCTGGACGGGGGCCGGCTATAGTAGCCCAGGCGCCGGGCAAACGAGAGGCCTGTGTTATAATCGCCGGCCTTTTCAGCGTGCGATTCTTTCATGACCGGCAAAGACACCGCAGAGCCCTCGAGCCTGAAGATCTACTTCCGCCTGCTCACCTACGTGCGGCCCTATTGGGGCATGTTCGCCCTGAGCATCGTCGGCTTCCTGATCTTCGCCGCCACCCAGCCGATGCTGGCCGGCATCCTCAAGTATTTCGTCGACGGCCTGACGCACCCGGACGCCAAGCTGTTCCCCAACGCGCCCTGGCCCTGGCTGCGCGACCTCTCGCTGCTCTACGCGGTGCCGCTGCTGGTGGTGATGATCGCGGTGTGGCAGGGCATCGGCTCCTTCCTCGGCAACTACTACATCGCCCGCGTCTCCCTGGGCCTGGTGCACGACCTGCGGGTGGCGCTGTTCAACAACCTGCTGACGCTGCCCAACCGCTACTTCGACAGCCACAACTCCGGGCACCTGATCTCGCGCATCACCTTCAACGTGACCATGGTCACCGGCGCCGCCACCGACGCCATCAAGGTGGTGATCCGCGAAGGCATGACCGTGGTCTTCCTGTTCCTCTCGCTGCTGTACATGAACTGGAAGCTGACCCTGGTGATGGTCGCCATCCTGCCGGTCATCGCCGTGATGGTGACCAGCGCCAGCCGCAAGTTCCGCAAGCAGAGCAAGAAGATCCAGGTGGCCATGGGCGACGTGACCCACGTTTCCTCCGAGACCATCCAGGGCTACCGCGTGGTGCGCAGCTTCGGCGGCGAGGCCTACGAGCGCGAGCGCTTCCTGCAGGTGAGCCACGAGAACACCAGCAAGAACCTGCGCATGAACAAGACCTCGGCGATCTACACGCCGATGCTGCAACTGGTGATCTACAGCGCCATGGCGGTGCTGCTGTACCTGGTGCTGCTGCTGCGCGGCGACGCCACCGTCGGCGACCTGGTGGCCTACATCTCCATGGCCGGCCTGCTGCCCAAGCCGATCCGCCAGCTTTCCGAGGTCAGCTCCACCATCCAGAAGGGCGTGGCCGGCGCCGAGAGCATCTTCGAGCAGCTCGACGAGCAGCCCGAGGTGGACCATGGCAGCGTGGAGAAGGAGCGCGTGCAGGGCCGCCTGGAAGTGAAGAACCTCAGCTTCACCTACCCGGGCACCGACAAGCGCGTGCTCAATGACCTCAACTTCAGCGTTGAGCCGGGGCAGATGGTCGCCCTGGTCGGCCGCTCCGGCAGCGGCAAGTCGACCCTGGCCAACCTCATCCCGCGCTTCTACGACCACAGCGAGGGCAAGATCCTCCTCGATGGCGTGGACGTCGACGACTACCGCCTGCGCAACCTGCGCAAGCACATCTCGCTGGTCACCCAGCAGGTCAACCTGTTCAACGACAGCGTGCTCAACAACATCGCCTACGGCGACCTCGCCAGCAAGCCGCGCAGCGCGGTGGAGAAGGCCGCCGAGGATGCCTTCGCCCGCGAGTTCATCGACCGCCTGGCCGAAGGCTTCGACACCGAGGTGGGCGAGAACGGCGTGATGCTCTCCGGCGGCCAGCGCCAGCGCCTGGCCATCGCCCGCGCGCTGCTCAAGGACGCCCCGGTGCTGATCCTCGACGAGGCCACCTCGGCGCTGGACACCGAGTCCGAGCGGCACATCCAGGCCGCCCTGGAGAAGGTCATGGAGGGCCGCACCACCCTGGTGATCGCCCACCGCCTGAGCACCATCGAGCGCGCCGACCTGATCCTGGTGATGGACCAGGGCCACATCGTCGAGCGCGGCACCCACGACGAGCTGATCGCCCTCAACGGCTACTACGCGCGCCTGCACGCCAGGCAGTTCGCCGACGAGCCGGCCGAGGACGGCGTCGGCGAGTCGGTCTGAATGGCCCTGCTCGATCGCCTGCGCTGCTTCCGCGAGCGCGGCTGGACGACCATCGACGCCGCGGCCTACGCCGAGGCCTGGCAACGCTTCGGCGGCAGCGTGGCCACCCACCCGCAGGTGGTGGAGCGCCTGGCCGGCCTGGCCGGCATCCCGGTGCGCTACCTGGGCTGGGTCGCCGACGGCCAGCTGCGCGCCGCCATCCCCACCTGGGGCCGGCATCTGGCGCTGTCCAAGGACGTGCTCAAGCGCGAAGGCAAGAAGGCGCTGTTCGACCTGGGCAATGCCGAGGTCATCCTGCCGGTCGCCGAGGATGCGCGGATCGCCCTGCGCCACCGGGTGCGCTACCTGTCCGAGTTGAACCACCAGCAGGTGACCGACGCCCGCCGGCAGGATGAGGAGCTGGCGCTGAACCGCGCGCCGGCGGACTTCTCGAAGAAGTTCCGCTACAACCAGCGCCGTGAGCTGCGCCTGCTGGAAGAGGCGGGCGGCGTGCTGCAACCGATGGACGAACTGAGCCCGGCCGAGCAGGCGCGCATCTACGCCGAGCTGTTCCAGCGCCGCTGGGGCTTCGAGGTGCCGGGCAAGGCGCGCCTGGCCGAGGTGCTGGAGCTGATGCGCGAATTCATGCGCGGCTCGCTGGTGCGCCTGGACGGCGAGCCGGTGGCGATCCAGATCCTCTACCGCGTCGAGTCGCCGAAGTGGATCAGCGTCGAATACATCAACGGCGGCGTGGCCCCGGAGAACCGCGAGTTCAGCCCTGGCAGCGTGCTCACCCACGTCAACACCCAGCAGGCCTGGGCCGAGGCCGAGGCGCTGGGCAAGCCGCTACGCTATTCCTTCGGCCGCGCCGACCGCGAATACAAGGACCGCTGGTGCCACCGGGTGCCGGTGTTCCAGGTGTAAATGCTCGAAATGCTCTTCGTAGGAGCGAGCTTGCTCGCGAACAGATTCCGCAGCGGACTCATTCGCGAGCAAGCTCGCTCCTGCATCCACAAGGCAATAGGTCCCCTCCCCGGAGAACGCCCATGAGCGCCCGCAAGCAGCAACTGCTCAAGGAACACCGCCGCAAGAAGCGCCTGGTGCTGCTGGTCGCGCTGCTGGCGCTGCTCGCCCTCGGCGTGTTCGCCCCCTGGTGGAGCGTACCCCTGGCCGTGCTGCTGAGCTGGGTGGCCCACGAGGCCTGGTTCGCCGACCACCTGTTCTACTCGCCGCGCGACGACTACCGCTACGACTTCCCGGAAGGCCAGTTGAGCCTGCCGGCTGCCCTCGGCCCGCATGGTTTGCACGTCGCCACCGATGCGCTGCCCGAGGGCTACGAGACGCTGCTGCTGCAGATCCGCGTCAAGGCCAACTGGCTGGGACGCTGGCTCGACCCGCAGGTGCTGATCGAAGGCAGCGAGGGCATCGATCGCCAGGACTTCGAGCGCGGCGTGAACGGCGTGCGCTACCTCAACCTGTCCGGCCAGGGCGCGGCCCTGCGCGGCGGGCACCTGCGCATCCGCGGCCGTCATTGCCGCCTCGACAGCCAGGGCACCCTGCACGCCTTCCACAACCCGGACTATGCCGAGCGCCGGCTGATGGTGATCGCACCCCACGCCGACGACGCCGAACTGGCCGCCTTCGGCCTGTACAGCCGCGCCGCCGAGGCCAGCATCGTCACCCTCACCCAGGGCGAGATCGAGGCCGAACACTACCAGCGCCTGGGCCTGGACAAGGCCGCCGCGGCGCGCCTGAAGGGCCGCCTGCGCACCTGGGACAGCCTGGCCGTGCCGCTGTGGGGCGGGGTGCCGGCCAGCCGCTGCGTGCAACTGGGCTACTACTGCCTGCAACTGCCGGCGATGTGCGGCGAACCGGACAAGGGCTTCGGCTCGCGGGAGTCCGGCGAGAGCGACGTCCGCGACCTGCGCCGGCACAACCCGCTGCAGCTGCCGGCCGACGCCGACGGCGTGCCCAGCTGGAACAACCTGGTGGCTGACCTGGCGGCGCTGCTGGAGCACTTCCGCCCCGAAGTGCTGGTCACCCCGCACCCGCAACTGGACCCCCACGCCGACCACGTGCACGCCACGCGCGCGCTGTGCGAGGCGATCGAACGCAGCGCCTGGAAGCCGCAGACCCTGCTGTTTTACGCCAACCACCTGCACGACAACGACCGCTGGCCCATGGGCCCGGCCGAAGGCGGGGTGGCGCTGCCGCCGTGCATCGAGCCGCTGCCGGCCGACGCCCTGTGGAGCCCGACGCTGGACGCCGCCATGCGCCTCGACAAGGCCCAGGCCCTGGCCATGCAGCACGACCTGACAGTCCCTTTGCCGGCCAAGAAACGCCTGCGCCGGCTGATCCAGCGGGCCCTGGCCGGGCGCCGCTGGCCGGCCTTCGGCGAGGACGAATTCTTCCGCAAGGCGGTGCGTCGCCACGAGCTGTTCTGGGTGCGTCCGCTGCGCTGAACGACCGGCGTCCGGCGCGAGGCCGGGCGAGCGGCTATGGTATTATCCGCGGCGATTTCGACCTGCGGAGTTCCCATGAAACTGACCATGCCCCGTTTCGATCAGGCCCCTGTGCTGGTGGTCGGCGACGTGATGCTCGACCGCTACTGGCACGGCGCGACCTCGCGCATCTCGCCCGAGGCTCCGGTGCCGGTGGTGCGGGTCGAGCAGCATGAGGACCGCCCCGGCGGCGCGGCCAACGTCGCGCTGAACCTGGCCGCCCTGGGCGCCCCGGCCTTCCTGGTCGGCGTCACCGGCGAGGACGAGGCCGCCGCCAGCCTGGCCGACAGCCTCGGCGCAGTGGGCGTGACCACCCGCTTCCAGCGCATCGCCGGGCAGCCGACCATCGTCAAGCTGCGCGTCATGAGCCGGCATCAACAGTTGTTGCGGGTGGACTTCGAGGAACCCTTCAGGACTGACGCCGAGGCCCTGGCCCGCGAGACCGAGGCGCTGCTGGACCAGGTCCGCGTGCTGGTGCTGTCGGACTACGGCAAGGGCGCGCTGAAGAACCACCAGGCGCTGATCCAGGCCGCGCGCAAGCGCAACATCCCGGTGCTGGCCGACCCCAAGGGCAAGGACTTCTCCATCTACCGCGGCGCCAGCCTGATCACCCCGAACCTCTCTGAATTCGAAGCCATCGTCGGCCGCTGCCAGGATGAGAACGAACTGGTGGCCAAGGGCCTGAAGCTGCTTGGCGACCTGGACCTGGGCGCTCTGCTGGTGACCCGCGGCGAGCACGGCATGACTCTGCTGCGCCCCGGCCACCCGGCGTTGCACCTGCCGGCCCGCGCCCGCGAGGTGTTCGACGTCACCGGCGCCGGCGACACCGTGATCTCCACCCTGGCCGGCGCCCTGGCCGCCGGCGAGGACCTGCCGCAGGCCGTGGCCCTGGCCAACCTGGCCGCCGGCATCGTGGTCGGCAAGCTCGGCACCGCGGCCATCAGCGCCCCCGAACTGCGCCGCGCGGTGCAGCGCGAGCAGGGCTCCGAGCGCGGCGTGCTGGGCCTGGAGCAACTGCTGCTGGCCATCGAGGACGCCCGCGCCCACGGCGAGAAGATCGTCTTCACCAACGGTTGCTTCGACATCCTCCACGCCGGCCACGTCAGCTACCTGGAACAGGCCCGCGCCCAGGGCGACCGGCTGATCGTGGCGGTCAACGACGACGCCTCGGTGTGCCGCCTGAAAGGCCCGGGCCGGCCGATCAACAGCGTCGACCGGCGCATGGCGGTGCTCGCCGGCCTCGGCGCGGTGGACTGGGTGGTGAGCTTCAGCGAAGACACCCCCGAACGCCTGCTCGCCCAGGTGCGCCCGGACGTGCTGGTCAAGGGCGGCGACTACTCCGTCGACCAGGTGGTCGGCGCCGACATAGTCGCCGGCTACGGCGGCGAAGTGCGCGTGCTCGGCCTGGTGCCGAACAGCTCCACCACCGCCATCGTCGAAAAGATCCGCCAGAAGCGCTGACGCCGATATTCCCTGGGCGTAGGGCGTATAACCGTTCGCGGTTATACGCCGCCTGACCTCGGCTGACCCCTGCTCGCTGCCAAACTCGAAGCGCCCCTCACCAGCCGTGCCAGACTCAGGCGCTCCGGCCGACCCCCATGTTGGACCCCAGAGTGCTCCGGGCTCGACCTCGGAGCCGCCGATGTGCCTGGGTGTAACGGCGTACAACCGCGAACGGTTGTACGCCCTACGTTCCCAGTGACCGTCGTGCCAGCGCGTCCCGGCAAAGCGGTCATGGTCCCCCCGCCGCTTCCCGGCGCATGATCCCGGCATCCCATCCCCGCGTGGAGCGAGATGCCATGACCACCGACGTGCAGGGCCGCGCCCTGGCCGTGCTCAACCGGGTGGCCCAGGCCGACTGGCCGGACCGCCTGAAACTGCGCAAACCCTTCGAGAAACTGCTCTACACCGGCAGTCGCACCGGCTTCCGCATGGCCAGCCAGCGCGCTGCCAAGCAGCTCAAGGCGCCGCGCAAGGTCGACCCGGACGGGCTCTTCGACCTGTCGCTGTCCGACGAACAGCAGATGCTGGTGGAAATGCTCGAAGGCTTCGCCGCCGAGGTGCTGCGCCCGGCCGCCCACGATGCCGACGCCAACGCCGGGGTGCCCGCCGAACTGCTCAACCAGGCCCTGGAACTGGGCCTGGCCTACTACGGGGTGAACGAAGTGCACGGCGGCATGGCCGGTGAGCGCACCGTGCTGACCAACGCGCTGATCGCCGAAGCCCTGGCCCGCGGTGACCTGAGCCTGGCCGCCGCGCTGCTGGTGCCGCTGTCGGCGGCCAACTGCATCCGCCGCTGGGCCAGCCCGCAGCAGCAGGCGCAGTGGCTGCCGGCGTTCGTCGGCGAGGACGGCCCGCCGCTGATCGGCATCGCCGTCGGCGAACCGCAGCTGCTGGCCGACGCCGCGCAACTGAAGACCCAGGCGCGCAAGCGCGGCCGCCATTACCTGCTGTCCGGCGAGAAGTGCCTGGTGGTGCGCGGCCTGGACGCCAGCCAGTTGCTGGTCGCCGCACAGACTGCCGACGGCCCGGCGCTGTTCCTGGTCGATGCCGCCGCCAGGGGCGTGGAACGCCGTCCGGAACCGGCCATGGGCCTAAAAGCCGCCGGCACCGCGCGCATCCGCCTGAAGAGCGTGAAGGTGGCCGCCGAACGGCGCCTGGCTGCGGAGAAATTCGACTACCAGGCCTTCCTCGACCTCAGCGGCCTGGCCTGGTGCGCCCTGGCCCTGGGCACTGCCCAGGCGGCGCTGGACTACGTGACCGGCTACTGCAACGAGCGCGAGGCCTTCGGCGAACCCATCAGCCACCGCCAGGGCGTAGCCTTCATGGTCGCCGACATCGCCATCGAGCTGGACGCCATGCGCCTGATGACCTGGCGCGCCTGCGCCCTGGCCGAGCGCGGCCAGCCGTTCCATCGCGAGGCCTACCTGGCGCGCCTGCTCTGCGCGGAAAAGGCCATGAAGATCGGTACCGACGCCGTGCAGCTGCTCGGCGGCCACGGCTTCACCAAGGAACACCCAGCCGAGCGCTGGTACCGCGACCTGCGCGCCGTGGCCGTGATGGCCGGCGGCCTGCACCTCTGAGGAGCGCCTGCATGTACCTGGAAACCCCGAAGAAATTCCGTGGCCTGGTCAACCAGGCGCACCAGGTGGCGGAAAACTACCTGCGGCCGATCTCGCGTAAATACGACAAGGCCGAGCACGCCTACCCCAAGGAACTGGACCTGCTGGCCGCGCTGCTGGACGGCATGAACGCCGGCTCGCCGGATGCGGTTGGCGCCACCTCGGCCAGCAAGCGCAAGGGCGCCGCGGCGGAGGAGGGCGTGAAGAACGGCGGCAACCTCTCCGCCTGCCTGGGTGTGATGGAAATGTGCTGGGGCGACGTCGGCCTGCTGCTGGCCATGCCGCGCCAGGGCCTGGGCAACGCCGCCATCGCCGCGGTGGCCAATGACGAACAGCTCAAGCGCTTCGGCGGCACCTGGGCGGCCATGGCCATCACCGAACCGGGCTGCGGCTCGGACTCGGCGGCGATCCGCGCCACGGCGAGCAAGGACGGCGACCACTACGTGCTCAACGGCGAGAAGATCTTCGTCACCTCCGGCGCCCGCGCCGACGCGGTGGTGGTCTGGGCCACCCTGGACCGTGGCCTGGGCCGCGCGGCGATCAAGTCCTTCGTGGTGGAGAAGGGCACCCCCGGCATGACCGTCACCCGCCTGGAGAAGAAACTCGGGATCAAGGCCTCGGATACCGCCTCCATCAGCTTCAGCGATTGCCGGGTGCCGGCGGCGAACCTGCTGGGCAATGCCGAGATCGATGTGCAGAAGGGCTTCGCCGGCGTAATGGAGACCTTCGACAACACGCGCCCGCTGGTGGCCGCCATGGCCGTGGGTGTGGCCAAGGCCTCGCTGGACCGCGCCCGCGAATTGCTGAAGAAGGCCGGGTGCCGTTTCGACTACGCCAAGCCGCTGCTCTCCGTCAGCCATGCCGAGGCGACCCTGTACCGCCTGGAGGCCGAATGGGAAGCGGCGCGCCTGCTGACGCTGAAGGCCGCGTGGATGGCCGACAACCGCCAGCCCAACTCCAAGGAAGCTTCCATCGCCAAGGCCAAGGCCGGGCGCGTGGCCAACGAGGTCACCCTGAAATGCGTGGAACTGGCCGGCGCCCTGGGTTACGGCGAGGACGAACTGCTGGAGAAATGGGCGCGGGACTCGAAGATCCTCGACATCTTCGAAGGCACCCAGCAGATCCAGCTGCTGATCGTGGCGCGCCGCTTGCTGGGTAAAACCTCCAGCCAGTTGAAGTGACCGGAGCAGCCGTTCACATGTAGGAGCGCGCCCTGCGCGCGATTCGCAGGCAGGGCCTGCTCCTACAGGTCGGGGGCGTACGCACGCGCAGTGCTCTTCGTAGGATGGGTTGAGCTTGCGAAACCCATGCGGTCGTGGCGATGGGTATCGCTTCGCTCAACCCATCCTACGGGGGTTGTGTTTGCCGGGGGCGTAGGTGCGGATTTCAGGCCGTGCGCCGGCCCTTGCCGGAATTGCCGTTGGCCGGCGGCAGGCTGTCGAGCCAGTCGCGGAAGCGGATGCGTTCGTCGCGCACCAGCCAGCCATCCTGTTCGGCGAAGCTTTCCGACAGCCAGATACCACGGGTCGCAGCCTTCACCAGCTCGCCCTTGCGCAGGGTGAAGAGCGCGTCGGTGGGCTGGCCGTGTTCCAGCGGCAGCAGGTACAGGTCCGGGCGGCGGCGGTCCAGGCGGGCCACCAGGGGGCCGCTTTCCAGGCGCTCGTCGACGTGGAACAGGCTGACGTCGCGCACGTCCTTGGGCAGCTCCATGCGCAGGTCGTAGACCAGCTGCAGCGAAGCGGTGGGCAGGTGCACGTAGGCTTGCGGGCGCTCAAGCAGACGCAGGGCGCCGGCCTGCACCGGGCGCGCGGCGCCGGACAGCGGCGTCAGCGAGAAGTGGCTGGCCTCGCGGTAGCGCAGGGTGCCCTGGTAGGGCGTCGGCAGCCAGGTGTCGCCGAAGCGCCCGCCCAGCCAGCCGTCGGCGGTTTCTACCAGGCATTCTTCGGCCACTTCCTGGATGGCGGTGAGCAGCGGCAGGTTCAGTTCGTGGGACGGCACGTAGCCGGAAATCAGCTTGAGCACGGTGTCGCCGCGGTCGGCGCGCTGCTGGCGCACCAGCACCCAGTAGTCGCGGCCCTGCCAGTTGAGCGTCAGGCGCACCGACACGCCCAGGTTGGCCAGCTCGGCGGTGAAGCGCTGGGTATCGGCCACCTCGACCGGGCGGCGGCGCTCCAGGACCTGGGAGAAATTCAGCGGCAGGCCGAGGCCCTGGTAGACCAGGCTGTCGGGGTTGGCCTCGACCAGCAACGGCAGGGTCTTGAAGGCGGTCGGGTCCTTGCGGGCGAGCGTACGGGGCATGGGCGGTCCTCGTCGTACAGGGCGCATCGGGCCGCCTTCAGGGTGGGCGGCCTGGCCGATCGTTCCGGGTTGCCAGTGGCTACGGCGTTGACGGCGAACTTCGAAAACCCTCGATTATTTCGAGGTTAGCCCTGAAAGGCGCTCTGTTTTCGGATGTTTTCCCTGTCAGCGAGCTTTTGGCGGCAATTTTACGTGCCGCGGTTTTTCACCGCGGAGTCTGAGCATGGCACAGGAATGCGCCCTTTGTGTCAACCTTGGGTGACTGCCGATCAACGGTCGTGGCGCCGCCGGATTCGGCCGCCAGGGCTCAGCCGCCGAGGACTTCGGCTGCCAGCGCGACGTTGTGCCGCAGGTGCTGCGGGTCGATGGTGCCGACGATGGCCGCGCCCACCCCGGGGTGGCCGAACACCAGTTCGAAGCTGGCGCGCACGGGGTCCTGGCCCTCGCCCAGGCAGGCATGGCCGCTGGCCAGGGCCTTCTTCACCAGGATGCCGCGGCGGTGCGCCAGGGCATGGTCGATCACCGCTTTCTCGGCCTGTTCGTTGAGGTTGTAGGTGACCATGGCGCAGTCGCCGCGCTGCAGCGCCAGCAGGCCGCCATCGACGGTCTTGCCGGAGAAGCCGAAGCCGCGGATCAGGCCTTCCTGCTTGAGCCGTTCGAGGGTCTCGTAGACCTCGGTGTGCTGCAGGACGTGCAGGTCGTTGCCGTCGGAGTGCACCAGCACCAGGTCGATGTAGTCGGTCTCCAGGCGGCGCAGGCTGCGCTCCACCGACAGGCGGGTGTGGGCGGCGCTGAAGTCGAAGCGCGACTGGCCGTTTTCGAATTCCTCGCCGGTCTTGCTGACGATCACCCAGTCCTGGCGCTGGCCGCGCAGCAGCGGGCCGAGGCGCTCCTCGCTGCGGCCATAGGCCGGCGCGGTGTCGATCAGGTTGATGCCCAGCTCGCGGGCCAGCGCCAGCAGGTCGGCGGCCTCGCGGTCGTCGGGGATGCGGAAACCGCTGGGGTATTTCACGCCCTGGTCGCGGCCCAGCTTGACGGTGCCCAGGCCCAGCGGCGAGACGTTCAGGCCGGTGCGGCCCAGCGGGCGATGCAGTGCGTGCAGGCCGCTCATGGCAGCAGCTCCTCCCATACCGGGCGGGCCAGGGGCGGGCGCGGCAGCTCCGGCAACGCCTGCCCGGCGGCGGGGCGGATGCCGTCGCGGTCCAGGGCCTCGAAGACGCGGTCGGCGAAGTTCGGCGCCAGCGCCAGCTTGGTCGGCCAGCCCACCAGCAGGCGGCCCTGGTCGGCGAGGAAGGCGCTGTCCGGGCGCAGCAGGCCGGATTGCGCCGGCTCGGCGCGGTCCACCCGCAGGGTGGCCCAGCGCGCGGCGGAGAGGTCGACCCAGGGCAGCAGCTTGCGCAGCTCGCGCTGGGCCTCGGCGATCTGCTCGGCTTCGCTGCGGGCCACGCCCTCGGCTTCGGCGATGTCGCCGCCCAGGTACCACACCCACTGGCCGTCGGCGGCCGGGTGGGTGGTCACGGTGACCCGCGGCTTGGGCCCGCCGCCGACGCAGTGGGCGTACAGCGGCTTCAGCGTCGGCGCCTTGAGCAGCACCATGTGCAGCGGGCGGCGCTGCATGGCCGGTTGCTCCAGGCCGAGTGCGCGCAGCAGCGCCTCGTTGCCGGCGCCGGCGGCCAGCACCACGCGCTGGGCGCGGATGTCTCGGCCGTCGACGCGCAGGCCGACCAGCTCGTCGCCTTCGCGCAGCGGCTCGATGCGTTCCCCGGCCAGCAGGCCGTCGCCGCCCAGCACCGCCAGGTGGGCGACCAGGCTGGGCACGTCAAGCACCAGTTCGGAGAGGCGGTAGGCCTTGCCCTTGAAGGCCTTGTCCTGCAGCGCCGGCGGCAGTTCGTCGCCCTTCACCTGGGCGACGCGGCTGCGCACCGCCTTGCTGGCGAAGAAACTGGTGAGGTTGCCGGCCAGGCCGCCCGGCGACCACAGGTAGTGGGCGTCGGAGAGCACGCGCACGCCGCGCAGGTCCAGCTCGCCGTCGCCGGCCAGGCACTGGCGCCACAGCGAGGGCATGTCGGCGATGGCTTCCGAGGCGCCGGTCAGCGCGCCGTGCAGGGCGTACTTGGTGCCGCCGTGGATGATCCCCTGCGAGCGCATGCTCTGCACGCCGCCGAGCGCGGCGTTCTCCACCAGCACGGTGGAATAGCCGGCGCGGCGCAGGCGGGCATTCAGCCAGAGGCCGGCGATGCCGCCGCCGACGACCAGGATGTCGGTGCTCAGGGGTTGGGTCATGGAAGGGCGCGCCTCGCGTGAAACGAAGCGCGCAGTATAACCGAGGGGGCTGTGGCTCAGTGGCTGACGCTGCCGGAGAACAGCTGGATCACCACCACGCCGCTGACGATCAGGCCCATGCCCAGCAGCGCCGGGGCGTCGAGTTTCTGCTGGTAGAGCACCAGCGCGGCGACGCTGACCAGCACGATGCCCAGGCCGGCCCAGATGGCGTAGGCGATGCCCACCGGGATGCTGCGCACCACCAGGGTGAGCATCCAGAAGGAGATGGCGTAGCCGACGATCACCAGCAGCAGGGGCAGGGGCGTGGACAGGCCTTTCACCGACTTCAGCGAAGCGGTGGCGATGACTTCGGCGACGATGGCGATGGCGAGATAGAGATAGCCGGGCATGTTCAGTCCTCCCCAGGAGCGGCCGGGCGGGCGGCCGATGTTGCGAATAGCGACATTCTAGTGTTCCTGGCGATGGGATAAAGTCATTACCTATCTGAAAGGGAGATAGGCTATGCAGTGGAACCTGGACCAGTTGCGACTCTTCGTCAGCGTCGCCGATCAATCTTCCTTCTCGGCGGCGGCGCGCCAGCTCCAGCGCGTGCAGTCGGCGGTCAGCTCGTCCATCGCGCTGCTGGAGAGCGACCTGGGCGTGAGCCTGTTCGACCGCAGCAGCGGCCGCCAGCCGGTGCTGACCCAGGAGGGCAGGGCGCTGCTCGACGAGGCGCGCGAGGTGCTGCGCCAGTGCCAGCGCCTGGAAAGCCGGGCGATGGCCCTGGTGCGCGGCGAGGAGGCGCGCCTGCGCCTGGCCCAGGACGAGGCCATGCCCTACCAACCGGTGCTTTCCGGCCTGCAGGCGCTGGCCCGGGCCTTCCCCACCCTGGAGGTGCAACTGGCCAGCGGCGCCCAGGGCGACGTGGCGCGCAAGCTGCTGGAGCGCCGCGCCGACCTCGGCCTGCTGTTCCACCACGAGGGCATGCCGGACGAACTGGAGCGCCAGCACCTGGGCACCATCGAGATGGTCACCGTGTGCGGCGCCGGCCACGTCCTGGCCAGCCTGGACTACGCCGACCGCCGCGAACTGGCGCGGCACCGCCAGCTGCTGATGGCGCCGCAGGACAGCCACTATCCCGGCGGCGAGCAGATCAGCCCGCTGGTGTGGCGCGCCGACAGCTTCTACGCCATGGCCGAACTGCTGATGCGCGACCTCGGCTGGGCCTGGCTGCCGCGCCACGTGGCGCAGTACCCGGCCTACCAGCCGCTGCTGGTGGAGCTGGCCAGCGACTGGACGCCGCCGCCGCTGGTGGTGGAGCTGGTCTGGCGCCGCGACGAGCCCCTGGGCCCGGCGGCGCAGTGGCTGGGCGACTGCTTCGCCGAACACCTGAAGGAATAGGACGCACGACTGTAGGAGCGGACTCCGTCCGCGATGGCTCGCCCCGCGCCATTGTGGTGGTTCATGATCGCGGATGAATCCGCTCCTACCCCGCGGGCGGGCACGGCTTCTCGTAGGATGGGTTGAGCTTGCGATACCCATCGGACCATGGTGATGGGTATCGCTTCGCTCAACACCATCCTACGAAGAGCCTGTCGGCAAGGTAGGCGCCAGGCGAACCCCCGGCGTTATTTGCTACTCTCCGCCGCCATGAACCGGACTCTCTATACCCTGCTGTTCCACCTGGGCCTGCCGCTGGTCGCGCTGCGCCTGTTCCTGCGTTCGCGCAAGGCGCCGGCCTATGCCCGGCGCATCGGCGAGCGCTTTTCCTTCGGCCTGCCGGCGATGCAGCCGGGCGGCATCTGGGTGCACGCCGTGTCGGTGGGCGAGAGCATCGCCGCGGCGCCGATGATCCGCGCCCTGCAGCAGCGTTATCCACAGCTGCCGATCACCGTCACCTGCATGACGCCGACCGGCTCCGAGCGTATCCGCGCGCTGTTCGGCGACAGCGTCCAGCACTGCTACCTGCCCTACGACCTGCCCTGGGCCGCGGCGCGCTTCCTCGACCGGGTGAAGCCGCGCCTGGCGGTGATCATGGAAACCGAGCTGTGGCCCAACCACATCCACCAGTGCGCCCGCCGCGGCATCCCGGTGGCGTTGGCCAATGCGCGCCTGTCCGAGCGCTCGGCCCGCGGCTACGCGCGTTTCGAGGGGCTGACGCGGCCGATGCTCGGCGAGATGAGCTGGCTGGCGGTGCAGACCGAGGCTGAGGCCGAGCGCTTCCGCCGCCTGGGCGCGCGCCCGGAGTGCGTGAGCGTGACCGGCTCGATCAAGTTCGACCTGAGCATCGACGCCGAACTGCTCGCCCGCGCCGCGGCCCTGCGCCACGACTGGCAGGCCGAGGGCCGGCCGGTGTGGATCGCCGCCAGCACCCATGCCGGGGAAGACGAGATCGTTCTCGCCGCCCACCGCAAGCTGCTGGAAACGCACCCGGACGCTCTGCTGATCCTGGTGCCGCGCCACCCGGAACGCTTCGACGGCATGTTCGAACTGTGCCGCCGCGAGGGCTTCGCTACGCTGCGCCGCTCCGGCGGCGAGCCGGTGCAGGCCGCCACCCAGGTGCTGCTCGGCGACACCATGGGCGAACTGCTGTTCCTCTACGCGCTGGCCGACGTCGCCTTCGTCGGCGGCAGCCTGGTGCCCAACGGCGGGCACAACCTGCTGGAGCCGGCGGCGCTGGGCAAGCCAGTGCTGTCCGGGCCGCAGCTGTTCAACTTCCTCGAGATCGCCGCGCAACTGCGCGAGGTCGGCGCCCTGCGCGAGGTGCTGGATGCGCCGACGCTGGCGGTGGCGGTGGGGCAGTTGTGGGATGAGCCGGCGGTGGCGCAGCGCATGGCTGAGGCTGGGTTGGGGGTGCTGAAGGCCAATCAGGGGGCGTTGCGGCGGCTGCTCGACGGTCTGGCGCGGTTGTTGGGGTAGGGCGGATAACGTTCGACGTTATCCGCCGTTTGACCGTGGCCCCAGGCGGCTCCAGGGCTGACCTTGGCGTGGACGGCCCGTACGGTCAGGCGGCGTATAACCGCGAACGGTTATACGCCCTACGCTGAGGATCAGAACGTCGGCGGCGTAATCACCCAAAGCACCACCGCATCCACGTCCCCGGGGTTGCCGTAGCGGTGCGGCTCCTGGCTGGAGTAGCTGAAGCTGTCGCCTTCGTTGAGCAGGAAATACCGCTCGCCCACCCACAACTCGAAGGTGCCGCTGAGCAGGTAGCCGGCTTCCTCGCCCTCGTGGCTGTAGCTCTGCTGGCTGTAGGTGCCGGGCGGGAAGCGTGAGTGGAGGATTTCCAGCTGGCGGGTGGGTTGCGGGCTGAGCAGTTCGTCGACGATGCCGTCCTCGTAGTGCACGCTGGTGCGCGCATTGCGCCGCACCACGTAACCGGCGTCGGCCGGGTCGGCCTGCACCTCGCTGGCGAAGAACCACTGGATGGTCACGCCCAGGCTGCGGGCGATGTTGAACAGCGCCGGGATCGACGGGTAGGCCAGGTTGCGTTCCAACTGGCTGATGTAGCCGGCGGTGAGCTTGCTCTGCTCGGCCAGCTCGGCCAGGGTCATGCCGCGCCGCTTGCGCAGGCCGCGAATGCGCGTGCCGAGGAACTGCGCTTCGGCGCTGGCGGGGGCTTGCTGCGGGGCTTTCGGGCTCATGCGGCACGGGTCCTGGCGAGTCGGTCGTGGGGCATTCTAAACAATGCGCCGCGCCTGTGGGTCGCGTAGGGCGTACAACCGCTCGCGGTTGTACGCAGCTACACCTCGCTTGCCGCGGACGCTGTTGTTGGACTTGGCGTGGGACGGGGCGGTTTCGGGTTCGGCTCCGAGCGCGCGCTGGCCAAGGCCAAGCGGCGGATAACCGCGAACGGTTATCCGCCCTACGTCCGCCCCAGCGACTCAGATTGCCCAGGCTGCCTTGAGGCCTTCGTAGATCGCTTCTTCGGCCGTGCGCGGGGCCAGGCAGTCGCCGATGCGGCGGAATTCCACCAGGCCTTCCAGCTCGGCGGCCAGGTCGTCCACCGGCTGGTGGCCCTGGCACAGCACCAGGGTGTCGATGCCTTCGAAGATCATCGGTTCGCCGCTGGCGCTGTGCTGCAGGTAGACGCTGCTGTCGTCGCAGCCGTACAGCCGCGCGTAGGGGGTGATCTCGATGCCCAGGCGGTGCAATTCGCCGGCCAGGTGGTCGCGCACGTAGAGCGGCAGGTTCTCGCCGGCGTGGGTGCCGTTCACCGCCAGGCGCACCTGGTGGCCGGCGCGCACCAGCTGCTCGGCGATGCCCGGGGCGATCCAGTCGCAGCGCCAGTCGGTGACCAGCACCGAGCGGCCGACCTGCACCTCGCCGCGCAGCACCTGCCAGGCGTCCACCACCTGCAGTTCGCCGCCGCGCTCGAAGGGCGGCCAGTAGGGCTTGGCGCCGGTGGCGACTATCACCAGGTCGGGCTTCTCGGCTTCCACCAGGGCGCGGTCGACGCGAGTGTTGCGCCGCACTTCCACGCCGGCCAGCTGCATTTCGCGCTGCAGGTTGGTGGAGGCGCCGCCGAATTCGGCGCGGCGCGGCAGCAGTTGCGCCAGGTTGACCTGGCCGCCGAGCTGCGCGCCGGCCTCGCAGAGGATGACCTCATGGCCGCGCTGGGCCGCCACCGCCGCGGCCTTCATGCCCGCCGGGCCGCCGCCGGCCACCAGCACGCGCTTGCGTTGGGTGGCCGGCTCGATGTGCCCGTACTGCAGCTCGCGGCCGGTCTCCGGGTGCTGGATGCAGGAGATCGGGTAGCCGCGGTGGAAGTGGCCGATGCATGCCTGATTGCAGGCGATGCAGGCGCGCACGTCCTCGACGTGGCCGGTCTCGGTCTTGTTCGGCATCTGCGGGTCGCAGATCAGCGCGCGGGTCATGCCGCACACGTCGGCCTGGCCGCGGGCGATGATCAGCTCGGCCTCCTGCGGCTGGTTGATGCGCCCGGTGACGAACAGCGGGATGTCCAGGCGCGCCTTGAAGGTCGCCGCATTGTTGGCCAGGTAGGCGGCCTCGATGGCCATCGGCGGGACGATGTGGATGGCGCCGCCGAGGGAAGCGGAGGTGCCGGCGACTATGTGCACGTAGTCCAGTTCGCCCTGCAGAGACTGCACGGCCTGCAGCGATTCGTCCTCGGTCAGGCCCTCGGGGTCGCGCTCGTCGGCGGAGATACGCAGGCCGACGATGAAGTCCTCGGCCGTGGCCGCGCGCACCGCGGCGATCACTTCGCGGGTGAAGCGCAGGCGCGCGTCGAGGTCGCCGTTGTAGCCGTCCGTGCGGTGGTTCACCCGCGGGTTGAGGAACTGCGCCGGCAGGTAGCCGTGGCTGGCCACCACTTCCACGCCGTCCAGCCCGGCCTGGTGCAGGCGCCGCGCGGCGGCGGCATAGCCGGCGACTATCTCGTCGATCATGCGCTGGTCCAGCTCGCGCGGCATCACGCGGAAGCGCTCATTCGGCGAGGCCGAGGCGGAGTAGGCCACCGCCAGCAGGCCGTCGCTGGACTCCATGATCTCGCGCCCGGGGTGGAAGATCTGCGACAGCACCAGGGTGCCCTCGGCATGGCAGGCCTCGGCGACGCGGCGGTAGCCGGGGATGCAGGCGTCGTCGGTGGCCATCAGCACGTGGGAGGTGTAGCGGGCGCTGTCGTGCACTCCCGCCACCTGCATCACGATCAGCCCCACGCCGCCCTTGGCGCGGGCCTGGTGGTAGGCCACCAGTTGGTCGTTGACCAGGTTGTCGGTGGGCATGGAGGTGTCGTGCCCGGTGGACATGATGCGGTTCTTCAGGCGCTTGCCACGGATTTGCAGCGGGCTGAACAGGTGCGGGAAGGCATGGCTCACGGACGTCGTCCTTTCTTGTTGTTCTGCGGGGGGGCTCAGGCGTTGCGGGCCTGCCAGTCGACCGGGTAGAGGGCGTAGAACACACAGGCCTTTTCGCCCTCGTAGGCCAGCGGCGTGCGCTCCGGCACCCAGATCACGTCGCCCGGCGCGGCCTCGATGACGCGCTCGCCCAGGCGCAGGCGGAAGTGGCCTTCCAGCACCACGATCAACTCGTCGTAGAGCACCGTCCACTCGATGGAGCAGCCGTCGAAGCGGGCCAGGCCGGCGCCCATGGTCTGGCTGTCGGCCGGGCCGACCAGGCGGCAGATGGCGGCGTTCTCCGGCGCCTGGCCGGCGTAGGGCTGGAACTGCAGGGCGGACTTCTGGAAGTGGATGACGTCGGACACGGCGGGGCTCCTGGTGGGCGGATGGTCATCTAACGTATTTCCATGGAAATTTACCTTCAGTAAAAAATCAACTTGTTTTTTTAAAAGTGACTGGGTAGTTTCATTTCCACGCCCCGTCGCCGACGAGGCGTGCCCAGCGACGTACTCCACAACAACTACAAGAGGAGATGCGCATGAACCGTACCCCACGGTATCTACCCGCGCCGGCCGCTCCACGCCGCGGCGCCCCTTCGCCTCTGACTGCCAGCCGCCTCCATCCGCGAGTTGTTCCGGTACGCCCAACCCACCTCCGCCGTGCCACCGCGGTGGCCACGGTTCGCATCCACAGAGGGTCCGCTCGATGATTTCGCGCAAGAACGCTTTGCAACCCCTGCTGCTGCTCCTGGGACTCGGTCTCGGCAGCGCCCAGGCGCAGGATTCCATGGTCGTGGTCGGCTATGGCGGCGCCGGGCAGAAGGCCCAGGACGTAGCCTTCTTCCAGCCCTTCGCCAAGGCCAGCGGGGCGCGCCTGACCCAGGCCGAGTACAACGGCGAGATGGCGCGCATCAAGGTGATGACCGACACCGGCCACGCCGACTGGGACGTGGTGCAGATCGAGGGCCCGGACCTGGCGCGCAACTGCGACCTGGGCATGTTCGTGCCGCTGGACTGGAAGCAACTGGGCGGCGCCGACCAGCTGGTGCCCAACGCCGCCAAGGAGTGCGGTTCGGCCGCGCTGGTGTGGGGCGTGGCCATCGCCTACGACGCCGACAAGCTGAAGACCGCGCCCAGCGGCTGGCAGGACTTCTGGGACCTGAAGAAATTCCCCGGCAAGCGCGGCCTGCGCAAGCGCGCGGTGTACAACCTTGAGTTCGCCCTGATGGCCGACGGCGTCGCCCCGGCGGACGTGTACAAGGTGCTCTCCACCAAGGCCGGCGTCGACCGCGCCTTCGCCAAGCTCAACCAGATCAAGCCGTCGATCCAGTGGTGGGAAGCCGGCGCCCAGCCGCCGCAGTGGCTCGCCGCCGGCGACGTGGTGATGACCACCAGCTACACCGGGCGCATCGCCGACGCTCACAAGAGCGGGCGCAACCTCGACCTGGTCTGGCCGGGCGCGCTGTACGGCATGGACTACTGGGCGATCATCAAGGGCTCGCAGCACGTCGACCTGGCCAAGCGCTTCATCGCCTTCGCCAACCAGGCCGACGCTCAGGTCGACTACGTGCACAACATCCCCTACGGTCCGACCAACAAGCAGGCCGCCGAACGCCTGCCGCAGGACCTGGCGCGCTGGGTGCCGACCGCGCCGGCGAACATCAAGGTGGGCCTGGCCATGGACGACGAGTTCTGGGCCGACCATGGCGAGGAGCTGGAAGAGCGCTTCAACGCCTGGGCGGCGCAATAGGTCAGGAGCGGCTGCAAGCTACAAGCTGCAGGCAAGAGCGAAGAGCCGGTCCCCCCTGTAGGAGCGAGCTTGCTCGCGAACCAAACCCGGCACCGTGCCCGCCCGGTTCGCGAGCAAGCTCGCTCCTACGAAGAGCCCCGCACATGCTCTTCGCCTGTAGCCTGTTGTTCGAACAACAAGAGGAACCCCGGCATGACCATCCCGATGCCTTCCCGTGAAACCTGCTCCGCCGAAGAGTGGAAGCTGCGCGAGGAGTTGGCCGCCTGCTACCGGCTGATCGCCCATTTCCGCATGAGCGACCTGATCTTCACCCACATTTCCCTGCGCCTTCCGGGACCGGAGCACCATTTCCTGATCAACCCCTACGGGCTGATGTTCGACGAGATCAGCGCCTCCAGCCTGGTGAAGATCGACCTGGCCGGCCACCCGGTGACGCCGACGCGCTACAAGGTCAACCCGGCCGGCTTCGTCATCCACAGCGCCATCCATGCCGCCCGCGAGGACGCCCAGTGCGTGCTGCACACCCACACCCGCGCCGGTTGCGCGGTGGCGGCCCAGGCCGCGGGGCTGCTGCCGCTGAACCAGATGTCCATGGAGTTTTACGGGCGCCTGGGCTACCACGACTACGAGGGCATCGCGCTATCGTTCGACGAGCAGCAGCGCCTGGTGCGCGACCTCGGCGACCACCTGGGGATGATCCTGCGCAACCACGGCCTGCTGACCGTGGGCGCGAGCGTGAAGCAGGCGTTCCTGCGCATGTACTACCTGGAGAAGGCCTGCGACATCCAGATCGCCGCCCAGGCTGGCGGCGAACTGGTGATCCCGCCGGACGCGGTGTGCCGGCGCACCGAGCGCCAGTTCAACGAACCGCATCAGCCGCAGGCCGAGGGCGAACTGAGCGACCCGGACGGCATCGACCTGGCCTGGGAAGCGCTGCTGCGCATGCTGGACCGCATCCAGCCGAACTATAGGAACTGACGTAGGGCGTATAACCGTTCGCGGTTATACGCCGCCTAACCGTGCTGGTCGTCCACGCCAAGGTCGACCTTGAGCGGTCCTCGACTCCGGTCAAACGGCGGATAACGTCGAACGTTATCCGCCCTACGCCCCTGCATGGGAATGGCGTGGGTGGCGTGGCGTAGGAGCGGATCTCATCCGCGATCCGCGCCGGGACATCCGGCTATCGCGGACAAGGTCCGCTCCTACGGGGGAGGAGGAATACCGTGCTCCCCAGCAACCTGTAGCGGGCCCTGCCCGCGAAATCGCGCGCAGGGCGCGCTCCTACATGGAAATGGCGTGGGTGGCGTGGCGTAGGAGCGGATCTCATCCGCGATCCGCGCCGGGACGTCCGGCTATCGCGGACAAGGTCCGCTCGGGGGAGGAGGAATACCGTACTCCCCAGTAACCTGTAGGAGCGGGCCCTGCCCGCGATTCGCGCGCAGGGCGCGCTCCTACATGGAAATGGTGTGGGGTGTGGCGTAGGAGCGGACGGAGTCCACCCCGCAAACAACAAGCCCGGCTTTCGCCGGGCTTGTCGTTCACTGCTGGGTCCGCGCCTTGCTGCTGCTTTCCAGCTGCTGCTCGGCGGCCTTGGCCAGGTCCGGCGGGAGGAAGTCCTTGTCCGGGTTGTAGTCGGCCTTGAGGTAGGTGCCCAGGGCCTGCAGGTCGGCCGGGCTGAGGGTGCCGGCGGTCTGCTTCAGGCGCAGGTTGTCGAGGATGTAGTCGTAGCGGCTGTTGTTGTAGTCGCGCACCGCGCTGTACAGCTGGCGCTGGGCGTCGAGCACGTCGACGATGTTGCGGGTGCCGACCTGGTAGCCGATCTCGGTGGCTTCCAGCGAGCTCTGGTTGGAGATGATCGCCTGGCGCCGCGCCTTCACCGTTTCCACGTCGGTGTTCACCGCGCGGTGCTGGTTGCGCGCGTCCTGCACCACCTGGCGGCGCTGGCTTTCGCGCAGCTGCTCGCTCTGGTTCAGGCGCTGGTACGACTCGCGCACCTGGGAGCTGGTCAGGCCGCCGCTGTAGATCGGGATGTTCAGCTGCACGCCGACGCTGGTCTGGTCCACCCACTTGCCGTAGTGCGGGACGCTGCCGTCGGCGTTGGTGAAGCCCAGCGCGTCGTTGTCGCCCTTCTGGTACTGCACCACCGCATCCACGGTCGGCAGGTGCCCGGCCTTGCGCTGGCGCAGGGTTTCCTCGGCGGCGGTGACCGCGAAGTTGCTGGCCTGCAGGGCGATGTTCTGCTGCACCGAGGTATCCACCCAGGCCTTGGCGTCGTTCGGCGTCGGCACCACCACCGGCAGCGAGTGGAGGATGCCCTCGATGCCGCTGTAGTCGCGGTTGGTGAGTGTCACCAGGGCCTGGAAGGCGTCTTCCACCGACTGCTCGGCGACGATCCGGTTGGCCCGCGCGGTGTCGTAGCCGGCCTGGGATTCGAGCACGTCGGTCTTGTCCGACAGGCCGACGTCGAAGCGTTCGTTGGACTGGTCGAGCTGGCGCTTGAAGGCCGCTTCCTCGGCCTTGCTGGCGGCCAGGTTGTCCTGGGCGCGGAGCACGCCGAAGTAGGTCTCGGCGGTCTGCAGGATCAGCCGCTGCTGGGTCGCGGAGAACTCCAGCTGGGCCTGTTCGCTGATGTTTTCCGCGGCCTTGAGCTGGAACCAGCGGTCGGCGCGGAACAGCGGCTGGCTGAGGCTGGCCTGGACCAGCTGGCTGCTGCGGTTGAGGGTGACGTCCGGGGTGTCCAGCGAGGTGCGGCTGGTGCCCAGGCTGCCGCCGGCGTTGATCTGCGGCAGCAGGCCGGAGCGCGCCTGGGGAACGACTTCCTTGCGCGCCAGGTAGTCGGCCTGGGCGGCGGCGAGGTCGGCGTTGTTGTCTACGGCATCCTTGTAGACGCTGATCAGGTCGGTCTTGGTCGGCAGCGGAGCGGTGCTCGACGTGGGCTGTGCTGCCCAGACGAAACCTGTGGAGGCGGCCACGGCGACAGCCAGGGAGAGTCTGCGCAGCATTCGTTCGTCCTAGAAAGTGTGCGGGTGGGGCAAGGCTACGGTCGCCCCGATTGGCGGTCAAGGCGCCATCTTCGGGCAATTCGTTGCAGCATTGTAGTTGCCGGGGCGTGACCGCGAAGTCGCTTCGGATACTTTCGGCCCGGCGGCATTGGCCAAGCGCCGAACTCTTGTTTAGACTGCGGACGTTCTTGTCGGGGTGCCCCATTGCGAGGGGCTGAGATCGGATAGTTCCGGATCCCGTTGAACCTGATCGGGTTAGCACCCGCGTAGGGAACAAGAAGTCCGCGTCCCCAGTGCCTTTCCGGCCGGCCCCAGCCCTCCCCGGACGCGTCCTTTCTCCGCAGTGCCTTGCGGCTCCCGCGTCACCCAGGTTCTCCCGACAATCAATCCAGGAGAGCCAGGATGAGCACCCAGAAGAACAACGTCACCCGCCTTGAACAGCTCGATCGCCAGTCGGCGCAGCCTTTTCCCAATTCGCGCAAGGTCTACCTGACCGGCTCGCGCCCGGACATCCGCGTGCCGGTGCGGGAAATTTCCCTGGCCGACACCCCCACCGCCTTCGGCGGCGAGAAGAACGCCCCGGTGTTCGTCTACGACACCTCCGGCCCCTACACCGACCCGGCCGTGCGCATCGACCTGCGCAAGGGCCTGCCCGACGTGCGCTCGCGCTGGATCGACGAGCGCGGCGACACCGAAATCCTCCCCGGCCTGACCTCCGACTTCGGCCAGGCCCGCCTGGCCGACGCCAGCCTCGACGCCCTGCGCTTCGCCCACGTGCGCACCCCGCGCCGGGCCAAGGCCGGGAAGAACGTCACGCAGATGCACTACGCGCGCCAGGGCATCATCACCCCGGAGATGGAATACATCGCCATCCGCGAGAACCTGAAGCTGCAGGAGGCCCGCGCCGCCGGCCTGCTCAAGGACCAGCACCCGGGGCAGAGCTTCGGCGCCAGCATCCCGCAGGAGATCACCGCCGAGTTCGTCCGCGAGGAGATCGCCCGCGGCCGCGCCATCATCCCGGCGAACATCAACCACACGGAACTGGAGCCGATGATCATCGGCCGCAACTTCCTGGTGAAGATCAACGGCAACATCGGCAACAGCGCCCTGGGCTCGTCCATCGAGGAAGAAGTGGAGAAGCTCACCTGGGGCATCCGCTGGGGCGCCGACACGGTGATGGACCTGTCCACCGGCAAGCACATCCACGAGACCCGCGAGTGGATCCTGCGCAACAGCCCGGTGCCGATCGGCACCGTGCCCATCTACCAGGCGCTGGAGAAGGTCGGCGGCATCGCCGAGGACCTGAACTGGGAAATCTTCCGCGACACGCTGATCGAGCAGGCCGAGCAGGGCGTGGACTACTTCACCATCCACGCCGGCGTGCTGCTGCGCTACGTGCCGCTGACCGCCAAGCGTGTCACCGGCATCGTCTCGCGCGGCGGCTCGATCATGGCCAAGTGGTGCCTGGCGCACCACCAGGAGAACTTCCTCTATACGCACTTCGAGGAAATCTGCGAAATCATGAAGGCCTACGACGTCAGCTTCTCGCTGGGCGACGGCCTGCGCCCGGGCTCGGTGGCCGACGCCAACGACGCCGCCCAGTTCGGCGAGCTGGAAACCCTCGGCGAGCTGACCAAGGTCGCCTGGAAGCACGACGTGCAGGTGATGATCGAAGGCCCCGGCCACGTGCCCATGCAACTGATCAAGGAGAACATGGACAAGCAGCTGGAATGCTGCGACGAGGCGCCGTTCTACACCCTCGGCCCGCTGACCACCGACATCGCCCCGGGCTACGACCACATCACCTCGGGCATCGGCGCGGCGATGATCGGCTGGTTCGGCTGCGCCATGCTCTGCTACGTCACGCCCAAGGAGCACCTGGGCCTGCCGAACAAGGATGACGTGAAGACCGGCATCATCACCTACAAGATCGCCGCGCATGCTGCCGATCTCGCAAAAGGTCATCCGGGCGCGCAGATCCGCGACAACGCGCTGTCCAAGGCGCGCTTCGAGTTCCGCTGGGAAGACCAGTTCAACCTCGGCCTGGACCCGGACACCGCCCGTGCCTTCCACGACGAAACCTTGCCGAAGGACTCGGCCAAGGTCGCGCACTTCTGCTCCATGTGCGGGCCGAAGTTCTGCTCGATGAAGATCACCCAGGAAGTCCGCGACTACGCCAAGGAGAACGGCCTGACCGACGAGCAGAAGGCCATCGAGGCCGGCTTCCAGGAACAGGCCGCGCGCTTCAAGGACGAGGGCTCGGTGATCTACAAGCAGGTCTGATCGCTACACCGCGGCACCTGTAGGAGCGAGCTTGCTCGCGAACAGCCCGGGCTCGGGGCCGGTTCGCGAGCAAGCTCGCTCCTACGAAAAGAAGACACATCCCAATAACCCCAGAGCCTTGCGCACATCGTGACCACTTTCACCGCAACCAACTATTCCCCGGCCGTCGCCGTTGGCGCCGCCCAGCGCGTGCTCGGCCTGCGCGATCTGTTTTCCCTGTGGTTCTCCCTCGGCATCGGCCTGATGGTGCTGCAGACCGGCGCGCTGCTGGCGCCCGGCCTGGGCCTGGCCGGCTCGCTGCTGGCGATCTTCCTCGGCACCCTGGTCGGGGTGCTGCTGCTGGCCGCCGCCGGGGTGATCGGCAGCGACACCGGGCTGGCCGCCATGGCCTCGCTCAAGCTCAGCCTCGGCGGCCACGGCGCGGCACTGCCGGCTGTGCTCAACCTGTTGCAACTGGTGGGCTGGGGCGCCTTCGAGGTGATCGTCATGCGCGACGCCGCCAGCCTGCTGGCCGCGCGCGCCTTCGGCGAGGGCAGCGCCTGGACCAGCCCGGCGCTGTGGACCCTGGTGTTCGGCGCCCTGGCCACCCTGCTGGCGGTCAGCGGGCCGCTGGCCTTCGTCCGCCGCGTGCTGCGCAAGTGGGGCATCTGGCTGCTGCTGGCGGCCTGCATCTGGCTGACCTGGGACCTGCTGCACCGCGCCGACCTCGCGGCCATCTGGGCCCGTGGCGGCGACGGCTCGCTGCCGCTGGCGGTGGGCTTCGACATCGCCATCGCCATGCCGTTGTCCTGGCTGCCGCTGATCGCCGACTACTCGCGCTTCGGCAAGCACGCCGGGCAGGTCTTCGGTGGCGCCGCGCTGGGCTTCTTCATCGGCTGCTTCTGGTTGATGGGCCTGGGCGTGGCCTACACCCTGGCGTTCGCCCAGGGCAGCGACGCCAACGCCCTGCTGCTGGCCCTGGCCGGCGCCGGCATGGGCATCCCGCTGCTGCTGATCCTGCTCGACGAGTCGGAAAAGGCCTTCGCCGACATCCACTCGGCGGCGGTTTCCAGCGGCATCCTGGTGCCGCTGAAGGTCGAGCACCTGGCGCTGATCATCGGCGTGCTCTGCACCCTGATCGCCTGGTTCGCGCCGCTGGAGCAGTACCAGAACTTCCTGCTGCTGATCGGCTCGGTGTTCGCCCCGCTGTTCGGCGTGGTGCTGGTCGACCACTTCCTGCTGCGCCGCCGCGCCGCCGCCGAAGTCCGCCCCGGCCTGCGCTGGGGCTCGCTGCTGGCCTGGGCCGGCGGCGTGGTCACCTACCACCTGCTGGCCAACTACGCCCCGGACCTGGGCGCCACCCTGCCGGCGCTGCTGGTGGCCGGGGTGCTGCAGTTGGCGCTGGGGCGCATCGGCGCGAAGGGTTGATCGGCCTGGCGGCCGGATCGCGGACGGAGTCCACTCCTACGTTGCAAGCGGGCATGGCTTCTCGTAGGAGCGAGCTTGCTCGCGAACAAACGCGGTGCCATGCGGTTCGCGAGCAAGCTCGCTCCTACGAAGAGCACTTCTGTGCAGCCTGTAAGACAGCTGCTCCTGCAGGTTGATGCCGAACCCCCGTCCATGCCGGACAGCCCCCTCTCCCGCTTGCGGGAGAGGGAACGAATCCGAAGCACTGCTGCCGCCGGTGAACACCGTTCGCGGACAAGGTCCGCTCCTACGGGCAGCGCCATGCCTCTCGGTGATCTGTAGGAGCGGGCCCTGCCCGCGAATCGCGCGCAGGGCGCGCTCCTACATGGGAATCGCGCGTAGGAGCGGACCTTGTCCGCGATGCCCTACTGCGCCCCACGCCCCGGGAAGTAATACGGCTTGACGATGCCGTTGAGCCGCGGATACGGAATTTTCAGCTCCGGGTGCCCGACCGAGTGCGGGGCGATGCGGTCGATGTCGTACTTCAGCGTCAGTGCGCCGAAGGTCAGGGCGAAGTGCGGAGTCTTCTGGAACGGCCAGTCCCTGAGGAAGTTCGCGTCCTGTTCCACCAGCTTGTTCTGTACCACCCAGGCCTGATGGGCCAGGCGCGCGTTCTGCCAGAAGGCCTCTTCCTGGCCGGGCAGCAGCACGTCCTGCAGCGTCAGCACCTTGTGCAGGCGGCGGTCGTAGTTGATGAAGGCGCGCCCCGGCTGGCCGTATTCGCCGCCGGTGAAGACGTAGCTGGACAGCTCGACGATCACCAGGCCGTCATGCTGCTCGCGTATCTTCGCTTGCAGGTAGCTGCTCCAGCCCGGCTTGGCGCTGGCCAGGAAATCCCGCTCGTAGCCGGCGAGGCTGGCCGGGCGCGGGTCGTCCGGGGTGTTGCGGGTGAGGTCGAGCAACTGCGCCTCGATGGCCGCATTCAGCGCGGGCTCTGCGTCGAAGCTCAGGGTGTCCAGGTTGAACAGCGGGCACTGCTCGCCCTGGCAGCCCGGCTGCTGGTGTTCGAAGGCGGTGTGGCGGGCGCTCAGCGGGTCGCCTAGGCCGGGGCCGAAGAGGCTCTGGCAGCCGCCGAGCATCAGCAGCAGGCCCGCGGCGGCAAGGGTTTTCAGAAAATGCATGGGAGTCCTTCTTTGCGTGTCCGGCGGCGGTTGGCCGCGCGGCTTGGACCGGCGAAGCCGCGCCGGGTTCGCCGCGCCGCCGAGTGTAGCAGTGTCGCGCGGCTCCCCGCCGGGCGGTGGCGGAAAGAGGCTGCGCGGGGCACGGCGTCGCGATAGGATGGCGCGAAGTTCAACCGATCGATGAGTGTGTGGGATGGCGGATATCTTCAAGGCGGGTCCAGACGACGTGGAGATCACTCGACGCGAGGAGTGCTTCCGCGGCTTCTATCGCATCGAGCGTCTGCACCTGCGTCATCGCCAGTTCGCCGGCGACATGGGGCCGCTGATCAGCCGCGAGCTGTTCGTCCGCCACGATGCCGTCTGCGTGCTGCCCTACGACCCGCAGCGTGACGAAGTGGTACTGATCGAGCAGTTCCGCGTCGGCGCCCTGGAGGCGGGGGTCAACCCCTGGCTGCTGGAGCTGGTCGCCGGGCTGATCGACAAGGACGAAGAGCCCGAGGAAGTCGCCCGCCGCGAAGCCGTGGAAGAAGCCGGCCTGAACCTCGGCGCACTCTGGCCGATCAGCCAGTACCTGCCGTCGCCCGGCGGCAGCAATGAACTGGTGCACCTGTTCGTCGGCCGTTGCGACAGCAGCCGGGCCTCGGGCATCCACGGCCTGGAGGAGGAGGGCGAGGACATCCGCGTCCACGTGCTGGCCCTCGAGGATGCCCTGCAGGCCGTGCGCGACGGGCGCGTCAACAACGCCGCGAGCATGCTCGCCCTGCAATGGCTGGCGCTGAACCGCGCCGAGGTTCGTGGCCTATGGGTGTGAACCTGCTGCGTGAACGCTACCGTGTCGACCTGGCCGGGCTGCAAGCCACCTGCGAGGCCAACTACCTGCGCCTGATGCGGCTGCTGCCGGACATGCGCGAAGTACAGTCGCAGCGCCGCGTGGCGCTGAGCGAGGGTGAACGCCTGCTCGGCGTGCTGGCCCTGGAAGTGATCGAGGCCTGCCCCTACACCACCACCCTGCAGGTGCGCCAGGAGCTGGGCCTGCCCTGGCTGCCCGCGCCGCGCCTGGAAGTGCGCGTCTACCATGACGCGCGCATGGCCGAAGTGGTCGGCGCCGAGCAGGCGCGCCGCCTGCTGGCCATCTACCCTTACCCGAACCAGGCCATGCACCAGCCGGACGAGAAGAGCCAGCTCAACCTCTTCCTCGGCGAATGGCTGAGCCACTGCCTGGCCTGCGGCCACGAGCTGGAGCCGGTCCTGCAACGCTGAAAGCGTGGGTGATGGCATTGCGCCATGATAGAATGTCGTTCGTCCGGCCGACGGCGAGCATACTGTGAACTGTGACTCTTTCCCGGTTTGCCCGGCACCGGGGCTGTCACCATACTTCCTTCAACGACGACGCCTCGCCTGACAGGAGAAGGCGCATTGCCTGCGAAAGAATTTTCCTCAAATGAGCCGGTGCTGCTGGTGCAGCTCACTGACAGCCATCTGTTCGCCGAGCACGATGGCCGGCTTCTCGGCATGGATACCGCGGACAGCCTGCAACAGGTGGTGAAGCGCGTCCTCGAGGAGCAGCCGCGGATCGACCTGGTCCTGGCGACGGGTGATATCTCGCAGGACGGTTCCCCGGAGTCGTACAGACGTTTCCTGGATATCTGTTCCAGCATTCAGGCACCGGCCCGCTGGTTCCCCGGCAACCACGACGAGCTGGCGCCCATGCGCGAAGTCTGCGCCGGCAGCGACCTTCTCGACCCGGTGCTCGACCTGGGCGCCTGGCGCATCGTCCTGCTCGATTCCACCATCCCCGGCGCGGTGCCCGGGCAGGTGTCCGCCGAGCAACTGGCGCTGCTGGACGAAGCCCTGCACGACGCGCGCGATCGCCACGTGCTGGTGGCCTTCCACCACCACCCGGTGAGCATCGGCAGCCAGTGGATGGACCGCATCGGCATCCGCAACCCGGACGACCTGTTCGCCGTGCTCGACCGCCACCGACATGTGCGCTGTCTGCTCTGGGGCCACGTGCACCAGGAGATCGACCGCCTGCGCGGCGACGTGCGCCTACTGGCGTCCCCCTCCACCTGCGTGCAGTTCGCCCCGGGCAGCGAGGACTTCGGCGTGGACACCCTGGCGCCGGGCTACCGCTGGCTGCGCCTGCTGCCCGATGGCGGCGTGCAGACCGGCGTGTCGCGGGTCACCGGCATCGATTTCCAGGTGGACTACAGCGTCCAGGGCTACTGACGTGTGCGGCTTGCAGGCAGCTGCCCGCTGCTTGTAGCCTCCCGCACCATGACCGATATCCTCTATATCCACGGCTTCAACAGTTCCCCGGCCTCGCAGAAGGCCCGCCAGCTGATGGCCGTCATGGGCCGCCTGGGCTTGCAGGCGCACCTGCGGGTGCCCGAACTGCACCACCACCCGCGGCAGGCCATGGCCCAGCTGCAGGCGGCCATCGGCGAACTCGACCGGCCCTTGCTGGTCGGCAGTTCCCTGGGCGGCTACTATGCGACCCATCTCGCCGAGCGGCACGGCCTCAAGGCCCTGCTGATCAACCCGGCGGTGCTGCCCCACCGCCGTTTCGACGGCTACCTGGGGCCGCAGAAGAACCATTACAGCGGCGAGGAATGGGTGCTGACCCAGGAACACGTCGACGCCCTGGCGGAACTCGAAGTGCCGCCGCCGGTCGATGCGGCGCGCTACCAGGTGTGGCTGCAGACCGGCGACGAAACCCTCGACTACAAGGTGGCCGCGGTCTTCTACCGGGCCTGCGCCTTGCGCATCGAGGCCGGTGGCGACCACAGCTTCCAGGGCTTCAGCCGCTGGCTGCCGGCGCTGCTGGCCTTCGCCGGAGTGCCGGCGAGCCGCTGGCACGACCTCGATTTCTCCACTTTCGACTGAATTTGCTGACTGAAAAGGGACCCCATGGCCCAGCAGAACGCCTATACCGCAGAAGCCATCGAAGTCCTCTCCGGCCTCGATCCGGTGCGCAAGCGCCCGGGCATGTACACCGACACCACGCGGCCCAACCACCTGGCCCAGGAAGTCATCGACAACTCCGTGGACGAGGCCCTGGCCGGCCACGCCAGGAGCGTGCAGGTGATCCTCCACGAGGACAACTCGCTGGAAGTGATCGACGACGGCCGCGGCATGCCGGTGGACATCCACCCCGAAGAGGGCGTGCCGGGGGTCGAGCTGATCCTCACCAAGCTGCACGCCGGCGGCAAGTTCTCCAACAAGAACTACCAGTTCTCCGGCGGCCTGCACGGCGTGGGCATCTCGGTGGTGAACGCGCTTTCCACCCAGGTGGAAGTGCGCGTCAAGCGTGACGCCAACGAATACCGCATGACCTTCGCCGACGGCTTCAAGGCCAGCGACCTGGAGGTCATCGGCAGCGTCGGCCGGCGCAACACCGGCACCACCGTGCGCTTCTGGCCCGATCCGAAGTATTTCGACTCGCCGAAGTTCTCCGTCAGCCGCCTGAAGCACGTGCTCAAGGCCAAGGCTGTGCTCTGCCCGGGGTTGCTGGTCACTTTCGAGGACAAGAGCAGCGGCGAGCGCGTCGAATGGCACTACGAAGACGGCCTGCGTTCCTACCTGGCCGACTCGGTATCCGAGCTGCCGCGCCTGCCGGAAGAGCCCTTCTGCGGCACCCTGGCCGGCAGCAAGGAGGCGGTGGACTGGGCCCTGCTGTGGCTGCCCGAGGGCGGCGAATCGCTGCAGGAAAGCTACGTCAACCTGATCCCCACGGCCCAGGGCGGCACCCACGTCAACGGCCTGCGTCAGGGCCTGCTGGATGCCATGCGCGAGTTCTGCGAGTTCCGCAACCTGCTGCCGCGCGGCGTCAAGCTGGCCCCGGAAGACGTCTGGGAACGCATCGCCTTCGTCCTCTCGATGAAGCTGCAGGAGCCGCAGTTCTCCGGGCAGACCAAGGAGCGCCTGTCGTCTCGCGAGGCGGCGGCCTTCGTCTCCGGCGTCGTGAAGGACGCCTTCAGCCTCTGGCTCAACGCCAACCCCGAGCTGGGCCTGCAACTGGCGGAGCTGGCCATCAGCAACGCCGGCCGCCGCCTGAAGGCGGGCAAGAAGGTCGAGCGCAAGAAGATCACCCAGGGCCCGGCGCTGCCCGGCAAGCTGGCCGACTGCGCCGGCCAGGACCCGATGCGCGCCGAGCTGTTCCTGGTGGAGGGCGACTCCGCCGGCGGCTCGGCCAAGCAGGCGCGGGACAAGGAGTTCCAGGCGATCATGCCGCTGCGCGGGAAGATCCTGAACACCTGGGAAGTGGACGGCGGCGAAGTCCTGGCCAGCCAGGAAGTGCACGACATCGCCGTGGCCATCGGCGTCGACCCGGGCGCCGCCGACCTGAGCCAGCTGCGCTACGGCAAGATCTGCATCCTTGCCGACGCCGACTCCGACGGCCTGCACATCGCCACCCTGCTGTGCGCGCTGTTCGTCCGCCACTTCCGCCCGCTGGTGGAAGCCGGGCACGTCTACGTGGCCATGCCGCCGCTATACCGCATCGACCTGGGCAAGGAAGTCTTCTACGCCCTGGACGACGCCGAGCGCGACGGCATCCTCGACCGGCTGCTGGCCGAGAAGCGCCGCGGCAAGCCGCAGGTCACCCGCTTCAAGGGCCTGGGCGAGATGAACCCGCCGCAGCTGCGCGAAACCACCATGGACCCGAACACCCGGCGCCTGGTGCAGCTGACCCTGGAAGACGCCGAGGGCACCGTCGAGATCATGGACATGCTGCTGGCCAAGAAACGCGCCGGCGACCGCAAGTCCTGGCTGGAGACCAAGGGCAACCTGGCCGAGGTCCTGGCCTGATGCGCCGCGCGCTGGCCGCCCTGGCGGCCGTGCTCGGCTGCGCCCAGGCCCTGGCGGACGCACCCGCGGTAGGGCAGGGGCCGGCCCTGCAGTTCCTCTCCGAGCACGCCGTGGAAGGCATGCCCGCGGGCAACCTGTCGGGGCTGGCGCTGTGCGGCGGCGAGCTGTGGACGGTGTCCGACCGCGACGACGACCGCCTCTACGGCCTGCGCCCGGACGAAACCCCGGGCAGCGTCTGGCAGGCTCGCGCCGAGACCTTCAGCGCGCCCGGGCTGCCCGACAGCGGCCTGTCCTGGGGCGCCCGCGCGCGCACCTGGCTGTATGGCCTGGTGCGTGGCGGGGCCATGGACTTCGAAGGCGTCAGCTGCGACGGCAAGGGCAACCGCTACCTGGTCAGCGAGGCCTATGCCGGCGTGCTGCGGGTGCCGGAGGCCGGCGCCGCGCAATGGCTGGAGCTGCCGCCGACGCTGCTGCGCCAGGCGCGCGCCAGCGGCCTGCTGATGGTCAACAACGCCTACTACGAAGGCCTGGCCATCGACGCCGACGGCAAGCGCCTGTGGCTCGCCGCCGAACGCCAGCGCCGCGGCCTGCTGCGCCTGCGCAACGACAACGGCAGCTGGAAATGCGACGGCGCCTGCGTGCTGCTCAGCGAGGCCGGGACGGCGCTGCCGCCGCCGCAGCTGGAAAGCGACAAGCCGCTGGCCCTGGACTTCTCCGACCTGGCGCTGTACCAGGGCAAGCTGTTCACCCTGGAGCGCCTGGTGCACCAGGTCTGCCGGCGCAACGCCGACAGCGGCGCCGCCGAGCGCTGCTGGTCGTTCGCCGACGGCGCCCTGGCCCCGGAGCGCCGCTACGCCTTGCCCTACGGTGTGGCCGAGGCCCTGGTGATCGACGACAAGGGCGCCTGGATCGGCCTGGACAATGGCGACGCGGCCCGCGCCGACGGCGATGCGCGACCCTACGTGCTGCGCTTCGCCGCCCCGGCGGAGGGCTGGCTGGGTGGCAAATGAACGACGCGCAACCCGGGCGCCGCCTCGGCAAGGCCATGATGCTGCTCGCCTGGCTGGCCGGGATCGGCCTGGCCACGCACTTCTTCGGCCTGTGGGAAAAGCGCCAGCACAACCCCAACGTCCAGCCGCAGTCGCTGCACGGCGACGGCTACGTGGAGCTGCGCCTGCTGGGCAACCGCCAGGGCCACTACGTGTTCGACGGTCTGATCGACGGTACCCCGGCGACCTTCCTGCTGGACACCGGCGCCAGCGCCGTGGCCGTGCCGGAGGGCCTGGCCCTGCGCCTGCAACTGCAGCGTGGCGCGCCCATCGACCTGGACACCGCCAACGGCCGCACCCGGGGCTGGCGCACGCGCCTGCAACGCCTGGAGCTTGGCGACATCCTGCTACGCGACGTGCCGGCGATCATCGCTCCGGGCATGGGCGGCAACGAGGTGCTGCTCGGCATGAGCGCCCTCAGACAACTCGAATTCTCCCAGCGCGACGGCACCCTGGTGCTGCGCCAGAACACTTCCCCGTGAGGCACGCATGAGCGAAACCCTCGATCTGAGCCTGGAAGGCGTGGAGCGCCGCTCCCTCGCCGAGTTCACCGAACAGGCCTACCTGAACTACTCCATGTACGTGATCATGGACCGCGCCCTGCCGCACATCGGCGACGGCCTGAAGCCCGTGCAGCGGCGCATCGTCTACGCCATGAGCGAACTGGGCCTGGACGCCGACTCCAAGCACAAGAAGTCGGCGCGCACCGTCGGCGACGTGCTCGGCAAGTACCACCCCCACGGCGACTCGGCCTGCTATGAAGCCATGGTGCTGATGGCCCAGCCGTTCTCCTACCGCTACCCGCTGGTGGATGGCCAGGGCAACTGGGGTGCGCCGGACGATCCCAAGTCCTTCGCCGCCATGCGCTACACCGAGGCGCGCCTGTCGCGCTACGCCGAAACCCTGCTCTCCGAGCTGGGCCAGGGCACTGCCGACTGGGTGCCGAACTTCGACGGCACCATGCAGGAGCCGGCAGTGCTGCCGGCGCGGCTGCCGAACCTGCTGCTCAACGGCACCACCGGCATCGCCGTGGGCATGGCCACCGACGTGCCGCCGCACAACCTGCGCGAAGTGGCCGCGGCCTGCGTGCGCCTGCTCGACCAGCCGGACGCCGGCGTCGGCGAGCTGCTCGAGCACGTGCAGGGCCCGGACTTCCCCACCGAGGCGGAAATCATCACCCCGCGCGCCGACCTGCAGAAGATCTACGAGACCGGCCGCGGCTCGGTGCGCATGCGCGCCGTATACCGCGTCGAGGACGGCGACATCGTGGTCACCGCGCTGCCGCACCAGGTCTCCGGGGCCAAGGTGCTGGAGCAGATCGCCGCGCAGATGCAGGCCAAGAAGCTGCCGATGGTCGCCGACCTGCGCGACGAGTCGGACCACGAGCACCCCACCCGCATCGTCATCATCCCGCGTTCCAACCGCGTGGACGCCGACGAACTGATGACCCACCTGTTCGCCACCACCGACCTGGAAAGCTCGTACCGGGTGAACCTCAACGTCATCGGCCTGGACGGCAAGCCGCAGGTCAAGGACCTGCGCCAGCTGCTCAGCGAATGGCTGACCTACCGCACCGACACCGTGCGCCGCCGCCTGCAGTTCCGCCTGGACAAGGTGGAGAAGCGCCTGCACCTGTTGGAAGGCCTGCTGATCGCCTTCCTCAACCTCGACGAGGTGATTCACATCATCCGCACCGAGGACCAGCCCAAGCCGGTGCTGATGGAGCGCTTCGCCCTCACCGACGTGCAGGCCGACTACATTCTCGACACCCGCCTGCGCCAGCTGGCGCGCCTGGAAGAGATGAAGATCCGCGGCGAGCAGGACGAGCTGGCCAAGGAGCGCGCCAAGCTGCTGGCGATCCTCGGTTCCAACGCCAAGCTGCGCAAGCTGGTGCGCGACGAGCTGATCGCCGACGCCGAGACCTATGGCGACGACCGCCGCTCGCCGATCGTCGAGCGCGCCGAGGCCAAGGCCCTCTCGGAAACCGAGCTGATGCCCACCGAGCCGGTCACCGTGGTGCTCTCCGACAAGGGCTGGGTGCGTTGCGCCAAGGGCCACGACATCGACGCCGAAGGGCTCTCGTACAAGGCCGGCGACACCTTCAAGGCCGCAGCGCCGGGGCGCTCGAACCAATACGCGGTGTTCATCGACTCCACCGGGCGCAGCTACTCGCTGGCGGCCCACAGCCTGCCGTCGGCGCGCGGCCAGGGCGAGCCGCTGACCGGCCGCCTGACGCCGCCGCCGGGCGCCAGCTTCGAGCGCGTGCTGCTGCCCGAGGACAACGCCCTGTACGTGCTGGCCTCGGACGCCGGCTACGGCTTCGTGGTCAAGGGCGAGGACATGCAGGCCAAGAACAAGGCCGGCAAGGCCCTGCTCAGCCTGCCCAATGGCGCCCAGGTCATGGCCCCGCGGCCGGTGGCCGACGTCGAGCAGGACTGGCTGGCGGCGGTGACCACCGAGGGCCGCCTGCTGCTGTTCAAGGTCTCCGACCTGCCGCAGCTGGCCAAAGGCAAGGGCAACAAGATCATCAGCGTGCCGGGCGAGCGCGTGGCCAGTCGCGAGGAATACCTGACCGACCTGGCAGTTCTGCCGCCGGGGGCGACCCTGGTGCTGCAGGCCGGCAAGCGCACCCTGTCGCTGCGCGGCGACGACCTGGAGCACTACAAGGGCGAACGCGGGCGGCGCGGCAACAAGCTGCCGCGTGGCTTCCAGAGGGTCGATGCGCTGCTGGTCGAGTCACTGTCTCAGGACTGAAACGCTCTGCGATACACTCTGCCTCTGGAGCTATGGCGCCGGTTAAGGGATGATAGGTCCCTTTGACGCTGGCGCCATGGCTCCATTGTCGTTTTGGTTTGTGGTTTTTTGTAGCAAGTGACGCCGATCTTCGGCGAATTAACGGTGATTGCACGATGAGCGCCCTGCGCGTCCTCGCATGTCTTTCCCTCGTCGGCCTCCTCGGGCTGACGGGCTGTACGGTGAATCGGCCGACGCAACTGTACCAACTGGATGCCGGTGCGGCCCCGCTGCCGACCCGCGACAACGGTATCGCCGTACTCCTCGGTCCGGTGCAACTGGCCGACTACCTGCAACGTGAGTCCATGGTCCAGCGCCAGGCCGATGGCATCCTCAACCTGTCCACCGAGGCGCGCTGGGCCGGCAGCCTGGAAACCAACGTCAGCCAACTGCTGGTGCGCCAGCTGTCCAGTAGCCTGGACACCACCCGCCTGGCGCTGTTCCCGGAACAGCCGGGGTTCACCCCGCAGGTGCAGGTGATGCTGACCATCACCCGCCTGGATTCCGGCCCGAAGGAGCCGGCGGTGCTGGATGCGCGCTGGCGCCTGCTCGACCAGAAGGGCACGCTGCGCGACAGCCGCGTGTTCCACGAAGAGGAAAAGCACGACGGCAGCCTGCAGGACCAGGTCCGTGCGCAGAGCGAACTGCTGCGCCGCCTCGCCGGGCAACTGGCCCAGGACGTGCGCCCGGTGGCGGTGGCCACCGAGCAGCCGGCCGCTCCGCGCAAGCCGGCGGCGAGCACCGAGCAGGCCGCCAAGCCCAAGGAGGAAGGGCCGAAGATGCCGCTGGTGGTGCCCATCCACAACAACGTCGAAGTCTTCCGTTTCTGATCGGCTGCGGCCCGCGAGGGTTCTCCTCCGCGGGCCGTCTTCATTGACGATTTCTTGACCGCGACGGTGCTAACAAGGCAGCGGTTCTGCCGGCACCGTTGATCGGAATCCCTTCGATCGGCCCCCGGCGGGGGTAAGCCCTTGCCCGTGTCCCTCTCCCTGTCGCCCTCCAGGCTGGCCAGCCTGAGCCCGGCCGCCCGCGCCTGGCTGCTGGGCGCGCTCGCCCTGCTGCTGTTCTGCGCCCAGGCCAAGGGGCGGGCGATCATCGGCTTCGACTCGCGCTTCGTGCTGTTCGCCCAGGAAATGCTGCGCCACGGGCCGAGCCTGTTTCCCAGCACCTATGGCGAACCCTACCCGGACTACCCGGGCACCTCGACGCTGCTCATCTACCTGCTGTCGCTGCCGTTCGGCCAGGTCGACAGCCTGGCCGCCTGGTTGCCCTCGGCACTGGCCGCGGCGGCGCTGGTGGCCCTGGTGTACCGCCTGCTGGAGCCGATCTCGCAGCGTTGGGCGCTGCTCGCCGTGGCGCTGTTGATGCTCACCGCGACCTTCGTCAGCGAGACCCGCGCGGTCTCGCTGGACCAGATGGTCGCGGCGCTGGCCCTGGGTGCCTTCTACCTCGCCTATCGCGATCGTGAACGTCCGCTACCGCCCCTGCTGGCAAAGCTGGGGGCGCTGCTGCTGGGCGGTTTCCTGGTCCGTGGCCCGCTGGGCCTGGTGATTCCCGCCGCAACGGTCTGCGCCTGCTGGCTGGCGGCGCGGGACTGGCGCCGGCTGCTGGTCTTCGGGCCGTTCGCTGCGGTCCTGCTGGTGATCTGCTGCCTGGCCCTGCTGGGCGCCGCCGAGCTGAGCGGCGGCCCCGGTTTCGTCCGGGAGGTGCTGCAGATGCAGGTCATCGGTCGCATCGACGGCAGCGCCGGTGCCAGTTCGCCCTTCTATTACTTCCTCAGTGCGCCCGGCAATTACGCCCTGGCCTTCCCCCTGGCGCTGCCGGCGCTGTTGCTGCTGCCCGGCGCACGCGGGCGGGGAGAGGCCGAGGGCGCGCGGATACTGCTTGGGGCCTGCGTCCTGGCGGCGCTGTTGGTGATGCTCGGCCTTTCCGTGCCGCAGGCGAAGAAGGCCCGCTACATCCTGGCGGCGGCGCCCTACATGGCGATAGTCGCCGCGTACCCGTTCCAGGTGGCTGGCAGCCGCCTGGCTTCGGCGTTGCGCTGGGTGATGCAGGGTGTCTGGTTGCTCCTGCCCGGGCTGTTGGCGCTGGCACTGGCATTCGCCTGGCGGCGTCTGGCCGGAGCCTTGCAGGGCTATCAGCTCGCCCTGTACGTCACCCTGGCGCTGTTGCTGCTCCTGCAGGGCTCGGCCCTGTGGGTGCTGCGCCACCCGCGGCTGCGGGCGCCGGGGCTGGCCGGCTGCGCCGTGCTGGCGCTGTGGGCTGCCTATATCCTCGCCTTCGAGCCCATGGAGCGAGCGCTGTACGGCACGCGCGCCTTCACCCTGGCCGCTGATGCCGCCATGGCCGCCAAACCGGCGCCGGTGGTCTTCGTTGGCCTGGGCAAGGACGCCAAGGCGATCAAGTACCTGGTCAACCTCGACCACGACCTGACGCCGCGCTTCATCGACCAGGACAGCCAACTGCAGGACCTGCGTGGTCCGCTCTACCTGGTGATGTCGGCCGCGCGCTTGCGGGCCCTGCAGCCGTCGGCCCTGGCTGGCCTGAAGCCGCTGGTGGCTGCCGACTTCGACCATGAGCCCCATGTGCTGCTGTACCTGCCCTGAGGCCGCTCGATAGCAGGTTGCAGAAGGAGACTGGCCGCCCGTCGGGCGGGCGGCAGCACGGTCAGGAAGTGCGCAGGGCGCGCATGCGGGTGAGCTGGCGTTCCAGCATCGACGGGTAGGGTTCCTTCAGCCATTCCACGCAACTGGCCTCGGCCGGGTTGGCGATGGCGCGGACGCGGGCGCGCTGGCGCACCTGCTCGTCCTCGGCGATGGCGCGCTCGATCAGCAGCAGGTTGCGGCTGTGCTGGCTGAGGTTCAGGGCGTTCTGCACGGCGCCTTCCTGCAGCAGCTCGGCCTGGGCCAGTTCCGCCAGCTCGTCGCCCTGGGTCAGGCCCAGTTGCAGCTGCAGGGTAATGCCGCTGTCCACCACCTCGATCTGCAGGGCGTGGCCGAGGGCGCGCATCAGCTCGCCGCAGCACAGGGCGTGGGTGAGGTAGTCGTCGTCGTCGCGGGCGTGGAAGAGAATCAGGCTGCCGCCGTCGCTGAGGGTGAACAGCTGGCCCTTGTACAGTCGTGCGGCCTGTTCCAGGCAGTCGCGGTAGCGCTCCAGCAGGTCCACCAGGCGGCTGCGCGGCAGGCGCCGCAGCTGTTCCTGGTTGCCCAGTTGCACGGCCAGCACGGCGCAGGGGTTGGGCAGCACCGGCTCTGGTTCTTCCTCGGGCACTTCGGCGATTTCGGCGGCTTCTTCGGAGAAGTCCTCGGCGAACGCCTCAGTGGCCACAGGCGTTTCGTCGTGCAGTTCGTCCTCGGCGAAGATGTTCTCGTCGAATTCGTGCTCGTCGCGCGGCAGGTCGAGGCGGGGTTCGCGTTCGTCCTCCGGCTCGCTGGCGATGTCGTCGGCGACGGGCTTGGCGGGCTTCTCCGCGGCTTTCGCCAGGGTCGGCGCGGCTGCCTTGGGCGCGGGCTTGCGCGGCGCGGGAGCGGGCTCGGGGGCCGGCGGCTTCTCCGGCACCAGGCGTGCCTGGAGCTGGCGGGCCAGGTCGCCGATCTCGTTCTGCAGGCCGGCGCCGGGGGCGGGGTCGTCCGGGTCGCGCAGCCACACGCGCAGCTGCAGCAGCGGCGTGGAGATGTGGCGGCCCAGGCGCAGGCTGAGGGTCAGGGTGAGCAGCAGCAGGATCAGGCTGATCAGGCCCATGCTCTGCAGGCTGACCATCATCGGCTGCTGGAACTGCTCCATGTCCAGGCTGATGCGCAGCTGGCCGGCCATGACCTCCTGGAAGGTGATCTGCGTCGAGTAGACGCCCTCGCTATCGCCCAGCAGGCCCTGCTTGGGCCGCGAGCCGGCCTCGGCCAGGGTGCGGCCGTCGGCGCTGTAGATGGCGGCGTGGGCGACCAGCGGGTTCTTGGTCAGGTTGCCCAGCAGCACGTTGAGGCTGAGGATGTCGTTGGACACCAGCAGCTCGGTGGCCGAGGCCGCGGTCTGGGTGGTCAGGCTCTGGCCCACGGCGTCGGCCTGCTGGTGCATGGCCTGCTTGAACTGCATGCCCATCACCCAGGCGTAGATCAGCAGCGCCGCCGCCACCAGCAACAGGCTGTGGATAGCGATGCGCAGGGCGATGGGCACCCGGCGCTGGCGCAGGGCGTGGTACAGCAACAGGAAGAAATTGTCGGGCTTGACGGACGTGGGCCGGGTCACAGCGGGCTCGGTCTTCTATGAAGGACAGTCCCGGCAGTATAACGGCGCCCCGGAAACGGGCAAAGCGCCGGTCCGTCCGTGATCCGGCCGGCACGGACGATCCGATCGGCGGTTGTGCCGCCGGCGGGCGAGGCGGCGGCCGAGAAAGGCGCTAGAATGTGCGCTTTTTCCATGGCGGAGACTGCGCCTTGCGCGAAATCGTCCTGATCAACATCACCGGGGAAGACCGCCCCGGCCTCACCGCCGCCATCACCGGCGTGCTGGCCCAGGGCGGGGTGAACATCCTCGACATCGGCCAGGCGGTGATCCACGACACCCTGTCCTTCGGCATCCTGGTGGAGATTCCCGATACCGAGCGGGCCTCCGCGGTCCTCAAGGACGTGCTCTTCACCGCCTACGAGCTCGACCAGCAGGTGCGCTTCACCCCCGTCTCCGAGGCCGACTACCAGCAATGGGTCGGCGGCCAGGGCAAGCCGCGCCAGATCGTCACCCTGCTGACGCGCCGGGTGACCGCCGAGCAGTTGCAGCGGGTCAGCTCGATCACCGCCAAGTACGGGCTGAACATCGACCACATCGACCGCCTGTCCGGGCGCATGCCGCTGGACATGCCGGCCGAGCGCGGCAAGGGCTGCATCGAGTTCTCCGTGCGCGGCGAGCCGGCCGACCCGGTGGCGTTGCGCGCCGAGTTCCTCAGCGTGGCTCAGGAGCTGAACGTCGACATCGCCTTCCAGCGCGACTCGCTGTACCGCCGCAACCGCCGCCTGGCGGTGTTCGACATGGACTCGACGCTGATCGAGGCCGAGGTCATCGACGAGCTGGCCAAGGCCGCCGGCGTCGGCGAGCAGGTGTCGGAAATCACCGAGCGGGCGATGCGCGGCGAGCTGGACTTCCGCGCCAGCTTCAAGGAGCGCCTGGCGCTGCTTAAGGGCCTGTCCGAGGACGTGCTCGAGGAAATCGGCGCCTCGCTGCGCCTGACCGAGGGCGCCGAGACGCTGTTCGCCGAGCTCAAGCGCCTGGGCTACAAGACCGCGATCCTCTCCGGCGGCTTCACCTATTTCGCCCGCCAGCTGCAGGCGAAGCTGGGCATCGACTACGTCTTCGCCAACGAGCTGGAGATCGTCGACGGCAAGGTCACCGGCGTGGCCATCGAGCCGATCGTCGACGCCCAGCGCAAGGCCGACCTGCTGCGCGAACTGGCGGCGAAGGAAGGCCTGCAGCTGGAGCAGACCATCGCCGTGGGCGACGGCGCCAACGACCTGCCGATGCTCGGCCTGGCCGGCCTGGGCGTGGCCTTCCGCGCCAAGCCGCTGGTCAAGCAGTCGGCCAAGCAGGCCATCTCCACCCTGGGCCTGGACGGCATCCTCTACCTGCTGGGCTTCCGCGACCGCGAGGGCGTGGACGGGCGCTGAGGCGGTGTGGGAATACCGGCCTGTCGGCCGGATCGCGGATGAATCCGCTCCTACGGGAAATGCCGTGCCCATGGCGGTGTCCGCCGCTTCCGGCGGCTCCGGATTGACCTGGATGTTGGCCATGGCCTTGGTGTATCGGCGGATAACCGCGGACGGTTATGCGCCCACCGAGCCCCGCCACGGAGCTCGGTGTCGACCTGTAGGAGCGCGCCCTGCGCGCGATTCGCGGGCAGGGCCCGCTCCTACAAATGAATCTGTGCGCCGAGGTGCCTTTCGTAGGATGGGTTGAGTTTACGAAACCCATGCGGTCGTGGTGATGGGTATCGCTTCGCTCAACCCATCCTACGTTTGTCGGAAGGCGCGGGAGTATCGGCGGATAACCGCGAACGGTTATGCGCCCTACCGATCACCCGCCACGGAGCTTGGTGTCGACCTGTAGGAGCGCGCCCTGCGCGCGATTCGCGGGCAGGGCCCGCTCCTACAAGTGAATTCGTGCGCCGACGTGTCTTTCGTAGGATGGGTTGAGTTTACGAAACCCATGCGGCCGTGGTGATGGGTATCGCTTCGCTCAACCCATCCTACGGGGTGCCGTGTTTGAGCGGATCACTCCTCCGAAGAGAAGTCGTAATCCATCGCCTGGCTCGGACCCTGCAGGTAGCGGCCCTGGATGTAGTTGGCGCCGGCCTGCCAGAGGGTGGCCAGGGCCGTGGCGCTTTCCACCATGGGCACTATGGTCAGCTTGGCCTGGGCGTGCAGGCTGGCCATCAGGGTGCTCAGGTTCTCCTGGTTCTCCGGGCGGCTGAGGTCCTGCACGTAGGAGCCGTCGATCTTCACGAAGTCGACGTTCATGTGCTTGAGCGTGTTGAACGGGTTCAGCGCGCAGCCGAACTGGCCGAGGGCGACCTGGCAGTGCAGCTCGGCGAGGCCCTGGCTCAGCGCCTTGGCCTGCTTGAGGTGGGCCACGGCGTCGGTTTCGCTGACCTGCAGGATCAGCGAGTCGGCCGGCAAGCGCGCGGCCTTCAGCGCCACCGCCAGCCAGGGCAGCAGCCCGGCGTCCTGCAGGCTGGGGCCGGACAGGTGCACGAAGAGCTTGGTGTTGTGGCCCTTGGCGCGGTGCTCGGCGAGCAGCTTGATGGAGTTGAGCAGCACCCAGCGGTCGATGCGCTCGGCCAGGCCGCCGGCCTTGGCCGCGCCGAAGAAGTCGGCGGCGGGCACTTCCTCGCCCTGCGGGTTGAGCAGGCGCAGCAGCACTTCGTACAGCTCGTGGCTGTCGCCGCGCAGGCTGATGATCGGCTGGAACAGCAGGCGGAAGGCATTCTTCTCCAGCGCCTGCTGGATGATCGCCAGCAGGTCGCCGCGGCTGGCGGCGGCGGCCAGTTCGTCGGCCGGGTCGTAGAGCTTGATGCCGTTGCCCTCGGCCTGGGCGATTTCGTCGGCGCAGCGATGGGCGCGGTCGATGACGTCCTGGGCGCGGCTGGTCTTTTCGTCGAGCCCGGCGCAGCCGATCGACAGGGTGACCTGGGCGGTGCGCCCGTGGATGTCGAACAGGTGGCCCTCGACCTTCTTCAGCAGGCTGGCGAACAGGGCCTTGCTCTGTTCCGGCGTCTGGCCGTCGAGCAGCACGCTGAAGGCGTCGTCGCTGAAGCGCGCCAGTTGCGCGCTTTCGGGGAAGTGCTCGCGCAGCAGATGGGCGAGGTCGGCCAGCAGCAGGTCGATGCTGGCGATGCCCAGGCTCAGCTGCAGGTGCTGCGCGCGGTCGAGCAGCAGGTAGGCGAGAGTGGCCGGCTGGCCGGCGGTGACGGCGCGCTCCACGGCGGCATCCATCAGGTCGAGGAAGTAGGCGCGGTTGAACAGGCCGGTGACCAGGTCCTGGCTGCTGACCTCGCGCAGCTTCTCCTGCAGTTCGCTGTTGTCCTGCTCGGCGCGGATCACCACCTGGATGCACGGCTCGCCGTCGTAGGTGGCCGGCGAGAAGCCCATGCGCGCGCGGAAGGTCTGGCCATCGACGCGCACGCCGTCGCACAGCAGTTCGTTGTCGCCCTCGCCGTGCTGGTAGCCCTTGAGGAAATCCTTGAAGGTGGCCTGGTCGGCGGCGGCGATCAGGTCGATCATCGGCAGGCCTTCCAGTTCCTCGGCGTCCTCGTAGCCGAACATCGCGACGTAGGCGCGGTTGGCGTAGATGTGCATGCCGTCGTGGACGTAGGTGATGGCGTCCACCGAGCTGTCCAGCAGCAGCTGGCAGCGCTTTTCCGCCTCGCGCAGGGCGACCTCGGCGGTGCGCCGGGCGCGGCGTTCCTCCAGGGCGGCGAGTTCGCGGTTGGCCACCAGCACCAGGCGCTCGTCCTCGCCCTGGGGCAGGGCGTCCTGGGCGCCCAGGGCCAGGGCCTCGGTGATGCTGTCGGAGTCGTTGCCTTCGACCAGTTGGATGAAGGGGATGTCCTTGGCCTGGCGGCGCAGGCTGGCCAGGGCCTCCTCCGGCGCCAGCGCGCTGCTGTGCGGGGCGGCGATCAGCAGGTCCCAGGTCTGTTGCAGGGCCTCGCCGAGGTCTTCGCTGGAGGTCACGCGGTGGACGCGGGTCGCACGCCCGGCGTTGCGGAACAGGCTGACCAGACGTTCGGCCTCGTTCTGCGAGTCTTCCAGGATCAGCAGGCGGACGGTTTTCTTTTCATTGGCCATGAAGAGCTGCTTATGGCGCGCCGGACGGCAGCCAGGAGGCGACGAATGGAGTGCGGCCGAATCTACAGCGACTTCCAGAGTGAGTCAAAGTCTTCCTCCCCGTGTCCCGTGTGGCCGTTCGCTCCTGTGACGGGCTTATCGTCGGCGCCCTTCGGACGCTCCTGGGTACTGTATTCGAACTGGCTGAAACTGCCGGTGGCGGTGAGCTTGCGCGTCAGGGTGGCGCGGCGTTCCTCGCCGTGCAGGTTGATCTGCACGCGGCTGCCTTCCTGGAACGGCAGCCGCGGCGAGATCAGCGTCGCCGGCCGCGAGATGGCGGCGATCTCCGGCAGCAGCAGGGCGCGCAGGTAGTGGCTGCTCTGCTCCGACTTGCGCAGCAGCTGCAGGCCGCAGGGCTGGGCGATGGGGGCGATCAGCTCGATGCCCATCTGCGTGCCGCCGCCGCGGACCTGGCGGATCCAGCGCACCACCGCGATGCTCCAGCCCTGGCCGGGAACGTCCTGGATGCCGAGCAGTTCGCCGGCCTGCAACTGGCTGGGGATTTCCTTCGGCCAGGTCAGGCAGTAGCCGCCGGGGCTGTGGTTGACGATGGGCAGGGCGAAGACCGGGTACTCGTCGCTGGTCGCCGACTCGGCGGCGTCGGCCGAGCCTTGCTCCGCCGTCCGCAGCGGCTGGTATTCGATTTCTTCCAGCGGCATGCCCGGTTGCCAGTCGGTGACCTTCTGCGCATCGAAGGCATTGGCCCAGGCGTCGTTCACTTCCGCCTGGAAGGTCGCCTGCACCGGTTCGGGCAGCTTGAGCAGGTCGGCGAAGGGGCGCCGGCCGGACAGGTAGTAGTGCAGCGCGCTCATGCCGATGCAGAGGGTCAACTGGCCCTGGCCGGAGGTGCGCTGGAAGCTGCGCTCGGCGATGTCGCCCCAGGCGCTGGCCAGGTGTTGCAGCAGGTCGATGCTGATGCGCTCGGCGCCCTTGAGCGGCAGCTTGGCGCGTTGCTCGGCGGGGGCGTCCATGTATTCCTTGATCGCCGCCACCAGGCGCTGCGGGTCCATGCCCAGGCCGTTGTGCAGGTCGCCGGCCTTGTACAGCGAGCGGTAGCGCGGCGGGCCGTCCACCTGCGGGGCGACCACGAACAGGCTGGACGGCAGGTCGGCCTCCTGCAGGCGCACCAGCGCGCCCCAGACCTCCAGGGCTTCGGCCAGTTGGGCGATGCCGGCCTGGCGCATCTGGTTGCAGCGGGCGCAGCCCAGCAGCAGGGCCACCAGGTAGGCCTGTTCGATGGTCAGGGTGTTGCCGTGCTTGGCCAGGTCGTCGCGGACCGCCAGGGCCTGCACGCCCTTGCTGCGCGCCAGTTGGTAGAGCTGGTGCAGCTCCAGCCACAGGCTTTCCGGCACCGGGCAGTAGAGCTGCTGGGCGCGGATCAGCGGGCCGCAGAGGCTGCGGATCGCCCGCTGCAGGGCGAGGGTGAGGATCTGCGCGCGTTCGCGGGTGAAGCGCGGCGCCTCGCGCACCACCACCAGCTTGTAGCCGACGGCCAGGTGGTTCTGCAGGGCCTGGCAGAGGTTGGCGACCTTGCGCGGGCGCTCGTCGAGGACGATGGACTGGTTGAGGAAGTGGCGTTCGAGGTTATGGCAGACCGACTGGACTTCCGGGCGGAACAGTTCCAGCAGCTGCAGGCGGGCTTCCACCGGGAGCTTCAGCTGGTTCAGCTCGATCAGGCCCTGGTAGAGCTGGCGGGCGGTCTCGCCGAGGTTGGCCTTGGGCAAGTGGTCCAGCCAGTATTTGATATCGCGCGCAGTGACGTTGCAGAAGCTCAGGCTTTCCTGCGTCGGGGTGGGGACGCGCAGCAATTGCTGGGGACTCGTATTGTCCATGGTCGGATGAGGTGCTCCACGATCTGGGCCGTTCGCTGGACCGTTGTGCCGGTCTGGGCGCCGGTTTTTTTCAAACTCTAGCAGTATCCACCTGAGAAGGCAGCCCGTACCCAGGTTGGGAAGCAGGCCTGCCGTTGGCTTTCAGGTAACAGGCCGGATACAGGCTGGCCGGCCTGTGCAGGCTCACGCCTGGTGGGCGTTGCCCAGCAACTGGCCCATGCGCACCGGGCTGCCGGCGGCCAGTTGCTCGGCCCAGGCGACCTGCTCGGGGCCGAACAGCACGATGGCGGTGGAGCCCAGTTTGAAGCGCCCCAGTTCCGCGCCTTTTTCCAGGTGGATGGGCTGGCGGGCCGCCTCGTCGTAGGCGAAGGCCTTCAATTCGCGCTTCGGCGGCGTGACCAGGCCGGCCCACACGGTTTCCACCGAGGCGACGATCATCGCGCCCACCAGCACCACGGCCATGGGCCCGCGTTCGGTGTCGAACAGGCAGACCACCCGCTCGTTGCGGGCGAAGAGTTCCGGCACCTGCTCGGCGGTGAGCTGGTTCACCGAGAACAGCCGGCCGGGCACGTAGACCATCTCGCGCAGGGTGCCGGCCAGCGGCATGTGCACGCGGTGGTAGTCCTTCGGCGAGAGGTAGACGGTGGCGAAGCTGCCGCCCATGAAGGGCGCGGCGCGCTCGGCGTCGCCGCCCAGCAGCGCGGTCAGGCTGAAGCTGTGGCCCTTGGCCTGGAAGATGCGCCCGTGCTCGATCGGGCCGAGCTGGCTGATGGCGCCGTCGGCCGGGCAGAGCACGCCGCCGGGCGTCTCGTCCAGCGGCCGTGCGCCGTCCTTCAGGGCGCGGGTGAAGAATGCGTTGAAGTGCTCGTAGGCCTGCAGGTCTTCCACCAGCGCCTCGCGCATGTCGACCTGGTAGCGGCGGGCGAACCAGCCGATCAGGCGGTTCTTGAACCAGGCGGCGCGGCATTCGGCCGCGCAGCCGATCAGGCGCGACAGCAGGTGATGTGGCAGCAGGTACTGGCCGAGGATGAACAGACGATCTTTGAACGACATTCCTTAAACCTCTACGGGGGTGTCGGGGTGGTTGCCCCATTCCGACCAGGAGCCGGCGTAGCCCTTGACCCGCGGGTAGCCGAGGGCCTTGGCCACCAGGTAGGTGAAGCCGGAACGGTGGTGGGTCTGGCAGTGGGTGATCACTTCCTTGTCCGGGGTGATGCCCAGGTTCTGGAGGATCTGCGCCATGTCGGTGCGGATGCGCAGGGCGCGGGCTGCGTCCATGCCGGCGGTCCACTCGAAGTTGACCGCGCCGGGGATGTGTCCGGCCTTGGCCGCCAGCACCTTCTGGCCGCTGTATTCGCTGGGGTTGCGCGCATCCCAGACGGCCAGGTCGGCGGCGCCCAGGCGGCTCTGCAGGTATTCGCGGGTGGCGGTGGGTTCGTCGTGCAGCGTCAGCGGCAGCGGGCCGCCGGCCGGCGCCGGAACCGCCTGGCTCAGCTCGCGGCCTTCGGCCAGCCAGGCGTGCAGGCCGCCGTCCAGGTAGTGGTAGCGCTGGTGGCCGATGACGTCCAGCAGCCAGATGAAGCGCCCGGCCCAGCCGCCGCCTTCGTCGTCGTACACCACGTACACGGCGTCCGGGTTGTGCCCCAGTTCGCCGAACAGCGCTTCCAGGTCGGCCTTGGCCGGCAGCAGGCCGGGCGCCGGCGGCTGGCCCCACTGGGTGCGCGCGGGGGCGACGAAGCGGGCGCCGGGCAGGTGGCCCTCGGCGTAGCGCGCCGGGCTGGTCAGGTCGACCAGGATCAGCTCGGGAGCGTCTAGGCGGGTGGCCAGCTTGGCCGGTTCTATCACCAGGGGCAGGTCGGAAAAGGCGGACATGTCGGCATCTCCCTGAGGGCGGGTGCGGGGGACGGGATGGCGTGAGCTGGCGCCCTGGGCTACCCGCGAAGCCCCGCAGTTTAACGAAAAAGCGCGGGGCGCTGGCGGGCAATCGCTTCAGGGCGTGTCACTGGGCCGCAGGTGCGCCGAATTGCTGCAGGGCGCGCTCGATGCACTGGCAAGTCTTGTCGAAGGCCTGGCCCTGGAACTCGCCGATGGGGTGGCCGTTGCGGTCGGCGACCACCAGCATCACCACGCGCTGGCCCCGGGCCAGGGAACGCAGCAGCAGGTGGTCGCCGGGCAGCGCCGCCTTCAGGCGGCCGGGCAGCAGCGCGGAATACTCGGCCATGTTGGCCGGGGTGAGGTGCAGGCGCGCCGGACGTTCCAGCAGGCGGCGCAGCAGTTGGCTGCTGGCCACCGGCAGTTGCAGGCTCTGCTCCGCGGGGGCCAGGCCGAAGCTGCGGCGGGCCTGCAGCAGGTTTTGCTGGCGGTCGGCGAGCAACAACACGGCGCGGCCCAGGCCGCAGGCGTGCAGGGCTTCGCTGGCGCATTCCAGCAGCGGCACCAGGTTGCCGAACGGACTGGGCGTGCGCAGCAGCTCGGCGCACAGCCGGCGCCATTGTTCGGGGTTGCCGGCGGCGGGGGCGGGAGCGTTCGTCGCCGTGGGCCCGGACGTGGGCGCGTGGCGCGGCAGCCAGCGTTGGCTGTCCCAGGGCCAGAGCAGCGCCTGGGCCGGGTGCCAATAGCGGGCGTCGGCGTCCTTGCGGGCGCTCTCCACTGCCAGGGCGTGAACCTGCTGCTGCAGCGCCTCCAGCGGCTCCTGCAGGTAGAGCGCGGTGAGCCGCTGCCAGCGCAGCATGTGCGGCCCGCCCCAGGACTGGTGCGCGGCCATCGCCAGGCTGTTGGCCAGGAGGATGGTGTTGGCCGGGCGCGTCAGCCAACGCGCCAGTTCGGGGTCGGCGTCCAGGCGCTGCTGCTGGGCCAGCGGCTCGCTTTCGGCGTGGGCCAGGTGCAGGGCGCGGACCAGCAGCTCGTGGTCCTCGCCGAGCAGGCGCAGGCCCTGGCCGATCCATTCCGGCAGGCGCCAGCGCTCGGCCAGGGCCGCGCACAGCGGCAGCAGGCGCATGCCCAGCAATTCCTGCTCCACCTCGGCGCTGGCGCGGCCTTCGCCGAGCACCTGCTGCTGCCATTCTTCGAGCAGGTCCGGGCGCGCCGTGGCCAGGGCCCAGACCGGCGCCAGGATGAACAGGCTGCCCCAGTGGATTTCCTGCCACAGGCGCGCCAGGCGGCTGGCGAACAGGCCGCTGGCCTGCTGCATGGCGTGGCGGCTGATCAGCAGCATCTGCCCCAGGGCCGGCGGCATCTGCGCGGCGGGCACGCTGGGCAGGCCCTCCAGCAGGGCCGCGGCGCGCACCAGGCCGAGGCGGCTGAGCGCCACTTCCAGGCTTTCCGCCGGGTTGTCCTGGGCCATGCGCGCACGGTTGGCCTCGCGCAGGATGGCCAGGGCCAGGGTCGGGCTGTCCTGCAGCAGGTCGACGATGTCGCGCAGGGACCGGCGGTTGTCCGCCAGGGCGCGGCGCACACGCTCGTGCTGTTCGGCGGGTACCGGCAGCGGCAACTCCTCCAGCAACTGGAGCCAGGAGGCGAGGCGCTGCGGGTCGGGTGTCTGGATGGGCATGCTGGGGCCGCCGAACTGGTTTTTACAATTTGCAGCCTATAGTCTTGCGCGGTTTCTCCGATAACAAGAGGGTGGCGCATATTGGCGCTCCCGTCCCGTCCACCGTTCCAGTCGACTCTTCAATGGCAAAAATCATCGGCATCATTGTCCTGCTGGGCAGCGTCCTCGGCGGCTACCTGCTCTCCGGCGGCAAGATCATGGCCATCGTGCAGCCCTTCGAAGTGCTGATCATCGGTGGCGCCGCGCTGGGCGCCTTCCTCCAGGCGAACCCCGGCAGCACCTTCATGACGGTGCTGAAGAAGGCGCCGAAGATGTTCAGCAACCGCTTCACCCACGTCTTCTACCTGGAAGTGCTGGGGATGCTCTACGAAATCCTCAACAAGAGCCGCCGCGAAGGCATGATGGCCATCGAGGCCGACCTCGAGGAACCCGCTTCCAGCCCCATCTTCAGCAAGTACCCGGCGGTGCTGAAGGACGAGCGCATGACCGCCTACATCTGCGACTACCTGCGCATCATGTCCTCCGGCAACATGGCGCCCCACGAGCTGGAAGGCCTGTTCGACATGGAACTGGGCAGCCTCAAGGAAGACTTCGAGCACCCGTCCCACGCCGTGACCCGCGTCGCCGACGCGCTGCCCGGCTTCGGTATCGTCGCCGCGGTGCTCGGCATCGTGATCACCATGGCCCTGCTCGGCCAGGGCAGCCAGGCGGAGATCGGCCACCACGTTGCCGCGGCGCTGGTCGGCACCTTCCTCGGTATCCTCGCCGCCTACGGCTTCGTCGGCCCGCTGTCCAACGCCCTGGAGCACGACGCCAAGGAAGAGCTGAACCTCTACGAGGCGATCAAGGCCTGCCTGGTGGCCTCGGCCTCGGGCATGCCGCCGTCTCTGGCGGTGGAGTTCGGCCGCAAGGTGCTGCTGCCGGCGCACCGTCCGAGCTTCTCCGAGCTCGAGCAGGCGGTACGCGGGCGCTAAGCGATGGATAACAACCAGCCGATCATCGTCAAGCGCGTCAAGCGCTACGCCGCCGGCCACCACGGCGGCTCCTGGAAGATCGCCTTCGCCGACTTCGCCACGGCGATGATGGCGTTCTTCCTGGTGTTGTGGCTGCTGTCCTCGGCCACCCCCGAGCAGAAGAAGGCGATTTCCGGCTACTTCCAGGATCCCATCGGCTTCACCGAGAGCGCCAGCCCCTACGTGATCGACCTCGGCGGCACGCCGACGCCGGCCCCGGACAAGACCCTCAACCCGCAGATCCAGGCCCAGCCGGAGGCGGACGAGACGCGCATCAGCCCGGAGTCGGAGAAAGAGGTCAACCCCGCCGAAGCCGAGCGCCAGGCCGAGCAGATCGAACACGAGCGCCTGGAGCTGCTGCTCCAGGAGCTGCAGAACAAGGTTGACGAGAACCCCACGCTGCGCCGCTTCAAGGACCAGATCCTGTTCGAGATCACCCGCGACGGCCTGCGCATCCAGATCGTCGACGCCGAGAACCGGCCGATGTTCGACCTGGGCAGCGCGCGCCTGCAGCCGTACTTCGAGGACATCCTGCTGGCCATGGCCGAGACCATCAAGCAGGTGCCGAACAAGATCAGCATCAGCGGCCACACCGACGCCAAGCCCTACTCTGGCGACGAGTTCGGCAACTGGGAGCTGTCGGCCAACCGCGCCAACGCCGCGCGCCGCGCCCTAGTGGCCGGCGGCTACCCGGAAGGGCAGATCGCCCGGGTGGTGGGCTATGCCTCGTCGCAGCTGTTCGACCGCAAGAACCCGCTGAACCCGGTGAACCGGCGCATCGACATCATCGTCCTGACCAAGCGCGCGCAACGCGCCATCGAGGGCCAGGACGGCACCGCCGAGGAGCCGGCGGCCAGCCAGCCGGCCGGGGCTACGACGCCCGCTGGTGCCGCGCCGACGCCGCCCCAGGGCGCCGCGCCCGCGTCCCAGCCGCTGCCCGCCGAACAGGTGCGCGAGAAGCTCAACCTGTTCGATGACGGCAAGCTGAAGCTGGACGAGCTGAAGAAGCAGTGAAGGCGGGCCTGGCGCTCCGACAAAGTTGTCGGAGCGCGGGCGCTGATCAGTAATCCGTTTCCGGCAGGCTGGCGAGAATGTGCCGATAACTGGCCATGCGCTGCGGGCTGATGCGGCCTTCTTCCAGTGCCTTGAGCAGCGCGCAGCCCGGTTCGCGGTCGTGCTTGCAGTCGCGGAAGCGGCAGTGCCCGAGCAGATCGCGGAACTCGATGAAGCCGGCCTCGACGTCGTCGCGGGTGACGTGGCCCAGGCCGAATTCGCGGATGCCGGGGGAGTCGATCAGGTCGCCGCCGGCGGGGAAGTGGAACAACCGCGCCGTGGTGGTGGTGTGGGTGCCCTTGCCGGTGATTTCCGAGAGGTCGCCGACGCGGGTGTCCACCCCCGGTAGCAGGGCGTTGACCAGCGACGACTTGCCCACCCCGGACTGGCCGACGAACACGCTGACGTGATCGTTCAGCGCCGCGCGCAGGGCGTCCATGGCCAGGCCGTTGAAGGCCGAGACCTCCAGCAGCGGGTAGCCCAGGTCGCGGTAGGTGCCCAGCAGCGCGTCGATCTGCTCGGCGTTCTGCTCGTCGATCAGGTCGGCCTTGTTCAGCAGCAGCAGCGGCTGGATGCCGGCGTGCTCGGCGGCGATCAGGTAGCGGTCGATCAGGTTGGCGTGGGGTTCCGGGCGCGGGGCGAAGACGATGACGATGCGGTCGACGTTGGCCGCCACCGGCTTGAGCAGGCCGCGCATGTCCGGGCGGCACAGCTCGGAGGTGCGCGGCAGCTGCGCGACTATCACGCCGATGCCCTGGTTGCCCGGGCGCCAGACTACGCGGTCGCCGGTCACCAGCGGCGGCAGGTTGGCGCGCAGGTGGCAGCGCAGCACGTCGCCGGCGTGCTCGCCCTCCAGCGCCTCGACTTCCACCTGGACGCCGAAGTGGGCGATCACCAGGCCGTTCTGCTCCGGCCCCAGGTCGCCGCCTTCCAGCTCTTCCAGGGCCCGCGACTCGCGCTTGGCGGCGCGCGCGGCGCGCTCTTCCTGGATCTTTTCGATGCGCCAGCTCTGCCGGCGGGTGAGATGACGCTTGGCCATATGCAATCCACGGGAAAAATCGCCGGCGAGTTTAGCATGCGCATTCGCTCTTCCCGCTAAACTAGAGGGCTTGAGCCTAGGAGCGCACCATGCAGAACCCACAGAACCTGATCTGGATCGACCTGGAGATGACCGGCCTGGACCCGGACCGGGACGTGATCATCGAAATGGCCACCATTGTCACCGACAGCGAGCTGAACATTCTCGCGGAAGGCCCGGTGATCGCCGTGCACCAGAGCGAGGAGACCCTCGCCGGCATGGACGAGTGGAACACCCGCCAGCACGGCCAGTCGGGGCTGACCCAGCGCGTGCGCGAAAGCGACATCGACGCCGCCCAGGCCGAGGCCATGACCCTGGCCTTCCTGGAAAAATGGGTGCCCAAGCGCGCCTCGCCGATCTGCGGCAACAGCATCTGCCAGGACCGCCGCTTCCTCTATAGGTACATGCCGAAGCTGGAAGCCTGGTTCCACTACCGCAACCTCGACGTCTCCACCCTGAAGGAACTGGCGGCGCGCTGGGCTCCGCAGGTGCGGGATGGCTTCAAGAAGGGCAATACCCACCTGGCGCTGGACGACATCCGCGAATCCATCGCCGAGCTGCTCTATTACCGCGAGACCTTCATCAAGGTCTGAGTCGCTGGTTTTTCGTAGGAGCGAGCTTGCTCGCGAACGGGGTTTCCAGGTGGCTGAGGTGTGTCGGTTTGGCTCCGCTCCCTCTCCCTAACCCTCGGCTGCGCGCCCCGCCCTGAAGGGAGAGGGGACCGTTCGGAGTGCTTGGATACTCTGGAGTCAGCCGGCAGCTCCGATGGTTTCCAGCTGAAACCATTCCTTCTTTCGGCACGGACAAGCGCCCTCTCCCTTCAGGGAGAGGGCTGGGGAGAGGGGCTCTTCAAGACGCGCTCCGAACCCAGCCAGCAGAACCCCTACCGTCCCACCCCATGCCGCCGCAGCGCCCACTCGACGTGCTCGCGCACCAACTCCGACGGAAACTCCCGCCGCGCCTTCAACGCCTCTATCACCGGAATGCTCGAAGGCGCATTCCCCAGCCCCACCGCCAGGTTGCGCAGCCACCGCTCATAGCCCGCGCGGCGTAGCGGCGAGCCTTCAGTGCGGCTGAGGAACTCTTCCTCGCTCCAGAGGAACAGCTCGGCCAACTCGGCATTGTCCAGCCCGTGGCGCGGCTGGAAGTCGCCCTGCTCGCTGGGCCGGGCGAAGCGGTTCCACGGGCAGACGATCTGGCAGTCGTCGCAGCCGAATACCCGGTTGCCCATGGGCGCGCGCAGTTCCTCGGGGATCGGGCCCTTCAGTTCGATGGTCAGGTAGGAGATGCAACGCCGCGCGTCCAGCACGTAGGGGCCGACGAAGGCGTTGGTCGGGCAGATGTCCAGGCAGGCGCTGCAGCGCCCGCAGTGTTCGCTGTCGTGGGGTTTGTCCAGGGGCAGCGGCAGGTCGGTGAAGAGTTCGCCGAGGAAGAAGTAGCTGCCGGCCTTGCGGTTGAGCAGCAGGGTGTTCTTGCCGATCCAGCCAAGCCCGGCCTGTTCGCCGATGGCCTTCTCCAGCACCGGCGCGCTGTCGACGAAGGCGCGGTAGCCGAACGGGCCGACCTCCTGCTGGATGCGTTCGGCCAGCTGCTGCAGGCGCTTGCGCACCAGCTTGTGGTAGTCGCGGCCCAGGGCGTAGCGCGATACGTAGGCCTTCTCCGGCTCGGCCAGGCGCTGGGCCATGCGCGTGTCGCCGGGCAGGTAGTCCATGCGTAGCGAGACCACCCGCAGGGTGCCGGGCACCAGTTCGTCCGGGCGCCAGCGCTTGCTGCCGTGGGCGCCCATGTAGTCCATCTCGCCGTGGTAGCCGGCGGCCAGCCAGCGTTGCAGGTGCTCGCCGTGGCTGGCCAGGTCCAGGCCGCCGATGCCGACCTGCTGGAAGCCCAGCTCGCGGCCCCAGGCCTTGATGCGTTCGGCGATGGCGCTGTAATCGGATGTGGAATCGTGCATGCGGGGGCGGGAAAGCGGGACCGGGGTAGGTATAATTCTGCCAGACCGCGCCGACCGGCGCCCGATTCCCCGTGGAAACCCGATGAATTCGCACCTTCACGACAGTCTGCCGACCGCGCTGTACAGCGCCCGGCAGGTGCGCGACCTCGACGCGCGCCTGATCGCCGCCGGCACTCCCGGCTTCGAACTCATGCAGCGCGCCGCCCACGCGGCCTGGCGTGCCCTGCGCCGGCGCTGGCCGGACGCCGGGCGCCTGACGGTGCTGGCCGGGCACGGCAACAACGCCGGTGATGGCTACCTGGTCGCCGCCCTGGCCCAGCGCGCCGGCTGGAACGTGCGCGTGCTGGCGGTGGGCGACACCGCGCGGCTGGCCGGCGACGCCGCATCCGCCCACGCCGAGGCCCTGGCTGCCGGCGTGACCATCCTGCCCTGGCACGAACACGCCGAATTGCACGGCGTGCTGGTGGATGCACTGCTCGGCACTGGTCTCGGTGGCGCGGTGCGTGACCCGTACGCGACGGCCATCGCGCGGATCAACGCCAGCGGACTGCCGGTCCTGGCCATCGACATCCCCTCCGGTCTCAGCGCCGACACCGGCCAGGTGCTGGGCTGCGCGGTGCGCGCCGACCTGACGGTGACCTTCATCGGCCTCAAGTTCGGCCTGTTCACCGGCGAAGGCCCGGACCAGTGCGGCGAGTTGGCCTTCGACAACCTCGACGCCGACCCCGCGCAGTTGCCCGAGGAGGCCCAGGCCACGCGCCTGGCGCCCAGCAGCCTGGCGCAGCTGGCGCCGCGGCCGAAGGCGGCGCACAAGGGACTGTTCGGCCACCTGCTGCTGATCGGCGGCGACCACGGCATGGGCGGCGCCACCCTGCTCGCTGGCGAAGCGGCCCTGCGCAGCGGCGCCGGGCTGGTCTCCGTCGCCACCCGCGCCGCCCACGTGCCGGCGGCGCTGGCGCGCTGCCCGGAACTGATGACCCGCGGCGTGTCCTCGTCCGCCGAGGTGCTGCGCGCCGCCGAGCGCGCCAGCGTGCTGGTGGTCGGCCCCGGCATCGGCCGCAACGCCTGGGGCCGTTGCCTGGCCAGCGCCGCGGCGAGCCTGGAGCTGCCCCAGGTGTGGGACGCCGATGCGCTCAACCTGCTGGCCGAGGGCCAGGTGCAGCGCACGGCGGGCAGCCTGGTGATCACCCCGCACCCCGCCGAGGCGGCGCGCCTGCTGGGCCGCTCCACCGCCGAGGTGCAGGCCGATCGAGCCGCCGCCGTGCGCGAGCTGGCCAGCCGCTACCAGGCGGTGGCCGTGCTCAAGGGCGTCGGCAGCCTGGTCGCTGCGCCGGACGGCCGCCTGGCGCTGTGCTCCCATGGTCATCCGGCCATGGCCACCGCCGGCCTGGGGGACGTGCTGTCCGGGATAGTTGGCGCGTTGCTGGCGCAGAAACTGGAACCCTTCGACGCCGCCTGCCTGGCTGTCTGGCTGCACGCCCGCGCCGGCGAGCTGCTTGGCGCGCAGGGGCGGGGGCTCGCGGCCAGCGACCTGATCCCTGCCGTTCGTCAGTTGCTCGAGGAGTTCGCCCCATGCCTGAACTGAAGCTGTTCGCCGACGGCGAGGAGGCCATGTACGCACTGGGCGCGAGGATCGCCCAGGCTACCGGCGGGCGCGGGGTGATCTACCTGCACGGCGACCTCGGCGCCGGCAAGACCACGCTCTCGCGCGGCATTCTGCGCGGCCTGGGCCATGCCGGGGCGGTGAAGAGCCCGACCTTCACCCTGGTCGAGCCCTATGAGCTGGGCGAGGTGCGCGCCTTCCATTTCGATCTGTACCGCCTGGCCGACCCCGAGGAACTGGAATATCTGGGCATCCGCGATTACTTCGAAGGCGACGCCCTGTGCCTGATCGAGTGGGCCGAAAGGGGCGCGGGCATTTTGCCAAAGGCCGACCTGGACATTACCATTACTCCGCAAGCGGGCGGCCGCATGCTGCGCCTGGAACCGCACGGAGTGCGGGGCGAAGCCTGGTGCGCCGTCCTGGCTACGGGAGCATGAGAAAAAACATGGGTTGGGGGTTGCGCCTTCGGGCGCTGTTGGCCGGGTTGTTCATCCTGCTGGCGCTGGGCGCCGGAGAGGTTCTTGCCGCCGCGCAAATCACGCAGATCAAGAGCGTGCGCCTGTGGCGTGCGCCGGACAACACGCGCCTGGTGTTCGACCTGTCCGGCCCGGTGCAGCACAGCCTGTTCACCCTCAGCGCGCCCAGCCGCATCGTCATCGACCTCAACGGCGCGCAGTTGAGCACCGCGCTGAACCAGCTCAAGCTGAAGAACACCCCGATCACCTCGGTGCGCTCGGCGCAGCGTTCGCCCACCGACCTGCGCCTGGTGCTGGACCTCTCCGCCCAGGTGACGCCCAAGAGCTTCGTCCTGCCGCCCAACCAGCAGTACGGCAACCGCCTGGTGGTGGACCTCTACGACCAGGGCGCGGACATCGCCCCCGACGTGCCCGCCACGCCCACGCCGAACCAGCCGGCCACCCCGGTGACGCCGACGCAGCCGGTGGCCAAGGCGCCGGTGCCGGCCGGCGGCAAGCGCGACATCATCATCGCCATCGACGCCGGCCACGGCGGCGAGGACCCGGGCGCCTCCGGCCCGAACGGCCTGCACGAGAAGAACATCACCCTGTCGATCGCCCGCGAGTTGCAGCGGCAGATCAACCAGATGAAGGGCTTCCGCGCCGAGCTGACGCGCACCGGCGACTACTTCATCCCGCTGCGCGGGCGCACCGCCATCGCGCGCAAGAAGGGCGCCGACCTGTTCGTCTCCATCCACGCCGACGCCGCGCCCAGCCGCAGCGCCTTCGGCGCCTCGGTGTTCGCCCTCTCCGACCGCGGCGCCACCTCCGAGACCGCGCGCTGGCTGGCCGACAGCGAAAACCGTTCCGACCTGATCGGCGGCGACGGCAGCGTCAGCCTCGACGACAAGGACCACATGCTCGCCGGCGTGCTGCTCGACCTGTCGATGACCGCCACCATGTCCTCCAGCCTGGACGTCGGGCACAAGGTGCTGACCAACGTCGGCCGCGTCACTTCGCTGCACAAGAACCGCGTCGAGCAGGCCGGCTTCATGGTGCTGAAGTCGCCGGACATCCCGTCGATCCTGGTGGAGACCGGCTTCATCTCCAATCCCGGCGAGTCGCAGAAGCTCAACAGCGCCTCGCACCAGCAGGCCCTGGCCCGCTCCATCGCCGCCGGTGTGCGCCAGTACTTCGTGCAGACGCCGCCGCCGGGCACCTACATCGCCTCGCTGCGCGACGGCGGGCAGATTTCCAGCGGGCCGCGCCAGCACGTGGTGCGCGCCGGCGAGAGCCTGTCGATGATCTCCGCGCGCTACGACGTGAGCATGGCCACCCTGCGCAGCACCAACAACCTGAAGACCGATAGCGTGCGCATCGGCCAGGTGCTGAACATCCCTGCGACTTCCCTGGCGGCGCAGCAATGAACGAAGCACGCCGCATCCAGCTGCTCAGCCCGCGGCTGGCCAACCAGATCGCCGCCGGCGAGGTGGTCGAGCGCCCGGCCTCGGTGATCAAGGAGCTGCTGGAGAACTGCCTGGACGCCGGCGCCCGGCGCGTCGACATCGAGGTGGAGCAGGGCGGCATCAAGCTGCTGCGGGTGCGCGACGACGGCGGCGGCATCCCCGCCGACGACCTGCCGCTGGCCCTGGCGCGCCACGCCACCAGCAAGATCCGCGAGCTGGAAGACCTCGAGGCGGTGATGAGCCTGGGCTTCCGCGGCGAGGCCCTGGCCTCGATCAGCTCGGTGTCGCGGCTGACCATGACCTCGCGCACCGCCGACGCCGAGCAGGCCTGGCAGGTGGAGACCGAGGGCCGCGACATGCAGCCGCGGGTGCAGCCGGCGGCGCACCCGGTGGGCACCAGCGTCGAGGTCCGCGACCTGTTCTTCAACACCCCGGCGCGGCGCAAGTTCCTGCGCGCCGAGAAGACCGAGTTCGACCACCTGCAGGAAGTCATCAAGCGCCTGGCCCTGGCCCGCTTCGACGTGGCCTTCCACCTGCGCCACAACGGCAAGACCATCTTCAGCCTGCACGAGGCCGCGGACGAGACCGCCCGCGCGCGCCGCGTCGGCGCCGTGTGCGGCCCGGCCTTCCTCGAGCAGGCGCTGCCCATCGAGATCGAGCGCAACGGCCTGCACCTGTGGGGCTGGGTCGGCCTGCCGACCTTCTCCCGCAGCCAGCCGGACCTGCAGTATTTCTACGTCAACGGCCGCATGGTGCGCGACAAGCTGGTCGCCCACGCGGTGCGCCAGGCCTACCGTGACGTGCTCTACAACGGCCGCCACCCGACCTTCGTGCTGTTCCTGGAGGTCGACCCGGCGACGGTGGACGTCAACGTGCACCCGACCAAGCACGAAGTGCGCTTCCGCGACAGCCGCATGGTCCACGACTTCCTCTACGGCACCCTGCACCGGGCGCTCGCCGAGGTGCGCCCGGACGACCAGCTGGCGCCGCCGGGGGCCACCACCCTGACCATGCCGCGCCCCACCGGGCAGGCCGCCGGGGAATTCGGCCCGCAGGGCGAGATGAGCCTGTCGGACAAGGTGCTGGAGGCCCCGGCCGCGGCGCGTACCTGGAGCGGCTCGGGCGGTTCCTCCGGTTCCTCCGGCGGCTATTCCTACCAGCCGCCGCGCCAGGACATGCCGCCCGCCGCCGAGGCCCAGGGCGCCTACCGCACCTATTTCGCGCCGCTGCCGGAGCAGTCCACGCCCCAGCCGCTCCCCGAGAGCGCCCAGGACGTCCCGCCGCTGGGCTACGCCCTGGCCCAGCTCAAGGGCATCTATATCCTCGCCGAGAATGCCCACGGCCTGGTGCTGGTGGACATGCATGCGGCCCATGAACGCATCACCTACGAGCGCCTGAAGATCGCCATGGACAGCGAAGGCCTGCGCGGCCAACCGCTGCTGGTGCCCGAATCCCTGGCGGTGAGCGAGCGCGAGGCCGACTGCGCCGAGGAACACGGCGGCTGGTTCAGCCGGCTCGGCTTCGAACTGCAGCGCCTGGGCCCGGAAAGCCTGGCGATCCGCCAGGTTCCCGCGCTGCTCAAGCAGGCCGAGGCGACCCAGCTGGTGCGCGACGTGCTTGCCGACCTGCTGGAATACGGCACCAGCGACCGCATCCAGGCGCATCTCAACGAACTGCTCGGGACCATGGCCTGCCACGGCGCGGTGCGCGCCAACCGGCGCCTGACGCTGCCGGAGATGAACGCCCTGCTGCGCGACATGGAAATCACCGAGCGCAGCGGCCAGTGCAACCATGGCCGGCCCACCTGGACACAGCTGGGCCTGGACGAGCTGGACAAACTCTTCCTGCGCGGGCGCTGAAATAAAGCCAGCGTTAAGCCAAGTGCAGTAAACTGCGCGCCAATCGATTCAGCGCGCGGTATGCACGCGCCCGTTCTGCCGAAGAGTTGCCGATGTCCTCCCTGCCTCCCGCCATCTTCCTCATGGGCCCGACCGCCGCCGGCAAGACCGACCTGGCGCTGGAACTGGCGCGGCTGCTGCCCATCGAACTGGTCAGCGTCGACTCGGCGCTGGTCTACCGTGGCATGGACATCGGCACGGCCAAGCCCTCGAAGGAAGTCCTGGCCGAATTCCCGCACCGCCTGATCGACATCCGCGATCCGGCCGAAAGCTATTCGGCGGCGGAATTCCGCGCCGACGCCCTGGCGGCCATGGCCGAGATCACCGCGGCGGGGCGCATCCCCCTGCTGGTCGGCGGCACCATGTTGTATTTCAAGGCATTGCTGGAAGGCATGGCGGACATGCCCAGCGCCGATCCGGCGGTGCGCGCCGAGCTGGAAGCCTGGGCCGCGGCCGAGGGCTGGGCGGCGCTGCATGCCGAATTGCAGCGGGTCGACCCGGAGTCGGCGGCGCGCATCCACCCCAACGACCCGCAACGCCTGGTCAGGGCGCTGGAAGTGCAACGCGTCAGCGGCTTGTCGATGAGCGACCACCGCCGCCGCCAGGCGGCTGAAAATGCCGGTTCCAGCGCGCCAGGCGCGGCGCAATTACCGTATACTGTGGCGCAACTGGCGATTGCACCTCAGCAGCGCCAGGTACTGCACGCGCGAATCGCACAACGTTTTCGTCAGATGCTGGAACAGGGCTTCATCGCCGAGGTCGAAGCACTTCGCGCGAGAGACGACTTGCACGCCGGGCTGCCATCCATTCGTGCCGTGGGCTACCGACAGGTATGGGAATACCTCGAGGGCAAACTGTCCTACGCTGAGATGGAGGAGCGCGGCGTGATTGCCACCCGGCAACTAGCCAAGCGCCAGTTCACCTGGCTGCGCAGCTGGGGCCATCTACACTGGTTGGACAGTCTGGCAGGCGACAATCTGCCGCGTGCCTTGAAATATCTTGAGGCGGTCTCCATATAGGTTCGAGACCATAATTCAGCCGTCTATCCTTGGGGTTACCGACGGCAACAAGCCATTCGACTACTACTAAATCTATTGATTCCCTAAAGGAGTGCGGCATATGTCAAAAGGGCATTCGCTACAAGACCCTTACCTGAATACCCTGCGAAAAGAACGCGTACCGGTCTCCATCTACCTGGTGAACGGTATCAAGCTGCAAGGTCAGATCGAATCCTTCGACCAGTTCGTGATTTTGCTGAAGAACACTGTCAGCCAGATGGTCTACAAGCACGCCATTTCCACCGTCGTGCCCAGCCGTCCGGTGCGTCTGCCCAGCGGCGATCAACCGGCCGAGCCGGGCAACGCTTGACGGTAGCCCGCCTTGTTCTTTGAGCGCCCGGGTGGTGGGGAACGGGCCATTCTGGTCCATCTGGAAGGTCAGGACCCCGAGGCGCGCGAAGACCCGCAGGAATTCCAGGAGCTGGCCCGTTCGGCGGGCGCGGAGTCGGTGGCATTCGTCAACGTTTCGCGCCATCAGCCGTCGGCCAAGTTCCTGATCGGCAGTGGCAAGGTCGATGAGCTGCGCGACCTGGTGCAAGTCCAGGACGTCGAGCTGATCATCTTCAACCACACCCTGACGCCCAGCCAGGAACGCAACCTCGAGCGCGTCCTCGAATGCCGGGTGCTCGACCGTACCGGTCTGATTCTCGACATCTTCGCCCAGCGCGCCCGCACCCATGAGGGCAAGCTGCAGGTGGAGCTGGCGCAGCTCGAACACATGAGCACGCGCCTGGTGCGCGGCTGGACCCACCTGGAAAGGCAGAAGGGCGGTATCGGCCTGCGTGGCCCAGGTGAAACCCAGCTGGAAACCGACCGCCGCCTGCTGCGCGCACGCATCCGCCAGATCAAGCAGCGCCTGGAGAAGGTCCGCAGCCAGCGTGAGCAGGCCCGTCGTGGCCGGCGCCGGGCGGAAATCCCCTCGGTTTCCCTGGTCGGCTACACCAACGCCGGCAAGTCCACGCTGTTCAACGCCTTGACCACTTCCGAGGTCTACGCGGCCAACCAGCTGTTCGCCACCCTCGATCCGACCCTGCGCCGGCTCGAGCTGGAGGACGTCGGCCCGGTCGTGCTGGCCGATACCGTGGGTTTCATCCGCCACCTGCCGCACAAGCTGGTCGAGGCCTTCCGCGCTACGCTGGAAGAGTCGAGCAACGCCGACCTGCTGCTGCACGTGATCGATGCCCACGAGCCGGAGCGCGACGCGCAGGTGGAACAGGTGCACGCGGTGCTGACCGAGATCGGCGCCAACGAGCTGCCGATGCTCGAGGTGTACAACAAGATCGACCTGCTGCCGGACATGGACGCGCGAATCCAGCGCGACGAGACCGGCAAACCGGTGCGGGTCTGGCTCTCCGCCCGTGACGGGCGCGGGCTGGAACTGTTGGAAAAGGCGGTGGCCGAGCTGCTGGGCGACGACCTGTTCGTCGGCACGCTCTGCCTGCCGCAGCGCCTGGGGCGCCTGCGCGCACAGTTCTTCGAGCTGGGCGCGGTGCAATCCGAGGACCACGACGAGCAGGGACGCGCCGTTTTGCAGGTTCGCCTGCCGCGTGTCGAGTTGAACCGCCTGATCAGCCGCGAGGGATGGCAGCCGGCGGAGTTCATTGCGCAACACACTTTGCAATAAAGCCTGGAACGGTGCTTTTGGCACCGGGCGGGGCATTCGGTAGCATGGGTGGTCGCGCCGCAGGCGCGTTTCGCGTTATTAGATGGAGAGCGCTATGGCTTGGAACGAGCCGGGTGACAACTCGAACAAGAACGATCAGGACCCCTGGGGCGGGCGCCGTGGTGGCGGCCGACAGGGCCCTCCGGATCTCGATGAGGCCTTCCGCAAGCTGCAGGACAGCCTCAATCGCATCTTCGGCGGCAAGAAACCGCGCGGCGGCAGCCCCGTCGGCGGCAAGGGCGGTGGCCTGGGCCTGTTCGGCATCGGCCTGGCCGTGCTCGCCGTGCTCTGGCTGTACAACGCCATCTATGTGGTGGACGAGCAGGAGCAGGCGGTGATCCTGCGCATGGGCAAGTACTACGACACCGTAGGTCCGGGCCTGAATTTCTACTTCCCGCCGATCGACAAGAAGTTCCAGGAGAACGTCACCCGCGAGCGTGCCTACAGCAAGCAGGGGCAGATGCTCACCGAGGACGAGAACATCGTCGAGGTCCCGCTGACCGTGCAGTACAAGGTCAGCAACCTGAAGGACTTCGTGCTCAACGTCGACCAGCCCGAGGTCAGCCTGCAGCACGCCACCGAGAGCGCCCTGCGCCACGTGGCCGGCTCCACCACCATGGACCAGATCCTCACCGAGGGCCGCGAACAGATGGCCACCGAGGTGCGCGATCGCCTGCAGCGTTTCCTGGACACCTACAAGACCGGTATCACCGTGACCCAGGTGAACATCCAGAGCGCTGCCGCCCCGCGCGAGGTGCAGGAAGCCTTCGACGACGTGATCCGCGCCCGCGAAGACGAGCAGCGCGAGAAGAACCAGGCCGAAGCCTACGCCAACGGCGTGGTGCCCGAAGCCCGTGGCCAGGCCCAGCGCATCATCGAGGAAGCCAACGGCTACCGCGACGAAGTGGTGGCCCGCGCCGAGGGTGAGGCCGACCGCTTCAGCAAGCTGGCCGGCGAATACCGCAAGGCGCCGGAAGTCACCCGCGAGCGCCTGTACCTGGATGCCATGCAGGACGTGCTGTCGCAGAGCAGCAAGGTGCTGGTCACCGGTCAGCAGGGGCAGAACAACCTGATCTACCTGCCGCTGGACAAGATGATCGACGGCCGTGGCTCGGCGACCCCGGGCAGTGGCGCGGCGGGTACGACGAGCAGCACGCCGGACATCGGCTCGCGGGTCGCCAGCGACCTGCAGCAACGTGACCTGCGCACCAGGGAGAGCCGCTGATGAGTAACAAATCCCTGATCGCCCTGATCGCCGCCGTGGTGGCTGCCGTGGCGCTGTGGAGCAGCATCTACGTGGTGCAGCAGACCGAGCGCGCGGTGCTGCTGCGCTTCGGCCGCGTGGTCGAGTCGGACGTGCAGCCCGGCCTGCACTTCAAGATTCCGTACGTCAACCAGGTGCGCAAGTTCGACGGCCGCCTGCTGACCCTGGATTCGCCGACCCAGCGCTTCCTCACCCTGGAGAAGAAGGCGGTGATGGTCGACGCTTACGCCAAGTGGCGTGTGGCCGACGCCGAGCGCTTCTATACCGCGACCTCGGGCCTCAAGCAGATCGCCGACGAACGCCTGTCGCGGCGCCTGGAAGCCGGCCTGCGCGACCAGTTCGGCAAGCGCACCCTGCACGAGGTGGTGTCCGGCGAGCGCGACGCCCTGATGGGCGACATCACTGCGTCGCTCAACCGCATGGCGCAGAAGGAGCTGGGCATCGAGGTCATCGACGTGCGCGTCAAGGCCATCGACCTGCCGAAGGAAGTCAACCGCAGCGTGTTCGAGCGGATGAGCACCGAGCGCGAGCGCGAGGCCCGCGAGCACCGCGCCAAGGGCCGCGAACTGGCCGAGGGTATCCGCGCCGATGCCGACCGCCAGCGCCGCGTGCTGCTGGCCGAGGCCTATCGGCAGTCCGAGGAAACCCGCGGTGAGGGCGACGCCAAGGCGGCTGCCATCTATGCCAAGGCCTACAACCAGGAGCCGGAGTTCTACGCCTTCACCCGTAGCCTCAAGGCCTACCGCGACAGCTTCGCCGACAAGAAGGACGTCCTGGTGCTGAGCCCGGACAACGAGTTCTTCCGTTACCTGGAGAAGTCCAAGCCCTGAGTGGGTTCTCCGGCGGGCGGCAGCGCCCGCCGGAGAAAACGTGTTATCATGGGTCAGCCGGGAAATCCCGGCTTTTTTGCGTCCGCGAGATTTGTGTACAAGGGTCATGTGGCAGGAATTCGGCAAAGCATTCTGTCTATTGCTGGTGCTGGAGGGCATCCTCCCTTTCCTGTATCCGCGTGGCTGGCGTGAGGCCGTCAGCGGGCTCGGTCGCCTCGACGACCGGCGCCTGCGGCTCATCGGGCTGGGCAGCATGCTGCTCGGCACCGGCCTTCTTTACTGGATTCACTAGATGAATTGCCGCCCGGCTGAAAGGGGAGAGGCGACATGGCAACGGTAGACCGCTGGCTGCTGCCAGATGGGATCGAAGAAGTGCTGCCACCTGAGGCGGCGCGTGTGGAAGCAGCCCGCCGTCAGGTGCTGGACCTGTTCCAGCGCTGGGGTTACGAGTTCGTCGTCACCCCGCATATCGAATACCTGGAGTCCCTGCTGACCGGTGCCGGCCAGGACCTGGATCTGCGCACCTTCAAGGTCACCGACCCGGCCTCGGGCCGGCTCATGGGCTTCCGCGCGGACATCACGCCGCAAGTGGCGCGCATGGACGCCCACAGCCTGCGCCGCGAGGGCCCGAACCGCCTGTGCTACGCCGGCAGCGTGCTGCATGCCCGCCCGCGCGCCCTGGCCACCTCGCGCAGCCCGATCCAGCTGGGCGCCGAACTCTATGGCGACGCCAGCCCGGCGAGCGACGTCGAAGTCATCAGCCTGATGCTCGACATGCTGGCCATGGCCGAGGTGCCGGACGTGCACATGGACCTCGGCCACGTCGGTATCTATCGTGGCTTGGCCCGCGCCGCTGACCTGTCCGGCGAAGCCGAGCAGGCTCTGTTCGACGCCTTGCAGCGCAAGGCGGTGGATGAAGTCGCCGCGCTCACCGACGGTCTGCCGGCCCAGCTCGCCGGCATGCTCCGCGCCCTGGCCGAGCTGTGCGGCAGCCGCGAAGTGCTGGAGCAGGCCGCCGAAGTGCTGGCCGATGCGCCGGCGGTGGTCAAGGCCGCACTGGCCGACCTGGTCGTCATCGCCAACTCCCTGGCGCAACGCTTCCCGCAGCTGCCGTTGTATTTCGACCTCGGCGAGCTGCGCGGCTACCACTATCACACGGGGGTGGTGTTCGCCGCCTTCGTGCCCGGCGTCGGCGAGTCCATCGCCCAGGGTGGTCGCTACGACCACATCGGCGCCGACTTCGGCCGTGCGCGGCCGGCCACCGGCTTCTCCACCGACCTGAAAACCCTGGTGACCCTGGGCCAGGTGCGGCTGGACGCGTCGGTGCAAGGCATCTGGGCGCCGGCCGAAGGGGCCGGGCTCTGGCAGGCGGTGCAGCAGCTGCGCCGCGACGGGCGGCGCGTGGTTCAGGCGCTGCCCGGGCAGGATGCGGCTTCGGCGCGCGAGGCGGGTTGCGATGCGCAACTGCAGCTGCGCGAAGGCAATTGGCAGGTGGTGCCCTTCTGACCCGTGATCGACGGGCACCGCGAGTTTCCGCCGGCCGAGGCCGGCACCGAATATCCACGATGGGGACAAGTGTTATGGGTAAGAATGTCGTAGTCCTGGGCACCCAGTGGGGTGATGAGGGCAAAGGCAAGATCGTCGACTTGCTCACCGACCAGGCTGCTGCCGTGGTTCGTTACCAGGGCGGCCACAACGCTGGCCACACCCTGGTGATCGACGGCGAGAAGACCGTGCTGCACCTGATTCCGTCGGGCATCCTGCGCGAAGGCGTGCAGTGCCTGATCGGCAACGGCGTGGTGCTGGCGCCCGACGCGCTGCTGCGCGAGATCGCCAAGCTGGAGGAGAAAGGCGTACCGGTGCGCGAGCGTCTGCGCATCAGCCCGTCCTGCCCGCTGATCCTGTCCTTCCACGTCGCCCTCGACCAGGCGCGCGAGCGCGCCCGTGGCGACGCCAAGATCGGCACCACCGGCCGCGGCATCGGCCCGGCCTACGAAGACAAGGTCGCCCGCCGCGGCCTGCGCGTGGCCGACCTGTTCCACCGCGAGCGCTTCGCCGCCAAGCTGGGCGAGCTGCTGGACTACCACAACTTCGTCCTGCAGAACTACTACAAGGAGCCGGCGGTCGACTTCCAGAAGACCCTGGACGAGTGCATGGACTACGCCGAGCAACTGAAGCCGCTGCTGGCCGACGTCACCGGCACCCTGCACGACCTGCGCCGCGCCGAAGAGAACATCATGTTCGAAGGCGCCCAGGGCTCGCTGCTGGACATCGACCACGGCACCTACCCGTTCGTCACCAGCTCCAACACCACCGCTGGCGGCACCGCCACCGGTTCGGGCTTCGGTCCGCTGTACCTGGACTACATCCTGGGCATCACCAAGGCCTACACCACCCGCGTGGGCTCGGGCCCGTTCCCGACCGAGCTGTTCGACGACGTCGGCGCGCACCTGGCCAAGGTCGGCCACGAGTTCGGCGCCACCACCGGCCGTGCCCGTCGCTGCGGCTGGTTCGACGCCGTGATCCTGCGTCGCGCCATCGAGATCAACAGCCTGTCCGGCCTGTGCCTGACCAAGCTGGATGTCCTCGACGGCCTGCAGACCGTGCGCATCTGCACCGGCTACAAGAACGCCGCCGGCGAACTGCTGACCGACGCGCCGACCGACGCCGACAGCTACATCGGCCTGCAGCCGGTGTACGAGGACCTGCCGGGCTGGAGCGAATCCACCGTCGGCGCGAAGACCCTGGAAGCCCTGCCGGCCAACGCCCGCGCCTACATCAAGCGCATCGAGGAGCTGGTCGGTGCGCCCATCGACATCATCTCCACCGGCCCGGACCGCAACGAGACCATTGTCCTGCGCCACCCGTTCGGCTGATCCGTCGCTGCGAAGGATGTGAAAAGCCGCTTCTCCTGATGGGGAAGCGGCTTTTTCGTTTGGGCGCTCTTCGTAGGAGCGAGCTTGCTCGCGAACCGTGCCAGCCGGTGAGGTTGGTGTCTTGGGTTGGCTCCGCCCCCTCTCCCCAGCCCTCTCCCTGAAGGGAGAGGGGGCTTGTCCGTGCCGAGAGGAGGAATGGTTTCAGTTGGTAATCACTGTGCTAGCCGGCTAACGCCTAAATATCAGCATCTGCCCAACGGTCCCCTCTCCCTTCAGGGAGAGGGTTAGGGAGAGGGTGCTCTTGGAGGCATCTCCGGCCAATGGCCACCCCAACGGCACGCCCCTTGCTGGCAAATGGCATCGGCGCATCCCGCGCCAGTATTCCGTTACCCGAGGAGGCACTCCGTGTCCGCCGTCCTTTCGCTGTTGCGCAGCCGCCTGCTGCGCCCCGTGTTCATCGCCCTGGGCCTGGCACTGCTGGTGCAGTTGCTGATCGCCCTGTGGCTCACCCGCAGTACCGTGGATCAACTGGTGGCCGACCTGGGCGAACGCCTGGGTGGCCAGTCGCAGCGCCTGGCCGGCGAGCTGGAGCGCGCCGGTGGCGAACTCAGTTCCGGTCTGACCGAGCTGTCTGCGCGCACCCGCGAGCGCCTTGGCGCCGCCTTGTCGGCGCGCCTGGAGGAGGAGCGCGGCGAAACCCGCCAGAGCCTGGAACAGAGCCTGCGGCAGTCCGCCGACCAGCTTGCCCAGTTGCTCGCCGCGGTGGCGCCCAAGGCCATGTGGGACAACGACGTACCGACGCTCTCCGAGTACGCCCGGCGCGCCCAGGCCAACCCCAACGTGCTCTTCGTGGTTTACGACGATGCCCAGGGGCAGCACCTGACGCGCTACCTCAACCGCGAGGACCCGCGCATCCAGGCGCTGCTCGCCAAGGGCCAGGGCGAACGGGCCCTGGACAAGGTGCTGGAAGCGGCCGCCCACGACGATTCGGTGATCCTTTCCAGCGTGCCCATCAGCCCCAACGGCGTGGTGATCGGTACCGTGCGCCTGGGCATTTCCACCGCCGAGGTGGAAAAGCAGGTGGAAGCCCTGGACAAGCGTTTCTCCGCCCTGATCGCCAGTGGCGACCAACTGGTGGCCGACAGCCTGGCCGGCGCCGCCGCCGACAGCAACAAGGCGCTGAGCGCCCGCCTGCAAGCGGCGCAGCAAGCGGCCGGCGAGATGAGCCAAGGTGCGCAGGGCGCGGTGGAAGCTTCCGCCAGCAGCCTGCGCTGGCACATCGGTCTGGGGCTGTTGCTGGTTGGCCTGGGCGTGCTGCTGGTGCTGGCCCTGGTGCTTGGGCGGCGGGTGGTCAATCGCCTGCGCCTGCTGATCGATGCGCTCGACGACCTGGCGGCCGGGGAGGGCGACCTGACCCGCCGCGTGCGCCTGGACAGCAATGACGAGTTGGGCGAGATGGCGACCGCGGTGAACCGTTTCGTCGACAAGCTGCAGCCCATCGTCCGCGAGGCGGGGCAGGTGGCGCAGCGCACCGGCAGCGAGATCGCCGCCCTGGCTTCGCGCAGCGCCAGTGCCGAGGCGGCCGCCGACCGCCAGCGCAACGAAGTGGCGGGCAGCTTGGAGGCGCTCGCCGGCATGGCCGCCGAAGCCCAGCTGGAAAGCCAGGCCATGCAGGAGGCGCTGGAGCGCGTGGCGTCCATCCGCAAGGCGGCTGACGACAACGCGGCCATCGCCCGGCGCGTCGGCGGCCTCATCGAAACCCTGGAGTCCCGCGTGCAGAGCGGCGCCGGGGTGATCGAGAAGCTGGCGCAGCAAAGCGAGCAGATCGAAGTGGTGCTCTCGGTGATCCACGGCATTGCCGAGCAGACCAACCTGCTGGCGCTCAATGCCGCCATCGAGGCGGCCCGTGCCGGCGAGAGCGGCCGCGGTTTCGCCGTGGTGGCCGACGAGGTGCGGGCGCTGGCGAGCAAGACGCAGCAATCCACCGGCGACATCCAGACGCATATCGATGCCTTGCAGCGTGGCGCGCGCGAGGCGGTGGAAGCCATCGGCCAGGCCCGCGAGCAGGCGGTGCAGGGGTTGGCTGCGCTGCATGACAGCGAGCGTCTGCAACGCGAAGTGCAGCGGGCCGTGGAGGAAGTGCATGGCGCCATCGAGTCGGCGGCCCATGCCGCCGAGCAGCAGGCGGCGGGTGCTGTCGCGGTGCGTGGGCGCGTCGAGGTGATCCACTCCGAGGCGGGGCGCGCCGCGGAAGCCGTCGCCGCCACCGCCAGCAGCGGGCGCGTGCTGGACGACCTGGCGGCGCAGCTGCGCGCCAGCCTGGGGCAGTTCAAGGCATGAGGGGAGGGCCGGGCGTTTCGTCCGGCCCGTTCCTGCGAACGGCGGAAACGAAAAAGCCGAGCAGTGCTCGGCTTTTTCGCTTGAAGATGGTGCCCAGGAGAAGACTCGAACTTCCACGGTGTTGCCACCGCTAGGACCTGAACCTAGTGCGTCTACCAATTCCGCCACCTGGGCATGCTTTTCAGCATGGGGTGCGATGATCGCTCATCGTCTTGCGGTATTGCAACCTTTCGGTCGCTTCGGCGTCTCAATGTCCGGTTATCAGGGTTCCGAACCGCCGCGATACAGCCAGGGGCTCTATCGTGAAATAAGTGGTGCCCAGGAGAAGACTCGAACTTCCACGGTGTTGCCACCGCTAGGACCTGAACCTAGTGCGTCTACCAATTCCGCCACCTGGGCACTGGATGCGATGATTGCTCATCGTTTCCGTGTTACAACGTCTCAGCGACGCTGTGGGCGCGAACTATACGGAGCCCACTTTGGCTTGTAAACCCCTGATGCGATAAAAAATTTATTCGTGGCCAAAGCTGACCGACGAGCGGATTTCGCGCTTCAATAAGCACATGGCACTTACATCTATAGACGACAAGGTGATCTCGCCCTGATGGCCGATTGGCAAACCCTCGATCCCGAGGCCGCCCGCGAAGCGGAAAAATACGAAAACCCCATTCCCAGCCGCGAACTCATTCTGGCGCACCTCGCCGAACGCGGCGCGCCGGCGACCCGCGCGCAACTGCTGGAAGAATTCAAGCTCGCCGACGAGGAGTCGGAGGAAGCCCTGCGCCGCCGCCTGCGCGCCATGGAGCGTGACGGCCAGCTCATCTATACCCGCCGCGGCGCCTACGCCCCGGTGGACAAGCTGGACCTGATCCGCGGCCGCATCGCCGGTCACCGCGACGGCTTCGGCTTCCTCATCCCCGACGACGGCAGCGACGACCTGTTCCTCAGCCCGACGCAGATGCGCCTGGTGTTCGACGGCGACCGCGCCCTGGCGCGCGTCTCCGGCTTCGACCGCCGCGGCCGCCGCGAAGGCGCCATCGTCGAAGTCATCGAGCGCGCCCACGAGACACTGGTCGGCCGCTACTTCGAGGAGAGCGGCATCGGCACCGTGGTCGCCGACAACCCGAAGATCCAGCAGGAAGTGCTGATCCCGCCGGGCAAGCACGGCGCGGCCAAGCACAACCAGTTCGTCCAGGTGCGCATCGACCAGTGGCCCAGCGTGCACCGCCAGGCCCAGGGCGAAGTGGTGGAAGTGCTCGGCGACTACATGGCGCCGGGCATGGAGATCGAAGTCGCCCTGCGCAGCTACGATATTCCCCACGTCTGGCCCCAGGGCGTGGAGAAGGAAGCGGCCAAGCTCAAGCCCGAGGTGGCGGACAAGGACAAGGAGAAGCGCGTCGACCTGCGCACCCTGCCGTTCGTGACCATCGACGGCGAGGACGCCCGCGACTTCGACGACGCCGTCTACGCCGAGAAGCGCAAGGGCGGCGGCTGGAAGCTGTACGTCGCCATCGCCGACGTCTCCCACTATGTAAAGGTGGGCTCGGCGCTGGACGAGGAGGCGGCCAAGCGCGGCAACTCGGTGTACTTCCCCGAGCGCGTCATCCCCATGCTGCCGGAAATCCTCTCCAACGGCCTGTGCTCGCTGAACCCGCTGGTCGACCGCCTGGCCATGGTCTGCGAGATGAACCTGTCCAAGGCCGGCAAGATGACCGGCTACCAGTTCTACGAGGCGGTCATCCACTCCCACGCGCGGCTCACCTACACCAAGGTCAGCCAGTACCTGGAGACCCCGGACAGCCCCGAGGCCGCGCGCCTGGCCGAGCAACTGCCGAACGTGGTGCCGCACCTGCGCACCCTCTATGACCTCTATAAGGTGCTGGTCGCCGCCCGCCACGTGCGCGGCGCCATCGACTTCGAGACCCAGGAGACGCGCATCGTCTTCGGCGCCGACCGCAAGATCTCGGAGATCCGCCCGACCCAGCGCAACGACGCGCACAAGCTGATCGAGGAATGCATGCTGGCGGCCAACGTGGCCACCGCCAAGTTCCTCGAGAAGCTGGAAATCCCCGCGCTGTACCGCGTCCACGACGGCCCGCCGCAGGAGAAGCTGAACAACCTGCGGCAGTTCCTCGGCGAACTGGGCCTGACCCTCTACCGCGGCAAGGGCGAACCGACCCCCGGCGACTACCAGGCGCTGCTCGAATCGATCCAGGGCCGCCCGGACTTCCAGCTGATCCAGACGGTGATGCTGCGTTCGTTGAGCCAGGCGGTGTACAGCCCGGACAACAACGGCCACTTCGGCCTCAACTACGAGGCCTACACCCACTTCACCTCGCCGATCCGCCGCTACCCGGACCTGCTGGTGCACCGCGCCATCCGCAGCGTGGTCCGTTCCAAGCGCGAGACCGACCTGGTGCAGCGCGCCGGCGCCACCAGCATGGCCAAGGCGCGCATCTACCCCTACGACGAGCCGCGCCTGGAACAGCTCGGCGAGCAGTGCTCGATGACCGAGCGGCGCGCCGACGAGGCCACCCGCGACGTCACCAACTGGCTGAAGTGCGAATACATGCGCGACCGCGTCGGCGAGACCTTCGACGGCGTGATCACCGCGGTCACCGGTTTCGGCATCTTCGTCGAGCTGACCGACATCTATGTCGAGGGCCTGGTGCACGTCACCGCGCTGCCCGGCGACTACTACCACTTCGACGCCGTGCACCACCGCCTGGCCGGCGAGCGTACCGGGCGCAGCTTCCGCCTCGGCGACACCACCCAGGTGGTGGTGGCGCGGGTCGACCTGGACGAGCGCAAGATCGACTTCGAACTGGCCGAAAACGCGCTCAGCGCGCCCATCGGCCGCAAGAAGCGCGGCGACAAGGCCGAGGCGGCCAAGCCCGGCAAGCCTGCCAAGGCCGCCAAGCCGGCTCGCGCCAAGGGCCAGCCGCGCGAGCTGCAGCCGGAAGTGCCGGAGCCGCCGCTGCCCGTGGCGCCGCCGCGCAAGCGCAAGGTCGGCGTGGTCCAGGCGTTGCCCTCGGTGGCGCCGGAGATGCTCGCCAAGGCCGAGGAAATGCTCGGCAACACCGATGTGAACAGAAGCCGCGCGCTGAAGCAGGCGCTGCTCGACGAAGCCAAGGTGGGCGGCAAGCGCCCTGCGGCCAAGGCCCAGGGCAAGCCGGCGAAGAACACCAAGGCCGCTGCGGAGAAACCGCGCAAGCCGTCGAAACAGAAGGCCAAGACCGCCAAGCCGAGCAAGCACCGCAAGGGGCCGTCCAAGCCCAAGGCGGAGGGCGCCGCGGCAGGCAAGCCTAAGGCCATGCCATGAGCCAGTGGGAAAGGGTCTACGGCGTGCACGCCGTAGAGGCGCTGCTGCGTCATCACCCCAAGCGCGTCAAGCAGCTGTGGCTGGCCGAGGGGCGGCACGACCCGCGGGTCCAGGCGCTGGTGGAACTGGCCGGGCAGACGCGGGTGCCGGTGGGCACCCGTGACCGCAAGGAGCTCGACGAGTGGGCCGAGGGCGTGCACCAGGGCGTGGTCGCCGAGGTCAGCCCTAGCCAGGTGTGGGGCGAGAACATGCTCGAGGAGCTGCTCGAGCGCACTCCGGGGCCGGCCTTGCTGCTGGCCCTGGACGGCGTCACCGACCCGCACAACCTCGGCGCCTGCCTGCGCACCGCCGATGCTGCCGGCGCGCTGGCGGTGATAGTGCCGAAGGACAAGTCGGCGACCCTCAACGCCACCGTGCGCAAGGTCGCCTGCGGCGCCGCCGAAGTGATCCCGCTGGTGGCCGTGACCAACCTCGCGCGCACCCTGGAAAAGCTCCAGCAGCGCGGCCTGTGGGTGGTCGGCACGGCCGGCGAGGCGACCCAGACCCTCTACGAACTGGACCTCACCGGCCCCACCGTGCTGGTCATGGGCGCCGAAGGCAAGGGCATGCGCCGCCTGACCCGCGAGCACTGCGACTACCTGGCCAAGCTGCCCATGGGCGGCAGCGTCAGCAGTCTGAACGTGTCGGTGGCCACCGGTGTGTGCCTGTTCGAGATCGTCCGGCAGCGCCAGGCGAAAAAGGCCTAAGAGCGGCTGCAAGCTGCAAGCTGCAGGCAAGAGCGAAGAGCCAGTCCCGTCCTCCCTGTAGGAGCGAGCTTGCTCGCGAACCAACCTCGGCACCGTGCCCGCCCGGTTCGCGAGCAAGCTCGCTCCTACGAAGAGCCCCGCACATGCTCTTCGCCTGTAGCCTGTAGCTGCTCAAATATTCATCAATTGCCTTGCGCCGCCTTCCCCCCTTCTCTAGAATGTCGCCCCTTGCCGTCCGGGCAGGCGCTTACGCGTCCACCTGTCGGCAAGTCAAAAAGACATTCACTCCTTGCCTGACCGCATCGTCGGCAGGCTGCAACCCGTAAGGAGCATTTATGCGTCATTACGAAATCGTGTTCCTGGTTCACCCGGACCAGAGCGAGCAAGTCGGTGGCATGGTCGAGCGTTACACCAAGGTCATCGAAGAAGACGGTGGCAAGGTTCACCGCCTGGAAGACTGGGGCCGTCGTCAGCTGGCTTACGCCATCAACAACGTGCACAAGGCTCACTACGTTCTGCTGAACGTCGAGTGCAGCGCCAAGGCCCTGGCCGAGCTGGAAGACAACTTCCGCTACAACGACGCAGTCATCCGTAACCTGGTGATCCGTCGCGACGAAGCCGTTACCGGCCAGTCCGAAATGCTGAAGGCCGAAGAGAGCCGCAACGAGCGCCGCGAGCGCCGTGAGCGTCCCGACGCCAACGAAAACGAGTCCGCTGACGGCGAAGACAGCCGCGACAGCGCCGACGAGTAATCCCGGACCAGTATTGAGGAGCCGATAACATGGCACGTTTCTTCCGTCGTCGTAAGTTCTGCCGTTTCACCGCTGAAGGCGTCAAGGAGATCGATTACAAAGATCTCAACACCCTGAAGGCCTACGTTTCCGAAACCGGCAAGATCGTTCCGAGCCGCATCACCGGCACCAAGGCCAAGTACCAGCGTCAGCTGTCGACCGCCATCAAGCGCGCTCGCTACCTGGCCCTGCTTCCCTACACCGACAGCCACGGCCGTTGATCGGGCAGTCGACGTAGCTTTGATGGATAGATCGCATGCGCGCATTGGCTGAATTCGTCATGCGAGGCCGCATGCAGGCGACCCTGGTGGTCGTCGCAGCCGCGGTACTGCAGCCGTTCTTCTGGCTCGGTGCCGCCGCCGGCAGCCTGGTGCTGCTGCGCCGCGGAGCCGGCGATGCCATTGGCATCCTGGCCTGGGCGCTGCTCCCGGCCCTGGCCTGGTGGTACCTGGGCGACCCCACGGTCACCCTGGTGATGCTGGGTTCGGCGGTCCTGGCGCAGGTGTTGCGCACCAGCATGTCCTGGAATCGGGTCATGCTGGCCAGCGTGGTGTTGGGCGTGTTCTTCGTGCTGCTGTTGAGCACGGTATCCGCCGGCCTGGTTACGGGCCTGGCGGAGGCGTTTGGCAAGGTGCTGCCACAGGTGCTGTCGGAAGCGAAGCTTTCGGCGGACCAGCAGGCCGAGCTGCAAGCGGGGTTGGTCCCGGCCATTACCGGCCTGCTGGCCGCCTCGCTGCAGCTGATCAGCCTGTTGTGCCTGATGCTGGCGCGCTACTGGCAAGCGGCGTTGTACAACCCGCAAGGGTTTGGCCGCGAGTTCCGCGCGCTGCGCCTGGCGCCGCCGGTGGCCATCGCGCTGCTGCTGGGCGTGCTGGTGGTGCCGCTGCTGGGCCCGCAGTTCGCCGTGGTGGCGCCGCTGTGCGCCGTGCCGCTGCTGTTGGCCGGGCTCGCGCTCGGTCACGGGCTGGTCGCGCTGAAACGCCTGCCGGGGTTCTGGCTGGTGCTGTTGTACGGCCTGGCGCTGATGCTGGGGAATGTGATCTGTCTGGTTGCTGTCGTCGATAGTCTGTTTGATTTTCGTGGTCGCCTGGTACGTCGCCAGGGCTCCACGAACGGTGAAGGTTAAAAGTTAAGAGGTAAGACTCAAATGGAAGTCATCCTGCTGGAAAAGATCGCCAAACTGGGCAACCTGGGCGACAAACTGAACGTCAAGGGCGGCTACGCCCGTAACTACCTGCTGCCGCAGGGCAAGGCCACCGCCGCCACCCCGGCCAACGTCGCTGCTTTCGAAGAGCGCCGCGCCGAGCTGGAAAAGGCTGCCGCCGCGAAGAAGGCTGACGCCGAAGCTCGCGCCGCTCAGCTGGCCGAACTGATCGTCACCATCGGCGCCCACGCTGGCGACGAAGGCAAGCTGTTCGGTTCGATCGGCACCCGCGACATAGCCGAAGCGGTCTCCGCTGCCGGCTACCCGCTGGAAAAGGCCGAAGTGCGCCTGCCCAACGGTGCCCTGCGCACCGTCGGCGAATACGACATCGAAGTGCAGCTGCACACCGACGTCGAAGCGACCCTGCACGTGGTCGTCGTCGCCGAGTAAGCGATCCGTCGCTGCGACGCCGTGGACACCTTGCGTGGACGCGGCAGTTCGCTAACATCGGGCACGGTACCGCCTAGCGGTCCGTGCCCTTTGTTTTTCTGCACCCATCCGAGTTTCCTGCGCCGAGCCCATGAACGACATCACCGTCCCCGAGCAATACGACCTGCAAACGGCCACCCTCAAGGTGCCGCCGCATTCGATCGAAGCCGAACAGGCGGTGCTGGGTGGCCTGATGCTCGACAACAACGCCTGGGAGCGGGTGTCGGACGCGGTGTCCGACGGCGACTTCTACCGCCATGACCACCGCCTGATCTTCCGCGCGGTGTACAAGCTCGCCGAAGGCAACCAGCCGATCGACGTGGTGACCCTCTCCGAGCTGCTGGAGCGCGAAGGCCAGCTGTCGCAGGTCGGCGGCCTGGCCTACCTGGCGGAGCTGGCGAAGAACACCCCCTCGGTGGCGAACATCAAGGCCTACGCGCAGATCATCCGCGAGCGCGCCACCCTGCGCCAGCTGATCGGCATCAGCAGCGACATCGCCGACAGCGCCTTCAACCCCGAGGGCCGCAGCGCCAACGAGGTGCTCGACGAGGCCGAGCGGCGCATCTTCGAGATCGCCGAGGCGCGGCCGAAGACCGGCGGCCCGGTGGGCATCGGCGACATCCTGGTGAAGACGATCGACCGGATCGACCACCTGTTCAACACCAACGACGCCTTCACCGGCATCTCCACCGGCTTCACCGATCTCGACGAGAAGACCAGCGGCCTGCAGCCGGCTGACCTGGTCATCGTCGCCGGCCGTCCGTCCATGGGCAAGACCACCTTCGCCATGAACCTGGTGGAGAACGCCGTGCTGCGCACCGACAAGGTGGTGCTGGTGTACTCCCTGGAGATGCCTTCGGACTCGATCGTGATGCGTATGCTTTCGTCCCTGGGCCGCATCGACCAGACCAAGGTGCGTTCGGGGAAGCTGGAGGACGACGACTGGCCGCGCCTGACCTCGGCGGTCAACCTGCTCAACGAGCGCAAGCTGTTCATCGACGACACCGCCGGCATCTCGCCCTCGGAAATGCGCGCGCGCACCCGGCGCCTGGCCCGCGAGCACGGCGAGATCGCCCTGATCATGGTGGACTACCTGCAGCTGATGCAGATTCCCGGTTCCTCCGGCGACAACCGCACCAACGAGATCTCCGAGATCTCCCGCTCGCTCAAGGCCCTGGCCAAGGAATTCAACTGCCCGGTGGTAGCGCTGTCGCAGCTCAACCGTTCCCTGGAACAGCGCCCGAACAAGCGCCCGGTGAACTCCGACCTTCGCGAATCCGGGGCGATCGAGCAGGACGCCGACGTGATCATGTTCGTCTACCGCGACGAGGTGTACCACCCGGAAACCGAGTTCAAGGGCGTGGCCGAAATCATCATCGGCAAACAGCGTAACGGCCCCATCGGCACCGTGCGCCTGGCCTTCCTCGGCCGCTTCACGCGCTTCGAGAACCTCGCCCCGGGCATGTACAACTTCGAAGACGAATAAAGACGAGCAAGGCTGGAGGCTGTACGTAAGAGCTTGATGCAGAGTGGCCGGGGGTTATGCTGTTTGCCTTCAGCCTTCAGCCTTCAGCCTTCAGCCTTCAGCCTTCAGCCTTCAGCCTTCAGCCTGGACCCCCATGCGCCCCCTTATCGCCCATATCGACCTCTCCGCCATCCAGCACAACTACGCCCTGGCCAAGCGCTGCGCGCCGGGCCGCGAGGCGTTCGCCGTGGTCAAGGCCAACGCCTACGGGCATGGCGTGCGCGAGGTGGTGACCGCGCTGCGTGACGAGGCCGATGGCTTCGCCGTAGCCTGCCTGGAAGAGGCCGCCGAGGTCCGCGCGCTGCATGGCACCACGCGCATCCTGCTGCTGGAGGGCTGCTTCGAGCCGAGCGAGTTCCTGGTGGCCTCGCAACTGCGCCTGGACATCGCCATACAGGGGCCGGAGCAATTGGCGACGCTGCTGGCCAGCAACCTGCCGCACCCGCTCAACGTCTGGCTCAAGCTGGACTCGGGCATGCACCGCCTGGGCTTCTCCGCCGAGGCCTTGCGCGCGGTCTTCCCGAGCCTGCGCGGCGCCCCGCAGGTCGCCGAGCTGAACCTGATGAGCCACTTCGCCTGCGCCGACGAGCGCGGCCACACGCTCACCGAGGACCAGCTGGAATGCTTCCTCGGCCTGCTCGACCTGGACTTCGACCAGCGCTCGCTGGCCAATTCCGCCGCCGTGCTGAGCATCCCGGCGGCGCACATGGACTGGATCCGTCCCGGCATCATGCTCTACGGCGCTTCGCCCTTCGCCGACCTGGGCGCGGCCGAGATGGGCCTGCGCCCGGCCATGAGCCTGCATGCGCAGGTGATGTCCGTCCGCGAGGTGGCGGTGGGCGAGAGCGTCGGCTACGGCGCCACCTGGGTGGCCGAACGGCCGTCGCGCATCGGCACCGTCAGCTGCGGTTACGCCGACGGCTACCCACGCCACGCGCCCGGCGGCACGCCGCTGCTGGTCGCCGGTCAACGGGCGCCGCTGGCGGGCCGGGTATCCATGGACATGCTGGCGGTGGACCTCACCGACCTGCCCGAAGTCACCGTCGGTGCCCCTGTGGAACTCTGGGGCGCGCAACTGCCGGTGGACGAGGTGGCCGCCCATGCCGGCACCATCGGCTATGAACTGCTGACCAAGGTCACCGCCCGGGTGCCGCGCAAGTACAGCGCCTAGATCAACCGGTCCGAAGTCTTCAGCGTCTCCAGCCAGAAGTCACCGTTGCCGTCGTCCCCGGCCAGCGCGTAGCTGGCCCGGCCGCTGCCCTTGACCTGGTACAGCGCCTGGTCGGCGGCCTTGTACAGCTTGGCGAACTGCAGCGCGTGGCGTGGGTAGATGGCCACGCCGATGCTCGGGGTGATGCTCAGCTCCAGGCGGTCGAACTGCACCGGCCGCGACAGCTCGCTGAGCAGGCGCACGGCGATTTCCCGGGCGTGGCTTTCGGCGTCGGGGCCGGACACCAGCGCGGCGAACTCGTCGCCGCCCAGGCGCGCCACGCAGTCGCTGGAACGCACGCACTGGCGCAGGCGGTGGCCGACGTGCTGGAGCATGAAGTCGCCGGCGTCGTGGCCGTGGGTGTCGTTGATCGGCTTGAAGTGGTCGAGGTCGATCAGCATCAGCGCCAGGCTCTCGCCGTTCTGCTGGGCCTGCTGCAGCGCCTGCTCGGCGTGCTCTACCAGGTAGCGGCGGTTGGGCAGCCCGGTGAGCGGGTCGTTGTGCGCGGCATGGCGCAGCTGGGCCTCGCGTTCGAGCAGCAGGCGGTTGCTCTGCGTCAGCTCGGCGGTGCGCGCCGCCACGGCCTGCGCCAGGTCGTTCTGCGCGCTCTGCAGCAGGGTCATGCGCGCGCTCTTCTCGCGGTTGGCCTGCTCCAGGGCCTGGGCCTTCTCGCGCTTGAGTTCCTGGATGCGCGAGGTCAGGGCGAAGGAGAACAGGATGGACTCCATGGCCACCGACACCGGGAACAGGTAGGCGGTGGTCGGCGACGGCTGCACCACGCCCAGGGCGCGCATCACCGAAATGCTCACGCTGGACAGCACCAGGCCGAAGCCCACCAGGTACAGGCGCGCCGGCAGCGAGCCCTGCAGCGAGCGGGTGATGGCCGCGCCGAGTGCCGCCGGGATGCCGACGAAGGTGGTGGTGGCCAGCACCCAGCCGGCCTCGGAGCGGCCGACGAAGACGTTGAGCAGCACCGAGGCGACGTACAGCAGGCAGTTCAGCGTCAGCATGTGGTGCGCCCAGGGCACGTTGCGGCGGGTCTGCAGCAGCGTCTGGGTGAAGCGGGTGACGCACAGGCCCCACAGCGAGGGCAGGGTGATGCGGTTCAGCCACCAGGGCACCGCGTCGCCGGGCCAGAGCAGTTCGAAGGCATGGCCGGTCATGCCCATGCTGAACAGCAGGGCGAAGCCGGTGGTGAGCACGTACCAGAAGTAGGCGCGGTCGCGCAGGCTGACCAGGATGAACAGGTTGTACAGCAGCAGCGCGGCGATCAGCCCGTAGACGCCGCCGAGGAACAGGTTGGTCTCGGCGCGGTGGTCCTGCAGGTCGTCCTGCGACCAGATGCGCAGCGGGAAGGAGTTGCCGGCCGGGTCCAGGCTGCGCAGGTACAGGCGCAGCGGACCTTCGCCGGCGGGCAGGTGGAACACCGGGCGGCGGTAGCTGCGGTCGCGGCCTTCGGCAAAGGGCACCGCTTCGCCCGAACGCAACTCGCGGTAGCCGCCCTGGCCGTCGGGCAGGTACAGGCGCAGGTCGAGCAGGTTGACCGCGTCCACTTCCAGCCACCAGCCGCCGGGCGGGGTGGCCTGGCGTTCCAGGTCCAGGCGCAGCCACCAGGGGTTGGGGCTCTGGCCGACGCTGGTGCGGCCCTTGGCGGGCACGAAGGCGGCGTCCTGCTCGCGTGCCTGTTGCAGGTCCAGGCGTGCGCCCGGGTCTTCCAGCAGCATCAGGCCGTCGTTCAGCCAGCGCCCGCTGGCCCGTTCGTCGAGCACCAGGGGCTGGGCCACGGCGCTGGCGCAACCGAGCAGGAGGAACAACAGACACCACAGATGACGCACGGTTGACACTCCCTGTTCCCGGCCGCTGTGGCCAAGCCTGTTGAGACGGTGGAGCGAGTATAGCCAGTTGCCACTGCGGCGGCGCCGCCAATCGTCCCCGTCCGGCGGTCGCCCCGCGCCGGGAAAAACCCCAGCGTCCCGGTCGGAATTGTTCACTTTTTGTGCTATATTCCGCGCCCGCGATTTCGCGACCCTATTCCTAGAGATGCCCCCGGTGCCCGTGATGCAAGCCGCCAAGCCGCTGTTCGACTATCCCAAGTTCTGGGCCGAGTGTTTCGGCCCGGCGCCGTTCCTGCCGATGAGCCGGGAAGAGATGGATCAACTGGGCTGGGATTCCTGCGACATCATCATCGTCACCGGCGATGCCTACGTCGACCATCCGTCCTTCGGCATGGCCATCATCGGCCGCCTGCTGGAAGCCCAGGGCTTCCGCGTGGGCATCATCGCCCAGCCGGACTGGCAGTCGAAGGACGACTTCATGAAGCTGGGCAAGCCGAACCTGTTCTTCGGCGTGGCCGCCGGCAACATGGACTCGATGATCAACCGCTACACCGCCGACCGGAAGATCCGCTCCGACGACGCCTACACCCCCGGCGGCAACGCCGGCAAGCGCCCGGACCGCGCCAGCATGGTCTACAGCCAGCGCTGCCGCGAGGCGTACAAGGGCGTGCCGATCGTGCTCGGCGGCATCGAGGCTTCGCTGCGCCGCATCGCCCACTACGACTACTGGCAGGACAAGGTCCGCCACTCGATCCTGATGGACGCCAAGGCCGACATCCTGCTGTTCGGCAACGCCGAGCGCGCCGTGGTCGAGGTGGCCCAGCGCCTGTCCGCCGGCGAGCCGATCGAGTCGATCACCGACGTGCGCGGCACAGCCTTCGTCCGTCGCGACACCCCCGAGGGCTGGTTCGAGCTGGACTCCACGCGCATCGACCGCCCGGGCAAGATCGACAAGATCATCAACCCCTACGTCAACACCCAGGACACCGCCGCCTGCGCCATCGAGCAGGACAAGGGCCCGCAGGAAGACCCCAACGAAGCCAAGGTGGTGCAGCTGCTGCCCAACCCGAAGCTGACCCGCGAGCGCACCGTCATCCGCCTGCCGTCCTTCGAGAAGGTGAAGAACGACCCGGTGCTCTACGCCCACGCCAACCGCGTGCTGCACCTGGAGACCAACCCCGGCAACGCCCGGGCCATGGTCCAGCGCCACGGCGAGACCGACGTGTGGTTCAACCCGCCGCCCATCCCGCTGAGCACCGAGGAGATGGACTACGTCTTCGGCCTGCAGTACGCCCGCGTGCCGCACCCGGTCTACGGCGGCGAGAAGATCCCGGCCTACGAGATGATCCGTTTCTCGGTGAACATCATGCGTGGCTGCTTCGGCGGCTGTACCTTCTGCTCGATCACCGAGCACGAAGGGCGGATCATCCAGAACCGTTCGGAAGACTCGATCATCCGCGAGATCGAGGAAATCCGCGACAAGGTGCCGGGCTTCACCGGGGTGATCTCCGACCTCGGCGGGCCGACCGCCAACATGTACCGCATCGCCTGCAAGGACCCGGAGATCGAGAAGCACTGCCGCAAGCCGTCGTGCGTGTTCCCGGGCATCTGCGAGAACCTCAACACCGACCACTCCTCGCTGATCCAGCTGTACCGCCGCGCCCGCGACCTGCCGGGGGTGAAGAAGATCCTCATCGCCTCGGGCCTGCGCTACGACCTGGCGGTGGAGTCGCCGGAGTACGTCCGCGAGCTGGTGACGCACCACGTCGGCGGCTACCTGAAGATCGCCCCGGAGCACACCGAGCAGGGCCCGCTGTCGAAGATGATGAAGCCGGGCATCGGCAGCTACGACCGCTTCAAGCAGATGTTCGAGAAGTTCACCAAGGAGGCGGGCAAGGAACAGTACCTGATCCCGTACTTCATCGCCGCGCACCCGGGCACCACCGACGAGGACATGATGAACCTCGCCCTGTGGCTCAAGCGCAACGGCTTCCGCGCCGACCAGGTGCAGGCTTTCTACCCCTCGCCGATGGCCACCGCCACGGCCATGTACCACTCGGGCAAGAACCCGCTGCGCAAGGTCACCTACAAGAGCGACGCGGTGACCATCGTCAAGGGCGAGCGCCATCGCCGCCTGCACAAGGCCTTCCTGCGCTGGCACGACCCGAACAACTGGCCGATGCTGCGCGAGGCGCTCAAGGACATGGGCCGCGCCGACCTGATCGGCAACGGCAAGCACCAACTGATCCCCACCCACCAGCCCGACGCCGACGGCAGCTACCAGAGCGCCCGGCGCAAGAACTCCACCCCGGTGGGCAGCAAGAAGGCCGGCAAGCCGCTGCTGACCCAGCACACCGGCCTGCCGCCGCGCGCCAGCGACGGCTCGCGCCCGTGGAACAAGGGCGAGGAGGGCAAGGCCGCGGCCTACGCCAAGGGCAAGAAGCGCACCACCAAGCGCCAGCCGAACATACCGCGCTGAGCTGTATGACCGATGACGGGGCCGTGAGGCCCCGTTTTCGTTTCCGGGGCTGCTTTCGTAGGAGCGAGCTTGCTCGCGAACCGTGCCTCCCGGGGGCTTTGGGGATTGGGCTGTAGAGCGCCCTCTCCCTAACCCTCTCCCTGAAGGGAGAGGGGACCGTTCGGTGCGCGTTGGTATTCCTGAGTCAGCCGGCTAGCGCAGAGATTGCCGGCTGAAACCAGGCCATTTCTCGGCACGGACAAGCCCCCTCTCCCTTCAGGGCGGGGCGCGCAGCCGAGGGCTGGGGAGAGGGTGCGGAGGTCGGTCTGATGCCGGCGTATCCGGGAAACTCTGTTCGCGAGCAAGCTCGCTCCTACAGGGAGGAACTGCCCTCGGGCTATTCATCGAAACATTTTGGTACTATAGTTCCAAAATCATAAAAACAAGACCGGAGACCCCGCCATGCGTCGCGCCGCCCTGTCCCTTCTCAGCCTCGCCGTGCTCCTGGCCGCCTGCGGCGAGCAGGACAAACCCACCGCCGCGGTCAGCGCGGATTTCCAGAAAGACCTGCAGGCACGGCTGATCAAGGCCAAGCCAGGTGACGTCATCGCGATCCCCGCCGGCACCTACCACCTCGACCGCGGCCTCAGCCTCAAGGTCGATGGCGTGACCATCCGCGGCGACGGCATGGACAAGACCATCCTCAGCTTCCGCAACCAGAAGGCCGGCGCCGAAGGGCTGCTGGTGGACGCCTCGGACTTCACCATCGAGAACCTGGCCATCGAGGACAGCAAGGGCGACGCGCTCAAGGTGCTGGGCGGCAAGAACATCGTGATCCGCAACGTGCGCACCGAATGGACCAACGGCCCGGCCACCGAGAACGGCGCCTATGGCCTGTACCCGGTGCAGACCGAGAACGTGCTGCTGGAGGGCAACGTGGCCATCGGCGCTTCGGACGCGGGCATCTACGTAGGCCAGTCGCGCAACGTGGTGGTGCGCAACAACCGCGCCGAGCGCAACGTCGCCGGCATCGAGATCGAGAACACCATCGGCGCCGACGTCTACAACAACGTGGCCACCGGCAACACCGGCGGCATCCTCGTCTTCAACATGCCCAACCTGCAGCAGCCGGGGCGCGGCACCCGCGTCTACAACAACGAGGTGCAGGGCAACAACCACGACAACTTCGGCCACAAGGGCACGCCGGTGGCCAGCGTCCCGGCCGGTTCCGGGGTGGTGGTCAACTCCAACGACGACGTGGAAATCTTCGACAACAGGATCGGCGACCACAAGACTGCCAACGTCATCATCAGCAGCTACTACAGCACCAACTACTCGGACAAGGCGACGCAGCCGAACTTCGACCCCTACCCCGAGGGCATCTACATCCACGGCAACACCTTCGGCCCCGGCGGCGACAGCCCCGACCACCTGGAGTTGAAGGCGCTGAAGATCGCCAAGTTCGGCCTCAACGGGCGCCTGCCGGACATCCTCTGGGACGGCTACGTGAACCAGAAGAAACTGGTCGACGGCAAACTGCCGGAGGAGCTGGCCATCTGCATCGACAACGGCGAGGCCGGCATCGTCAACGTCGATGGGCCCAACGGCTACAAGAACATCAGCACCGACATGAGCGGCCATCGCTGCAAGCTCAAGCCGCTGCCGAAGATCGAACAGGCCGGCCTGGGCGAGAAGGGAGGCAAGGCATGACGCGAGCCGCCTGCGCCTGGTTGTCGCTCGCCCTGGCCGTGGCGCTGGCCGGGTGCGGGCAGCAGGCGACGCCGCGCTACCAGCCCGAGGGCGACGACTACCCGCAGAGCCTCAGCGGCTGGGGCATGCTGCATGTGGGCGACGGCCACCTGAAGCCCGCGCCCGAGGTGCTGCCCTACGACCTCAACACCCCGCTGTTCACTGACTACGCGCACAAGCTGCGCACGGTATGGATGCCTGAAGGGCAGGCGGCGGAATACGCCGAGGACCACTTCGACTACCCGCTGGGCACGGTGCTGACCAAGACCTTCTACTACCCCACCGACGGCAAGGGCCAACTGCTGGAGAACTCGCAGGACGACCGCGACCCGCAGCAGGGCCTGGACCTGGCCAGGGTGCGCCTGGTCGAGACCCGCGTGCTGGTGAAGCAGAAGGACGGCTGGACGGCGCTGCCCTACGTGTGGGACGCCGAGCAGAAGGAAGCGCACCTGGAACTGGCCGGCGACAGCCAGGCCCTGGAGTTGCAGGATGCGGCCGGGCAGAAGGTGGCCTTCACCTACATGGTGCCGGACGCCAATCAGTGCTCCGAATGCCACGCCGAGACCAAGGGCGCCGGCATCGCCCCGCTGGGGCCCAAGGCCCGGCACCTGAACAAGGACTTCGCCTACGCCGAGGGCAGCGACAACCAGCTGCGCCACTGGCAGGCGCATGGTTTCCTGCAGGGGTTGCCGGAACTAGCTCATGTGCCGCAGAACGCCCTCTGGGGCCACCCGCGCGAAGGCGAGAGCCTGGAGAAGCAGGCGCGCAGCTATCTCGACGCCAACTGTGGTCATTGCCACAACCCGAAGGGCGCGGCGCGTACGTCGGGGCTGTATATCGATGCCAATGCCGAGTTGGGGGTGAACTACGGGTTCTGCAAGCAGCCGGTGGCGGCGGGCAATGGTACCGGCGGGCGTCGCGAGGATATCCATCCGGGGCATCCGGAGCTGTCGGTGCTGACCTACCGCGTCGGCAGTGACAAGCCTGGGGAGATGATGCCGGAGCTGGGGCGGGCGTTGGTGCACAAGGAGGGGTTGGAGGTGCTGGAGCGGTGGATTGCGGGGTTGGCGGGGGGGTGTAGTTGAGGCTGGAGTTTTCCTTCGACTTCGGTGCGTGAGGGGGCTCCGTTCCCTCTCCCTAACCCTCTCCCTGAAGGGAGAGGGGACCGTTGGGCAGGGCTGGGTGTTCTGGAGTTAGCCGGCAGCCCCGTCGGTTTCCGGCTGAAACCATTCCTTCTCTCGGCACGGACAAGCCCCCTCTCCCTTCAGGGCGGGGCGCGCAGCCGAGGGCTGGGGAGAGGGCGCTCTACAGCCCAACACCAAACCCCCAGGCAATTCCCCCTTCGCGAGCAAGCTCGCTCCTACGAAAGACCACCCCACCGTCTAGGCTATCCCCAGCCGGCGCCCCATTTCCGTGCACCCCCATGCCCGGCATGCACCCCCGGGCCCCGCGATGGTGCCCGGCGTCCGTGCGCAGCCCGTTCCACGGCCCCTGGCGGCTGGCACGGGACTTGCGCGGAAGCTGTGTCGCCCAGGCCCGCAGGAGGCCCGCCGTGTCGATCCATGTCGCCTTGCAGCACGTCACCCACTACCGCTACGACCGCGCCGTGAACCTCGGCCCGCAACTGGTGCGCCTGCGCCCGGCGCCGCACAGCCGCACGCGCATCCTCGGCTATTCGCTGAAGGTCGCCCCGGGCAAGCACTTCATCAACTGGCAGCAGGACCCGCAGGGCAACTACCTGGCGCGCCTGGTGTTCCCGGAGAAGACCGAGGAACTGCGGGTGGAAGTGGACCTGGTCGCCGAGATGGCGGTGTTCAACCCCTTCGACTTCTTCCTCGAGCCCTACGCCGAGCAGTTCCCCTTCGCCTACGGCGCCGACGAGCAGCGCGAACTGGCGCCCTACCTCGCGCGCCTGCCGGCCAGCCCGCGGTTCGCCAAATACCTCGCCGCGGTGCCGCGCGACGCCAGCCCCACCGTGGACTTCCTGGTCGCGCTGAACCAGCGCCTGGCCGGCGACGTGCGCTACCTGATCCGCATGGAGCCCGGCGTGCAGACGCCCGAGCAGACCCTGGAGCTGGCCTCCGGCTCCTGCCGCGATTCGGCCTGGCTGCTGGTCCAGCTGGCGCGCCACCTGGGCCTGGCGGCGCGCTTCGTCTCCGGCTACCTGATCCAGCTCACCGCCGACCAGAAGTCCCTGGACGGCCCCAGCGGCACCGAAGTGGACTTCACCGACCTGCACGCCTGGGCCGAGGTCTACCTGCCCGGCGCCGGCTGGGTGGGGCTGGACCCGACCTCCGGGCTGTTCGCCGGCGAGGGCCACATCCCCCTGGCCTGCAGTCCCGAGCCTTCCTCGGCGGCGCCGATCACCGGCGCGCTGGAGGAATGCGAGGTGCAGTTCAGCCACCAGATGCGCGTGGAGCGCGTCTGGGAAGCGCCGCGGGTGACCAAGCCCTACAGCGAGGAACAGTGGCAGGCGATCCGCGAGCTGGGTTCGCGCATCGACGCCGACCTCGCCGAACAGGACGTGCGCCTGACCATGGGCGGCGAGCCGACCTTCATCGCCATCGACTACCCCGACGACCCCGAGTGGAACACCGCCGCCCTGGGCCCGAACAAGCGCCGCCTGGCCGCCGACCTGTTCCACCGCCTGCGCCGCCACTACGCGCCCAGGGGCCTGGTGCACTTCGGCCAGGGCAAGTGGTACCCCGGCGAACAGCTGCCGCGCTGGTCGCTGAACTGCTTCTGGCGGCGCGACGGCGAGCCGCTGTGGAACAACCCCATGCTCTACGCCGAGGAAGGCCGCAGCTACGGCGCCGATGCCGCCCTGGCCGCGCGCTTCCTGCGCCGCCTGGCCGGGCGCCTGGGGCTGACCGGCGACACCCTGTTCGCCGCCTACGAAGACTGGTTCTACTACCTCTGGCGCGAACGTCGGCTGCCGGCCAACGTCACCCCGGAAGACGCGCGCCTGGACGACCCGCTGGAACGCGATCGCCTGCGCAAGGTGTTCGAGCGCGGCCTGGGCGAAGTGGTCGGCCACGTGCTGCCGCTGGCCCGCAGCGCCGCCGGCGACACCTGGGAAAGTGGCCGCTGGTTCCTGCGCGACGAACATTGCCGGCTGATCCCCGGCGACTCGGCGCTGGGCTACCGCCTGCCGCTGGACTCGCAGCCCTGGGCCAGCGAGGCCGACTACCCCTACGTCAACCCCGCCGACCCCAGCCAGCCGCGCCCACCGCTGCGCCGCGCCGCGCAACTGCAGCAGGTGCGCGAGCGCATGCCCGGCGGCCCGGACGCCACGCGCCAGCCGCTGATGCACCAGTCCGCCGGCTGGATCACCCGCACCGCGCTGTGCGCCGAGCCGCGCGAAGGCCGGCTGTACCTGTTCATGCCGCCGCTGGCGGAGCTGGAGGCCTACCTGGAGCTGGTCGCCGCCATCGAGGCCACCGCCGGCGAACTGGGCTGCCCGGTGCTGCTGGAAGGCTACGAGCCGCCGGCCGACCCGCGCCTGACCAACTTCCGCGTCACCCCCGACCCGGGCGTGATCGAAGTGAACATCCACCCCTCGGCGAACTGGGGCGAACTGGTCGAGCGCACCGAATTCCTCTACGAGGCGGCGCGCCAGTCGCGGCTGTCCAGCGAGAAGTTCATGGTCGACGGCCGCCACGTCGGCACCGGCGGCGGCAACCACTTCGTCCTCGGCGGCGCCACCCCGGCGGACTCGCCCTTCCTGCGCCGCCCGGACCTGCTGCGCAGCCTGGTCAGCTACTGGCACAACCACCCCTCGCTGTCCTACCTGTTCTCCGGCCTGTTCATCGGCCCGACCTCCCAGGCGCCGCGGGTGGACGAGGCGCGCAACGACGCGCTCTACGAACTGGAGATCGCCTTCGCGCAGATGCCCGAGCCGGGCGCCGACTGCCCGCCCTGGCTGATCGACCGCCTGCTGCGCAACCTGCTGGTGGACATCACCGGCAACACCCACCGCGCCGAATTCTGCATCGACAAGCTGTACTCGCCGGACAGCGCCAGCGGCCGCCTCGGCCTGCTGGAACTGCGCGCCTTCGAAATGCCGCCCCACGCGCGCATGAGCCTGGCCCAGCAACTGCTGCTGCGGGCCCTGGTGGCGCGCTTCTGGGCCGAGCCCTACACGCCGCCGAAGCTGGTGCGCTGGGGCACCGAGCTGCACGACCGCTTCCTGCTGCCGCACTTCGTCGAGCAGGACTTCGCCGACGTGGTCCACGAACTCAACGCCTTCGGCTACCCGCTGCGCAGCGACTGGTTCGCCCCGCATTTCGAGTTCCGCTTCCCGAAATACGGCGACTACGCGGTGAAAGGCATCGACCTGGAACTACGCCAGGCCCTGGAGCCCTGGCACGTGCTGGGCGAGGAGGGCGCCCCCGGCGGCGCCGTGCGCTACGTGGACTCGTCCCTGGAGCGCGTGCAGCTGAAGCTGGGCGGCATGGCCCCGGACCGCTACGTGGTCACCTGCAACGGCCGCCCGGTGCCGCTGCGGCCCACCGGCCAGGTCGGCGAATACGTTGCCGCGGTGCGCTACCGCGCCTGGCAGCCGGCGTCCTGCCTGCAGCCGACCATCGGCGTACAGGCGCCGCTGGTCTTCGACATCGTCGACACCTGGATGCAGCGCTCCCTCGGCGGCTGCCAGTACCACGTCAGCCACCCCGGCGGGCGCAGCTACGACAGCTTCCCGGTGAACGCCTACGAAGCCGAGAGCCGGCGCCTGGCGCGCTTCTTCCGCCACGGCCACACACCCGGCAAGCTGAACGTGGAGGCGCCGCGCGCCGACGCCGAATTGCCGATGACCCTCGACCTGCGGCGGACATGAGCGCCGCCGCCCGCTAAAGTGAACAGGCCGCCTTGCACGCCGAGTCCCTGATGTCCGAGTTGCTCGCCCACTACCCGCTATCCGCCACGGCGTACCACGAACTGCTGGACGCCGCGGGCGGCGTGCGCCCGCACTGGCAACGCCTGGTCCAGCGCCTGGAACGCGCCAGCGCCGCGCAGCTGGAGCAGCGCCAGGCCCTGCTGGCGCGGCAGATCCAGGAAAACGGCGTGACCTACAACGTCTACGCCGACCCCAAGGGCGCCGACCGCCCCTGGGAGCTGGACCTGCTGCCCAACCTGCTGTCCGCCGAGGAATGGGCCGGCATCGCCGCCGGCGTGGCGCAGCGCGGGCGGCTGCTCAACGCGGTGCTGGCCGACCTCTACGGCGAGCAGCGCCTGCTCGCCGAGGGCGTGCTGCCGACCGAGCTGGTCTACGGCCACCCCAACTTCCTCTGGCCCTGCGGCGGTTTGCCGGTGCCCGGCGGCATCTACCTGCACAGCTATGCCGTGGACCTGGCGCGCGACGCCGACGGCCGCTGGCACGTGCTCGCCGACCGCACCCAGGCGCCCTCCGGCGCCGGCTACGCCCTGGAGAACCGGCAGATCATCTCCCGCGCCCTGCCGGAGCTGTACCGCGAACTGCGCGTGCAGTACCTGGCCGGCTATTTCCGCACCCTGCAGGAAACCCTCGCCCACTGCGCCCCGGCCGACGGCGAGACGCCGCTGGTGGTGCTGCTGACCCCGGGGCGCTTCAACGAAACCTACTTCGAGCACCTGTACCTGGCGCGCCAACTGGGCTTCCCGCTGGTGGAAGGCCACGACCTGACGGTGCGCGACGCCACCCTCTACCTCAAGACCCTCGGTGGCCTGAAGCGTGTCCACGCGGTGCTGCGGCGCCTGGACGACGACTTCTGCGACCCGCTGGAACTGCGCACCGACTCCGCCCTCGGCGTGCCCGGCCTGCTCGACGCCGTGCGCCGCGGCCGCGTGCTGGTGGCCAACGCCCTGGGCAGTGGCGTGCTGGAATCGCCGGGGCTGCTGGGCTTCCTGCCGGCGGCCAGCCGCCGGCTGTTCGGCGAGGACCTGCTGCTGCCGGCGGTGCAGACCCGCTGGTGCGGCGAACCGGGCGCCCTGGACATGGCGCTGGGTGAGCTGGAGCGCCTGGTCATCAAGCCGGCCTTCCCCTCGCAGAGCTTCGAGCCGCTGTTCGGCCACACCCTGGGCCCGGCGGCCCGCACCGAGCTGTGCCAGCGCCTGCGCGCGCAGCCCCACGCCTACGTGGCGCAGCGCCAGGCGCAGCTGTCCCAGGCGCCGGTCTGGCAGCAGGCCGGCGCGCGCGGCGAACTGCAATCGCGCGCCATCGGCATGCGCGTGTTCGCCGTGGCCGCCAGCGACGGCCGCTACTGGGTGATGCCCGGCGGCCTGACGCGGGTGGCCTCGGCGGCGGATGCCGAAGTGGTCTCCATGCAGCGCGGCGGGGCCAGCAAGGACACCTGGGTGCTGGCCGACCGCCCGGTCCACGGCGAGCCGCTGCGGCCGCGCAACATCGGCGCGCGCGACCTGATCCGGCAGGACCCGTACCTGCCCTCGCGGGTAGTGGAGAACCTCTACTGGTTCGGCCGCTACGCCGAGCGCTGCGACGACAACGCCCGGCTGCTGCGCGTGGTGCTGTCGCGCTACGTCGATGCCGACGGCGACGAGCAGGCCCTGCGCAGCGCGCTGGACCTGGCCGGCGCCATGGGCCTGATCCCCCAGGGCGAGGCGCCGCTGGAGCAACGCCTGCTGGCGGCCCTGCTGGACGAGCACTGGAGCAACAGCCTCTGCGCCAACCTGCGCCGCCTGCACTGGGCCGCCGCCCAGGTGCGCGGGCGGCTGTCGCGGGAGAACTGGCTGGCGCTGATGGAACTGCAGCGCGACCTGCAGGCGCTGGACGCGCGCGACACCGAACTGGGCGACGCCCTGGACTTCCTCAACCGCCTGCTGATGTCCCTGGCCGCGCTGTCCGGCTTCGCCCTCGACGACATGACCCGCGACGACGGCTGGCGCTTCCTGATGATCGGCCGGCGCATCGAGCGCATCCAGTTCTTCGCCGACGCCATCGCCGGCTTCCTCGACGGCGGCGCGGCCTGGGACCCGGGCGCCCTGGAATGGCTGCTGGAACTGGGCAACAGCACCATCACCTACCGCTCGCGCTACCTCGCCGGGCCGCAGCTGATCCCGGTGCTCGACCTGCTGTTGCTGCACGAGCAGAACCCCCACGCCCTGTACTTCCAGCTGCAGGCCCTGGAGCGTTCCCTGGAACGCCTGCACCAGGAATTCGGCATGCCCCGCGAGCAGGAACTGGCGCTGCTCACCGCGCGCCTGCTGGCCTTCGACTTCGCCACCCTGGAGAACCCGCTGTTCGGCAGTGCCGGGCAGGACGAAGTGCTCGCCGGCCTGGCGCGCCTGCTGCGCGAACTGGCGCAGGGCGCCGGCCAGGCATCCGACCGCCTCGGCCTGCGCTACTTCGCCCACGTCGACGACATCAGCCAGCGCACGGTATCCACCTGATGGCCGAAGCCCAGCTTTCCCCAACGTCCGCGCCGGTGGCGCGCTACCAGGTGTTCCACGACACCCGCTACCGCTATGCCGCGCCGGTGTCGCTGTCGCAGCAACTGCTGCACCTGTGGCCGCGCGACTGTCCCCGGCAGCGCTGCCTGGGCCGCGAACTGCAGATCGAGCCCGTGCCCACCCAGCGCAGCGACGGCTTCGACGTGTTCGGCAACCCGCTGACGCGCCTGGCCTTCGAACGGCCCCACGACGAACTGCAGGTGAACGCCCGCCTGCAGATCGAACTGCTGCCGCGCCTGCCGCTGTATCCCTCGCCGGCCTGGGAACAAGTGGCCGCCGACCTGGCCTTCAGCGGCCGCGCCTTGTCGGCGCAGGAGCTGGAAGCCTGCCGCTTCCGCATGGAATCGCCCTACGTGCGCATCAAGCGCCAGTTCGCCGAATTCGCCGCCGACTGCTTCCCCGCCGGCCGACCGCTGCTGGAAGGCGCCGCGGCGCTGATGCAGAAGATCTTCGACGAATTCGCCTTCGACGCCGAAGCCACCCAGGTGGCGACGCCGCTGACCGAAGTGCTGGAGCGCCGCCGCGGCGTGTGCCAGGACTTCGCCCACCTGATGCTCGCCTGCCTGCGCTCGCGCGGCCTGGCGGCACGCTACGTCAGCGGCTACCTGCTGACCCGCCCGCCACCCGGCCAGCCCCGCCTGATCGGCGCCGACGCCTCCCACGCCTGGGTCTCGCTGTACTGCCCGGCCAACGGCTGGGTGGACTTCGACCCCACCAACAACATCCTCCCGGCCCTGGAACACATCACCCTGGCCTGGGGCCGCGACTTCGCCGACGTCTCGCCGCTGCGCGGGGTGATCCTCGGCGGCGGCAGCCACGACCCGGAAGTGCGGGTGACGGTGATGCCGCATTGGGAACTGGCGGTGTAACGAAGCGGCCAAGGCCAGGTTCCTAGGCAGTTGTCTTGCCGGCTGCGCCGAGATGCTCTTCGTAGGAGCGAGCTTGCTCGCGAACGGTGCTTGCGGGTGACTGCTGCGTGTCCGGTTGACTCCGTTCCCTCACCCCAGCCCTCCCCCGGAGGGAGAGGGGGCCGTTCGGCGTGGGCTGGAAGTTCGGCATCAGCCTGTAGGAGCGAGCTTGCTCGCGAACGGTGCTTACGGGTGGCTGCTGCGTGTCCGGTTGACTCCGTTCCCTCACCCCAGCCCTCTCCCGAAGGGAGAGGGGGCCGTTCGGCGTGGGCTGGAAGTTCGGCATCAGCCTGTAGGAGCGAGCTTGCTCGCGAACGGTGCTTGCGGGTGACTGCTGCGTGTCCGGTTGACTCCGTTCCCTCACCCCAGCCCTCTCCCGGAGGGAGAGGGGGCCGTTCGGCGTGGTCTGGAAGTTCGGCATCAGCCTGTAGGAGCGAGCTTGCTCGCGAACGGTGCTTGCGGGTGGCTCCTGTGTATCCGGTTGACACCGTTCCCTCACCCCAGCCCTCTCCCGGAGGGAGAGGGGGCCGTTCGGCGTGGGCTGGAAGTTCGGCGTCAGCCTGTAGGAGCGAGCTTGCTCGCGAACGGTGCTTGCGGGTGGCTGCTGTGTGCCTGGTTGACTCCGTTCCCTCACCCCAGCCCTCTCCCGGAGGGAGAGGGGCCGTTCGGCGTGGTCTGGAAGTTCGGCATCAGCCTGCAGGAGCGGGCCCTGCCCGCGAAACGCGCGCAGGGGAATGGCGTGGGTGGGGCAGCGTAGGAGCGGATCTCATCCGCGAATCGCGCCGGTGGTTCCGGCTATCGCGGACAAGGTCCGCTCCTACGGTCTTGCGCGCTGCCGGAGGGTAGGGTGCATAACCGTTCGCGGTTATCCGCCGTCGGCGTTATGCGCCCTACGGGCAAGCGCTGTTCGTAGCCAGATGTACCAGGACGACTCCGGATTCCCCGCCCGCTCAGGACAGCCCCCTCTCCCGCTTGCGGGAGAGGGTTGGGGTGAGGGCGCTCTTGAGCCTTATCGTGCGCAGGCCCAGCCCCTACCATACCGGCGGGCACGGCTTCTCGTAGGAGCGAGCTTGCTCGCGAACAGACTTCGCTGCGGGGCTCATTCGCGAGCAAGCTCGCTCCTACGAAGAGCACCTCGGCGCAGCCGGCAAAAGAGTCGCTCCGTCCCACCCGCCGGGCAAGCCGCGAACGGCGTGCTAGCTTTTCCCTGGTCATTTCCCAATCAACGGATGGGCCAGGCAATGGGCGACACCAACATCGTCAACGTGGGTACGGAGAAGTTCAACGAAATCTGGACGCTGGTGCAGCAGTACGCCCTGGCCTTCGGCATGAAGATCCTCGCCGCCATCGCCTTCTGGGTGATCGGCCGCTGGCTGATCGGCCTGGCGGTGGGCATGGTCGAGCGGGCGCTGGCCCGGCAGAGCGTCGACCCGACGCTGCTGCGCTACGTCGGCTCCTTCATCACCGTGACCCTCAACATCGTCCTGGTGATCGGCATCCTCGGCTACTTCGGCGTGCAGACCACCAGCCTGGCGGCGCTGATCGCCGCGGCCGGCGTGGCCATCGGCATGGCCTGGTCGGGGCTGCTGGCCAACCTCGCCGCCGGCGGCTTCATCATCGTCCTGCGGCCGTTCAAGGTCGGCGACTTCATCACCGCCGCCGGCGTCACCGGCACGGTCAAGGAGATCGGCCTGTTCGTCACCGCCATCAACACCCCGGACAACGTGCTGACCCTGGTGGGCAACAACAAGATCTTCGGCGACACCATCCAGAACTACAGCCACAACGATTTCCGCCGCGTCGAGCTCAAGGCCCAGCTGTCCGGCGCCGCCGACTACGCCGCCGCCGCGGCCCTGCTCAAGGAGCGCATCGCGCAGATCCCCAACGTGCTCGCCGAGCCGCCGGTGGACGTGGAAATCCTCGAGTTCAACCTGGTCGGCCCGGTGCTGGCGGTGCGCCCGTACTGCCACAACGACAACTACTGGCAGGTCTACTTCGACACCAACCGCACCATCAAGGAGGCCCTGGGCACCGGCTTCCCGGCGCCGATGCCGGCGCAGACCATCATCGTGCAGCAACCCGCCGGCTGAGCGCCGCGCCTTACACAGGGGCACCGCAAGGGTGCCTCTGGTGCTTCCGAATGCGTTTTCCTACGCCGTTGGGGATGGGCGGTCGCCAATCCTCGACGGCCGGTGAGCGCGCAGGAGCTTTCCTGCCGGCATAGGAAATTTCACCTTATCCCGAGTGGGGACGCCCCGCCGAAGCTGGCGATTCATCCTGCATATTCCCCCCGCCGACAAGCGCACCCTGGGCAGACCTCGACCGGCGCCTCCCGCACCGGTCGCCGTCTTCATCGCCCGGGGGCCCGATGCCACGCCATTCCCGCTTCGCCGCTTTCAGCCTGATCGAGTTGCTCGTCACCCTGGCCGTGCTGGCCATCACCGCCGCCATCGCGGTGCCCGGCTTCACCCAACTGATACGCAACCAACAGGTGCAGGGCGCCGCCCAGGAGCTGTACTCGCTGCTGCTCTATACCCGCGGCGAGGCGGCCAGCCGCGGGCGCTCCGTCACACTGAAGCCGGCCCAGGGCAGTGCCTGGACCGGGGCACTGGCGGTGACGGCCGGCAGCACCAGCCTGCGGCAGGTGACGCTGCGTGACGCCGTCGTCCTGGCCAGCGCTGCGAACAGCATCGTCTTCCGCGCCGATGGGCGCCTGGGCGGCAACGCGACCTGCATCAGCATCTGCCCGGCCGTGGACGGCGCGACTTGCCAGCGCATCCGCATCCTCGCCAGCGGGCAGATAGCCCTGCCGGCCAGCGGAGGCTGCTCATGAGGGCCGCGTGCGCAGGCGTCGGCCTGATCGAGGTGCTGGTGGCGCTGCTGGTGCTGACGGTGGGCGGCCTGGGCATGCTCGCCCTGCAGTCGCGGGCGGTGCAGAACACCCAGGAGGCCACCCTGCAGGGCAACGCGGTGATGCTCGCCCACGACCTGCTGGAGATGATGCGCAGCAACCGCGACGCGGTGCTCGACGCGACGGGGCAACTGGACGGCGAGTCGAAGTATTTCAAGGCCTTTCCAGCCATACCCAAAAACTGCGGGACACGAGAGCGCGGTAGCGGTGGCGACGATGTCGCGACCGCCGACCTCGGCTGCTGGCGTGGCCGGGTCGAGCGCTTGCTGCCGGTTACCGCGGACCTCCAGACGAAGGAGTTCGCGGTCTGCCGCAGCGCTTCGGGCGAAGCCTGTTCCGACGCCGGTTCCCTGGTGATGATCCGCGTCGCCTGGGCCGATGAACGCTCGAAAATGTGCGATGGGGGCGTGTGCAGCTACGTGCTGCGCGCGGAGCTGTGAAATGAGGGGCTCTCATCTGCGCCATGGCCAGCGGGGCCTGTCGCTGGTCGAACTGATGGTGGCGCTGCTGCTCGGCAGCGTGCTGATCATCGGCGTCACCCAGCTGTTCCTCGACCAGAAGCGCCACGCCCAGTTCCAGTTCGGCCAACTGGCCAACCAGGGCAATGCCCGTTTCGCCACCCACGCCATCGAGCGCCTGGTGGGCCGCGCCGGCTACCGGGCCAAACCCCAGGCGCAAATAGCCGAGGAAGCCTTCCCGGCACGGGTAGCCGTCCATGGCTGCCCGGCTTTCGCCGCCGGGCAGACGCTGGCCCTGACCCAGGGCGGCAAGAGCGCGGCCCTGTGCGTGCGCCACCAGCGTGGCCTGGAGGCGCAGGAGGCGGATTGCGGCGGAACGTCGCTGCCCTTCTCCACGCAACCGCTCACCGTGGTCGCCCGCCTGGCGCTGGACAGCAACGCCGGAACGCTGACCTGCGCCGCCTTCGTCGAAGGCGGAAGCGGCCCCGGCTCCGCCAGCGTGCTGGTCGAGGAGCTGGTGGATTTCAGCTTCCAGCCGCTTTCCGATAGCGCCGAGCAAGTGCAGCAGCTCGGCCTGTACCTGCTGTTCGCCGGCAAGGGCGGTCAGGGCGATGGCATCGCCAGCGGAGTGCGCGGCGACTGGCAGGCGCTGAGTGGCCGACCCCCCGTCATCGCCGCCAGCGACACCCGTCCGTTGCAGATCGCCTTCGCCGCCATCGCCCAGAGGAGCCTGAAGCCATGACTGTCCGTGCAAGCGCAACGGCCCAGGGCGGCGCCGTGCTCATCGTGGCGCTGGTCATGCTGCTGCTGATGACCCTGCTGGCCCTGTCCGGCATTTCCGCCAGCCAGCTGGAGTTCCGCCTGGCCGGCAACCGCGCGGAGCAGGTGCGCGCCTTCAATGCGGCCGAATCGGCCTTGCGCAACGTCGAGCGACGCCTGGCGGATATCGCCGGCAGCGACGACCTGCGCGGCGCCAGTTGCGCCGGGCGCCAGGGCCTCTGCGTGCTGCAGGTGGACAGCGTGCGGCGCGTCAACGCGCAGGGCGCTTGGCAATGGGGCTGGAGCAGCGATCCGGGTGCGTGGTGGGAGAAGGCGCAGAACGCCATCGACTACGACGGCCAGGGCGGCTTCGAGCGGACGCTGCGCCAGCACGCCGCCTACTTCGCCAGCGATGGCGACGGCCTGAACCTGGGCAACCTCGACGAGCCGCAGCTGCGCACCGACTACTACTACGCCGACGTCTATGCCGGGAGCGATGACGGGCGCACGCCGGTGCTCTTGCAATCGGTCTTCGCCCGGCGCTACGTGAACTGAGGAAAGCCGATGAGCCTTCGCCGCCACTACCCCCGTCTCCTCCTCGGCCTGGCCGCGCCCTGGCTGATCGCACCGGCGAGCGCCGATAAGCTGCACATCAGCCAGCAGCCGCTGTTCCTCAGCCAGACGGTGGCGCCGAACCTGATCCTGACGATGGACAGTTCCGGCAGCATGTGGGATGCCTATGTCCCCGATAACATCGAGAGGGACGCCGATAGCCGCCGGGCCAAGTCGGCCAGCTACAACGCGATGTACTACAACCCCCGGCTGACCTACCGGGTGCCGAAGCAGGTCAGGTTCAGCAACGGCCAACTGACAGTGGGCGAATACCCTGTCAGCCAGGGCGGCGGCTTCGATTTCACCCGGGTCAGGCGCAACGGTTTCGATGAACGACGCCAGACGGTCGACCTGGCCAACGAGTACCGGGTGACCTGGAGTTACTCCCCGGACTCGTCGAGTGATTCCAAGACAGCTAGGCATCCCGAAAGAGACTTCAAGCACAAGGCCTATATCTCCTCCAACGGGCAAGTCTGGAGAAAGGAGATCGCCACCGGCTTGAATCTGGAGATCAAGCGAACAGGACAGTTCTCGTGCGAGGCGCGACTCAACGGCAGGGTGGTTCCCTCCTGTAGCAATGAATTTCTCACGAACAACTACTGGGCGGATCTGACCAGCAGCGGCGTGCCGGCGTACTACTACAGGTTCGACGCGAGTCTGAGCGGCTGCTCGGCGTCCGCGACCGACAACGACAGCTGCTACAAACTGGTCAAGGTTGGCGCGAACTCCGGCCCGAACGGGGAGGACGAGCGGGAGAACTTCGCCATCTGGTACGCCTTCTACCGCAACCGCGCCCTGGCCACCCAGAGCGCCGCCAACCTGGCTTTCAGCAGCCTGCCCGAGTCCATCCGGCTGACCTGGCAGGATTTGAACGGCTGCAGCCAGCTCAATGGGCAGTGGGGGTGCAACGGCATCAGCTACAGCGGCGGCAATCTGCTGCGTCCATTCGCCAAGAAGCACCGCGCGGACTTCTTCTACTGGCTGTCGAGCGTCAGGTTCAGCGGCGGTACGCCCCTGCGCCAGGCGCTGGACCGGGCCGGCAAATTCATCGCCGACGAGGACGGCCCAGCCTACGACTTCGAGCCCGGCGGCAAGCAGGAACCTAAATTCACCTGCCGCCCCAGCTACCACCTGATGATGACCGATGGACTGTGGAACGGCAGGGGAGGTTCGGTGGGCGGCAACATTGATGCCAATGGCAGAACGATGCCGGATGGCAGTCGCTACGCGGCCCGCTCGCCCTTCAAGGACGGGGCGAAGGACACCCTGGCCGACCTGGCCTTCCACTACTGGGCCACCGATGCGCGCACGGACCTTGCCAACGAGCTGAAGCCCTACGTTCCCTTCGCCCAGGCAGACGCCACCAGGCAATACTGGGACCCGCGCAACAACCCGGCGACCTGGCAGCACCTGGTGACCTTCACCATGAGCCTGGGGCTGGGGCAGTCGCTGGTCAGCCCGAAATGGGCGGGCGGCACCTTCGAGGGGGCTGGCTACCAGGGCCTGGCCAACGGCAGCATCGCCTGGCCGCCGGCGAAGTCCAGTGACAAGAACAACGTCTACGACCTCTGGCACGCGGCGATCAACTCCCGCGGCGAGTTCTTCAGCGCCGAGGACCCGCAGCAGATGGTCGACGCCTTCGCCAGCATCCTTTCGCGCATCGCCAACCGCACCGCCTCGGCGGCGCGGCCGGCGGTGGCGGCCGGCGAGGTGAAGGACCAGGCGCATGTCTACGTCGCCTCCTTCTCCAGCGAGGACTGGAGCGGCGACCTGGTCAAGTACCTGCAACCGGCGAACGCCGGCCGGCAGCAGCTGTGGAGCGCCAAGGCGCTGCTCGACGCGCGCAAGAGCCCGCGGCGGATACTCATGGGCAAGGGCAAGAGCCTGGTGGACTTCGCCTGGAGCAACCTCGACAGCGGGCAGCGGCGCGTCTTCAACCAGACGCTCTCCGGCGACCAGGACGCCCGCGGCGAAGCGCGCGTGCAGTACCTGGCCGGCAAGCGCGACCTCGAAGGAGGCGAGTTCCGCAGGCGCGGCGGGCTGCTCGGCGACATCGTCAACTCGGCGCCGCTGCTGGTGACGGCGCCGTCCCGCCCGGCGCTCCCGCGCGACCGCCTGGAAAGCCCCGACAATGACGGCCTGAGCAGCAAGAGCGACGCCTACAGTGAATTCAAGGCGGCGCAGGCCTCGCGGCGCAGCATGATCTACGTCGGCGCCAACGACGGCATGCTGCACGCCTTCGACGCCGAGACCGGCGAAGAGGTCTTCGCCTTCGTGCCCCGTCCCGCCCTGGCCGGCATGTACCGGTTGACCGATCCGCGCTACACCATTGCGGAGCATCGCTACCTGGTGGATGGTCCCCTGGTCGCCGAGGACGTGTTCTTCGGCGGTGCCTGGCGCAGCGTGCTGGTCGGCGGCCTCGGCGCCGGCGGCCGCGCGCTCTTCGCCCTGGACGTCACCGACCCGCAGCTGCCGAAACTGCTCTGGGAGATCGAAGGCGGTGCCGGCCCGTTCGCGCGCCTCGGCCATACCCTGGCGCGCCCGGTCATCACCCGCCTGCACAGCGGCCAGTGGGCGGTGCTGGCCGCCAACGGCTACGACGGCCTGCAGGACATGGCGGTGCTCTACCTGATCGACATCGCCACCGGCGCGCTGTTGCGCGAACTCAACGTGAGCCAGGGCGGCGATGCCGCCAACGGCCTGTCCAGCCCCCGCGCCGCGGACATGGACGGCGACGGCATCGTCGACCATGCCTACGCCGGCGACATGCTCGGCAACCTCTGGCGCTTCGACCTCTACAAGGCCACCAGCCAGGACGGATATGGCGGCCCCGACTCCGCCAGCTCCGCGGACTACCGGGTCGGGCTGGCCGGCCGGCCGCTGTTCCGCGCCCGCGACGCCTCCAGCAATGTCCAGCCCATCACCGCGGCGCCCTGGCTGGTCCGCCATCCCTCGGGCCAGGGCGTGCTGGCGCTGCTGGGCACCGGCAAGTACTTCGAGGTCCACGACGCCGAGGCCGACACCAGCCGGGCGATGAGCCTCTACGGCATCTGGGACAGGCTGATGTCGGGAGAGCAGGGCGGCAACGACTCGACGGTGACGCGCAACAGGCTGCAGGCCCAGAAGTTCACCCAGACCGCCGACAGCTACCGAAGCCTCAGCAGCAACCCGCTGGCCTGGGCGCCCGCTGCGCAGAAGCCCGGCTCGGGCGGCAACGGCGTGCATGGCTGGCGGCTGGACCTGCCGCAGACCGGCGAACAGGTCGTCGCCGACCCGGCCAGCAGCGGCCGGCTGGCGTTGTTCGCCACGCTGACGCCGAACGCCGACCCCTGCCAGGATGGCGTCAGCACCTGGCTGCTGGCGCTCAACCCCCTGACCGGCGGGGCGCCGCTGACGGACGCGCTGGACTACAACAACGACGGCGTGGTCGATGCGCAGGACCGTGTCGGCAACGACAAGGTCGCCGGCGTGCTGCTCCCCGGCGGCCTGGGCGGGGCGTCCCTCGGCTTCGACCTGTCTAGCGGCCTGGGGGTCGCCCACGGCAGTGAAGGGGCGGTGCGCTTCTACGATGGCATCCGTCCGGGCCGGCAGAGCTGGCGCCAGATGGAGGCATCCGAATGAGCAGGCAGCGGGGGTTCAGCCTGCTGGAGCTGATGATCGCCGTGGTCGTCGTCGGCATTCTCGCCAGCGTCGCCTATCCCAGCTACGTGGAATACGCGCGGCGCTCCGACCGCGCGGAAGGCCAGGCCCTGCTGATGGAGGCGGCGGCGCGCCAGGAACGCTTCTTCGCGCAGAACCGCCGCTATGTGGTGGCGAATGCCGACATCGCCTCTCTCGGGCTGCAGGCGCGCTCGCGCAATGGGCGCTACGCCCTGACGGTGGCGGCCGGCGGGAGCGGCAATGGTGGCTATTTGCTGAGCGTCGTGCCACAGCGCAACGATCCGCGCTGCGGCACCCTGACGCTCGATGCCCTGGGCCAGCGCAGCCCGGCCACCAGCGAGTGCTGGCGCTAGGTCGGCGCGCGGTCGACCCACTTGGGCGCGGCCAGGGGCTTCCAGGCCTGCAGGGCATCGATCAGTTCGGCCGGGGTGGTGCCGCGCTGCAGCATCTGGCGGTGTTCCGCGCGCACGAAGCGTTCCTGCACCAGGTGGTCGAGGAAGGTCAGCAGCGGGTCGTAGAAGCCGTTCACTTCCAGCAGGCCCAGGGGCTTGGCGTGGTAGCCCAGTTGGCCCCAGGTCCAGACCTCGAAGAGCTCCTCCAGGGTGCCCAGGCCGCCGGGTAGGGCGATGAAGGCATCGCTCAGTTCGGCCATGCGCGCCTTGCGCGCGTGCATGCCGTCGACCACTTCCAGGCGGCTCAGGCCCTTGTGGCCGATTTCCGCCTCCTTCAGGCTCTGCGGGATGATCCCCACCACCTCGCCGCCGGCGGCCAGGGTGGCATCGGCCACCATGCCCATCAGGCCCACGGCGCCGCCGCCGTAGACCAGGCGCAGGCCGCGCTCGGCGATGTGCCGGCCGAGGCTCTCGGCGGCTTCGCGGTAAATGGGGCTGGCACCGGGGCTGGCACCGCAGAATACGCAGATGGAACGCAAGGTCATTGCCTGGAACTCCGTGACCGTCAAAACGGTCGTCAGAGTAACTGCTGCGTGTCCGCGCTCCAAGCCGCCATGGCCGACCTAGCCGCCGCAGGCGCCCTGGGCATAGCACGCGAGGACTTGCTGAAAAATTGTATACATGTTTGTATCCGATTTGTCGTGCATGGCGACGCTCTCCGTCAGGCATCCGTGACGGTCTATGCTGGACGGGGCGCGCTAATTTGCCTCGTTGAAGTTTCGTATCAGCCTGATAGAACTGCATGCTGGCAAGACTATGGCGCCGCCCGCACCGAATTGACCTGGATCAGCAGGCGCCGCCCGACTATCGGGCAGTCTGCCGTTCCGGATTCTCCGCCCAACCTGCCCAGGAGGCTCGTATGTTCCACAAACTCGCTGCTGTCACCATGCTCGGTCTGTTCAGCGCCCCGCTGCTGGCTGCCGAATGCTCGGTGGACATTCAAGGCAACGACCAGATGCAGTTCAACACCAACGCCATCAGCGTGGACAAGAGCTGCAAGACCTTCACCGTGAACCTGTCCCACCCCGGCGCCCTGCCGAAGAACGTCATGGGCCACAACTGGGTACTGACCACCGCCGCCGACATGCAGGGCGTGGTCGCCGACGGCATGGCCGCCGGCCTGGACAAGAACTACCTGAAGGACGGCGACACCCGCGTGATCGCCCACACCAAGATCATCGGCTCCGGCGAGAAGGATTCGGTGAGCTTCGACGTCTCCAAGCTCAAGGAAGGCGAGCAATACATGTTCTTCTGCAGCTTCCCGGGCCACTCGGCAATGATGAAGGGCACCCTCGCACTGAAGTGAGTTCGTCGCCTCGTACGAAAGCCCGGCTTGCAGCCGGGCTTTTTCGTTTTAACTTATCCGGGTACGCGGCCCGCCATGCCTGGGGCGCGTCAGGGGGAAAACGTGTACCACGGTGAACGATTCAATGCCTGGACCCACCTGCTCGGCGCCGTGGCGGCGCTGGTGGGCGGCACTTGGCTGGTGGTTGCCAGCAGCCTGCTCGGCGATGCGCTGAAGATAGTCGGCGTCTCGGTCTACAGCGGCAGCCTGCTGCTGCTCTACAGCGTCTCCACCACCTACCACAGCGTGCGCGGGCGGGCCAAGGCGATCCTGCGCAAGCTCGACCACCTGTCGATCTACCTGCTGATCGCCGGCAGCTACACGCCCTTCTGCCTGGTGAGCCTCAAGGGCGCCTGGGGCTGGACGCTGTTCGGCATCGTCTGGGGCCTGGCGGTGCTGGGCATGCTGCAGGAACTCAAGCCGCGCTCCGAGGCGCGGGTGCTGTCCATCGTCATCTACGCGGTGATGGGCTGGATCGTGCTGATCGCCCTGGGCCCGCTGTACCGCGCCCTCGGCCCAGGCGGCGTGGCCTGGCTGGTGGCCGGCGGGGCCAGCTACACCATCGGCATCCTGTTCTTCGCCTACGACGAGCGCTTCCGCCACTGGCACGGCATCTGGCACCTGTTCGTGATCGCCGGCAGCCTGCTGCACTTCGTGGCGGTGTGGCAGTACGTGCTGCCGGCGCGGGTGGCGTAGGCGCGAAATACAGTCCCTCCCGGCAACCTGTAGGAGCGGGCCCTGCCCGCGAATCGCGCGCAGGGCGCGCTCCTACAGGGAATGGCGCGGGTGGGGCAGCGTAGGAGCGGATCTCATCCGCGAATCGCGCCGGTGGGGCCGGTTAATCGCGGATAAGGTCCGCTCCTACGAGGGTAGCTAGGCGTATCAGGATGACGCTGAGCTCGCCAAATGCTCCGAACGGCCCCCTCTCCCTTCAGGGGGAGGGTTGGGGAGAGGGGGCGGAATTCATCCGGACACCAATGGCATCCGGGGTACGCCGTTCGCGAGCAAGCTCGCTCCTACGAAGAGCATCTCGGCGCAACCTGTAGGAGCGGGCCCTGCCCGCGATTTCGCGCGCAGGGCGCGCTCCTACATGGAATGGCGCGGGTGGGGCAGCGTAGGAGCGGATCTCATCCGCGAATCGCGCCGGTGGGGCGGGTTAATCGCGGACAAGGTCCGCTCCTACGAGGGTAGCTAGGCGTATCAGGATGACGCTGAGCGCGCCGAACGCTCCGAACGGCCCCCTCTCCCTTCAGGGAGAGGGTTGGGGAGAGGGGGCGGAGTTCATCCGGACACCAACGGCGTCCGGGATACGCCGTTCGCGAGCAAGCTCGCTCCTACGAAGAGCATCTCGGCGCAACCTGTAGGAGCGGGCCCTGCCCGCGAATCGCGCGCAGGGCGCGCTCCTACATGAAATGGAGTGGGTGGGGCAGCGTAGGAGCGGATCTCATCCGCGAATCGCGCCGGTGGGGTCGGTTAATCGCGGACAAGGTCCGCTCCTACGGGGGTAGCTAGGCGTATCAGGATGACGCTGAGCTCGCCGAACGCTCCGAACGGCCCCCTCTCCCTTCAGGGAGAGGGCTGGGGAGAGGGGACGGAGTTCATCCGAACACCAACGGCATCCTGGATGCGCCGTTCGCGAGCAAGCTCGCTCCTACGAAGAGCATCTCGGCGCAACCTGTAGGAGCGGGCCCTGCCCGCGAATCGCGCGCAGGGCGCGCTCCTACGGGGAAATGACGGGGGTAGCTAGGCGTATCAGGATGACGCTGAGCTCGCCGAACGCTCCGAACGGCCCCCTCTCCCTTCAGGGAGAGGGCTGGGGAGAGGGGGCGGAGTTCATCCGGACACCAACGGCGTCCGGGATACGCCGTTCGCGAGCAAGCTCGCTCCTACAGGGGAATGGCGCAGGGCCCGCTTACGGCGCCTTCGGCAGCTGCCGCTTGTGGTGGGTCTTCTCGTAGGTGCGCTTGATGATCTCGAAGGCTTCCGGGCTGACCGGCTGGCCGTGCAGGAAGGCGTCGATCTCCTGGTAGGTCACGCCGTGGGCGTGTTCGTCCGGCTTGCCCGGGGCCAGGTCTTCGAGGTCGGCGGTGGGCACTTTTTCCACGAGGAATTCCGGGGCGCCCAGGGTGCGGGCGATGGTGCGCACCTGGTGTTTCACCAGGCCGGTCAGCGGGGCGATGTCGCAGGCGCCGTCGCCGAACTTGGTGAAGAAGCCCATCACCGCCTCGGCGGCGTGGTCGGTGCCCACCACCAGGCCCTGGCGGGCGTTGGCGATGGTGTACTGGGCGACCATGCGCATGCGCGCCTTGGTGTTGCCCAGGGCGAAGTCCACGGTGGCGGCGGGCAGGCCGTCGAGGGCGCGGGTCTGCTCGGCCAGGGCCTGGACCGCCGGGCCGATGTTCACCGTGTGGCGCTCGTCCGGGTCGATGCAGTCCACCGCCGCCTGGGCGTCGGACTCGTCGCCCTGCACGTTGTACGGCAGGCGCACGGCGATGAAGCGGTAGTCCGGGTTGCCGGTCTCCTCGCGCAGGCCTTCCACGGCGCGCTGGCAGAGCATGCCGGCGGTGAGGGAGTCGACACCGCCGCTGATGCCCAGCACCAGGGTCCTGGTGCCTGACTCGCGCAGGCAGTCCTGGATGAAGCGGATGCGGCGCTGGATTTCCGCCTGCACGTCGGCCTCCGACTGGAAGGGCGGCTGTGCGTTGAGGTCCTTGGCGATGGTGTCTTGGATGGTTTTCATGGGGCTCCTCTGTCCGGTTGTGGACGGGCGCGGCCCGTCGGATGCGGAAAAAATACCAGCACACGGCGTGCCGGGCGATGCCCGGATGGTCGCGGGCGCTTCAGGGCCGCTCCAGGTGCTCGCCGATCCACTCGACGAAGGCGCGCACCTTGGGCACCGCCGCGGCCTGCTCCGGGTAGGCCAGGTAGTAGGCGCTGCGGCTCTGCAGGCTGTGCGGCCAGGCGACCACCAGCTTGCCTTCGGCCAGTTCCTCCTCCACCAGGAAGCGCGGCAGCAGGGCCACGCCGCAGCCGGCCTGGGCGGCGCGGATGCACATGTAGAAGGTGTCGAAGCGCGGCCCATGGAAGCTGTGCTCGCTGCGCCGGTCGAGGCTGGCGAACCACTCGTGCCAGGCCTCCGGGCGGGTGGCGTTCTGCAGCAGCACCAGTTCGTCCAGCTGCAGCGGATCGTCCAGCGGCTGCGCCGGGAGGATCGCCGGCGAGCACACCGGCAGCATTTCCTCGCCGAACAGGTGCAGGCACTCGGCGCCGGGCAGAGTGCCGGGGCCGAAGAAGAAGGCCACGTCGCAGCGCGAGTGCAGCAGGTCGTCGGGCTCCAGTTCCTGGCGCAGGTCCAGGTGGATGTTCGGGTGGCGATGGCGCCAGCCGTTGAGCAGCGGGATCAGCCAGCGCGCACCGAAAGTGGGCGGGGTGGACACGCGCAGCACCTCGGTCTCGCCGCCGTAGGACAGCAGGTAGCGGGTGGACAGCTCCACCTGGCTGAGGATCTTGCGCACCTCCTGCAGGTACAGCTCGCCCGCCGGGGTCAGTTGCAGGCGCCGGCGCACGCGGCGGAACAGCAGGTGCTGGAGCATTTCCTCCAGCTGCGCCACCTGCTTGCTCACCGCGCTCTGGGTCAGCGCCAGCTCCTCCGAGGCGCGGGTGAAGCTCAGGTGCCGGGCCACGGCCTCGAAGCACTGCAGGGCGGTCATGGAGGGCAGGTGGCGTTTGTTGAGCATCGTCGTGGTCGGCTCTGTGAATGCAGGTAGGGCAGCTCCGCCGACGCGGAGCTGCCCCTGGCATGAATTTACGGAATGATGTGCATAGGAAACGTTGTTTGTTGGCCGCCTGCAAGCCGGTTATTACTGCTTGCATTCCAATGGCTTAACCGACTGGCTCAGGAGACGCGATGATTTCCGCACTGCTCGAGAAACTGGGAGTCGATTCCTCCCTCTACTCCAACGGCGACCATGTCATCCACAGCCCCATCGACGGCAGCCGCCTGGGCGCCGTGCGCCTGGAAAGCGCCGCCGAAGTGGAGCAGAAGATCGGCCGCGCGGCCCAGGCCTTCGCCGCCTGGCGCGCGGTGCCGGCGCCGCGTCGCGGCGAGCTGGTGCGGCTGTTCGGCGAGCAGCTGCGCGCGCACAAGGCCGAGCTGGGCGAGCTGGTGTCCTGGGAAGCCGGCAAGATCACCCAGGAAGGCCAGGGCGAAGTGCAGGAGATGATCGACATCTGCGACTTCGCCGTCGGCCTGTCGCGCCAGCTCTACGGCCTGACCATCGCCTCCGAGCGCCCCGGCCACCACATGCGCGAGACCTGGCAGCCGCTGGGCGTGGTCGGCGTCATCAGCGCCTTCAACTTCCCGGTCGCCGTATGGTCGTGGAACACCGCGCTGGCCCTGGTGTGCGGCAACCCGGTGGTGTGGAAGCCGTCGGAGAAGACGCCGCTCACCGCGCTGGCCTGCCAGGCCCTGTTCGACAAGGCCCTGGCGCAGTTCGGCGACGCCCCGGCCTGCCTCAGCCAGGTGCTGATCGGCGACCGCGCCGCCGGCGAGGCCCTGGTGGACGACCCGCGCGTGGCTCTGGTCAGCGCCACCGGCAGCACCCGCATGGGCCGCGAAGTGGGCCCGCGCGTCGCCGCGCGCTTCGGCCGCAGCATCCTCGAACTGGGCGGCAACAACGCCATGATCCTGGCCCCCAGCGCCGACCTGGACATGGCCGTGCGCGCCATCCTGTTCAGCGCCGTGGGCACCGCCGGGCAGCGCTGCACCACCCTGCGCCGGCTGATCGCCCACGAATCGGTGAAGGACGAGATCGTTACCCGCCTGAAGGCCGCGTATTCGAAAGTGCGTATCGGCCACCCGCTGCAGGGCAACCTGGTCGGCCCGCTGATCGACGAACGCAGCTTCCTGGCCATGCAGGGCGCGCTGGAGCAGGCGCGCGGCGAGGGCGGCGTGGTGTTCGGCGGCGAGCGCCAGTTGCAACAGCAGTTCCCCGACGCCTTCTACGTTTCCCCGGCCATCGTCGAGATGCCCGAGCAGAGCGACGTGGTGCGCAGCGAGACCTTCGCCCCGATCCTCTACGTGGTCCCCTACAAGGACTTCGACGAGGCGGTGGCGCTGAACAACGCCGTGCCCCAGGGCCTGTCGTCCTGCGTGTTCACCACCGACGTGCGCGAGGCGGAAGCCTTCATGTCGGCGATCGGCAGCGACTGCGGCATCGCCAACGTCAACATCGGCCCCAGCGGCGCGGAAATCGGCGGCGCCTTCGGCGGCGAGAAGGAAACCGGCGGCGGCCGCGAATCCGGCTCCGACGCCTGGAAGGCCTACATGCGCCGGCAGACCAACACCGTGAACTGGTCGCGGGAGTTGCCGTTGGCCCAGGGCATAGTGTTCGATTGAGGCCTACCGGCCGGGAGCGGCCCCGCTCTTCGTAGGAGCGAGCTTGCTCGCGAACGGGCCCCGCAGCGGAGTCGGTTCGCGAGCAAGCTCGCTCCTACAGGGGCTGCCAGCTGCAGTACAGAGTCATTCACAAGGTTCGCGTAGAAGGATCGCTGGATGTCGCTTCGCCAAGAGTGTCTGTGGGAACACCTGACCCCCGAGCGGCCGCAGGCGCCGTCGCTGCTGGGGGAACACGAGGCCGACGTGTGCGTCGTCGGCGCCGGCTTCACCGGGCTCTCCGCGGCCCTGCACCTGCTGGAGGCGGGGCGGCGGGTGTACGTGCTGGAGGCCCATCGCACCGGCCATGGCGGCGCCGGGCGCAACGTCGGGCTGGTCAATGCCGGCCTGTGGATTCCGCCGGACGAGATCGAGGCGGGCATGGGCCAGGAAGTCGGCTCGCGCCTCAACCGCATGCTCGGCGCGGCGCCCTCGCTGGTCTTTTCCCTGATCGACAAGTACGCCATCGATTGCCAGGCGCGCCGCGAAGGCACCCTGCACATGGCCCACAACCAGCGCGGCCTGGATGACCTGCGCAGCCGCTGCGAGCAATGGCAGCGCCGTGGCGCCCCGGTGGAGCTGCTCACCGGCGCGGCCTGCGCCGAGGCCTGCGGCACCGAGCGCATCGCCGGCGCGCTGCTCGACCGTCGCGCCGGCACCCTCAACCCCATGGCCTACGTCAGCGGCCTGGCCCGCGCCGTGGTCGAGCTGGGCGGCGGGCTGTACCACAACTCGGCGGTGACCGCGCTGGAGCGCGAGGGCGCTGCCTGGCGCGTCATCACCGGCGAGGGCAGCGTGCTGGCGCAGAAGGTGGTGATCGCCTCCAGCGCCTACACCGAGGGCGAGTGGACGCAACTGCGCCGCACCTTCTTCCCCGGCTACTACTACCAGGTCGCCTCGCGCCCGCTGGAGGGCGCCGAGGCCGCGCGCATCCTGCCCGGCGGCCAGGGCTCCTGGGACACCCGCCAGGTGCTCAGCAGCATCCGCCGCGACGCCGACGGCCGCCTGCTGCTCGGCAGCCTGGGCAAGGGCACCGGCAAGCCGGAGTGGTTCATCCGCAGCTGGGCCGACCGCATCCAGCAGCACTACTTCCCGCGGCTGGGCAAGGTGGACTGGGAATTCACCTGGACCGGCTGCATCGACTTCACCCCCGATCACCTGATGCGCCTGTTCGAGCCGGCCTCGGGGCTGCTCGCCATGAGCGGCTACAACGGCCGCGGGGTGACCACCGGCACCGTGGTGGGCAAGGCCTTCGCCGACTTCCTGCTGCGCGGCGAGGCCAGCGCCCTGCCCATGCCCCTGCGGCCGCTGGAGGAGGTTTCCGCGGCGGGCCTGCGCAGCTGCCTGTACGAGGCGGGCTTCTCGCTCTACCACGCCGGGCAGTGCCTGCGCGTGGTGATCTAGTGGCGCGCCCAGGACGGGGGCGCCCGGCCCCGTCCGCCTCGTCTGGCCCCTTCTGCACTTTGGTCTAGCCTTTTTGGTGCGTTACCTCGATGGGCGCGCACCGAGAATGTGCAGTTAGGTGACAGCGATGGTTACCGCTCGGGTTGCGCCCGTTGGCTGCTGGTTGTGCCAGCTCGCGGGATGGACGGTTGCGCCCATCGGATGTTTGGGTTGCACCTTTTGTTTTTGGGGGTTGCACACGCCAAAAGCTGTTTTCTGCCGGCCCTGGCCGGTTCTGCTGTCCGACTTTTCGAATAACAAAAACGGATGGCACGCGGCTTGCTGTTGGCTAATCGCCAACATCTGTTGTTTCGCGCGTCACCACAAAAACCTCAGGAGCAAAACTCCATGTCGCAGAAGATTTTCAGAAAAGGCTTTCTGGCCCTGGCGGTAACCGCCGCGATGGGCATGACTTCTCTCGCCCAGGCCGACGTCGTGATCGGCGTCGCCGGCCCGCACACCGGGGCCAACGCATCCTTCGGCGAGCAATACTGGCGCGGAGCGACCCAGGCCGCCGAGGACATCAACGCCGCCGGCGGCGTCAACGGCGAGAAGATCAAGCTGGTGAAGGCGGACGACGCCTGCGAACCGAAACAGGCCGTGGCCGTGGCCAACCGCCTGGTCGACGAAGACAAGGCGGTGGCGGTGGTCGGCCACTTCTGCTCCTCCTCCACCATCCCCGCCTCCGAGGTCTACGACGAGGCCGGCATCATCGCCATCACCCCCGGCTCGACCAACCCGGCGGTCACCGAGCGCGGCCTTTCCGGCATGTTCCGCATGTGCGGCCGCGACGACCAGCAGGGCATCGTCGCCGGCGACTACATCGTCGACGTGCTCAAGGCCAAGAAGGTCGCGGTCATCCACGACAAGGACACCTACGGCCAGGGCCTGGCCGACGCCACCCGCGCGCAGCTGAACAAGCGCGGCGTGAAGGAAGTCCTGTACGAAGGCCTGACCCGCGGCGAGAAGGACTTCAACGCCCTGGTCACCAAGATCCGCGCCTCCGGCGCCGAGGTCGTCTACTTCGGCGGCCTGCACCCCGAGGCCGGCCCGCTGGTGCGGCAGATGCGCGAGCAGGGCCTGACCGCCAAGTTCATGTCCGACGACGGCATCGTCACCGACGAACTGGTCACCACCGCCGGCGGCCCGCAATACGTCAAGGGCGTGCTGATGACCTTCGGCGCCGACCCGCGGCTGATCCCCGACGGCAAGGCGGTGGTCGAGAAGTTCCGCGCCGGCGGCTTCGAGCCCGAGGGCTACACCCTCTACGCCTACGCCTCGGTGCAGGCCCTGGCGGCCGGCTTCAACGGCGCTGGCAAGACCGACCCGGCGGCCGCTGCCAAGTGGCTGAAGTCGCACCCGGTGCAGACCGTGATGGGCAAGAAGGAGTGGGACCAGAAGGGCGACCTGAAAGTCTCCGACTACGTGGTCTACGAGTGGGACGACAAGGGCAAGTACCACCAGCTGGACGCTTTCAAGAAGTGATCCCGGCCTGAAGCGCCGACTGCCGGCGCCGCCACGAGCGGCGCCGGCATCCCCGCAGGTCGACGTCGCCCGCTGGCGGTCACGAGCCGCATCAGGCGCGCCGCGTCAGCCTTTTCCTGCCCCGCTTGCGTGAGTATCCAATCGTGGACGGCATCTTTCTCCAGCAAATGATCAACGGGCTGACCCTCGGGTCGGTCTACGGCCTGATCGCCATCGGTTACACGATGGTCTACGGCATCATCGGCATGATCAACTTCGCCCACGGCGAGGTTTACATGGTATCGGCCTACCTTTCCGCCATTGGCCTGGCGCTGCTGGCCTTCTTCGGCCTGCATTCCTTCCCGCTGCTGATCCTCGGCACGCTGATCTTCACCATCCTGGTCACCGGCGTGTACGGCTGGGTGATCGAGCGCATCGCCTACAAGCCGCTGCGCAACTCCACGCGCCTGGCGCCGCTGATCAGCGCCATCGGCATGTCGCTGATCCTGCAGAACTACGTGCAGCTGTCCCAGGGCCCGCGCCAGCAGGGTGTGCCGACGCTGCTCGAAGGCGCCTTCAAGCTCCACATCGGCGACGGCTGGGTGCAGCTGACCTACACCAAGCTGTTCATCCTGCTGGCCTCCTTCGCCGGCATGGCCGTGCTCACCTACGTGATCCAGTACACCAAGCTCGGGCGCATGTGCCGCGCCACCCAGCAGGACCGCAAGATGGCCTCGATCCTGGGCATCAACACCGACCGGGTGATCTCCTACGTGTTCGTCATCGGCGCCGCCATGGCCGCGCTGGCCGGCGTGCTGATCACCATGAACTACGGCACCTTCGACTTCTACGCCGGCTTCATCATCGGCATCAAGGCGTTCACCGCCGCGGTGCTCGGCGGCATCGGCTCGCTGCCCGGGGCCATGCTCGGCGGCCTCATCCTCGGCGTTGCCGAGGCGCAGTTCTCCGGCATGGTCAACACCGACTACAAGGACGTGTTCGCCTTCGGCCTGCTGGTGACCATCCTCATCTTCCGACCGCAAGGACTCCTGGGCCGGCCCCAGGTATCGAAGGTGTGAGCATGGCTACCGCAACCGCTTCCGCCCCGCGCATCGACCTCAAGCAGAGCCTGGTGGACACCGTCCTGGCCGGCCTGGTCGCCCTCATCGTGTTCGGCCCCATCGTCGGCATCGTGCTCGACGGCTACAGCTTCAACCTGCAACCGGTGCGCCTGGCCTGGATGGTCGGCGCGGTCATGGCCGGGCGCCTGGTGCTCAGCCTGTTCCTGCAGACCACCGTCGGCAGCCGCGTGCTCGACCGCTTCGAGGGCTCCGACTCCGGCATCCAGGTGCTGCCGCCGGGCTACAAGACGCGCCTGCGCTGGATCATCCCGCTGCTGGTGGTGGCCGCCGTGGCGCTGCCGTTCTTCGCCAACAAGTACCTGCTCACCGTGGTCATCCTCGGGCTGATCTACGTGCTGCTGGGCCTGGGCCTGAACATAGTGGTGGGCCTGGCCGGGCTGCTCGACCTGGGCTACGTGGCCTTCTACGCCATCGGCGCCTACGGCCTGGCGCTGGGCTACCAGTACCTGGGCCTGGGCTTCTGGACGGTGCTGCCGCTGGCCGCCATCACCGCGGCCATGGCCGGGGCGCTACTGGGCTTCCCGGTGTTGCGCATGCACGGCGACTACCTGGCCATCGTGACCCTGGGCTTCGGCGAGATCATCCGCCTGATCCTCAACAACTGGCTGTCCTTCACCGGCGGCCCGAACGGCATGCAGGTGCCGGCGCCGACCTTCTTCGGCCTGGAGTTCGGCCGCCGCGCCAAGGAGGGCGGCACGCCCATCCACGAGTTCCTCGGCATCGATTACAACCAGAACCTCAAGTTCATCTTCATCTACGCCGTGCTGTTCCTGGTGGTGCTGCTGGTGCTGTACGTCAAGCACCGGCTGACGCGCATGCCGGTGGGCCGCGCCTGGGAAGCGCTGCGCGAGGACGAGATCGCCTGCCGCTCGCTGGGCCTGAACCACGTGCTGGTCAAGCTCTCGGCCTTCATGCTCGGGGCCTCCACCGCGGGCCTGGCCGGGGTGTTCTTCGCCAGCTACCAGGGCTTCGTCAACCCGTCGTCGTTCACCTTCTTCGAGTCGGCGCTGATCCTCGCCATCGTCGTGCTCGGCGGCATGGGCTCGACCCTCGGGGTGGTGATCGCCGCCTTCGTGCTGACGGTGACGCCGGAGCTGCTGCGCAGCTTCGCCGACTACCGCGTGCTGCTGTTCGGCATGCTCATGGTGCTGATGATGATCTGGCGCCCGCGCGGGCTGATCCGCATCAACCGCCGGGGCTTCGCCGCACGCAAGGGGGTGGCGCCATGAGCGACAAGATTCTCAGCGTCGAGCACCTGATGATGCACTTCGGCGGCATCAAGGCGCTCAACGACGTCAACCTGGACGTGGAGCGCGGCTCCATCACCGCGCTGATCGGCCCCAACGGCGCCGGCAAGACCACGGTGTTCAACTGCCTGACCGGTTTCTACAAGGCCACCGGCGGGAAGATCCTGCTCAACACCCAGGGCGGCACCACCGACGTCATCAAGATCCTCGGCCAGCCGTTCCAGGGCGGCGATTTCATCAACCCGGCGCAATTCGGCAGCCGCGTCTACTACAAGATGTTCGGCGGCACCCACCTGGTGAACCGCGCGGGGCTGGCGCGCACCTTCCAGAACATCCGCCTGTTCCGCGAAATGTCGGTGGTGGAGAACCTGCTGGTGGCGCAGCACATGTACGCCAACCGCAACCTGGTCGCCGGCATCCTCAACACCCCCGGCTACCGCCGCGCGGAAAGCGACGCGCTGGACCACGCCTTCTACTGGCTGGAAGTGGTCGACCTGGTGGACTGCGCCAACCGCCTGGCCGGCGAGATGTCCTACGGCCAGCAGCGCCGCCTGGAGATCGCCCGGGCCATGTGCACGCGCCCGGAAATCATCTGCCTGGACGAACCGGCCGCCGGCCTCAACCCGGCCGAGACCCAGGCGCTGAGCCGGATCATCCGCTTCCTGCGCGACCACCACGGCATCACCGTGCTGCTCATCGAGCACGACATGGGCATGGTGATGAACATCTCCGACCACATCATCGTGCTCGACCACGGCGACGTAATCGCCCGCGGCCTGCCGGCGGAGATCCGCAGCAACGACAAGGTGATCGCCGCCTACCTGGGCGCAGACGAAGAGGAGGTCGCATGACGGCGCCGATTCTGGAATTCCGTGATGTGGATGTGTTCTACGGGCCGATCCAGGCGCTGAAGAAGGTTTCCCTGACCGTTGGCGAAGGCGAGACGGTGGCGCTGATCGGCGCCAACGGCGCCGGCAAGTCCACCCTGCTGATGTCCATCTTCGGCCAGCCGCGCGCGGCCGCCGGGCAGATCCTCTACCGCGGCCAGGACATCGCCCGGCGCTCGGCGCACTACGTGGCCTCCAACGGCATCGCGCAGTCGCCGGAAGGGCGCCGGGTGTTCCCCGACATGAGCGTGGAGGAGAACCTGCTGATGGGCACCATCCCCATCGGCATGGACCATGCCCAGGAAGACATGCAGCGCATGTTCGACCTCTTCCCGCGGCTGAAGGAGCGGCGCAACCAGCGCGCCATGACCATGTCCGGCGGCGAGCAGCAGATGCTCGCCATCGCCCGCGCGCTGATGAGCCGGCCCAAGCTGCTGCTGCTCGACGAACCTTCCCTGGGTCTGGCGCCCATCGTGGTCAAGCAGATCTTCCAGACCCTGCGCGAACTGGCGCAGACCGGCATGACGCTGTTCCTCGTCGAGCAGAACGCCAACCATGCGCTCAGGCTCTCCGACCGCGGCTACGTGATGGTCAACGGCGAGATCCGCATGAGCGGCACGGGCGCGGAACTGCTGGGCAACCAGGAGGTGCGCGACGCCTATCTGGGTGGGCACTGACCGCACATCTGCTCTTCGTAGGAGCGAGCTTGCTCGCGAACCCTTCTCGCCGGAAAAGCTTCGCGAGCAAGAACTAGGCGTCCCCCTCGCTCCTACAAGGGCTCACCTGACTTTATGGGGAGTCTCCATGCACGATGTCCGTTTCCTCACCAACGCCGACGTCGCCGAGCGCCTGGCTTATCCACAACTGATCGAAGCCCTGCGCCAGGGCCTGGCCGGCGCCTGCGAGGCGCCGGTGCGCGGCTGCCATGCGCTGCCCGGCGACGCCACGCTGTTGACCATGCCGGTGTGGCGCCCAGGGCAGGACATCGGCGTCAAGCTGGTCACCGTGTTCCCCGGCAACGGCGCGCGCGGCCTGCCGGCGGTGGCGGCGCTGTTCTGCCTGTTCGACGGTGTCGACGGCCGCCCGCTGGCGCTGCTCGAAGCCTCCGAACTTACCGCCCGGCGCACCGCCTGCACCTCGGCCCTGGCGGCGGACCACCTGGCCCGGCGCGATGCCGAGCGCCTGCTCATCGTCGGCAGCGGCACCCTGGCGCCGCACATGGTGCGCGCCCATTGCGCGGTGCGTGACTACACCGACGTCGCCATCTGGGGCCGGCACCCGTCCAAGGTCGCCGCGTTGGTCGAGCGCCTGGCCGGCGAAGGCTACCCGGTGCGCGCCTGCGAAGACCTCGCCGCAGGCGTGGCCGCGGCCGACACCATCAGCTGTGTGACCACCTCCCGCGAGCCGCTGGTGCGCGGCGAATGGCTGAGCCCCGGCACCCACCTCGACCTGGTCGGCGCCTTCCTGCCGAGCATGCGCGAGACCGACAGCGAAGCCGTGCGCCGCGCGCGCATCGTCGTCGACACCCGCGAAGGCGCGCTGGAGGAAGCCGGCGACCTGCTGATTCCCCTGGCCGAGGGTGCCATCGCCGAATCGGCCATCCACACCCAGCTCGGCGACCTGCTGCAGGGCCGGGGGCTGCGCCGCGACGACCAGGAAATCACCCTGTTCAAATCGGTCGGCTACGCCCTGGAAGACCTGATCGCCGCGCGCCTGCTGGTGGAGCAGGGCGGCTAGCGGGTTGTCCACGGAATCTGTTGGGCAAACTGTGGATAAGCTTGGGAAAGCTGCTCCCGGCCCAGGCGCGCCGTGGGTTGCGCAGCACTGCCTGAATACTGACCAGGGGCATGGCGCAAGCCGCGAAACATCTGGGCTTCTGCGCCCGTGGCAGGCGCTCGCCAGGTATTCGGGAAAACCGCTGCCGGCTGTGGAACAGCCTGTGGAAAACCTGGGGGAAAACCTCTCCGTCCCGCGTCCCTGGGCGCCTGCCGAACTGTTCGGCCATTGTGGACGGCCGCTGTAGCGCTGGCCGGCGGGGCAGGGCTGCTATCCTGCGAAGTCCGACAGAAAAACCGCCAGCAGAGGAATTGGCCCATGACTCCCACCCTGTTCATCACCGGAGCCACCTCCGGCTTCGGCGAAGCCTGCGCCCGCCGTTTCGCCCGCGACGGCTGGTCGCTGGTGATCACCGGCCGCCGCGAAGACCGCCTGCAGGCCCTGGCCAAGGAGCTGTCCGCCCAGGCCGAAGTCCTGCCGCTCACCCTCGACGTGCGCGACCGCGCCGCCGTGGCCCGCGCCGTGGACAACCTGCCGGCCGGCTTCGACAAGCTGCGCGCGCTGATCAACAACGCCGGCCTGGCCCTGGGCGCCGACCCGGCGCAGGAGTGCGACCTGGACGACTGGGACACCATGGTCGACACCAACATCAAGGGCCTGATGTACTGCACCCGCCTGCTGCTGCCCCGGCTGATCGCCCACGGCCGCGGCGCCAGCATCCTCAACCTCGGCTCGGTGGCCGGCCAGTGGCCGTACCCCGGCAGCCACGTCTACGGCGCCACCAAGGCCTTCGTCGAACAATTCTCCCTGAGCCTGCGCTGCGACTTGCAGGGCACCGGCGTGCGCGTCAGCAACCTGGAACCGGGCCTGTGCGAAAGCGAGTTCTCCCTGGTGCGCTTCGGCGGCGACCAGGCCCGCTACGACAAGACCTACGCCGGCACCGAGGCACTGCAGCCCGAAGACATCGCCGAGACCATCCACTGGATCGTCAACCAGCCGCCGCACATCAACATCAACAGCCTGGAGATCATGCCGGTGAGTCAGGCCTGGGCGGGGTTCTCGGTGCATCGCAAGGGGTGAGGAGCGCGGGCTCTTGTAGGAGCGAGGGGGACGCCTAGTTCTTGCTCGCGAACGGAGTTTTCCGGCGATTCCTCTGCGTTGGCTTGACTCCGCTCCCTCTCCCTAACCCTCTCCCTGAAGGGAGAGGGGACCGTTCGGAGCGCTTGGATGTTCTGGAGTTCGCCGGATGCTGTGACGCCCGGCTGAAGCCTTGCTTTCAGCCGGCACGGACAAGCCCCCTCTCCCTTCAGGGCGGGGCGCGCAGCCGAGGGCTGGGGAGAGGGGACCGGGGTTGGGGCCAGCTGCGCAGCTGCCGGGTAACGCCATTCGCGAGCAAGCTCGCTCCTACGAAAAGCACCACGCCGCGTTATCATCCGCCAACTCCTCCGCCACAAGAGCCCCCTCGATGAGCAAACCAGGCCAACGCGTGCTGGCTGAACTGCGCAAGATGATCGCCTCCGGCGAACTGGCCGCCGGCGAGCGCATCGTCGAGATTCCCACCGCCGAGCGCCTGCAGGTTTCGCGCATGCCGGTGCGTATGGCGTTGCGCGTGCTGGAGCAGGAGGGGCTGCTGGTCAAGGCCGGCAACCGTGGCTATACGGTGCGCGAGGTCACCGAGGACGACATCGCCGGCGCCGTGGAGGTACGCGGCGTGCTGGAAGGGCTGGCAGCGCGCCAGGCGGCCGAGCGCGGTATCTCCGAGCAGACGCGGGCGCAGCTTCAGCAATGCCTGGACGAAGGCGACCGCATCTTCGAAAAGGGCCACGTGCTGCCCGAGGACCTGGAGGCCTACCACAGCCTCAACATGCGCTTTCACCAGGCGATCATCGAGGCCAGCGGCAACCGCGCCATCGCCGAGGCCCTGGCGCGCAACGACCACCTGCCGTTCGCCTCGGTCAGCTCGCTGGCGGTGGACCGCGACAACCTGCCCCGCGAATACCAGCGCTTCAACTTCGCCCACATGCAGCACCACGCCGCCTACGACGCCCTGGTCAACGGCCAGGGCGCCCGCGCCGAGGCGATCATGCGCGAGCATGCCAACGCTACCCTGCGCTACGCCGAATACTTCCACCCGCCGCGCGAGGGGGTGGCGGTGTTGAAGAAGTCCGTGGCGGGGGAAAGAGAGCGGTCGTAGGACCATGGTTCTGCCGGCCGCGCCGAGGCGCTCTGCGTAGGATGGGTTGAGCCTGCGAAACCCATGCGGTCGCGGTGATGGGTATCGCTTCGCTCAACCCATCCTACGGGGCGGTGTGTTTGCCTGAGGGTGTAGGAGCGCGCCCTGCGCGCGATTCGCGGGCAGGGCCCGCTCCTACACGGGAAACTCCCCAAGCAATCCCACCCCTACAGATCCAACACCAACCGCGAACTCCGCGACCGCGAACAGCAAGGCGTGAACTGATCATTGGCAGCCTGCTCATCCTCGGTCAGGTACTGGTCACGATGCTCCGGCACCCCCTCCAGCACCCGCGTCAGGCAGGTACCACAGATACCCTGCTCACACGCCACCTGCACCTCCACGCCGACGCACCGCAGCGCCTCCACCACACTCTGCCCATCCTCCACGCGCACCACCTGCCCGCTGCTCGCCAGCTGCACCTCGAAGGCTTCCCCGCCCACGTCCGGTTCGGCTCCAAAGTACTCGCGATGCAGGCGCGACTCGTCCCAGCCCAGGGCACGCGCACTGTCCAGCACGTGCTCCATGAAGCCCGCCGGGCCGCAGGTGTACAGCTGCGCATCGCCCGCCTGCGCCGCCAGCAGCGCGGCTACATCGAGGCGCCGCGCCAGCTCGCCATTATCGAAGTGGCAATGCACGCGGGTGGCGAACGCGGACTGCGCCAGGTACTCGACGAAGGCCGCCTGCTGCGCCGAGCGCGCGCAGTAGTGCAGCTCGAAGTCGGCGCCGCTGCGCGAAAGCTGCTCGGCCATGCTCAGCAGCGGGGTGATGCCGATGCCGCCGGCCAGCAGCAGACGTCGCCCCGGGCCTTCGGCGAGGGGGAAGAGGTTGCGTGGTTCGCCTATGCGCAACGGCTGGCCGGCCTGCAGTTCGTGCACCGCGCGGGAGCCGCCGCGCGAGTCGGCGCAGCGCAGCACGGCGATGCGGTAGCGGTGGGTTTCCTCCGGCGCGTTGCACAGCGAGTACTGGCGCACCAGTCCGCCCGGCAGGTGCAGGTCGATGTGCGCGCCGGCGCTGAAGGCGGGCAGGGGGCTGGCGTCGGGGCGGGCCAGTTCGAGGCTGAGGATGTCCGGGGTTTCCCGCTGCACGCGGGTGATGACGACGTCTAGCACGGTGGCGGTCTCACGCTTGGCCGGCCTCGCGGGCCGGCTCTGGAATGGGGCTCAGGCGCTGGCGATGAGCGCGGCGGCGGGTTGCTGTTGCTCGGCCGCGCAGAGGCGTTCGAGGATGCGCCGCGACTGCACGCCGCCGGCGTCGATGTTGAGCTTCAGCAGTTGCCGTTGCGGGTAGCGCAGCAGGTTCTGCTGCTGCTGTTCGAGCATCTCCAGGTCCTCGCCGAAGATCTTCCCCTGGCCCTCGCGGATGGTCGCGGTGAGCGCCTCATCCTGCGGCTGGAAGTTGCGCGCCATGCCCCAGAAGTACCAGATGGAGGTCTCTGTCTCGGGGGTGATGAAGTCGACCACGATGCTCGCCGCCTTGTGCTGCGCCGGGGCGTGGTAGCCGCCGTGGCCGGCGTGGGCCACGCCCACTTCGATCAGCACGTGGCTGGGCGGGGTGAAGCGGCAGATCTGCCAGCGGTCCACCGGCACGTCGTCGGCCAGGCCGTTGCCGCGCAGGGCCAGGCGCCAGAATGGCGGGGCCATGACGTTTTCCATGTGCCGTTCGGTGATCACCTCATCGCCTTCCACGCGGGTCTTCGGCGCGGCTTCATCGATCTCCTTCTGGCCGATGCTGTTGGCGTGCACGTAGGTCTCGTGGGTCAGGTCCATGAGGTTGTCGATCATCAGCCGGTAGTCGCACTGGATGTGGTACAGGCCGCCGCCGTAGGCCCAGTCCGGGTTGTCGGCCCATTCCAGGTGGTGGATCAGCGCCGGGTCGGCCTGCGCGGCGTCGCCCGGCCACACCCAGATGAAGCCGTAGCGCTCTTCCACGGCGAACTTGCGGATCGCCGGGAAGCCGCGCACGCGCTGGCCGGGCATGGACTCGGTGTGGCCTTCGCAGCCCATGGCCAGGCCGTGGTAGCCGCAGATCAGCTTGCCGTCCTCGACGAAGCCCAGCGACAGCGGCGCGCCGCGGTGCGGGCAGAAGTCCTCCAGCGCCGCCACGCGGCCTTCGGGGCCGCGGTAGAAGACCATCTTTTCGCCACAGACCTGCCGGCCCAGGGGCTTCTCGGCGATCTCGTCGGGGGTGCAGGCGACGTACCAGGCGTTCTTCGGGAACATGGGGCGATCCTCATCTTGTGGTTTTTATTGGATCCAATGGTTGGCTTCGTGCGGAAGGCCTGTCAACTGTAGTGGTCGAAAAATAATCAGTTCGATAACCGAACGAATTCCATGTTCAGGATGAAGGCTCTGATAAATAGGGGTTCTGGCATCGTAAAGGCTGTGGGCTCTGTAGATTCCGTCAGTCCATTCCGTGTTTTTGGGATCCAATAGGGCTTGTTTTCGGGATCCACTGCTGCCAGGGTGTGCGCCACCAACGCCTCCACAACAAGAACAAGAGGAACCCGCCATGCCGTGCGCCCATTCCCGAACCTCCGTCCGCCGGAGGTGCGCCCATGAATCGTGACCTGCGCCATGCCCTCGACCAGGGCCCGATGAACCGCTTCCAGTGGACGGCCATCGGCATCTGCATCCTGCTCAACATGATCGACGGCTTCGACGTGCTGGTGATGGCCTTCACCGCCGCCTCGGTCTCCGCCGAGTGGAGCCTGAACGGCGCCCAGGTCGGCCTGCTGCTCAGCGCCGGGCTGTTCGGCATGGCCGCCGGCTCGCTGTTCATCGCCCCGCGCGCCGACCGCTTCGGGCGCCGCCCGCTGATCCTCTTCTGCCTGCTGCTGTGCGGCCTTGGCATGCTGTGCTCGGCCCTGGCCCAGAGCCCGATGCAACTGGCCCTGCTGCGCGGCTTCACCGGCCTGGGCATCGGCGGCATCCTCGCCAGCAGCAACGTGATCGCCGCCGAATACGCCAACCGCCGTTGGCGCCCCCTGGCGGTCAGCCTGCAGTCCACCGGTTACGCCCTGGGCGCCACCTTCGGCGGGCTGCTGGCGGTGTGGCTGATCGGCCACTGGGGCTGGCGCTCGGTGTTCCTGGCCGGCGGCCTGATCTCCCTGGCGGCCATCCCGTTGGTGCTGGCGGGCCTGCCCGAGTCGCTGGACTTCCTTCTCGCCCGCCGCCCGGCCAACGCCCTGGCGCGGGTCAACGGCCTGGCCCGGCGCCTGGGTCTGGGCAGCCTGGATGCGCTGCCCGAAGCCCGCTCGCGCGAGGCCTCCGGCGTGGCGATGCTGCAGCTGCTGGCCCCCACGCTGCGCCGCTCGACGCTGCTGATCTGGCTGCTGTTCTTCCTCGCCATGTTCGGCTTCTACTTCATCATGAGCTGGACGCCCAAGCTGCTCACCGCCGCCGGCCTCACCGCGCAGCAGGGCATCACCGGCGGCGTGCTGCTGAGCATCGGCGGCATCTTCGGCGCCGCCCTGGTCGGCGCGCTCTCGGCGCGCGTGCCGCTGGCGCGGGTGCTGCAGGGCTTCATGCTGGTCACCGCCGCGCTGCTGGTGCTGTTCCTCGGCTCGGCCTCGTCACTGGCTGCCGCGCTCGGCCTGGGGCTGTTCATTGGGCTGTTCGCCAACGGCTGCATCGCCGGGCTCTACGCGCTGTCGCCGCTGATCTACCCGGCCTGCGTGCGCGCCACCGGGGTGGGCTGGGCGATCGGAGTGGGCCGCCTGGGCGCCATTCTTTCGCCCACCGTGGCCGGGCTGCTGCTGGACGGCGGCTGGCAACCGCTGCACCTGTACGGCGTGTTCGCCGTGGTCTTCGCCGCCGCCGCCCTGGTGCTGCTGGGCCTGCGCCCGGCGGCGCCGGCCGGCGAGCCGCTGGCCGCGCACTGAGGACGCCTCAATGCTGCCCTTCGAGGATCGCGTCGGCGATGGCGTTGCGGAACCACTCCAGCGCCGCCGACTGCTCGCTGCTCGCGCGCCAGTGCAGGGACACCTCGAACGCCGGCACGGCGAAGGGCAGTTCGAGCATCTTCAGCCCGCCCTCGGCGACGAACATGCGGGCGATCTGCGCCGGCAGGATGGTCAGCAGGTCGGTGCCGGGGATGATCTTCGGCAGCACCGAGAAGTGCGGCACGCGCAGGGCGATGCGGCGCTCCAGCTTCATCGCCTGGAGCACGTCCTCGGCGATGCCGTGGCCGGAGGTGCGCGTCACCACCACGTGGCGTTCGGCGAGGTAGCCGGCCAGCTCCAGGCGTTCGCCGATGCGCGGGTGGTCGGCGCTGAGCAGGCACACGTAGCGCTCCTGGATCAGCACCCGGCTGCGGCTGCCGGGCACCGCCTGGCGGCAGATGGCGGTGTCCACCTTGCCGCTGGCCAGCCAGTCGCCCACCTCGTCGACCTGCAGCGGCAGCACTTCCACCTCGGCCAGCGGCGCCTCGCGGTTCAGCCGCGCCAGGATCAGCGGCAGGAAGCCCAGCTCGCCCAGGTCCGACAGGGCGATGCGGAAGCGCCGTTCGGTGGTGGCCGGGTCGAACTGGCGGGTGCTCTGCACCGCGCCCTCGATGCGCGTCAGCGCCTCGCGCAGGGTGGCGTACAGCTGCTCGGCGACGAAGGTCGGCTGGATGCCGTCGCGGCTGCGGCTGAACAGCGGGTCGTCGAACAGCTCGCGCAGCCGCGCCAGGGCGTAGCTCACCGAGGGCTGGGTGACGAACAGGCGCTCGGCGGCGGCCGTCACGCTACCGGCCTCGTAGAGGGTGACGAAGGTGCGGATCAGGTTGAGGTCGATCTGGGCCATGGCAGTCACATAGATGGTTTTTATTTTCTATAGAAAGACTATCGATTTGATCGATTATCAGGCCGCTGCGACAGTAGCGCAAACCCAAGAACGAGCCTGAAGGGCCAGCATGAAAACCGTCCATTGCGCCTCCTACGACATCCTCCGTCGCCACGGCCTGACCACCATCTTCGGCAACCCCGGTTCCAACGAGCTGCCGTTCCTCAAGGACTTCCCCGCGGACTTCCGCTACATCCTCGGCCTGCACGAAGGCGCGGTGGTCGGCATGGCCGACGGCTTCGCCCTGGCCAGCGGCAGGCCGGCCTTCGTCAACCTGCACGCCGCCGCCGGCACCGGCAACGGCATGGGCGCGCTGACCAACGCCTGGTACAGCCACAGCCCGCTGGTGATCAGCGCCGGCCAGCAGGTGCGCTCGATGATCGGCGTGGAGGCCATGCTGGCCAACGTCGAGGCGCCGCAGCTGCCCAAGCCGCTGGTGAAGTGGAGCGCCGAACCGGCCTGCGCCCAGGACGTGCCGCGCGCGCTGAGCCAGGCCATCCACATGGCGAACCTGGCGCCCAAGGCCCCGGTGTACCTGTCGATTCCCTACGACGATTGGGCGCAGCCGGCGCCGGCCGGCGTCGAGCACCTGGCCGCGCGCAACGTGGCCAGCGCCGGGCTGCCTTCGCCGGCGCAACTGGGCGAACTGGCCGGGCGCCTGTCGCGGGCGAGCAACCCGGTGCTGGTGCTGGGGCCGGACGTCGACGGTGCCCGCGCCAACCCGCTGGCCGTGCAACTGGCGGAGAAGCTGCGCATGCCGGCCTGGATCGCACCGTCTGCCTCGCGCTGCCCGTTCCCCACCCGCCACCCGTGCTTCCGCGGCGTGCTGCCGGCGGCCATCGCCGGCATCTCGCAACGGCTGGCCGGGCATGACCTGATCCTGGTGGTAGGCGCCCCGGTGTTCCGCTACCACCAGTTCGCCCCGGGCGACTACCTGCCCGCCGGCGCCGAGCTGGTGCACATCACCTGCGACCCCGGCGAGGCCGCCCGCGCACCCATGGGCGATGCCCTGGTCGGCGACATCTTCCTCACCCTCGAAGCCCTGGTGGAGTCGGTTCGCCCCAGCGCGCGGCCGATGCCCGAAGCCCTGCCACGCCCGGCGCCCCGCGCCGCCGAAGCGGGCCCGCTGCACCCGGAAACGGTGTTCGACGTGATCGACGAGCAGGCCCCGGACGACGCCATCTTCGTCAAGGAATCCACCTCCACCGTGACCGCCTTCTGGCAGCGCGTGCAGATGCGTGAGCCGGGCAGCTACTTCTTCCCGGCCGCCGGCGGCCTGGGCTTCGGCCTACCGGCGGCGGTGGGCGTGCAACTGGCGCAACCGCAGCGCAGGGTGATCGGCATCATCGGCGACGGCTCGGCCAACTACGGCATCACCGCGCTCTGGACCGCCGCGCAGTACCGCATCCCGGCGGTGTTCATCATCCTCAAGAACGGCACCTACGGCGCGCTGCGCTGGTTCGCCGGGGTGCTCGACGTGCCCGACGCCCCGGGCCTGGACGTGCCCGGTCTGGACTTCTGCCAGCTCGGCCGCGGCTACGGCGTGCGCTCGGTGCAGGCGGCCGACGCCGCCAGCCTGCGCGCGGAACTGGCCCGCGCCCTGGCCGGCGACGAGCCGGTGCTGATCGAGGTGCCCACCCTGACCATCGAACCCTGACGCGTGCGCGCCCTGCCTGGGGCGCCTCCCGCTACACCCACAGAAAAATAACAAGAGGTGGTTATGCACAAGACGACAGTCGCGGCGGTGATCGACGCCGCCCGCTTCAACCGCACCCACTGGCTGATCCTCGCCTGGGGCTGCTTCATCATGCTGTTCGACGGCTACGACATGGTGGTCTACGGCTCGGTGGTGCCGCGCCTGATGCACGAGTGGCAGCTCAGCCCGGTGCAGGCCGGCACCCTGGGCAGCTGCGCGCTGTTCGGCATGCTCTTCGGCGGCACCCTGCTGGCGCCCCTGGCCGACCGCTTCGGCCGGCGCCGCCTGGTGATCCTGATGACCTTGCTGGCGAGCCTCGCTGCCTTCCTTACCGGGCATGCGCGCAACCCGCTGGAGCTGGGCGTCTGCCGCTTCGGCACCGGCCTTGCGCTGGGCGCCCTGGTGCCCAGCGCGGTCAACCTGATCAGCGAGTTCGCCCCGGCCGGGCGCCGCGCCACGCTGATCACCGTGATGTCCAGCTTCTATTCTGTGGGCGCGGTGCTTTCGGCGCTGGTCGGCATTGCGCTGATCCCGCAGTGGGGCTGGCAGTCGGTGTTCTACGTCGCCGTGCTGCCGGTGCTGAGCGTACCGCTGATGCTGCGCTACCTGCCGGAATCGGCGGCGTTCCTCGAACTCAAGGGCCGACGCGGCGAACTCGATGCGCTGTTGGCCAAGGTCGAGCCGAACTACCGTGCGGGGACCGAACTGGCGATCGCCAGGCCCCATGCCGACGCGGACAAGGCGCGCCTGCCGCAGCTGTTCGCCGGCGGCCAGGCGCTGGGCACGCTGCTGCTGTGGCTCGGCTTCGCCATGTGCATGCTGATGAGCTACGGCCTCAACACCTGGCTGCCGAAGCTGATGGCCAACGGCGGCTACCCGCTGACCTCCAGCCTGGTGTTCCTCGTCACCCTCAACGTCGGCGCCACCCTCGGCGCGCTCTTCGGCGGCTGGCTGGCCGACCGCCTCGGCACCCAGCGCACGCTGGTGCTGTTCTTCGCCCTGGCCGCGGCCTCGCTGGCGGCGCTGGGCATCAACCCCGGCCCCTGGCTGCTCAACGCCCTGCTGGTGATCGCCGGCGCCACCACCATCGGCACCCTGGCGGTGATCCACGCCTACGCTTCGCAGTTCTACCCGGCCCACGTGCGCTCCACCGGGGTCGGCTGGGCCGCCGGCATCGGCCGCCTCGGCGCCATCGCCGGGCCCATGCTCGGCGGCAGCCTGCTGGCCCTGGAGCTGCCGTTCCAGGAGAACTTCCTGGCCTTCGCCCTGCCCGGCGTCATCGGCGCGTTGGCCATCGGCTTCATCCGCGTGCGTCCGCGCGACGCCGGCGCGGCCTTCGCCGCCCCGGAAAAATCCGTTTGATCAGGAGAACGTCCATGACCGCTTACACCGACTTCCACCTGCAATCCCTCGCCGGCGAATGGCGCACCGGCAGCGCCGGCAAGGTGCTGCGCGACAGCAACCCCTACGATGGCAGCCTGCTGGCGGAAATCCCCCAGGCCAGCCGCGAGGACCTGGATGCCACCTACCGCAAGGCCGCCGAAGCGCAGCCGGCCTGGGCCGCGCTGCCGCCGGCGGAACGCGCCGCGCTGCTCCACCGGGTGGTGGAGGTGTTCGACCGGCGCCGCGAGGAGATCATCGACTGGATCATCCGCGAGTCCGGCAGCACCCGTCTGAAGGCCACCCTGGAATGGGGTGCGGCGCGCGGCATCACCCTGGAGTCGGCGTCCTTCCCCAGCCGCGTGCACGGGCGCATCGTCGACTCCAACATCCCCGGCAAGGAAAGCCGCGTGTACCGCAGCGCCATCGGCGTGGTCGGCGTCATCAGCCCGTGGAACTTCCCGCTGCACCTCACCCAGCGCTCGCTGGCCCCGGCCCTGGCGCTGGGCAACGCGGTGGTGGTCAAGCCGGCCAGCGACACCCCGGTGTGCGGCGGCCTGCTGCTGGCGCGCATCTTCGAGGAAGCCGGTTTGCCGGCCGGGGTGCTCGGCGTGGTGGTCGGCGCCGGCAGCGAGATCGGCGATGCCTTCGTCGAGCACCCGGTGCCGGGCCTGGTGACCTTCACCGGCTCCACCCCGGTGGGGCGCAACATCGGGCGCATCGCCAGCGGCGGCGCGCACCTCAAGCACGTGGCTCTGGAGCTGGGCGGCAACAGCCCCTTCGTGGTGCTGGAGGACGCCGACCTGGAGCAGGCGGTGAACGCCGCGGTGTTCGGCAAGTTCCTGCACCAGGGGCAGATCTGCATGGCGATCAACCGCATCATCGTGGTCGACGCGCTGTACGACGCCTTCGCCGCACGCTTCGTCGAGCGCGTGAAGCAGGTGAAGGTCGGCGACCCGCAGTCGATGGAGACCGCGGTGGGCCCGATCATCAACCATCGCCAGCTCGAAGGCCTGCTGGAGAAGGTCGCCCTGGCCCGCCGCGAAGGCGCCAGGCCGCTGTACGAAGGCGGCGTGCAGGGCCAACTGCTGGCGCCCCACGTCTACGGCGAAGTCGGCCCGGACATGGAGATCGCCCGCGACGAAATCTTCGGCCCGCTGATCGGCCTGCTGCGCGCCCGCGACGAGGCCCACGCCCTGGAGCTGGCCAACGCCAGCGAGTACGGCCTTTCCAGCGCCGTGTTCACCCGCGACCTGGAACGCGGCGTGGCCTTCGCCCGAAAGGTCCGCGCGGGCATGACCCACGTGAACGACATCCCGGTCAACGACGAGGCCAACGCGCCCTTCGGCGGCGAGAAGAACTCCGGCCTGGGCCGCTTCAACGGCGACTGGGCGATAGACGAATTCACCCGCGACCACTGGGTGAGCGTGCAACGGGAGGCGCGCCACTACCCGTTCTGATCGCCTAACCGGTTCTGCCAGTAACCCCGCCCACGGCGTGTCCACGAGGACGCGCCGCGGGCCGCTGCACCCCGAAAAAAACGGAGAACAATAACAATGCAAAACCGTCACACCGCCCTATTGCCGTCCCTCGCCTGCGTGGCCCTGCCGCTGCTGTGCGCGCCCGCGCTGGCCGAGGAGGGCGGCTTCTTCGAGGATTCGCGCACCGACCTGGTGCTGCGCAACTACGCGTTCAACCGCGACTTCCGCGACCACAGCGCCGGCAAGAGCCTGATCAACGAATGGGCCCAGGGCTTCATCCTCAAGTTCAGCTCCGGCTACACCCGCGGGCCGTTGGGCTTCGGCGTGGACGCCATGGGCCTGTACGGCGTGAAGCTGAACAGCAGCCGCGACCAGAGCGGCTCCGAGCTGCTGCCGGTGCACGACGACGGCAAGGCCGCCGACGAGTACGGGCGTGTGGCGGTGGCGGCCAAGCTGCGGCTGTCGGCCAGCGAGCTGAAGGTCGGCGAGATGCTGCCGGACGTGCCGGTGCTGCGCTACGACGACGGCCGCCTGCTGCCGCAGACCTTCCGCGGCGCGGCGCTGGTGTCCCGCGAGTGGGCCGGGGTGAGCCTGTACGGCGGGCGCTACGACCAGGTCAGCCTGCGCAATTCGGCGGACATGCAGGACCTGTCGTCCTGGTCGGCGCCCACGGCCAAGTCCGACGCCTTCAACTACGCCGGCGGCGAATACCGCTTCAACGACCAGCGCACCCTGGTCGGCGCCTGGTACGCGCAACTGGAGGACATCTACACCCAGCGCTACTTCAACCTGCTGCACAAGCAGCCGGTGGGCGACTGGGTGCTGGGCGCCAACCTCGGCCTGTTCTTCGACCGCGACGACGGCCGCGCCCTGGCCGGCGACATCGACAGCCACACCGCCTACGCACTGCTCTCGGCCAACCATGGCGGGCATACCCTCTACCTCGGCCTGCAGAAGGTCGGCGGCGAGGGTGGCTGGCAGTCGGTCTACGGCAGCAGCGGCAGGACCATGGGCAACGACATGTTCAACGGCAACTTCACCAACGAGGACGAGCGCTCCTGGCAACTGCGCTACGACTACGACTTCGCCGCGATGGGCGTGCCCGGCCTGGTGAGCATGGTGCGCTACGGCAAGGGCGATAACGCCACCACCAAGGTCGGCAGCGGCGGCAAGGAATGGGAGCGTGACGTGGAGCTGGGCTACACGGTGCAGAGCGGGCCGCTGAAGAAGCTCAACGTGCGCGTCAACCATGCGAGCAACCGACGCAGCTTCAACAGCGATTTCGACCAGACGCGGGTGATCTTCAACTACCCGATTTCGCTCTGACGGATCGGTGTGTATGGCTTCTCGTAGGAGCGAGCTTGCTCGCGAACAGACTCCGCAGCGGGGCTCATTCGCGAGCAAGCTCGCTCCTACGAAGAGCACCTTGGCTCAGTCCCATGCTCATTCCCATGTAGGAGCGCGCCCTGCGCGCGAATCGCGGGCAGGGCCCGCTCCTACAGGCTGCTGGGAGGCACAGTATTCCTCCCCCGTAGGAGCGGACTCTGTCCGCGATTCTCAATCCGGATTCGCGATCAACCCGCCAGCAACCACACCCCGGCCCCCGCCGATGCCAAACCCGCCACGCGCACCAACGGCGCCGCAGCCTGCGGCAGGAAGCGCACCAGCGCATAGCCCGCGGCATGCAGGGCGGCAGTAGCGCAGACGAAGCCCGCAGCGTAGGCCCAGGGGCTGGATAGCTCCGGCAGCTCCAGGCCGTGGGCGATGCCGTGGGCCAGGGCGAAGAGCGCGGTCACAGCCATGGCCAGCGGCAGCGGCGGGCGCACCGCCAGGGCCACGCACAGGCCGAGGGCGAGCACCGAGGCGGCGATGCCGGTCTCGACGAAGGGCAACTGCACGCCGTCGAAGCCGAGCAGGCCGCCGAGCAGCATGGCTCCGACGAAGGTGCAGGGCAGCGCCAGGCGCGCCGCGCCCTGTTGCTGGGCGGCCCAGAGGCCGACGGCGAACATCGCCAGCAGGTGGTCGAGGCCGGTCAGCGGGTGCAGCACGCCGGCGGCCAGGCCGTGCTCGCCGTGGCCGGGGTGGGCGAAGGCGATGGCCGGGGTGAGGAACAGCGCCAGGGCGTAGAGGCTTTTGCGCAGGGACATGGGGCTTCCTTGATATATGGGGTTATTGGGCCCCCGCGTTCGCGGGGGAGACGCAGGTGAGCGTCGAAATCGTCATTCCCGCGAACGCGGGAACCCAAAAACAAACTCAGGCCGCGGTCAGCAGCCCCTGGCGTTCGATGAAGGCGATGATTTCGTCCAGCCCCTGGCCGGTCTTCTGGTTGCTGAACACGAAGGGCCGCTCGCCGCGCATCTTCTTCGCGTCGCGCTCCATCACTTCCAGCGAGGCGCCGACCAGCGGCGCCAGGTCGATCTTGTTGATCACCAGCAGGTCGGACTTGCAGATGCCCGGGCCGCCCTTGCGCGGGATCTTGTCGCCGGCGGAAACGTCGATCACGTACAGCGTCAGGTCCGACAGCTCCGGGCTGAAGGTGGCCGAGAGGTTGTCGCCGCCGGACTCCACCAGGATCAGCTCCAGGCCCGGGAAGCGGCGGTTGAGCTGGTCCACCGCCTCCAGGTTGATCGAGGCGTCCTCGCGGATCGCCGTGTGCGGGCAGCCGCCGGTTTCCACGCCGATGATCCGCTCCGGCGCCAGGGCCTGGTTGCGCACCAGGAACTGGGCGTCTTCCTGGGTGTAGATGTCGTTGGTCACCACGGCCAGGTTGTAGCGCTCGCGCAGGGCGTGGCACAGCGCCAGGGTCAGGGCGGTCTTGCCGGAGCCCACCGGACCGCCGATGCCGACGCGCAGGGGTTGGGAGTTCATGCGGGGTTCTCCTAGGAACGGAACAGACGGCTGTATTGCGTTTCGTGGGCCATGCTCGCCAGGGCCAGGCCGAAGGGCGCGCCACCGGGCGCGTCCTCCGCCAGCGCGGCGGCGCAGGCGCGTTCGAGTTCGGGGAGCAGGCGCGAGGTGAGCTTCTGCGCGGCCAGTTGGCCCAGGGGCAGGGCCTTCATCAGCACCGCGAGCTGGTTTTCGGCCCAGCTCCACAGCCAGGCGGCCAGGGCCTGCTCCACGTCCAGGCCCCAGGCCCGCGCGGCCAGCGCCCAGGTGGCGGCCAGCGAGGGCTCCGGCTGCGCGGCCAGCCAGGCGCGGGCCGGGTCGTCCAGCTCGGGCAGGGCTTCCAGCAGTTGCGCCAGGGAAAAGCCCATCTGCCGGCTTTCCAGGGCCAGTTCGCGGGTCTCGCGGCTGGCGCGGTGGCGTTCGGCGGCATCGCTTAGCGCGGTCCAGTCGGCGGCCCGCGCGGCGCGCAGCAGCTCGGCCAGCAGCGGGCCCTCGAAGCGCGCCAGGTTCAACTGCAGCTGGTCGGCCAGCCAGGCGAAGGCGCTGTCGGCATCGCTCACCAGGCCGTGCTCCAGGGCGGCTTCCAGGCCCTGGGAATAGCTGTAGCCGCCGATGGGCAACTGCGGGCTGGCGAGGCGCAGCAACGGCCAGAGGCCTGCGCCGGTCACTTGCGCACTCCGAACTGGTGCAGCTTCGGCGCGTAGTTGAACTCCGCCTCGCCATGGTGCGAATGGTGATGGCCGCCGCCGTAGGCGCCGTGCTCGGGCTGGAACGGCGCCTCGATGCTCTGCACCGTGGCGCCGAGCTGGTCGAGCATGGCCCTGAGCACATAGTCGTCGAGCAGGCGCAGCCAGCCTTCGCCCACCTGCAGCGCCACGTGACGGTTGCCCAGGTGGTAGGCGGCGCGGTTCAGCTCGCGCGGGCTGGCGCAGGTCACGTGCATCAGCTGCTCGGGCGCGGCGCACACGCGCACCACGCGGCCGTCGTTGGCCAGCAGGCAGTCGCCGTCCGCCAGCGGCGGCTGGCCGCGTTCGAGGAACAGGCCGACGTCCTCGCCATCGCGGCTGTAGCAGCGCAGGCGGCTCTTGCTGCGCGCCTCGTAGTTCAGGTGCAGTTCGGCGTCCCAGCGCTCGCGGGGCTCGATGCGTTGGTGGATGACCAGCATGGCGGTGTCCGGCAGTAGGCAATGGCCGAGCTACAGCAAGGGCCTTGCCAGGGGCGGGCGCGGCCAGCAATGGCGGGGGCTGGGCGGGTTGTCCGAGTGATCAGGAATGGTGCGCGTGCGCGTTGCTGGTGCGCACGTAAATGGTGCGCACCGATGTGGGGCGGAATGGGGCTTTTCGTAGGAGCGAGCTTGCTCGCGAAGGGAGTCTCCAGGCAACCTGGGTATTTCGGTTTGACTCCGTCCCCTCTCCCCAGCCCTCGGCTGCGCGCCCCGCCCTGAAGGGAGAGGGGGCTTGTCCGTGCCGAGAGAGGGTTTGGTGTCAGCCGGCTACTCGGTGCAAGCCGGCTAACGCCAAAACATCAGCGCACTCCGAACGGTCCCCTCTCCCTTCAGGGAGAGGGTTAGGGAGAGGGAGCGGAGTTGAACCAGAGCGCAGGTGCCTCCGGCTGGTTCGCGAGCAAGCTCGCTCCTACAAGGAAGCCCCAGCCTCAGCCCCGCGCCCCGATCCCCAGCCAGTGCTTTGCACCAATCATGATGAAGCGCAGCTGCTGGGTGACCTTGGCCTCCGGCGTCAGGTGCGCCGGCAGCGCCTCGGCCGGTGCGTCGATCAGCTCGGGCAGGGTGGCGAACACCGTCTTCACCACCAGGTCGGCGAGCACGTCGAGGTCCTGGGCCTGCAGGTGCGGCAGCTTGTTGAGCAGCGCAAGGTCCGCCGCCAGGTCGTCAGTGATGCGCTGGCGCAGGGTGCCGATGGCCTGGCGGATGGGCAGCGAGCCGCCATACTGCTCGCGGGCCAGGAACAGGAACTGGGTGCGGTTGGCGCTCACCGCGTCGAGGAAGATGCGCACCGAGGCCTCGATCACCCCGCCCAGCTCGAACTCGTTGCGCCGCACCGCGCGCAGGGTCTGGCGGAAGGTCTCGTCGACGTCGGCCACCAGGGCCAGGCCCAGGGCGTCCATGTCGGCGAAGTGCCGGTAGAAACCGGCCGGGACGATGCCGGCGGCGCGCGCCACCTCGCGCAGGCTCAGGCTGCCGAAGCCGCGGCCGCTGTCCATCAGGCCGCGCGCAGCGTCCATCAGGGCCTGGCGGGTCTGCTGTTTCTGTTCGGCGCGGGGAGAGGACATCGGGGCTTCCATGGCAGGGGCCCCGGCACTCTAGCAAATGGCCGGGGAAATCGGCGACTGCGTCGGCCACTTCAGTGAACGACTGTTGACTGAAAAGGAGCGGCATGCCAGTTTAGTGAACAAGTGTTTACTGTCTGGATGCCGTCCATGTCCCTGCTTCCCCTGGCCTGGCTGCGCGCCCTGCGCCCGCTGCTCGGCCCCCTGCGCGTGCTGGTGCGCCAGCGCTGGCTGCGCGAGGCCGACGTCGATGCCGTGCTGGCCGTGCTCAATCCGGCCTGGGCGCTGAACCGGGTGTTCGCCCGCGTCGAAGGCCGCCAGTGGGTGGCCGACGACATGCTCGCCCTGCGCCTGCGGCCCAATGCCAACTGGCACGGCGCGCGGCCGGGCCAGCACCTGCAGCTGTTCATCGAGCACGACGGCGTGCGCCTGGGGCGCAGCTACAGCCTGATCGCCGAAGAGGACGGCTGCCTGGAGATCGCGGTGAAGCTGCAACCCGGCGGGCGGGTCTCGCCGCTGCTGCTGGGCCGGCTGTGCGTCGGCGACGTGCTGGAACTGGGCGCGCCGGGCGGCGAGCTGCACTGGCCGCAGGACGAACGCGGCGTGCTGCTGCTGGCTGCCGGCAGCGGCTTGACACCCTTGCTCGGCCTGCTGCGCCAGGCCCTGGCCGACGGTTACCGCGGCCCGGTGACGCTGCTGCACTACGTGCGCGAACGCAGCCAGCGCGCTTTCGTCGAGCGCCTGCAGGCCCTGGCCCGCGAGTACCCCAACTTCCGCCCGCGTTGGGCCATCAGCGGCGGCGCGGCGCAGGCCGGTGAACTGCAGGGGCGCTTCCACGCTGAACACCTGCAGGGCCTGCCCAGCGAACACGTGCTGGCCTGCGGTCCGGCCGGCTTCGTCGGCGCCGTGCGCGACCACCTCGAACCCCGCGCCGCCAGCCTGCAATGGGAAGCCTTCAGCGCGCCCGCCTGGTCCACCGACGAGGCCCGGCGCGAGGTCCATCTGCACTTCGCCCGCAGCGGCAGCCAGGTGGCCGGCGACAACCAGCGCAGCCTGCTGGAACAGGCCGAGGCCGCCGGCCTGCGCCCGGCCCACGGCTGCCGCCAGGGCATCTGCGCCAGCTGCACCTGCACCCTGCTCGCTGGCAGCGTGCGCGACCTGCGCAGCGGCACGCTGCACAGCGAGCCGCAACAACCCATCCGCCTGTGCGTCAGCGCCCCGCAGGGCGACGTCAGCCTCGACCTCTAGCCTCCCCGGAACCCCAGCATGCGCGAAGACCGCGACCTCACCCCGGCCGAGCTGGCCGCCTTCGGCGCCGAACTGGACGCCCTGCGCCAACGCACCCTGGACGACCTCGGCGGCGCCGACGCCCGCTACATCCGCCGCGTGCGCAGCGCCGTGCGCGCCTGCTGCTGGGCCGGCCGCGCGCTGCTGCTGTGCGGCTGGTCCGCCCCTACCTGGCTGCTCGGCAGCCTGCTCCTGGGCCTGGGCAAGGTCCTCGAGAACATGGAGCTGGGCCACAACGTCATGCACGGCCAGTACGACTGGATGAACGACCCGGAATTCGCCGGGCGCCAGTACGAATGGGACATCGCCGGCCCCTCCGACTTCTGGCGGCACACCCACAACCACATCCACCACACCTACACCAACGTCCTGGGCAAGGACGACGACGTCGGCTACGGCGTGGTGCGCCTGTTCCCCGAGCAGAAGTGGAAGCCCTTCTACCGCTGGCAGCCGCTGTGGGTGACGATCCAGGCCGTGCTCTTCCAGTACGCCGTGGCCATCCAGCACCTGCGCCTGGACCAGTACTTCAAGGGCCGCCTGGGCAAGGACGAACTGCGCCCGCTGCTGCGCCGGTTCAACGCCAAGCTGGGCCGCCAGTGGGCCAAGGACTACCTCGCCTTCCCCCTATTGGGCCTGCTGGCCGGCGGCTTCTGGGCGGTGTTCTGCGGCAACCTCGTGGCCAACCTGCTGCGCAACCTGTGGACCTTCACGGTGATCTTCTGCGGCCACTTCACCGAGAAGGCCGCGGTGTTCCCGGCCAGCGTGCTGCAGGGCGAGAGCCGCGGCCACTGGTACCTGCGCCAGCTGCGCGGCTCCAGCAACCTGGAGGGCGGGCCGCTGCTGCACCTGCTCACCGGCAACCTCAGCCACCAGATCGAGCACCACCTGTTCCCCGACCTGCCGGCGCGCCGCTACGCCGAACTGGCCCGCGAAGTGCGGCAGATAGCCGAGCGCTATGGCCAGTACTACAACAGCGGGCGCCTGTCGCGGCAATTCGCCGCGGTGCTGCGGCGCATCTGGGTTCACCGCCTGCCGGCCAAGGGTGAATCCGCCTCATAGGAATAGTCCTAAAAGTGAAACCAGTCGCCGAATGACACTCCCTCAACATCAATTGGCCATGATTTAATCAGCCCGGTTTTGCAACTGGATGTCGTAGTCGAGGGATCGAAGGGATGAAGTCCATTCCCCATTACTGGACGCTGGGCCTGGCCCTGGCCGTCGTTCTGGATGTTTCCGCCGCGCCGCTGACCACCCCCGGTGACCGCGACCTGCAGCGTGACCGCCAGGAGCAGTTACTGCGCGAACAGCAGAAGCGCCTGGAGGAGCTGCAGCAGCTACCCGGCAAGGCAGCGCCGCAGGCCCCCGCCGAGCAGCCCGCCGACACGCGCTGCTTCGACATCCGCGAAATCACCCTGGAAGGCGCCGGGCACCTCGGCGCCGCCACCCGCGAGCGCCTGCTGGCGCCCTACCGCGGCCAGTGCCTGGGCGTGGCCCAGCTCAACGCGCTGCTCAAGGCCATCACCGACCACTACCTGGCCCGCGGCTTCGTCACCACCCGCGCCTATCTGCCGCAGCAGGACCTCTCCGGCGGCACGCTGAAAATCATCGTGGTCGAAGGCCGCCTGGAAGGCTTCGACGACTCCGCCGTGGCCAGCCCACGCGAACTGGCCATGGGCTTTCCCGGCAAGGCTGGCGAGGTGCTCAACCTGCGCGAGCTGGAACAGCTGGTGGACCAGGTCAACCGCCTGCCCTCGCGCCACGCGCAAGTGGAACTGGTGCCCGGCGAGCAGGTCGGCGGCAGCCGCGTGCAACTGGCCGGCGAGCGCGGCAAGCCCTGGCGCGTCTCGGCCTTCCGCGACAACAACGGCGACCGCAGCAGCGGCGAGCAGCAGGCCGGCCTGGGCCTGGACTGGGACAGCCCGCTGGGCCTGGCCGACCAGCTCGGCCTGCGGGTGGCCGAGGACGTGGTCAGCGACCACTGGAAGCACTCCGACAACCAGGGCCTGTTCTACAGCCTGCCCTACGGCTGGTGGACCTTCAGCTACAGCTACAACCAGAGCTACTACCGCACCCGCAATGAAGGCAGCGGCTTCGCCTTCAAGCTCGACGGCGACAGCCGCTCCCACCAGTTCGGCGCCGAGCGTGTGCTGCACCGCGACAGCCTGAGCAAGACCGCGGTCAACTTCGGCCTGGCCCACGTGCGCTCGAACAACTACATCGACGACGAGAAGCTCGACGTCTCCAGCAGCCGCATCACCGAGGGCCTGCTGGGCTTCAACCACGGCCGGCGCATCGGCAGCGCCTTCGTCAACCTCGACGCCGGCTGGCAGCAGGGCATAGGCGCGCTCGGCGCCCAGGGCGAGCACGACCCGCAGCCCTACCAGCCCCACGCCCGCTACGACAAATACACCCTCACCCTGAGCTACCTGCAGCCCTTCCAACTGTGGGGCGAGAACTTCAGCTTCGACGCCCTGGCCACCGCGCAGAAGAGCGAAGACGTGCTCTACAGCCCGCAGCGCATCAGCCTCGGTGGGCTCAACTCGGTGCGCGGCTTCAAGGACCAGAGCCTGTCCGGCGACAGCGGCTACTACTGGCGCAACCAGTTGCGCTGGCGCCGCCCGGTGACCTGGGTGGCGCTGCAGCCCTGGCTGCAGGAGTACGGCGTGGGCTACGGCTACGACTTCGGCGCCATCGAGCACGACCGCTACAACCCCGAACTGCACGGCCGCCTGAGCGGCCACGCGCTGGAGTTCAACGCCCGCGGCCAGTACCTGGCCGCGACGCTGAGCTTCGCCCGCTCCCTGGAGCGGCCCAGCGTGATCGACAAACGCGAACACCCGGTGTACTTCCGCGTCGACCTGTTCTTCTGACGGCTGCGCGAAAAGACGACGAACAAGGACAACACCCCCGCCGCGGCGAGCGGCCCCGCATCCGAACCGGGATGCCCGGCCCGGCCTGGCGAAAGCACGCAAGAGGCCGCCCATATGGACATCCGCCGCCCCCTCTACCAGGCCATCGCCAGCGCCCTGGCCGGCCTGCTGATCCTCAACCCGATAGTCGCGGCCGCCGCCCAACTGGCGGTGGATGCGGCCGCCGGCGGCAACACCAGCCTGGGCGCGGCGGGCAATGGCGTGCCCATCGTCAACATCGCCACGCCCAACGGCAGCGGCCTCTCGCACAACAAATTCAGCGACTACAACGTCGGCCAGCAGGGCCTGATCCTCAACAACGCCACCGGCAAGACCCAGGGCACCCAACTGGGCGGGATCATCATTGGCAACCCCAATCTCAAGGGCCAGGCGGCGCAGAAGATCCTCAACGAAGTCACCGGCGGCAGCCCCTCGCAACTCAAGGGCTACACCGAGGTGGCGGGGCAGGGCGCCCACGTCATCGTCGCCAACCCCCACGGCATCACCTGCAACGGCTGCGGCTTCATCAACACCCCGCGCGCCACCCTCACCACCGGCAAACCGATCCTGGCCGGCGAGCGCCTGCAGGGCTACGACGTGGATGGTGGCGAAATTGCCATCGAAGGCGCCGGGCTCAACGCCAGCAACCTCGACCAGTTCGACCTGATCACCCGCAGCGCCAGACTCAACGCCGACCTGTACGCCAAGCAGCTCACCGTGGTGGCCGGGCGCAACACGGTGGATGCGCAAACCCTGGCTGCCACCGCCAAGCCCGACGATGGCAGCGCCAAGCCGCAACTGGCCATCGACAGCTCCGCCCTGGGCGGCATGTACGCCAACACCATCCGCCTGGTGGGCACCGAACAGGGCGTGGGCGTGAAACTGGCCGGCAACATGGCGGCCAGCGCCGGCGACATCCGCATCGATGCCAACGGCAGGCTGGAATTGGCCCAGGTGGCGGCCAGCGGAGACCTGGCGCTGAAGGGCCAGGACGTGGCCCTGAACGGCCCGGCCTATGCCGGGGGCAGTGCCAGCGTGCAGGCCAGCGGTGCGTTGAGCAATGCGCAGAGCCTGGCGGCCAGGCAAGGCGTGCAACTGCGCGCCGGCAGCCTGGACAACGCTGGCCAGATCGTCGCCGGCATCGAGGGGGAGCAGCGCATCGCCGGGCAGGGCCTGGACATCGCCGCCGAACGCGTTGGCAACCGTGGCCGGCTGGATGCCACCGGCAGCCTGAAGGTGGCCGCCGACACCCTGGACAACGTGGGGCAGGCCTACGCCGAGCGCATCGATGTCGACGCCCGCCGGCAACTGGACAACCGCGGAACCCTGCAGGGGCGCGAAGTCGCGCTGCGCACCCGCCAGTTCAACAACCTCGGCGACAGCGCGCAACTGATCGGCGAGCGCAGCCTGCTGCTCGATGCCCCCGCCGTGGTCAACCTGGGCGGCCTGGTCCGCTTCGGCGACGGCCAGGCGGCCAGCCTGAACTTCACCAGCCTGGACAACCGCAACGGTCGCCTGGAGGTGAATGGCGGCAGCCTGACGCTGGCCGGCGGCACGCTGGATAACCAGCAGGGGCGTATCGTCGCTGGCAGCACGCGGATCGACGCGCAGCGCATCGACAACGCCGGCGGCCTGATCGGCACCAGCGGCGGCGACCTGGCGCTGAACAGCCAGGGCGCACTGAACAACGCCGGCGGCAAGCTGCAGGCCGCGCAGGCCCTGCGGATCAGCGCCGGGGCGGTGGACAACCGGGCGGGAACCCAGGTCGGCGACTCCATCGACCTTGCCGGCAGCAGCCTGGACAACCGCCAGGGCGGCGTTCTCAGCGCCGAGCGGGGCGACCTCGACCTGCGCCTGAGCGGCGCCTTCGATAACGCCGCTGGCCTGGCCCAGGCCAGCGGCGCCCTGCTGCTGGACGTCGGCAACCTCGCCAACGCCGCCGGCAAGCTGGTGGCGCAGACACTCGACCTGACCTCCCGCGGGGCCGTGGACAACAGCGGCGGCACCCTGGCCGCCGAGCGGCTGAGCCTGAATGCCCAGTCGCTGGCCAACCGCAATGGGCGGGTCCAGGCCGGCTCTGCCCTGACCCTGACCGCCGGCGATCTCGACAACGCCAACGGCCTGTTGCTGGGCGGCACGCTGCAGGCCGACCTCGCCAGCATCAGCGACAACGCCGGCGGCACGTTGAGCGCCGACGGCGCGCTGAAACTGACCGTGGCCCAGGCGCTGAACAACGCGCTGGGGCGCCTGCAATCGGTGCAGGGCAACCTGGACGTCACGGCAGGCAGCCTGGACAACCGCCAGGGCGCTCTAGCCGGGGCCCAGCTGTTGCTGCAGACCAGCGGGGCGCTGGATAACCGCGGCGGCCGCATCGTGGGCGATGGCATCCAGGCGAGCGCCGACGTCATCGACAACAGTGCCCAGGGGCTGCTGGTCGCCGGTGCGGATGGCCTGGCGCTAACGGCGCAACAGCGCCTGTCCAACGACCAGGGGCGCATCCAGAGCGACGCAGGCCTGCGGCTGCAAGCGCCGCAGCTGGAAAACCGTGGCGGCGTGGTGCTGGGCCAGCGCGTCGAGCTGTTGGGCGGCAACCTGGACAACAGCCAGGGCGGCGCGGTGGTGGGCAATGGCGAACAGCTGAGCCTGAGCCTGGATGGCGTGCTGAACAACGCCACCGGCCTGATCGACGCAGGCGACCAGGCCCTGCTGTTCACCCGTGCCGTCGGCCAGCTCGACAACCGTGGCGGCACCCTGCGCGGCGAGCGGCTCGACGTGCTTGCCGGCAGCGTCGACAACTCCGCGGCCGGGCGCTTGCTGGCGGGCGCCGCGGGCCTTTCGGTAACGGCCGGCGCGCTGAACAACCAGCGGGGCCTGGTCCATGCCCAGGGCGGCGCCGTGACCGCCGCGCTGGGGGCGGGCAGCCTGCAGAACCAGGCCGGCACCGTGCAGGGCGACAGCGTCGCCATCAGCGCCGCGAGCCTCGACAACAGCCAGGCCGACGGCGAGGCCGGCAGCATCGCCAGCCTGCTCGGCAAGCTCGAACTGGTGGTTGGCAACCTCATCAACCGGGGCGGCCAGCTGTTCGGCAAAAGCGAGCTGAGCGTCACCGGCAACACACTGGACAACGGCGGCGGCCAGCTCAGCGGCGGCCGCGTCGTGCTCGCCAGCAGCGGCGCGCTGAACAACCAGGCTGGCCTGATCGAATCGGCCACCAGCCTGGAACTGGACAGCGGCACGCTGGACAACAGCCAGGGCGGGCGCTTGCGCGCGCTCGGCGGCGACAGCAGCCACATCCGCAGCGCCGGCCAGCTGAACAACCAGGGCGGGAACATCGGCGTCGCCAGCCAGGCCTTCGAACTGGGCAGCGGCGCAGCCCTGCTCAACGGCCAGGGCCAGGTCCAGCATGCCGGCACCGGCCTGTTCCGCCTGGGCGCGGGCAGCCTCGTCGGCGCCGGTTCGCTCACTGGCCTGGGCGAGGGCCAATGGCAGTTCGGCAGCGTGACCAATGCCGGGCAGATGCGCGTCAACGGCACCCTCGACCTGCGCGTCGGCCAGGGCCTGGAAGTCGGCGCCGGCGAACGCATCGCCAGCGCCGGCAACCTGAGCGTGACGGCCGCCTACCTGAACAACCAGGGCGAACTGCTCAGCGACGGCGACCTGGGCCTGAGCCTCAGCGGCGACGCCTACAACGCCGGCCTGCTTTCCGCCCAGCGCAACTTCACCCTGAACGCCGGCAACTTCACCCAGCAGGGCGGTCGCCTGGCCAGCGGCCTGGACACCCGGCTCAGCCTCGCCGGCAACCTGAACAACCAGGGCTGGCTGATCGCCAACCAGGCCCTGCACGCCAGCGCCGCGCAAGTGAACAACACGGGCACCCTCGGCGCCCTCGGCGCGCTCGACATCACCAGCCAGGGCATCGCCAACGGCGCCGACAGCCTGCTGTTCAGCGGCGGCGACATGACCCTGCGCGCGGCCAGCCTGAGCAACCGCTACGGCGACCTCTACAGCCAGGGCAACCTCAGCTTCGCCGGCCAGGACGGCGGACGGGCGCAGAGCCTGAGCAACCGCTCCGGCACCATCGAGGCGCAAGGCGACATCCACCTCGATGTGGCGAGCCTGGAAAACGCCCGCGACGTCTTCGCCTTCGAACAGACCACCAGCTTCGGTGAGTTCGACGTGCAGTGCGGCCAGCACTGCGGCGGCCACGACTCCTTCAAGCGCGGCAAGATCGACGTCAACGAAACCCTCTCAGAGCGCATCACCCAGAACAGCCCGGCCGCCTGGCTGACCGCCGGGGGCAACCTGACCATCGATGCCGGCACGGTGGAAAACCGCAACAGCACCCTCGCCGCCAACGGCGACCTGACCATCAACGCCGACTCGCTGCTCAACCAGGGCAACACCTCGCGCACCGGCAACAAGGTGGTGGTCATCAACGTGGTGCCGGGCGACTACGGCAAGATCCCCACCGGCCAGTGGGACACCATGGAAAACCTGGCCCGCGCCTTCAACACCAAGATGGCCGCGGGCACCTTCGACCAGGACCTGTACGACCAGCTCTGGGCCATCTACAACGGCGACCGCTGGGCGATCGGCACCCCGGTCGTCACCTGGAGCGAAGACGGCGCCCAGTCCGCGCCGGCCACCCTGCAGGCCGGCAACCGCGTCACCCTCAACGTGGCGCACAACCTGCAGAACGGCACCGTCAGCGAATACAGCCTCGCCCAGCTCACCGGCCAACTGGCCGGCAGCCTGCTGGGCGGGCAACTGGGCACGGTCAACCTGACCCTCAACAAACAGTCCGGCGACGCCCAGGCGAGCGGGCCGCAGAGCGTGCAGAGCGTGACGCACACGGCCGCCGACGGCAGCCAGCAGGTCAGCTTCATCCCGGTGGACTACAGCGGCGTGCCCTTCGCCGCCGTGGACCCGACGGCGGCCGACACCTTCCGCCTGCCCCAGGGGCAGTACGGGATGTTCATCCGCAGCCCGGACCCACAGAGCCACTACCTCATCGAAACCAACCCGGCGCTCACCGACCTGGGGCGCTTCCTCAACTCCGACTACCTGCTGGGCAAGCTGGGCTTCGACCCGGACCAGGCCTGGAAGCGCCTGGGCGACGGCGCCTACGAAACCCGCCTGATCCGCGAGGCCATCCAGGCCCAGACCGGCCAGCGCTTCCTCGACGGCCTGACCAGCGACTACGACCAGTTCCAGTACCTGATGGACAACGCCCTGGCCGCCAAGGACGCTCTGCAGCTGAGCGTCGGCGTGGGCCTTTCCGCCGAACAGGTGGCGGCGCTGACCCACGACATCGTGTGGATGGAAACCCGCGTGATCGACGGCCAGCAGGTGCTGGTCCCGGTGGTCTACCTGGCCCAGACCGACGCGCGCAACCTGCGCGGCGGCAGCCTGATCCAGGGCCGCGACCTCAACCTCATGGCCGGCGGCGACCTGGTCAACGTCGGCACCCTGCGCGCCAGCGAAGACCTCAGCGCCAGCGCCGGCGGCAGCATCCTCCAGGGCGGCCTGATGGACGCCGGCCAGCGCGTCAGCCTGCTGGCCGGCGACAGCATCCGCAACGCCCTGGCCGGGCAGATCCGCGGCGAGCAGGTGGACCTCACCGCGCTCAAGGGCGACATCGTCAACGACCGCACCGCCGTCACCGCCGGCATCGGCGGCGACGAATACCGCAGCTTCCTCGACGCCGGCGCGAGCATCAGCGCGCGCAGCGACCTCAGCCTGGACGCCGGCCGCGACATCAGCAACCGCGGCAGCCTCGCCAGCGGCGGCGACAGCTACCTCGGCGCCGGCCGCGACATCAACCTGCAAGCCGTGACCGACGCCAGCCGCCTGCGCGACATCCAGCAGGGCGGGCACCACGTCACCACCACCACGGTCGCGCAGAACCACGGCTCCAGCCTGACGGCCGGGGGCGACCTGGTGCTGGATGCGGGGCGTGACCTGAACGTAGTGGGCAGCCAGGCGAGCGCGAAGGGCGACCTGACCGCCGCCGCCGGTCGCGACATCAACCTGAGCGCTGTCGAAGACGCCGCCAGCGTCGAAGTCCGCAGCAAGACCAGCAGCAGCCGCACCGTCGAACAGACCGGGCAGACCCGCCAGCTCGGCGCGGAACTGACAGCGGGCGGTGACTTGGTGGCAAGCGCCGGGCAGGACCTGAACCTGACCGCCAGCACCATCAGCGCCAGCAACGAGGCCTACCTATACGCCTCCCGTGACGTGAACTTGCAGGCAGCGGCGGAAACCGACAGCCATGCGCTGAGCAAGACCAAACGCAGCCATGGGCTGCTCTCCAGCTCGGAGAAAAAGACCGAGGACACTTCCCTCTACACCACCCAGAAAGGTTCGCTGGTCAGCGCCGACAAGATCGCCATCCGCGCCGGCCAGGACATCGGTGTCAGCGGTAGCGACGTGGCCTCCACCAACGGCACCAGCCTGCTGGCCGGGCGCAACGTGCTGATCGACGGCGCCACCGAAACCAGCGAAACCAGCCACGCCGAGTCGAAGAAGAAGTCCGGCGTGATGAGCAGCGGCGGGCTCGGCTTCACCCTCGGTTCGGCCAGCACCCAGGCCACCCAGACCAGCCACAGCGAGCAGACCCGCGGCAGCACCATCGGCAGCGTGCTGGGCAACGTCGACATCCAGGCCGGCAAGGACCTGACCATCCGCGGTTCGGACGTGGTCGCCGGCAAGGACATCAACCTCATCGGGCAGAACGTCGACATCCTCGCCGCGCAGAACGAGAACCGCAGCGAGCAGACCTACAAGAGCAAGAGCAGCGGCCTGACCCTGGCGCTCTCCGGCACCGTGGGCAGCGCCATGGACGCTGGTTACCAGACCGCCAAGCAGGCCAGGCACGAAGATGACAGCCGGCTCTCCGCGCTGCAGGGCATCAAGGCCGGGCTGACCGGCGTGCAGGCCTGGCAGGCGGCGCAGCAGGGCACCGAAGGGGGCGGCGTCAGCCAGTTCTTCGGCATCAGCGCCTCGCTCGGTTCGCAGAAGTCCAGCTCGAAGCAGACCCAGGAGCAGAGCGTCAGCCAGGGCAGCAGCCTGACCGCGGGGAACAACCTCAACATCCTCGCCACCGGCAGCGGCGCCGTGGGCCAGGACGGCGACATCCGCATCCAGGGCAGCCAGCTCAAGGCCGGCAACGACATGCTGCTGGCCGCCAACCGCGACATCCTGCTCGAAGCCGCCGCCAACACCCAGAAGCTCGATGGCAAGAACAAGAGCAGCGGCGGCGCGGTTGGCGTGAGCGTGGGGTATTCGGCGGACAACGGGGTAGGCCTGAGCATCTTCGCCAACGCCAACCAGGGCTCGGGCAAGGAAATCGGCACCGGCACCACCTGGACGGAAACCACCCTGGACGCCGGCAGCCAGGTCAAGTTGGTCAGCGGCCGCGACACCACGCTCAAGGGCGCCCAGGTCAACGGCGAGCAGATCATCGCCAACGTCGGCCGCGACCTGACCCTGCAGAGCCTGCAGGACAGCGACTACTACGACTCCAAGCAGAAGAACGTCTCCGCCGGGGCGAGCGTCGCCATCATCGGCACTGGCGGCAGCGCCAGCGTCAGTGCCAGCCAGAGCAAGATCGACTCCAACTACAAGAGCGTGCAGGAACAGACCGGCCTCTACGCCGGCAAGGGCGGCTTCCAGATCGACGTGGGCAACCACACGCAACTGGATGGCAGCGTCATCGCCAGCACCGCCGAAGCCGACAAGAACCGCCTGAGCACCGGCACCCTGGGCTGGAGCAGCATCGACAACAAGGCCGACTACAAGAGCCAGCAACAGAGCGTCAGCATCAGCAGTGGCAGCGATGGCAGCGGCAAATTCATCAGCAACATGCCCAGCGGCATGCTGGTCGCCTACAACCACGGCGACAGCGCCAGCGGCACCACCGGCTCGGCCATCTCCAACGGCACCCTCGAAATCCGCGACCCGGCCAACCAGCAGCAGGACGTGGCCAGCCTGAGCCGCGACGTCGAGCACGCCAACGGCAGCATCAGCCCGATCTTCGACAAGGAGAAGGAACAGAACCGGCTGAAGCAGGTGCAACTGATCGCCGAGATCGGCACCCAGGCGATGGATATCGTTCGGACGCAGGGGGAGATCAATGCCAGTAATGCGGCGAAAGAAGAGCTAGCCAGGAACGGTATTTCGAACCCAACCAAAGAGCAGATCGAAGAAAGCGCGATCTACCAGCAGAAAATGTCCCAATACGGAACTGGGAGCCAGCTTCAACGAGCGGCACAGGCTGTAACTGCTGCACTCCAGGGACTCGCTGGTGGTGATATTGGAGCTGCGTTGGCTGGAGCATCGGCACCTTATCTCGCGAACACCATCAAACAACTGACCGAGGGTGATCGCGAGGTGCAATTGATGGCCCATGCGGTGCTCGGTGCATTGGTCGCCCAGGCTCAGGGGAACTCGGCGATTGCGGGTGCAGCGGGTGCTGCTACGGGCGAAGCGATGGCCTCGGTTATCGCCAAGCAGTTGTATGGCAAGAACACCGATGATCTCAGCGAGTCAGAGAAACAGGCCGTCGTTGCACTATCTTCGCTGGCGGGTGGCTTGGCCGGCGGAGTACTTGATGGCAGTGCCGGTGGCGCGGTCGCGGGAGCGAAAGGCGGGCAGAACGCCGTCGAGAACAATGAGTTCGGCGGCCGGCTCTATGTCGATCATCTGTTCGAGGCTTACGTGCAGAGCGGAGGTTGTGGCGGCGCCACACGCCAACAGTGCCGACAACACTATGAAAATGAGCAGCTTGCAAATGGCGGGCTTGAAACCGCCGCCACTTTCGCTCTCTTGCCGGTAGCTATCGTAGGCGCGGCGGCTACTCCTGCGATACTTGCCGCTGCGAGGGCCGCCGCAGTGGCTTGCACAACCAATCCGCTGCTGTGCGTTAACGAGGCCACCATTGCGGTAGCTGAGATGGGTATCGGCGAAGCACTGCCTGCCGGGGTGGCGGGCACGGTGGGGGCAAAACTCACTCTGGAGCAGGCGACTAAGATTCGTGTTGCCCAAGAGGTGGAGAGACAGACGGGGCAGAAGCTTTCGGCTGATGCGGTAGAGACTATTCTGGCTGGTGGAAGAGCGAAAACAACTGGGCAAGGTTACGTTGACATTCTCTCTCCTGAAGCCAAGCAACATATTCTCTACGGTGATAAGCCTGGTAGCGGTGGACATATGTGGCCAGGGCAGGAGGGGAAAACTGTTTTTCCAGAAGGTTGGTCAGCAGATAAGATTGTTCACGAAATTGGAGATGTTGTGACGTCTCCAGAGACTAAATGGTATGCGCAAACTGGGACAGGTGGGATTTATACGGCTAAGGGAGATCCGGCAAAATGGGTGGCTTATGAAGTTCGTGATGGTGTGCGCATGCGAATTGTATACCAGCCAGCTACAGGGAAGGTAATTACTGCGTTCCCTGATGACGCTCCTGTACCACCTTATAAGCCAATTAAGTAGGTTTTATGTTTGCAGATCGTATTGTGAAGTTTGGGGCTAGATTTGAGGGGCGTTTGAGTGCTGATCTTCTTAAGGGTGCCTTGGATTATGTCGCGTATAACGAAGAGGGTCTAGCGTTCGAGATATTGTGTGATCATATCTGTGAGTATGATGTTTCTATAACGGATGAAGAGTATAGTGAGGCGGTTAAACTGGCTCGAGATTTGGGGCTGAATATGGATGAGGGGCCATTTAAACATTTGCTGGGGCTGAAGGAGTAGAGCAAAAGTTGGTAGAGCGAAAAGAGCGAAAAGGGGACACGAAAAGGGGACAGATTTATTTTTCCTACTCTAAAGCTGGCTGACTGGACAGGATTAGGGTGTGATAAATAAATCTGTTCCCTTTTTTTGGAAAAAGCAGATATTGTTCCATTGGATGATAGGAATCTACCCCCTGCCAACCAGAACACAGTTAACTCATGGATAAAGGGGTTCACTCCTGAACAGCAGAGCAAGATTGTTATTTTGAGGTGAGTTATGGCGATGTTCATTTCTATAGGTGAAGGAAGTGGCCCACCTGGTGCAGGGTGGTCTACTTCTGGAGGGGTGTTTGATTGTATCGTTGAGGAAACCAGGAGCCTGTTTAAAGTTGATGAACAGTGCTGTCTGAAGGCAGTTTATACTCCGCTTGATGAACAAGGGCAGAACTTTATCGTTCTGGACTATGTTGATGAAGGCTGCTTTAACTTGTTTTATTCTCATTGCAAGAAAGCAATGGGCGAGTTCCCGCTTTCGGAAAGAGCGAAGATAGTTCCGGAAAGTCACATTCCTGGGATTCTATGGAACTGGTCTGAGGTTCTAAGGCTCATGAGGGAAGACCCCCGATACCGAGAAACGGTATAAATAACGACCGAAAAGGGGACAAATTTATTTCTCCTATTCTAGGGCTGGCTGACTGGGCAGGATTAGGGTATGAGAAATAAATCTGTCCCCTTTTCGCTTTCTTTTCGCTTAAAGTGCAGCTGATCTTGAGTCTTTAGGGTTGCGAATTATTCAGGATGGTCCTTTAGATGCTCGCTTCGCGGGGCAAACTTTTTTACGTACAGATGGTGGTGTTATTACCAATTTAGATGGTATGAAAACCATAGTTTTAGAGAAAGCAATATGATGATTTCAGTGAATTTTGACTCTCTCGTTACGTTTGATTGTACGTACGGAAATTGTGTTGTTAAAGATGGGGTTGTTCGGGTCTTTGTCGAGAAGGGGTTGATGCTTAAAAGATCAAAGTTGATCAGAGAGGGCGAGCTAACTCAAATTGTTGAGTGTGAAGAGGATGAATGTTCTAAAGTGGAAAACATTTTTCCGGTTCACTATATATATGATCCCGCTAGAGATGCTGAATATGTTGAATGGGAGCTTGTAGATGGGCTTTTAAATGCTCGTAATAAGAATGGAGAATGGGTTGAATATAAAAGTAAAGAGGAAAGTTCATATGCTATGCATGAGTATGTTGGGGGGTGTTGGCTTGTATTCTTGGGTGTGAGTTTTTCGAGGCGAGTCATTTGTCAGTATTCGTCCGATCGTACATCGCCTTCCGGTACTGAGTTCGTGCAAGAGATTGGCCACAGGTCTGTGGGTAGAGGGATGGTTAAAGAGTATTTTCTTGAGGGGGTAATCGGTGTTTCGCCTGGGCCGGGATGGATGAGTCTGGAAATCTGTGCGGAGTCGTTTCATATAGAGATCTCTGATCGTTAAGGCAAGAAACGGAATGGACCGTTATTGTGGGGATGTCGAAAAAGGGACAGACGAAAAGGCAGACGAAAAGGGGACAGATTTGAATGGCACTTACTTAAGCGCTAAGCGATTGATTCAGAAAAGAAAGGCTGCTCTTGGTCTACGGTGATAGTTGCGAACACACACCGAGCCCAAGGAGCAGCCCAGATGAATCCTAGGCGCCAAGCCGTCATTCATCAACAGCAGCGCGCCCGTCGGCATACATCGAATACGGACGCTTACGCCTTCTTCAACCTGCTAACCGGCCCTGAATTATTCGAGCATGTCGAGTCGTTGCTGCCGTTTCATCGGGAGCGCTTGTTCCCGCCGACAGAGACGTTGTCCATGTTCATGGCCCAGGCCTTGAGTGCCGACCGTTCCTGCCATAAGGCGGTCAATGAGATGGCCGTCAAACAACTGTTAGCGGGTTTGAAGCCGTGCAGCACGCACACCGGCGGCTACTGCCGTGCTCGTCAGCGGTTGCCGGTGGAGATGGTTTCCACGCTGGTGCGCAACACTGGCAGCCTGATCAGTCACTATTCAGGCAAGACAGGGCAATGGATGGGCAGACCGGTTCGGCTGGTGGATGGCACGACGGTGTCGATGCCGGATACAACGGCTAATCAGGCCGCCTATCCGCAGTCGCGCGGGCAAAAGCCGGGATTGGGCTTTCCGATTTGTCGGCTGGTTGGCATCGTCTGCCTCTCCAGCGGTGCAGTGCTGAATGCAGCATTGGGTCGTTTTCGCGGCAAGGGTGGCGATGAGCAAACCCTGTTGCGGTCGATGCTCGATACGTTGAACGCTGGCGATGTTTTGCTGGGAGATGCCTACTACGCGACCTATTTCCTGCTGTGTGAATTGCAGCGCAGGGGCATCGATGGTGTGTTTGAGCAATATGGCGCGCGTCGGCGCAGTACCGACTTTCGGCGAGGTAAGCGCCTGGGGACGCGCGATCATCTGATCGGTCTGGAAAAGCCCCGGAAACGCCCATCCTGGATGAGCCAGGCTTACTACGAGCAAGTGCCTGACAGGTTGGAGGTTCGGGAGTTGAAAGCGGGCGACAAGATTCTGGTCACGACGCTGCGCCGCACGAGTCAAACGCCCAAGGCTGCCTTGAAAGCGCTGTTCAAAAGCCGCTGGCACGTAGAGTTGGATCTGCGCAATCTCAAAACCACGATGGGGCTCGAAATGCTGAGCTGTAAAGCTCCCGCGATGGCTATCAAGGAACTCTGGATTTACCTGCTGGCACACAACCTGATTCGCCTGATCATGGCGCAATCGGCCTCGATGGCTGACTGCCTACCCCGTGAATTGAGCTTCAAGCACAGCCTCCAGCTATGGCTGGCGTGGCGGCAATTCGACGATGATCCTGACGGAGGTACGACTCTTCGCGGCCTGCTGGTTCTGGTCGCGCAACAGCGTGTCGGCAATCGCTCCGGGCGAGTTGAACCCAGAGCCTTCAAGCGAAGGCCAAAGCCCTACCCATTACTGACCTGCACACGTCAATCTGCTCGGGCAGCGATCAAGAAACACGGTCATCCGAAAAGGGTTAAGTAAGTGCCATTCGGGGCGGATTTATTTTCCTTGCTCTAGAGCTGGCCGGCTGGGCAGGATTAGAGCACGAGGAATAAATCTATCCCTTTTTTAAAAGGTAAGATGGGGGGTTAAGGTTATTAAGGGTGGGTGATGACTATTACAATGTCTTTGGAGTTGGAGAGGGGGGCGAAGCTTGATGATGTGGCCAGGGTGCTCTCTCATATGGGTGAGTGCTTCTCGCATGAGGGAGAGGAGTTATGGGGGGAGTTTAATAAGTCAGGTTCACATTTCGTGTTTAGTTATGCCGATGAGTTTGATGATGTTGTGGCTGAGGGTGTCCAGCTTACATGGAAGGTCGGCGTGAGGGGGGCAATTCATTGTAGGGCAAGCACCCTCGATTATAGTCAGTCTGATATTGAAGGATTTCTAACTAGGCTCTCTGGGGAAACAGAATTTGGATTTATCCTGTCTTTTCAGTATGAGTCAGTGTATGTGGTTCGAGATAAGGGTGGGCTTCGATTTATAAAAAAGATGGTCGAATGAATCCCAGGGGACCGAAAGCGGACAGATTTATTTTTCCTACTCTAAAGCTGGCTGAGTGGGCAGGATTAGGGTGTGAGAAATAAATCTATCCCCTTTTTTGGAGATTTCCAACCTTACTGAGCGAGCCTCTTGGTGAGAGAAGGGTGTTTAAGGATATATAAAAGTTATGTGCTGCTCTATAGAGGATATACAGGTTTGCGTTTATGAGCTTGGCAAAAAGGTCGGAGCTCCAAGATCTCTTCTTTTGGTGAGGGGGAACTCTCCAGAGGATGGAAGTCCTCATGTTGAGATCAACAGCAATGGATTTGAGTATGTATGCTCTGAAAGAGGTTGTGAGATATATAGGAAACATACTGATATCGTGGAAGAGTTGCTGTATTGGATAATGAGTGGTGTAGTGTTTAGGTTGGCCTCTGACTACGAGTTGGCTAATAGAGTTGAAGGTGTGGATTTTCGTAGGTTGTATTTTTCGAAATACATTTCGATTTTTGGTGAGATTAGTGGGGAGTGGAAAGAAAGGGCATCTAATGAGGTTCTAGAGATTTTAGAGTCTACTCCCTACGTGGATGGTCAATAGATGGATGCCTAAAAGTAGGCGGTTTATCTGCTCTGAGGCTGGTGAAATTATTGGGGTTAGAGGGGCGAAAGGAAACAGACTTATTTTCCTATCCTCACAAAATAAGCCCATCCCCTTTTCCCTGAACCAGTAAATAGCCGCTCCCCCCTCACCGCTCCAGCATCAACCTCGGCATCTCCTCCAGCGGCACCCACAGTTCCCCCTGCCAATCCAGCAACATCACCCGGCGTGCCTGCCAGCTCATCAGTACGCGGCGGGGTGTGTGGTCGTCGGGGGTGTGTTGGTCGCGCAGGGTGGGGATGACTTCGCGGCTCAGCCATTGGTCCAGGTGCTGGCTTTCCGGGTGGCCGAAGCGGACCAGGGCCTTGTAGAGGCCGGCTTCGTTGATCATGTCGAGCGGTTCTTCGCTGTCGGTGGCGTAGCGGACGTGGATGCGGCGGGTTTCGTGGGGGCGGAAGCGATGGTGGAAGCGCTGGGGGTAGCCGAAGCCGAGGAGGCGGGCGAGGTCCTGGGCGGTGAACCAGGGTTGGTTGTCGATCATCACGCCGCGCAGGGGGCGGCCGTGGCGAATGAAGGTGGTCGGGGTGTATGCGTCGTGCATTGTCGGACTCCTATTCCATTGAGGAGCCGCCGCCATCCGCTGTCAGTCGAATGGAGGCGGACCGTACGGAGGTGACAGACCGGGAATAGGGACCGGCAGACCCGAAGGTCTCCCCCGCACGATCCGCCATGGAGGATTGCAGCAGAAAACTGCAGGTGTGCGGGAGCCTGCGAAAACGTTCGCCGTTTTCGCCTGCACCTTCTGGCGCATCGCGCCTATTCGTCGGACTGTCAAACCCGGCCACGGGACTGACCGTGGCCGGGGCAGGATAGGCAGGTCGCTGGAGCGGCGGAAGACGGATAATTTCCGAAATTCCCTGTAGGACAGGCCTTGGCGACAAGGCGGCGGATTTATCCCGGGCTGCCAGCCGGCTCTGCCTCCACCTCGATGTCCAGGCGCTGCAATTTCAAGCAGGCCGGTTCCGCTTCGCCGTCCTGCGCCTCGCCGAGCAGGGCGATGTAGCGGCTTTCAGCTTCTTCCACCAGCAGCTTCTTGCCGCTGGCCAGCGGCAGCGTGGGGCAGAGGATGCGTGTCGTGCCGGCGTCGTCCAGCAACAGGGCGTTGCGCGGGGCGCTTTCCTGCAGTTTGCTGCGCAGGGTGATGCGGCAGGCGCGGGGATGTTTCGAGAGCCAGGTGAGGGTGAGCAGGGCTTGGCCGTTGCCTGCCGGGGTGGCCCTGTCGACGCGCGCCAGTTGCCAGGGGGCTTCGGAGCCGGGGCGGATGCCGAGCAGGTCGCCGGCCTTGGGCGGTGGGGGCTCGCCGTTGCTCCAGAGCGCGGATACTCCGTTGGAAAGGGGCGTGACCTGGCTCAGCGCTATGACCGGGGGCCGCTCGGCGGCGCTTTCGTTGGGGGACTCGAATTCAATGGGCTCCAGGTGCGGCACTTCTTCGTCGAGCCCGCCCCGGCCGTCGCTGTGGATTGCCCAGACGTCCTGCGCCTTGGCCTGGAGGGCGAAGTGGCGGGCGTCCAGGGCGGCCTCGTCCTTGCCGGCGCCTAGGTGCTCCAGGAGTACGCCGAAGCCGTGGCAGGCTTCCCAGTCGGCGCCGGGCGGCTGGCCGCGCCAGCTGCGCAGCAGGTGGTCCTTGAGGTCGAACCCCTCTTTGGCGCCGCCGAGGCCCTTGAAGTGCTGCATCACCTTGAGCGCTTCGTCCAGTTGCAGGGCCTGGTGGCCCTCGGTGGCGGGCGTCTTGTCGATGTCGAGGAACGCTTGGTCGCGGTCGCTGGCGACGATCCAGCGGTCCGTGTCGCGGGCATTGTCCAGGCGGGCTGTCGAGGCGAGCGTTTCCAGGGATTCGATCAGCACCTGCAGGGCTTCCCCGGGCATCTGCAGGGGAGCGGAGCTGGCCAGCAGCAACGCGCCGAGGTAGCCGCGGCTGATGCTCTGGCTGCGGGCTTCCGGGATTTCCGGGTCCTTCACGTCGATGTCCTGCAGCGACGCCTGCCGGGCCTTGGCGTAGAGGCGATGGAGCAGGCGCCAGAAACCGGCCGGTGCCTCCTGGCCGTTGAGCAGGGCGCTGAAGTGGATTTCCTGGGCGCTGCGCAGCGTGCGCTGCAAGAGCAGTGCCTTGAGTTGCGCCTCGGCGCATTCGCCCCGGGCCAGGGCCCAGTAGCCCTGGATCAGCCGGCGGTGCAGGGCGGCGATGAGTTGCGCCGCCTTGTCCGCCCGCCGTCGCTCGGTGCTGCCCCGTCGGTCGCCGAGCAATTCGGCGAGGTTGTGCCCCAGGTCGAAGACTTCCGCTCGCGAACGCTCCAGTTGCTTGAGGCGTGTGGCTGGCGGCAAGTGTGCGGAGTCCAGGTCGACCAGGCGGTGGTAGAGGGTTCGTGTCCGGGTTGCCAGGTAGGCAACGTCGGGGCGCCGGGTGGCGTCGTTCGACTGCGTTTTCATCGCGGAAGGCTCTAGGTTGCGGTTCTCCAGAACTTGCCCGGAGACTGCTTGCTTCGCTATGCGATGGGTTTAGGACACATCTGAAAAACGCTGGGGAAAGGGCTTTTTGCATGGACTGTTGCGCGTCGGCGTGCTCGCAAGGGCCAGGAGCCCTGTGCTGGAGCCGCGGTTCCGTCCACTGCGCGAAGAGGATTTCTTGAGGCACTTCTGATTCCACGTAGGTGGCGTGGGTGGTGGCTCAATGGTTGTGTTTTAATGGCGCGGCCAGGTAACAAGATGTTTTCGAAGGATCGACGGGATGCAGTTCATTCCCACAGGCTGGATGCCAGGCCTTGTCTCGCCTCCTCCTGCCGTTCACGCCGGTACGTCCTGTAGCGGCTGCGTTTCCCGTGCTCGAACTTTCCTTCCTCGCATGCCTGCGCGCATGGGTTCCGCCGTGCGCGTCGGGTGCCCGGGCCCATCGTGGTTCCGGTTGCCATGGTGGCTCGATGGCATTGCCTGGCCATTGAGAGGATGGCCGTCGGCATTGGCTGGCGGCCCTGTTTATTGGATTTCCGAGGGGGAATGCAGTGTGAAGATGAAAATGTCCCGGGGCTTGTTGTTGGGCGTGGCGTCCGCCGCCCTGCTGACGGTCGGCGGTTGTGCCACGGAAAGCTCCAGGGCGCTGCCGGTGCAGCAGGTGGAGAGCGTCAACAAGCCGTATTCCGGCGTGCGTTCGCCCATTGCGGTGGGCAAGTTCGATAACCGCTCCAGCTATATGCGGGGCATCTTCTCCGATGGCGTCGACCGCCTTGGCGGCCAGGCCAAGACCATCCTGATCACCCATCTGCAGCAGACCAACCGCTTCAACGTGCTGGACCGCGACAACATGAGCGAGATCCAGCAGGAGGCCGCTATCAAGGGCCAGGCCCAGCAGCTCAAGGGTGCCGACTATGTGGTGACCGGCGATGTCACCGAATTCGGTCGCAAGGAGGTCGGCGACCGCCAGCTGTTCGGCATTCTCGGGCGCGGCAAGACCCAGGTGGCCTATGCCAAGGTCGCGCTGAACATCGTCAACATCAGCACCTCCGAGGTCGTCTATTCCTCGCAGGGGGCGGGCGAGTACGAGCTGTCGAACCGCGAGATCATCGGCTTCGGCGGCACCGCCAGCTATGACTCCACGCTCAACGGCAAGGTCCTCGACCTGGCCATGCGCGAGGCGGTGAACAAGCTGGTGAACGCGGTGGACAGCGGCGCCTGGAACCCGGCCCGATAACCCGAAGGAAAGCAGGGAGTAAGTGATGTTCATGGGTAAGAACTTTGTTTCCAGGGGCTGCCTGGTGGCGCTGGTGTGCGCAGGCGTGGCGTCGCTTGCCGGGTGTTCCTCGCCGAAGACGCTGTACCAGTGGGAAAGCTACCAGTCCCAGGTCCACGACTATTTCACCAGCGAGGCGAAGGAGGCGCAGGCCGAGGCGCTGGAGCGCGACCTGCAGAAGATCGCCGCCACCGACGGCCATGTTCCGCCGGGCTATCACGCGCAACTGGGCCTGTTGTATTCGAGCCTGGGCAAGGACGACCAGATGGTCCAGCAGTTCAATACCGAGAAGGCGCTGTTCCCGGAGTCGTCGGCCTACATGGATTTTCTGCTGAAGAACGCAAGGCAGGGAGGTAGCAAGTGATGTGGAACCCGATCAAGACTTTGCTGGCCCTGTTTGCGCTGGCGCTGCTCGCCGGTTGTGCGCCGCAGAAGACCGTCGACTACTCCGCCTACAAGCAGGCCCGGCCGCGCTCGATCCTGGTGCTGCCGCCGCTGAACGATTCGCCGGACGTGAAGGCGACCTACAGCATGCTCTCGCAGGTGACCTTCCCGCTCGCCGAGGCCGGTTACTACGTGCTGCCGGTGGCGCTGGTGGCCGAGACGTTCCGCCAGAACGGCCTCTCCACCCCGGCGGACATCCATGCGGTGTCCCCGGCGAAGCTGCAGGAAATCTTCGGCGCGGATGCGGCCCTGTACATCACCGTGACGCAGTACGGCACCAGCTACATGGTGCTGAGCAGCGCGACCGTGGTGACCGCCGGGGCCAAGCTGGTGGACCTGAAGTCCGGCACCACGCTGTGGACGGGAAGCGCCACCGCTTCCAGCGAGGAGGGCAGCAGCAACAACGGCGGCCTGCTGGGCATGCTGATCACCGCGGCGGTCAAGCAGATCATCAGCAGCGCCCAGGATGATGCCGGCTACCCCATCGCCGGGGTCACCAGCCAGCGCCTGCTGTCCGCCGGGCAACCGGGTGCGCTGTTGTACGGCCCGCGCTCGCCGAAGTACGGCACCGACTGACCCGTCGAGGCCGGGCGAAGGGATGAGGTTGTCTCTTCTGCCGCCGGCAAGGATGGGCCCGGCGTCCCTGCCATGACCCATCCACCCTCAGCAAGGGCCCGCCCAGCTTTCGCCGGGCGGGCCTGGCGGGGGAATCAGACGATTCTGATCAGACGCGGAAATGGCTCACCAGCGTCTGCAATTGCCCGCCCAGGCGCGCCAGTTCCACGCTGGAGGCGGCGACTTCTTCGCTGGCCGCGGCGGTCTGTTCGGAGACGTCGCGCACGCTGACCACGCTGCGGCTGATTTCCTCGGCCACGGCGCTCTGTTCCTCGGCCGCGGTGGCGATCTGCTGGTTCATCGCCTGGATGTTCGACACGGTGCGGGTGATGCTGCCCAGGGATTCGCCGGCCTGGCGGCTCAGGGCCACGCTGCTGGCGGTCAGTTCGCGGCTGCCGAGCATGACGCTGGAGACCTGGCGGGTGCCGCTCTGCAGGCCGGCGACCAGGGCTTCGATCTCTTCGGTGGACTGCTGGGTGCGCTGGGCCAGGGCGCGGACTTCGTCGGCCACCACGGCGAAGCCGCGGCCGGCTTCCCCGGCGCGGGCAGCTTCGATGGCGGCGTTGAGGGCCAGCAGGTTGGTCTGCTCGGCCACTGATTTGATCACGTCCATGACCTTGCCGATCTTCTCGCTTTCCTGTTCCAGGCGCTGCATGGCGTCGGCGGAGCGTTCCACTTCCTCGGCCAGGCGCTCGATCTGTTCCACGGCCTGGTTCACCACGCGGTCGCCGTCGTGGGCTTCGCGGTCGGCGGCGGACGCGGCCTGGGAGGCCTGCTCGGCATTGCGCGCCACTTCCTGCACGGTGGCGGACATCTCGTGCATGGCGGTGGCCACCTGGTCGGTTTCCACCTTCTGGCTGTTGGCACCGGCGCTGGTCTGCTCGGTGACCGCCGACAGCTCCTCGGCGGCGCTGGCGATCTGCGTCACGCCATCGCGGATGCCGCCGATCAGGTCGCGCAGGCTGTGGCTCATGCGCTGCATGCTCTGTTGCAGGCGGCCGAGTTCGTCGCGACGCTCGACCTGGATGTCGCGGGACAGGTCGCCGGCGGCGATGCGGTCGACCACTTCCATGGTGGCGTGCAGTGGGCGGGTGATCTGCCGGGTGATGACCACCGCGGCCAGGCCGCCCAGCACCAGGGCCAGCAGGGTGAAGAGCACCTGCAGGTTGCGGGCGCGGGCGCTTTCGATGTCGCGGCGGTCCAGTTGCAGTTGGTAGAGAGATTCGCTGAGCTTGACGATGTCCTGGCCCTGGGTGGTCATTTCCTTGCGCGCCTGGACGATGGCGGCCATGTTCGCCCGCAGGGCCTGTACGCCCTCGCGGTAGCCGCGCAGCGCAGCGCCCAGTTGCTGCACGCGGGCCGCCAGGTCGGGGCCGAGGGTGCTTTCCAGCGTCGGTAGGCTGGCGAGGCTTTCGTCCAGGTGGCGGGTGACGCCGTCGCCATCGCGGGACAGGGCGGTGGCCAGGTAGTCGCGCACGTCGTAGCGGGCCTGCAGCAGGTCCTCGCGGGTGCGGCTGATGGCCTGGTAGCGGGCGGCGCGTTCTTCGTCGGCCGGGGCCTTGAGCACGTCTTCCTGCAGTTGCGCGGTCAGCTCGCCGGCGCGGGCGGCCTCGCCTTCCAGGGCGCGGCGGGTGGCGCTGGCGTTCTGGTAGCCGCTGCGCATGGCGGCCAGGGATTTCTCGTAGTCGGCGATGACGCCGCCCAACTGGTCGAGCATGCGCACGTTCTCGGGGCTGACGAAGTAGCCGCGCAGTTTCTGCTGGTGCGCCTTGAATTCGCCCAGGGCGCTCATGACGGCGCCGGCTTCCTGCTCGCCGCCGTCGGCGATCATGTATTGCAGGCGGGTGATGCGCAGCTTGGTGAGGCGGGCGTTGAGCTCGGTGATGTCGCTCATCCAGTTGCTGCGGTCGATCAGCGAGCCCAGGCCGACCCAACTGACCACGGCGAGGATGGCGGTAAACGCCAGGACCACGCCGAAGCCGAGGGCCAACTTGAGGTTCACGCTCAGGTTGGATATCCAGCTATGCATTGACGATCTCCAAAGAAGGTTCGGTGAAGGCAGGCCATTCGGAGATTGTTCTTGTCGAGGCCATGGCAAGGCGCACCGCGCCAGGGAGGTGTTATCGGCAGGGCATGGCGGAACCGTAGGAAAAAGTGAGAAAAATCTGACGCCAGAAACGAGGCGCACCGTTCCGGGGGCGGCTCAGCCCCCGGTTATCCACAACGCCAGCAGCGGCACCAGGTTGAGCAGCAGGATGCCGATCTTGTACACCGCCATGCCGCCGTAGTGCAGGGCGTCGAAGGCTTCCCGGCCCAGGCCGAACCAGTGCCTGTGCAGGCGGTACAGGCCGTCGTGGGCGAGGCTGAAGGCGCCGAACCAGAGCAGCAGCACGGCGTAGTTGAGCAGGGTGCACCAGAGCAGGAATTCCTGCGGGTCTCTGACGTTCATGGCGATCTCCCGGGCGTTTTTTCATTCGAGGGCGTCTATGTCGGACGGTTCCGACACTCGCCGAACGTCGCGGCCAATGGCGGGGCAGCCGGCCGGCGTGGATAATGCGCCGCTGCCATGCCGCGGCTTTGCAGTATGGCCCGCGGCCGGTTCCCGCGCGGTGGTGGTCGCCCCGCTGCGCCCGTGGTTTCCCGGCCCCTCTCCCTGGTCCTCTCGTCCGCCGTGCGCAGCGTCGCCCGGCGAGGTAGCCCCATGTTCAGCCCGCTCGTCACCTTCCCCGCGCTCTACACCGCCACCCTCCTGATGCTGGCCGGTTCCGGCCTGTTCACCACCTACATGGGCCTGCGCCTGACCGCCGAGGGCGCCGGCGACCTGTGGGTCGGCGGCCTGATGGCGGCCTACTATTTCGGCCTGGTCTGCGGCGGCAAGTTCGGCCACAAGCTGATCGCCGGCTTCGGCCACATCCGTTCCTACGTGGCCTGCGCGGGCCTGGCCACGGTGATCGTGCTGCTGCACGCGCTCATCGACACCCTGGCGGTCTGGGTGGCGCTGCGCTTCGTGATGGGCGCGGTGATGATGAACCAGTACATGGTGATCGAGAGCTGGCTCAACGAGCAGGCCGAAGGGCACCAGCGCGGCAAGGTGTTCGCCGGCTACATGGTCGCGGTGGACCTCGGCCTGGTGCTCGGCCAGGGCCTGCTGGCGGCGAGCCCTGCGCTGGACTACAAACCGCTGCTGCTGGTAGCGATCTGTTTCTCCGCCTGCCTGATCCCGCTGGCGCTGACGCGCCGGGTGCACCCGGCCAAGCTGGTGGCGGCGCCGCTGGAGATCGGCTTCTTCTGGAAGCGCGTGCCGCAGTCGCTGGGCACCATCTTCGTCGCCGGCCTGATGGTCGGCGCCTTCTACGGCCTGGCGCCGGTGTACGCCAACCGCAACGGGCTGGACACCTCGCAGTCGAGCCTGTTCGTCGGCATGTGCATCGTCGCCGGCTTCTGCGCGCAGTGGCCGCTGGGCTGGCTGTCGGACCGCGTCAACCGCAGCTGGCTGATCCGCGGCAACGCGCTGCTGCTGTGCGTGGCTGCCGCGCCGATGTGGGGGCTGATCCAGCTGCCCTACTGGGCGCTGCTGGCCAACGGCTTCGTCACCGGCATGCTGCTGTTCACCCTCTACCCGCTGGCGGTGGCCCTGGCCAACGACCACGTCGAGCAGCCGCGGCGCGTGGCGCTCTCGGCCATGCTGCTGACCACCTACGGGGTGGGCGCGTGCATCGGTCCGCTGTTCGCCGGCGCGCTGATGAGCCACTTCGGCCCGGGCATGTTCTACATGCTGGTGTCGGCCTATGCGCTGGTGCTGATCTTCTGGGTGCAGCCGCGGCGCGTCACCGGCATCCACCGCGTCGACGAGGCGCCGCTGCACCACGTGGCCATGCCCGACACCGTCAGCCCCATGGCCGCCACCCTCGACCCGCGGGTGGAAGAGGTGCCGGAAGAGCTGGTGGTGGAGGCCCCGCCGAGCATCGGCCGCTCCGACGGTTCGCCCGACCAGGCGAGCTGATCCGCAGAAATGAGAAAGCCCGGCGAATGCCGGGCTTTTCTTTCACCTTGCGGTGTACTGCGCGTTGCTTCAGACCTGACGGAAGTGGGCGTTGAAGACGGTGTCGCCACCGGATTCGGCAACGCTCATGGCGCCGTGCAGACGGTCGATGGTGTGGCTGCTGCCGTTTTCGGCCACGCGGGCTTCTTCGCTACCCATTTGCTTGTGCAGACGGTCGATGGTGTTGGAGCTGCCGTTCTCGGCGACACGGGCTTCTTCACCACCCATTTGTTTGTGCAGGCGGTCGATGGTGTTGGAGCTGCCGTTCTCGGCTACGCGGGCCTCTTCACCCATCTGCTGGTGCAGGCGGTCGATGGTGCGGCTGCTGCCGTTCTCGGCCACGCGGGCTTCTTCACCCATTTGCTTGTGCAGGCGGTCGATGGTCTGGCTGCTGCCGTTTTCCGAAACACGGACCTGCTCGCTCAGTTGCTTGTGCAGGCGCTCGATGGTCTGGCCGCTGCCGTTCTCGGCGACGCGGGCCTGCATTTGCTGGTGCAGACGGTCGACGCTGTAGGAGGAACCGTTCTCGGCCACTTGCGGGGCGGCGAAGGCGAGGTTGGCGGCGATCAGGGAAAGGGCGAAACCGAAGGTGAGAGTGCGTTTCATGATGTTTGGCTCCTGGAGGAAAGGGGTGTTGTTCTGGACACGGAGCCAGTATCCAATCTGGATTATCGATTTGAAAACGAAGCCGGGTAATGGTCGCTATCGATGGCGATGATGTTTGATTAATTCTTTTAAAAACAATTAGATGATTTTAAATATTGACTTCTATCAATGGCCTCGATGGGCTGTATCGATGCGATTGTTTATATCTATTTATTGGATGTTTTTATCGATGTGGTAGCCCGGGAGCCTTCCCGGAAGCGGCCAAATCGCTCGCTGAACCGCATGCCAGAGCGGTTGTGCCTGTTTCTGGGGGCATGGCGTCGGCTTGCATCGACGCGCGGATGTCGGCGTGCGGTCGGGGTGGCGTGCTACGTTGGGGAAACGTTCGATTTTCCGCCCCGGCGATTTTTCCGGCATTTCGCCGGCGCCCTGCGGTCCAACCCGGTAGAAGAGCCTGCCTGGGCGCACCCAACCGACGCGGCGACAAGGAGTTCTGCATGACGCGCGGCGCAAAAATCTGCCTGTTCAGCCTTGCCGGCCTGCTCACCCTGCTGGTGGCGGCGCTGGCGTTCATCGCCACCTTCGACTGGAACCGCGTGCGGCCGTTGATCAATGACAAGGTCTCCGCCGCCATCGGCCGCCCCTTCGCCATCAACGGCGAGTTGCAGGTGCTCTGGCAGCGCGAGCCGGAGGAGGGCGGCTGGCGCGCCTGGGTGCCCTGGCCGCACTTCGCCGCCAGCGACATCACCCTGGGCAACCCCGACTGGGCGCAGGGCAAGACCCGCGCGGCCGAGTTCGCCAGCCTCAAGCACGTGGAGTTCCGCCTTTCGCCGCTGCCGCTGCTGTGGCACCAGGTGGTGATCCCGCAGGTGCGCCTGACGCAGCCCAGCGCCGACCTGCTGCGCCTGGCCGACGGCCGCGCCAACTGGACCTTCACCCTGCCGGCCAAGGAGGAGGGGCAGCCCGAGGAGCCCACGCCCTGGTCCCTGGCCATCGGCGAGATCGGCTTCGACAAGGGCCGCGTGGGCTTCGACGACCAGACCCTGAAGACGCGCCTGGAAGTGCTGGTGGACAGCCTCGGCAAGCCGGTGCCCTTCGCCCAGTTGGCCGGCAAGGCGCTGGGCGGCGAGCAGGCGGCGGCCACCCAGGACTACGTGTTCGGCTGGAAGGTGCGCGGCACCTACAAGGGCCTGCCGCTGGCCGGCGAGGGCAAGGTGGGCGGCGTGCTGGCCCTGGAAGACGCCAGCCGGCCGTTCCCGCTGCAGGCCGAGGTGAAGGTGGGCGACACCCGCGCCGCGGTGGTCGGCACCCTCACCGATCCGCTGCACTTGGGCGCCCTGGACCTGCGCCTGAAGCTGGCCGGCACCAGCATGGCCAACCTCTACCCGCTGACCGGCGTGACCCTGCCGGACACCCCGGCCTATTCCACCGACGGCCGCCTGCGCGCGCAACTGCACGACCCGGACGGCGCGCGCTTCGAGTACCAGAACTTCAACGGCAAGGTCGGCGAGAGCGACCTGCACGGCAGCCTGACCTTCGTCAACGGCCAGCCGCGGCCGCGGCTCAGCGGCAAGCTGACCTCCGAGCAGTTGCGCATGGCCGACCTCGGCCCGCTGATCGGCGCTGACAGCAACGCGCAGAAGCAGGCGCGCGGCCAGAGTACCCGCCAGCCGGCGGACAAGGTGCTGCCGGTGGAGGAATTCCGCACCGAGCGCTGGCGCGCCATGGACGCCGACGTGGAGTTCGCCGGCAAGCGCATCGTCCACAGCGACAAACTGCCGATCAGCGACCTGCAGACCCACCTGCGCCTGGAGAACGGCCTGCTGCGCCTGGACCCGCTGCGCTTCGGCGTGGCCGGCGGCAGCCTGATCGCGCAGATCCGCCTGGACGGCGGCAAGGCGCCGATGCAGAGCCGGGTGCAGCTGCAGGCCCGCGGCTTCAAGCTGAAGCAGCTGTTCCCCAGCTTCGCGCCCATGCAGACCAGCTTCGGCGAACTCAACGGCGACGCCGCCCTGGCCGGCACCGGCAACTCGGTGGCGGCCATCCTCGGCGGCGCCAACGGCGAGCTCAAGCTGCTGATCAACGACGGGCGGATCAGCAAGGGGCTGATGGAGATCGCCGGGCTGAACGTCGGCAACTACCTGGTGGCCAAGCTGTTCGGCGACGACGACGTGAAGATCAACTGCGCGGCGGCCGACGTCGGCATCGCCAAGGGCCTGGCCCAGCCGCGGATCTTCGCCTTCGATACCGAGAACGCCATCATCAACGTCGAGGGCACCAGCAACCTCGCCACCGAGCAGCTGGACCTGGACATCATCCCCCACAGCAAGGGCGTGCGGCTGTTCTCGCTGCGCTCGCCGCTGTACGTGCAGGGCACCTTTAAGAACCCGAAGGCCGGGGTGCACGCCGGCCCGCTGATCGCCCGCGGCGCCGGCATGGTCGCCCTGGGCGTGGCGGCGGGGCCGGCGGCCGGGCTGCTGGCGCTGATCGCGCCGAGCAAGAGCGAGGACAACCAGTGCGCCGCCCTGCTGGCGCAGATGAAGCAGCCGGCCCGGGCGCCGAAGCGCTGAGTCAGTAGATGGGGATGTACAGGTCGGTTTCCGAGGTGGCGTCGTCCGGCCCGTGGAAGCGCTCGGTGTAGCGCTCGAAGGACGGCGCGTGGCGCGGCTCCAGCCCGCGCTGGGGCAGCAGCTCGGCGTGGATGCGCTGGAAGCTGTCGGCGATGCCTTCCACCGGCCCGATATGAGTGAACACGGCATACTTCTGCGCCGGCACTTCGAACTTCACCATGCCCTCGGGTACCGTTGTACCCGGCGCCACCGGCAGCCCGGCGACGTAGTGGAAGACGCCGCCGGCGGCCTGGGCGCAGATGCCATAGGCGCTGCGGTCGTCGGCCAGCGCGGCGACCTCATGCTCGCGCGGCAGGAAGCGCTGCCAGAGCTGGCCGATGCTGCCGTCCTGGCCGTCGCCACGGTATTCCAAGCCCACCACGCTGAAGGCGGGCAATTCGACGATGCGCTGTTTCATGAGGTCCTCTCCTGTTTCCTGCTCGCATGATAGACGGCAGCGACAAAGGCTGAATATTTTTCGCAACGCCAGGTCCATTGCTCTGTTCCCCCCCTTTGCAGAAGGAGATTGCCATGCCTCGCAACGGTACGCAGGGCCACACGGCGCGCCATGAGAAGCAGCGGGCGCACGTTCAGGCGCAGTACGGGAAGCTGGGCCTGAGCCCGGAAGAGGTGGACGCCCTGGCCAGGCTCGCCCGGCGCAGCAAGCCGGCCGCCGAGAAGTTGCTGGGCATGACGCGCAAGGAGCTGCTGGCGCGCGCAACCTGCGCAGGCGTGCGCGGGCGCTGGCGGATGACCAAGGCGGAACTGGTGGCGGCGCTCAGCTGAGCCGCCCGCCGGCCTCAGGGGTGCGCGTCGCGGTCGTGGCGGTCGCGCTCGGAGCAGCTGAGGAAACCGGTCCCGTCGACCTTGCCCTGGTCGTCGAAGGTCACGTAGTAGGGCTGCTCGCGGCCGTCCTTGTTGAGGATGTAGCTGTTGCAGCTACCAGCCTTGTACGCCCGCGCCTGGCTGCTGGACGGCGGGCCGCCGACGCGCAGCACCTCATCCTTGCTCATGCCGTCGTGCACGTCGCGCACCAGCGGCGCGTCGCGGTAGGTCACCAGGTTGACCGGGTTCTGCACCCGGGTGGATTCATGGGAACAGCCCGCGAGCAGGGCCAGGGCGGTGGCGGTCAGCAGGGCTTGCCGGTACATGGGGCCTCCTTGTCGGCTCGGACCTGTGGGTGGTGCTGTTTCGAGTCGGGGGCGGGGAGGGGAGTTCGAAAAAACTGGGGGGAGGGGCTTTGGGGCGGTGGCGTATAACCGCGAACGGTTATACGCCCTACGGGGGAAGTGACTTGTAGGAGCGAGCTTGCTCGCGAACCGTGCTTGCCGGGGGCTTTGGGGTTGGGCTGTAGAGCGCCCTCTCCCTAACCCTCTCCCTGAAGGGAGAGGGGACCGTTCGGAGTGCGCTGATGTTTCGGCATTAGCCGGCTAGCACGGAGATTACCGACTGAAACCAATCTTCCTCTCGGCACGGACAAGCCCCCTCTCCCTTCAGGGTGTATGGACCGGAGACATGGTAGACACCTGTTCGGAGACAGGGTGAACAGGTTAGGGAAGCCGTTTGCCAGCGATGCATAGCTGCTCGCGCAGGTCGATCCTGGCAATACGGTGCGTGCTCCAGTACACGTTGTACTGTCCCTCTTCGGTAGTCGGCCGTATAGCGACCGACTCACCGATGAATGCCTTGCCTACCTGGTACGGCCGCCCCTGACAGTAAATTTCACCTTTGCCCTGGACCTTGCGCACCAGGTCCAGCTCATCGTACTGCGGAGCGGGTGGATGCTCCTGATATTCAAGCGGGCTCGGTTGATAACGCTGTTGCGGAACCTGCATGTCCAGTGCCTGGTGCGGACGCTGCTGATTGTAAAGCCCGCGCCAACGATCAAACGCTGCCTGGGCGTGGATCAGGTCATCAAAAACTCGTCCTTGCAGCAACTCGACCTTGAGCGTGCGGTGGAAGCGCTCATCCTTGCCTTGGGTTTGCGGGTGGTAAGGGCTGGAGTGGCTGGTCCGGATACCCTGGCGCATCAACCAGACATCCAGGGCCGTGTAATGGGCTTCGGTATCACCCCAGGGGCTGCCATTGTCCATGGTCATACGCCGCGGTAGCCCATAGCGCCTGAAGGTCGCAATGAGGTGTGCCTGCACGGTTTCCCGTCGCTCATCGCTACAACCCTGTAGGCATAGGGCATAGCGGGAGTGGTCATCAAGGATCGTCAGGGCATGGCAACGCCCTTTGGCGAGGGGAAAGTGCCCCTTGAAGTCCATCTGCCACAGATCGTTCGGAGCAACATGTTCGAAGCGTTGCCACGGCTGGCAGCGCTCGCCAGCCTCCGGTTGAATGCAATCATGGCGGAGCAGGATCGCATGCACAGTGCTTACCGCTGGAGCATCCACCCCCTGATTGAGCAAGAGTTGCCGCAACTTGCGTGCGCCCCAGCTCGGATGCTCCTGGCGCAGAGCCACGACGTGCGCTTCGAGATCTTCCGGCGAACGGCCCGGAGAGCGCTTTGGACGTCGTGAGCGATCCTCCAGCCCCTCGCCCGCCTGACCTCGCTTCAGCCATTTGTAACCGGTATTCGGACTGATTCCGAAGCGCCGGCAAAGCTGGCGGAGGTTGGCACCCGGCGTGCTGGCCAAGGCAACGAATTCCTCGCGTACCTGCATTTTGGACACCTCCTGCCAGGGCATCTCACGCTCCTCATGCGTTTCGATGCCTCAGCATGATGTGTTCACCATGTCTCCGAACACCTGTTCACCATGTCTCCGGTCCATACACAGGGAGAGGGCTGGGGAGAGGGTACGGAGGTCAGCGTGATGCCAGCGTATCCGGGAGGCACCATTCGCGAGCAAGCTCGCTCCTACGAAAAGCCAATCCCTCAGCCGTAGCGCTTTTTAGCCTCGATAGCCAAACCGCTGCCGATCCCGCCGAAGCGGTCGCCATCGACGTGGCGGGCGTTGGGCAGCATGGCGGCCACGCTCTGGCGCAGGGCCGGGACGCCGCTGGAGCCGCCGGTGAAGAACACGGTGTCGACCTTGGCCGCGTCGATGTCGGCATCGCCCAGCAGCTTGCCGATGCCGGCGCGCACGCGTTCCAGTTGCGGCTCTATCGCGCCCTCGAACAGTTCGCGGGTCAGTTCCGCAACCAGGCCCGGTTCGATGCGCGCCAGGTCGATGTCGCGGCGCTGGCTGTCGCTCAGCTCGATCTTGCTGGCTTCCACCTGCATCGCCAGCCAGTGGCCGGCGCGCTGTTCGATAAGGCGGAACAGACGGTCGATGCCGGTGCCGTCGACGATGTCGTAGCGCATGTTCTTCAGCGCCAGCTGCGACTTCTGCGCGTACACCGCGTTGATGGTGTGCCAGGTGGCCAGGTTCAGGTGGTAGCTGGTGGGCATCAGCGCGTCGGACTTCATCCGGCTGCCGTAGCCGAACAGCGGCATCACGCCCTGCAGGCTGAGCTGCTTGTCGAAGTCGGTGCCGCCGATGTGCACGCCGCCGGTGGCCAGGATGTCGGCCTGGCGCTCGGCCTGCTCGCGGCGCTCCGGGGCCAGGCGCACCAGGGAGAAGTCCGAGGTGCCGCCGCCGATATCGACGATCAGCACCAGCTCCTCGCGCTGGATGCCGCGCTCGTAGTCGAAAGCCGCGGCCAGGGGCTCGTACTGGAAGGAGATGTCCTTGAAGCCGAGTTTCCGCGCCACCGCCACCAGGGTGTCCTGGGCCTCGCGGTCGGCCTCGGGATCGTCGTCGACGAAGAACACCGGGCGGCCCAGCACCACGGCCTCGAACTCGTGGCCGGCGACGGCCTCGGCGCGCTTCTTCAGCTCGCCGATGAACAGTCCGAGCAGGTCCTTGAACGGCAGGGCGCTGCCCAGCACCGTGGTCTCGCTCTTGAGCAGGGGCGAGCCGAGCAGGCTTTTCAGCGAGCGCATCAGGCGCCCCTCGTAGCCTTCCAGGTATTCGGCCAGGGCCAGGCGGCCGTAGACCGGGCGACGCTCCTCGGTGTTGAAGAAGACCACCGAGGGCAGGGTGATCTTGCCGTCTTCCAGTGCGATCAGCGGTTCCACCTCGGGGCGCCACCAGCCGACGGTGGAGTTGGAGGTGCCGAAGTCGATGCCCAGGGCGCGGGCGTCAGTGGAGTGCAGCATGGCGGAAAGGTCCGGCGAAAAAACGGCCGCGCAGTTTACGCGAGTGCGCCTGGGCCTGCTCGACTATCGGCTCATGTGCCGCTGGACGGTGGAGGTTATAGAGTGCTTGGGAAGGCCTTGTAGTTTTGCTACATTTGCCATCCTGTAGTTTTGCTACATGAGTTTGCCGATTCCGCAGAACCCTTTCCCACTTCCAGGTCGCAGTTGGATCCCGCCATGCACAGAGCCTCCCACCACGAGCTACGCCAGAGTTTCCGGGCGTTGCTGAACTCTTCCTCCTGCTACCACACGGCATCGGTGTTCGACCCGATGTCGGCGCGCATCGCCGGCGACCTCGGCTTCGAGGTCGGCATCCTGGGTGGTTCTGTAGCTTCGCTACAAGTGCTCGCGGCGCCCGACTTCGCCCTCATCACCCTCAGCGAGTTCGTCGAGCAGGCCACCCGCATCGGCCGCGTCGCGCGCCTGCCGGTGATCGCCGATGCCGACCACGGCTATGGCAACGCGCTGAACGTGATGCGCACCATCGTCGAGCTGGAGCGCGCCGGCGTGGCCGCGCTGACCATCGAGGACACCCTGTTGCCGGCGCAGTTCGGCCGCAAGTCCACCGACCTGATCCCGGTGGAGGAGGGCGTGGGCAAGATCCGCGCGGCGCTGGAGGCGCGGGTGGACCAGGAGATGGCGATCATCGCGCGGACCAACGCCGAGGTGATCGAGGTGGACGACGTGATCCGCCGCACCCTGGCCTACCAGGCCGCCGGCGCCGACGGCATCTGCATGGTCGGCATCCGCGACTTCGAGCACCTGGAGGCCATCGCCCGGCACCTGAGCGTGCCGCTGATGCTGGTGTCCTACGGCAACCCGAAGCTGCACGACGACAAGCGCCTGGCCAAGCTCGGCGTGCGCATCGTGGTGGACGGCCATGCCGCCTACTTCGCCGCCATCAAGGCCACCTACGACTGCCTGCGCGAGCAGCGCGGCGTGGATGCGTCCGACCTGACCGCCTCGGAGCTGGCGAAGAAGTACACCCTGCCGGAGGAGTACCAGATCTTCGCCAGGGAATACATGGAAGTGAAGGAGTAGGGCCTTTCAGGCTTCCCCGTTCTCGCCGAGCTTCTCCAGCAGGTACTCGACCTGGGCGTTGAACGGGTAGAGCAGGGTGCCGGCCGGGCGCTCGGTCAGCCGCAGGTAGCGCCAGCGGGCGCGCATCGCTTCGCCTTCGACGCTGGCCGGCAGGGCGGCGAACTGCGTCTCGATGGTCTGCTGCAGGTCGGCGATGGCCTCGCGCAGGGTGTCGGTGTCTTCCCCCAGCAGGCGGTGGTTGGCCCGCTTGGCTTGCAGCAGGGCCAGGCGCTGCAGGTTGGCCGCCAGGGTCGCATCCCCCGGCGTGGCGCCGGGCTGGAGGCGGAATTCCTGCAGCAGCGCCGAGACTTCCAGGGCCTGGGCCAGCGCCTCGCGTAGCACCGGGCCGCTCTGTTCGTAGCCGCTTTCCACCTGCGCCACCGTTTCGCCGTAGAGCGACCAGATGTCCTGCAGCGTCTCGCCGTTGTGCTGTTCGGCGACCTGGCCCTGGAAGGCCTCGTCGAGCCGTTCCAGGCGCTTGAGGAAGCGTTCGTCCCCCGTGGCGCTGTAGAGCAGCAGGTAGCGCTGCGCGGCCTGCAGGGTGGCGTCGAAGTCATCGGCCAGGGCCGCGGTCGGCAGGCTGGCCAGCAGGCTCAGCAGCAGGGAAAGGACGAGGCGGTGCATGGGGCGGCTCCTGGCGATGGAGCCGCCATTCTTGGCGGCCCTCCCGGCGCCGGATATCGGACGATTCCGAAGCTGCGGTAGACCGCCTCCGGGTCCCCGTCAGGCGCCGGCCAGCTTGCCGAGCATGGCCTCGATCTGCGCGTTGAAGGGATAGAGCAACTGCTGGCCGTTGCGCTGGCTGACCTGCAGGTAGCGCCAGCGCTTGTCCAGTTCGTCGTGCAGGGCCGGGTCGCTCTTCGCCAGGGCATCGATGCGCTGCTGGATGCGCTCGTCCAGGGCCTTGACGTTCGCCGCCTCGGCCTCGGCGCGCGGGCCGTCGACCTTCTGCAGGTTGGCCAGGCGGGCGGTGAGCAGGGCGCGGCTGCGCAGGTCGTCGGCCAGGCCCGGGGTGGCCAGGGGGTGGGCTTGCAGGTAGGCGTCCAGGGGCTCGGCCAGCTTCAGGCTGCGGGCCATCTCGCCGTTCTGGTCGAGCTTGCGGGCGGCGTGCTCGGCCAGCATCTGCTGGCGGCCCTGCTCGTAGCTGGCCCAGAGTGTGCGCAGCGTGGTGGCATCCTGGCGTTGCGCAAGGGCCGCTTGCAGGTGCTTGCCGGTGGCGTCCAGGCGGTCGAGGAAGCGCTCGTCGGCGGTGGCGCTGTACAGCAGCAGGTAGCGGTTGGCGTCGACCAGGTCGGCTTCGACGCCGGGGGCCTCGGCGGCCTGGGCCTGGCTGCCGAGCAGGGCGCAGAGGGCCAGCGGCAGGCAGTGGCGCAGAGGAGACGGGAGGATTCGCATCGGGGAACATCCATGGCGGGAAAGCGCGCTATTGTTCTCGTTGCGCGGCGCCCGGGGAAGGGGCTTTTCAGCGCACCCCGCCGCGTTTTCGCCCTTGCAATCGGCCGCCGGGGCGCCAATATCTGCAATCTGTACAAAGTTTGATCGGAGGTTGCCATGGCCAGTGGTTGGGCGAACGACGGCGCGGTGCAGGAACAGATCGACAGCACCATCGAGGACGCAGTCGCCCGGGCGCGCAGCCAGTTGCCCCGCGGCGAGAGCCTGACGCATTGCGAGGAGTGCGATGCGCCCATTCCCGAGGCGCGGCGCAAGGCCGTGCCCGGCGTGCGTCTGTGCGTGAACTGCCAGGCCGCCCATGACGAGCAGGCGGCCTTCGCCGGCTACAACCGGCGCGGCAGCAAGGACAGCCAGCTGCGCTGAGGCGCCTCACTGCAACTGCGGGGGCTTGCCGGCGGCGCGCCTTTCCGCCTTCCACTCGTCGAGGCTGGGCGCGGCCTGGTCGCCGTCGAGCTGGTGGATGATCTCGAAGTAGTCCTGCTTCAGCGGGTCCTTCAGCACTTCGCTGCGCGGCTTCACCTTCACCGCATAGATGCGCTGCACGTTCTGGTGGTCGAACGCGCGCCAGTACTGCTCGCCCTTGAGCAGGGCGTAGCGGTGGCCTTCCAGGGCCCTGATCAGCGCCTCGCTGTCCAGGCTGTTGGCGCGCCGCACGGCGTCCGCCCACTGGTAGACGATGCCGTAGGCCGAGGCGGCGGAGCTGGACGGGTACTTCTGGTAGCGCTTCACGTAGTCGTTGACGAAGGCCTTGCCGCGGGCGCTGTTCTCCAGTTCCGGCACGCGCCAGGTCCAGGGCTCGGTGCCGACCACGCCCTCCATCACGCTCGGCCCGGCCTGCTCGATCACGTTCAGGGTGAGGTTGGGCGCGACTATCTGCATGCGCTTGGTCAGGCCGAGGTCGTGGGCCACCTGCATGGCCCGCACCAGGTCGCGGCCGAACAGCACCAGGACCAGCACCTGGACGTCGCTGGCGGCCGCCTGGGCGAGGCTGTCGCGGTAGTGCGCGAGGCCGACGGCGGGGAAGGGAATGCGCCGCCCGGGGTGCTGGGCGCCGTCCTGCGTGCCGGTGGCCTGGCGTAGCGAGGCTTCGGTGGTGTGGCCCCAGGTGTAGTCGGAGGTGACGTAGAAGTAGCGGCTGCCCGGGTGCTTCTGCGCCAGGTACTGGCCCAGCACCCGGGCGCTCATCCAGGCGCTGATGCCCTCGCGGAACATGTAGCGGTGGCCGTCCTTGCCGGTGGTGTCGTTGGAATAGGTGACGGCGCCGAAGTACAGCAGCCCGCGCTCGGCGGCGCGCTTGCCGGCGGCGATGGCCACGGCGCTGGAGGCGCCGCCGAAGAGCATGGCGGCGCCCTCGTCAGCCAGCTTGTCGACGTTGGCCACGGCCTTCTTCGAGCGCGAGGCGCTGTCGTGGCTGGACAGCCGCAGCGAGCGGCCGAGCACGCCGCCGCCGGCGTTGATTTCGTCGATGGCCAGCAGGGCGCCGCGCATCTGGTCGCGGCCTTCGTTCTGGTAGCTGCCGGTGCGGGGGTAGTTGAGGCCCAGGGTGATGGGATCGGCGGCCTGGGCGCAGGCGCACAGGCCCAGCGCCAGGGCCAGGGTGGCGGTCAGTCGTTTCATCGGGAGTCCTTGTTGTTCTGGAGGGACGGGCACAGAGGCCCTGCCAGCGTAGGGGGTGGACTCGGCGGGGAAATGCGAAGCGGTGCCGGTGGGGGAGGTCTTCTGAATTTCCCCGGGGGATTTCAGCCGCCTGTAGGAGCGGGCCCTGCCCGCGAATCGCGCGCAGGGGAATGGCGTGGTGTATCGAGCTGCTCTTCGTAGGAGCGAGGGGGACGCCTAGTTCTTGCTCGCGAATGGGCCCCGCTGCGGAGTCTGTTCGCGAGCAAGCTCGCTCCTACGAAAGGCCGTGCTCGCTTGTGGCGTAGGTGCGACTGTCTTGCAGGCTGCGCCGAGGCGCCTTCGTAGGATGGGTTGAGCTTGCGAAACCCATGCGGTGGCGGTGATGGGTATCGCTTCGCTCAACACCATCCTACGAAAAGCCGTGCTTCCTGGAACGTAAGCGCGCCCTGCCCGCGAATCGCGCGCAGGGCGCGCTCCTACAGGGGAATGGCGTGGTGTACCGAGAAGCCGTGCTCGCTTGTGGCGTAGGTGCGACTGTCTTGCAGGCTGCGCCGAGGCGCCTTCGTAGGATGGGTTGAGCCTGCGAAACCCATGATGCCGTGGCGATGGGTATCGCTTCGCTCAACACCATCCTACGAGGGTGTTCCTGGGCGGGTGTTCAGAACAGGAAATAACGCTGCGCCATGGGCAGCACTTCGGCCGGCTCGCACCACAGCAGTTGGCCGTCGGCGCGCACCTGGTAGTTCTGCGGGTCCACTTCGATGTGCGGCAGGTAGGCGTTGTGGATCAGGTCGGTCTTCTGCACCGTGCGGCAGCCCTGCACCACGCCGATGGCCTTGTGCAGGCCCAGGCGGGCGTGCAGGCCGGATTCCCAGGCGGCCTGGCTGAGGAAGGTCAGGCTGGTGGCGTGGCGGCTGCCGCCGAAGCTGGCGAACATCGGCCGGTAGTGCACCGGCTGCGGGGTGGGGATGGAGGCGTTGGCGTCGCCCATCAGGCTGGCGGCGATGGCGCCGCCCTTGAGGATCAGGCTCGGCTTCACGCCGAAGAAGGCCGGGCGCCAGAGCACCAGGTCGGCCAGCTTGCCCACTTCGATGCTGCCCACTTCGTGGCTGACGCCATGGGTGATCGCCGGGTTGATCGTGTATTTCGCGATGTAGCGCTTGGCGCGGAAGTTGTCGTTGCGCGCGCCGTCGCCATCCAGGGCGCCGCGCTGCTTCTTCATCTTGTCGGCGGTCTGCCAGGTGCGCGTGATCACTTCGCCGACGCGGCCCATGGCCTGGCTGTCGGAGCTGATCATGCTGAAGGCGCCGAGGTCGTGGAGGATGTCCTCGGCGGCGATGGTCTCGCGGCGGATGCGCGATTCGGCGAAGGCCACGTCCTCGGCGATGCTCGGGTCCAGGTGGTGGCAGACCATGAGCATGTCCAGGTGCTCGTCGATGGTGTTGCGGGTGAACGGCCGCGTCGGGTTGGTGGAGCTGGGCAGCACGTTGGCGAAGCCGCAGGCGCGGATGATGTCCGGCGCGTGGCCGCCGCCGGCGCCCTCGGTGTGGTAGGTGTGGATGGTGCGGTCCTTGAAGGCGGCGAGGGTGGTTTCGACGAAGCCGGATTCGTTGAGGGTGTCGGTGTGGATGGCCACCTGCACGTCGAGGCGGTCGGCCACGCTCAGGCAGTTGTCGATGGCCGCCGGGGTGGTGCCCCAGTCCTCGTGCAGCTTCAGGCCGATGGCGCCGGCGCGCACCTGTTCTTCCAGCGGCAGCGGCAGGCTGGCGTTGCCCTTGCCGGTGAAGCCGATGTTCATCGGGAAGGCGTCGGCAGCCTGGAGCATGCGCGCCAGGTGCCAGGGCCCGGAGGTGCAGGTGGTGGCGTTGGTGCCGGTGGCAGGCCCGGTGCCGCCGCCGATCATGGTGGTGACGCCGCTCATCAGCGCTTCTTCGATCTGCTGCGGGCAGATGAAGTGGATGTGCGTGTCGATGCCGCCGGCGGTGAGGATCATGCCCTCGCCGGCGATGACCTCGGTGCTGGCACCCAGGGCGATGGTCACGCCGGGCTGGATGTCCGGGTTGCCGGCCTTGCCGATGGCGGAGATGCGGCCGTCCTTCAGGCCCACGTCGGCTTTGACGATGCCCCAGTGGTCGAGGATCAGCGCGTTGGTGATGACGGTGTCGACCACCTCGGCCGCCGGCAGCTGGCCCTGGCCCATGCCGTCGCGGATGACCTTGCCGCCGCCGAACTTCACTTCCTCGCCGTAGACGGTGAAGTCCTGCTCCACCTCGATCCACAGCTCGGTGTCGGCCAGGCGCACGCGGTCGCCGACGGTGGGGCCGAACATGTCGGCGTAGGCTTGGCGGCTGATTTTCATGGTTCCCTTCCTCTCGGTTTAAAAGCCGCTGGAGGCTTAAGGCTTAAGGCTGAACGAAAAAGCGACTCCCTCGTCCAGCCTCTAGCGCTCTTATCGGCTCTTATCGGCTTTACAGATTGCCCATCACCCGCCCGGCGAAGCCGTAGACGCGACGCTCGCCAGCCAGCTCCACCAACTCCACCTCGCGGCTCTGCCCCGGCTCGAAGCGCACCGCGGTGCCGGCCGGGATGTTCAGGCGCATGCCGCGGGCGGCCTCACGGTCGAACTGCAGGGCGTCGTTGGTTTCGTAGAAGTGGTAGTGCGAGCCGACCTGGATCGGCCGGTCGCCGCGGTTGGCCACGGTCAGGGCCAGGGTGCGGCGGCCGGCGTTGAGTTCGATCTCGCCGGGCTGGACGTCGTATTCGCCAGGGATCATGGGGTGCTCCTGGGGCCGAACCTGTCGGTGTGGGGTTGACGACTGTTTTTCATGCGCAGCTTCCCTCAATTCGCTGAAGGCTGAAGGCTGAAGGCTGGACGAAAAAGCGACTCCCTCGTTCAGCCTTCAGCCTCCAGCGGCTTTTCTCGTCCCTTGTCATGGGGTGCTCCTGGGGCCGAACCTGTCGGTGTGGGGTTGACGACTGTTTTTCATGCGCAGCTTCCCTCGATTCGCTGGAGGCTGGAGGCTGAACGAAAAAGCGATGGCCCTCGTCCAGCCTTCAGCCTCCAGCGGCTTTTCTCGTCTTTTGTCAGGGCGTATCCCGCGCATCGAGGATCAGTTGCATGAAGGTCAGGTCGAGCCAGCGGCCGAACTTCTGGCCCACCTGCGGCATCTGCCCGGTGGTGGCGAAGCCCAGGCGTTCGTGCAGGCGGATGGAGGCGGCGTTGCCGCTCTCGATGGCCGCCACCATCACGTGCAGGCCCTGGGCGCGGGCGCGGTCGACCAGCGCCTGCATCAGTTGCGGGCCCACGCCCTTGCCGCGTTGGTCGGCGCGCACGTACACCGAGTGCTCGACGGTTTCGCGGAAGCCGTCGAAGGCGCGCCAGGGGCCGTAGCTGGCGTAGCCCACCACTTCGCCGGCGTCTTCGGCGACCAGCACCGGGAAGCCCTGCTGGGCGCGCAGTTCCAGCCAGGCGCGGCGGTTGTCGAGGTCGATGGCGACTTCGTTCCAGATCGCGGTGGTGTTGAGCACCGCGTCGTTGTAGATGTCGCGCAGGGCGCCGAGGTCGGTTGGGCTGGCGTCGCGGATCAGCATTGCGGTGTTCCTTCAGGCAGGTTCGTTCGAAAGCGGCCGCTCATCAGGCGATGGGCTGGTGCACGGTGACCAGCTTGGTGCCGTCGGGGAAGGTGGCTTCCACCTGGATCTCCGGGATCATCTCCGGCACGCCTTCCATCACCTGCTCGCGGCTGAGCAGGGTGGTGCCATAGTGCATCAGCTCGGCCACCGTGCGGCCGTCGCGGGCGCCTTCGAGCAGAGCGGCGGAGATCAGCGCGATGGCCTCCGGGTGGTTCAGCTTCAGGCCGCGGGCCAGGCGCCGTTCGGCCACCAGGCCGGCGGTGAAGATCAGCAGCTTGTCTTTCTCGCGGGGCGTCAAATCCATCTCAGGTGCTCCAGATTCTGGGGGGGACGGCCTCGCGGCCGAGCAGCGCGGGCCGCAGCGCGCGCCAGAGTTCGATGAGCCAGGCGCGGGCGTGCAGCGCCTCGGCGGCCAGGCAGCGGGCGACCAGCAGGCCGGGCAATTGGCTGAGGTTGCCGCGGCCCTGGCAGGGTAGCGCGCGACAGGCTTCCAGCAACTCGGCGTCGATCTGCCCGCTGGCGATCAGCGTGGCCATGACCGGTTGCCCGGCCAGGCCGATGGGCGAGTCCAGCAGGCGCTCGCCGCCGTCGATGCGCTGGCGTTCGTGCCACAGGCGGCGGCCGTCGCGGCGGATGTCCAGGGTGGCGGCGAAGCGGCCCTGGTCGAAGCGCTCGCCGGCGGCGGGGCGGCCGAGGGCGACCACGTCCCAGTAGAACAGGCGGGCGTCGCCCTGCAGGTCGATGTCGGTCTGCAGTTCGGCCTGGGCGCCGGAGAAGACGATGGTTTCCTGGGGCAGCCATTCCAGGGTGGCGCCGGCCTCGACGCGGATGCGCAGGCGCTGGCTGGCCGGCGTGGCGGCGCGGTACCACTTGGCCGCGCCGGGGCTGGTGAGCTGGGCCCAGGCGCCGGGGCCGGCATGGATGTCGAGGGCGAGGGTGTCGCCGCCGGCGATGCCGCCGGGAGGGTGCACCACGATGTGCTGGCAGACTTCCGGCCCTTCGGCGTAGAGGTGCTTCTGCACCCGCAGCGGCCCCAGGTGGCGCCGCGTGACCGGCCGCGTGCTGTCGCCGACGCGGGCGTAGGCCAACTCAAGCTCGGCGTGCCAGGCGGGGTGGAAGAGGGCGGCGGGTGCGTTCATGGGGCGTGTTCTGCTGGGGTTGCCCTGGGTAGAGCAATTGGCGTGCCTTCTGCGCCAGGATAGTGCGTGGGCCCTGAAGTGCCTGGGTTATGCGGCTGGGCGGGTTGTCCGAGTGGTCAGGTATGGGGGCGATTGCGGTGCATTGGGGCGTGTCGTGCACCATTATGGTTCGCGACTGGGTGGTGACGTCACTGGGTTCCCGCGTTCGCGGGAATGACGGGATTGAAATCGTATTCCCCCATCGTCATTCCCGCGAACGCGGGAACCCAGAAGACAGCGCAGCATCCGTTCAGATGGCGACCAACCCGCGTACGCCTTCGCTTTCCATGTTTGCGCCGCGGCCCTGCTGGACGATCTCGCCGCGGGCCATCACCAGGTACTGGTCGGCCAGTTCGGCGGCGAAGTCGTAGAACTGTTCCACCAGCAGGATGGCCATGTCGCCGCGCTCGGCGAGCTTGCGGATCACCGCGCCGATCTCCTTGATCACCGAGGGCTGGATGCCTTCGGTGGGCTCGTCGAGGATCAGCAGGCGCGGGCGGCTGGCCAGGGCGCGGCCGATGGCCAGCTGTTGCTGCTGGCCGCCGGAGAGGTCGCCGCCGCGGCGCTGTTTCATCTCGCGCAGCACCGGGAAGAGTTCGTAGATGAATTCCGGTACCTGCTTCGCTTCCCTGGCGCCGAAGCGGGACAGGCCCATCAGCAGGTTCTCCTCCACGCTCAGCCGCGGGAAGATTTCGCGGCCCTGGGGCACGTAGGCGATGCCGGCGTGCACTCGCTGGTGCGGTCTGAAGCCGGTGATGGTCTTGCCCTCCCAGCTGACGCTGCCCTCGCGCGCCGGCACCAGGCCCATCAGGCAGCGCAGCAGGGTGGTCTTGCCCACGCCGTTGCGCCCGAGCAGGCAGGTGACTTCGCCGATCTTCGCGTCGAACGACAGGCCGCGGAGGATGTGGCTGCCGCCGTAGAACTGATGCAGATTTTCAACATTGAGCATGCTTTGAATCCTTTGAAAAGCCGCTGAAGGCTCGAGGCTGAAGGCTGAACGAAAAAGCGACTCCCTCGTCCAGCCTCCAGCGCTTTTCTCGGCTCTTATCGGTTTTAAAAGCCGCTGGAGGCTTAAGGTTGGAGGCTGAACGAGGAAGCACCGGCTCTTTCGTCCAGCCTCCAGCGCTTTTTATCGGCTCTTATCGACTCTTTTATCGTCCTAAATAAACCTCGATCACCTGCTCGTTCGCCTGCACTTCTTCCAGAGAGCCCTCGGCCAGCACGTGGCCCTGGTGCAGCACGCTGACGTGGTCGGCGATGCTGCCGACGAAGCCCATGTCGTGCTCCACCACCATCAGCGAGTGCTGGCCGGCGAGGGACTTGAAGAGTTCGGCGGTGAATTCGGTCTCGGCGTCGGTCATGCCCGCCACCGGTTCGTCGAGCAGCAGCAGTTGCGGCTCCTGCACCAGCAGCATGCCGATCTCCAGGAACTGCTTCTGGCCGTGGGAGAGCAGGCCGGCCGGGCGGTTGCGCGATTCGCGCAGGCGGATGGTGGTCAGCACCTCCTCGATGCGGTCCCTCTGCTCGCCGCTGAGCTTCGCCCGCAGGCTGGCCCACACCGACTTGTCGGCCTTCTGCGCCAGCTCCAGGTTCTCGAACACCGAGAGCGCCTCGAACACCGTGGGCTTCTGGAACTTGCGGCCGATGCCGGCCTGGGCGATTTCCACCTCGCTCATGCGCTGCAGGTCGTAGGTCTCGCCGAAGTACGCCTTGCCGCTGTCGGGGCGGGTCTTGCCGGTGATCACGTCCATCAGCGTGGTCTTGCCCGCGCCGTTGGGGCCGATGATGCAGCGCAGCTCGCCCACGCCGATGTACAGCGTCAGGTCGCGCAGGGCGCGGAAGCCGTCGAAGCTGACGTTGATGTCTTCCAGGGTGAGGATGGTGCCGTGGCGCACGTCCAGGCCTTCGCTCGCGCTGGCGCCCAGGCCGACGGCGTCGCGGCTGGTGCCGCTGGGGTCGAAGGCCGGTTCCAGCATCAGGTGGGGGACGGCTCTCATTGCGCTTTCTCCCGCTTGATCAGCCCGAGGATGCCCCGCGGCAGGTACAGGGTGACGACGATGAACAGGGCGCCGAGGAAGAACAGCCAGTACTCCGGGAAGGCCACGGTGAACCAGCTCTTGGCGCCGTTCACCACGCCGGCGCCGAGCAGCGGGCCGATGAGCGTGCCGCGCCCGCCCAGGGCCACCCACACGGCGGCTTCGATGGAGTTGGTCGGCGACATCTCGCTGGGGTTGATGATGCCCACCAGCGGCACGAACAGGGCGCCGGCCAGGCCGCAGATCACCGCGCTCAGGGTCCAGACGAACAGCTTGTAGCCGCGCGGGTCGTAGCCGCAGAACATCAGGCGGTTCTCGGCGTCGCGCAGGGCGGTGAGCACCCGGCCGAACTTGCTCCGTGCCAGGGCGAAGCCCAGCGCCAGGCTGGCCGCCAGCAGCAGGACGATGGCCAGGAACAGCGCGGCGCGGGTGCCCGGCGCGGTGATCGAAAAGCCCAGGATGCTGCGGAAGTTGGTGAAGCCGTTGTTGCCGCCGAAACCGGTCTCGTTGCGGAAGAACAGCAGCATGCCGGCGAAGGTCAGGGCCTGGGTCATGATCGAGAAGTACACGCCCTTGATCCGCGAGCGGAAGGCGAAGAAGCCGAACACGAAGGCCAGCAGCCCCGGCGCCAGCACCACCAGGCACAGGGCCCAGAGGAAGTGCTGGGTGCCGGCCCAGTACCAGGGCAGCTCGTTCCACGACAGGAAGGTCATGAACGCCGGCAGGCCGTCGCCGGCGGCCTCGCGCATCAGGTACATGCCCATGGCGTAGCCGCCCAGGGCGAAGAACAGGCTGTGGCCGAGGGACAGCAGGCCGGCATAGCCCCAGACCAGGTCCAGGGCCAGCGCGACTATGGCGTAGCAGAGGATCTTGCCGGTCAGCGTCAGGCCGTAGGCCGACAGGTGCAGGGCGCTGGTCTCGGGCAGCAGGTGCAGCAGCGGCAGGATCAGCAGCGCGACGAGGGCCGCGCCGACGATGCCGGCGGTGACTCGCGGGCCGGCCTTCTGCGCGGCTGTCACGGTGAGTGGCTGGTTCACGGGCAGATCTCCCCACGGTCGGCGGATGCACCCTGTAGGAGCGAGCTTGCTCGCGAACGGCTTCGCTGCGGGCGCTGTTCGCGAGCAATGGCTGAGGCGCCCCCCTCGCTCCTACGAAGAGCGGTCGGTTCGGGCATTGGCGTTTTCATCAATCGATGACCCTCCCTTTCAGGGCGAACAGCCCCTGCGGGCGTTTCTGGATGAATAGGATGATCAGCGCCAGGATCAGGATCTTGCCCAGCACCGCGCCGATCTGCGGTTCGAGGATCTTGTTCGCCACGCCCAGGCCGAAGGCCGCGCAGACGCTGCCGGCCAGCTGGCCGACGCCGCCGAGCACCACCACCAGGAAGGAGTCGATGATGTAGCTCTGGCCCAGGTCCGGGCCGACGTTGCCGACCTGCGACAGGGCCACCCCGCCGAGCCCGGCGATGCCCGAGCCGAGGCCGAAGGCGAGCATGTCCACGCGCCCGGTGGGCACGCCGCAGCAGGCCGCCATGTTGCGGTTCTGCGTCACCGCGCGGACGTTCAGGCCCAGCCGCGTGCGGTTGAGCAGCAGCCAGGTGAGCGCCAGCACGAACAGGGCGAAGCCGATGATGACGATGCGGTTCCACGGCAGCACCAGGTTCGGCAGCAGTTGGACGCCGCCGGACAGCCAGGCCGGGTTGGCCACCTCGACGTTCTGCGCGCCGAACAGCACGCGCACCAGCTGGATCAGCACCAGGCTGATGCCCCAGGTGGCCAGCAGGGTTTCCAGTGGGCGGCCGTAGAGGTGGCGGATCACCGTGCGTTCCAGGGCCATGCCGATGGCCGCGGTGACGCCGAAGGCCACCGGCAGGGCCAGCAGCGGGTAGTACTCCAGCAGGCCGGGGGCGAAGCGTTGCAGCAGCGACTGCACCACGTAGGTGGAGTAGGCGCCGAGCATCAGCATCTCGCCGTGGGCCATGTTGATGACGCCGAGCAGGCCATAGGTGATGGCCAGGCCCAGGGCCGCCAGCAGCAGGATGGAGCCCAGCGACAGGCCGCTGAAGGCCTGGCCGAGCAGGTCGCCGACCATCAGCCGGCGCTTGACCTGGGCCAGGCTGGTGGCGGCGGCGGTGCGCACCTGTTCGTCGGCCTCCACGGCCGGGTCGAGCAGGTTCTGCAGGCGGGTGAGGGCCAGTGGGTCGCCGGAGTCGCCGAGCAGGCGCACGGCAGCCAGGCGTACCTGTGGGTCGGCGTCGGCCAGTTGCAGGTTGGCCAGGGCCAGTTGCAGGACGGCTTTCACCTTGTCGTCGGTTTCCGCGCCGGTGCGCAGGGCGAGCAGTTCGCGCTGCGCGGGCTTGGCGGTCTTCTGCAGCTGGCGCGCGGCTTCCAGGCGCAGCGTCGGGTCCTGCGCCACCAGCTGGTGGCTGGCCAGGGCGGTGTTGAGCAGGCCGCGCAGGCGGTTGTTCAGGCGCAGCTTGTCGGGTTCGCCGGCGGGCGGGGCGTCGCCTTCGGCGGGGCGGTACTGCTTGTCGTCGCCGAGGAGGAAGGCGTGGTTCTGGCTGTCGACGGCGAAGCGGCCGGCCTGGATGGCTTCGAGCAGCGGCAGGCGCTCGGCCTCGGGGGCGGCGGCCCAGTGTTCGAGCAGCGTGGCGCGGCCGGCGTTGTCGGCGGCGGCGAAGTCCTGCGCCGGGCCGGCTTGCGCGGGCAGGGCGAGGAAGGTGGCCAGCGCGAGGGCGCAGGTTTGCAGCAGGCGGTAGAGGGCAGTGGGCATGGTGTGGTTCCTGAGAGGCTGGCGCTTGGGCTAGAGCACCCTCTCCCCAGCCCTCTCCCTGAAGGGAGAGGGGGCCGTACGGCACGCGACCGGGAGCATGGCGCTCACTGTCGCGCGTGAGGTTGGCGTGGCGTCCCCTCTCCTGGGGAGAGGGGCTCTGGCGAGCGCCGGCTCAGTTGCTCTTCACCGCGTAGTCCGGCTTCTTGTCGTTGCCCGGGATGAACGGGCTCCAGGGCTGGGCGCGGATCGGCTCGGGGGTTTTCCAGACCACGTTGAACTGCCCGTCGTCCTGGATTTCGCCGATCATCACCGGCTTGTGCAGGTGGTGGTTGGTCTTGTCCATGGTCAGGGTGAAGCCCGAGGGCGCCTTGAAGGTCTGCCCGCCCATGGCTTCGCGGACCTTGTCGACGTCGGTGCTGCCGGCCTTCTCCACGGCCTGGGCCCACATGTGGATGCCGACGTAGGTGGCTTCCATCGGGTCGTTGGTCACGGCGGTGGAATAGTTCGGCAGGTTCTTCGCCTTGGCATAGGCCTTCCAGTCGGCGACGAACTTCTCGTTCTGCGGGTTCTTCACCGACTCGAAGTAGTTCCACGCCGCCAGGTTGCCCACCAGCGGCTTGGTGTCGATGCCGCGCAGTTCTTCCTCGCCCACCGAGAAGGCCACCACCGGCACTTCGGTGGCTTCCAGGCCCTGGTTGGCCAGTTCCTTGTAGAAGGGCACGTTGGAATCGCCGTTGACGGTGGAGATCACCGCGGTCTTGCCGCCGGCGGAGAACTTCTTGATGTCGGCGACGATGGTCTGGTAGTCGCTGTGGCCGAACGGCGTGTAGACCTCCAGGATGTCCTTGTCGGCCACGCCCTTGCTGTGCAGGAAGGCGCGCAGGATCTTGTTGGTGGTGCGCGGGTAGACGTAGTCGGTGCCGAGCAGGAAGAAGCGCTTGGCGGCGCCGCCGTCCTCGCTCATCAGGTATTCCACCGCGGGGATGGCCTGCTGGTTCGGCGCGGCGCCGGTGTAGAAGACGTTGGGCGACATTTCCTCGCCCTCGTACTGTACCGGGTAGAACAGCAGGCCGTTGAGTTCCTCGAACACCGGCAGCACGGATTTGCGCGAGACGCTGGTCCAGCAGCCGAAGACCACCGCGACCTTGTCCTGGGTCAGCAACTGGCGGGCCTTCTCGGCGAACAGCGGCCAGTTCGACGCCGGGTCGACCACCACCGGCTCCAGCTTCTTGCCGTTCACCCCGCCCTTGGCGTTGATTTCGTCGATGGTCATCAGCGCCATGTCCTTGAGCGAGGTCTCGGAGATGGCCATGGTGCCGGACAGCGAATGCAGGATGCCGACCTTGATGGTCTCGGCGGCCTGGGAGCTGAAGGGGAACAGGCCGGTGAGCAGCAGCGCGCTCACCGCCAGGGTGCTTTTCAACAGGGGACGACGTTTCATCGCGGCAGCCTCCTTGGCTTCCAGTACCTGGGAGGGTGCCGGGCGGATTCTGGGCCGTCGCCTGTGCAGCCTCCCGAAATGGGTAGGGGACCCCTGCGGGTCGGGAGGTCTATCGCAGCATCCGTGCCAAGCAGCGCAAAGCCCTGTGCCAGAAGGCCTGCGCGGGACTTTCTGCCGTTTCGGTCAGGGTTTTCGGGGCGCCATTCTGGTGCGTCGGCGTGGTGCGCGGACGATTCGCCCCCAATTGGGGCGCGCCGTCGCGTGACGCCGCGCTCAGGGCGCGGGCAGGAAGTAGCCGCGCACGCCGGTCATGATGATCTGCGCGGCCAGCGCGCAGACGAACAGGCCCATCAGCCGGCTGACGATCTGCAGGCCCTGCTCGCCGAGCATCCGCTCGATGCGGTCGGACAGGTAGAGGGTGACGCCGAGGGTGAGGCAGGCGAGGAAGATCGCCAGCAGCGCCAGCAGCTTGTCCTCCCAGTGCTGGCCGACGCCCATCACCAGCAGCGCGCCTATGGTGCCGGGGCCGACGGTGATGGGGATGGTCAGCGGGACGATGGTGACGTCCTGCTGCACGTTGTCGCTCTGCACCGCCGAGCGCCCCTGGGCCATGCCCAGGGCGGAGATGAACAGCACGCTGCCGGCGCCGATGCGGAAGGCGTCGGCGGTGATGCCGAAGAGGGTGAAGATGTAGCGCCCGAACAGGTACAGCAGCACGCTGGCGACCAGCGCCGCCAGGGCCACGCGCCAGGCCATGTGCTTGCGATCGCGCGGGGCGAAGCCGCGGCTGAGGCTGATGAAGCAGGAAAGCACGAAGAAGGGGCTGTAGAGCACCAGCATCTTCAGGTACACGCTGAACAGCACATGCATGGGGGGATCTCGTCCGGGTGAGATGGCTCTGCTGGGGCAGAAGCATAGCGGGCGGGGTGGGGGGTGGTCATTGCCTGGGGGCGGGTTTCGGTGGGGGTTGTTATTTGTAGGAGCGAGCTTGCTCGCGAAGGATGTTCACCGGTGACGTCGGTGTATTGGCCCGCCTCCTTTCCCTCTCCCCAGCCCTCTCCCTGAAGGGAGAGGGGGCCGTACGGAGTGAAGTGTGATCACGTCGCTCACTGCTACTCCGCTGTTGCCGGTGAGCGCCGATATGTCCGATGGCACGGACAGTCCCCTCTCCCTTCAGGGAGAGGGTTAGGGAGAGGGGCGAGGTCAACCCGAAACACCGTAGCCACCGGGAAACGCCGTTCGCGAGCAAGCTCGCTCCTACACCCTCCGGCAGACACAACGCCCGTAGGATGCGGTTGAGCGAAGCGATACCCATCACCGCAACCGCATGGGTTTCGCAAGCTCAACCCATCCTACGAAAAGCACCTCGGGGCAGTGATGGACGTCAGGACGGCAACGCCGCGTCGCTCTGCTGGCGCAGGCGGCGTTCGCGTTCGGCTACCCAGTAGGCCACCAGTTCGCGCAGTTGCGACAGTTCCACCGGCTTGGCCATGTGCCCGTCCATGCCGACCAGGCGGGCGCGTTCCTTGTGTTCGCTGAGGATGTGCGCGGTGAGCGCCACCACCGGGGTGTGCGGGCGGTGTTCGCTGGCTTCCCAGGCGCGCAGGCGCTCGGTGGCGGAGAAGCCGTCGAGCACCGGCATCTCGCAATCCATCAGCACCAGGTCGTACTGGGTGGCCTTCATCGCGGCCAGAGCTTCCTCGCCGTTGCTGGCGGTGTCCGGCTGCAGGTCGAGCTTGCCGAGCATGCCGCGGATGACCTTGGTGGAGATGCTGTTGTCCTCGGCCACCAGCACGCGGAAGTCGCTGGGCGGGCTCAGCGGCGCGGGTTCGGCGGCCGCCGGCAGGTAGTTGGTCACGCCGCTGGGGCCGCGCTGGGCCAGTTCGTCGGCGAGGGTGGCCTTGAGCGTGTAGCCGGCCACCGGCTTGGCCAGGATGCGCTTGATCCCGGCGTTGCGGGCGATGATCTTGCTCGGCGCGTTGCTGATGCCGGTGAGCATGATCAGCAGGATGTCGTGGTTGAGGTTGGGGTCTTCCTGGATCTTGGTCGCCAGCTGCATGCCGGTCATGCCGGGCATGTCCTGGTCGAGCAGGACCACGTCGAAGTATTCGCGCAGGTGCGCCTTGGTGCGCAGCAGGGCCAGGGCCTCCTTGCCGGAAGCCACGGCGCTGACGTTCATGCCCCAAACGCTGCACTGCTGCACCACCACCTTGCGGCAGGTCTGGTTGTCGTCCACCACCAGCAGGCGCGCGCCCTGCAGCGGGCTGTCAAGGTCGGCGGTGGGGTGTTCGAGCATGTCCTGGTCCAGCGGCAGGCTCAGCCACAGGGTGTTGCCGCTGTCGCCGCCGCTGTCCAGGCCACTTTCGATGCCCAATTGGCCGGACATCAGCTGGATCAGCTGGCGCGCGATCACCAGGCCCAGGCGGCTGCTCAGGCGGGTGGCGGAGAGGAAGTCGCGGCTGTGCAGCTCGGCGGTGAGCAGGGCCTGGCGGTCGTTGGGGTCCAGCGGGCGGCCGCTGTCCTGCACGGCGATGCGCAGGCGCGTCTTGCCCGGCGGGCCGTCGAGGGCCACCACCAAGAGGATCTCGCCTTCCTCGGTCTGCTTGAAGGCATTGTCCAGCAGGCTCAGCAGCACCTGGCGCAGGCGCGTCGGGTCGCCGCTGATCACCCGTGGCACCTGCGGCTGGGTGAAGCTGATCAGCTCGATCTTCTGCTGCTCGGCGCGCACCCGGAAGATCGCCAGGCAGTCCTCGATCAGCGCGCCCAGGTCGAACTGCACCTCGTCCAGCTCGATCTGCCCGGACTCCAGCTTGGAGATGTCGAGGATTTCGTTGATCAGCGCCAGCAGCTCGTTGCCGGCGCTGTGGATGGTCTGCACGTAGTCGCGCTGCTTGGCCGACAGCGGCGTGCCGAGCAGCAGCTCGGTCATGCCCAGCACGCCGTTCATGGGGGTGCGGATTTCGTGGCTGATCTTCGCCAGGAACTCGCCCTTGGCCTTGAGCTCGGCGCTGCTGGCGGCGCGCTTGCGGCTGGCGTCGAAGCTCTCCTGCTGCAGTTGGCGCTGGCGCTCGGCCAGGGCCAGGCTGAGCAGGAAGCCGGCCGCCGCGGTCAGCCCCAGCAGCGCACTGCCGAGCCAGTCGCTGCGCGTGGGCACGTAGCCGAGCAGGGCCGGCAGGGACAGCAGCCAGGCGCTGACGAACAGGCCGGTGGCGACGACGAACAGGCGCGCCGGGCGGTAGCCGTGGCGCATGTAGTAGGCGGCGATGAGGAACATGCCCAGGCTGGTGATCGCCACCAGGCCGTAGAGCAGCTCGCCGGTGGGGATGTCCAGGGCCAGGTACAGCAGCGCGCCGAGGCCGAGCAGGCCGAGGCTGCCCAGGGCCAGCAGGCGGCCCAGGGGGCGGCGCGGCGACTGGCCGTGGAAGAAGCTGGCGGTGTAGCCCAGGGCGCAGAACAGCACCAGCAGCAGGGCCAGCTGGGCGGTCAGCGGCTGCCAGGTCTGGTGCGTGCCGTACCAGGGGCTGAGCAGGCCGAACAGCGTCAGGCAGGCCAGCAGCAGCCCGGCGTGCACCCCGGCCAGCCACAGGCCGCTGAGCACGCGGTTGTAGGCGAAGCGCACCAGGTTGTAGAGCAGCAGCATGCCCAGGCAGCCGAGGAGGATGCCGAACTGCAGCGGGCGCTGCTGGCCGGCGGGGTATTCGGTGCTTTCCAGGCTGATGGTGGGGCGCAGGCTCTGGCTGGAGCTCAGGCGCAGGTAGAGGTCGAGGACTTCGGGGCTGCTGCGCAGCGGCAGCAGGATGTCGCTGTTGAGCAGCGGGCGCTGGCCGGGGTAGAGGTTGCCGGCCTGGCGTTCTTCCAGCAGCTGCGAGCCGTGCAGCAGGTAGAGCTGCAGGCTGTCCAGGCTCGGCGAGAACAGGCGCAGCTGGCGCGGCGCGTCGCTGGCGGGCAGGCGGTAGTGCAGCCAGATGGCGCCGGGGCCGGCGGGGGCGTGCAGGTCTTCGATGTCGAGGGGGCTGAACAGCGGGCGCAGGCGTGCGGAGAGGACGTCCTGCAACTGCAGGCGGCCTTCGCCGTCGTGCAACTGCGACCAACCGCCGGCATCCTGCGCCTGGGCGAGGCCCGGGCCGGCGAGCAGGGCGGTCAGCAGCAGGCAGACCAGGAGTCCTGTGGCGTTCCAGAGCCGGCGCACGGCGAATTCCCTTCGGTGGAGAGTGGCCGGATTATAGCCAAGTGCCGACGGGCCCGAAATCCACCCGGGCCCGCACATGGCCGCCTGCCGACCGCAGGTCGGAAAAAGCGGGCGCAAAGGCAGCGCCCGCCGGCCTTTCAGCCTTCGCCGCGTTCGCGGGCGATGGCACGGTAGCCGATGTCCTTGCGGTAGAAGCAGCCGTTCCAGCGGATCTGCTCCGCCAGGCGGTAGGCCTGCTGCTGCGCCGAGGACACGCTCGGGCCGATGGCGGTGGCGCAGAGCACGCGGCCGCCGGAGGTGACGACCTGGCCGTCCTTCAGCGCGGTGCCGGCATGGAACACCTTGCCGTCGAGCTTGGCGGCTTCGGCCAGGCCTTCGATGACGTCGCCCTTGGCGTAGTCGCCCGGGTAGCCGCCGGCGGCCAGCACCACGCCCACTGTCGGGCGCGGGTCCCAGGTGGCCTCGACCTTGTCCAGCGCCTTGGCCAGGGCGGCCTCGACCAGCAGGACCAGGGAGGACTCCAGGCGGACCATGATCGGCTGGGTTTCCGGGTCGCCGAAGCGGCAGTTGAACTCGATGACCTTGGGCGCGCCGCTCTTGTCGATCATCAGGCCGGCGTAGAGGAAGCCGGTGTAGACGTTGCCTTCCTCGGCCATGCCGCGCACGGTCGGGTAGATGACTTCGTCCATCACCCGCTGGTGCACCTCGGGGGTGACCACCGGGGCCGGCGAGTAGGCGCCCATGCCGCCGGTGTTGGGGCCAGTGTCGGCGTCGCCGACGCGCTTGTGGTCCTGGCTGGTGGCCATGGGCAGCACGTTCTGGCCGTCGACCATGACGATGAAGCTGGCTTCCTCGCCGTCGAGGAACTCCTCGATCACCACGCGCGAACCGGCGTCGCCGAAGGCGTTGCCGGCGAGCATGTCGCGCACGGCTTCCTCGGCTTCTTCCAGGGTCATGGCGACGATCACGCCCTTGCCCGCGGCCAGACCGTCGGCCTTGATCACGATGGGCGCGCCTTTCTCCTTCAGGTAGGCCAGGGCCGGCTCGACTTCGGTGAAGTTCTGGTAGTCGGCGGTGGGGATCTTGTGGCGGGCCAGGAAGTCCTTGGTGAAGGCCTTGGAGCCTTCCAACTGGGCCGCGCCCTTGGTCGGGCCGAAGATGTCCAGGCCGCGCGAACGGAACAGGTCGACCACGCCGGCGACCAGCGGCGCCTCGGGGCCGACGATGGTCAGTTGCACGTTCTTCGCGGCGAAGTCGGCCAGCTGCTCCAGGGCCAGCACGTCGATGGCGACGTTCTCGCACTTGGGCTCGGTGGCGGTGCCGGCGTTGCCCGGGGCGACGAAGACCTTCGCCACGCGCGGGTCCTGGGCGACCTTCCAGGCCAGGGCGTGTTCACGGCCGCCGCTGCCAATCACTAATACGTTCATTGCTATAACCCTGTGTTGGGCTGGAGGCTGAAGGCTGGAGGCTGGACGAGGGTGCCGCTTTTTCGTCCAGCTCCAGCCTTCAGCCTCCAGCGGCTTTTACGATCAGTGATCGAAAATGACACATGCCGGCGAAGACCATTGCCAATCATCAATAGCCCCGTCCTGGGCTGAAGGCTGGCGCTTTTCCGTCCAGCCTCCAGCCTCCAGCGGCTTTTTACGATCAGTGCCTGAAGTGGCGCATGCCGGTGAAGACCATCGCGATGCCGGCTTCGTCGGCCGCCGCGATGACTTCGTTGTCACGCATCGAGCCGCCCGGCTGGATCACCGCGGTGATGCCGGCCTTGGCCGCGTTGTCGATGCCGTCGCGGAACGGGAAGAAGGCGTCCGAGGCCATGACCGCGCCTTTCACTTCCAGGCCGGCGTGTTCGGCCTTGATGGCGGCGATGCGCGCGGAGTTCACGCGGCTCATCTGGCCGGCGCCGACACCGACGGTCTGGCGGTGCCTGGCGTAGACGATGGCGTTGGATTTGACGAACTTGGCCACTTTCCAGGCGAAGATCAGGTCGTGGATTTCCTGCTCGCTGGGCGCGCGCTGGGTGACGATCTTCAGGTCCGCCTCGGTGATCATGCCGATGTCGCGGCTCTGTACCAGCAGGCCGCCGTTGACACGCTTGAAGTCCCAGCCCGGGGCGCGCTCGGCCGGCCACTCGCCGCACTCCAGCAGGCGCACGTTGGCCTTGGCGGCGACCACGGCGCGGGCGGCGGCGGAGACTTTCGGGGCGATGATGACTTCGACGAACTGGCGCTCGACGATGGCCTGGGCGGTGTCGCCGTCCAGCTCGCGGTTGAAGGCGATGATGCCGCCGAAGGCCGACTCGGTGTCGGTGGCGTAGGCCAGGTCGTAGGCCTTGCGGATGCCGCCCTCGTTCTCCGGGACCACGGCCACGCCGCACGGGTTGGCGTGCTTGACGATGACGCAGGCCGGCTTGACGAAGCTCTTCACGCATTCCAGCGCGGCGTCGGTGTCGGCCACGTTGTTGAACGACAGTTCCTTGCCCTGCAGCTGCACGGCGGTGGAGACGCTGGCCTCGCCCTTCTTCGCCTCGACGTAGAAGGCCGCGCTCTGGTGCGGGTTCTCGCCGTAGCGCATTTCCTGGGCCTTGATGAACTGGCTGTTGAAGGTGCGCGGGAAGGCGCCGCGGCCTTCGGTGGAGAGGGTGTCGCGCGCCTGGTCGATGGTGCCCAGGTAGTTGGCGATCATGCCGTCGTAGGCGGCGGTGTGCTCGAAGGCCTTCAGGGCCAGGTCGAAGCGCTGGGCATAGGTCAGGCCGCCGGCCTTCAGGGCCGCGACCACGCCGGCGTAGTCACCGGCGTTGACCACGATGGCGACGTCCTTGTGGTTCTTCGCCGCGCTGCGGACCATGGTCGGGCCGCCGATGTCGATGTTCTCGATGGCGGTCGGCAGGTCGCAGTCGGCCTTGGCCACGGTGGCCTCGAAGGGGTACAGGTTGACCGCCACCAGGTCGATCGGCTTGATGCCGTGCTCGGCCATCACCGCGCCGTCGATGTCGCGACGGCCGAGGATGCCGCCGTGCACCTTCGGGTGCAGGGTCTTGACGCGGCCGTCCATCATTTCCGGGAAGCCGGTGTAGTCGGCCACTTCCACGGCGGCGATGGCGTTGTCCTTGAGCAGCTTGTAGGTGCCGCCGGTGGAGAGGATCTCCACGCCGAGGGCGACCAGCTCGCGGGCGAAGTCGACGACGCCGGTCTTGTCGGAGACGCTGATCAGCGCGCGGCGGATGGGCTGGCGGAGGGAGTGGTCGGTCATAACGGTTCCATCTGATGAGGATAAGAGCGCTGGAGGCTGGAGGCTGGACGAGGGGCGCTTTTTCGTCCGGCCTTCAGCCTTTAGCCTCCAGCGGCTTTTAGAGGAGGTCGTACTGCTTGAGTTTCTTGCGCAGGGTGCCGCGGTTCAGTCCGAGCAGCTCCGACGCCTTGGTCTGGTTACCCTTGACGTGGTCCATCACGGTTTCCAGCAGCGGTGCCTCCACTTCGCAGAGCACCATGTTGTACACGTCCGTGACCGGCTGCCCATCGAGGTGGGCGAAGTAGTTGCGCAGTGCCTTCTCGACGCTGTCGCGCAGGGTATGGCCTTCCTGCGTCGGCGTGTTCAGGTGCTGTTTGAGGTTCGCGTTGTCGCTCACGGGTGTCATTCCACTCACTAAAGTCTCGGTCATCGTTGTCATGCGGCCACCCCTTTTCCGTTGTCGTGGCGCTCGGCGAAGAACTGCCTGACGCTGGCGCTCTGTGCATCCGTGTTCTGCAAACGATTGAACTGGGCGCGGAACTCCGCCGCCCCCGGTAACGTCGCCAGGTACCAGCCCACGTGCTTGCGGGCGATGCGGACACCCAGCTCTTCCCCATAGAAGGCATGCAAGGCGGCCAGGTGCTCCAGCAAAATGCTTTCCACCTCGGCCAGGGACGGCGCCGGCAAGGTCTCGCCGGTGCTCAGGTAGTGCTCGATCTCACGGAATATCCACGGCCGGCCCTGGGCGGCGCGGCCGATCAGCAAGGCGTCGGCGCCGGTGTGCTGGAGCACCTGGCGGGCCTTCTGCGGCGAGGTGATGTCGCCATTGGCGAACACCGGGATGGACACCGCCTGCTTGATCGCGGCGATGGTTTCGTATTCGGCGTCGCCGGTGTACAGGTCGGCGCGGGTGCGGCCGTGCACGGCCAGGGCCTGGATGCCCGACTGCTCGGCGATGCGCGCGACGTTCACGCCGTTGCGGTTGTCGCGGTCCCAGCCGGTGCGGATTTTCAGCGTCACGGGCACTTCGACGGCGGCCACCACGGCCTCGAGGATCTCGGCCACCAGCTTCTCGTCGCGCAGCAGCGCGGAGCCGGCGGCCTTGTTGCAGACCTTCTTGGCCGGGCAGCCCATGTTGATGTCGATGATCTGCGCGCCCAGCTCGACGTTGGCGCGGGCGGCCTCGGCGAGCATCTGCGGGTCGCCGCCGGCTATCTGCACCGAACGCGGCTGGTCCTCGCCGTCATGCACCAGGCGCAGGCGCGACTTGCGGCTGTTCCACAGGCGCACGTCGCTGGTGACCATCTCCGAGACCACCATGCCGGCGCCGAGGCGGCGGCACAGCTGGCGGAACGGGCGATCGGTGACGCCGGCCATGGGAGCCAGGATCAGTCTGTTGGGCAGTGTGTAAGAGCCGATGCGAACCACCGACATCGCTTCCCTGTTATGGGGCGTAATCGCTGTACGCTCCCGCGGGTCGAGGACTCGGGGAGGGTCGGCGAGAGGCCACCGGTGCTTGCAAAAAAGGGAGGGCATGATACCCGCTCTCGATGACCGGATAAAGGCGATTTTGGATAAATTCTGAACAGCCGCCGGCTTATTGCCTGGGGTTGGAAGACGAGCGGAACTGGCGCTGCGCGGGGTTCTGCGCTACGCGCCGGTCACTCCGGCGAATGGAAGCTGAGGCTGTAATTGACCGCCTTGGGGCCCGGGTCGAGGATGTCCAGCGACACGTGGATCGGCGTCTGCGGCGGCATCTCGCTGCGCCCGGCCAGTTCGCCGCCCAGGTATTCGCTGGGCTTGAAGCTGCGGCTGGCGATCAGCTGGCCGTTGAGGTCGGCGAAGCGCAGCTCCAGCAGCGGGAAGGGCTGGGAGAAGCTGGCGCGGTTGTAGATGATCGCGTCCACCACCAGGGCGCCGCTGAAGTCCGGGTGGCTGCGCACCACCAGGTTGCTGCTGCGGATCTGCTCGACGTCGACCTTGGACGGCAGGCTGCAGCCCAGTTGCGGGCAGAGTTCGGCGAACCAGGGGCGGTAGGCGTCCTCGCGGGCCAGCTCGTCGAAGTGGTAGGCCACGTACTGGCCGCCCAGGCCGGCCAGGGCCAGGAGGATCAGCAGCAGCCAGAGCAGGCGGCGGCCCCAGCGGCTCTTGGGCTTCTGCCAGTCCAGCTGCAGGGGTTCGTCGCTGAGGTCGTGCAGGGCGGTTTCGCCCAGGCCCGGGTCGGCGCGGCGCGGGGCCTTGTCGTCTACTTCTTCGTCCTTGTCGTCCAGCGGCGTGCCCAGGCGGGGCGTTTCGCGCGGCATCAGCGGGGGCTCGACGTCGGGTTCCGCGTCCTGCTCGGCGGCTTCCGCCGCCTCCAGTGCTTCCAGCGGCTCGTCGTCGCGGCGGGCGCTGAAGCTCGGCAGGTCGTCGTCTTCTTCTTCGGCCGCGGCGGCCACGGCCGGTTCTTCGGCCGGTGCCGGCACCGGTGCCGGCTGCGGCGGCGCGACGGGCGGTTGCTCGGGTTCTTCGTCTATCCGGCCCAGGCTCGGTTCCTGGCGGCCGCCTTCGCTCGCCTGGCGTTCCTCGTCGCGCAGCAGGGCCTCGGCCCAGCGCTCGTCATGCGGGTCGCGCACCACCGGGCGGTTACCCAGCAGGGCTTCGGCCGGCTTGGGCGCGGACTGCAGTTCGCGGAATTCCTGGGACAGCTCGAATTCGTCGAGCTTGGCCAGCTCTTCGTCGAGGTTGAGGCTGTCCAGGTCCAGATCGTCGTGGATCCACAGGGTATCGTCGGCGGGCTTGGCCGCGGCGGGGGCTTCTTCCGCCGGTGGGGGCGCTGCCAGGGCGGGCGCCGGTGCCGGAATGGGGGCCGGCGCGGGCGTGATGGCCGGGGCTACCGTGCTGTCGGCGGACGGCCGCGCGCTGTGCGGCGCCAGCGGCCAGCCGAGGGTGGCGACGCCGGGCGCCGGGACGGTGCGCGGGGGCTCGCTCGGCGCGGCGGGCGCTGCGGGTTTCGGGGCCGCTGCCGGCGGCTGGATGGGCTCGCCGCCGGAGCGAGCGGTGCCGCCCAGCATATGTTGCGGGGCGTTGAATACCTTGAGGCAGGCGCCGCAGCGCACAGCGCCATTGGCCGCACCCAGCTGCGCCTGGTTGACGCGGAAACTGGTGAGGCAATGCGGGCACTGTGTGATGAAACTGGCGCTCATGCGGCGGTCCGGCGATAAACGGTCGCTTAGTCTAACTCAAGCCTCGGCGTGCGGGCAGTTGGCCGCCACCAGGGTTCAGCGGCGGCGGCCGCTGATGCGTACCCAGCCTTCGCGCTCGGCGGTCGGCTCCAGCTCGAAGGCGTCGGCGTAGGCGGCGCGCACTTCCTCGGCCTGCTCGGCGAGGATGCCCGACAGGGCCAGGCGGCCGCCGGGCTTGACCAGGGAAGTCAGCTGGCCTGCCAGTGAGACCAGGGGACCGGCGAGAATGTTCGCCACCACCACGTCGGCCTGCCCGGCGGGCAGATCGGCGGGCAGGTAGACCGGGAACAGCGCCGGGTCGATGCCGTTGCGCGTGGCGTTGTCGCGCGAGGCCTCCAGGGCCTGCGGGTCGATGTCGGTGCCCAGCGCCCGCTTCGCGCCCAGCAGCAGCGCGGCGATGGCGAGGATGCCGGAGCCACAGCCGAAGTCCAGCACGGTGTCGCCGGCCAGTTCCTGGCCATCGAGCCATTCCAGGCACAGCGCGGTGGTCGGGTGGGTACCGGTGCCGAAGGCCAGGCCCGGGTCGAGCAGCAGGTTCACCGCCTCCGGCTCCGGCGCCTCGTGCCAGCTGGGGACGATCCACAGGCGGCGGCCGAAGCGCATCGGCTTGAAGTTGTCCATCCAGCTGCGTTCCCAGTCCTGGTCCTCGACCACTTCGACCTGGTGCTGGGGCAGTTCGCCGCCGGTCAGCAGCTGCAGGTGCGCCAGCAGCGCGGCTTCGTCGGTGCCGTCCTCGAACAGGGCCAGCAGGTGGGTGTGGGTCCACAGCGGGGTGGTGCCCAGGTCCGGCTCGAAGATCGGCTGGTCCTCGGCATCCATGAAGGTCACCGAGACGGCGCCGACTTCCAGCAGGGCGTCTTCGTAGGTGGGCGCCTGTTCCGGGCTGATGGCGAGGCGGACTTGAACCCAGGGCATAAAAAACCTCGTGAGAAAACGGCTGAAGGCTGGAAGGCCGGACGAAGGGCGGGATTATCCGCTTTTTCGTCCAGCCTTCCAGCCTCCAGCGCTTTTATCGGCTTGAGGTCAGTGACCCATGCCGAGTTTCTTTTCCAGATAATGGATATTCACACCGCCCTTGCAGAATTCCTTGTCGCGGACCAGGTCCTTGTGCAGGTCGATGTTGGTCTTGATGCCGTCGACGATCAGCTCGTCCAGGGCATTGCGCATGCGCGCCAGGGCCTCGTCTCGGTCCTTGCCGTAGGTGATCAGCTTGCCGACCAGCGAATCGTAGTTCGGCGGTACGGTGTAGCCGCTGTACAGGTGCGAGTCGACGCGCACGCCGTTGCCGCCGGGGGCGTGGAAGTGCTTCACCTTGCCCGGGCTGGGCATGAAGGTGCGCGGGTCCTCGGCGTTGATCCGGCATTCCAGGGCATGGCCGCGGATCACCACGTCTTCCTGGCGGACCGACAGCTTCTGGCCGGAGGCGATGCGCAGCATCTCCTTGACGATGTCGATGCCGGTGACCATCTCCGACACCGGATGCTCCACCTGCACGCGGGTGTTCATCTCGATGAAGTAGAAGCGGCCGTTCTCGTAGAGGAACTCGAAGGTGCCGGCGCCGCGGTAGCCGATCTCGACGCAGGCGCGAACGCAGCGTTCGAGGACTTCCGCGCGGGCCTTCTCGTCGATGCCCGGCGCAGGGGCTTCTTCCAGCACCTTCTGGTGGCGGCGCTGCAGCGAGCAGTCGCGGTCGCCCAGGTGGATGGCGTTGCCCTGGCCGTCGGAGAGCACCTGGACTTCCACGTGGCGCGGGTTGGTCAGGAACTTCTCCAGGTAGACCATGGAGTTGCCGAAGGCGGCGCCGGCCTCGGTGCGGGTCAGCTTGGCCGACTTGATCAGGTCTTCCTCGCTGTGCACCACGCGCATGCCGCGGCCACCGCCGCCGCCGGCGGCCTTGATGATCACCGGGTAGCCCACTTCGCGGGCGATGGCCAGGGCGGTTTCCTCGTCTTCCGGCAGCGGGCCGTCGGAGCCCGGTACGGTGGGCACGCCGGCTTTCTTCATGGCGTCCTTGGCCGAGACCTTGTCGCCCATCAGGCGGATCACGTCGGCGCTCGGGCCGATGAAGGTGAAGCCGGAGCGCTCCACCTGCTCGGCGAAGTCGGCGTTCTCGGCGAGGAAGCCGTAGCCCGGGTGGATGCCGTTGGCGCCGGTGACTTCGGCGGCGGCGATGATCGCCGGGATGTGCAGGTAGGACTGGCCGGCCGGGGCCGGGCCGATGCACACGGCCTCGTCGGCCAGCGACAGGTGCATCAGCTCGCGGTCGGCGGTGGAGTGCACCGCGACCGTCTTGATGCCCAGCTCCTTGCAGGCGCGCAGGATGCGCAGGGCGATCTCGCCGCGGTTGGCGATCAGTACTTTATCCAACATCGCAGGTTCCCCGCGGCTTAGACGATGGTGAACAGCGGCTGGTCGTACTCGACCGGCTGGCCGCTTTCGACCAGGACCTGCTCGATGACGCCGCTGGTTTCAGCCTCGATGTGGTTCATCATCTTCATGGCTTCGACGATGCACAGGATGTCGCCTTTCTTCACGCTCTGGCCGACTTCGACGAAGGGCGCGGCGGTCGGCGACGGCGAGCGGTAGAAGGTACCGACCATCGGCGAGCGGACCACGTTGCCGTTGAGCTTGGCGGCAGCCGGCGCAGCTTCTGCGGCCGGTGCGGCGGCAGCGGCCGGGGCCGGCGCGGCAGCGGGGGCGGGCGCGTAGGCCGGGGCGGCAGCGTAGATCGGCTGGGCGGCGGTCTTGCTGTGGCGGCTGATGCGTACCGATTCTTCGCCTTCGCGGATTTCCAGCTCGTCGATGCCGGATTCTTCGAGCAGTTCGATCAGTTTCTTGACTTTACGGATGTCCATTGGCGTTCGCACTCCCAGGTGATGGTCACGGGCGTTCAAGTTGTTCGAGGGCGGACTCCAGGGCCAGGCGGTAGCCTGTGGCGCCCAGGCCGCAGATCACCCCTACCGCCACGTCGGAGAAGTAGGAGTGATGCCGGAAAGGTTCACGTTTGTGCACGTTGGACAGGTGCACTTCGATGAATGGGATGCTCACCGCGAGCAACGCGTCACGTAGCGCGACACTCGTATGCGTGAAAGCCGCCGGATTGATGAGGATGAAGTCCACGCCTTCGCCGCGCGCGGCGTGGATGCGCTCGATCAGTTCGTACTCGGCGTTGCTCTGCAGGTACATCAGGTGATGGCCGGCCTCGCGGGCGCGGCGCTCCAGGTCCTGGTTGATCTGCTCGAGGGTGACCGAGCCGTAGACGCCGGGTTCGCGGGTGCCGAGCAGGTTCAGGTTGGGCCCGTGCAGGACCAGTAGGGTGGCCATCGGCTTGTTGTTCTCTCGTCGCGCGGATTGGAAATTGGCCGGGACTATGCCGGAAACCGGTCGTGACTGTCCAGTCATGCCGGTTTTGCGGTAGATGTCGGCATGTTGCCTGATGATTGCTGCAGAAATATGAGGCGCGCTCTAGCGCGCGCCTGCCTGTTGCAGATGCGCGGCCAGGGTGGCCGCATTGGTCTCGCCGACGATGCGCAGGTCGCTGTGTTCCTGGCCGCTGGCGGCGAACAGCAGCAGCGCCGGCGGGCCGAAGAGGTTGTAGCGGTCGAGCAGGGCGCGCTGCTCGGCGGTGCTGTCGGTCATGTCGAAGCGCAGCAACTGGTAGCCGGCCAGTTGCGCTTGCACTGCCGCGTCCGGCAGCACCTGGCGTTCGATGATCTTGCAGCTGATGCACCAGTCGGCGTACCAGTCCAGCAACACCGGCCGGCCGGCGGCGCTGGCCTGGGCCAGGGCGGCGTCGAGCTGCGCCGGGGTGGTCAGGTTCTGCCACTGGCCGGGCGTCGAGCTGGGCGGGCCGGCATGGCTGGAGGGCTCGGAGCGGCCCAGCGGGTGCAGCGGGTCGGACTCGCCGCGCAGGGCGCCGGCCCAGGCCGCCAGGGCGTAGACCAGGAACATCAGGCCGAGCAACTGGGCGCCGCGTTGCAGCGGCGTCTTGTTCACCAGTTCCAGGGTGCCCAGGGCGATGGCCACGCCGCCGGCCAGGGCGCCCCACAGGGCCAGGCTCACCGGGCCGGAGAGCACCCGCTCCAGCAGCCAGATGGCCACCGCCAGCAGCAGCACGCCGAAGAAGTTGCGCACGCCGGTCATCCAGGCCCCGGATTTCGGCAGCACGGCGCCGCCGCCGGCGCCGAAGATCACCAGCGGGGTGCCCATGCCCAGGCCCAGGGCGAACAGCAACAGGCCGCCGCCGAGGGCGTCGCCGGTGCTGCCGATGTACAGCAGCAGGCCGGCCAGGGGCGCCGAGACGCAGGGCGAGACCAGCAGGCTGGAAAGCACGCCCAGGGTGGCCGCGCCGGCGATGGAGCCGCCGCGGGTGTCGGCTGCCATGCGGTCCAGGCGCTCGCGCAAAAAGCCCGGCAGGCGCAGCTCGAAGATGCCGAACATGGCGATGGCGAAGGCCACGAAGAAGGCCGCGAAGGGCACCAGCACCCAGGGCGACTGCAGCATCGCCTGCAGGTTGAGCTTGGCGCCGAACAGGCCCATGAGCGCGCCGAGCACGGCGTAGCACACCGCCATCGGCAGCACGTAGGCCAGCGACAGGGTGAAACCGCGCATGCCGCCCGGGCGCCCGCGCAGCACCACGCCGGAGAGGATCGGCAGCATCGGCAGCACGCAGGGGGTGAAGGTCAGCGTCAGGCCGGCGAGGAAGGCGATCAGCAGGCCGCGGTCGAGCTTCTTGATCTTGCCGCTGCCTTCGCCCTTGAGCAGCGCCAGCAGGTCGTCGACCACCGCCGGCTCGCCGGAGGCCACGGCCGCCTTGCCGGCGGCGGCGGGCTTGGCGCCGAGGCTGGCGACGCCCGCGGCGGAAACCTGCACCTGGACGGTTTCCGGGGCGTAGCACAGGCCCTTGTCGGCGCAGCCCTGGTAGGTGACGGTGAGGCGGTAGGGCAGCTTCTGCGGGTTGTTCAGCGGCACCTTGACGTCGGTGATGGCGTAGTAGACCTGGGAGTCGCCGAAGTAGTCGTCGTGGTGCGCCTTGCCCGGCGGCAGCTGCACGTCGCCGAGGCTGACCTCGGCCGGCTCGACCTGGAACTTCATGCGGTGCCGGTAGAGGTAGTAGCCCTCGGCGTTGACGAAGCGCAGCAGCACCTGCTGGCTGTCGCTGTCCTCGACGCTCAGGCGGAAGGCCTCGGCCACCGGGAGGAACTTGCCGTCGGCCGGCGCCGCGGTACTGAAACCGGGGGCGGCGGGGGCCGGCTTGTCGAACAGGCCGGCCGTGGCGGGCAGGGCGACCAGGAACAGGAGCAGGGTCAGCAGACGGCGCATGGAACTCTCGCGGACTTTCTGGGTGGCGGCATGATAGCGGAAAGCTTCCGATGCGGCCCGAGGAGCTGTCACAAGAAGTGATCGAGGCTGTGGGACTGCGCCTGCGAGTCCTGGTTCCCGCGTCGCTGCCGCGTCAATCGGCCGCGCGCTGGCCGAACGCCCCCAGCAGGTCGCTGACGAAGGCCTGTTCGGCGTCGCCGGGGTGGCGGCCACGGTGGCGGGTCAGGCTGAAGGCCACCTCGAAGCCCAGTTCACCCGGCAGCAGCTCGCGCAACTGGCCGCGCTCGATCCAGGGTTGCGCGACATGCCGGGGCAGGTAGCCGATGTGCGCGCCGGAGAGGATGAACGCCAGGCTGCCGTCCACCTGTTCGCAGCGCGCACTGCTGCGGCTGGTCTGCAGCGGTTCGTCGGCGGCGATGAAGCGGTAGGGATGCAGCACCTGATCGGCGTCGGCCAGGGAGTCGCGGGTCGGCTTGCTGTGCTCGAAGGCCGGGTGGCCCGCGCCGCAATACAGGCCCTGGGATTCGATGAACAGGGGGTGATGCTCCAGCGCCGCTTGGGTGCCGGCGAAGTAGCCGACCGCCAGGTGCAGCCGGTCCTGCAATAACAGGCGCTCCAGTTCGGCGGGGGTGGCGGTGAGCAGCTCCAGGCTGACCGCCTCGTTGCGCTGGCGGAAGCGGCGGATCGCCTCGGACAGTCGCGCGACGACGCTTTCTTCGAGACTTTCCGAAAGGCCGATGCGCACCTCGCCCAGCAGCTTGTCGGCCACGCCGCGCGCCTCGTCGCGGAAGCCCTCGATGGCGACGAACAGCCGCCGCGTCGATTGCAGCAGGTGCTCGCCCTTGGGCGTCAGGCGGAAGCCGCCCTTGCCGCGCTCGCACAGGCGGTAGCCCAGGCGCGTTTCCAGCTTGGCCATCTGGATGCTGATGCTCGGCTGGCTCAGGCCCAACTCGCCCTGCGCCGCGCTGAAGCCGCCGCACTCCACCACGGTGACGAACAGGCGCAGCAACTGCAGGTCGAGGTCGCGCAACTGGCTGAGCATGGCTGTCTCCAAACATTGCTCTGGTGGAATGCCAAAGTAATTAACTTTGTATTTTTACAAAGTAAAGCCCGCCCCATGCTCGCCCCATAACCACAACGACCCCGAGGCGATGATCATGCGTATGTTTCCCTGGGCTTCCCTTGCGGCCCTGCTCGCGGCCCTGGCCATGCCCCTGCAGGCGCAGGAGCGGGTGCTCAACCTGTACAACTGGGCGGATTACATCGGCGCCGAAGCCTTGCAGCGCTTCCAGCAGGAAACCGGCATCCGCGTCAAATACGACACCTTCGACAGCGCCGAGGTGCTCGACAGCAAGCTGATGACCGGCCGCAGCGGCTATGACGTGGTCTTCCCCGCCAGCAGCGGGCTGGCCCGCGCCATCCAGGCCAAGGCCGTGCAGCCGGTGGACGATGCGCAGCTGAAGAACTTCGCCAACCTCGACCCGGAACTGCTGGCCAAGCTGGCCGCCATCGATCCGGGCAACCGCTACGGCGTGCCCTACACCTGGGGCACCGTGGGCCTGGCGATCAACAGGGACGAAGTGCTCAAGCGCATCCCCGACGCGCCGCTGGACAGCCTCGACTTGCTGTTCAAGCCCGAATACGCCAGCCGCCTGGCCGACTGCGGCATCTCGCTGATCGACTCGCCCCAGGAAGTGATCAGCGTGGCGCTCAACTACCTGGGCAAGTCGCCCTACAGCACCGACGCGGCCGACCTGGCCCAGGTCCGCCAGTTGTTCGAGAAGCTGCAGCCCAACGTGCGCTACATCGCCAGCGGCAAGCACATCAACGACCTGGCCAACGGCACGCTGTGCCTCGCGCTGACCTACACCGGCGACGCGCTGATGGGCGCCGCGCAGGCCAGGCAGGCGAACAAGCCATTCGAGGTGATCTACCGGATTCCCAGGGAAGGCACGCTGATCTGGTTCGACACCATGGCCATCCCGGTGGACGCGCCGCACCCGCAGGAAGCGCGCGCCTTCATCGACTTCATGCTGCGCCCGGACGCCATCGCCGAGCTGACCAACACCCTGTACTTCGCCAACGCCAACCGCAAGGCCACGCCGCTGCTCAATGCCGATGTGGCCGGCGACCCGGACATCTACCCGGCGCCGGCCATGCGCCAGAAGCTGTTCGGCGAGCAGTTGCTGACCTTGAAGCAGCAGCGCGAGCGGACGCGGCTGTGGTCGGCGTTCCGCACCCGCTCCTGAGCGAGGGTGGAGCCGCAGGCACCGAGCTATCAGGACACACCCAAAAAACACCGATGATGAGGACTCCATGGATCAAGCCCACGACAACGACCAGGCCATCACCCGCGACAGCCTGTATGGCACCGCCGCCGAATCCACCTACGCCGGCATCACCAGCTTCATGCGCCGCCGCTACAGCCGCGACCTGCGCGGCGTCGACCTGGTGGTGAGCGGCGTGCCCTTCGACACCGCCACCACCAACCGCCCCGGCAGCCGCTTCGGGCCGCGGGCGATCCGCGCCGCCTCGGTGCAGATGGCCTGGGCCCGGCACTTCCCCTGGGAGTTCGACCCCTTCGACCACCTGGCGGTGATCGACTACGGCGACTGTTCCTTCGACCACGGCGTGCCGCAGGAAACCCCGGCAGCCATCGAAGCCCACGCCGCGCGCATCCTCGATGCCGGCTGCGCGCTGCTGACCCTGGGCGGCGACCACTTCATCAGCTACCCGCTGCTCAAGGCCCATGCGAAGCAGCACGGCCCGCTGTCGCTGATCCACTTCGACGCCCACAGCGACACCTGGCCGGACGAGGACTGCCAGCGCATCGACCACGGCACCATGTTCTACCATGCCGCCCGCGAGGGGCTGGTGGACCCGGCGCGCTCGGTGCAGGTCGGCCTGCGCACTACCAACGACGATGTGATGGGCTTCCAGGTGCTGGACGCCCGCGAAGTGCACCGCCACTCGCCGCAGGCCATCGCCGAACGCATCCGCGCGCGGGTGGGGGACAACCCGGTGTACCTGACCTTCGATATCGACTGCCTCGACCCGGCCTTCGCGCCGGGCACCGGCACGCCGGTCTGCGGCGGGCTCAGTTCGCACCAGGCGCTGGAAATCCTCCGCGCGCTGCGTGGCATCAACCTGGTGGGCATGGACGTGGTGGAAGTCGCGCCGCCCTACGACAGCGCCGAGATCACCGCCCTGGCCGGCGCGACCCTGGCGATGGAGATGGTTTGCCTGTACGCGGCGCGGCACAAGCTGGGCGAGCGTTGATGGGATGACCCTGTGGGCGCGGGAAACCCATCCTATGGGGCTTCATGGTCGAACCTGGCGCGCGAATGACTTGCCGGCTGCGCCGAAAGGCTCTTCGTAGGAGCGAGCTTGCTCGCGAACAAACGCGGTGCAATGCGGTTCGCGAGCAAGCTCGCTCCTACGAAAAGCCGTTGTCTATTGGGTTATTCCCCTTCGGGCCAGCGCAAGCGCTGTTCGCGATGGAGCCGCGTCCCGCGTTCGCGGGAATGACGCCGGAAAATACGACTCTCACCCCGTCATTCCCGCGAACGCGGGAACCCAGATACGTAGGGCGGATAACGCCTACGGCGTTATCCGCCGATCCGCGGGATCAGGCGAACACCTCGACCCGATTGCGCCCGCCGTGCTTGGCGCGGTATAGCGCTTCGTCGGCGCGGCGGGCCAGGACGGTGGCGTCTTCGTCCGCGCCCAGCTGGGCGATGCCGCAGCTGAAGGTGCAGGCCAGGTCGGCGGGCTTGGCCGGGTAACGGATTTCGGCGAAGCGCTGGCGGATTTCCTCCAGCACCTTGTGCGCCGCCGCGCTGTCGGTGTCCGGCAGCACCACGGCGAATTCCTCGCCGCCGTAGCGGCCGATGTGGTCGGTCTTGCGCAGGCGCTGCTTGAGGAACAGCGCCAGGCTCTTGATCACCCGGTCGCCCATGGGATGGCCGTAGCTGTCGTTGACCTTCTTGAAGTGGTCGATGTCGAGCATGGCGAAGGCCAGCGGCTGGCCTTCGCGGCGCGCGCGGTAGCTGGCGTCTTCCAGTAGCTGTAGGGTGTGGGTGTGGTTGTACAGCCCGGTGAGGCTGTCGCGCACCATGCGCGCCTTGAGGCTGCGCGCCCGCGCCGCGCGGTTGCGCACCGTGGCGATCAGGTGGCGCGGCTTGATCGGCTTGGTGAGGAAGTCGTCGCCGCCCTCGCTCATGGCGTCGAGCTGCTTGTCCAGATCGTCCTCGGCCGACAGGTAGATGATCGGCACGCTGACGTGGCGCTCGTGCTGGCGGATCACCTTGGCCAATTCGGTGCCCAGGCATTCGGGCATGTACATGTCGAGGATGATCAGGTCGGGCTGGAACTCGGCCAGCTCGGCCATCACCGACAGCGGCGCGGTGAGCGCGCGGGTGACGATGCCGGCGCCGTTGAGGACCATCTCGGTGTGCGCCGCCTGGGCCCGCGAGTCGTCGACGATGAGCACGCGGAAGGGGTCGTAGTGGGCGACGCGGGTGAGCATCTCGATCTTTTCCAGCACCCCGGAGGCGTCCAGGGTGCCGCTGAAGAACTCCTGGCCGCCGGCGCGGGCCGCGGCCAGGCGGGTGGGGGTGTCGGTGTCCTCGTGGCTGAAGAACAGCACCGGCAGCTTGTGCGCCAGGCCCGCCTGCACTTCCTCGGCCAGGGCCAGGCCGAGGCCCGCGCCGGCGAAGTCGACGTCCATCAGCAGCGCCGCCGGGTGGCGTTCGGCCATGGCCGCGCGGAAGGCCGCGGCGTGCTCGCACAGTTGCGCGTGGACGCCGAAGAATTCCAGCTGCTGGGCCAGCCGCTCGGCGCGCTCGGCGTCCTGCAGGGCCAGGTAGACCGGCTTGCGCAGCGGCGGCAGCTGGGTGTGTTCGAGCTGGTCGCCATGGCGCAGGCCGGTGCGCGACAGGCGCAGCATCAATTGGGCGAACTCGTTGATCAGCTCGCTGGACAGGCGCCCGCGGTTGCCCGTCACGGCGTCCAGCCCAGCGCCAATGGCGGCGGCCAACTGGGCGTGCTCGGCCTGTTCGAAGCGTTCGGCGTAGCGCTGCAGGCGCAGGACGGCCTCGCGCAGGTCGGCCATGCCGCTGGCGGTCCATTCCGAGCGGCTGAGCTGCTGCCAGATCTCCAGCACGTGCCGGGCCTGGTGGATCACCCGCTGGGCAAAATGGTGTTTCAAGCGATCGCGGGTGGGATCGTCGTGCTCGGTCATGGCGCACTTCTTGTGAGGGCTGACGCGGTGGCGGGGTCGCCAGAGCGGTGATGGCATCATGCTACCATTTGCCGCTGGCAATTCCAGTGATGTCGGTCAAGGATCGCCAGGCGTGCCATGCAGAGGGTAGGCTGCCCTTCGGGCGCCGACTGCGGCATGCTAGTGCGCCTGGATCGCGGCATCGCCCGGCACCTGTGGCGGGGCCTGCGGTCCAACCTTTTTCCGTTAGGTCGAACCAAGGACTTTGCCATGTGGAACTGGAAGAATCGCGGCGGCTCGGTGCGCGAGCGCGTCGACGACAGGGTTGACGATGTGCGCGCCTACTTCGGCGGGCCCTGGCTGGTGCGCGTGGTCGGTGGCCTGCTGGGCGCCTACCTGGTGATCGCCGCCCTGGTCGGCTGGTACTGGAGCCGCGAGCCGGACCTGTTCCCCGTGCAGCAGCATGCGCAGCAGGCCGCCGAGCGCGCCGGGCGGCAGATGGTGGTGGGCTACACCACCGTGGAAACCCTCAAGGAAGTGGTCGGCACCCTGCTGAACAAGCCGGGCGGCTACCTGTCCAACGACATCTTCCCGCCGGGCCTGTGGCTGGACAACATGCCCAGCTGGGAATACGGCGTGCTGGTGCAGACCCGCGACCTGTCCCGCGCGCTGCGCAAGGACTTCGCCCGTTCGCAGTCGCAGTCCACCGAGGACGCCGACCTGGCCCGCGCCGAGCCGCGCTTCAACTTCGACAACAAGAGCTGGGCGCTGCCGTCTTCCGAGTCGGAGTACGCCGAGGGCATCAAGTCCCTGGACCGCTACCTGGCGCGGCTTTCCGCCGAGCAGCCCAGCGCGCAGTTCTATGCCCGCGCCGACAGCCTGAACAACTGGCTGGGCGACGTTTCCACCCGCCTGGGCTCGATGTCCCAGCGCCTGTCCGCCAGTGTCGGGCGGGTCAAGCTGAACACCAACATCAAGACCGCCTCGGCGCTGGCGCCGGGGCAGGCGCCGCAGGTCGACGAAGAGCTGCAGGAAACCCCCTGGCTGCAGATCGACAACGTGTTCTACGAGGCCCGCGGCCAGGCCTGGGCGCTGTCGCACATCCTGCGCGCCATCGAGGTCGACTTCGCCGACGTGCTGGCGAAGAAGAACGCCACCGTCAGCGTGCGGCAGATCATCCGTGAGCTGGAAGCCACCCAGGAGCCGCTGTGGAGCCCGATGGTGCTCAACGGCAGCGGCTTCGGCGTGCTGGCCAACCATTCGCTGGTGATGGCCAACTACATTTCCCGGGCCAACGCCGCGATCATCGATCTGCGGCAACTGCTGGCGCAGGGCTGATGGACCTCGTCAGCGCCGCCGAGGCCGCCCACCGGCTGGCCTCGGACCGGGAACTGATCGCCTGGGTCGATGAGCGTGACCAGTTGCTGGGCGAGCTGCCGCGCGCCCAGCTGCGTGAGCGCGGGCTGATCGGCCGCGGCACCTTCATCCTGCTGTTCAACGGCGCCGGGCAGCTCTGCGTGCACCGCCGCAGCCTGAGCAAGGCGGTGTACCCGGGCTACTGGGACGCCGCCGCCGGTGGGATGGTGCAGGCCAGCGAGAGCTATGCGCTGTCGGCCGGCCGGGAGTTGGAAGAAGAGCTGGGCGTGGCCGGCGTGGAATTGCGCGAGCACGGCACCTTCTTTTTCGACGAGCCGGGTAATCGGCTGTGGTGTGCGGTGTTTTCCGCGACCTGGGATGGGCCGCTGAGGCTGCAGCCGGAGGAGGTGCTGGAGGCGCGGTTCGTCGAGCCGGTGGTGGCGTTGGAGGAGGCTACCTCTGGGGCTTTGTACTGTCCGGATTCGTTGCAGGCTTTGCGGTTGTTCCTGGGGCAGCTTTAAAAGAGCAAGAGCCCCTCTCCCTAACCCTCTCCCGCAAGCGGGAGAGGGGACTGTCCTCAGTGGGCGCGTTGTTTGTGCCTATTGCATGCCACTGCCCATGCATCCACTCCGTAATAGCAGCAGTGCTCGGTGCTCCCGGCGCGGACTCCCTCTCCCGCTTGCGGGAGAGGGCCGGGGTGAGGGTGCTCTACCGGCATGTCGCCAATCCGCCGATCAATGACGCATTTCCACCCTTAGCATTTGCCTCCAATGCTGGTAAATTGCGCGACCTTTCCGCTCGGGTCCTCCGGCGGGAATGCGCAGCCCCTGCCTGAGTGGGGCGTCGCGGTCGGCGCCAGCCGATCATTCGTTGACCTGGCCCCTAGAGGCCAATCCTGGGGAAAACGCCCGGTGGTCAAGAAAGCATCCTCCCTGTCCGCCCTTGGCGGGCTCGTCTACTCCACCGATGCGGGCCGGCATTGCCCGGACTGCAACCAGCCCGTTGGCGCCTGCATCTGCAAGCAGTCCGTGATCCCGGCCGGCGACGGCATCGCCCGTGTGCGCCGCGAGACCAAGGGCCGCGGCGGCAAGACCGTGACCACGGTCAGCGGCGTGCCCCTGGCCGAAGACGCCCTCAAGGAGCTGGCCACGGCGTTGAAGAAGCGCTGCGGGACCGGCGGCGCGTTGAAGGACGGCGTCATCGAGATCCAGGGCGACCACGTCGAGCTGCTCCTCGAAGAATTGGTCAAGCGCGGCTTCAAGGCTAAGAAATCCGGCGGCTGATTCGTCTCTCCCCTGCAGGGAACGGGTTAGGCAGCGGCGCACGGCGCCGGCATGCCGGCCAGCCCGTTCCCTAGATGGGAGATGCGCCGCGCTCGCGAGTTCGCCACGCTTTCCTAAACTACCGCCAGAGATGGCGGTCAACACGGCAACGTCATACCCGACGTTTAGGCTTGTTGCGTCCGCGCGCTACCCGCGCCGGGCGCTCGACTTTCTTTTCAGGAGACACCCGCGCATGGCCGCAAGACGGACCCGCAAAGACGACGGCAGCAACTGGACGGTGGCGGACAGCCGCAGCATCTACGGTATCCGCCATTGGGGCGCCGGCTATTTCGCGATCAACGACGCCGGCAACGTCGAGGTGCGCCCGCAGGGCGCCGACGCCCAGCCGATCGATCTGCATGCGCTGGTCGGCCAGTTGCGCGAGGCGGGCCTGTCGCTGCCGCTGCTGGTGCGCTTCCCGGACATCCTGCAGGACCGCGTGCGCAAGCTGACCGGCGCCTTCGACGCCAACATCGCGCGCCTGGAATACGGCAGCCGCTACACCGCGCTCTACCCGATCAAGGTCAACCAGCAGGAAGCGGTGGTGGAAAGCATCATCGCCACCCAGAACGTCTCCATCGGCCTGGAAGCCGGCTCCAAGCCGGAGCTGATGGCGGTGCTGGCGCTGGCGCCCAAGGGCGGGACCATCGTCTGCAACGGCTACAAGGACCGCGAGTTCATCAAGCTGGCGCTGATGGGGCAGAAGCTCGGGCACAACGTCTTCATCGTCATCGAGAAGGAGTCCGAGGTGCAGCTGGTGATCGAGGAGGCCGAGCACGTCGGCGTGCTGCCGCAGGTCGGCCTGCGCGTGCGGCTGTCCTCGCTGGCCTCCTCGAAGTGGGCCGACACCGGCGGCGAGAAGGCCAAGTTCGGCCTTTCCGCCGCGCAGCTGCTGTCGGTGGTCGAGCGCTTCCGCAAGGCCGGGCTGGACCAGGGCGTGCGCCTGCTGCACTTCCACATGGGCTCGCAGATCGCCAACCTGGCCGACTACCAGCACGGCTTCAAGGAAGCCATCCGCTACTACGGCGAACTGCGCGCCCTCGGCTTGCCGGTGGATCACGTCGACGTCGGCGGCGGCCTGGGCGTGGACTACGACGGCACCCACTCGCGCAACGCCAGTTCCATCAACTACGACATCGACGACTACGCCGGCGTGGTGGTGGGCATGCTCAAGGAGTTCTGCGACGCCCAGGGCCTGCCGCACCCGCACATCTTCTCCGAGAGCGGCCGCGCGCTGACTGCGCACCACGCGGTGCTGATCACCCAGGTCACCGACGTCGAGCGGCACAACGACGAGCTGCCGAAGATCACCGACCTCGCCGAGCAGCCGGAGATCGTCCAGTACCTGGCCGACCTGCTCGGCCCGACCGATGCCGAGATGGTCACCGAGACCTACTGGCGCGCCACCCACTACATGAGCGACGCCGCCAGCCAGTACGCCGAGGGCAAGATCAGCCTGGCCCAGAAGGCCCTGGCCGAGCAGTGCTACTTCGCCATCTGCCGGCGCCTGCACAATCAGCTCAAGGCCCGCCAGCGCTCGCACCGCCAGGTGCTCGACGAGCTCAACGACAAGCTCGCCGACAAGTACATCTGCAACTTCTCGGTGTTCCAGAGCCTGCCCGACACCTGGGCCATCGGCCAGGTGCTGCCGATCCTGCCGATCCACCGCCTGGGCGAGGAACCGGACCGCCGCGCGGTGCTGCAGGACCTGACCTGCGACTCCGACGGCAAGATCACCCAGTACGTCGACGAGCAGAGCATCGAGACCAGCCTGCCGGTGCATGACGTGAAGGAAGGCGAGGACTACCTGATCGGCGTGTTCCTGGTCGGCGCCTACCAGGAAATCCTCGGCGACATGCACAACCTGTTCGGCGACACCGACTCGGTGAACGTCTACCAGAGCGCCGACGGCAGCTTCCATCACGCCGGCATCGAGACCCACGACACCATCGAGGACATGCTGCGCTACGTGCACCTGTCGCCCGAGGAGCTGATGACCCACTACCGCGACAAGGTGGCCGGCGCCAAGCTCACCGCCCGCGAGCGCACCCAGTTCCTCGACGCGCTGCGCCTGGGCCTGACGCGCTCGGCCTACCTGTCGTCCTGACCGGCACGACCCGCTCTTCGTAGGAGCGAGCTTGCTCGCGAACCTGACCCCGCTGCGGCGGTTGTTCGCGAGCAAGCTCGCTCCTACAGGGCTGCATCACCCATTCGTAGGGCGTATAACCGTTCGCGGTTATACGCCGATTGACCTTGGCCATAGGCGCACACTGGATTCAACCTCGGAACCGCTCCCGGATGTGCCTGCGATCTGGCCTGGGGTGTCCAGTTCAGCCTTGGCGCGTGGGATAAGTGAGGTGTAGCGGCGTATAACCGCGAACGGTTATACGCCCTACGCTCCCATTACCCCCGCCACGCGCCTGGCCAGTTCGGTTGCCTGCCGCTCGTCTTTTACATTGGTGAAGCTCATCACCAGCGCCGGTTCCTGGCGCGCTTCCACACACCAATTATTCAGCGCCTGCAAGCCCAGGCCGGCTTCCCTTGCGCGGGCGGCGATGGCCTTGTCGTCGCCATCGATCCGGCCGATCAGGTGCAGGCCGCCGGGTAGCTCGGCGAATTTCATGCGCTCGCCCAGGCGCCGCTCCAGGGCCGTGCGCAGCAGTTGCCGGCGCTGTGCGTAGAGCGTGCGGGTGCGCTTGAGGTGGCGGGCGAAGTGGCCTTCCGTGATGAAGTCGCACAGCGTCGCCTGCTGCAGCTCGGCGCAGCCGTTGGCGAAGGTCTGCTGGCTGCGCACGAAGCGCTCCAGCAACGGCGGCGGCACCACCAGGTAGCCCAGGCGCAGGGCCGGGTACAGCACCTTGCTGAAGGTCCCGGCGTAGAGCACGCGACCCTGGCGGTCCAGGCTCTTGAGCGCCGGCAGCGGGAAGCCGGCGTAGCGGTATTCGCTGTCGTAGTCGTCCTCGACTATCCAGGCCCCGGCCTGGGCCGCCCAGTCCAGCAGGGCCAGGCGCCGCGGCAGGCTCAGGGCCACGCCGGTGGGGCTCTGCTGCGAGGGCGTGACCAGGGCGAAGCGGGCGTCGGGCGCGTGGCGCAGGCCTTGCTCCACGCACAGGCCGTCGCCGTCCACCGGCACCGCGACCGGCCGGGCGCCGGCTGCGGCCATCAACTGGCGCCCGCGCGGGTAGCCGGGGTCCTCGTGCCAGAAGGCATCGCCGGGTTGCAGCAGGGTGCGGCTGATCAGGTCCAGCGCGCCCTGGTAGCCGGCGCAGATCAGCACCTGGGCCGGCTCGCAGGCGATCCCGCGGGACACGTTGAGGTAACCGGCCAGCGCCTCGCGCAGCGGGGCGTAGCCGCAGGGATCGGGGTAGGCCAGCTCGACGTCGGCGGTGTTGCGCAGGCGGCGCGCGGCCAGGCGCGACCACAGCGCCTTGGGGAAGGCGTCCAGCGCCGGCAGGCCGAGTTGCAGCGGCAGCACCTGCGGGCCGTGGGCGATCAGCCCGGGCAGCACCTGCTCCGGTTGCGGCGCCAGGCGCGCCGGGCGCTCGGCGTTGCGCCCCGCCAGTTGCGGCGAAACCACGGTGCCCGCCGGGCCACGGGCCAGCAGATAGCCTTCGCTGGTCAGCAACTGGTAGGCCAGCTCCACGGTGCCGCGGGCCACGCCCAGTTCGCTGGCCAGGCCGCGCACCGGCGGCACCCGCTCGCCCGGGCGCAGGGTGCCGCGGGCGATGGCCTCGCGGATGCGCTCGTAGAGCTGGCGGTAGATCGGCTGCGCCAGGCCGGGGTCCAGGCGCAGGGCGAGGGGCTCGGTCATGGCCTGGTTCGCTGCGGAGGTTGTGGAAAAAATGACTATGCCATGACGCGGATCAGCCGTCGCGAGCGGACGAGTGCCGCGCCAGCGGCTAGGCTTGCAGTTCCAGACCCGGGAGCAGCAAGGCGATGGACTTCAAGGATTACTACGCGGCGCTGGGCGTGGCGCCGGACGCCGACGAAAAGGCGATCAAGACCGCCTACCGCAAACTGGCGCGCAAATACCACCCCGACGTCAGCAAGGAGGCGGACGCCGAAGCGCACTTCAAGGAAGTCTCCGAGGCCTACGAGGTGCTCAAGAGCCCCGAGAAGCGCGCCGAATACGACCAGTTGCGCCAGTACCAGCAGAGCGGCCGCTTCGAGGCCCCGCCGGGCTGGCAGCCGTCCGGCGGCTTCGAGGGTGCCGAGCATTTCCAGGAGCAGGATTTCTCCGACTTCTTCGAGTCGATCTTCGGCGCCCACGCCGGCCCGCAGGCGCATCGTCGGCGGGAAGCTCGCGGTCGCGACATCGAGCTGGAAGTGCCGTTGTTCCTGGAGGAAAGCCAGTCCGGCGAGCCGCAGCCGATCCGCTTCGGCCTGCCCAGCTACGACGAGCAGGGCCGGCGCCGGCCCGACGTGGAGAAGACGCTGAAGGTGCGCATTCCCCCGGGCGTGGTGGACGGCGAGCGCATCCGCCTGAAGGGCCAGGGCGCGCCCGGCATCGGCGGCGCGCCGGCCGGCGACCTCTACCTGATCATCCGCCTGGCGCCGCACCCGCTGTTCGACGTCGACGGCCGCGACCTCGTCCTCAGCGTGCCGCTGGCGCCCTGGGAAGCGGCGCTGGGGGCGAAGATCGAGGTGCCCACCCTGAACGGCCGCATCGCCCTCAGCGTGCCGCCGGGCAGCCAGAGCGGCCAGCGCCTGCGCATCCGCGGCAAGGGCCTGGCCGGCAAGGGCGAGGACCCCGCCGGCGACCTCTACGCGGTGCTCAAGGTGGTGATGCCCAAGGGCGCGCCCGAGGGCGAGACGCGCAAGCACTGGGAAGAACTGGCCGCCCGCGCGGCCTTCGATCCACGCAGCCAGTGGGGTAAACGGCCATGAGCGACATACTGCTGAGCCTGGAGCTGGAAGAGCTCTGCGAGGGCGCGCGGCTGCCGCGCGAGACGCTGCTGGAGATAGTCGAGGTCGGCATCGTCGAGCCCCTGGAACGGCGGGGCGACACCTGGCTGTTCAGCGTCGAGTCGCTGACCCTGGTGCGCCGCGCGGTGCGCCTGCAACGCGAGTTCGAGGTGGACTGGCCGGGCATCGCCCTGGCCCTGCGTCTGCTCGACGAGGTGGAGCAGCTGCGCGCCGAGAACGCCCGCCTGCGCCAGCGGCTGGCGCGTTACGAGGAAGATTGAAGGGGCGGGGGAGTCCGCCCCGCCCCACGTTCCCCATGTAGGAGCGCGCCCTGCGCGCGAAATCGCGGGCAGGGCCCGCTCCTACAGGTTGCCGGGAGGCGCGGTATTCCTCCCCGTAGGAGCGGACCTTGTCCGCGATAGCCGGAGGTATCGGCGCGGATCGCGGGTGAGATCCGCTCCTACGCTGCCCCACCCGCACCATTCCAATGTAGGAGCGCGCCCTGCGCGCGAAATCGCGGGCAGGGCCCGCTCCTACAGGTTGCCGGAAAGCACGGTGTTTCTCCCCGTAGGAGCGGACCTTGTCCGCGATAGCCGGATATCCCGGCGCGGATCGCGGATGAGATCCGCTCCTACGCTGCCCCACCCACGCCATTCCATGTAGGAGCGCGCCCTGCGCGCGATTTCGTGGGCAGGAAGGCACACCGTTGCCCTGGAACGATGACGCGTTACGAGGAGAATGATGCTCTTCGTAGGAGCGAGCTTGCTCGCGAACAATCCCCGCTGCGGAGGTGGTTCGCGAGCAAGCTCGCTCCTACAAAAACGGTTCGGCGCGGCGCGGGCCTCAGGCCCCGGCGATCTTCTCCACCCAGCGGGCGTAGCTGTCGATGATGGTCTGCAGGAAGGGCCTGACCTGGTCGTTGGCCTTGCCGGCGGCGTCGAAGAAGTTGCCGGCGCCGCCCAGGTAGGTTTCCGGCTGCTGCATGCAGGGCACGTCGAGGAACACCAGGGACTGACGCAGCGCATGGTTGGCGCCGAAGCCGCCGATGGCCCCCGGCGAGACGCTGACCACGCCGCCCGGCTTGCCGCCCCAGGCGCTCTTGCCGTATGGGCGCGAGCCCACGTCGATGGCGTTCTTCAGCGCCCCCGGCACCGAGCGGTTGTATTCCGGGGTGACGAACAGCACCGCGTCGGCGCGGCGGATGCGCTCGCGGAAGGGCGCGTAGGCGGCCGGGGCGTTGTCGCCGTCCAGGTCCTCGTTGTACAGCGGCAGCTGGCCGATCTCGACGATCTCCAGCTTCAGGTTCGCCGGGGCCCGCTCGGCCAGGGCCAGGGCCACCTTGCGGTTGAGGGATTCCTTGCGCAGGCTGCCGACCAGCACGGCGACGTCGAAGACTTTGCTCATGGGCGTTTCCTTGTGGGCGAGGGGAGTCGGGAACCTTCGTTATAGACGAGAAATGTGGCATTCGCGGGAGCGCTGCGCGGATCGGTCGCGAGGCCATGTCCCAGTCTTTCAATCGATTCTTGGCTCTGTCGACTGTGCCATGGCGCCCCTAGAGTGGCCCCATCCACTCTCCAGACGAGGTCGAACATGTGCACGAGAATCTTCTTCGCCGGCGCCACCGGCGCCGTGGGCAAGCGCCTGTTGCCCATATTGCTGGCGCTGGAGTGGGGCGCGCCCGGGTGCTACAACCTGGCGGAGCAGGACACCGAGGTCAGCACCGCGCTGGCGCGCCACCGGCTTGGCTGGCAGCCGGGCTTCCGTCTGGCCCGAGGAGAGACCCCATGACGCCACTCACCCCCTTCACCCCGCAGCAACTGCAGGCCTGCCTGGCGCGCCTCGGCCTGCCGCCGCAGCCGCCGGCCGCGACCCTGCAGAGCCTCGAACGCCTGGTCGACGCGGCGCTGCACCACCTGCCTTTCGAGAACCTCGACGTGCTGCTGGCGCGGCCCGTCGCCATCGAGCCGGAGGCGGTCTTCGCCAAGGTCGTCGAGGGTGGCCGCGGCGGCTACTGCTTCGAGCTGAACAGCCTGTTCGCCCGCCTGCTGGCCAGCCTCGGCTACCGCGTCGGCCTGCTGGTGGCGCGGGTGCGCTGGGGCATGCCGGCGGAGGTCGAGCGCACCCAGCAGAGCCACCTGCTGCTGCGCATCGAGCTGGACGAGGGGCCCTACCTGGCGGATGTCGGCTTCGGCGGCGCCAACCCGCCGCGGCCGCTGCCGCTGGTGATCGGCGAGGAGCTGCCCGGCGGCTGGCGCATCGCGCCCCACGACGGCGACGAACTGGAACTGGCGCTGCACACCGCCAGCGGCTGGCAGGCGCTGTACCGCTTCATCCTGCAACCGCAGCACTGGGTCGATTACCTGCAGCGCAACTGGTACACCTCGACGCACCCGGACAGCGTGTTCCGCAAGGGCCTGCGGGTGGCGCTCAGCGAGGGCGACAGGCGCCTGACCCTGCTCGACGGCCAGTTCGGCTGGCGCGATGCCAAGGGCAACGCCGAGCAGCGGCGGATTCTCGACGTGGACGAACTGATCGAGGTGCTGCGCGGGCGCTTCCAGCTGCGCCTGCCGCCGGCCACCGCCGAGGCCCTGCGCGAGCCCCTGGCGCGGCTGCTCTAGCTGCCGGTCATGCCGATGCCGTGGGCCATCAGGCTGGCCAGCAGCGGCAGGATCAGCATCGCCAGCAGCTCGATGCGGATCACCAGCGTCACCCGCCGGCCCTGGGCCTCGCCGACCTGCGGGGCCTGGCCGGCCTTGAGCGCGTTGCGCCAGTTGAGGAAGGTCAGCGTCGGGTAGATGGACAGCAGCGCCACCAGCACGAACAGGCCGACCAGGGCGTGGAAGGCGGCGTTGTGCAGGTAGTAGTCCAGGCCCTTGGCGAACCACAGGGTGCGGGCGATGCCGCTGAGCAGCACGACGCCGGCGCTGGCGCCGTAGGCCAGGTCGATGATCACCAGGCTGCGGGCGCGCCTGGCGTCCAGCGGCAGCTGGAACAGGCGGTGCTCCAGCACCAGCAGGGCGAACATCACGAAGATGGAGATGAAGTGCAGGTAGGCAACCAGGGCTGAAGCCATGTCGTCGGTTCCTTGTCAGGCGTGGGCCGTGGTCTGCGCCACGGCTTCGTTGTGCTCGGCGCGATCATGGGCGCCGCCTGGCACTTTAGAGCGCGGCGGCGGCGCCTGCCAGTCAGGCCGAGGGTACGCCGAGCCAGGCGTCGCGGCGCGTCAGGCGCCAGGCGTAGGCGGCGAGGATCAGCCCGCGCAGCAGCATGAAGCTGAGGAACGCCAGCCACAGCCCATGGTTGCCCAGCGGCTGCAGCAGCCAGCCCAGCGGCAGGCTCACGGCGCAGGCCAGGAGCATGGCGTTGCGCATCTCGCGGGCGCGGGTGGCGCCGATGAACAGCCCGTCCAGCAGGTAGCTCCACATGCCGATCAGGGGTAGCACGGCGAGGTACGGCAGGTACTGGTCGGCCACCGCGCGCACTTCGGGGATGTCGCTCTGCAGGGCGATGAACAGGTGCCCGGCGCTGCCGAAGAACAGCACGAAGGCCAGGCTGGCCAGCAGCGACCAGCCGCAGGCCACCAGCAGCGAGCGGCGCAGCGTGCGGCGGTCGCCGCTGCCGATGGCGTGGCCGCACAGGGCCTCCACCGCGTGGGCCAGGCCGTCGAGGGCGTAGGAGGTGATCATCAGGCCGTTGAGCAGCAGGGCGTTGGCCGCCACCGTGGCGTCGCCCAGGCGCGCGCCCTGCACGGTCACCAGGAAGAACACGCCCTGCAGCGCCAGGCTGCGGATGAAGATGTCGCGGTTGACCATCAGCAGCGGCGCCCAGCTCACCCAGCGGCGCAGGCGGCGCCAGTCCGGCACGCCGGGGAAGCGCCCCAGCGCGCCGCGGGCCAGCCACAGGCCGAGGGCCGCGCCGCTCCACTCGGCGATCACCGAGGCCTGCGCGGCGCCGGCCACGCCCCAGCCCAGGCCGAGCACGAAGAGCAGCTCCAGGGCGATGTTCACCAGGTTGGTGGTCAGCAGGATGGCCAGCGGCCCGCGGGCGTTCTGCGTGCCCAGCAGCCAGCCGATCAGCGCGTAGCTGGCCAGGGCCGCGGGCAGGCCGAACAGGCGGATGTGGAAGAACTGCCGGGCCAGGCCGTCGAGTTCCGGCGAGGCGTTCATCAGGCCCATGGCCACGGGCGTCAGCGGCAGCGCCAGCAGGCCCAGCAGCAAGGCCAGGCCCATCGCCAGCAGCAGGCCCTGGCCGAGGATGCGCCGCAGCGCGCCGCCATCGCCGCGCCCGGCGGCCTGGGCGGCGAAGCCGGTGGTGCCCATGCGCAGGAAGCCGAGCACGCCCACCAGCAGGGTGTACAGGCTGCCGCCCACGGCCACGGCGCCCAGCTGGTGGGCGTGGGGCAGGTGGCCGATGACCGCGCTGTCGACCAGGGTCACCAGCGGCACGGATACGTTGGACAGGATCATCGGCGCGGCCAGCGCCCAGACCCTTCGGTGGGTCGGGCGATCGCGCCAGGCGTCGCTCAGTGGGTTCATGCAAGGCTCCGCAGCAGCGCCGCAGTATAGCGGGGCCGGAGCGTCCGCGGCCTTATGCCTGCTTCTTGCGGTAGGCGCAGTAGCCCGGGCGCGGGCCCACCTGCGGGTGGTTGCGGCAGGTGTCCGGGCGCTTGGCGTAGACCGTGCACAGGCGCGTCTTGCGGTCCAGGTACAGGCAGTCGCCGTTGCTGCTGCGGGTGAGGGTGAAGATGCCGCTCTTCTGGTTGAAGCGCTCGACCAGGCCTTCCTTGCTCAGGCGCTTGGCGATGTTCTTCGCCGGCTCCTCGCGTTCGAACTCGTCCACCACGCCCAGGCGGATGAGGTCGCCGATGCGCACTTCCACCGGCATGGTGCAGCAGGTGGCGTGGCAGTCGCGGCACAGGCCCGAGCTGTACTTGGCCCAGGTTTCCAGGCGGTCGAGTTCGGCGTTGGCGATCAGCGGGGGTTTTCTCATGGCGGCGGCACGGTGCGTTGCGGGGCGCGCAATCATAGTGGCCTGGCTGGCGGATTGCGCGCCCTTTCGACGAAAAGCCGGCTCAGCCGCGCCAACGTGGTTGCAGGCCGTCGTCCAGCGTCCAGTGCGGTTGCCCCGGGCGCAGGCGCACGCCGCCGACCCAGCGTTCGGCGGCCAACTGGTCCAGGCCGTGGCGCTCGCCGGCCAGCACCTGGCGGCCCAGCGCGGTGAGGCGCACCGGGCGCTGCGCCCAGGCCAGCTGCGGCTCGGCTTCGACCAGCAGCGGGGTGGGGCTGTCGATCAGCGGGCGCATCAGCACGTGGAACATCAGGTCGCCCAGGTAGGGCAGGGGTTCACGGTGCGTCATCAGCTCGGCGAACACCCGGCCCAGGGGCAGCTCGCTGCGCTCGGCGACTACGCCCAGGCTCAGGCGCTCGGTCAGCGACAGGCCGTCGCGCGCGCCGGGCAGTTCCTGCAACTGGCGGCGCAGGGCGTTGCCCAGCAGCGGCAGTGCCGGTGTCGGTTTGCTGGCCAGCGTGGCCCAGGCCTGTGGCGAGGGTTGGCGGTAGGCGTCCCAGGCTTCGCGGGCCAGCAGCAGGGCTTCTTCGCCCAGCGGCCGGCGTTGCGGCCAGAGCCAGGCGAGCAGGTCGGGGGCCAGTTGGCCGATGCCGATGAAGCGCTGCACGCCGGGCACCCGGTCGGTCTCGATCAGCTCCAGGCGCTCGGGCAAGCGCGGCAGGCCGGCGAGCACGCGGATCAGGAACAGCTGGTCGTAGGCATCGGCCTCGCACCAGAGCACCACCCGCTGGCGCTCGGGTAGGCTGTCGAGCAGGGCGTATTCGTCCTGGGTGCGGCGCAGGGCGTCGGCCGCGGGGATGTCGAAGGCCTGGCTGACGAAGGCCGCGCGCAGCTGGCGGAAGCTTTCTTCCGGCAGCGCCGGCACGGGGCCCATGCTCAGCGGGTCGGCGAACATGCGGAACTCGCCGCGGAAGCCGGCGAGTTCCAGGCTGTGGGCGATGTCGTTGCCGCAGCGCAGGTGCAGGCAGGCGGCTTCGTCGCCGCTGGCGAAGTCCGGGTGGCGCGCGGCGAAGGCGATGGCCTCGACGTGGGCCTTGAGCTTCGGCCAACTGGCGAAGCCCAGTTCCCGCGCCAGCAGCCATTGGCAGTCGGCCAGCCGCGGCGGATGGCCAAGGCCGTGCGGGGCCTGGGCGTGGAGGCGTTGCAGGGCTTGCGCCTGGCCGGCGCGCAGGTCGCGCAGCAGGGTCTTGGCGTGCTGACGTTGGCGGTCGAGATCGATGCGGCCGTCGTGGCCGGAAGTCGGGGACATACGAGCTCCTTTCGGGCCGGGTCCGCTGTCGGGCCGGAGTCGTATGGAAAGTCGGCGGATGCATCACCTGGGTGAACCCTTTCCGCGGACCGGTGGCGTGGTGGACGCCGCCGCCCGACTATAGCGGCGGCGCCCGCGCCGGGCAATGCCGGCGCTCAGCCCTTGCGGATCAGCCAGATGCCTACGCCGATGGCGGCGATGCCGGCGAGCTTCAGGGCGCTGATGGGGTTCTCCCTGAAGCCGGCCCAGCCGAAGTGATCGAGCGCCATGGCCATGCCCAGCTGGCCGGCCAGCACCAGCACCATGAACAGCAGGGCGCCGACCCGCGGCGCGGCGAAGGCGGCGATGAAGATGAAGAACATGCCGAGGAAGCCGCCGCACCAGTGCCACCAGTGCAGCGAACGCAGTGCCGGCACGCCGGGGAACTCGCGGTTGGCGAGGGTCAGCACCAGCAGGCCGAGGGTGCCGACGAAGAAGGAGATCAGCGCGGCGGCCAGCACGCTGGACACCTGCTTGGCCAACTGGCCGTTGATGCCCGCCTGCAGCGGCAGGCAGGTACCGGCGATCAGCGGCAGGACGAACATCCACCAGGGCGGCGTGGGCATGGGGTACTCCTTGGCAGTCGAAGCGAAAAGGACAGCCGGCTAGTATGCACCAGACCGGAGCAGCGCTCCCGCTTCCCAGGAGAGAAACCATGGGCACCTCCGCTTCCCGCACCCTGGCCGCGCGCATCGAGCGCCCCTGGCAGGTGGCCTACGACTTCCTCGCCGAGCCGCGCAATTTCCCGCGCTGGGCCTCGGGCCTGTGCAGCGCCATCGAACCGCTGGACGCCGACCACTGGCTGGCGCAAACGCCGCAGGGGCCGCTGCGGGTGCGCTTCTCGCCGCGCAACCCGTTCGGCGTGCTGGACCACGACGTGCTGCCCGAAGACGCCCCGCCCATCCACATCCCCCTGCGCCTGATCGCCAACGGCGACGGCTGCGAACTGCAGCTGACCCTGCTGCGCCAGCCGGCGATGGACGACGCCGCCTTCGAACGCGATGCGCAGTGGGTGGCGAAGGACCTGGGGGCGATCAAGGCATTGCTGGAGTCGGAGGAGCTGCCTTGGACGATGGGGTTTTCGCCGTGAAGTTTGGGGCGGGCGCTTCGAGGTTGAACGCGGAGCGTGTTTGGGGCCAAGGTCAGGCGGCGTATAACCGCGAACGGTTATACGCCCTACGCCACTTGTAGGCGCCGCTGCTTTTCGTAGCCTGTAGGATGGGTTGAGCGAAGCGATACCCATCACCGTGACCGCATGGGTTTCGCAGGCTCAACCCATCCTACGAAATGCACCTGGTGCAGCCGGCAGATAATTGTTCCTACGAAGGGGCCTCGGGATTTCCCGCTTTATGCCACTGCCTGCAGCCGGGGGATCGGTGGATGGGGTTGCTGGCTGACCTGCCAGAGGTCGTAGGCGGCCTGCATCGCCAGCCAGTGCCGGGCGCTGGACAGGCCGGCCTGTTCCAGGCGCCAGGCCAGGTCGGCGCTGATGGGCGCGCGGCCATGCAGCACCTTGGACAGGTGCGGCCGGCTGAAACCCAGGTGCGCGGCCAGCGCGGTGACCGACAGGCACAGGGCCGGCAAAACATCCTCGCGCAGGATTTCGCCCGGGTGGGGTGGGTTGTGCATGGCCATGGCGAGCCCTCCGCTCAGTGGTAGTCGAGGTAGTCCAGCAGTTCCGCGTCGGTGCCTTCGAAGCGGAAGATCACCCGCCAGTTGCCGGAGACGCTGACGGACCAGTAGCCCCGCAGCGTGCCTTTCAGCCCATGCAGGCGATAACCGGGCAGGTCCATTTCCCTGGGGTCCTTGGCGGCATCCAGGGCAGCAAGGATGCGCAGCAGCCTGGACACATGGTCAGCCCTGACGCCGCGATGATCCCCGTGCAGGTAAAGGGCACGCAGGCCCTTGTGGCGGAAGCTCCTGATCATCGGCGGACTGTAATCTAATAGATTACAGCTTCCTGAGCCGAGATGCTTGTAGGATGGCGCCGCTTCTCGTAGGAGCGAGCTTGCTCGCGAATGGGGTCTCCCGGATGCATTGGCATTACGCCGACCTCCGCTCCCTCTCCCCAGCCCTCTCCCTGAAGGGAGAGGGGGCTTGTCCGTGCCGGCTGGGAATAAGGTTTTAGCCGGGAAACATAGAGGTGTTTCCGGCTGACTGCTTGGTGCCCGTTTCTGCCGAACGGTCCCCTCTCCCTTCAGGGAGAGGGTTAGGGAGAGGGCGCTTTGCGGAACCGCACCAAACCCCCCAACAGAACACCCCTCACAACCGCGCCCCCAACTCCGCCCCCTCCCTGATCGCCCGCTTGGCATCCAGCTCGCGCGCCAGGCGGGCGCCGCCGATGATGTGGTGGCGCAGGTTCTCCGCGGCCTGGGTGGGGTGCAGTTCCAGCAGCGGCTCCTGGCCGGCGCAGATCACCACGTTGTCCACCGCCAGGCACTGTTCGCGGCCGTCCATGCGGATGTGCAGGCCGGCGTCGTCGATGCGCAGGTATTCCACGCCGCCCAGCATCCGCACCTGGTGGTGCCTCAGGTGAGCGCGGTGGACCCAGCCGCTGGTCTTGCCCAGGCCGGCGCCGGGCGTGCCCGGTTTGCGCTGCAGCAGCCAAAGCTGGCGTTTCGGCGTGATCGGCGTGGGCCTGCGCAGCCCGCCCGGTGTGCTGTTGTCCAGGTCGATGCCCCATTCGCCCAGCCACTGGCCCAGCGGCTGCGGGCCTTCGCGTTCGGCGAGCAGGAAGCTGGCGACGTCGAAGCCGATGCCGCCGGCGCCGATCAGCGCCACCTTCCGGCCCACCGGCGCGCCGTTCAGCACGTCGAGGTAGCCGAGCACTTTGGGATGCTCGATGCCCGGGAGCTTCAGCGCTCGCGGGCGGATGCCGGTGGCGACTATCACCTCGTCGAACTGCCCTTGCAGCTCACCGCGGGCGATATGCCGGTTCAGCTGCAGGTCCACGCCCAGCTCGGCCAGGCGCACGGCGAAGTAGCGCAGGGTTTCGCCGAACTCTTCCTTGCCGGGGATGCGCCGGGCCAGGTTGAACTGTCCGCCGATCGCGCCGCTGGCCTCGAACAGGCTGACGCGGTGGCCGCGCTCGGCCGCCACGCAGGCCGCCGAGAGCCCGGCGGGGCCGGCGCCGATCACCGCGATGCGCTTGGGCTGGCGCGCCTTGCGGTAGCGCAGCTCGGTCTCGTGGGCGGCGCGCGGGTTGACCAGGCAACTGGCGCGGCGATTGGCGAAGGCGTGGTCGAGGCAGGCCTGGTTGCAGGCGATGCAGGTGTTGATGCGCCCGGGCTGGCCGGCGGCGGCCTTCTGCACGAACTGCGGATCGGCCAGCAGCGGCCGGGCCAGGGACACCAGGTCCGCCTGGCCGCTGGCGAGCAGCGCCTCGGCCAGTTCCGGGGTGTTGATGCGGTTGCTGGCGATGAGCGGGATGCGCAGTTCGCGGCGCAGGCGCGCGGTCACCTCGGCGAAGGCCGCGCGCGGCACCGAGGTGACGATGGTCGGCACCCGCGACTCGTGCCAGCCGAAGCCGCTGTTGAGCACATCGACGCCGGCCTCCTGCAGCGCCAGCGCCACCTGGCGCACCTCGTCCCAGGTGTTGCCGCCTTCCACCAGGTCGAGCAGCGACAGGCGGTAGCCGATGACGAAGCGCTCGCCCGCCGCGCGGCGGATGCGCCGGACGATCTCCAGCGCCAGGCGCATGCGGTTCTCCAGGCTGCCGCCCCAGCGGTCCTGGCGGCGGTTGCCGCGCGGGCAGAGGAACTGGTTCAGCAGGTAGCCCTCGCTGCCCATGATTTCCACCCCGTCGTAGCCGGCGGCGCGGGCCAGGCGCGCGCAGCGGCCGAAGGCGGCGATGGTGCGGGCGATGCCGCGTTCGGACAGTTCGCGCGGGGCGAACCAGCTGATCGGCGACTTGAGCGGTGAGGCCGAGACCACCAGCGGGTGGTAGCCGTAGCGCCCGGCGTGGAGTATCTGCAGCAGGATGCGCCCGCCCTCGGCGTGTACCGCCTGGGTCAAGCGGCGATGCGCCGGTACCTGCAGGCTGCCGGTCAGGTCGCTGCCCAGCGGCAGCAGCCAGCCCTCGCGGTTGGGCGCGAAGCCGCCGGTGATGATCAGCCCCACGCCGCCGCGGGCGCGCTCGCGGTAGTAGGCGGCGAGCTTGCCGAAGTCCCACAGGCGGTCCTCCAGGCCGGTGTGCATGGAGCCCATGACCACGCGGTTGCGCAGCTGCAGCGGGCCGATCCGCAACGGGGCGAGCAGGTGAGGGTAGGGGCTGGCGTCGGTGGCGTGCATGCTGGCTTCGTCGGCAGGGCGATGAGCGCACCATAGGAAGTTGCGCGGCGCCGGTGAACGGCCCGGCTGACGGCTGCCGCGGGCATTTGGGCCAAGCCGCCGTGCTTGACAGCTGGCGCAGCGGGCACACACTGGAACGGCGGGGTGGCAGCTTTCGCCGCCCCCGGTTCCCTGACAGGCTTGCGCGGGAGGTTGTCATGAACAGCACAAGAAGAAAGCACCTGCGGCACTACCGCCACTACCTGCTCGCCGCGCTGCTGGGCCTGCTCCTGCTGGGCCTGCACGAGAGCGTCAACCAGGACCTGCAGCCCTCCTGCCTGGGCGATGACGGCCAGTTGATCTGCTCCTATCCCTCGCGCGCCGACCTGCAGGTACTGCTCTATTTCCGCTGATCCGCCCCCGCGCGCTGACCCGGGTCAGGGAAGCGAATCGGTCTTTTCAGGCAGAGTGATCGCCCGCGCCTGATGGCGCTGCCTGGCGCAATGCGTCAGGTTGGCTATCTTTTAAACAGAGGCGCCTGGCCAGGTACTGGGCGCCCTTTGCCTGATCAGGAGACGCACGATGGATATGAACCGTCGGCAATTCTTCAAGGTCGCCGCCGTCGGCCTTGGAGGATCAAGCCTTGCGGCCCTCGGCATGGCGCCCCCGGAGGCCTTCGCCGAACAGATCCGCCACTTCAAGCTCGAACGCACCACCGAGACCCGCAACACCTGCACCTATTGCTCGGTAGGCTGCGGCATCCTCATGTACAGCCAGGGCGACGCGGCCAAGAACGTCACCCAGAACATCATCCACATCGAGGGCGACGGCGACCACCCGGTCAACCGCGGCACCCTCTGCCCGAAAGGCGCGGGCCTGCTGGACTTCGTCCACAGCCCCAACCGCCTGAAGTACCCGCAGATCCGCGAGCCCGGCTCCGGCGAGTGGAAGCGCATCGAGTGGGACGAGGCGCTGGACCGCATCGCCCGCCTGATGAAGGACGACCGCGACGCCAACTTCATCGAGAAGAACGCCCAGGGCCAGACGGTGAACCGCTGGCTGACCACCGGCTTCCTGGCCGCCTCGGCGTCTTCCAACGAAGCGGGCTACATCACCCACAAGGTGGTGCGTTCCCTCGGCATCCTGGGGTTCGATAACCAAGCGCGTGTCTGACACGGCCCGACGGTGGCAAGTCTTGCCCCGACGTTTGGCCGTGGAGCCATGACCAACCACTGGACCGACATCAAGAATGCCGATCTGATCCTCATCATGGGCGGCAACGCGGCCGAGGCGCACCCCTGCGGCTTCAAATGGGTGACCGAAGCCAAGGCGCACAACAAGGCGCGCCTGCTGGTGGTGGACCCGCGCTTCACCCGCTCAGCCTCGGTGGCCGACTACTACGCGCCCATCCGCACGGGGACGGACATCGCCTTCCTCGGCGGCCTGATCAGCTACCTGATCGAGAACGGCAAGTACCAGAAGGAATACGTCGAGCACTACACCGACGCCGCCTTCATCGTGCAGGAAGGCTTCGGCTTCGAGGACGGCCTGTTCAACGGCTACGACGCCGAGAAGCGCAGCTACCCGGACAAGTCCGCGTGGAACTACGAGCGCGGCGAGGACGGCTTCGCCAAGGTCGACCCCACGCTGCAGCACCCGCGCTGCGTGTTCAACCTGCTGCGCCAGCACTACAGCCGCTACACGCCGGACGTGGTCAGCAACATCTGCGGCACGCCCAAGGACATGATGCTCAAGGTCTGGGCCGAGATCGCCGAGACCTCGGCCCCCGGCAAGGCCATGACCATCATGTACGCCCTGGGCTGGACGCAGCACTCGGTGGGTGCGCAGATGATCCGCACCGGCGCCATGGTGCAGCTGCTGCTGGGCAACATCGGCATGCCCGGCGGCGGCATGAACGCCCTGCGCGGGCACTCCAACATCCAGGGCCTGACCGACCTGGGGCTGCTGTCCAACTCGTTGCCCGGCTACCTGACCCTGGCCATGGACGCCGAGCAGGACTACGCCGCCTACATCGCCAAGCGCACCGCCAAGCCGCTGCGCCCGGGGCAACTGTCCTACTGGCAGAACTACAGCAAGTTCCACGTCAGCCTGATGAAGTCCTGGTTCGGCAAGGCCGCCACGGCGGAGAACAACTGGTGCTTCGACTGGCTGCCCAAGCTCGACATGCCCGGCGCCGGCTACGACGTGCTGCGGGTGTTCGACATGATGTACCAGGGCAAGGTCAACGGGTACTTCTGCCAGGGCTTCAACCCCATCGCCTCGTTCCCCAACAAGGGCAAGGTCGGCGCCGCGCTGGCCAAGCTCAAGTGGCTGGTGATCATGGACCCGCTGGCCACCGAGACCTCGGAGTTCTGGCGCAACGCCGGCGATTTCAACAACGTCGACACCCAGGCCATCCAGACCACGGTGATCCGCCTGCCCACCACCTGCTTCGCCGAGGAGGACGGCTCCATCGTCAACTCCGGGCGCTGGCTGCAGTGGCACTGGAAGGGCGGCGAGCCGCCGGGCCAGGCGCGCCCGGACATCGCCATCATGGCCGGGCTGTACCACCGCCTGCGCGAGCTGTACACGAAGGAGGGCGGCAAGTTCCCCGACGCCATCCTCGGCCTCGACTGGCCCTACCTGCGCCCGGACGAGCCGAGCCCCGAAGAGCTGGCCAAGGAGTACAACGGCAAGGCCCTGGCCGACCTGGTTGACCCGAAGAACGGCATGGTCCTGGCCAAGGCCGGCGAGCAGTTGCCCGGCTTCGCGTTGCTGCGCGACGACGGCAGCACCACCAGCGGCTGCTGGATCTTCGCCGGTTCCTGGACGCAGCAGGGCAACCAGATGGCCCGCCGCGACAACGCCGACCCCTACGCCATGGGCCAGACCCTCGGCTGGGCCTGGGCCTGGCCGGCCAACCGGCGCATCCTCTACAACCGCGCCTCGGCCGACCTTGCCGGCAAGCCGTGGGACCCCGAGAAGAAACGCCTGGTGTGGTGGAACGGCAAGGCCTGGGGCGGCACCGACGTGCCCGACTACAAGCCCGACGTGCCGCCGGAAGCGGGCATGAACCCGTTCATCATGAACCCCGAGGGGGTGGCGCGCTTCTTCGCCGTGGACAAGATGGCCGAGGGGCCCTTCCCCGAGCACTACGAGCCGTTCGAGACGCCCATCGGCATCAACCCGCTGCACAAGGACAACCCCAAGGCCACCAGCAACCCGGCCGCGCGGGTGTTCAAGAACGATATGGAAGTCTTCGGCAAGGCCGACGAGTTCCCCTACGCGGCCACCACCTACCGCCTCACCGAGCACTTCCACTTCTGGACCAAGCATTGCCGGCTGAACGCTATCACCCAGCCGGAGCAGTTCGTGGAAATCGGCGAGGTACTGGCCAAGGAACTGGGGATTGCTGCCGGCGACCGCGTGAAGGTCTCCTCCAACCGCGGCTACATCAAGGCCGTGGCGGTGGTGACCAAGCGCATCCGCCCGCTGCAGGTCGACGGCAAGACCGTGCACCACGTCGGCATCCCGCTGCACTGGGGCTTCGCCGGGGTGGCGCGCAACGGCTACCTGACCAACACCCTGACGCCCTTCGTCGGCGACGGGAACACGCAGACGCCGGAGTTCAAGTCGTTCCTGGTCAACGTCGAGAAAATCAGCGGAGGTGAGGCATGAGCACGCAAGACATCAGTGCCCGTTCGGCCACCACCACGCCGATGCCCTCGGTGCGCAACCAGCAGGAAGTGGCCAAGCTCATCGACGTGTCCAAGTGCATCGGCTGCAAGGCCTGCCAGGTGGCCTGCTCGGAATGGAACGAGCTGCGCGACGAGGTGGGCCACAACCACGGGGTGTACGACAACCCGCTGGACCTGACGGCCGACTCCTGGACGGTGATGCGCTTCACCGAGCACGAGAACCCCAACGGCAACCTTGAATGGCTGATCCGCAAGGACGGCTGCATGCACTGCGCCGAGCCGGGCTGCCTGAAGGCCTGCCCGAGCCCAGGGGCGATCGTGAAATACGCCAACGGCATCGTCGACTTCAACCAGGACCACTGCATCGGCTGCGGCTACTGCATCACCGGCTGCCCGTTCAACATCCCGCGCATCTCGCAGAAGGACCACAAGGCCTACAAGTGCACCCTGTGTTCCGACCGCGTGAGCGTGGGCATGGAGCCGGCCTGCGTGAAGACCTGCCCCACCGGCGCCATCGTCTTCGGCACCAAGGACGCCATGAAGGAGCACGCCGCCGAACGCATCGAGGACCTCAAGTCGCGCGGCTTCGAGCACGCCGGGCTGTATGACCCCGAAGGCGTCGGCGGCACCCACGTGATGTACGTGCTGCACCACAACGACCAGCCCTCGCTGTACGCCGGCCTGCCCGACAAGCCGGCCATCAGCCCGATGGTCAGCCTGTGGAAGGGCATCACCAAGCCGCTGGGCCTGCTGGCCATGGGCGCGGTGGTGCTCGCCGGGTTCTTCCACTACACCCGCATCGGCCCCAACCGCACGGAAGAGGATGAGCAGCCGGGGCCGGACCCGGAGGCGCCGGTACACAAGGTCGACCCTTCGGTGCACCGCTATGACCCGCGCGACCCGCGTTGAGCCCATGCACCGAACAGCCCCCTCTCCCGTCGGGGAGAGGGTTGGGGAGAGGGCGCTCGTCGGCCCTCAGAGGAGCCCAGCATGAAAAAAGACATCCAACGCTATACCGCCAACGAGCGCAGCAACCACTGGCTGGTGGCGATCTTCTTCATCCTCGCCGGCCTGTCGGGGCTGGCGCTGTTCCACCCGGCGCTGTTCTGGCTCAGCAGCCTGTTCGGCGGCGGGCCCTGGACGCGCATCCTGCACCCCTTCCTGGGGCTGGCGATGTTCGTGTTCTTCCTCGGCCTGGTGCTGCGCTTCGCCCACCACAACCTGCTCGACCGCAGCGACGTGCAATGGCTGAAGCAGTGGCGCGACGTGGTCGGCAACCACGAGGAGAACCTCCCCGCGGTGGGCCGCTACAACGCCGGGCAGAAGCTGCTGTTCTGGGTCCTGCTGCTGTGCATGCTGGCGCTGCTGGTGACCGGCCTGGTGATCTGGCGCCAGTACTTCAGCGCCTGGTTCGGCATCGAGGTCATTCGCCTGTCCGCGCTGCTGCACGCCTTCGCCGCCTTCGTGCTGATCAGCAGCATCATCGTGCACATCTATGCCGGCATCTGGGTCAAGGGCTCCATGGGCGCGATGCTCTATGGTTGGGTCAGCCGCGCCTGGGCCCGCAAGCACCACGCCGCCTGGCTGAAAAGCGTGGACAAGGGCGAGGGCCACTGACCGATCTGCCCTCCTGCAGGAGCGAGCTTGCTCGCGAACCCTCATGGGCACGGCATCCACCCATACACCGAACAATCCCCTCTCCCTTCAGGGAGAGGGTTAGGGAGAGGGAACCCACGCCGGCCCAGGGCTCGGCCTTCACTCCCTCTCCAAAGCCCATCGCAAAGGAGTCCTGCGTGCCAGGCCAAATCCTCGAACCCGGCCAGATCGAAGCCGCCGCCAACATCCCCCCGTTCCTCAAGCTGCCCGCGCCACAGCTCTTCACCCTGCGTGGCCAGCGCCTGCGCCAGCTCGCCGAAGGCCACCCCCTGGGCGACTACCTGAGCCTGCTGGCCGAGTTGTGCGACATCCAGCAACACCTGCTCGACAACCCACCGCCGCTGCCCATGCCCGACGAAGCCGCCCTGCGCCGCAGCGTCGAACACGGCATGCCGCCGCTGGGCTTCGAAGTGCTGGTGCGCGAAGGCGCCTGGCTGGCGCTGCTCGACCCGCTGCTGCAGGCCTTCGCCACCAGCCCGGCCAGCCCCATCGCCGATGCCCTGCAGCAACTGCGCAAGGCCGACGCCGGCCAGCGCAAGGCCTGGGCCCTGGCCCTGCTCAACGGTCAGTTCGACCTGTTGCCGGCGGCCCTGGTGCCCTTCCTCGGCGCCACCCTGCAGGTCGCCTTCAGCCACTGGCTGCTGCGCCTGCCCGAAGGCCTGCTCAGCGAGCGCGAGGAACAGACCCTCTGCCCGGCCTGCGGCTCGCCGCCGGTGGCCGGCGTCATCCACAATCGCGGCAAGTACAACGGCCTGCGCTACCTGGCCTGCTCGCTGTGCTCCTGCCAGTGGCACTACGTGCGCATCAAGTGCAGCCACTGCCGACAGAGCAAGGGCCTGTTCTACCTGTCGGAGCAGAGCGACAGCCGCGAGGTCATCCATGCCCCGCTGCGCGCCGAGGTCTGCCCCAACTGCCAGGCCTACCTCAAGCAGTGCTACCTGGAGCACGACGAAGCCGCCGAGCCCCAGGCCGACGACCTCGCCAGCCTGGCCCTGGACATCCGCCTGGCCGAGGAAGGCTACCTGCGCAGCGCGCCCAACCTGCTGCTGTCACCCGGCGGCGCAGACTGACCTAGACTGCATCCAGACCCCCGTAGGATGGGTTGAGGAGCCCGCGACGATACCCATCGCCTCCCCAACCCTCGAAGCACCAGACAGGACCGCGCATGACCTCCGCCCGCCTGCCCTCCATCGACCGCCTGCTGCGCAGCCCGGCCTGCGCTCCCCTGCAACAGCGCTACGGCCGCGAAGCCCTGCTCGGCACCCTGCGCGACCTGCTCGACGAACTGCGCGAGCCGGCCCGCCACGGCCAGCTCGCCGCCGTGGAACTGAGCGAAGCGGTGCTCGCCGGCCGCGCCGGCGAACGCCTGGCCGCGCACCACGCCAGCCGTGTGCGGCGGGTGTTCAACCTCACCGGCACCGTGCTGCACACCAACCTCGGCCGCGCCCTGCTGCCGGAAGAAGCCATCGAAGCCATCACAATGGCTGCGCGCTACCCGCTCAACCTGGAATTCGACCTGGCCAGCGGCAGGCGCGGCGACCGCGACGACCTCATCACCGGGCTGATCCGCGAGCTGACCGGCGCCGAGGCGGTCACCGTGGTCAACAACAACGCCGCCGCCGTGCTGCTGGCGCTCAACAGCCTGGGCGCGCGCAAGGAAGGCATCATCTCCCGCGGCGAACTGATCGAGATCGGCGGCGCCTTCCGCATCCCCGACATCATGGCCCGCGCCGGGGTGAAACTGGTCGAGGTCGGCACCACCAACCGCACCCACGCCAAGGACTACGAAGCCGCCATCGGCCCGCGCTCGGGCCTGCTCATGCGCGTGCACACCAGCAACTACAGCGTGCAGGGCTTTACCGCCAGCGTCGCCACCCGCGACCTCGCCGGCATCGCCCACGCCCACGGCCTGCCGCTGCTGGAAGACCTGGGCAGCGGCACCCTGGTCGACCTGACGCGCTGGGGCCTGCCCAAGGAACCGACCGTGCAGGAAGCCCTGAAGGACGGCGCCGACATCGTCACCTTCAGCGGCGACAAACTCCTCGGCGGCCCCCAGGCCGGGCTCATCCTCGGCAGCAGGGAACTCATCGGGCGGATCAAGAAGAACCCGCTCAAGCGCGCCCTGCGCGTGGACAAGCTGACCCTCGCCGCGCTGGAAGCCGTGCTCGGCCTGTACCGCGACCCCGACCGGCTGGCCGAACGCCTCACCACCCTGCGCCTGCTCAGCCGCCCGCAAGCCGACATCCAGGCCCAGGCCGCGCGCCTGGCACCGCTGCTCGCCGTACAACTGGGCGCCAACTGGGCGGTGAGCGCGGAAGCCGCCCTGGGCATGATCGGCAGCGGCGCCCAGCCGGTGGCGCGTCTGCCCAGCGCCGCCCTGGCGCTGCGTCCGCAAAGCAACAAACGCCTGCGCGGCCGCGCCCTGCGCGAACTGGAAGAACGCCTGCGCGGCCTGCCGATCCCGGTGCTCGGGCGCATCGACGACGACACCCTGTGGCTCGACCTGCGCCAGCTCGACGACGAGGCCGCCTTCCTCGCGCAACTGCCGCTGCTGGCGGAGGGCGAGGCTTGATCGTCGGCACCGCCGGGCACATCGACCACGGCAAGACCGCCCTGCTGCGCGCGCTCACCGGCGTGGAAGGCGACCGCCGCCCGGCCGAGCGCGAACGCGGCATCACCATCGACCTGGGCTACGTCTACGCCGACCTCGGCGACGGCGCGCTGACCGGCTTCATCGACGTGCCCGGCCACGAGCGCTTCGTCCACAACATGCTGGCCGGCGCCAGCGGCATCGACCTGGTGCTGCTGGTGGTGGCCGCCGACGACGGCGTGATGCCGCAGACCCGCGAGCACCTGGCCATCGTCGAACTGCTCGGCATCCCCCGCGCCCTGGTGGCCCTGAGCAAGGCCGACCGCGTCAGCCCGCAGCGCCTGGCCGAGGCCCGCGCCGAAGTGGAAAGCCTGCTGGCTGTTGGGCCGCTGGCCGGCGCGCCGATCTACCCGGTTTCCAGCGTCACGGGGGAGGGCGTGGACGCCCTGCGCCAGGTCCTGGCCAAGGCCGCCCGCGAGGTCCATGAGCGCTCCAGCCAAGGAGGCTTCCGCCTGGCCGTGGACCGCGCCTTCAGCGTCAGCGGCGCCGGCCTGGTGGTCACCGGCACGGCCTTCTCCGGCAGCGTGAAGGTGGGCGACGAACTCCTTCTAGGCAACGCCGGCCGCCCGGTGCGCGTGCGCGGCCTGCACGCCCAGAACCGTGCCGCCGAGCAGGCCCACGCCGGCCAGCGGGTGGCGGTCAACATCGCCGGCGAACGCCTGGGCCCGGACCAGGTGAAGCGCGGCGACTGGCTGCTGGCGCCGGAACTGCACGCGCCCACCACCCGCATCGACATCAACCTGCAACTGCTCCCCGGCGAACCCCGCGCCCTGGCCCACTGGGCGCCGCTGCACGTGCACCTGGGCGCCCAGGACGTGACCGGCCGCGTCGCCCTGCTGGAAGACGAACGCCTGGCGCCGGGCGAAAGAGCCTTCGCGCAGCTCGTGCTGAACGCTCCCGTGCAAACCGTGCACGGCGACCGCCTGGTGCTGCGCGACCAATCCGCCCAACGCACCCTCGGCGGCGGCCGCGTGCTCGACCCCTTCGCCCCGGCCCGCAACCGCCGCAGCCCGGAGCGTCTGGCACAACTCCAGGCCCTGCGCGGCGAAGGCCTGGAACAGGCCCTGCCGGTGCTGCTGCAACACGCCGACAACGGCCTGGACCCCAAACTGCTGGCCCGCCAGTTCAACCGCCCCCGGGCAAGCTGGCAATTGCCCGCCGAACTGGTGGAAATCCCCACCCGCGGCGGCCCGCGCCTGTTCACCGCCGAACGCTGGCAAGCCCTGGGCGAACACCTGCTGCAAGCCCTGGCCCGCTTCCACGCCGAACAACCCGACGAACTCGGCCCCGACCGCGACCGCCTGCGCCGCTACGCCTTCGCGCAACTGGAACGCCCGATCTTCATCGCCCTGCTGGAACAGGCCCTGGCCAGCAAAACCGTGGAAAGCAGCGGCCCCTGGCTGCACCTGCCGAACCACCGCGTACAGCTGGGCGCCGAAGACGAAGCCCTGCGCGAACGCATCCGCCCCCTGCTGCAAGCCGGCGCCTACGACCCGCCCTGGACCCGCGACCTGGCCCGCGAACTGCAGGTCGACGAAGCCGCCATGCGCCTGCTGCTGCGCAAACTCGCCCGCCTCGGCCAACTGCACCAGGTGGTGAAAGACCTGTTCTACCCCGACGAAACCCTCCGCCAACTGGCCCGACAAGCCCTGCAACTCCACGCCGAACAAGGCCTGATCCGTGCCGCCGCCTTCCGCGACCGCATCGGCATAGGCCGCAAGCGCAGCATCCAGCTACTGGAATACTTCGACCGCATCGGCTTTACCCGGCGGTTCGGCAATGAGCGGAGGGTTCGGGAGGATTCGGCGTTGGCGCTGCAGGCCACGGAAAATTCGGAGGTATGACAACCGCAGGCTGTGGCCAGCGTCGACACAAAGATGGCAACATCCAAGCGCCACTCTCTGGCGCAAAGGCGCAAGCCAACACGGAAGGCAATCACGCCCGGTGGCGTGGCCGGGCTTCAAACCCGGTGGGGGACGGCAGCCGTTCCTGGGTGAGTTCGACTCTCACTGCCTTCCGCCACTTCCCTCCGATTATTCTGTCTTCGCTGCGATAACTTTCAGGTTTCGCTGGCTGGCGTCTCGTCGTCGATTACTTGCAGGCTGTGGATATCGCTCCATAGCAATTCTTCCGGAAAACGTCGTGGGTCTTTTGGATCGCGGACCAGGAAGTAGGGGCGTTCATCCTCCAGCGTCAGTGCTACCCCTACGATGCGCACGCGGTAGCTTTCCCGGTAGGGTGCCTCATGCAGGGGAACGTCCACATCGATGGTCTTGCCCAACATAGCCATGGCAGTAGAAGCGTCGAATTTGATCATCGCGAATTTCATCCGTGAGATGCCTAGTGCGACCAGGCTGTGAGTACTTCCACATGCTCAGCCTTTACTGCACTATGCGAGGTGGTGTTTTGATTTAACTCGAGTCAATTTAGCTCTAGTCGAAATTGATCTTATTTGGCTTGAGTCATTTTGGCTATAGCTTATATAGATGAATTTCTTATGATCAAAGAGCGCGTCATAACCATTCTCTCGTGGACAGACATACGCCTCCCCAAGCTTGAGGAAATGACAGGCATTAGCCGGTACACCTGGAGCAACCTGAAGAACCCTTCGAAAAACCGGGAGATCAAGGAAGAGGAAATCCTGGCCATCGCCAAGGTATTTCCTCAGTTTCGCTGGTGGATTTTGACGGGGGAGGTAATGCCAGAGATTGGCCAGACGAGCCCTGGCTATGAAGAGGAGAGGGCTGATCGAAGCTCCTCTCCTGGGGCGTGCGCGGGCTCATCCGACTCGTAAGGAGGCCGGCTGGGAACGAACGTTTGGCTGCCGCACCCGTAGGATGGCGTTGAGCGCAGCGATACCCATCATTGGCGGCATGGGTTCACGCCCCGGCCTGGCGTTGGTTGCCCGGCCCAATCACGCTACATCCTGCACCACTGTTCCTCACAGGGAATCCCATCCCCGTCCCCATCCATCTTCATCCCCGGACAACTGCGTAGAAACGCCTTGGCCTCGGCGCAGGAGGTCATTTGCGAGCAGTACTTGCGGCCATCGCAGCGGACATTGAGAGCAGGGCTGGCGGGTGTGGTGCTTGCCGCCGGCGGCATCAGGTCGGTGGTCGGTTCGTCGGCATCATCCGCGACGCTCATCGGGGCCGGCTTTGAGCGGGAGAAATGGTTCTGCCAGGACGGGTTGTCCATGTACTGCCAGGCGAGCAGGGCGAGGGCGATCAGCAGAATCCATTTCTTCATGAGGTTCACCGAGTCCTGGGGGATGGGCGGATTCTAGTGGCGAACCCGCAGGCATTGCACTGCGTAGGATGGCGTTGAGCGTAGCGATACCCATCACCGTGACCGCATGGGTATCGCTGCGCTCAACCCATCCTACGTTCTGGCTCCCTGTACCGGTCCACCTGAGTCGCGGCCCTCTTGCAGGGCCTTGCCCAGTATCCGGGCCACCAACTCGTCCTTGCCTTGCGTGTAGGCCTCGCGGTCGGTGGGGAAGCGTTCTGCCAGTTGTTCCTTGAGGCGTTGGTATTCCGCCGCGTCCTGCGGATGGTTGCGCAGCCAGTTGCGGAAGATCAGGTGGCGGTCGGCGTCGGCCAGGTTCATGACGTGGACGTGGTGGGTTCTGCCCTGGCCCTGGGGCGGCATGCCCTTGACGAAGAACATCCGCTGCGGCGCCGGGTTGTCGCGCCAGTATTGGTAGCCGAGGGCTTCCAGCGGGGCGACCAGGCTTTGCCAGTCGGCGTCGGGCGGGGGGAGCAGGAGGATGTCGATGATCGGCTTGGCCTTCAGGCCGGGCACCGCCGTGCTGCCGAAGTGTTCGATCTTCAGGCCGGGCAGGGACAGGGCGGTGGCGATGGCATCGGCTTCCTCGGCGAAGCGCCGGGGCCAGTCCGGGTTGGCTTCTGCCAGTTCGATGCGGTCGGCTTCGGCGTTGCTCCAGCGTTGGCCGTCGAAGGTGGGGGGCTGGGTCATGGGGTGTCCTGGCTGAGGGGCTGTCGTTCGACGTTCGGGCCGGTGCGCAGGTTCATCGTCGTTGTTAGGGCTTCTTCCTTTGTTCCTTGATTCGGTGGCGCTTGTGCTGAAGTCGGCAGTGGTGATGCCGGCCTTCTCCGCAACCTGACGGGCGACAGCGATGAGGTCTCCTCAATCTTCGGCAGTAGAGTAATTGTTCAGCAGAACGATACCGATGACACCGGTGTTGTAGCGCACCAGGCTCGATCCCTGTGGAGCGCGTGGCCGAAGGGCTATGGAAGGCACCGCGGAAGCCGGCGATCGAGTAGCGACCGGGGCGGCAAGCTGCCGCCCCAGTGCGCGATGGCGTGGTTTCTTGGCAGTTGGGGAGGCAGCACAGATTACACATATGATTTCCATATAGAAATCATATGTGTAAAATATACCTGAATCCACTTGAGTAAAGTTGCATTAAAGCAACTTGTTGTATTTCCATGACCACAGTTCAGCCTGACGAAGAACCCGGTGCTCTGGAGAATGCACTCTCGCACCTCCAGTGCATCCTCGTGGCGCGACGCACCCGCTACACGCCCGAGGCGGTGAGTTGGGCCCAGTACGACATTCTGGAACTGCTGCGCCTGCAAGGCCCCATGACACCCTCGCTGCTGGGTGACAAGCTGGGCGCGGCGCGTACCGGCATCTCCAAGTCCCTGCGCGTGCTCAAGGACCTCAAGTTGGTGGAGCAAATGCAGGGCGACGGGGACCGTCGCGAGCAGGTCACCGCGTTGACGCGGCGAGGGCGCGACTTCCTCGTGCGCGCCGCCACAGGCAGGCGCGACGCGGCACAGTGCGCCATGGCCGCGCTGACGCCCGGTGAGCAGGCCATGTTTACGGAGCTTTGCGAGAAGGTCAGCGCGGCATTGACCGCGCATGACGCCGAACAGGAAACGCGCCCATGAGCCCCGTACACACCCCGTACCGCGACATGGAGATCATCGGCGCGCGCAACAATAACCTGTGCAGCGTCACCCTGAAGGTTCCCAAGCACTGCCTTACGGTGTTCACCGGCGTATCCGGCTCGGGGAAGTCCTCACTGGTGTTCGACACGATCGCGGCCGAGTCCCAGCGCCAGCTCAACGAAAGCCACAGCGCCTTCGTGCGACACCGACTGCCGCACTACGGCCAGCCGCAGGCCGACGCCTTGCGCAATCTGCCAGCATCCATCGTGGTCGATCAGAAACCGCTGGGCGGCAATGCGCGCTCGACGGTAGGGACGGCCACCGACATACAGCCGTTGCTGCGGCTGCTGTTCTCGCGCCTGGGCCAGCCTTTCGTGGGCTACTCGAATGTGTTCTCGTTCAATCACCCGCAGGGGATGTGCCCGACCTGCCAGGGGCTGGGCTGGGTGGACGAGCTGGGCCTTGACCTTCTGTTCGACTGCAGCAAGTCCCTGAACCAGGGGGCGATCCGATTCCCCACATTTGCCCGCGGCACGTTCCGCTGGAAACGCTATGCCTGCTCCGGCCTGTTCGATTGTGACAAGCCGCTGGCCGACTACAGCCCGGACGAATGGCAGACGCTGCTGTATGCCGACGATCTTGCCGTGAGCAGTCCGCTGCCCGGATGGCCGTCATCGGCGCGGTTTCAGGGTGTTGTTCCGCGCTTTCGGCGCGCCTATCTGGACCATGAGCCCAGCCGCCTGACCCCCGCCGAGCGCGAGGGGCTTGCCCGCGTCATCACACGCCAGCGCTGCCCGGACTGTGGGGGCGCGCGGCTCAATCCGGCCATCCTGTCCTGCAAGATCAACGGCAAGTCCATCGCGGACTGCGCCAGCCTGGAGATTGCCGACCTGTTGGCCTTCATCCGGACGATCGGCGCCGAATCCGTTGCGACGGTGCTGGCAGCCATCGTCGAAAGACTGGAACAGATGCGCGCCATCGGCCTGGACTACCTCAGCCTGGGCCGGGAGACCGCCAGTTTGTCGGGTGGGGAATCCCAGCGCGTGAAGATGGTTCGCCACCTGGGCAGCAGCCTGGCCGACATCGCCTACATCTTCGACGAGCCCAGCGTGGGGTTGCATCCGCGCGATGTCCACCAACTCAACACCTTGCTGCGTGGACTACGCGACAAGGGCAACACCGTCCTGGTGGTGGAGCACGACCCGGACGTCATCGCCATTGCCGACCATGTGGTGGACATGGGGCCTGGCGCCGGGAAGGATGGCGGCCAGGTGGTGTACCAGGGCGACTACGCAGGTCTGCGGCAGGCCGATACCCTGACGGGGCGTTACCTGCGACGGGCCACCCCCCTGAAACGCGAGCCGCGCGCGCCGACGGGGCAGATCGCCTTGCATGGCCTTTCGCTGCACAACCTGCGCGATGTCAGCGTATCCATACCCACGGGCGTGCTGAGCGTAGTGACGGGCGTTGCCGGCTCCGGTAAAAGCACGCTCGTCAACCGCCTGCTGCCGCGCCATTGCCCGCAGGCCATCCTGATCGATCAGAAAGGCCTGGGAGGAACGCGGCGTTCGTCGGTGGCAAGCTACGTCTGCGTGCTCGACGAGATTCGCGCGGGCTTTGCGAAGCCCAGCGGCCAACCCGCCAGCCTGTTCAGCAGCAATGCCCAGGGCGCTTGTCCGGCCTGCAAGGGCCTGGGGCTGGTCCAGACCGACCTTGCTTTCATGGACAGCGTGGAAACGCCGTGCGATGCCTGTGGCGCCACGGGGTTCAACGAGGCGGCACGCGCGATCACCTGGCTGGGCTGCAATATCGCCCAGGTTCTGGCCTTATCGGTGGAGCAGGCGCTGCGGCATTTCCAGTCCTGCCGGGACATTTCCGAACCCTTGCAGCGGCTCTCCAAAGTGGGGCTGGGCTATCTGACGCTGGGACAGCGCTTGAGCACCCTGTCCGGCGGCGAACGCCAGCGTTTGAAACTGGCGTCCAGATTGGCGGAGGAAGGCAGCCTGTACGTCTTCGACGAGCCTACATCCGGTCTGCATATGTCTGATGTCGATCGGCTGCTTGCCATTCTCGACGGTCTCACGCAGCGAGGCGCCACCGTCATCGTGGTTGAGCACAACCTGGATGTCATGGCTCATGCCGACTGGTTGATCGAGATGGGGCCGGGAGCAGGCAAGCAAGGCGGGCGGATCATTTTCGAGGGTTTGCCCGCAGCGATGATCAGCGATCCGGAATCCGTGACGGGGCCATTTCTTCGGCGCCATTTGTCCGGGACGCGGTGAGGTGAGACATGGAGCTTCGGCACTTGCGCTGCTTCCTGGTCGCGGCCGAAGAACTACGCTTCTCACGGGCTGCTGAGCGTTTACATATCGAGCGACGGGCACACCGATGGCGCGACTGCGAAAACCTCACCTCTGGCAAGCCTATCCCGAGACTCTGGTCCAGAGTCTGGCGGTACGCAGGGCTGCGCAACTCTGCGGCATCAACAAGAACGTCGGCCGCATGGGTATCGCTGCGCTCAACCCATCCTACGTTCTGGCTCCCTGTACCCGCCCGCCTGAGTCGCTGCCCTGTGCCTGTCGTTGGTGCAGGGCCTTGCCCAGTATCCGTGCCACTAGCTCGTCCTTGCCTTGCTTGTAGGCCTTGCGGTCGGTAGCGAACTGCTCGGCGAGCCGTTCCTTGAGGTGCTGGTATGCGGATGGCTGCGCAGCCAGTTGCGGAAGATCAGGTGGCGGTCGGCTTCGGCGTTGCTCCAGCGTTGGCCGTCGAAGGTGGGGGCTGGGTCATGGGGTGTCCTGGTTGAGGGGTTGACTGTAGGAGCGAGCTTGCTCGCGAACGTGTTATCCGGTGATTGCGGAGTTTGGGCGGTTCGTGAGCAAGAACTAGGCGTCCCCCTCGCTCCTACGAAAAGCGTGCGCTAGCTATTTCACGGGGAAGTCGAAGGCGGTGTTGGGGTAGGGCTCTTGCTTCAACGTGTAGTGCCACCACTCGTTGGCGTAGGGTTCGAAGCCGTGGCGTTGCATGGCGCTGCGCAGGGTTTCGCGGTTGCGCGTCTGTTGCACGGTGATCAGGTTGGTGCCGTGGTGGGAGATGGGGCCGAAGAAGTCGAAGTGGCTGCCCATGTCCAGTTCCTGGCCGGTCCTGGCATCGACCAGTGTGAGGTCCACCGTGCTGCCGCGGCAGTGGGCGGATTTCTTGGCGATGTAGCCGTCGCGGAACAGTGCCGCCTTGTCCAGGTGCGGGTAGTAGCGGTCCTTGGTGCGGGTGTCGGCCAGGTCTGCGGCCCAGCGCTGGAAGTGGGCCACGGCGCGTTGCGGGCGGTAGCCGTCGAAGAGTTTCAGTTGCAGGCCGCTCAGGGCGACGTCGCGTTCCACCTCGGCCAGGGCCGTGGCCGCTTCCTTCGTGAGGATCACCCGTGGGCTTTCGTAGCCGTCGATGCGGCTGCCGACGAAGTTGTCGCCGCTGTAGTAGCGCGCTTCGTAATGGGCGTGCTGCAGCACCTGGTCGAGGTAGACGAAGCCGGGTTGCGCCGGCTGGTCGGCGTTGGCGCCGAGGCTGGCCAGCAGCAGGAGCAGGGCGAGGGCGTGGCGGAGCATCCGGCCTCCGGGCGTGGGGTTTCTTTCACCCTAGCAGCCCTTTCCTGGGACGCATCTCTCGAAATGGCGGGATTTTTCCTACTCAATCCTCAGGTCCAGTTCCTCCCGGGTGGGCCGATCCATTCGCCGAGACGAGCGGATCGCGGTTGTGCGGTCCGCGCACGAGTTCGAGCAGCCCAGGAGAGATGCGATGCTCAACCAGATCCGCGTACGTACCCGCCTGCTGTCGCTGGCGTTCCTGCCCCTGCTGGTGCTGGCCGGGGTGATGGCGCTGGCGGCGTACAACGCCGACCGGCTCAACGATGATTTCGACGAGCTGTTCAACGACCGCATGCGCCCGGTGAACCGGCTCAACCTGATCTCCAACGCCTATGCGGTGAACATGGTGGATGCGCTGCACAAGTACCGCTCCGGGGTGATCGACGTGGACGATTTGCGCGGCGCCATCGGCGGGGCGCGCAAGACCATCGCGGACTCCTGGCGCCTGGTGCAGGACAGCAAGATGACCGATGCCGAGCAGCAGATGGTGGCCGGCATCCGCGCGCGCATGGCCGCGGTGGACAAGCTGGTGGACGCGCTGCAGGCGCAGACCGACGGCAGCCTGCGCGGCGAGAGCGACGCCGGCTTCATCCGGCGCCTGTATGCGGCCTTCGACCCGCTGGGGGATGCGCTGGAGGAGCTGGCCCAGCTGCAGGTCCGCGAGGGCGAAAGGCTGAGCCAGGCCTCCACCGCGCGTTACCAGGCGATGAAGGCCAGCTTCGTGGCCATCGCCGTGGTGGTGCTGGTCGGCATGCTGCTGTTCAGCCTGCTGGTCAGCCGCTCGATCAACCGCCCGCTGGAACAACTGGGCCGGACCATCGCCACGGTGCAGCGCAATTCCGACCTGAGCCTGCGCGCCGAGGCCGTGGGCCGCGACGAGCTGGCGCAGACCGCCCAGGCCTTCAACACCATGCTCGAACACTTCCAGCGGCTGATCCGCCACCTGGGCGGCGCCTCGGTGCAGCTGGCCAGCGCGTCGGAGGAGATGAGCGCCATCAGCGCCCAGGTCAGCGATGCCGCCAACGGCCAGGGCGACCAGACCGCCATGGTCGCCACCGCCGTGCACGAGATGAGCGCCGCGGTGCAGCAGGTGGCGGAGAACGCCCTGGACATGGCGCGGGTGGCCGAGGACGTGCGCCGCGAGGCGCATCAGGGCACCGAGCTGGTGGAGGCCAACCTGGGCGCCATCGAGCGTCTGTCGCAGGCGGTGCAGGAGAGCGCCGAGGTGATCGACCGCCTGCACAGCCAGAGCGACGAGATCGGCAGCGTGCTGGGGGTGATCCAGAGCATCGCCGAGCAGACCAACCTGCTGGCGCTCAACGCCGCCATCGAGGCGGCGCGGGCCGGCGAGGCCGGGCGCGGGTTCGCCGTGGTGGCCGACGAGGTGCGCAGCCTGGCGAGCAACACGCAGAAGGCCACCGAGTCGATCCGCGGCATGATCGATTCGCTGCAGAGCGGCGCGCGCCAGGCGGTGGGCGTGATGCAGGAATCCCGCGAGCGGGCCGGGGACAGCGTGCGGCATTCGCGCGAGTCCGGCGAGGCGCTGCGGCACATCGCCAATGCCATCGACCGCATCGCCGACGGCAACGCGCAGATTTCCACCGCCACCGAGGAGCAGACGGCGGTGGCCCATGAGATCAGCCAGAACATCACCCAGCTCAACGACAGCATCCAGAGCGTGGTGGAGAACGCCGAGCAGAGCGCCGCGGCGAGCCTGGAGCTGGCGCGCCTGGCGGTCGAGCAACAGCAGCAGTTGGCGGGCTTCCGGGTGGACTAGGGCGCCCTTACTGGCCCATCAGCAGGCGCTGCTGCTGGGACGAGAAGCCGCCCTGTTGCTGGAACTGCGCGCCCATCATGGGCTGCCGTTCGACGTCGTCGAGGCCGAAGGATTCCTTCACCGGCGACTCGATGGCGCCGAGGTTGTAGCTGCTCTGCCCGGCGCAGCCGGAGAGGGCGAGCAGAGCGAGGACGAGCGCGGGAAGCCGGGGCATGGTGGACTCCTTCTGTGGGGGAGTTTGCGGATCGCACAGCCTAGGCCGACGAAGCTTATGGCTGGCTTAAGCTCAGTCGCGGCGCAGGGCCTGGACGTCGTTGCCCTCGGGGTCGAAGGCATCCAGGCGCATGCGTTCGGCGAAGGCCTCCAGCGCCGCCTGGCCGCTGACGAAGCCGGCCTTGGCGGCGGCCCAGTCGTCCGGGCGCAGGCGCACCATCCAGCCTTCGCCGTAGCAGTCGAGGTTGATCAGCCCGGGGCGGCGCTGCACTTCCTCGTTGCTTACCAGCAGGGTGCCGGCCAGCGGGCAGCGGGCCGAAGAGGCGGCCTTGGCGAACTCCACCACGCCGAAGCTGCGGTCGTGCTCGATGTGCCAGCCGTCGCGCTTGGGGGTGAAGGCGAAGATCTGCCCGTAGAGCGCGCAGCCATAGGCGCTCAGGCCGAGGGTCACGGCGCCGTCGGCTTCTTCGCGCAGCCACAGGTTGTAGTCCGGGGCGTAGAGCAGGTCGTCGGGGAATTCCAGGCCATGCAGTTTCACAGGGTCAGCACCCGGTTGTATTCGAGGATCATCCGCGCCAGTTCGCCGCCGCTGGCGATTTCGTCGATTTCGCCGATCAGCGCGCTTTCGTCGATGGGCACGCCGGGGGCGCGGCACATCAGCAGGCGCGCGCCGGCTTCCTTGGCCTGCTGGATGAAGTGGCTGAGCGGCTCGCCGCCAGGGGCGGCGTAGAGGTTGTCCACCACGTCCTGGCGCGCCAGTTGCACGCCCTCGCCGCTGAGGAAGAGCGTCACCTCGGCGTCCATGCAGGCCAGCAGGGTGGCGGTGTAGAAGGGCGCGGCGCAGCGCGCCGGGGTGCTCGGGCCGCTGCTGACGATGATCAGCACGCGCTGGATGTCAGGCTGGTCCAAGGGCTTTCTCCATCTGCACCAGGGCCACGCGGCGGCCGTCCGGCGCCTGGCGCTCGACGATGCCCACCGGGCGATAGCCCAGGCCGGCGTAGAGCAGCAGGCCGCCGGCGTTGTCGTTGAAGCAGGAGATTTTCATCAGCGGTGCAGCGTAGTCACGCCGGGCGAGCTCTTCCATGACGCCGATCAGGTAGCGCGCCACGCCGTGCCCGCGGGCCCAGGGCGCGACCATCATGTTGCCCAGCGCGCAGTACTCGCCGGGCAGGCTCTGGTAGAAGTTGGCGAAGCCGGCGGCGCGGCCGTCGAGCAGGGCCAGGGTGCTGGCGCGGCGCTCGGCCACGGCGGCGGCCAGCTGTTCGACGCTGAACGGCCAGCGGGCCTTGGGGTAGGCGTAGAAAAGCTCGTCGGCGTCACGCACGAAGCCGGCCACCTCGGCGAGGTCGCCGGCTTCCACGGGGCGATGCTGCAGGCTCATCCGCGCGGCGGGTACTGGGCGAGGACCTTCTGCACGGTCTCGCGGATCGCCGCTTCGCGCTCGGCCGGGGTCGGCGGGCTGCTGCGCATGATCTGCTCGCCGCTGCCGCGCCACACCAGCTTGCCGTCCTTGCCGTCGAGCAGGTCGACCTGGATGGTGGCGACCTTGTAGGTCACGGTGCGCGACTCGGCCATCGCCGGGCCGCCCCAGTAGCCGCCCCAATAGCCGTTCCAGTAGCCGCCGGTGTAGGTGGTGACCTGGTCCTGGCGCTGGTCGACGATCAGGTAGGCGCGCACCGTCACGTCGGGCGCCGCGCTGCCCTGGGTCGGGCGCAGGCCGCGCTGGTCGAGCTGGTCGGCCACCGCCGAGCGGATGCGTTGCTCGGTGAGGTCGCTCTTGATGCGCGGGTCGTCCGGGCGGTATTCGAAGGCCGGTTGCGCCCAGGCCCAGCTGCGGTACGCGGCGAAGTCGCGGCTGGAATCGTAGTCGCGGTTGAGGTTGACGGTCTCACAGGCGGCGAGGCCCAGCATCAGGCCCAGCAACAGCAGGCGGCGGATCATGATCGGCATACTCCAGACAGAGTCTTCATCGAAGCTCAGAGTGTGCGCAAAGGCAAGTGCCGAAATGTCTCGAAACGGCCCTATTCCGCAGTTTTCTGGCAGGAAAGCCGGACAAGCGCCTCAGTGCGGCGGGTAGCCCGACAGCGCCTTGCGCACGGCCTCGCGCAGCCCGCGGGCCTGTTCGCTCTGGTTGCCGCTGGGCTGGTATTCGGCCGAGGCCACCCAGACGGCGTGGTTGTCGCGGGCGTCGAACAGTTCGATGCGCACCACGTTGACCTGCACTATGTAGGTCCGCGTCACCGGGATGGAGGCGCCGTACCAGGGATCGTTCCAGCCGCCGTAGTAGCCGCCACCGTAGTAGTCGGTGACCTGGCGGGTGCGCTGCTCGCTGCTGACCCGCGCGCTCACGCGCAGGTCCGGCGCGGCGCCGGGGCGCGCCGGGCGCAGGCCGACCTGGTCGAGGCCTTCGCTGACCGCGTCCTGCAGCGAGCTGCCGTAGGTGGTGGCGCCGCTGGGCGCGCCGGTCCAGTTCCACGAGCGGTAGCGGCCGTAGTCCGGCGGCGCGGCCGGGTAGGCGCCGGGGTCGAAGCCCGGGGCGCTGGCCTGGGCCGGCACCGGGGGCGGCGGCAGCGACTGGCTGGTGTAGGGGTTGTGGCTCTGGCAGGCGGCCAGCGCGGCGAGCAGCGGCAGCAGGATCAGGCGTGGCGACATGCGGGGCTCCCGCCCGCGCCGGGGCGCGGGCGACGACGGTGATGGGGCGATTGTGCACCTATTCGCGCGGGCGGCACAGCCAGTGCAGGTAGCGGCCCAGGCCGGCGAAGGCCGGGTGGCGGCGGTAGGCCAGTTCCATTTCCACCAGGTCCAGGGGCTCGGCCTTGTGCTGGAACTCCTGCGGCATGTAGTCGTGGAACACCCGCACGCCGCTGCGTGCCTCGATGCTCCAGGCATCCGCCATGGCCACTTCCAGCTCGCGCGGGTCCAGCGGCTGCTGCGGCGTCAGGCTCTGGCCTTCGCCGGCGAAGCGCTGCTTGCGCAGCTTGCGGAAGTGGCCCTTGAGCAGGTTGCGGTAGATGAGCGCGTCGCGGTTGTAGAAGGCTAGCGACAGCCAGCCGTCGCGGGCGGTCAGCTGATGCAGCACGGGGAGGATGGCCTGGGGCTCGGCCAGCCATTCCAGCACGGCGTGGCTCAGCACCAGGTCGTAGGGCTCGTCGAACTGGCCGAGCAGCGCCTGCCAGGGCGCTTCGATGAAGGTGGCCGCGCGGCCGGCCTCGGCGAAGCGCTGGCGGGCGCCTTCGAGCATGGGCGCGGCGGGTTCGGCGAGGGTCACCTGGTGGCCGCGCTCGGCCAGCCACAGCGCCATGTGGCCCAGGCCCGCGCCGATGTCGAGCACGCGCAGCGGGCGCTCGGGCAGCGCTTCGGCCAGGTCGGCCTGCAGCACGGCCAGGCGGATGGCGCCCTTGGCGCCGCCGTAGATCTTCTCGGCGAAGCGCGTGGCCAGTTCGTCGAAATGCCGGTCAGCCATGCACGAAGCGCCTTTCGCTGTCGGCCAGCTTGGCGCGCACCACCTGGTCCATGTCCAGGCCCAGTTCGGCGCAGAGCAGCAGCAGGTAGAGGACGATGTCGCCGACCTCCTGGCCTGCGTGGGCGAGCTTGTCGGCGGGCAACTGGCGCGACTCGTCCTCGCTCAGCCACTGGAAGATTTCCACCAGTTCGGCCATTTCCACGCTGGCGGCCATGGCCAGGTTCTTCGGGCTGTGGAAGCGCTTCCAATCGTTGTGGTCGCGGATCGCGTGCAGGCGCGCGGTGAGTTCGTCGAGGTTCATCGGGGGCTCCTTGGGAGCCCCATAGCTTCCGGCTTCAGCGGCGTCGCATCAAGCGTCGAGCGGTTTCCAGGCGCCGGCCATGTGCGGCAGGCCGTCCTCGCCGCGCAGGGCGAACTGCCCGGCCGGGGCCACCTCGCTGGCCAGCAGGGTGACGCTGGAGGGCAGCAGCACCGGCTTCTGGAAGCGCACTTCCACCTGGTAGCCGGCCGCCGGCAGGCGCTCGCCCAGGGCCGCCAGGCTGCGCGCCTTGTTCCACAGGCCATGGGCAATGGCGCGGGGGAAGCCGAACAGCCTGGCGCTGGCCGCCGACAGGTGGATGGGGTTGTAGTCGCCGGCCACCCGGGCGTAGCGCCGGCCGATGTCCGCCGGGCATTGCCAGTGGTCGATCTGTTCCAGCGGCAGCTCGGGCTGTCCCTCGCGTTCCGGCGGCGTGCCTTCCAGGCGCATGCCGCGGAACAGCAGGCGGCTGTCGCCTTCCCAGAGCAGGCCGAGCTGGTCGTGCAACTGGGTGATCAGGCTGAAGGTCACGCCCTTGTCGTGGGGCTGCAGGTCGGCCACCCGCACGCTGGCCTGGAACGGGCCCAGGCCGCCGAGCGGGCGCAACACGCTGATGCGGTTCTCCAGGTGCACCAGGCCCAGCAGCGGGAAGGGGAAGCGGGCGTCGGTGAGCAGGCCCATCTGCAGGCCGAAGGCGAGGATGTGCGGGTAGGTCGGCGGCAGCAGGTGGTCGTTCCTGAAGCCGCACACCTGGCGGTAGCGCTCCAGGTGCCGGGCGTCGACCATCACCGGCGCGCGCACGCCGCGGGTGGGCAGGCTGCGGCCGCGCAGGCCGCGGCGCACGGCGGCGCGCAGGAACAGGCCGGGCAGGGCGGGTGGGGCGGACAGGTCCAGCCAGTCTTTGGGCATTCGGAATCTCCTGAGCGGTATTGCCTTCAGCTTAGCCGCCGGGCCCGGCCGGGCATTGGCCGGGGCGGGGCGGCGTGGCGGCAGGCCGGTCAATTGGCGGCTCTGGCATGGGGCTTGTGGATAATTCGACCGCTGCCATGGCGTGTTACTTGAGAGGCGGTAGGAAAGCTGCCTAAGATGGGCCCGCTTCATGGATAACCAGAATAAATACCATGCACGATCTGACCGACGATGTGGCGCTGATGCGCCCGGTGATCGACGCGCTGCGCGCCAGCGGCAGCGATCCCGACCGTGTGCTCGCCCGGGTTGGCCTGCCGCCGGGCGCCCTGCCGGCCGGGCGCTTCCCGCATAGCGCGCAGAACCTGTTCTGGAAGGCCGCCGCCGAGGAATGCGGCGAGGAGCACGTCGGCCTGTACCTGGCCGGGCACCTGCCGGCCTTCCACGGCCTGCTGCTGGAATACCTGTTCCTCTCCAGCGCCACCTTCGGCGAAGGCCTGCGCCACGCCCTGCGCTACGTGCGCCTGCTCTCCGACACCCTCAACGCCCGCCTGGAAGTGGAGGGCGAGCGCGCCGTGCTGCTGCTCGGCCACAGCGCCGGGACCAACCGGCACTTCCCGGAAATGCTCGCCGGCGCGGTGATCCGCCTGTTCCACGCGCTCACCGAGGGCGACTTCCGGCCCCATGAGGTGGAGCTGATGCACGGCGAGGGCGCCCCCGCCGAACGTTATCGACAGGTCTACGGCTGCCCGGTGCGCCTGGGCGCCGAGCGCTATGCACTGGTCTTCGACGCCGCGGTGCTGGACAAGCCCTCGCGCCACGCCGCGCCGGAGCTGCTGCGCATGCACGAGTCGCTGGCGCGCCGGCAACTGGCCGAGGTGGAACGCCTGGACCTGGTGCGCAAGGTGCGCGAGCTGATCGGCGAGCTGCTGGTGGACGGCGGCGCCACCCTGGAGCAGGTGGCGGCACGCCTGGACATGCCGGCCCGGCGCCTGCGCGAGCGCCTGGCCATGGCTGGGGTGCGCTTCAACGACCTGGTTACCGACTACCGTTGCCGGCTGGCCAAGGAGCTGTTGCTGAAGACCGACGAGCGTATCGAGGTGATCGTCGAGCGTACCGGGTTCTCAGAGCCGAGTACCTTCTACCGCGCCTTCAAGCGTTGGGTAGGGGAGACGCCGGTGGAGTTTCGCAAGCGCGGGAAGGTTTGAGAGGGGCGAACCTCGCGACGGGAGGGCATGGCTTTTCGTAGGAGCGAGCTTGCTCGCGAACGCTGTTCTGTCGGTGGCTGCGGTGCTTGCCCTGAAGAGCGCCCTCTCCCCGGCCCTCGGCTGCGCGCCCCGCGGGCCTGTCCGGCGTGGGGCGAAGGTTCGGCATTAACCTTGTAGGAGCGGGCCCTGCCCGCGAATCGCGCGCAGGGCGCGCTCCTACAGGTGGGTTTGGCGTCATCGTGTGGAAGCACGATCGTAGGGGCAACTGTCTTGCGCCGAGGTGCTCTTCGTAGGATGGGTTGAGCTTGCGATACCCATGCTGCCGTGGTGATGGGTATCGCTTCGCTCAACACCATCCTACGAAAAGCCGTGCTTCCCTGGAGGTGCAGGAGCGGATTCATCCGCGATCCCCCCCGGCAAAGCCGGCACATCATCGCCACCCTCACGCCCCAAGCAAACTCTGCCCACACACCCTTAACACCTGCCCGCTCACTGCCCCGCTGCCCGGCTGGGCGAACCAGGCCACGGCCTCGGCCACGTCCTGGGGCAGGCCGCCCTGGCCCATGGAGTTCATGCGCCGGCCGGCCTCGCGGATGGTCAGGGGGATGGCCGCGGTCATCTGCGTCTCGATGAAGCCCGGGGCCACCGCGTTGATGCTGATGCCCTTCTTGCCCAGGGCCGGGGCCCAGGCCTGGGCCAGGCCGATCAGGCCGGCCTTGCTCACCGCGTAGTTGGTCTGCCCGAGGTTGCCGGCGATGCCGCTGATGGAGGCCAGCAGCACCACGCGGCCGTCGTCGCGCAGCTTGCCGGCGTCGAGCAGGGCCTGGGTGAGCACCTGCGGGGCCTTGAGGTTGACGTCGATCACCGAGTTCCAGAACGCCTCGCTCATCTTCGCCACGGTCTTGTCGCGGGTGATGCCGGCGTTGTGCACCACGATGTCCACGCCTTCGGGCAGCGCTTCCACCAGCTTCTCGCCGGCGTCCGGCGCGCAGATGTCCAGGGCCACGCCTTTGCCGCCCAGGCGCGCGGCCAGGGCGTCGAGGGCGTCCTTGGCCGGCGGCACATCCAGCAACACCACCTCGGCGCCGTCGCGGGCCAGGGTTTCGGCGATGGCCGCGCCAATCCCGCGGGCCGCGCCGGTGACCAGGGCGCGCTTGCCCACCAGCGGGCGGCTCCAGTCCTGCACCTGGCCGGCGTAGGCGGAAAGGCGGATCACCTGGCCGGACACGTAGGCGCTCTTGGGCGAAAGGAAGAAGCGCAGGGCGCCTTCGAGCTGGTCTTCCGCGCCCTTGCCGACGTACAGCAGCTGCACGTTGCCGCCGCGGTGGATCTCCTTGCCCAGGGAGCGGCTGAAGCCCTCCAGGCTGCGCTGCACGCTGGCGGCGATGGGGTCTTTCAGCGATTCCGGGGCGCGCCCGAGGATGACCACGTGGGGGCACAGGTCCAGGCCCTTGAGGGCGGCCTGGAAGAAGTTGCGCAGTTCGATCAGTTGCTCGAAGCCGCTCAGGCCGCTGGCGTCGAACACCATGGCCTTGAGCTTCGGGCCGTGCTCGGCGGTCCAGCGCGGCAGGCCGTACTGGCCCTCCACGGCGGCGTAGACGGCGTCGGTCAGGCGCTGGCTGAAGCCCAGCACGGCCTCGCCCAGGCTGCCCGCCCCGCCCAGCAACAGGGCGCCGTCCACCGGCCGGGTGCGCCCGGCGCTCCAGCGTTCCAGGCGTACCGGCGCAGGCAGGCCGAAGGCGCCGACCAGGCGGCGGCCGACGTTGGAGTTGGCGAAGGCGATGTAGCGATCGGTCATGGACGGGGGCTCCTGCACGGATACTCGAAGTGCCGACCACTCTACGCAGGCACCGGTTCCGCGCAATTGACCGCGCTGACCTGCGCCATGGCGGGGCGGCCAATGCGACGGGACCGGCTAAGGTTAGCCTGTGCGCCAGAACCCGCTCAGCCCGCAAGGAGCCTTGCATGACCCAGACCCGACGGGTCGCCATCGTCGGCGGCAACCGTATTCCCTTCGCCCGCTCCAACACCGTCTACGCCACGGCGAGCAACCAGGAGATGCTGACCTGTGCCCTCGACGGCCTGATCGAGCGCTACAACCTGCACGGCGAGCGCCTGGGCGAGGTAGTGGCCGGCGCGGTGCTCAAGCATTCGCGGGACTTCAACCTCACCCGCGAATGCGTGCTGGGCACCCGCCTGGCCCCGCAGACCCCGGCCTACGACGTCCAGCAGGCCTGCGGCACGGGCCTTGAGGCGGCGATCCTGGTGGCCAACAAGATCGCCCTGGGGCAGATCGACTGCGGCATCGCCGGCGGCGTGGACACCACCTCGGACGCGCCCATCGGCGTCAACGAGGGGCTGCGGCGCATCCTGCTGGAGGCCAACCGCGGCAAGTCCAACGGCGACAAGCTCAAGAGCCTGCTGAAGATCCGCCCGCGCCACCTGCTGCCGCACATCCCGAAGAACGGCGAGCCGCGCACCGGGCTGTCCATGGGCGAGCACTGCGAGCTGATGGCGCAGACCTGGCAGATTCCCCGCGACGAGCAGGACAAGCTCGCCTACGAAAGCCACATCAAGCTGGCCGCGGCCTACGCCGAGGGCTGGCAGAGCGACCTGATGACGCCGTTCCGCGGCCTGACCCGCGACCAGAACCTGCGCCCGGACATCAACCTGGAGAAGCTCGGCACCCTCAAGCCGGTGTTCGAGAAGGGCCCCCGCGGCACCCTCACGGCAGCCAACTCCACCCCGCTGACCGACGGTGCATCGGTAGTGCTGCTGGCCAGCGAGGACTGGGCCAAGGCGCGCGGGCTGCCGATCCTGGCGTATTTCCGCGACGGCGAGGCGGCGGCGGTGAACTTCGTCGGCGAAGGCGCAGAAGGCCTGCTGATGGCCCCGGTGTACGCCGTGCCGCGGCTGCTGGCGCGCAACGGCCTGAGCCTGCAGGACTTCGACTACTACGAAATCCACGAAGCCTTCGCCGCCCAGGTGCTGTGCACCCTCAAGGCCTGGGAGGACGCGGAATACTGCAAGACCCGCCTTGGCCTGGACGCGTCGCTGGGTTCGATCGACCGCAGCAAGCTCAACGTCAAGGGCAGCTCCCTGGCCGCCGGCCATCCCTTCGCCGCCACCGGAGGGCGCATCGTCGCCAACCTGGCCAAGCTGCTGGACACGGCCGGGAAAGGGCGCGGGCTGATCTCGATTTGCGCGGCGGGCGGGCAAGGTGTGACCGCGATCGTGGAAAAGTAATCCAATACATCGGGCGGCTATGGCCGGCCCACGATGTAACAGCAACTCCGTGACTTAAGGCGGTGCCGTGCGAGCGGTGCCGCCTCTTTTTTTGCGCGCAGGGTGGGGGCTTTGGCTTTTCGTAGGAGCGAGCTTGCTCGCGAATGGTGCTTGCCGGCGGGCTTGGGAGGTGGGCTTTAGAGCGCCCTCTCCCTAACCCTCTCCCTGAAGGGAGAGGGGACCGTTGGGCAGGGTTTGATGTTATGGCGTCAGCCGGCAACCCCCGCGGTTTCCGGCTGAAACCACTTCCTCTCTCGGCACGGACAAGCCCCCTCTCCCTTCAGGGAGAGGGCTGGGGAGAGGGGACGGAGTCGACCTGAGGCGACAGCGCTGCCGGGAGAGGCTGTTCGCGAGCAAGCTCGCTCCTACGAAATACGAAAAGCCTCCAGCCTCCAGCCTTTCATCCCCCCTGCAACATCGCCGGATGCACCCGCCCATCCAGCGCCGTGGATAGCACCAGCGAAGTCTTGCTCGCCCCATGCTGCGCCAACTGGTCGATCAGCTCTTCCAGCTCGGCGGTGCTGGTCACCGTCACCCGCAGCATCACGCAGGATTCGCCGGTCACCCGGTAGCAGTCGAGCACCTGGGGGATTTCCGTCAGGCGTTGCAGTTGCAGGGCACCGCGGTGGTCGTTCAGGCGCAGTTCGATCAGGCACTGGATCGGGCGGCCGAGCTTGGTCAGGTCTACGCTGGCGTGGTAGCCGGTGATCACGCCGTCGGCCTCCAGGCGCGCCACGCGGTCGGCCACCGCCGGGGGCGAGAGGTTGATGCGCCGGGCCAGTTCGGCGAAGGACAGGCGGCCGTTTTCCAGCAGGGCGGCGAGCAGTGCGCGGTCGTATTTGTCCATCGGTTTCTCTCGTCTGTCGAATCGATGGCTTTGCGTTTGAAAATCCATCGAAAGAAAAGTGTTCCGCCAGATAATGCGTTTTCTGTGCCTTATAAGGCCTGAAAGCACTTAATAAAATGAGGCGCTACGACCCACTTGTCGAGCCCTCTGCCATGTCCGTCATGCCCATGCCCAAAGCCCGCGTTTCGCTGACGCTGATTGCCGCCTTCTTCGCCCTCTACTTCATCTGGGGCTCGACCTACCTGGTGATCCGCATCGGCGTGGAAAGCTGGCCGCCGATGCTCATGGCCGGCTGCCGCTTCGTCATCGCCGGGACGCTGCTGCTGGCCTGGGCGCTGTACCGCGGCGCGCCGCTGCCCAGCGGGCGGCAGTGGCTGAACGCCGGGGCCATCGGCATCCTCCTGCTCAGCTGCGGCAACGGCGGGGTGACGGTGGCCGAGCACTGGGGCGTGGCTTCGGGCGTGGCCGCCCTGGCTGTGGCTACGGTGCCGCTGTTCACCCTGGTGTTCGCGCGCCTGTTCGGCCAGCGCAACAGCCTGCTGGAGTGGAGCGGCATCGGCCTTGGGCTGTGCGGCATCGTGCTGCTCAACCTCGGCTCCAACCTGCAGGGCAGCCCGGCGGGCGCCGCGCTGATTCTCTTCGCCGCCGCGGCCTGGGCCTTCGGCTCGGTGTGGAGCCGGCGCCTGGACCTGCCGGCCGGGCCCATGGCCAGCGCCTTGGAGATGCTGGTGGGCGGCGCCGCGCTGCTGCTGGGCAGCCAGCTTTCCGGCGAGCACCTGCAGCAGATGCCGGATGTGCGCGGCTGGCTGGCGCTGGGCTACCTGGTGGTGTTCGGTTCGATCATCGCCTTCAGCGCCTACGTCTACCTGCTGGCCAACGTGCGTCCGGCGGCGGCCACCAGCTATGCCTTCGTCAACCCGGCGGTGGCCGTGCTGCTCGGGGTGGCGTTCGCCGGCGAGCACATCGGCTGGCCGGAGGCGCTGGCGATGGCGGTGATCATCGGGGCGGTGGTGTTGATCAGCCTGCCGCAGTGGCGGCGGCGCGAGGCGGCCTGAGCCGGCTCAGTTGATCGGGACGATGCGCACGCGGCTGACGCCGACGCGGTCGGCGCTGTGCCGCAGGTTGGGGATCAGGTTGGGGTCCAGGGGGGCGTCGGTCAGCCCGGTGGGGTCTTCGCCGGTCTCCTGCGCCAGGTGCAGCAGCACCTGGAGCAGGGCGAGGAATTCGTTGGGTTCCTCGGACCACTCGTGGATCAGCCGGCGCGGCTGTTCGCGCAGGCGGTAGTGGATGGCGTAGCGGTGGGTGACGTTCATGGTGGCACCTCTGCAGGCTAAGACACCCCAGAACGTCAAAATTCCCATCACTTTCCCGGACAGCCGACAGGTGGTCATTTTTTCGCCACTCACCGACAGACGTCGCGAAATGGCGGGCTTTCAGATGACGAAAAAGCCGTGGGTGCCATCACGGCCGAGCTGCTCGACCAGGCCGAATTCCCAGTCCAGGTAGCCCTGCATGGCCTCGCGCGGGTTGTCGGTGCCCTCGTAGGGACGGCGGTAGCGGTCGATGCGCGGCGCGGCGAGCAGGCTCTCGCCTTCCTCGGTGGGCAGCCCCGCGGCGACCCAGGCGGCGGTGCCGCCTTCGAGCAGGAACACCGGCTTGCCGCTCAGGGCCTGCACTTCCGGCACGGCGAAGCGCGCCAGCAGGCTGCTGCCGCAGGTGAGCACGTAGCGCTCGGCCGTGCCCAGCTGCGCCAGCGCTTCTTTCAACTGGCTGCGCAGTGCCCAGGCGGCGCCGGGAATGTGGCGTTTCACGTAGTTGGCGCTGGCGGTGAAGTCGAGCACCCGGGTGCCCGGCTCGCGCAGCCACTGGGCCAGGGTCTGCGGGGCGATGGTCTCGGCCTGCGGTTGCTGCGGCAGCGGTGCGGACCAGGCGCCCCGTTCGCTGAAGTCGGCGGCGGACAGGCCGTCCAGCACCGCCACCTCCCAGCCCATCTGCGCCAGCCAGGAAGCGCTCATGTTGGCGCGCGCGCCGTCGTCGTCCACCAGCACCAGGCGCGCGCCGCGCACGCTGGCGACGTGGTCGGTCTCCTGCACCAGCTGGCCGCCGGGAGTGGAGCGCGAGCCGGGCAGGTGGCCGGCCTCGTATTCCTCCGCGGTGCGCACGTCGAACAGGTAGGTGGTGCGCGCGCCTTCGGCCTGCCACTGGCGCAGGCCGGCCAGGTCGATGCGCGCCACCCGCGCGCGGTCGGCCACGGCGCGGGCGCGCTGGGCGGCGGCTGCGCGGGTGGCGGCGGAGACTTCGCCGAAGCGCCGCGCCTGGCCGTGTTCCAGTTGCTGGCCGGCGAGGGTCCAGCCGATGGTGCCGTTGCGCAGCGCCGACACCGGGTTGGCGATGCCGGCGTTCACCAGCGACTGGGTGCCGATGATGCTGCGGGTGCGCCCGGCGCAGTTGACGATGACGCGGGTGGCCGGGCTGGGCGCCAGCTCGGCGACGCGCAGCACCAGCTCGGCGCCGGGCACGCTGATGCCGCCGGGGATGCTCATGGTCTGGTATTCGTCGAAGCGGCGGGCGTCCAGCACCACCACGTCGGCCTTGGCATCGAGCAGGGCCTGCACTTGTTCGGCGGCCAGCGACGGGGTGTGGCGCTCGGCCTCCACCAGTTCGCCGAAGGCCTTGCTCGGCACGTTGACGTCCTTGAACAGCTCGCCGCCGGCAGCGCGCCAGCCGGCCAGGCCGCCGTCGAGCACGGCCACGTCGCTGTAGCCCAGCGCCAGCAGGCGCTGGGCGGCGACTTCGGCCAGGCCTTCGCCGTCGTCGTAGACGGTGACCGGCGTATCGCGGCGCGGCACGCGGGCGTAGACCTCCAGCTCCAGCTTCGACAGCGGCAGGTTGGCGGCGAACAGCGGGTGCGCCTGGGCGAAGGGGTCTTCCTCGCGCACGTCGAGCAGCGCCAGCTCGCGGCGGGCGAGGAGGGCGGCGCGGAGGTCATGGAAGGTACGGCGGGCGATCTGGCTCATGCGGGGTTCTCTTTCGACAGGTCCCAGATATTGGGCAACTGGCTGTTGGAATAGCCGGAGATGAAGGGCTTCTCTTCACCCTCGGCGGTATAGACGGCACGCCGCACCGCGCCGATGTTGGCGCCGTAGACGTGGATGCTGATGGACGGCCGGTCGGCGAAGGCGTTGCTGACCTGGTGGATGTCGCCGATGCGCGGCGACACCGCCTCCACCTCGCCCGGCTCCAGGCGCTGCGCCGCGCCGGCCGGCTGCAGGCTGCCGTCGGCGGCGAAGGCGAAGGGCTGCGAGTATTCGGCGCCGCGCAGCATGCCGATCAGGCCCCAGACGCGGTGGTCGTGCACCGGCGTGCGCTGGCCCGGACCCCAGACGAAGCTGACCACCGAGAAGCGCTGCTGCGAGTCGGCGTGCAGCAGGTACTGCTGGTAGCGCTGCGCGTCGGGCTGGGCGCAGGCCTCGGGCAGCCAGTCGTCATGGCGCACCAGCTCGGCCAGCAGCGGGCGGGCGCGGGCGAGCAGGGTGGCTTCGTCGGGATGTTCGTCGAGCAGGCTGGCCAGGTCGCCGATGAACTGGCGCAGGCGGTCGAAACGCAGGGGGGCGGACATGCGGCGTATTCACTCCGGAAGGTTCTGGCTGTACGGTAGCAAACGCGTTTTTATTCCTGAAATGCATTTTGAATCTAAGCTAATATGCGAGAAATGCAATTGGTGCCAGCCCCATGAAGATCGACGACATCGACGCCTTCGTCGCGGTGATCCGCAACGCCTCCCTGAGCCAGGCCGCCGAGAGCCTGGGCCTGACGCAGTCGGCCATCACCCGCCGGGTGCAGAGCCTGGAGGAAGCCCTGGGCGTGGAGCTGCTGGACCGCAACACCAAGCCGCTCAAGCCCACCGCCGCCGGCCTGCGCGTCTACGAGCAGTGCCGCCGGGTGCTGCGCGAGGTGGACGGGCTGCGCGAACTGGTGGCCAGCGACACCGCGCCCAGCGGCGTGCTGCGCCTGGGCGTGCCGCAGAGCATCGGCGAGGTGGTGCTGCTGGAAGCGCTGCGGCGCCTGGCCGGCGAGTACCCGGAGCTGCGCGCCCAGGTCAGCAGCGGCTGGGGCAGCCACCTGCTGGCGCGGCTGGAGAACGCCGAGCTGGACGCGGCGGTGGTGCTGTTCCCGCCGAGCAAGGTGTTCCCCGACGACCTCGGCGCCACGCCGCTGGGCCGCGTGGAGCTGTGCGTGGTGGCCGCCCGCGACAGCGACGTGCAGGCCCGCCGCCTGCTCGACTGCTACCAGCACGGCTGGGTGCTCAACCCCGACGGCTGCGGCTTCCGCGCCGGCCTGCAGCGCGCCCTGGCCGACCAGGGGTTGGGCTTGCAGCTGAACCTGGAGACCTTTGGCAGCGAGCTGCAGTTGGGTCTGGTTGCCGAGGGGCGTGGCCTCGGGTTGGTGCCGGCGCCGGCTCTTGCGCGCAGCCGTTACCGGGAGCAGTTGCGGGTGCTGCAGTTGGAGGATTTCCAGCCGCTGATCCAGCTCTGGCTGGTGCGTCCGCGCTTGCTGGGCAACCTGGAGGCGCCGGCGCGGTTGTTCGGCGATGCGGTGGCTGAAGGGTTGGATATGCGGGTGGGGTGAGTCTTACTCATTCACCCCCTGTAGGAGCGAGCTTGCTCGCGAACAGACTCTCCCGGCAGCGCTGTCGTCTCAGGTCGACTCCGTCCCCTCTCCCCAGCCCTCGGCTGCGCGCCCCGCCCTGAAGGGAGAGGGGGCTTGTCCGTGCCGAGAGAGGAAGTGGTTTCAGCCGGAAACCGCGGGGGTTGCCGGCTGACGCCATAACATCAAACCCTGCCCAACGGTCCCCTCTCCCTTCAGGGAGAGGGTTAGGGAGAGGGCGCTCTCATGCCTGATACCGGCATGACCGGGAAACTCTGTTCGCGAGCAAGCTCGCTCCTACAAAAGCAAAAAACCTCCCCCGCGCAACTTGGCCAACCCTGAATATGCGTAATTAGCATATTAGAATATGCCAAAAATGAATTTCCATCATGAAGTGCTTGCCTATAGCTTCTAAGAACAACGTCCATCAAGACGTTTTTCTTATAACGAAAGCCGCCGCCCTTATGCAGCGGCCCAGGCGAGGGCAACACAGTGAGCGTGGAAATTCTCGGCATGATCACCGCCACCCCGAGTTCCGAGGTGGACCAGCCGCTGGGGGAGGCGGTGGACGCCGGTTTCGTCCGGCGCTTCGCCCAGGCCCATGAGGACGCCGGCTTCGACCGCGTGCTGGTGGGCTACTTCAGCAATGCCGCCGAGGGCGCCGTGGTCAGTTCCTTCGTCGCCGCCGCCACCCGGCGCCTGGGCATCCTGCTGGCCTACCGGCCCGGGGTGATCGCACCGCCGCTGGCCGCGCGCCAGCTCGCCACCCTCGACCAGTTCAGCGACGGCCGCCTCGCCCTGAACGTGGTCAGCGGCGGCAACGACGAAGACCTGGCGCGCGACGGCGACTACCTCGACCACGACCGCCGCTACGCCCGCACCGACGAATACCTCGACGCCCTGCGGCGCATCTGGACCGCCGAGGCCCCGGTGGACTTCGCCGGCGAGTTCTACCGCTTCCAGGGCGCCTCGCCGGCCGTGCGCCCGCGGCAGAAGCCGCATATCCCGATCTACTTCAGCGGCTCCTCCGACGCCGCCATCGAGGTCGCCGCGAAGCACGCCGACACCTACATGCTCTGGGGCGAGCCGCTGGCCGCCGTCGACGACCACATCCGCCGGGTGCGCGCCGCCGCCCGGGCCCAGGGCCGTGAGCCACGCTTCTCGGTGTCGTTCCGGCCGATAGTCGCCGACACCGAGGAAGCCGCCTGGAAACGCGCCGCCGAGGTGCTCGAACAGGTGCGCGAGAACCGCGAGCGCCTGGGCTTGCCGCTGCACGACCACCAGCCGCAGAACGTCGGCTCGCAGCGCCTGCTGGCCGCCGCGCAACAGGGGGAGGTGCTCGACACCCGACTGTGGACCGGCGTGGCCCGGCTGACCGGCGCGCGCTGGAACTCCACCGCCCTGGTCGGCACCCCCGAGCAGGTCGCCGCCGCCCTGGGCGAGTACTACCGCCTGGGCGTTTCCACCTTCCTGATCCGTGGCTTCGACCCGCTCGGCGACGCCGTGCGCTACGGCCAGGGCCTGATTCCCGCCATCCACGACCACATCGCCCGCCTGCCGCAACTGCGCCGCGCCGGCTGAGGAGCCCCACCGATGAACCTGAAACGACGCCTGCGCGCCACCTTCGCCGCGCTGCTGCTGGGCGCGCCCCTGGCCCAGGCCGCCGACCTGCCGACGCTGCGCGTGGGCGACCAGAACTACTACAACGTGCGCGCCTCCATGGAGGCCTCCGGGGTGCTCGAAGGTGCGCCCTACACGGTCGACTGGAAGCACTTCCAGTCCGCCGCGCCCGTGGCCGAGGGGCTGCAGGCCGGGGCGCTGGACCTGGGCTTCCTCGGCGACTCCGGGTTCATCTTCCTGGCCGCCAAGGGCGCGCCGGTGAAGCTGATCGGCGTGTCGCGGCAGAACCCCGACACCATCGCCCTGCTGGTGCCCAAGGACTCGCCGGTGCAGAGCATCGCCGACCTCAAGGGCAAGAAGGTCGCCTACTGGCCCGGCGCCTGGAGCCAGCAACTGACCCTGCGCGCGCTGGAGAAGGCCGGCCTGCCCAGCGACTACGTCGACTTCGTCAAGCTCATGCCCATCGACGCCGCCGCCGCCCTGCCGCGCGGCAGCATCGACGCCTTCCCGGTGTGGGAACCGTACATCTCGCAGCAGATCGTGTTCTCCGGCGCGCGCCCGATCCTCACCGCCCGCGACCTGATGCCGGGGCTGTCGAGCATCGCCGCCAACGCCGCTTCCATCGAACCCAAGCGCGCGCAGATCGCCGACTTCCTCGGCCGCCTGCAGAAGGCCCGGGCCTGGGTCGAGGCGCACAAGGAGCAGTACGCCGACATCTGGGCGAAGAAGGCCAACCTCGACCCGGCCGTGTCGCGCCACTGGATCGGCCAGGCCGGCATGAGCGTCGGCCCGGTGGACGCCCAGGCCGCCGCCGACTACCAGGGCACCGCCGATTTCCTGCTGCAGACCGGCGCGCTGCCCAAGGCTTTCGACATCGCCAGCGTGATCGACCCCTCCTTCGCCAACGCCTTCCACTGAACACAGGACGCAACCCCATGAGCATCCAGTTCCTCGGCATGATCGGCCACCGCCTGGCCTCCGAGACCATCGCCCCGGCCGGCCCGATCCTCGACAAGCAGTACATCGCCGCCTTCGCCCGCGCCCACGAGGAGGCCGGCTTCGACCGCATCCTGGTCGGCTACTGGTCCGATCAGCCGGACGGCTTCCTGGTGGCCGCCACCGCCGGCCTGGCCACTTCCAGGATCAACTTCCTGCTGGCGCACCGCCCCGGCTTCGTCGCCCCGACCCTGGCCGCGCGCAAGCTGGCGACCCTCGAGCACCTGCTCGACGGGCGCCTGGCGGTGCACATCATCAGCGGCGGCAGCGACGCCGACCAGCGCAAGGACGGCGACTACCTCGACCACGACCAGCGCTACGCCCGCAGCGACGAGTTCATCGAGGTGCTCAAACGCACCTGGACCAGCGCCGAGCCCTTCGACTTCCACGGCGAGCACTACCGCGTGGAGCAGGCCTTCTCGGCCATCCGCCCGCAGCAGAAGCCGCATATCCCGGTGTATTTCGGCGGCTCCTCGGAGGCGGCGCTGAAGGTCGCCGGCAGGCAGGCCGATGTGTTCATGCTCTGGGGCGAGCCCTTGGCCCAGGCCGCCGAGACCATCGCCGCGGTGCGCGAGCAGGCCCGGCAGAACGGCCGCGAAGTGGAGTTCAGCCTGTCGTTCCGGCCCATTCTCGGGCGCACCGAGGAAGAGGCCTGGGCCAGGGCCGAGGCGATCCGCGCGACCGCCAGCCAGCGCCTGGGCGAGGCCGGCTTCCCCAAGGGCAAGCCGCAGAGCGTCGGCGCCCAGCGCCTGCTCAAGGCGGTGGAACAGGGCGACCGCGTCGACGAACGCCTGTGGACCGGCATTGCCAAACTGGTCGGCGGCGGGCACAACTCCACCGCCCTGGTCGGCACCCCGGAGCAGGTCGCCGATGCGCTGCTGGCCTACTACGACCTGGGCGTGCGCAGCATCCTCATCCGCGGCTTCGACCCGCTCAACGATGCCGTGGAGTACGGCCGCGAGCTGATCCCGCTGACCCGCGCCAAGGTCGCCGAGCGCGAGCGCCGGCGTGCCACGGCCTGAACCCATGACCAATTTGCAGACCCCGCCGCTGGCGCTCAACGACCTGCTGCCGGCGCTCACCCGGCAACTGGCCGAGAGCGCCGAGGCCTACGACCGCAGCGGCGACTTCCCCCATGCCAACCTCGCCCTGTTGCAGCACTTCGGCCTGCTCGGCCTGGCCCTGCCGCAGGCGCTCGGCGGCCCCGGCGCCGGCCTCGGCGAACTGCGCCGGGTGGTCGGCGCCGTGGCCCGTGGCGAACCCTCCACCGCGCTGGTGCTGTGCATGCAGTACCTGCACCTGCGGCGCCTGGCGGACAACCCCGGCTGGCCCGAAGCGCTCAAGCGCCGCGTGGCCCGCGAGGCGCTGGAGCAGGGCGCGCTGATCAACAGCCTGCGGGTGGAGCCGGAGCTGGGCTCGCCCTCGCGCGGCGGCCTGCCGCAAACCGTGGCGCGGCGTGACGGCGAGTGCTGGCGGCTGTCCGGGCACAAGCTCTATACCACCGGCATTCCCGGGCTGACCTGGCTGGCGGTGTGGGCGCGCAGCGACGAGCCGACGCCGCGCGTGGGCGCCTGGCTGGTGCGCCGCGACAGCCCCGGCATCCGCATCGTGGAAAGCTGGGACCACCTGGGCATGCGCGCCACCGGCAGCCACGAGGTGATCTTCGAAGAGGTGCCGGTGCCGCTGGAACACGCCGTCGGCCTCTACCCCCACGACCAGCCGCCGGCGCCGGACGAAGCGGTGCTGCGCGACTTCGCCCAGGCCAGCGCGGCGCTGCTCGGCGCGCTCTACGACGGCATCGCCGGGGCCGCCCGCGACTGGCTGCTGGGCTGGCTGCGCGAGCGCGTGCCGGCCAGCCTCGGTGCGCCCCTGGCCAGCCTGCCTCGGGTGCAGGAAGCAGTGGGCGCCATCGACGGCCTGCTGCTGCAGAACCGCCTGCTGCTCGACGCCGCCTGCCGCGAGCGGCTGAGCGCCAGCGAGGCGGGGCTGATCAAGGTCGCCGTCACCGACAACGCGGTGACGGTGGTCGAGAAGGCCCTGGAGCTGAGCGGCAACCACGGCCTGAGCCGGTACAACCCGCTGCAGCGCCACTACCGCGACGTGCTCTGCGGGCGCGTGCACACCCCGCAGAAGGACAGCGTCTGGATCGCGGCGGGGAGGGCGGCGCTGAGCCCCTGAGCCCGCGCGATCACCCGACAACAACGACGGCAATATCGGCGACCGCACCGGCGGAACGGATAGCCCCAAGACAACCCCTGGCTTCCGTGCGAAGCCGCCTGGAGATTGCCCCATGAAACGAACCCTGCGTGTTTTCGCCGGCCTGCTGGCCGCGACCTTGCTGGCCGGCGCCGCCAGCGCCGCCGAACCCGTCACCCTGCGCCTGGGCGACGTGAAGGGCGACCGCTACGCCTCGCTGCGCGCCTCCGGCGAGCTGGACAACCTGCCGTACAAGCTGGAGATGTCCGCCTTCCCCTCCGGCGCCCCGGTGCTCGAAGCGCTGAACGCCGGCGCCCTGGACATCGGCTTCACCGGCGACATCCCGTTCCTCTTCGTCTACGCCGCCGGCGCGCCGCTCAAGGCCGTGGGCGCCTGGCACTTCAACCCGGCGACCGTGGCGCTGGTGGTGGGCAAGGATTCGCCGATCCACTCGGTGGCCGAGCTCAAGGGCAAGCGCATCGCCGTCAACCGCGGCGGCTGGGGCCACTTCATGGCCCTGGGCGCGCTGCGCCGCGCCGGGCTCAAGCCCGAGGACGTGACCTTCTCCTTCCTCGGCCCGGTGGACGGCCGCGCCGCCCTGGTGCGCGGCTCGGTGGACGCCTGGGTGCCCTGGGAGCCCTACACCTCCAGCGCCGTGCTGCTCGACCAGGCGCGGGTGATCGACAACGGCGACGGCATCATGACCGGCTACTCCTACGCCCTGGCCAGCGACGCCGCCATCGCCGGCAAGAAGGCCGCCATCAGCGACCTGTTGACGCGCCTGGCGCGCGCCCAGGTCTGGGCCCTGCAGCATCCGGACGCCTTCGCCGCGGCGCTGGCCAAGGACCTGAACATGCCCCGGGAAGTGACGCGCCGCTGGGTGGGCGAGGCGCGCATCAGCCCCATCGTGTTCGATGCGAACATCGCCGCCACGCTGCAGAAGGCCGCCGACTTCTTCCACGGCGAGGGCGTGCTGCCCAAGGCGCTGGACGTCGCCCCGGCGTTCGACTTCAGCCTGTCCGCCGGCGCCGCCGAGGTGGCCCGCCAGCTGCCTGCCGACCTCACCGTCGGCCAGCGTTGAGGAGCCCCGCCATGCGCAAGATCCTCAGCCTGTTCCTGCTGCTGTGCCTGGCCGCCGGCCAGGCCCTCGCCGCCGAGCGCGTTACCCTGCGCCTGGCCGACCAGAAGGGCAACATGCGTGCCCAGCTGGACGCCGCCGGTGCGCTCAAGGGCCTGACCTACGACATCCAGTGGTTCGAATTCCCCGCCGCCGCGCCCCTGGCCGAGGCGCTCAACGCCGGCGCGGTGGATGCCGGCATCATCGGCGATGCGCCCCTGCTCTTCGCCCTGGCCGCCGGCGCCCAGGTGAAGGCCATCGCGGTGGACAAGTCCGACCCCTATGGCACCGCCGTGATCGTCCGTGGTGACTCGCCGCTGCATTCGGCGGCGGACCTCAAGGGCAAGCGCATCGCCACCGGGCGCGGCTCCATCGGCCACTTCGTGGCGCTCAAGGCGTTGGCTTCGGCAGGCCTGAGCGAGAAGGACGTGGAACTGCGCTTCCTCGGCCCGGTGGATGCGAAGATGGCCCTGGCCAACGGCTCGGTGGACGCCTGGGCGACCTGGGAGCCCTACACCGCGCTCTCGGAGACCGCCGACAAGGCGCGGGTGCTGGTCAACGGCCGTGGCCTGTGGTCTGGCAACAGCTTCCTCGCCGCCACCGACAGCGCCCTGGCCGACCCGGCGAAACGCGCCGCCCTGCAGGACTACCTGCAACGCCTGGCCGGCGCCCAGCGCTGGGCCTACGCGCACCTGGACGACTACTCGCGCAGCCTGGCGAAGATCATCGGCTTCCCCGAGGATGCCGCGCGCCTGCAGTTCGAGCGCCGGCAACTGCGCTGGCAGGCGCTGGACGCGCAGACCCTCGCCCAGCAGCAGGAGACCGCGGACTTCTACCAGGCCCATGGGCTGATCCCGCAGCGCCTGGACGTGCAGCCGACCTTCGCCGCGGGCTTCGCGGTGGAGCAGGGGCCGGCCGTTGGCCAACGGCAGCCCTGACGGTTCTCAGCTAAGGCAAAAAGGTTATTTAACCTTGCCGCACTGCTTGGATATGGTTCTAAGTGCCGCCCCGGCCGCGCCTCGCGCGCGGCGCAACGGGGCGCCGCCGAACCCCTTCGCTTCAGTCTTCCCGCGCGCCATTCGCCCAGGCACTGATCCCGTCGTCCCGAGGTGCCCATGAGCGTCGCCCCGCCCCGGCTGGCTCCCGCCGAGCCGTTCCCCCAGCCCGCCGTCGCCGGCCCCGCCGCCTGGGCCCGCGCCCTGCGCGAATCCGGGTTGCTGCGGCTGTCGCTGCCGGCCCAGTTGGGTGGCGCCGGCAGCCCCTGGCGCGAGGTCCTGCAGGTTCTGCGCGACCTCTGCGAGCGCGACGGCGGCCTGGCCCGGCTGTTCGCCGTGCATCACCTGCAATTGACCCGCGTGCGCCTGCTCGGCAGCCGCGAACAGCTGCAGCGCCTGTTGCACCTGAGCCTGCTGCGCGAGCCGCTGTGGGGCGCCCTGGGCGAGGACGATGGCCAACTGCTGCGGGCTGAGGAACACCTGCGCGGCGGCTTCCGCGTCAACGGCGCGCAATGGGATGCCTTCACCGCCGAGGCGGCCGACTGGCTGCTGCTGCGCGCCTGGCACGCGCCCAGCGGCGACTTCCTGCTGGCCGCGCTGCCCAGCGCGCGGGCCGGCCTTGCGCTGCGCGCCGGCGCCCACTGCCAGGGCCTGCGCCTGCACCCGGAGGACATCCTGCTGCCGCCGGGCCTGGCGGCCACGCCGCGGCGCGTGCTCGGCGACGGCCTGGCGCAGCTGCTGCAGGCCAACGTCGCCCTGGGCCTGGCGTTGCAGGCCGCGGACAGCCTGGATCTGCCCGAGGCCTCGGAGCTGTCGCGCCTGCTCGGCCTGGGCCTGGTGCTCAGCGAGCAGGCCGCCCGGCAGCTGGACGAGGACATCGAGGCGGGCGCGGCGCTGGCCTTCGGCCGCGCCAGCCACTTCGCCAATCTCGCCGCCCAGGCCCTGGCGGTGGCCCGCCAGGCGGCCCAGGCCAGCCTCCGCGCGGAGGGCGTGAGGGCCCGGCTGCTGGGGGCTGCGCACTGATGGCGGGATGAATCCGCGCGGTATTAGTTAAGAACTAAAAATTATTTATTTCTGATTTTTTATAGCTGTAATCTTCACTTCACCGGACCACCGGACTCATCCAGAACACCTGACACCAGTCCCGTGGTCCGTCCTCGCTCTGCAGGCGGCCGCCCCGTACCCGAGGAGCCGTACCCATGTCCCGCAGCCCGTTCCTGCGCCGTTTCGCCGTCGGCCTCGCCGCCTCCGCCGCCCTGCTGGGCGCCCTGGGCGCGCACGCCGAAGGCACCCTGCGCATCGGTTTCCAGAAGTCCTCCACCCTGCTGACCATCGTCAAGGCCCAGGGCACCCTGGAGCGCGAGCTGGGCAAGCAGGGCATCAAGGTGTCCTGGCATGAGTTTCCCAGCGGCCTGCCGCTGCTCGAATCGCTCAACGTCGGCAACGTCGACCTGTCCGCCGACGTCGCCGACACCGTGCCGGTGTTCGCCCAGGCCGCCGGTGCGCAGCTGACCTACTTCGCCCGCGAAACCCCGTCGCCCACCGCGCAGTCGATCCTGGTGCCGGAGGATTCGCCGCTGAAATCCCTGGCCGACCTCAAGGGCAAGCGCGTGGCCGTGACCAAGGCCGCCGGCAGCCACTACCTGCTGATCGCCGCATTGGCCAAGGCCGGCCTGAAGTTCTCCGACATCCAGCCTGCCTACCTGACCCCCGCCGACGGCCGCGCCGCCTTCGAGAACCACAAGGTGGACGCCTGGGTGACCTGGGACCCCTACGTCGCCAGCGCCCAGCGCCAGCAGCACGCCCGCGTGCTCGCCGACGGCCAGGGCCTGGCCAGCTACCAGCGCTACTACCTCGCCTCCAGCGACTACGCCAAGGCCCACCCGCAAGTGCTCGGGCAGGTCTTCGCCGAACTGCAGAAGACCGGGCGCTGGGTGAAGCAACACCCGGCCGACGCGGCCAAGCTGCTCGGCCCGCTATGGGGCAACCTCGACGCCGCCACTGTGGAGCAGGCCAACGCCCGCCGCAGTTATGACGTGCAGCCGGTGCGCGCCGACGGCCTCGACGAGCAGCAGCGCATCGCCGACGCCTTCTACGCCGAGGGCCTGCTGCCCAAGCCGGTGGACGCCCGCGCCGTGCAGGTCTGGCAGCCGGACCTGGCGCGCAACTGAAGCGAACTTTCCGCCGCTCCGCGAGGGGCGGCCCGTCACGGCCCGGCCGGCCGCCCCGAATGCATTTCCAGGAGCACCCCATGAAACGCACTTTCGCCCCGCGCCGCCTGCTGGCCGCGCTCGCCCTGGCCGGCGTCGCCGGCATCGCCCAGGCCGACATCACCCTCGGCTACCAGACTGGCGTGGACCCGACCAAGGTCCCGCAGGCCGACGGCACCTACGAGAAAGCCATCGGCGAGAAGCTCGACTGGCGCCGCTTCAACAGCGGCCCGGAAGTGGTCGCCGCCATCGCCTCGGGCGACGTGCAACTGGGCAACCTCGGCTCCAGCCCGCTGGCCGCCGCCACCTCGCGCGGCCTGCCGATCGTGGCCTTCATCGTCACCGCGCAGATCAACGCGGCCGAGGCCCTGGTGGTGCGCAACGGCAGCAGGATCGAGAAGCCCGAGGACCTGGTCGGCAAGACCATCGCCACGCCCTTCGTCTCCACCTCGCACTACAGCCTGCTGGGCGCGCTCAAGCACTGGAAGATCGACCCGACCAAAGTGAAGATCGTCAACCTCAACCCCACCGAGATCGCCGCCGCCTGGCGCCGTGGCGACATCGACGGCGCCTTCGTCTGGGCCCCGGCCCTGGGCGAGATCAAGAAGAGCGGCAAGGTGCTGACCGACGCCGCGGAAGTGGGCAAATGGGGCGCGCCGACCTTCGAGGTCTGGGTGGCGCGCAAGGACTTCGCCGAGAAGCACCCGGAGGTATTGGCCAAGTTCGCCCGCGTGACCCTCGATTCCTTCGCCGACTACAACGCGCACAAGGCCCAGTGGACCGCCGATTCCGAGCAGGCGAAGAAGATCGCCCGGCTGACCGGCGCTTCGCCCGAGGACGTGCCGGAGCTGCTGGCCGGCAGCGCCTTCCCCGAGACCAAGGAACAACTGTCCAGCGCGCTGTTGGGCGGCGGCACCGCCAAGGACATCGCCGGCACTGCGGCCTTCCTGAAAGAGCAGAAGCGCGTGCCGTCGGTGCTCAAGGATTACTCGCCCTACGTCAGCGCGGAGTACGTGCGCCAGGCGGAGAGCGTGCAGGTGGGGCAGCGCTGATCGCACGATCTCCCCGCTCGATCTCCTACTCGATCTCCCTGTAGGAGCGAGCTTGCTCGCGAACGGCCCGGCACCTTTCTCCACCTCGTCATCCCCGCGAACGCGGGGATCCAGAGTCTCTGGGTTCCCGCGTTCGCGGGAATGACGGGGAAGGTGTGGTGTGAGGCGGGTTCGCGAGCAAGCTCGCTCCTACGAAGAGCGAAGAGCGAAGAGCGAAGAGCGAAGAGCGAAGAGCGAAGAGCGAAGGGCAGAGAGCTGAGAGCGAAGAGCGCAACGTGCGAAGCGCCCCAGCATTCCTTCTTACCCTACGGAGGGCAGAAACATGAGCCGTCTGACGGCCGAGGCCGTGAGCCTTTCTTTCCAGCAGCATGGCCAGACCCGGCGCGTGCTGCATGAGCTGACCCTGGACGTGGCCAAGGGCGAGTCCCTGGTGGTGCTGGGCCCTTCGGGCTGCGGCAAGTCCACGCTGCTCAACGTTTTGGCCGGTTTCCAGAAGCCCGACCGCGGCCGCGTGCAGATCGACGGCCGGACCCTCGAAGGCCCCGGCGGCGAGCGTGGCGTGGTGTTCCAGGACGACGCCCTGATGCCCTGGCTGGACGCCCTCGACAATGTCGCCCTGGGTTTGCGCATCCGTGGCTTAGGCCGCGCCGAACGCGAGGTCCGCGCCCGCGAGGTGCTGGCCCTGGTGGGCCTGCAGGAGCACGCGCATTACCGCGTCTCGCAGCTTTCCGGCGGCCAGCGCCAGCGCCTGGGCCTGGCCCGCGCGCTGGCGGTGGAGCCGGACTTCCTGCTGCTGGACGAGCCCTTCGGCGCCCTCGACGCCTTGACCCGCGAGCGCATGCAGGTGCTCACCCTGGACCTGTGGCGCAAGACCGGCAAGGGTCTGTTCCTGATCACCCACAGCGTCGACGAGGCGCTGTTCCTGGCCACCGACCTGGTGGTCATGGACGGCCCGCCGGCGCGCATCGTCAAGCGCCTGCGCCCGGACTTCGCGCAGCGTTATGCGGCCGGCGAACCGGTGCGCTCGATCAAGGCTGACCCCGAGTTCGGCCGCCTGCGCCAAGCGTTGCTGGACGAGTTCCTGGAAGAGCCGGAGGCCGAACATGCCCACTGACACCCTCAGCGCCAAGCTGCCCGCCGGCCGCCGCGCCAAGCCTGCCCGCCCACGCGATGCGCGGCGTTGGGCCGCTGCCGGGAGCATCGCCGCCCTCGCTGCGCTCTGGTGGTTCGCCACCCATTTCGGCTGGGTCGACACCCTGTTCCTGCCGGCTCCCGAGCAGCTCTACGAAGCCCTGCAGCGGGTGCTCGCCGAAGGCTACGTCGACGCCACGCTGTGGCAGCACATCGGCACCAGCCTGCTGCGCGTGCTGCTTGCCCTGGGCGCGGCGGTGCTCACGGCGATTCCGCTGGGCATCCTCATGGGCCTCAACCCGCTGGTGGGCGCTGCGCTCGACCCGCTGGTGGAGTTCTACCGGCCGATCCCGCCGCTGGCCTACCTGCCGCTGATCGTCATCTGGTTCGGCATCGGCGAGCTGTCCAAGGTGCTGCTGATCTACCTGGCGCTGTTCGCCCCGCTGCTGATCGCCACCGCCGCCGGCGTGCGCCGCGTGGACAAGTCGCGCATCCAGGCGGTGCGCTGCCTGGGCGCCAACCGCTGGCAAGTGGTGCGCCATGTGGTGCTGCCCAGCGCCTTGCCGGAAGTCCTTACCGGCCTGCGCATAGCCCTGGGCGTGGGCTGGTCGACCCTGGTCGCCGCCGAGCTGATCGCCGCCAACCGCGGGCTGGGCTTCATGGTGCAGTCGGCGGCGCAGTTCCTGGCGACCGATGTGGTGGTGCTGGGGATTCTGCTGATCGCCGGGATCGCGTTGAGCTTCGAGGTGGGCTTGCGCTGGTTGCAGGGGCGGTTTGCTTCCTGGGAGTAGGGCCTGGAGCTGGGGTAAGAGCAAGAGCCAGAGCCCCTCTCCCTAACCCTCTCCCGCAAGCGGGAGAGGGGACTGATCGGAGTCGCCGGCTAGCTCGGCGCTCGACGGATACACCGAACGGCTCCCTCTCCCGCTTGCGGGAGAGGGCTGGGGAGAGGGTGCTCTTCCCCGCACAGAACACGAGAGAGAAAAGAAATGACCACCCTGACCCTGGCCCCCCTCAGCCCCGCCCTCGGCGCCGTAGTCTCCGGCATCGACCTGCGCCAGCCGCTGGACGACGCCCAGCACCAGGCCATCGAGCAGGCCCTGCTCAGCCACCAGGTGCTGTTCTTCCGCGACCAGCCGCTGACTCCTTCGCAGCAGGCCGCTTTCGCCGCGCGCTTCGGCGACCTGCACATCCATCCGATCTACCCCAGCGTGCCCGAGCAGCGCGAGGTGATCGTGCTCGACACCGCCGTCACCGACGTGCGCGACAATGCCATCTGGCACACCGACGTGACCTTCCTGGAAACCCCGGCCCTGGGCGCGGTGCTGGCCGCCAAGCAGTTGCCGCCCTACGGTGGCGACACCCTCTGGGCCAGCGGCATCGCCGCTTTCGAGGCGCTGTCCAAACCCTTGCAGCGCCTGCTCGACGGCTTGACCGCCACCCACGACATCAGCAAGTCCTTCCCCCAGGAACGCTTCGGCGCCACCGATGCCGACCTGGTGCGCCTGGAAGAGGCACGCAAGAAGAACCCGCCGCGCTCCCACCCGGTGATCCGTACCCACCCGGTCACCGGGCGCAAGGCGCTGTTCGTCAGCGATGGCTTCACCACCCGCATCAACGAGCTGTCGGCGGTCGAGAGCCGGGCCATCCTCGACCTGCTGTTCGCCCACGTCGCCCGCCCGGAGTTCACCGTGCGCTGGCGCTGGCGCGAGAACGACGTGGCCTTCTGGGACAACCGCGTGACCCAGCACTACGCGGTGGACGACTACCGCCCGCAGCGCCGGGTGATGCACCGCGCGACCATCCTCGGCGACAAACCGTTCTGATCCCCGCACGCCAACCCTTGCCCTTGTAGGAGCGAGCTTGCTCGCGAACCGCCTCGTGCCGAAGCTGTTCGCGAGCAAGCTCGCTCCTACGAAAAGCGGGGGCGTTGAGTGGGTGGCATTCGGCGTGGTGGGTGTGAACCGCTTCGTGCCGAAGCTGTTCGCGAGCAAGCTCGCTCCTACGAAAAGCGGGGGTCGTCGCCTGGGCGACATTCGGCGTCGTGGGCGCGTGCGCCGCTCTGGCCTAAGCTTGGCAGGTTGCCTTTCAGAGACTTCCTTCCATGCTCGAACGGATTCCGGACGAATCGAACCTGGCCGAACTGACCCTGCGCGGGCTCATCCTCGGCGCCCTCATCACCGTCGTCTTCACCGCCTCCAACGTCTACCTGGGCCTGAAGGTGGGGCTGACGTTCGCCTCCTCGATCCCCGCCGCGGTGATCTCCATGGCGGTGCTGCGCTACTTCTCCGGCTCGAACATCCTGGAGAACAACATGGTGCAGACCCAGGCCTCGGCCGCCGGCACCCTGTCGTCGATCATCTTCATCCTCCCGGGGCTGCTGATGATCGGCTACTGGGCCGGCTTCCCGTTCTGGCAGACCGCGGCCATCTGCTCCATCGGCGGCATCCTCGGGGTGCTCTACACCATCCCGCTGCGCCGGGTGATGGTGGTGCAGAGCAGCCTGCCGTACCCCGAGGGCGTGGCGGCGGCGGAAATCCTGCGTGTCGGCAGCCATGACGAGGAACACCCGCAGGCCGGCGACGGCAGCAAGCCGGGCCTGCGCGACATCCTCGCCGGCGGCCTGGTGGCGGCGCTGTTCAGCCTGTTCAGCAGCGGCTTCAAGCTGCTGGCCGAGGGCTTCAGTTTCTGGATCAGCGCCGGCCAGGCGGCGTTCCGCCTGTCCACCGGCTTCTCCCTGGCGCTGGTCGGCGCCGGCTACCTGATGGGCATCACCGCCGGCATCGCCATCCTCATCGGCGTGGTGATCGCCTGGGGCGTGGCGGTGCCGCTGCTCACCGTGAACAGCACCCTGGCTGCCGGGCAGAGCCTGCCGGAGCTGGCCAGCAAGCTGTGGAGCAGCCAGGTACGCTTCCTTGGCGCCGGCACCATCGGCGTGGCCGCGCTCTGGACCCTGGCCACCCTGTTCAAGCCCATGGTGCAGGGCGTCTGGGCCTCGCTCAGCGCCATCAGCGGGCGCGCCGAGGCCAGCGACCTGCGCACCGAGCGCGACATGCCGGCGGCCTGGATCCTGGCCATCGCCGCCGTGCTGCTGGTGGCGCTGTTCGTGGTCTTCGCCTACTTCCTCGGCCAGGCCGCGCCGGACCTCGCCGGCTTCGCCTTCTGGGGCCTGGTGGCCACCTGCGTGGTGTTCGCCTTCTTCTTCGGCTTCCTGATCGCCGCCGCCTGCGGCTACATGGCCGGCCTGGTGGGTTCCTCCAGCAGCCCGATCTCCGGCATCGGCATCATCGCGGTGATCCTGGTGTCGCTGCTGATCCTCGGCGTCGGCTCGCTGGAGACCGGCTTCCTGGCCCGCGAGGGCGGCAAGCTGGCGATCGCCCTGGCGCTGTTCACCACCGCCGTGGTGCTGGCCATCGCCGCCATCTCCAACGACAACCTGCAGGACCTCAAGACCGGCTACCTGGTCGGCGCCACGCCCTGGCGCCAGCAGGTGGCGCTGATCGTCGGCTGCCTGGTGGGCGCGCTGGTGATCCCGCCGGTGCTGGAGCTGCTGTACAACGCCTATGGCTTCACCGGTGCCCTGCCGCGCGAGGGCATGGACCCCGGCGCGGCCCTGGCCGCGCCCCAGGCGACGTTGATGACCGCCATCGCCAGCGGGATTTTCCATAACGCGCTGAACTGGAACATGATCCTCATCGGCGTGGCCCTGGGCATCGCCCTGATCCTCGTCGACGTGCTCCTGCGCCGCACCGGCAAGGCCAGCCTGCCGGTGCTGGCCGTGGGCCTGGGCATCTACCTGCCGCCGACCATCGGCATGACCCTGGTGGTGGGCGCGGTGCTCGCCTGGCTGCTGGAAAGCACGCTGAAGAAGCGCGCCCAGGCCGCCGGGGTGAACGAGGACAAGTACGCCGACCTGCCGCGCCGCCGCGGCGTGCTGCTGGCTTCGGGGCTGATCGTCGGCGAGAGCCTGATGGGCATCCTGCTCGCCGCGCTGATCGGCACCAGCGGCAAGGACGCGCCCCTGGCGCTGGTCGGCGCCGGCTTCGAGGACACCGCGCAGTGGTTGGGGTTGCTGGTGTTCGTGGTGGTCTGCGTGCTGTTCCACCGCCAGGTGCTGGGCAAACGCTGATACAAACGCAGGCTTGGTCGATCAGGGATGTGTGATATATGTTATCGATATCACATATGGAGGACGCCATGCGTACCCTGGTCGACATCCCTGCCGAACACCTCGAAGCGCTCAATGCCCTGGGCGAGCAACAGCAGCAATCGCGCGCCGCGCTGATCCGCGAGGCGGTCGCCGAGTACCTGGTCCGGCACCGCCGGCAGGATGCCGAGGCCGCCTTCGGCCTGTGGAACGGCAGCGCCGGCGACGGCCTGGCCTACCAGGAGAAGGTGCGCGAGGAATGGTGAAGGCGCTGTTCGACACCAACATCCTCATCGACTACCTAAACGGCCACGAACAGGCCCGCGACGAGTTGCGCCGCTACGATGACCCCGCCATCAGCATCGTCACCTGGATGGAGGTGATGATCGGCGCCACGCCCGCCACCGCCGCGGCCACCCGCGCCTTCCTCGACAGCTTCGCCCTGGTGCCGCTCGACGCGTCCGTCGCCGAGCGCGCCGTGGCGGTGCGCCAGGCGCTGCGGGTGAAGCTGCCGGACGCCATCATCAAGGCCAGCGCCGAGGTGCAGGGGCGCCTGCTGGTCACCCGCAACACCAGGGACTTCCCCGTCGACGACGCCGGCGTGCGCCTGCCCTACCGGCTCTGAGCCCCGCGCCGGGCGAACCACAGGCTGGAGAAGGCGTAGGCGACGAACCAGCCGATGTTGATGCCGGCGCCGCGCAGCCAGGTGCCCAGCGGCTCCGCCAGCACGGCGGGGGCGAAGTGGCCCAGCACCCCCAGGCTCAGCGGGTTGAGCAGCAGCGCGCTGCTGCGCGGCAGGCGCGTGCGCCCGCAGGCGATGGCCAGGGTGAGCACGGCCAGCCCGGCCACCAGGCCGCCCACCGCCGCCACCCAGGCGATCATCAGCAGGCGGTGGAACTGCTCGCCCAGCGCCAGCAGCGCCGGATGGGCGTCCGCCGGCACCAGCAGGAGGGTCTTGTAGACCATCCCCAGGTGGTAGAAGGCGGCGTGCCCCAGCGGCGAGTAGGCGTTGCCGCAGACCAGCAGGGCGAACAGCGTCCAGGCCATCCAGCCCCGGCCGCGGGCGACCAGGAACCAGTGCCAGGCGCCGAGCAGGTACAGCGGCATGGCCAGCACTGCCACCAGGGCGCCGAAGGCCAGGCGCGGCTCGCTGTTGGGCAGCATGTAGTCCAGGCCTTCGAAGCTGATCCGCGCCAGGTAGTCCTGCAGCGGCGGGTAGTCGGCGAGGTTGGCCCGGGCGCCGAGCAGGCCGGCGTCGCCGATCATCCAGAACACCGCGGCCAGCAGCCCGGCGTAGCCGCACAGGCGCAGGGCGCGGTCGCTGTAGATCGGGTTCATGGCGACGGCCTGCGGGCGCGGGCCAGCGCCGCCAGGATCACCACCAGGGGAACGCCCAGGGCGAACCAGGACAGCGCGTCCCAGGGGCCGTCGCCGACCAGCGCGGAAATCAGCCCTACCAGGCTGAGCACGGCCAGCGCCAGGGGCCAGCGGAACACCATCCACAGGTTGCGCTTCATGCCTCGCCCTCCGCGGCCAGGTGCCCGGCCTGCAGGTCGGCCAGGCGTTTCTCCATGGTCTTGCGCCGCGCGAACCACAGGTACAGGCCGCTGCCGAGGACGACGATGGCCACCAGGTCGAGCAGCGTCCAGACGATCTTCAGCGGCAGCCCGCCGTAGTCGCCGAAGTGCAGCGGCTGCGAGAGGAACAGCGTCTTCACGTACAGCGGCATCTCGCGGATGTCGGTCAGCTCGCCGGTCTGCGCGTCCACCAGGGCCGGCTTGAGCAGGCGCTTGGTCAGCGGCGTGGCGCCGTGCATGAACACCGCGTAGTGGTGCTGGCTGCTGAACTGGGTGCCGGGGAAGCCGATGAAGCTCATGGTCATGTCCGGCGCCGCCGCCTGGGCGGTCTGCAGCGCCTTGTGCAGCGAGCCGTTGTCGGCCATGGGCGGCGCGTCGCGGTAGGGCGCGGTCATGTCGGCCAGCTGGTCGCTGCGCCAGAGCATGAGGATCGGCAGCGCCAGGGTGTTGATCACCCCGGTGGCGCCCACCACCAGCACCCAGGCCAGGGTGACGATGCCCAGCATGTTGTGCAGGTCCAGCCACTTCACCCGGCGGCTACGTCTGGTGCGCACCGCGGCGAAGTCGAGCTTGCGCATGAAGGGCGTGTAGACCACCACCCCGGATACCAGCGAGGCCACCAGCAGCAGCCCCATGAAGCCGAGGAACAGGTAGCCGGGCAGGCCCATGAACAGGTCGGTGTGCAGCTTGAGCATCAGGTACATGAAGCCGCCGGGCGGCGGCTCCGGGTCGAAGAACTCGCCGGTGCGCGCGTCGAACGGCTGCACGTGGCCGATCTCCGGCGGCGGCACCAGGCTGGGCGCGGTGATCACCGCGCCCAGCGGCTCGTCGGGGTCGAACACCACGAAGCGCACCACCTCGCCCGGGCGCGCGGCCAGGGCGCGGGCCACCACGTCGTCGTAGTCGATGCGCGGCGACTCGGCGGTCAGCGGCTTGAGCTCCGGGTGCGGTTCCAGGTAGTGCTCGATCTCCTCGTGGAAGATCAGCGGCAGGCCGGTCAGGCACAGCAGCAGGAGGAACAGCGTGGACACCAGGCTGGTCCACTTGTGCACCAGGTACCAGGTGCGCAGGGCTTTCGCGGTCATGGGCGCCTCAGAAGTCCGCGGTCAGCGACAGCGACAGGGTGCGCGGCGAGCTGACGGTCATGTAGCCGTTGGACGCGGTCCAGTAGTCCTTGGCCAGCAGGTTCTCAAGGTTGGCCCGCGCCACCAGCGGCTTGCCGGCGACCTGGAAGGCATAGCTGGCGCCGACGTCGACGCGGTTCCAGTGCGGGACCTTGAGGTCGTTGGTGGTGTCCAGGTAGGCCGCGCCGGTGTAGATCCAGCGGCCGTCGAGGGTCAGTCCCTGGACGAACGGGGTGTCCCAGCTCAGCCCCAGGTTGGCCTGGCGCCGCGGCACGCCGGGGGCGTCCTGGCCTTCGCTGGCGGGGTTGGCGGTCTTGCTCTGCTCGGCCTTGATGTAGGTGGCGCCGGCCAGCACGCGCAGGTCGTCGGTCAGTTCGCCGAACAGGCTCAGCTCGATGCCGCGGTTGCGTTGCTCGCCGTCGGCGCGGAACACGTTGTCGGCGTCGAGGAAGGCGTTGGGCTTCTTGATCTCGAACAGCGCCAGGGTGGTGGTGAAGCTGCCCAGTTCGTACTTGGCGCCGACCTCGTACTGCTCGGCCTTGTACGGCGCCAGCGCCTGGCCGGCGTTGGCCGCGGTGGAGGGCGGGGTGTCGCCCTGGCTCAGGCCCTGGATGTAGTTGGCGTACAGCGACAGCTCGTCCAGCGGCTTGACCAGCAGGCTGAACATCGGCGTCCAGGCGTGCTCGTCGTACTTGTTGGTGCGCGCCCCGCTGGACGGGTCGTAGTCCTTGGACTGCACCGTCTGCCGGCGCACGCCGGCGGTGAACTGCACGCGCTCGTCGAGGATCGACAGCTTGTCGGCCAGGGCCACGCCGGAAAGGTCGGTTTCGTTGGTCTTGGGGATGCCGCCGTCGAGGCTGGAGAAGTCCGGGATCGGCGTGTGCGGCGAGGTCTCGTAGAGGCTGCCCGGCTGCATGCCGGTGAACACGTAGACCATGCCCACGCGCTCGTGCAGGCGGTTGGCGCTGAAGGTCCAGTCGTGGCGCACCGGGCCGGTGTCGAAGTCGCCGCGCAGGCCGGCCTCGCCGGAGTAGGTGCGGCGGTCGGCGCGCTGGCGCGCCAGGCCGTTGATGATGTCGCCCTGGTTGCCGTTGAGGATGCTGTTGGCGGCGATGGTCTCGTAGTTGCTCTGCCGTCCGCCGATGCTGGCGAAGGCGGTGAGGTGGTCGCTGAGGTCGTACTCGCCGCGGTTGACCATGGAGTAGTCCTCCTGGTCCAGGTAGGAATCGCGCAGGCCGAAGCGCGTCTTGGAGTCCGGCGCGTGGGGGATGCTGGTGGCGGTGCCGGTGATCACCGGGCGCACCACGCCTTCCAGGCTTTCCTTCTGGTACAGCAGGTCGCTGGACAGGCGCAGGCGCTCGCCGCGGAAGTCCAGGGCCAGGGACATCAGCGGGAACTCGCGGCTCTGGTGGTCGATGGCGGTGTCGCCGTTGCGGTACACGCCGTTGAAGCGCACGCCGAAGGCGTTGCCCTCGCCGAAGCGGCGGCCGATGTCCAGGTGCGTGCCGACCTGCGAGCGGTCGGTCCAGTCCAGGCTGACGCGGGTCAGCGGCTGGTCCTCGGCGCGCTTGGGCACCAGGTTGATGGTGCCGCCGACGCTGCCGCCGGGGGACATGCCGCCGAGCAGGGCGGTGGGGCCCTTGAGCACTTCGACGCGCTCGGCGAACTCGATCGGCACCCGCCAGTAGGGCAGCACGCCGTACAGGCCGTTGAGGGCGACGTCGGCGTTGTTCACGTTGAAGCCGCGGATGACGTAGGTGTCCACCAGGTCGCCGCGGCCGCCGACCACCCGCACCGACGGGTCGTTGGCCACCAGCAGGTCGGCGACGCTGCGCGCCTGCTGCGCCTCGATGGTCTGCGCGGTGTAGCTGGTGACGCTGAAGGGCGTGTCCATGAGGTCGGCGTTGCCCAGCATGCCCAGGCGCGCGCCGCTGGCCACCTGGCCGCCGGCATAGGCGGGCGGCAGCGTCTCGGCGCCGAGGCTGGCGGTGATGGTGCTGGCCGACAGCGCCACGGCGCCGTCGGTGGGCAGCGGCCGCAGCACGTAGCTGCCGTTGGCCTGGGGCTCGGCTTCCAGGCCGCTGCCGGCGAGCAGCGCGCTGAAGCCGCCGGTGACGTCGTAGCTGCCGTGCAGGCCGCTGGACTGGCGGCCGCGCAGTTGCGCGGCGTCGAACGACAGGGCCACCCCGGCGGCGCTGGCGAAGCGCCCGAGCACCTCGGCCAGCGGGCCGGCGGCGATGTCGTAGCGCGCGGCTTCCGCGGCCTGGGTCGTGGTGGCGGCGAGCGCGCCGGCGCCCAGGGCCAGGGCGATGGCCAGGGCCAGCGGTTTGTGCAACGAGCGGCTGCCGGTGGTCGGCGCCGGGGTGGTGTAGCGGTTCATGCAAGCTCCCCCAAGTTGGGCCAGATGGCCCGGAATAAGAGGGGGCCGGGCGAGGGCGGAAAAAAGTGCAAGGGCGGGCGGATTTTTTTCGCCCCCGGCGTTCAGGCGCGTGGCTGCACGCTGATCCAGAAGCGCGTATGGCGCACGATGCGCAGGTCGAAGCCGGATTCCAGGGCGGCCAGGGCCAGGTCGGTGTCGCCGATGGGGAAGTTGCCGGAGACCTTCAGGCCGGCCACCCGCGGGTCGCAGTGCAGCACGCCGCTGCGGTAGCGCGAGAGTTCCTCCAGCAGCTCGCCCAGCGGGCGGTCCACGGCGATCAGGCTGCCGGCCAGCCAGGCCGCGGTGTTGGCGTCGTTGTGCCGCAGTTGGCCGAGTTCCAGCGCGTCGAGGTCGAGCTGCTCGCCGCCGTGCAGGATGCGGCTGCGCTGCGGCGCGGCCTGGGGGCGGACTTCCACGGCCTTGTCGAGCACGGCGACGCGGGTGCGGCCGTCGAGCAGGCGCACGCTGAAGCGGGTGCCCAGGGCGAGGATGCGCCCCTGGGGCGTCTCCACGCGGAAGGGCCGCGCGCTGCCGCTGGGGTCCGGCGCGGTGCTGACGAAGATTTCCCCGCGCAACAGGCGCAGCAGGCGTTGTCGGGGGTCGAAGAGCACGTCCACCGCGCTGTCGGTGTTGAGCGTCAGCGAGGAGCCGTCGGCCAGGGTGACTTCGCGGCGTTCGCCCACCGCGCTGCGGTAGTCGGCCAGCCAGGCCTGCCAGGGCGTGTCGCGCCAGGCGAGCCAGGCCAGCGGCAGGCCCAGGGCGAGGCTGCCCAGGCCGCCGAGCATCTGCCGGCGCGACAGCGCGCGGGCGCCCAGCGTCGGTCCGGCCAGTTGCCCCGGCACCCGGGCGAATTGCTGGCGCACCTGTTCCACCCGGGCCCAGGCGTGCTGGTGTTCGGCGCTGGCGGCGTACCAGTGCTGCCAGGCGTTGCGGTCGGCATCGCTGGCCTGGCCGGAGTAGAGGCGCGCGTACCACTGGGCGGCGGCGCGGATGGCCTGGCGCTCGGTCTCGCTGGGAGTGGCGGTGCTCATGGCAGCATCAGGCAGCAGTGTTCCATGGCCTTGGCCATGTGGTTGTTCACCGTGCGCAGGGAAATGCCCTGGCGCTCGGCGATCTCGGCATAGGTCAGGCCTTCCACCTGGGCCAGCAGGAAGCTGCGCTTGACCTTGGCGCCCAGGCCGTCGAGCAGGCGGTCGATCTCCATCAGCGCCTCGAACAGCAGGGCCTGGGTCTCCGGCGAGGGCTGCTCGTCTTCCGGCAGGCTGGCCAGGGCTTCCAGGTAGGCCTGTTCCAGCGCGCGGCGGCGGAAGTGGTCGACCATCAGGCCGCGGGCGACGGTGGCCAGGTAGTCGCGCGGCTCGCGGATTTCGCCGGCGTTGCGCGCGCGCAGCACGCGGACGAAGGTGTCCTGGGCCAGGTCGGCGGCATCGCAGGCATTGCCCAGGCGGCGCCGCAGCCAGCCGTGCAGCCAGCCGTGGTGCTCGCTGTAGAGGTCGCGCAGGGCGTGCTGTGGGTCGAGGACGGTAGCCGACATGGGAATGGCCTGGAAAAAGAATGGCCAATGATAATCACTATCAATTGCCTATTTCCAGGCCTCCCTTGGTCGTGCCCAGAATCTGTCTACGATCTCGCGAGCTAGAGCAGAACAAGGCGCAACGACCAACGGGAGTAACAGCCGAAGGCTGGCCCGAAGGGCGAGCGCAGCGAGTCAGACAGGCGAGGAAGCGGAGTTTAGGCCGCTAAATGAGCATTCCTCGCCTGTTTTCAACGCAGTTATGCCGACGCGCAGCAGATCGTAGGCAGGTTCTCAGCGGACCAGATGCAGGAACTGCAGGTGCCGCTCGTACTGGTCGAGCATGTCGTTGATGATCTGCTCCTTGCCGTAGCCCATCAGGTCGTAGTCCTGGCTGCCCTCGGCCAGGTGCACCTCGGCGCGGAAGTAGCGGCGGTTCTTCAGGTGCAGGCCGCCCATGCCGGCGCGGGCGAAGGACGGCGTGAAGTAGCCGCGCATCGATACCTGGTAGTAGAACGGGTGCTGCTCGCCGTGGCCGATCTCCAGGCTCAGTTCCAGGTTGCCCGGGTCGAGGTCGGCGTCCACCTGCAGGCCCTTGTCGCGGAACACCTCCGCCACCTCGGCCATCGCCGGGCTGACCACGTCCGCCAGGAAGCGGTACACCTCGTCGCGGGTGGGGAAGTGCACCGCCTGGGAGATGCGCCGCTTCCAGCCACCGGCCTTGGCCGCCAGCGGCGGCGCCAGGGAGTGGCTGCGCGCGCGCTGGCGCTGGGATTCGAGGTAGAAGGCCTTGTGCAGGCCCCACATCATCAGCAGCAGGATCAGCGAAAAGGGCAGCGAGGTGAGCACCACCGCCGACTTCAGCGCATCGATGCTGCCGGCGAACAGCAGGCCGCCGGTGACCAGCGCGGTGGCCAGGCCCCAGAACACCCGCAGCCACTTCGGCCCGTCGTCGTCGGCGCTGCCGCCACGGGCGGAGAGGGTGGAGAGCACCACGGTGCCGGAGTCGGCCGAGGTGACGAAGAATACGAAGCTGACCAGCACGGTCACGGCGATCAGCGCGCGGCTGCCGGGGTAGTCCTGCAGCAGTTGGTAGAGCGCCATCTGCGGCTCCGCCACGGCCACCCGGCCGAGTTCGACGGCGCCGTGGTTGAGCACCTGGTCCAGGGCGCTGTTGCCGAAGATCGACATCCACGCCAGGGTGAAGCCCAGGGGGATGAACAGCACGCCGAAGACGAATTCGCGGATGGTCCGCCCGCGGGAGATGCGCGCGATGAACAGGCCGACGAAGGGCGCCCAGGCGATCCACCAGGCCCAGTAGAACACCGTCCAGCCGCCCAGCCAGTCGCCGCCCTCGCCATAGGCGTAGAGGTCGAAGCTCTTGGTCGGCAGCGCGCCCAGGTAGTCGCCGATGTTCTGCACCAGGGTGTTGAGCAGGTGCTGGGTGGGCCCGGCGAACAGCACGAACAGCAGCAGGCCGCAGGCCAGCAGCATGTTGATGTCGGACAGCAGGCGGATGCCCTTGTCCACGCCGGACACCGCCACGGCGATGGCCGCGCCCATCATCAGGGCGATCAGCGTCATCTGCACCGGGTGGCTGTGGGCCACGCCGAACAGGTAGTCGAGCCCGGCGTTGAGCTGCAGTACGCCGAAGCCCATGTCCGCGCCCAGGCCGAACACGGTGGCGACGATGCCGAAGCAGTCCACGGTGTAGCCGATGGGCCCGTTGATGCGCTTGCCGATCAGCGGGTACAGCGCCGAGCGCAGCGCCAGCGGCAGGTTGTGGCGGTAGGCGAAGTAGGCCAGGGCCATGGCCACCAGGGCGAACACGCCCCAGCCGTGCAGGCCCCAGTGCAGGAACAGCAGCTGCATGGCCTGGCGCGCGGCCTCGGCGCCGCCGGCTGCGCCCTGGGGCGGCTGCAGGAAGTGCGTCAGCGGCTCGGACACGCAGAAGAAGAACAGGGTGATGCTGATGCCCGCGGCGAACAGCATGCCGGCCCAGGACAGGTAGCTGAATTCCGGCTCGTCGTGGTCGGCACCGAGCTTGATCTTCCCGTAGCCGGAAAGCGCGGTGACCACCACGAAGATCAGGTACAGCGTCATCGCCAGCAGGTAGTACCAGCCGACGTTGGCGGCGGCCCAGGCCTGGGCGTCGAGCAGCCATTGGCCGGCCTCGGCGGGAAAGCCGATGACCAGGGCGACGAACAGCAGGATCAGCGCTGCCGCACCGTAGAAGACCGGTGGGTTCATGCGCATGGCGGGGGTGGGGGACGCGGTGACGGAGGGGGAGGGAACGGCGGACAAAACGGGCGGGGTTCCTCGTGTTTTTAATTGATCAACCGATCAATATAAACACGAAAGGCCGTGCCAGGGCCAATCCTCGGGACCGATGGTCCCGCCGCCGGCCCCGTGCGGGGGCCGAGCGGAGCGGGTACTGCTTTACTTGCGGCGGCGCTTCACGCGGCGGACTTCACGGCGTTCCGGATCGACCTGCTGAGGTACGTTGAGGAAAGCGGTGGCGGCGAAAAAGCTGGCAAGAGCGGCAAAGCTGGTCACGATAGTCTCCAAAGGCGCCGGGGAAATTGGGTCCCGACTGCCTGACAGCCATTTTCCCTGATCTTCATGACAAAAAGAAGTTGATGCGCCTGATGATCGGTATCGATGTGGTCGATGAGGCTGCTTTTTGCTGTAAATGTCAGAGAAATTCCTGTTTTTGACCTTTCCATCAGGATTCCCTGCTGCCGGCGGCGGGGTAGGCGAATCGTTTCACTGCGACCATTCGTCGCTTTTCGCGGACGTTCAGGGCTTAGGAGACGCTTTTTCGCGGGGGCCGAGATCCTTGCAGGAGCGCGCATGGCTTTTCGTAGGATGGTGTTGAGCGAAGCGATACCCATCAGCGCAACCGCATGGGTTTCGCAAGCTCAACCCATCCTACGAAAAGCGCCCCGGCGCGGCTTGCAAGACAGTTGCTCCTACATTGCAGGCGAGCACGGCTTCTCGTAGGAGCGAGGGGGACGCCTAGTTCTTGCTCGCGAATGAGCCCCGCAGCGGAGTCTGTTCGCGAGCAAGCTCGCTCCTACGAAGAGCAGAAGAGCAGCTCAGCGTAGCCGGCACCTACGGGAGCGGGTCCTCTTCCAGCAGCGCGCGCAACTGTTCGCGCACGCCGGGCCGGCGCAGCAGCTGGCGCAGCTCCGCCGGCGCGGCGTCGGGCAGGTTCAGGTGCTGCGGCTGGATTTCCGCTCCCGGGCTGACCAGCAGGGCGAAGTGGATGACGTTCTCCAGCTCGCGGATGTTGCCCGGCCAGGGGTAGGCCTCCAGCGCCGCCTGGGTCGCTTCGCCGATGTGCGGCACCGGCAGGTCCAGGCGCTGGGCGTGGATGCCGAGGAAGTATTCGGCCAATGGCAGGATGTCGCCGATGCGCTGGCGCAGCGGCGGCAGTTCCAGGTCGCCGTCCACCAGGTATTGCCGCAGCGGTTCGAGGAACTTGCCGGCCGCCACCGCCTGGCCCAGGTCGATGCTGGTAGCCACCACCAGGCGCACGTCCACCGGGATCGGTTCGCGGGCGCCGACGCGCAGCACTTCGCGTTCCTGCAGCACGCGCAGGAGTTTCTCCTGCAAGGCCAGCGGCAGGTCGGCGATCTCGTCCAGGTACAGGGTGCCGCCGTTGGCCGAGCCCAGCCAGCCGGCGCGGCTGCCCACCGGGCCGTTGTGGGCGCCGGGGGCGTAGCCGAACAGCTCGGCCTCGGCGAAGTTGCGGCTCAGCGCGCTGCAGCTCACCGCGACGAACAGCCCGGGGCGCTCGCTGGCGCGGTGGATGTGCCGGGCCAGCAGTTCCTTGCCGGTGCCGGTCTCGCCGCGGATCAGCACCGGCTGCAGGCCCGGGGCCAGGCGCTCGACCTCGTCGCGCACCTGGTGCGAACGCGGGTCGAAGAACACCAGCGCCTTGGCGCGGATGCTCAGCGGGCTCTTGTCGGCGTCGGGGAAGGTCAGCAGCGGTTGGGGGACTTTCATCTGCGCGATCTCGAAATGAAAACGCCGGTGCGGATGCTCACCGGCGTGGGGGATGGGCGGCGCTGCGCGGCGCCGCCGGCTGGGCATCGATCAGAAGGCGGGGATCACCGCGCCGTCGTATTTCTTCTCGATGAAGGCCTTCACTTCCGGGCTGGTAAGGGCCGCGGAGAGTTTCTTCAGCGCGTCGCTGTCCTTGTTGTCCGGGCGCGCCACCAGGTAGTTCACGTAGGGCGAGTTGCGGTCTTCGAGGATCAGGGCGTCCTTCACCGGGTTGAGCTTGGCTTCCAGGGCGTAGTTGGTGTTGATCAGGTCCAGGTCGACCTGGTCCAGCACGCGCGGCAGCAGGGCCGATTCCAGCTCCTTGAACTTCAGGTGCTTGGGGTTCTCGGCGATGTCTTTCGGCGTGGCCAGGGCGTTGTGCGGGTCCTTCAGCTTGATGACGCCGGCCTTCTGCAGCAGGAGCAGGGCGCGGCCGCTGTTGCTGCCTTCGTTGGGCAGGGCGACGGTGGCGCCGTCGGGCAGCTCGGCCAGGGACTTGTACTTCTTCGAGTAGCCGCCGAAGGGTTCGACGTGCACGCCGGTCACGGTGACCAGGTCGGTGCCCTTGCCCTTGTTGAAGTTGTCCAGGTACGGCTTGGTCTGGAAGTAGTTGGCGTCCAGGCGCTTCTCGGCCACCTGCACGTTGGGCTGCACGTAGTCGGTGAAGACCTTGATCTCCAGGTCCACCCCTTCCTTGGCCAGGGTCGGCTTGATCAGCTCGAGGATTTCCGCGTGGGGCACCGGGGTGGCGGCCACCACCAGTTTCTCGTTGGCGTTGACCGAGGCGCTGAAGGCGGCGGCGAGGGCAGTGATGAGCAGCAGTTTCTTCATGACGGTGTCCTTGTAGGGCAGCGTGCCGGGCAGGTCGCGCTCGTGGCGGCGACGCGGGCGGCGGGGGTTGGCTCCGGCGCCTCTGCGGGCGCCGTTGGAGCGAAAGCTACCGGGATTTTTTATTCCATTAAAATATTATTTATTCATTTTTATATGACTGAAATTCATATTCGGACTGAGGCAAGCTGCCGCGCGGCAACCCGCCACGGCGGCATTTTCCGGGGCCGGGGGTACCATCGACGGGCTTTCTTGAGCTGCATCAATGCACGCCCTGCTAGTCTTTGCTTGGCGTACCGCCGCGACCACAGGTCCGCCGGCCCGAACAAGAATCCGATTCCAGGATCACCGCTGAAACTGTCGGCTCCCGTGGGCCGGCGAGTTGCCCGCTGCGTGCGACGACGGGCGTCACCCTGAAGAGGAAACGTCATGTTGGGTCTTGAGGCGTTGGAACTGGCGCGTATGCAGTTCGCCTTTACCGTCTCCTTCCATATCATCTTCCCCGCCATCACCATCGGCCTGGCCAGTTACCTGGCGGTGCTCGAAGGGTTGTGGCTGAAGAGCGGCCAGGAGGTCTACCGCGACCTCTATCACTTCTGGTCGAAGATATTCGCGGTCAACTTCGGCATGGGCGTGGTCTCCGGCCTGGTGATGGCCTACCAGTTCGGCACCAACTGGAGCCACTTCTCCGCCTACGCCGGGAGCATCACCGGGCCCTTGCTGACCTACGAGGTGCTGACTGCGTTCTTCCTCGAGGCCGGCTTCCTCGGCGTGATGCTGTTCGGCTGGAACCGCGTCGGCCCGGGCCTGCACTTCTTCGCCACGGTGATGGTGGCCCTGGGCACGCTGGTGTCGACCTTCTGGATCCTCGCCTCCAACAGCTGGATGCAGACGCCGCAAGGCTTCGAGATCGTCGACGGGCGGGTGATCCCGGTGGACTGGTTCGCGGTGATCTTCAACCCGTCCTTCCCCTACCGCCTGCTGCACATGTCCATCGCCGCCTTCCTCTCCACCGCCTTCTTCGTCGGCGCCTCGGCGGCCTGGCACCTGCTGCGCGGGCGCGACAACCCGGCGATCCGCAAGATGCTTTCCATGGCCATGTGGATGGCGCTGCTGGTCGCGCCCATCCAGGCCATGATCGGCGACGCCCACGGCCTGAACACCCTGGAGCACCAGCCGGCGAAGATCGCCGCCATCGAGGGCCACTGGGACAACAGCGAAGGCGGCCCGACGCCGCTGATCCTGTTCGGCTGGCCGGACATGCAGCGCGAGGAAACCCGCTTCAAGGTCGAGATCCCGGTGCTCGGCAGCCTGATCCTGCGCCACAGCCTGACCGAGCCGATCCCGGCGCTGAAGGACTTCCCGCGCGAGGACCGGCCCAACTCCACCATCGTCTTCTGGTCGTTCCGCATCATGGCCGGCCTGGGCATGCTGATGATCCTGGTTGGCGTCTGGAGCCTGTGGCTGCGCTGGCGCGAGGGGCTGTACCGCAACCGCGCCTTCCTGCGCCTGGTGCTGTGGATGGGCCCCTCGGGGCTGCTGGCGCTGCTCGCCGGCTGGTTCACCACCGAGGTCGGCCGCCAGCCCTGGGTGGTCTACGGGCTGATGCGCACCGCCGACGGCGTGTCCAACCACAGCACCCTGCAGATGAGCCTGACCCTGGTGATGTTCGTTCTGGTGTACTTCTCGCTGTTCGGCGTGGGCATCGGCTACATGATGCGCCTGGTGCGCAAGGGCCCGGTCACCGACGAGGGCCGCGAGCACAACGAGGGCGGCGCCGGTCGCCAGCGCACCGCGGCGCGGCCGCTGTCGGCCACCGCCGAGGGCTTCGACGAGGATGACGACCATCCGGCGGGGAGGAACTGAGCATGGGTATCGACCTTCCGCTGATCTGGGCGGTGATCATCATCTTCGGCGTGATGATGTACGTGGTGATGGACGGCTTCGACCTCGGCATCGGCATGCTCTACCCGTTCTTCAAGGACGAGCGCGACCGCGACGTGATGATGAACACGGTGGCGCCGGTGTGGGACGGCAACGAGACCTGGCTGGTGCTCGGCGGCGCGGGGCTGTTCGGCGCCTTCCCGATGGCCTACTCGGTGGTGCTCTCGGCGCTGTACCTGCCGCTGGTGCTGATGCTGGTGGGGTTGATCTTCCGCGGCGTGGCCTTCGAGTTCCGCTTCAAGGCCAAGGCGCGCAAGCGGCACATCTGGGACAAGGCCTTCATCGGCGGCTCGCTGGCGGCGACCTTCTTCCAGGGCGTGGCCCTGGGCGCCTTCATCGAGGGCCTGCCGGTGGTCGACGGGCAGTACGCCGGCGGCTCGCTGGACTGGCTGGCGCCCTTCCCGCTGTTCTGCGGCCTGGGCCTGATCGTCGCCTACAGCCTGCTGGGCTGCACCTGGCTGATCATGAAGACCGAAGGCAAGCTGCAGGAGCGCATGCACGACCTGGCGCGGCCGCTGGCGCTGGTGCTGCTGGCGGTGATCGGCATCGTCAGCCTGTGGACGCCGCTGGCCCACGCCGACATAGCCCAGCGCTGGTTCAGCCTGCCCAACCTGTTCTGGTTCGCCCCGGTGCCGCTGCTGGTGCTGCTGACCTTCTACGCCCTGCTGCGCTCGGTGGCGCGCAACGACAACGCGCTGCCCTTCGTGCTCACCCTGGTGCTGATCTTCCTCGGCTACAGCGGCCTGGGCATCAGCCTGTGGCCGAACATCATCCCGCCGGGGGTGAGCATCCAGGCCGCCTCGGCGCCGCCGCAGAGCCAGGGCTTCATGCTGGTGGGCGCGCTGTTCATCATCCCCTTCATCCTCGGCTACACCGCCTGGAGCTACTACGTGTTCCGCGGCAAGGTGAAGCACGGCGATGGCTACCACTGAGGGCTCGGCGATGAAACCGCAAACCGTGAAAGCGCCACTGTACAAGCGCCTGGGCTGGCTGGTGCTGATCTGGGCGGGTAGCGTCGCCGCCCTGGGTGTGGCGGCTTGGCTGATGCGCCTGCTGATGAATGCGGCGGGGTTGGGGACGCCGCACTGAGACTCCCACTTGGGCGCCTTCGGGTGCCTGTAGCCCCCGCTTTGGCGGGGGCTTTTTTATGCGGGGGCTTTTTGGGCTTTCGGCTTTTTGGCTTTTTGGCTTTTCGTAGGAGCGAGCTTGCTCGCGAATGGCGTCTCCCTGTCGCTACAGCGCTGGGGCTGACTCCGCTCCCTCTCCCTAACCCTCTCCCTGAAGGGAGAGGGGACCGTTGGGCAGAGTCGGGCGTTCTGGAGTTAGCCGGCAGGCATGGTGTTTCCGGCGGAAACCATATCGTTCTCGGCACGGACTAGCCCCCTCTCCCTTAAGGGAGAGGGCTGGGGAGAGGGCGCTCTGCAACCCAGACCGCAAAGTCGCCGGGAAGCTCTGTTCGCGAGCAAGCTCGCTCCTACGAAGAGCGAAGAGCGAAGAGCGCTTCAGTGCAACTTGTCCCGCTGCGCCAACGTCGGAAACAGCTTCATCCACGCCCCGGTAACGATCAGCGTGCCCACGCCGCCGATGACCACCGCCGGCACCGTGCCGAACCAGTGCGCTGTCAGCCCCGACTCGAACTCGCCGAGCTGGTTGCTGGCGCCGATGAACAGCCCGTTCACCGCGCTGACGCGGCCGCGCATCTCGTCCGGGGTCTCCAGCTGCACGAAGGCGCCGCGGATCACCATGCTGATCATGTCCGCCGCGCCCAGCACCACCAGCACGCCCAGGGACAGCCAGAAGGACGTGGACAGGCCGAAGGCGATGGTCGCCACGCCGAAGATGCCCACCGCCAGGAACATGATGCGCCCGACGTTGCGCTCGATGGGGAAGCGCGCCAGCCAGAACGACATCAGCAGCGCGCCCACCGCCGGCGCCGAGCGCAGCAGGCCCAGGCCCCAGGGGCCGGTGAGCAGGATGTCCTTGGCGAACACCGGCAGCAGCGCGGTGGCGCCGCCCAGCAGCACGGCGAACAGGTCCAGGGAGATGGCGCCGAAGATGTCCGGGCGGCTGCGGATGAAATGGATGCCGGCCATCAGCGACTGCAGGCTGGCCTTGCCCTGGATGCTGTTCTGCCGGCGCGCCTGCAGGCTCAGCGACAGCGCGCAGGCCATGAAATAGAGCAGCGTGGTCGGCGCGTACACCCAGAAGGCGCCGAAGGCGTAGAGCAGGCCGCCCAGGGCCGGCGCGGCGATGGTCGCCGCCTGCATGGCCGAGGCCGAGGCGGCCACCGCGCGGGGGAAGAGGGCGCTGGGCACGATGTTCGGCAGCAGCGCCTGGGTGGTCGGCATCTCGAAGGAACGCGCGCTGCCGAGCAGGAAGGCCAGCACGAAGATCATCTCGCGGGTCACGTTGCCGGTGCTGGCGCCCAGCACCAGGGCCAGCGCCACCAGGCCCTGGGCCACCTGGCACAGGGCGGCGACCTTGCGCCGGTCGTAGCGGTCGGCGACGTGCCCGGTGTGCAGCATGAACAGCACCCGCGGCAGGAACTCCACCAGGCCCACCAGGCCGAGGTCGAGCACATTGTGGGTCAGCTCGTACATGTGCCAGCCGATGGCCACGGTGAGCATCTGGAAGCCACTGGCGGTGCACACGCGGGCGAGCCAGAAGGCGAGGAAGGGACGGTGGCGGAGCAGCGAGGTGGCTTCGGCGGACATGGTGCGCGGACGACTGGTTAGGGAGCTAAGCAAAGGCCGGTGAGCGTAGCACGCCGTAACAAATTCGGTAGGCATTTTCCTTCAGACGAGTGGACGGCCACGGCGCATTCGGTTCGCTGACCGCCCTGCTTAACTTTTGCCTGAGGCGTAGGATTTGGGTAAAGTTGACGTATCGGTCAGGATTTTCCGTAGGACGACGCGGCTCGCATGCCGCCGTCGCGCAGTCCTTTGCCTCGGTTCCGCCGGTTCCAGAACTCCATAACGACATGGGCGGGTAGTGCACCGCCCAGAGGATGATCCATGTCCAACCGTGATATCTCCCGGCGCGCTTTCCTCCAGGGCGGTCTGATCGCCGGCGTGAGCGTCACCCTGGCGCCGCTGGGCAGCCGGGCTTTCGCTGCCTTGATGGAGAAGAGCGTGACGGTGCCGGCCGAGCAGTGGCTCGGCCACGACGGCAAGGTGCGCTTCCGCAACGACGCCATTTCCAAGGTCTGCGGCAACAAGGTGTTCGCCCGCGACATCCGCGCCAAGGACATGCCCGGCTGGCCACAGCAGCAGGGCCACGCCATGCTGCTGAAGACGCTCAAGGCCGACCGCCTCTACGAAGGCTACGACCTCGCCTGGCTGGGCGATGATCTGCAGCCGGACCGCATCGTCACCGCCGACGATCTGGCCAAAGACGGCATCGCCTTCCCCGAGGCCCACGGCCCGGACCCGCTGCTGCCCGCCGGCAAGGTGCCGATGTTCATCGGCCACCCGGTGGCCATCCTCATCTGGCACGACTTCGAGCGCTTCCGCCGGGCCAAGCTCAAGCTGAAGTTCAACGACAAGGCCATCCGCTACGGCGCCCAGGCGCCGCTGTACCAGGGCGACCCCTACGGCAGCTTCCGCTACGTGCGGGTGGGCGGGAAGACCTCGGCCGACGAGGACGAGTTCTCCAGCCTCAAGGCCTCGATCCTGTTCCCGATGATCCGCAACCGCAAGCCGGTGTGGGACCAGCAGCCCAGCCAGCACGGCGACCTCACCGAGCAGGGCCTGTTCTACGCGCAGAAGATCAAGGACCAGGTGGACAACCCGCCGGCCGACTGGCTGGTCTTCGACGAGCGCTACAGGACGCCGTCCATCGAGCCCGCCGCGCTGGAGCCGGACAACGGCAACGGCTGGTACGACCCGGCCAGCAAGACCCTGCACTTCGTGGTCGCCACCCAGTGCCCGTTCGAGGCCGCCTACGAGACGGTGCACATGATCGCGCCGTCGCGCTTCGGCCTGGCCACGTTGAACATCCACCCCGGCTACACGGTCGGCTACGGCTCCAAGGACCACAACATCTTCGTCTTCTACGCGGCCCTGGCGGCGCTGTATGGCGAAGGCGTGCCGGTGCGCCTGGCGAACGACCGCTACGAGCAGTTCCAGAGCGGCATCAAGCGCCACGCCTTCGACATCCGCTACCAGCTGGCGGTGGACAAGAAGGACCTGGGCTTCCGCATCTTCCGCGCCGAGATGAGCCTGGACGGCGGCGGCCGCGCCAACTACAGCGCCTCGGTGGCCGCCGTGGGCGCCACCGCCGCGCAGTCCATCTACTACATGCCGCAGAGCGACCTGCAGGCCACCGCCTACCATTCGCGCGGCGTCGAGGCCGGCTCCATGCGCGGCTACGGCACCCTGCAGAGCATGGCCTCCACCGAGATGATGGTGGACGAGATCGCCGAGCGCCTGGGCGCCGACCCCATCGAGTTGCGCCGGCGCAACGCGCTGGTCTCGGGCATGAAGAACACTCAGGGCGCTGTGCCCGCCGGCGCCCTGCGCCTGCACGAGATCCTCGACAAGGCCGCCGCCCACGAGGTGTGGAAGAACCGTGCCGAGCGCAAGAAGCAGTTCGACGCGCAGGACCCGGACAACTGGTACGGCGTCGGCTTCGCCATCTGCCAGAAGGACTTCGGCACCGGCTCCGAGGCGCCCATGGCCAGCCTGGAGTTCGACGCCGAGGGGCGCATCCACCTGCGCCACATCGGCATCGAGATCGGCACCGGCATGTCCACCTCCCAGGCCCTGGTCGCCGCCGACTTCCTCGGCCGCCCGGCGGACGAGGTGAAGACCGCCGAGACGCAGTGGCCGGAGCTGCAGCTGCTCAGCGGCGAAGACCCCTACACCATGAGCCAGGCCACCCAGGACGAGAAGCTGCGCAACCCGCGCTGGGTGGGCAAGTACGCCTCGGCGTCCTCGGCCACCAACTCGGCCTACTACTTCAGCCACGCCACCCGCGAGGCGGCGCGCGTGCTGTTCAACCACGGGCTGTGGCCGGCGGCCCTAGAAATCTGGCGCCAGGGCCCCTACGGCGGCCAGGCCAACCCCTACGTGGTGCGCCGCGAGGACGCCCACTGGGTGAACGGCGAACTCACCGCCAACGGCATGCAGCCGCTGCCCTTCGCCGTGCTGGCCAGGCGCGCCCACGAGCGCGGCCTGGTCACCGGCGCCACGGTGCACGCCTTCAACCGCTGGAGCTGGGCCGAGTGCGAATTCAGCATCGACGGCGTCGCCGAACGCCTGCCGCTGGACGGCCTGGCGGTGAAATACGGCGACGGCGCGCCGCAGGCGAAGAAGGCGCAGATGACCAGCGCCGGCTTCCACCTGCTGGACCGCAGGAACGTGAACTACCCGCCGGTGCAGCTGAACAACGCCGCGGTCACCTACTACAGCCCGGTGGCCACCCTGGTGGAGCTGAAGGTCAACAAGGGCAGCCACGAGGTGCAGGTGCTCAACCACCACTCCTGGGTGGAGTGCGGCCGGGTGCTGGTGCCGGAGCTGGTCAAGGGCCAGATCGAGGGCGGCACCGCCATGGGCCTGGGCCACGCGCTGCTGGAAGAGATGCCGCTGCACGAGGGCGGCCCGGCCGAGGGCGACTGGAACTTCAACCGCTACCGCCTGCCGCGCGCCAAGGACGTGGCGGTGTGGCAGCAGACCTCGGAGATCCTCCCGCCGCTGTCGCCCAGCGACCCGTCCAAGGGCATCGCCGAAGTGGTGATGATCCCCATCGCCGGCGCCGTGGGCAACGCCATCGCCCACGCCATCGGCAAGCGCGTCCGCGACCTGCCCGCCACCCCCGCCCGCATCAAGGAGGCCCTCAATGGCTAAGCTCCAGCTGACCCTCAACGGTCAAGGCGTCGGTCCGGTCGAGGTCCCCGAAGACCTGCCGATGATCGACTACCTGCACGAATACCAGAACCTCACCGGCTCGCGCCTGGGCTGCGGCCAGGGCATCTGCCACGCCTGCGTGGTGATCGTCGACAACCCCGACGGCACCAGCGAGGAAGTGCGCACCTGCATCACCGGCGCCAACTGGTTCGACGGCAAGAAGGTGCGCACCATCGAAGGCCACGCCAAGCGCGATGCGCAGGGCCAGGTGAGCGAGCTGAACCCGATCCAGCAGAAGTTCGTCGAGCGCTTCGCCTTCCAGTGCAGCTACTGCGCGCCGGGCTTCGTCAACGCCGCCACCGTGCTGGTGGAAAAGGCCCAGCGCCAGCCGCTGAAGAAGAGCGAGCTGGAGTCGGTGATCGAGGCCAGCCTGGGCCACCACATCTGCCGCTGCACCGGCTACGTGCGCTACTACAACGCCACCGCCGAGGTCCTCAGCGACCTCGGCCTGGTCAAGGAGGGCTGAGCATGGCGCGACTGCTAACCGGCCTGCTGCTGAGCGCGGGCCTGGTCGCCGGCGCCCAGGCCGCCGACGCCGACCTGGTCAAGCGCGGCGAATACCTGGCCCGCGCCGCCGACTGCATGGCCTGCCACACCGCGGCGCGCGGCGCGCCCTTCGCCGGCGGCCTGCCGATCGCCTCGCCGTTCGGCACCATCTACGGCAGCAACATCACCCCGGACAAGGACTACGGCATCGGCAACTACAGCGCCGACGACTTCTTCGCCGCCCTCACCGAGGGCAAGCGCAAGGACGGCGCCAACCTCTACCCGGCGATGCCCTATACCTCGTACCACCTGATCAGGCGCGAGGATTCCGACGCCATCCACGCCTACCTGATGACCGTCGAGCCGGTGCACCGCGCGGCGCCCGAGACCGCGCTGAGCTTCCCGTTCAACGTGCGCACGGGATTGGCCGGCTGGAACCTGCTGTACGGCAAGAGCGTCCAGCTGCAGAGCGCCGAGGGCAGGAGCGAGCCCTGGCAGCGCGGCCAGTACCTGGTGGAAGTGCTCGGCCACTGCGGCGAATGCCACACCCCGCGCAACGCCATCGGCGCGCTGCAGCAGGACAAGCGCCTGTCCGGCGCCCTGCTCAACGGCTACCTGGCGCCCAGCCTGCTGCCCGAGGACCTGGCCGCGCGCGGCTGGAACCACGCCGACCTGTCGGCCTTCCTGGAGCACGGCATGAGCGCCCAGGGCAGCATGTTCAACGAGATGTTCCCGGTGCTGCACCACAGCACCCAGCACCTGGACAGCGCCGACCTGCGGGCCATGGCCAGCTACCTGCTGGGCGACCAGCCTCCGGCGGCCAAGGTGGTGCAGGCGGTGGCTTATCCACAACTGTCCGCCAGCGCCAAGCGCGGCCGCCAGCAGTACCTCAACGTCTGCGCCGGCTGCCACGGCACCGAAGGCGAGGGCAAGCCGCACATCGCCGTGGCCATGCAGGGCAACACCACCCTGCGCCTGGCCGACTCGCGCAACCTGCTGCGGGTGATCGTCGACGGCATCGGCGAACAGCAGTTCGGCGGCTTCGAACGCATGCAGCCGATGCCCGGCTTCGCGGATAAACTGGATGACGCGCAACTCACCGATCTGCTCAACTACCTGCGTCAAAGCTGGGGTGGCCTGCCCGGCGACCTCGACGCCAAGGCGGTTGCGCAACTGAAGTCCGATGGTGTGCCGGTCCATGCCGGCAAGGCGATGTGAAGTGCAACATCTCGATCTGCAAGTGATTCGCCAGGCGCTGCGCTGGTCCCGGGAGGGCCAGCGCGTCTGGCTCTGCACCGTGCTCTTCACCTACGGCTCGGCGCCGCGCGCGCCGGGCTCGCTGCTGGCGGTGAACCAGGGCGGGCAGTGGGTGGGCTCGCTGTCCGGCGGCTGCGTCGAGGATGACTTCCTCGAACGCGTGGCCGCCGGGGAGTTCGCCGAGCCGGTGAAGGTGGTGCGCTACGGCGAAGGCGACGAGCGCAGCAACATCCGCCTGCCCTGCGGCGGCATCCTCGACGTGCTGGTGGAAAACCTGGCGCCGGACTGCGAAGTCCAGGCGCACCTGCGCGAACTGGAAGCGGCGCTGCTCGGCCAGCGCCGTCTGCTGCGCCGGGTGGACCTGGCCAGCGGCGCGCGCAGCCTGAACGACGACCACAGCCACGGCCCCCGGGTGGAACGCGACGCCGGCACGGTGCAGTTGCGCGTCGGCGCGGCCCAGCGCCTGCTGCTGGCAGGCTATTCCAGCGTGGCCCATGCCTGCGCCGAGTTCGGCAAGGGCCTGGGCTTCGAAGTGATCCTGTGCGATCCGCGCGAGGAAGCGCTGGATGGCGTCGAGCTGGACGGCATCGAGATTCGCCGCGAGCTGCCGTCGATCTTCATCGCCAACGGCGGCTGCCACGCCGATACCGCGGTGGTGGCGCTGACCCACGACCCGAAGATCGACGACCTGGCGATGCTCGAAGCGGTGCGCACCGAAGCTTTCTACATCGGCGTGATGGGCTCGCGCACCACCTCGGCCAGGCGCATGGAGCGCCTGGAGCGCGTCGGCGGCCTGGGCGAGGCGGAGCTGGCGCGCATCCACGCGCCCATCGGCCTCAACCTGGGCAGCAAGACCCCGGCGGAAATCGCCCTGGCGGTGCTCGCCGACATCCTCCGCACCCGCAGCGGCATCCAGCGCGAAAGCCTGTGACGACCGTCGCGCTGCTGCTGGCGGCCGGCTTCGGCCGGCGCTTCGGCGCCGACAAGCGCCTGGCGCGCCTGGCCGATGGCCGTGGTTTGCTGGCGGCTAGCCTGGCCAATGCCCGCGAGGCGTTCGACGAAGTCTGCGTGGTGCTGCGCCCGGAGGATGATGCGGCGGTGCTTGGCGTGCCTGTGGATATCTCCATCGTGCGCTGCGCGGAGGCGGAATCCGGCCTGGGCCACAGCCTCGCCGCCGGCGTCGCCGCGCTGGCCGACAACCCGGCCACCAGCGTGGCGATCCTGCTCGCCGACATGCCCTGGATAGCCCCGCAAACCCTGCGCCTGCTGGCTTCGCAGGCCAGCGAACAGCGCATCGTCTTCCCCCTGCACCAAGGCCAACGTGGCCACCCGGTCCTCTTCGGCCGAGCCTTCTGGCCAGAACTCCGCGCCCTGCAAGGCGACGAAGGCGCCCGCACGGTGCTGCAAGCCCACCGCGAAGCCTGGCGCCCCATCGAAGTGGGCGACCCCGGCGTCCTGCGCGACGTAGACACCCCCGCGGCCCTGACACCCGGCTCTTCGTAGGAGCGAGCTTGCTCGCGAACCGCATGGCACCGCGTTTATTCGCGAGCAAGCTCGCTCCTACAAGGAAATGCCGCAGCTGGGGCAGCGTAGGAGCGGATCTCATCCGCGAAACGCGCCGATACGTCCGGCTATCGCGGACAAGGTTCGCTCCTACGAAGGAGGAATACCGTGCCTCCCGGCAACCTGTAGGAGCGGGCCCTGCCCGCGATTCGCGCGCAGGGCGCGCTCCTACAGGGACACGGCGTGGCTGGGGCAGCGTAGGAGCGGATCTCATCCGCGAAACGCGCCGATATGTCCGGCTATCGCGGACAAGGTCCGCTCCTACGGGGGAGGAATACCGTGCCTCCCGGTAACCTGTAGGAGCGGGCCCTGCCCGCGATTCGCGCGCAGGGCGCGCTCCTACAGGGGAGCGGCGTGGCTGGGGGCGGCGTACGGTCGGGTATGGCGATGGGTATCGCTTCGCTCAACCCATCCTACGGAAGGCCCCTCTGCCCCCTGTCTCACTTGCTCGCCTTGAGCACCACGAACTTCGGGTTCGCCGCCACCTGTTCGACGCCGCGGAACAGGCGCTTGAGCTTGGCGTGGTAGCCCAGGTGGCGGTTGCCGACTATCCACAGCTGGCCGCCAGTGACCAGCGCGTGGCGGGCCTGCTGGAACATGCGCCAGGCGAGGAAGTCGCCGACCACCTGCTGCTGGTGGAAGGGCGGGTTGCACAGCACCACGTCCAGCGAGTCCGCCGGCTGTCCGGCCAGGCCGTCGGCGGCGTGGAATTCCGCCTCGCGTTCGCCCAGGGCGGCGCGCCAGTTCTCGCGGGCCGACTGCACAGCCATGAAGGATTCGTCCACCAGGCTGTAGTGGGCCTCCGGGTTGGCCAGGGCGCTGGCGATGGCGAGCACGCCGTTGCCGCAGCCCAGGTCCGCCACCCTGGCGCGGCCCAGGCCGCGCGGCAGGTGCGGGAGGAAGGCGCGGGTGCCGATGTCCAGGCCTTCGCGGCAGAACACGTTGGCATGGTTGAGCAGTTCCAGCTTCGGCTCGTCCAGCGTGTAGCGGCTGGGGTAGGGCGAGGCGACCGGGGCTTTATCCACAGGCGTGGCGAACAGCAGGCGGGCCTTCTTTTCGGCCAGCGAGGCCTGCACCGGGCCGATGTATTTTTCCAGCAGCTCGCCGGCGGCGCGCGGCAAGTGCTTGACCATCGCCCCGGCGATCACCCGCGCGCCCGGCGCCAGGCGGCCGTGCAGGCGGATCAGTTGTTCCTCCAGCAGGGCCAGGGTTTTGGGCACCCGCAGCAGCACCAGGTCGAAGGGCCCCGCCGGTGTTTCGCTGGCCGGCACGAAGGCCACTGCATCCTCCGCCAGGCCGTTGCGCGCCAGGTTCTTGCCCAGGGCCAGGGCGGCGAGGAAGGAGTCGCCGCTGCTGGTCACCTGCGCGTGCCCGGCCAGGCCCGCGGCCAGGGCGCCGAAGGCGTCGTTGAGCACCAGCACCCGGCAATCCCCGATCAGGCCGTCGGCGGCCACCTGGCGCAACAGGTATTCGTCGGCGGCGTCGAAGGCCTGCAGCGGGTCGTTGCGTTGCTCCGGCTGGCGGATCAGATCGAGTTCGGCGAAGGGCGTGTGGAAGGTCGGCATGGGCATCGCTTTTTCGTTGCGCCAGGTCAGGCCGGCCGCGGTTTGCGGCAAAGGCCCTGATATCTGACGGTGTTTCTCGCTCTTGCGATGGGAGAAACTGTAGGCAAAGATTGGATCGGGAGCGGAGTATGACCGCCAGCGAAGAGAAGTTCACCCGTCAGACGCTGCTCGACGTGCAGACGCTGACCCCCAGCCTGTTCACCCTGCGCACCACGCGCGATGCGGGCTTTCGCTTCCGCGCCGGGCAGTTCGCCCGCCTGGGCGTGTACAAGCCCAGCGGCAGCATCGTCTGGCGCGCCTATTCGATGGTCTCGGCGCCCCATGACGAGCACCTGGAGTTCTTCTCCATCGTGGTCCCCGGTGGCGAGTTCACCAGCGAGCTGAGCCGCCTGCGCGAGGGCGACCAGCTGCTGGTCGACCGCCAGGCCTTCGGCTTCCTCACCCTCGACCGCTTCCCCGACGGCCGCGACCTCTGGCTGCTGGCCACCGGCACCGGGCTTGCGCCCTTCCTGTCGATCCTCCAGGACTTCGAGGTGTGGGAGCGTTTCGAGACCATCAAGCTGGTCTACAGCGCCCGCGAGGAAAAGGAGTTGGCCTACCGCGAGCTCATCGCCGGCCTGGCGGAACGCGACTACCTGGCCGAGCACGCGCACAAGTTGCAGTTCATCCCGGTGGTGACCCGCGAGCAGGTGCCCGGCTGCCTGGGCGCGCGCATCACCACGCTGATCGAGAACGGCGAGCTGGAGCGCGCCGCCGGCCTGGAACTCACCCCCGAGCATTCGCGGGTGATGCTTTGCGGCAACCCGCAGATGATCGAGGACACCCGCGCGGTGCTGAAGACCCGCGGCATGAGCCTGGCGCTGACGCGCAAGCCCGGGCAGATCGCCGTGGAGAACTACTGGTAGGCAAGATTTGGAAAAGATTGCCCGCTTAAGGGGCGGGCGTCTTTGCCCTTAGGATGGCCGTCCATCCATAGCCCCTGGAACCCCATGGACTGCCACACGAGCGAGCCGCCCCCGGCGGCCGACGACGACTCCTTCAGTAGTACCTTTCCCCACACCCTCGCCGCGCCCCTGCGCGCGCCCCGGAGCTGACCATGGAGTGGCTCCTGGACCCTACGGCCTGGCTCGGCCTGCTCACCCTGATCCTGCTGGAGCTGGTGCTGGGCATCGACAACCTGGTGTTCATCGCCATCCTCGCCGACAAGCTGCCGCCGCAGCTGCGCGACCGCGCCCGGCTGATCGGCCTGTCGCTGGCGCTGCTGATGCGCCTGGGCCTGCTGGCCAGCATCTCCTGGCTGGTGACCCTCACCGAACCGCTGTTCGAAGTCTTTGGCAAGGCCTTCTCCGGGCGTGACCTGATCATGCTGTTCGGCGGCCTGTTCCTGCTGTTCAAGGCCACCCTGGAATTGCACGAACGCCTCGAGGGCCGCGTGCACAAGGCTGGCGGCGCGCGGGTCTACGCCGCGTTCTGGCCGGTGGTGGCGCAGATCGTGGTGCTCGACGCGGTGTTCTCCCTGGACGCGGTGATCACCGCCGTGGGCATGGTCGAGCAACTGGAAGTGATGATGATCGCCGTGGTCTTCTCCATGGCCCTGATGATGGTCGCCAGCAAACCGCTGACCGCCTTCGTCAACGCCCACCCCACGGTGATCATGCTGTGCCTGGGCTTCCTCATGATGATCGGCTTCAGCCTCACCGCCGAGGGCCTGGGCTTCCACATCCCGAAGGGCTACCTGTACGCCGCCATCGGCTTCTCGATCCTCATCGAGCTGGCCAACCAGGCGGTGCGCTGGCGCCGCCGGCGCAGCCTGCAGGGCAGCCGCGGCCCGCGCGAGCGCACGCGCTATGCGGTGCTGCGCCTGCTGGGCGGCAAGGTGGAGGCCGACGAGGTGGGCGAGGAGATCGCCGACATGCTGGGCGAGGAACCGGCCGACGCGCCCTTCGACCGCCGTGAGCGGGTGCTTATCAGCGGCGTGCTGGAGCTGGCCGAGCGTTCCATCCGCACGGTGATGACCGAGCGCACCGAGGTGCACCGCATCGACCTGGACGCCGACGCCGCTCAGACGCGCCAGGTGCTGCTGGATTCGCCCTTCTCGCGCCTGCTGGTGATCCGCGCCGGCCAGGTCGACGAGCCGCTGGGCTACGTGCACAAGAAGGAGCTGCTCAAGGCCATCCTCGCCGGCCGCCAGCCGGACATCGAGCCGCTGCTGCGGGCGCCGCTGAACCTGCCGGACAGCTGCAGCGTGCTCGGCGCCCTGGAACAGATGCGCCAGGCTTCGACCCACGTGGCTTTCGTGGTCAACGAGTTCGGCGGTTTCGAGGGCCTGCTGACGCTGACCGACATTCTCCAGGCGATTGCCGGTGAACTGCCGGACGCCAGCGAGATGACCGGCCCGGACATCGAGAAGGGCAGCGATGGCTGGCGCGTGCGCGGCGCCACCACCCTGGCGCTGCTGGCCGAGCGCATCGGCTTCCGCGGCCAGGCGCCGGAGGATTGCCGCACCCTGGGCGGCCTGGCGCTGCACCTGCTGGACCGCCTGCCGGCGGCGGGGGACGAACTGGAGCACCGCGGCTGGCGCCTGCGGGTGCTGGAGGTGAAGGAGCGGCGCGTCGAGCGCCTGCTGCTGCAGCCGCCGCGCGCCGCCTGACGGCGCGCGGGGCCGGCTCAGCTGTGGTTCTGCTGGCTCTTCAGCAGGTCGCGGATCTCGGTCAGCAGCACTTCCTCGGGCGTCGGCGCCGGCGGCGCTTCGGGGGCGGCGGCCTCTTCGCGCTTGAGCCGGTTGATGGCCTTCACGCCCATGAAGATGGCGAAGGCGACGATCAGGAAGTCCAGGCAGGTCTGGATGAACTTGCCGTAGGCCAGCACCACCGCCGGGACGTCGCCCTCGGCGGCCTTGAGGGTGATGGCCAGGTCGGAGAAGTCGACCCCGCCGATCAGCAGGCCGATCGGCGGCATGATCACGTCGCCGACGAAGGACGAGACGATCTTGCCGAAGGCGGCCCCGATGATGATACCGACGGCCATGTCGACCACGTTGCCTTTGACGGCAAAGGCCTTGAACTCGCTAAGCAGACTCATGCACAGACTCCTTGTAGGGATAGAGAGGGACAGGGGGGAGTTTAGCGGCCGCGCCGGCGTTGAACACTCCCCCCGAGCCGCCATGGACAGCCGCCAGCGCAAAAGTTCCGGCATGACCGGCGGCGCTGGGCGAAATTCGGTGGTGGTCTAGGCTGAAGGGAATCATCCACCCACGCAGTAAGGAGGACCGCCATGCCGCTGGAGCACCATCCCCTGGCCCGTGAGTTTCCCGATCAGCGCGCCAAGATCGCCAAGCTCATCGGCGAGAACAGCCATTTCACCCGCCTGGCCGGCACCTACGAGGAGCTGGACCGGCGCATCTACGACATCGAGGACGGTCGCGAGCCGCTGGATGACCTGGCGCTGAACAACCTCAAGCTGCAGCGGGTCGCCCTGAAGGACGAGATCGCCGAACTGTTGCAGCGTTCAGCCTGAGCTTGATCGATATCAAGGGGGCTCGCCGAGGTCGGGCGTAGTCTTCGGACATCCTTTTCTACTGCTGGTGATTCGCCATGCGTAAAGAGCAGCGTCCCCTCGGTAAGACCCTCCGCAAGCAGGCCAAGACCCCCTTCGACCCGCGCCGGGCCCAGGAGCGCCTGGTGCGCCTGAAACTGCAGTACGAATTGCTGGACCAGCGCATCAGCCGGGTGGAGGAGGGCATCGAGCGCCCCGACTGCACCCTGGCCTCGCTGATCATGCGTCGCGAAGGCCTGCGCTACGACATGGAGAGCCAGTACCGCCTGCTGGCGGGCTGATCCTCCGGCGGCATCCGTCGGCCATTGCCGCGCCGGGCTGAAGCGCCCGGCGCGAACCGCTATGATGCGGGCTTTGTCTTCGACGGAGTCCGCCCATGGCCAAGGCCAAGCGCATGTACGGCTGCACCGAGTGCGGCGCCACCTTCCCCAAATGGGCCGGCCAGTGCGCCGACTGCGGCGCCTGGAACACCTTGGTGGAGACCGTCGTCGACACCACGCCTACCGGCGGTTCCGCTGGTTCCGGACGCGGCGGCTGGGCCGGGCAGCAGGCCAACATCAAGACCCTGGCGGAAGTCAGCGTCGAGGAGATGCCGCGCTTCAGCACCGCTTCCAACGAACTCGACCGCGCCCTGGGCGGCGGCCTGGTGGATGGCTCCGTCGTGCTGATCGGCGGCGACCCCGGCATCGGCAAGTCGACCATCCTCCTGCAGACCCTGTGCAGCATCGCCAGCCGCATGCCGGCGCTCTACGTCACCGGCGAAGAGTCGCAGCAGCAGGTGGCCATGCGCGCGCGGCGCCTGGGCCTGCCGGAAGACAAGCTCAAGGTCATGACCGAGACCTGCATCGAGACCATCATCGCCACCGCTCGCCACGAGCAGCCCAAGGTGATGGTGATCGACTCCATCCAGACCATCTTCACCGAACAGCTGCAATCGGCCCCCGGCGGCGTCGCCCAGGTGCGCGAGAGCGCCGCGCTGCTGGTGCGCTTCGCCAAGCAGAGCGGCACGGCGATCTTCCTGGTCGGCCACGTCACCAAGGAAGGCGCGCTGGCCGGTCCGCGGGTGCTGGAGCACATGGTCGACACCGTGCTGTATTTCGAGGGCGAGTCCGACGGCCGCCTGCGCCTGCTGCGGGCGGTGAAGAACCGCTTCGGCGCGGTCAACGAGCTGGGCGTGTTCGCCATGACCGACCGCGGCCTGAAGGAGGTCTCCAACCCTTCGGCGATCTTCCTCACCCGCGCCCAGGAGTCGGTGCCCGGCAGCGTGGTCATGGCCACCTGGGAGGGCTCGCGGCCGATGCTGGTGGAGGTGCAGGCGCTGGTGGACACCAGCCACCTGGCCAACCCGCGGCGCGTCACCCTGGGCCTGGACCAGAACCGCCTCGCCATGCTGCTGGCGGTGCTGCACCGCCACGGCGGCATCCCCACCTACGACCAGGACGTGTTCCTCAACGTGGTGGGCGGGGTGAAGGTGCTGGAAACCGCCTCGGACCTGGCGCTGATGGCGGCGGTGATGTCCAGCCTGCGCAACCGGCCGCTGGATCATCAGCTGCTGGTGTTCGGCGAGGTCGGCCTGTCCGGCGAGGTGCGCCCGGTGCCCAGCGGCCAGGAGCGCCTGAAGGAGGCCGCCAAGCACGGCTTCAAGCGCGCCATCGTGCCCCAGGGCAACGCCCCCAAGGAGGCCCCGCCGGGGCTGCAGGTGATCCCGGTGACGCGCCTGGAGCAGGCGCTGGATGCGTTGTTCGAATAGCCCGCGCTTACGAAAAGCTGTGCTCGCCCATACGGTAGGAGCGGGCCCTGCCCGCGATTCGCGCGCAGGGCGCGCTCCTACAGGGGAATGGCGTGGGTGGGGCGGCGTAGGAGCGGATCTCATCCGCGAATCGCGCCGATAGTTCCGGCTATCGCGGACAAGGTCCGCTCCGGGGGAGGAATGCCGTGCTACCCAGCGAACTGTAGGAGCGGGTCCTGCCCGCGATTCGCGCGCAGGGCGCGCTCCTACAGGGGAATGGCACGGGTGGGGCAGCGTAGGAGCGGATCTCATCCGCGAATCGCGCCGATAGTTCCGGCTATCGCGGACAAGGTCCGCTCCTACGGGGGAGGAATGCCGTGCTACCCAGCGAACTGTAGGAGCGGGCTCTGCCCGCGATTTCGCGCGCAGGGCGCGCTCCTACAGGGGAATGGCGCAGGTGGGGCGACGTAGGCGGATCTCATCCGCGAATCGCGCCGATAGTTCCGGCTATCGCGGACAAGGTCCGCTCCTACGGGGGAGGAATGCCGTGCTACCCAGCGAACTGTAGGAGCGGGCCCTGCCCGCGATTCGCGCACAGGGCGCGTTCCTACAGGGGAATGGCGTGGGTGGGGCGGCGTAGGGCGGATAACGTTCGACGTTATCCGCCGGTTAGCCGTGCTCCCCGGCAGCCCCGAGGCTGACCTGGGCGCGGGCCGTACCCTGGGTCAAACGGCGTACAACCGCGAACGGTTGTACGCCCTACGCCTGTTCCCCCAATGCCGTCAGCTCGCGCTCCAGTAGGCTTGCGTCGCCCAGGTTGAGTTCCACCAGGCGGCGCAGGTGGCTGATGGAGTCCAGGTCGATGTGCCGGCAGATGAAGCCCAGCAGGCCCTCGCGTTCCCAGGCCAGGTCCGCCTCCATGTAGATGTTGGCGTCGAAGCCCAGGTAGATGCGCACCTCGAAGGGCTTGCCCGGGTCGCCGTTCCAGCCCGGCGGGCGGGTCACCAGCAGGCCCTGCAGCGACAGGTCTTGCAATTCGGCCTTCCAGCGCTGGCCGTCCTGGGCGACCTCGGTGCTGGCGTCGAAGGCGATGCGGCTGAAGCGCCGTCGTTCAGCGTGATCGTCACTCATGGGTGGGCTCTCCGGCCGATTTGCGTTCGCCTCACTATAGCCAAGCCCCTGTCGCCCGTCGCATCGCCGGCCGGCGGTTTGACAGCCGTCCGGGCGTCGCCAAAGCTGCTAGGGCGGTTCCCCATCAAACCAAGGCGGAGCGGAGCATGGACAACAAGATTCTGGGAAAGGGGCTTATCCTCGGGGTTCTGGCGTCGGCGAGCCTGCTGGCCCAGGCCGATGACGCCAGCAGCAAGGGCTGCGGCTGGGGCCAGTTGCTCTTCGAAGGCCAGCGCGGGCTGCTCCCGCACCTGTTGGCCACCACCACCAACGGCACCTCGGGCAACGCCACCTTCGGCCTCACCTCCGGCACCAACGGCTGCGACTCCAACGTGCGTATCCGCTACAGCGGCCGCTCGGTCCTGGCCATGAACGGCATGCTCGACAGCATCGCCGAGGACATGGCCAGGGGCCACGGCGAGGCGCTGGACGCCTACGCCACGCTGCTCGGCGTGCAGGCGCAGGACCGCGCGCACTTTGCCCAGGTCACCCGGCAGCACTTCGGCGAAATCTTCGCCAGCCAGGACGCCACCAGCGAACAGGTCTACGCCAACACCCTGGCGGTGATGCAGCGCGACGCCACCCTGGCGCGCTACGCCAAGCAACCCGCCTGAGCTTCCCAGCCCGCTCCGGCCCGCGCGCAAACCCTCGACGCAGAGCGGTTTGCGCGACGCGAGCCGCGACACCAGACCGCCCCTTTTCAGGCGGCAATATCGTTGCAACGGCTCTAGACTAAGGTCGTATAAATGACTCGCCGGAAAGGACTAGAATTTTTCCTGCGAATTCTCGCCCTTCAACAGTCGGAAGCATCGCCATGAACAATAACAACAGCCTGCTACGTCACATCGCCTGGGCGATCGTGGCGATAGTCGGAGCATGTGCCTTAGGAGTCGTGGCGCTTCGCCGCGGCGAAGCCATCAATGCCCTGTGGATCGTGGTAGCGGCGGTCGCCATCTACCTGGTCGCCTACCGCTACTACAGCCTGTTCATCGCCGAGAAGGTGATGCAACTGGACCCCAACCGAGCCACCCCCGCGGTGCTCAACAACGACGGCCTGGACTACGTCCCGACCAACAAGCACATCCTCTTCGGTCACCACTTCGCCGCCATCGCCGGCGCCGGCCCGCTGGTGGGCCCGGTGCTCGCCGCGCAGATGGGCTACCTGCCCGGCACCCTCTGGCTGATCGCCGGGGTGGTCCTGGCCGGCGCGGTGCAGGACTTCATGATCCTGTTCATCTCCAGCCGCCGCAACGGGCGCTCGCTGGGTGAACTGGTGCGCGAGGAAATGGGGCAGGTGGCGGGGACCATCGCCCTGTTCGGCGCGTTCCTGATCATGATCATCATCCTCGCGGTGCTCGCCCTGATCGTGGTGAAAGCCCTGGCGGAAAGCCCCTGGGGCATGTTCACGGTGATGGCCACCATCCCGATCGCGATCCTCATGGGCGTGTACATGCGCTACATCCGCCCGGGCCGCATCGGCGAGATCTCGGTGGTCGGCGTGGCCCTGCTGCTGGGCTCCATCTGGCTCGGCGGGCAGGTCGCGGCCAGCCCCGAATGGGCGCCGGTGTTCACCTTCCACGGCGTGCAGATCGTCTGGATGCTGATCGGCTACGGCGCCATCGCCTCGGTGCTGCCGGTGTGGCTGCTGCTGGCCCCGCGCGACTACCTGTCGACCTTCCTGAAGATCGGCACCATCGTCGCCCTGGCCATCGGCATCCTGATCGTCATGCCGGAGCTGAAGATGCCGGCCCTGACGCAGTTCACCGATGGCACCGGCCCGGTGTGGAAGGGCAGCCTGTTCCCCTTCCTGTTCATCACCATCGCCTGTGGCGCCGTGTCCGGCTTCCACGCGCTGATCTCCTCGGGCACCACGCCCAAGCTGCTCAACCGCGAGCCCGACGCCCGCTACATCGGCTACGGCGGCATGCTGATGGAGTCCTTCGTGGCGATCATGGCCATGGTCGCCGCCTCGGTGATCGAGCCGGGCATCTACTTCGCCATGAACAGCCCGCCGGCGGTGGTCGGCACTGACGTCGCCGCGGTGGCCGCGACCGTCAGCGGCTGGGGCTTTGCCATCACCCCGGAAATACTCACCCAGACCGCCAAGGACATCGGCGAGACCACCATCCTGGCCCGCGCCGGCGGCGCCCCGACCCTGGCCGTGGGCATCGCCCACATCCTCCACCAGGTGCTGCCGGGCGAGAACACCATGGCCTTCTGGTACCACTTCGCGATCCTCTTCGAGGCGCTGTTCATCCTCACCGCGGTGGACGCCGGCACCCGCGCCGGGCGCTTCATGCTGCAGGACCTGCTGGGCAACTTCGTCCCGTCGCTGAAGAAGACCGACTCCTGGGGCGCCAACATCGTCGGCACCGGCGGCTGCGTGGCGCTGTGGGGCTGGCTGCTGTACCAGGGCGTGGTCGACCCGCTGGGCGGCATCAACACCCTGTGGCCGCTGTTCGGCATCTCCAACCAGATGCTCGCCGGCATCGCCCTGATGCTCGCCACCGTGGTGCTGATCAAGATGAAGCGCCAGCAGTACGTGTGGGTCACCGCGCTGCCGGCGGCCTGGCTGCTGATCTGCACCAGCGCCGCGGGCCTGATCAAGATCTTCGACGGCAACCCGGCGGTGGGCTTCGTCGCCCTGGCGCAGAAGTACGGCGCCGCGCTGGACGCCGGCCAGGTCCTGGCCCCGGCCAAGGACCTCGCCCAGGTCAAGACGGTGATGCTCAACGCCTACATCAACGCCGGTCTCACCGTGCTGTTCCTGCTGGTGGTGTTCAGCGTGCTGGTGTACTCCATCAAGGTCGGCGCCAAGGCCTGGACCAAGAAGGAGCGCACCGACAAGGAAGCGCCGTTCCAGCCCATTCCCGAGGCCTGAGGCAGGAGGTGATACGTGTTCAATGACCTCAGCCGCATGGGCAAGTACCTCGGGCAGGCCGCCAGGATGCTGGTGGGCATGCCCGACTACGACACCTATGTCGAGCACATGCGCAGCAAGCACCCGGACAAGCCGGTGATGAGCTACAAGGAGTTCTTCCGCGAACGCCAGGAGGCACGCTACGGCGGCGGCAAGGGGCGACCGATCCGTTGCTGCTGAAGCCGCGGATGGGTGTATAAACGGACGGGCCGCCAGCGAGCGGCCCGTTTTCATTTTCCTGCCCGGATGGTTCCCATGAGTGATTCCGTAGTGCCCGCGCAGATTCCGGTGACCGTGCTCACCGGCTTCCTCGGCGCCGGCAAAACCACCCTGTTGCGCCACATCCTGCAGGCCGAGCACGGCCTGAAGATCGCGGTGATCGAGAACGAATTCAGCGACGCCCCCATCGACGGTCAATTGCTGGGCGATGCCCCGGCGCAGGTCATGACGCTGTCCAACGGCTGCGTCTGCTGCACCATCAACAACGACCTGGAGCGTTCGCTGTACCTGCTGCTGGAGCAGCGCGACAGCGGCGAGATCGCCTTCGACCGCCTGGTGATCGAATGCACCGGCCTGGCCGACCCGGCGCCGGTGGCGCAGACCTTCTTCGTCGACGAGACGCTGCGCGAGCGCTACCTGCTCGACGGCATCATCACCCTGGTGGACGCCGCCAACGCCGACCGCCACCTGCAGGAGGCCATCGCCCAGGCCCAGGTCGGCTTCGGCGACCGCATCCTGGTGAGCAAGCGCGACCTGGTCAGCGCCGAGCAGTACCAGGCCCTGGCCGAGCGCCTGCAACACATCAACCGCCGCGCCGAGCTGCACCCGGTGGACCACGGCCGCATCGAACTGGAACGCCTGCTCGACGTGCGCGGCTTCAACCTCAACGCCGACCTCGGTCTGCGCCCGCCGCAGCCGCTGCGCCCGGTGGCGGCCAGCGACGACCGCATCCGCACCCTGGTGCTGCGCAGCGACAAGCCGCTGAACATCGAGCGCCTGAGCGAGTTCATGGACGACCTGCTGCAATGGCACGGCAACTCGCTGTTGCGCTACAAGGGCGTGCTGAACATCCAGGGCGAGGAACGCCGCCTGGTGTTCCAGGGCGTGCTGCGGCTGTACGGCTTCGACTGGGACACTCCCTGGGGCGAGGAGGCGCGCGAGAGCGTGATCGTGTTCATCGGCGACAACCTGCCGGAGGAGCAGATCCGCCAGGGGTTCGAGGCGATCGTGGGGTGAGCGGCGGGGAGCCGTAGGGCGCACGGTGAGCCGAATCGCGGACAAAGTCCGCTCCTACGCCCGAGCCTCCCTGTAACCGTAGGAGCGGACTCTGTTCGCGATTCGGCGGATAACGCCGTAGGCGTTATGCGCCCTACCTCGCTATCCGTGGCTGCGGTGTATCGGGCGGGCTCCGCTCCCTCTCCCCAGCCCTTGACCCCTCTTCAAAAAGAAACGCCCGGCATTCACCGGGCGTTCTTCTTCAGGCCAGGCCTCAATGCCGGGCCAGCTTCCAGGCATCCCCAGCCGGCGCAGTGCCCTTGTCATAGGGCTTGAACACCGTCATGTACACCAGCCCCACGGCGATCACGATGGCGCCCACCAGGATGATCCCGTAGTTGATGTACCAGGGCGCGTCCGGCGTGCGCGGCCAGGACATGTTGATGATCGCCAGCAGGCCGTAGACCTGGGCGGCGATGTTCACCGGCCAGCCCCACTTGCCCAGGGTGAAGGCGCCGCTGGGCTTCCAGCCGCGCAGGCGGGCGAACAGGGCGGCGCCGACGATCATCTGGAAGGCCAGGTAGATGCCGATGGCGGCGAAGCTGACCACGGTGCCGATGGCGTTCTGCAGGTAGAAGCCGATGCACACGATGATCGCCGGGATCACCCCGCACACCACCAGGGCCGCGGTGGGCACGTGGGTGTTGGGCGACAGGCGCTGCAGCAGGCGGCTGCCCATGACCATCTCGTCGCGGGCGTAGGAGTACAGCAGGCGGCTGGCGGCGGCCTGCAGGCTGAGCACGCAGGAGACGAACGACACCAGGATCACCAGCATCACCAGGCGCGCGCCGAGCGGGCCGAAGGCGCCGTCGAAGATGGTGGTCATCGGGTCCTTGTCGGCGCCGGAGATCACCGCGCCGATGTCCGGCACCGCGAGGATCAGCGCCAGGGCGGCGAACATCGAGGCGCCGCCGCCGATCCAGATGGTCATGCGCATGGCCTTGGGAATGCGCCGGCTCGGGTTCGGGGTTTCCTCGGCGACGTCGCCGCAGGCCTCGAAGCCGTAGTAGAGGAACATGCCGGCCAGGGAGGCGGTGAGGAACGCCGGCCAGTAGGCGCCGTCGATGCGGATGTCGAAGGTGTTGAACAGCACCGAGATCGGCTGGTGGCGTTCGAAGATCAGCAGGTAGCCGCCGATGACGATGGCGCCGATCAGCTCGCAGAGGAAGCCGAACATGGCCACCCGCGCCAGCAGCTTGGTGCCGCTGAGGTTGAGCAGCGTGGCGACCAGCGTCAGGCCCAGGCCGATCAGGGTGTTGGTCGCCGGGTCGGCCTCGAAGCCGAGCAGCGTGGCGACGTAGGGGCCGGCGCCCAGGGCCACCGCGGCGATGGTCACGCACAGCGACACCGAGTAGATCCAGCCGACCATCCACGCCCAGCGCTTGCCCACCAGGCGTCGGGCCCAGGGGTACACGCCGCCGGAGATCGGGAACTGCGAAACCACCTCGCAGAAGATCAGGCACACCAGCATCTGCCCCAGGCCCACCAGCAGGTACGACCAGAACATCGGCGGCCCGCCGGCGGCCAGGCACAGGCCGAAGATGCTGTACACGCCGACCACCGGCGACAGGTAGGTGAAGCCCAGGGCGAAGTTCTGCCACAGGCTCATGCTGCGTTCGAAGTTGGAGGAATAGCCCAGCGCGCGGAGCTGTTCCGCATCGCGGTCGACCGGGGCGATGCCGGGTTGGATCGGACTGTTCATCGTTATTGTTCCTGTATGGCTATGCACGTCGGCATTGAACAGATGGATCGGGACTGGGAGCCCGCTGCCCACGGCGTGTGGCGGCAGCGGTGAAAACCGGGGCGGCCGGGCCGGGGTAACAGCGGCGGCCGCCTGCGTGGAGCAAGCACAGCCTATGCCATATTACATATGATTTAAAATGTTTTATTGGGCTCTCTGCGCTGGACGATGGGAAGGCTGGAGTTAGAGCGGCGGGCTCTTGCGCGCAACGGCCCGGGCGACGGGGCCGCCAGGGCCGTTCAGCGCCCCGGCGGGGGACGAAAATAGGGCGGAGTAACGCCGCATTGCTCCCTTCGGGAGCACTGGCGGGCTCAGGCTGCGCGGTGGCGCTTCTCCGGCAGTTGCACCAGGGTCCAGTGGGCGGACTGCTCGGCCAGGTTGGCGCGCTGGCAGCGGGTATCGCTGGCCAGGCCGAGGCTGGCTATCTCGCCGGCGATGAAGTTGGCGGTGTTGGCCGCCACCACCCGGCCCTCGCCACTGAGGATCAGCGCCTCGTGCTCCAGGCGCATGAGCTTGGCGGTGACCACCCGCTCGAAGCGGTTCAGCGCGATGTCCGCGGCGGCCACGCCGAGGAAGCGCCCCTCCAACAGCAGCGGGCGGGAGAAGGTGAGGATGTACATGTCCTGGCCGTAGAGGTCGACGTAGGGACCGACCACGCTGCTGCGCCCGCTGTCGCGCGGGATGGCGAACCAGGGCATGGCGCAGTAGTCGTAGAAGTTCTCGCTGCGCCGGTTGAAGTTCAGGCTCAGCGGCACGGTGCGCCCGCCGGCGCCCAGCTGGCGCCACTCCAGGTACATCTCCTTGTCGCGCAGCACGCCCGGCTGCAGCACCACGCCGCAACCCTGCAGGCAGGCGCCGGGCTGCGTCAGGCAGCCTTCGATCAGCGGCCGCAGGCTGGCCAGGTCGGCGGAATCCACGGGCCTGCCGTCGGCCTCGCGCCAGATGCTGTCGATGGCGTTGGCCAGGGTGTCGATCTGGGCAAAGATGTTACTGATCGACACGTCGATGCGCTGGGCGCACTCGTCCAACGGGGTTTCACACACTGCGCTCGCCATGGCCTGGAGTCTCTTGTTCTAAGGGGAAGCGGACCTCCGGCGGATAAAAATCCTAAATCAGAGGTTTGCAAGGGAAAAACAGGGCAAGGGTTGTGCCAATTGGCTCCGAATCCGCCTGTAGGAGCGCGCCCTGCGCGCGAATCGCGGGCAGGGCCCGCTCCTACAGGTGTACGCAGTCGACTTCCACGTAGGGTGGGTTGAGCTGTGAATGCTGCCTTGGCGATGGGTATCGCTTCGCTCAACACCATCCTACGAAAGACGTCGCCAGCCGATGTGGGAGCAACTGTCTTGCCGATTGCACCGAGGCGCTTTTCGTAGGATGGGTTGAGCCTTGGCGAAACCCATGCGGCCAGGCGATGGGTGTCATATTTGCCGTGGGGGTAGGAGCGGACCTTGTCCGCGATTCGCGCGCAGGGCGCGCTCCTACATGGGGCCGTTCGGCCTAGGGCGCTTCCTGGGCCAGGAGTTCCAGCTTCATGTCGATCAGGCGCTTGATGCCGCGGTTGACGTGGGCCTCGACCAGGGCGCCGGCCAGGTTCGGGTCGCCGGCGACTATCGCCTCGCGGATCGCCGTGTGCTCCTGCTGGATGGTTTCCACGCCGGGCGCGCCGGGCACCGGCAGCCAGAGCAGCTCGCCGATCTCCGCCTGCAGGCGGATTTCCGCGTGGGTGAGGCGCACCGACTGCGAGGCCACGGCGATCTCGATGTGGAAGCGCGCGTCGGCGCGACGGCGTTCGTGGCGGGTACTGGCCTTGCCCAGTGTCTCTATGTACTGCGCCAGGTGCTGGTGGTGCTCGCGGGAGGCGCGGCGGGCGGCCAGGCGTGCGGCGGTGCCGGAAATGGCGATGTGTTCGTCGCAGAGGTCGCGCAGGTCGATGGTGCTCAGCTCGTCGAGGCGGCTCAAGACGATCTCGGCGGGGATTTCCTCGATGGCGCGGATGAAGCTGCCGCCGTTGCGCCCGCGGCGGGTCTCGATGACGCCGCGCTGGCGCAGGTAGGCCAGGGCTTCGCGGAGGGTCACGGTGGCCACGCCGAACTGCATGGCCAGCTCGGTCTCGCTGGGCAGTTGCTGGCCCTCGGCGAACAGGCCGAGGTCGATGGCGTCCATCAGCCGGCGCACGACCTCTTCGGTGCGGCCTTCCTGGCGCAGGCGGATGAAGGGGCCGGGAGCGGTGGGTGAGGATCCATTCATGCTGCGTTGCGGCCGCGGCGGGGGCTGGGCGCCGGAGCCAGAACTCCTGTAAGGGCCGGAGGGGGTGAGGGGCTGGCGCAGTATAACCTCATACTCAGAGTTCAATGTAGAAAGCGGCCGCCCCAAAGGGGCGGCCGATTGCCGCGAGTTGTGTCAGAACGGGTAGGCCAGGCTCGGCATCCACTGTTGCCAGATGCGTTGCAGTTCGCCGTCTGCCTTCAGCGCCGCCAGGGCGCTGTCCACCTCGTCCAGCCACGGCCCCTGGCCGCGCTTCACCGCGATGCCCCAGCGGTTGTGGGTGGGCACGCTGAAGCCGATGGCCAGGTCGGGCTCCTCGGCCAGCGGCACCAGTGCCACGTCGTCGTCCACCAGGGCGTCGATATCGCCCTCGCGCAGGGCCCGGACCATGTCGCCGAGCACATCGTCGGTGTCGCCGCCGAAGGGCACGGTGATGCAGCCTTCGAAGGTTTCCGCCAGGGCCATGTTGAGGCTGTTGGCGATCGCCCCGACGCGCTTGCCGACCAGGTCCGCCGGGCTGCGCACCAGGCTGCCGCGCAGCACCATCACCGCCTCGTCGAACACCGCGTAGGGCGCGGTGAAGTCGGCGAGGGTCAGGCGGTAGTTGGAGATGCCCTGGCCGCACAGCAGGATGTCGGCGTCGCCGGCCTGCAGCGCCGGGTAGAAGTCCGCCCAGTTGCGGTAGACGAACTCCGCTTCGCGGCCCAGGCGCTTGGCCAGGGCGCGGGCGACGTCGGACTCGTAGCCGTGGCGGTAGCCCTCGGCATCCTTGTGGAACAGCGGCGGGGCCGGCAGGTCGGCGCAGAGAACGCGCAATACGCCGCTCATGGCAGGTAGTCCATGTACATCTTGGCTTCCCACTCGGTGACGACGGAGCAGTAGCGCGCCCACTCGTCGGCCTTGAGGTCGCGGTACAGTTCGGCCATCGCCGGTGGCAGCGCGCCGCGCACCACGGCGTCTTCGTCGAAGGCCTGCACGGCTTCGCCGAGGGTCATCGGCATGCGCACGTTCTCGCGGGCGGCGGGGATGCTGTCGCTGTTGTCCGGGGCGCCCGGGTCGGTGCGGTTGGCCAGGCCGTCGCGGATGCCGGCCAGCAGCAGGGTGTGCGACAGGTAGGGGTTCACGCTGGCGTCGGGCAGCTTGTATTCCAGGCGGCCGTTGGCCGACAGGCGCACGGTGCAGGTCTTGTTGTCCATGCCCCAGTTCAGGCGGTTGGGGGCGAACAGGCCGGCGTCCCAGAAGCGCTTGTAGGAGTTCACGGTGGAAGCCATCACCAGCATCGAGCCGGGGGCGTGGGCCAGCAGCCCGCCGAGGGCGTGGCGGCCGGTGTCGGTCAGGTGCAGTTCGCGGCGGCCGGCTTCGGCCAGCACGTTCTGCTCGCCGCGCCAGAGGCTGAAGTTGTGGTGGCAGCCGCTGCCCATGCTGCCGGTGGTGGGCTTGGGCATGAAGCTGGCGCGCACGCCGAACTCGTTGGCCACCTGGCGGCAGATCAGGCGGTAGGTCACCAGGCGGTCGGCGGTGAGGTGGCAGTCGTCGAACATCCAGTTCAGTTCGAGCTGGCCCGGGTCCTCGTAGTCGCCCTCGATCATGTCCAGGCCCATGGCGCCGGCGTACTGCATCACGCGCTGGAAGATCGGCCGCATGGTCTCCAGGTTGCCCAGGTGGTAGGCCGGGCTGGCGCCGGGGCGCACCTTGACCTCCAGCTTGTCGCCGAACCAGGTCATCTCCGGTTCGCAGCCGGTCTTCAGGCTCAGCCCGGTGTCGGCGGTGAAGGCCTTGTGGCTGTCGATCAGCAGGCCGCGGGCGTCGGTGGCCAGCACCTGGCCGGCGACTTCCTGGCGATGGTCGGGCTCGTACAGGCGGCAGAAGAAGCTGCCGATGGACTTGTCCCAGGGCAGCACGTTGAAGCTGCTGACGTCGGGGATGGCGGTGAACTCGGCGGCCTGGGCGCCGCCACCGAGCAGCACGCCGGCGCGGGTGCTCTGTAGGTCGGAGAGCGCGGTGCGGTGGAACTGTACGCCCTTCTCCAGGTTGCGCAGCAGGTGCTTGGCCGGCACCACCTTGGCCAGCACGCGGCCGCTGAGGGTGACCACCTGGTAGTACAGGTATTCCACGCCGGATTCGCGGATGCGCGCGGCGAGGTCCTGGGCGACGGCGGAGCTGGTGTTGTATTCCTTGTGTAGATCGAGCGCTGTCATTTCGGGGTTCTCCTCGGGCAGCGGCAGGCAAGGCACGCTGCGATGGCGGATGAATTTAAATTTACAAACTGTGTTTATATGTTTATGAGCGAAGAACGGAACCTCTCTGCGAAGTGCCGGGCTAGGGGATGAACGGGGAACAGGCCGGGCGGGCGTGTTCGCGGAAGAAGGCGGCGGCCCAGCGGGCGATCTGCCGGTTGTCCGGGCTCAGCCGCCGCAGCGATTCCCAGGCCCGCGCGGTGACGTCCGCCGGCAGCAGGCCGTTGCCGTAGCGGTCGAGCAGGGCGGCCAGGTAGTCCACGCTGAACTCCGGGTGGAACTGCACCGAGCGCGCCGGGAAGGCATACTCCAGCACGCCGTGCGGGCAATGCGCGGAACCGCCGGCCACGCGCGCCTGCGGCGGCAGGCTGCTGACCTGGTCCTGGTGGAACACCAGGGTGGCCGCGTCCTCCAGGCCCTCGGCGTCGTACCGGTAGGCCTGGGCGCCGACGCCCCAGCCGACCTCGGCGCGGGTGGTGCGGCCTTCATAGGCGTCGGCCATGATCTGGTGCCCGAAGCAGATGCCGAACACCGGCCGGCGCAGGCTGCGCAGGCGCCGCAGCAGGGCCGTCAGGTGCAGCATCCAGGGGCTGTGCTCGTAGCAGCTGTGGCGCGAGCCGGTCAGCAGGTAGCCGTCGAAGGCGGTGGCCTCGGGCAGCGGCTCGCCGCGCACCGCCGAGACGTAGGTGAAGTCCGCCTCGGGCAGCGCCGGGGCCAGCCAGCTTTCGATCATCGCCGGGTAGCTGCCGAAGGCCTCCTGCAGTTCCTCGGGGATCAGGCCGTTCTCGATGATGCACAGGCGCATGGCGTTCTCCTCAGATCTGCCCGAGCAGGCCCTTGGCCCAGGCCAGCGCCGCGTCGCCGGGCAGTTCGCCGCTGGAGGCGTCGTGCTGGCCGTGCTCGCCGACCTGCTGCGCGCCCAGTTCCAGCAGGGCATCGGCGATGATCCGGCTGCCGCGGTTGAAGGTCTCGTAGAAGCTGTCGCCCAGGCCGAAGGTGGCGAAGCGCAGGCCGGCCAGGTCCGGGCGCTGGCCTTGCAGCGCGGCGTGGAACGGCTGGGCGCTGTTGGGCAGTTCGCCGTCGCCGTAGGTGGAGCAGACGATGACGTGGAAGTCCTGCGGGTTCAGCGTGGCCGGGTCGAAGGCGGCCATGTCGCGGACCTGGGTGGGGTAGTCGGCGCCCATAGCATCGGCGAGGTCGTCGGCGACCATCTCGGCGTTGCCGGTCTCGGTGCCGAAGAGGATGAGGATGTTCATGCGGGGTTCTCCTGGGGGCTGCGGGCGATGGCGAGCATGCCGGCGCGGTCGGTGATCTTGCGGCGCGCGCGGCCGGGGGCGGCGGCCCGGGTTTCGGCGTGGTCGATGCGCTGCCACTGCGGGTAACCGACGGCACGTTCGCGCAGCCCGGCGGGCAGGGCGGCGAGGCCGGGGCGGCCGTTGCGCGGCGCGGCCTGCTGGTCGGCGACCATCGCTTCGGCGACCAGGCGGGCGTCCTGGCGGTTTTCCGGGATGGTCCCGCGCGGGCCGCGGCGCAGCCAGCCGACGCAGTACAGGCCATCGTCCAGGCGGCCCCGTTCGAGGTCGGCGCTGGCGCCTTGCAGGGCGTCGCGTTGCAGCAGGCCGTCGGCCGCCTGCTCGAAGCCGATGGCGCTGACCAGGCTGTCCACCTCCAGGCGCAGTTCGCGGCCGTCGGCGTGGCGCAGTTCCAGGGCTTCGACGCTTGCGGCGCCGTGAATGGCCTGGGGTGTCCAGCCGAAGCGGAACACCAGTTCGCGGCCCGCTGCCGGCTGCTCCTGCGCGGCCAGCGCGCGCAGTACGTCCAGGCGCGCCTGCTCGGCGGCGTTGGCATAGGGGGCGTCTGCCGGCGGCAGGTCCTCGATGCGGATGCGCACCCCGGCCAGCTTGCCCAGTTCGCGCAGCATCACCGGGTCGAAGCGGGCCTGGGTGGCGGGCGAGCGGCCGAGGATGTCGATGCGCTCCACGCCTTCGGCCAGCAGCGCCTGCAGCGGCGCCTCGGCGATGTCGGAGCCGGCGAAGTCCTCGGCCGACTTGGCCAGCAGGCGCAGCACGTCGATGGCCACGTTGCCGTTGCCGACGATGGCCACGCGGCGGCCGAACGCCGGGGCGAAGCCCTGTTCGTCCGGGTGGCCGTTTAACAGCCGGGTGACGCGGCCGGAGCCGTAGACGCCGGGCAGCTCGTCGCCGGGGATGCCCAGGCGGCGGTCGCCATACAGGCCGGTGGCGAGCACCACCAGGTCGAAGGCCTCGCGCAATTGCTCCAGGGGCAGGTCGCGGCCGATCTCCAGGTTGCCGAGGAATGCCACGCCCTCGCGCTCGAACAGCCGCTCGAACTGCCGGCACACCGCCTTGGTGCCCTGGTGGTCCGGCGCCACGCCGTAGCGCACCAGGCCGAAGGGCGCGGGCAGGCGTTCGAGCAGCACGATCTGCGCGTCCGCCCAGTGCTTGCGCAGGGCCTGGGCCAGGTAGCAGGCCGAGGGCCCGCTGCCGACGATGGCTATGCTGGGGGCGTTCATTTCGCCGGCACCGCGTCGAAGCGGATCGGCAGGCGGGTGGCGCCGGTGTTGCCGCTGTCCGGCAGCCATTCGGCCTCGCCGTTGGGCGCCGGGTGCTTCAGGTGCTGGGCGAGCAGGGCCAGGGCCGCGGTCATGTCGCCGCGGGCGATGAAGTGGCCGATGCAGTGGTGCGCGCCGGCGCCGAAGCCGAAGTGCGGCAGGCGCTTGGCGGTGATGTCGAAGCTGGCGTCCTCGAAGGCGTGCGGGTCGCTGCCGGCGGCCTGGCTGAACAGGTGCACGGTGGTGCCTTTGGCGATGTGCAGACCCTGGTATTCGAAGTCTTCCAGCGCCTCGCGGGTGACCCAGGTGACGGTCGGGCGCACGCGCATCACTTCTTCCACGGCGGCGCGGGCCAGTTCCGCGTCGTTGCCCAGCAGCTCCCATTGCGCGGGGTGCTGGAGGAAGGTGTCCATGGCCAGGCTGAGCTGGTTGCGGGTGGTGTCGATGCCGCCGAAGATCGCCAGGACGATCATGTCGTACAGCTCCTGGTCGCTGAGGGCGTTCTTGTCCTCTTCGTTGGCGCGCACCAGGCTGCTGAGGAAGTCCTCGCCCAGGCCGTTGCGCTTGAGCGCTTCCACCGCCTGGCGGGCGTAGCCGAACAGCTTGTCGGTGGCGGCGTTGATGCGCGCCTCGTCGCGCTTGAAGGTCACGCCCAGGGCCAGGCCCATCTCCACCGCCAGGTCGGCCAGGCCCTTCCACTCGCTGATCGGCAGGCCGAGCAGCAGGCAGATCACCTGGGTGGCGTAGGGTTCGGCGAACTCGCTGACGAACTCGCACTCGCCGCGGCCTTCGAACTGCGCGATCAGGTCGCCGGCCAGGCGCTGGAAGTCCGGCATCATCTGCTTCACCAGCTTGGGCGCGAAGGCCGGGTTGGCCAGGCGGCGCAAGCGCGAATGGTCGGCGCCTTCCTTGCTCAGCAGCATGCGCATCCACCAGTCGGCGAAGCTGCCGCTGGCGTTGTTGTGCGCGGGCCAGGCGTAGCTGCCCTGGCGCAGGCGCTGGTCGCGCAGCAGCTTGTTCACCTCGTCGTAGCGCAGCACGGCGATGCCATAGGGCGTGCGGGCGAACCAGCTTTGCGCGCGGGCATCCATCACCGCCTGGGAGCGGATGGAGAAGCTCGGATCGCTGACATCCAGGTAGGGCGCGTCATCGAGGCGGGTAGGGGCGCTGGTGGTCATTCGGACACCTCCGTTCTGGCGCTTGCCGCCAGTGGGCGGTGCGCTGTTGTTGTGATGGGCGATGCCGGGCGGCGCCGCCATCCGCCGTCGGTGGACGGCGGGGGATGGATTTGAATTTAAAATATGGTTTCATAGTTTTCAACAGGCTTTTTTCGCCTTTCCGGTGCCTTTTGGGTGGGGTTTGGTTGCTCGTGAAAGCGAGGGTCCAGGTTTCATGCGGGTTTCAGCGCAGCGGATGAGGCAAATAAAAAATCTGTTTTAAAATCTTTTAAGGAGAAAGCGCCATGAAACCATCCCGTGCCATCGCCGTGCTGCACGACGCCGCCGACGTCGCCGGCTGCCTGCCGGAGCTGTTCGCCGAGCAGGGCATCGATCTGGAGCTGCGCTGCGTAGAGCAAGGACTGCCACCGCCGGAGAGCCTGGAACTGCTGCTGGTGCTGGGCAGCCCCGAGTCGGCCTACGACCACCGCGTACCCTGGCTGGGCGGCGAACTGGCCTGGCTGAAGGCCGTGCAGGCGCGCGGCGTGCCGACCTGGGGCATCTGCTTCGGCAGCCAACTGCTGGCCCGCGCCCTGGGCGGCGAGGTGTACCGCAACCGCCAGGCCGAGATCGGCTGGACGCCCATCGACACCCCGCAGGCGGACTGGGCCTTCCGCGGCCCCTGGCTGAACTTCCACTTCGACGCCTTCACCCCGCCGCCGGGTGCCACCCTGTTGGGTGCAACTGAGTTGGCGGCCCAGGCCTATAGCCATGGGCGCAGCCTGGGCGTGCAGTTCCACCCGGAGATCGACACAGCGATGTTCGATACCTGGATCGCCTATTGGCGGCGCAGCGAGGAGGGGCGGCGCTTTATGGCCGAGGCGGGGGACCTGCCGGAGCGGATTCGTGCGGAGATTGCCGAGCGGGAGGGGGTGAACAAGGGGAATTGCCGGGGGTTGCTGGGGGATTTTCTGGGGCGGTTGTGATTGGGGGCTTGTTGCTTGTCGTAGGAGCGAGCTTGCTCGCGAACGGAGTCTGCCGGCGGCTGTGGTGTGTGGGGTTGGTTCCGTTCCCTCTCCCTAACCCTCTCCCTGAAGGGAGAGGGGACCGTTCGGTGTGCTTGGCTGTTCTGGCGTTAGCCGGCTACTCCGGAGGTGCCGGCGTGAGCCACATTCCACCTTGGCACGGACGGCTCCCTCTCCCTCCGGGAGAGGGCTGGGGTGAGGGTAACGGACTTCGACGACGCTCCAGAGCACGGCCGGGCTCCGCTCCCTCACCCTAACCCTCTCCCAGAGGGAGAGGGGACCGTTCGGTGCGTTTGGTTGTGCTGGCGTTAGCCGGCTGCTCCGGAGGTACCGGCATGAGCCACATTCCCCCTTGACACGGACAGCCCCCTCTCCCTCTGGGAGAGGGCTGGGGTGAGGGTGACGGACTTCGACGACGCTCCGGAGCACGGCTGGGCTCCGCCCCCTCACCCTAACCCTCTCCCAGAGGGAGAGGGGACCGTTCGGTGCGCTTGGCTGTTCTGGCGTTAGCCGGCTACCCCGGAGGTCCCAGCGTAAACCATGTTCCCCGGCGGCACGGACAGCCCCCTCTCCCTTCAGGGAGAGGGTTGGGGAGAGGGCGCGGAGCCCCACACACCACAGTCACCGGCAGACTCCGTTCGCGAGCAAGCGCGCTCCTACGAAAAGCGCCGTGTCGTCAGCCCCGTAGGATGGGTGGAGCGAAGCGATACCCATCACCACCACCGCATGGGTTTCGCACAAGCTCAACCCATCCTACGAAAGGCGCCTCACCGCAGCCGGCAAGCGCCGCCTCAGAGCTTGATCCAGGTCGCCTTCAACTCGGTGTACTTGTCGAACGCATGCAGCGACTTGTCCCGGCCATTGCCCGACTGCTTGAAGCCTCCGAAGGGCGCGGTCATGTCGCCGCCGTCGTACTGGTTCACCCACACGCTGCCGGCGCGCAGGGCGCGGGCGGTCTGGTGGGCCTTGGTGATGTCGCGGGTCCAGACTGCGGCGCCCAGGCCGTACTGGGTGTCGTTGGCGATGCGGATGGCTTCCTCGGCGCCTTCGAACTCGATCACCGACAGCACCGGGCCGAAGATTTCCTCGCGGGCGATCTTCATGGCGTTGCTCACGCCGTCGAACAGCGTCGGCTCCACGTAGGTGCCGCCGGTTTCCTCCAGCACCTGGCGGCCGCCGGTCATCAGTTGGGCGCCCTCGGCCTTGCCGGCTTCGATGTAGCCCAGCACCTGCTCCAGCTGGCGGCCGTCCACCAGGGCGCCGACGTTGGTTTCCGGATCCAGCGGGTGGCCGGCTTTCCAGCCTTTCAGGGCTTCCACCACCATGGGCACGAACTGCGCCTTGATGGACTTTTCCACCAGCAGGCGCGAGCCAGCAGTGCAGACCTCACCCTGGTTGAAAGCGATGGCGGCGGCCGCGGACTCCGCGGCGGCCTGCAGGTCCGGAGCGTCGCCGAAGACGATGTTCGGGCTCTTGCCGCCGGCCTCCAGCCACACGCGCTTCATGTTCGATTCGCCGGCGTAGACCAGCAGTTGCTTGGCGATTTTGGTCGAGCCGGTGAACACCACGGTGTCCACGTCCATGTGCAGCGCCAGGGCCTTGCCCACGGTGTGGCCGTAGCCCGGCAGCACGTTGAGCACGCCCTTGGGTAGGCCGGCGTCCAGCGCCAGCTGGGCGATGCGGATGGCGGTCAGCGGCGATCGCTCGGACGGCTTGAGGATCACCGAGTTGCCGGTGGCCAGGGCCGGGCCGAGTTTCCAGCTGGCCATCATCAGCGGGAAGTTCCACGGCACGATGGCGGCGACCACGCCCACCGCTTCGCGGGTGACCAGGCCGAGCTGGTCGCGCGGGGTGGCGGCCACTTCGTCGTAGACCTTGTCGATGGCCTCGCCGCTCCAGCGGAGGCTGTCCACCGCGCCGGGCAGGTCGACGTTCAGCGAATCGCCGATGGGCTTGCCCATGTCCAGGGTTTCCAGCAGCGCCAGCTCCTCGGCGTGCTCCTCCAGCAGCTCGGCGAAGCGCACCAGCACGGCCTTGCGGGCGGCCGGCGCCTGCTGCGACCAGGTGCCCGCCTCGAAGGCGGCGCGGGCGCTCTGCACGGCGCGCTCGGCATCGGCGGCGTCGCAGCTGGCGACCTTGGCCAGCAGGCGCCCGTCCACCGGGCTGATGCAGTCGAAGGTGGCGCCGTCGGCGGCGTCGCGGTACTGGCCGTCGATGAAGGCGCGGCCTTCGATGCGCAGTTGGCTGGCGCGGGCTTCCCAGTCGGCTCGGGTCGCTTGGGTCATGGTGGGGTCGCTCCTGATCGTTGTTGTGGTGTGAGTGGCCGCCGGGTAGGCGAGCCGAATAATACATGTGAGACCATATCTTAAGCCCTCGCCAGTGCCAATAGTCGCCTGCGAAGCGTTATCGGTCAGCCGCCTGCAGGCCGACCCGGCATGAGGCGCGACGCCATGGAGGGTGCCAAAGCCGACGGACGCGGCTAGGCTAAGGGCCTCGACGCGACCTCTGGAAACAACATGAACGAAGAATCCACAAGCCTGCCCGAGCGTGAACCCCTCAGCGCGGTGGACATCCGTGTGCTCGGCAGCCTGATCGAGAAGCAGCTGACCACCCCGGAAACCTATCCGCTGACGCTCAACGCCCTGGTCACCGCCTGCAACCAGAAGACCAGCCGCGAGCCGGTGATGGACCTCAACCCCGGTCAGGTCGGCCAGGCCCTGCGCAAGCTGGAGGGCCTGGAGATGGTGCGCCTGGTGATGGGCAGCCGCGCCGACCGCTGGGAGCAGCGCCTGGACAAGGCGCTGGAGCTGGTCAAGCCGCAGTGGGTGCTGCTCGGCCTGCTGTTCCTGCGCGGCCCGCAGACGCTCAACGAGCTGCTCACCCGCAGCATGCGCATGCACGATTTCGACGACACCGAGGAAGTCCGCCACCAGCTGGAACGCCTGGCCGCCCGCGGCTTCGCCATGCAGCTGGAACGCCAGAGCGGCCAGCGCGAGGACCGCTACATGCATCTGCTGGGCAGCGCCGCCGACCGCGAGGCGGCCATCGCCGCCAGCGGCCGTGGCGCCCCGGCGCCGCGCGGCGAGCACAGCGTGCAGGACGAGGCGCGCATCCTCGAACTGGAGGCCCGCGTGGCCGCCCTGGAGGAACGCCTGGCGCGCCTGGAACAGGACCGCGACAACGGTCTGGACTGAAACCAACGATGGCCATGGAAACGGCCGGATAAGCATTCTTTAAGAATTCGTCCGCATAGTGCCAGGACCGTTTTCATGGCTGCACAGGGGAGCTTCCATGGGGCCCAGACTTTCGCAGGCGCTGCTGGTGTCGGTGCTGTGCCAACTGTCCGAAAGCCAGCCGCGCTCGCTCGCCGAGTTGAGCGGGCAGCGCGAGAACAACCTGCTGGCGATCCGCGAGCTGTTCCGCCAGGGGCGCATCACCGGCGTGCTGCGTGACGACCCCTTCGGCGCCGAGGACGCGCAGGGCCCGCTGCTCTGCGATGCCGAGCGGCTGCGCCTGCGCCGCCCCTACGCGCTGCAGGTGGAGGAGCTGAACGAGCAGGCGCCGCCGACCGAGACACTGATCCGTATCTAGGGCGGCGCCTGCGCAGGCTTCAGAAGATGTAGTCGGTAGTCAGGAAGTTCGACTCGCGGCCCTGGATGATCTCGCTGATCAGCGCCTTGTTGGCGGCATTGAAGCGCGTCGCCACCAGGGTGCGGATGGAGAAGGTGCGCAGCGCGTCGTGCACCGACAGGGTGCCCTCGGCGGAGTTCTTGCGGCCGTTGAACGGGTAGCTGTCCGGGCCGCGCTGGCACTGGGCGTTGATATTGATGCGGCCGACCTGGTTGGCGAAGGCGTCCACCAGCCGGCCGACCTGCTCGGGGTCGCTGCCGAACAGGCTCAGCTGCTGGCCGTAGTCGGACTGCAGCACGTAGTCGATCACCTCTTCCAGCTCGCGGTACGGCACCACCGGCACCAGCGGGCCGAACTGCTCCTCGTGGTACAGGCGCATCCGCGCCGTCACCGGGCTGAGCAGCGCCGGGTAGAAGAAGCTCGCGCGCGACTGGCCGCCGCCGGCGTTGATCACCTTGGCGCCTTTTTCCAGGGCGTCTGCCAGCAGGCCGTTGAGGTAGTCCACCTTGCCCGGCTCGGGCAGCGGCGTCAGCGCCACGCCCGGCTCCCAGGGCATGCCCGGCTTGAGCTGGGCCAGGCGCGCGCTGAACTTGTCGAGGAAGCCCTGCAGCACGCTTTCGTGGACGAACAGGATCTTCAGCGCGGTGCAGCGCTGGCCGTTGAACGACAGCGCGCCGGTGATGGCTTCCTCCACGGCGTTGTCCAGGTCCACATGCGGCAGGACGATGCCGGGGTTCTTCGCGTCCAGGCCCAGGGCCGCGCGCAGGCGGTGCGGGCGCGGGTGCAGGCGCTTGAGGTCGGCCGCGCCCTTGTGGGTGCCGATGAAGGCGAACACGTCGACCTTGCCGCTGGCCATCAGCGCCGAGACGGTCTCGCGGCCGCGGCCGTAGATGATGTTGATGACGCCCGGCGGGAAGCTGTCGCGGAAGGCCTCCAGCAGCGGGCGCATCAGCAGCACGCCGAACTTGGCCGGCTTGAAGACCACGGTGTTGCCCATGATCAGTGCCGGGATCAGCGTGGTGAAGGTCTCGTTCAGCGGGTAGTTGTACGGGCCCATGCACAGCGCCACGCCCAGCGGCACGCGGCGGATCTGGCCGAGGGTGCCCTGTTCCAGCTCGAAGCGGCTGGAGCGGCGGTCCAGCTCCTTGAGCGCTTCGATGGTGTCGACGATGTAGTCGCAGGTGCGGTCGAATTCCTTCTCCGAATCCTTGAGGTTCTTGCCGATCTCCCACATCAGCAGGCGCACCACCGCCTCGCGCTGCTCGCGCATGCGCGCCAGGAAGGTCTCCACGTGCTGGATGCGCTCGGCCACCCGCAGGTTGGGCCACAGGCCCTGGCCGTTGTCGTAGGCGGCCACGGCGGCGTCGAGGGCGGCCAGCGCGGCGTCGGCGTCCAGCAGCGGGGTGCTGCCGAGGATCACCTGGCGTTCGCCCTCGGCGGTCTTCAGGAAGATCGGGCTGCGCACCGGCGCCAGCGGGCCGTCCCAGCGGCGCAGTTGGCCGTTGACCAGGTAGTCGCGTTGCTCGACCGGGGCGTCGGGGCGCCAGGCCTCGGGGATGTCGTCGATGGCGGGGAACAGGGTGTCGAGGTTGTGGCTCATGGTTCCTCCCTCAGGAACGGGCGCCGCTGGGGCAGAAGGGAAGGGCGCCCGGAATGTTGTTTTTAGCCTGGATCGGCCTGAAGGTGAATCGTTTCAGCTTGCGTTCGTCGGAAAGCCCGGCATGGGGCTTTCAGCGGGCGCGGCCGGACGGCCGGGGCGCGGCTGGCGCCCGGGCCTCGCCGAGCAACTCCTGCTGCTCGGCATAGCGCTCGCGCACGTCGAAGTCGCGCGGCCAGTCGTTGGCGGGGGAAGGCTTGGGGTCGCGGGCTTGGGTGGACATCGGCGGTACTCCTTTCACGGGGGAAGCCGGCGGTCCTCAGACCACCAGCGAAAGCAGCAGGATGAACACCAGGCCGACCACGGAGAGGAGTGTCTCCATGGCCGTCCAGGTCTTGAAGGTCTCGGCGACGCTCATGTTGAAGTACTGCTTGACCAGCCAGAACCCGGCGTCGTTGACGTGGGAGAGGATCAGCGAGCCGGCGCCGGTGGCCAGCACCAGCAGCTCGCGGTTGACCCCCGGGATCATGCCCACCACCGGCACCACGATGCCGGCGCCGGTGATGGTGGCGACCGTGGCCGAGCCGGTGGCGACGCGGATCACCGCCGCCACCAGCCAGGCCAGCAGGATCGGCGAGATCTGCGCGTGCACGGCCAGGTGGCCGATCACGTCGCCCACGCCGCTGGCCACCAGCATCTGCTTGAAGCCGCCGCCGGCGCCGATGATCATCACGATGGCCGCGGTGGGCGCCAGGCTCTGGTCGAGCAGCTTGAGAATCTGCTGCGAGCCGAAGCCGCGGGCGTAGCCGAAGGTGTACAGGGCCAGCAGCAGCGCCAGCAGCAGGGCGGTGATCGGGTGGCCGATCATGTCCATCCAGGCGCGGAAGGCGTGGCCGTCGGGCAGCAGCACGTCGGCGAAGGTCTTCAGCAGCATCAGGAACACCGGCAGCAGCACGGTCAGCAGGGTGATGCCGAAGCTGGGCAGGTTGCTGGTTTCCGGCTCATGGGCGATCTGCGCCACCAGCTCCTCGGAGGGGCTGCCGGGGATCACCCGGGCGATCCAGGCGCCGAACAGCGGGCCGGCGATGGCCGCGGTGGGCAGCGCGACGATCAGGCCGTAGAGGATGGTCTTGCCGATGTCGGCGCCGAACACGCCGATGGCCAGCAGCGGGCCCGGGTGCGGCGGCACCAGGCCGTGCACCGCGGAAAGCCCGGCCAGCAGCGGGATGCCGATCTTGATCAGCGACACGCCGCTGCGCCGCGCGACGATGAACACCAGCGGAATCAGCAGGATGAAGCCGATCTCGAAGAACAACGGGATGCCCACCAGGAAGGCCGCCAGCATCATCGCCCAGTGCACCTTGCGCTCGCCGAAGGCGTCGATCAGGGTGCGGGCGATCTGATCGGCGCCGCCGGACTCGGCCATCATCTTGCCGAGCATGGTGCCCAGGGCGAGGATCACCCCGACGAAGCCGAGCACCCCGCCGAAGCCGTCCTGGAAGGCCTTGACGATCTGCGCCACGGGCATGCCCGAGGTCAGGCCGAGGAAGCCGGCGGCGATGATCAGGGCGAGGAAGGGGTGGATCTTGAAGCGGGTGATCAGCACGATCAGGCCGATGATGGTGACCAGCGCATCCAGCAGCAGGTAGGTGTCGTGGGACAGACCGAACATGGCGGGGCTCCCTTGTCGTTGTTTTTACGGGCGTTTTGGGATAGCGCTGTCTTCAGCGCGCGGCAAAAAACGGTTCAGGCCGGCTCGTGGGCGCGCCACCAGGCCAGGGCCTGCTCGACGATGATTTCCACCGGCAGGGTGGCATCGACGGCGAGGGTCAGCGGTTCGTCGTGGGGCGGTTCCAGGGCGGCGAACTGGCTGTCCACCAGGGTCGCCGGCATGAAGTGCCCGGGGCGCTCGGCGACGCGGCGCGCGGCTTCCTCGCGGGGCAGTTCGAGGAACACCACGCCCAGGCCCGGCACGGCCTCGCGCAGGCGTTCGCGGTAGGCCAGCTTGAGCGCCGAGCAGGTCAGTACCGGGCGCTGGCCGGCGGCCACGGCCTGGCGCAGCAGCTCGGCCAGGGTGGCCAGCCAGCCGGCGCGGTCGTCGTCGGTCAGGGGAATGCCGGCGCTCATCTTGCGGATGTTCTCGGCCGGGTGGAAGGTGTCGCCTTCGATCTCGTGGGCGCCGCTGGCGCGGCACAGCGCCTGGCTGACGCTGGTCTTCCCGCAACCGGAGACACCCATGATCAGCAGGGCGTGGATGGGGGGGAGCATATCGCACCTCGGTGGGGAGACAGCGCTGTCTTTAAAAGTCGAAGCCAAAAGCATGGGGCTGCCTCCGCTTTCTTGTCATTCTAGTGCTTGCGTATGGTGTCCGCGGTTTTTCCGCCACAGCGCGATCCGGGGCTTTCAGGCAATTGCCGGGTTCGCGAGACAGCGCTACCTTAGTGCCTCGATTTTCGTTTGGCAAGCCAGCCGATGTCCTCACAGAAGAAGAACGACAAGCACTCCCGCGCCAGCGGCCGCCCCACCCTGAACGAAGTGGCGCAGCGCGCCGGCGTCAGCCCCATCACCGCCTCCCGCGCCCTGCGCGGCGTCAGCAGCGTCGCCGAGGCGCTGGTGCTGAAGGTCCGCGAGGCCGCCGCCGAGCTGGGCTACGTGGCCAACCCCGCGGCGCGGGCGCTGGCCTCGGCGCAGAGCCACAGCGTGGTGGTGCTGGTGCCGTCGCTGTCCAACCAGCTGTTCGTCGACACCCTGGAGGCCATCCACGGCGTGCTGCGGCCCCAGGGCCTGGAAGTGCTGATCGGCAACTTCCACTACTCGCGCGACGAAGAGGAGGACCTGATCCGCAACTACCTGGCCTACCAGCCCCGCGGCCTGCTGCTCACCGGCTTCGAGCGCACCGAGAGCGCGCGACGGATGGTCGAGGCCAGCGGCGTGCCCTGCGTCTACATGATGGACCTGGACCACAGCCCCGGTCTGCACTGCGTGGGCTTCTCGCAGATCGCCGCGGGCATGGCCGCCGCCGAGCACCTGCTGGCCGGCGGGCGCAAGCGCCTGGCCTATGTCGGCGCGCAGCTGGACCAGCGCACCCTGCTGCGCGGCGAGGGCTTCCGCCGCGCCCTGCAGAAGGCCGGCTGCTACGACCCGGCGCTGGAGATGCTGACGCCGCGGCCGTCCTCGGTGGGCCTGGGCGGCGAGCTGTTCCGCCAGCTACTGGCCGCGCGGCCGGACGTGGAAGGCATCTTCTTCGGCAACGACGACCTGGCCCAAGGCGCGCTGCTGGAGGCGCTGCGCCAGGGCATCGAAGTGCCGCGGCAGGTCGCCGTGGTCGGCTTCAACGACCTGCCCAGCTCGGCCTACATGGTGCCGCGCCTGTCCAGCATCCGTACCCCGCGCGAGGCCATCGGCCGCCGCGCCGCCGAGACGCTGCTGGCGCTGATCGCCGGGCGGCCGATCGCCGAGCCGGTGCAGGACCTGGGCTTCGAACTGATGGTGCGCGAGAGCAGTTGAAACATGCACAGGGTATTTCTGCCGATCTCGCTGTGTCCGCTGCCGCCGCGCTTCATTTCCCGGGCCTTGCGGTCGCCCTGTTTCACGGCCGGCGGGGCGCGTTGCAGAGCGCCCCGCCCATCGTTCGACGGCCGGTACTGGGGAATGCCGTCGGTCTGCCGATAGGCATCAGGTACCCGCCCGGAGGTTGATCGGATGATGGCTAAGTGACATAACCGGGTTCGACACTCTCGCTGCAGTCACAGACGGATCTACATGACCAGCAATTTCGATGTCTTCACCCACGCCCGGGGAGGCTCGCGCCGGCAGCGCATCGGCGTGCTCTTCTATGCCGGCGTGCTGCTGGTCCTCACCCTGCTGGTCGGGCTGAGCGGCTGGAGCGTGTACCGCGACTACCGCAGCAGCACCGACCAGGTGCGGCAGAACCTCTCGGCGCTGGCCCGCTCGCTGGAGGGCTACATCAGCGCGCTGCTGTTGCAGAGCTACGGCAGCATCTACGCGGTGTCGGAAGACCTGCAGGGCCTGGCCGAGGTCGCCGACGCCGGCCAGGTGCGCGAGAAGCTGGTGCAGGCGATGCGCTACGATCCGGTGTCGACCTACCTGTTCGTGCTCCGCGACGGCCACCTCTACGCCGTGGACGGCCACGGCCAGCCGGCCGAGGAGCACCTGCGCCCGCTGCTCGCCCTGGGCGACCTGCCGGCCAGCGAGCGCCCGGCCTTCGGCCACACGCTGCGCGGCCCCAACGGCGCCTTCCTGCTGCCGATGTACGTCGGCCAGCGCGGCGCCGACGGCCGCACCCAGCGCGTCGGCGCGCTGATCGACACCGACCGCGTCGGCGACCTGCTGCGCCGCCTGGGCCTGGCCGAGCACATGAACGCCGGCATGTTCGACAACTTCGGCACCGTGCTCTACCGCACCCCCGACACCCTGAACTCCGTCGGCCGCCGCCTGCCGGAGTGGTCGCCGCTGTTCCCGCGCCTGGGCCGCTCGGACTTCGCCCTGGTCGAGGGCCGCAGCATCAGCGGCGAGCCGTCGCTGTTCGCCGACGCGCCCTCGGCGAGCTTCCCGATCCACGCGGTGGTCGGCCAGGCCTCGGCCAGCTACCTGCTGCCCTGGCTCAAGCGCGCCGGCTTCAGCGCGGTGCTGCTGGCCATCTGCGCCCTGGCCCTGGGCCTTTCCGCCTGGCAGCTGCGCCGGCTGATCGGCGAGATCAGCCAGAACGGCCGCTTCTACCGCCAGCTGTTCACCAACATCAACGACGGCGTGCTGCTGATCGGCGTGGACGGCCGGGTGCGCGCCACTAACGAACGCGCCGCGAGCATGTTCGGCGTCGACTCGCCGGAGCGCCTGATCGGCCTGCTGCCCTCGGAGCTGTCGCCGGAGTGCCAGCCTGACGGGCGCCTGTCGCTGGTGGCCAGCCGCGCCAACCTGGAAGGGCTGCTCAGCGGCGAGCTGCGCGAGGTGGACAGCGAGTGGCAGTTCCTGCGCCGCGACACCCGCCTGCCGTTCGACTGCGAGGCCCACGTCACGCGCTTCAGCTGGCAGCAGAACGCGCTGTTGCTGGTGGTGCTGCACGACATCACCGAACGCAAGCGCTACCTCGCCGAGCAGGAATACCTGGCCAACCACGACTCGCTCACCGGCCTGCCCAACCGCTACTGGCTGGGCCGCCACATCGAGCAGCGCATCGCCCGCGGCGGCGAGCGCTTCGCCGTCCTGCTGCTGGACATGAACCGCTTCAAAGAAGTCAACGACACCCTCGGCCACCAGCACGGCGACAGCGTGCTGCAGCAGGTGGGCGCGCGCCTGGGCGCCTGGCTGCGCACCCAGGAGGCTGGCATCGCCCGCCTGGGCGGCGACGAGATGGCGGTGATCACCCGCGAGCTGGACGACGAGCGCGGCGTGCCCGGGCTGTGCCAGGGCATCGCCCGGGTGCTGCGCCAGCCGCTGTCCGCCGGCGGCATCCAGCTGGAGTTGTCGGCCAGCATCGGCGTGGCTCTCTACCCGGACCACGGCGACACCCCCGGCGACCTGCTGCGCTGCGCCGACATCGCCATGTACCAGGCCAAGCACGGGCGCCGCGACTTCCTGCTCTACCAGCGCTGCGACGACACCTACACCCCCGAGCGCCTGGCCCTGCACACCTGGCTGGGGCGGGCCATCCGCGAGGGCGGGTTGCAGCTACACTACCAGCCCAAGGTGAGCCTGGCCGATGGCCAGGTGATCGGCTTCGAGGCCCTGCTGCGCTGGGAGCACCCCGAGCGCGGCATGATCCCGCCCGGCGAATTCATCCCCATGGCCGAGTCCACCGAGCTGATCCACCCGCTCACCCGCTGGGTGCTGGACGAGGCCCTGCGCCAGCTGCGCGCCTGGAGCGAGCACGGCCTGGAAACCTGCATGGCGGTGAACATCAGCGCCAACAACCTGCGCAACCCGCACTTCGTCAGCGAACTGCAGGGCCTGCTGGCCCGCCACGGCATCGCCGGCTCCCTGGTCGAGCTGGAAGTCACCGAAGGCACCCTGCTGGAAGACCCGGAGATGGCCCTGCGCAGCCTGCAGGCGATCCGCGACCTGGGGGTGACGCTGTCGATCGACGACTTCGGCACCGGCTACTCCTCCCTGGCCTACCTCAAGCGCCTGCCGGTGCAGGTGCTGAAGATCGACCGCACCTTCGTTTCCGGCATGGCCGACAACTTCTCCGACGCCATGATCGTGCAGTCGACCATCGCCCTCGGGCACAACTTCGGCATGCAGGTGGTGGCCGAAGGCGTGGAGGACGCGGCCACGGCCACCGCCCTGGCGCGGCTGGGCTGCGACATCGCCCAGGGCTACCACTTCGGCCGCCCGATGGGCGCCGCCCAGGTGATGGACTGGCGCCTGCAGCGCCAGCTGGAAGCCCTCGGCCTGAGCTGAGGCGCGCCGCGTGGCGCGCGGACAAGGTCTGACAATTGTTACGTATTTGTTAAAAGACCTTTGTCCATATCCGGATTCAAATAGCGCTTCGATCCGGCATCATGTCCCCACTCCGCCAGGGGAATAGAGCGGGGCGCGGAAGTACTTCCACTACAGAAACTTACGTTCGCTCGACCATGACTGTTACGCATGGCCGAACATTTGTGCCTGCCTACAAGAAAAGTCGGCCATCACGCTTACCACTGGCCGGCACTCCAAGACTCAAGGGGCAACTCCATGAAGCACCTCAAACGCAGCATGCTCGTGCTCGCCGTTTCCACCGCCGCCATGCAACTGGCCCAGGCCGAACCCTTCGTCAGCGACCAGGCCGACGCCAAGGGCTTCCTCGAGGACAGCCACCTCGACCTGCTGCTGCGCAACTTCTACTACAACCACGACGGCAAGAACGGCGCCGGCGACCAGCGCGACTGGACCCAGGGCATCTTCGCCACCTACAGCTCCGGCTACACCCAGGGCACCGTCGGCTTCGGCGTCGACGCCTTCGGCTACCTGGGCATCAAGCTCGACGGCGGCTCCGGCACCGCCGGCACCGGCAACCTCCCGGTGGACCGCCACGGCAACCCCGAGGACGACTACGGCAAGGCCGGCGGCGCGCTGAAGGTGCGCATCTCCAAGACCGAGTTGAAGTTCGGCGACATGCAGCCCACCGCCCCGGTCTTCGCCGCCGGCGGCACCCGCCTGATGCCGCAGACCGCCAAGGGCTTCGCGCTGATGAGCAGCGAGCTGCAGGGCCTGGACCTGGAAGCCGGCCACTACACCGCCGCCACCAGCCCGGTGACCACCAGCCACACCGGCGGCATCTGGGCCACCTACGCCAACGTCGAGGCCGACAGCGCCGACTTCGTCGGCGGCCGCTACGCCATCACCCCGGACCTGAGCGTGTCGCTCTACGCCGCCGAGCTGGAAGACATCTGGCGCCAGTACTACGGCAACGCCAACTACACCCTGGCGCTGGGCGGCGACCAGTCGCTGGGCTTCGACTTCAACATCTACCGCACCAACGACTACGGCCAGGCCAAGGCCGGGCGCATCGACAACACCGCCTGGTCGTTCGCCACCGCCTACTCCTTCCTGCAGGCGCACACCCTGACCCTGGCCTTCCAGAAGGTGCAGGGCGACACCCCGTTCGACTACGTGGGCTTCGGCGACAACGGCGCGGGCGCCGCCGGCGACTCGATCTTCCTGGCCAACTCGGTGCAGTACTCCGACTTCAACGGCCCGGGCGAGCGCAGCTGGCAAGCCCGCTACGACCTGGCGATGGACACCTACGGCGTGCCCGGCCTGAGCTTCATGGCCCGCTACATCAACGGCACCAACATCAACGGCGAGCACATGGCCGCCGACAGCCCGTACCGCGGCTACGGCTATGGCAGCGACGGCAGCCACCACGAAACCGACGTGGAAGCCAAGTACGTGGTCCAGTCCGGCCCGGCCAAGGACCTGTCCTTCCGTGTGCGCCAGGCCTTCCACCGCGGCAACGCCGACCAGGCCGAGGCCGACAACAACGAACTGCGGCTGATCGTCGACTATCCGCTGTCGATCCTCTGATGCGCCGCTCTCTTGGGGAAGTTGCCGCGCGATGATCGCAGCTTCCCCAAGAGTTCCCCGCAGATTGTTACGTTTTCGCTGAAGGTGTTTCCCAGGACAGGGAATTTATCTGAGGCCGGCTGGTCGTTAACGTATTACCCATCCGATTCGGCCCGCTGCGTAGCGGTTATTCCCGAATCCCTGCTCCTGACGTTGATTAAATCGTGATTGCTCAATTCAACGTCCTTCCAGCCGCTCCGCCAGGGGCGGCTTTTTTTTGCTGGTGGGTTTGTGTGGGGATGGGGAGGGGGCTGTTTTCTGGGCTCTCGCGTTTGCGGGAGTGACCTTGGAAACACGGATCCTGATCCCGGCATTCCCGCGAACGCGGGACGCGGCTCCATCGCGAACAGCGCTTGCGCTGGCCCGAAGGGGAATAACCCAGTTGCCTTGGCTTGGGTGTTTCTGCGCCGCACCGAGTCTGCCCGACCGTCTTGTTTCGCCCCCTCGGGCGAGTCCCTTTTGTCAAACGGTGGAAGGCCACCCCCGCAAAAAGGAACCAAAAAGGCTTGCCCCGACATACGGGCCCGATGGAGCCGGGCTACCCTCACGAACTCCCCCGCCACGGAGGCCCGCCCCGAGGGTACGTCCCTGTAGCCCACGGGGCTCTCGCGACATCCATGTCGCATGACCTCCTGAGCGGGGGTTTCGCTCGGCCTTCTGAAGGGGCGTTTCGGTGCGCTCGGTTGTTTCTCTGGAAGTCCAAGAGCAAACGCGCTTTTGCTTTTGCTTTTCGTAGGAGCGAGCTTGCTCGCGAACCCCGCAGTCACTGGGTTATTCCCCTTCGGGCCAGCGCAAGCGCTGTTCGCGATGGAGCCGCGTCCCGCGTTCGCGGGAATGACGGGGTGGGGTTAGGCGTTTTCAGGATGACTCAGGATTCTCCCTTCGCTCAGGACAGCTCCCTCTCCCGCTTGCGGGAGAGGGTTGGGGAGAGGGCGCTCTTCCCCCTAACACCCAAAGCCCCCGGCCCCCCGTTCGCGAGCAAGCTCGCTCCTACGAAGAGCGCCTCGGCGCGGCCTGCAAGACAGACCACCCATGTCATTGCCATTGTAGGAGCGGGCCCTGCCCGCGAATCGCGCGCAGGGCCCGCTCCTACAGGTAGGCATCGAGACCCCTGGGACGCACGGATGTAGGAGCGGACTCCGTCTGCGATTGGATTCCCCGACCACGCCGGCCGCCCCGGTGGCACGGATAGTCCCCGCCCGGCTTTCGCTCCCACCCCGCCTTACATCCGAAATCCCCGCCACCCAACGTGCTTATTTGATCGCCGTCAATTGCGAATCATTTGCGTAGAACTAGCGTGAGCCACGAGGGCCGGCGAATTCGAAGAATCATCGAATTGTCGATCAGCCCCTTCCGAATCGTTTGAGAGTGATCTCCGACTGTCTTCGGGAATTTTCGAGCCGCCTTTGAGGGAGGTATCGGGATGGTCGGATTCGAAACGCTCCTCGCGCTCTTGCCGAAGGTTCGCGTGGTTCATCACATTCCCGGGCGCATCCGCCTGAAGCTGGTGGACCTGGAGTTGCCTTCCGCCGCCCGCCTGCCGGAGCGTGGCGCCTTGCGCAAGGTCGATGACATTGCCGCGCGCATTCCCGGCGTGCGTTCGCTGCGGCTCAACCCGCTGGCGCGTTCCTGTGCCGTGGAGTACGACCCGCGGATCATTCCCGAGCAGGCCTGGGGCGATCTGCTTGCCGGTACCCGCTCGCCGGCGGCCCGCATCCTGGAAGAGATCCTGCTCGACAGCTACCGGGAGATCGTCGATGCGCAACTATGACGAGCCGATCCTGCGCGGGCGCCAGCTGCAACCCGCCGCGCCCTTCCCGATCCTGCACCAGGCGGTGCGCATCGCCCTGTACGACGAATACGCCGCGCGCAGTTTCTACGCCCGGGTGGTGGAGGCGTTCGGCGAGCGGCCGCCGTTCCCCGCCGTGCTGCGCGACCAGGAGCGGCACATCCAGACGCTGTCGGCTCTGGCCGCGCGGTTCGGCATTCCCCGGCCGCTGGACCCCTTCCCGGCGGAGACCGCCATCGAGCCGACCTGGCTGGCCAACTGCATGCGTGCGGTGGTGGGCGAGAGCGCCAACGTCCGCCTCTACGACTACCTGCTGGCCCACGTGCGCCAGCCCGAGGTGCGCCGGGTGTTCCTCGACCTGCAGGCCGCCGCTTCCGCTAACCACCTGGCGGCGTTCCGCGAGGCGGCCATCGACGCCTTCGACCAGGAGCGCTACCACGCCGGCAAGGGCGTTCCGCCGCAGGAGGCCTACGCCAGCCATGGCCCGATTTCCGATTTCACCGAATACCTGATCGCCCACCTCAGCGGCCAGGGCGGCCTGCTGGGCCTGGCCGGGCCGTTGCTGCGGCGCGTCAATCCGGTGCTGCTGGCTGGCGTGGCCGTCGGTGGCGGCGGTGTCTACCTGTGGAAACACCAGCGCGCAAATCCTGCACACCCTGCACACCCTGAAGAGGAGAACTGACCATGCAGCCACTGATTCCCTTCGCCGCCGGGGTGGTGGCCGGGGCCGTCGCCCTGCGCCTGATCCGCCGCGGCAAGGCGGCGAGAACCGCCGAAGAACCGCCAGCGGCCGAACCGGCGCCGGTGCCCGTCGTGGTGCCCAAGGCCGCGCGCCGGCCCGCCGCGAACAAGGCCGCGGCGGCGAAGAAACCCGCCGCCCGCCCACGCAAGGCCACCCGGCCTGCGCCCGCCACGGAGCCGGGGGCATGAAAGCCTATCCGGTGGTGCGCGGGGCGGGGTGGGATGACGCCAACTTCGCCAAGGGCTTCGTCGCCAGCGCCTGCCTGTCCGCCTTCCAGGATGCGAGCGGGCAGCCCGACCTGCGGCGGGTGGCGCGCCATGCCCTGCAGGGCGGCACCGCGCTGTGCGCCGGCACCCTCGCGGCGCGGGCGCTGCAGCGGCAGGAATACGCACGGGCGCTGTTCGCCGGCATGGCCGGGGCGGTGGGTGTGATGCTTGTGGAACGTTGGCTACGCGACGGGGCACGGCCCTGTCAGGAGAACTGAGCATGGCTAAGAAGGGCAAGCGGCGGCACCACGCCGCCGGATATGGCTACGGGGAAGAGGCTTACGCCGGCAACGCTTACGGCGGCTACGGCTATGCGCCGCAGAACCCGCCCGGCTGGCAGATGCCGCCGCCGCAGATGATGGGCGGCGCGCCGGGCATGCAGGAGGCGGCCGGGCTGTTCGGCCTGGCCGGCGGGATGGACGCCGGCATCCTCCAGGGGCTGCCGACCTTCCTGCGTTCGCGGCACACCGAGCAGTTCCTCCTCGGCCTGCTGGTCGGCGGCGCGGCGGCCTGGGTGATGAGCGACGAGGAACTGCGCGGCAAGCTGATGAAGTCCGTGGTGAAGCTCTACGCCAACCTGGCCGGCGGCCTGGAGGAGTTCAAGGAGCAGATGGCCGACCTCAAGGCCGAGATGGGCGCGCAGCAAAGCGGTGACAAGTGATGCCGGGGCCCTGGTTCGCCAGCCTCGACCTGGTGCACGGCAGCGCCGGGCGGGCGCGTTATCGCTACCGCTGCCAGGCGGGTCGGCGCGGCGAACTGCACCGCATCGAGTGGGCCGTCGAGTCCCTGCGCGGGGTGCGCAAGGTGCGCGTCAACCCGGCGATCCAGGCCCTGGTCGTCGAGTATGAACGCGCGCTGACCGACGCCGAGCGCCTGCGCCAGGACATCCTCGCCCTGGAGTACCCGGACCTGCCGCTGGCCGCGGGGCGGGCCGGCGGCCATGGCGACGAATCGCCGGCCGGGGTGCTGACCACCGGCGCGGCGCTGCTGGCCGACCGCCGCCTGCAACCGGAACTGCAGGGCCCGCTGTCCATGGCGGTGTCGCTGCCGCTGTTCGGCAAGGCCCTGGCGGAACTGGTGCAGCGGGGCATCACCTCCCACGTGCTGGAGGCGCTGGCGGTGGCCATCTCCATCGGCCGCCAGGACTTCCTCACCGCCAACATCACCACCTTCCTGCTGGCGCTGGGCGATTACCTGGAGCGCTCCATCGAGCGCCATTCGGACAACCTGCTCAAGAGCCTGCTGCGCCCGGCCAGCAACGAAGTCTGGGTGGAGCGTGACGGCGTCGAGCAACTGATCGATGCCCGCGAAGTGGCCTTCGGCGACACGGTGATCGCCGCCACCGGCACGGTGATCCCGGTCGACGGCACGGTGCTGGGCGGCGAGGCGCTGGTCAACCAGGCGACCATGACCGGCGAGAGCGTGCCGGTGGTGCGCCACCGCGGCGACATCGTGCTCTCGGGCACGCTGGTGGAGGAGGGGCGCCTGCGCATCTACGCGGAAAAGGTCGGCCGCCACGCCGCCGCGGCGCGCATTGCCAGCTTCGTCGAGCAATCCCTGGCGGTGAAGAGCGCCACCCAGCTGGAAGCCTCGCGCCTGGCCGACCGCCTGGTGCCCATGGTGCTCGGCCTGGCCGGTGGCACCTGGCTGCTGTCGGGCAGCCTGCAGCGCGCCTCGGCGGTGCTCCAGGCCGACTATTCCTGCGCCCTCAAGCTGGCCACGCCGGTGGCGTTCAAGGCCTCCATGTACCAGGCCGGCCGCCACGGCGTGCTGGTCAAGGGCGCCAATGCCCTGGAGCGCCTGGCCGAGGCGGACACCTTCGTCTTCGACAAGACCGGCACCCTGACCACCGGCGCCCTGCGCGTCACCGACTCGCTGGTGTGCAGCGCCGGCTACAGCGCCGAGGACGTGATCAACATCGCCGCCTCGGTGGAAGAACACTACTACCACCCCATGGCCATGGCGGTGGTCGAGGCGGCCAGCCACCTGCCGCACCGGCAGCACTTCAACCACGGCGAGGTGGAGTTCATCGTCGCCCACGGCGTGGCCAGCGTCATCGACGGCAAGCGCATCGTGGTCGGCTCGCGGCACTTCGTCGAGGAGGACGAGGGCATCTCCACCGCCGCTTACGCGCAGGACATCGAGCGCCTGCGCCGGGCAGGCAAGACGCTGCTGTACATCGGCTACGGCGGCGAGCTGCTCGGCGTGCTGGGCATGCTCGACAGCGTGCACCCGGACAGCGCCGCGACCATCGCCCGCCTGCGCGAGCTGGGCGCCCGGCGCATCGTCATGCTCACCGGCGACCACCCCGAACGCGCCCAGGCGCTGGCCGAGGAACTGGGCCTGGACGGCTTCCGCGCCGGGCTGCTGCCGGACGAGAAGGCCGAGGCGATCAAGGCGCTGGCCGAGGAGGGCGCGCGCATCGCCTTCGTCGGCGACGGCATCAACGACGCGCCGGCGCTCAGCGGCGCCCACGTCGGCATCTCCATGCGCCAGGGCTCGGACATCGCCCGCCTGGCCTCGGACATCGCCCTGCTGGAAGACGGCATCGCCGGGGTGGCCGACGTGCGGGCCATCGCCATGGCCGCGCGCGACCTGATCAACAGCAACTTCAAGCTCATCGCCGGCCTCAACAGCAGCATCCTCGGCGCCGCCGCGCTGGGCCTGCTGAGCCCGGTCTCGGCCTCGATGCTGCACAACGGCTGCACCATCGGCATTCTCCTGCGCGCCCTGGCCGGCGCCGGGCTGCCGCGCCCGCCGCGCCCGCAGGAGGCCCCATGAGCAGCGAGGCACTGCCGCTGAGCATGGCCGGGGAGAACGTCAAGGTGCGCATCGTCGCGCTGCTCGGCGGGCCGGGCCTGGCCAGGCGGTTGACCGAGATGGGGCTGAACGTCGGCAGCGAGATCACCGTGCGGCAAAGCCAGGGCGGCGGTCTGGTGGTATCCAGGGGCGAGACGCGTTTCGCCCTGGGTGCCGGAGTGGCTCACAGAATCATGGTGTGCCCCGTCTGACGGCGCACCGGGAGGCAGACCATGGCAATGCTGAAAGAACTGGCGGTGGGTGAGCGGGCCAGGGTGACCGGTTTCAACCAGGGCGGCAGCGCCTACCGGCGCAAGCTGCTGTCCATGGGCCTGACCCCCGGCGCCGAACTCTCGGTGACGCGGGTGGCGCCGATGGGCGACCCGGTGGAGATCCGCGTGCGCGGCTTCTCCCTGTCGCTGCGCAAGGCCGAGGCCGATGCGCTGATGGTGGAGCGCCTGCCATGACCGAGCATCGCGTCGTCGCCCTGGTGGGCAACCCCAATTGCGGCAAGACCACGGCGTTCAACGCCCTCACCGGTTCGCGCCAGCGCGTCGGCAACTGGCCGGGGGTGACGGTGGAACGCAAGGTCGGCGAATACCGCTTCGAAGGCGAGCGCTACGAAGTGGTCGACCTGCCCGGCACCTATTCCCTCGACGTGGTCGACCAGGAAGTCTCGCTGGACGAAAAGATCGCCCGCGACTACGTGCACGCCAACGAGGCGAGCCTGGTGGTCAACATCGTCGATGCCTCCAACCTCGAGCGCAACCTCTACCTGACGTTGCAGCTGGCCGAGATGCAGGTGCCGCTGGTGGTGGTGCTGAACATGGTCGACGTGGCCGAGGAAAAGGCCATGCGGGTGGACGCCGGCAAGCTCGCCGAGCGCCTGGGCTGCCCGGTGGTGCCCGTGGTGGCCTCGGAAGGCACCGGCATCGACGAACTCAAGCTGGCGCTGCGCGAGGCCCTGCGCCAGGCCCGCCGGCCGGGCGTGAAGGTGACCTACGACGCCGCCCTGGAACAGGCCATCGGCGAGTTGCTGCCGCAGCTGGCCGAGGCGGGCAGCGGCATGGCGCCGCGCTGGCTGGCGGTACGCCTGCTGGAGGGCGACGACCTGGCCCGCGCCATCGCCGGGCCGCAGGTGACCGGGGAGGCGAACCGGCTGGCCGAGGAACTGGGCGACGACATCGACGTGATGGTGGCGGACGCCCGCTACGGGCTGGCCAACGACATCACCCGCGAGGCCCTGACGCGCCTCGGCCGCACCAGCCGCGACCTGACCGACCGCATCGACCGCGTGGTGCTCAACCGCATGCTGGGCATCCCGATCTTCTTCGCGATGATGTACCTGATGTTCATGTTCACCATCAACATCGGCAGCTCCTTCATCGACCTCTTCGACCAGCTCGGCGCGCTGTTCTTCGTCGACGGCCTGGGCCGCCTGCTCGGCGCGTTCGGCACCCCCGACTGGCTGGTGGCGCTGCTGACCCAGGGCATCGGCGCCGGCGTGCAGACGGTGGCCACCTTCATCCCGGTGATCGGCTTCCTCTTCCTGTTCCTCTCCGTGCTCGAAGACTCGGGCTACATGGCCCGCGCGGCCTTCGTCATGGACCGCTTCATGCGCTGGGTGGGGCTACCCGGCAAGTCCTTCGTGCCGATGATCGTCGGCTTCGGCTGCACCGTCCCGGCGGTGATGGCCACGCGCACCCTGGAACACCGCCGCGACCGCCTGCTGACCATCGCCATGGCGCCGTTCATGTCCTGCGGGGCGCGGCTGCCGGTGTACGTGCTGTTCGCCGCGGCGTTCTTCCCCGAGCACGGGCAGAACGTGGTGTTCGGCCTCTACCTGATCGGCATCGGCGCCGCCGTGCTGACCGGCCTGCTGCTCAAGCACAGCCTGCTGGAAGGCGAGGCCACGCCCTTCATCATGGAGCTGCCGCCGTACCACATCCCCACGCTCAAGGGCGTGCTGCTGCACACCTGGGCGCGGCTCAAGGGCTTCGTGATCAAGGCCGGGCGCATCATCGTGCCCACGGTGCTGGTGCTGAACATGCTGAACTCCACCGGCACCGACGGCAGCTTCGCCAGCGTGGCGCCCGACCACTCGGTGCTGGCCGAGGTGGGCCGGGGCATAGCGCCGGCCTTCAGCCCCATGGGCGTGACCGAGGAGAACTGGCCGGCGGCGGTGGGCATCATCACCGGCATCCTGGCCAAGGAAGCGGTGGTCGGTACGCTCAACGCCACTTACGGCGCGCTGGCCGGGCAGGGGGAAGCGGAGGACGACAAGCCCTTCGACCTGGCCGGCGGCATCGTCGACGCCTTCGCCACCGTGCCGGCCAACCTGGCCGAGGCCTTCGGCCGCTGGACCGACCCGCTCGGCCTGGAGGCCGACCTGGGGGACCAGGACGCGGTCGCCGCCGCCAACGAGGTGTCGAGCAGCATCTTCGGCGCCATGGTCACCCGTTTCGTCAGCGCCTCGGCGGCCTTCGCCTACCTGCTGTTCGTCCTGCTCTATTCGCCCTGCACGGCCGCCATGGCCGCCGTGTACCAGGAGGCCGGCACCCGCTGGATGCTCTTCGTGGTGGGCTGGACCACCGGCCTGGCCTACGGCGTGGCGGTGCTGTTCTACCAACTGGTGAACTGGGCGGAGCACCCGCTGAGTTCGCTGGCCTGGTGCACCGGTGTGCTGCTCGCCTTCGCCGCCGCCTTCGTTTCCCTGCGCATCGCCGGCCAGCGCGCGCCACGGGCGCCGGCCGGCGTGCCGCTCTCGCCATCCGCAGGAGGCTCGCCATGATCCTGTCGCAACTGAGCGACTACCTGAAGCTGCACGGGCGCGTCAGCCTGCACGACATGCAGCACTACCTGGACACCACGCCCGAGGCCCTGGAAGGCATGCTCGCCGTGCTCGAACGCAAGGGCCGGGTGCGCCGCCTGCCGAGCGGCACCTCCTGCGGCGGGGGGACCTGCTGCAAGTGCGACCCGGCCAGCATCGTCGTCTACGAATGGGTCGCCGCGGCCGCGCCCGGCAATGGCTAGCGAGGCCGGGCGCGGGGCCATGAGGCGGCTGCCGGCGCTGCTGGTCATCGGCATCCACCGCGAGGAACTGGCCTTCGGCGAACGCGTCGCCGAAGGCGTGGACCCCACGCAGGCGGACGTGCAGCGCATCCCCGACGGCCTGTCCGGGCGCCACCCGCGGGCGGACCAGCGCTTCCACCACGAGCTCCTGCATGCCGCCCTGTACGAGCAGCTGCTGCCGTTGGCGAGCGGCCGCTACCGGGTGCTGATCGACCTGCACAGCGGCCGCGACCGCGACGGCCCGAGCGTGGACCTCTACTGCGGCCGCCCGCGCTTCTGCCAGGCGCTGGCGGCGGCCCTGGCTCGGGAAGGCCTGGCCGGCCGCGGCATCGAAGTGGTGCCGCTGGACGACTCGGTCGCCACGGTGATCCCCCGGCGCATCTGGGACAACCCGCGCTTCCTCTACGTCGGCATGGAGGTCTACCTGCCCGACGGCGAGCAGGGCGAAGCCGTGGAACTGGCCAGGCGGCTGGTGGGCCTGGTCAGCCAGGAGGCGCAGGCGTTCGAGGGCGGCTGAAGGCTTAGCGCAGGATGTGCCGGCGGTGCGTGCTCAGGTGCACCCCGAGGCAGGCGACGAACACCGCGCCGCAGGCCGCATGGCCGCGCTTGGAGCCCATGCCCACCAGGGCCAGCGAACTGCCCAGCCCGGCGATCATCCCCAGCTTGGCGTAGCGGTTGACACGCATCTTCAGTGGGCGCCGGCCGGCGGCCTGCAGCGGGGCGGCCAGTTCGGCGTCGACCAGCGCGTCGATGCGGCCCTCGAAGTCCACAAGGCTGGCCTGCTCCGCAGCGAAATGCACCAGCAGCGAACCCGACTTGGCGTTGGCCTCGCAGGAAAGCACGCCATCCAGGGCGGCCAGCTTGTCGTGCAGCCTGTGCAGGCGTTCGGCATTGCGCAGCCGGGCGTCCCGGACACGGATGCGGCCGGGCAGGGAGGAAACGATGTTGGTCATGGGGGCGGCGAGCGGCTGATAGGAGTCCGCATCATAGCGATTTGTATTCCGCCGCAGAGTTGCCGGCGGTCGGCTCGAAGTGGCAGGCGCGGGGCGGCTTGCATCGCCGGCACGGAAAAGGCACCGGCGGCGTCGCCCGGTGCCTGTGCCGTCGTTACCAGGTATCGATGAACGACCGCCCGCCGGCGTCCGCGGGCGTGGCACCGGAAGCGGCGTTGAGGCCGCGTAGCAGCCAGGCGCGGGTATCCGCCGGGTCGATTACCGCGTCGATCTCCAGGTAGCTCGCCATGTTCAGCGCCTTGCCGCTCTCGTAGGCCTTGGCCACCAGCTTGTCGAACAGCGCCTGGCGCGCGGCTTCGTCCGGCTGCGCGCTTAGCTCCTTGGCGAAGCCCAGCCGCACCGCGCCCTCCAGGCCCATGGCGCCGAACTCGCCACTGGGCCAGGCGGCGGTGAACAGCGGCGCGTGGAAGCTGCCGGCGGCCATCGCCTGGGCGCCCAGGCCGTAACCCTTGCGCAGCACCACCGTGAAGAAGGGCACGCTGAGGCTGGCGGCGGTGACGAACATGCGCGAGACGTGGCGCACCGTGCCCTGCTTTTCCGCCTCGGGGCCGACCATGAAGCCGGGGGTGTCGCACAGCGAGACGATCGGCAGGCCGCGCGCCTGGCACAGCTGCATGAAGCGCGCGGCCTTGTCGCCGGCCACCGCGTCGATGGCGCCGCCCAGGTGCGCGGGGTTGTTGGCGATCAGGCCGAACGGCTTGCCCTCGATGCGTACCAGCGCGGTGACCAGCCCGGGGGCGAACTGGCGGCGCAGCTCCAGCACGCTGCCCTGGTCGGCGAGCAGTTCGATCACCCGGCGGATGTCGTAGACGCGCAGGCGGTTTTCCGGGATCACATGGCGCAGCTCGCGCGGGTCGGCGCATTGCCAGTCGCCCGTCTCGCCTTGGAAGTACGCCAGGTACTGCTTGGCCACCCGCACCGCCTCGGCCTCGTCCTCCACCAGCACGTCGATCACCCCGTTGGGGCCCTGCACGCTGGTCGGGCCGACCTCTTCCGGCGTGTAGCTGCCCAGGCCGCCGCCCTCGATCATCGCCGGCCCGGCCATGCCGATGCTGGCGTTGCGGGTGGCGATGATCACCTCGCAGCAGCCGAGCAGGGCGGCGTTGCCGGCGAAGCAGCGGCCGGACACGACACCGACGGTCGGCACCCGCCCCGAGAGCTTCGCGAAGCTGACGAAGGTGTGGCAGTCCAGCCCGGCCACGCCGACGAAATCGGTGTCTCCCGGGCGGCCGCCGCCGCCCTCGGCGAACAGCACCACCGGCAGGCGCCATTGCGCTGCCAACGCGAGCAGGCGGTCGGTCTTCTTGTGGTTCATCACGCCCTGGGTGCCGGCGAACACCGTGTAGTCGTAGGCGATGGCCATGCAGCGCGCCGCCTGCTCGCCGAACCGCGCGGCGCCCACGGTGCCGATGCCGGCCACCAGGCCGTCGGCCGGGCTCAGCTCCAGCAGTTCCTCGGTGGAGCGGCGCCGGCGCTGCGCGGCCAGGGCCATGGCGCCGTATTCGCTGAAGCTGCCTTCGTCCAGCAGGTCCGCCAGGTTCTCCCGGGCGGTGCGCTGGCCGGTCCTGCGCCGCTTGGCCACCGCCTCGGGGCGGCGCGCGTCGGCCAGGCGCTCGTGGCGTTCCCTGACCTCGGCCAGGTCGGCCCGGATGTGGGCGAGGTCGACGGCCTGCTCGCTCAGCATCGCGCCGCCCTCGACCTCGGCCGGTTCGAGGAACAGCAGCGGCTGGTCCTCGGCCAGCGCATCGCCCGGGGCTGCCGCCAGCAGGCGGACGATGCCGCCGCTTGTGGCCTTGACCTCGAATTCCATCTTCATCGCCTCCAGCACGGCGACGGTCTGGCCGGCGGCCACGCTGTCGCCCTCCGAGACCGCCAGGGCCACCACCACCCCGGTGCTCGGCGCGTTCAGGGCGATGGTGCCGGGCGGCGCATCGACGTTCTGGCGCCGGGTTTCGGCCACGCTGCCGGCTCCGCTGAAATAGCGGTGCGGGTGGCTTTCGCCGCGCGCGCTGAGCAGTTCGCCCAGGTGGCGCTCGACGAAGCGGGTGTCGACCTGGTTGGCGGCGACCTCCTCGCGTTGCAGCAGGTTCTGCAGCAGGTGCAGGTTGCTCGCCACGCCCTCCAGGCGGAACTCGCACAGCGCGCGGTAGGCGCGGCGCAGGGCACTTGGGTAGTCGCCGGCGCTGGCGATCAGCTTGGCCAGCAGCGAGTCGTAGGCCGGGCTGACTGCATAGCCGGCGTAACCGTAGCCGTCCACCCGCAGGCCGGGGCCGGAGGGCGGCTGGTAGGCGCTCAGTACGCCGGCGGCCGGCCGCGCGCTGCCGTCGGCCTGGAGCGTTTCCAGGTTCAGCCGCAGCTGTATGGCGCAGCCCTGCACGGCGGGCGGCTTGTCCAGATGAAGTTCGCCGAGCGTGGCGCCGGCGGCCAGGCGCAGTTGGGCATGCAACAGGTCGACGCCGGTGACCTGCTCGGTGACCGTGTGCTCCACCTGGATTCGCGGGTTGGCCTCCATGAAGTAGAAGCGCCCGTCGGCCACCAGGAATTCGAAGGTGCCCAGGCCGCGGTAGTTCACCGCGCCGGCCAGGCGCAGGGCGCAGGCGATGATGGCCTCGCGCAGGCCCGCGTCCAGGCCGGGGCTGGGGGCGATTTCCACCAGCTTCTGGTGGCGGCGCTGCAGGCTGCAGTCGCGCTCCCACAGGTGGCTGACGGCGCCCGTGCCGTCGCCGAGCACCTGAATCTCGATGTGCCGGGCCTGCTCCAGCAACTGCTCCACATACAACGCGCCATTGCCGAAGGCGGCCTGCGCCTCGGACTGGCAGCGGGCATAGGCCTCGGCCAATTCCGCCGGCTCGCGCACGGCGCGCATCCCCCGGCCGCCACCGCCGGCCAGGGCCTTGAGCATCACCGCGCCGTGTTGCGCGGCAAACGCCTGCGCCTCGGCCAGGTCGATGGCGTGGTTCAGGCCGGCCACCAGCGGGGCGCCGCAGCGCTCGGCCAGGGCGCGGGCGGCGGCCTTGTCGCCGAACAGCTCCAGCACCTCGGCCGCCGGCCCGACGAAGGTCAGCCCGGCGGCCTGGCAGCGGCGGGCGAACCCGGGGTTCTCGGCGAGGAAGCCGTAGCCCGGGTGCACCGCGTCGCAGCCCTGCTCGCGGGCGATGGCGATCAGCTGGTCCATGTCCAGGTAGGCGGGCACGCCGCGCCCCTTGAGCGGCACGGCCTGGTCGGCCTTGCGCGTGTGCAGGCTGGCGGCGTCGTCCTCGGCGAACACCGCGACGCTGCGGATGCCCAGGTCGGCGCAGGCCTGGGCGATGCGGATGGCGATTTCGCCGCGGTTGGCGATCAGCAGCTTGGCGAAGGGCGGGGTCACAGCAGAGGCTCCAGTTCGTTCTTCTTGATCTTGCCGGTGGCGGTCATCGGCAGGCTTGCGACCACGCGGACCTCCGGCACCTTGTAGACGGCCATGGCCTCGCGGCACCAGGCGAGCAGGCTCTCGGCGCTTTCGCCGGCGCCCGGCTTGAGCACCACGAAGGCCACCGGCTGCTGGCCGCGGCGCTCGTCGGGGCGGGCGAGCACCGCGCTGGCGAGGACCGCCGGGTGCTGGCCGAGCAGCGCCTCCAGCTCGCTGGGGAACACGCTCATGCCGTTCACCTTGATCATCTCCTTGCGCCGGCCGAGGTAGCGGATGAAGCCCCGCTCGGTGATCTGGCCGAGGTCGCCGGTGTGCAGCCAGCCGTCGCGCAGCACCTCGGCGCTGGCCTCGGGGCGGTTCCAGTAGCCCTTGAGCAGTGACGGGCTGCGGATGCACAGCTCGCCTTCCGCGCCCAGGGGCAGCAGCTCCCCGGTTTCGAAATCGCAGACCTTGAAGTCGGTGCCCGGCACCGGCAGGCCGACGAAGGTCGGCGCGCTGTTGAGGTCGAAATCGTCCTGCTGGAAGCCGACGATGAAGGTGTCGCAGGTGTGGGTTTCGGTCATGCCGAAGCTGGTTTCCACCAGCGTGGTGCCGGTCAGCTCGCGCCAGCGCCGGCGGTAGCTGGGCGTCAGCTTCTTGATGAAGGAAATGGCGCCCGACACCCGCAGCGAGGAGAAGTCGAATTCGCCGACCTGCGGGTGCTCCAGCACCTCGGCGGCGCTATCGACCAGCAGGGTGCAGTGGCTGACGCGGTAGCGCTGCACGGCGGCCATGAAGGCCTCGGCGTCCCAGCGCGCCAGCAGCACCAGGCGGCAGCCGGCGAACACCGGGAACAGCAGGCCGCCGTTCTCTCCGGCGATCCAGAATTCCGGCAGGAAGTTCAGCAAGACGCTGTCCTGCTCCAGTCGGTTCGCCACCGACAGGTAGCTGGCGCAGGTGTAGAGCATGTCGCCATGGGTATGCACGCAGCCCTTGGGCAGGCCGGTGGTGCCGCCGGTGTAGTTGAGCGCCGCCACCTCGTCGAGCCGCGCCTGGTGCTGCGGCACCGGCCCCCGGCAGGCCTCCAGGGCCGGGAGGAAGTCGATGAAGTCGTCCCCGGCCAGTTTCGGCGCCAGCAGCATGTCGGGCGGCGGCAGGCTCGGCGTGGCCGGGCACAGCTCGCTGAGGCTGGTGGCCAGCAGTCGGCGCAACGGCGTTTCACCGCGCACCTGGCGCACGATCGGCAGCAACTGGTCGAAGCACAGCAGGGTTTCGGCGCCGCTGTCGTTGAGCTGGTAGCCCAGCTCCAGCGCCTTCGACAACGGGCTGACCGGCACGTACACCGCCCCCGCGCGCAGGATGCCGTAGAAGGCGATGTGCAGCTGCGGACAGTTGGGCAGGAACACGGCGACGCGCTCGCCGGGGCGCACGCCCAGCTCGGCCAGCAACGCGGCGCAGCGGTCGGCCAGGCGGTCCAGCTCGGCCCAGGCCAGGCTGTGGCCATAGAAGTCCAGTGCGGGCGCCTCCGGCTTCAGGCGCGCCCAGGTGCGCAGGTATTCGCCAAGCGGCTGCTGCCCGTGCGGGTAATGCGGCTCACGCGGCGTGCCGGCTGGCCAGGCGGCGGCCTGGAGGCGATGCAGCGCCTGGAGGTAACGGGCTTCGTTCATGGCGGGCACTCTTGTCGTTCTTGTTGCGCTGCATCTTAAAAAGCCGGGGAGAGCGAAAGAACTGACGCCTATTCATCGATATCCATGAACGCTATGCATGGTTGTGCCGGTAGGGATCGCTGCTAGGCTGGAGCGGCTGGGGATAGAGGGTGATAGGCATGAATCAAGCACATGAATGGTCGACGCTCGGTCGTCTGGACCTGAACCTGTTCCGCGTCTTCGAGGTGGTCTACCGCGAGCGCAACCTGACCCGCGCGGCGGACGTCCTGCACCTGAGCCAGTCGGCGGTCAGCCACGCCCTGGCGCGCCTGCGCGAGCAGATCGGCGACCCGCTGTTCGTCCGCCACGGCCGCGGCGTGGCGCCGACGCCGCTGGCCGAACAGCTGGCGCCGGACATCCAGCACGCCTTGAACGGCCTGCGCCGCAGCGTGATCCGCCGCCAGGACTTCGACCCGCAGCGCGACCAGCGCACCTTCCACCTGAACATGCCCGAGCAACTGGAGCCGGTGGTGCTGCCGGGCATCCTCGACCACCTGCAGCGCACCGCCCCGCAGCTCGGCGTGCGCAGCAGCAGCGTGCACTGGGCGGAACTGAAACAGGAACTGGCCGCCGGCCGCATCGACTTCGCCATCGAAATCGCCCGCCCCACCGACGCCACGCTGCGCCACCGGCAACTGTGGCGCGACGACCTGTGCGTAATGGCCGGCCCGGCCTTCGCCGGCGAACTGACGGCAGAACGCTACCTGGCCGCCGAACACGTCGCCGTCACCTCACGGCGCCGCGGCATCTGCATAGAAGACCTGGCGCTCGGCCAACTCGGCCTGACCCGCCAGGTGCGCCAGCATTGCCAGCACTACCTGTCGGCCGCGCTGCTGGTGTCGCAAAGCGATTGCCTGCTGACCATGGCCAGGCGCTACGCCGAACTGCTCAACCGCGGCCTGGGCAACCGCCTGCTGCCAATGCCCCTGGAACTGCCGCCGGTGACGCTGAACCTCTACTGGTCACGGCACGCCGATGGCGAGGCCGGGAACCAGTGGCTGCGGGGGCAGTTGATGGAGGTGGTGAAGCGGATGCGTTGAGGCCGGTGGCTATGCCTAAAGCCATTTCCCGCTGACCAGCATGCTGTCGATCAGCGCCAGCCACAGCGTGGCCGGGACGTTGAGCAGTTGCAGCCAATGAAGCGCCCTAGGGCCGCGGAACGCCCAGAAGGACAAGGCTATCAAGGCCAGGGGAAGCAACTGCAGCCAGGCGAACAGTTGCCTGTGTATTCCAGTGATGCTGACACCCAATTCCAGCGATTGTGACCCACTCGTGCCAGAGGTTCTGACCCACCCCGCAACAGCAAGGAGCGTCTACTCCACTCAGTCATGAATAAAAAAGTTAAAAAGACATGCAGCACCGTATCTATGCGGGTTGTAGGTGAGGTGCGCAAGAAGTTGCGCACTTCATCTCTGTTACTTTCGCGCGCAATTGTATCGCTCATAGTCTGGGGCTGCTCCAGTCGGGCTATCAGGCGATAACGCCAAGTTGGCTACCGGAGCTGCCAATACATCGTCTCGCTAATGCAAGGATTCGCACATGAGTGGAAAACCCGCCGCCCGCGTCACCGATCCCACGGCCTGCCCATTACCGGGGCACGGCACCAACCCCATAGCCGAAGGTTCTCCTGACGTCATGTTTGACGGCCTGCCTGCGGCACGACAGGGCGATGCTTCTGCTTGCGGAAGCCCCATTGTTTCCGGGGTGTCATCGACCGTATTCATCAATGGCCAACCCGCCGCCACTCTGGGCAGCATCGGGGCCCACGGCAACGTGATCATTGGTGGCTCGGGAACCGTCATCATCGGTGATGTATTCACTCCCGCCCCCTTCACGCCAGTCTCCCCGTTACCCAGCGTCACGGCAGCCGACACTGCACCCAGTCCAACCATGCCGGTGCAGAACAGCGGTTCTTCTCAGGGCGTATCAGCGGGGAGACTGGCAAAAGCTGTCACGTCAGATGGCTGCATCTTCGCCAAGTGCAGCAAGCTGCCTGATTCGGAGATCGACTACAGCACGGAGCAAGACACCTTCCCGGTCGATAGCGTGAACGATTACGGAAACCTTGTATTGCTCGGGGGCCGGGAGGCGGATGACAGTGGCAAGGTGCAGCTCAAGAAGATCAGCGGAAATGTTCCTGCTGGTTTCGGCTCCCTGGCGCTACGTGGACTTGCTCCTTCAGTTGCATGGGAATCTTGTGGTGGGCTCTGCGAGATCGCATCTGCTGGTGGTGCGGTGGCCAGTGGTGGGCGTGTAGCTGTCGGGACGGGGGGCCGTGTAGTTGGCGGCGGCATCCTCACTGGTGGAGTGGTTGGTGGCGCGCTCCTTGGTGTTGTGGCGATGCTCTGGCCGTCCAGCTTGGGCGATAGCGCCCTCTACACAGAAGAGCAGCTTCGCTCGATGCGGCAGGCCCGCACGCGTGTACGCATCAGGGTCGAGGAGCGACCGGACGGCACGCTGAAGGGCTACGGGTACAATACGCAGCTGCGCAGCGACTGGGAAACGATCCCTGTCGTCCAATTCGCCCGAGTGGGTAGCCAGATGGTGGCTGACTTCGGGGGTGGCGTTGAGCTGATCTGGACGCCTGCCGCCAATCCTTCCGACACGCTGGGGATCCCTGCCCTAGAATCTGCTCCCCAGGCCCCGCAGATCACGATTTACCCGCCTGTAGAGCAGGCCGACAACCTTATCGTCAATCCAATCTACCCGCCAGAGTATCGGGACTTTATCCTGGTGTTCCCGGCTAGCTCTGGAATTGCACCGCTCTACATCGTAATGAACGCCCGGCATGATGCAGGGACAGTTACTGGGGCTGGTGAGGATGTCTTCGGTATTTGGTTGGCAGGGGCAAGCGAAGGACTTGGCGCTCCCATCCCCACACGTATTGCAGACAGGCTTCGGGGGCGAGAGTTCTCTCGATTCGACGATTTCCGAGAGGCGTTCTGGATAGAGGTTTCGAGGGATGCTGAGCTTGCGAGTCAGTTCTCAGCCGCGAATAGACGCTTGATGCGCAGCGGCTCATCTCCATTTGTAGTCCAGACAGAAGCTGTAGGAGGGCGTAAGGTCCACGAACTCCACCACATTGAGCGTATCGTAGAGGGTGGAGCAGTCTATGACGTCGATAACTTGCGAGTAGCTACCCCTAGAAACCACATCCGCATCCATAGCTCCAGTAAGGGTCAATGATGAACTTCCAGAACAAGGCGACCATCGAGGAATACACGGAAGCTGAATTTCTATCCTTCCTGCGAGAATTCTTCGAAGACACCAATGGTTTGAAAGGTGCAGCGCTTGAAAACTATATCGGCCAGCTTACGGACCATTTCGTGAGAGTTACGCAGCATCCTAGAGGCTCAGATTTGATCTTTTACCCCGCCTCGGGAGTGGATGACAGTCCTGAAGGAGTTTTGGCGGAAGTGAAGAAGTGGCGTGCTGCCAACGGGCTTCCTGGCTTTAAGTCCGCCTGAACCAACAGAAGCAGGATGGTCGAGGGCCAGAGGCCCTCGGCTATCACTACCCACGGCACAGCAGGTATTGCCATGCTTTTACCAGGAGCAGACGCCCAGGATATGACGCACAGCCAATGCCTGGAGTTGCTGGAGAGCGTCGAGGATACGCTCGACTTCCTGACTGCCACCCTGACCTACCTGATCCACGCGGAAAGCCAACAACCCCTGCCAGATGCGGCCTTGATCGCCGCATGGGAAACCGTGCAGCAGGAGGTCTTCGACGTTGAGCAGGCCCTGCCAGGCGCTGACGTGACGGTCTATCAGCAAGCGTTGTTGACCTACGGCAAGCACGATCGTGAGCTGCGCCCGTTGGTTAAGCGGTATATGACCAAGTAGTTACTCCTCCTTTGCTCGTCCTGGAGGCCGCCCGGCCCCAGGACGTTTGCCGCCCCACCTTATCGCGCCCGCGAAAATGTCTTCGTTTGGCCACCGTAGATTGCCTACATATTCCTTGGAACAGAGTGGGTCAGAATCACTGGAACAAGGTGTCAGAATCACCAGCGCCTACAGTTGCCCATTCACCTCCCGATGCCAACCGCCGAACCCGATGACGAGCGCGAGCGAAAACAGCAACAGCGCGCACGCCCCATGGGCAGACGAAATCAGCCGCAAGGCCATCGGGGTGCCGGCAGGCGCGGTCTTGAAATACCAGTAGCTCGTCGAAAGCAGAATGAGGACGCAGAGCACTTCCATGGCCTTGCCTCGTGGCGGGGGAGGGATGGCGCACAGTGTGTATTACAGGCCCGGCAACAAAAAGCCCCCGACGAGGCGAGGGCTTCTGGCGGCGGCGCAGCGCTTACTGCAGCAGCACCAGGTCGATGCCTTCGGGCTTCAGCTTGAGCAGCAGCACGTCGTAGTAGAACGCCAGCGCACCGAAACCGACGCAGAACACCAGCATGCTCAAGGTGCCGCCAACCATGCCGTCGCGGTCGGCGATGGCGAACAGGCCGAAGATGAAGCCGAACAGGAACAGCCCGGAAAGGAGCTTGCAGACCAGCCGTACCAGGCCGCGGAAGGTGTAGAGCAGGTGGAACAGAACGGTTTTGATGGCGCGCATGGCGACCTCCGTGTCGTTGATGAAAGCGAGCGCCGAGTCCATCGGCTGAATGGGGGGGGATTATGCCAGAGCTGGCGGCGGTGTCGCTGCCCCAGGCTGTGCCAGAAGGGAATACTCCCCCTTTTTCGCTTTCAAGCCGTGGTATTCACCCCGGTCCCGCTGGTGCTGCTGCCGGAGTCCGTCAGCGCCTCGGAGTACGCCGCATAGGCCGTCGCCACCGCAGCGCTGGCGGTCGCGACACGCGCCCGGGCGGCTTGCTCCTGAACCTGGCGAGCCTGCTTCTCCTCCTCCGTCTGGTTGCCGCCGCTCTGGCTGACCTTGGCAAGTTCCTGCTCGGCTTCCTGCAGCTCCTTTTGCGCCTGTTCCACAGCCTCCTTGAGTTTCTCCAGCGTGCTATCCGAGGTGCTGCTGGAACTGCTGCCGCTCCCCCCGGCGCCACCGGCCCCGCCAGCACCCTGCGCCGAACCGCTTGCATTGGTTTGGGATGTGCTCGTTGCACTAGAGGCGGTGCTGCTGTCGTCACTCGTCGACGCGGTGGCGGTGGATGAGTTTGAGGTGGAAGTGAGGCGGAGATTCATGTTGCTGACGGACGAGATGCTGGACATCGGAAGGCTCCGGATCGTAATGGATACCCGGCATGGCGGCCTTCGTGGGGAAACCTTTAGTGGGGTTTGTTAGCGGCTTGGTATCGGTCTAGATACTTTGTTTGGGCAAGGTGCGGGAAACAAAAATAAATCTGTCCTCATTTTCTCAGATGTGTGCTGCAGTGGAAGCCTGCAGATGAGAAAGGGTGGCCTTACGGCCACCCTTTGGAGCGAGCTACATCAGCTGATGTAGATTTTGAAGGGCTTGCCCACCGCGCGCTGGATCTGGCCGTTTTTCAGGCGGCGAGTCCAGCGCAGGATGAAGGTGCCCCGTTCGTCGGTGTAGGTCATGACCTAATTCCTTTTCGGGGGTTGCCACCACTTGTCGTTCTGGACAAACCGCAAAGATGTGCTTAGACTTGGCTCTTGCGTAGGGAGCCTCCGCTATCACACTTCTTTGCGTTTTGCAAGAAGCGGGTGGAGAACTTCTTTGGCTGGTATTGCTAGCCACCAAGTTCTGACTGTTTACGCCGCAATCGTATTCAGTCAGAACTTAAACTCCATCTGCATTTCAGTTTTTGGCAGCCCGAGCAGCTCAATTACGGAGTCTGCGAAGAAATCTGCCTGCCATTCAGAGTCTTCGTGCTTCGTTGCTTTGCCTTCAGAGAAGTGGAGCAACGGCTTATGGCCAAGCACGATGTGCCCGATCTCATGCAAGAAAATACGAACTGCTTCAGCCTTGCCGCGGCACAGGTCGGTGTAGAGCTTGTTAGGTACGTAGATCATTCCTTTGTTGGGATCGACTGTGGCGCGGGTATAGTCCAGCCATTCCTCATCTTCGATGACGTCCACTTGGATGCCGTAGTGCTCGAGGCGCGAAACAAGGTTTTCTGCTTTGCCGCTTTTGAACGACGTCTTGCGGATCCTGATGATTTCGCATACGCGATGGGCGACGTCGCGAATCAATCTCTGATCTAAGGCGGGGACGCGATGTCCCCGCATGCAATAGTTATCATCGGTTTCAGGCGTCATCTTTACATTTCTCCCCATAAATTTCGGAAAGTAGAGTGCCGAGCTTGGTCAGTTGCTCCTGATTGAGGTCGGAATTGGCGAAGCCTGCGATCAGCATTTTGTGATGTGCGGGAAGGCCTTCTAGGGACACGCTTTCATTTGATTCGCATGCCATCGCCTTGAGGCGATTTACTTGGACGTGCTCCCCTTTCGCATTGAAGTAGCTAGCAATTTTTTCCACCCACTCCATGGGCACCTTGCTTCTGCCGGTCTCCATTGCGCTGAGAAAGGCGGGCGAGGTACCGAGCGCGGTGGCCATATTGCTGAGCGTCAGCCCCAAATGGCGCCGATACTCTCTGACGGCGGTGCCGAATTTTGTAAGCGACATAGATAGCTCCCTTTTGTCCCCGGTGATTTGCTACTTCGTATTCTCGCTTTTGGCGATTCAAGTAGTCAACTTGAAAACTATAATGGTTGAGCGAGACGGTTTCGTCAACCTGTGTTCTGGCAATCTCCTTAGTGGGCTCAATCAACTGTCCCTCCGATTCCGGACGTCCCCTGCATCCGTGCTGACGCGGAACCACTCGAAGGTTCTTCCATGCGCGTGATTTGTTCGATGTGCTACTTCGGCGTCGGCGGGGTCCATCCATTCCGCGGCGAACTCCTGCGATAGCATCACCAGCCGGCGGTCGTTCACGTCCGCCATACTGCCTTGGGCGTCGCGGTGATGATCACGAATCCATCGTGTTCGCCTCCTATTGGGAGCTGGCCGATAGCTGCCGCCAGGCAGGCCTGTCCGTCGCGTCGGCGAATGAAATAAGCCTGCTTCTTCGGCCTGCCTTCGTCCACTCGGTGCGGCTAGATCGCGCGGAAGAATGGGCCGTGCGCTACCTTCTCGACGCGGGCGCTGATCGGTGTCGCTCGATCCTTGGTCTGTACGGCCGCCATCCTCGTCTCATGCGCTCACCGATGACCACTCTCTCATCGTTGATCGTCAGCAGCACATGGGGGGTCGGCGCCACGTTGTAGCGCATGTCGATAGGCTCTTTCGGCAAGGCCGACCCCGGTACCTGAAGAAAGGCTATGCCGTCTGATGAGTATCACCAAGCTCCCGGATGGCCTCTGGTTCGTCGACGTCGAACCGATCAAGGGCAAGCGCTTCCGCAAGCGGTTCAAGACCAAGGGCGAGGCCCCGCGCTTCGAGACCACGGTGCGGCAGAAATGCGCGGAGAACCCCGCGTGGGGCATCAAGCCTAAGGATCGCCGCCGACTCTCTGAGCTGGTGCAACTCTGGTACGACCTGCACGGCCGTTCACTGCGCGACGCACCCCGGCGCCTCTCCAAGCTGCGGCAATTGGCTGCGCGATTGGGCGACCCGGTAGCGACGGCCCTGGATGCGTCTTCGTATGCAAGCTTGCGGTGCAAAAGGCTGGAGGAGGGGATATTCGGAAAGACGCTGAACAACGAGCTGGGCTACATCCGTGCTGTGTTCAACGAGCTGAAGGACCTGGGCCAGATCGACTACGACAATCCACTGGCCGGGGTGAAGCTGCTCAAGCTGCAAGAGCGTGAACTGTCCTGGCTGACTACCGAGCAGATCGACGAGCTTCTCGACTCTATCCGCAGCCGTTGCGACAACCCGCATTCGGAACTGGTGACGCTGCTGTGCCTCCTACTGGTGCTCGATGGTCCGAGGCTGAGAAGCTTCCCGCACAACGGCTCCAGGGTAGCGTCGCGACTTATGCCGGGACCAAATCGGGGAAGGTCCGCCACGTACCGATCCCAACAGCGTTGGCTGATCGGGTAAGGGCGCATTGGCGAATGCATGGCCCGTTCATGTCCTGCATCACTTCCTTCCGCCGCGCCATGGAGCGCACCACGATTCAACTGCCACAAGGTCAGGCAAACCATGCATTAAGGCATGCCTTTGCCAGCCATTTCATGATGAATGGAGGCAGTATTCTCACATTGCAAAAGATACTCGGACACTCAAATGTCGTTATGAGTATGCGCTATGCATATCTCTCGCCAGACTATCTTCAAGACGCAATTTTATTCGGGCCATTAGGACTCTGATGCTGGCTTTATCGCTGAGTTACCTTTCGCAACTCTTCGATACATTCCTATGTCGCTAATTTCTCGCGCAGCGAATTCGGTGATGTTTTTCTTCGACGAGCTTCCTGGTCTTATGTCCATGGATATAAGCAGGTCAAGAATTTCTTTGCTTGATGCTTTGATTGAATTGAAATAGTTAATTAATTGACTCTCGTCCATTTCCATGAGCTCTTCCGGGGACTTGGTTAGCTCAGCTCTTTTGCGGTCTACGACCCAGTTGATCAGTTCTCCCCGTTTTATTTTTGATATGTTGGAAGGCTTTCGGTTGGGCAGTAGTTCAGCGATCTCCGATACTGTGAGATCGCTATGTTCTATCCCGGCTTTGGCTCCATCTGTTCCGAGCCAACTGATGAGTAGTTCAAGGTCAATCATGGGCACACCCGCAAAAATTCGTTAGTGAGGCTTCGGAACTGCGCGGCCTGTTTGTTGGCGTTTGCTCCCGCGATGTCGTAAACCGGGACTCGAGCTTGAGCCGCCTGGCGTAGGCCATCGCCTTCTGTGACGTACGAAGAGAACATGTTGCCAGCTTGTCTAAGGCGGCTGAATTCCAGTTGCTCGGTTTGCTTTAGCGCTTCCGCATACTCTCTGGCCATCATTCCGATTGCTCCAGAGAAAATTGTATCGCGATAGCCATCTTCGAGATTCAAAGAGTTTCGGATCATGCTGATGTCGTTGTTGACGTTGGTAATCTCTCCGATTACCGTCGCTACACCGATCGAGGATTGTCGGTCTAACTTGACTGGCGAAACGCAGTAATCCGATGCGTAAATTATTGCACGAAGAACGTCAGAGACTTCTGGGTGGGAGTCGATAAGTACATAGTCGTACTCGTCATGCAGCGGCTGAAGGACGTTGTTAATAGTCTTCATGTGAGACAGCAAAGCTACGTTATTGGCGCGAATGTTATTCGTGCTCGGTAGCTTATCGGTCGACACCGTGGAGAGGCGTGGATCGGCGAGAATTAGGTCTACACCGGACACGTGATGCTCGATATCGATGTCGGGTGTCTGAGGTGCAGCGCTATAGAGCTGTTGAAATTTATTGAACAGCGTTGTGCCGGTCTGAGTGAAGCTGCCGAAGCGCTCAATAACCTCAGGGAAGAAGCGGCCAGAAATACCTCCTCTCTGATAGTCAGCATCAATGACTAACACTCGTTTATGGTGGAAACGATTTAGAGCAACCGCGATGTGATAGCACGCCGTCGTTTTGCCTACACCACCTTTCTCGCTGATAAAACCTACGACTTTTGCCATTAGCACAGTTCCTTCGATGCCTAACGTTCGAGCTAGCTCATTCCGCATGGAGGCTGGGCTTTATCGCCCTGCGCCTCTTTGTTGAGGGCTGCTTATCAATTCCGGCGCACAGCCGATTATAGATCGAAAAGACTGGTGAAATCTTCCACTGGTGGCCATGGGTGTGGTCCGTGCTTAGCCTGATGTGGGCCGCCTCAGGATAGGCGATTCGACATTTTTTCGACGCCAAATGAAAACCCCCGAAAAACTCTAGGTTTTTCAGGGGCTTGTTTGGTGGAGCCGGGGGGATTTGAACCCCCGTCCGCCAGCTCTCCGCTATCGGTTCTACATGCTTAGCCATCTCTACTGAGTTAACTCCGCGCGGCCCGAGTGGCAGGGCGCTTGGAGCGAGCTGTATGAGTTTTAGCCGTTACGTCTACAGCGAACTTGGCGGCGATCCTGTTCTATCTGACAGACCTAATCTTCGGGTTTACAGGCATCCCCTAGGGTCTGCTGGCGCCCTTAGGCGGCCAGAGCGTAGTTGTCGTCGTTGGCAACTATGAATTGTGGCAGCGGATTTACGAGAACTGTCACCTACTCGGCATGCCCCTCAAGTTTTGTTACCGGCGTCGAATCCTAATCGGCCCCAGAACCTTTGAAGGTACGCGCCAGTGTACGGCAAAGCCCCCGGCGAGTCCACCAGGGGGCTCTGCAAGCTCCTGTCAGCCCAGGAGTTTCAGCACGGCGGCGGCCACCGCTTCGCTCGAGGCGGGGTTCTGCCCGGTGATCAGCAGTCGGTCCACTTCCACGTGGCTCTGCCAGTCGTCGGCCTTGGCGTAGCGGCCGCCCTTGGCCTTGAGTTCGCTCTGCACCAGGAAGGGCACCACGTTGGTCAGGCCCACGGCTTCTTCCTCGCTGTTGGAGAAGCCGGTGACGTGGCGGCCCTCGACCAGCGGCTTGCCGTCGCCGTTCTTCACGTGGCGCAGCACGCCGGGGGCGTGGCAGACGGCGGCGACCGGCTTGCCGGCGCTGGCGAAGGATTCGATCAGGGCGATGGAGTGCTGGTCCTCGGCCAGGTCCCACAGGGGGCCGTGGCCGCCGGGGTAGAAGACGGCGTCGTAGTCGGCCTCGTTCACCTCGGCCAGCTTGCGCGTGTTGGCCAGGGCAGCCTGGGCTTCGGGGTCCTTGCGGAAGCGCTCGGTGGCCGGCGTCTGGGCGTCGGGCTCGTCGCTTTTCGGGTCCAGCGGCGGCTGGCCGCCCTTGGGCGAGGCGAGCGTCAGCTCGGCGCCGGCGTCCTTGAACACGTAGTAGGGCGCGGCGAATTCCTCCAGCCAGAAGCCGGTTTTCTTGCCGGTGTCGCCCAGTTGGTCGTGGGATGTGAGCACTACCAGGATCTTCATGGCCTCTCCTTGCATGCAGCGGTGTGACGGCAGGCGCCGGCCGGGCGCCTGGCGGAACCGTCAGTTTAGGCGCTGCGCCGCGGCTTGCACGGCGGCGCCGGCGCTCAGCGGCCGAGGGTGATGGCCAGGTAGGCGACGTAGAGCGCGCCGTTGCCCAGCAGCACCCAGGCGGCGATGCCGTTGTGGCGGGCGTTGAGGCGCAGCCAGAGCGCCGCGCCGAGGGTCACCAGCACCCCGGTGAGCACTTCGATGCGCGGCTGCCAGGGCGTCAGCAGGATGCCGATGGCCGGCAGCAGGGTGCCCTGGAAGACCATGGCGCCGGTGATATTGCCGAAGGCCAGGGTGTCCTTGCCGCGGCGCACCCAGAGGATGCTGTTGACCTTCTCCGGCAGCTCGGTGGCGATGGGGATGATCAGCAGCGAGAGCAGCAGGGCGGAGATGCCGAGCAGGTCGGACAGGCCCTCCACGCCGTGGATGAAGCCCTTGGCGCCGAGCACCAGCAGGGCCAGGCCCAGCACCAGTTGCACGAGGACGGTGAAGGCGTTGGTCGGCAGGCCCAGGCGCGACAGCCACATGGGGTTTTCCGCCTCGGTGCCGTGGCCGTCTTCCACCAGCTCGCGGGAGGCGCGCAGGGTGAGGGTGATGTAGCCGACGTAGGTGAGCACCAGCAGCACGCTCAGGCCGATGCGGTAGCTGTGCAGTTGCGAGGGCACGAACATCGCCACGGTGGCCAGGCAGAAGGCCAGGAGGAAGAAGTTGAGGTCGCGCAGCAGGCCGCTGCGCTCGGGCACCAGGCGCCCGCGCAGGCCGCGGCCGCGGAGGACGAAGCAGGCCATCAGGCAGGTGGACAGGGTGGAGAGCATCAGCGGCGCGCCGAGGATGGCACCGACGCCCACTTCTTCGTTGAGCGAGACGTTGCTGGTGCCGGCCAGCAGCGCCAGCAGCGGCACCAGGGTTTCCGGCAGGGCGGTGCCGATGGCGGCGAACAGCGAGCCGGTGACGCCTTCGGAGATGCCCAGGCGCTCGCCCAGGTGTTCCAGGGCGTTGGTGAAGAGTTCGGCGGCGATCAGGATCAGCAACAGCATGCCGAGCAGTTCGAGGACGAAGGTCAGCATGGCGCGCGCTCCTCGCGGATGGAGGGCGATTCGGGACGGAGGCGGTGCATCACGGTGGAACTCCCGGCCGGTGTAGTACCCATGACCATGCGCCTCCCCGGCCGTTGCGGAGGTTGCATGGTCAAAGGTCTTGCCAGGCTTTGCGCTGGCCACGCCATGGCCTGCCGGCCAAGGATGTTGACGTGGTCCCCGCCGGTGTTCCGGGCGGGCGGCTACTCCCCAATGACGCCGGGCATTCTAGCGGATTGCCCGGCGCGCTCAAGGGGTTGTTTCCTCATGTGTCGATTGCCGCGGCTCGGGGCCACCGCGTTTCCCCGCTCGCGGCGGCGCCCGCCGGGCGTCGGCTCAGCTGCTGGACGAGGCTTTCAGCAGCTTGAGGGCCTTCTCGGTCATGGCGACGCAGGCCTGGGTATTGCCCTGTTCCTGGGCCTGGGCGGCCTTTTCCTGGAGCCGCATGGCCTGCTCCTGTACGCTGTCGCTGCGGTTGGTGCTCTGCATGCTCTCGTCGATTCTCTGCAAGTTGTCGCTGCAGCGGTCGGCGGCGAACACCGGCGACGCGAGCAGCGCGGCACTGATGAACAGGATGGTGGTTTTCATGATGCGGTACCTGTACGGCTGAACATGTCACAGGCGGCGACTCGCCAGGCGAGCGGGGCCTGAACGGTGGACTGCGCCGGTGCTGCCGGGGTTCAGGAAAGTTGCGCGGACGGCAGTTCCACCCGCACGCCCAGGCCGCGCCCGTCCAGGCCGGGGTGCAGGCTGATGTGGCCCTGGTGGATTTCCACCACGCGCTTGACGATGGGCAGCCCCAGGCCGCTGCCGCCGGTGCCGGAGGCGACGCCGGGGCTGCGGTAGAAGCGGGTGAAGATGGCGGCCTGCTCGGCGGCGGCCACGCCGGGGCCGGAGTCCAGCACCCACAGCTGCACCTTCGTGCCCTCGGTGCCCAGGCGCACTTCCACGCGGCCGCCCTCGGGGGTGTAGCGCAGGGCGTTGCTCACCAGGTTGCCGAGCATGATGCCCAGCCACACCGGCACGCCCATGACCACGGCGCCCTGGTTCTCCAGGGTCAGCTCGATGCCCTTGTCGATGGCCTGGGGCGCCAGCTCGGCGATGGTTTCCTCGCTGAGCTGGCCGAGGTCGACGGGGGTGAAGGTCTCGTGCAGTTCCTCGTTGTCCAGGCGCGCCAGCAGGAGGATCTGTTCCATCAGCGTGCCGATGCGTTCGACGCTGCGGCTGACCTGCTGCAGGCCGTGGGCGAGCACCGCCGGGTCGGAGGAGCGCAGCGCCACCTGGGCGTGGGTGCGCAGGCTGGCCAGGGGCGTGCGGATTTCGTGGGCGGCGTCGCTGGTCAGGCGGCGCTCGGCTTCCATGGCGGTGCCCAGGCGTTCGAGCAGCAGGTTGAGTTCGTTGACCAGGCTGTGCACTTCCACCGGCGCGCGGTTGAGCGCCACCGGCTGCAGGCTGCGCGCGCTGCGCTGGTGAAGTTGTACGGTGAGGCTGCGCAGCGGCGCCAGGCCGTTGTTGACGCCGAACCACACCAGCAGGGCCAGCAGCGGCAGGGCCAGCAGCAGCGGGAAGAGGGCGCTGAGCAGTAGCAGGTGCAGGGTGTGGCTGCGGTGGTGGAGGTTTTCCACCACCCAGATGCGCGCGTTTTCGTCGCGGGTGCTCAGTTGCAGGACGCGCCAGGTGATGCCGTCGTGTCTGATTTCGGAGAGGCCGGTCTCCAGGGCTTCCAGGCCGGTGGGTAGGCCGGGCGTGGCGAACAGCGGCTGGCCCTGGTACCAGAGGCTGTAGCCCAGGGCGGACTCGCGCTTGACCAGCGGCAGCCCTTCGATGGCCTTGCGGCTGCGGGCGATCAGTTCGCCCTGGCCGCCGGCGACGTCCACCAGGCGCAGGGCGGCTTCGCCGAAGTCGATCATGTCTTCGTCGTAGAGCCGGTCGACCTGGCGCGAGGCGAGGTGGTAGGTGAGGGTGCCGGCCAGCAGCCAGCACAGCGTCACGCCGCCGATCAGCAGCGCCAGCAGGCGCCGGCTCAGCGAGCCGGCGCGGCGCGTGCGGCCGGGCGTGGCGCTCAAGGCGCGTCCTTGGCCGGGCGGTCGATGCCGTAGCCGATGCCGCGTACGGTGCGGATCAGCTCGTTGCCCAGCTTGCGCCGCAGGTGGTGCACGTGGACTTCGATGGCGTTGCTTTCCAGCTCGCCATCCCAGCCGTACAGGGCCTCGACCAGGCGGGTGCGCGAGAGCACCTTGCCGCGCTGTTCTAGCAGCAGGCGCAGCAGGGCGTATTCGCGCGGGGCCAGTTCCACCGGCTCGCCGCCCAGGCTGACCTGGTGGGTGGCCGGGTCCAGGCGCAGTTCGCCGTGTTCCAGCAGCGGCTGGGCGCGGCCGGTGTGGCGGCGGGTGAGGGCGCGCACGCGGGCCAGCAGTTCGTCGAGGTCGAAGGGCTTGCTCAGGTAGTCGTCGGCGCCGGCGTCCAGGCCGGCCACGCGGTCGACGACCTTGTCGCGGGCGGTGAGGATCAGCACCGGCGTCATGTCGCCGCGCTTGCGCAGGCCGCGCAGGACTTCCATGCCGTCGCGGCGCGGCAGGCCGAGGTCGAGCACCAGCAGGTCGAACTCGTCGGTGGCCAGGGCCTGGTCGGCGGCCACGCCGTCGGTCACCCAGTCCACGGTGTCGCCTTCCAGGCCCAGCCCGGCGCGGATGCCGTCGCCCAGCAGCGGGTCGTCTTCAGCCAGCAGGATTCTCATCTTCGCCCCCATTCGCCTGGTGTCGCCGAGCAGGATAGCCGCAGCGGCGGTTTCGCGGCAGAGGCTGGCAGGGCTCGCTTAACGTGGGGTTAAGACGAGGGTGGTGCTTTCTGTAGGAGCGAGCTTGCTCGCGAACAGACTCGGCAGCGGGGTTTGTTCGCGAGCAAGCTCGCTCCTACGAAGAGCGGAAAGGCGGCAGGGGCGGTTAGTGGTGGCGATGGGTATCGCTTCGCTCAACCCATCCTACGGGAGCTCGCCGGGGTGCTGTGTGCCGGGGCAATGGTGGATGTGGCGGATCGCGGACGGAGTCCGCTCCTACAGTTTTTCGGAGGCTGCGGCATTCGGGGTTGGCGCCGCTCCCTCTCCCAGCCCTCTCCTTGACGGGAGAGGGGGCCGTTCGTGTAGGAGCGGATTTATCCGCGATTCATTGCCTCTGTGCGGGGGCGGGTTACGCGGTCCACCAGGTAGACCACGCCGTGGTAGTCGATGCCGCTGTGGGCGCTCAGGCCGATTTCGCAGGTGCGGCTGGTGGAGATGCCTTCTTCGCAGTACTGCACCGCGTCTTTCAGGCTGCGCAGCGAGTGGGCGTTGAGTTCCGGGGTGGTGAAGCCCTTGTCGCCGGCGAAGCCGCAGCAGTGGATGCCTTCGGGGATCACCACTTCGTTCGTGCAGCGGCGCACCAGGTCGATCAGCGCCTGGCTTTCGCCCAGGTGCTGGGTGCTGCAGGTGACGTGCACCGCCACTGGCTTGTCCAGCGGCTGGAAGTCCAGGCGTTCGACCAGGAAGCTGCGGATGAACTTCACCGGGTCGTAGATCCGCAGCCGGCTGTCGGCCAGGTCCTGGACCAGGCGCAGGGTGCAGGGGCTGGTGTCGCAGTAGATCGGGTCGAGCCCGCCGCGGCTGGCCTGCAGCAGCGCGGCCAGCAGTTCGTCGCGCTTGTCGTCGGCCTGCTGCTTGTAGCCCTTGGAGGCGAACGGCTGGCCGCAGCAGAGGTTGTCGGCGTTGTCCGGGAACACCACTTGGTAGCCGGCCTTTTCCAGCAACTGGCGGGTCTTGTCGATCAGCGGCACCTGTTCCTCGTCGCCGGCCGCCGGGCCCATGGCGCGGGACACGCAGGCGGTGAGGTAGACCACCCGCGGCTTGTCGGCGATATCGCTGGCCGCCGGCAGGCTGAAGCGCACCGGCTGCGGCATGGCCGGCGTCCACTGCGGCACGCGGCCCTTGCTGGCGTGGCTGACGGAGGCGCTGAGGCTGGCCAGGCGCGGCGCGCCGAGCAGCCTGCGCGCGCCGTTGGCGGCATGCAGCATGAAGCGCGTGCCTTTCATCGCCGTGGCGAAGTTGCGCGCCAGCCAGGTGGCGGTGCCGGGGTGGCGGGTTTCTTCGCCGCGCAGTTTCTTCACCAGCTCGCCGGTGTTGATGTTCACCGGGCAGCGCTGGGCGCACAGGCCGGTGGCGGCGCAGGTGTCGATGCCCTGGTACTGGTAGTCGCGCTCCAGTTGCGTGGTGTCGACGCCGCTGCGGCGCTTGGCCTGGATGTCGCGCCACATGACGATGCGCTGGCGCGGGCTCAAGGTCAGGCCCTTGGACGGGCAGACCGGCTCGCAGAAGCCGCATTCGATGCACTTGTCGACGATCTCGTCGGCGGCCGGCAGCGGCTTGAGGTTCTTCAGGTGCAGCTGCGGGTCGTCGGTGAGGATGACGCCGGGGTTGAGGATGCCCTGCGGGTCGAGCAGGCGCTTGAGCTGCCACATCAGTTGGTAGGCGTCGTGGCCCCATTCCAGTTCGACGAAGGGCGCCATGTTGCGCCCGGTGCCGTGCTCGGCCTTCAGCGAGCCGCCGTATTCCACCGCCACCAGGTGCGCCACGTCGTCCATGAAGGCCGAGTAGCGCGCCACCTGCTCGGGCGAGTCGAAGCCCTGGGTGAAGACGAAGTGCAGGTTGCCCTCCAGCGCGTGGCCGAACAGGATCGCCTCGTCGTAGCCGTGCTTGTCGAACAGCTCGATCAGCCGGTTGACGCCTTCGGCCAGTTGTTCGACGGGGAAGGTGACGTCTTCGATGATCACCGTGGTGCCGGTCTCGCGCACCGCGCCCACCGCCGGGAAGGTGTCCTTGCGGATGCGCCAGAGCTGGTTGTAGACGAGCGGGTCTTCGCTGAAGTCGACCTGCTTCTCCACCGGGAATTCGGCGATGGAGGCCATGATCTGCGCGAGCTGTTCGTGCAGCAGCGTCTGCGTCGCTGCGCGGGATTCGATGAGCAGCGCGCAGGCGCCGGCGGACAGGCTCTTCACCCACACCGGCATGCCCTGCATGTTCTCCACCGAGCGCAGGCTGCGGCGGTCCAGCAGCTCCACGGCGGACACCGGCTGCTGCTTGAGCACCGGCACGGCCTTGCAGCAGGTCTCCACGTCGGGGAAGACGATCAGCGCGCTGGCCTTGTGCGGGTGGTCCGGCACGGTGTCGTAGGTCACCGCGCTGATGAAGCCCAGGGTGCCCTCGGAGCCGACCATCAGGTGGGTGAGGATGTCCAGCGGTTGGTCGTAGTCCACCAGGGCGTTGAGGGAGAAGCCGGTGGTGTTCTTCAGGCGGTACTTGTGGCGGATCTTGGCTGCCAGCTCGGTGTTGGCGCGGGTCTGCCGGCCCAGTTCGGCCAACTGTTCCAGCAGCTCGCCGTGGCTGGCCTGGAAGGCTTCGACGCAGGCGTCGTCCTCGCTGTCCAGCAGGGTACCGTCGGCCAGCACCAGACGCAGGCCGGCCAGGGTGTTGTAGCTGTTCTGCGCGGTGCCGCAGCACATGCCGCTGGCGTTGTTGGCGACGATGCCGCCGATCTTGCAGGCGTTGATCGAGGCCGGGTCCGGGCCGATCTTGCGGCCGAAGGGGGCCAGCCAGGCGTTGGCCTGGGCGCCGATGACGCCGGGTTGCAGGCGGATCTGCCCGCCGCCGGCGCGGATGTCGCGGCCGTTCCAGTTGTCGCCCAGCACCAGCAGCACCGAGTCGCTGACCGCCTGGCCGGAAAGGCTGGTGCCGGCGGCACGGAAGGTCACCGCCACCTGCTGGGCGTGGGCGGCGCGCAGCAGGGTGCGCACCTCGTCTTCGCTCTCCACGCGGATCACCAGCTTGGGGATCAGCCGGTAGAAGCTGGCGTCGGTGCCGAAGGCCAGGGTCGATAGGGGATCATCGAAACGCCGCTCGCGCGGGATCAGGTGTTCTACCGTGTCGAGGAACGCGGCGGGCAGGCTCATGGCGGCTCCAGTCATCATCGGTGAGCGTGGACCGCTGGACGGCCCATCGGTGTTCTTTTGATTTTGCAGGAGCGAGCTTGCTCGCGAACCCGGCGGGCTCGGAGCCGGGCAGGTTCGCGGGCAAGCTCGCTCCTACAGGGGGCGCCTTCAGGCGCCGAGTTCGCGTACCAGCGAATCGCGGGTGATTTCGCTGATCGACTTGGCGCCGGTGAGCACCATGGCCACGCGCATTTCCTTCTCGATCAGCTCCAGCAGGTTGCGCACGCCGGCCTCGCCATCCACCGCCAGGGCGTAGAGGAAGGCGCGGCCGAGCAGCACGCTGTCGGCGCCCAGGGCGATCATGCGGACCACGTCCAGGCCGTTGCGGATGCCGGAGTCGGCGAGGATGGTCAAATCGCCCTTCACCGCGTCGGCGATGGCCGGCAGGGCGCGGGCGCTGGACAGTACGCCGTCGAGCTGGCGGCCGCCGTGGTTGGAGACGACGATGCCGTCGGCGCCGAATTTCACCGCGTCCTTGGCGTCCTCGGGGTCGAGGATGCCCTTGATCACCATCGGGCCTTCCCAGAAGTCGCGGATCCACTCCAGGTCCTTCCAGGAGATCGACGGGTCGAAGTTGGCGCCCAGCCAGCCGATGTAGTCGGCCAGGCCCGTGGGGTTGCCGCGGTACCTGGAGATGTTGCCCAGGTCGTGCGGGCGGCCCAGCAGGCCCACGTCCAGCGCCCACTGCGGGTGGGTCATGGCCTGCCACATGCGCCGCAGCGGGGCGTTCGGGCCGCTCATGCCGGAGTGCGCGTCGCGGTAGCGGGCGCCGGGCACCGGCATGTCCACGGTGAACACCAGGGTCGAGCAGCCGGCGGCCTTGGCCCGCTCCAGGGCGTTCTTCATGAAGCCGCGGTCCTTCAGCACGTAGAGCTGGAACCACATGGGCCGGTCGATGGCCGGCGCCACTTCCTCGATCGGGCACACCGAGACGGTCGACAGGGTGAAGGGCACGCCCTTGGAGGCCGCGGCGCGCGCCGCCTGCACTTCGCCGCGGCGGGCGTACATGCCGGTCAGGCCGACCGGGGCCAGGGCCACCGGCATCGCCAGGGTCTCGTTGAACAGCCTGGTTTCCAGGCTCAGCTCGGACATGTTCTTCAGCACGCGCTGGCGCAGGGCGATGTCCGACAGGTCCGCCACGTTGCGGCGCAGGGTGTGCTCGGCGTAGGCGCCGCCGTCGGCGTAGTGGAACAGGAAGGGCGGAATCTTGCGTTGGGCCGCGGCGCGGTAGTCGGTGGAGGCGGAAATGATCATCTGGCAGGGCACCGGTTGGGGTGGACGGTGAAGGCCGGGCCCCGTAGCGCTGGGGCCCGGCAGGTACAGCTTAGTGAACGAGCATGCCGGTGAAGACATAGGCCTGCAGCAGGGTGATCACACCGATCACCGCGGCGAACAGCAGGCTGTGCTTCAGGGTGAAGCGGAACAGGTCGGATTCCTTGCCGACCATGCCGGTGGCGGCGCAGGCCACGGCGATGGATTGCGGCGAGATCATCTTGCCGGTCACGCCGCCGGTGGTGTTGGCGGCCACCAGCAGGGTGTCGTTGACGCCGATCTGGTGCGCGGTGGTGCCCTGCAGGGCGCCGAACAGCGCGTTGGACGAGGTGTCCGAACCGGTCAGGAATACGCCCAGCCAGCCGAGGAACGGCGAGAAGAACGGGAAGGCCGCGCCGGTGCCGGCCAGGACCAGGGCCAGGGTGGTGGACATGCCGGAGAAGTTGGTGACGAAGGCGAAGGCCAGCACCATGCCGATGGACAGCACCGGCCACTTCAGTTCAACCAGGGTTTCCTTGAAAGTGGTCAGACCAGTTTTCGCGGCGATGCGCAGGATGAACATCGAGACGATCGCGGAGATCAGGATCGCGGTGCCGGTGGCGGCCAGCGGGTCGAACTTGAACACGGCCGGCAGCGCGGTGGCGGCGGCAGCGATCGGCGGGCCCTTGAACACCAGTTGGTCCAGGCCCGGGATCGGGAAGTTGAACACCAGGCTGTAGAGCGCGCCGCCGGGCAGGAACATGGCCTTGAACGGCTTCAGCGTCCAGATGGTGACCAGCACGGTGAGCACCAGGAACGGCGACCAGGCCTTGATGATCTCGCCGGTGCTGTAGGGCGAGGGCTCGGCGCGCGGGGCGCTGCCACCGCCGGCGACGGCTGCGCCACCGGAGACGCCGAGCACTTCCACGGCGTGGGCCGGTTGCCAGACCTTGAGGAACAGCGTCAGGCACACCAGGCTGATCAGCGCGGAGGTGATGTCCGGCAGTTCCGGGCCGATGAAGTTGGAGGTGAAGTACTGGCTGACGGCGAAGCTGCCGCCGGCGACCAGCGCAGCCGGCCAGGTTTCCTTCACGCCCTTGAGGCCGTCCATCATGAACACCAGCCAGAAGGGGACCAGCAGCGACAGCAGCGGCAGCTGGCGGCCGGCCATGGCGCCGATCTTGAAGGCGTCGATGCCCGAGACCTGGCCGGCGACGATGATCGGGATGCCCAGGGCGCCGAAGGCCACCGGCGCGGTGTTGGCGATCAGGCACAGGCCGGCGGCGTACAGCGGGTTGAAGCCCAGGCCGACGAGCAGGGCGGCGGTGATCGCCACCGGCGCGCCGAAGCCGGCCGCGCCTTCCAGGAAGGCGCCGAAGGAGAAGCCGATCAGCAACACCTGCAGGCGTTGGTCGGAGGTGATCGACAGGACCGAACTGCGGATGATCTCGAACTGCCCGCTCTTCACCGTCAGTTTGTACAGGAACACCGCCGCGACGATGATCCAGGCGATCGGCCAGAGGCCGTAGAGGAAGCCGTAGAACGCGGCGCCCAGGGCCTTGCCGACCGGCATGCCGTAGGCGGCGATGGCGACGACGATGGAGAGGATCAGGGTGATGGTGCCGGCGACGTGGCCCTTGAGGCGGAACACGGCGAGGGCGAGGAAGAAGAAGACGATCGGGATCACGGCGACCAGCGCGGACAGGCCGAGGCTGCCGAGCGGGGTATAGATCTGCTGCCAGGTTTGCATGCTGTTTTGGCTCCTAATTGTTTTTTGATTGGAGTCTAGTCTTGCGCCGCGTCGTGGGTTTTGTGCCGCCCCGGGAAGGGTTGGCGGCAGGCTGACGACCGTCTCGGCGTATCTCTCGAAAATTGGTAATACCAATTTACAAAAGCGAGCGCCCAGAGTAAAAGCATCCCTGTAGGCTGTCAATTTGCGGCGCTACAACTTTTGTCGGACCGGGCGATCCAGGCGATCGTCGGGCTTGTTGTGGTTGGCGCCGCTGGTTAGGCTGCCGCCCCTGCGAAACGGGGCCTTCCGCCAGGCGGGCCGAGAGGTGGGGAAAAGATGGCTTTCAATCAGGTACGGCAGCGCCGCTTGTCGGACGATATCGTCGAGCGCCTTGAGGCGATGATCCTCGAGGGCACGCTCAAGGCGGGCGAACGCCTGCCGGCCGAGCGCGTGCTGGCGGAGCAGTTCGGCGTGTCGCGGCCATCGCTGCGCGAGGCGATCCAGAAGCTGGTGGCCAAGGGGCTGCTGGTCAGCCGCCAGGGCGGCGGCAACTATGTCGCGCAGTCCCTGGGCTCGACCTTCAGCGACCCATTGCTGCACCTGCTGGAGAGCAACCCCGAGGCGCAGCGCGACCTGCTGGAGTTCCGCCACACCCTGGAAGGCTCCTGCGCCTACTACGCCGCGCTGCGCGCCACCGAGGTGGACCACCAGCGCCTGACCAGCGCCTTCGAGACGCTGCAGGCCTGCTACCAGCACTACGACAAGGTCAGCGATGAGGAGGGGGCGGCCGACGCCAGCTTCCACCTGGCCATCGCCGAGGCCAGCCACAACACCGTGCTGCTGCACACCATCCGTGGCCTGTTCGACCTGCTCAAGCACAACGTGGTGACCAACATCGGCGGCATGTACGCCCAGCGCGCGGAAACCCGCGAGCAGCTGATGAGCCAGCACCGCGAGCTGTACGAGGCGATCATGCAGGGCCGGGCGGAAGAGGCGCGGGAGATTTCCCACCGGCACATTGCCTATGTGCGGGAGGTGCTGGAGGAGGCGCAGGACGAAGTGCGGCGCCTGGAACGGGCGCAGCGCAGGCTGGGGGTTTAACGGCAGGAACCTGTAGGAGCGAGCTTGCTCGCGAACAAGGCCTGGCGCCGTGCCTGCCCTGTTCGCGAGCAAGCTCGCTCCTACGAAAAGTGGGGGCTGGCGCCAGCTTCGTAGGATGGGTTGAGCCTTGGCGAAACCCATGCTGGCATGGCGATTGGTATCGCTTCGCTCCACCCATCCGACGAAAAGCCTGGCGTCAGTCGTCCTTGCCGTGCCGCATGGCGCGCTGGATCTCGCGATTGGAATCGCGTTCCTTCTCGGTGTCGCGCTTGTCGTATTCCTTCTTGCCCTTGGCCAGCGCGATCTCGCACTTGATCAGGTGCTTCTTCCAGTACATCGACAGCGCCACGCAGGCGTAGCCCTTCTGCTGCACCGCGCCGAACAGCTTGCCCAGCTCGCGCTTGTGCAGCAGCAGCTTGCGCGTGCGCACCGGGTCGGCGATCACGTGGGTGCTGGCGGTGGTCAGCGGGGTGATGTGGCTGCCCAGCAGCCAGGCCTCGCCGTCCTTGAGCAGGACGTAGCTGTCGACCAGCTGGGCCTTGCCGGCGCGCAGGCTCTTGACCTCCCAGCCGGCCAGGGCGATGCCCGCCTCGAAGCGTTGCTCGATGAAGTAGTCGTGCAGAGCCTTCTTGTTCTGCGCGATGGTCCCCTGGGGGTGTTTCTTCTGTTTAGCCATAGGCCGCGCATTATAGGGAGTCGCTCGTCGCGCCGCCATCGGCGTCGGCCAATTCCGGGTGCGGCGGGATGCGCGCTTGAGGGTGGGTGGCTAATCTCGGAGAATGCGCGCTGTTTTTCGTACCGATGGACGCCGGTTCGCCGGCGTCCGCCACTGAAGAAGCGAGACCCCTATGAGCACGCATATCCAGCGTTCGGCCCTGCTGCCCTATCCCGCGAAGGCGCTGTACGACCTGGTCAACGATGTGGCGCGCTACCCGGAGTTCCTGCCCTGGTGCTCGGCGAGCAAGGTGCTGGAGGCAAGCGAAACGGCGATGCGCGCCGAGCTCAGTGTGGCCAAGGGCAACCTGTCGCAGCGCTTCAGCACGCGCAACGTGCTGGTGCCCGGGCAGAGCATCGAGATGAACCTCGAGGACGGCCCGTTCTCCGAGCTGCACGGCGTGTGGACCTTCAAGGCCCTGGGCGACAAGGCCTGCAAGATCACCCTGGACCTGACCTTCGACTACGCCGGCGCCCTGGTCAAGGCGACCCTCGGGCCGCTGTTCACCCAGGCGGCCAACACCATGGTCGACGCCTTCTGCCAGCGCGCCAAGCAGCTGTATGGCTGATGCCCGGAGCATCGCCATCGAGGTGGTCTGCGCGCTGCCCGAGCGCCAACGCCTGCTGCGCCTGAGCGTGCCCTACGGCACGCGGGTGCGCGAGGCGGTGCTGCTGTCCGGCATCGCCGCGCAGTTCCCCGAACTGGACGTGCTCAACAGCCCGCTGGGCATCTTCGGCAAGGCGGTCGCCGACCCGGACGGCCGGGTGCTGGAAGAGGGCGAGCGGGTGGAAATCTACCGGCCCCTGATCGCCGACCCCAAGGAAGTGCGCAAGCAGCGCGCCGCCCGTGCCAGGGCGGGCAAGCGCTGAGCGAAACACGCGGACATGAAAAAGCCCGGTCGATGCCGGGCTTTTTTCATGGAGGCGTCTGTTACTGCGGCTTGGTTTCCAGCGGTTCTGGGGTGGGCACGGCGACCGGCTTGGCCTCGTCGACTTCGCGCTGCAGCTGTTCTTCCACCGAGCCCGGCTTGGCCGGCTCTTCCTTGGGCTGCTCCGGCTTCTGCTGTTGCGGCTGCTCGGGCGAGGCGGGAGTGGATTCCTTGCCGAGGATGGCCTCGTCGCGGCTGACGCCCGGGCGGAAGTCGCCGTTCAGGCCGATCAACTGGTCGTTGCCGTTGAACATCAGGCTGACGCGCTCCTGCTGGCGCTGGCCGCCGCCGGGCTGGATGCTGTACAGGTAGTCCCAACGGTCAGCGTGGAAGGTATCCACGATCAGCGGGTTGCCCATGATGAAACGTACCTGCCGACGGGTCATTCCCGGCTTCAGTTGGTCTATCATGTCTTGTGTTACGACGTTGCCTTGCTGGATGTCGATCTTGTAGACCCCCGGGAACGAACAACCGGCGAGTGCGGCTAGTCCCATTGCGAATGCGAGACTGGTCAGCATGAGCTTGGTGTTTTGCATCAGGGGGTGACTTCCACTATCTTGGCTGGGCGACGAAACCCCGATCATACCCGCATTGAAGGATGCTGCGAAGCATTCCGCGCCGAGAAAGCACACATGGTTGAAAATAGCGAACTGCGCAAGGCCGGCCTTAAAGTCACCCTGCCGCGCGTCAAGATCCTGCAGATGCTCGATTCCGCCGAGCAACGCCACATGAGCGCCGAGGACGTCTACAAGGCGCTGATGGAAGCCGGCGAGGATGTCGGCCTGGCCACCGTGTACCGCGTGTTGACCCAGTTCGAGGCAGCCGGCCTGGTGGTGCGCCACAACTTCGACGGCGGCCACGCCGTGTTCGAGCTGGCCGACAGCGGCCACCACGACCACATGGTCTGCGTGGATACCGGCGAGGTCATCGAGTTCATGGACAGCGAGATCGAGAAGCGCCAGAAGGAAATCGTCAAGGAACGCGGCTTCGAGCTGGTGGACCACAACCTGGTCCTGTACGTGCGCAAGAAGAAATAAGTAGCCTTGCAACGAACGGAAAACGGCGGCCCTGGGGTCGCCGTTTTCATTTTCAGGGGGATTTCAGGTGAGATTGGCGCGTAGGCGCAACTGTCTGCGCCGAGGCGCTTTTCGTAGGATGGGTTGAGCTTGCGAAACCCATGCGGTGGTGGTGATGGGTATCGCTTCGCTCAACGCCATCCTACGGGCCTTGTGTTTGCCTGGGGTGTAGGTGCGGACAATCTGGCGCGATTCGCGGATGAGATCCTACAGGTTGCCCATACATCGTGCCCTTGTAGGAGCGCGCCCTGCGCGCGAATCGCAGGCAGGGCCTGCTCCTACAGTTGGCCGCCGAGCTGCTCTTCGTAGGAGCGAGCTTGCTCGCGAACAGACTCCGCTGCGGGGCTCATTCGCGAGCAAGCTCGCTCCTACGAGAAGCCGCCGTGTTCGTAGGGCTTTGTTCGCGATCGTTCAGCCCTGCAGCGCCCGGTCCACCATCTTGCGGGCGTGGGCCAGGGATTCCTTGGTCATGTCCACGCCGCCGAGCATGCGGGCGATCTCTTCTATGCGTTCGGCCTTCTTCAGGTTGGCTACCGCGGTGCGGGTTTCGCTGCTGCCGCGCTCCTTGTGCACGAACAGGTGCTGGTGGCCCTGGGCCGCGACCTGCGGCAGGTGGGTGACGGTCAGCACCTGGCCGCCTTCGCCGAGGCGGCGCAGCAGTTGGCCGACCACTTCCGCGGTGGGGCCGCCGATGCCGACGTCCACTTCGTCGAAGACCAGGGTGGGCGTGCGCGAGGTCTGCGCGGTGATCACCTGGATGGCCAGGCTGATGCGCGACAGTTCGCCGCCGGAGGCGACTCGCGCCAGGCCTTTCAGCGGTTGCCCGGGGTTGGCGCTGACCAGGAATTCCAGTTGTTCCAGGCCGTTGGCCTGGGGCTCGTCGGCGGGGGCGTCGCTCAGTTCGATGGCGAAGCGCCCGCCGGGCATGCCCAGGCGCTGCATTTCCGTCTCCACCAGGGCCGCCAGCTGCGGGGCGGCCTGGCGGCGCAGGGCGCTGAGTTCCGCGGCTTTTTCCTGGTAATGGCGCTCGTAGGCGGCCAGTTCTTCGCCCAGGCGTTCTGCGGCTTCGTCGTCGGCGTTCAGCGCTTCCAGTTCCTCCAGCAGGCGCTGTTGCAGGGCTTGAAGATCATGGGGCTGCACGCGGTGCTTGCGGGCCAGGCTGTAGATGGCGTCCATGCGCTCTTCTAGTTGCTGCAGGCGGCTGGGGTCGGCATCGAAGTTGTCGACGAAGCGGTTCAGCTCGCCCACCGCTTCCTCTACCTGGATCTGCGCGCTGGATAGCAGGTTGACCGCCTCGGCCAGCGCTGCGGGCTGGCTCTGGAAGGCGGTCAGGCGGTTGAGGCTGGCGGTCAGCACCGAAAGCACGTTGCCGGCGTCGCTTTCGCTGCACATGTCCACCACCTGGCGGCAGGCGCCGATCAGCGCGCCGGCGTTGCTCAGAGTCTTGTGCTCGGCCTCCAGCGCCTCCAGTTCGTTCTCGCCCAGGGCCAGGTTCTCCAGTTCGTCCAACTGGTAGCTGAGCAACTGGTGGCGGGCGCGCTGTTCGTCGCTGCTGCGCGACAGGCGGTCGAATTCGTGGCGCGTCTGCTTCCAGCGCTGCGCGGCCAGTTGCACCTGGCGCGCCAGGTCCTGGCTGCCGGCGTATTCGTCGAGCAGGCGGCGATGGGTGTCGGCCTTGAGCAGCGACTGGTGTTCGTGTTGGCTGTGGATATCGATCAGTAGCTCGCCCAGGGCCTTGAGGTCGCCCAGGGTGCAGGGTGTGCCGTTGATGTAGCCCCGCGAGCGTCCCTCGGCGGTGATCACCCGGCGCAGGATGCACGGGCCGTCCTGCTCCAGGTCGCGCTCGGCGAGCCAGTCGCGGGCTTCGGCGATGGCGCCGACGTCGAAGCTGGCGAGGATGTCGGCCTTGTCCGCGCCGGGGCGCACCACGCCGCTGTCGGCGCGGTCGCCCAGGGCCAGGCCGAGGGCGTCGAGCATGATCGACTTGCCGGCGCCGGTCTCGCCGGTGATCACGGTCATGCCGGCGGCGAGCTCGAGATCGAGGTGCTCGACGATGGCGTAGTTGTGCACGGAGAGGTGAACCAGCATGGAGGGCGGCTCCGGTGAAAAGGTCTGTTTATTTATACAGTATTTTTTGCCGCTGGCAATTCACCGCCCACCCCTTGAACCGGCGCAAATGGCCCCCATATAGCCGGCAGAGCCGCGAGCTATTGGGTTCGCTTTGTTTTCAAAGGCTTTTTCTTTTTTAGGAGAGTGGCATGTCTGACGAGCAACAGACTCAGGATTCGCACCTGAACGAGCAGCCGGAACAGGTTGCCGGCGACGACCTGAACGCCCGCGTGCTGGACCTCGAGGAACAGCTGGCCGCGGCCAAGGACCAGAGCCTGCGCGTCGCCGCCGAGCTGCAGAACGTGCGTCGTCGCGCCGAGCAGGATATCGAGAAGGCGCACAAGTTCGCCCTGGAGAAGTTCTCCGGCGACCTGCTGCCGGTGGTTGACACCCTGGAGCGCGCGCTGGAGATGTCCAGCCCGGACGACGAGGCGATCAAGCCGATGCGCGAAGGCATCGAGCTGACCCTCAAGATGTTCCACGACACCCTGAAGCGCTACAACCTGGAGCCGGTCGACCCCCACGGCGAGCCGTTCAACCCCGAGCACCATCAGGCGATGGCGATGGAGGAGAGCGTGCACCTGGAGCCTGGCAGCGTGGTCAAGGTGTTCCAGAAGGGCTACCTGCTCAACGGTCGCCTGCTGCGCCCGGCCATGGTCGTGGTCAGCAAGGCACCCGAGCAAACCCCGCCTTCGATCGACGAGAAGGCTTGAAATCCGCCACCCGGTCCCCATCTGGGTAATCAACCGAGCACAAGGTCCGCAGCGGGATCAGCACGGAATCTAATTTCTGGAGAGTGAATATGGGCAAAATCATTGGTATCGACCTGGGGACCACCAACTCCTGCGTCTCCATCCTGGAAAACGGCAGCGTCAAGGTGATCGAGAACGCCGAAGGCGCTCGCACCACCCCGTCGATCATCGGCTACGCCAACGATGGCGAGATCCTGGTCGGCCAGCCGGCCAAGCGCCAGGCGGTCACCAACCCGAAGAACACCCTGTACGCGGTGAAGCGCCTGATCGGCCGTCGCTTCGAAGAAGACGTCGTGCAGAAAGACATCAAGATGGTGCCGTACAGCATCGTCAAGGCTGACAACGGCGACGCCTGGGTCGAAGCCAAGGGCCAGAAGATGGCTCCGCCGCAGGTTTCCGCCGAAGTCCTGAAGAAGATGAAGAAGACCGCCGAGGACTACCTGGGCGAGCCGGTCACCGAAGCGGTCATCACCGTGCCGGCCTACTTCAACGACAGCCAGCGCCAGGCCACCAAGGACGCCGGCCGCATCGCCGGCCTGGACGTCAAGCGCATCATCAACGAGCCGACCGCGGCTGCGCTGGCCTACGGCCTGGACAAGGCCAAGGGCGACCACACCATCATCGTCTACGACCTGGGCGGCGGTACCTTCGACGTCTCGGTGATCGAGATCGCCGAAGTCGACGGCGAGCACCAGTTCGAAGTGCTGGCCACCAACGGCGACACCTTCCTCGGTGGTGAGGACTTCGACCTGCGCCTGATCGACTACCTCGTCGACGAGTTCAAGAAAGAAACCGGCATGGACCTCAAGGGCGACCCGCTGGCCATGCAGCGCCTGAAAGAGGCTGCCGAGAAGGCCAAGATCGAGCTGTCCTCGACCCAGCAGACCGACGTCAACCTGCCGTACATCACCGCCGACGCCAGCGGCCCGAAACACCTGAACGTCAAGGTGTCCCGCGCCAAGCTGGAGTCCCTGGTGGAAGACCTGGTGACCCGCACCATCGAGCCCTGCCGCGTGGCCCTGAAGGACGCCGGCCTGGACGTGTCGAAGATCGACGAAGTGATCCTCGTCGGTGGCCAGACCCGTATGCCGCTGGTGCAGAAGACCGTCGCCGAGTTCTTCGGCAAGGAAGCGCGCAAGGACGTCAACCCGGACGAAGCCGTGGCCATGGGAGCTGCCATCCAGGGCGCCGTGCTGGCCGGCGACGTCAAGGACGTGCTGCTGCTCGACGTCACCCCGCTGACCCTGGGCATCGAGACCCTGGGTGGCGTGATGACCGCGCTGATCGACAAGAACACCACCATCCCGACCAAGAAGTCGCAGGTGTTCTCCACCGCCGACGACAACCAGGGCGCCGTGACCATCCACGTGCTGCAGGGCGAGCGCAAGCAGGCCGCGCAGAACAAGTCGCTGGGCAAGTTCGACCTGGCCGATATCCCGCCGGCGCCGCGCGGCGTGCCGCAGATCGAAGTGACCTTCGACATCGACGCCAACGGCATCCTGCACGTCGGTGCGAAGGACAAGGCCACCGGCAAGCAGCAGTCCATCGTGATCAAGGCCTCTTCGGGCCTGTCCGAGGACGAGATCCAGCAAATGGTGCGTGACGCCGAGGCCAACGCCGAGGAAGACCGCAAGTTCGAGGAGCTGGCCGCCGCCCGCAACCAGGGCGATGCGCTGGTCCACGCGACCCGCAAGATGGTCACCGAGGCTGGCGACAAGGCCACCGCCGAGGAGAAGGCTGCCATCGAGAAGGCGCTGGCCGACCTGGAAGCCGCCGTGAAGGGCGACGACAAGGCCGAGATCGAAGCGAAGATGAACGCGCTGTCCCAGGCGTCCACCCCGCTGGCGCAGAAGATGTACGCCGAGCAACCGCAGCCGGGCGCCGAAGCCCAGTCCGGCGATGCTGACCACAAGGCCGGCGACGACGTGGTCGACGCCGAGTTCGAAGAGGTCAAGGAGAACAAGTAAGCCTCGTGCAAGCTTGCGCTCCGGCGCACCGACCAGCGTGTCGGTGTGCATGAAACGTCACGCGGGGGCTTGCTCCCGCGTCGGCGTGTCTGGGGGAGAGGTTTTCAAGGTGCAAAGAATTTATGGCCAAACGTGATTTCTACGAGGTACTGGGTGTCGAGCGTGGCGCCAGCGAGTCGGACCTGAAGAAGGCCTACCGCCGGCTGGCCATGAAGTACCACCCGGACCGCAATCCCGGCGACAAGGAAGCCGAGGATAAATTCAAGGAGGCCAACGAGGCGTACGAGATCCTGTCCGACGCCAGCAAGCGCGCGGCCTACGACCAGTACGGCCACGCCGGCGTCGACCCGCAGATGGGCGGCGGCGGTGCCGGCTTCGGCGGCGCGAGCTTCTCGGACATCTTCGGCGACGTCTTCAGCGACTTCTTCGGTGGTGGCGGCGGTGGCCGGGGCGGCCGCGGCGGCCCGCAGCGCGGCGCCGACCTGCGCTACACCCTCGACCTGGACCTGGAAGACGCGGTCCGCGGCACCACCGTGACCATCCGCGTGCCGACCCTGGTCGGCTGCAAGACCTGCAGCGGCAGCGGCGCCAAGCCCGGCACCTCGCCGGTCACCTGCACCACCTGCGGCGGCATCGGCCAGGTGCGCATGCAGCAGGGCTTCTTCTCGGTGCAGCAGACCTGCCCGCGCTGCCATGGCAGCGGCAAGATGATCAGCGACCCCTGTGGCACCTGCCACGGCCAGGGCCGCGTGGAAGAGCAGAAGACGCTGTCGGTCAAGGTGCCGGCCGGCGTCGACACCGGCGACCGCATCCGCCTCACCGGCGAGGGCGAGGCCGGGGCCCATGGCGGCCCGGCGGGCGACCTCTACGTGGTGGTCAACGTGCGCGAGCACGACATCTTCCAGCGCGACGGCAAGCACCTGTACTGCGAAGTGCCGATCAGCTTCGCCGACGCGGCCCTGGGCGGTGAGCTGGAAGTGCCGACCCTGGATGGCCGGGTGAAGCTGAAGATCCCGGAAGGCACCCAGACCGGCAAGCTGTTCCGCCTGCGCGGCAAGGGCGTGGCCCCGGTGCGCGGCGGTGGCGCCGGCGACCTGATGTGCCGCGTGGTGGTCGAGACCCCGGTGAACCTGGACAAGCGCCAGCGCGAACTGCTCGAGGAGTTCCGCAGCAGCCTGCAGGGCGACACCTCCCACTCGCCCCGCGCCAGTGGCTGGTTCGAAGGCATGAAGCGATTCTTCGACGATTTATAAGTGATGGGCTGGAAGCTCGAAGCTGGAGGCTTGAAGCGGGCCGGCTCGGGCTTCCTGCTTCTGGCTTCCAGCTTGGAGCTTTCTGTTATGCGACGTATAGCCGTAATGGGCGCCGCCGGGCGCATGGGCAAGAACCTGATCGAGGCGGTGCAGCAGACCAACGGCAGCGCCGGCCTCACCGCCGCCATCGATCGTCCGGACAGCACCCTGGTGGGCGCCGACGCTGGTGAACTGGCCGGCCTGGGCCGCATCGGCGTGCCGCTGTCGGGCGACCTGGCGAAGGTGGTCGACGAGTTCGACGTGCTGATCGACTTCACCCATCCCACGGTGACGCTGAAGAACCTGGAGGTCTGCCGCAAGGCCGGCAAGGCCATGGTCATCGGCACCACCGGTTTCTCCGTGGAAGAGAAGGCCTTGCTGGCCGAAGCCGCCAAGGACATCCCGATCGTCTTCGCCGCCAACTACAGCGTCGGCGTCAACCTCTGCCTGAAGCTGCTGGACACCGCCGCCCGCGTGCTGGGCGACGAGGTGGACATCGAGATCATCGAGGCCCACCACCGGCACAAGGTCGACGCGCCGTCGGGCACCGCCCTGCGCATGGGCGAAGTGGTGGCCAATGCCCTGGGGCGTGACCTGGAGAAGGTGGCGGTCTACGGTCGCGAGGGCCAGACCGGCGCCCGCGAGCGCGAGACCATCGGCTTCGCCACCGTGCGCGCCGGCGACGTGGTCGGTGATCACACCGTGCTGTTCGCCGCCGAGGGCGAGCGCGTGGAGATCACCCACAAGGCCTCCAGCCGCATGACCTTCGCCCGTGGCGCGGTGCGCGCGGCGCTGTGGCTGGAAGGGCAGGGCAGCGGCCTGTACGACATGCAGGACGTGCTCGGGCTGCGCTGAGCGGCCTGCCGTGCGTCGGCAGGGTGGGTGTGAGATGACCCGGTGGTAGCGTCTGCGTCGTGCAAAAGGTGGACCATTATGTCGCGTTTCTGTAAACTACAGATTTAGTGTGTCCACTAAAAGCAGCGCAGCATGAACCATATAAAAAGCGGGATGACCTCATCAGATGTCATCCCGCTTTTTTACAATCTGCGCACGCCCAGCCAGGCTTGATTCACGGGAGGTCTTCTTGACTAAGCCAGCCATACTTGCACTTGCCGACGGCAGCATTTTTCGCGGTGAAGCCATCGGTGCCGACGGCCAGACCGTCGGCGAGGTGGTGTTCAACACCGCCATGACCGGCTACCAGGAAATCCTTACCGATCCTTCCTATGCCCAACAGATCGTCACCCTGACCTATCCGCACATCGGCAACACCGGGACCACCCCGGAAGACGCCGAGGCCAACCGCGTCTGGGCCGCCGGCCTGATCATCCGCGACCTGCCGCTGCTGGCCAGCAGCTGGCGCAACAGGCAGTCGCTGCCCGACTACCTGAAGGAAAACGGCACCGTCGCCATCGCCGGCATCGACACCCGCCGCCTGACGCGTATCCTGCGCGAGAAGGGCTCGCAGAACGGCTGCATCCTCGCCGGCGACGACGCCACCGAAGAGAAGGCGCTGGAGCTGGCGCGTTCCTTCCCTGGCCTGAAAGGCATGGACCTGGCCAAGGTGGTTTCCGCCACCGAGCGCTACGAGTGGCGCTCCAGCGTGTGGAACCTGGAAACCGACAGCCACCCGGAAATCCCCGCCGCCGAACTGCCCTACCACGTGGTCGCCTACGACTATGGCGTCAAGCTGAACATCCTGCGCATGCTGGTGGCCCGCGGCTGCCGCCTGACCGTGGTGCCGGCGCAGACCCCGGCCAGCGAAGTGCTGGCGCTGAACCCGGACGGCATCTTCCTCTCCAACGGCCCCGGCGACCCCGAGCCGTGCGACTACGCCATCCAGGCCATCCGCGAGTTCCTCGACACCGAGATTCCGGTCTTCGGCATCTGCCTCGGCCACCAACTGCTGGCCCTGGCGTCGGGCGCCAAGACCATGAAGATGGGCCATGGTCACCACGGCGCCAACCACCCGGTGCAGGACCTGGATACCGGCGTGGTGATGATCACCAGCCAGAACCACGGCTTCGCGGTGGACGAGGAAACCCTGCCGGGCAACCTGCGCGCCACCCACAAGTCGCTGTTCGACGGTACCCTGCAGGGCATCGAGCGCACCGACAAGGTGGCTTTCAGCTTCCAGGGCCACCCGGAAGCCAGCCCCGGTCCGCACGACGTGGCGCCGCTGTTCGACCGTTTCATCTCGGCCATGGCCGAGCGTCGCTGAGACCTGCGAAGAGGTAAGCGAAGATGATGCCGACCCTGGGAATCACCGACCTGTGGACCTACGTCCTGGGTACGCTGTTCATCGTCCTGCTGCCGGGCCCGAACTCGCTGTTCGTGCTGGCCACCGCCGCCCAGCGTGGCGTCGCCGGCGGCTATCGGGCGGCCAGCGCGGTGTTCCTGGGCGACGCCATCCTGATGCTGCTGTCGGCCCTGGGCATCGCCTCGCTGCTCAAGGCCGAGCCGGTGCTGTTCCTCGGCCTGAAGTACGCCGGCGCCGCCTACCTGTTCTACCTGGGCCTGGGCATGCTCCGCGGCGGCTTGCAGAAGCTGCGCCAGCCGCTGGAACAGGCCGCCCCGGCGAAGGACGTGGACGTCGCCCAGCCGTTCCGCAAGGCGCTGCTGCTGAGCCTGTCGAACCCCAAGGCGATCCTCTTCTTCGTGTCCTTCTTCATCCAGTTCGTCGACCCGGGCTATGCCTACCCCGGCGTGTCGTTCCTGGTGCTGGGCACGATCCTCGAGGTCATCAGCGCCCTCTACCTCAGCTTCCTGATCTTTTCCGGTGTGCGCCTGGCGGCCTGGTTCCGCCGCCGGCAGCGACTGGCGGCCGGCGCCTCGAGCGGCGTCGGCGCCCTGTTCGTCGGCTTCGGCGTGAAGCTGGCCAGCGCAACCCTTTCCTGAATATTGCAACGAGAGTCCCATGCCCAAGCGTACAGACATCAAGAGCATCCTGATCCTCGGTGCCGGCCCCATCGTCATCGGCCAGGCCTGCGAATTCGACTACTCCGGCGCCCAGGCCTGCAAGGCCCTGAAGGAAGAAGGCTTCCGCGTCATCCTGGTGAACTCCAACCCGGCCACCATCATGACCGACCCGGCCATGGCCGACGCCACCTACATCGAGCCGATCAAGTGGCAGACCGTGGCCAAGATCATCGAGAAGGAGCGCCCCGACGCGCTGCTGCCGACCATGGGCGGCCAGACCGCGCTGAACTGCGCGCTGGACCTGGAGCGCCACGGCGTGCTGGAGAAGTTCGGCGTTGAGATGATCGGCGCCAACGCCGACACCATCGACAAGGCCGAGGACCGCTCGCGCTTCGACAAGGCCATGAAGGCCATCGGCCTGGCCTGCCCGCGCTCGGGCATCGCCCACAGCATGGAAGAAGCCTACGGCGTGCTGGAGCAGGTCGGCTTCCCCTGCATCATCCGTCCGTCCTTCACCATGGGCGGCACCGGCGGCGGCATCGCCTACAACCGCGAAGAGTTCGAAGAAATCTGCGCCCGCGGCCTGGACCTGTCGCCGACCAACGAACTGCTGATCGACGAATCGCTGATCGGCTGGAAGGAATACGAGATGGAGGTTGTCCGCGACAAGAAGGACAACTGCATCATCGTCTGCTCCATCGAGAACTTCGACCCCATGGGTGTGCACACCGGTGACTCCATCACCGTGGCCCCGGCGCAGACCCTGACCGACAAGGAATACCAGATCATGCGCAACGCCTCCCTGGCGGTGCTGCGCGAGATCGGCGTGGAGACCGGCGGTTCCAACGTGCAGTTCGGCATCTGCCCGGACACCGGGCGCATGGTCGTGATCGAGATGAACCCGCGGGTGTCGCGTTCCTCGGCCCTGGCCTCCAAGGCCACCGGCTTCCCGATCGCCAAGATCGCCGCCAAGCTGGCCGTCGGCTACACCCTCGACGAGCTGCAGAACGACATCACCGGCGGCCGCACCCCGGCGTCCTTCGAGCCGGCCATCGACTACGTCGTGACCAAGGTGCCGCGCTTCGCCTTCGAGAAATTCCCCAAGGCCGACGCCCGCCTGACCACCCAGATGAAGTCCGTGGGCGAGGTCATGGCCATCGGCCGTACCTTCCAGGAGTCGGTGCAGAAAGCCCTGCGCGGCCTGGAAGTGGGCGTCGCCGGCTTCGATCCGAAACTCGACCTGGCCGACCCGGAAGCCGAGGGCATCCTGCGCCGCGAGCTGACCGTGCCGGGCGCCGAGCGTATCTGGTACGTGGCCGATGCCTTCCGCGCCGGCAAGAGCATCGAAGAAGTCTTCGCCCTGACCAAGATCGACGAATGGTTCCTGGTGCAGATCGAGGACCTGATCAAGGAAGAAGAGAAGGTCAAGACCCTCGGCCTGTCCGGCATCGACGCCGACCTGATGCGCAAGCTCAAGCGCAAGGGCTTCTCCGACGCGCGCCTGGCCAAGCTGCTCGGCGTGACCGAGAAGAATCTGCGCAGCCACCGCCACAAGCTGAAAGTCGTGCCGGTGTACAAGCGCGTGGACACCTGCGCCGCCGAATTCGCCACCGACACCGCCTACATGTACTCGACCTACGAGGAAGAGTGCGAGGCCAACCCGTCCGGCCGCGACAAGATCATGATCCTCGGCGGCGGCCCGAACCGCATCGGCCAGGGCATCGAGTTCGACTACTGTTGCGTGCACGCGGCGCTGGCGATGCGCGAAGACGGCTACGAGACCATCATGGTCAACTGCAACCCGGAGACCGTCTCCACCGACTACGACACCTCCGACCGCCTGTACTTCGAGCCGGTGACCCTGGAAGACGTGCTGGAGATCGTCCGCGTCGAGCAGCCCAAGGGCGTGATCGTCCAGTACGGCGGCCAGACCCCGCTGAAACTCTGCCGCGCCCTGGAAGAGGCCGGCGTGCCGATCATTGGCACCAGCCCCGACGCCATCGACCGCGCCGAGGACCGCGAGCGCTTCCAGCAGATGGTCCAGCGCCTGAACCTGCGCCAGCCGGCCAACGCCACCGCGCGCAGCGAAGACGAGGCCCTGAGCCTGTCGAAGAACATCGGCTACCCGATGGTGGTGCGCCCGTCCTACGTGCTGGGCGGCCGGGCGATGGAAATCGTCTACCAGGAAGAAGAGCTCAAGCGCTACATGCGCGAGGCGGTGAAGGTCTCCAACGACAGCCCGGTGCTGCTGGACCGCTTCCTCAACTGCGCCATCGAAGTGGACATCGACGCGGTCTGCGACGGCGAGACCGTGGTGATCGGCGCCATCATGCAGCACATCGAGCAGGCCGGCGTGCACTCCGGCGACTCCGCGTGCTCGCTGCCGCCGTACTCGCTGCCCAAGCACATCCAGGACGAGATCCGCGAACAGGTCAAGAAGATGGCCCTGGAGCTGGGCGTGGTCGGCCTGATGAACGTGCAGATGGCGGTGCAGGGCGAGGACATCTACGTGATCGAGGTGAACCCGCGCGCCTCGCGTACCGTGCCCTTCGTCTCCAAGTGCATCGGCGAATCCCTGGCCAAGGTCGCGGCGCGCGTCATGGCCGGCAAGAGCCTCGAGGAAGTCGGCTTCACCGAAGAGGTGATCCCGCCGTACTATAGCGTCAAGGAAGCGGTGTTCCCGTTCGCCAAGTTCCCTGGCGTCGACCCCATCCTCGGCCCGGAAATGAAATCCACCGGCGAGGTCATGGGCGTGGGCGACAGCTTCGGCGAGGCTTTCGCCAAGGCCCAGTTGGGCGCCAGCGAGATCCTGCCGAACGCCGGTTGCGCCTTCATCAGCGTCCGCGAGGACGACAAGCCGCAGGCCGTGCAGGTCGCCCGTGACCTGGTCGCGCTGGGCTTCGAGGTGGTCGCCACCGCCGGTACCGCCAAGGTGATCGAGGCGGCCGGCCTGCCGGTGCGTCGCGTGAACAAGGTGACCGAGGGCCGCCCCCACGTGGTCGACATGATCAAGAACGACGAAGTCACCCTGATCATCAACACCACCGAAGGCCGCCAGTCGATCGCCGATTCCTATTCGATCCGTCGTAACGCCCTGCAGCACAAGATCTACTGCACCACCACCATCGCGGCGGGGCAGGCGATCTGCGAGGCGCTCAAGTTCGGTCCCGAGAAGACCGTTCGCCGGCTGCAGGACCTGCATGCAGGAATCAACGCATGAGCAAATTCCCGATGACCGTCCAGGGCGCTCGCGCCCTGGAAGAAGAACTGAAGCACCTGAAGACCGTTCTGCGCCCGCAGATCACCCAGGCCATCGCCGAAGCGCGTGAGCTGGGCGACCTCAAGGAAAACGCCGAGTACCATGCCGCCCGCGAGCAGCAGGGCATGTCCGAGGCGCGTATCCGTGACATCGAGGCCAAGCTGTCGAATGCGCAGATCATCGACGTCACCGTCATCCCGCACACCGGCAAGGTGATCTTCGGCACCACCGTGGACATCGCCAACGTCGAGACCGACGAGACCGTGACCTACCAGATCGTCGGCGACGACGAGGCCGACATCAAGGGCGGCAAGATCTCGGTCAACTCGCCGATCGCCCGCGCGCTGATCGGCAAGACTGAGGGCGACGCGGTACTGGTCCGGACTCCCGGCGGCGACGTCGAGTACGAGATCGTTGAAGTCCGCCACGCCTGAGTCGCGTCCGCTGAAAGCTGCCGCAGCCAGTTGGTTGCTGGCCCAGACCTTCTGGGTCGGCGGCCTCTGGCTGTTGCGTTTCGTGGTCCTGCCGGCGCTGCAGAAGGTCGGCCTGGCGCCGCTGCTGGTGCAGTCGGTGGCCGATGCCCTGACGCCGCTGCTGGTGGGTTTCGCCGGCTTCTGCGCGCTGCTCCAGGTATTGCTGCTGGTGACCGCGCAAGGCTTATCCAGCCTCTGGCGCGAGATGCGCGGGCAATTGCTGCTGACGGTGCTGGCGATGGTGGCGAGCTACCTGGTGGTGAACCAGTTGGCGCCGGATGCCCAGCGCTGGCTGCTGTTCAACTACCTGGTGCTGGCCCTGTGCGGCGTGCTGCTGGTGCTGCAGCCGGTACCTGGGCGGGACGCGGCGCGCTGAACGCCGGAGGGAGCCTTGGCCGGGCGCCTGGGCGCCCGGCCTGCGCTGTCACAGGCCGCTGTAGCGGCTGACGTTGGACAGGTTACGGTTCGGCTTGGGGTTGCGGCGGTAGACCAGGGCCATCTTGCCGATGGTCTGGATCAGCTCGCAACTGCCGTTCCGGCACAGCTCTTCGATCAGCGCGCGGCGGTCGTCGCGCTCGGTGATGCGGAACTGCACCTTGATCAGTTCGTGATCGTTGAGCGCACGCTCCAGCTCGGCCATGACGCCTTCGGTAAGACCGTTTTCGGCAACGGTCAATACAGGCTTCAGGTGGTGGCCGATAGATTTGAACTGTTTCTTCTGCTCCTGAGTGAGCGCCATAATCAGACCCCTGGGAAAAAAGGCGGATATTCTACCCGAGTTTCGGTTTACCGGGTGCCCGCTCAGACGAGGTAACAAGTGGCCCGTTCCAAGACTAGCCATCGCTGGCTGAAAGAACACTTCGACGATCCGTACGTGAAGATGGCGCAACGCGACGGCTACCGCTCGCGCGCCAGCTACAAGCTGCTGGAGATCCAGGAGAAGGATCGCATCCTGCGCCCGGGCATGACCGTGGTCGACCTCGGCGCCGCGCCGGGCGGCTGGTCGCAGGTCACCAGCCGGGTGATCGGTGACAAGGGCACGCTGATCGCCTCGGACATCCTGCCGATGGACAGCATCCCGGATGTCACCTTCATCCAGGGCGACTTCACCGAGGACGAGGTCTTCGCCCGGCTGCTCGAGGCCATCGGAGAAAATCCGGTGGACCTTGTGATTTCCGATATGGCCCCCAATATGAGTGGACTGCCCGCCGTGGACATGCCCCGTGCGATGTTCCTCTGCGAGCTGGCGCTGGACCTGTGCACCCGGGTGTTGCGACCGGGCGGCGATTTCCTGATCAAGATCTTCCAGGGCGAGGGCTTCGACACCTACCTGAAGATGGTCCGCGAGAATTTCGAGAAGGTGCAGATGCGCAAGCCGCTGTCCTCCCGCGACCGCTCCCGCGAGCAATATCTGCTCGCGCGGGGCTTCCGCGGGGCCTAGACTGCGACGAATGGGCCGTCTGTCCGTCCACTGCACGCAAGTAGGGCTTGTCCCGGCTCGCGCCGGGGTTCATAAAGGGTTACAGACGCCTCCTACGTCGCTAGGGGTTGTGTAGTAATTTGGCCGGAAGGAGTCTGGCCGTCGTGTGAAGCGGTTTCCAGGGCGGAGCCGGCTTCAGAGGGTAATCAATTGAACGACATGGCAAAGAACCTGATCCTGTGGTTGATCATCGCGGCGGTGCTGGTCACCGTGATGAACAACTTCTCCAGTCCGAGCGAGCCGCAGACGCTCAACTACTCGGACTTCATCCAACAGGTGAAGGAAGGCAAGGTCGAGCGGGTTACCGTCGACGGCTACGTGATCACTGGCAAGCGCCAGGACGGGGACACCTTCAAGACCGTCCGTCCGGCGATCCAGGACAACGGCCTGATCGGCGACCTGGTCAACAACAACGTGGTCATCGAGGGCAAGCAGCCCGAGCAGCAGAGCATCTGGACGCAACTGCTGGTCGCCAGCTTCCCGATCCTGGTGATCATTGCCGTGTTCATGTTCTTCATGCGCCAGATGCAGGGCGGCGGCGGTGGCCGCGGCGGCCCGATGAGCTTCGGCAAGAGCAAGGCGCGCCTGCTGTCCGAGGACCAGGTCAAGACCACCTTCGCTGACGTCGCCGGCTGCGACGAGGCCAAGGAAGAGGTCAGCGAGCTGGTCGAGTTCCTCCGTGATCCGGGCAAGTTCCAGCGCCTGGGCGGCCGCATCCCGCGCGGCGTGCTGATGGTCGGCCCGCCCGGTACCGGCAAGACCCTGCTGGCCAAGGCCATCGCCGGCGAGGCCAAGGTGCCGTTCTTCACCATCTCCGGTTCCGACTTCGTCGAGATGTTCGTCGGCGTGGGCGCCTCCCGCGTGCGCGACATGTTCGACCAGGCCAAGAAACACGCCCCGTGCATCATCTTCATCGACGAGATCGACGCCGTCGGCCGCCATCGTGGCGCCGGCCTGGGCGGCGGTCACGACGAGCGCGAGCAGACCCTCAACCAGTTGCTGGTGGAGATGGACGGCTTCGAGATGAACGACGGCATCATCGTCATCGCCGCCACCAACCGTCCGGACGTGCTCGACCCGGCGCTGCTGCGCCCGGGCCGCTTCGACCGCCAGGTGGTGGTCGGCCTGCCAGACATCCGCGGCCGCGAGCAGATCCTCAAGGTGCACATGCGCAAGGTCCCGCTGGGCGACAACGTCGACGCCGCGGTGATCGCCCGCGGCACTCCGGGCTTCTCCGGCGCCGACCTGGCCAACCTGGTCAACGAGGCCTCGCTGTTCGCCGCCCGTTCCAACAAGCGCATCGTCGACATGCGCGAGTTCGAGCTGGCCAAGGACAAGATCATGATGGGCGCCGAGCGCAAGACCATGGTCATGTCCGAGAAAGAGAAGAAGAACACCGCCTTCCACGAGGCCGGCCACGCCATCGTCGGCCGCCTGGTGCCGGAGCACGACCCGGTCTACAAGGTTTCCATCATTCCCCGCGGCCGCGCCCTGGGCGTGACCATGTTCCTCCCCGAGGAGGATCGCTACAGCCTGTCCAAGCGTGCCCTGGAAAGCCAGATCTGCTCGCTGTTCGGCGGCCGTATCGCGGAAGAGATGACCCTCGGCTTCGAGGGCGTCACCACCGGCGCCTCCAACGACATCATGCGTGCCACTCAACTGGCGCGGAACATGGTCACCAAGTGGGGCCTGTCCGAGAAGCTCGGCCCGCTGATGTACGCCGAAGAGGAGGGCGAGGTGTTCCTCGGCCGCAGCGCCGGCAGCCAGCACGCCAACGTCTCCGGCGAGACCGCCAAGCTGATCGACCAGGAAGTGCGGCGCATCATCGACGACTGCTACGGCACTGCCAAGCGTCTTCTGGAAGAGAACCGCGACAAGCTCGACATGATGGCCGACGCGCTGATGAAGTACGAAACCATCGACGCCGACCAGATCGACGACATCATGGCCGGCCGTGTGCCGCGCGAGCCGCGCGACTGGCAGGGCGGCGGTTCCGGTTCCTCCGGCTCGGCGACCGCCAGCCGCGACGAGGGTGGCCGCAAGGAAAACCCCATCGGTGGGCCCGCCGGCGAGCACTGAGAGCACTAGATGAGTTTCGAGCTGTACCCGACCCGGTTGCCTTGCGGCAACCGGGTTCTTGATTTAGGGCGTACCCATGTCATGGGTATCCTCAACGTCACCCCGGACTCCTTTTCCGACGGCGGTCGCTTCAGTCAGCGCGACGTCGCGTTGCGCCACGCCGCCGCGATGGTCGAGGCTGGCGCCAGCCTGATCGATGTGGGCGGCGAGTCGACCCGTCCGGGCGCGCGCCTGGTGTCGCCGACAGAGGAGCTGGAGCGCGTGGCGCCGGTGGTGGAAGCCATCGCCCGCGAACTGGACGTGGTGATTTCCGTCGACACCTCGACCCCCGCCGTGATACGCGAGACCGCGCGCCTGGGCGCCGGGCTGATCAACGACGTGCGCTCGCTGCAGCGCGATGGCGCGCTGGACGCCGCGGTGGATACCGGGTTGGCCGTGTGCCTGATGCACATGCGCGGCGAGCCGAGCACCATGCAGAACGACCCGCGCTACCCCGACATCCTGGCCGAGGTGCATGGCTTCCTCGCCGAGCGCATTGCCGTCTGCGAGGCGGCGGGAATCGCGCGCGAGCGCCTGGTGCTGGATCCCGGCTTCGGCTTCGCCAAGACCCAGGCGCACAACCTGGTGCTGTTCCAGCGCATGGAGCGTCTGCTGGAACTGGGCTGCCCGCTGCTGGTCGGAGTGTCGCGCAAGAGCATGATCGGCCGCGCGCTGGGGCGCGAGGTCGGTGACCGTCTGTATGGCAGCCTGGCGCTGGCGGCCTTGGCCGTGGCCAAGGGGGCGCGCATCATTCGCGTGCACGACGTTGCCGAAACGGTGGATGTGGTCCGCATGATCGATGCGGTGGAACAGGCTAAGGAAGAAGGAATGACAGCATGAGCAGGAAATATTTCGGTACCGATGGCATCCGTGGCCGCGTCGGCACGCCGCCGATCACGCCGGACTTCGTGCTCAAGCTGGGCTGGGCGGTAGGTATGGCTTTCCGCCAGCAGGGCAAGTGCCGCGTGCTGGTCGGCAAGGACACGCGGATTTCCGGCTACATGTTCGAATCGGCCCTGGAGGCCGGCCTGTCGGCCGCCGGCGCCGACGTGATGCTGCTGGGCCCGATGCCGACCCCCGGCATCGCCTACCTGACGCGCACCTTCCACGCCGAGGCGGGCATCGTCATCAGCGCCTCGCACAATCCCCACGACGACAACGGCATCAAGTTCTTCTCCGGCCAGGGCACCAAGCTGCCCGACGACGTCGAGCTGATGATCGAAGAACTGATCGACACGCCCATGACGGTCGTCGACTCCGCGCGCCTGGGCAAGGTCTCGCGGATCAACGACGCCGCCGGCCGCTACATCGAGTTCTGCAAGAGCAGCGTGCCCACCAGCACCGACTTCTCCGGCCTGCGCCTGGTCGTCGACTGCGCCCATGGCGCCACCTACAAGGTCGCGCCCAGCGTGTTCCGCGAGCTGGGTGCCCAGGTTTCGGTGATCGGCGCGCAGCCCAACGGCCTGAACATCAACGACAACTGCGGTTCCACCCACGTCGCCGCGTTGCAGGCGGCGGTCATCGCCGAGCAGGCTGACATGGGCATCGCCTTCGACGGCGACGGCGACCGCGTGATGATGGTCGACCATACCGGCGCGGTGGTGGACGGCGACGAGATCCTCTTCCTGATCGCCCGTGACATGCAGGAGCGCAACCGCCTGCAGGGCGGCGTGGTCGGCACCCTGATGAGCAACCTGGGCCTGGAGCTGGCCCTGGCCGACCTGCAGATCCCCTTCACCCGGGCCAAGGTCGGCGACCGCTACGTGATGGCGGAAATGCTCGATCGCGGCTGGCAGCTGGGTGGCGAGAACTCCGGCCACGTGGTCTGCGCCCAGCACACCACCACCGGGGATGCCATCATCGCCGCGCTGCAGGTGCTGATGGCGCTGAAGAGCCGCGGCCAGACCCTCGCCGAGGCGCGCCAGGGTATCCGCAGGTTCCCGCAGGTGCTGATCAACGTGCGCTACCAGGGCAAGGACGTCGATCCCATCGAGCATCCGGCGGTCAAGGAGGCTTGCGCCCGCGTCACCGAAAGCATGGCTGGCCGTGGTCGCGTGCTGCTGCGCAAGTCCGGCACCGAACCGCTGGTGCGGGTGATGGTCGAGGGCGACGAAGAGACCCGGGTGCGTGCCTACGCCGAACAGCTGGCGAAGGTCGTAACCGAGGTATGTGCTTGATTTCTCTTGTCAGTCCGATTTTTGTCGAGTAACATCTGCGCCCACTTTGCTCAGCGAGGTACAGCATGCGTCGACCCTTAGTGGCCGGGAACTGGAAAATGCACGGTACCCGCTCCAGTGTTGCGGAGCTGATCAAAGGCTTGCGACAACTGGCTCTGCCTACAGGTGTCGACGTGGCGGTTCTGCCGCCCTGTCTGTACATCAATCAGGTTCTTCAGGGCCTGGATGGCAAGGCGGTTGCGGTCGGTGCGCAGAACTGCGCTATCGAGCCGATGCAGGGCGCCCTCACGGGCGAGATTGCTGCCAGCCAGCTGGCCGATGCCGGTTGTTCCCTGGTTCTGGTGGGGCACTCCGAGCGCCGCCAGGTGCTGGGCGAAAGCGATGGTGTCATCAGTCGCAAGTTCGCCGCGGCGCAATCCTGTGGCCTGGTTCCTGTGTTGTGCGTGGGCGAGACCCGCGAGCAGCGCGAAGCCGGCAAGACCCTCGAGGTCGTCGGGCGTCAGTTGAGCTCGGTGATAGAAGATTTGGGCGTCGGGGCTTTCTCCCGCGCCGTAGTGGCTTACGAGCCGGTGTGGGCAATCGGGACGGGGCTTACCGCCTCGCCTGAAGAAGCCCAGGAAGTACATGCGGCCATCCGTGCGCAATTGGCGGCAGAGAATGCCGAGGTCGCCCGCGGGGTTCGCCTGCTTTACGGCGGTAGCGTCAAGGCAGCGAACGCGGTCGAACTGTTCGGCATGCCGGACATCGATGGGGGGCTGATTGGTGGTGCCTCCCTGAATGCGGATGAGTTCGGCGCGATCTGTCGCGCCGCGGGAAGCTGAAGATGCTGGAAACAGTTGTAATCGTGATTCACCTGCTGATGGCGCTGGGTCTGGTTGTACTGGTCCTGCTTCAGCATGGCAAGGGTGCGGATGCCGGTGCCTCCTTTGGCGCTGGTGCTTCGGGTACCGTTTTCGGTAGCCAGGGTTCCGCAACCTTCCTCAGTCGTTTTACTGCTGTACTGGCTGCAGTTTTTTTCATTACCAGCTTGGGTTTAGCGTATTTCGCTAAAGAAAAAGCTGATATGATACGTCACATCGGACTTCCTGATCCGGCAGTGATGGAGCAGAAGCAGGAGAAGGTCCCGGCAACCTCCGACGTGCCGGCGACCCAGGGGCAGCAACAAGCCCCGGCAGCTGGCAACGGTGACGTTCCGGCAGCTCCTGAGCAGAAGTAAGGCAAAGGTTTTTGCCGAGGTGGTGGAATTGGTAGACACGCTACCTTGAGGTGGTAGTGGCCATAGGCTGTAGGGGTTCGAGTCCCCTCCTCGGTACCATATACGAAGCCCCGCATGCGGGGCTTTCGTTTCCGGTGCGTCGGTTGACCTGGATAGGGTGTAACCGTATAATTTCGCACCAGCTTTGACGCGGGATGGAGCAGTCTGGTAGCTCGTCGGGCTCATAACCCGAAGGTCGTTGGTTCAAATCCAGCTCCCGCAACCAGTTATGGCAGAGCCCCTTTTCAGGGGCTTTTTGCTAGCTGGACAGTCCGCGCCGCCGTTGCTGGGCGGCCCTTTAGGGATGGGCGTTTCGCCCATTTTTCGTTTCTACGGCATACGCGAGGCGATCAGGTGTCGAGCAAGCTAGAACAGTTGCAGGCCTTGCTGGCCCCTGTGGTAGAGGCGCTCGGCTACGAGTGCTGGGGCCTCGAGTTCCTGTCCCAGGGACGTCATTCCCTGCTGAGGGTTTATATCGACAAGGCCGACGGCATCCTGATCGAGGACTGCGAGACGGTCAGTCGTCAGGTCAGCGGCGTGCTCGACGTCGAGGACCCGATCAGCGGCGAATACACCTTGGAAGTTTCCTCCCCGGGTATGGACCGCCCGCTGTTCACCCTCGAGCAGTTCGCCCGCTACGTTGGCGAGCAAGTGAAGATCAAGTTGCGCGTGCCCTTCGAGCGACGCCGCAACTTCCAGGGCGTCCTCCGCGGTGTGGAGGAGCAGGACGTGGTGGTCCTGGTGGATGACCATGAATACCTGCTGCCGATCGATTCGATCGATAAGGCCAACATCATTCCCCGATTTGAGTGAGCCGCGGATCAAGCGGATTCCAATGGATTGAAAGGCGAGGCGTACGATGAGCAAAGAAGTACTGCTGGTTGTTGAGTCGGTATCCAACGAGAAGGGTGTACCGCCCGGCGTGATTTTCGAGGCGTTGGAACTGGCTCTGGCGACCGCCACCAAGAAGCGTTTCGAGGACGAGGTCGACCTGCGCGTGCAGATCAACCGCACCAACGGCAACTACGACACCTTCCGTCGCTGGACCGTGGTCGAGGACGAAGACTACTCCAACCCGGCCGCCGAGCTGACCGTCGAAGACGTGCAGGAAAGCCATCCGGGCACCAAGGCCGGCGACGTCATCGAAGAGAAGATCGAGTCCATCGAGTTCGGCCGCATCGCCGCCCAGACCGCTAAGCAGGTCATCGTGCAGAAGGTCCGCGAGGCCGAGCGCGCCCAGGTGGTCGACGCCTACCGCGAGAAGGTCGGCGAGATCATCTCCGGCACCGTCAAGAAGGTCACCCGCGACAACGTCATCGTCGACCTGGGCAACAACGCCGAAGCGCTGCTGGCCCGCGACCAGATCATCCCGCGCGAGACCTTCCGCGTCGGCACCCGCGTGCGTGCCCTGCTCAAGGAAATCCGCAGCGAGAACCGCGGCCCGCAACTGGTCCTCTCGCGCACCGCGCCGGAGATGCTGGTCGAACTGTTCCGCATCGAAGTGCCGGAAATCGCCGAGCAGCTGATCGATGTCATGGCCGCTGCCCGTGACCCGGGCTCGCGCGCCAAGATCGCGGTCCGCTCCAAGGACAAGCGCATCGACCCGCAGGGCGCCTGCATCGGCATGCGCGGTTCGCGCGTCCAGGCCGTGTCCGGCGAGCTGGGCGGCGAGCGCGTGGACATCGTCCTGTGGGACGACAACCCTGCGCAGTTCGTCATCAACGCCATGGCTCCGGCCGAAGTGGCAGCCATCATCGTCGACGAAGATACCCACACCATGGATATCGCCGTCGCCGAGGACAACCTGGCCCAGGCCATCGGCCGCAGCGGCCAGAACGTCCGCCTGGCCAGCCAACTGACCGGCTGGACGCTGAACGTGATGACCGAGGCCGACATCCAGGCCAAGCAGCAGGCCGAGACCGGCGACATCCTGCAGCGCTTCGTCGACGAGCTGGATGTCGACGAGGAACTGGCCCAGGTGCTGGTCGAGGAAGGCTTCACCACCCTGGAAGAAATCGCCTACGTACCGATGGAAGAGATGCTCAACATCGACGGCTTTGACGAAGACATCGTCAACGAGCTGCGCTCGCGCGCCAAGGACCGTCTGTTGACCAAAGCCATCGCGACCGAGGAAAAACTTGCCGACGCGCAACCGGCCGAAGACCTGCTCAGCCTCGATGGCATGACCAAAGAGCTGGCCTTGGACCTGGTGCTGCGTGGCGTAACCACCCGTGAAGATCTTGCCGAGCAGTCTATCGACGACCTGCTCGACATCGACGGCATGGACGAAGAGCGTGCCGGCAAGTTGATCATGGCCGCCCGGGCCCATTGGTTCGAGTAAGCATTCGCGGCCTGAGGAGAGAAATGCATGACGCAAGTCACGGTGAAAGAACTGGCCAAAACGGTCGATACGCCGGTCGAGCGCCTGCTGCAGCAGATGCGCGAGGCGGGCCTGCCGCACAGCAGTGCCGAGCAGGTAGTGACCGATAACGAAAAGCAGGCTCTGCTGGCGCACCTCAAGGGTAGCCACGGCGATCGCCTGGAAGAACCGCGCAAGATCACCCTGCAGCGTAAGACCACCTCCACCCTGCGGGTGGCCGGCAGCAAGACGGTGAGCGTCGAGGTCCGCAAGAAGAAGACCTACGTCAAGCGCAGCCCCGACGAGATCGAGGCCGAGCGCCAGCGCGAGCTGGAAGAGCAGCGTGCCGCGGAAGAAGCCGCACGCCTGAAGGCCGAGGAAGAAGCTCGCCAGAAGGCCGAGGCCGAAGCCCGTCGCGCAGCGGAAGAAGCGGCTCGCCGCCAGCCCGAACAGGCTCCCCAGTCGGCGGCGCCCGCGGCGGTTGCCGCCCAGGCTCCGGCTGCGGCTCCCGCTGCCCCCGTCGCGGCCCCGGCCGCTGGCGAGGAGCGCAAGAAGGAAGCCGAAGTACGCCGTCCGCCGAAGCGCGAAGAGGAAGACGAGCGCCGCGATCGCAAGCATGCCCAGCATCGCCCGTCGATCAAGGAAAAGGAAAAGACCACCGCTCCGCGCGTTGTCCGCTCCGGCGTTGATGACGATGACAGTTTCGGTCGTCGTGGCGGCGGTCGCGGCAAGGCGAAGCTGAAGAAGCGTAACCAGCACGGGTTCCAGAGCCCGACAGGACCGATTGTGCGTGAAGTGAGTATCGGCGAGACCATCACAGTTGCTGAGCTGGCTCAGCAGATGTCGGTGAAGGGCGCCGAAGTCGTCAAGTTCATGTTCAAGATGGGCACCCCGGTGACCATCAACCAGGTGCTCGACCAGGAGACCGCCCAGCTGATCGCCGAGGAACTCGGCCACAAGGTCAAGCTGGTCAGCGAGAACGCCCTGGAAGAGCAACTGGCCGAGTCGCTGAAGTTCGAAGGCGAGGCGGTAGCCCGTGCGCCGGTAGTGACCGTGATGGGCCACGTCGACCACGGCAAGACCTCGCTGCTCGACTACATCCGCCGTGCCAAGGTGGCCGCGGGCGAAGCCGGCGGCATCACCCAGCACATCGGCGCCTACCACGTGGAAACCGACCGCGGCATGGTCACCTTCCTCGACACCCCCGGCCACGCCGCGTTCACCGCGATGCGTGCCCGTGGCGCCCAGGCGACCGACATCGTCATCCTGGTGGTGGCGGCCGACGACGGCGTGATGCCGCAGACCCAGGAAGCCGTCCAGCACGCGAAAGCCGCTGGCGTGCCGATCGTGGTCGCGATCAACAAGATCGACAAGCCCGACGCCAACCCGGACAACATCAAGAACGGCCTGGCCGCGCTCGACGTGATCCCGGAAGAGTGGGGCGGCGACGCACCCTTCGTGCCGGTCTCGGCGAAGATGGGTACCGGTGTCGACGAGCTGCTCGAAGCCGTGCTGCTGCAGGCCGAAGTCCTGGAACTCAAAGCCACCCCGTCGGCCCCCGGCCGTGGCGTGGTGGTCGAATCGCGCCTGGACAAGGGCCGTGGCCCGGTAGCCACCGTGCTGGTTCAGGACGGTACCCTGCGCCAGGGCGACATGATCCTCTGCGGCGTGAACTACGGCCGCGTGCGCGCAATGCTCGACGAGAACGGCAAACCGATCAAGGAAGCTGGCCCGTCCATCCCGGTCGAAATCCTCGGCCTGGACGGCACGCCGGACGCCGGTGACGAAGTGACCGTGGTCGCCGACGAGAAGAAGGCCCGCGAAGTCGCGCTGTTCCGCCAGGGCAAGTTCCGCGAGGTCAAGCTGGCTCGCCAGCAGTCGGCCAAGCTGGAAAACATCTTCGAGAACATGGGCCAGGAAGAGAAGAAGACCCTCAACATCGTCCTCAAGGCCGACGTGCGTGGTTCTCTGGAAGCCCTGCAGGGCTCGCTCAGCGGCCTGGGCAACGAAGAAGTGCAGGTCCGCGTGGTCGGCGGCGGCGTCGGTGGCATCACCGAATCCGATGCCAACCTGGCGCTGGCCTCCAATGCGGTGCTGTTCGGCTTCAACGTCCGTGCCGACGCCGGTGCGCGCAAGATCGTCGAGGCCGAAGGCCTGGACATGCGTTACTACAACGTGATCTACGACATCATCGAAGACGTCAAGAAGGCCCTGACCGGCATGCTCGGCAGCGATGTCCGCGAGAACATCCTGGGTATCGCCGAAGTGCGTGACGTGTTCCGTTCGCCGAAGTTCGGCGCGGTCGCCGGCTGCATGGTCACCGAGGGCCTGGTGCACCGCAACCGTCCGATCCGCGTACTGCGCGACGACGTGGTGATCTTCGAAGGCGAGCTGGAATCGCTGCGCCGCTTCAAGGACGACGTGGCCGAAGTCCGTGCCGGCATGGAGTGCGGTATCGGCGTGAAGAGCTACAACGACGTCCGCGTCGGCGACAAGATCGAAGTGTTCGAGAAGGTCGAAGTCGCTCGTACCCTGTAAGGGCCGACGAGCGTAAACGCAGCGCCCGGGTCAGCCTTGCTGATCCGGGCGTTTGCCGCTTATTCGTCCGGTGCCCATGGGCCACCGGAAGCAGGTTAGGAAAATGGCAAAAGAGTACAGCCGTACCCAACGTATCGGCGATCAGATGCAGCGCGAACTGGCGCTGCTGATCCAGCGCGAGGTCAAGGACCCGCGCCTGGGCCTGGTGACCATCACTGGCGTCGACGTGGCGCGCGACCTGTCCCACGCCAAGGTGTTCATCACCGTGATGGGGCAGGACGACAACGCCGAGCTGATCAAGCAGAACGTCTCGATCCTCAACGACGCTGCCGGCTTCCTGCGCATGCACCTGGGCAAGGCGATGAAGCTGCGCACCGTGCCGCAGCTGCATTTCAGCTATGACGCCAGCATCCGCCGCGGTGCCGAGCTGTCGGCGCTGATCGAGCGGGCGGTGGCGGAAGACCGTCGTCACGGTGGCGGTTCCGAGGAGTAAGGCGTGGCCCAGGTGAAACGTATCCGCCGTGCGGTCAACGGTGTGCTGGTGCTCGACAAGCCGCGCGGCATGAGCTCCAACCAGGCCCTGCAGAAGGTGCGCTGGCTGCTCAATGCGGAAAAGGCCGGGCACACCGGCAGCCTCGACCCCCTGGCCACCGGCGTGCTGCCGCTGTGCTTCGGCGAGGCCACCAAGTTCTCCCAGTACCTGCTGGATGCCGACAAGGGCTACGAGACCGTGGCCCAGCTGGGCGTCACCACCACCACCGGCGACGCCGAGGGCGAAGTGCTCGAGGAACGCCAGGTGACCGTCGGTCGGGAGGCCCTGGAGGCCCTGCTGCCGCGCTTCCGCGGCGAGATAGAGCAGGTGCCGCCGATGTATTCGGCACTGAAGAAGGACGGCCAGCCGCTGTACAAGTTGGCCCGCGCAGGAGAGGTAGTGGAGCGCGAGGCGCGTTCTGTTACTATTGCGCGCTTGGATCTGCTGGCCTTCGAGGCGCCTTGCGCCACCCTGGCCGTTTCCTGCAGCAAGGGCACCTACATCCGCACCCTGGTCGAGGACATCGGCCGCGAGCTGGGCTGCGGAGCCCACGTGGCTGCGCTGCGCCGCACCCAGGCGGGCCCCTTCGGCCTGGCCCAGGCGGTGACGCTGGAGGAACTGGTGCAGGTCCATGCCGAGGGCGGCAACGAGGCCCTCGACCGCTTCCTGCTGCCGGTGGATGCCGGCCTGGAGCACTGGCCGCTGCTGCAGCTGTCCGAGCACAGCGCCTACTACTGGCTGCACGGGCAGCCGGTACGCGCACCCGAGGCACCGAAGTTCGGCATGCTGCGGGTACAGGATCACGAAGGTCGCTTCATCGGTATCGGTGAAGTGACCGACGACGGGCGCATCGCGCCGCGTCGACTGATTCGGTCGTAAGGCCGGAAACCCGAGGGTGGCTGTCAACAGGCACGGTCACACCTCCTTTATGAACACAGGGAAAAGTCCCTGGCCTGTTACCTCAGAGGAAAGCCCATCATGGCACTGAGCGTCCAAGAGAAAGCCCAGATCGTAAACGAGTACAAGCAAGCTGAAGGCGACACCGGTTCCCCGGAAGTGCAGGTTGCCCTGCTGTCCGCCAACATCAACAAGCTGCAGGACCACTTCAAGGCCAACGGCAAAGACCACCACTCCCGTCGTGGCCTGATCCGCATGGTCAACCAGCGCCGCAAGCTGCTGGACTACCTGAAGAACAAGGACACTGCTCGTTACAGCGCCCTGATCGGTCGCCTGGGCCTGCGTCGCTAAGACGGCAAGCCTGAAGTGGGAAGCTGGGAGTCTGGGGTCGACGGTCGGTGCAAACCGGCCGTTGGCTTCGGGCTCCCGGCTTCTCGCTTTTTAGGGAATGTCATCGGGTCCGACTCCCGGCATTTCCACGATTTCCCCCAAGGCAACTAAGTGAAGGTAAAGACACCGTGAACCCGGTAACCAAGAAATTCCAGTTCGGTCAATCGACCGTAACCCTCGAGACTGGCCGCATCGCCCGCCAGGCCACCGGCGCCGTGCTGGTCACCATGGACGACGTCACCGTGCTGGTCACCGTCGTGGGTGCCAAGCAGGCCGACCCGAACAAGGGCTTCTTCCCGCTGTCCGTGCACTACCAGGAAAAGACCTACGCAGCCGGCCGCATCCCCGGTGGTTTCTTCAAGCGTGAAGGTCGTCCTTCCGAGAAGGAAACCCTGACCTCGCGCCTGATCGATCGTCCGATCCGCCCGCTGTTCCCCGAAGGCTTCATGAACGAAGTGCAGGTCGTCTGCACCGTCGTTTCCACCGGCAAGAAGACCGATCCGGACATCGCCGCCATGATCGGCACCTCCGCCGCCCTGGCGATCTCCGGCATTCCCTTCGCCGGCCCGATCGGCGCCGCCCGTGTCGGCTTCCACCCGGAAGTCGGCTACATCCTCAACCCGACCTACGAGCAACTGCAGAGCTCCAGCCTCGACATGGTCGTGGCCGGCACCTCCGACGCCGTGCTGATGGTCGAGTCCGAAGCCGACGAGCTGACCGAAGACCAGATGCTGGGCGCCGTGCTGTACGCCCATGAAGAGTTCCAGGCAGTCATCCGCGCCGTCGCCGAGCTGGCTACCGAAGCCGGAAAGCCGAGCTGGAACTGGAGCGCCCCGGCCGAGAACACCGCCCTGGTCGAGGCCATCAAGGCCGAGTTCGGCGCGGCTATCTCCGATGCCTACACCATCACCATCAAGCAGGATCGCTACGCGGCCCTGGACGCCCTGCGCGACGAGATCGTCGCCAGGTTCGCCGGCGAAGGCGAAGGCCAGTACCCGGCCGGTGAGGTCAAGGACGTATTCGGCCTGCTGGAATACCGCACCGTTCGCGAGAACATCGTCAACGGCAAGCCGCGTATCGACGGTCGCGACACCCGCACCGTGCGTCCGCTGAAGATCGAAGTCGGCGTGCTCGGCAAGACCCACGGCTCGGCCCTGTTCACCCGTGGCGAAACCCAGGCCCTGGTCGTCGCCACCCTCGGCACCGCCCGTGACGCCCAGCTGCTCGACACCCTCGAAGGCGAGCGCAAGGATCCGTTCATGCTGCACTACAACTTCCCGCCGTTCTCGGTGGGCGAGTGCGGCCGCATGGGCAGCCCGGGCCGTCGCGAAATCGGCCACGGCCGCCTGGCCCGTCGTGGCGTCGCCGCCATGCTGCCGTCGCAGGACGAGTTCCCCTACACCATCCGCGTGGTTTCCGAGATCACCGAATCCAACGGTTCCAGCTCCATGGCTTCCGTGTGCGGCGCCTCCCTGGCGCTGATGGACGCCGGCGTGCCGGTTCGCGCTCCGGTTGCCGGCATCGCCATGGGCCTGGTCAAGGAAGGTGACAAGTTCGCCGTCCTGACCGACATCCTGGGTGACGAAGACCACCTGGGCGACATGGACTTCAAGGTCGCCGGTACCGACAAGGGCGTCACCGCCCTACAGATGGACATCAAGATCAACGGCATCACCGAAGAGATCATGGAGATCGCCCTGGAGCAGGCGCTGGAAGCGCGTCTGAACATCCTCGGCCAGATGAACCAGGTCATCGCCCAGCCGCGCGCCGAGCTGTCGGAAAATGCCCCGACCATGCTGTCGATGAAGATCGATCCGGACAAGATCCGCGACGTCATCGGCAAGGGCGGCGCCACCATCCGCGGCATCTGCGAAGAGACCAAGGCCTCGATCGACATCGAGGACGACGGCAGCGTGAAGATCTACGGCGAAACCAAGGAAGCCGCCGAGGCCGCCAAGCAGCGCGTCCTGGGCATCACCGCGGAAGCCGAGATCGGCAAGATCTACGTCGGCAAGGTCGAGCGCATCGTCGACTTCGGCGCCTTCGTCAACATCCTGCCGGGCAAGGACGGTCTGGTGCACATTTCGCAGATCAGCGACAAGCGCATCGACAAGGTCACCGATGTGCTCAAGGAAGGCGAGGAAGTCAAGGTCCTGGTTCTGGACGTCGACAACCGTGGCCGCATCAAGCTCTCTATTAAAGATGTGGCAGCTGCCGAAGCCTCTGGCGTCTAAGCGGTAGCAAAATGAAAGAGGGCCCCTTGCGGGCCCTCTTTTTTTGCCTGGAAAATGGCGCCTCGCCAGCACGCAAGGACAGCCAGGCCGATGGACAAGCATTACTGCCACTACCACCAGGCGCAGCCCGCCACCTGGTTCTGCCTGCCGTGCCAGCGCCACTACGGCGACTGCTGCGTGCCGCTGAACGCCGACGCGCCGGAATACGCCCCGGCCTGCCCGCTGTGCCGCAACGGCCTGCAGTACCTGGGCGCGGCCAACAGCGCCCAGCCGTTCTGGGAGCGCCTGCCGAAGTTCTTCGCCTACGCCCTGCAGCCGGGCCCGCTGATGTTCGCCGCGGCGCTGGCCCTGGCCAGTCTGTTCATGCCCAGCATGCTGCTGCTGTGGCTGGCCCTGCTGAGCGTGGCCACCAAGTACCTGCACAGCGTCATCGAGGTGGTCAGCCTGGGCAGCAACGATGCGCCCGGCCTGGGCGAGGCCTTCGACCTCTCCAGCCTGGGCGCCTTCCTGCGCCAGCTGGCGGTGTTCGTCGTGGCCGCGGTGCTGCTGTGGCTGGCCGCGGACTTCGACAATCCCTCGCTGTTCTGGGCGGTGAACGTCGCCCTGGTGCTGGTGTTGCCGGCCAGCATCATCCGCCTGGCCCTGGACAAGAGTCTGGGCGCGGCGCTCAGCCCGGTGGAGGTCGGCCAGGTGATCGGCGCCATGGGGTGGCGCTACCTGATCCTCTGCGTCTTCCTGTTCATCCTCTGGCAATCGCCGAACTACCTGGCCTGGCTGCTCGGCTTCGGCCTGCCCAAGGTAGTGCTGATGCCGGTGATGGTGGCGCTGCTCGGCTACTTCGGCGTGGTGATGTGCGCAATGATGGGTTACGCCGTGTTCCAGTACCAGGGCGCGCTGGGCTACGCGGTGGCCGGCGATGACCTCGTGCAGGGCTTCCCAGAGGCCGAATGGCGCCGGCGCAGGGCGCTGGCCGAGGCCGAGGTGCGGGTGAAGGAAGGGCAGGGCGGCGCCGCCGTGGAAACCCTGGCCGCGGCCCTGCGCCAGGACCCCGAGGACCTGCGCCTGAACGAGCGCTACCACCAGCTGCTGTACGGGCTGAACGAGCGCGAGGCCTGCCTGGCCCACCTGGCGGACTACCTGCCCCTGGCGACGCGGCTGAACCCGCAACTGGCGGCCGGCGCGCTGCTCGATGCCCGGCAGTTGCAGGCCGACTACCTGCCGGACGACCCGCTGGTGTGCGAACGCATCGCCGAGGTGCTGCTGCAGCGGCACAAGGCCCGCGAGGCCCTGAGTCTGCTGCGCAACCTGCACCAGCGCTTCCCGCAGTACCCGCAGATTCCGCGGGCGTACCTGCTGGCCGCGCGCGGCTTCGCCGAAGGCCTCGGGCAACTGGAGCCGGCCGGCAAGCTGCTGGCGTTCATCCGCCAGCGCTACCCGGATACGCCGTTGCTCGCCGAGGTGGCCAGCCTGGAACAGGTGCTGGAGAAGATGGCCCGCCAGGGCGGTTAGCCCGTGCAAATTGCACGGCGCCTTGGCCCCCAGTGTGCAATTTGCCGGTCCAGGGGCCTCGGGCGATTTTGCTAGGTGTTTGATTTAAAAGGAATTAGCCTTCGCGGAAAAACTGGCCCGGAGCTTGCGATATCCCTTGTGAAACTGCCGCCAGGCATGGTCGCAGTTCCTTGCAAAGTACAGGAGAGATCGCCATGAAACACCGTTTCAGCAAACTGGCCCTTGCCGCTGCCACCGCTTCCGCCCTGAGCTTCTCGCTCGCCAGCCCGGTGTTCGCGCAACCGACGACCCTCGCTGCGAATGACACCGTGCAGAAGACCGAGGAAGCGGTTTCCGATACCTGGATCACCAGCAAGGTGAAATCCAGCCTGATCGCCAACAAGGACATCAGCGGCACCAGCATCAAGGTGGAAACCAACCAGGGCGTGGTCTCCCTGTCCGGTACCGTGAAGACCGACGCCGAGCGTGACCTGGCGATCGAAACCACCAAGGGCATCAAGGGCGTCAAGGCGGTATCCGCCGACGGCCTGAAGGCCGTGGACTGACAATGGCGGCCCGGCTCGCGCCGGGCCTGCCCATCGAACGAGGAATAGCGTGATGAATTCCGACGTGATCAAGGGCAAGTGGAAGCAGCTGTCCGGCACCCTGAAGGAAAAGTGGGGCAAGCTGACCGACGACGACCTGCAAGTGGCGGACGGACATGCCGAATACCTGGTCGGCAAGCTGCAGGAACGCTACGGCTGGAGCCGCGACCGCGCGGAGCGGGAAGTCCGCGACTTCAGCGACCGCCTGTAATCCAGCGCGAGGTTTCACTGGGCCCCGCCGGCGCAAGCCGGCGGGGCCTTTTCGTCAGCGCGCCAGTTGCTGCTGGTAGAGCGCCAGCTGGCGCGTCTGCTCGGCCTCGGGGTAGCGCTGGCGAAGGAACTGGGCCAGCTCGCGCAGGCCCTGGCTGTCGCGCTGGGCGCCGAGGCGCTTGGCCAGTTGCAGCGTCATCTGCGGCAGCTGCGCCGGGTGCTGGCCGCCTTTCGCCAGGCGTCGCCAGGCACCCAGGGCGCGCGCTCCGTCCTCCAGTTGCAGGAGCCGTTGCAGCAGGTGCAGTTGCACCACGGGGTGGGCCAGCTGGCGCTGTTTCTCCGCGGCGCTGTCGTCGGCCAGACGGCGCAGCAGCGCTGCGGCCTCGCTCGGCGGCAGGGCGAACAACTGCTTGAGCATGGCGCCGAGCAGCGCGGCGTCCTGGCGGGAGACGGCCACGCCGTACAGGCGCTCGATCAGCAGCAGGCGCCCGGGGTGGCGCTGCAGCAGGTCCTGCCCGCGACTCGCCGCCTGGTCCAGGGCGAAGCGGCCGATCAGCGCGTCGAGGGCGGCCAGGTCGCGCTTGAAGCCGGCGTCGGGGTCTTCCTTGGCCAGGTAGGCCTCGTCGACCTTCAGCCGCCCGAGGCGGCGCGGCAGCCACACCAGCAGGAAGCCCGAGGCCAGGCCGCCGAGGTGGGCGTAGTAGTTGACGTGGTCGGCGGCGCGCAGCAGGCCGTAGAGCTCCTTGCCCATCCACAGCGGCAGTATCCACAGCGCCGGCGCGCTGAAGTAGCCGAGCAGCGGCCCCAGCCAGTAGAAGAAGCGGATGCGCCGCAACCCGTAGACGCCGATGTACATGCCCATCAGCCCGGAGATGGCGCCGGAGGCGCCGATGCCGGTGACCCATACCGGGTCCAGCGCCCACCACAGCAGCCCGGAGCAGAGCCCGCTGACCAGGTACAGGGCGAGGTACTTGAGGCGGCCCAGGGCGATTTCCAGGGCGAAGCCGAAGATGAACAGGAACACCATGTTGCCGGCCAGGTGCCAGAAGTCGCCGTGCAGGAACATGGAGCCGAACAGCCCCTGCAGGCTGAATTGCGCGGGGATGAAGCCGAAGCGCAGTGAACTCAGGCGGTCCCGCGCGGCCTCGGCGCTGGCCCGCGCCGCTTGCCAGGCCGGGTCCTGCTGGAAGGCCGGCTGGCCGCGCAGTTCATGGCCGAACTCCAGGTCGCGGAGGATCAGCCAGGCCAGGTCCTGGCGGCGCAGGCCCTCGATGGCGCGCTTCTGGTTGTCGTCCAGCTTCTCGCGGCGCGCCAGCGATTCGCCGAACAGGGCGCGCTCGCGGCCCAGCAGGTCCAGCTCCAGGTAGACGCCGACGGCCTGTTCCTGGCGGGCCCGGTCGCCACCCTGGTAGACGAAGAAGATCAGGCAGTTGAGCAGGATCAGCAGCAGCGTCACCAGCGGTGGCTTCTTCCAGTCCAGCGGGTGTTCGGCGGGCACGATGAGCATGGGCGACCTGTCCTTGGCGGTGATGGCGCGAGACTATCACCGGCATTGGGCGCTGTCTGTCAGTTGCTGCGCTTGCTCTGGATGGCGTCGATGCGGTTGCCGCGCAAGCGCACGAAATACAGCATGCCGTTCCAGGGCCCGTAGATCCATTCTTCCACCCGCACCTCCTCGCGCTGGCCCCAGTCGCCGACGACGATGCGGTTGCCCAGGTAGGAACGGTCCACCGGTTGGCCGCAGCGTTCGAGCACGTCGCTGCTGGTGTCGCCGTTGCTGATCAGGCGGCTGCCGCAGCGCAGGCTGTCGGCCAGCGCCGGGGCGGCGGCGAGCAGCAGCAGGGGGAGGACGAACAGGCGCATGGCGGCTCCGCTGCGGTCAGTCGCGCTTGAATTCGATGCGCTTGAGGCGGTTGGCTTCGAAGGTGAGGATGTAGGTGGCGCCGTTGCGCGGGCCGTACACCCATTCCTCGACCTTGAACTCGCGGCGGTCGTAGCCGCCGAGGGTGTAGCCGACGTCGTCGCGATGGTCCGGCGCGCCGCACTTCTGCTCCACTTCCCAGGCGCGGTCGCCGACGCTGACCAGGGCGCTGCCGCAGCGCATGCTGTCGGCCTGGGCTGCGGCGCTGGCCAGCAGCAGGGCGCCGGCCAGCAGGGGAAGGGACTTCATCGGGGCGTGCCTCATTCGCTGTCGAGGTGGAGCTGGGTGACGACCTCGCCGCCCTTGTCCGCCTCGGCCTGGCTGACGTCGATCAGGTAGATGCGATCATCCCCCAGTCCGCCCTTGGTGACCAGATAGTCCTTGATGTGCGCGCCGCGCTCCTGGGCCAGCTTGCGCAGCAGCAACTGGCTGCCGCTCCAGGAGTCGACCACCGCCTGGCGCAGCTTGGCTGTGCGCTCGTCCTTGCCCAGTTCCTGCCACTCGGCCGGCGGCTGTTTCTTCAGGCGCGTGCGGTAGATGCCTTCGAGCAGGGCCGGCTGCAGGTCTTCCGGCACCTCCAGCTGGCTGGCGTCGCTGGGCACCTTGTCGCCGCGGCGCTGCAGCATCTTGTAGTAGTTGCTGCGGAATTCCTGCTGCAGGCGCTGCTCGGCCAGCAGCGGGCCGTCGGCCGCGGCGGCGCTCACGCCCTCGACTTCCAGCTTCAGCGCCGGGCGCTGCTTGAGCGCGGCGGCGAGCTTGTCGAGGTTGCCTTGCGCCGCGGGCGTCAGCTCGCTGGAGCCCGCGGCGAAGGGCACGTTGCCCAGGTCCTCGTCGCCACCACCGGCGGCCAGGCCGGCGATGAACTTGAAGGGCGCCTGTACGGCGCGCAGCACCAGGTTGCGCAGGGTCTGCCAGACGATGGGCATGACGCTGAACTGCGGGTTGTTCAGGTCGCCTTCCACCGGCAGCTGGATGTCGATGTTGCCGTTGGTGTCCTTGAGCAGGGCCACCGCCAGCTTCACTGGCAGGTCGACGGCGTCGGGGCTGTCGACCTTCTCGCCCAACTGCAGGTGTTCCACCAGCACCTTGTTGTCGGCCTTCAACTGGCCCTTGGTGATCTGGTAGTGCAGGTCCAGGTTGAGCCGGCCCTTGCGGATGCGGTAGCCGGCGAACTTGCCGGAGTAGGGCGTCAGCGTGGTCAGCTCGACGCGCTTGAAGCTGGTGGCGATGTCCAGCTTCTCCAGCGGCGAGAAGGGGTTGAGGCTGCCCTTGATGGTGACCGGGGCGTACTTGTCGACCTTGCCCTTGATGTCGACGCTGGCCGGCTGCGGGTTGCGGTTGTCGAGGGTGCCGATCTCGCCGCCCAGTTGCTGGATGGCGGTGGCGAAGTCCGGGCGCAGGGTCAGGTCGGCGAAGTTGGCCGAGCCGTCGTTGATACGGATGCCGCCGATGTGGATGCCCAGGGGCTTGTCGCTGCCGGCCTTGGCCGGGCTGGCGGCGCCCTTGGCCGCCGGCTGTTCGGGCTGGGCGATGATCAGCTCGCTGACGTTGGTGCTGCGGTCCTCGTTGATGATGAAGCGCGCGTAGGGCTGCTCGAAGGACACGCTCTGGATCACCAGGCTGTCGCCATGCTTGTAGGCCAGCCCGTCGAGGGTGAGCTTCTGCCATTTGACGAAGTCGCGGTTCTTCAGGGTGTCCAGGGTGTGCAGCTGGCTGACCTCGGCGCTGCCGCCGACGCTGAAGGCCAGCGGCTCGGTGCTCTTGAGGTCGACGTCGAGCTTGCTGGCGAGGAAGCCGCTGCGCAGCTCCAGGCGGATGAAGGGTTCCAGGTACGACTGCGCCAGGCGCAGGTCGATGTCGCGGGTGGCGACCTTGAGCTTGGCGCTGACGGGGTTGGGGATGACGCTGCCGCTGGCCTCGATCAGCCCGCGGTTGCCGATGCCGGTCTTGAGCTTGAGCTGCAGCGCCTGGGTCAGCGAGCTGTCGAGGTCCTGCAGGTCGAGGTCCAGCGGGCCGACATCCAGGGCCACCGATCTGGCCGGTACGCGGTCGGCCAGGTGCACCTTGTAGCCGCGCAGCTGGGTGTCGCGCAGGACCACGTGCCAGGGCTTCTGCGGCTCGGTCGGCTTGGCCGGTTCCGGCGGCGGGCTTGCCGGCTTGTCGGCGGCGGCCGCAGCCTGGTCGGCTTGGGCTTGGGCTTGGGCTTGGGCTTGGGCTTGGGCTTGGGCTTGGGCTTGGGCTTGGGCTTGGGCCTCTGCTTCAGGTTTGGCCTCGGGCTTCGCCGCGGCCTGGGTTGCGGTCTTGTCCGCCGGGGCCGCATCGGTCTTGGCGGGCGCAGGGCTGGCCGCGTCCGCTACGGGCTTGGCGGCCGGCGCGGTGTCGGCGGGTTGCGCTGCCGCATCGGCGGCGGGTTCCGGCTGCTCGGCAGGGGCCGGCTTGCGCGCGGGCTTCTGGAAGTCGGCGAAGAGTTTCTGCCAGTCGAGCTGGCCGTCCTTCTCGCGGGCCGCCCAGGTTTCCAGGCCCTGGCTGCGGATCTGGCCGACCAGCACTTCGCGCTTGGCCAGGTCCAGGCTGGTCTCGGCCACGTCGAGGCTGGCCAGGGTGACCAGCGGCTTGCCGGCCGGGCTCTTGAGGTCGAGGTCACGCAGGTTGGCGCTGGTCTTTTCCAACTGCAGCTGGGTGTCCTTGCTCAGGTCCAGCTTGTACTCGGTGGCAACGCTGAGGATGCCCTTCTGCAACTCCAGCGGCGCGTTGTCGCGCACGTAGGGCCACCAGGCCTTGAGCGGAATGCCCTGGATCGACAGGCTGCCGCTGGAGGCGAGCGGAGTCAGGCTGAGGTCGCCCTTCCAGTCGACCTTGCCGCCGTGGGGGCCGGTGCCGCTCAGGGTCATCTGCGCGCCGATGTCGGGCAGGGTGCTGAGGTTGTGCAGCTCGAAGCCCAGCGGGTCGAAGACGAAATCCACCTGCTCGCTCGGGCGGTTGTCCTGGAAGTGCACGCTGCCCTGGCTCAGGGCGACGCGCTCGATGCGCAGCGGAAAGGGCTTGCTGTCCGGCTGCTCGGGCTTGGGCTCGCTGGGCGGCAGCTTGAACAGGCGGCTGAGGTTGAGGCTGCCGTCCTCGGCGAACACCACTTCGCCATGGGGCTTGTCCAGTTGCACGTCGGCCAGGTGCAGCTGGCGCGTCCACAGGCTGTCGAGCTGCAGGTTGGCGTACAGGCGCTCGAAGGCCACCTGCTCCTGGCCGGGCTGGCCGATGCGCAGGCCCCAGACGTTCAGCTCCAGGCTGAAGGGGTTGAGTTCGATGCGCTCGATGTGCGCCGGCACGGTGGCGTACTGGGCCAGTTGCTGGTTGGCCACGCGCAGGGCGATGCCGGGGAGGATCAAGAAGCCCAGCAGGCAATAGAGGAGGAACAGCAGCACCAGGGTGCCGATCGCGCGAATCAATCCTTTGGGCATAGCGGGAGTCATTTTCCGTCGTGGCGTACCTCGGAGTATGGCACGCGTGCAAAGTTCCAAGTCTTGAGCCGTGGCAGCGCGGCCGCGGCGCTCAGGCCTGCAGGTTGTGCTGGCGGGCGAACTCCACCAGGTCCACCAGGCTGTTCAGCTGCAGTTTCTCGAGGATGCGCGTCTTGTAGGTGCTGACGGTCTTCTGGCTGAGGAACAGCTCCTCGGCGATCTGCTTGTTGCTCAGGCCGCGCACCAGGCTGCGCAGCACCACCAGCTCGCGCGGGGTGAGCGCCGCCACCGGGTCGTCGCCGGGCTGCCCGGGCGCGCCCAGGGGGCGCTCGGGGAAGCAGCGGTAGCCGGCGACCAGCATGCGCGCGGCGTTGAGGATGGCCGTGGTGTCCTTGTTCTTGCTGACGAAACCGTGCCCGCCGGCGGCTTCCACGCGGTTGGCGTAGAGCCGCTCGTCCTGGGAGCTGAGCACCAGCAGGCGGATGTTCTCGTCGAAGATGTGCACCCGCGCCAGCAGGTCCATGCCGTCCATGCCCGGCAGGTTGAGGTCGAGGATGACCAGGTCGGGCTTGTGCTGGCGCACCAGGTTGAGCCCGGCGTTACCGTCGTCGGCCTCGCCGACGATTTCGAACTGGGGGTCCTGGGCGAGCAGCGAGCGAATCGCCAGGCGCATGGCCGGGTGATCCTCCACCACGATGACGCGTTTGTTCATGGGCAATCCTTTAAGGCGCGATCCGCCCAATGAAGATAGCCCAGTTGGCGCGACCTTGCGGCCGCGCCCGGCGAGGCTCAGCGTTGCAGGGCCAGCGCGACGCCCTGGCCACCGCCGATGCAGAGGGTGGCGAGGCCCTTCTTCGCGTCGCGGCGGAGCATTTCGTGCAGCAGGCTGACCAGCACGCGGCAGCCGGAGGCGCCGATGGGGTGGCCGAGGGCGATGGCGCCGCCGTTGACGTTGACCTTGGCGGCGTCCCAGCCCAGTTCCTTGCCCACCGCCAGGGATTGCGCGGCGAAGGCTTCGTTGGCCTCGATCAGGTCCAGCTCGGCCAGCTGCCAGCCGGCCTTGTCCAGGCAGCGGCGGGTGGCGGAGACCGGGCCGATGCCCATGATCGCCGGGTCGACGCCGGCATTGGCGTAGGCGGCGATGCGCGCCAGCACCGGCAGGCCCAGTTCGGCGGCCTTGGCGGCGCTCATCAGCAGCACCGCGGCGGCGCCGTCGTTGAGACTGGAGGCGTTGCCGGCGGTGACACTGCCGTCCTTCTTGAACGCCGGCTTGAGCTTGGCCAGGGACTCGGCGCTGGTGCCGGCGCGGACCTGCTCGTCGGTGGCGAAGCTCAGCGGCTCGCCCTTGCGCTGGGGAATCTCGATGGGGGTGATTTCCGCCTCGAAGCGCCCGGCGGCGATGGCCTCGGAAGCCTTGCGCTGAGACTCGGCGGCGAAGGCGTCCTGTTCCTCGCGGCTGATGCCGTATTTCTCCACCAGGTTCTCGGCGGTGATGCCCATGTGGTAGTCGTTGAAGGCGTCCCACAGGCCGTCGACGATCATGCTGTCGAGCAGTTGCGCGTGACCCATGCGCAGGCCGGTGCGGGCCTTGGGCAGCACGTAGGGCGACAGGCTCATGCTTTCCTGGCCGCCGGCGATGATCACTTCGGCATCGCCGCAGCGGATGGCCTGGGCGGCCAGGTGCAGGGCCTTGAGGCCAGAGCCGCAGACCTTGTTGACGGTCATCGCCGGTACGCTGTTCGGCAGGCCGGCGGCGATGGCGGCCTGGCGCGCGGGGTTCTGCCCGGCGCCGGCGGTGAGGGTCTGGCCGAGGATGACTTCGTCGACCGCCTCGGCGGCCACGCCGGTCTGCTCGAGCAGGCGGCGGATCACCGCGGCGCCCAGTTCATGGGCCGGCAGGGCCGACAGGGAACCCTGGAAGCTGCCGATGGCGGTGCGGGTGGCAGCGACTATGACGACATCTTGCATGACACGAATCCTCAGCATGGGGCGGCACGGGCCGCGGCGAACGAGCAGGCATGGTTGCACAGGCGGCGCGCCGCCGACCACTCTCCGAACCGCTGAGTCAGGCGCGGGATCGACCGGTCAGCGCAGCGGCGGCAGGCCCATGCGCCGGCGCGCGCGGTGCAGCGAGCCGTTGCGCACGGCCCAGCGCAGCAGTGGGACACTGCGTCGCACGCTGGCGCGGATCAGCTGGCGCTGCAGCGGGCGCAGGGAGAAGCCGAGCATGTCGGCGGCCCAGTCCGGCAGCAGGTCGATGCCGGCGCGCATCATCAGGGCGCTGAAGGGCCTGGCCAGGGAGCTGGGCGCCGGGGCGTCGAGCAGCACCTCGACCACGTCGCGGGTGCGCTCGTTGTAGTGCAGCTGGGGGCGCATGCGCTCCAGGTACTCGGCCACCTCCAGGCGCGAGCGCGGCACGTCGCGGGCGCCCAGGCGCTCGGCGACCAGGGCGATCTCGTCGTAGTAGCGGTCCTGCTCGCTGCCGGGCAGGTCGGGGTTCAGGTAGCGCAGGTGCGACTTGAGGAAGCAGCTGACCTCGGCGACGTGCACCCAGGTCAGCAGGTCCGGGTCGCTGGCCGAGTAGAAGGTGCCGTCGGGCAGGGTGCCGCTGACGTTGTCGTGGATGCGCCGCACCCGGGCGATCAGCTTCTCGGCGTCGGCCACCGAGCCGTAGGTGGTGGTGGAGATGAACTGGCCGGTGCGGCGCAGGCGGCCGAGCATGTCGGCGCGGAAGTTGGAGTGGTCCCAGACGCCGCCCAGGGCGGCGGGGTGGAGCATCTGCAGGAGCAGGGCGCTGATGCCGCCGATGAGCATGGAGCTGAAGTCGCCATGGACTTTCCAGCAGGCCGAGTCGGGGCCGAACAGGCCCGGGTCGCCCTTGGGGGATTCGAAATCGACGCCCCCGAGGGCGAGTCCGGTCAGGCTCAGGACCTGGCTTTCGATATGACGGCGAACGGTTTCCATGACGGGGAGCTGCAAGCCTCAAGCGTCAAGCTACAAGTGGTGCATACGGTTAGCTTAACCGCAGGCTCTCCAGCTTGCAGCTTGCAGCCGCCCTTCACCTGTTGAGGCGATTGTCGATCAGCCCCTGGACCACGCCGGGGTCGGCGAGGGTCGAGGTGTCGCCGAGGTTGTCCAGCTCGTTGCAGGCGATCTTGCGCAGGATGCGCCGCATGATCTTGCCCGAACGCGTTTTCGGCAGGCCCGGCGCCCACTGCAGCACTTCCGGCTTGGCGAAGCTGCCGATCTCCTTGCTGACCACCGCCAGCAGCTCCTGCTTCAGCTCTTCGCTGGGCTCGACGCCGTTCATCGGCGTGACGAAGGCGTAGATGCCCTGGCCCTTGAGGTCGTGGGGGTAGCCCACCACCGCGGCCTCGGCGATGCCGTCGTGCAGCACCAGGGCGCTTTCCACCTCGGCGGTGCCGATGCGGTGGCCGGAGACGTTGATCACGTCGTCGACGCGCCCGGTGATCCAGTAGTAGCCGTCCTCGTCGCGGCGCGCGCCGTCGCCGGTGAAGTAGTAGCCGGGGTAGGGTTTGAAGTAGGTGTCGACCATGCGCTGGTGGTCGCCGTAGATGCTGCGGATCTGGCTCGGCCAGCTGGCCTTGATCGCCAGCACGCCGGCGCCGGGGCCGTCGATCTCCTTGCCGTGCTCGTCCAGCAGCACCGGTTGCACGCCGAAGAACGGCAGGGTCGCCGAGCCGGGCTTGAGCGAGGTGGCGCCGGGCAGCGGGGTGATGAGGATGCTGCCGGTCTCGGTCTGCCACCAGGTGTCGACGATCGGGCAGCGCGTCTCGCCGACCACGTGGTAGTACCACTCCCAGGCCTCGGGGTTGATCGGCTCGCCCACCGAGCCGAGCAGGCGCAGGCTGGCGCGCGAGGTTTTCTTCACCGGTTCCTCGCCTTCGCGCATCAGGGCGCGGATGGCGGTGGGCGCGGTGTAGAAGATGTTCACCTGGTGCTTGTCGATCACCTGCCAGAAGCGCGAGGCGTCCGGGTAGCTGGGCACGCCCTCGAACATCAGGGTGGTGGCGCCGTTGGCCAGCGGGCCGTAGACGATGTAGCTGTGCCCGGTGACCCAGCCGACGTCGGCGGTGCACCAGTAGATGTCCCCCTCGTGGTAGTCGAACACGTACTTGTGCGTCATGGCCGCGCCCAGCAGGTAGCCGCCGGTGGTGTGCAGCACGCCCTTGGGTTTGCCGGTGGAGCCGGAGGTGTAGAGGATGAACAACGGGTCCTCGGCGTCCATGGGCTCGGGCGGGCAGTCCTCGCTGACGCCGTGCAGGGCCTCGTGGTACCAGAGGTCGCGGCCCTCGACCCAGGGCACCTTGCCCTGGGTGCGCTGCACCACCACCACGGTGGAGACGTTCGGGCAGTCCTGCAGGGCCTTTTCCACGTTCTGCTTGAGCGGGATGTACTTGCCGCCGCGCACGCCTTCGTCGGCGGTGATCACGGTGCGGCAGTCGGCGTCGAGGATGCGGTCGCGCAGAGAGTCCGGCGAGAAGCCGCCGAACACCACCGAGTGGATGGCGCCGATGCGCGCGCAGGCCAGCATGGCATAGGCCGCCTCGGGGATCATCGGCATGTAGATGCACACCCGGTCGCCCTTCTCCACGCCGCGGCTCTTGAGCACGTTGGCCAGGCGGCAGACGTGGCTGTGCAGCTTGCGGTAGGTGATGTGGGCGGACTCGGCGGGGTTGTCGCCTTCCCAGATGATGGCGACCTGTTCGCCGCGCTGTTCCAGGTGGCGGTCGATGCAGTTGTAGGCGACGTTGAGCTGGCCGCCCTTGAACCAGCTGGCCTGGCCGCGGGCCAGGTCGCCGTGGTGCACGGAGTGCCAGGGCTTGAACCAGTCGAGCAGGGCCTTGGCCTGTTCGCCCCAGAACACGTCCGGTTGTTCGATGGATTGGCGGTAGAGGCGCTGGTAGTCCTCCTCGTCGAGGTAGGCACGCTGGCGAACGGCGTCCGGCACCGGGTGAGCGGTGATTTCGAACATGACGATATCCTTGTTGTTGTGATGTCTTGGTAAGGCGTCTGGCTCAAGACTGGGCCAATGCGCGGCCCGGTTCAAGTCTTGGAGGGATGGCCGGCAGTTCGGCCGGGGCTTGCAAACGCCCGCGTGCAGCGAATGCCTTGCGCAGGGCGAATAACGCGCCAGCGGTATCCGCCGTCGGTTCGTGCGCCGGGGCTACGGGGATATGCCATGCCTCCCGGCGGAACTGTCTTGCAGGCCGCGCTGGGATGCTCTTCGTAGGAGCGAGCTTGCTCGCGAACACACTCCGCTGCGGGGCTCATTCGCGAGCAAGCTCGTTCCTACGAAAAGCCGTGCTTCCTGGAAACGTAGGAGCGGGCCCTGCCCGCGATTTCGCGCGCAGGGCGCGCTCCTACAGGGGAATGGCGGGGTGGCGTTGCCGTAGCGGAAATGAAAACGCCGCTTCCCCTGTGGAGGAAACGGCGCTTTGTCCCGCGATGGGCCTCAGCCGCGGTGACGGCCGCGGAAGTAGTCGATCAGGCCCTGGGTGGAGGCGTCTTCGGCGCCCGACTCGTCGCTGCCGACCAGGCGCCCGTAGACGGCCTTGCCCAGCTCCTTGCCCAGCTCCACGCCCCACTGGTCGAAGGCGTTGATGCCCCAGAGAATGCTCTGCACGTAGACCTTGTGCTCGTACATGGCGATCAGCGCGCCCAGGCGGCGGGCGCTGATGCGCTCCAGCACCAGGGTGTTGCTCGGGCGGTTGCCGGGGATCACCTTGTGCGGCGCCAGGCGCTGCACCTCGGCCTCGTCCAGTCCTTTGGCGCGCAGCTCGGCCTCGGCTTCGGCGCGGGTCTTGCCCTGCATCAGCGCCTGGCTCTGCGACAGGCAGTTGGCGTACAGCCACTGGTGGTGGTCAGCCAGCGGGTTGTAGCTGGAGATCGGGACGATGAAGTCCGCCGGGATCAACTGGGTGCCCTGGTGCAGCAACTGGTGGTAGGCGTGCTGGCCGTTGCAGCCGACGCCGCCCCAGATCACCGGACCGGTGCCGGCGCTGACCGGGGTGCCGTCCTGGCGCACGCTCTTGCCGTTGGACTCCATGTCCAACTGCTGCAGGTGGTCGGTGATGTTCCGCAGGTAGTAGTCGTAGGGCAGGATGGCATGGCTGCGTGAGCCCCAGAAATCGCCGTACCAGACGCCGAGCAAGCCCAGCAGCACCGGGATGTTGCGGGCGAAGGGCGCGCTCTGGAAGTGCTGGTCCATGCTGTAGGCGCCGGACAACAGTTCCTTGAAGTTGTTGATGCCCACCGACATGGCGATCGGCAGGCCGATGGCCGACCACAGCGAGTAGCGCCCGCCGACCCAGTCCCACATGGGGAACACGTTCTCTTCGCGGATGCCGAAGGCCACCGCCGCTTCCTTGTTGCTGGAAACCGCGATGAAGTGGCGGTACAGCTCGGCTTCGTTGCCGCCCTGGGCCAGGTACCAGGCACGTGCGGCCTGGGCGTTCTTCAGTGTCTCCAGGGTGCCGAAGGACTTGGAGGAGACGATGAACAGGGTGGTCTCGGCGTTCAGCTTGCTGGTCAGCTCGCGGAACTCGCTGCCGTCGATATTGGCCAGGTAGTGGCAGCGCACGCCTTTCTGGGCGAAAGGCAGCAGGGCCTCGGAGACCAGCTGCGGGCCGAGGAAGGAGCCGCCGATACCGATGTTCACCACATCGGTGATGGGCTTCTCGGTGTAGCCGCGCCACAGGCCGTTGTGCACGTAGCTGACCAGCTCGGTCATCTGGTGCAGCACGCGGTGCACTTCCGGCATCACGTCGACGCCGTCCACCAGCACCTTGTCGCCGATCGGCCGGCGCAGCGCGGTGTGCAGCACCGGGCGGCGCTCGGAGGCGTTGATCACGTCGCCGCGGAACATGGACTGGATGGCCTCGCCCAGCTGGGCTTCTTCCGCCAGCTTGACCAGCAGGCCGAGGGTGTCCTCGCGGATCAGGTTCTTCGAGAAGTCGAGGAACAGGCCGCAGGCGCTCAGGGAGAAACGCTCGAAACGCTTCGGATCGCCGGCGAATGCCTGGCGCATGCTGAAGTCCTGCAGATCCTTGCGGTGCTCGGCCAGTGCCTGCCAGCTCGGCAGGCGAGTGGCATCCAGCGGGGTGAGGTGGTGTTCCATGCGGTACCTTCGGGGGTGTGACGTGCGTTGGAGCGTGAAAAAGCCCGGGGGTTCCGGGCTTTGACGGTTCAGGCGAGCTGCACCGGGATGGCGTTGCTGGTGTGGCTGAGCTGGTTGCCCGGGGCCATGTAGAGCATGCGCGGCTGGTAGTTGGCGAGCTCGGCGTCGCTGTACTGAGCATAAGCGCAGATGATCACCCGGTCACCCACCTTGGCCTTGTGTGCGGCGGCGCCGTTGACCGAAATCATCCGCGAGCCTTCCTCGCCGCGGATGGCGTAGGTGGTGAAGCGCTCGCCGTTGTCGACGTTGTAGATCTGGATCTGTTCGTACTCGCGGATACCGGCGAGGTCCAGCCACTCGCCATCGATGGCGCAGGAGCCTTCGTAGTCGAGGACGGCGTGGGTGACTTCGGCGCGGTGCAGCTTGGCCTTGAGCATGATGCTGTGCATGGCGGCGCTCCTGTTGTTGTGGGGCTTGGCGCGAACGGCGGCAGAGTATGCCCAACCTGTTACCCGGCCTCAAGCCGCGTGCGGCGCGGCCTGGGCGGGTAACGGCGGGTCAGTCGAGCTGCAGCGGCAGGTTGTCGATCAGGCGGGTCTTGCCGAGGAAAGCGGCGGCCAGGACCACCACCTGCCGGTCGCCGGCGCCGGCCGGGCGCAGGCTCAGGGCTTCGCGGATTTCCAGATAGTCCACCCGCAGGCCGGCGGCCTCGATCTGCCGGCGGCCCTCCTCGAGCAGCGCCGGGAAGTCGCGCGAGCCGCCGCGCAGGGCCTCGGCGAGCTGGCGCAGGGTGCGCTGGATGACCGGCGCGCGGGCGCGCTCGTCGTCGTTCAGGTAGCCGTTGCGCGAGGACAGCGCCAGACCGTCCTCGGCGCGCACGGTGGGCTCGCCGAAGATCTGCACGGGGATGTTCAGGTCGCGCACCAGCTTGCGGATCACCGCCAGTTGCTGGAAGTCCTTCTCGCCGAACAGCGCCATGTCCGGCTGCACCATGTTCAGCAGCTTGCAGACCACGGTGGCGACGCCATCGAAGTGGCCCGGACGGCTGCCGCCGCACAGCCCCTCGGAAACGCCGGGCACGCTGACCTTGGTCTGGCCTTGCATGCCGTCGGGGTACATCTCTTCCACGCCCGGGGCGAACAGCAGGTGGCAGCCGGCTTCCAGCAGCTTGGCCTGGTCGGCGGCGAGGGTGCGCGGGTACTTGTCCAGGTCTTCGCTGGGGCCGAACTGCAGCGGGTTGACGAAGATGCTGGCGACCACGAAGTCGGCGCGCTGGCCGGCCTTGGCCACCAGGGCGGCGTGGCCGGCGTGCAGGTTGCCCATGGTCGGCACCAGGGCGATGCGCTTGCCTTCGCCGCGCGCGCGGGCGACGGCGGCGCGCAGTTCGCGGACGGTCTTGACGGTGTTCATGCGGAGAATCCGTGTTCGGGGCCGGGGAAGGAGCCGTCTTTCACGGCCTTGACGTAGGCGGCGAAGGCGCCCTGGATGCTGTCCTGGCCTTCCATGAAGTTCTTCACGAACTTGGGCGCGCGGCCGGACAGCGACAGGCCGAGCATGTCGTGCATCACCAGGACCTGGCCGTCGGTGCCGGGGCCGGCGCCGATGCCGATCACCGGGATCTTCACCGCTTCGCTGATCTCCTGGCCCAGGGCGCTGGGCACGCACTCCAGCAGCAGCATGGCGACGCCGGCCTGCTCCAGGGCGATGGCGTCGGCGCGCAGCTGGCGGGCCTGGGCTTCCTGGCGGCCCTGGACCTTGAAGCCGCCGAACAGGTTGACCGATTGCGGAGTCAGGCCCAGGTGCGCGCACACCGGCACGCCCATCTGCGCCAGGCGCACGATGGGCTCGGCCAGCCAGGCGCCGCCTTCGAGCTTGACCATGTGGGCGCCGGCCTGCATGACCTTGACCGCGTCGTCCAGCAGGCGTTGCAGCGAGGTGCCGGAGGCGAAGGGCAGGTCGGTGACGATCATCGCGCCCTGGTTGCCGCGCTTCACGCAGGCGGTGTGGTAGGCCATTTCCTCGACCGTGACCGGCAGCGTGCTGTCGTGGCCTTGCAGCACCATGCCGAGGGAGTCGCCGATCAGCAGCATCTCCGCGCCCGCGGCGCTGGCCGCCTGGGCGAAGGTGGCATCGTAGGCTGTGAGCATCGCGATCTTCTCGCCGCTTTGCTTCAGGCCTTGCAGGGTGGTCAGGGTGACATCAGGCATGAAAACGGTCCTCGTTGGGCCGGCTGGCGCCGGCGCGGGGCACCTATAGTCCGTATGGGGGGAAGCGAAGTCAATCGCGGGTGTTACCGGACTGTTACGGCGTTACCGCCAACTGGGGTGACGATCAGGATAGCCGTTCGAGGCCCGCGAATGGGCAATCCGCCAGCAGTTCCGACAGGCTGCGGCCATCGGGCAGGCGCAGCTGCGGCGCCAGGTCCGCCAGGGGGTAGAGGACGAAGGCGCGGGCGTGCATGTGGTAGTGCGGCACGGTCAGACGCGGCTCGTCGAGCTGGCGCTCGCCGAACAGCAGGATGTCCAGGTCGAGGGTGCGCGGGCCCCAGCGTTCGTCCTTGCGCACGCGGCCCTGTTCCAGCTCGATGCGCTGCAGGGCGTCGAGCAGCGCCAGGGGCTCGAGGTCGGTGTCCAGCGCGGCCACGGCGTTGACGTAGCGCGGCTGGTCCGGCGGGCCCAGCGGGTCGCTGACGTAGAAGGGCGAAACCGCGGCGACCGTGGTCTGCGGAATGGCCTGCAGGGCCTCGATGGCGGCGCGCAGTTGGCCCAGGGGATCGGCAAGGTTGCTGCCCAGGCCGAGATAGACGCGCTCGCTCACTCGTTGCCGGCCCCCTCGCTGCGCGGGCCACGGCGGCGACGGCTACCACCGCCGCGGCGACGCTTGCGCGGGGCAGCGCCGCCATCGTCCTGGCTGGCCGCCAGGTTGCGGATCATGCCGCGGCGTTCGCCGTCGCTGGCGTCCTGGTAGTCGGTCCACCAGTCGCCGAGGCCGCCGGTTTCTTCGCCGGCGCTCTCGCGCAGCAGCAGGAAGTCGTAGCCGGCGCGGAAGCGCGGGTTCTCCAGCAGCAGGTCGGCGCGCTTGCCCTGGCGTCGCGGCAGGCGTTCCTGCATGTCCCAGATCTCGCGGATCGGGATGGTGAAGCGCTTGGGCACGGCGGTGCGCTGGCACTGCTCGCTGATCAGTTCGTGGGCGGCTTCCTGCATCGCCGGGATCGGCGGCATGCCGCGCTCCTGCAACTGCGCCACGCGCGCCGGCAGGGCCGGCCAGAGCAGGGCGGCGAAGAGGAAGGCGGGGGTGACCGGCTTGCCCTGGTGGATGCGCAGATCGGTGTTGGCCAGGGCCTGGCGGATCAGCTTGCCGGTGTACTCCGGATCGCGGGCCAGGGCCTTGGCGCTGGCCGGGAACAGCGGGGCGAACAGTTCGTATTCGAGCAGCAGCTCGAAGGTGCGCTCGCCGCGGCCGCTGAGGAACAGCTTGAGCACTTCGTCGAACAGTCGTGCCGAGGGAATCTCGCGCAGCAGCGGCGCCAGCTTGCGGATCGGCGCGGCGCTGTGCTTCTCGATCTCGAAGTCCAGCTTGGCGGCGAAGCGCACCGCGCGCAGCATGCGCACCGGGTCTTCGAGGTAGCGCTGCTCGGGGTCGCCGATCAGGCGCACCAGGCGGTTGCGGATGTCGTGCACGCCGTGGGCGTAGTCGAGGATGCGCTCGTCGCTGCAGTCGAAGTACAGGGCGTTGATGGTGAAGTCGCGGCGCTGGGCGTCGTCTTCCAGGGTGCCGTATACGTTGTCGCGCAGGATGCGCCCGGCCTCGTTGCGCGACGCCTGGTTGCTGTCGCCTTCGCCTTCTTCCTGCGGGTGGTGGGCGCGGAAGGTGGCCACCTCGATGATCTCGCGGCCGAAGTGCACGTGCACCAGCTTGAAGCGCCGGCCGATCACCCGCGCGTTGCGGAATTCGGCGCGCACCTGCTCGGGGGTGGCGCTGGTGGCCACGTCGAAGTCCTTGGGGGCGATGCCCAGCAATTGGTCACGGACGCCGCCGCCGACGATGTAGGCCTGGTATCCCGCCTTCTGCAGCCGGTCCACCACGCTCACCGCATGCCGGCTGAACTGCTCGCGACGCAGCGGATGCTGGTTGCTGCCGACGATTTCCGGAGTGGTGCGGACTGCGCGCTTGCGGCGCAAGGGAGAGCGAAGGGAGGAGATCAGCTTTTTCAGCATGGAGGCACTATTAACAGGTTGGGGTGGATTGCGTCGCGCAACGCAGCGTGCCCTGGCCGGTGGTCGCAGTCGGCAGGCAGCCCATCATGCTTGAAAAGCATGGCCAGCGGAAACAATCGGCGGTAATTCTGATGCGTTGTATGTCCGAACGGGTTCGGATTCTAGCATCGGGGCGCAGGAGATGGGGAACGAAGGACGGAGAGGGAGGCAGGGGAGAGCGGGGAAAGCTACTGGGGGAGCCGAAGCTCCCCCCCAAGTAGGTGCGTGCTTTGTTCTTGTTATGATGCCGGGCTTGTTGTTTTTGTTTGTAGACCCGTCCTCGAGGCTAGCCGCTTCGAGGCATTCCCATTCGGGATCGACAAGAGCAAACGGATTGCTTTGGTCGCTGAGTGAGCAGTGATCTTTCGATCCAACCGATTTCGCCGCTGCCTCGAGGCAGTTTTATTGTTCTTCGATCGGTTGCGGGATTTCTCCCGCCAGCTACTCTCCTCCAAAAGAATCAGTTAGCTGCGCCTCCGCGATTTTGTTTTTGTTGTGCTGGAGTCGTTACGTGTTGTTTTTGTTCTGTGGTTTCGTGCTTGTTATTGTTGTTGTGCCAATAACAAAGCAGATGCCGTGCCAACTTTTGCGAATCCTTATTTTTCAAGGGTTTAGCTGTAGGAAGGGGTTTCGGGCAGGCACAAAAAAGCCGGGTTATCGTTACCGATGAACCCGGCTTTTGTTACGCGGGATGTCCGCGGTAACAGCTGTGCGCACCTCAGGAGTCGGCCGAGGCCCCCGACTTGCGCCGCGGGATGCCCAGGCGCTGGCGCCGTTCCCACAGGCATTTGCGGCTGATACCCAGCTTGCGGGCCAGCTCGGTCTCGGTCATGTGGTCCTGGTGCTCGAGGACGAAATGCTGGAAGTAGTCCTCCAGCGACAGGTCCTCGGTGGGCTCGTGGTTGTTGGCCGCCACGGCGTTGCGCACCTCCGCCTCGTCGACGAAGTCGTCCTCCAGATCGTCCAGCTCGATGTCGATGCCCAGCAGGTCGGCGGGGATTTCCTGGCCTTCGCTGAGGATCACCGCGCGCTCGATGGCGTTCTCCAGCTCGCGCACGTTACCCGGCCACGGGTAGTGGCGGATGGCCTGTTCGGCCTCGTGGGAGAAGCTCAGCGGGGCGCGCCCCATCTGCGAGCACTGGCGCGCCAGGAAGGCGCGGGCGATCTCCATCACGTCGCTGCCGCGCTCGCGCAGGGGCGGCAGCTTCAGCGAGATGACGTGCAGGCGGTAATAGAGGTCTTCGCGGAACTGCCCGGTCTTGGCCAGCATCTTCAGGTCGCGGTGGGTGGCGGCGATCAGGCGCACGTCGACCTTCTGCGACTGCACCGAGCCGACACGGCGGATCTCGCCTTCCTGCAGCACGCGCAGCAGGCGGGCCTGGGCCTCCAACGGCAGTTCGCCGATCTCGTCGAGGAACAGGGTGCCGCCGTCCGCGGCTTCCACCAGGCCGGCGCGGCCGGCGCTGGCGCCGGTGAAGGCGCCCTTCTCGTGGCCGAACAGTTCGGATTCGATCAAGGTTTCCGGGATGGCCGCGCAGTTCACCGAGATCAGCGGCGCCTTGGTGCGCTTGGACAGGTTGTGCAGGGCGCGCGCCACCAGTTCCTTGCCGGTGCCCGACTCGCCCTGGATCAGGACATTGGAGTCGGTGGGGGCGACCTTGCGGATCTTCGAGTACAGCTCGAGCATCGGCGGACAGGAGCCGATGATGCCGATCTCGCCCTCGGCCGGGGCGGCGTTACCGTTACCGCGCTCGCCCGCCGCGCGGGTGTTACCCCGTGCCTCGGCGCTGGCGCCACGGCCTTCCTGGCGGTCCTTGAGGATGCGCGCCACGGCCTGGAGCATCTCGTCGTGGTCGAAGGGCTTGGCGATGTAGTCCACCGCGCCCATCTTCATCGAGTCCACGGCCGAGCGCAGGCTGGCGTAGCTGGTCATGATCAGCACCGGGGTGCCCTGGGCCAGCTTGATCAGTTCGGTGCCGGGCGCGCCGGGCAGGCGCAGGTCGCTGACGATCATGTCGAAGGACGGAATGCTGTAGCGCTCCTGGGCCTCCTGGACCGAGCCGGCCTCGCTGACCTGGTACTGGTTGCGCTCGAGCAACCGTCGCAGGGCGGAACGGATGATGGTTTCGTCTTCGACGATGAGGATATGTGCCATGTATTCAGCTCTCTCGACGTGCTCGTCTACTGCTCGGCCGTCGGGCCAGGATGCCGCGGCAAGGTCACGCGGATGCGGGTGCCGCATTCGCGTTCCGGATCGGCCGGGCTGTCGATGGTGATCTGCCCATAATGCTCTTCCACGATCGAATAGACCAGTGCGAGGCCCAGGCCGGTCCCCTTGCCGGGGTCCTTGGTGGTGAAGAAGGGCTCGAACAGGCGATCGATGATGGACTTGGGAATGCCGCTGCCTTCGTCTTCGACGATGAGGTCGACGGTGTTCTCCGAGGCTTCGCTGCGTACCCGTATGGCGCCGCCGGGCGGGGAGGCGTCGCGGGCGTTGGACAGCAGGTTGATGAGTACCTGGGCCAGGCGCTGGGCATCGCCCTCCACCCAGTGGTCCGGGTCGCACAGGTTGAAGAACTGCACTTCGACGCTGCGCCGGTTCAACGATAGCAAACTGATGGCTTCCTGGGTGACGTCGGCCAGGCACACCGGCTCGGCGGCCACCTGCTTGCCGCCGGCGTGGGCGAAGCTCATCAGCGACTGGACGATGCGCGAGACGCGCTTGGTCTGTTCGAGGATCTGCGCGCTGATCTCGGTCAGCTCGCCGTCGCCCTCGCGTTCCTCGCGCAGGTTCTGCGCCAGGCAAGCGATGCCGGTGATGGGGTTGCCGATCTCGTGGGCCACGCCGGCGGCCAGGCGGCCGATGGAGGCCAGGCGCTCGGAGTGGATCAGCTTGTCTTCCAGGGACTGCGTCTCGGTGAGGTCCTCGACCAGCAGCACCAGGCCGCTGTTGCCCGGCGCCAGGGGTTCCTCGATGGCCGCCTTGTGCAGGTTCAGCCAGCGCGTCTGGCCGTCGATGGCCAGGCGCTGCTTGTGCAGGTGCTGGTCGGGGGCCTCGATGAAGCCTTCCAGCAGGCCCTTCCAGGGATCCGGCAGGGCCGACAGGCGCGAGCCGACCACGCGCTGCGCGGGCACCCCGGTGAGTTCCTCGATGGCGCGGTTCCACATCAGCACTTCCTGGTCCTTGGCCAGCGAGCACACGCCCATCGGCAGGTCCTGGAGAGTCTGCCGGTGGTAGCGGCGCAGGGCGTCCAGCTCCGCGGCCAGGCCGGTGAGCCGCGAGTGGTAGTCCTCCAGGCGGCTCTCGATGAAGTGGATGTCCTCGGTGACGTAGCTCTCGCTGCTGGCCTTGTAGGGCAGGAAGGTCTCGACCATGTCCTGGGCCACGCTTGGGCCCATCAGCCCGGAGAGGTTGGCCTCGATGCGGTCGCGCAGGCGGCGCAGGGCATAGGGGCGGCGCTCGTCGAAGGGCAGGTGCAGGTCGCGCAGGGCCTGTTCCACTTCCTTCTGCGCGGTCTTCGCGCCCAGCGGTTTGGCCAACTGGCTGGCGAATTCCTGCGGCGAGACGGCGAGCAGTTCGCGGCGCTGCGGGCGGCGCACGTTGTCCACCGCGCAGGCTTCGGCAGCGCCCTTTTCCTCGTCGCTGGGCTCGCTGAACAGCGACACCAGGGTGAACACCAGCACGTTGGCCGCCAGCGAGGCAAGGGCGGCCAGGTGCCAGCTGGCCTCGTCGAGCACGTACAGCGAGTCGAACAGCGGGATGTGCAGGGTCTGCACGTTGCCCATCAGCGGCACCAGCATGGTGGCGCCCCACACCAGCATGCCCGCCACCAGGCCGGCGATGAAGCCGCGGCGGTTGGCGGCCGGCCAGTAGAGTACCGAGAGCGCGCCGGGGAGGAACTGCAGGGTGGCGACGAAGGAGACGATGCCCAGGTTCGACAGTTCCTGCTCCGAGCCCAGCAGCAGGTAGAAGCCGTAGCCGAGCAGGATGATGGTGGCGATCAGCGCCCGCCGCGTCCATTTCAGCCAGCGGTAGATGTTGCCCTCGGCCGGCGGCTGGTACAGCGGCAGCACCAGGTGGTTGAGGACCATGCCCGACAGCGCCAGGGTCATCACGATGATCAGCCCGCTGGCCGCCGAGATGCCGCCGATGAAGGCGGCCAGTGCCAGGGCCGGGCTGTCCACCGCCATGCCCAGGCCGAGGGTGAAGTATTCCGGGTTGGTCGAGGCGCCCAGGTGCAGGCCGGCCCAGAGGATCGGCGGCACCGCCAGGCTCATCGGCAGCAGGAACAGCGGCAGGCCCCAGCTGGCGCTGAGCAGGGCGCGCGGGTTGAGGTTCTCGGTGAAGGTCATGTGATACATGTGCGGCATCACGATGGCCGAGGCGAAGAACACCAGCAGCAGCGTGCGCCAGGGCCCCTCGGCCAGCGGCGTGTGCAGGGTGCTCAGGGCCTCCTGGTTCTGCAGCAGCCACACCTCCAGGCCGTCGGGGCCGCCGAACACGCCGTAGAGGGCGAACAGGCCGATGGAGCCCAGGGCGATCAGCTTGACCAGGGATTCGAAGGCGATGGCCATCACCAGCCCTTCGTGGCGCTCGCGGGTGGCGATGTGGCGGGCGCCGAAGAGGATGGCGAACAGGGTGATCAGCGCGCAGAACGCCAGCGCCGCGCTGTTGGCGTCGGCGCCGCGGGTCAGCAGGCTGATGGAGTTGGTCACCGCCTCGATCTGCAGGGCCAGCATGGGCAGCACGCCGATCAGCATGAACAGCGTGGTCAGCGCGCCGGCCCAGGTGCTGCGGAAGCGGAAGGCGAACAGGTCCGCCAGCGACGACAGCTGGTAGGCGCGGGTGATGCGCAGGATCGGGTAGAGCAGCACCGGGGCCAGCAGGAAGGCCCCGGACACCCCCAGGTAGATGGCCAGGAAGCCGTAGCCGTACTGGTAGGCCAGGCCGACGGTGCCATAGAAGGCCCAGGCGCTGGCGTAGACGCCCAGCGACAGGGTGTACACCAGCGGGTGGCGCACCAGGCGGCGCGGCACGTAGCCGCGCTCGGTGATCCAGGCGACCCCGAACAGGGTGGTCAGGTAGGCGGCGCTGATCAGGATCAGCTGGGTGAGGCTAAAGCTCGTCAGCATCGCGCTGGCTCTGCAGGATGAAGGTCACGACTATGAGAATCAGCCACAGCAGGTAAGGGCGATACCAGGCGCCGTTGGGGTCGATCCACCAGTCCATGATGGCGGGCGAGAACAGGTAGATGCCCACGACCAGGAGCAGCACCAGTCGGTAGATGTACATGTCATGCCTCTCGTTGTGCGGACGGCAGGCTACAGGCAGCCGATGGGCGCCTGCAAGCCGGGGCGCATGGCCCCTCTCATCATCTTAGAGCCGGGCGTCTTCCAGCGTCAGTACGCGGGGGATGCGCGCGGCGTCCCAGTGCGCCACGCCCCAGGCCAGCACCTCGGCCGGGGTGGCGCCGGCCAGTTCCGCCGGCGCGGCCTGGCCCAGGGCCTTCAGCGCGCGCAGCAGCAGCGGGGCGGCCTGCTCGGCGGCCAGTGGCGGCGAGCGGTAGGACTTGCCCAGCTTGTGGCCGTCGGGCTGGACGATCAGCGGCACGTGCAGGTAACTCGGGTGGGCTATCCCGAGCAGCTCCTGCAGGTACAGCTGGCGCGGGGTGTTGTCGAGCAGGTCGGCGCCGCGGACGATATCGGTCACGCCCTGCCAGGCGTCGTCCAGCACCACCGCCAGCTGGTAGGCATAGAGACCGTCGCGGCGGCGGATGACGAAGTCGCCCACCTCGCGGCCCAGATGCTGGCGGAACTCGCCCTGGACTCGGTCGACGAAGGCGTATTCCAGCTCCGGCACGCGGATGCGGATGGCCACCTCGCCGTGCCAGTCGTGGCCGGCGTTGCGGCAGGTGCCGGGGTAGATGCCACCGCTGCCTTCGAGCTGCTTGCGCGAGCAGGTGCAGGCGTAGGCCAGGCCGCTGCGCAGCCATTGCTCGACCACCGCCGCGTAGGCTTCGCCGCGTTCGCTCTGGCGTTCGACCGGGCCGTCCCACTCGAAGCCGTAGCGCTCCAGCGTCTGCAGGATGGCGGCCTGGGCGCCGGGCATTTCCCGCGGCGGGTCGAGGTCTTCCATGCGCACCAGCCAGCGCCCGCCGACGGCGCGGGTGTCGAGGTAGGAGGCGACGGCGGCGACCAGCGAGCCGAAGTGCAGGTAGCCGCTGGGGGTGGGGGCGAAGCGTCCGGTGTAGCGGGAGTCGGGCATGGCGCAGGCTTGTGGTCAGGGGCGGGGAGCGCCGCACAAACGCGACGGGGCGCCTAGGCGCCCCGTTCGCGAAAAGCCGCCGGCATCAGGAGCCGAGCTGCTTTTCCTTGATTTCCGCGAGGGTCTTGCAGTCGATGCAGAGGGTCGCGGTGGGGCGGGCTTCGAGGCGGCGGATGCCGATCTCCACGCCGCAGGAATCGCACCAGCCGTAGTCGTTGTCCTCGATCAGCTGGAGGGTCTCGTCGATCTTCTTGATCAGCTTGCGCTCGCGGTCGCGGGCGCGCAGTTCGAGGCTGAACTCCTCTTCCTGGCTGGCGCGGTCGGCCGGGTCCGGGAAGTTGGCCGCTTCGTCCTGCATGTGGTGCACGGTGCGATCGACTTCTTCCATCAGCTCAACTTTCCACTTGTTGAGGATGGAGGTGAAGTGGGCGCGCATGCGCTCGCTCATGTACTCCTCGCCCTTGGTTTCCTGGTAGGGCTCGAAGCCACGAATCAGTTGGCTGCTCTGCTGTTTTGCATTGGTGGGCATGTGTGGCCGCCTCTCACTCTCGCTAATCCTGTCGCGGATGGTCCCTCTCCGGTCGACGCCGGCCCCGCGCTCGCAAGCGGGCGAACTTACCAGATCGATAATCGCGATGCTACTCCCGGTTGTCGAGCCTGCTGCCACCCGCCGATGGCTTGGTTAGAATCGCCTCTTCGTCGCAAAGTTCGGTATTTCCCATGGTTTCTTCCTTCAGTGCCCGCAGCCGCGCCATCGAACCTTTCCACGTCATGGCGTTGCTGGCGCGAGCCAACGAGCTGCAGGCCGCCGGCCACGACGTCATCCACCTGGAGATCGGCGAGCCGGACTTCAGCACCGCCGCGCCCATAGTCGCCGCCGGCCAGGCCGCATTGGCCGCCGGCCACACCCGCTACACCGCGGCCCGTGGCCTGCCGCAGCTGCGCGAGGCCATCGCCGGCTTCTACGCCTCGCGCTACCGCCTGGCCATCGACCCCGAGCGCATCCTGGTCACCCCGGGCGGTTCCGGTGCCCTGCTGCTGGCCAGCAGTCTGCTGGTCGACCCGGGCCGCCACTGGCTGCTGGCCGACCCCGGCTACCCGTGCAACCGCCACTTCCTGCGCCTGGTGGAGGGGGCTGCGCAACTGGTGCCGGTCGGCCCGCAGAGCCGTTACCAGCTCACCCCGGAGCTGGTGAATGCGCACTGGAATCAGGACAGTGTAGGCGCTTTGCTGGCATCGCCGGCGAATCCTACCGGCACTTTGCTGCACAAGGATGAACTGGCCGCGCTGTCGCAGGCGCTGAAGGCCCGCGGCGGGCACATGGTGGTGGACGAGATCTACCACGGCCTGACCTACGGCGTGGACGCCAGCAGCGTGCTGGAAGTGGACGACGAGGCCTTCGTCCTCAACAGTTTCTCCAAATATTTCGGCATGACCGGCTGGCGCCTGGGCTGGCTGGTGGCGCCGCCGGAGGCGGTGGGCGAGCTGGAGAAGCTGGCGCAGAACCTCTACATCAGCGCCCCGAGCATGGCCCAGTACGCCGCGCTGGCCTGTTTCGAGGAAGGCACCCTGGCCATCCTCGAAGAGCGCCGCGCCGAGTTCGCTCGTCGCCGCGACTATCTGCTGCCGGCCCTGCGCGAGCTGGGCTTCGGCATCGCCGTGGAGCCGGAAGGGGCCTTCTACCTGTACGCCGACATCAGCGCCTTCGGCGGCGACGCCTACCGCTTCTGCCAGCATTTCATCGAGACCGAGCACGTGGCCTTCACCCCGGGCGTGGACTTCGGCCGCTACCAGGCCGACCACCACGTGCGCTTCGCCTACACCCAGAACCTGGCGCGCCTGGAGCAGGCGGTGGAGCGCATCGCCCGCGGCCTGAAGAGCTGGCGGCCCTGATGCGCTTCGCTCCGGAACTGGAAGAGGCGCGCCTGCTGCGCCGCTACAAGCGCTTCCTCGCCGATATCGAGACTGCCGGCGGCGAGCAACTGACCATCCACTGCCCGAACACCGGCTCCATGCTCAACTGCATGAGCGAGGGCTGCCGGGTCTGGTTCAGCCGCTCGGACGACCCCAAGCGCAAGCTGCCGGGCACCTGGGAGCTGAGCGAGACGCCCCAGGGGCGCCTGGCCTGCGTCAACACCGGGCGCGCCAACCGCCTGGTGGAGGAGGCCCTGCTGGCCGGGGGCGTCGCCGAACTGGCCGGCTTTGCCGCGCTGCGCCGGGAAGTCGCCTACGGCGTGGAGAACAGCCGCGCGGACTTTCGCCTGGAGTTCGCCGCCGGGCCGGTGTTCGTCGAGGTGAAGAGCGTCACCCTGGGCTTCGACGCCACGCCGGTGGCGGCCTTCCCCGATGCGGTCACTACCCGCGGGGCCAAGCACCTGCGCGAGCTGGCGGCTCTGGCGCGGCAGGGCACCCGGGCGGTGCTGCTGTATTGCGTGAACCTATCCGGCATCGAGGCGGTGCGCCCGGCGGAGGAAATCGACCCGGTCTATGCCGCGGCGCTGCGCGAGGCGCGTGACGCCGGCGTCGAGATGCTGGCCTATGGCGCGGACATCGACGTCAGCGAAATCCGCCTGAGCCGGCCGCTGCGCATCGAGCTGTAGAGCGCTCAGAGCCTGTCTACGATCTCGCGAGCTAGAGCAGAACAAGGCGCAACGACCAACGGGAGTAACAGCCGAAGGCTGGCCCGAAGGGCGAGCGCAGCGAGTCAAATAGGCGAGAGAGCGTGGTTTAGTCCGCTAAATGAGCATCGCTCGCCTGTGTTTAACGCAGTTATGCCGACGCGCAGCAGGTCGTAGGCTGGTTCTCAGTCATCCTCGGGCAGGCTTATCCACAACCCCTGCTCGTCCTCGCGGCACGGCAGGCTGTCGAGCACCTCGCCCAGGCAGGGACCCTGGATGCATTCGCCGGATTCGATGAGGAAGAGTGCGCCGTGGTGGGCGCACTGCAGCAGCGCGCCGCTGGCATCGAGGAAGCGGTCGGCCTCCCATTCCAGGGGCACGCCGCGGTGCGGGCAGCGGTTGCGGTAGACGTGGACGCGGCCCTGGCGGCGCACGGCGAGGACCTTCAGACCTTCGACCTGGAAGCCGCGGGTCCGTCCCTCGGTCAGCTCGCCCGGATGGCACAGCAGGATCATCCGGACGCTCCCGGCGCCGACAGCAGGGCGCATCGCGCCCTCTGACGTCGGGATAGGGTGCACGTCCTTGTGCTGAAGTCGTCAGGACCAGCCTCGACGTTGCGCAGGGCGCGCTGCGATCCGGGCTGGAGCCGTTGTCGGTGAGACCGTGCAGGTCGCCCCATTGCCAGTGCTTCTTTTCGCCGAGGTTAAACGGGCGGAGCTTCATCCCTGGCGACGCCTGGCATTCGGGCCAGGTTCGCGTATCGCCGAGGTCGCCGCGGGCCCGCATCATATCCCAAACCGGCAGTTGGCTTGGATGGCCGCGGAAAATTGGCTGCACACCATAGGGGGTCATGAAGTCAGATGCAAATAATTATCAAATAGAATTGCCGGATTCGTTGTGGCAGAGTTTCTTTCATTGTGCCGCGATGCGGCAGGCCCCCTTGCGAACGAGGATTTCTGCGATGACTACCCTTTCCGCGCCGGCTTCCGAGCTGTACCGCGCCTGGCAGGCGCTGCGCGCCGAGAAACCGCGCCTGCGCGCCCGCGATGCCGCGCAACACCTGGATGTGAGCGAGGCCGAGCTGACCGCCAGCCGCCTCGGCGTCGATGCCGTGCGCTTGCGCCCGGAATGGGCCGCGCTGCTGCCGGCCCTCGGCGAGCTGGGCCCGATCATGGCGCTGACGCGCAACGAGCACTGCGTGCATGAGCGCAAGGGGCCGTACCAGGAGGTCACCGTATCGGGCAATGGGCAGATGGGCCTGGTGGTGTCCCCGGACATCGACCTGCGCCTGTTCCTCGGCGGCTGGGACAGCGTGTTCGCCATCAGCGAGGAAACCGCCCGCGGCACCCAGCGCAGCATCCAGGTGTTCGACCGCCAGGGCACCGCGGTGCACAAGGTGTTCCTCACCGAGCACAGCGACGTCGCCGCCTGGGCGCCGCTGGTGGAGCGCTTCCGCGCCGAGGAGCAGAGCGAGCGCCTGGAGCTGCGTCCGGCCGAGGCGAAAGCCGCGCCGCTGGCCGACGGCGAGATCGACGTCGCTTCCCTGCGCCAGGGCTGGGCGGCGCTGAAGGACACCCACCACTTCTTCGCCCTGCTGAAGAAGCACAAGGCCGAGCGCACCCAGGCGCTGCGCCTGGCCGGCCGCGAATGGGCCGAGCCGCTGGACGTCGCCGAGCTGCCGCGCCTGCTGGAGGCCGCCAGCCAGTCCCGCCTGCCGATCATGATCTTCGTCGGCAATGCCCACTGCATTCAGATCCACACCGGCACCGTGGACAACCTGAAGTGGCTGGACGACTGGTTCAACGTGCTCGACCCGCAGTTCAACCTGCACCTGAAGACCTCCGGCGTGCGCGAGCTGTGGCGCGTGCGCAAGCCGAGCAGCGACGGCATCGTCACCAGCTGGGAAGCCTTCGACGCCGACGGCGAGCTGGTCCTGCAGGTGTTCGGCGCACGCAAGCCGGGTGTGCCGGAACTGCAAGAATGGCGTAGCCTCGCCGAATCCTTCGCGGCCATCTGAGGAGGCAACCATGACTGCGCGTCCCCTGCTGGCCGGCCTCTTCGCCGGGCTGTGCCTCGCCGCCTCCAGCGCCATCGCCGACAGCCTGCCCAAGCGCTGGGTGAGCGCCGGCGGCTCGCTGAGCGAGTGGGTTGTGGCCCTGGGCGGCGAGTCGCGCCTGGTCGGCGTCGACACCACCAGCCTGCACCCGGCCAGCCTCAAGGCGTTGCCGAAGATCGGCTACCAGCGCCAGCTGGCGGCCGAAGGCATCCTGGCGCTGAAGCCGGACATCCTCCTCGGCAGCGAGGAGATGGGGCCGCCGCCGGTGCTGCAGCAACTGCGCGCGGCGGGCGTGCGGATCGAAACCCTGTCGGCCAAGGCCGACGAGAAGACCGTGCACGACAACCTGCTGCGCCTGGGCGAGCTGCTGGGCACGCCCGAGCAGGCCGGCAAGGTGGCGGCGGACTTCCAGGCGCGCCTGGCGGCGCAGCAGGCCTGGGTGGCCAAGGCCCAGGCCGGGCAAGCCGCGCCGGGCGTGGTGCTGCTGGTCGGCAACGCCGGCGGCAGCCTGCTGGTGGCCGGACAGGACACCGCCGGCGACTGGATGATCCAGCACGCCGGCGGGCGCAACCTGGCCAGCCACAAGGGCTACAAGGCGTTGTCCGGCGAAGCCCTGACCGCCCTCGATCCGCAGGTGGTGGTGCTGGCCGACCGCAGCCTGGATGGCGACAAGGCCCGCGAGGCGCTGATCCGACAGAACCCCGGGTTGGCCGCTACCCGCGCGGCGCGTGAGGCCCGCGTGCTGGTGCTCGATCCGACGCTGCTGGTCGGCGGTCTCGGTCCGCGCGTTCCGGACGCATTGGCCAGCCTCTCCAAGGCCTTTTATCCTTCCGCGCAGGCCCTGAACCCGGAAGGTCGTCCTTGACTGCGAAGCACGCTGCCCGACCGCTGTTCCTGCTCCTTGGTTTTCTTCTGCTGCTGGTCCTCTGGCTGTCCCTGGCCCTGGGGCCGGTAAGCCTGCCGCTGGGCGACACGCTGCGGGCGCTGGCGCGCCTGTGCGGCCTGCCGGTGTCCGCCGACGACCTCGGCCAGGCCGAGCTGATCGTTGGGCAGATCCGCCTGCCGCGCACCCTGCTGGGTGTCGCCACCGGCGGCGTGCTGGCGCTGGCCGGGGTGGCCATGCAGGGGCTGTTCCGCAATCCGCTGGCCGACCCCGGGCTGATCGGGGTGTCCAGCGGCGCCGCGCTGGGCGCCGCCATCGCTATCGTCTTCGGCGCTTCCATGGGTGGCCTGCCGGAAGCTTTCGCGCCCTACTTGCTGTCCGCCTGCGCCTTCGGCGGCGGTTTGCTGGTGACCGCGCTGGTCTACCGGCTCGGCCGCCACAATGGGCAGACCAGCGTGGCCACCATGCTGCTCGCCGGCATCGCCCTCACCGCGCTGGCCGGCGCGCTGATCGGCCTGTTCACCTACCTCGCCGACGACGCCACGCTGCGCACCCTGACCTTCTGGAACCTCGGCAGCCTCAACGGCGCCAGCTACCCGCGACTGTGGCCGCTGCTGCTGGTCACGCTGCTGGTGGCCTGCTGGCTGCCGCGCCGGGTGGATGCGCTCAACGCGTTGTTGCTGGGTGAGTCCGAGGCGCGCCACCTGGGCTTCGACGTCGAGCGGCTGAAGGTCGAACTGATCCTCTGCACGGCGCTGGGCGTTGGCGCCGCGGTGGCCGCGGCCGGGCTGATCGGCTTCATCGGCCTGGTGGTGCCGCACCTGCTGCGTCTGATCGTCGGCCCCGATCACCGGGTGTTGCTGCCGGCCTCGATGTTCGGCGGCGCCATCCTGCTGCTGCTCGCCGACCTGGTGGCGCGCCTGGCGCTGGCGCCGGCGGAGCTGCCGATCGGCATCGTCACGGCGCTGATCGGCGCGCCCTTCTTCCTTTATCTGCTGATCCGGGGGCGTTCCTGATGCTGACGGCGGAGAACCTGACGGTGAAGCGTGGGCATCAGGTGGTCCTACAGGGCGTGAGCCTGGCGCTGCAGCCGGGCGAGGTGCTCGGTGTGTTGGGCCCCAACGGCGCGGGCAAGAGCACCCTGCTGGGCGCCCTCAATGGCGAGCTGCCGCTGGCCGGCGGCAGCGTGAGCCTCGATGGTCGCGCGCTGGATCAATGGCAGGGTACGGCGCGGGCGCAGCGCCTGGCGGTGCTGCCGCAGTCCTCGTCGCTGAATTTCGCCTTCAGCGTCGAGTCGGTGGTGGGTTTCGGCCGGCTGCCCCACGACAGCGGCCGCCAGCGCGACCTGCAGATCATCGCCGAAGCCATGACGGCGGCCGACGCCTCGCACCTGGCCGGGCGCAGCTACCTGGCGCTGTCCGGCGGCGAGCGCCAGCGCGTGCACCTGGCGCGGGTCCTGGCGCAGCTGTGGCCGGGCGGCGCGGAGCAGGTGCTGCTGCTGGACGAGCCGACCTCGGCGCTCGACCCCCTGCACCAGCACACCACTTTGCATGCGGTGCGCGAATTCGCCGGACGCGGCGCCGCGGTGCTGGTCATCCTGCACGACCTCAACCTCGCCGCGCGCTACTGTGACCGCCTGCTTCTGCTGCACGACGGCCGCCCGCATCTGTTCGGCACCCCGGACGAAGTGCTGCGCGCAGAGCCGCTGCGCCAGGTGTTCGGCCTGGACGTGCTGGTGCAGCGCCACCCCGAGCGCGGCCATCCGCTGATCGTCGCCCGCTGAAAGGAGTTCACATGAAATACCTGCTGATCCCGCTGGTGGCGCTGTTGGCGGCCTGCCAGAGCCTGCCGTCCGCGCCGCCCCTGCCGGCCTGGCAGAGCCCTGAGGGCCGCGACAGCGCAGAGCTGGGCGTCATCCGCGACCTGCGCAGCGGTCAGGTGCTGACCCCGGAGCAACTGCTCGAACGCCTGCAGGCCGCGCCCCGCGTACTGGTCGGCGAACAGCACGACAACCCCGACCATCACGCCCTGGAGCTGTGGCTGGTCCGCGCCCTGGCCCAGCGCCGCGAGCAAGGCAGCGTGCTGCTGGAAATGCTCAACCCCAACCAGCAGCAGCGGGTGATGGCCGCACAGGCCGCGGCTGCCGAAGGCAAGGCGCCGCAGGACCTGTATGCCGTATTGGCCTGGCAGCCGGGCTGGGACTGGTCGCTCTACGGCCCGATGGTGACCTGGCTGGTCAGGCAGCCGGCGCCGCTGCTGGCGGCCAACCTGGACCGCAGCGAGATCAAGCGCATCTATGGGGAGCAGCCAGCCCTGGCCGGCACTCGCTCGACGGCCGAGGAGGTGCGCCGGGTGCTGCTGGACGACATCCGCGAATCCCACTGCGGCCTGCTGCCGGAAAGCCAGATGCCGGCCATGCTGGCGGTACAGCAGCAGCGCGACCGGCGCATGGCCGAACGGCTGAAGGCGGCGCCCGCGCCCGCCGTGCTGATCGCCGGCGGCTTCCACGTGCGCCGCGACCTGGGCGTGCCCTTGCACCTGGAAGACCTGGAGGCGGGGGAGGGCATGCAGGTGCTGATGCTGGCCGAGGTCGGCAAGACGGTGTCGCCGCAGCAGGCGGACTACGTCTGGTACACGCCGGCGCTGCCGCCGCAGGATCATTGTGCGAAGTTGCGTTGATGTGGGCATAGCCTGACGGGAGGGCTCCTCTTTTTGTAGGAGCGAGCTTGCTCGCGAACAGCGCTCCCGGCTGCTTCGATGTTTCGGTGGCATTCCTTTCCCTCTCCCCAGCCTTCGGCTGCGCGCCCCACCTTGAAGGGAGAGGGGGCTTGTCCGTGCCGAGAACAGGCATGGTTTCAGCCGGCAACTCTGCGCTAGCCGGCTAACTCCAGAACATCAGCGTCTGCCCAACGGTCCCCTCTCCCTTCAGGGAGAGGGTTAGGGAGAGGGCGCTCTCCAGGTCGAGTACCGAGCCCAACCGGCAGAGCGCTGTTCGCGAGCAAGCTCGCTCCTACGAAAAGAAATCCCCCGCCCATGACTTTCCTTCAGGCAAAAAAAGACCCGGCGATGAGCCGGGTCGAAACCGTGATTAGCCTGATGAGGAGATAATCTGATCGTCCGACTGCGTGGTCGCTCAGCTTACCGACTGGCCTCGCGACCAGTTGAGTTAATAATAACAATTATCATTCGCGAGTCAATACTTTTTTCATCGCCCCGGCAATTTCCGGCGAACGGTCAGAGGGAAGGGGCCCTGGAAAAAACGCGGGCAAAAAAAAGACCCGGCGATGAGCCGGGTCGAAAACCGTGATTAGCCTGATGAGGAGATAACCTGAGTGTCCGACTGCGGTAGGGCTCTCAGCTTACCCGCCGACCTCGCGGCCAGCTGTGGTAATAATAACTATTATCATTTGTGAGTCAACAGCATTTCGCAAAAAAAAGTCCGCCCTGCAGAAATGACGAAGCCCGGCACATGGCCGGGCTTCGTCTGGACCGGGCTTCGGCTAGCCGGCGCCGAGTTGCAGGCGCAGCTGGGTGACCTCGCGGTTGAGCAGGTCGATGCGCCGGGCCATGCCCTCGATCAGGCTGTGGGCGATGCGCGGGTTGCTCTGCATCAGGCTGAGGAACTGGTCCTTGGGGATCACCATCACGGTGCAGGGTTCGCTGGCGACCACGCTGGCGCTGCGCTTCTCGCCGGTGAACACGGCCATGGCGCCGAAGATCTCGTCCTTCTGCACGTCGCCGACCTTTTGCCCGTCGACGAAGGCCTCGGCGTGACCCTCGATGATGATGAACACGTGCTCGGCATCGTCGCCCTGCTGGATCAACTGGTCGCCGGCGGCGAAGTGGCGGAAGCCGGTGGACGGGCGGATGTCCGGCTGCTTGAGGTGTGCCAGGGCGTCGGAAAGCAGGGCGGTGTGGCCGATCAGGTAGTGCAGGAAGAGTTCCTGGCGCTGCTCGTCGGCGTGGATGTGGTGGAACACGTCGCTGCGCGAATAGGGCACCAGGCACAACGGCTCGTCGCTGGTGTAGCGGCACGGCGGCAGGTCGATGCCCTGGCGCAGTCCCACCAGGTCGCCCTCCTGCAGGTAGAACAGCGGGCGTTCGTCGACCAGCGCGTGGAGCAGGCCGTTCTCGATCAGGAACAGCTGCTGGTTCGGCAGCTCGGCCGACAGGTCGTCGGTACGTTCCAGGCGGATGGGCTCCGCGCAGGGGGCGAGGCCGGAAAGCAGCTGGGCGGGAATCCCCTGCAGACGGCTGATCAGCTGGTCGGCATAGGCCGGTTGTTCACCGAGTAGGTACATGGGCCGTAATTCCTTGGACGGACGTTGGCGGTCGGGGCGCACGAAGGGCCCTGAAACGATAGGGTTCTGGCCCGCGGCCGTAAATCATTTCCTGGAAGGCTTGTGAGCTAACTCTGATTCCTTTGAGGAAAAGTCTCCAATTGGCCCAATAGTTCGGCCTTGTGCGCCGGCGGCAGGTCGTTCCAATGGACGTCCAGCAGGGCGCCCTCGATGGCGTAGAGCAGCACCTTGGAGGCCCGGAAGCCGCGGGCCCGAACGGCGCGGTAGGCGCCGACCGCCCCCAGGCGGCGGAGGTCGGAGGCGTTGTGGATGCCCACGGCGTGCAGCCATTGGGCCGAGGTCTTGCCGAGATTCTTCAGATGCAGCAGTTCGTCGTTCATCGTCGGTCCTTGCGATGCGGCACACGGGGTGGGTCATGCATGGCGGCGAGGGCCGTGAACTGCTGGAGACGGCCGGCTCACTTGACGATGAAGTGTAGCGGGCCCTTGGCGGGGTAATGTGGCTTTGTGACATCGGCGGGCGCGAAAGTGCCCTTGGCGTGACGAACGGCAGCCCGGGCATCGATCGTGCCCGGGCTGCGTCGAGGGGGTCAGATGCCCGGCAGGCGCTGGCGGATGCTGCCCACCAGGGTGTCGAGGCTGGCGCTGTCCTGGGTGTCGACGCGCTTGCTGTGGGCTTGCTCGTCGGCGTCCAGGGCTTCGCGTCCGGCCTGCTGGGCCTGCACCACTTCGAGGGTGGCGTCGGACGGGTCGCCGCCTTGCGCTTGGCGCTGGGCCAGCCAGCCGGCGATCACGCTTTCCGGCGCCTGGCAGTCGAGGATCAGGTAGGGCACCCCGGTGTCGTCGGCGATATGGCGCGCGGCCTGGCGCTGGGCGTGCTTGAGGAAGGTGGCGTCGAGCACCACCGGGTAGCCGGCGCGGAGGATGTCGCCGGCCAGGGCGTTGAGGCGCTCGTAGGTGGCCGCGCTGGATTCGGCATTGTAGATGCCGCCTTGCAGGGCGCCGCGCTGGGCTTGCTGCTGTTCGCCGAACAGGCGCTTGCGCTCCACGTCCGAGCGCAGGCGGATGGCGCCCAGGGCCTCGACCAGGCGCAGCGCCACCGAGCTCTTGCCCACCGCGGAAACGCCCATGGTCAGAGCCAGGAAGCGCGAGGGGATGGCGCTGTAGCTCTCCGCCAGGTTGGCGTAGTTGCGGTACTGGCGCAGGGTCGCGGCCTTCTGCACGGCGTCGTTCTGGTGGGCCAGGCTGAACAGGGCGATCTTGGCCCGCACCAGGGCGCGGTAGGCCTTGTAGAAGTTGAGGATTTCCAGGGACTGGTAGTCGCCGGTCTGCTCCAGGTACTGGCTGACGAAGCGCCGCGAATGGCACTTCAGACCGCGGTCCTCGAGGTCCATGGCGAGGAAGGCGTAGTCGGCGCAGACGTCGGTGAAGCGGAACGGCTCGTTGAACTCGATGCAGTCGAACAGCACCACCTGGCCGTCGATCAGCGCGGCGTTGCCCAGGTGGATGTCGCCGTGGCATTCGCGGATGAAGCCGTTCGCCTTGCGCGCCTGCAGCAGCGATTCCAGACGGTCGTAGGAGCTTTCGGCCCAGGCTTCCAGGGCGTCCAGCTGCAGCAGGTCGGCCTTGTCGCTGAGCAGCGGGCGGATCTGTTCGAAGTTCTGCCGCACCGGCGCCATCACCGCCTCGGCCGAGCCCAGCGGGTTGTCCTGCGGCACCTGCGGGGTGCGCAGGTGGAAGCCGGCGATCTGCTTCGCCAGGGCGTCGATGTGCTCGGAGGTCAGCTCGCCGCGCGCCTGCACCTCGCTGAGCAGGGCGTTCTGCGGGAATTCGCGGCACTTGAGCGCGTATTCGATCGCCGGGCCTTCGCCGCCCAGTTGTGGCGCGGCCTCGCTGCCGGTGATCGGCAGCACTTCCAGGTACAGGCCTTCGGTGAGGCGCTGGTTCAGGCGCAGTTCTTCCTCGCAGAAATGCTTGCGCGCCGCGAGGTCGGTGAAGTCGAGGAAGCCGAAGTTCACCGGCTTCTTGATCTTGTAAACGTACTGGCCGGTGAGCAGGACCCAGGAAATGTGGGTTTCGATGACCCGCACCTGCTCCACCGGGTGGGGGTACAGGGCAGGGTTCTGCAGGGCAGCGATCAGAGTCTGGCTCACGGGATATTGTCCTTGGCTGTCCGGATTCGGGAGGCAGGCATTATGGCGGCATCGCCGGTGGCTGCAAACTTGCCTGGCGCCGCAGGCAACCAATCGGCTGCCCGCTGGTCGAAGCTGCGTCGCTTTGGCCGGGGCACTTCCGCGCGCCTGCGACAGAGCCCGGACACCGCCTCGCGCGGCGTCTGTCCCCTGTGGATAAAGTACGTATAATGCGCCGCCATGACGCGTCCCCGATCCCCCCGTTCCCGTAAGAATCAAAAGTCCGCTCCGTCGCGCAAGTGGCTGGGCTGGCTGCTCAAACTCAGCCTCGTCGGCCTGGTCGTGCTGGCCGGTTTCGCCGTGTACCTCGATGCGGTCGTGCAGGAGAAGTTCTCCGGCAAGCGCTGGACCATCCCGGCCAAGGTCTATGCCCGGCCGCTGGAGCTGTTCGTCGGCCTGAAGCTGAACAAGGACGACTTCCTCCAAGAGCTCGGCGCCCTGGGTTACCGACGCGATGGCACGGTCAGCGGCCCGGGCATGGTGGCCGTGTCCGGCGGCACGGTCGACCTCAATACCCGCGGCTTCCAGTTCTACGAGGGCGCCGAGCCCGCGCAGCGCATCCGCGTGCGTTTCTCCGGCGACTACGTGGCCGGCCTGTCCCGCGCCGACGGTTCCAAGCTGGACGTCGCGCGCATGGAGCCGCTGCTGATCGGCGGCATGTACCCCTCGCACAACGAAGACCGCATCCTCATCAAGCTGGACGAGGTGCCGCCGTACCTGGTCGACACCCTGGTGGCGGTGGAAGACCGCGACTTCTGGTCCCACCACGGCGTCTCGCTGAAGTCCATCGCCCGCGCCGTCTGGGTCAACGCCAGCGCCGGGCAGCTGCGCCAGGGCGGCAGCACCCTGACCCAGCAGCTGGTGAAGAACTTCTTCCTGACCAACGAACGCAGCCTCAGCCGCAAGCTCACCGAAGCCATGATGGCGGTGCTGCTGGAGCTGCACTACGACAAGCGCGAGATCCTCGAGGGCTACCTCAACGAAGTGTTCCTCGGCCAGGATGGCCAGCGTTCGGTGAACGGCTTCGGTCTGGCCAGCCAGTACTTCTTCAGCCAGCCGCTGTCCGAGCTCAAGCTGCCGCAGATCGCGTTGCTGGTGGGTATGGTCAAGGGGCCGTCCTACTACAATCCGCGGCGCAACCCGGAGCGCGCCATGGAGCGGCGCAACGTGGTGCTCGACGTGCTCGCCGAGCAGGGCGTGATCACCCCCGAGCAGGCCGCGGCGGCCAAGCAGGCTCCCCTGGGCGTGACGCGCCAGGGCAGCATGGCCAACAGCTCGTACCCGGCGTTCCTCGACCTGGTGAAGCGCCAGCTGCGCCAGGACTACCGCGAGGAAGACCTGACCGAGGAAGGTCTGCGCATCTTCACCAGCTTCGACCCCATCCTGCAGTACAAGGCGGAAACCGCGGTCACCGAGACCTTCAAGCGCTTCGCCGGGCGCAAGGGCCTGGACCAGACGGAAACCGCGATGGTCGTGACCAACCCGGAGACCGGCGAAGTGCAGGCGCTGATCGGCAGCCGCGATTCGCGCTTCGCCGGCTTCAACCGCGCGGTGGACGCCACCCGGCCGATCGGTTCGCTGGTCAAGCCGGCGGTCTACCTGACCGCCCTCGAACGGCCCAGCCAGTACACCCTGACCACCTGGATCCAGGACCAGCCGTTCTCCATCAAGGGCAAGGACGGCCAGGTGTGGACGCCGAAGAACTACGAAGGCAGCTCCAACGGCACCATCTTCCTCTACCAGGGGCTGGCGCGTTCGCTGAACCTGTCCACCGCCAAGCTGGGCCTGGACCTGGGCGTGCCCAACGTGCTCAAGACCCTCGAACGCCTGGGCGTGCAGGTGGACTGGCCGGCCTACCCGTCGATGCTGCTGGGCGCCGGCGCCATGACGCCGATGCAGGTGGCGACCATGTACCAGACCATCGCCAGCGGCGGCTTCAATACCCCGCTGCGCAGCATCCGCAGCGTGGTCGCCGCCGACGGCCAGCCGCTCAAGCGCTATCCGTTCCAGGTCCAGCAGCGCTTCGACTCGGGCTCCATCTACCTGCTGCAGAACGCCATGCAGCGGGTGATGCGCGAGGGCACCGCGCGCTCGGCCTACAACCAGCTGCCGTCGAACCTGACCCTGGCGGGCAAGACCGGCACCACCAACGATTCCCGCGACAGCTGGTTCTCCGGCTTCGGCCAGGACCTGCTGGCGGTGGTCTGGCTGGGCCGCGACGACAACGGCAAGACGCCTTTCACCGGCGCTACCGGCGCATTGCAGATCTGGACCAGTTTCATGCGCAAGGCCGACCCCCTGCCGCTGGACATGCCGATGCCGGATAATGTCAGCATGGCCTGGGTCGATCCGCGTACCGGCCAGGGCAGCGACGCCAATTGTCCGGGCGCCGTGCAGATGCCCTATATTCGCGGAAGCGAGCCGGCGCCGGGCGCCGGCTGTGGCAACAACCAGACGCCGGCCGGCGAGGTCATGGACTGGGTCCGTGGCTGGCTGAACTGAGGCGAGAGGATTCGAAGTGAAAAACGCGTGGTTTGCCGTGGCTGCCGCCGCGGCCGTGCTGTCCGGCTGCGCTTCCCCGCAGCAGGGCGCTATCCCGGTGCGGGATTCCGGCACCTCGGTGTCCAACCAGGAGCGGGTCGGCTATTCCAATGCCAACCGCCCGGCCAATGCCAACACCGCGCCGAGCGCGGCATCGCAGCCGGCGGGTGATTCCGGCGTGACCGTGATGGTACCCCAGGATGCCGGCATGGCACCGATCCAGACCTTCCCGGCGCAGACTGGCGCAGCGCCGATCTCCACCGCCCCGATCACCCCGGGCGTGCAGTCCGGCAGCGTCCCGGCGGCGCCCGTCGGCAGCGCGCCGAGCAACATCAGCGCCACCGGCGGCTTCAGCCAGCAGACCTACCAGCAGCCGGTCTACCGGCAGCAACAGCCCAGCTACCAGCAGCAGGCTCCGGCCGCGCCGGTGCAGGCGCCGTCCGGCATTCCCTCGCGCAACGCACCGCTGGCCGCCGACGAGCAGCTCGATGGCCCGGTCCTGGCTCTACTCACCACTGCCCAGCAACAGCAGGGCGGCGGCGACCTCAACGGCGCCTCGGCCAGCCTGGAGCGCGCCCAGCGCATCGCCCCGCGCGAGCCGCAGGTGCTCTACAAGCTCGCCCAGGTGCGCCTGGCCCAGGGCGACGCCGCCCAGGCCGAGCAGGTGGCGCGCCGCGGCCTGTCGCTGGCCAATGGCCGGCCGACGCTGCAGGCCAGCCTGTGGGACGTGATCGCCAAGGCCCGCGAGGCCCAGGGTGACGCGGCCGGCGCGGCTACCGCGCGGCAGAACGCCAAGGCAACGCTGTGATGGACGATCGCCTGCCGGCCGTGGCCGACCAGCTCCTGCTGATCGAGCGGGAGCTGCGCGCGCTGTCGCTGTGGGGGGAACAGCCGCCCTCGGAGGAGGCGCTGGCCAGCCAGGAGCCGTTCTGCGTGGATACGCTGGAGCTGGAGGAATGGCTGCAGTGGATCTTCCTGCCGCGCATGAAGCTGATCATCGAGACGGGCGCGCAGCTGCCGCGCGCCTCGGGCATCCGCGCCATCGCCGAAATGGTCTACGTGGACGAGGGCGAGCACATGCACGCCCTGTTCGAGGCCCTGGGCGAGTTCGACCGGCTGATCGGCGAGGCGCCCTGAGCCGCGCCTACGCGTCGGTCAGTTGCAGTTCTTCTGCAGGTCCTGCTCGGTCTGGGTGATGCGGGCCTGCCGCTCTTCTTCCGGGATGCGCCGCATCTCGCCGTCGTCGTCGGCCACCCGCACCCGCGGGTTGTTCTTCAATTGCGCCAGGTTGGTCCGCAGGGTGTCGCAGTAGCGCGCGCGCTCGGCCTCCTGCTGGGCGACCTCCTGGCGCACCTTCTCGTCGGCGGCCTTCTGCTTGTCGCTGGCCGAAGGCGCCGGCGCGGGAGCCGGCCTGGGCGGCAGCGGGAAGCCCGAGGGCGGCGGGGCGACCTTGGTGTCCACGGTGGCGGCTTCGGCGCCCTGCGGCGGCTGCGCGCCAAAATGCGTGACGCCCTGGGCGTCGACCCACTTGTATACCTGGGCGGCCATCAGCGGAGCACTCAGGGCGAACATCAGAGCGCCCATCACAATCGTCCGTCGCATGCGGTTTCGGTCCTTGGATGCGGAAACTGCGGGTAACTATAACCAAAAGTGTCGAGGCGTCCGCAGAGAAAGATCACAACCTGCGTTAGACACAAATCCATATATGGCTTGACTTGACGAGGCCGAATCAGAAGAATCCAAGGTTCGCTGCAGTGGGCCGGCCGCAAGCTGGTTTTACTCGGCAGACAAGAGGCGCTACCCGCGCCGCTAAGTTTCACCCTGCTTCGCGTTACCTCGCGCTGGGTGGAGGCCCTCCGTAACACACCAGGTGCGCCTCCAAGTTCTGCTCATTCGGCAGTCGACGTAGCCGGCGATTACATTCGCCCAATTGTCTGCCGGGCAGCCAACCAAGTTTCGGTCCCCCGCCCCTGGGAGATCGTTTAGCGTTCTAGAGGTGACAACGTGGAGCTTTTATCCGGCGCTGAAATGGTCGTCCGCTCGTTGCGTGACGAAGGCGTTAAGTACATCTACGGGTACCCGGGCGGTGCCCTCCTGCACATCTACGACGCTCTCTTCAAAGAGAACGACGTGACCCACGTCCTCGTGCGTCACGAGCAGGCCGCTACCCACATGGCCGACGGCTATGCGCGCGCCACCGGCAAGCCCGGCGTGGTCCTGGTGACCTCCGGCCCCGGCGCGACCAACGCCATCACCGGCATCGCCACCGCCTACATGGACTCCATCCCGATGGTGGTGATCTCCGGCCAGGTGTCGAGCAACATGGTCGGCACCGACGCCTTCCAGGAAACCGACATGGTCGGCATTTCCCGGCCGATCGTGAAGCACAGCTTCATCATCAAGCACCCTTCGGAAATCCCCGAGGTCATCAAGAAGGCCTTCTACATCGCCCAGTCCGGCCGTCCGGGCCCGGTGGTGATCGACATTCCGAAGGACATGGGCGACCCGACGCAGAAGTTCGAGTACGCCTACCCGAAGAAGGTCAAGCTGCGCTCCTACAGCCCCGCGGTCCGCGGCCACTCCGGCCAGATCCGCAAGGCCGCCGAGCTGCTGCTGGCCGCCAAGCGCCCGATCATCTATTCCGGTGGCGGCGTCATCATGGGCAACGCTTCCGAGCCGCTGACCGAAGTGGCGCGCCTGCTCAACGTCCCGGTGACCAACACCCTCATGGGCCTGGGCGGCTTCCCCGGCAACGACCGCCAGTTCGTCGGCATGCTCGGCATGCACGGCAGCTACACCGCCAACCTGGCGATGCACCACGCGGACGTGATCTTCGCCGTCGGCGCGCGCTTCGATGACCGCGTCATCAACGGCGAGACCGCCGCCAAGTTCTGCCCGAACGCCAAGATCATCCACGTCGACATCGACCCGGCCTCGATCTCCAAGACCGTCAAGGCCGACATCCCGATCGTCGGCCCGGTGGACAGCGTGCTGGCCGAGATGGCCACCATCCTCAAGGAAATCGGCGAGACCCCGAACAAGGAAGCCCTGGCCGCCTGGTGGAAGCAGATCGACGAGTGGCGCGGCAACCGCGGCCTGTTCCCCTACGACAAGGGCGACGGCAGCATCATCAAGCCGCAGAGCGTCATCGAGACCCTCTGGGAAGTCACCGGCGGCGACGCCTTCGTGGCCTCCGACGTGGGCCAGCACCAGATGTTCGCCGCCCAGTACTACCGCTTCAACAAGCCCAACCGCTGGATCAACTCCGGCGGCCTGGGCACCATGGGCTTCGGTTTCCCCGCGGCCATGGGCGTGAAGCTGAACTTCCCGGAGGCCGACGTGGCCTGCGTGACCGGCGAAGGCAGCATCCAGATGAACATCCAGGAGCTGTCGACCTGCCTGCAGTACGACCTGCCGGTGAAGATCGTCAACCTGAACAACGGTGCGCTGGGCATGGTCCGCCAATGGCAGGACATGCAGTACAACAGCCGCTACTCGCACTCCTACATGGAATCCCTGCCTGACTTCGTCAAGCTGGCCGAGGCCTATGGCCACGTCGGTATGCGCATCACCGACCTCAAGGACCTGAAGCCGAAGATGGAAGAGGCGTTCGCCATGAAGAACCGCCTGGTCTTCCTCGACATCCAGGTCGACACCAGCGAGCACGTCTATCCGATGCAGATCCGCGGCGGTTCGATGCGAGACATGTGGCTGAGCAAGACGGAGCGTACCTGATCATGCGACACATCATTTCCCTGCTGCTGGAAAACGAACCCGGCGCGCTGTCCCGCGTGGTCGGCCTGTTCTCCCAGCGCAACTACAACATCGAGACCCTGACCGTGGCGCCGACCGAGGACCCGACCCTGTCGCGCCTCACCCTGACCACGGCCGGGCATGACGAAGTCATCGAGCAGATCACCAAGAACCTCAACAAGCTGATCGAGGTGGTGAAGCTGGTGAACCTGTCGGAAAGCGCCCACATCGAGCGCGAGCTGATGCTGGTGAAGATCAAGGCCACCGGCGCCCAGCGCGCCGAGGTCAAGCGCACCACCGACATCTTCCGCGGTCAGATCGTCGACGTCACCAGCAGCGTCTACACCGTGCAGCTGGCCGGCACCAGCGACAAGCTCGACAGCTTCATCCAGGCCATCGGTACCGCTGCGATCATCGAGACGGTGCGGACCGGCGTGACCGGCATCGCCCGCGGCGACAAGACTCTCAGCATCTGAATTTGAAAGACGGCCCACGAGGCCACTAGACCAGGGGATTACCCAAATGCGCGTTTTCTACGATAAAGACTGTGACCTCTCCATCATCCAGGGCAAGAAAGTTGCCATCATCGGTTACGGTTCCCAGGGCCACGCCCATGCCTGCAACCTGAAAGACTCCGGCGTCGACGTCACCGTCGGCCTGCGTTCGGGCTCGCCGTCCGCCGTCAAGGCGCAGAACCATGGCCTGAAAGTGGCTGACGTGCCGAGCGCCGTCGCCGCCGCCGACCTGGTGATGATCCTGACCCCGGACGAGTTCCAGGGCCGCCTGTACAAGGACGAGATCGAGCCGAACCTGAAGAAGGGCGCTACCCTGGCCTTCGCCCACGGCTTCTCCATTCACTACAACCAGGTCGTACCGCGCGCTGACCTCGATGTGATCATGATCGCGCCGAAGGCCCCGGGCCACACCGTGCGCTCCGAGTTCGTCAAGGGCGGCGGCATCCCTGACCTGATCGCCATCTACCAGGACGCTTCGGGCAATGCCAAGAACGTCGCCCTGTCCTACGCCTGCGGCGTCGGCGGCGGCCGTACCGGCATCATCGAAACCACCTTCAAGGACGAGACCGAAACCGACCTGTTCGGCGAGCAGGCCGTTCTGTGCGGCGGTTGCGTCGAGCTGGTGAAAGCCGGTTTCGAAACCCTGGTCGAAGCCGGCTACGCGCCGGAAATGGCCTACTTCGAGTGCCTGCACGAGCTGAAGCTGATCGTCGACCTCATGTACGAAGGCGGCATCGCCAACATGAACTACTCGATCTCGAACAACGCCGAATACGGCGAGTACGTGACCGGTCCGGAAGTGATCAACGCCGAATCCCGTCAGGCCATGCGCAACGCTCTGAAGCGCATCCAGGACGGCGAATACGCCAAGATGTTCATCTCCGAAGGCGCCACCAACTACCCATCGATGACCGCCAAGCGCCGTAACAACGCCGCTCACGGCATCGAAGTCATCGGTGAGCAGCTGCGCGCCATGATGCCCTGGATCGCTGCCAACAAGATCGTCGACAAGTCCAAGAACTAAGGGCTTAGCGACACTCGAAGAAACGCGGCCCCGGCCGCGTTTTTTCGTTCTTGCGCAGGGTTCTGGTATAAAGCCTGTGCGCCCGGGCGTCCGTGCCCCGCGCTCGATCTTTTTCCGCTGAGTTCCCTAAGGAAGTCTCCATGAGTGAAGGTCCCGAGGAGCCGAACAAGGCCTCCGAAGAAACCGAAAGCCTGCTGCCCATCGACGAGCACGTCGAGGAAGGGCACGACGCCGACGGCCGCAAGGTCCGCCACCGCGGCATCTACCTGCTGCCCAACCTGTTCACCACCGCGGCGCTGTTCACCGGCCTGTACGCCATCATCAACGCCATGAGCGGCGATTTCTCCAATGCCGCCATCGCCATCTTCGTCGCCATGGTCCTGGATGGCCTGGACGGCCGCGTCGCGCGGCTGACCAACACCCAGAGCGCGTTCGGCGCCGAGTACGACTCGCTGTCGGACATGGTCGCCTTCGGCGTGGCCCCGGCGCTGGTCGCCTTCGAATGGGCGCTGAGCAGCCTGGGCAAGGTCGGCTGGATGGTCGCCTTCATCTATGTGGCCGGCGCCGCGCTGCGCCTGGCGCGCTTCAACACCCAGGTGGGCAAGGCCGACAAACGCTACTTCATCGGTCTGGCCAGCCCGGCCGCCGCGGCCCTGGTGGCCGGCACCGTGTGGGCCTTCGCCGACTTCGACATCCAGGGCGCCAAGGTTTCCCTGCTGGTCGCGCTGATGGTTGCCGCCGCCGGCATGCTGATGGTCAGCAACATCAAGTACTACAGCTTCAAGGACCTCGACCTGCGCGGCCGCGTGCCGTTCATGGCGATCCTGATCGTGGTGCTGGCCTTCGCCGTGGTCTTCACCGACCCGCCACGCATCCTGCTGCTGCTGTTCCTCGCTTATGCCGCGTCCGGTCCAGTGCAATACTTGTTGCAATTGCGCCGCCGTCGCCGCCCGAGCTGATGTAATTTCCCCCGGGCTCCGCAGTCTATTGGCGCACACAGCCAGTCGTTGCGGAGCCCGCCATGCTGATCCGTATTGCCCGACCTTCCGCTTGCCACGAGTCGGAAGTCACTCCCGAAGCCCTCTATCTTTCCCGCCGCCGTTTCCTTGCCGCCAGCGCGGCAGGCGCCGCCCTTGCCGGTCTGCCGGCCATGGGGTTGGCCGATCCTTCCCGCTATGCCGAGGTCGAGGCCGCGGCCAGCACGCCGGGCTGGTTCAGCGAAAAGCTGCCCTCGATCAAATGGGATGCCGTCACCGTGCAAGGGGAGAGCATCACCCCCTTCAAGGATGCGACCACTTACAACAACTTCTACGAGTTCGGCCCGGACAAGGGCGACCCGGCTGCCAACGCCGGCGCGCTGAAGACCGAGCCCTGGTCGGTGGTGATCGATGGCGAGGTGGCGAAGCCCGGCAAGTATGCCCTCGAGGACTTCATCAAGCCCTACCAACTGGAAGAGCGCATCTATCGCCTGCGCTGCGTGGAGGCCTGGTCCATGGTCATCCCCTGGATCGGCTTCCCGCTGTCGGAACTGATCAAGCGAGTCGAGCCCACCGGTAACGCCAAGTACCTGCGCTTCGAAACCCTGGTCGATCGCGAGCGCATGCCCGGCGTGCAATCCAACTTCGCCCTGATCGACTGGCCCTACGTGGAGGGCCTGCGGATGGACGAAGCCATGCACCCGCTGGCGATTCTCGTCGTGGGCATGTACGGCCGCATCCTGGCCAACCAGAATGGTGCGCCGCTGCGCCTGATCGTGCCGTGGAAATACGGTTTCAAGGGCGCCAAGTCGATCATCCGCATCAGCTTCGTCGCCGAACAGCCGAAGACCACCTGGGAAAGCCTGGCGCCCGACGAGTACGGCTTCTACGCCAACGTCAACCCGACGGTGGACCACCCGCGCTGGAGCCAGGCTCGCGAGCGGCGCCTGCCCAGCGGACTATTCAGCCCCAATGTTCGTCCCACCCTCATGTTCAACGGCTACGCCGACGAAGTGGCCTCGCTGTACGCGGGGATGGACCTGAGGAAGAACTACTGATGCAGATGCGCAACCCCATCTGGCGCGCCAGCGTATTCCTGCTGGCGCTGTCGCCACCGCTCTATTGGCTGTACCAGGCCTGGATCTTTGCCCTGGGGCCCGATCCGGGCAAGGTGCTGGTCGACAACCTGGGGCAGGGCGGCCTGGTCTTGTTGCTGCTGACCCTGGCCATGACCCCGCTGCAGAAGCTGACGCGCTGGAACGGCTGGATCCTGGTGCGCCGGCAGCTCGGTCTGTGGTGTTTCGCCTATATATGCCTGCACCTGTGCGCCTACTTGGTGTTCATCCTCGGTCTGGACTGGACGCAACTGGGCGTCGAATTACGCAAGCGGCCCTACATCATCGTCGGGACCCTGGGTTTCCTGGGCCTGTTGCCGCTGGCTCTCACCTCTAATAAATACAGCATGCGCAAACTGGGCAGCGGCTGGAAGAAACTGCATCGGCTGGTCTATGTCATTCTCGCCCTGGGGCTTCTGCATATGCTGTGGGTCGTGCGTTCGGACATCGAGCGCTGGTCGCTATATGCAGCCATAGGCGTATTCCTGCTGTTGCTGCGCCTGCCGCCGGTGGCGCGGCAATTGCCGGCGCTGCGGGCCCGTTTCGCATCCCGCTGAAGATTCTTTCAGAAAAGTGTTGACGGGCATTTTGAAGTCCCTATAATGCGCACCACTCCCAGCGACGAAGCGCTGAAAGAGCTTGTAAATCAAGCACTTAAGCAGGTTCGAAGTTGAGAGTGGTGATCAGGCAGGTGATTCACTTGCCGCCTTTGGGTTCGACAGCTGCTCCGGCAGCGAGCCAAAAGGAAGATCGCCGAGGTGCTTGACAGTGAGTTTGATCGCTGTAAAATGCGCCTCCCGCTGACGAGAAGCTCCGGCCGATCGACAGTGCAAGCGGTTGAGTAGGAACGAAAAATTCTGAAAATAACGCTTGACGAAATAAGAGGTTAGCGTAGAATGCGCGGCCTCGGTTGAGACGAGAGAATCAACCAACTGCTCTTTAACAAGTTGAATCAAGCAATTCGTGTGGGTGCTTGTGAGCTAAGACTGGTGATCGCAAGATTATCAGCATCACAAGTAACACTCGTGAATTCGAGAGTTTTTTGCGATTGCTGAGCCAGGTTTAGGGTTTTCTCAAAACCCGATCAGTATTGAACTGAAGAGTTTGATCATGGCTCAGATTGAACGCTGGCGGCAGGCCTAACACATGCAAGTCGAGCGGATGAAGGGAGCTTGCTCCTGGATTCAGCGGCGGACGGGTGAGTAATGCCTAGGAATCTGCCTGGTAGTGGGGGACAACGTTCCGAAAGGAGCGCTAATACCGCATACGTCCTACGGGAGAAAGTGGGGGATCTTCGGACCTCACGCTATCAGATGAGCCTAGGTCGGATTAGCTAGTAGGTGGGGTAATGGCTCACCTAGGCGACGATCCGTAACTGGTCTGAGAGGATGATCAGTCACACTGGAACTGAGACACGGTCCAGACTCCTACGGGAGGCAGCAGTGGGGAATATTGGACAATGGGCGAAAGCCTGATCCAGCCATGCCGCGTGTGTGAAGAAGGTCTTCGGATTGTAAAGCACTTTAAGTTGGGAGGAAGGGCAGTAAGTTAATACCTTGCTGTTTTGACGTTACCAACAGAATAAGCACCGGCTAACTTCGTGCCAGCAGCCGCGGTAATACGAAGGGTGCAAGCGTTAATCGGAATTACTGGGCGTAAAGCGCGCGTAGGTGGTTTGGTAAGATGGATGTGAAATCCCCGGGCTCAACCTGGGAACTGCATCCATAACTGCCTGACTAGAGTACGGTAGAGGGTGGTGGAATTTCCTGTGTAGCGGTGAAATGCGTAGATATAGGAAGGAACACCAGTGGCGAAGGCGACCACCTGGACTGATACTGACACTGAGGTGCGAAAGCGTGGGGAGCAAACAGGATTAGATACCCTGGTAGTCCACGCCGTAAACGATGTCGACTAGCCGTTGGGATCCTTGAGATCTTAGTGGCGCAGCTAACGCGATAAGTCGACCGCCTGGGGAGTACGGCCGCAAGGTTAAAACTCAAATGAATTGACGGGGGCCCGCACAAGCGGTGGAGCATGTGGTTTAATTCGAAGCAACGCGAAGAACCTTACCTGGCCTTGACATGTCCGGAATCCTGCAGAGATGCGGGAGTGCCTTCGGGAATCGGAACACAGGTGCTGCATGGCTGTCGTCAGCTCGTGTCGTGAGATGTTGGGTTAAGTCCCGTAACGAGCGCAACCCTTGTCCTTAGTTACCAGCACGTTATGGTGGGCACTCTAAGGAGACTGCCGGTGACAAACCGGAGGAAGGTGGGGATGACGTCAAGTCATCATGGCCCTTACGGCCAGGGCTACACACGTGCTACAATGGTCGGTACAGAGGGTTGCCAAGCCGCGAGGTGGAGCTAATCCCAGAAAACCGATCGTAGTCCGGATCGCAGTCTGCAACTCGACTGCGTGAAGTCGGAATCGCTAGTAATCGTGAATCAGAATGTCACGGTGAATACGTTCCCGGGCCTTGTACACACCGCCCGTCACACCATGGGAGTGGGTTGCTCCAGAAGTAGCTAGTCTAACCGCAAGGGGGACGGTTACCACGGAGTGATTCATGACTGGGGTGAAGTCGTAACAAGGTAGCCGTAGGGGAACCTGCGGCTGGATCACCTCCTTAATCGAAGATCCTAGCTTACTCATAAGCTCCCACACGAATTGCTTGATTCACTGGTTAGACGATTGGGTCTGTAGCTCAGTTGGTTAGAGCGCACCCCTGATAAGGGTGAGGTCGGCAGTTCGAATCTGCCCAGACCCACCAATTGTTGTGGTGGTGCCTTGATCTGATGGGGCCATAGCTCAGCTGGGAGAGCGCCTGCTTTGCACGCAGGAGGTCAGGAGTTCGATCCTCCTTGGCTCCACCATCTTCCGCAATCGTCGTAAAGCTCAGACAGGAATGTTCGATAGAACGAACCTTGCTGTCTGGTCTTTGTACCGGAACCGTTCTTTAAAAATTTGGGTATGTGATAGAAGTAGACTGAATGATCTCTTTCACTGGTGATCATTCAAGTCAAGGTAAAATTTGCGAGTTCAAGCGCGAATTTTCGGCGAATGTCGTCTTCACGTTCGAGACGTATGACCAGATTGCTTGGGGTTATATGGTCAAGTGAAGAAGCGCATACGGTGGATGCCTTGGCAGTCAGAGGCGATGAAAGACGTGGTAGCCTGCGATAAGCTTCGGGGAGTCGGCAAACAGACTTTGATCCGGAGATCTCTGAATGGGGGAACCCAGCCAGCACAAGCTGGTTATCATACACTGAATCCATAGGTGTGTGAGGCGAACCAGGGGAACTGAAACATCTAAGTACCCTGAGGAACAGAAATCAACCGAGATTCCCTTAGTAGTGGCGAGCGAACGGGGACTAGCCCTTAAGCTTCTTAGAATCTAACAGAACGCTCTGGAAAGTGCGGCCATAGTGGGTGATAGCCCCGTATGTGAAAGGTTCTAGGAAGTGAAATCGAGTAGGACGGCGCACGTGAAACGTTGTCTGAACATGGGGGGACCATCCTCCAAGGCTAAATACTACTGACTGACCGATAGTGAACCAGTACCGTGAGGGAAAGGCGAAAAGAACCCCGGAGAGGGGAGTGAAATAGAACCTGAAACCGTATGCGTACAAGCAGTGGGAGCCCACTTTGTTGGGTGACTGCGTACCTTTTGTATAATGGGTCAGCGACTTATATTCAGTGGCGAGCTTAACCGAATAGGGGAGGCGTAGCGAAAGCGAGTCTTAATAGGGCGTTTAGTCGCTGGGTATAGACCCGAAACCGGGCGATCTATCCATGAGCAGGTTGAAGGTTAGGTAACACTGACTGGAGGACCGAACCCACTCCCGTTGAAAAGGTAGGGGATGACTTGTGGATCGGAGTGAAAGGCTAATCAAGCTCGGAGATAGCTGGTTCTCCTCGAAAGCTATTTAGGTAGCGCCTCACGTATCACTCCAGGGGGTAGAGCACTGTTTCGGCTAGGGGGTCATCCCGACTTACCAAACCGATGCAAACTCCGAATACCTGGAAGTGTCAGCGTGGGAGACACACGGCGGGTGCTAACGTCCGTCGTGAAAAGGGAAACAACCCAGACCGTCAGCTAAGGTCCCAAAGTTGTGGTTAAGTGGTAAACGATGTGGGAAGGCTTAGACAGCTAGGAGGTTGGCTTAGAAGCAGCCACCCTTTAAAGAAAGCGTAATAGCTCACTAGTCGAGTCGGCCTGCGCGGAAGATGTAACGGGGCTCAAACCACACACCGAAGCTACGGGTGCATCGTAAGATGCGCGGTAGAGGAGCGTTCTGTAAGCCTGTGAAGGTGAGTTGAGAAGCTTGCTGGAGGTATCAGAAGTGCGAATGCTGACATGAGTAACGACAATGGGAGTGAAAAACTCCCACGCCGAAAGACCAAGGGTTCCTGCGCAACGTTAATCGACGCAGGGTTAGTCGGCCCCTAAGGCGAGGCAGAAATGCGTAGTCGATGGGAAACAGGTTAATATTCCTGTACTTCTAGTTACTGCGATGGAGGGACGGAGAAGGCTAGGCCAGCTTGGCGTTGGTTGTCCAAGTTTAAGGTTGTAGGCTGGACACTTAGGCAAATCCGGGTGTTCAAGGCCGAGAGCTGATGACGAGCTTTCTTTTAGAGAGCGAAGTGGTTGATGCCATGCTTCCAGGAAAAGCTTCTAAGCTTCAGGTAACTAGGAACCGTACCCGAAACCGACACAGGTGGTCGGGTAGAGAATACCAAGGCGCTTGAGAGAACTCGGGTGAAGGAACTAGGCAAAATGGCACCGTAACTTCGGGAGAAGGTGCGCCGGTGAGGGTGAAGTATTTACTGCGTAAGCCCACGCCGGTCGAAGATACCAGGCCGCTGCGACTGTTTATTAAAAACACAGCACTCTGCAAACACGAAAGTGGACGTATAGGGTGTGACGCCTGCCCGGTGCCGGAAGGTTAATTGATGGGGTTAGCGAAAGCGAAGCTCTTGATCGAAGCCCCGGTAAACGGCGGCCGTAACTATAACGGTCCTAAGGTAGCGAAATTCCTTGTCGGGTAAGTTCCGACCTGCACGAATGGCGTAACGATGGCGGCGCTGTCTCCACCCGAGACTCAGTGAAATTGAAATCGCTGTGAAGATGCAGTGTATCCGCGGCTAGACGGAAAGACCCCGTGAACCTTTACTGTAGCTTTGCACTGGACTTTGAGCCTGCTTGTGTAGGATAGGTGGGAGGCTTTGAAGCGTGGACGCCAGTTCGCGTGGAGCCAACCTTGAAATACCACCCTGGCATGCTTGAGGTTCTAACTCTGATCCGTTATCCGGATCGAGGACAGTGTATGGTGGGCAGTTTGACTGGGGCGGTCTCCTCCTAAAGAGTAACGGAGGAGTACGAAGGTGCGCTCAGACCGGTCGGAAATCGGTCGCAGAGTATAAAGGCAAAAGCGCGCTTGACTGCGAGACAGACACGTCGAGCAGGTACGAAAGTAGGTCTTAGTGATCCGGTGGTTCTGTATGGAAGGGCCATCGCTCAACGGATAAAAGGTACTCCGGGGATAACAGGCTGATACCGCCCAAGAGTTCATATCGACGGCGGTGTTTGGCACCTCGATGTCGGCTCATCACATCCTGGGGCTGAAGCCGGTCCCAAGGGTATGGCTGTTCGCCATTTAAAGTGGTACGCGAGCTGGGTTTAGAACGTCGTGAGACAGTTCGGTCCCTATCTGCCGTGGACGTTTGAGATTTGAGAGGGGCTGCTCCTAGTACGAGAGGACCGGAGTGGACGAACCTCTGGTGTTCCGGTTGTCACGCCAGTGGCACTGCCGGGTAGCTATGTTCGGAATAGATAACCGCTGAAAGCATCTAAGCGGGAAACTAGCCTCAAGATGAGATCTCACTGGGAACTTGATTCCCCTGAAGGGCCGTCGAAGACTACGACGTTGATAGGTCGGGTGTGTAAGCGCTGTGAGGCGTTGAGCTAACCGATACTAATTGCCCGTGAGGCTTGACCATATAACACCCAAACAATTTGTGTGTTAGACGGTGAAGTCGACGAACCGAAAGTTCGTGTGAACCGCAAAGAAGATCTGTCACATACCCGAATCTGGATGAGCGTGTGCGCAAGCCACGAGCATCCGAAAGAATTGCTTGACGACCATAGAGCGTTGGAACCACCTGATCCCATCCCGAACTCAGCAGTGAAACGACGCATCGCCGATGGTAGTGTGGGGTTTCCCCATGTGAGAGTAGGTCATCGTCAAGCACCTATCCCAAAACCCCTGATCAGCCTGGCTGGTCGGGGGTTTTGCTTTTGGGCGCGGAAAAGCCGGGGCGATGGGAGCAGATACCCGCGCCATTGCATTCCCCTTGTAGGAGCGCGCCCTGCGCGCGATATCGCGGGCAGGGCCCGCTCCTACAGTGGGGCGGGGCCATGGTGATGGGTATCGCTGCGCTCAACGCCATCCTACGAGGGTGTGTCTCCTGCGCCCGTAGGAGCAATTGTCTACGGGCTGTGCCGAGGTGCTCTTCGTAGGAGCGAGCTTGCTCGCGAATGAGCCCCGTGGCGGAGTCTGTTCGCGAGCAAGAACTAGGCGTCCCCCTCGCTCCTACGAAAAGACATGTTCGCCGGCAACGTAGGAGCGGACTCTGTCCGCGATTCGCGCCCATGGGGCGCTCCTACACGGAACGCCCCCGCCCCGGCCCTAGTTCAGCTCTACCTTCTCCCCCTTCGCACTCAACTGCTCGAATGCCTGGTCCAGGCGCTGGCGGAGTTGTTCGGCATCGGGCGTGCGACGGGAGACGATGAGTTTCAACGGTAGACGGTAGAGGGTGTCGTAGGCCAGCGGCGGCAGGCCGGCGGCGTTGCGGGCTTCTTCCACCGGGGCCTGGTAGTCCAGCAGGTAGTCGCCGCGGTCGCGCAGCAGCATCTGCAGCGCCGCGCTGTGGGTGGTGGTGCGGTGGACCTCCAGGTTGAGCCGCGGGTCGTCCAGCAACTGGGTGGCGGGCCGCCAGTAGCTGTAGCCGCTGATCAGGATCACCCGGCTGCCGGCCAGGCCCTGGGGCAGGCGCGGGGCGGGATGGGACGCCAGGCGATAGAGGTTGAGGGTGACTTGGCCGAGCACGTGCTCGCACTCCAGGGTGCTTTCGGCCAGCTCGGGCTTGCCGGGGGCCCCGGCCCACAGTTGTACGCTGCCATCGCGCAGGCCCTGGTAGAGGCGGGCACTGGGCAGGGCCCGGAGTTCGGCGCGGTAGCCTGCCTGGCGCAGCAGCTTGCGGATCAGCTCGGCACCTTCGCCCTGGGTGCTGCCGTCATCGTCGGTATAGATGTACGGCGGGAACTCGTAATAGCCGACCGCCAGCGACTGGGGGCCACCGGCTGGGCCTGGCAGGGCATGGGCCAGCGACGCCGGAAGCAGCGATGAGGCCAATGGGAACAGGAGTTTCTTGAGCATTGCTGCGCCGCACCTTTATCGTTCTTGTGTTGGTGTCTGCATTGAGCATGAGTCGCCAACCGGGGCTTGTCCAGTCCGCGGCCGGCAAAGCGGCGGCGACATTCAAGGGCTGCGACCAGCGGCACACGGGGCAGCCGGAGCGTGACCGCCACGGGGCTATGCTTGAGGGGCAACCGGCCGCACCCGCGCCTGGCCGAGGGCTCTGCACATGCCACGCAAGGTCTTCTCCAGCAAGGTCTACCTGCACAAGACGGTCCTGGTGACCGGCGGCTGCTCGGGCATCGGCCGTGCGCTGGTCTTGCGCTTCGCCCAGGCTGGCGCCAGGCCGGTGATCCTCGACCTGGACCAGGCCGCGCTCGACAGCCTGGTGCAGCACCTGCAGCAGCACCTCAACGTCGAGGCCCTGGGGCTGCGCTGCGACATCACCGAGCCCGCCGCGGTGGAGCAGGCCGTGGCCGTCGCCATCGAACGCTTCGGCGGCATCGACGTGCTGATCAACAACGCCGGCATCACCCACCGCAGCCTGTTCGCCGAGACCGACCTGAAGGTGTTCCAGCGGGTGATGGCGGTGAATTTCTACGGCGCCCTGCATTGCACCCGGGCGGCCTTGCCCAGCCTGATCGCCCGCCAGGGGCAGATCGTCGTGCTCAGTTCGCTGACCGGCTTCGCCCCCTTGCTCTATCGCAGCGCCTACAACGCCAGCAAGCATGCACTGCATGGCCTGTTCGACACCCTGCGCATGGAACTGGAGGGCACCGGCGTCTCGGTGACCCTCGCCTGCCCCGGCTTCACCGCCACCGACCTGCGCAAGAACGCCCTGGTCGGCGACGGCTCGGTGATCCGCCAGCCGGCCGTGGTGCTGGGCAGCGAAGTGGCTTCCCCGCGCGACGTGGCCGAGGCGATCTACCAGGGCGCCCTGCAGCGCAAGCGCCTGCTGGTGCTGTCCAACGTCAACTGGCGCGCGCGCATCCTGGCCCGTTACTGCCCCTGGCTGTTCGAGCGCCTGCTGGTGCCGCGCATGTCCGGGCTGAAGCCGAGCCGGCGCTGAGCCGGGCCCGTCAGTGGGTGTGCGGCACGGCCTTGCCCAGGTCCCAGAAGGTGGCCTCGATCTTGTGCCCGTCCGGGTCGCGGACGAAGCAGCCGTAGTAGGGCTCGCCATAGTGCGGGCGAGGGCCCGGAGCGCCATCGTCGTGACCGCCGGCGGCCAGAGCGGCGGCGTGGAAGGCATCCACCGCTTCGCGGCTGTCGGCGATGAAGCCTATGTGGGTACCGTTGCCGACGCTGGCCGGGGCTCCGTCCAGCGGCGTCTGCACCCAGAACTCCGGGAACTCGCGGCCATAGGCCACGGCGCCGGGGTGTTCCATCACCCGGCGGCAGCCGAGCGTGGCCAGCACCGCGTCATAGAAGGCGCGGGCGCGGTCGTAGTCATTGGTGCCGATGGACACGTGGGAGATGCAGCTCGGCGGGCTGTTGTCGTCGCTCATGGCAGGTTCCTGGCGCGGTCGGGAGAGACAAGGTTAGCCGCCCGCGCCGGAGCCTGCCTCAGGCTTCCTCGCGCTCCGGGCCGAGGATGTAGATGCGGTAGGCGGCGACGGTCAGCAGCAACTGGAAGAAGCCGCTGAGGGCGCTGAGCGCCAGGCTGTAGCCGAGGGCGTTCTCGCTCAGTTGCTCGATCCAGCCCTGCAGGGCCCAGGTGGGGGCGAGGATCACCAGCACGGTGCTGAGCAGCAGGAAGAAGTGCCCGCCGGTGAGGCGGAAGCTCTCGCGCATGGCATCGATCGGGCGCAGGCCGCGCTTGACCAGCAGCACCTCGGCGAAGGCCAGCTTGATCATCACGTAGATGCCCGGCAGCACCATCAGCGACAGGCCGATGACGATCAGCAGCGAACTCAGCGCCGAGAGCAGGGCGAAGGCCGGCCACAGGCGCAGCGCCGCGCGCCACAGTTCGCCGACGCCACGCTGGCGGCCCTCGCCGAAGTCGACCAGGTACAGCAGCAGGCTGGCGGTGTAGATGGGGTAGAAGATCAACCCGGCGGCCATGCCCCAGGGCGCGAACTGCTGGGAATTGGCGGCCATGCTCAGCTGTTGCTGGGTGAGCGTCTCCAGGACGATCCAGGGCAGGCAGAGCGGCAGCAGCGTGCCGATGTGGCGGCTGAAGAAGTACCAGGTATCGCGCAGGATGGAGATGGGATTCATCGGCTCGTCTAGGGGACCAGGTGGCAATCGACTCTAACCCAAGCCCGGCGGCGCAGGCCAGAGCCCCCGCTAGCGCGGATGAAGAAGTTTTCATCGACCGGAACTTGTTTTTTCGCCGGCCGATCACAATCTTGTGATCGTTCCCACCCCGGTGCTCACTCGAGGCCCCAGATGAATTCCGAAGAGCAAACCCTGATCGATGGCCTGTTCACCCGCCTGCAGGAAGCCGAGCGGCAAACCGCGCCGCGCGACGCCCAGGCCGAGGCGCAGATCAACCGGCACCTCGTGCGCCAGCCGGCCGCGCCCTACTACATGGCGCAGGCGATGCTGATCCAGGAGGCGGCGATCAAGCGCCTGGACCAGCGCGTCAAGGAACTCGAAGCCCAGGCCGCCAGCCAGCAGCAGAACCGCCCCAGCAGCGGCGGCTTCCTCGCCGGCCTGTTCGGCGGCGGCCAGCGCGAAGCGGCGGCGCAACCCCAGCAAGCGCAACAGCGCCCGGATGGCTGGGGCCAGACGCGCTTCTCCCAGCCCGGCGCCAATGCCAACTACGCCAGCAACCCCAACGACTTCCGCCCCGCCGCGCCCCAGGCCGCGCCGGCACAGGGCGGCGGCTTCCTGCGTGGCGCCCTGCAGACGGCGGCAGGCGTGGCCGGCGGCATGGTGGTGGCGGACCTGCTGACCAACATGTTCCACCACTCGCAGCCGCAGGAAATCGTCGAGGTGATCCAGGAAGAGGTCCCGGCCGAGCATTTCGACCCGCAATCCTCCGGGCTGGACGACTCCAACCCGTCCTTCCCCGACGGTGATCGCTACGCCGACAACGGCTTCACCGACACCGGCTACGACGATGGCGGATTCGCCGACGACTCCAGCTTCTTCGACGACGACGGCGACATGTTCAGCTGATCGATAGCCCCGCGCCGACGACGCGGGGCTGGCGGCGCGGCGGTGGGCTGCGATAATGCGCGTCCACCGCCTGATCCGGAGCCGCCGTTGAAAACCCTCGCCCTGTTCGCCGATGTGCAGAACCTCTACTACACGGTTCGCCAGGCCTACGGCTGCCATTTCAACTACGCCGCCCTGTGGAGCGAGTTGAGCCGCGAAGGCCGCATCGTCGAGGCCTACGCCTACGCCATCGACCGTGGCGACCCGCGCCAGCAGCAGTTCCAGCAGATCCTCCGCAACCTCGGCTTCGAGGTGAAGCTCAAACCCTACATCCAGCGCAGCGACGGCTCGGCCAAGGGCGACTGGGACGTGGGCATCACCATCGACGTGCTCGACGCCGTGGCGCGGGTGGACGAGATAGTGCTGTGCTCCGGCGACGGCGACTTCGACCTGCTGCTGCAACGCGTCCGCGCCCAGGGCAAGACGGCCGCCGCCTATGGCGTGCCGGGCCTGACAGCCCAGGCGCTGATTCGCTCGGCGACGCGCTACGTGCCCATCGAGGGCGAGCTGCTGCTGCGCCACTAGCGGCTACAATGCCGCCCATTCCCCTTCCGTTGCGTGAGTGCTCCATGACCTTCGCCGCCCTCGGCCTGATCGAACCCCTGCTGCGCGCCCTCGACGGCCTCGGCTACCAGAACCCGACCCCCGTGCAGGCCCAGGCCATCCCCGCCGTGCTCAAGGGCCGCGACCTGCTGGCCGCGGCGCAGACCGGCACCGGCAAGACCGCCGGCTTCGCCCTGCCGCTGCTGCAGAAGCTGCTGCAGGAAGGCCCGCAGGTCGCCGCCAACTCGCTGCGCGCCCTGGTGCTGGTGCCCACCCGCGAGCTGGCCGAGCAGGTGCACGACAGCTTCCGCGCCTATGGCCAGCACGTGCCGCTGCGCACGGCGGTGGCCTACGGCGGGGTGAGCATCAACCCGCAGATGATGAAGCTGCGCAAGGGCGTCGACGTGCTGGTGGCCACCCCCGGGCGGCTGCTCGACCTGTACCGGCAGAACGCCCTGAAATTCACCCAGCTGCAGGTGCTGGTGCTGGACGAGGCCGACCGCATGCTCGACCTGGGCTTCGCCCGCGAGCTGGAAGAAGTGTTCGCCGCGCTGCCGAAGCGGCGCCAGACATTGCTGTTCTCCGCCACCTTCTCCGAGGCGATCCGCCAGATGGCCGGCGGCCTGCTGCGCGACCCGCTGTCCATCGAGGTGGCGCCGCGCAACACCGCGGCGAAGACGGTGAAGCAGCAACTGATCACCGTGGACAAGAAGCGCAAGGCCGAACTGTTCCTGCACCTGCTGCAGGCCCGCCGCTGGCGCCAGGCCCTGGTGTTCGCCAAGACGCGCAAGGGCGTCGACGAACTGGTCGGCGTGCTCCAGGCCGAAGGCATCGCCGCCGACTCCATCCACGGCGACAAGCCGCAGCCGGCGCGCCTGCGCGCCCTGCAGCGGTTCAAGGACGGCGAGGTGGACTTCCTGGTGGCCACCGACGTCGCCGCCCGCGGTCTGGACATCGACCAGATGCCGCTGGTGGTCAACTTCGACCTGCCCATCGTCGCCGAGGACTACGTGCACCGCATCGGCCGCACCGGCCGCGCCGGCGCCAGCGGCCAGGCCCTGTCGCTGGTGTGCGCCGACGAAGTGCAGCAGTTGGCGGCCATCGAGACGCTGATCGGCCAGACCCTGCCGCGCAGCGAGGAAGAGGGCTTCGAGCCGGACCACCGGGTCCCGCAGACCGCGCCCGGCGGGCAGGTGCTGAAGAAGCCGAAGAAACCCAAGCAGCCCAAGGTGCCCGCGGCCAAGCCGGGCAATATCCACCTGGGCGACCTGCTGGCCGACAAGCCCCAGGTGAAGGCGGTGCGCAAGGCGCCGGGCTTCGCCAAGGCGCCGGCCGGCAAGGGCAAGCCGAAGGGCCGCTGAGGGCTAGCGCGGGGCAGGGCGCCTCGCGCTGGTGCGCCGGCCCCTCGGCCTTGCCGCTGCGGGCCACGGCTGGCGGGCTTTCAGGATACTGGCGCAAAACCTGCATTTCCGTGCGCAATTCTGAACGCCTATAGTGTGTGCACCGCGCACACAACAAGAACGACAGCCTATGCGCCACAAGGAACTCAAAGCCTGGACCGCCGGGCTCGCCCAGTTGCTCCCGCTCGCCCCCGGACGCCCGCGCCTGCTCGGCCTCAGCCAGTGGCTGCAGCAGGCCTGCCCGGTGGACCACTTCGTGCTCTTCGTCTACGAAGGCAACCACCGCCCGCTGGACCTGTTCGACACCTTCCCGGCGGACGTGCGCCACGTCTACGTGCAGGACTACCAGGTCGGCCCCTACCTGCTCGACCCCTTCTACCTCGCCTGCACCCGCAACCAGGCGCCGGGCCTGTGGCGCCTGCGCCAGTTCGCCCCGGACCACTTCTACCTGGGCGAGTACTACCAGACCTACTACCAGCAGACCGGCCTGACCGAGGAGATCGCCTTCTTCGTCGACCTGGCCGGCGGCGCCAAGGCGGTGCTGTCGCTGATGCGCAAGACTTCGAGTCCGGCCTACAGCCGTGACGAGATGCAACTGCTGGACTGCGCCCGCCCGGCGGTGGAGCAGGTGGTGCGCGAAGCCTGGGAACTGCGCCGCGCCCAGCCGCGCCCGGCGCAGGACCTGGACTACAAGATCCGCGAGGCCTTCGACCAGTTCGGCGCCCAGCTGCTCACCGCGCGCGAGCAGGAGATCGTCCAGCTGCTGCTGCGCGGCCACTCCAGCGCCTCGGTGGCCGAGCAGCTGGACATCAGTCCCGGCACGGTGAAGATCCACCGCAAGAACATCTACGCCAAGCTCGGCATCGGCAGCCAGTCGGAGCTGCTCGGCCTGTTCATCCGCGAGCTGGCCGGCCAGGACGACGCCGGCGAGATGCGCGCCACGGGCTGATCGCCGACGCCATGCCCATGTAGGAGCGCGCCCTGCGCGCGAAATCGCGGGCAGGGCCCGCTCCTACAGGTTCATCGCTATCCGCCGTTGCCCAGGGGCGCGCGGCCTGAGGCAAGGGCGTCTTTTCGTAGGAGCGAGCTTGCTCGCGAACATCTCCGTGCCGAGGCGGTAGGCCGCGCGCCCGGCATCTATCCCCCGAGGGATATATACACCCCGAAAGCCCCGTTGCTAGCGTGGATGCCAACAAGAACAGCCACCGAAGGGGCGTGCGGCGATGGATTCCAGCCAGGCTTTCGACATCGAGTTCCGCAACGTGGTCAAGCGCTACGGCAGCGTGCCGGCGGTCAACGGCCTGAACTTCAGGGTCCGCCGCGGCGCCTTCCACTCCTTCCTCGGCAGCTCCGGCTGCGGCAAGACCACCACCCTGCGCATGATCGCCGGCTTCGAGCAGCCCAGCGAAGGCGAGGTGCTGTTGGCCGGCCAGGCGGTGGCCGGGGTGCCGGCGCACCGGCGCCCGGTGAACATGGTGTTCCAGCACTACGCGCTGTTCCCGCACCTGAGCGTGGCCGAGAACATCGCCTACGGCCTGCGCTATCGCACCCCGCGCCCGGACCGCGCGGCGCAACGGCGCATGGCCGACGAGGCGCTGGAGATGGTGCGCCTGTCCGGCTTCGGCGCGCGCAAGCCCCACGAGCTGTCCGGCGGCCAGCAGCAGCGCGTGGCCCTGGCCCGTGCCCTGGTCAACAAGCCCACCGTGTTGCTGCTCGACGAACCGCTGGCCGCGCTGGACCGCAAGCTGCGCAAGGAAATGCAGTCCGAGCTGCTGCGCCTGCAACGCGAGGTCGGCATCACCTTCGTGCTGGTCACCCACGACCAGGAAGAGGCGCTGTCGATGAGCGACAGCATCAGCATCATGAAGGACGGCCTGATCATCCAGACCGCCACCCCCGAAGCCCTCTACGAGACGCCGGCGAGCCGCTACGTGGCCGACTTCATCGGCGAATCCAACCTGTTCGGCGGCACCGTGCGCCGCATCGACGGCGGCCGCGTGGTGCTCGCCACCGCCGCCGGCCTGGAGCTGAGCAGCCCGCAGACGCCCACCGGCCCGGCCCTGGCGGCGCAGAGCGAAGGCTGCATCGCGGTGCGCCCGGAGCTGGTCGGCATCGCCGCCGCCGGCGCCGAGCTGGCCCGCGAGGTGCGCCTGGGCGGCAGCGTGGAAGACCGCATCTACCTGGGCAACCTCACCGAATACCGGGTGCGCACCGAGGCCTTCGGCATCGTCTGCGTGCGCGTGCCGCGCCAGGGCGCCGAGGCTGGCGAAGCCTTCGAGCACGGCGCGCGGGTGCAGGTCGGCTGGAACCAGGCCAGCGGCCTGGCCATGGGCCTCTGAGCAGTGCGGCCGCGCCCTGCGTGGCCTTCGAAGAACCAACCATAACGACAGCAGACAGGCGGGGAGTGACGATGGACAAGAAGACTTTCATCAAAACCATGCGCAGCTGGGAAAACGGCTCCATCACCCGCCGCGAGTTCCTCGGCCGCACCGGCCTGGGCCTGGCGGCGGCGGTGGTGGCGGCGAACACCCCGGGCCTGCTGCTGGGCAAGGCCTACGCCGGCGAGAGCGGCAACCTCGGCGACCGTGTGACCCTGGCCACCTGGCCGAACTACCACAGCCAGGAGAACTTCGACGCCTTCGCCAAGGCCACCGGCGCGCGGGTGCAGATGAACGTGTTCGGCTCCAACGAGGAGATGCTCGCCAAGCTGCAGGCCGGCGGCAGCGGCTGGGACGTCTTCGTGCCGACCAACTACACCATCAGCACCTACGTGAAGCTGGGGCTGATCGAGCCGCTGGACCTCTCGCGCATCCCCAATTTCGACGCCCAGGCCTTCGAGCAGCGCTTCATGGCCCAGGGCACGGTGGACGGCAAGGTCTACGCGGTGCCGAAGAACTGGGGCACCACCGGCATCGTCTACGACGCCAGCCGGATCAAGGACAACCTCGATTCGTGGAAACAGTTCTGGGACCTGACGCTGACCAGCGCCTCGGGCCGCACCATCGTCCACGACTACCAGCTCACCGCCATCGGCAACGCCCTGAAGTACTACGGCTACAGCTTCAACTCGGTGGACGAGAAGGAGCTGGCCGAGGCCGAGAAGCTGCTGATCAAGGCCAAGCCGCACCTGTTCGCCATCAACTCCGACATCCAGCCCTCGCTGCGCAACGGCGATGCCTGGATGGCCATGGCCTGGACCGGCGACGCCTCGCAGCTGCACCGCGACAACCCGGACATGACCTTCGTGCTGGGCAAGGAAGGCGGCGAGATCTGGAGCGACTTCTTCGCCATCCCCAAGGGCGCCGAGCACCGCGACGCCGCCTACGCCTTCATCAACTACCTGCTCGACCCGCAGCACAACAAGCTGGAGGTCCTGGCCCACGGCTACCCCAGCGGCGACAAGCGGGTGGATGCGCTGCTGCCCAAGGAGATGCTCGACGACCCGATCATGTACCCGGCGGCCGAGCGCCTCTCGCCCCTGGAGTTCGGCGCCGCGGCGACCCTCACCAGCCCGGCGCGGGCCGAGCTGATGGCGCGCTTCAAGGCCGCCTGAGGACGGCCCTTCGTAGGAGCGAGCTTGCTCGCGAACCGCTTCGGCATGGCGATGTTCGCGAGCAAGCTCGCTCCTGCAGGGGAGGGCCCATGCAACTCAATGCGTAGGGAATCGAACATGAACATCGCTGTCAGCGCCCCCCTGCAGGCCGCTGCGACGCCGGCGGCCGCTCCGGCGAGGAGCCTCGGCCGCCGCGTCACGCTGCTCCTGCTGCTGCCTTCCACCCTGTGGTTCCTGCTGCTGCTGTTGATGCCGCTGGTGATCATCCTGGTCTTCAGCTTCGGCGAGCGCAGCGCGGTGGGCGGCTACGGCGGCGGGCTGACGCTGGACAACTACCTCAACCTCGGCTCGCGCGCCCAGGCCTTCTGGAACACCCTGACCCTGGCGCCGCTGGGCACCCTGGCCTGCCTGCTGGCGGCCTACCCGCTGGCGTACTTCCTGGCGGTGAAGGTGCGGCGCAACAAGTCGCTGCTGCTGACCCTGGTGATAGTGCCGTTCTGGACCAGCTTCCTGATCCGCACCTACGCCTGGATCTTCATCCTCAGCGGCCGTGGCATCCCGGCGCTGCTGGAGAGCCTGGGGATCGCCGACGTGCGCCTGATCAACACGCCCTGGGCGGTGCTGATCGGCATCGTCTACGGCTACCTGCCGCTGATGGTGTTCCCCATCTACGTGAGCCTGGAGAAGCTCGACAAGCGCCTGCTGGAAGCCTCCGGCGACCTCGGCGCCAGCGCCTTCGAGACCTTCCGCCGGGTGACCCTGCCGCTGTCGGCGCCGGGCGTCATCACCGGGGTGATGCTGGTGTTCATCCTGCTCATGGGCGAGTTCCTGATCCCCGCCATCCTCGGCGGCGGCAAGGTGTTCTTCGTCGGCAACGCCCTGGTCGACCTGTTCCTGCAATCGCGCAACTGGCCGTTCGGCAGCGCGGTGGCCATGACCCTGGTGGCGATGATGCTGGCGATCATCGGCCTGTACCTGAAACTCGCGGCGCGCTATGGCGGCCCGCGCAACGACGGGGTGCTCTGACATGTGGCTGCGCGGCTATTCGACCTCGCTGTACCTGTTCCTCTACGCGCCCATCGCGCTGATCATGCTCTTCGCCTTCAACGCCGGGCGCAGCGCCCTGAGCTTCCAGTGCTGCTCGGTGCAGTGGTTCGGCCGCGCCTTCGGCAACCCCTTCATCATGGAGGCTCTGGGCAACAGCGCGCTGATCGCGTTGTGCTCGGCACTGATCGCCACCTTCTTCGGCACCCTGGCGGTGTTCGGCCTGCAGCGCGTGGGCCGGCGCGTGCGCCTGCTGTTCGACGCGCTGACCTACTGCGCGATCATCGTCCCTGGGATCGTCATCGGCATTGCCACGCTGATCGCCTTCATCACCCTGTTCGACGTGCTCAACCCGCTGCTGCTGGCGCTGGACATGGGCCTGCCGAAGCTGCGCATGGGCTTCCCCACCGTGGTGGCGGCGCACTCGCTGTTCACCATGGCGCTGGTGATGGTCATCGTGCGCACCCGCGTCGAGGCCATGGACAAGGCCCTGCTGGAAGCCTCCGCCGACCTCTACGCGCCGCCGCTGGAGACCTTCCGCCGGGTGACCCTGCCGCAGATCGCCCCGGCCATCCTCGCCGGCTTCCTGCTGGCGTTCACCTTCAGCTTCGACGATTTCATCATCGCCTTCTTCGTCGCCGGCTCCGAGACCACGCTGCCGATCTACATCTTCTCCTCGATCCGCCGCGGCATCACCCCGGAGATCAACGCCATTTCCACGGTGATCATCTGCGCCTCGCTGGCGCTGCTGTTCACCTCCCGCTACCTGCAGAACCGCCGCGCCGGCGTACAGGCCGCCTGAGGGCCGCATTCAAGGAGACGAGCGATGCGTGACCAGCTGTACATCAATGGGCAATGGGTGAGCCCGGACCTGGGCGGCACCTTCACCAGCTTCGACCCGGCCAGCGGCCGGCCGCTGCGCGAAGTGCCGGCGGCCACCGAGGAAGACGTCGACCACGCCGTGCGCGCGGCGCGCCAGGCGTTCAACCGCGGCTGGGGGCAGAGCCGCGGCAGCGAGCGCGCCGAGTGGCTGGAGGCCCTGGCCAACGAACTGGAGCGCAACCAGGCCGCCCTGGCCGAACTGGAAGTGCGCGACAACGGCAAGCCGCTGCCCGAGGCGCAATGGGACGTGGCCGACGCCATCGGCTGCTTCCGCTACTACGCCGAGCTTGCGCGCGAGCTGGACGGCCGCCAGGACCAGGCGCTGGCGCTGCCCGACGAGCGCTTCCGCTGCCGCATCCGCCACGAGCCGGTGGGCGTGGCCGGGCAGATCATCCCCTGGAACTACCCGCTGCTGATGGCCGCCTGGAAGGTCGCCCCGGCCCTGGCCGCCGGCGCCACCTGCGTGCTCAAACCGTCCGAGCTGACGCCGCTGAGCGCCCTGGAACTGGCCGCCGCGGCCGACGCCATCGGCCTGCCCGCCGGCGTGCTCAACGTGCTGCCGGGCCTGGGGGCCGACGCCGGCGGGCCGCTGGCCCAGCACCCGGGCGTGGACAAGCTGGCCTTCACCGGCAGCGTGCCGACCGGGGCGAAGATCATGTCGGCGGCGGCCCAGGACATCAAGAACGTCAGCCTGGAGCTGGGCGGCAAGTCGGCCTTCATCGTCTTCGACGACAGCGACGTGGAAGCGGCGGTGGAGTGGATCCTGTTCGGCATCTTCTGGAACCAGGGCCAGGTGTGCAGCGCCACCTCGCGCCTGCTGGTGCAGGAGGGCATCGCCCCGCGCCTGCTGGAACGCCTGGTGGAAGCCACCCGCGCCATCACCATCGGCAACGGCCTGCAGCCGGGCGTGCTGCTCGGCCCGCTGGTCAGCCAGGGCCAGTACGACAAGGTGCTCGGCTTCATCGAGCAGGGCAAGGCCAGCGGCGCCCGCCTGCTCACCGGCGGCCGTCGCCCGGCGGGGCTGGACGAGGGCTGGTTCGTCGAGCCGGCCATCTTCGACGAGCCGGCGGAGAACGCCATCGTCTGGCGCGAGGAAATCTTCGGCCCGGTGCTCTGCGTGAAGCGCTTCAAGACCGAAGCCGAGGCCCTGCGCCTGGCCAACGACAGCCGCTTCGGCCTGGCGGGTGCGGTGATGTCTGGCGATCCGCAACGTGCCGCAAGGGTGGCCGATGGGTTGCGGGCGGGGATCGTGTGGGTGAACTGCTCGCAACCGACCTTCACCCAGGCGCCCTGGGGGGGCATGAAGCAGAGTGGGATCGGGCGGGAGTTGGGGGTGTGGGGGTTGGAGAATTATCTGGAGGTGAAGCAGGTGACGGAGTATGTGTCCGACCAGCCTTGGGGGTGGTACCTGTAGGAGCGAGTTTGCTCGCGAACGGCGTTGGTTCGGTGTGCATCCTCAAGAGCACCCTCTCCCCAGCCCTCGGCTGCGCGCCCCGCCCTGAAGGGAGAGGGGGCTTGTCCGTGCCGAGAGAAGAATTGGCACAAGCCGGAAATCACCGAAGCCGCCGGCTAACGCCATAACATCAAGCCCTGCCCAACGGTCCCCTCTCCCTTCAGGGAGAGGGTTAGGGAGAGGGAGCGGAGTCAGGCCAAGGCAGCGGAATCGCCGGAAAGCTCTGTTCGCGAGCAAGCTCGCTCCTACGAAAAGCCATGCCCCTGCTCAATCAAGATTGTGGCCGATACGCCACAACACCCCGCTCGGATCATGCAGCGTGAAATCCCGCATCCGCCAAGCCCGGTCCTCCGGCTCCCCCAGCTGCACCCCATGGCGCCCGGCGATATCGATCTCGCGCAGACGCTGCCACCAGGTGTCGGCGTCCTCCACCAGCAGGTGCAGCATCAGGTTCTCGGCGAATTCCTTCACATAGAAGTTCTGCAGCAGGAAGGCGCAGTGGTCGCCGTGGTGGAAGTAGCTCAGCTCTTCCGAGTTCCACGGGTTGGCGAAGCCCAGGTCGCGGTAGAAGGCCTGGGACTGGGCGTAGTCGCGGGCCGGGACGAAGACTTTCAGTTCGATGCTGTTCAGCTTGCTCATGGCGCTTCCTTGTCGTGGCACTGGCCGGCACGGTGGGTTGCCGCCTCTGCCGGGCGGCTGGCGCGCAGTCTAGCGCAGGCTCAGAGGGCGCGCTGCATGTAGCGGTGGCTGGCCACGCCCGGCAGGTCGGAGTGGCGCTCGGCCTGCACCGTGAAGCCCTGGCGTTCATACAGCGCCTGGGCCCGCGGGTTGGCCACCGACACGTCGAGGGCGGCCATGGGCAGGCCGGCGCGGCGGCCGCGTTCGAGGAAGTGGTCGATCAACTGGCTGCCCAGGCCTTCGCCGCGCAGTTCCGGCGCCACGCCGAGGTGGGCGAGGTACAGCGTCCGTTTCGGCGGCGGGCAGATGATCCGCTCCAGTTGCAGGCCACGGCGGATCACCGCCGCCGCGCCCAGGCCGAAGAAGCCGAATATCTGCCGGCTGGCGGCGAGCAGGTAGCCGAGGTTGGCCTCGCCGCCGAACACGGTGCCCACCGCCACCACCCGCCCATCCAGTTCGCCCACCGTATGCTGGCGCCAGCCGAACTGGCCGCCGCCCTGGACGAAGGCGTGGCGCAGGAAGTCCTGGGCGCTGTTGCGGTCGGGGCGGGCGAAGGCGTAGTCGAAGGCATCGGGGCCGGAGCTGTAGATCAGCGGGACGGCGGCGTCGACGTCCTCGGGGCGGGCCGGGCGGAAGCTCAGGGGCATGGCGCGGACTCTGCTGGGGAGAATCCGCAATCTAGCACTATGGTTCTAGTTTTAGCCAGCGCAAGGCGCCCAGGCCGGCGGCGCGGCCGCTGGCGAAGCAGGCGGTGAGCAGGTAGCCGCCGGTGGGTGCCTCCCAGTCGAGCATCTCGCCGGCGCAGAACACGCCGGGCAGGGCGTTCAGCATCAGTTGCTTATCCACAGCCTCGAAGGTGACGCCGCCGGCGCTGCTGATGGCTTCGTCCAGCGGGCGCGGGCGCACTACCGTCAGCGGCAGGGCCTTGATCAGCGCGGCCAGGCGCTGCGGCTCGGCGTAGTCGGCGGCTGTGGACAACTCGCGCAGCAGGCCGGCGCGCACGCCGTCCAGGCCCAGGCGGCCGCGCAGGTGGTTGGCCATGGACTTGGAGCCGCGCGGCTGGGCCAGGGCTTTCGCCACCTGCTCGGCGCTGCGGCCCGGCAGCAGGTCGAGCAACACGGTGGCCGAGCCGTCGCGGGCGATGCGCTCGCGGATGCCGGCGGACAGCGCATAGACCAGGCTGCCCTCGATGCCGCCGGCGGTGACCACGAATTCGCCCTGGCGCGGCGCCTCGCCCTCCAGGCTCATGGCCACCGGCTTGACCGGCGCGCCGGCGAACTTGTCACGGAAGAACTCGCTCCAGCCCGCCACCTCGAAGCCGCAGTTCGACGGCCGCAGGGGCGCGACTGCCACGCCGCGCTCTTGCAGCATCGGCACCCAGGCGCCGTCGGAACCCAGGCGTTGCCAGCTGCCGCCGCCCAGGGCCAGCACGGTCACGTCGGCCTGCAGGGCCTGGCGCCCTTCGGGGCCGTCGACCAGCAGGCGGCCCTGTTCGTCCCAGCCCTGCCAGCGGCTGCGGGTGTGGATAACCACGCCGCTGTCGCGCAGGCGCTTGAGCCAGGCGCGCAGCAAGGGTGCGGCCTTCATGTCGGTGGGGAAGACGCGGCCGGAAGTGCCGACGAAGGTATTTATCCCCAGGCCATGGATCCACTCGCGCAGGGCCTGGCTGTCGAAACCCGCGAGCAGCGCGCCGATTTCCCCGTGGCGCTCGCCGTAGCGGCCGACGAAGGCGGCCTGATCTTCGGAGTGGGTGATGTTCATGCCACCGACGCCGGCCAGCAGGAACTTGCGCCCCACCGAGGGCATGGCGTCGTACAGCGCCACGCGCACGCCGGCGCCGGCCAGCACTTCGGCGGCCATCAGGCCGGCGGGGCCGCCGCCGATGACGATGGCGCTGGGGGAGGGCAGGGAGCTGTGCTCGGTCATGGGCTGGGCATGGTCGGTGGAAAGGGCGCGCATTCTAGCCTAGCCGCTGGCGGCCGGGGCTGGTCAATTCGCCGGCGGCTGCGCGGGGGCCCCGGCGCGTGGGCAAGTCACAGGTTTGTACCCAGTATATCCACAGGCGGCTCCACAGCTTCCGGGGACAAACCAGCGTGCCCGGCCGACTGTAGGAGCGAGCTTGCTCGCGAACCCCAACCCCGCCGTGGCACCGTTCGCGAGCAAGCTCGCTCCTACGAAAAGCGTGCTGGTCATATTTTGTTCGTTGGGTTGGAAGGCCCGTGAATACTGGGCTGTAGAGAATGCCCCGCAGTTTTTCCACAGGAGGTTCCACAGCATCCGTGGAAAAGTCGCACCTTTTCCTCCGCATGCTGCCTGGTCATCTTTCGTACATCCGGCTGCGGCCCAGGCCCGGCGTGGGCCAGGGCAGACTCCCCGCAGCTTTTCCACAGGTTGCTCCACAGTTGCCGTGGACAACTCAGCCCAGGCCCAGGCGCTGCCACACCCGCTGCGCGCTGTGGTGGAGAATGCCGTGGCGCCGCGCCAGGGCCGCGCGGTCCTTGTCGTAGCCGCCGCCGATCACCCCCAGCACCGGGATGTCGCGGGCCAGGCAGCGTTCGATCACGCGCTCGTCGCGGGCGGCCAGGCCGGCGTCGGTGAGGTTCAGGTAGCCCAGGGCGTCGTCCTTGTGCACGTCCACTCCGGCGTCGTAGAGCACCAGGTCCGGCTGGTACAGCGGCAGCAGGTAGTCCAGCGCCTCGTCCACCACCCGCAGGTAGTCGGCGTCGCCCATGTGCAGCGGCAGGGGGATGTCCCAGTCGCTGTGCGCCTTGCGCGCGGGGAAGTTCTTCTCGCAGTGCAGCGAGACGGTGATGGCGTCCGGCACCTGCTCCAGGATGCGCGCGGTGCCGTCGCCCTGGTGCACGTCGCAGTCGAAGATCAACACGCGCCCGGCGCGGCCGCTTGCCAGCAGCTGCAGGGCGATCACCGCCAGGTCGTTGAAGATGCAGAAGCCCGAGGCGTGGTCATGGTGCGCGTGGTGGGTGCCGCCGGCCAGGTGGCAGGCCAGGCCGTGCTTGAGCGCCAGGTCGGCGCCCAGCAGCGAGCCGCCCACCGCGCGCACCGTGCGCCGGGCCAGGGCTTCGCTCCAGGGCAGGCCGAGGCGGCGCAGTTCCTCGCGGCTCATGTCGCCGCTGCAATAGCGCTCGATGTAGCCGCGGTCATGGGCCAGGGCGAGGATGTCCGCCGGGCAGGGTTCGGGGCGCAGCAGCGCCGCATCGCAGGTCAGGCCGCTGTCCACCAAATGCTCCTTGAGCAGGCGGAACTTCTCCATGGGGAAGCGGTGGCCGGCGGGGAAGGGCGGGCTGTAGTCGTCGTGGTAGACCAGGGGCAACGGCATGGGGCAGGGCTCGGGCGGTTCAGCGGCAAGGGTAAGCCGGCCCCGCGGCCGGGCGCCAGGGTCGCGCATGGGGCACAATAGGCAGCTGACGAACCTTGCCGAGGCGAACCATGCACCTGCCCAGCCTGAGCACTCCGCGCCTGCTGCTGCGCCCCTGGCGCGACGGCGACCTGGAGGCCTTCGCCGCCCTCAACGCCGACCCCGAGGTGATGCGCCACTTCCCCGCCTGCATGGGCCGCGAGGACAGCGACGCCCTGGCCGCACGCATCCACGCGCACTTCGCCGAGCACGGCTTCGGCCAGTGGATAGTCGAGCGTCGCGACGATGGCGCCTTCCTCGGCGTGCTGGGCGTGCAGCACGTGGGCTTCGAGGCTGCCTTCACCCCGGCGGTGGAGATCGGCTGGCGCCTGAACCGGGCGTTCTGGCGCCAGGGCTACGCGCTGGAGGCAGCGCGGGCGGTGCTGGAATACGCTTTCGCGCACCTGCGCCTGACCGAGGTGGTGGCCTTCACCGTGCCGGCCAACCTGCCGTCCCAGGGCCTGATGCGGCGCCTGGGCATGCGGCGCGATGCGGCCGCCGACTTCGAGCACCCGCGCCTGCCCCAGGGCCACGCGCTGCGTCCGCATGTGCTGTTCCGCATCAGCCGCGAACAATGGCTGGAGGCGCAGACATGAGCGCCGCCGACGATGTGCGCGCCTACCACGCGCTGAGCTGCCACGCCCCGCAGCGCTTCGCCCCGGGGCCCGGCCAACTGGACTGGGCGACCCAGCCGGCGCCCTTCCGCCGCTATGCCGGGGCGCGGCCGATCGAATTGCTGCACCGCCCGCAGGAGGAGTCGCCGGGCTACGACGGCGTGTTCGCCGGTCCCCTCGGCGAGCCCGCGCCGCTGGGCCTGGAAAGCGTCTCGCAACTGCTCTACGACAGCCTGGCGATCTCCGCCTGGAAGGAAGCCGGCGGCAGCCGCTGGGCGCTGCGCGTCAACCCCTCCAGCGGCAACCTGCACCCCACCGAGGCCTACCTGCTGCTGCCGGCCGGGGCTGTGGACAAGTCCGCCGTGCTGGCGCACTACACGGCCGATGAACACCTGCTGGAAGTGCGCGCCGAGCTGCCTCCCGCCGTGGCGCAGCAGTTGCCCGGCGCCGGCCTGCTGCTGGCGCTGGCCAGCATTCCCTGGCGCGAGGCCTGGAAGTACGGCGAGCGCGCCTACCGCTACTGCCAGCACGACTTCGGCCACGCGCTGGCGGCCCTGGCCATCGCCGCGGCCATCCAGGGCTGGGAAGTGCGGCTGCTGCGCGCGGTGGACGAGCGCCGCCTGGATGCCGCGTTCGGCCTCGACCGCGAGGGTTTCCACGAGCGCGAAGCGGTGGATGCCTTGCTGTGGATAGGTCCGCCCCAGGACCGCGAGCCCCGCGTGCCCGATGCGCTGCTGCGGGGGCTGGCGGCGCTGGAGTTGCAGGGCGCTCCGAATCGCCTCTCGCGCAGCTACCGGCACTGGCCGGAGCTGGAGCGCGTCCACGACCTGTGCCGCGCGCCGGCGCTGGCTCCCGCCGATTGGCGTCTGCCGCGTGCCGAGGCGACTGCGGACAACCCCGGCCTGGCATTGCGGCCGATCCTGCACCGGCGGCGCAGCGCGCAGAGCCTGGACGGCCACAGCGGCATCCACGCCGAGCTGCTGCTGGCCTGGCTGCGCCGGCTGCTGCCGGATAACTCGCCGGTGCCCTTCGCCTGCTCGGGCGAGCCGCCGCGTATCGACCTGCTGCTGTTCGTCCACCGCGTCCAGGGCCTGGCCCCGGGGCTCTACTGGCTGGGCCGCAGCGGCCGTGCGCCGGGTGGTTTGCGCGGGGACTTCCAGTGGCGCCGGGCGGACGCCGAGCTGCCGCTGTACCTGTTGCTGGAAGGCGACGCCCGCCAGCTCTCGGCCTTCCTCTCCTGCGGCCAGGACATCGCCAGCGACGGCTGCGTGGCCTTCGCCATGCTCGCCGACCTGGACGCGGCCCTGGCCGAAGGTCCCTGGACCTACCCACGGCTGTACTGGGAGGCCGGGCAGATCGGCCAGCTGCTCTACCTGGAGGCCGAGGCGGCCGGGCTCTCGGGCACCGGCATCGGCTGCTACTTCGACGAGGCGCTGCGGGAATTGCTCGGCGAAGGGCCGGACCGCCCGGTCAGCCTCTATCATTTCACCATCGGCCGCGCGGTATGGGACACTCGCCTGAGCAGTTCGCCCGCGTACCCCCAGCCGCGCCGCCCGCATCCCATTCGCAGTACCGATTCCGAGGAAACGTCATGACCCAGATCCTGGACAACCTGGTGGCTTTGCTGAGCCTGGAACCCATCGAGGAAAACCTGTTCAGGGGCATCAGCCAGGACCTCGGCTTCCGCCAGCTGTACGGCGGCCAGGTGCTCGGCCAGGCGCTGTCGGCGGCCAGCCAGACGGTGGAGCCAGCGCGCCACGTGCACTCCATGCACGGCTACTTCCTGCGCCCGGGCGACGCCAGCATGCCGGTGGTCTACCAGGTCGACCGCGTGCGCGATGGCGGCACCTTCAGCACCCGACGCGTCACGGCGATCCAGAAGGGCCAGCCGATCTTCGCCCTGAGCACCTCCTTCCAGTACGACGAGGAGGGCTTCCAGCACCAGATCCCGATGCCCGACGTGGCCGGCCCGGAGAACCTGCCGACGGACCTGGAGCTCAAGCAGCGCAGCATCGCCCAGTTCCCCGAGCGCATCCGCGACAAGCTGCTGTACCCCAAGCCCATCGAGATCCGCCCGGTCACCCAGAACGACCCCTACGACCCGCAGGTCGGCGAGCCGATCAAGTACCTCTGGCTGCGCGCCGACGGCAAGCTGCCGGACGTGCCGGCGCTGCACAAGTACATCCTCGCCTACGCCTCGGACTTCGGCTTCCTCACCACCTCGCTGCTGCCCCACGGCCGCTCGGTGTGGCAGAAGGACATGCAGGTGGCCACCATCGACCACTCCGTGTGGTTCCACCGCGACCTGCGCGCGGACGAGTGGCTGCTGTACGCCATCGACAGCCCCTGGGCCGGCAACGGCCGCGGCTTCGTGCGCGGCAGCATCTTCAACCGCGACGGCCAGTTGGTGGCCTCGTCGACCCAGGAAGGCCTGATCCGCCGCCGCGAGGACTGGGCATGAAACCGGGCCTGATCCGCCACTGGGTGTTCGACATGGACGGCACCCTGACCCTGGCGGTGCACGACTTCCCGGCGATCAAGCGGGCCCTGGGCATTCCCCAGGAAGACGACATCCTCACCCACCTGGCGGCGCTGCCCGCGGCCGAAGCAGCGGCCAAGCACGCCTGGCTGCTGGAGCACGAACGCGAACTGGCGCTGGCCTCCACCGCCGCGCCCGGCGCGGTGGACCTGGTGCGCGCGCTGCACGAGGCCGGCTACCGCCTCGGCATCCTCACCCGCAACGCCCACGAGCTGGCGCTGGTGACCCTCCAGGCCATCGGCCTGGGCGACTGCTTCGCCACCGGCGACATCCTCGGCCGCGGCGAAGCCCGGCCCAAGCCCAACCCCGACGGCCTGCTGCACCTGGCCGAGCGTTGGGGCGTGCAGCCCAGGGAGATGCTGATGGTCGGCGACTACCGCTTCGATCTGGAATGCGGCCGCGCGGCGGGCAGCTACACGGCGCTGGTCAACCTGGCGGAAAACCCCTGGCCGGAACTGAGCGACTGGCACGCCGCGGATTGCGCAGCGCTGGGGCGCCTGGCCGGGGTGTTGGCGTAGGGCGTATAACGCTCCGCGTTATACGCCGTTTGACGGCGATCCCCGGCGGCGCCAAGGGCCTGGGCGTCGTCCGCCCTGCCGGCGGAATCGCGGATGAATCCGCTCCTACGGGTGAGAATGCCATGCCTCACGGCAACCTGTAGGAGCGGGCCCTGCCCGCGATTTCGCGCGCAGGGCGCGCTCCTACATTGGAATGGCGTGGGTGGGGTTGCGTAGGAGCGGATTCATCCGCGAAACGCGCCGGTGGTTCCGGCTATCGCGGACAAGGTCCGCTCGAAGTGCGGAGAAACGCCGTCGTAGGATGGGTCGAGCGAAGCGATACCCATCACCACGGCAGCATGGGTTTCGCAGGCTCAACCCATCCTACGAAGAGCGCCTCGGCGCGGTCAGCAAGACAGTTGTCCCAACGGGGACATGCCGTGCAGGGGCAACGGCGTATAACCGCGAACGGTTATACGCCCTACGACTGGCGCGGGAATGACGTCGGTAAACACGGCGTTCACCCCGTCATCCCCGCGAACGCGGGAACCCAATGGATACTTGCTCCTACTGGGCCGTGACGAGGTGCTTTTCGTAGGAGCGAGCTTGCTCGCGAATGGTGTTTACCGGCAGCAACTGTGTTCCGGGTTGGCGCCGTCCCCTCTCCCCAACCCTCTCCCTGTGTAAGGGAGAGGGGGCTGTCCGGCGTGAACGGGACGTTCGGCGTCAACCTGTAGGAGCGGGCCCTGCCCGCGATGGCTACAGCTCCGGCGTCCAGGTCAACGCCAGCAGTGCGGTGCGCCCGGCTTCCTTGTAGTGAACGGTCTCGCTGGGGAAGCCCATGGGATCGGTCGGGCGCTGGTAGCTGGCGCGGGCGTAGTCGCGGTCCAGCAGGTTCTGCAGCTTCAGGTCCCAGCGCAGGGTTTCGCTGAACTGCCAGCTGCCGCGTAGGTCGAGCACACCGTAGCCGCCCAGGCGGTCCTGGTTGGCCGCGTCGGCGTAGCTGTTGCTCAGCGCGCGCCAGGTGCCGCCGACGCCGAAGGCGCCGAACTGGCGGTCCATATCCAGGCTCAGGGTGCGCCGGGCGCGGCGCGGCAGGGTGTGGCCGGTGTCGCGGTCGCGCGGGTCGATGATGCTCAGGCCGAGGTTGGCCTGCCAGCCGAGGACCTCGCGGGCCAGGCTGGCCTCGAAGCCGTCGATGCGCGCCTTGGCGATGTTCTGCGGCATGTTGCTGGCGCTGTCCCAGGCGATCAGGTCGTCCACCTCGGTGCGGTACAGCGCGGCCTCCAGATGCGTGCCGGCGAAGTCGCCGCGCCATTGCAGCTCGTAGGTCTTCGAGGTCTCGGCCTTCAGGTCCGGGTTGCTGGCGCCGGGGTAGTAGAGGTCGCTGAAGGTCGGCGCGCGGAAGCCCTCGCCGTAGCTGGCGATCCAGCTCTGGCTGGCGCCCACCGGCAGGGTGACGGCGGCGTTCCAGCTGTTCTGCGAGCCGTAGCGCTCGTTGTCGTCGTGGCGCAGGCCCAGCTCGGTGGAGAAGGCCTCGCCCTTGAAGCTGTGCTGGGCGAAGAAGGCGTGGTTGGTGCGGCTGTCCTCGGCGAAGGCGGTGCTGCCGTCGACCTTGTCCTCGTACCAGTCCGCGCCCAGGGCGAGCTGGTTGCGCGTGTCCAGCTGCAGGCGGTTGAGCCAGCTGGCGGAGTGCCGGGTGGTTTCCAGGGTGCCGTTGTTCCACACCTCGGCGGCGCCGACGGCCTTGTTGCGGTCGAAGCTGCGGCCCAGTTCCACGCGGCTGTTCCACATCGAGGTCAACTGGCCTTCGAGGTAGCCGCTGTAGCTGCTGACGCGGAATTCGTCGTGGGGCTCGGCGGGGGCGTAGCTGTAGGCGTCGTCGTATTCGCTGTCGCCGCGCTGGTCGTTGAGGCTGAAGCCGGCCTTCCAGTCGTCGTTCAGGCGGTGGTCCAGGTTCAGGTGCACGGCCTTGTTGCGCTGGCCGTCGTGGTCGCTGTCGGCGCCGACGTTGTCGCGGGTGTAGTCGTAGCCGCGGCTCTCGTCGAGGCTGGCGCCGAGGTCGAAGCGGGTGCGCTCGTCGCCGCCGGCGAGCGAGGCGCTGCGCTGGAAGGTGCCGTTGCTGCCGGCGGCCAGGCGCACTTGCGGGTGCAGGCCGGCTTCGCCGCGGCGGGTGAAGATCTGGATCACCCCGCCGATGGCGTCGGCGCCGTACAGCGCCGAGCGCGGGCCGCGGGTCACTTCCACGCGCTCGATGTTGTCGATGCTCAGGTAGTCCAGGCGGGCGATGCCGCTGCTCGCCGAGGCGATGCGCTGGCCGTCCACCAGCACCAGGGTCTGGCCGGGGTTGGTGCCGCGCAGGAAGTAGCTGGTCAGGCCGCCGGCGTTGCTCAACTGCGCGCCGGGTACGCGCTGCAGCAGCTCGGGCACGCTGCGCGCCTGCAGGCGCTCGATGTCGTCGCGGGTGAAGACGGTGTTGGCCGAGGTGGCCTGGCCGCGGGGTTCGGCCTGGCGCGCCGAGGTGATGACCATCGACGGCAGCTGGTAGGCCTGTTCGGCATCGTCGTCGGCGAAGGCCGCCGCGGGCAGCACGGCGACGGCCAGGGCAAGACGGGAAAGTTTCATCGCTGGGGTTCCTCAAAAGTGGACTTTCGAGGAGGGCTGGCAAGGGCGGGAGTGGCCGCGCTTGAAGGTGCGGCCCTCCGCAACACCTGTCATGCGTGTCGAGGGCGGTCTCCGGGCTGCCGACTCGCACGCTCCCGGCCTTCCCATGCGTGGCGCACAGTGGCGGGTTGGAGCGCGGCAGGCGCAAGGCCTGCGGTCGGTTACCGTTGCGGGGGCAGCGCAGGTCTTCCACCTGCTTCCCGTTACCTCGAACGAAAACGTGCGCACCTTACGAACAACGCGACGGCCGGGCAAGTCGGGCCGACGCGGAACCTGTCCGTCAGACGCCCCTTTTCTCTGCGGCCCGTCACGTCCATGGCGGCGCCCCGCCTGTGCCCGGAGGCTTTCCGGCGGCTGCGACAAAGTCACTCAGCACGGTGCGAACCGCGACCGGAAAGCTCCGGCCAACAATCAGCAATGCGGCGCCGTGCGGGCGTTCCAGCCGGTTTTTGTAGGAGTTTTCTGGTCTTTCGGGGCGGCGGAAAACTTTGCCGGATTTTGATAGGGCCGCCGTCCGGGCACTTGTTAGCTTCCTAAGCAGTAGAGGAGGGGAGCACGTGTCCAAAGAGCGCATCATCCAGGAATTCGTCCCGGGCAAGCAGGTGACCCTGGCGCACCTGATCGCGCATCCCCAGGAGGAGCTGTCGAGCAAGATCGGCGTTCCCGGGGCGCAGGCCATCGGCATCATGACCCTCACCCCGGGCGAGACCGCGATGATCGCCGGCGACTTCGCCACCAAGGCCGCCGACGTGCGCATCGGCTTCCTCGACCGCTTCAGCGGCGCGCTGGTGCTGCACGGCAGCGTCGGCGCGGTGGAAGAGGCGCTGGCGCAGACCTGCGCCGCCCTCGGCCGGCTGCTGGACTACAGCGTCTGCCCGGTGACCAGGAGTTGACCATGGACGCGCTGCGTTATGCCCTGATCGGTGGCGTCGGAGCCGGCAAGACCACCCTGTTCAACGCCCTGTGCGGCAACCCCGAAGCGGCGCGCAAGACCCAGGCGCTGGACTACGGCCCCGGCGGCGCGCTGGACACCCCCGGCGAGTTCGTCAGCCACCCGCGCCTGTACCGCGCGCTGATCACCAGCACCGACGACGTCGACACCCTGGTCTACGTGCACCCCGCCGACTCGACGGAGTGCCGGCTGCCGCCCGGGCTGCTCGATATCCACGCCGGCAAGCGGCTGATCGGGGTGATCAGCAAGTGCGACCTGCCCGGCGTCGACCTGCCCGCCATCGAGCGCCTGCTGCGCGCCCACGGCATCGACGGCGCGATCGTCCACACCGCCAGCGACGACCCCGCCAGCATCGAGCGCCTGCGCGCGCTGTTGAACGCACGGAATCCGATCGAGGACCTGTTGAGATGAAGAAGCTGATTACCGCCAACGACATCCGTGAAGCCATCGCCGCCGGGCAGAGTTCCCTGGCCGTGGAGCTGCCGCGCTGCATCGTCACCCCGGAGGCGCGCACGGTCGCCGAACAGGCGGGCCTGGCGCTGGTCGAGCGGGTGGCCGGCGAGCCGGCGGCGGCAGCGCACGAGCCAGCCGCGGCCGGGCCGAGCGAGGACGAGCTGGCGCGGATTCGCGCCGAGGTGCTGGCGCGGCTGCCCGCCGAAGTGGATGCGCAACTGGTCGACCAACTGGTGCGCAAGGCCGCGCAACAGGGCGGCGCCTGCGTGGCCCGGGCGGCCTTCGAGGCGCGCACCGGCGCCGGCGGGATCAAGCTGGTGAAGGGCGGCAGCGTGCGCTTCGGCCGCCTGGAAGGCGTGCCGGGCGAATACCAGATCGGCATCACCGACGTGGTCGGCGCCGAGGACGGCAGCAGCATGGGCGCCGGCTTCATGCAGTGGGAGAACGCCTTCTTCCCCTGGACGCTGAACTACGACGAAGTGGACCTGGTGCTGGAGGGCGAACTGCACATCCGCCAGAACGGCGAGACCCTGGTGGGCCAGCCCGGCGACCTGCTGTTCATTCCCAAGGGCAGCGCCATCGAGTTCGGCACCCCGAGCCGGGTGCGCTTCCTCTACGTGGCCTGGCCGGCCAACTGGCAGGAACAGTGAGGCGGCCATGAGCACTTTCATCACCGAAAGCTGGCTGCGCGAGCGCCACGGCCTGAGCGAAGGCACCGAACTGCGGCTGCCCGCCGACGCGCGGTTGACCCCCGCCGCCCGCGCACTGATCGACGAGCGCCACCTGTCGCTGAAGTTCCATGACGAACAGGGCCGCCTGTACCGGGCGACCGAAGAGCCGGACGCGGACGGCGCGCCGTGCCTGCAGGCGGTGCACGGGCTGACCGGCAGCGCCCGGCGCGTCGCCGCGACCTGCCAGCTGTGCGGCTCGGCGCCGGCCGACAAGCCTGCCGGGATGACCCACCTGAACGCCCACGAACTGGTGGCCAAGAACGACCCGCGCCTGCAGTTCCGCGCCCAGCTGGACGCGGCCATCGCCCTGGCGGTGTGGCTGCAGGTGGAGCTGCCGGAGCCGGCCGAACTGGCCGCCTGGCTGGCCGACATCCGTTCGCTGCTCGGCCAACTGATGCGCGCCGACGTGCTGGACGAGGAACTGGCCGGATTCGCCGTCGGCGGGCTTGACGAGGCTGTGCTGCACCGCCTGTCCCACGCGCCGCTGAAATACCTGGGCCACGATCACCTGGTGCCCGAGTGCGGCCACGGCCGCGCGCCGGCGCTGCTCAACCTGCTGCGGGCCAAGGTCCGCGAGGTGGAAATCTGCGCCGCCCAGGTGTTCATGGAGGCCGGCTTCAAGCTGCGCCGCGCGGACCTGCTGCATGCCCTCAACCGCCTGTCCAGCGCGCTCTACGTGGCCATGCTGCTGAGCCTGCTGCACCTGCGCGGGCAACCCTGGCCGAGCGCCGCGGAACTGAGTCGGCGCGTGCAGGGAGAGGCCCCATGAAACTGTTCGACGACTGCCGCCGGGCCGCCCGGCAGAACCCGCCGCGGGTGGTCTTCCCCGACGCCCTGGACCGCCGCGCCATCGAAGCGGCGCAATACCTCAAGGCCGAGGGCCTGGCCGAGCCGCTGCTGCTGGGCAACCCCTTCGCCCTGCGCGGCTACTGCCTGGAGCGGCACATCCGCCTGGGCGACCTCGGGCTGATCGACCCCGCGCGCTCGCCCTGGCTGCACGGTTTCGCCCAAGACCTGGCCCGGCGCCAGGACAAGCTGAGCCCCGAGCAGGCCCTGGAACAACTGCACGACCCGTTGTGGTTCGGCGCGGCGCTGCTGGCGGCCGGCCAGGTCGACCTGTGCATCGCCGGCAACCTCAGCGCCACCGCCGACGTGCTGCGCGCCGGCCTGCGGGTGGTCGGCCTGGCGCCGGGCAACCGCACGCTGTCCTCGGTGTTCTTCATGCTGCCGGCGGACGGCGGCGCCCCGCTGGCGTTCGCCGATTGCGGCGTGGTGCCCCGGCCGACGGTGGAGCAGTTGGCGGACATCGCCCTGGCCTCGGCGGCCAGCTTCGAGCGGGTGACCGGCGAGCCGGCGCGGGTGGCGATGCTCTCGTTCTCAAGCCACGGCAGCGCCAGGCACGCCGACGCCGAGGCGGTGCGCCAGGCCTGCGAGTTGGTGCGCGAGCGCCGGCCGGAGCTGTGCGTCGACGGCGAGATCCAGTTCGACGCCGCCTTCGTCCCCGAGGTGGCTGCGGCGAAGGTGCCCGGCAGCCCGCTGGGCGGGGCGGCCAACGTGTTCGTGTTCCCCAGCCTGGAGGCCGGGAACATCGGCTACAAGATCGCCCAGCGGCTCGGCGGCATGAACGCCATCGGCCCGATGCTGCAGGGCATGAACGCGCCGCTGCACGACCTGTCGCGCGGCTGCACGAGCGAGGAAATGATCCAGACGGTGTTGCTGGCCAACAAGATGGCCGGCGGCGCCGAGGCTGTCGGGCGAGTCGCCTGAGCCGGACGGCGGCCCCCGCCGTCCGGGGGTAACGCGAGTGGCTAGCCACTCCGAAGAGGCCCTGCGAAGGGCGATCGATTGTTCGAGGAGAGTGAGATGGAAGCATTAGGCATGATCGAAACCAAGGGCCTGGTGGCGCTGATCGAGGCCTCCGACGCCATGGTCAAGGCCGCCCGGGTGAAGCTGGTGGGCGTCAAGCAGATCGGCGGAGGCCTGGTCACCGCCATGGTCCGCGGCGACGTCGCGGCCTGCAAGGCGGCCACCGATGCCGGCGCGGCCGCCGCGCAGCGCGTCGGCGAAGTGGTCTCGGTGCAGGTGATCCCGCGTCCGCATTCGGACCTGGAAGAGGTCTTTCCGATCAAGCTGGCGGCGGATCGCCCGGTGGATTGAGCGGCTCGCCGCGACCGTCCGAGCGGTGCCCGCGCTCGCCCTGCGCGTTCCGGGCGCCGCCACTGAGGAACCATGCGTACGCCGCGAGGGACGCGGCCCGACGAGGTAACAGGCGATGAAACTGGCGATTGTCGTGGGGCAGGTGGTGTGCACCGTGAAGCATCCGGGCATGGGCCTGGACCGGCTACTGCTGGTCGAGATGCTCGACCGCGCCGGCCGCCCCGACGGTGAACGGCACGTGGCCAGCGACAGCCTCGGCGCCGGCAACGGCGAGTGGGTGATGCTGGCCGGCGGCAGCGCCGCGCGCCAGGCCCTGGCCGAGGTGCGCGCGCCGATCGACCTGTGCGTGGTCGGCATCGTCGACGAAGCGGTGCTCGACGGCAGCCTGCTCTACCGCAAATAGGCCCGCCCCCGGCGGTCATTCACGACAAGCGTCCTCCACCGGCCCGCGCCAGGTGGAGTGGCCCGGCTCATCCCTGAATTCTGTGAGGCACGACGTGGACATCAACCCGAAGGAAATCGAACAGGTGGTCAAGGCGGTGCTCGCCTCGATAGGGGCGACCTCCACGGCCGCTGTCGCATCGCCGGGCGCGACCTGCGCCCCCGGCGTGTTCGTCGAACTGGACGCCGCCGTGGCCGCCGCCGCGCAGGCGCAGCAGGCATTGCGCTCGGTGGCCCTGCGCGACCGGGCCATCGCCGCCATCCGCGCCGCCGGCGAGCGCCACGCCCAGGAACTGGCGGAGCTGGCGGTGGAGGAAACCGGCATGGGCCGGGTGGCCGACAAGACCGCCAAGAACATCGCCCAGGCCCGCCACACCCCTGGCAGCGAATGCCTGCAGGCGCAGGTGCTCAGCGGCGACCGCGGGCTGACGCTGATCGAGAACGCGGCCTGGGGCGTGATCGCCTCGGTGACGCCCTCGACCAACCCGGCGGCCACCGTCATCAACAACGCCATCAGCATGATCGCCGCCGGCAACAGCGTGGTGTTCGCCCCGCACCCGGCGGCCAAGCGGGTGTCGCAGCGCACCGTCAGCCTGCTCAACGAGGCCATGGTCGAAGCCGGCGCGCCGGCCAACCTGATCACCACCGTGCAGCGCCCGGACATCGAGACCGCCCAGCGGCTGTTCCGCTACCCCGGCATCGGCCTGCTGGTGGTGACCGGCGGCGAGGCGGTGGTGGAAGCCGCGCGCAAGCACACCGACAAGCGCCTGATCGCCGCCGGCGCCGGCAACCCGCCGGTGGTGGTGGACGAGACCGCCGACCTGGCCCGCGCCGCGCGCGACATCGTGTTCGGCGCCTCGTTCGACAACAACATCATCTGCGCCGACGAGAAGGTGCTGATCGTGGTCGACAGCGTCGCCGACGCCCTCAAGGCCGAGATGCTCAAGCACCAGGCCGTGGAGCTGAGCGCCGCTCAGGGCCAGCAACTGCTGCCCTTGCTGCTGCCGAAGGTCGACGAGCAGGGGCGCGGCAGCGTCTCGCGCGACTGGGTCGGCCGCGACGCGGCGAAGATCGCCGCCGCCATCGGCCTGCAGGTGCCGGAGCAGACGCGCCTGCTGCTGCTGGAAACCGCCGCCGACCATCCCTTCGCCATCACCGAGATGATGATGCCGGTGCTGCCGATGGTGCGCGTGGCCAACGTCGACCAGGCCATCGCCCTGGCCGTGAAGCTGGAGGGCGGCTGCCACCACACGGCGGCCATGCACTCGCGCAACCTCGACCACCTGGACCGCATGGCCAACGCCATGGACACCAGCATCTTCGTCAAGAACGGGCCGTGCCTGGCCGGCCTGGGCTTCGGCGGCGAGGGCTGGACCACCATGACCATCACCACGCCGACCGGCGAGGGCGTGACCTCGGCGCGCACCTTCGTGCGCCTGCGCCGCTGCGTCATGGTCGACCACCTGCGGATCGTCTGAGGCGGCCATGCAACGCGATCTCGAAAACTGGTTGCTGCCGCGTCTGGAGCGCGCCGCCTACTGCCTGGCGCACCCCGTCGCGCAACCGGGCGACCGTGGGCCGCTGAGCCTGGGCATCGACCTGGGCACCAGCGCCGTGGTGTCGGTGGTGCTCGATGCCCAGGCGCTGCCGGTGGCGGTGCGCCTGGACTGGGCCGACGTGGTGCGCGATGGCGTGGTCTGGGACTTCTTCGGCGCGGTGAAGCTGGTGCGCAGCCAGGTGGAGAGCCTGGAGCGGCAGTTGGGCGTGTGCTTCCAGCGCGCCGCGACCTCGTACCCGCCGGGCACCGAGGCGAGCATTTCCACCCATGTGCTGGAGGCCGTCGGCCTGGAAGTCGGCTGCGTGATCGACGAGCCCTCGGCGGTGGCGCGGATGCTGCGCCTGGACCGCGCCGCGGTGGTGGATATCGGTGGCGGCACCACCGGCGTCGCCGTGGTGCACGGCGGCGAGGTGACCTACTCCGCCGACGAACCCACCGGCGGGCATCACGTCAGCCTGGTGCTCGCCGGCCACCTGGACGTGTCGCTGGAGGAAGCCGAGCGGCGCAAGCGCAAGGAGGGCGAGGCCCTGTGGCCGCTGGCGCGCCCGGTGTTCGAAAAGATGGCCGACATCGTCCACACGCACCTGCAAGGCCAGGACGTGGACGCCATCTACCTGTCCGGCGGCTCCTGCACCCTGCCCGGCGTGCAGCCGCTGTTCGCCGCGGCCTTCCCCGCGCAGCGGGTGATCCTGCCCGCGCCGCCGCTGTTCACCACGCCGCTGGCCATCGCCGCCTGCGGCCTGCAAGCCGAGGAGGAACGCTGACATGCACGAGCAGGACGTCGGCCGGGTGATCTATCGCGCCCTGGACATGCTCAATGCCCGCGCGGTGCGCGAATTCCGCGTGCCGCCCAGCACCTACATCGGCCCCGGCGCCACCGTGCGCGCCGGCGAGGCCTGCGCGGCGCTGGGTATCCGCCGGCTGTTCGTGATGGTCGACGGCCGCCTGCACGAGCAGGCGCTGGACCAGGGCCTGCTGCGCTCGCTGGACGACGCCGGGCTGGGCTGCGAATGCCTGGTCTACGCCGGCGGCGAGCCGCACAGCGAAGTGGTGGAGGCCGCCGGCCGGCAACTGCTGGCCGCCGACTGCGACGGCGTGCTGGCCTTCGGCGGCGGCTCGGTGCTGGACGCGGCCAAGGCCACCGCGCTGCTGGCGGCCAACCCGGAACGCCGGGTGAGCGACCTCGGCGACGGCCCGGCGCTGCGCCGGCGCATGCCGCTGATCGCCGTGCCGACCACCGCCGGCACCGGTTCGGAGGCCACCAACGTGGCGGTGATCACCGACAGCCAGCGGCACCTGAAGCAGGTGCTGGTGCACACCGACCTGATTCCCGACCTGGCGATCATCGACGCCTGCCTGACCCTCGGCGTGCCGCCGGCGGTGACCGCCGCCACCGGCATAGACGCGCTGACCCACGCCATCGAAGCCTACGTCGCGCCGAGCGCCACGCCGCTGACCCAGGGCCTGGCCCTGCGCGCCGTGGCGCTGATCGGCGAGGCCCTGCCGCTGGCGGTGGGGCAGGGCGGCAACGTCGGCGCCCGCGAGTCGATGATGCTCGCCTCGTACATGGCCGGCATGGCCTTTTCCAATTCCGGCCTGGGCCTGTGCCACGCCACCGCGCACCCCCTCGGCGCGCGCTACGGCATTCCCCACGGCCAGGCCAACGCGCTGATGCTGCCGGCGGTGATGCGCTTCAACCAACTGGTGTGCAAGCGCGCCTACGCCGACATCGGCCACGCCCTCAGCCGCGAAAGCCTGGATGCCGAACGCAGCATCGCCGCGGTGCAGCGCCTGATCGACGAAGTCGGCGCCGCCGGCCGCGACCTGCGGGCCCACGGCGTGCGCCGCGAGGACTTCGCCGCGCTGGCCGAGGCGGCCCTGCAGGACATCTGCCTGGCCGGCAACCCGCGCAGCGCCTGCGCGCAACAGATCAGCGCGATCTACCAGGACGCCTGGCAGCGCCGAGGCGCCTGCCAGCAAGGAAACAATTCTGTTCAGGAGCAGTTGTCATGAGCATCAACGAAATCATCCTGTACGTGATGATGGTCTTCCTGCTGATCGGAGCGGTGGACCGGGTATTCAGCCAGTTCGGCGGCTCCGAGAAGGTCCTCGGCCATCTCGGCCTGGGCTGGCTCGGGCGCGGCATCGGTGGCTCCGGCGGGCAGTTCGAGGAAGGCTTCATGGCCATGGGCGCGCTGGGCCTGGCGATGGTCGGCATCACCGCCCTGGCGCCGGTGCTGGCCAACCTGCTGGGGCCGCTGGTGATCCCGCTGTACGAGAGCGTCGGGGCGAGCCCGGCGATGTTCGCCGGCACCCTGCTGGCCAACGACATGGGCGCCTTCTCCCTGGCCAAGGAGCTGGCCGGCGGCGACACCGCCGCCTGGCTGTACTCGGGGCTGATCCTCGGCGCCATGATGGGCCCGACCCTGGTGTTCATCATCCCGGTGGCGCTGGGCATCATCGACCCCGCCGACCGCCGCTACCTGGCCCTGGGCACCCTGGCCGGGATCGTCACCGTGCCCCTGGGCTGCATCGCCGGCGGGCTGGTGGCGATGTACTCGGGCATCGAGGTCAACGGCGAGCCGGTGAGCTTCTCGTTGGCGATGATCCTGATCAACATGATCCCGGTGCTGGCGGTCGCGGCGCTGATCGCCCTGGGCCTGAAGTTCTGCCCGGAGAAGATCATCGCCGGCTTCGAGGTGTTCGCCAAACTGCTGGTGGGGCTGATCACCCTCGGCCTGGCCGCCGCGGTGGTGCAGTTCACCGTGGGCTGGACGCTGATCCCGGGGCTGGACCCGATCTTCATGGCCGAGGGCGACGAGCCCGGCGCGGTGATGCGCGCCATGGAGGTGATCGGCTCGATCGCCTGCGTGCTGCTCGGCGCCTACCCCATGGTGCTGCTGCTGACGCGCTGGTTCGGCACCCCGCTGATGAAGGTTGGCGGCCTGCTGGGCATGAACCGGGACGCCGCCGCCGGCATGGTGGCGAGCCTGGCCAACGTGATCCCGATGTTCGGCATGTTCGGCAAGATGGATGCGCGCGGCAAGATCATCAACTGCGCCTTCGCCGTGTCCGCCGGCTTCGCCCTGGGCGACCACCTCGGCTTCACCGCGGCGAACATGTCCGCGATGATCTTCCCGATGCTGGTCGGCAAGCTGTTCGGCGGCATCACCGCAGTGGCCGTGGCCATGCTCATCGCGCCCAAGTCCGAAGCCCAGCCCGAGCCGGTGGCGTTGCCCGACGCCGACCTGCAGCGGGCCGAGTAGGGCGCGGCCATGAGCAGGCGCGAACTGCGCAGCGTCGGCATCGACGTCGGCACCACCACCACCCAGGTGATCTTCTCGCGCCTGGTGCTGGTCAACCGTGCCTCGCTGTCCCAGGTGCCGCACTACGAGTTCGCCGCGCGGGAGGTCACCTACGTCAGCCCGGTGGCCTTCACCCCGATCGACTTCGAGGGCCACCTGCGCGAGGACGAGCTGCTCGCCTTCATCCTCGAACAGTACCGCGCCGCGGGCCTGGAGCCCGCGCAGGTGGAGTCCGGCGCCATCATCATCACCGGCGAGACCTCCAAGGCGCGCAACGCCCGCCCGGCGGTGCTGCGCCTGGCCGAGCGGCTGGGCGACTTCGTGGTCGCCAGCGCCGGGCCGCACCTGGAATCGGTCATCGCCGGGCGCGGCGCCGGCGCGGCGGAGCTGTCCGCCGCCTGCGCCGGGCGGGTGCTGAACATCGACATCGGCGGCGGCACCGCCAACTACGTGCTATTCGAGGCCGGCCGGGTGATCGGCTCGGCCTGCCTGAACGTCGGCGGGCGCCTGGTGGAGACCGACAGCCGCGGCGCGCTGCTGCGCCTGCACGGGCCGGCGCGGGCGATCTGCCGCGAGCTGTTCGGTGGCGAGCCGCAGGCGCTGTCCATCAAGCAACTGCGCACGATCGCGCGGCGCATGGCGGCGATGCTTCACGAGGTGATCGACGGCGCGCTTTCGCCGCTGGCCCGGGAACTGCTGATGACCGAGCCGCTGCCGGCGGCGGGCCGGCTGCAGGCGCTGACCCTCTCCGGCGGCGTCGGCGAGTGTTTCTACCACGGCGCGGAGCAGGTGCCGTTCCGCTTCGGCGACATCGGCCCGCTGCTGGCCGCGGCGCTGCACGAGGACCCCGGCTTCCAGCGCCTGCCGCTGGCCGAGCCGAAGCAGACCGTGCGCGCCACGGTGATCGGCGCCGGCGCCCACAGCCTGTCGCTGTCCGGCAGCACCATCTGGCTGCGCGAAATGCAGCTGCCGATGCGCAACGTGCCGGTGGTGCCCTGCGCGACCGATTGGGCCGCCGGCCAGGGCGCGGGCCTCGCCGACGGCTGGCGGCAGAACCTGCTGCGCATGGACCTGCGCGCCGACGAAGACCTCTACGCCCTGGCCCTGCCGGCGGACCTGCCGGTGGCCTACCGGGCCATCCAGCGCTGCATGGAAGAACTCGCCGGCTTCCAGCGCCATGAATCCCAAGCCCATCCGTTGCTGGTGGTGGCCGCCCAGGACCTCGGCAAGGTCCTCGGCATGCTCCTGCAGCCGCGCCTGGCCGGCCGCGCCCTGGCGGTCATCGACGAGGTGGCGACCAGCGATGGCGACTACATCGATATCGGCAGCCCGTTGTTCGACGGCGAGATCCTTCCGGTCACCGTCAAGTCACTGGCTTTCCCTTCCTGAGGTGGTGTGATGAAACTCAAGACCCAGTTGTTCGGCAAGACCTATCAGTTCAAGGACGTCAAGGAGGTCCTGGCCAAGGCCAACGAGCCGCGCTCGGGCGACGTGCTCGCCGGCGTGGCGGCGGGCACCGCCCAGGAGCGGGTGGCGGCCAAGCAGGTGCTGGCGGAACTGACGGTGGCCGACGTGCGCATGAACCCGGTGATCCCCTACGAGGAGGACAGCGTCACCCGGCTGATCCAGGACGGCATCAACGAGAGCGCCTACGCGCGCATCGCCCAGTGGCGCATCGGCGAGCTGCGCGAATACATCCTCGCCGACGACACCGGCGCCGACGACATCGCCTTCCTGCGCAAGGGCCTGAGTTCCGAGGTGGTGGCGGCGGTGGCGAAGATCTGCTCCAACGCCGACCTGATCTACGCCGCCAAGCGCATGCCGGTGGTGAAGAAGGCCAACAACACCATGGGCCTGCCCGGGCGCTTCAGCGCGCGGCTGCAGCCCAACGACACCCGCGACGACGTGCAGAGCATCGCCGCGCAGATGTACGAGGGGCTGTCCTACGGCATCGGCGACGCGGTGATCGGCGTCAACCCGGTGACCGACAACGTCGAGAACCTCACCCGCGTGCTGCACACCGTCTACGGGGCCATCGACAAGTTCGCCATCCCCACCCAGGGCTGCGTGCTGGCCCACGTCACCACGCAGATGGAGGCGATCCGCCGCGGCGCGCCGGGCGGGCTGATCTTCCAGAGCATCTGCGGCAGCGAGAAGGGCCTGCGCGAGTTCGGCGTGGAGCTGGAGATGCTCGAAGAGGCGCGCGCGGTGGGCGCCGAGTACAACCGCATCGCCGGGCCCAACTGCCTGTACTTCGAGACCGGCCAGGGCTCGGCGCTGTCCGCCGGCGCCCACTACGGCGCCGACCAGCTGACCATGGAAGCGCGCAACTACGGCCTGGCCCGCCACTTCGACCCCTTCATGGTCAACACCGTGGTCGGCTTCATCGGCCCGGAGTACCTGTACAACGACCGCCAGATCATCCGCGCCGGCCTGGAAGACCACTTCATGGGCAAGCTCAGCGGCATCTCCATGGGCTGCGACTGCTGCTACACCAACCACGCCGACGCCGACCAGAACTCCAACGAGAACCTGATGATCCTGCTCGCCACCGCCGGCTGCAACTTCATCATCGGCATGCCGATGGGCGACGACATCATGCTCAATTACCAGACCAACGCCTTCCACGACACCGCCACCATCCGCCAGCTGCTGGGCCTGCGCCCGGCGCCGGAGTTCGAGCGCTGGCTCGAACGCATGGGCCTGATGAGCGACGGCCGGCTGACCGCCCGCGCCGGCGATCCATCCATTTTCTTCTGAGGGAAGCGACATGCATCAGCAGCAGATCGAGGACATCGTCCGTTCGGTATTGAATGAGCTCCAGGCCCGCCCCGAACCGGCGGCCCCTGGCGCTGCGGCGGCAGCGCCGAGCGCCGTGGAAGAGGGCCTGTGCGCCTGGGACCTGGGCTCGGAACAGGCCCGCCAGTGGATCGGCGTCCAGGCCCCGCAGCGCCCCGAGGTGCTGGAGGAATTCCGCAAGGCCACCGCCGCGCGGGTGTGCCTGGGCCGCGCCGGCGTGCGCCCGCGCACCCAGGCGCTGCTGCGCTTCCTCGCCGACCACTCGCGCTCCAAGGACACCGTGCTCAAGGAGGTGCCCGCCGAGTGGGTGGCCCAGCAGGGCCTGCTGGAAGTGCAGTCGGAAATCGACACCAAGGACCAGTACCTGACCCGCCCGGACATGGGCCGCCGCCTCAGCGAGAAGGCGGTGGCGACCCTGCTCGCCGAGTGCAAGAAGAACCCGCAGGTGCAGGTGGTGATCTCCGACGGCCTGTCCACCGACGCGGTGACGGTGAACTTCCAGGAAATCCTCCCGCCGCTGCTGGAGGGCCTGAAGAACGCCGGGCTGGACGTCGGCACGCCGTTCTTCGTGCGCTACGGGCGGGTCAAGGTCGAGGACCAGATCGGCGAACTGCTCGGCGCCCAGGTGGTGATCCTGCTGGTGGGCGAGCGCCCCGGCCTGGGCCAGTCCGAGAGCCTGTCCTGCTACGCCGTGTACAAGCCGACCCTGGCCGGCACCGTGGAGGCCGACCGCACCTGCATCTCGAACATCCACCGCGGCGGCACGCCGCCGGTGGAAGCGGCGGCGGTGATCGTCGACCTGGCCCGGCGGATGCTGGAGAAGCAGGCCTCCGGCATCGCCCTGAACCGCTGAGCCCATTGCTGAGGAGCAACCCGACATGAGCATTCTCGATCCGATCAAACCGAGCGTCACGGCCATGCGCCTGATCGCCTCGTTGCAGGAAGACTTCCGCCGCGAGCTGAAGGTGGGCGAGCACATCCGCAGCCTCGGGCTGATCAGCGTCGATTCCGACGACGTCGCCTACATCGCCGCCGACGAGGCCACCAAGCAGGCCCAGGTGGAAGTGGTGTACGGCCGCTCGCTGTACGCCGGGGCGGCCAACGGGCCTTCGTCCACCGCCGGCGAGGTGCTGATCATGCTCGGCGGCCCCAACCCCGCCGAGGTGCGCGCCGGGCTCGACGCCATGAGCGAGGTGATCGAGGCCGGCCCGAGCTTCCGCTGGGCCGACGACGCCCACAGCGTGGCCTTCCTCGCCCACGTGGTGTCGCGCACCGGCAGCTACCTGTCGGCCGGCGCCGGCATCGCCCTGGGCGACCCCATCGCCTACCTGGTGGCGCCGCCGCTGGAGGCCACCTACGGCATCGACGCCGCGCTCAAGGCCGCCGACGTGCAACTGGTGACCTACGTGCCGCCGCCCTCGGAAACCAACTACTCGGCGGCCTTCCTCGCCGGCAGCCAGGCGGCCTGCCGCGCCGCCTGCAACGCCTTCTCCGAGGCGGTGCTGGAGATCGCCCGCAACCCCATCCAGCGGGCCTGAGGAGGTGAGCGCCATGATCGATGCCCTGGGCTTGCTGGAGGTCAGGGGCCTGGCCTGCGGCATAGAGGCCGCCGACGCCATGCTCAAGGCGGCGTCGGTGCGCCTGCTGCGCCAGGCCGTGACCAACCCGGCGCTGGTCACCCTGGTGGTGGAGGGTGACCTGGCCGCCTGCCGCGCCGCGCTGGACGCCGGCGCGGCGCTGGCTACCCGGCGCGGCTGCCTGGTCAGCCGCAAGGAGATCGGTCGTCCGGAAGACGACACCGCCTACCTGCTGGGCAGCCTGCTGGACGCCGGGCAGGGCCCGGCTCCGGCTCCGGCGCCGCAGGAGGCACTGCTCGGCCTGCTTGCCCGGCGCAAGCACGGCTACAGCGCCAGCGAGGTGGCGGCGGCCTTCGACATCCCGGTGGCGCAGGCCCGGGCCTGGCTGGAAGGCCTCTTCGCCCAGGGCCGGCTGCGCCGCCGCAGTAGCCGCTACCGCCTGCCGGGAGGGGCGCCGCGATGATCGCCGTCGAGGCCCTGGACGCCGGGGAAATCCGCCGCCGGGTGTTCGCCGCCGGCGTGGTGGGGGCGGGCGGCGCGGGCTTCCCGACCCACGTCAAGCTCGAGGCCCAGGCGGAGATCTACCTGGTCAACGGCGCCGAGTGCGAGCCCCTGCTCAAGGTCGACCAGCAACTCGCCGTGGAACAGGCCGAATGGCTGCTCAAGGGCCTGCTCCACGGCATGGCCGCCACCGGCGCGAAGGAGGGCATCATCGCCCTCAAGGCCAAGTACCGCGCGGCCATCGAGCGCCTGCAGCCGCTGCTGCCTGAGTGCGTGCGCCTGCACATACTGCCGGACGTCTACCCGGCCGGCGACGAGGTCATCACCATCTGGCTGGCCACCGGCCGGCGCGTGCCGCCGGCGGCGTTGCCGCTGGCCATCGGCGTGGTGGTGAGCAACGTGCAGACGCTGATCAACGTCGGCCGCGCGGTGGAACGGCAGCAACCGGTGACCCACCGCACCCTGACCGTGAACGGTGCGGTGCGCCAGCCGCTGACCCTCAGCCTGCCGCTGGGCACGCCGCTGCGCGAGGCCCTGGCCCTGGCCGGCGGCAGCACCCTGGAGCGCCCGGCCTTCATCAACGGCGGGCCGATGATGGGGCGCCTGCTGGACGACCTCGACGAACCGGTCGGCAAGACCACCGGCGGCCTGCTGGTGCTGCCGCAGGATCACCTGCTGGTGCGCCGCCGCCGGCAGAGCATGGACTCGGTGCTGGCCATGGCCCGCTCGGTGTGCGAGCAGTGCACGCTGTGCACCGAGCTGTGCCCGCGGCACATGATCGGCCACGAGCTGCCGCCGCACCTGATCGTGCGCGCCACCAACTACCAGCATGTCGCCCAGCCCAGCGTGCTGCTGTCGGCGCTGACCTGCTCCGAATGCGGCATCTGCGAGGCCTACGCCTGCCCGGTGGAGATTTCGCCGATGCGCCTGAACCAGGCGCTCAAGGCCCGCCTGCGCGAGGAGGGCGCCCGCTACCAGGGCGAACTGCGCGGCGCCGACCCCATGGCCGAATACCGCCTGTTGCCGGTCAGCCGCCTGGTCTCGCGCCTGGAGTTGCAGGCCTACAACCACAAGGCGCCATTGCTGGCGCAGGAATATCACCCCGCCGAAGTGCGCCTGGCGCTGCGCCAGCACATCGGCGTGGCCGCCCGGCCCCGCGTCGCCGTGGACCAGCAGGTGGCGCTGGGCGAATGCATCGCCGAAGTGCCCGAAGGACAACTCGGCGTGCCGCTGCACGCCAGCATCGCCGGCCGCGTGGCGGAGGTCGGCGACAGCCACATCCGCCTCGTCGCCAACCCGCCAGGAGAAGCCTGATGCACCACGCCATAGGTTTGATCGAACTGACCAGCATCGCCCGCGGCGTGCAGCTCGCCGACCTGATGCTGAAAAGCGCCGACGTGCAGCTGCTGGCGGCCAAGACCATCTGCCCCGGCAAGTACATCGCCATGGTCGGCGGCGAGGTCGCCGCGGTGCGCCAGGCGGTGCAGGCCGGCGCGGCCGAGGGCGGGCAGATGCTGGTGGACCAGTTCGTCCTGGCGAACATCCACGAGTCGGTGCTGCCGGCCATCAGCGGCGTCAACCCGGTGGAGCGGCCGCGCGCGCTGGGGGTGGTGGAAACCTTCAGCGTGGCGGCCTGCATCGAGGCCGCCGACGCCGCGGTGAAGGCGGCCAACGTCACCCTGGTGCGCGTGCACATGGCCTTCGGCATCGGCGGCAAGTGCTACCTGGTGCTGACCGGCGAGGTCGCCGACGTGGAGGCGGCGGTTCGGGTGGCCTGCGCCAGCGCCGGGGAAAAGGGGCTGCTGGTCCACGGCATGACCGTGCCCAGGCCGCACCTTGACCTGTGGCAACACCTGCTCTGAGCAATCCCCCACAGTGTGAGGTAGCCGTAGAGCCACCCACCTGGCCGTGCCTTGCATGACGAAACCCGACCCGCTCGCGCGGGTCCCTGAAGCTATCGGGCAAGGCGTCATGTCGGACAAGAAAAGCGCAATCGATCTGCATCACCTCTGGGCGTGTGACGGCACGCCGGGCAGGCTGGACGAACCCCTGGGCCACTGCGACGGCGTGCGCCGGCGGCAGACCCGCGACGTCTACGCCCACGCCTGCAACATCACCGCCTGGCAGCAGCTCTACGACCAGCTCGATCCCGGGTCCTTCCGCGGCGAGCTGACCGAGGTCTGGCTCGACGGCCTGCAGTTCTTCCGCGAATACACCAGCCACGCGCTGCACCAGTCCTGCATGGTCTGGCCCGGCGCCTTCTGGTTCGGCATCCCCTACGGCGACAAGGACGTCGGCTACATCGGCCGCGACTGCATCGACGCCCAGGCCATCGCCGTGCGCCCGGGCGGCCGCGAGTTCGAGCTGAGCACCCCGGACGACTACAACATCCTCGGCCTGGTGGTGGAGCGCGAGGCGCTGCTGGAGCACCTGGAACTGGAGGAGCTGCGCCACCTCGGCCTGCTGCTGGAGGAGTCGCGCCTGCTGCAGGTCGAGCCCGGCGCCCGGCGGCGCCTGTGCGACTTCATGCGCGCCGCGCTGGCGCAGGCCCAGGTCGAGCCGCTGAGCCTGCGCGAGCCCGCGGTGGCGCGGCAGCTGAACCACGACCTGCTGCTCTGCCTGCTGGACCTGCTGCAGGGCGCGGAACCCGCCCGCGACGCCTGCTCCCGCACCCTGCTGCGCAAGCACTGGGTGGTCGCCAGGGCGCGCGAATACGTGTTGGACAACCCCAGCCGGCCGGTGAGCGCGCTGGAGCTCTGCCGGCTCCTGCACGTCAGCCAGCGCACGTTGCGCAACTGCTTCCTGGACGTGCTCGGGCGCAGCCCCATCCACTACCTCAAGGCCGTGCGCCTGAACGCCGTGCACCGCGAGCTGGGCAGCCCCCACTCGCCCTACGCGACCGTGCAGGACGCCGCCATGGCCTGGGGCTTCTGGCACATGGGGCAGTTCGGGCGCGACTACCAGCAGCTCTTCGGTGAAAGGCCCTCGGCCACCCTGGCCAACCGCGAACGCCTGAGCGCGGCCTGGTAGGCCGCACCTCTTCTCCCCGGCGCGCCCGTGCCCGGCCCTTCGCGGTCCGGAGCGGCGCGGCGCGCCGGGCCCTCCCTTGTCCTGCAGGAAAACCTTCCATGTCCGACCGAAGCATCCTCGTCATCAACTGCGGCAGTTCGTCGATCAAGTTCGCCCTGGTCGACGAAAGCGCCCCCGAGTTCCGAGCCAGCGGCATCGTCGAATGCCTGGGCACGCCCCAGGCCAGCCTGCGCATCGTCGACGCCGGCGGCCGCGTCGACCTCGCCCTGCCGAACGCCGACCACCGCCAGGCCCTGGCGCGCCTGCTGCCGCTGGTGCAGGTAGCCGCCGAAGGGCGCCTGCAAGGCATCGGCCACCGCGTGGTGCATGGCGGCGAGCACTTCAGCCAGGCCTGCCGCATCGACCCGCAGGTCATGCAGAACATCCGCGATACCGTCGCCCTGGCGCCGCTGCACAACCCCGGCGCCCTGGCCGGCATCGAGGCCTCCGTGGCGCTGTACCCGCAACTGCCGCAGGTGGCGGTGTTCGACACCGCCTTCCACCAGAGCCTGCCCGAGCACGCCTACCGCTACGCCCTGCCGGAAAGGCTGTACCGGCATTTCGGCGTGCGCCGCTACGGCTTCCACGGCACCAGCCACCGCTACGTCAGCCAGTGCGCCGCCGCCCTGTGCGGCCTGCCGCCGGAGGACAGCTGCTGGCTGTCGGCGCACCTGGGCAACGGCAGTTCCACCTGCGCCATCGTCAACGGCCGCAGCCGCGACACCAGCATGGGCATGACGCCGCTGGAGGGCCTGGTGATGGGCACGCGCAGCGGCGACGTCGACCCCAACCTGCACGGCCACCTGATCCGCAGCCTGGGCTGGACCATCGAGGAAGTCGACAGGATGCTCAACGAAGACAGCGGCCTGCTCGGCCTGTCGGGCTTGTCCAACGACATGCGCACCCTGGAACAGGCGCGCGCCCGGGGCCACGCGGGCGCGGCCCTGGCCATCGAGGTGTTCTGCTACCGCCTGGCCAAGTCCCTGGCGGCGATGGGCTGCGCCATGCCGCGCATCGACGGCCTGGTGTTCACCGGCGGGATCGGCGAGAACTCGACGCTGGTGCGCGCCAGGACCCTGGCCCACCTGGGGTTCCTCGGCTTCGCCGTCGACGAGGCGGCCAACGCGGCCTGCGTGGGCGGCCGCTGCCGGGAAATCCACCAGCCCGGCTCGCCGCGGGTGCTGGTGGTGCCCACCGCCGAGGAGCGCATGATCGCCCTGGACACGCTGGCGCTGCTGGGCTGACGCCGCGCGCCGGGGCTCAGGCCTCGGGCGCGGGGTTGGCCAGCAGCGCCAGGCGCTCGGCGATGGCGCGCTCGATGCCGGCGGCGTCCAGGCCGCATTCGGCGAGCATCTGCGCCGGCTTGGCGTGCTCCACGTAGTAGTCCGGCAGGCCCAGGTGCAGCAGCGGCTGCTGGCGGTTCTCGCGGGCGAGGAACTCGCCGACCGCGGCGCCGGCGCCGCCCATCACGGCGTTTTCCTCGAGGGTCACCAGCAGTTCGTGGCTGTCGGCCAGCTCACGCACCAGGGCCTCGTCCAGCGGTTTGACGAAGCGCATGTCGGCGACGGTCGCGTCGAAGCGCTCGGCCACCTGCAGGGCCTCGGCCAGCTGCACGCCGAAGGCCAGGATGGCGACCTTGCCGGCCTTGCCCTGGCGGCGCAGCACGCCCTTGCCGATCTCCACCGGCGCAAGCGTCGGGTCGATCGGGGTGTTCGGCCCGCTGCCGCGCGGGTAGCGCACCGCCGCCGGGCCCTGGAACAGGTAGCCGGTGGTCAGCAGCTTGCGCAGTTCGTCCTCGTCGCTGGGGGTCATCACCAGCATGCCGGGGATGCAGCGCAGGTAGGAAAGGTCGAAGCTGCCGGCGTGGGTCGGGCCGTCCTCGCCCACCAGGCCGGCGCGGTCGATGGCGAAGAGCACGTCGAGGTTCTGCACCGCGACGTCGTGGATCAGCTGGTCGTAGCCGCGCTGCAGGAAGGTGGAGTAGATCGCCACCACCGGCTTGATGCCGTCGCAGGCCATGCCGGCGGCGAGGGTCACGGCGTGCTGTTCGGCGATGGCGACGTCGAAGTAGCGCTCCGGGAAGCGCTCGGCGAAGGCCACCAGGTCAGAGCCTTCCTTCATCGCCGGGGTGATGCCGACCAGGCGCGGGTCCTGCGACGCCATGTCGCACAGCCACTGGCCGAAGACGTTGGAGTACTTCGGCCCGCCGGCCTTCTTCGGCGCAGCGCCGGCCGGTTCCAGCTTGGTGATGGCGTGGTAGCCGATGGGGTCGGCCTCGGCGGGGGCGAAGCCCTTGCCCTTCTTGGTCACCACGTGGAGGAACTGCGGGCCCTTGAGGTCGCGCATGTTGCGCAGGGTGGCGATCAGCGTGGGCAGGTCGTGGCCGTCGATCGGGCCGATGTAGTTCCAGCCCAGCTCCTCGAAGAGGGTGCCGGGGACCAGCATGCCCTTGGCGTATTCCTCGGTGCGGCGGGCGATCTCCCAGGCGCCGGGCAGGCGCGAGAGCACCTTCTTGCTGCCTTCGCGCATGCTGCTGTAGGTGCGGCTGGAGAGAATCTTGGCCAGGTAGTTGGACAGGCCGCCGACGTTGTGCGAGATCGACATGTCGTTGTCGTTGAGGATCACCAGCATGTCGGCCTGCACGTCGGAGGCGTGGTTCAGCGCCTCGAAGGCCATGCCGGCGGTCAGCGCGCCGTCGCCGATCACCGCCACCGACTTGCGCCCCGAGCCCTGCATGCGCGCGGCGATGGCCATGCCCAGGGCGGCGCTGATGGAGGTGCTGGAGTGGCCGACGCCGAAGGTGTCGTACTCGCTCTCCGAGCGCCGCGGGAAGGCGGCCAGACCGTCCTTCTGGCGCAGCGTGCCCATGCGCTCGCGGCGGCCGGTGAGGATCTTGTGCGGGTAGGCCTGGTGGCCGACGTCCCACACCAGGCGGTCGTCGGGGGTGTCGAAGACGTAGTGCAGGGCGATGGTCAGCTCGATCACCCCCAGGCCGGCGCCGAAGTGGCCGCCGGTCTGGCCGACGCTGTAGAGCAGGTACTGGCGCAGTTCGTCGGCGAGGCTGACGAGCTCCGCCTCGCCCAGCCGGCGCAGCTCGACCGGCGTATTGGCGCGGTCGAGCAGGGGGGTGGCGGGGCGCTCGCGGGGGATCTCGTGGAACGTCGTGGGCATCAGGCTGATCGTTATGAGAGGCAAAGATGCGGCAGTTTACCTGATGCTTCTGACAGGCCCAAGCAAGGTGGGGGTGCTGTTTGGTTGGGGGAGGGGGTGGGTTTCTTGCGGTTGTTCCTGTGGGGCGGGGCTGGTTTTGCCTGTGGGCCTTGGGCCAGAGCGCTTGGCCTTCCAAGGGGCGTTCCGGTGCGCGCGGATGTTTCTCTGGAAATCCGTACGGCGCTATGCGCCGAATCGCAGACGGAGTCCGCTCCTACGCTTCAGGGAAGCACGGGTGTAGGAGCAACCGTCTTGCGCCGAGGTGCTCTTCGTAGGATGGGTTGAGCTTGCGAAACCCATGCGGTTGCGGTGATGGGTATCGCTTCGCTCAACGCCATCCTACGGGTCTTGTGTTTGCCGGAGGGCGTAGGAGCGGACTTTGTCCGCGATTGGATTCACCGCCCACGCCGAACGGCCCCCTCTCCCTCTGGGTGAGAGCTGGGGTTGAGGATTGCGGACTTCGCCGATACCCCGCTGCCTGGCCTGTACCGCGCCCCTCAGCTACGCCGCTCGACGATGTAGCGGGCCAGGTCCCGCAGCGGCTCGGCGCCCTCGCCAAAGCCTTCCAGGGCCGCCAGGGCCTGGTCGCGCAGGGCCAGGGCGTAGGCCTTGGCGGCTTCCAGGCCGAGCAGGGCGGGGTAGGTGGGTTTGTCGTGGGCCTGGTCCTTGCCCTGGGTCTTGCCCAGGGTGGCGGTGTCGCTTTCCACGTCGAGGATGTCGTCCTGCACCTGGAACGCCAGGCCGATGGCTCCAGCGTAGCGGGCCAGGGCCTCCAGACGTTCGGCGTCGGCCTGGCCGCTGGCCAGGGCGCCGAGGCGCACGCTGGCTTCGATCAGCGCGCCGGTCTTGTGCCGGTGCATGGTTTCCAGGGCCGCCTGGTCGATCTTGCGGCCCACCGCCTCGAGGTCGATGGCCTGGCCGCCGACCATGCCGGCGGAGCCGGCGGCGCGGGCCAGGGCGGTGACCATGGCCAGGCGCGTCTCGGCGTCCTGCGGGTTCAGCCGGGCCTCGGCCAGCACTTCGAAGGCCAGCGCCTGCAGGCCGTCGCCGGCGAGGATGGCGCAGGCCTCGTCGAAGGCGATGTGGGTGGTCGGCTGGCCGCGGCGCAGGTCGTCGTCGTCCATGGCCGGCAGGTCGTCGTGGACCAGCGAGTAGGCGTGGATCAGCTCCACCGCGCAGGCCGCGCCGTCGGCCCGGGCGGGGTCGCCGCCCAAGGCCTCGCAGGCGGCGTAGGCCAGCAGCGGGCGCACGCGCTTGCCGCCGTTGACCACGCTGTAGCGCATGGCCCGGTAGAGGCGCTGGAGGTCTTCGCGGGGCGGGGTGAACAGGGTTTCCAGAGCGGCGTCTACGCGCGCCTGGCAGCGCGCCTGGTAGGCGGCGATCATGCGTCTTCGCCTTCGCTGTCGAACGGCGCCTCGCTCAGCTCGCCATCGCGCTCCAGCAGCACCTGCACCTTCTGCTCGGCCTGGCTCAGCGCCGCCTGGCATTCGCGGGTGAGGCGGATGCCCTGCTCGAAGGCGCCGAGCGAGTCCTCCAGGGACAACTCGCCACTTTCCAGGCGTTCCACCAGGGTTTGCAGTTCGGCGAGGGACTGTTCGAAATCGACGGCTTTCTTGCGGGCCATGGGGACATCTCGGCGGGGTATTCGGAACCCGGCGACACTAGCAGAGACGGGCCTTGCGGGCAAATCCGCGGACCTTGCCCGGCATCCCGGTGGCGCATGTTTCGCGCTAAGCTTGGGCCATGAACTACCTCGCCCATCTCCACCTCGGCGGTTCGCAGCCGGCGCAGTTGCTCGGCAGCCTTTATGGCGATTTCGTCAAGGGGCCGCTGGCCGGGCGCTGGCCGGCGGACATCGAGGCGGCCATCCGCCTGCACCGGCGCATCGATGCCTTCACCGACAGCCATCCGCTGGTGCATGCGGCGAAGCTGCGCTTTCCCGCCGAACGGCGGCGCCTGGCGGGCGTGCTGCTGGACGTGTTCTTCGACCATTGCCTGGCCCGTGACTGGGACACATTCAGCAACGAGCCGCTCAGCGAATTCACCCGCCGCGTCTATGGTGTACTGAACACCACCCCGCAGTTGCCCGAGCGCCTGGCGCGCATCGCCCCGCGCATGGCGGCGCAGGACTGGCTGGGCAGCTACCGCGAGTTCACGGTGCTGCAGGACGTGCTCGCCGGCATGGCCCGGCGGCTGTCGCGCCCGGGCCTGCTGGACGGCGCCTGGGAGGAACTGGCCGAGCGCTACCAGCCGCTGAGCGACGACTTCCGCGCGTTCTACCCGCAACTGCTGGCGCTGGCCGGGCGCCGCGACAATTTGCCTGGGGATCGCCCCCCGGCTTGATATGCATCAAACGTAGGAAAGCCATGAAAGGATGCAATAGAACCCACGACGGAGAGGGAGGTGCAGCATGCTCAAATCATTGATGATCGCCACAGATTTGTCTTCGCGCTCGGAGAAGGCCCTGCAACGCGCCGGTGCCCTGGCCAAGCGCTTCGGCTGCCCGTGGACGGTGCTCTGCGTGGTGGACGAGGACCAGCCGGCGGCGCTGGTCGAGCAGGAGGCGACGCAGGTCCGGCTGCTGCTGGAGGCGCGCCTGGTCGAACTCACCGCCCTGGGCGGCAGTTGCCCGCGCATCCGCGTCGAGGTCGGCGACCCGAACCAGAAGGTCGTCAGCTGCGCGCTGGAAGAGGACGTCGACCTGCTGGTGATGGGCTCGCACCGCAAGAGCGTGCTGCGCGACATCTTCGTCGGCACCACGGTGGAACGCGTGGTGCGCGCCGGCAAGCTGCCGGTGCTGATGGTCAACCAGCCGGCGGTCGGTGAATACCGCGACCTGCTGCTGGCGCTGGACACCTCGCCGGCCTCGGCCAATGCGGTGCGCGTCGCCGAGCGCCTGGGCCTGCTGCAGGGCGCGGTGCGCCGCGCCATCTATGCCTTCAGCCCGCTGGCCAAGGGCATGATGCAGTACTCCGGGGTCAGCGAGGAGCGCATCGACGAGTTCGTCGGCACCGAGACGCGCCAGGCGGTGGACGAGTTCAAGGCGTTCCTGCGCGACCAGCAGCTGGAACCCTGGATCGACGAACAGCTGGTCGCCGTCGGCCTGCCGGGCAACGTGCTGGAGCGCATGTCCGAGAAGCACCGGCCGGACCTGCTGGTGATGGGTACCCGGGGCATGGGCGGGATCAAGCGTGCCCTGATCGGCAGTGTTGCCGACTACGCCCTGCGCGAACTGGATTGCGACATCCTGGTCGTGCCGCCGGAAACCGGCGTGTAGGACGGCGCGGCGCAGGCCCTGCGCGCCGCTGGAACGACGGCGCCCGCCAATGGCGGGCGCCGTGCTTTCCGGTTGGCGCTCAAGCCTGCGCCGCCGTCCGGGGCGGAACCTGCCAGCCGTGGCGCCCGGCAGGTTCGACTTTCTCTTTCAGGCGGCCAGCGCCTGCTCCCGAGCGACTTCTCCGTAGATCACCGTGCCGATGGCGGCGTGGGCCTGCTGCGCCAGCTGGGCGCGGTCGCGGCCCTGGCTGGGCAGCGGCGCGAGCAGGTGGATTTCCACGCAGCCGCGGTCGTTGCGCAGCAGCCGCAGCAGGTGGCTGACCAACTCGTCGTCGCCGATGAAGGGGGCCAAATGGTCCGGCTCGCCGTCGCGCAGGTAGCGCAGGGCCACCGGCTGCAGCGGCACCCCGGCGTGGATGGCGCCGGCCAGCAGGCGCCCGTGGAAGTTGCGCAGGCCGCGGCCGTCGGTGGTGGTGCCTTCCGGGAAGATCAGCGTCGAGCGGCCCAGTTGCAGGGCCCCGGCGATCTGCTCGCCGAGGCGGCTGCCGTCGCCCGAGCCGCGGCGGATGAACAGGGTGCCGGCCTTTTCCGCCAGCCAGCCGGCCAGCGGCCACTGGCGCACCTCGGCCTTGGACAGGAAGGTCAGCGGGGCCAGGGCGCCGAGCAGCGGGATGTCGAGCCAGGACACGTGGTTGCTGACCCACAGCGCCGGCTGCCGGGGCAGCTCGCCATAGACCTTCACCCGCAACGGCAGGGCGCGGCTCAGGCGCGCCAGCCACCAGCGCGTCAGGCTCTGGCGCAGGGCGGTCCAGTCGTAGCCGGGAAGGCGTTCGAGCAGCGCCACCCCGGCGGCCAGCGCCAGGCCCAGGCCGATCACCGCCAGCAGGCGGGCGATGCGCCAGGCGCCGCGCATCACACGGCCGCCTTGAAGTGGCGGGCGTAGCGCGGGCACAGCTCGTCGCGCTTGAGCAGGATGAACACGTCGGCGACCTGGAAGTCCGGGTCCCAGCAGGGCTCGCCGCAGATCTTCGCGCCCAGGCGCATGTAGGCCTTGAGCAGCGGCGGCAGCTCGGCGGTGAGGTTGTCCGGCAGCTCCTGCGCCGGCAGCGGCGTCTTCGGCTCGGCGCGCAGGTTCTCGCGGCACAGGTAGCGTTCGCGCAGGCGCTGCATCACCGCCAGGGCCTGGATGCCGCCGTCGCGCATGGGGATGCTGGCGCAGCCCATCAGGTAGCGGTAGCCGCCCTCGTTGAGCACTTCGGCCAGCTCGCCCCAGAGCACGGCGATGGTGGCGCCGTTGCGGTAGGCCGGGTCGACGCATGTGCGGCCGATCTCCAGCACCGGGCCCTGCAGCTCGGCCAGGCCGTCGAGGTGGAATTCCTCTTCGCTGTAGAAGCGCCCCAGGCGCTCGGCGGCGCGGTGGTCGAGCAGGCGGGTGGTGGCCACCAGGGCGCCGCTGGCCAGGTCGCGCACGCCGATGTGCAGGCAGTGGCTGTCGTAGTCGTCCAGGTCCAGGCCGAGTTCGGCGCCTTTGAGGCGTGCATCGAACTCGCTGCTGAAGACGCGGAAGCGCAGGGCCTGGGCTTCGCGCAGGGCGCGGGCGCCGCGCAGGCGCACGGCTTTCAGGCGGCGTTCTTCGCGCGGGGTGTCGCAGGCGTGGGCGGTCTGACTCATGCGGAGGCCTCCATGGGCCGGCCAGGCGGGTTGCGGCCGGTCGCCTTTGTTGTGCAAGCTCAGGCTAGGAAGCGGCGGTGTCACGCTTGTGACCCTGGCGTGATGCTTGTATGACAACACCACCCCCCGATGAGGATCGCCCCATGCCCTGGAACCGCCTGCTCGGCCCCCTGGAGCCACTGCCCGCCGGCCTGGCCCTGGAGGACTGGTACGCCGAACTGCTGGCCTGCGCCGCTGGCGCGGGGTCGCTGGAGCTGGCGGTGCTCGCCGGGCGCCTGGCGGCCACTCCCGGCCTGGCCTTCCTCGGCGGCTACCAGGCGGCCCTGCGCGCCCTGTGGCCGGCGGCCCCGGCCGGGCTGGGCGCGCTCTGCGTCAGCGAGGGCAAGAGCCTGCGCCCGGCGGACCTGGCCACCCGCCTGGACGGCCTGACCCTGCACGGCCGCAAGGACTTCGCCACCGCCGCCGACAGCGCCGCCTGGTACCTGGTGGCGGCGCGCGACGAGCCGGACGGCGAGGCCCCGCGCCTGGCCATGACCGTGGTGCTGGCCGGCGCCCCCGGCGCGCGCCTGGAGCCGATGCCGGCCATGCCGCTGATCCCCGACATCCCCCACGCCCGGCTGATCCTCGAGGGCGCCCACTGCGAGCGCCTGCCGGGCGACGGCTGGGACGCCTACAGCAAGCCGTTCCGCGGCCTGGAAGACCTGCACGTGATGGCCGCGCTGCTGGCCTGGCTGTACGGCGTGGGCCTGGCCAGCCGCTGGCCGCGGGAATTGCCCCTGCGCCTGGCCGGGCTGCTGGCCGGCTGCGCCGAAGTGGCGCGGCACCCGGTGGGCGACACGGCGACGCACCTGCTGCTGGGCGGCCTGTTCGCCCAGTTCGACGCCCTGGCCCCGGCGCTGGACGCCGCCATCGGCCAGGGCCCGGAGCACTGGGCGCAGCTGTGGAAGCGCGACCGCGCCGTGCTCGCCCTGGGTGGCAGCGCCCGCGCCAGGCGCCTGGACAAGGCCTGGGCGGCACTGGGGCTTGACCCAGGTCAGTGAGGCCGGCGCCCGCGCCTGGGTACCCTGCGCGACATTCCGCCGCCCCACCGGCATGACCCGCAGGAAGCTCCATGCGTCGCGAACCCATAGTGCTGTTCGACAACGGCACCCACCAATGCCTGTGCTTCGACGACCTCGTCAGTGGCGACGGGGTGCAGTCCAACCAGTTCCTCATCGTCGACCACGGCCAGTACCTGCTGCTCGACCCGGGCGGCGACCTGACCTACACGCCGCTATCGCTGGAGCTGTCGAAGCTGATGCCGTTGCAGGAGCTGGACTACATCTTCGCCTCGCACCAGGACCCGGACATCATCGCCGCGCTGGACAAGTGGCTGCTGCACACCCGCGCCAAGGTCATCTGCTCCAAGCTCTGGGCGCGCTTCCTGCCGCACCTGACGGCCAGCTACCTGGCGGTCAGCCACGGCATCTCCACCTACGACCGCGTCATCGCCGTGCCCGACCGGGGCCAGTCGCTGAACCTCGGGCGCTGCCAGCTGAAGGTGCTGCCGGCGCACTTCCTGCACTCGGTGGGCAACTTCCAGATCTACGACCCGGTCAGCCGCATCCTCTTCTCCGGCGACATGGGCGCCTCCCTGGTGGACGACGCCAACCCGGTGCAGGACTTCGCCGAGCACCTGCCGCACATGCTCGGCTTCCACCGCCGCTACATGGCCAGCAACAAGGTGTGCCGGCTGTGGGCGGACATGGTGCGCACCCTCGACGTGCAGATGATGGTGCCGCAGCACGGCCGGCCCTTCGTCGGGCGGCCGATGATCGACGCCTTCCTGGACTGGATAAGCGGCCTGGAATGCGGCATGGACCTGCTCGGCCCGGCCGACTACCAGGTGCCGCGCTGAATCCGTCCGCCATTACGGCGTGATCGGCGCTTAAAGCCGTCATGGCAGCGTGCTAGGGTTCCGCCGGAGCTGACAACAAGAGGCCCGCCGATGCCCATGCCCTCCCTGCGCCCGCTGCTGCGTGGCCTCACCCTGGCCGCCGGCCTGTGCCTGCTGGCGCCGGCCCACGCGGAAACCTGGCCGGACGCCGACTGGCAGTCCGGCCCCGCGCCCAGTGGCCCGGCGTTGCAGGCCTTCGAAGCCTATGCCTTCCCGGCGCGCGACGACGCCACCCGCCAGGGCGTGCGCAGCGACGCCGTGGTGGTGATCCGCGACGGTCAGTTGGTCTACGAGCGCTATGCCGGGCCGACCCGGGCGCAAACCCCGCACCTGGCCTGGTCGATGAGCAAGAGCATCATGGCCTGCGTGCTCGGCGTGGCCTACGGCGAGGGCCGCTTCCAGCTGGACGACGCGGTGGCGCAGCACTTCGCGCCCTTCGCCGCGCACCCGCAGGTGAAGATGCGCCACCTGCTCAACTGGGCCTCGGGCCTGGCCTGGGAAGAAGACTACGAATACGCCCCGCTGAAGTCCTCGGTGGTGGCCATGCTCTACACCCGCGGCCGCGACGACATGGCCGGCTTCGTCGCCGGCTTCCCCGCCGACGCCGAGCCGGGCCAGCGCTTCCGCTACTCCAGCGGCGACAGCAACGTGCTCGCCGCCAGCCTCAAGCAGATGGTCGGCGACGCCTACGCGGACTACCCCTGGACCGCGTTGTTCGAGCCCCTGGGCATCCGCTCGGCGGTGTGGGAGCGCGACGCCAGCGGCACTTTCGTCGGTTCCTCCTACGCCTACATGAGCGCCCGCGACCTGGCGCGCATCGGCCTGCTGATGCAGCGCGGCGGGCGCTGGAAGGAACGCCAGCTGCTACCGCAGGCCTGGATGCAGTTCGCCCTCACGCCGTTCGCCAACTACCGCCCGAGCGCGGAAGACGCCAGCGACGGCGTGCCCGGCGGCCAGTGGTGGCTCAACCGCGCCCCGGCCGGCGCCGGCCTGCCCTGGCCGAACGCCCCGGAAACCACCTTCGCCGCCCTCGGCCACTGGGGCCAGGCGCTCTACGTGCTGCCCGACCAGAAGCTGGTGATCGTGCGCTACGCCGACGACCGCGACGGCAGCTACCGCCACGACGACTTCCTCAAGCGGGCCCTCGCGGCCTTCGCCCAGCCGGAGGCCAAGCCATGATCCGCCGCCACCCGCTGCTCAGCCTGCTGCTCCTGCTGCTCGTCGCCCTGGCCGGCTGGGCCTGGGCCAACCGCGTGCACCTGGAGTCCTTCCCGCCGATCATCGGCGCCTACACGGCCAAGGAGTACTGCTCCTGCCGCTACGTCATGGGCAACAGCGCCGAATACTGCCAGGGCTACACCAAGCAGTACGTGCCCACCAGCGCCTTCCTCGACGACGCCGAGCACAAGCGCGTGACCGCCCGCGGCCTGGGCAGCACCCAGACCGCCGCCTGGCTCGGCCCGCGCGAGGGCTGCCGGCTGCTGCCGCAGCCGTAGGGCGGATAACGCCTACGGCGTTATCCGCCGTTGTCCTTGGGCACCAGTATTCCGGTCGGTGGCGGCCTTGGCGATGGGTATCGCTTCGCTCGGCCCATTCTACGAGCCTAAGCTTGGACAACCTGGTTTGCGACCTGACCACAGACTTACCTGACCGGGTCTTTCACCGAACCGCCGATAGCCGACAGCCCAAAACTAGAAATATCCGTAAAGACTTTCGAGAACTACCTACAGAACGACTGAAACCCTTGTAATAGGATGCTCAGCTGACTAAAAGGAGCTTTATATATGGCTAATCACGGTTACATGACTATAACCGGCAAGGCTCAAGGGTTGATTTCGGCAGGCTGCTCAACTCAGGATTCCATCGGTAACAAATGCCAAGCGGCGCATGCCGACGAAATCATGGTGCTGTCTTGCAGTCACAATATGGCCAATATCGGAAATATTAATAAGCCAACACATTATCCAATTATCATAACCAAAAACGTTGATAAATCCTCACCACTCCTGGCTCAGGCGCTCTCAAGTAGAGAGGAAATAAACTGTACCATCAGTTTTTACCGCGTGTCTTCCTTTGGCATGCAGGAGAAATTCTATTCTATTTCGATCAATGGTGGAATTATTGCTGACCTGACACTCGAAATGCCTCACGCTATTTTGCTGCACGACGCAGAACCGCAAGAACATGTCGCCATCCGTTACCGAGATATCACTTGGACCCACCACTCTGCTGGCACCAGCGGATATAGCACGTGGGGAAATGACGAATGAAGCCGACAAGCGAAAGTTGCATGCCTGGCAGTTGTGATTACTGGATGGTTAGTGACGCCGCTAGAAAACTTGGAAGTCAAGCCAGCACATTAGGTGCTAGGCACATCAAAGACGGCACACTACGCTTGCAATTTAACCGTGAAGTTGCTTATTACGCTAGAAGCATTGTTAATGATGTCGAGCAGGGTAAAAAAAGCCCTGGGCAGGGTCTAAACGACCTCAAGAACGAACAGAGCAGCCTGCTGAGCCAGTCACTAGAGGTGGCTCAAAAAGGCGTTGGAGCAATCGCCGGAGCGCTTCAATTCGCAGCAGGTGCCGGGATATGCTACGGCTCAGCTGGTACGCTGTGCCTTTTTGCTGGGGCCCCTTTGATGGCACATGGTGCCAATAATGCGTATGAAAATGGGCGAAACTTATGGGAAGGTCGCTCAGATATACAGGGGCCTGTCAGGAAGGGTTACCAAGAGGCTGCAAAAATGATGGGCGGAGAAGCCTTTGAAGGGGATATGGCTTATGGATCCGTTGACTTGGGGCTTTCCGCATACGGCGTTGGTAGACTGATATTAAAGCCTGATGCATGGCGTTTATTTAGATATGTGCGCGCTGATTATGTTCGCGGGTATGAAAATTCAAGCAAGGCTGCATTAACATTTGAAGTTATCTCCGATACTGCAACAGTGAACTCTATGTATTTGGAGGGCAAAAGTCGTGACAAGTAATCTATTGCTTGTTGTAATATTGTATTCACTTATATCATTGATGGTCTTTTGGGCTTTCTACTCAATCTCAAGAAGGATTTCAGGAGTTAGTCTTACGCATCGAAGGTTTTGGTTTTTTTTTGTATTGCTTATGCTTTGGGGGGCAAATCAACTCAGCGTAGCTCGCTATGGTTACATTTTTTTATATTTACCATCCAAAGAAATTTTTGGAAATAATTATATAGTTCGATGGATTGCTTTTATAAGTGCCCTGTTTCAAACGTTTTGTCTCCCGAGTAGAGACAACCCAAGACGCTGGTTTTCACGAAAGTAAACTCACATCTAATCAATCCCGCTCAGGATGTCCCCATCCTGATTAATTAGGGCACGAGTGTCCCTTCCTTAAGCCAAGACGCCTCAATGAAGTGCTCTGGCTACTCACCTGCATGTCGTCCCATCACTCTGCCGCCGCTGGACATCCACGCGGTATGGCCCAAGATCCGCTACATGCCGTTGAAGATCCGTTGCGCCATCGATGCGCTGGTGGCCGGAATTCCCGCCCTGCTGGCCGACTGAACCAATGGCGCTGCCGCCTGCCCAACGGGCTCGCCGGCCGGTTTGCAAGCCGACGGCGGGCGGCTATCGTTGGCCGTTGATCCGGTCGTTTTCCATGTAAGGGATTTCATGCGCTCGCTGTTCGCCTTCCTCTTCGCGGCCTGCTTCGCCGCTTCCGCCCAGGCGGCCTGGTACCTCGACTACGAATCCTCGCGGCTGAACTTCGTCACCGGCCGCGGCGCCGCCGGCGCCGACAGCAACCGCTTCCTGGTCATGCACGGCAGCGTCGACGACCACGGCAAGGCCAGCCTGCGCATCGAGCTGGACTCGGTGCTCAGCGGCGTGCCGCTGCGCGACGAGCGCATCCGCGAGCTGCTGTTCGAGACTGAACGCTACCCCGAGGCCACGGTGCAGGCGCAGCTGGACCTGGGGCCGATCCTCGACCTGGCCAACGGCGCGCAGCTGGAAATGCCGTTGCGCCTGAGCCTGGACCTGCACGGCGCCAGCCACGCCTACCGCGCCGAGGTGCTGGTGACGCGCCTGGACGAACGGCGCTTCCAGGTGGTGACGCTGTCGCCGCTGATCCTCGACGCCGCCGACTTCGGCCTGGCGCCGGGGGTGGAGCAACTGCGCAAGCTCGCCGGCCTGCAGACCATCAACCTGGCGGTGCCGGTGGGCGCCGTGCTGATTTTCGCCCAGCGGTGAGCGGGCCGGTCTTCCCCTGGCGCAGCGGCAACCGCTTCGCCCTGCTGGTGGACGGGGAGGACTTCTTCCCGAGCATGCTCACGGCCATCGCCCGGGCGCAGCGCCAGGTGGACCTGGAGCTGTACCTGGTGGAGGGCGGCACCTGTTCCGAGCTGCTGCTGGAAACCCTGATCGACGCCCTGCGCCGCGGCGTGGCCGTGCGCTGCCTGTTCGACGGCTTCGGCGCCCTGCGCCTGGGCAGCGCCTGGGGCCGCCGCCTGCGCGAGGCCGGCGGCGAGCTGCGCCTGTACAACCCGCTGCGCTGGCGCGGTGGCTGGCGCAACCTGTTCCGCGACCACCGCAAGCTGCTGCTGGTGGACCAGGACCTGGGCTACGTCGGCGGCGCCGGCGCCACCGACGAGTTCTGGTCGGTGCCGGAGAACGCCAGCGCCTGGCACGAGGTGATGGTGGAAATGCAGGGCCCGGTGCTGGCCGACTGGCTGGTGCTGTTCGAGCGCCAGTGGCATGCCTGCCTGCAGGCCAAGGCCTGGCGCCCGCAGCAGATGGTGTCGCCGGCGCGCCTGCCGCCCACGCCCGTCGGCAGCAGCGGCCTGGGCCGGGTGGCCTACGCCGACGCCCGCCAGCACCGCGACATCCTGCAGTCGCTGGTGCGCAGCCTGAACGGCGCGCAGCAGCGCATCTGGCTGGCCACGCCGTATTTCCTGCCCACTTGGAAGGTCCGCCGGGCCCTGCGCAAGGCCGCGCGGCGCGGGGTGGAGGTGCGCCTGCTGCTGACCGGCCGGCTCACCGACCACGCCCCCGTGCGCTATGCTGGGCAGCGTTATTACCCGCGCCTGCTGCGCGCCGGCATCCGCATCTTCGAGTACCAGCCGCGCTTCCTGCACATGAAGGTGGTGCTGGTGGACGATTGGACGAGCGTCGGTTCGTGCAACTTCGACCATTGGAACTTGCGGTTCAATCTGGATGCCAATATCGAGATACTGGACGCCGACTTCACGGCGGCGGTGGCCGATTGCCTGATCGCCGACTTCGCCGCCAGCCGGGAGATCGATTTCACGCTGTGGCACGGCCGCTCCCTGTGGATGCGCCTGCACCAGCGGTTGTGGGGCTGGCTCGACCGGGTGGTGGTCAACTTCCTTGACCGCCGCCGTTGAGCAGTCCGCCGGGGCAGGCACCCCGGGGAGAACGGGAGTAAGGTCGTGAACAAGATCCGCAAGGAAAGGTTCATCGGGCTGGAGTGGTTGCGCTTCCTGCTCGGGATGTACGTGGTGATCTACCACACCCTCCACGTCTACCCGGCGGAGCAGAAGTTCCGCGGGCTGGACGAGCTGACCAGCCTGGGCTTCTTCGCCACCAGCACCTTCTTCGTGCTCTCCGGCTTCCTCCTGGCCCACGTCTACGTCACCGACGGCCAACTGCGCGAGAGCCCGCGCAGCTTCCTCACCAAGCGCTTCTCCAACCTCTACCCGATCCACATCTTCTCGATCCTGCTGACCATCGGCGTGCTGCTGCTGATCAGCCAGTTGGGCATTGGCCCGGACCTGGACCAGGCCACCCCGCGCTTCGTGGTCTACGACACCCACGACACCCTCGGCCAGACCCACCCGGAGCTGTTCCGCCACTGGATGAGCGACCGCGAGCTGCTGCTCAACAGCATCCTCCAACTGACCATGCTGCAGGCCTGGAACCCGCTGTACCTGACCTTCAACGCGCCGCTCTGGTCGCTGTCCACGCTGTTCTTCTTCTACCTCTGCTTCCCGGCGCTGGCGCCGCGGCTGATGCGCATCGGCAACAAGCGGCGGGCGCTGCTGGCGCTCTGGCTGCTGTACCTGGTGCCGCCGCTGCTGCTGGCGCTGCACCAGCAGTACGGCATGCCCTGGACCGGCCTGCTGCACCGCAACCCGATCCTGCGCCTGCCGGAATTCCTCGGCGGCATCCTCGCCTACGGCCTGTTCCGCGAGCACAAGGACAGCGGCCGCCTGCCCGGCACCGGCGCGGTGCTGGCGCTGGGCGCCTTCGTGGTGGCCAACTTCCTCGCCGCCGACTACCTCTACACCCAGGGCGCGCGGCACTGGTACTTCCTGCTGCACAACGGCCTGCTGCTGCCGGCGCAACTGGTGCTGGTGTACATCAGCGCCTTGCCGCGCGACCCGCACAGCCCGGCGATCCGCCACTGGTCGCCGCGCCTGGGCGCGGCCTCGCTGTCGCTGTTCGCCCTGCACGTGCCGCTGTTCACCCTGTTCTCGCGCACCGAGAAGCTGATCCGCGCGCCCGGCGACTGCCTGGCCGACTGGGCCTACTGCATCACCGCGGCCACCGAGCAGCAGCTGTCGCTGTGGCTGTACCCGCTGTTCCTGTTGTTCATGGTGGTCAGCTGCGTGCTGTTCCAGGAGCGCTTGGTGGTACCCACGCGCAAGTGGTTGGTGCGTCACCTGTTACCGCAGGCGGCGCAGAGGCGCCCGGCCACCTTGCCCTGAGGCGCCGCCACCCGGACTTTCGGCGGGTGGCCCGGCGGCCGGCGCTGGTTATGCTCACGGCATGACCACAAGAAGGGACTGACGCATGTTGCGATCGCTGCTGGGCCTGGTTCTCCTGCTGCTGGCCGGTTGCAGTTCCCCCGGCGCCTTCTTCGGCGCCACCGACGGCCAGGCCTTCGCGCCGCTGCGACCCGGCGACGCGCAACATGCCCTGGTCTATCTCTACCGCCCGCAGAACCAGTGGGCCGACGAGGAGCTGGAAGCCCCCGGCCTGTTCCTCAACAACGAGCTGATCGGCAGCCTGCCGAGCAACGGCTACCTGGCCCTGGAGTTCGAGCCGGGCAGCTTCAAGCTGGAAATGCGCCGGCCGCTGTTCGGCAGCTTCTGGACCTTCTTCGCCGACGGCCCGCTGGACTTCACCCGCATCGCCAGCTTCATGCTCGAAGCCAAGGCCGGCGGCGTCTACTACCTGCGCTACGACGAGGACCGCGTGCCCGCCAAGCGCAGCCACAGCGAGGGCGACGGCCCGCTGCAACTGATCGAGGCGCGCCTGGCCGAACCCGAGATCGCCCGCACCCGCCTGATCCAGGAACCGGCGCAGATCGCCGCCAGCGGCTACGAGGTGCGGCGCCAGCGGCGTTTCTGGGAAGGCGTCGGCAAGGCCCTGGACAAGGTCGGCATCTGAGTCCCCCAGGTTATGAGTTGAACTCATAGCTCCTTGAGTTTTTATGCTTACCGGCCCGCAACGGGCCGGTGCTAAAAAATCGCGCAACGGCTCCCGACAACAACAACGAGCGATTGCGCCATGCCTGAATTCCTCCCGCTGCTTTCCCGCTTCCCGCTCGTTCCTCCTCCAACCCCGTCGCGAACCGCCTACTGAACCCGGCTGCCCCGCAGCCCTGCGCACGGACCTTCGCGGCCCGCGCCCCCGCTCGCCCTGACGATCCCACGAGGTACCCATGAAACAGCTCGATCTCTACATCGGTGAAGGCTTCGAAGGCCCCGGCGTCAACGCCGCGCACATCAACATCCTGCTCGGCCCGCGCAACGGCCCCGCCGGCCAGGCCTTCGCCGGCAGCCTGGCCTCGCCCAGCCAGGGCCACTGCCCGTTCATGGTGATCGCCCAGCCGAACCTCCCGGTCAAGCCGATGACCCTCTACGTGAACAAGGCCCCGATCGGCAGCGACCTGCACGCCAACGCCACCTGGGGCGCGTCCCAGGCCGGCATCGCCAAGGCCGTCACCGAGGCCCTGCTGGACGGCACCCTGCCGGCCGAAGCCGAGGACGAGTGGGCCATCGTCACCGCCAACTGGGTCAACCCGGCCTGCGACGACCTGGATGCCGTCTACCTGAACAACTACAACGCCTGCCGCACCGCCATCCGCGCGGCGCTGGCCTGCAAGCCCGAGCGCGCGCAGCTGGCCGACGTGGTCGGGCAGATCGCCAACCCCTTCTACACCCCCAAAGCCTGAGGTCGCCGTCATGCAATACATCCGTCTCGGCAACTCCGGCCTGCAGGTCTCCAAGCTGTGCCTGGGCACCATGAACATGGGCACCCCGGACTGGAAGCCGTGGATCTTCGACGAACAGCGCAGCGAACCGATCGTGAAGCACGCGCTGGACGCCGGGGTGAACTTCATCGACCTGGCCGACTTCTATTCCGCCGGCGTCGGCGAGGAAGTGGTGGGGCGCATCCTCAAGCGCCTGGTGCGCCGCGAGGACATCGTGGTCACCACCAAGGTCGGCTACGGCACCCGCCAGGGCATCAACGCCAGCGGCCATTCGCGCAAGCACATCATGGACAGCATCGACGCCTCCCTGGCCCGGCTGGGCATGGACTACGTCGACATCTACATGCTGCATTTCTATGACCTGAACACCCCCGTGGAAGAGGCGATGGGTGCGCTGAACGACATCGTCCGCGCCGGCAAGGCCCGCTACATCGGCGTGTCCACCATGCTCACCGGGCAGTTGGCGAAAATCCTCATGGCCTGCGAGCGCAACGGCTGGGTCAAGCCGATCAACATGCAGCTGCAGCTCAACTGCGCCTACCGCGAGGAAGAGCGCGAGATGATCCCCTTCTGCTGCGACCAGGGCCTCGGCGTCTCGGTGTTCAGCCCGCTGGCCCGCGGCCTGCTGACCGGCGATGCGCAATCCACGCGCAACCAGACCGACTTCTTCACCCAGCAGATGTACGCCGACGAGGCCTCCTTCGAGATCGCCCGCTCGGTGCAGCGCGTGGCCCAGCGCCGCGGCGTGAGCAACGCGCAGATCGCCCAGGCCTGGGTGCTCAACCACCCCGGCGTGGACTGCATGCTGGTCGGCGCCGACACCACGGCGCAGTTCGACAGCGCCCTGGCCGCGCTGGAGACGCGCCTGGACGAGGAAGAACTCTACGAGCTGGAGCGCAACTACACGCCCTGCGACGTCATCAACGACTACACCGCCGGCAAGCGCATCCTCCGCGTGGCCCGGCCGATGCGCGAGACCTTTTCGCTGACGGAGGCCGTGGCATGAGCGCACTGCTGAAAGCCGGCCACTACATCGACGGACAGTGGCACAGCGGCGGCCCGACCTACGCGGTACGCAACCCGGCCACCGGCGAGGTGGTCGCCGAAGTGCCGCGCGGCGGCGCCGAGGAAACCAACGCCGCCATCGCCGCCGCCGAGCGCGCCCTGCCGGCCTGGCGCGGGCTGCTGGCCAAGGAACGCGCGGCGCGCCTGCGCCGCTGGGCCGAACTGATGCTGGCCAGCCAGGACGAACTGGCGCGCCTGCTCAGCCGCGAGCAGGGCAAGCCGCTGGCCGAGGCGAAAGGCGAGGTGGCCTACGCCGCGAGCTTCCTCGAATGGTTCGCCGAGGAAGCCAAGCGCGTGTACGGCGACGTGATCCCCTCGCCCAAGGCCGACGCGCGCATCGTCGTCACCAAGCAGCCGATCGGCGTGGTGGCCGCCATCACCCCGTGGAACTTCCCCCTGGCCATGGTCACCCGCAAGGTCGGCCCGGCCCTGGCGGCGGGCTGCACGCTGATCCTCAAGCCCTCGGAAGAGACGCCGCTGTCGGCCTTCGCCCTGGCCGTGCTGGCCGAGCAGGCGGGCATTCCCGCCGGGGTGTTCAACATCGTCTCCGGCGATGCCCCGGCCATCGGCGGCGCGCTGCAGGCCTCCGGCGTGGTGCGCAAGCTGTCGTTCACCGGCTCCACCCGCACCGGCAAGCTGCTGATGCGCCAGGCCGCGGACACCCTGAAGAAGGTCTCCCTGGAACTGGGCGGCAACGCGCCCTTCATCGTCTTTGCCGATGCCGACCTGGACGCCGCGGTGCGCGGCGCCATGGCCTCGAAGTTCCGCAACACCGGGCAGACCTGCGTGTGCGTCAACCGCTTCTACGTGCAGGACGAGGTGTACGAAGCCTTCACCGCCAAGCTCGCCGAAGCGGTGCGCGCGCTGCGCGTGGGCAACGCCCTGGAAGGCGATACCGAGCAGGGCCCGCTGATCAACGAAGCGGCCCTGGCCAAGGTCGAGCAGCACGTCGGCGACGCCCTGGAGAAGGGCGCCCGGCTGCTCTGCGGCGGCCAGCGCCATGCCCTGGGCGGCACCTTCTACGAGCCCACGGTGCTGGCCGAGGCGAACGCCGGGATGCTCATCGCCGGCGAAGAAACCTTCGGCCCGGTGGCCGCCTGCTTCCGCTTCCGCGACGAAGCCGAGGCGCTGCGCCTGGCCAACGACACGCCCTACGGCCTCTCCGCCTACTTCTACAGCCGCGACATCGGCCGCGTCTGGCGCATGGCCGAGGGCCTGGAGGCGGGCATGGTCGGCATCAACGAAGGGATCATCTCCACCGAGGTGGCGCCCTTCGGCGGCATCAAGGAATCCGGCCTGGGCCGCGAGGGTTCGAAGTACGGCCTCGACGACTACCTGGAGATCAAGTACCTGCTGCTCGGCGGCCTGTCCGACTGACGCCGCCCCGCACGCAGCCGCGGCCACGCCGCTAAGGAGTTCCGCCAACCGCCGCCGCCCCGACCGGTGCGGCGGTCACCCTTCCGTTCAGACAACAAGAAAAAGACTCGGAGACGATCATGTCGGGTAACACAGTCAGAATCGATGACCTGCCCATCGGCAGGTTCCACATCAAGATCGCCGGCCTCACCTTCGGCGCCCACTTCACCGACGGCTACATCCTCGGGCTGATCGGCATCGCCTTCACCCTGATCAACCCGCAACTGAACCTCGACCCCTTCTGGCAGGGCCTGATCGGCAGCTCGGCGCTGCTCGGCCTGTTCTTCGGCAGCCTGTTCTTCGGCTGGATCTCCGACCACCTGGGGCGGCAGAAAATCTTCCTCATCAGCTTCGTGCTGATCACCCTGGCCTCGCTGCTGCAGTTCTTCGCCGAGACGGCGCTGCAACTGTTCCTCTGCCGGGTGCTGATCGGCATCGGCCTGGGCGGCGACTTCAGCGTCGGCCACGCCATGCTCGCCGAGTTCTCGCCGAAGAAGCACCGCGGCGTGCTGCTGGGCTCCTTCAGCGTGATCTGGACCTTCGGCTACGTCGCCGCCACCTTCGTCGGCACCGCCATGCTCGGCCTGGGCGACGACGCCTGGCGCTGGATGCTGGCGTCCTCGGCGATCCCCGCGGCCATGATCCTGATCGCCCGCATAGGCACCCCGGAATCGCCGCGCTGGCTGGTGCACAAGGGCCGCATCGAGGAGGCCCGGGCCATAGTGCGCAAGCACCTGGGCGCGCACGTGGTGCTCGACGACGAGATGGCCGAGGAGCACAAGGGCGGCTTCCGCCAGCTGTTCAGCGCGCAGTACCGCAAGCGCACCGCGTTCAACTGCCTGTTCTTCATCTGCATCGTCATGCCGTACTTCGCCATCTACACCTTCCTGCCGTCGATCCTGCAGAAGATGGGCCTGGCCGAGGGCTTCGGCACCGAGATGCTGCTCAACGCGCTGCTGGTGGTGGGCGCCCTGCTGGGCATCTGGTGCACGGTGAAATTCACCCGCCGCGGCTTCCTCATCGGCTCCTTCCTGATCCTCTCCGCCGCGCTCTTCCTGCTGGTGCTGCTGCCCGGCAGCCTGGCCTGGCTGATGGTGGCGACCTTCGGCCTGTTCACCCTGGTGCTCTCGGCGGTGAGCAACCTGGTCGGCGTCTACCCGGCGGAAAGCTTCCCCACCGAAGTGCGCGCCGGCGGCATCGGCCTGGCCACCGCCGCCAGCCGCCTGGGCTCGGCGCTGAGCACCTTCCTGCTGCCGGTCAGCGTGGCTGGCATCGGCCTCAACCCGACCATGGCCATCCTCGCCGGCATCCTCCTGTTCGGCGCGCTGATCTCCATGGCCTGGGCGCCGGAGACCAAGTACCTGACGCTGACCGACGCTGGCAGGGGCGAAGGCGAGGAGGGGCCGGCACAGCCGGCGGTTAAGGTGGCGACGGTGCTCTAGCCGGCCGTGTCAGGGAGTCTGCGGTGAAGGGGCTCCCTGTTCAGGTTGGGAGGCGAAATGGCTTTTCTCCCATTCGCGATCGGGACGGTTCGGACATGGGGCGGGGATGCATGCGCTGTATGAGCTTGTGCAATAATTGAGCACCGCACGAGGTGCCTCATGACTGCAAAAGCGAAGACAGGGAAGGAAAGAAAGGGCATTCAGCCCGGAGCTTTTCCCATTGAAGTGCCTGTTACCGATCCTGAAGAGACCGGACGCTACCTGCATGTCCATCTGGACGACGAGGAAGAGCAGAAGAATCTCTATGCCGCCATTATTCGTGCCGCGGACATGAAAAGCCCGGAAATCGTGGCGGAACATATCGAGCCCTACGATCATGCCATGCGGAGCTTCCAATACAGCAGCAGCCGGATTGCGAGCGCCTTGTCCGAAGCGGTGAGAGGTCATGAGCCGATGTACGTGGCGTCGCTCCAGGCGAGGGATGCGTCACGGGATACCGATCGATTCGCAGCTTGTGGTGAGACGGTTCTGAATGTCCGGCGGGCACTGGACATGCTGGAGAATCCACCGAAGGCTAACAAGGCCTTGAAGAAGATCCTCTCGCTGCGCTGACTGCTGGCGCCAAGAAGGATGAATGGATTTCATCACTGTCGACTTCGACAAGTCGGTGAACCGCAGGACGTTTGACTGCGTCTCTCCAGACCTCAACGACTACATCGTCAAATACGCCTCCCAGGATCAGAAGCGTCATTTGTCCAGGACATTCCTGGCGCTGGGAAAGGAGCGTACACGCTGGCGAGTACGTCGGTTCGCCTTGAGGACGTGGCCGAGCAGGAGCGGAAACGGCTCCCGCGCTATCCGCTTCCGGCAGTGCTGCTGAGTCGTCTGGCGGTGGATAGGTCGTGCCAACGGCAGGGGTTGGGGCAACGACTACTCGCTGATGTATTTCGCCGCCTCTATGCAATGTCGAAGCATGCCTGTATCGCTTTCCTGGCAGTCGACGCCAAGGATGAGGCGGCGGCAAGGTACTACAAGTCGCTGGGTTTCGAATCTTCCGATATGGACCGGTTACGCCTGGTGTATCCGACAGCGCCTCTTTTTGAAGAGCTTGCCCATCAGGATTCGAGCGGGCGGCCCCCAGCTACCGGCATCCGTAAGTAGATACCGCTAGGCACCTCAGGCTGTTCTGGAGGTGCCATCCGGCAACGGCGGATAACGCTTCGCGTTATGCGCCCTACGGTCGGGGGATGTCCTGCTCCAGGCGCCTGGTCGAAGAGGGCCACGCCGAGGGTGCCCTCCAGGGCTGCCAGGCGCCGGGAGACGGCCGCGCGGCTTCAGGGGTTCATCAGCCCGCGGATGCGCCGGGTGAGCTCGTCCAGCTGGCGCAGGGTGCCGACGTCGTGGGCGCGTTCGTCGTCCGCCTGCGACAGGCCCAGGGCGACGTTGGCCAGGGCGTGGACCCGCGCGGGCTCCATGCCCAGCACGTGGGCGACGCGCTTGGCGGTGGCGGTGTCGTTCAGGGCTTCCTGGGCTGCGTCGAGCAACTCCTTCAGCAGTCGCTCGTCCAGCAGGTTCAGTGTGTGCTTGATAGACATGATCGGGTCCTTGCGGTGGCGATTTCCGGCGTCCGTGAGCGGGGGCGGACTCCAGCGCATGATCTTGGACCGCCATGCCTTTGGGAGGAGCGCGAAGGCCTGTGCAATTCCTCCGAGTCGGACGGGGGAGATTTCCACGCTCGTGGCGAAGCTGTCGGCAAATCCTCAAAGCGGCTAGGGGTTGCTCATCAGTTCCAGCCAGTCTTGGAAGCGCTGCACCTTGGACAGGCCGCGCTTGTCGGCGGGGATGTCGAGCCAGTAGCCGTAGGGGCCGAGCACTTCCACCGGGGTGATCGGCAGCAGGCTGCCGGCGGCCAGTTCGCGTTCGATCATCTGCCGGTCGATCACCGCCAGGCCGCCGCCGGCCAGGGCGGTGTGGATGACCTGGTCGAGGGTGCTGAACTCGATGCCGCTGCCGGCGTCGACGTCGTTGCGGCCCACGGCTTCCAGCCAGTTCTCCCAGACCTTCAGGCGCTTGCCCTCGTGGAGGATGTGCAGCAGCGGGTGGGCGTGCAGCTCCGGCGGGCGTTCGCCGTCGAACAGCTCCGGGCTGGCCACGGCGATGTGCCGTTCCATCACCAGCAGCTGGCTGTGGCAGTGGGCGGCGGCTTCCAGGCCGAAGCGGATGCGGCAGTCCAGTTCGCCGGGGTTGTCCGCGTCCTGGGCGTTGGTCACGCTCAGGCTGATGTCCGGGTAGCGCTGCAGGAAGCTGCGCAGGCGCGGCGACAGCCAGCGCGTGCCCCAGGTCGGCGGCGCGAGGATGCGCAGGCGCTGGCGCAGGTTGGGCACGCGCACCGCCTGCAGGGCGCGCTCGATGCGGTCGAAGGCCTCGCCCAGGTGCGGCGCCAGGGCGCTGCCGGTCTCGGTGAGGGTCAGGCCGCGGGGCGTGCGCACGAACAGGCTGACGCCCAGGTAGTCCTCCAGTTGCTTGATCTGCCGGCTGACCGCGCCCTGGGTGACGTTGAGCGCCTCGGCGGCGCGGTTGAAGCTGCGGTGGTGGGCGACTTCCTCGAAGACCCGGAGCATGTTCAGGGGCGGCAGGCTGCGCATGGGGCGGCTTCCGAAAGGGCGCGCGGGGTGGCGCGCGCGGGCTGGTCGTGGTGCGCCGATTCTAGCGCCGGCGCCGGTCCTACAAACATGCGTTTTTCTCCGGTTCGCCCGGCGATTTAGTCGTTTGTGCGCGGCTCGCGCCAGGGGCTAGTTTCGGCCGCGCACAAGGTGTGGGGGGAGTGTCCGCGCCGGTGCGCCGAATAACGACAAGAACTTCGCCGAGGCTTTCCATTGTGGCCAGATTTCCCCTGCCGCGCCGCTGTGCGCACCTGCTGTTTCCCGTCCTGCTGACTTGCAGCGCCGCCGCCCTGGCGGTGCCGGTGACGGACGAACTCGACGTCGGCGGCGCCATCCGCGCGCGCTTCGACCACGACCCGGACCGCGACATCGACAAGGCCGGCTTCGACACCCTGATGCTGCGCGCCACCTATACCTCCGACAGCTGGATAGGCGCGGCGCGCTACCGCTTCTACGGCAAGCAGTACCCCTACCAGTACACCGACCACATCGGCGACGTCGCCTTCGCCGAGTACGCCTGGGTCGGCTACCGCTTCGACGCCGAGCGCCAGGTGCAGGTCGGCCTCAACCAGATTCCCTTCGGCCTGCAGCCGTTCTTCGGCAGCACCTTCTACGAGACCCTCGGCAACGTGGTGGGCCTGGAGGACGTCTCGGCGGTGGGCGCCAAGTACATCCAGCAGCAGGGCGACTGGAACCTGCAGGCGGGCCTGTACGGCCGTCCGGCCTGGCCGGGGCGCGGCACCAGCAACGGCAGCACCTACTCCACGGTGGTGACCTCGGCCGACGACTACGTGCCCGAGGGCACCCGCAACCAGGAACGGCAGATCGTGGTCGCGCGCCTGGCGCGCTCGCTGCAGCTGGGCGACTGGAAGTCCGAGGTGGGCGTGTCGGCCCTGACTTCGCGCCTGGAGAACAAGGACACCCACGACGCCGGCCGGCGCAACGCCTACGCCCTGCACTACCTGGGGCAGAACGGCCCCTGGGGCGTGCAGCTGCAGGCCGGGCGCCAGCAGATGTCGCCGCGCAACCCGGGCAGCGACGAGGTGGTCAGCTTCGGTGGCTACGACGGCACCTTCAACGTCGCCAGCCGCGGCAACCTCTACGTCGGCGACCTCAGCTACAGCTTCCCCGGCACCTTCGTCGGCGGCTGGGTGAGCGGCATGAAGGTGTACGGCAACTACAGCCGCTTCGACAAGTCGGCCAGCGGCTTCGACGCCTCCGAGCGCTTCATCCTCGGCACCTCGTTCTCGGTGCGTTCCTTCTACATCGCCGTGGAATGGCTCAACGGCCGCAACGACCCCTACATCGGCGGCAGCAGCTACACCGACAGCCTGGCCCAGGGCGGAACCGATCACTGGGAGAATCAGCTCTACGCCAACGTCGGTTATTACTTCTGAGTGAGCCTCGGCGGCGGCCCTGGTGACTCCGGGGCCGCTGCCATACTCCAATGCGCATGCCGCGTCCAACGGGGGCGCGAGGGGAGGGCCAGCGATGAAGCGCAAGATCCCGGCGCTCAATGCACTCAAGGCGTTCGAGGTGGCCGGCAGCACCGGCAGCTTCACCCGCGCCGCCGAACTGCTCAACGTCACCCAGAGCGCGGTCAGCCGCCAGGTGCGCCAGCTGGAGGAGCAGCTCGGCGAGCCGCTGCTGCAACGCCGCCACCACCACCTGCAACTGACCGACGCCGGGCGCATGCTGCTGCGCGCGTTGCAGCAGTCGTTCGACCGCATCGAGCTGACGGTGCGCGGCATCCAGCAGCGCCAGCACCTCAACCGCCTGCGCCTGAACGCCCCGCCGACCTTCGCCAGCCGCTGGCTGCTGCCGCGCCTGGGGCGCCTGCGCGAGGCCCATCCGGGGCTGGAGGTGACACTCACCACGCACCTGCAGGACAGCCTGGCCGAGACCGGCACCCTGGACTGCGCCATTCGCTTCGGCAACGGCGAGTGGGAGGGCCTGGACAGTTCGCTGCTGATGCACGAGAGGCACATCGCCGTATGCGCGCCGGGCCTGCTGGCGCAGCGCGAGGAACCGGAGCAGGGGATGCCGCTCAATGGCATGACCCTGCTGCACGTGCTGGCCCGCGACGACCAGCGCTACCTGACCTGGCGCCACTGGCTGGACGCGGCGAAGATCCAGGGCGTCGACCTGCAGGGCGGCTACGAGTTCGACCTGCTGGACATGGCCATCCGCGCCGCCATCGATGGCCTGGGCGTGACCATGGCCGACCGCCAGATGGTGGCCCGCGAGCTGGTGGCCGGGCAACTGGTGCAACTGCTCGACGTACAGGTGGACGGCCACCAGTCCTACTGGTGGGTGAGCCGCCCGGGGCAGGAGCTGCCGGAGCACGTGGAGCGCTTCCGCGACTGGCTGCTGGAAGAGGTGCGCCTGGCCGAGCGCAGCCTGGACAACGCCGCGCACATCGTCAGCCCGCGCTGAAACGTCGCCGGGTAACATGCGAAAAACGCAGGTTACCCGGTGTTATTAATCGTTTGTCCGGCCTGCCGCGCCTGTCGAAACTTGGCCATCCAAGAACGACAAGAGTGTTTCCCATGCCTGCCCGCACCCGCCTGCCGGCGCGGCCTAGCGCCCGCCCCGCGTCGCTCCTGTCGTTCCTCCGCCACCGCGCTGCTTGAACCACAGGAATGCCCATGCGTACTGACCAGAACTTCATCGACGGCCGTTTCCGCGACGGCTCCGTGGCCGCCCGCATCGCCGTGTCCGACCCGGCCACCGAGGCCTGCATCGCCGAGGTGCCGGCCGCCAGCGAGGCCGAGGTGCGCCAGGCCGTGGAAGCCGCGCAACGCGCCCAGCGCGACTGGGCGAAGCTGCCGGCCATCGAGCGCGGCGAATACCTGCGGCGCTTCGCCGAGGCCATCGAGCGCAACGCCGCGCGCATCGGCGAGGCGCTGGCCCGCGAGTCCGGCAAGAGCCTGCAGGACGCCACCAACGAGGCCGTCTACGCCGCGCAGATCACCCGCTACCACGCCGAATGGGCGCGGCGCATCGAGGGCGAGGTGATCCCCAGCGACTCCCGCGACGAGACCATCCTGCTGCAGCGCGAGCCGATCGGCGTGGTGGCCTGCCTGATCCCCTTCAACTACCCGGTCTACACCCTGCTGCGCAAGGTCGCCCCGGCGCTGATCACCGGCAACACGGTGGTGGTGCGGCCGAGCAACAACACTCCGACCTCGGCCTTCGAGATCGCCCGCGCCGCCGCCGAGGCCGAGCTGCCGGCCGGCGTGTTCAACGTGCTGACCATGGTCCACGAGGTCGCCGCCACGCTCTGCCAGCACCCGGCGGTGGGCATGATCACCCTGACCGGCAGCGTCGGCGCCGGGCGCACCGTGCTCGACTACTGCAAGGCGAACATCGCCAAGCCGTCGCTGGAGCTGGGCGGCAAGACCCCGGCGATCATCGAGGCCGACGCCGACCTGGAGCAGGCCGCCAGCGCCATCGCCGCCTCCAAGACCACCCACTGCGGCCAGCTGTGCACCGCCATCGAGCGCGTGTACGTGCAGGCCAGCGTGCACGATCGCTTCCTCGCCCTGCTGCGCGAGAAGCTCGCCGCGGTGCGCAGCGGCGACCGCGGCGAGGACCCGAGCCGCATGGGCCCACTGGTAAACGAACGTTCGCGCCAGGAAATCCATGCCAAGGTGCAACGCGCCCTGGCCGAAGGTGCCCGGCTGGAATGCGGCGGCGTGCTGCCGGAAGGGCCGGGGCACTTCTACCCGGCGACCCTGCTGAGCAATTGCCGCCAGGACATGGAGATCGTCCAGGAGGAAATCTTCGGCCCGGTGCTGCCGGTGCTGCGCTACGAGACCCTCGACGAAGCCCTGGCCATGGCCAACGACCACCAGTTCGGCCTGTCCTCGGTGCTCTACAGCGAGAACTACCGCACGGCGATGAAGGTGGCCAACGCCATCGAGGCCGGCGAGCTGTACGTCAACCGCACCCCCGCCGACCCCTACCAGGGCTTCCACGCCGGCTGGAAGCGTTCGGGCCTGGGCGGCGACGACGGCAAGCACGGGATGCTGGAGTTCACCCAGACCCGCCTGGTGGTCCTGAAGTACTGACGAGCCGCGCCGGGCGCCTGCCTGCGCCCGGCGCGCGCCGCGCTTTTCCGACAACCCGCCGGTGCCCGCGCCGGCCACGAGACGCATGATGAAAAAAACAATAAGTGCAGAGGCCATGCCCATGGCCGTTCCGTCCAGCGCCAACCTGTCGCGCTACCTGCAACTGGCGTTGCTGGTGCTCGCCGCCGGCGCCATCTACCCCATGCTCTACCTGCGCCAGGTGTACCAGAGCACCATGCTCGAGGCCCTGGCCATCAGCAACAGCGAGCTGGGCTACCTGTATTCCATCCTCGGCAGCGCCTTCCTGGTCAGCTACCTGCCCAGCGGCTGGCTGGCCGACCGCATCTCGCCGCGCTACCTGATCAGCTTCTCGCTGCTGGGCACCGGCGTGCTGGGCCTGTGGTACGCGCAGCTGCCCGGCTTCCAGGCGCTGCTGGCGATCTTCTGCGGCTTCGGCATCACCACCGGGCTGACCTTCTGGGCCTCGCTGATCAAGCGGGTGAACATGCTCGCCGGCGAGACCGAGCAGGGCCGCTTCTTCGGCGTGCTCGACGGCGGCCGCGGGCTGGTGGAGGCGCTGCTGGCCACCGTGGCCATCGCGCTGTTCGCCTATGTCACCGAGACCCGCGGCGAGCGCAACGCCGAGGGCCTGCAACTGGTCATCCACCTCTACGCCGCCTGCTGCATCGTCCTCGGCGTGGTGCTGATGATGCTGCGCGACCCGCAGGGCGCGCAGGGCGAACGCGCCGCCTCGGGCAAGGGCAACCTGCTGGAAGACCTGCGCACCCTGGCGCGCATCCCCGAGCTGTGGCTGGTGACCGCCATTGTCTTCTGCGGCTACCACTTCTTCTGGGCCACCTACAGCTTCTCGGCCTACTTGCAGGAAGGCGGCTTCGGCCTGAGCGCGACCATGGCCGGGCTGATCACCACCATCAAGCTGTGGATGCGCCCGGTCGGCGGCATCGGCGGCGGCTGGCTGGGCGACCGCTTCTCCAAGACCGGGGTGCTGACCTGGGCCATGCTGCTCTCGGCCCTGGGCATGCTCGGCCTGGTGCTGCTGCCGAGCCTGCACGTGCTGAGTGTGCTGGTGTTCCTGGTGATCTTCATCGGCCTGATGACCTACGCCATCCGCGGCCTGTACTGGGCCATCCTCGACGACTGCCACATCCCGCTGCGCGTCACCGGCCTGGCCATCGGCATCATTTCCCTGGTCGGCTACTCGCCGGACGTCTTCCTGCCGCTGCTCAACGGCTGGATCACCGACCGCTTCCCCGGCTTCGTCGGCTACCAGATCTATTTCTCCTACGTCGTGGCGGTAGGCCTGCTGGGCGTGGTCGCCACCCTGATCCTGAAGAAACGCATCGACAAGAGAGCGCGCCAAGCATGAAAGTCGTCTCCCTGCAGACCCACGTGGTCGCCGTCCCGCCGCCGCACATCGGCGGCATGTACTGGCTGTTCGTGACCCTCAAGACCGACTGCGGCATCGAGGGCGTCGGCGAGATCTACGCCGCCACCTTCCACCCCAGGGCGATGGTCCCGGTGATCGAGGACGTGTTCCAGCGCTACCTGCTGGACCAGGACCCGCACCACATCGAGCGCTTCTTCCGCCGTGCCTACTCCAGCGGCTTCACCCAGCGCCCGGACCTGACCATGATGGGCGTGGTCAGCGGCCTGGAGATGGCCTGCTGGGACATCGTCGGCAAGGCGGCGAACAAGCCGGTGTACGAGCTGCTCGGCGGCAAGGTCCACGAGCGCCTGCGCTCCTACACCTACCTGTACCCGAAGAACGCCCAGGGCGAGTACGACTACTCCGACGCGGACCTGGCCGCCGAATGCGCGGTGCACAACATGAACCTCGGCTTCAGCGCGCTGAAGTTCGACCCGGCCGGGCCCTACACGGCGTTCTCCGGCCACCAGCTGTCGCTGGAAGTGCTGGAGCGCTGCGAAACCTTCTGCCGCAAGATCCGCGAAGCGGTGGGCAGCAAGTGCGACCTGCTGTTCGGCACCCACGGGCAGATGGTGCCGTCCTCGGCCATCCGCCTGGCCAGGCGCCTGGAGAAGTACGACCCGCTGTGGTTCGAGGAGCCCATCCCGCCGGGCCAGGAAGAGGCCATGGGCCAGGTCGCGGCCAAGACCAGTATCCCCATCGCCACCGGCGAGCGCTTGACCACCAAGTACGAATTCTTCCGCCTGCTGCAGGCCGGCGGCGCGTCGATCCTGCAGATGAACGTCGGGCGCTGCGGCGGCCTGCTCGAAGGCAAGAAGATCGCCTCCATGGCCGAAGCCTTCTACGCGCAGATCGCCCCGCACCTGTACAACGGCCCCATTGGTGCGGCGGCCAGCTTCCAGCTGGCGACCTGCACGCCGAACTTCCTGATCCAGGAAAGCATCGGCACCTGGGACGGCTTCCACGCGGAAATCCTCAAGAAGCCGCTGCACTGGGAAGACGGCTACATCATCCCCTCCAGCGAGCCCGGCCTGGGCGTGGAGCTGGACATGGACGTGGTGCGCCGGCATTCCCCCTACACCGGCGAGCGCCTGCACCTGCAGATGGGCCCGGACCCGGTTGACGTCAAGGACAACGCCCCGGCCAAGGGCTGACACCCGCGCCCGCGCCCGCGCCGGCCGGCGCGGGCCCCCTTACTTGCGGTACGAGATTCATGACTTACGACTACATCATCGTCGGCGCCGGCTCGGCCGGCTGCATCCTGGCCAGCCGCCTGAGCGAGTCCGGCGAGTACAACGTCCTGCTGCTGGAGGCCGGCGGCAAGGATTCCTCGCCCTGGTTCAAGGTGCCGGTGGGCTTCGCCAAGCTCTACTACAACCCGACCTTCAACTGGATGTACTACAGCCAGCCGCAGCGGCAGCTCGCCGGCCGCCAGCTGTATGCGCCGCGCGGGAAGGTGCAGGGCGGCTCCGGCTCGATCAACGCGATGATCTACGTGCGCGGCCAGGCCCACGACTTCGACGACTGGGCGGCGAACGGCAACGACGGCTGGTCGTTCAAGGAGGTGCTGCCGTACTTCCGCAAGCTGGAGTCGCACCCGCTGGGCGACAGCGAGTACCACGGCGCCAGCGGGCCGATCCGCATCAGCCCGATGAAGGGCCACACCCACCCGATCTGCGACGCCTTCCTCAAGGGCTGCGAGGAACTCGGCTACCCGCGCAGCGAGGACTTCAACGGCGCGCACTTCGAAGGCGCCGGCATCTACGACGTCAACACCCGCGATGGCCAGCGCTGCTCCAGCAGCTTCGCCTACCTGCACCCGGCGCTGGGCCGGCCGAACCTGAGCATCGAGCGCCACGCCCAGGTGGAGCGCGTGCTGTTCGACGAGAACAGGCGCGCCGTCGGCGTGAGCCTCAGCCAGCATGGCGTGCAGCGCGAATTCCGCGCCCGCCGCGAGGTGATACTGGCGGCCGGCGCGGTGGATTCGCCGAAGCTGCTGCAACTCTCCGGCGTGGCCGACCGCGAACTGCTGCGCCAGCATCACATCCCGGAAGTGCTGCACCTGCCGGCGGTGGGCAAGAACCTCCAGGACCACCTGTGCGTCAGCTACTACTACAAGGCCAACGTGCGCACCCTGAACGATGACTTCGGTTCGTTGCTGGGCCAGGCCAAGCTGGGGCTGGAGTACCTGTTCACGCGCAAGGGGCCGCTGTCCATGAGCGTCAACCAGAGCGGCGGTTTCTTCCGCAGCGACGACGGGCAGGCGCACCCGAACCTGCAGCTGTACTTCAACCCGCTGTCCTACCAGATTCCCAAGAGCAGCAAGGCCAGCCTCAAGCCGGAGCCGTACTCGGGCTTCCTGCTGTGCTTCAACCCATGCCGGCCGACCAGCCGCGGCGAAGTGCGCATCGCCTCGAAGAACCCGGCCGACGCGGCGCTGATCGACCCCAACTACCTGAGCACGCAGAAGGACATCGACGAAGCCATCCAGGGCAGCCGGCTGATCCGCAGGATCATGAACGCACCGGCGCTCAAGGCGGTGACCGTGGAGGAAGTGCTGCCGGGTGCGGCGGTGCAGTCCGACGAGGCCATGCTGCAGTACTTCCGCGAGAACTGCGGCTCCATCTACCACCTATGCGGCAGCTGTGCCATGGGTGCCGACCCGCAGTCCAGCGTGGTCGACAAGCGTCTGCGGGTGCATGGCCTCGAGGGCCTGCGCGTGGTGGATGCGTCGATCTTCCCCAACGTCACCTCCGGCAATACCAACGCGGCGGTGATGATGGTGGCGGAGAAGGGCGCCGAGCTGATCCTGGAGGATGCCCGCCAGGTCCAGGCCGAAGTGCCGCAGCGCCTGGCGGTGTAGTAGCGGCCTATTACCCGCCGCGGCGGGGAGTGGCTAACCTGTCTGGCATGCCCGGCCACCCATGGCCGGGCCCCTGCCCGGAGGAATGCTGCGATGGCCGCGAAGAAGATTCTGATGTTGGTCGGCGACTACGCCGAGGACTACGAAACCATGGTGCCCTTCCAGGCGCTGCAGATGGTTGGCCACGTCGTCCACGCGGCGTGCCCGGACAAGAAGGCTGGGCAGAGCGTGCGTACCGCCATCCATGATTTCGAGGGCGACCAGACCTACAGCGAGAAGCCGGGGCACAACTTCGCCCTCAACGCCGACTTCGCCACTGTTCGCGCTGAAGACTACGACGCGCTGCTGATCCCCGGCGGCCGCGCCCCGGAATACCTGCGCCTGAACGCCAGGGTGATCGAACTGGTGAAGGCCTTCGATGCCGCGAAGAAACCCATTGCCGCCGTCTGCCACGGCGCCCAGCTGCTGGCCGCGGCCGGCGTGCTGAAAGGCCGCTCCTGCAGCGCCTACCCGGCCTGCGGCCCGGAAGTGAAGCTGGCCGGCGGCGAATACGTGGACATCCCGGTGGACGCCGCCCACGTCGACGGCAATCTGGTCAGCGCCCCGGCCTGGCCGGCGCACCCGGCGTGGCTGGCGAAGTTCCTCGAAGTGCTCGGCACCAAGATCAGCCTGTAGACTGGCGTTCGCGTCTATAGATAGAAGGAGGCAGAGCATGTGCGAGCTCTACGTGAAGGCCGACCCGATCCTCTACGAGTCGCGCTCCCGGTCCCTGCGCATCCGCGGCGTGGTCACCACCCTGCGCCTGGAGAACCAGTTCTGGGACATCCTGCGGGAGATCGCCGAAGTGGACGGCATGACCACCAACCAGCTGATCGCCAAGCTCTACGACGAGGTGATGGACTACCGCGGCGAAGTGGTCAACTTCGCCTCCTTCCTGCGCGTGAGCTGCACCCGCTACCTGGCCCAGCGCCGCGACAACATCGTGGAGCTGAGCCGGGTGCCGCGCAGCGCCTGATCCCCGACCCTGTAGGAGCGGGCCCTGCCCGCGATTTCGCGCGCAGGGCGCGCTCCTACAGGGGAATGGCGTGGGTGGGGCGGCGTAGGAGCGGATCTCATCCGCGAATCGCGCCGGTGGTTCCGGCTATCGCGGACAAGGTCCGCTCCTACGACCGTGCTTCCTGGAACCGTAGGAGCGGGCCCTGCCCGCGATTTCGCGCGCAGGGCGCGCTCCTACAGGGGAATGGCGTGGGTGGGGCGGCGTAGGAGCGGATCTCATCCGCGAATCGCGCCGATGGTTCCGGCTATCGCGGACAAGGTCCGCTCCTTGTATGTCGAGCACGGCTTCTCGTAGGAGCGAGCTTGCTCGCGAACGAACTCCGCAGCGGGACATCAGGTTCGCGAGCAAGCTCGCTCCTACGAAGATCTGTCGCGCAGGCATGAAAAAGCCCGGCGCATGGCCGGGCTTTTTCCTGGAGCTGAAGCGAAGGCTTACTTCACTTCCACCGCCAGGCTGTGGGCGATCTTGTCTTTCCAGATCGCCGGGCCGGTGATGTGCACCGACTCGCCGTTGGTGTCGACCGCCACGGTCACCGGCATGTCCTTCACGTCGAACTCGTAGATCGCTTCCATGCCCAGTTCGGCGAAGGCCAGGACCCTGGACTTCTTGATCGCCTGGGCCACCAGGTAGGCGGCGCCGCCGACGGCCATCAGGTACACGGCCTTGTTGTCCTTGATCGCCTCGATGGCGATCGGGCCGCGCTCGGACTTGCCGATCATGCCCAAGAGGCCGGTGCTTTCCAGGATCTGCCGGGTGAACTTGTCCATGCGGGTGGCGGTGGTCGGGCCGGCCGGGCCGACCACTTCGTCGCCTACCGGGTCGACCGGGCCGACGTAGTAGATGAAGCGGCCCTTCAGGTCCACCGGCAGCTCTTCGCCCTTGTTCAGCATGTCGACCATGCGCTTGTGCGCGGCGTCGCGGCCGGTGAGCATCTTGCCGTTGAGCAGCAGGGTCTCGCCCGGTTTCCAGCTCTGCACTTCTTCCGGGGTGATCTTGTCCAGGTCGACGCGGCGCGCGGAGGGGCCGGCTTCCCAGACGATTTCCGGGTAGGCGTCCAGCGGCGGGGCTTCCAGTTCGGCCGGGCCGGAGCCGTCGAGCACGAAGTGGGCGTGACGGGTGGCGGCGCAGTTGGGGATCATGCACACCGGCAGCGAGGCGGCGTGGGTCGGGTAGTCCATGATCTTCACGTCGAGCACGGTGGTCAGGCCGCCCAGGCCCTGGGCGCCGATGCCCAGCTGGTTGACCTTGTCGAACAGCTCCAGGCGCAGTTCCTCGATGCGGTTCTGCGCACCGCGGGCCTTCAGCTCGTGGATGTCGATCGGGTCCATCAGGACTTCCTTCGCCATCACCGCGGCCTTCTCGGCGGTGCCGCCGATGCCGATGCCGAGCATGCCCGGCGGGCACCAGCCGGCGCCCATGGTCGGGACGGTCTTGAGCACCCAGTCGACGATGGAGTCGGACGGGTTGAGCATGGCCATCTTCGACTTGTTCTCGGAGCCGCCGCCCTTGGCCGCGACGTCCACTTCCACGGTGTTGCCCGGGACGATGGAGTAGTGGATCACCGCCGGGGTGTTGTCCTTGGTGTTCTTACGCGCACCGGCCGGGTCGGCCAGGATGGAGGCGCGCAGGACGTTCTCCGGCAGGTTGTAGGCGCGGCGCACGCCTTCGTTGATCATGTCGTCGACGCTCATGGTGGCGCCGTCCCAGCGCACGTCCATGCCGACGCGGACGAACACGGTGACGATACCGGTGTCCTGGCAGATCGGGCGGTGGCCGGTGGCGCACATGCGCGAGTTGATGAGGATCTGCGCCATGGAATCGCGGGCGGCCGGCGATTCTTCGCGCAGGTACGCCTCATGCATGGCCTGGATGAAATCGACCGGGTGGTAATAGGAGATGAACTGCAGGGCATCGGCGACGCTCTGGATGAGGTCGTCTTGCTTGATCACGGCCATGGAGCACGGTCCTCTTCAGGCGGGAATGTCAGGCGGGTATTTCAGGCGGCTAAGCCACGTACACCGAACGCGTCCGGTCAGGCACCGGCGCAAAAAGGGCGCCGTAGTATAGCGCCGTGCCAGGGCCGGGCGCACGCGCCGGCGATCCGACCTTGGTCGGCAGGGGCGGCAAGCGCCCACTTTCCGGTCGGCTAGGCATGCTGTGGCTTTGATAGTAGAGTGAGGGCCAAGTGCCATTACGGGATGGAGCCCCCATGAGCACACCGAGTTCCCCGCTGAAGCAGCGCGCCCTCCAAAAACTATTGTTCAGGCGGTTCGGCATGGCCCTCGGCACCTACGCGATGGCCCTGCTGCTGCTCTGGCTGACCGTGATCGGCGACTTCTACCATGGCTCCCCGGCGTTGGCGCTGGCCGCCACCCTGTGCGCCGTGGCCAGCCAGGCGGTGTTCTTCTGGCTGTTCGCCAGCGGCCGCAACCAGCGCTTCGTCGACGCCAGCCTGACCGAGCCGCAGGTGCTGGTGGCGCTGGTCTGGACCACCTTCTTCCTGGCCCATGTCGACAGCGTGCGCGGCACCCTGATGGTGCTCTACGTGCTGATCCTGCTGTTCGGCGTGTTCCAGCTGCAGCCGCGGGTGTTCGCCCGTTGCGCGGGCCTGGCCTTCATCGCCTTCGCCGGCCTCAACCTCTGGGAAGCCTTCCGCCAGCGCCTGCAATTGCCCGGGCAGGCCGTGCTGCAACTACTGGTGCTGTTCATCGTGCTGGTCTGGCTGACGCTGTTCGCCGGCTACGTGCAGGCCCTGCGCCAGCGCATGCGCCAACGCCGCTACGCGCTGCAGGCGCACCAGGACACCCTGCGCGGGATGATGCGCCAGCTGGAAGACCTGGTGGCCACCGACGAACTCACCGGGCTGTTCAACCGCCGCCACTTCCTGCGCCTGGCCGGGCGCGCGCTGGACGATCTGGACGAGGGGCAGCGCCATGGCCTGGCGCTGATCGACCTGGACCACTTCAAGCGCATCAACGACGTCCACGGCCATTCCGCCGGCGACCGCGTGCTGCAGACCTTCGCCGCGGTGGCGCGGGCCTGCCTGCGCGAGGGCGACGTGCTGGCGCGCTACGGCGGCGAGGAGTTCGTGCTGCTGCTGCCCGAGGCCGACAGCGACCGCCTCGCCGCCTGCTGCGAGCGCCTGCGCCAGGCCTATGCGGCGGCCGAGCCGATGGGCGTGGAGGTGCCGGTGCTGAGCCTTTCCGCCGGCATGACGCTGCTGCAGAGCGGCGACGATCTCGACGAGGCCTTGCAGCGGGCCGACCAGGCGCTCTACCGTGCCAAACGCAGCGGACGCAATCGCTGCGAGGCGGCATGGGAGGAGAGCGATGCCTGAACTGCATGCCGGCGGCCGACACTGGGAAGTGGCCGCCGGAAGCAACCTGCTGGATGCCCTGCGCGCCGAGGGGATCGCTATTCCCTACAGCTGCCGCGCGGGCAGTTGCCATGCCTGCCTGGTGCGCTGCAGTGGCGGCGAGCTGCTCGACGATCGCCCCGAGGCGCTGGACGCCGCGCGCCGCGCCGGGGGCTGGCGCCTGGCCTGCCAGTGCCGGGTGGTAGAGGATTGTGCTGTCGAGGTCTTCGATCCCCAACGTGACGGCCTGCCGGCGACGGTCGCCGGGCTGGACTGGCCGGCGGCGGACATTCTGCGTCTGCGCCTACAGCCGCAACGCCCCCTGCGCTACCGCGCCGGCCAGCACCTGGTGCTGTGGCTGGGCGAGGTGGCGCGTCCTTATTCCCTGGCCAGCCTGCCGGGCGCCGAGCCCTGGCTGGAATTCCACATCGCCTGCCAGGCTCCCGGCGCCTTCTGCGACGCGGCGCGCCAACTGCGGGTGGGCGACGAACTGCGCCTGGGCGAGCTGCGCGGCGGCGCACTGCACTACGACCCCGAATGGCAGGAACGCCTGCTGCTGCTGATGGCCAGCGGCACCGGCCTGGCGCCGCTGTGGGGCATCCTGCGCCAGGCCCTGGCCGAAGGGCACCAGGGGCCGATCCGCCTGCTGCACCTGGCGCGCACGCCGGCCGAGCACTACCTGGCGGCGGAACTGGCGGCGCTGGCCGCGGCCCATCCCGACCTGCAGGTGGCGCTGGCGCTGCCGGCCGATCTGGACGCGCATCTGGCGCAATTCCGTCTTGTCTCGCGGCGAAGCATCGCCTTACTCTGCGGCCAGCCCGCCAGCGTCGAGCGCTTCGCCCGCCACCTGTACCTGGCCGGCGTGCCGCGCGGCCAGACCCTGGCCGACCTGTTCCTCTCCCACGCCTGAGCCGGGCCGCAGAGCCCGGCCGCCACAGCCTGCTGCCAAGGAGTTGCCATGAGCCAACAGATTCTCGTCGAGCGCGAACAGGGCCTGCTGACCCTGCGCCTGAACCGCGCGGACAAGATGAACGCGCTGACCCGGGAAATGTACGCGGCCCTGGCCGACGCCCTGGAGGCCGCCGAGCACGATCGCGGCGTGCGCGTGGTGCTGATCGCCGGCAACGCCGAGTGCTTCACCGCCGGCAACGACATCCACGATTTCCTCCAGTACCCGCCCAGCGGCCAGGACAGCCCGGTGTTCCGCTTCATGCGCGCGCTGATGGAGTTCAGCAAGCCGGTGCTGGCGGCGGTGGCCGGCCCGGCGGTGGGCATCGGCACCACCCTGCTGCTGCACTGCGACCAGGTCTTCGTCGCCCGCGGCGCCAAGCTGAAGATGCCCTTCGTCAACCTCGGCCTGTGCCCGGAGTTCGGCTCCAGCTTCCTGGTGCCGCGCCTGCTCGGCCACGTCCGCGCCGCCAGCCTGCTGATGCGCGGCGACGGCTTCAGCGGTGAACAGGCGGTGGCCTTCGGCATCGCCAACGAAGCCCTGGCCGACGGCGCCGCCGCCCTCGAACGCGCCCGCGAAATGGCCCTGAGCCTGCTGGCCCTGCCGCCGGCGGCCCTGGCGCTGAGCAAGCGTCTGCTCAAGGCGCCCTACATCGATGAACTGCGCAAGGTGGTGGCGCAGGAAGGCGAACTGTTCGTCCAGCGCCTGAGCTCGCCGGAAGCCCTGGAGGCGTTGAGCGCCTTCACCCAGCGCCGCCAGCCGGACTTCTCGCGCTTCGCCTGAGCTGGCCGGCTGCCCACAGAAACTGTGGGCAGAGTTGTGCATAACCTTGGGGCCAACTGCCCGGGCGCCCGCCGGGCCTGGGTTGGGCGGTGTTGTTCGGTATTTGATCCATTGTCCGTTTCGCTGTTGGCCAGGGTCTGCGTAAGTGCCTGATTTGGTGGGATTGTCCTACAGCCGGCCGGTGGGGCGGGTTGTGCGATCAGCGCACGGGGCTTGCCCACAATAACTGTGGGAAGGCCTGTGGATAAGCTTGGGGCGGATGTGTCGGGGGCGCGTGGTTGTTAGGCTTGGGCGGTGCTGGCCGGGTTTTGACCAGTGCGTAGGAGTAGTTGTTCTATTGGGTTATTCCCCTTCGGGCCAGCGCAAGCGCTGTTCGCGATGGAGCCGCGTCCCGCGTTCGCGGGAACCCAGAAAACTATAAGGCTGTACCGAGGTGCTCTTCGTAGGAGCGAGCTTGCTCGCGAATGAGCCTCGCAGCGGAGTCTGTTCGCGAGCAAGCTCGCTCCTACGAAAAGCTGTGCTCGCCTGCAATGTAGGAGGCGGACGGTCTTGCCGACTGCGCCAAGGTGCTTTCGTAGGATGGGTTGAGTTTGCGAAACCCATGCGGTTGTGGCGATGGGGGCGTGTGCCGGTTGGCCTTGGCGTGTGGCTTGGCCGCGGCCCTCTCCCTAACCCTCTCCCTGAAGGGAGAGGGGACTGGTTCGGCGCGAACTGTAACCGCGGTGCTTTCCGGCAACTTCGGTGTTGCCGGCGAAAACCATTATTTCCCACTGGCACGGACGGCCCCCTCTCCCTTCAGGGAGAGGGCTGGGGAGAGGGAACGGAGCCGAGCCAACGCCGCGATACCCCCGGCGAAACCCCCAAAAAACAAAGGCCGCCCAAAGGGCGGCCTCCATCACTCACCATCCCACTCAGACCAACAGGTCCCCCACGTGCAGCACCTTCATGGTGTTGGTGCCGCCCTGGGTGGTGTAGCTGTCGCCCTTGGTCAGGATCACCCAGTCGCCCTTGGTCACCACGCCGCGTTGCAGCAGCGCGTCCACGGCTTCCTGGCTGACGCGCTCCGGCGGCAGCGCGGCGGGGTCGAAGGGGATGGTCTCGACGCCGCGGAACAGCGCCACTCGGGCCTGGGTCTCGCGGTGCGGGGAGTAGGCGAAGATCGGCACCGAGGAGCGGATGCGCGACATGATCAGCGGGGTGTAGCCGCTCTCGGTGAGGCAGATGATCGCCTTGATGCCCGGGAAATGGTTGGCGGTGTACATGGCCGCCAGGGCGATGCTTTCGTCGCAGCGCTCGAAGGTCTGGCCCAGGCGATGGCTGGACTTCTTGGTGGTCGGGTGCTTTTCCGCGCCCTGGCAGATGCGCGCCATGGCCTGGACCGCTTCCACCGGGTACTCGCCGGCGGCGCTCTCGGCCGAGAGCATCACGGCGTCGGTGTAGTCGAGCACGGCGTTGGCCACGTCCGAGACTTCCGCGCGGGTCGGCATCGGGTTGTGGATCATCGACTCCATCATCTGCGTCGCGGTGATCACCGCCTTGTTGTAGCGGCGGGCGTGCAGGATGATTTTCTTCTGGATGCCGACCAGCTCGGCATCGCCGATTTCCACGCCGAGGTCGCCGCGGGCCACCATCACCGCGTCGCTGGCGCGGATCAGGCCGTCCAGCGCCTCGTCGTCGGCCACCGCCTCGGCGCGCTCGATCTTGGCCACCAGCCAGGCCTTGCCGCCGGCCTCCTGGAGCAGGCTGCGGGCGTATTCCATGTCCTTGGCGTCACGCGGGAAGGACACGGCGACGTAGTCCAGGTCCATGCTCGCGGCCAGCTTGATGTCGGCCTTGTCCTTGTCGGTCAGGGCCGGCGCGGTCAGGCCGCCGCCGCGGCGGTTGATGCCCTTGTGGTCGGACAGCGGGCCGCCGATCAGCACTTCGCAGACCAGTTCGTCGGCCTTCACCTGCTTCACCACCATGACCACGCGGCCGTCGTCCAGCAGCAGCTCGTCGCCCACGCCGCAGTCCTTGACCAGGTCCGGGTAGTCGATGCCCACGACTTCCTGGGTGCCGGCGTCGCGCGGGTGGCTGGTGGAGAAGCGGAAGCTGTCGCCCACGGCCAGTTCGATGCGCTTGTTGGCGAACTTGGCGATGCGGATCTTCGGCCCTTGCAAGTCGCCGAGCAGGGCGACGAAGCGGCCATGCTTGGCGGCCAGGTCGCGCACCAGTTGGGCGCGGGCGCGGTGCTCGTCGGGGGTGCCGTGGGAGAAGTTCAGGCGGGCGACGTCGATCCCGGCGAGGATCAGCTGCTCGAGGACTTCGGGGGACTGGCTGGCTGGGCCGAGGGTGGCGACTATCTTGGTGCGGCGGACGGACATGCGGGACTCCTTGGAAGACGAGCGTGCGGGCCGGCGGCGGGAGCCGGGCCGGCCCGGCGGCCATCTTACCCCTTTTCCGATGACGGTTCGCCTGCCGGCTTGAGCACCAGCAGGTCGCACTCGACTTCTTCCAGCACGCGCTCGGCGGTGTGGCCGATCAGCGCGCTCTCCAGCTGGCCACGGGCCACCGCGCCCATCAGCAACAGGTCGATGCCCTGGTTGCGGACGAACTCGGGGATCACCTCCTCGGGGAAGCCCTGCAGCAGGTGGGTGTCGCCGGCGGCCATGGCCGGGTGGGCGGCCATCAGCATGTGCAGGGCCTGGCGGTGGTGCGCCTCGGTGGCCTTCAGGTGTTCGTCGTAGCTGCCCAGCAGCTGGGCGTCGAAGGCCAGTGTCTGCGGCAGCGCCACGTAGGCGTGCAGGTAGCTCGCGTGCAGGCCCAGGCGGCGGTTCAGCTCCAGCGCCGCGGCGATCAGCCGGCGGTCCAGCTTCGCCGGCTTGTCGCCCTCGTGCAGCGGGTCGAGGGCGGCGCACAGCTTGCGCCCTTCCCAGGTGCCGTGGTGGACCAGCCACAGCGGCACCTCGCAATGGCGGATCAACTGCCAGTCGGTGTTGGTCAGGAACAGGCGCTTGAGCAGGCCGTGGCGGCTGCTGGACTTGAGCACCAGGTCGGGCTGGTGCTCGGCCACGGCGGCGAGTATCTCGCGGTACAGCGGCTTGCCCCAGCGGGTGTGGCAGCGCACCTCGATGGCGGCCTGGCGCAGCGGCGCGGCCAGCTTGTCGAGCCAGTCCAGGCGCTCGGTCTGCTGCAGGATGCGCACCCGCTCCAGCTCATGCTGCGGGATCAGCAGGCCGTTGTCCAGCGCCGGGTTGTAGTCGCACACCAGCAGGGTCACGCCGGCGCCGCTGCGCTCGGCGATCCACTGGGCGCGGGTCAGGGCTGGCTGGTCGTCGCGGGTGGGGTCGATGACCACCAGCAGGTGCTGCAGTTTCATGGTCGGCTCCTCGCTTGGCTACTGCCATTGCAGTGCAAGCGTAGCCGGCCCGGCTTGACCTGCGTCAGTCGCCGCCCTGGTTCAGCGCCTGGTCCAGGTGGCGCGCGGCCTTGTTCGCCAGCTCGCCGTCGGGATAGTCCACCAGCAGGTGGCGCAGGTAGCCGATGGCCTTGGCGCGGCTGGGGTGCGGGTTGTCGGGTGCCATGTACATCAGGCCCAACTGGTACAGCGCCTTCTGCTTGATGTCGGCGGGGATGGCCGGGTCGTTGACTGCCAGCAGGTACAGTTGCTCGGCCTCGGCGACGCGGTCCTTGAGCACCGCGCGGCGCGACAGCAGGGTCATGTCCGGGTCGAGGCTGGTCTTGTTCAGGTCGAGGTTCTGCTGCGGCTTCCAGGTGGCCAGCAGCTCGCGGGCGTTCTTCTGCACCGGCTCCCTGGCGCGCTGGCGGATCATCAGGATGCGCGCGTCGGCGTGGCTGGCCGCGGCGGTGCCGGGGAACTCGCGGTCGATGCGCTGGAAGTAGTCCAGGGCCTTGGCGTCGTCGCGCTGGTCGTTGTAGCGGCTCATGTAGATCAGGCCGATCTGGTACAGGGCGATGGCGCGCACGTCCGGGCTGTAGCGGCTATTGTCGTAGCCGCTGAGGTAGAGCCGCTCGGCCTCGGCGCTCTTGTTGTCGCGGATGGCCTGGGCGCTGTAGGTGAGCAGGTCGCCTTCCTCCTCCACCGCGGCGGTCATGCGGTCGCTCTTGAGCTTCTTGTACTCGGCGACTTCGCCGGTGGTGACCTGGGCGACGAACAGCGGGGTGGTCGGCGAGCAGGCGGCCAGCAGGCCCAGCAGGACGGCGAGGGGCAGGGCGGGGTGCAAGCGCATGGCATCTCCTTGGCGCCGGGGCGGGTTCCCTGCGCAGTCTAGTGATGCCCTTCAGCGCGGCCAAGGCGCGCCGATACAGTTCCCAACGGAGGATATGCCCCATGCGAACCCTGTGCATCCTGGCCCTGGCGGCGAGTGTTACCGGCTGCAACAGCTGGTCGACCAACAAGAACCTGGACGACGCCTACCGCGCCTACGCGCGCGGCGATTGCGAGCAGGTGATGCTCGACCTGTCGCGCAGCGAGCGCAAGAGCCGCGCGCGGCCCTGGCTGCAGCCGGAGATCTCGATGCTCCGCGGCCTGTGCCTGGAGCGCCAGAAGTACTACGTCGACGCGGCGCAGACCTACGACTTCATCATCGCCCGCTATCCGAGCAGCGAATATGCCTACCGCGCCAAGGCGCGCCTGGAGACGCTGCGCCAGAATGGGCGCCTGACGGGCGAGGCCGCCCAACCGTTGCCGGTGCGTCCCTGACCGCCGGTCGTTGCAGCCTTGAGCGGGCCCGGGTGCTCGCTAAGCTCAAGAGGCTGCCTTCAAGGAGGAGGTTGCGATGCGTGCGTTGCTGTGCCTGTGCATGGCCCTGGCCCCCTTGCTGGCAGCGGCCGACATCTATCGCTGGACCGATGCCCAGGGCAAGGTGCATTTCAGCGAAACCCCTCCGCCCGGCGCCCAGCGCGTCGAGGTCCGGCCGCAGGTGGTCGAGCGCGATGCCGCCACGCGCGAGCGCGAGGAGCGTACCCGCCAGTTCTACCAGGCGCGCAGCGAGGAGCAGGCCGCGGCGCGCAGCCGTGCCGCCGAGCAGCAGGCCAAGGCGGGCGCCGAGTGCGACCGCCTGCGCGACCAGTTGGCGACATTGCAGCGCGGAGGTCGCTACTACTCCACAGATACCAAGGGTGAACGCCTCTACTATAGCGACGAGCAGATCGATGCCGCTCGTCGCTCGCTGGCCGAGCGGGTGGCCGAAGGTTGCCGTTAGTGCTGGCCGCAGGGCGGTCGCGCCGTCATACTGGGTAAAACTCATAGCGAATAGCCATTATGCGTCATCAACGACACATAGAGCGCCATCAGCTGCCGTACTACCTGAAGGTGTTCAATAGCATCACCGACAAGCCCATGGGCTACCTGGGCAACGTATCGCTGGACGGCATGCTGCTGATCAGCCAACTGCCGATGCTGGTGGGCGGGCGATTCGACATGCGCCTGAAGATTCCCGGGCAGGACGGCAAGCTCCAGCACATCGACTTCAGCGGCACCTGCCAGTGGTGCCACGAAGACGTCACCCCGGGCAGCTTCGACTCCGGCTTCAGCCTGGTGGCGCCGCCGGCGGAGTACGTCGAGCTGGTCGAAGCGCTGCGCCGTTATTTCAGTTTTCGCCGCCAGGTGGAGTCGGTCTGAGCCGCGGGATGCGCTGAACCGACCTGGGCGGTAGTGAAGGAAAGGGAAACATCGGCGGTACGCGAATGATACGTGTAGGAGCGGGCCCTGCCCGCGATTCGCGCGCAGGGCGCGCTCCTACATGGGCGTAGCGTGTGGGGCGACCCGTAGGAGCGGATCTCATCCGCGAATCGCGCCGATACGCCAGGCTATCGCGGACAAGGTCCGCTCCTACGAGTGCGGGAGAAACGCCGTCGTAGGATGGTGTTGAGCGAAGCGATACCCATCGCCACCGTCGGCCGTGCCACCGGGACGTCCGGCGGGGCCGGAGCCCTACGCGCAATGCAAGGCGCCCGTCACAGCGCCCCGGCGCGCTTCCAGCCCAGGTAGCGGCTGACCAGTTCCGGACCCAGTTGGCTGGGTCTGGCGTCCAGCACCGGCACGCCATTGGCCAGCAGCTTTTCGTGCAGGCCGGCTCGGGCGTTCAGGTAGTCCAGGGCGCCGCAATAGGTCAGCGCTTCGTCGTAGCCCTGCACCGGCGTCTGCCGCAACTGGTCGAGCACTTCCTCGCGCAGGCTGGCGACCAGCACGCGGTGCTGGCGGCCGAGGCGGCGCACCGCGCCCAGCAGTTCCTCGTCGTCCTCGTCGCGCAGGTTGGTCACCAGCACCACCAGGGCGCGGCGGCGTTGGCGCGTGAGCAGGGCCTGCACGGCGGCCGCGTAGTCCGCCGGGCGCTGGCTGCTGTCCAGGTCGTAGACGGCGTTGAGCAGCGCGCCCAGCTGGGCATTGCCCTTGGCCGGCGGCAGGTGGCGCGGCCGCTCGCCGGCGAAGGTCTGCAGGCCCACGGCGTCGCCCTGGCGCAGGGCCACGTAGGCCAGCAGCAGGCTGGCATTGAGGGCGTGGTCGAAGTGCGAGAGGTCGCCGTCCTTGCTGCGCATGTGGCGGCCGCAGTCGAGCAGGAAGAGGATCTGCTGGTCGCGTTCGTCCTGGTACTCGCGGGCGATGGGCGTGCGTTTGCGCGCGGTGGCCTTCCAGTCGATCTGGCGCAGGGTGTCGCCGTCGCGGAATTCGCGCAGCTGGTGGAATTCCAGGCCCAGGCCGCGGCGCTGGCCGGGGCGCACGCCGATGCGGCTGAGCCAGTGGTCCACGGCCATCAGCTCGGCGCCGTAGATACGCGCGAAGTCGGGGTAGACGCGGGTTTCGTCGCGTACTTCGAGGAAGCGCCGGCCGCGCCACAGGCGCAGCGGGCTGGGCAGTTCCAGCTCGCAGCGGGGGAAGACGAAGTGGCCGCGCTGCAGCGGCCGCACGCGGTAGCCGAGCTGGGTGGTCTCGCCCGGGTGCAGTTCCGCGGCCAGGGGCAGGTGCTCGAAGTCCATGCCCGAGGGCAGGTGGTCGAACAGCGTCACCCGCAGGCGCTGGCCGAAGCCGTGCTGCAGTTGCAGGCGCACCTCGCTCCAGCGCCCCAGCGGCAGGTTGCCGGCCAGCTGGCGCTGCAGGCGCGGGCTGGGCAGGCGGCGCAGCCACAGGGCGTCGCCCAGGGCCAGGCCGAGCAGGGCCAGCAGCAGGACCCACCACAGCTGTTGCAGCCAGGCCGGCGCCGGGCTGCCCAGGGCCGTGGCGCTGCCCAGGCCGATGGCGGCCAGGGCCAGCGCGGCGAGCAGCGCGAGCAGGACGCGCGATGGCTTCATAGGCGCGGCGCCGGTACCTGGTCGAGCAACTGTTGCAGCACCTGGTCCACCGACAGGCCTTCGATGTCCAGCTCCGGCGACAGCCGCACGCGGTGGCGCAGCACGGCCAGGGCGCAGCCTTTCACGTCGTCCGGAATCACGAAGTCGCCGCCGCGCAGCAGCGCGCGGGCGCGGGCGCAGCGCACCAGGGCGATGGACGCGCGGGGCCCGGCGCCCAGGGCCAGGCCCGGCCAGCTGCGGGTGGTGCGGGCGATGCGCACGGCGTAGTCGAGCACCTGGTCGTCGATGGCCAGGTCGGCGGCGATCTTCTGCAGCGCCAGCACGTCCTTGTCCTTGAGCAGCGGGCGCAGCGGCGCCACGTCGAGCATGTCGCTGCGCGCCGAGCGCGTCACCTGGCGCACCAGGGTCTGCTCCTCGGCCTCCTGCGGGTAGTCCATGCGCAGCTTGAGCATGAAGCGGTCCAGCTCGGCCTCGGGCAGCGGGTAGGTGCCTTCCTGCTCGATGGGGTTCTGCGTGGCCAGCACCATGAACGGCTGCGGCACCGGCAGGGCGCGGCCCTCCAGGGTGACCTGGCGTTCCTGCATCACTTCCAGCAGCGCCGCCTGGGTCTTGGCCGGGGCGCGGTTGATCTCGTCGGCCAGCAGCAGGTTGGTGAAGGCCGGGCCCTTGCGCAGCTTGAACTGCTCGCTGGCCAGGTCGTACACGGCGTGGCCGGTGACGTCGCTGGGCATCAGGTCGGGGGTGAACTGGATGCGCGCGAAGGCGCCGTCGAAGCAACGGGCCAGGGCGCGCACCAGGAGGGTCTTGCCCAGCCCCGGCACGCCCTCGACCAGGATGTGGCCGCCGGCGAGCAGGGCGGTGAGCACGTCGTCGATCACCCCGACCTGGCCGATCAGGGCCTTCTGCAGTTCGTGGCGCAGGGCCTGGGCCAGCTGGCTGGCGCGCTGGCGCTGGGCCGCCGGGTTGGCGGACGGGGTGGCGCTGGGTTCGGGCGTCTGTTCGCTCATAGGGCATTCCTGAGGCTTTGCAGGTGGGCGACCTGGCGGGTGAATTCGGCGGCGCTCATGCGGGGCGCCGGGTAGGGCCGCATGGCCTGGCTGATGGCGCTGACCGGCAGGCGCGTCATGCGCCCGAGCAGTTGCCACTGTTCGGCGATCGGCAGGCGTTCGAAGCCCGGCTGGCGCTGCCGCGCGCGGCGCAGCACGTCGCGCTGCAGGCCTTGCACCAGGGCCACGTGGCCGCGCTGGCGGAGCAGGAAGTCGGCGCCGGCGCGCAGGTGTTCCACCAGTTGCCGGCGGGCGCGGCTGGGCACCGGTTGCAGCGGGCCCTGGCGCTGGCCGGCGCGCCACAGCAGCAGCGCCAGCAGCAGGGCGAGGGCGACGAGCGCCTGCGGGTAGTTGCGCAGCAGCAGGTTGAGCAGGCTGTCGCCGTCGGCGCGGTAGACCAGGGTCACGGCGCTGTCCTGGGTCAGGTACCAGAGCAGCCAGGCGTTGTCGTAGGCGTCGAGGTTGGCGGTCTGCCAGATCCAGTTGTCGGTCAGCACCGTGACCAGGCCGTCGCCCAGCTGCAGTTGCAGCAGGTGGGTGGCGTCGTGGCTGTTGGCCCAGGCGTAGGCGAGGTTCTTCGAGTCGTAGAGGTGGTACTCGGTGTCGAAGCCGATGTAGGCCGGGGCCTGCTCGTTCTCCAGGTAGAGCTTGGTCAGGTCCGGGTAGGCGTCCGCGTCCTCTTCTTCCTCGGCCTTGGCCGGGTCCGCCGTGGGGGACGCTGGCTGCTCGACGCCCTTGGGCGGCGGCACCTTGGCCGGCGGCGCGGCCTCGCCATCGGCTTCGGGCTTGTCGGCGCTGGCGCCCTTGTCCAGGTCCTCGGTCAGGTATTGCTGGATGCCCAGCGGGTCGAGCAGCAGGTCGCCGCTCTTACCGTCCTTCTCGTCCCACAGGCGCTCGGCGGTGACGATCAGGTGGCCGCCGCGGCGCGCCCAGTCGAGCAGGGCGCGGTTCTGCGCGGGGGTGACGTTCTCGCGGCCGCCCAGCAGGATCAGGGTGTGGCCCTGGCTGGGCAGGTTGTCGAGCACTTCCAGGCCCTTGGCGCTGTCGACCCGCAGGCCGCGGCCGCGGAGGAAGCGTTCGGCGGCCAGGTAGGGGTTGGCCCGCACCTCGGGGGAGGGGCCGTGCTCGATCTTCTCCGGGTAGGGCCGCAGGTTCTGGTACAGGTACCAGGCCACGGCGGCGCCGACCAGCAGCACCAGCACGCCGAGCAGCCAGCGGGTGGAGCGGCTCATGCCGGCGCTCCCGGGCCGAACAGCCGGCGCCAGCCGTCGCACAGCGCCTGGCGCAGTTCGCCGGGCGGCGGGCGGTGGCCGTAGGCGAGGGCCTGCCAGTGGCCGGTCAGCTCCCGCGCGTAGCTGTCCAGTTCGGGCCGCTGCAGGCCTTCAACCTGGCCCAGCACTTCGCCTTCGGTGCTGGAATCGCGCAGCGGCACCCGGTAGTCGTGCAGCAGGCGGCTGAGCAGGGCGCGGTAGAGCAGGCCCAGGGCCGCGCGGGGCTGCTCGTCCCAGAGCCGCTCGGCGGCGCTGGCGACGTCCTCGGGCAGGCTTTCCGGCGCCAGTTCCAGGCCGAACAGCACCGCCGGCGCCTCGCGCGGGGCCTTCTGCGGCAGGCCCAGGCGGGAGGCGAACAGGCGCAGCCATTCGCGGTAGCGCCACAGCAGCAGGACCACGGCGGCGATCAGCGCGGCCCACAGCAGCGTCTGCAGCGACTGCAGGATCAGGCCCAGCGGCCGCCAGTGGGCCAGGGCGTCGAAGAAGGCCTTGAGGTCGTCCTCGCTGCCCTTGCCGGCCTTCTCCTTGGGCGGCTCGCCCAGGCGCCAGCGGGTGACCGTCTCGCTGTTGCGGAAGGGCGGGGCGTCGAGCAGGGCGTCGACGGCCTGGCGCGACTGCTCGCTGGTCAGCTTCTGGTGCAGCAGGCGCGCGGCCTCGGGGCCGTTCGGGTCCTGGTTGGGCAGCGGGCAGCTGGTGGCGCTTTCCGCGGCCCAGGGCGCGCTGCCGGGCAGCATCGCCAGGGCGCCGGCGCACACCAGCAGCAGGGCGTAGGCGCTGCCGACCAGGCGCTGGCGCAGGCGGCGGAACACCAGTTCGATGTCCCAGGCCTCCAGCTCGGTGCGGCGGTTGAGGTAGAGGGTGAAGCCGCAGGCCACGTAGACCGGCTCCCAGACCACCAGGACCAAGGCGTAGAGCAGGTTGGACAGGTGCTCCAGCCATTGCCAGTCGCCCTGCAGGGCGTCCAGCAGGGCCTGCCATTTCCAGTCCGACAGCCATTGCTGCGGCAGCATCAGGTAGAGCAGCGCCATCAGCCCCAGGTACAGGGCCAGCTCGAAGTGCATGCCGACCACCGTCAGCCAGGTGGCGCCGCCGGCGTTGCGCTGGCCCAGCACCACCAGGCGCTGGCTGCGCGCCTGGCCGGCCAGGCCCTCCAGTTGCAGCACCGGCAGGTCGAAGCTGCGCGTCGGGCTGAAGCGCCGCCACAGCAGGCTGGGCAGCAGCTGGCGCCGCAGCAGGCCGGGGAAGGCGCGCAGGGCCTCGCGCAGCGTCGGGGTGTCGGCGAACAGGGCGCGGGAGAGGATGTACAGCGGCAGGCGCTCGAAGGCCGGCTTCAGCCACCAGAAGATCAGGATGGCCAGGCTGGAGTAGTCCCACAGCAACAGGCTGAGCACGGCGAACACCGGCAGCGTGACCAGCGCCCAACTGGCCATCAGCAGCCCGGCATGCCGCCGCGCCAGGAGCACGCCCAGGTCCAGCGCCTCCCAGGCGCTGCGCGGGCGGATCGCCACGCTGGCGTCAGTCAGGCGCATGGCGCTGGCGTCCGGCGAACAGGAAGTAGCTGCCGACCAGCAGCCAGAGCGCGGCGCCGACGCCGTACTTGACCGTGGCCGGGAAGCGCGTGAGCGAGGACCAGTAGCCCTCGACGAAGGCGGCGACGAGCAGCAGCAGGATCACCCCGGCGACCAGTTGGATGGCCTTGGCCGCGGCCCGGCGCAACGCTTCGCCGCGGCTCAGGCGCCCCGGGGCGAGCAGCGCCCAGCCGAGCTTGAGCCCGGCGGCGCCGGCGAAGGTGACGGCGGTCAGCTCGAAGGCGCCGTGGCCGATGACGAAGGACCAGAAGGTCTGCACGTAGCCGATCTGCGTCAGGTGGCCGGCCACCGCGCCAATCATCAGGCCGTTGAAGAACAGGAAGAACAGGCTGCCAAGGCCGAACAGCAGGCCGCTGGCGAAGGTCTGGAAGGCGATGCCGATGTTGTTCATCACGTAGAAGGCGAACATCTGCCAGTTGTCCCCGGCGCCGCGCTCGCCCAGCGGGCCCAGGCGCGCGGCGTCGGGGGCGTACATGCTTTCCATCTCCGCCACCCGTTCGGCGCTGAGCACGCTGTAGACCAGGTCGGGGAAGCAGTACACCAGCACGCCCATGAGCAGCAGGGTGCCGTAGAACAGCAGGCTGGCGACGGCGATGGCGCGCCACTGCTCGCGCACCAGCCGCGGGAAGCCGGCCAGCAGGAAGCCGATCAGGCGCGAGCCGAGGTGGCTGCGGTGGCGGTAGAACTGCTGGTGGCCGCGCATGGCCAACTGCTGCAGGTGGTCGATCAGGTGGCTGCTGTAGCCGCGGTCCTGGGCCAGGGCCAGTTGCTGGCAGAGGCTGCGGTAGTCGCTGGCGAAGTCGCCGTCGCGGGTGGATTCCTCGCGCTTGCCGCTCTCCAGCTGCTCCAGGCGCTTGGCGAAGCGCTTCCAGTCGTTGCGGTGGCGCTGCTCGAACAGGCTCTGCTTCATGGCGCCAGGCCTCCGCCGAGCAGGCCGCTGGCGATGCCGGCCAGGCGCGTCTCGGCCTGTTCCGCGGGCACGCCCAGGGGCTCGGCGAGAATCCCCGCCAGTTCCTCGCGGCGCGCCGCCGACAGGCCCGCGGCGCGTTCGCTGAAGTCGGTGACGGCGCGCTGCTCGGCCAGGCTCAGCGGGCACGGCGGCAGCAGCGGCGGCACCTGGGGAATCTGCGGCCGGCTCGGCGGCGGGTCGCGGTAGATCACCAGGGTGCCGGCGGCCAGGTCGCCCAGGCGCTTGAACGCCGGGTTGGACAGGCAGGCCAGCAGGCCCAGGGTGTAGCCGAAGGGCAGGATGTCGGCGAAGCGCAGCAGGTTGCGCAGCAGCGAGGCGGACCAGCCGACCGGCGTGCCGTCGTCGTGGACCACGCGCAGGCCCATGACCTGCTTGCCGGGCGAACGCCCCTGGTTGAGCACTTCGAACAGGACCATGTACCACCAGGTGACGAGGAAGGTGAGCAGCAGCCCCAGGCCGGTGCCCAGTTGGCCGAGGAAGGCCAGCAGGATGTACATGACCAGCATCAGCAGCACGCGGATGCCCAGGTCGATCAGGTAGGCCAGGGCGCGGGCCACCGGCCCGGCCGGGCGCAGGAGCAGGTCGATGCCTTCCGGGGTTTCCACCTGGTAGCGGGTGTCCAGCGGCGGGCTGGCGGGGCGTGGTGGCGCGGCGGCGATCAAGGGCGTTGGCAGTCGCTAGAGGGAAAGTCCGATGCTAGCCAGCGCCGCCCGGCTAGGCAACCAGGGCGGCGGGCAATTCCGGGCTGTTTCTCAGTTGGCCGGCGGCAAGACGCCGAAGATGGTGCGGTAGAGCACGCCGATGGCGATGAAGGCCAGCGGCAGCGTCCAGACCAGGCCGATCAGCAGCGGGATGGCGCTGAGCAGCATGATCAGGCCGAGCGCCAGGAACAGGCCGAAGACCTTGAACCAGTGCTGGCCGACGGCCTTGCGCGAGGCCTCCATGGCCTGCCAGGGCGACAGGCCGCGCTCCACCACCAGCGGGATGGCCAGGGCGTAGGAGACGCCCAGGTAGATGCCCGGCAGCACCAGCAGGAACAGGCCCAGGTAGGTCAGCACGGTGATCGCAAGGCCGGTGATGAGCAGCGGGACGAACAGGCCGAAGTAGGCGAACAGCTCGTTGATGGTCGCCGGCTGGTCGGCGGCGCGGCGGATGCCGATCATGTTCAGCCCGGCCAGCAGCGGGTAGCAGAGCGCGCTGGCGAGGACGCTGACGATGATTTGCAGCGCGCCGGGTTCGGAGTCGTGGATCAGGCCCAGCAGGCCGAGGACGAAGGCGATGACGAAGCTCAGCAGGTTGACCGCCACGCCGTAGATGATCGCCGCGACCACCAGCGTGCCCTTCATGCCCTTGACCTTGTGCCAGGCTTCGCCCAGCACGTCGCCGATGCGGAAGTCGTAGCCGCGGGCGAGGGCTTCCTCGATGCTGGGCGCACCCGCGCCCGTGGGGTTCTGCTGCAGCTGGCTGGCCGGTGTCGCGTAGGGGTTCTGTTCGAATTCCTGGTTCATATGAGCCAATCCCTGGTGATGTGAAAGAAACCGCGCCTACACCATAACCCATACCGAGGTTCCGGGCAGCCCGCGGGGGGATGGTAGACTGCCCGGCCAGGCCAAGGGAGAGCGTCATGACCGCCAGCATCTTCTGGTACGACTACGAGACCACCGGCATCGACCCGCGCCGCGACCGCCCGCTGCAGGTCGCCGGCATCCGCACCGACGAGGCGCTCAACGAGATCGAGGCGCCGCTGAACTTCTATTGCCGCCCCAGCGACGACATCCTGCCGCACCCGGCGGCCTGTCTGATCACCGGCATCACCCCGCGGCGCCTGGAAGAACAGGGCCTGGGCGAAGCCGAGTTCATGACCCGCCTGCACGCCGAGCTGTCGCGCCCGGGCACCTGCGTTGCCGGCTACAACACCCTGCGCTTCGACGACGAAGTCACGCGCTACAGCCTCTACCGCAACTTCTTCGACCCCTACGCCCGCGAATGGCAAGGTGGCAACAGCCGCTGGGACCTCATCGACCTGGTGCGCACCGCCTACGCGCTGCGCCCGGAAGGCATCCAGTGGCCGCTCAACGACGAAGGCGTGGTCACCCTGAAGCTGGAGCGCCTGACCGAGGCCAACGGCCTGGAGCACGGCCAGGCCCACGACGCCCTGTCCGACGTGCGCGCGACCATCGCCATGGCCCGGCTGCTCCGCCAGCGTCAGCCCAAGCTCTACGACTTCCTCTACCGCCTGCGCGGCAAGCACGCGGTGCTCGACCAGGTGCAACTGCTCAAGCCGCTGGTGCACGTGTCCGGGCGTTTCTCGGCGGCGCGCAGCTTCCTGTCGCTGGTGCTGCCGCTGGCCTGGCACCCGCGCAACCGCAACGCCCTGATCGTCTGCGACCTGGGGCTGGACCCGGCGCCGTTGCTGGAACTGGATGCCGAGACCCTGCGCCAGCGCCTGTACACCCGCCGCGAGGAACTCGGCGAGGGCGATCTGCCGGTGCCGCTGAAGCTGGTGCACGTCAACCGCTGCCCGGTGCTGGCGCCGCTGGCGGTGCTGCGCGAGCAGGACCAGGCGCGCCTGGGCATCGACCTGGCGGCCTGGCAGGCGCGTGCGCAGGTGCTGGTCGAAGGCAAGCCGCAGTGGCAGGACAAGCTGGCCGCGATATATGAACAAGAGAACTTCCCCGGCGTCGAGGATCCGGAACAGCAGCTATATGACGGGTTTATCGGCGACCGTGACCGGCGGCTCTGCGAACAGGTACGCCAGGCGGACCCGGTGCGCCTGGGACGAGAACAATGGCCATTCGACGATCCGCGCCTGGTGGAACTTCTGTTCCGTTATCGCGCGCGGAATTTTCCGGAAACTTTGTCTACGGCCGAGCAGGAACAATGGCGGGAGTTCTGCCGTTGCCGGCTGATGCTCGACGAGTACGGTGCGCCCAATACCCTGGCGAACTTCGAAGTGACTCTGGCCGAACAGCTCGAAAATACTGGGCTGCAGGGTAGGGCATTGCTGCAGGAATGGCAGGCATATGCCGCTGTCTTGCGTCAGCGTTATTGCCTTTAGTGTTCGGCGAGTTCTTCGCGAGCAATAAAAAACGCCAGCCGAAGCTGGCGTTTTCGCGTGGCGCGGGGCTTAACCCAGCAGGGTGGCCCAGCTCTCGACGGTGTCGGCGCCCCACTTGGCCTTCCATTCCTTGAGCGTCTTGTGGTTGCCGCCCTTGGTTTCGATGACTTCGCCGTTATGCGGGTTCTTGTATTGCTTGACCTTGCGCGCGCGCTTGCTGCCGGTGGCCTTGGCGGCACGCGGGGCCTTGCTCAGTTTGGCGTCCGGATCGAGCAGCGCGAGGATGTCACGCAGGGACTTGCCATAGCCGCCCATGAGCGTGCGGAGTTTCTCTTCGAACTCCAGTTCCTTCTTCAGCTTGTCGTCCTTCTCCAGGGACTTGAGGCGCTCTTGAAGTTCCTTGATGGCTTCTTCGGTGGCGCGGTACTCATTGATCAGTGACATGTCGGCGTACCTTGTCTTGAGGTCAAGCGTTGCTGGAATATTAGTATTCCCAATAATAGTCAGCCGATTTGTTCGAGTAAACCATTGGATAAAGTTTTCTGGCTACTTAACGTAATATTTAACTTGCTTCGATAGACGCATTGTCCGCGCACTTAAATCAGGACCTGTCCGAATGTCCCTTGCCGGCGGTCGCGGTTTTCCCGGGCAGCCGCTAGAATAGCGGCCTTCGCGAAGTATCTGGAGCTACACCCATGCGCACTTTCCGACTGGTGATCGCCTGTCCCGACGGGGTCGGCATCGTCGCCAAGGTGAGTAATTTCCTGGCCACTTACAACGGCTGGATCACCGAGGCCAGTCACCACTCCGACAACGACAACGGCTGGTTCTTCATGCGGCACGAGATTCGCGCCGACTCCCTGCCGTTCGACCTCGACGGGTTCCGCCAGGCCTTCGCCCCCATCGCCCGCGAGTTCAACATGGTCTGGCGCATCACCGACTCGGCGGTGAAGAAGCGCGTGGTGCTGATGGCCAGCCGCGAGTCGCACTGCCTGGCCGACCTGCTGCACCGCTGGCACAGCGGCGAGCTGGACTGCGAGATCCCCTGCGTGATCGCCAACCACGACGACCTGCGCAGCATGGTCGAATGGCACGGCATCCCGTACTTCCACGTGCCGGTGGATGCGAAGAACAAGCAGCCGGCCTTCGACGAGGTGTCGCGGCTGATCGACGAGCACCAGGCCGACAACGTGGTGCTGGCGCGCTACATGCAGATCCTGCCGCCGGACCTGTGCCAGAAGTACCGCCACCAGGTGATCAACATCCACCACAGCTTCCTGCCCTCGTTCATCGGCGCCAAGCCCTATCACCAGGCGTCGCTGCGCGGCGTGAAGCTGATCGGCGCGACCTGCCACTATGTCACCGAGGAACTGGACGCCGGCCCGATCATCGAGCAGGACGTGGTGCGCGTGAGCCATCGCGACAACGTCGAGGAGATGGTGCGCCTGGGCAAGGACGTGGAAAAGATGGTGCTGGCGCGCGGTTTGCGCTATCACCTGGAAGACCGCGTGCTGGTGCACGATAACAAGACAGTGGTGTTCGACTGAGGACCTGTCCACGATCTGCTGCGCGTCGGCATAACTGCGTTAAAAACAGGCGAGCGATGCTCATTTAGCGGACTAAACTGCGCTCTCTCGCCTGTTTTTGCCTTGTTCTGCTCTAGCTCGCGAGATCGTAAACAGGCCCTGAGCCGCATTGGCCGGGCGAACCCGCGAAGCAGGAGAGCCCGGCCATGTCCGACGAGAAAGCCCCCGGCACAGCCACCCCGCCGCCCACCCTGGGCGAGGGCTGTACCAGCCGCTACGACATCGATGCGCTGAGCGAGGAGGACGGCACCGAGTTCCCCGGCGCCGCCGAACTCTGGCGCGAAGTGCAGGACGAAAGGGGGCGCCCCGAGGCGCCGCCGAAGAAACCCTAGCCGATTCGCCCGTGTGGAGGTGACCCATGCGCGCCATGCTGCTCGAACAGGTGGGCCAGCCGCTGCGATTGCGCGAGCTGCCCGTGCCGCAACCCGGCCCAGGTGAGCTGCGCGTGCGCGTGGCGGCCTGCGGGGTGTGCCGTACCGACCTGCACGTGGTCGATGGCGAACTGCCGGCGGTGCCCCTGCCGGTGATCCCCGGGCACGAGATCGTCGGCTACGTCGATGCCCTGGGCGCGGGCGTCGAGGGTTTCGCTCTGGGCCAGCGGGTCGGCGTGCCCTGGCTGGGGCATACCTGCGGTCACTGTCCGCCCTGTACCCGCGACCAGGAAAACCTCTGCGACGCGCCGCAGTTCACCGGCTACACCCGGCCGGGAGGCTATGCCGAGTACGTGGTGGCAGATGCGCGTTTCACCTTCGCCCTGGGCGAGGCGGGCGACGATGCCGAGCTGGCGCCGCTGCTCTGCGCCGGGCTGATCGGCTGGCGCTCGCTGGTCAAGGCCGGCGACGGCCGGCGCCTGGGCCTCTACGGCTTCGGCGCGGCGGCGCACATCGTGCTGCAGGTGGCGCGCTGGCAGGGGCGCGAGGTCTACGCCTTCAGCCGTCCCGGCGACCACGCCGCCGAGGCTTTTGCCCGCTCATTGGGCGCCGTCTGGGCCGGCCCATCCGACCAGGCGCCGCCGCAGCCGCTGGACGCGGCGATCATCTACGCCCCGGCCGGCGAACTGGTGCCCGCCGCGTTGCGCGCCGTGCGCAAGGGCGGCCGGGTGGTCTGTGCCGGCATCCACATGAGCGACATCCCGAGCTTCCCCTACTCGATCCTGTGGGGCGAACGCGAGCTGGTTTCAGTAGCCAACCTGACCCGCCGCGACGGCCTGGAGTTCTTCCCCGTCGCCGCCCGGGCCAGGGTGCGTACCGAGGTGCAGCGGTACCCGCTGGAGCAGGCCAACCAGGCCCTGGACGATCTGCGCCACGGGCGTTTCCAGGGCGCGGCGGTGTTGGTGCCGTAAAGGGAGCGTGGTGTGGATGTTCGGCCATCGCGGACGGAGTCCGCTCCTACGAGAAGCTGTGCCTGTCCGTACGGTAGGACTGCGCCGAGGTGCTTTTCGTAGGATGGGTTGAGCTTGCGAAACCCATCGGACCATGGCGACGGGTTTGCCGGAAGGTGTAGGAGCGGACTTGTCCGCGATAGCTGGAGGTTCCGGCGCGATTCGCGGATGAGATCCGCTCCTGCACTGCCCCACCCGCGCCATTCCCCTGTAGGAGCGCGCCCTGCGCGCGAAATCGCGGGCAGGGCCCGCTCCTACAGTTGTCGTGAGGCACGGAGTTTCTAGGCGTCGCGGTTGCGCAAGCCGATCAGGCGGCGCAGCAGCGGGCGTCCGGCCATGATGGCGAACACCGGCGCGCCCGCCACCAGGTAGAAGTAGTAGGTCACCACCCGCCAGACCAGGATGGCCGCCGCCGCGGTCGGCTTGCCCACCAGCGGGCTGAGCATCGCCAGCGAGGTCAGCTCGGTGCCGCCGGCGCCGCCCGGCAGCAGGGTGGCCAGGCCGGCGGCCAGGGACAGCAGCTGGATCAGGAAGGTCCAGGCCCAATGCAGCTCCACGCCCATGGCCTGGAGGATCAGGTAGAGCACCGAGAAGCGCAGCAGCCAGTGGCTGCTGGTGAGCAGGAACACCAGCGCCAGGCGCCGGCGCGGCTGTTTGAGGCTGGTGGCGATGCTGTCGCGGAAGTGCAGCAGCTTGCGCGCCCAGTGCAGGCGCCGCCGCGGCTTGACGCCCAGGCGCGCCAGCAGGCGGCCGTTGGCGCGGATCACCCGGCGCTGGAAGCGCGCCAGCAGCACCACGCCGAACAGGATGCCGCCCAGCAGCACGGCGCTGACCAGCAGCGAGGATTCCAGGTTCGGGCTCAGGCTGTGGGACAGCGTGTAGCACAGCACCACCAGCAGCGCGCTGAGGAAGAACAGCAGGTCGCTCAACTGGTCGACGGCGAAGATCGCGCTGCTCTGCGCCGGGCGCAGGCCGCGGCGGGCCAGCAGGGCCATCAGCGTCAGCGGCGCGCCGCTGCCGCCGGGGGTGGCGTAGAAGGCGAACTCCGAGGCCATGATGATGCCGATCGACTGCCGCTGGCTCAGCGGCCCGGCGCGGCCGGCCAGCAGCACGCGCAGCTTCTGGGCGTTGATCAGCCAGCACAGCAGGATCATGCCGAGCAACAGCAGCAGGTTGTCCAGCGGGAAGCTCGCCAGTTGCTCGAGCATCGGCCGGCCGCCCAGCACCAGCGGCACCAGCGAGGCGCCGAGCAGGGCGATCAGCAGCCACCAGGCGCGGCTCACGGCCGGGCCTCCGGGCTGGCGGGGCGCGCTCCGTTCGGGTCGGGGCGCAGGATGTTGCGGCAGACGAAAATAACGGTTACCTCCGGGACTGTGCGCTTCCCTCTTCTGTGGACTACCGCTTCGGGCAGGCGTTCGCAGTCGCTGAGGGGAGTCTACGGCAGCCTCGGCAGTGGCGCCCCGGTCCTTTCGTCGGTCCGGGGCATCCGGGGCTCACGGGTGTTCGGTTTCCTTGGCGCCTTCCTCCAGCGCCTTGTTCTGCCAGCCTTCCTCGCCGGGCAGGATCAAGTTCAGGACGATGGCGACGATGGCGCACAGGGCGATGCCCTTCAGGCCGAAGTCGTCCGGGCCGGTGCCCGAGCCGATCAGCACGCCGCCGATGCCGAACACCAGGGTCACCGAGACGATGCACAGGTTGCGCGCCTGGGACAGGTCGACCTTGTGGCGGATCAGGGTGTTCATGCCCACCGAGGCGATGGTGCCGAACAGCAGGCAGAGGATGCCGCCCATCACCGGCACCGGGATGCTCTGCAGGATGGCACCGAACTTGCCGACGAAGGCCAGGCCGATGGCGAACGCGGCCGCCCAGGTCATGATCTTCGGGTTGTAGTTCTTGGTCAGCATCACCGCGCCGGTGACTTCGGCGTAGGTGGTGTTCGGCGGGCCGCCGAACAGGCCGGCGGCGGAGGTGGCGATGCCGTCGCCCAGCAGGGTGCGGTGCAGGCCCGGGGTCTTCAGGTAGTTCTTGCCGGTCACCCCGCCCACGGCGATCACCCCGCCGATGTGCTCGATGGCCGGGGCCAGGGCCACCGGGACGATGAACAGGATGGCCTGCCAGTTGAACTCCGGCGCGGTGAACTTCGGCAGCTCCAGCCAGGGTGCGGCGACGATCTTGGCCACGTCGACCACGCCGAACATGAAGGCCAGCGCATAGCCCACCAGCACGCCGCTGATGATTGGCACCAGGCGCAGCATGCCCTTGCCGAACACGGCGACTATCAGGGTGGTGATCAGCGCCGGCATGGAGATCAGCATGGCGGTGCGGTAGGGGATCAGCTCGGTGCCGTCGCCGGCCTTGCCCATGGCCATGTTGGCGGCGATGGGGGCCATGGCCAGGCCGATGGAGATGATCACCGGGCCGATCACCACCGGCGGCAGCAGGCGGTCGATGAAGGCGGTGCCCTTGATCTTCACCGCCAGGCCCAGGAAGGTGTAGACGAAGCCGGCGGCGACCACCCCGCCCATGGTCGCGGCCAGGCCGAACTGGCCCTTGGCGAGGATGATCGGGGTGATGAAGGCGAAGCTGGAGGCCAGGAACACCGGCACCTGGCGCCCGGTCACCAGCTGGAACATGAGGGTGCCGAAGCCGGCGGTGAACAGCGCCACGTTCGGGTCCAGGCCGGTGATCAGCGGCATCAGCACCAGGGCGCCGAAGGCGACGAAGAGCATCTGCGCGCCGGCGATGACCTGGCGCCACAGCGGGTCATGGAATTCGTCGGCCATGGATCAGTTTTCCTTCTGCTTGGTGCCGAAGATCTTGTCGCCGGCATCGCCCAGGCCGGGGATGATGTAGCCGTTCTCGTTCAGCCCCTGATCGATCGAGGCGGTATAGATGATGACGTCCGGGTGCGCCTCGGCCACCGCCTTGATGCCCTCGGGCGCGGCCACCAGCACCATGGCGCGGATTTCCCTGCAGCCGGCCTTCTTCAGCAGGTCGATGGTGGCGACCATGGAGCCGCCGGTGGCCAGCATCGGGTCGATGATCAGCGAGCGGCGCTCGGCGATGTCCGGCGCCAGCTTCTCCAGGTAGGTGTGCGCCTGCAGCGTCTCTTCGTTGCGTGCCACGCCCACGGCGCTGACCTTGGCCCCGGGGATCAGGCTGAGCACGCCGTCGAGCATGCCGATGCCGGCGCGCAGGATGGGCACCACGGTGATCTTCTTGCCGGCGATCTTCTCCACCTGCACCGAGCCGGCCCAGCCGGGGATCTCGTAGTTCTCCAGCGGCAGGTCGGCGGTCGCTTCGTAGGTCAGCAGGGCGCCCACTTCCTGGGCCAGCTCGCGGAAATTCTTGGTGCTGATATCGTGGCGGCGCATCAGTCCGATCTTGTGGCGGATCAGGGGATGGCGAATCTCGTGCACGGGCATGGACGGGGTCTCCGGGAGGGGGCTGGCAAAAAATTGCGGTAGCGTAAAGCATCTTAGGGGCAGTTGGCAGTCGGTGCGCGACAAATAGCCGCCGGCCGCCCACTGCCGGAACCCGCCTGGCCTGGCGCGGGATTGTCGGCGACTTTCGTCCGCCGGTACTTGCTCCAGGGCAGAGGGATGGGTACCTTTGCGCACTTTTTCCGGGAGAGCCCGCCAATGTCCGTCGATCTCGCGCACATCCGCCAAGTCATGGCCGAAGCCGATTGCCTGTACAACGACGCCGAAGTGGACGCCGCCATCGGCCGCGTCGCCCAGGCGATCAACGCGGACCTGGCCGAGCGCAACCCGGTGGTGTTCTGCGTGATGAACGGCGGGCTGATCTTCTCCGGCAAGCTGCTGCCGAAGCTGGACTTCCCCCTGGAGCTGTCCTACCTGCACGCCACCCGCTACCGCAACGAGACCACCGGCGGCGAGCTGTTCTGGAAGGCCAAGCCGGAAATCTCCTTCATCGACCGCGACGTGCTGATCGTCGACGACATTCTCGACGAAGGGCACACCCTCTCGGCGATCATCGACTTCTGCCGTCACGCCGGCGCCCGCGAAGTGCACACCGCGGTGCTGATCGACAAGGACCACGACCGCAAGGCGCGCCCGGACCTGAAGGCCAACTACGTCGGCCTGTCCTGCGTGGACCGCTACATCTTCGGCTACGGCATGGACTACAAGGGCTACTGGCGCAACGCCCCGGGCATCTTCGCCGTCAAGGGCCTCTGAGCCATGGCCGGGCCGCGTTTCCTCGACCAGGCCCTGTTCGCCGGGCTGGCCGGGCAGGCGGCCGCCAGCCCACGCCGCCGCCAGCACCACAACCTGCACGCGATGGAAGAGCCCTGCCATCGCCTGCTCAATGCGCTGCAGCCGGATACCTACGTGCAGCCGCACTGCCACCGCAGTCCCGATAAGGCCGAGAGCATCATCGTGCTCAAGGGGCGCCTGGGCCTGCTGATCTTCTCCGAGGCCGGCGAACTGCTCGCCACCCGCGAGCTGTCGCCCGAAGGCGATTGCCCTGGCGTGGACCTGCCGCCGGGCACCTTCCACGCCCTGGTGGCGCTGGCGCCGGACAGCCTGATGTTCGAATGCAAGGCCGGCCCCTACCAGGCCCTGGCCGATGACGAGCGCGGCGCCTGGGCCCCGCGCGAGGGCGAGCCCGGCGCGGCTGAATACCTGGCCTGGATGCGGGCGCAGTTCCCCGCCTGAACCCCGCGTGATGCGGGGCTTTTCGTAGGAGCGAGCTTGCTCGCGAACGAACCCTCGCTGCGGAATCCGTTCGCGAGCAAGCTCGCTCCTACACATCTATATACGTCGATGCATGCATGCATCGATATGCATTTTTGCCGATCCATCCCCCGCCTATCCTGCCGGCCTCGCTGAAACCGCCTCCGAGGTCACCATGCGCACCCAGCTCTATATCGACGGCCAATGGCGCGACGCCGCCAACGGCGCCACCCTGCAGCCGATCAACCCGGCCACCCGCGAGCCGCTTGCACCCGTCGCAGCCGCCGGCGCTGCCGAGGTCGACCTGGCCGTGGCCGCCGCTCGCCGTGCCTTCGCTGGTTGGCGCGAGACCACCGGCGCCGAGCGCGCGCATTACCTGCGCGGTTTCGCCGAGCAGTTGGAAGCCCGTCGTGAAGCCCTGGTCGAACTACAGATGCTCGCCAGCGGCAAGCCGCGCCTGGAGGCGGAGATCGACGTCGGCGACGCCATCGCCACCTTCGCCTACTACGCCGAGCTGGCCGCAGGCCTGGATGCGCGGCAGAACGCCGAGGTGGCGCTGCCCGACGCCGGCTTCCGCTCGCAGACGCGCTTCGAGCCGGTGGGCGTGGCCGGGCTGATCGTGCCGTGGAACTTCCCCCTGGTGACCAGCGCCTGGAAGGTCGCGCCGGCCCTGGCCGCCGGCTGCACCGTAGTGCTCAAGCCGTCGGAGATCACCCCGCTGATCGAACTGGTGCTCGGTGAAGTCGCCGACGCCATCGGCCTGCCCGCCGGCGTGCTGAATCTGGTGCCGGGCCTGGCCGACGCCGGTGCCGCCATCAGCAGCCACCCCGGCATCGACAAGCTGTCCTTCACCGGCAGCAACGCCGTGGGCCGCAAGGTCATGCAAGCTGCCGCCGCGCGGACCCTGCCGGTGGGCCTGGAACTGGGCGGCAAGTCGCCGATCCTGGTGTTCGCCGACAGCGACCTGGACGATGCCGTGCAGTGGATCATCGCCGGCGTGTACTGGAACGCCGGGCAGATGTGCTCGGCCACTTCGCGCCTGCTGGTGGAGGAGAGCATCGCCGATGATCTGCTGGCGCGCCTGAAGGTGGCCGTCGAGGCGCTGCGCGTCGGCGACCCGCTGGCCGGCGAGATCGACATGGGGCCGATGACCAGCCAAGCGCAGTACCGCAAGGTGCTGGACTACTTCGCCATCGCCCGCGACGAAGGCCTGGCTTGCCTCACCGGCGGCGAGGTGGGGGAGGGCTGGTGCATCCGCCCGACCGTCTATGTCGACGTGCCGGAACACAGCCGCCTGTGGCGCGAGGAAATCTTCGGCCCGGTGCTCTGCGTGCGCCGCTTCAGCGATGAGGCCGATGCGCTGCGCCAGGCCAACGATTGCGACTTCGCCCTGGCCGCCACCGTGGTCAGCGCCGACCTGGCGCGCGCCCAGCGCGTCGCCGAGCGCCTGGAGGCCGGCCACGTCTGGCTGAACTCGCCGCAGGTGGTGTTCCCGCAGACCTCCTGGGGCGGCGGCAAGGCCAGCGGCATCGGCCGCGAGCTGGGGCTGTGGGGGCTGTCGGCGTTCCTCGGCGTCAAGCACATCACCGCGCCGCGCTGAGGTTTTGCCCGTGGGGCTCCGATGTACCGGCCCGGCGTATAACCGCGAACGGTTATACGCCCTACGCTGCCCCGCCCACATCGCTCCTACGGTTCCAGGAAGCACGGTCGCAGGCGCAACTGTCTTGCCGATTGCGCCGAGGTGCTCTTCGTAGGAGCGAGCTTGCTCGCGAACTGCATGGCACCGCGTTTGTTCGCGAGCAAGCTCGCTCCTACGAAAAGCCGTGCTCGCCTGCAACGTAGGGCCATGGTGATGGGTATCGCTTCGCTCAACACCATCCTACGACGGGGGTTCTCCTGCACCTTTAGGAGACTCCGTTAGGGCAGGGACACGCCATGCACGGCGCAAAGGTCCTCCACCAGCGCCTGTAGGGCCTGGTTGTGGCCCGCATCGTCGCGCAGCAGCAGGCTGTGCTCGATGCCGTAGCCGAGCCGCTCGGCGAGCAGCGGGCGCATCTCGTCCAGGTCCACCCAGCGCTGTGCGTAGTGCGTCGGCAGGTAGCCCAGGTGGGTGCCGGCGCGCACGGCGTGCACCACCGCTTCCATGTTGCTGGCCTGCGCCGTGCTGCGCCGTGGGTCGGCCGGCAGCTGGACGTCGGCCTGGGCGTAGCCGTACTGCACCCAGGCGCAGGCTTCCAGCTCGGCCTGGCCGGGCGCCTCGTGTCCGAACAGCGGATGGCCCCGGCCGCAGAACACCGCCACCCGTTCGCTGTACAACGGGCGATAGCGCAGGTTCGGCAATTGCCGGCTGAAGCAGGCGATGGCCAGGTGCAGTTCGCCGCCCAGCACCTGGCGTTCCAGTTCGCTGGAGGAGCCGATCGACAGCTGCAGGCGCACTTCCTGGTCGCGCCGGCCGAAGCGCGCCAGGGCTTCGTGGATGCGGGCCTCGGGCAGGGTGGCGATGTTGTCCGCCAGGCCCAGGCGCAGCTCGCCCACCAGGCGCCCGGCCAGGGACTGCACCTGGTCGCGGAAGTCGCCCAGGGCTGCGAACAGCGCCTGGGCGTGCTGCAGCACCAGGGCGCCCTTGTCGGTCAGGCGGAAGCCACTCTTGCCGCGTTCGCACAGGCGGTAGCCCAGGCGCGTCTCCAGGCTGGCGATGTGGGTGCTGATGGTCGACTGGCCCATGCCCAGTTCGCCCTGGGCGGCGGAAAATCCGCCGCAGCGCACCACCGTGGCGAAGATGCGCAGCAGGCGCAGGTCGAGGTCGGATACGTTGTGCAGCATGGGGCCTCTGCATCCGTCTGGTGAAATGTGAGTGAGCGGATGCATCGAATTTTATCAATGCTTGAAGGCCCTCACCACGTACCTGTACGAGTGCTGCCGGCCCCATGCTAGAGTGCCGGACGAGTTTTTCCGCGGGGTTCACGATGACGTTGCGCCACCTGTTCTGCCTTGCCTTCCTGGCCTTTTCCGGGCCGCTGTTCGCCGCCGATGCGCCGGTGGCCCATGCCCAGTTCCTGCCGCCGGACGACAACAACCTGCGCGGCGAGGCGCCGGAACAGCAGCAACTGCTGCAGGTCACCGAATACAGCGTGGTGCTGGGCAACCAGCGCCAGTCCAACCAGCAGCCGATCCCGATCACCACCCCGGCGCTGCTGCGCCTGAAGGGCAAGCCGCTGAACAAGGGCGGCGCCGTGACCCAGGTGCTGATCAGCTTCGACAGCGAGGGCAAGAGCCTGAAGAAGCCCAGCTACGACGCTGCCAGCCGCACGCTGAGCCTGTCGTACCCGGCCTCGTCCTATACCCAGTTGCTCGACCTGCTGCGCCACGGCCCGGTGTACTGCCAGTTCCTCAGCTACCCCAACGGCCACGTCTGGGCCGACCTGCACAGCGGCGCCGTGCGCCTGCGTTGAGCCGGCGCCCGCCGCGGGGTTACACTGCCGCCTTTGATGACGGCCGGGCCGTCGACTGGTGCCGTAGAGAGAAGCGAGCGATGCGTAAAGACAAGAAGCAGGTGATTGGCGAAGAGATCGGCGACGAGTCGATCAAGCTGTTCCTCGAGGTCGAACCGGCCGACGACACCCCGCCGTCGCTGCACAAGCTGATCAAGGCCTACCGTGGCCTGCGCATCGACGATTTCGAGCGCTTCGTGAAGTTCTTCGTCGAGGCCGGCTACGACCTCGGCGCCAAGGATGCCAAGGGCCAGGACTTCATCGCGCTGATCCGCGACCAGCGCCAGGCCGAGCCCTACATCGAGGTGATCGAAGCCGCCCGCGGCTGATTGGCCTTGCCGTGAAGAAGCCCGCCGCGTGCGGGTTTTTTCGTGCCCGCAGGGTTCGCGAGCAAGCTCGCTCCTACAGGGTGGAATGCTCTTCGTAGGAGCGAGCTTGCTCGCGAACCCTCGCCCCCCGCCTAGACTTGCAGGTAGAACAACGACAAGGTGAGGACGCCGACATGCATGTACAGCCCTATCTGTTCTTCCACGGCCAGTGCGACGAGGCCATCGCCTTCTACCAGCAGGCCCTTGGCGCGCAGCTCAACGCGCTGATGCGCTACGAGGAGGCGCCGGGGCCGCTGCAGGTGCCCGACGGCTGGTGCGAGAAGGTCATGCATGCCAGCCTGCAGATCGGCCAGACCGAGGTGCTGATGTCCGACGGCCGCGGCGAGCACGAGGCGCCGTTCAACGGTTTTTCGCTGCATCTGGCCCTGCACAGCGTGGTGGCCGCCGAGAAGGCCTTCGCCGCGCTGGCCGAGGAGGGGCGGGTGGACATGCCGTTGGAGAAGACCTTCTGGGCGCAGCGCTTCGGCATGCTCCACGACCGCTTCGGCGTCGGCTGGATGATCAGCTGCCGCTGAACGATAGCCCTGGAAACGAAAAGGCCCGCCGAATGGCGGGCCTTTTGCGCTGGCGGTGGATCACTGATCCAGCTGCAGCTTCTGCCAGGTGTAGGCGTTGATCTCGCGGTAGGCCGAGGCATCGGTCTCCAGCTGCTTCTCGCGGGCCGGGAAGATTTCCTTGAGCTTGGCGCCCCAGGCTTCGGACTTGTACTGCTGCGGGAAGCAGCGCTCCAGCAGGCCGAGCATGATCGACACGGTCACCGAGGCTCCCGGGGAGGCGCCCAGCAGGGCGGCGATGGTGCCGTCCTCGGAGGCTACCAGCTCGGTGCCGAACTGCAGGATGCCGCCTTTCTTGGCGTCCTTCTTGATGATCTGCACGCGCTGGCCGGCGGTTTCCAGGCGCCAGTCGGCCGGGTTGGCCAGCGGGTAGAACTTGCGCAGGCTTTCCAGGCGCTGGTCCATGGACTGCATGACTTCGCGCACCAGGTAGCGGGTCAGGTCCATGTTGTCGCGGGCGACCGCCAGCATCGGCATCAGGTTGCTGCCACGCACCGACAGCGGCAGGTCGAGGAAGGAGCCGTGGCGCAGGAACTTGGTGGAGAAACCGGCGTAGGGCCCGAACAGCAGGGACTTCTTGCCGTCGACCACGCGGGTGTCCAGGTGCGGCACGGACATCGGCGGGGCGCCGACCTCGGCCTGGCTGTAGACCTTGGCCTGGTGCTGCTTGACCACCTCGGGGTTGTCGCAGCGCAGCCACTGGCCGCTCACCGGGAAGCCGCCGAAGCCCTTGCTTTCCGGGATGCCGGACATCTGCAGCAGCGGCAGCGCGCCGCCGCCGGCGCCGAGGAAGACGAACTTCGTGCGGATCTTGCGCGACTGGCCGTTCTGGGTGTTCTTGATGTCGACGATCCAGTCCTGGCCGTCGCGCTCAAGGCCCACGACCTTCTGGAAGTAGCTGATCTTCGCGCCGTCCTGCTTGCCCAGGCGGGCCAGCAGCTGGTTGGTCAGGGCGCCGAAGTTGACGTCGGTGCCGTGCTCGACGCGGGTGGCGGCGACCTGCTCGTCGGCCGGGCGGCCGGGGATGGTCAGCGGCGCCCACTGGCCCAGCTGCTCACGGTCCTCGGTGTAGACCATGGACTCGAAGGCGTGGTGCTGGCTCAGCGTCTCGAAGCGCTTCTTCAGGAAGGACACGTCCTTGCCCCGGACGAAGCTCAGGTGCGGCACCGGGTTGATGAAGTTGCGCGGATTGCCGAAGCCTTCCTTGTCCACCAGGTGCGCCCAGAACTGCTTGGACACCTCGAACTGGGCGTTGATCTGCACCGCTTTCTTGATGTCGATGGAGCCGTCGGCGGCCTGCGGCGTGTAGTTCAGCTCGCAGAGGCCGGCGTGGCCGGTGCCGGCGTTGTTCCAGGGGTTGGAGCTCTCGATGGCTCCGGACTCCTGCAGTTCGACGATCTCCAGTTGGGTGTCGGGTTCGACTTCCTTCAACAGGGTCGCCAGGGTTGCGCTCATGATGCCGGCGCCAACCAGCAGCACATCCAAAGCTTCGTGTTCGTTCGCCATTCTCGCTCGCCACACTCTCGTGAAGTAGTGAAAAACCTTCAAATCACGCTCTTATGGAGACGTGAAGCTCAAAGGGGGTCGTCGCTGCGGGCGGGTCCGGACTCGGTACGGAGGGGACTCGCGGCAATCCTTGCCTGAAAGTGTCGTCGCAACGATCGGTACAAAGCGCGGGCCGGTGGCCACGGCGCAATTGGCGACTCTCTAGGAGGGTGTGACAGGCCGACGGGCGCAAGGCTGTCGTGCTGTGGGACCCGATCAGGAGGCGTCCTTATAATCGGGGCGCGATTATAACGACGAAAAGCAAAAAAAGCCCTCGGACTTAGACTTTTTTCCGAGTTCCGGTCACCGGATTTCCTGTTTTTGCACCAATATGGTGCGCTTCTCCCTCGCGCATGTCGCCGCCAAGGAACCTGTAACAAAGTGCCAGCGTCCAAGCTGCAGAGCGCTATCAGGGCGCTCCGACGGCCGGTATACTGCCCGCCGTTCCGAGCCCAACCCATGGAGACACGAACATGTTGCAGCGTCTGTTGCTCAGTCTGATCGCCGCCGGCACCCTGGCCTTGTCCGGCTGTGCCCTCAGCCCGCAACAACTGAACCCGGACCCGCTGTTCACGGGCCAGCCGGTCGCCGTCGGCCAGGGCCAGCCGGTGGTGGTGAAAGTGGTCGATGGCCGCCAGAGCACCGAGCTGGGCACCCGCGGCGGCCTCTACTCGGAGACCAGCGCGGTCACCGTGCGCAGCCAGGACGTGATTCCCAAGCTGCAGGCGCAGACCGAGGCGGCGGTACGCCTGCTCGGTTTCACCCCCTCGCCGAACGCCTACAACGCCCCGACCCTGACTCTCACCCTGGCCGAGCTGAAGTACCAGTCGCCCAAGGACGGCGTCTACGTCACCGAAGCCACCATAGGCGCGACCTTCCGTGTCGAGGTGCAGGCCGGCGGGCGCCGCTACAGCGGCCGCTACGGCTCCAGCCTGAACCAGCGCTTCGGCATGGCGCCGAACCAGCAGACCAACACCAAGCTGGTCAGCGACGTGCTCAGCGACGCCCTGGACCGCGTGTTCAAGGACCCGACCATCGGGCAGACGCTGAACCAGCGCTGATCGTCCTGGCGCGAATGAAAAAGCCCGGTACTTGCCGGGCTTTTTCGTTCATGGTCGCGGGAATTCAGGCGGCGGCCTGGCGGAACGGGTCGGTCTCGTAGGCCGGCCGGCGCTCGTCGGCTTCCGGCAGGTCCAGGTGTTCGTGGCCGCAGGCCTGGCAGTACACCAGCCAGTGGTCGTCCTGGACGTTGAAGGAGAGGTCGGTGACCACGGCTTCGATTTCATCCAGGTGTTCGATCAGGTAGGCGCTTTCGTGGGGTACGATTTCGAGCATGGCGAATCTCCTAGGCGGGATACCGGATGGCGAAAGGTGACTAGCCAGTCATGTGCCAGGTGTCGGAAAAGGCTTAGAATCCTTCTCGATAAGGCTGACGTTCGTCGTGAATAAGACGACCGAACTGGCTGCGCTGTCCTTCTGACAGATACAATCGGGCGTCTTTCTTTCAGTCCTGTGACGCACCCACTGCGGTTCGTCGCTTCGTACAGAACTCGGCCTTGGCGCTTTCTTGCTTCCGGGCGTGCAGTCCTGAAGTGTGGAGGTCGTGATGTCGCTGCAGGCGCTCTGGAATCTGTTCCAGGCCCATCCCGCCCGGGTCCTCAACGACCTGGCGCTGTTCTTCGCCCTGGCCGGCGCCTGGCTGCTGCTGGCCACCCGCCGGCGCGAGCGCCAGGCCCTGCAACGCCTGGTCGCCGGTGGCGATGGCGTGGCCGCGCCGCTGGCCGAGGCCGAGGCCTCGACAGCGAAGATCAACCGCTTCTTCTACCTCTTCGGCTTCGCCTGCCTGGCCCTGGCCGTCACGCTGAGCCAGTACAGCACGCACCTGCCGGGCTGAAAATGCACCGTCACGATGCAAAAGGGCGCCCATGGGCGCCCTTTTCGTTCATGCGGTGGCTCAGGCCTGCTTGAGCCGGTACTGGTTCAGCACCGGGTTGGCGTACTGCAGGACCAGGTAGGGGCGGTGCTCCGGCGGGCAGGCCTGCAGGCGCTGCTGCCACTGCTCGCGGGCCCGGCGCAGTTCCTCGGCGCCGAACAGGCTCTCGGCGCCGGGCACGGCCAGGGCCGGGTCGCGCAGCTCGGACATCTCGTAGGCCAGGTAGTGCACCGGGAACAGCCGGTAGTTGCCGAGGATCTGCCGGTCCAGGGCGGCGGCCAGCTGCTTGGCGTCGGCGTAGTCGCCGTCCATCTCGGCACCGAAGTTGATCTGCACGCGGCCTTTGTAGCCGGTGATGCCCTGGGCGATGCTGGCGTCGTCCTCGCCCGGCGCCTTGCGGTACTCGCCGGTAGTGGCGCGGGTGTACAGCTCGCGGGCCTTGGCGGCGTCGCAGGGGTCGTACTCGTAGCTGATCGACACCGGGATCAGGTGCAGCTCGCGGACCACCTCGGCGAAGGGCTCGTCCTTGCGGCTCATGTGGAACATCTTGAGGATCGCCGAGTCGGTGCGGTCGTCACCGTCCTTGGCGCGGCCCTCGGCCTGGGCGATCCACACCGACTCGCCGTCGTGGCGGATCGAGTGGTTGATGTAGGCCGAGAGGGTGTTGTAGGCCGCCAGCTTCTCGCGCCGGCCGCTGATCGAGCGGTGCACGATGAAGCTCTTGTTCAGGCGCATCAGGTCACTGACGAAGGGCCGCTGCAGCAGGTTGTCGCCGATGGCGATGCGCGGCGTCGGCAGCTTGGCGTGGTAGATGGCGTAGTTGCAGAACGCCGGGTCCATCACGATGTCGCGGTGGTTGGCGATGAACAGGTAGGCGCGGCCGCTCTTGAGGTTGTCCAGCCCGGAGTAGGTGACGCCGTCGGTGGCGTGCTCGATGGTGCGGTCGACGTAGGGCTCGCACTTGTCCTGCAGTTCCACCACGCTGCGGATGCCGGTGACCTCGCGGGCCAGGCGGTGGGCGATCAGCGGGCGCAGCAGCCAGCCGAAGGGGCGCGACAGGCGCGGATAACGATAACGCGCCAGAATACCCAGGAAGGCGTCGTCGCTCAGCAGGCGCTGGAGAACGGCCGGGACTTCGGCGTCGTTGTACGGTCGGATGGCTTCGAACTCGCCCATCATGCTCTCTTGTTCATGGGTGTAACTGGCACGGCACGCGTCTGGCGCGGGCCTCTCCCCCGGAAAACGGCCATGCCCGCGGGCCTGGCCGGATAAAAAGACCGCGGGAGTATAACGGAAGTCACAGGGGACCTTCAGATGCTCGAGACCCAGGCTTACCACTGCCCCTATTGCGGGGAAGCGGTCGAGGCCGTGCTAGACCTCTCCGGCGGCGACCAGAGCTATTATGAAGATTGTCCGGTGTGTTGCCGGCCCATCCTGTTCCAGCTGTACACCGACGGCGCCCAGTGGACGCTGGAGGTTCACCGGGAGGACGACTGATGCAGCGAGTCTACGAACCGGCCGACCTGGCCGAGGCCGAGTTGCTGGCCGGCATGCTGGCCAGCGAGGGTATCGACTGCCACCTCGGTGGCCGCCACCTGCTCGGCGGCATCGGCGAACTGCCGCTGCACGGGCTGCTGCACCTGTGGGTCGACGACGACGCGGCGCAACAGGCGCGGGAGTTGATCCAGGCGTACAATGCCGCGCAGCCGCTGCCCGGCCCGGCCGACGAGTTCGGCCCGGCCAGCGGCGTGCTGCTCTGTTGAGGCCGCGCTGGAGCGCCGATGACCGCCCGCTTTGCCCTGTTCCGCTGGACCCGTGAGCTCGCCGAGCTGCCGGGCTTTCCCAAGGACCACCCGCCGCACTGGAACCTCGCCCCCGGCGCGCAGCTGCTGATGCTGCGCGAGGAGGCCGACGCGCGCCGCGCCGACCTGGCGCGCTGGGGCCTGACCCCGGCCTGGCTCACCGACCTGTCGCGCACCCCGGCCCACGCCCGCGCCGAGACGCTGCACGAGCAGCCGATGTTCCGCGAAGCCTTCGCCCGCCGCCGCTGCCTGGTGCCGGCCAACGGCTTCTATGAATGGCGCGGCGTGCGCAAGCGGCCCTACTGGGTGGCCGGCGCCAGTGGCCTGAGTTATTTCGCCGCAGTCTGGGAAGCCTACCCGGTGGACGGCCACACCTGGCTGAGCCTGGCCCTGGTGACCCAGGCGGCCGGACCGCTGCGCCGCCCGTTGCTGCTGGAGAGCGAGGAGGACAGGGCGCTCTGGCTGGGGGGCGAGACGCCGCTGCCCAAGCTGCTGAGCCTGCTGGCGCGGCCGCAGGTGCGGCTGCGGGAGCAGGCGTTGGCGAGCATAGTCAACGATCCGGCTTGCGATGGGCCGGAGTGTTTGACGCCGGCTTAGGGCGGGGGCGTTGAGGGGCTTTTCGTAGGAGCGAGCTTGCTCGCGAATGGCGCCTCCCGGTTGTCGAGGTGCGACAGATTGACTCCGCTCCCTCTCCCCAGCCCTCTCCCTGAAGGGAGAGGGGGCTAGACCGTGCCGAGAACAGGCATGGTTTCAGCCGGAAACCACCGCGCTTGCCGGCTGACGCAGGAATACCCATGCACGCCGAACGGTCCCCTCTCCCTTCAGGGAGAGGGTTAGGGAGAGGGAAAGGAGCCAAATCCAAACACCGAAGTCACCGGTGAACACGGTTCGCACCCCCCACCCCCCACCCTCCGCCTTATCATCCAGAGGCCCCCACTCGCATTCAGCAGCCTGATAGTGCGCGCCAGCTTCCCCCTCGCTTGCCTAAGCTGCACTCCACCCCTTCGCTCTGGCCGCGTTGGCGGCGAACAGGAGTTCGGCATGCACAATAACAACAACGGCTACCCCTCCAGTGCCGTGGCCTGGTCCACGGTGGCGATCCTCATGGTCGCCTACGTCCTGTCGTTCATCGACCGGCAGATTCTCAACCTGCTGGTCGGGCCGATCCGCCGTGACCTGGCCATCAGCGACACCCAGATGAGCCTGCTCATGGGGCTGTCCTTCGCGCTCTTCTACACCCTTTGCGGCATCCCCCTCGGGCGCATGGCCGACAGCCGCAGCCGGCGCGGGCTGATCACCATCGGCGTGCTGATCTGGAGCGCCATGACCGCGGCCTGCGGCCTGGCCCGGCAGTACTGGCAGTTCCTGCTGTTCCGCGTTGGCGTCGGCGTGGGTGAGGCAGCGCTGTCGCCGGCGGCCTATTCGCTGATCGCCGACAGCTTCCCGGCGCAGCGCCGGGCCACTGCCATCAGCGTCTATTCCATGGGCATCTACCTGGGCTCCGGGTTGGCCTTCCTGCTCGGCGGGCTGGTGATCAAGTTCGCCTCGGCCCAGGGCGATGTGCATCTGCCGCTGTTCGGCGAAGTGCGCCCCTGGCAGCTGATCTTCCTGCTCCTCGGCGCCGCCGGGGTGCTCTTCACCCTGCTGATGCTGGCGGTGAAGGAGCCGCAGCGCCACGGCGTGGGCGCCGGCGTCGAGGTGCCGATGCGCGAGGTCGGCGCCTACCTGCGGGCCAACCGCAGGACGGTGATCTGCCACAACTTCGGCTTCGCCTGCATCTCCTTCGCCAGCTACGGCAGCGGCGCCTGGGTGCCGACCTTCTTCGTCCGCACCTACGGCTGGGACGCCGGCCACGTCGGCGTGGTGTACGGCAGCATAGTGGCGGTGTTCGGCTGCCTGGGCATCGTCTTCGGCGGGCGACTGGCCGACCGCTGGGCCAAGCGCGGCAAGACCGACGCCAACATGCGCGTGGGCCTGCTGGCGGCCTGCCTGGCGCTGCCGCTGTCGGTGATCTTCCCGCTGCTGGACGACGCCAATCTGGTGGCCCTGCTGATGGCGCCCACGGTGTTCTGCCTGAGCATGCCCTTCGGCGTGGCGCCGGCGGCGATCCAGGAGATCATGCCCAACTCCATGCGCGGCCAGGCCTCGGCCATCTACCTGTTCGTGGTCACCCTGTTCGGCCTGGGCGTGGGCCCTACCGCGGTGGCGCTGGTCACCGACTTCGTGTTCCACGACGACATGGCGCTGCGCTACTCGCTGCTGATCGTCACCAGCCTGGCGCTGCTGGGCGGCGTGCTGCTGCTGGGCATGGGCCTGAAGCCCTACCGCCAGAGCCGCGAGCACCTGCAGAACTGGAGCCTGCAGCGCGAGTCCGGTCAGGACAGGGGCGGGATGCAGCGGCAGCCGGCGTAGGCTGTTATGCCCCGGCCAGCACCGTGGCTGGGGCCGGGCCATTGCGGACGGAGTCCGCTCCTACGCCACCCCACCCACGCCATTCCCCCGTAGGAGCGGACTCCGTCCGCGATCCGGCCGCAAGGCCGGCAAAGAAAAAGCCCCGCTGCTGCGGGGCTTTTTCGTTCAATGCGCCGGTGTCGGCTCGCCCTCTGGCGCCAGGTCCTTCTTCGCCACCAGCGTGTACACGCACGGCAGCACGAACAGGGTGAAGAGCGTGCCCACGGTCATCCCGGTGGCGATCACCACGCCGATGTCGAAGCGGCTCACCGCGCCGGCGCCGGTGGCCAGCAGCAGCGGGATCACCCCCAGGACCATGGCCGCGGTGGTCATCAGCACCGGGCGCAGGCGGATGGCCGCGGCTTCTTCCACCGCCTCGCGCACGCCCAGGCCGCGTTCATGGCGCAGTTGGTTGGCGAACTCGACGATGAGGATGCCGTGCTTGCTGATCAGCCCGATCAGCGTCACCAGGCCCACCTGGGTGTAGATGTTCAGGCTCGACAGGCCGAGGAACAGCGGCACCAGCGCGCCGCAGATCGACAGCGGCACCGTGACCATGATCACCAGCGGGTCGCGGAAACTCTCGAACTGCGCGGCCAGCACCAGGAAGATCACCGCCAGGGCCAGGCCGAAGGTCAGCAGCAGCGCGTTGCCTTCCTGAACGAACTGCCGCGAGGCGCCGGCGTAGTCGAAGGCGAAGCCGCGCGGCGACTCCTGCTCGGCGATCTGCTTCACGCTGTCGATGGCGTCGCCCATGCTCACCAGCGGCACGCCGGAGACGATCGCCGAGTTCAGCTGCTGGAACTGGTTGAGCTGGCGCGGCCGTGCGCGCTCGTGGAGAGTCACCACGGTGGACAGCGGCAGCAGTTCGCCGCGGCCGTTCTTCACGTAGTAGCTGCCCAGCCATTCGGGGTTCTCGCGGAAGCGCCGCTCGACCTGGGCGATCACCTTGTAGCTGCGCCCGTCGATGGTGAAGCGGTTGATCTCGCCCTCGCCCAGCAGGCTGGCCAGGGTGATGCCCAGGTCCTGCATGGACACGCCCATCTGCGCCGCCTTGGCGCGGTCGATGTCGACCACCAGCTCCGGCTTGTCGAAGGCCAGGTCGAGGTCGAGGAAGGCGAACTTGCCGGATTCCTCGGCGCGCTTCTTCACCCGCTCGGCCACCTGCAGCAGCGACTCGTAGTCGCTGGCGGTGTTGATCACGAACTGGAATGGCAGGCCCTCGCCGGTGCCCGGCAGCGACGGCAGGTTGAAGCCGAAGATCTGCAGGCCGGGGATCTTGTCCAGCTCTGCCTGCACCGCGTGGAGCAGCTCCATCTGGCTGCGCTCGCGTTCGTCCCAGGGTTTGAGCAGCATGCCGCCGATGCCGCTCTGCACACCGTTGTAGCCGTTGATCTGGAACGCCGAATAGTACTCGGGGAAGGTGCGGAAGATGCGCTCGTACTCGCTGGTGTACTTGTTCAGGTAGTCCAGGTTGGCGGTCTGCGGCGCGTTGGCCATGAGGAAGACGATGCCCTGGTCTTCCTCCGGCGCCAGTTCCTTGTGGGTGAACACCAGCAGCAGCGGGATGATCGCCAGTACCAGCGCGCCGAACACCAGCACCACCGGGCGATTGTCCAGGGTGGCGTGGAGGCTGCGCTGGTAGCGCCGCTTCAGGCCTTCGAAGAGCAGGTCCAGGCGATGCGCCAGGCCGCTGGGGTTCTCATCGTGGCGCAGCAGGCGCGAGCACATCATCGGCGACAGCGTCAGCGCCACTACCCCGGAGATGATCACCGCGCCGGCCAGGGTGAAGGCGAACTCCTTGAACAGCGCGCCGGTCAGGCCGCTGAGGAAGCCGATGGGGGCGTACACCGCGGCCAGGGTGATGGTCATGGTGACCACCGGCACGGCGATTTCCCGGGCGCCTTCGATGGCGCCCTGGAAGGGCGACTTGCCGTCCTCGATGTGGCGGTGGATGTTCTCCACCACCACGATGGCGTCGTCCACCACCAGGCCGATGGCGAGCACCATGGCCAGCAGCGTCAGCAGGTTGATGGAGTAGCCCATCAGCTGCATGAAGAACAGCACGCCGATCATCGACAGCGGGATGGTCACCACCGGGATCAGCACCGAGCGGAAGGCGCCGAGGAACAGGAAGACCACCACGATGACGATGAGGATGGCCTCGCCGAGGGTCTTCACCACCTCGTCGATGGAGGCCTGGATGAAGCGCGTGGCGTCGTAGGCGATGGACACCTTCAGGTCCGGCGGCAGCTGTTCCTCCAGCTCGGGCATCTTGGCGCGGACTTCCTTGATCACGTCCAGCGGGTTGGAGCTGGGCGTGCCCTTGATGCCGATGTACACCGAGGGGATGCCGTTGAACGAGCTGACCGAGTCGTAGCTGGCCGCGCCCAGTTCCACCCGCGCCACGTCGCTCATCAGCACGCGGCGATCGCCGAGGGTCTTCAGCGGGATGGCGGCGAAGGCCTGCGGCGATTTCAGGTCGGTGGCGGCGTTGACGCTGGTGACCACCAGCTCGCCCTTCACCTCGCCAGCGGCGGAGAGGAAGTTGTACTTGCGCACGGCGTCGTCGATGTCGCTGGCGGTGATGCCGTAGGCGGCCATCTTCACCGGGTCCAGCCACAGGCGCATGGCGAACACCTGGTTGCCGAGGATCTCAGCCTCGGCGATGCCCGGCAGGGTGGCGAGCTTGGGCTGGATCACCCGCGACAGGTAGTCGGTGATCTGCGGGTTGTCCATGTGCTCGCTGTAGAAGCTGATGTACATCAGCGCCGAGGCGTCGGCGGCTTCCTTGTCCAGCACCGGGTCCTCGGCGTCGGGCGGCAGCTGCGTCTTAACCTCGCCGATCTTCGACAGCAGCTCGGTCACCAGGCGGTCGGTGTTGGCGCCGATGTGCGCGTAGATGGAGATCACCGAGTAGTTCTGCCGGCTCACCGAGGTCATGTAGTCGATGCCCTCGGCGCTGGCCAGGCTCTGCTGCAGCGGCTGGGTGATGTAGCCCTGGATGGTCTCGGCGTTGGCCCCGGCGTAGAAAGTGGTGACGGTGATCAGCGCGTTCTCCATCTGCGGGTATTCGCGGATCACCAGGCGGCTGAAGGCCTGCATGCCGAGCAGGACGATCAGCAGGCTGACCACCGTCGCCAGCACCGGGCGGCGGATGAAGGGATCGGTAAAGGCCATGGTTCCAGTCCTTTGTCATTGCGCCCGCGCGGCCGTGGCCGGGCAGGGTTCGGCGGCCGCGCGGGCCGCCCTGGTGCTTGGGTTGCGGCTCAGCGCACGTCGTCGACGATGGCCACCGGGGTGCCGCTGTCCAGCTTGAGCTGGCCGCTGGTCACCACCTGGTCGCCGACCTTCAGGCCGTCGAGGATCACCGCCTTGCCTTCGCGGCGCTCGCCGACCTTGACGAAGCGGCGCTCCACGGCCAGCAGCGGCTGGCCCTTGGCATCGTTCTGCGGCTTGCCGTCCTTGTCCTGCTTCGGCCCCACCACGTACACCGAGTTGCCGTACAGGGTGAAGGCGATGGCGGTTTCCGGCACCACCACGCGCTGCGTGGTTTCCGGCAGCTGCACCTCGAGGCTGGCGAACATCCCCGGCAGCAGCTTGCCGTCGGGGTTGGCCATGCCGGCGCGCACCTGCAGGTTGCGCGTCTCGTTGTCCACCCGCGGGTTCAGCGCCTGGATGCGCGCCTCGAACACCTGGCCCGGGTAGGCCGCGACCGTGACCAGCACGCGCTGGCCGACCTGCAGGCGGGGGAAGTCCTGTTCCGGCAGGAAGAAGTCCACCAGCAGGGTGGAAAGGTCCTGCAGGGTAGCGATGGGCGTGCCCGGCGAGACGTAGTCGCCGACGTCCACCTGGCGGATGCCGATGGTGCCGCCGAAGGGGGCGAGCACACGCTTCTTCGCCAGCGCCGCCTTGAGCTGCGCGACCGTGGCGCTGGAGCGCTGCAACTGCGCGGCCAGGCGGTCGAACTCGCTCTTGGATATGGCCTGGCGGCCGACCAGGCTGCGGCCGCGCTCGAACTCCACCTGGGCCAGGTTGAGGTCGGCCTCGGCGGTGCGCAGGGTGGCGGCCTCGACGTCGTTCTCCAGTTGCACGATGGGCTGGTCGACGCGGACCTTCTCGCCGGAGGCGAACAGCACCTGGCGCACGGTGCCCGAGGCTTCGGCGGTGAGCACCACACCCTGGTTGGCGCGCAGGGTGCCGATGGCCGGCAGGCGGCTCTGCCAGGTGAGTTCCTCGGCCTTGACCGCGGTGACGCTGACCGGCGGGCGCGGCGCGGTGAACTGGGCGATCTGCTTCTGGATGGAGAAGTACTTGGAGCCGGCGAGCACCGCGACTATGACGGCGACCGCGCCGAGCATGATCAGCATGCGGCGCAACATGTTCCTGTTCCTTGGTAAGTGCCTGGCGGCTCTGCGCTGCGAGGGGCCCGTTCCTGTATGACCGGCCCTGCCTTCGCGGGACTGCATAGGTTCCCGGAGCCTGGCGGGAATGCCCCGTTGCGGGGCAGAAGTGCGCACATTAGACGGAGTTCGCTGCCGCGTCAAAGTGCCTTGATTGCAGGACGTTTCCCCTCGCGGAGGATTTAGCGCGGCCCTGCGCGGTTCAGGAGGCCAGGTGCAGGTGGTTGTCCCAGAACGCCGGCGGCAGTTGCAGCGGCTCGGCGGCGATCTTCTCGCCGCGGCAGTCGTAGAGGCGGCAGCGGCCCTGGCCGGAGGTGACCACGAAGCCGTCCTTCACCGCGCCGACGCCGGCGCAGTCGGGCAGCGGCGCGTCCAGGCGCAGGGCGCCGCTGTCCAGGTCCCAGATGAAGAAGCGGTTGCCGCGCGGCGCGGTCAGGGCCACCAGGCGCAGTTCGTCGTGCACCGCCACGCTGGCGGTGTACTGGACCATGGCTTGGCGCTGTTCCTCGCCCAGCGGGAAAGGCTGGAAGGGCTGGCCGGGGCGCTTGATGGCGAGCAGGTCGGCGGCCTCGTGGGCGTCGCCCATGAACTGCTGGCAGGCGACGATGGTGCCGTCGGCGGCGATGGCCAGGTGGCGCACGCTGTTCATCTGCTGGGCCAGGGTTTCCTTGGAGACCAGCGAGCCGTCGCGGCGCATCAGCACCAGGCTCGGCTCCATGGCGTCGAGGTTCATCTCCACCCGGCTTTCGGCCTCGGTGCGGATGCCGCCGTTGGCCACCACCAGGGTCTCGCCGTCGGGCAGCCAGGCCACTTCGTGGGGGCCCAGGCCATGGGTCGGTACTTCACCGGCGTGCGCCAGCTTCTCGCCGTCGAAGCGGTAGAGGCCGAGCAGGCCGCGGCCCGGGTCGGTGGTGTCGTTCTCGGTGGCGTAGAGCCACTCGCCGTCCTTGTGCCACACGCCGTGGCCGTAGAAGTGGCGGTCCGGCTGCGAGTCCAGGGTCTGCAGCAGGCGGCCGTCCTCCAGGCTCACCAGGTAGCTCTGGCGCCCCGGGCGGCGGGCCACGAACAGCGCCAGCGGCAGCGTCGGGTGCTGGACGATGGCGTGGCAGCGCAGGCCGACCTCGGTGGCGAACGCGCAGCTGCCGTCCAGGCGGTAGCCCACCGCGTAGTGCTTGCCGTCCGCGTCGTCGCGGGCGGACAGCAGCAGGGGCTCCTTGCCCTTGCGCGACAGCGTCCAGCCGCCGAAGGAGAGGGCGCCGAGCAGCAGGCTGCCCAGGCCGATCACGTGACGTCGCAGCATGGCGTTCACCTCTTTCACTTCATTCACCCTGACCCGGCGAGCTGAAATCCGACGCTCAGCTGGTCAGTCGCCGTCGTTGGCGTTGAAGCCCAGCTGCACGTTCAGCGCCTTGGCCAGCTCGCCCTCGTGCAGGCGGTGGACCACGTTCAGGCTGTCGTACAGCTCGTTGAGTTGCTTGATCCCAGCATCGTCCTTGAGCAGTTCGCCCAGGGGCTGCTTGAGCGCGGCGAACTTGCCGTGGACGTCGGCGTAGGCGGCGTCGATCTTGCCGGCCAGGTCCTTCTGCTCGCTCGGCAGCAGGGCGCGCAGGCTCTTGCCGTCGGTGCCTTTCCACAGCGCCTCGGCGCCATTCAGGCTTGACTCCAGGCTGGCCAGGGAGATGTCGCTGCGCCAGTTTTCGGCCTGGAACGGCTGCGGGATGCCCTTGCTCTGGCGGCCCAGCGGGGTGCCGAGCTTCTTCTTCAGCATGTCCAGGGCGGTGACCTGCACGCGGAGCATCTCGGCGATGGCTTCGTGGGCGTCGGCGTAGCGCTCGTTGGGGAACTTGCTCATCTGCGCGAGCATGCCGTTGTCGGCCTTCCAGCGCGTCAGGATGTCCTGGGCCAGGGCCTGCTGGTGCTCGCCGATGGCTTCCAGCAGCGGGCAGTAGCGCGCGCGGGTGGCGGCGTCGGCCAGGTCGATCCTGGCGTCGAAGAGGATGTATTCGTAGGCGGTCAGGCCCTGCACCACCACGCTGGACTTGGCCAGGGTGGCGGGGGTGATCTGCGCGTCGCCGTTGAGCAGTTGCTCGACCTGGCGTGCTACCAGGTTCTTCTTGTCCGGGTAGAACTGGATCTGCCAGGCGCGGTTGCCTTCGGCCAGCGGGCCGATCAGCAGCGGCTGCAGCTCGGCCCAGGCCTTCTGCGCGGCGACGAAGTCGGCGCGAGCCTTGGCCAGCTCTTCCTTGCCCTGGCAGAAGGCCAGGGAGCTGGCGGCCAGGGCGCGGTCGGCGTCGACCCAGCGGCTGTAGGCCGGCAGGATCACCTGCTGGGCCAGCGCGGCGCTGGTGGTCGCCTGCGGGTCCTGCGGCGAGCAGGCGCCCAGGGCGATGGCGAGGCTGGTGAGCAGTAGTCGGGGGCGGAACATGTTCGGCTCCTTAGAGTGAATTCAGGAAGTCCAGCAGGGCGCTGCGCTGCGCGGCGTCGAAGGCCAGTACCCGCTGCCTGGCCGCCTCGGCCTCGCCGCCGTGCCAGAGCACGGCTTCCAGCAGGTTGCGCGCGCGCCCGTCGTGGAGGAACTGGGTATGGCCGTTGACCACCTCGGTCAGGCCGATGCCCCACAGCGGCGGGGTGCGCCAGTCGCGTCCGCTGGCGAGAAATTCCGGGCGATTGTCCGCGAGTCCCTCGCCCATGTCATGTAGTAGAAGGTCGCTGTAGGGGCGGATCACCTGGTTGGCCAGTTCCGGCTCGGCGGCGTCGGGCCCGGTGGTGAACTTCGGGGTGTGGCAGCCGGCGCAGCCGGCCTGGTGGAACAGCGCCTTGCCGGCCAGCACCTGCGGGTCGTCGACCTTGCGCCGCGCCGGCACCGCGAGGTTGCGCGCGTAGAAGGCGACCTGGTCGAAGATGCGCTGGCTGACCTCGGGCTTGCCGCCGTCGACGGCCTGGCGGCAGTCGACCTGGGCTTCGGTGCAGTCGTCGCTGGGCAGCAGGGGGCTGGTCAGGCCCATGTCGCCGGAGAAGGCGTGGGCATTCTGCTGCGCCACGTCGGGCTGCCCGGCCTTCCAGCCGAAGCGGCCGAGCACGGTCTGCTGGCGGGCGTCGTCCCAGACGCGGTTGGCGCGGCCGCGGATGCCGTCGCCGTTGCGGTCCTCGGCGTCGGCATTGGCCAGGATCGCCGCTTCGGGGATGGCCTCCAGCAGGCCCAGGCCGATCATCGGCGGGGCGACGCGGGCGGAGAACAGGGTGTCCGGGTGCATGGGGCCGTAGCCCAGGTCGGTGAGGCGCAGGATCGGCTTGCGCAGCTCGACCTCGGTGCCGTCCTTGAAGCTCACCTTCAGCGGCTGGTAGTCCATGCGCACCCGCGCCTCGGGGGCCACGCCGGGAATCGCCGAGTCCTGCAACTGGCCGCCATAGACCGGCTCGGGCACCACGCCCAGGCGCTTCAGGGTACGAGCGTCCTCGGCGCCGGCGGGAATCGACAGGCGCACCAGCATGGACACCGCGTTGATGTCCTTGGGCCCCGGCGGATGGCCGCGGCCGTCCTTGATGTGGCAGTTCTGGCAGGCGTTGGTGTTGTACAGCGGCCCCAGGCCGTCGCGCGCGGTGGTGGTGGTGGGCGCGATCACCCAGGGGTTGCGGAAGAAGCTGTTGCCCACGCTGAAGTCCAGGCGGCGGCTGGGCGTGAGGTTGCCCGAGGGCATGGAGTAGGCGTTGCGGTCGGCCTGGTACACGGTGGCGCCGCCGCCGGACAGGGCCTCGCCCGGTTCGGCCACCGCCTTGGGCTCTTCGCGACCGCAGCCGGCAAGGGCGAGGGTGGCGAGCAGGGCGGCGAGGGCGGCGGTTGGACGGCGGTACATCGAGGCGATCCAGGCTGAAAAACGGGCGGGCCATCTTAGCAGTTGGGCAAATGCAAATATGAAAAATTTGTATTCGCTATTGCCGTGTGGCCCGGATGAAACGCCAAGGCCCCGGTTCGCGGGGCCTTGGCTTAGCCGGAGTGCGCTGCGGCCGGTTGCCGCAGCGCGGGCGTCGATCAGAACTGGTGATCGGCGTTGTCCGGTTTCAGGTCCTGGATGCCCAGGGCGGCGGCGGCCTTCTCGATGGCGCCGGTCTGCTTGACCAGGGAAGCGATGGTATCGCTGATGATCTTGTGGTCGGCCTCGTCGGCCGGGGCGATCATCTGGTCGAAGTGCACGCCATCCTTCTCGGCGCGGTCGACGATGGCCTGCATCTTGGCCTGGGTGGCGTCGAGGTCGGCCTTCAGGTCGGTGTTGGCCTGGGCATCGGCCTTGGCCACCAGGTCGGCCACGCTCGGGCCCTTGACCACGCTGCCATCCACGCGCTTGTACTCGCCCAGGTAGATGTTGCGGATGCCTTCGGCGTTGAAGTACAGGGTGTGGTGGGTGTTGTCGCTGAAGCAGTCGTGCTCGTCTTCGGTGGAGTTGGCTTCCAGGGCCACCTTCATGCGCTCGCCGGCCAGCTCGCCCAGGGACAGGCTGCCCATGCCGAAGAAGATCTTGCGCAGGTTGGCGTCGGCGCCGTCGGCTTCCAGCTTGGCGCGGTAGTTGTCGGCGACGCCGGCCTTCCAGTTGCCGACCATTTCTTCCAGCTGGGCCACCAGCAGGTCGGTGACGGCTTTCAGGTAGGCCGCGCGGCGGTCGCAGTGACCGTTGCTGCAGTCCTTGCCCTGGACGTAGTCGGTGTAGGGACGGTTGCCGGCGCCGGGCTTGGTGCCGTTGAGGTCCTGGCCCCAGAGGAGGAACTCGATGGCGTGGTAGCCGGTGGCGACGTTGGCTTCGGAACCGGCCACTTCGTTCAGGCTGGCCAGCTTCTCGCCGGTGATTTCCTTGACGTCGATCTTGTCTTCGCCGACCTGGATCTCGGTGTTGGCGACGATGTTGGCGCTGGCGGCCGGGTTGCCCTCGGCGTGCTGGTAGTCCTTGGCGACGTAGTCGATCAGGCCTTCGTCCAGCGGCCAGGCGTTGACCGCGCCTTCCCAGTCGTCGACCACCTTGTTGCCGAAGCGGAAGGCTTCGCTCTGCGAGTAGGGCACGCGCGCGGCCAGCCAGGCCTCGCGGGCAGCCTTGAGGGTTTCTTCGCTGGGCTTGGCGAGGAAGGCGTCGACGGCCTTCTGCAGGGCCTGGGCGGTAGTCAGGGAGTCGCTGAAGACGGCCTCCGCCATGTCCGCGTAGTTCTTCACCACGGCCTTGACCGCGGCCTCGTCGACCTTGGCGGCGGCCGGGGCGGCGCTCTGGGTGCTGGCGGCTGGGGTGGCTGCCTGGCTGGCCGGGGCGGAAGCTTCTTTCTTGTCGTCGCCGCAGCCGGCGAGGGAGATGGCGATGGCCAGCAGGCTGGCAGTTGCCCAGGGCATACGAGTCATGACGGGTTCCTTAGCATGGGGTGGCGCGAAAATAGGATGCGCAAAGAAAGCGGCAACATAATGCGAAAGATTTGCATTTTTGAAAAGGCCGCGCTTGCGATTTGCCAGCAGCCTTCACCGCGGGGGGATCAGCGGCGTTCGATGCTGGAGCTGCCGGCGGCCTCGGCCAGGCGCCGCGCCTGCTTCAGATAGAGGGTCAGCTCGCGCGCCGGCAGCGGCTTGCTGTACAGGTAGCCCTGCCCCTCGTGGCAGCCCTGGTCGATGATGTAGGCCTCCTGCTCGATGGTCTCCACGCCCTCGGCGATGACCTGCATGCCCAGGCTCTTGCCCAGCTGGATGATGGCCCGGACGATGGTGGCGTCGTCGTCGTCCTGCAGCAGGTCCTGGACGAAGCTCTTGTCGATCTTGATCTTGTCCAGCGGCAGGCTCTTCAGGTAGCTGAGCGAGGAGTAGCCGGTGCCGAAGTCGTCGATGGCGATCTGCGCGCCGGCGCGGCGCAGGCTGAGCAGGTGCTGGGCGGCGGTGGAGATGTCTTCCATCAGGCCGGTCTCGGTGACTTCCAGCTCCAGCGAGCGCGGCGGCAGGCGGTGGATCTGCAACAGGTTGCTGACCACCCTGGGCAGGGCGTTGTGGCGCAGCTGCACGGTGGACAGGTTGACCGCCAGGCGCAGGTCGTCGAAGCCCTGGTCGTGCCATTCGCGCAGTTGCTTGCAGGACTGGTCGAGCACCCATTCGCCGATGGCGAAGATGCTGCCGTTCTGCTCGGCCAGGGGGATGAACAGGTCCGGCGCGACCCAGCCCTGGGTCGGGTGCTGCCAGCGCAGCAGGGCCTCGACGCCGACCACGCGGTGGTCGCGGTAGTCCACCTGCGGCTGGTAGACGATGTGCAGCTCGTTGCGCGACAACGCCTCGCGCAGGTCCTTCTCCAGCTCGCGGCGGCGGCGCATCTCGCTGTCGACGCTGGCGATGTAGAACTGGTAGCGGTTGCGCGAGCGGGTCTTGGCCAGGGTCATGGTCTGCTCGGCCTTCTGCAGCAGCTTCTCGGTGCTCTCGCCATCCTCGGGGTAGAGGGTGATGCCGATGGTGGCGCGCAGTTGCACCGGCTGCTCGTCGAGCTGGAAGGGCAGCTCCAGGTCGTCGAGGATCTGCTGGGCCAGTTCCGCCGCCTCGTAGGGCTGCTCGATGTCGGCCTGGACCAGGGCGAACTGGTCGCCGCCCAGGCGCGCCAGGGCGCCGAGCTGGGCGCTGTGGCCGCGCAGGCGGTCGGCCAGGGCGATCAGCAGTTGGTCGCCGAACTGGTAGCCGTGTTGTTCGTTGATGCCCTTGAAGTCGTCCAGGCCCAGGCACAGCACCGCCACGCGGCGCTCCTCGCGGCCGGCGTCGGCGAGGATCTGGTCCAGGCGCTGCTGCAGCAGCTTGCGGTTGGGCAGGCCGGTGAGGAAGTCGTACTGGGAGATGCGCAGCAGGCTGTTCTCCGCCTCGCGGCGCAGGTGGCCGTTGCGCTCGATGGACTCCAGCAACTGGTTGGCGGTGTTGATCCACAGCCCCAGTTCATTGTGCTCGTGGCCGGCCAGCATCGGCAGCTTGTGCTCGCCGGGGCGGTCGGGGTTGATGCTGGTGAGGTGGTCGATGATGCGCCACAGCGGCTTGGTCAGCAGCCAGTGGTAGACCAGGAACAGCACCAGGCCCATGGCCAGGGCGCGGAGGATGCCGGAGAGGAAGATGATCACCGAGGTGACCACGAAGTCCTGGCCGTAGGGCGCGGTGTCCAGGGTGATCTTCAGGTCGCCGTAGTACTCGCCGGGCTCGCCGCGGCCGACCAGGCGGATGGAATAGTGCTGCTCGGGGCCGAGGATGGGGTCGGTGAGCCAGCGGGTGGGGGAGTCCAGCAGCGGGCGGGATTTCTCCGCCAGCATGGGTTCGTCGGGGTGGCCGATGGCGGCGTAGCGCACCGCTTCATGCTGGAACAGGCCTTCGAGCACCTGCATGGCCATGTCGCGGTCCAGGCTGTAGACCGCCTGGGTGGACGGGTCGCGGACCATGGCGAGGATCCGCTGGGCATCGTTGTGCACCGCCTGCCGCGCCTTGTGGGCGTCGAAGACGATCTGCGCGCAACTCAGGACGACACCCACCACCAGCGCCGCGAGCAATACGACGCGCAGCAGCTTGAGGGAGAGCCTGTGCCGGGGGTCCAGTTTCAAGGGTGCTTTCCTTGTTCATCGCCATCCGGCGAAAGACAGGTCTGAGTATTGGCAAACGGAGCTTTGACGTCAAAGGGCCATCACCCTTTTTCCGACCAAATCCGACTCTCAGGTTAGCCGAGCCTTGTCCTTCTGGCGCGCAGAAAGCAGAAACCCGGCTTCAGGCCGGGTTTCCGCGGAGCAACCGAGGGTATCAGGCAGCGAAGTTCTTCGCCACGTAGTCCCAGTTGACCAGGTTCCAGAAGGCTTCGACGTACTTCGGACGCAGGTTGCGGTAGTCGATGTAGTAGGCGTGTTCCCACACGTCGCAGGTCAGCAGCGGGGCGTCGCCGCTGGTCAGCGGGTTGCCGGCGCCGATGGTGCTGGCCAGGGCCAGGGAACCGTCGGCCTTCTTCACCAGCCAGGCCCAGCCGGAGCCGAAGGTGCCGATGGCGGTCTTGGTGAACTCTTCCTTGAACTTGTCGAAGGAACCGAAGGCGGCGTTGATGGCGTCGGCCAGGGCGCCGGTGGGCTGGCCACCGCCGTTGGGAGCGAGGCATTCCCAGTAGAAGGTGTGGTTCCACACTTGGGCCGCGTTGTTGAAGATGCCGCCCGAAGAGGTCTTGACGATGTCTTCCAGGCTCTTGCCTTCGAACTCGGTGCCCGGGATCAGGTTGTTCAGGTTCACGACGTAGGCGTTGTGGTGCTTGTCGTGGTGGTACTCGAGGGTTTCCGCGGAAATGTGCGGCTCAAGGGCGTTCTTGGCGTAAGGCAGCGGCGGCAATTCGAAAGCCATGGTGTTTCTCCTATTTCCTCAGGTCAGGACTAGCGCGGCGAACGCGCGACCGGTACACGGGGCCGGTTCGGTGATTGTCGCGGCATCCGTACGTAGCGCCCCTGCTCCGCAGAGCGAGGCGCGCGTCGGGTGCGTCCAGCAGGCCTGGCAGGCTGGCGCCGCGAAGGTCGGATCATAGCACCCGTCCCCCGGCATATCCACGCAGCAACTGTAGGGGCAAAGGCCCATCGCTGCGCGGCGCAGGGCGTTCGCCGCGATTCGCCATAGCTGACTGTGATGACCGTTCGACGTTCGTTTTTTCGTCCCGCCGGCGTTCAGTTGGCCAGCACCAGTTGGCTGGCCATGCCCAGCATCATCACCGCCACCATCAGGTCGACCAGGCGCCAGGTGGCCGGACGCGCCAGCCAGGGCGCGAGCCAGGCGGCGCCCAGGGCCAGGGTGAAGAACCACAGCAGCGAGGCGCTGGCGGCGCCCATGGCGTAGGCGCCGGGGGCGGCCTGCTGGGCGCCGAGGGAGCCGATCAGCAGCACGGTGTCCAGGTACACGTGGGGGTTGAGCAGCGTCACCGCCAGCGCCGCCATCAGCACCGCGCGGCGCGAGCGCGGGCCGGTCTGCCCGGCCTCGCCCATGGCCTGCGGGGCGATGGCGCGGCGCAGCGCCTTGGCGCCGTACCAGGTCAGGAAGATCACCCCGCCCCAGCGGGCCACGGCCAGCAGCGTCGGGTTTTCCGCCAGCACCTTGGCCAGGCCGAACACCCCGGCGCTGACCAGCACGGCGTCGCACAGCACGCAGAGCGCGGCCACCGACAGGTGATGCTCGCGGCGCAGGCTCTGGGCCAGGACGAAGGCGTTCTGCGCGCCGATGGCGATGATCAGGCCGGCGGCCACCAGCAGGCCGTTGAGGTAGCTCTGCCACATGCTCAGGCCCTCCCTTGATGGCTGGGGCGCTGGCGGGGCAGCGAAGAAACGGGGAGGGTCAGGCCAGGCATGGTCGGGCTCCGGTGGACGGGTTCGAGGGGGAATGCCTGGCGAGTCTGGGGGTTGTGCCTGTATAAGGAAAACGAATCCTGTTGATGGCTCATTAGGAAAACTGATGTTCGATTACAAATTGCTGGCCGCCCTGGCGGCGGTGGTGGAGCAGGGCGGCTTCGAACGTGGCGCCCAGGCCCTGGGCCTGTCGCAGTCGGCGATCTCGCAGCGCATCAAGTTGCTCGAGGCGCGCGTCGGCCAGCCGGTGCTGGTGCGTGCGGCGCGGCCGCAGCCCACCGAGCTGGGCCGCCGCCTGCTCAACCACGTGCAGCAGGTGCGCCTGCTGGAGGGCGACCTGCAGCAGTGGGTGCCGGCGTTGGACGAGGGCGGCTCGCCCGAGCGCCTGCGCCTGGCGCTCAACGCCGACAGCCTGGCGACCTGGTGGGCCGCTGCCATCGGTGACTTCTGCGCCGAACGCCGGGTGCTGCTGGACCTGGTGGTGGAAGACCAGGAAGTGGGCCTCAAGCGCATGCGCGCCGGCGAGGTGGCCGGCTGCCTGTGCGCCAGCCCGCGGCCGGTGGCGGGGGCGCGCAGCGAGCCATTGGGTGCGATGCGCTACCGCGGTCTGGCCAGCCCGGCGTTCGTTGCCCGGCATTTTCCCAAGGGGGTGCGCGCCGAGGCGCTGGCACGGGCGCCAGCGATCGTCTACGGCCCGGATGACCAGTTGCAGCACCGCTACCTCGCCGACCTCGGCGTGGACGGCACCTTCATCTACCACCTGTGCCCTTCGTCCGAGGGCTTCGTGCGCATGACCTGCGGCGGCCTGGGCTGGGGCCTGGTGCCGGAGCAGCAGGTGCAGGGCGAGCTGGCCCGCGGCGAGCTGGTGGAACTGCTGCCGGGCCAGGTCATCGACGTGCCGCTGTATTGGCACCACTGGCGCAACGGCGGCGAGCTGCTCGCCGCGCTGACAGCCCACCTGCTGCGCCGGGCCGCCGCCAGCCTGGTGCCGATCAGCCGCGGATGACGATGCGCCCGCTGCCCGGCAGGGCCTCCACGCAGCGCGGGCCGAACAGCTGCGAGGGCGTGAAGTAGCCGCCGGGGCCGTCGTGGCCGAGCAGGTGGCGCACAGCCAGGAGCACGCCGTGCACGGTGACGTCGTAGCCGTTGGCGGTCTCCAGGCGCGCGGTGCGCCGCTCGCCGCGGCCGTTGCGCACCTCGCCCCAGACCCAGGTGCGCAACCGGCCGCGCGCCTGCTCGTCGGGGCCCTTCACGCGCCGCTGCACCTGGCGCTTGAGCCAGTGCTGGACGCCGTCGCGGCCGAGCAGCGGGCGCAGTGGGTCGATCAGGCGCATGCCCATGGCCGCCAGCGGCGGCGCTGGCAGGTACACCTCGATGTTGGGGATGCCGGTGCTGTAGAAGGCGGTGGCGACGTCGCCCCAGGGAATGCTCACGGCATGCTTGAGGCCGCGGCCGAAGTCGATGTCGCGGCGCTTGTAGCCCAGCGGCACCTCCACCAGGCGGCCGTCGCGGCGCACCTTGCCGCCCAGCTTCAGGCCTTCCACCGTGGTCGCGGCGGTGCCCGGCGAGAGCCCGCTGCCGGTGTCGAAGCCCAGCGCCAGTTGGGTTGCATCGGGCAGGGCCTCGGCCAGGCAGGCGGCGACGCAGTCGGTGGGGATGACGTCGAAGCCGACGCCGGGGCAGACCACGCAGCCGGCGGCGCGGGCGCGTTCATCCAGGCCGTGGGCGTGTTCGAAGACGCCGATCTCGCCGGTGATGTCGACGTAGTGCGTGGCATTGGCCAGGCACGCCTCCAGCAGGGGCGCGGCGGTGGCGGAGAAGGGCCCGGCGCAGTTGGCCAGCACGGCGACGTCGGCCAGGGCCGCGCCCGCGCCCTCGGCGCCGAATACCCGGCACTCCAGGCCCAGCACGCTGCCCAGCGCCTGCACGGCGGCGGGATCGCGCCCGCCCAGCAGCGGGCTCAGTCCCTGGCGTCGGGCCTCCTCGGCCACCAGGCGGCCGGTGTAGCCGTTGGCGCCGTAGATCATCCAGTAGGGCTTGCTCATTCGGGGCCTCGCACAGGGAACGGGGAAGGATCGTCGGGGTTCTAACCGGCCTCGGCACCGGCTGTCACCCGGCCGCGAGTCGGGCGGCTCGCAAGGACGCCGTTCTGGCGTGCGCGGCCAGCGTGGCCGGGCGGGTGGCCTGCTAGAGTCGGCAGACAACAACTATAGAGGTGCGTGCATGAAGATTCTGGTCACCGGCGCCAGCGGGTTCATCGGCGGGCGTTTCGCCCGCTTCGCCCTGGAACAGGGCCTGGCGGTGCGCGTCAACGGCCGTCGCGCCGAGGCCCTGGAGCCGCTGGTGCGGCGGGGCGCGGAGTTCATGCCGGGCGACCTGGCGGACGCGGCCCTGGTACGGCGCCTGTGCGAGGGCGTCGATGCGGTGGTGCACTGCGCCGGCGCGGTAGGCGTGTGGGGCCCCTACGAACACTTCCACCAGGCCAACGTGGTGATGACCGAAAGCGTGGTCGAGGCCTGCCTGAAACAGGGCGTGCGGCGCCTGGTGCATCTGTCCTCGCCGTCGATCTACTTCGACGGCCGCGCCCACGTCGGCCTGAACGAAGACCAGGTGCCGACGCGCTTCGCCAACCACTACGGCGCCACCAAGTACCAGTCGGAGAAGGTCGCCCTGGGCGCCGCCGAGTTCGGCCTGGAGGTGCTGGCGCTGCGTCCGCGCTTCGTCACCGGCGCTGGCGACACCAGCATCTTCCCGCGAATGATCGCGGCGCAGCGCAAGGGCAAGCTGAAGATCATCGGCAAGGGCCTGAACAAGGTCGACTTCACCAGCATCCAGAACCTCAACGATGCCCTGTTCAGCGCGCTGCTGGTCACCGGCACCGCGCTGGGCCAGGCCTACAACATCAGCAACGGCCAGCCGGTGCCGCTGTGGGACGTGGTCAACTACGTGATGCGCCGCCTCGACCTGCCGCCGGTGACCGCGCACATGCCCTATCCCCTGGCCTGGTCGGTGGCGGCGCTGAATGAAGGCCTCTGCTACCTGCGCCCGGGCCGTCCCGAGCCGGTGCTGACGCGCATGGGCATGGCGGTGCTGGCCAAGGACTTCAGCCTGGATATCAGCCGCGCCCGCCAGTTCCTCGGCTACGAGCCGCGCGCCAGCCTGTGGGACGCGGTGGACGAGTTCTGCGACTGGTGGAAAGCCAGCGGGCTCTGAAACGTCCCCCGCAGCCTTCATCGCTTCCGTAGGATGGGTTGAGCGCAGCGAAACCCATCGCCTGGGTCCATGCTGCACCCGACCCCGCCGTCACCCGCGCAACGGCCCCGAGTAATGCCGCTGCCCGGACTCGCTGGGCAGGAAGCTCGGCTCCTGCACCACCCGCGGCAGGCGCACGCCGCTCAGCTCGCTGAGGCGCTGGCCCAGCTCGCGGGTGTCGTCCCGGCTGGAGCCCTCGCAGGCGCGCAGCATGAGCGCGATGGCATCGGCCTGCTGGAACTGGATGTCCAGCGCCTGTTCCTCGCGCAGACGGCGGCGCAGTTCGCGCATGCAGTCCAGGATGGCCTTGTTGAATTCGATCACCCAACTCCCTCCCCCGCAGTGGGCGCCAGGGCGGCGCCGGTGCGGAGGCAGAGCAAGGCATATGCCATACTGTCGCCTTGCCATTATTTCCGCGGCCTGGCGGGAACCCCGGCCGCGCCGGCGTGGTCTTTGCCTGGGCCCGTGCGCGCCGCCGCGGTGCGCCGCGCCCCCCGATGGCGCGCTGTCCAAGCCGTCGGCGCGAACGGATATACTGCGCCCTGCGCAGGCGCCATGCCGCTTTCCCCCACAGGTTTCCTTCATGCGTAACGATAGTTTCGACGACTTCGACGATGTGCCCAGCCTGACCACCGACGCCGCCGACCGCGACGAGTTCGGCCACCATCCGCGCCGCGTCTACGAGCCCGACGGCAAGCGCCTGGCGCCCCAGCCCAAGGCCCAGGGCGGCAGCACCGGTCCGCTGTGGGCGCTGGTGGCGGCCATGGCCATCGCCCTCGGCGGCGTGGCCTGGTGGAGCCACCAGCAACTGACGCTGATGGAGCAGCAACTGATCGCCACCCAGGAAAGCTTCGCCAAGATCAGCGAGGAAGCCGCCGGCCGCCTCGACGACATCCGCGGCAAGTTCGTCCAGAACGAGTCCTCGGTGACCAGCGAGCGCGAGCAGCTCAAGCTGCAGGTCAAGCAACTGCAAGGCCGGCTCGCCGACCAGGCGCGCCAGCAGCAGGACTCGCTGTCGCAGATCGACGGCCAGCAAGCCAAGCGCCTCGACCAGTTGAACAACGAACTCAAGGCCCAGCAGGACAGCGCCGCGCAGCTGATCGCCCAGCTCGACGGCAAGATCAAATCGCTAGCCGATGAACAGGCCAAGGTGAAGAGCCTGCAGGGCGACCTGGCCACCGCCAACGCGCAGATCCAGAACCTGAGCGCCGACATCGCGGCACTGAAGAAGCGCGGCGACCAGAGCCAGTCGATCAAGAGCATCCAGGACGACCTGCTGATCCTGCGCAGCGAAGTCGAGGGCAAGCAGGGCCAGCAGGGCGGCAGCACCGCCGAATTCGACGCCTTCCGCGCCCAGGTCACGCGCAACATCAACGCGCTGCAGGCGCAGGTGCAGTACCTCCAGCAGCAGCTGACCAACCGCTGAGTCCCCGTGTAGGAGCGGGCCCTGCCCGCGATTCGCGCGCAGGGCGCGCTCCTACATGGTTTGTAATGGTATTCACCGATGGTTTTCGTGCTTTGGGTTGGCTCCGTTCCCTCTCCCTAACCCTCTCCCTGAAGGGCGAGGGGACCGTTCGGTGCGGCCTGGTTTTCCCGAGTTAGCCGGTTGGCACAGTAGTTTCCAGCAGAAACCATACCTTCTCTCGGCACGGACAAGCCCCCTCTCCCTGAAGGGAGAGGGGCCGTTCGGTGTGGCCTGGTTTTCCCGAGTCAGCCGGTTGGTACTGTAGTTTCCAGCAGAAACCATACTTTCTCTCGGCACGGACAAGCTCCCTCTCCCTTCAGGGAGAGGGTTGGGGAGAGGGGCTCTAGGCCCTTCGCAAACTCAACCCATCCTACGAAAAGCGCGCCGGCGCAGTTGGCAACATATCCGCCACAAACGAAAAGGGCGCCTCCCGAAGGCGCCCTTTTCTTCATGCCCTGTCCTTACAACCGCGGGTAGTCCAGATAGCCGACCGGCCCCTTGGCGTAGAAGGTTTCCGGATGCGCTTCGTTCAGCGGCGCATCCTTGGCCAGACGCTCCACCAGGTCCGGGTTGGCGATGAAGGGGATGCCGAAGGCCACCGCGTCCGCCTTGCCGCTGGCCAGCCAGGCGTTGGCGCTGGCCTTGGTGAAGCGCTCGTTGGCAATGTACGGGCCGCCGAAGATTTCCTTCAGTTTCGGGCCGATGCTGTCGGGGCCTTCCTTCTCGCGGGTGCAGATGAAGGCGATGCCGCGCTTGCCCAGTTCGCGGGCCACGTAGCCGAAGGTCGCCAGCGGGTCGGCGTCGCCCATGTCGTGGGAGTCCATGCGCGGCGCCAGGTGCACGCCGACGCGGCCGGCGCCCCAGACTTCGATGGCGGCGTCGGTGACTTCCAGCAGCAGGCGCGCGCGGTTCTCGATGGAGCCGCCGTACTGGTCGGTGCGCTGGTTGGTGCTGCTCTGCAGGAACTGGTCGAGCAGGTAGCCGTTGGCGCCGTGGATCTCCACGCCGTCGAAGCCGGCGGCCTTGGCGTTCTCGGCGCCCTGGCGGTAGGCCTCGACGATGTCGGCGATTTCCTCGGTCTCCAGTGCGCGCGGGGTGACGAACTCCTTGATCGGGCGCACCAGGCTGACGTGGCCGGCCGGCTGGATGGCGCTGGGCGCCACCGGCGTTTCGCCGTTCAGGTACAGCGGGTCGGAAATACGGCCGACGTGCCACAGCTGCAGCATGATGCGCCCGCCGTTGGCGTGCACGGCCTTGGTCACGTTGCTCCAGCCGCGCACCTGGTCGTCGGACCAGATGCCGGGGGTGTCGGGGTAGCCGACGCCCATGGGCGTCACCGAGGTGGCTTCGCTGAGGATCAGGCCGGCGTCGGCGCGCTGGGTGTAGTACTCGGCCATCAGCGCGTTGGGCACGCGGCCCTCGTCGGCGCGGCAGCGGGTCAGCGGGGCCATGATGATGCGGTTCGGCAGTTGCAGGTCGCCGAGGGTGATCGGGTCGAAGAGCGTGGTCATTGCTGCGGTGCTCCGTTACGGGATGTTCGGTGAGGGTTCGGTGGATGTTCGATAGGTTCAGTCCAGGACGGGCTGCGCCTGGTTGGGCTTGCCGCTGAAGGCGATCATCACCGCGATCAGCGCCAGTACTGCGAGCAGGGCGCCGGCCAGGGGCACGCGGGTCAGCCCCAGGCCATGGTCGATGACGCTGCCGCCGACCCAGGCGCCGATGGCGTTGCCGACATTGAAGGCGCCGATGTTCAGGGTGGCGACGAGATTCGGCGCGCTCTGGCCGACGCGCACCACGTTGACCTGCAGGGCCGGCACGGCGGCGAAGGCGGCCGCGGCCCAGACGAACAGGGTGATCTCGGCCGGCAGCAGCGAGTGGCTGGTCCAGCTCAGCGCCGTGGAAACCACGGCCATGGTGGCGAACACCCCGGCCAGGGTGGTGCCCAGGCGCCAGTCGGCGAGGCGGCCGCCGAGGATGTTGCCGAAGGTCAGGCCCAGGCCGATCAGCACCAGGGTCCAGGTCACGCCGCGCGGCGACACCTGGGTGACCTCGCCGAGCAGCGGCGCGACGTAGGTGAACAGGGCGAACACCGCGGCGGAGAACAGCACGGTGGTGGCCAGCGCCAGCCACAGCTGGCCGCTGCGCAGGGCCGCGGCTTCCTGGCGCAGGTCCACGGCCTCCTCGTCGTGCCCGGCGGGCAGGATGCGCCATAGGCCGATGAGCGCGAACACGCCGATCACCGTCACCACCCAGAAGGTCGAGCGCCAGCCGGCGACCTGGCCCAGCGCGGTGCCCAGGGGCACGCCGAGCACGTTGGCGAGGGTCAGCCCGGTGAACATCAGCGCCACGGCGGAAGCCCTGCGGTTGGCCGGCACCAGGCCGGCGGCGACCACCGAACCGATGCCGAAGAAGGCGCCGTGGCACAGCGCGGTGACGATCCGCGCCAGCATCAGCATGCCGTAGCTGGCGGCGACGGCGCAGAGGAAGTTGCCGAGGATGAAGATGCCCATGAGCATCAGCAGCGCGCGCTTGCGCGGCAGCTTGGCGGTGAGCAGCGCCATGATGGGCGCGCCGATGGCCACGCCGAAGGCATAGCCGCTGACCAGCCAGCCGGCGCTGGGGATGGACACCGCGAGGTCGCCGGCCACGTCCGGCAGCAGCCCCATGATGACGAATTCCGTGGTGCCGATGGCGAACGCGGACAAAGCGAGGACGAGAAGCGGAAGGGGCATGCGCCTGCTCCTGGAAGAAAGTGGGACGTTCTAGGCAGTTCGCTGCGGCTACAGCGCTTCGCTCAAGTGGCGAACAAAGGCCGCGATGGTGTCTTCATTGCGTTTGAAGAAGTGCCACTGGCCGATTTTCCGACTGGTCACCAGGCCGGCGCGCTGGAGGGTGGCCAGATGCGCCGAGACGGTGGATTGCGACAACCCGGTGCGCTGGTCGAACTTCCCGGCGCAGACGCCGATGGCGAAAGGCTGGTGCTCCTGCTCGTCGAAATAGCGCTCCGGCTCCTTCAGCCAGCGCAACATGTCGCGCCGCACGGGGTGGGCCAGGGCCTTGAAGATTTCGTCGAGGTTCAGTGCTTCGCTCATCGCTGCCTTTGTGTGTATCGCTTGGGAACGAACTATATATCGGTGAAAAACGATATGAATTCGTTTGGGTCGATGATGATGATCGATGGGGTTGATAGTAGGCGGGTGGTGGGAGAGAGGGGATGTCACTAGGCCGATTGGAGTGGGGCCGGCCAAGGGGCAGGGGAGATCGTGGGCAGAAGGGGATGAGTGCTAATTCTTCTGGGTAGTCAGCCCTCGGGTGAGAATCTAGATGCTTTATATATAGCATCTATGGTTTAAAGAATGTTTCTTGCGCTTGCACTAAAAGCTAATGTGTTTAGCTTGGCTAACTAATGTGATGTTTTCTCGCTTTCTTTTGTGATGCGGCTGTTTTTAGTGGTTTCGAATGACGGTGTTCCTCTTTTGATACTAAAAGACTCTACATTTTATGTTGTTGGCGCTAAGGTTTGGACGAGGGGGCTACATGCTTTCTCGCCTCTCCTTTCTAGTTTTCTACTGTTTGTCGTGGGAGATGGTGTCAAAGTAGTTATCAGTTTCTTCTGCAATGCGTTCTAGTCTTTGTAGGCTCTCGGGGTAGAAGTCATTACATTGCAATATGGCAAGATTTTCATTCTTCATCGTTCGCCGCAATGTCATGCATACTAACATTACTCCATCTGATCCATTAGGTGCCTGGTATATAACTGTCTGCATATCTGATACGCTCCAGTTTGGAATTTTCACTTGTTCTCTAGCACTTAAGGGCGACTCAGCAACTGACACACTCTCATCATCGATTGGTAGTTTTAGTGTGTTGCTATAGTTTTTTGCATTCTTTTCAGATTTTATAGCTTTTTCAAATTTATTCTGATTGGTGCTGGCTATTATTGCTGTGGGTAGTTTGTCTAGTTCAGTTACATAGGGTGAGCTATCTTTAAGTGTCAGTTTTTTCGTGTTTAAATCTCCATCTGTTAGAGTCTCGATTAGGTATTGATTAGTGCTGAATGATGAGGGTTTATGTTTGTATTGATCAGCAGTGGCAGTATTCACAGAGAATGAATAGAAGGAACCTAGAATATAAAGAGTGGGGTTGTGCTTTTTCATATGGATTTTTCTATATGGTTAGGTAAGGAAAGATAGCTCTTTTGCTATATAGTTTGGCGGCAGTAGATGAGTAGGACGATAAAGTATTCCTTATCATTTCTATTTTCGTCGTTTATTTTTCGTTTAGTCTGAAGGAGGAGCGCAAGGCTAGGCTCCTGACGGGCCATTAATCTTTCTTAACTATTGGGGCTACTTTTCTTTCGGATATTTTTCCGTCATTGTATGTTTCAAAGTAAGAGTATGCATCTCCTGTTGAGGGGGCGCAGTAGGTTCCTTTCATAGCAGTAATTTCTAATTTTCCCTCCTTGCTAAATTTGTATTCTTCACTCCAGGTATCGCAGTTGCTTGAAGAAAAACAGGCTCCTGAAACCCTTTTGTTTTTTTCATCAATTGCAAGGCATGGAATGTTGCTTATCTCTTCGTTCTTTATGAAACTCTTACTTTTTTCGTCGAAAATAAAAACGGATGACATCTGAGTCTGACCGGAGGGCGGATGTCTAATTATAATGTCGGGTTGTCCGTCGAAGTTTATATCTGTGCATTCAATTTTTTCATTGTCTGAGAGATTTTCGAGTAAAGTTTCTATTTTGTTTTCGAGCTTACCTGTACAGTTATATGGTTTTGAATGCTTTTCGTCAGATGTGCATTGTTCAGCTGGAAAAATTTTGGGGAGATATAAAATTGCAAGTAAAGACAGTATGTATCTCACTGTGTGCGTCTTTTTAAGTTTGTTTGATGTAAGAGATAGCCTACCTTGGAAAGATTTGGCGATTTTCCTGTATTGTTGTTTGTTAGTTGTCGAGTTGGACTATCTCCGCTTCCATGTCAGCACAAGCCTCTTGGGGTTGTAGGATCTTTTTATTATCGATTTGCTGTATGCAGATTGGCTTCTCGAATGTTCCTTTCATGTTTCTACAGTGTTGGCTGTTGGACGTATCATATATGCACTGAGTATCCGAAAATATTAGCTCTAGCCCCGAGGGGATGAGGTCAATTTCTTGGTCCTTGATTGCATAGATAGTTTTGAAAACCGAACCGCCAGACTGTGTGATGTTTACATAAATCTCATCATTTTTCGGGGTCGATGCTACGGGTATTGATCCAATGCTTTTTGCAATCTTTTCAGTTTCAGACTTAATAAATACATCGTTCTGTGCATTTAATCCTAATTCGTCGCCTGATGGGCCTGCAAATATTACAATACCTTTATTTGGTATTTTGTAGTATGTGTATGTGGAGCTGCAGTCTTTTTCTGTGTCAATTATTGTTGTTGATTCTTGCTTTATGTTTATGCGGGTTATTCGCTCACTATTTAAATGCTCTACACATACAGCCTCCATGATTGAGGGAGATGCCTGAGCAGTCGTGCTAACTAATAGAAGGTTGACCAGGAAGTATTTGGCGAAACTCATGGTGCCTCTCAATGGAAATAAGACTCTCTTGGTCATTCAAGCCTGTGTCTTGGGAGTTAATGATTTTTGAAATTTACCGTTTTTATGATCTTTGCCAGATCCTCTGCGAAATTCTTATCTATACTCGGGGCTGGCTCTTCATTTTCGGATGTTCCAATTAGTACAACTCCTTCATGGACTAAGCAAAAGCGAATCTGGTCATAGTTTTCTTTTCCCTTCTGTTTATGAAGAACTAGAACACCCTCCCAGTTGTTCTCGGATAATCGCTGAAAAATATAACTATTATCGCCTGCCATACTAGGCTTGATTACGAATCTTCCGTTTCTGAAATCTGCTGGGCACTTTAAGGAGTTAGATTCTAATATCTCTCTATATTCGGGGGGTAAGTCATCTTCGTTGGTCATGGAAAATGGAAAATTTTCCTTGCTTTCACACATTAATCCGAACCATTTCAATTCAGGGTTTCCTGGATTTTTGAAAGCCCAATCGTACCCTGTTGCTGATTCCGCTTGCCATAAATATGGGGTAGAATTCCTATTAATCTTAGATGGTGCCTCATAGATGACTATATCTGGGTCATCGTATTGGGCGTGTTGGTGGTCACCTAATGAAAGCGAGTATGAACAGTCTCCCTGCTTAGTTTCGATTACACTTGGTCCTGAAAAATCTCTCACGTCTTCCAACCGGTTTCCTAGTGAAACCGTGTGCTCAGGGGGGGAAGCGATTGCTGTGCTGATGGCCCCCGTTGTAGAGATAAATAAAACTATGCAGTTTCTGGTTTTCATAGTCGCCGTCAAGTCAAAATAGGTCGAGATTATTGATTATGGCTTTCTCAAATAGCTAGGTCCGGATAAAGGGGCGATATATCGTTTTTCTTGAGTTTTGAAATTTATTAATTATTTATTTTTATGTCAGACAATATCTGAGAAATTGTTGTGGCCTCTGAGTTTTTTAGTGTGCCAGTCTCTGAGAAGGAGAAAGAGAAGCAAGTTGTGGCACGGTTGTTTGGGCATATATAGAAAAAATCAGGGGCCAATGTTTTCTGGTTGTCGCCAAAACTTGAGTTTGTATACGCTATGGTACCTTTCCAGTTCTGTCCGATTATTGGCTTTTCCCAATTCACTATCCGGTAGTACCTACCTCCAGAATCTTCGTTTTCAATTTCTGCTGCAGCTGATGGACTGGTAGTCTCTTCTGAGGCTTCGAAAGGTTGCCTTGAATTCTCAAGGCATGAGAATTTTAAAATTCCGATTTTTGTTTTATCTTTTGTTTTTATATGAACTTCTGATGTGTATATTATTACTCCATTTCTTGTTTCTTTTTTGGGGGGGGATGATATCTTTTTTAGCTTGCCTCCAATGCTGTAATTGCAGTAGTTATCTTGTTCCGTTTTTGTTTCAAAATTGTCTTCGCCTCTGCATAAGGTAGGAATTAATGCGCTGGCTATAAAAAAACCTAAAAAAGCTGCAGATTTCATTGAGTCTCTCTCCTTATGTAATCTTCTGGAGTGTCCGAGAGGGCGTCCGTGGTCGTACCGAATGTTGGTCTATCCGCTAGGACTATTAGGGCATTAATAAACGCTGTGGATCTATCTACTAACCCATTCATGTTCGGAGATGGGGATCCTGTTGTTGATGGATAGTTAACAGCAGTGGCACAGTTTGTAAAAGATTGGTTGAAATACCAAGTCTTGATGCCTGCATTGGTCTGTATTGTTCTGCGAGAGTTTGTAGCCGGAGTGTCTGCGTATAGGTTGGTATTTCCAACTAGTGGCCTGTCAGGGTTGCTGGCGGTTGGAGCGGACTTATTTGGCCATACCCAGTATGCGCCGGCGCTATGGCACGCGTGTCGAGATGTTTCTCCAATTTCATTACGCCAAGCTATTTCGTTTGCGCTGGCAGGTACTACAGGTGTTCTTCCGAGGAATTTAAAGTATTTATAATAGTTGTTGTTGCCATTGCCCAGATTACCATTGGGGTTGGTTAGTTGGAGCAGTCCGCGACCGTACCATCCTGAGTGGAGTGTCGGCGAGTTTCCATTTGATTCCTTCATATATCTGAACCAACCTGTCTCCTGGGTTGAGTTTCCAAAGAAACAGGCTTGCCTCATCGGAGTTGTTATTAAAAATTTTTGCAGGGATTTGTTAATCTCTAAAAGGTGTGTGTTTATGAAGTTTATGGCATAATTTATATTCGGTTGCTCCCAGACTCCATGCGTGTTTGAGTTATGTGAGCCAGGCTTTCTTATTATGTTCTTGGGAATTATTTGAGTTAATTCTTTCTTACTAAGCCAGCCGCATTTCCTAAATGCCTGAATAAAATATCTTGGTGGGAAATGCCAATGTTTTTTTATCACTTGGTCCAGATTGACATTTTTCCAAAACGCCAGAGCCTCCTGATGCTTCTTGAGCTTCCCGTACTGGTCTGATGTCAAGGGGCCTCCTTCTGCTACTTTCTGAAGCCAGCCATAACGGTCGTCGAAGTCATTGGTGCTCCACTCCGTGGGAAACTTGCAGACCAGTCGCCTGATGCGCGGCTGGGTTTCGCTGCTAGTCAACCGACTCATGTTCAGAGTGCGCTCCCTGACATAACGCTCGGATAATTTCTTCTGTTCGTCTGGAGAGAGCGCATCGTATGCGGGCGAAGTTGCGATGCTTACGGCATCGCCGTTATCCGCTACCACTTTTCCTTCGTCCAGGTTGAGCAGGTTGCGGATGAAGGCCGACTGGCAATGGCTGTCTTTGTCCGTGTCGTCATCTACAAGGTACCAACCTTGCCAGTGGGGGAAGTCGGCATCGCTGAACTTGGTGACGGTGGGGGCGTTCAGGTTTACCCAGGCACTGCGGCTTTCTTCTCCGGATTTGCCCGGGACCTTGATCTGTCGCCAATGGGCTGCATCGGCGGGGCGCAGTATGTCCGGTCCGAGGACGCGGCCGAAGCGCAGCAGTTCATACCCGGCGCTGGGGCTTTGGGGATAGAGCGTTGAGGCTTTGCTGTAGAGGTTGTATTCGAAATCGGCCTCCTCTTCCTGCATGCCTATGACGTCGCCGGAGAGGTAGTACGAAGTCAGCTTGCACTGGCCTTTTTCGTAGCTCATACGCACGAAGATGCCGTGCTGTAGTTGGGAGGCCACAGCCCACTCATACCCGTCCGGAGTGACTTGGGCTGGAGCACTTCCCGTGGAGGTGGCGCCTTCTTGCATAGTGGCAGCTGGCATGGCGGGGCAGCGGTAGGCTACCGCCGAGGTATTTTCCGCCTGGGTGCGATTGGTCGGGGGCGCCGAGTAGGCGAGAAGCTCGGGAGGGACGAAGAAATACATGTCGCCCCAGCAACTGTCCGTTCGTCCATTGCCGGACTGATAGTCGAGTTCGCGGGTGGTTCTGCCGGTCAGGTTGGCGATCTGGGTCTGGTCGGCGATGATCTCGAAATGAATGCGTCCCGCCTTACCGTAGATCTTGCCGGCCTCGCCGATGCTGTCCTTGCGGTAGACCACCTGGCCTACGGAGGGATTGGCGAGGTTGATTTTCGACAGGTGCATGTAGATCGAGTAGTAAACGACCTTGGCGTCGTCGCCTTCGCCGATTTCGGTTTCATGCTTGAGGACGATACAGCCGTCATCGGTCCAGCCATCCATGTAATGCAATGGGTGTTCCGGGTTGCTGGATTCTTCGGTGGGTTTCCTGAAATAGACAACTGTGCCGTCGGCGATGGCCCTTACCGGTAGGGGGGCCCCAGCTTCCTGCGGGGCAGTGAGATGAATGCCGCCGTGCCAGTTCAGATCGAAGCTCAGGGGAAAGCCGCCATCACCCGGAATACCGCCCACCATGGCGCGGTCGAGGAAGGCTTCATCGCTTTCTCCCGCGATAGGGGCGGGAAGGAAGGGAGGGCTGATGATCATCTTGAATGGTCCTTATCCGTTAGTGCTCTCTGGCTCGTTCAAAGGGACATCGGGTACTGGCCAGTGGGTTTGGTCTCACTCAGCGGATTGGCCAGCGCCTCGTCCATCGGCCCGCCGGCCTTGTCCGCATCCGCGGCGCCTGGTTGCAGGGGGGGCTTGAGGGCGATGCCCGAACCGCTGCCCGGCGAGCCGCCGGCGTTGATCTTCGCCAGCGGACCGAACACGGTGACACCGCTGGCGTCGAGCTTGATGAAGCTGTCGCTGGCCTTGAGGGTCAGTTCCTGGCCGGCCTCGATCACCAGTTTCTGCCCGGCCTTGAGGTGGATTTCCCGGCCGGCGCGGGTCAGCTGGGCATTGCCCAGGCGGATGTGCTGGTTGTTGGCCACCGCCAGGTGGTCGTCGAGCTTGGCTTCCACTTTGCGGTCGAGGTGGATGGTCTGGTGTTCCTCGGCCTTGAACTCGCTGTAGGCGTTGGCTTCCACGGTGTCGTGGCGCTCGTGGCCGACGCGGATCTTCTGGTCGTGCTCGATGTTTTCGTCCCAGTCGCGCTGGGCATGCAGGTAGATCTGTTCCTGGCCCTTGCGGTCCTCGATGCGCAGTTCGTTGTAGCCGCTGCCGCCCGGCGAGCTATTGCTCTTGAACAGGGTGCGGGTCTTGTGGGCCGGCAGTTCGTAGGGCGGCAGGTGCTCGGCGTGGTACAGGCAGCCGCTGACCAGCGGCTGGTCCGGGTCGCCTTCGAGGAAGTCCACCAGCACTTCCATGCCGACGCGCGGGATGGCCACGGCGCCCAGGGCGTTGCCGGCCCAGCCGCTGGCCACGCGCAGCCAGCAACTGGTCTTGTCGTCGGCCTGGCCCTCGCGGTCCCAGTGGAACTGCACCTTGACCCGCCCGTACTTGTCGCAGTGGATTTCCTCGCCCGCCGGGCCGGTCACCACGGCGGTCTGGGTGCCCAGCACCCGCGGCTTGGGGTGGGCCAGCGGCGGGCGGTAGTGCACGTCCCAGGGGGTGGCGAGGAAGCGGTTGCGGTAGCCCTGGTGGAAGTCGTCCTGGCTGTCGGCGGTGTCGCTGGTGATGGACTCTTCCAGCACCTGCGGCTGCCTGCCTTCGTGCAGCACCTCGGTGAGCAGCCAGAGGTCGTTCCATTCGCCGCGCGGGTGCTCGGACATTTCCAGGAAGTGGCCGCTGCACAGGCTCGGCTGGTCGCTGCGGCCCTCGGCCTGGCGATAGTCGGCGCGGTGCCTTTCCAGGCTGCGCTGGCTCAGCAGCTTGCCGCGCTCGCGGTCGGTGAAACGACCGGGGTAGTCGTAGTCTTCCAGGTCCGGCTGGTCCTGCTCCTGCTGCGGCCGGTAGGCCGCTTCCATGCGCAGGCGCGGTTTCTGGAAGTCGTAGTCGCGGCGGGTCACGCGGCTGGTGCGGCCTTCCAGGCGCAGGACGAAGCCCTTGATCACCGGCTCGTCGGCCACCAGGCCGGTATCGGCGATGTAGGGTGTGGGCTGGCCCAGGCGCGGGAAGGCGGTCTGGTCGTCGCCGAACACCAGCAGGTGCCCGTCGGGGCTGTGCTCGAAGTGGTAGTGGAGGCCCTCCTCTTCGCACAGGCGCTGGACGAAGTGCAGGTCGCTCTCGTCGTACTGGGTGCAGTAGTCGCGCGGCGGGTAGACGGTGGGGCCGAGCTGGAAGCGGTAGGCGTCGGCGAGGATGCCGTGCTCCTCCAGCACCCGGGCGATGATCTGCGGCACCGTCAGCTGCTGGAAGATGCGCTGGTTGCTGCGCAGCGCGAGGTAGGCCAGCTGCGGTGCCAGGACCACCCGGTAGCGGGTCAGGCGCTGGCCGGCGTCGCCTTGCCCAGCCAGTTGGATCAGCCCGTGGACGCCCGGCCCGCTGGGGCTGAAGGCGAGGAACGCGGGCTTGTGCAGCAGGGCTTCCAGGTCGAGGCCGGGGCGTTCGCTGACCAGTTCCAGCTCGAAGCGGTAGGGCTGGCTGATGGCTTCGCGGCCGTGGAAGCTCAGGACCTGGAAGTCGTGCTCCAGGCCGTCGAGGGTCAGGCTGAAGTGGGTCTGGTTGGCCGGGTTGAACATGCTCGGGCTCCCTGTTCGAAAGTCATCCGTTGCGCCACCGGAACCAGCGGCGCAGCCCCTGGGGTGGCAGTGTGCGGAACGCGTCGCGCAGTTGCGCGACGCTGATCTGGCGGTCCGCTTCATTCAGTGCGAGTGCGCAGCGCAAGGCCTGCCAGGCCGGTCGCGGCAGCTGCGCGGGAGGCGCCAGCTGTTGTTCCAGTTGCATGGCCCTGGCCTGCTTGGCGTTCAGGCGCCGGTACGGGTGGGTGCCGCACAGCAGTTCGTAGAGCACGCAGGCCACCGCGTAGAGGTCGCTGGCCGGCGACAGCGGCGCGCCTTCGAGCAGTTCGAGGGCGGCATAGCGTGGTGTCCAGGCGGCGATGCGGGCGCGGCAGAGTTTCGGCAGGCCGTCGAGCAGGCCATCGCGGGCCTGGCCCAGGCCATAGTCGAACAGGCGCAGCCCGTCTTCGCCGAGCATCACGTTGCTGGGCTTGAGGTCGCCGTGCAGCACGCCGCGCTCGTGGGAATAGGCCAGGGCGTCGAGCAGCGCGCCGGCCACTTCCCGGAACTCGTCCCAGGGCAGCCCTTGCGGGCGCTCGCTGAGCAACTGGTCGAGGGTCAGGCCGCGCATCAGTTCCAGGGTGATGAAGGCGCGCTGGCAGGCGGTGTCCACTTCGAAGCTGTGCAGGCGCACCACGTGCGGGTGGCGCAGGCGCATGGTCAGGGCGTATTCGCTGTAGAGCAGGGCGCTGGCGTCGGGGTATTCGGCGAACTCTTCGCTCAGCACCTTGAGCGCCACATAAGGATCGGGATCGCCGAACTGCTCGCGCAGCAGGTCGCGGGCGCGGTACACGGCGCCCATGCCACCGACGCCCAGCAGGCGTTCCAGGCGGTAGCGGCCGCCCAGTACTTCGGGGAGCGCCTGGGGGCTGAAGGTCGCCGTGGCCGGGGCCGGCGGCGGTTCGCTGCCGGCCAGCGGTACGGCGCGCTCCGGGTCGATGAAGGCGAAGTAGGTGAGGTTGCCGGCTTCGGCCTGGTCCGCGGCCATGCTCTGCTTGCTCATCGGCGGACCACCACGGCGGTGAGGTTGTCGCGGGCCATGCCCAGCAGCGCGTGGTCGAACAGGCGTTCCAGCGCGGCAGTGGGCGAGGCCAGGCTGAGGGCGTAGCCCAGGGCTTCCTGGCTGACGTACTGGTAGAGGCCGTCGCTGCACAGCAGGAAGGCGTCGTCGGGGTAGACCAGCAGTTCGAGGATGTCGAGCGTCAGGTCGTCGCTGGCGCCAATGGCGCGGGTCAGGGCGTGGGCCGAAGGGTGCCGGCGGGCGTCCTCCGGGCTCAGGCCCTGTTCGTCGATCAGCTGCTGTTGCAGCGAGTGGTCGCGGGTCAGTTGGTAGAGGCGCCCGCCGCGCCACAGGTAGCAGCGGCTGTCGCCGGCCCAGATGCAGGCGGCGCGCTGGCCGTCGAGCAGCAGGGCGGCGACGGTGCTGCCCATGATGCGCGAGGGCTGGTCGGCGGTGACCGTGAGCTCCTGGCCGAAGCGGCGGTTGAGCCAGTGCAGGCACTGGCGCAACTGCTGCAGGCGTGCCTCGAAACCGCAATCGCTCGGCAGAGCTGCGATGCTTTCGACGATCAGCCGGCTGGCGCGGTCGCCGCCATGGTGGCCGCCCATGCCGTCGGCGACCACCCAGAGGCCGCGCTCCGGGCAGTCGAGGAAGGCGTCCTCGTTGCGCGCACGGACCTTGCCGGGGTCGGTGCGCGCGGCGCTGCGCCAGGGCCTGGCGGACGGCATCAGAGCGACACCGGCAGGCGGAAGCTGCGCAGGGTGCCGAGGTCGAACGGGTTCGGCGAGCGCTGCGCCAGCACCAGGTAGTTGGCGCGCAGGCCACTCAGGTCGGCCTTGAGCATCAGCACGTCGCGCCCGCTGTGGTACTCGGTGCGCATCTGGTCGAAGAGGCGGAACAGTGACCAGGGGCCGGTGTTCTTCTCCAGGCTCACGCGGCGCCCGCCGAGTTCCTCGAGGACCAGGCTGGTGCGGCCGTCGTCGGCGTCGGTGGGCCATTTGAAGGCCACCGGCACGATGGGGCCGTGACGGTATTCCAGCTGCTGGTCGCCGAAGCGGAAGTCGGCGCGGCTCAGGCTGGAGTCGATGGAGTAGGGCTCCAGCTTGAACTGCACCTGGGGCTCGGCCGGGTTGTCGGCGAAGAAGCTGCGGCGGATCGCCTGGGCGTAGCCCATCTGCTCGAGGAAGGCGCGCGACATCGGCAGGCTGTGGCCGTCGACGCTGCGCAGCCGGTAGTTGCCCGGATCGCCGCTGACGAAGGGCTGCAGGTAGCTTTCGAAGAAGCGGTCGGCGACGCCCTGGGCCTTGAAGAACTCGCGGAAGTCGGCGATGGCCACGTCGCTGCTGCTCTGCGGGTTGAACGGATAGCGCTTGTTGATGGCCTTGAAGTAGAAGCTGTACAGCTCGCTCTGGTAGCGCTGGTTGAGGTAGATGTAGGCGTCGCCCAGCACCAGCGTCCAGCTGTCCTCGGCGAGCAGGGCCAGCCAGCCGTTGACCGGCTGCGGCAGGCGCGTGGCGGCGTTGCGCAGGTTGGCCAGGGCGTCGAGCTGACCGCCCATGCGGTTGCGCGCCAGTTCGAAGGCGGCCTGCTGCGGTTGGCTGGCGCGGGCCAGGGCGGCCAGTTGCAGTTGCAGGTCGTTGAGCGCCTGCATCACCGGCGCCAGGTCGGCGGTGGGGCCGCCGTTGTCGTCGAGCAGGCGGTGCAGTGGCTCGAAGCGCCTTTGCATGGCTTGCCGCGCGGTATCCGGCAGGTTCTTGGCGAGGGCGTCCTGGGCCTGTTCGGCGGCGGCCGCCGCCATCTTGCCTACCTTGCTCAGCTTGCCGCCGGCATCGCTGGCCGCGCCAGCCGCCGCGGCGACGTCCCCGGCGTTGTCCGCCAGGCCCGGGATGCGGGTGTTGTCGCGCACTTCCTGGAGCAGTTGCAGCAGCGGCGAGTTGGCCGCGGTGAGCCCGGCCACTTCGTCGGCGCCGCGGCCGGCGTCGACCACCGGTTGCAGGCGCACCTGGTTGACCGCTTCGCTCCAGTGGTTGGCATAGTCGCGGAAGTACAGCTGCTGCAGTTCGACCATCAGGCGGCTGAGGTCCTGGCCGCTGAGGCTGCTGCCTTCGCCGAGCACCCAGTTGTCGCGGAGGATCTCGCGGACCATGGGCGTGCCCTGGGCGATGAAGTACTGCTGGTAGCCGTTGCGGGTGTACAGGCCGGGAATCACGTAGTCGGTGCCGGAGAACAGCGCGCCCTGCGGGCCCAGGTGCTGGCTGAGGCGGTACTGCGGCAGGTCGCGGGCCTGTTCGCGGAGCACGCGGTAGACCACGCTGGCCAGGGATTCGGCGCGCAGCACCTGGCGTGCCTGTGCCACCAGTTGGTCGTTGAGCGGGTAGACGAAGGGCAGTTCGAGCAGGCGTGCGAAGTGGCTGCCCAGGCCGTTCTGCACCACGGCGTCGCCGCTGTAGCGCAGCGACCAGTCGGCCGCCAGCCAATCCTTGAGGAAGGCCGGGTCGCGGCGTTCCGGCAGGTTGAGCATCAGGTAGGCGCGCAGGCTGCCGAGCAGGCGCTCGCGGTCGCCGAGGTTGGCGTGGATCTGCCCTTCGAGGGTGCGGGCGACGCGCGGCAGCAGCTGGCTTTGCAGTTCGCGCTGGTAGGCCGTCTGCAGTACCGGGGTGCTTTTCTCGCCCTGGTACAGGCCGCTGCGTTCGAGCAGCGAGACATCGCCCTTGGGCGGGAATACCTGGCTGGCGGCATAGGCGCTGTCCAGCGCCTTGAGCGCGGCCCGGGCGTCGTCCTGCGGGGCCAGCGCGGCGTGCTGCTCCTGCAGTTGGCGATCGATGTCGTGCACCTGCTCCAGGCGCCCGTGGTTGCTGGAGAAGCTGTTGGCCCAGAGCAGGCCGAACAGGCCGAGGACGACCAGGGCGGTGGCGTAGACCGCACGTTGTCCCCAGTTGATGCGACGGCGCTCTTTATGGTCGAGCCCGGCGAGGTCGGCTTCGGGGAAGATCACCCGGCTGAACAGGTGCTGGATGAAGCGCGAGCGGCCATTGCGCAAGGTCGGCAGGGCCTTGGTGGCGAGCCCGGTGTTGGCGCCGACCTGGGCGGTGCTGTTGTCCACCTTGGCGGTCAGGTGCGGCGCGCTGGTCAGGTAGAAACCGCGCAACTGGGTGGCGCGCTGGTAGCGGTTGCCGGTGAAGGCGGTGTCGACGAACAGGCACAACTGCTCGCCGATCTGCCCGAGCTGGTGCGGGAAGTCGAGGATGCGGCCGCGGCGCTGGGTATCGCGCTCCTGGTGCATGCGCATGATGATCTGGCTGTGCAGGCGGCGCAGCAGTTCCTCGAACTCCTGGCGCAGCACCGTGATATCGGTGCCGTTCTGTTCCTGGCGGAAGCTGGTGCCGAGCACCTGGTCGCTTTCCTCGCGGGACAACTGGTCGAAGAATTCCTCGAAGCCGGCCAGTTTGTCGGCCTTGCTCAGCACCACGTACACCGGTACCTCGACGTGCAGGCGCTGGTGGATTTCCAGCAGGCGCGCGCGCACCTGGTGGGCCAGGAGAGTCAATTCCTCCTCGTTGCCGCGCTGCAGCAGGTCCACCGGCAGGTTCACCAGCACGCCGTTGAGCGGGCGTGCGCGACGACGCTTGCGCAGCAGGTCGAGGAGCGTCTGCCAGGCGCTGCTGTCGACCTCGCTGGCCGGCTGCGTGAGGTAGCGCCCGGCGCTGTCGATCAGCACGCCGTGCTCGGCGAAGTACCAGTCGCAGTAGCGGGTGCCGCTGGTGTCGCGGGTCAGCTTGCGGTCGATACGGTTGATCGGGAACTCCAGGCCGGAGAAGTCCAGCAGGCTGGTCTTGCCGCTGCCCTGCGGGCCGAGCAGCAGGTACCAGGGCAGCTCCTGGCGCCAGCGCTCGCTGCGGCCGCGGTAGAGGCTGGAGACCTTGAGGGTGTGCAGGGCGTCCTTGAAACGGCTGCGCAGCTCGCGCTGCTCCTCGTCCATCATCTCTTCGCGGCGCAGGCGCTCCTGGCCATCTTCGCTCTCCTGTTCCTGCTTGCGCCGGCGTGTGCTGCGCCAGCTGACGAAGACCATGAACAGGCCCCAGGCCAGGAAGAGCACGGCGATGCTCAGCAGCCGCGCGCTGGCGCCGGCCCAGAACTTGTGGTCGTCCACCGCCAGCAGCGGGCCGGCGAACCACACCAGCAGGGCCAGCAGGAGCACCAGCAGCAGGCTCCAGACCCAGGTCCGGCGCAGGAAGGCGCCGGTCTTCTTGAGGAAGTTCTTCATTACACCAATCCCTGTGTTACGACGTGGGCTCGACCGCCGCCGGGTCGAGCTGCTGATAGGGTTGCAGGACGCTTTCGCGCTGTTCGCCGAGGACCCAGGCGAAGCCTGAATAGATCACTCCGAGGCAGACCAGGGTGAACAGCGCTACCAGCCACCAGGGCACGATGCGCACCAGGCCGCGGCGCTGGTCGCGCAGGCCTTCCCAGTGAGGCGACAGCTCGCGCGGCACGTCGCCGCGCAGCTGGCGGATCTGCCGGTAGAGGCTGTCGCGGATCGCCTCCAGTTCGAGCAGGCCGCGTGGCAGCACCCGGTATTTGCCCTCGAAGCCCAGCGCCAGGCACAGGTACATCAGTTCGAGCATGTGCAGGTGCTTGACCGGGTTGCGGGTCACCTGTTCGAGCAGCTGGAAGAACTTCTCGCCGCCGAAGGTCTCGTTGTGGAAGTTGCTCAGCAGGCTCATCTGCGCCCACTCGCTCTCGTTGCCCCAGGCCGTGGTGACCACCGCCTCGTCGAGCACGGTGCAGAGCACGTAGCGGGCGGCCATTACCTGGCCGTTGTCGGCGCCGTCCTGCAGGGCGAGCAGCTCGAACTGGCGAACGCCGTCGGACAGGCGCTGGTTGAGGCCCTGCAACTCCTCGCCGGCCGGGCTGTGCTTCAGCCGCACCACTTCCGACAGCAGCTCGGCGGCGGCGCTGACCAGCGGATTGAGGCCGATGTTGATGGCTTCCGCCGGGCGCAGGCGCGCGGCGTAGATCATCCGCTGCTCCAGGTGCTCGAAGCGTGGCGGCTCCTCGAGGTCGGTCAGCGGGCCGCGGGCCGGTTCCTCGGTGCGACGGTCGAGCAGGACGGTCTTGTCGTCCTGCGAATAGTCCATTTCCTTGATCATGCGCTCAGTTCCTGATGGCCCAGAACTTCAGCTCGAGTCCGGGGAATTCGTCGGTGACGTGGAAGGCGAAGCCGCCGGAGCGTTCCAGTTGCGCCTGTTCTTCCGGGCTGAGTTCGAGAACGAAGTAGGTCTTGTTGGCGTGGAACGGGATCTGCCGCGGAGCCACCGGCAGCGGCTTGATGCGGACACCCGGCAGGTGCAGGTTGACCAGTTGGCGGATGCGCTCCACCGGGCCGGCCTTGAGGTGCGCTGGCAGGCGCTGGCGCAGTGTCTCGGCGTCGCACTGGGCGCTGGCGGCGAGGACGAAGGAGGCGCTGCCGAGCAGTTTGTGGTCATGCAGCGGCGAGACCAGGATGCCGTACTGGCGCTGTTGCAGGACCAGCTCGATGGCGTGCTGTTCCAGCACCATCGACAGCACCTGGCGGATCGCTTCCATCAGCTTGCGGAAGCTGGCGCCCTGGTCGCTGTGCTGGTAGCGCCCATCCAGGCGCGGGCGCTTGCTGTCGCTGGCGAAGGTGGCCAGTTCGCCGAGCATCGCCAGCAGGGTGCGGTAGACCTCCTCGGGGTGCACCTGCTCCAGGTCCATGCAATGCCGCAGGACCAGTTCGGTGCGGTTGATGAGTTGCAGCATGAGGAAGTCGCCGACCTCGGCGCCGCCCACTGTACCGGTGGAGCGGATGCGTTCGGCCAGGGTTTCGCCGCGGTGGCCGAGCATGCTGACCACTTCCTTCAGGCACGACAGCAGGTAGCCGCTGGCGTGGAAGTGCAGGTGCGTGGGAATGAACTCGGGGTCGAGGGTGATGCCGCCTTCCGGCGAGGTGTCGAGGATGTCGCAGAGTTTCAGGCGCACGTAGGCCTGGTCGTTGCGCTGCTCGCCCAGCAGCAGTTGGAAGTCGGGGTGGGCGCAGGTGACCTGGCTGCTGCTGTCGTCACCGGCGTTGGAGTCGGCCACTTCCTGTTCGCGGCAGGTGTAGCGCGCGAGGAAGTCCAGCTGTTCCGGGCGCCGGGCCTCGATGTGGTTGCCGGTGACCAGCGGCAGGGCCAGGTACACCGGGGTGTTGCTGGTGTTCGACGGCACGTCCACCGCCAGCGGTTGGGCGAGCTTGCCCAGGTCGAACAGGGTGCCGTCGGGCAGTACGCCGGAGGCGCGGTTGAGCACCAGCTTGCCGATGGCCAGGCCCTGGGTGTCCACTTCCTGTTCGAAGAAGCCCCAGCTGTAGCGGTTCAACAGGCGTGTGCGGGCCTTGAGCTGGTGATCGTAGTAGCGATCGTTCTGCTGGAAGTGCTGTGGGCGCAGGAGCATGCCTTCGCGCCAGATGACCTTGTGTGCCGTCATGCTCAGTCACCCTTCTTAGCCAGGCTGGCGCCCAGATCGTGGATGCCGTCCTGTTCCAGGCGCAGCTGGGCACGGGTCTGCCGTGTCGGGGTGAGTTGCACCACGTAGCGCCACTGGCTTTCCGGCAGGTCGCGGTAGGCGGCGAGCACGCCGACGTAGCGGCTGCCGTCGTTGACGCTGAGCTTCAGTTCGCGCTTGTCGCCGGGGCGCAGTTCCAGTTCCTCGCTCGCCACCAGGTCGGGGGCGAGGGATTCCTTGGCGCGTTCGTAGAGGCTGAAGAAGTCGGCGTTCTCGAAAGCCACGGGATGCTTGAGTTCGAACAGGCGCACCACGATCGGCGAGGGACGGCCGTTGAGATCGGGGTTGAGCTGCTCGCTGGCGCTGAGCTCGAGGTCGAGCTTGGTCAGCCGGGAATAGGGCGAAAGGCTCGAGCAGGCGCTGCACAGGAGCAGCAGGGCCAGCACGACGAAGGGTTTCATGCGGGGCATGGAGATCATCCTTGGGAGTCGCTGTTGAGGGTGGCGATCAGCCGGACCTGTTCTTCGTAGGTCTGGGCGAAATCGCGGGCGAGCAGGCGTTCGCTCCACTCGTCGTCCTGGCGCAGGCTCTGGTGGTAGCGGCCGTAGGCGCGCCAGCGGCCGGCGGCGCCGGCGAAGCGCGAGACCTGGCCATCGCGTTCGAAGCGCAGCGCCAGCTGTTCCGGGGCGAAGTGTTCGAGAGCTTCGCGCACGGCGGCGCGGCTGGCGCTGAGCAACGCCACCTGGTGCGCCTGCAGGTCGCGGAAGGCGCGGGCCACGGCCTGTTCGGCGGGCAGTTGGCCGGGCTTGCCGGGGCGCAGCAGGGCGTTGAGCGCATCGTGGCTGTCAGCGCTGTGCTTGAGCGGGTTGTTGCCAGCGCCTTGTACGGTGGTCAGGGCCAGGCGCAATTCGTTCTTCAGTTCGGTGCGTGTGCGCAGGCTCTGTTGCAGGCCGCCTACGCACTGGCGTAGCAGGCGCGCGGCGTCCACTGCCAGGGCTTCGCGGGCATCCTGGTCGAGGTCGTCGAGGGGCACCCCCAGCGCGCCGGCGAAGCGTTGCCAGAAACCATCCGGCTGACGTTGCGGCTCGGCAGGTGGCTCGGCGGCCGGCGCCGGCTGCGGGGCGGGCACCAGTTCCGGCAGGGGCAGGCTTTCCATGTCGATGCGCGCATAGTCGGCCTGCTGGCGCGCCGTCTGCTGGTGGGCGCCGAGCAGGCCGAAATCGTCGCTCTGCACGTAGGCCCGCTCCTGCTGGTTGAGAGCGGCCAGTGGGTCGAGGTCGAGGAATGCGTCGTCCGGGATGATGCTGCCGGCCGCGCTCGGGCGGCCGACCTGGTCGAGGAACTGCGCAGGGTCCTGGACCAGACGCGCGCGGATCTCGAAGTCGCCCAGGCAGTACACGCAGCCGTGCTCGATGCGCTGGGCCTCGCCCTTGCGCAGGCGGGCCCCGCTCTCCTTGAGCTGGATGCCGTTGCTGCTGGTGTCGGTCAGGTAGAAGGCGCCATCGCGGTAGCTGATTTCGGCGTGGTGGCCGGACAGGTGCCGGCGGCGATCGGGAATCACCCAATCGCAGTCCTCGGCGCGGCCGATCACTCCGCCGGCCTGCTTGAAGGTCTTGTTGGTCAGTAGCCCGGGCACGAATTGCTGGGCGCTCACCATTTCGAAAACCAGTTCCATGGTCGTGGACTCCTTGCGGTCAGTTGCCGCGGTTGAGCGTCTGCGGGTCGCCCAGCGGGCGGTAGTCCTTGTCGTTGAACTTGTAGTTGCCGCTGCATCCGGTCAGGCCGAGCAGAACGGCCAGGGTGAGCAGCGCGGCGCGCCAGGGAAGAGGGGACATCGGACGACCTCCGGTTGATGGCAGAGCGGTGATGGATGGGCTCGACATGGAAGCTCAGGCCTCCGTCGAATGGATGTTCAGGCGCCCCAGGCGATACAGCAGGGTGCGTCGTGGCAGGCCCAGCTCGCGGGCGGCCAGGGTGCGGTTGCCGCCGTTCTTGCGCAGGCAGTCGAGCAGCAGGGCACGTTCCACCTGTTCCAGGCGTTCACGCAGGTTGAGGCTGCGGTCGGGGTCTACCGGTTCTTCGCGCAGGACGAAGTGCGAGGGTTGCAGTTCGCCGCTTTCGCAAAGCAGCACGGCGCGTTCGACCATGCCCTTGAGCTCGCGCACGTTGCCGGGGAAGGCATAGGCGGACAGGCAGTCCAGCGCGGCGTCGGACCAGTGGCAGAGGTCGCGCTGGAGAAAGGCGCAAGCCTTGTCGGCGAAGTGCCGGGCCAGGCGCGGGATGTCTTCGCCGCGCTGGCGCAGCGGCGGCAATTCGATGGGGAACTGCGCCAACCGGTAGTAGAGGTCTTCGCGGAACTCCCCGGTGGCGACCATCGCATTCAGGTCGCGGTGGGTTGCAGCGATGATCCGCACGTCGATGCGGTGGGTGCGGGTACTGCCCAGCGGCCGCACTTCGCCCTCCTGCAGCACCCGCAGCAGCTTGGCTTGCAGCGGCAGGGGCATGTCGCCGATCTCGTCGAGGAGCAGGGTGCCGCCGTCAGCGGCGTCGAACAGGCCCTGGTGGTCGCGGTCGGCGCCGGTGAACGCCCCCTTGCGGTAGCCGAACAGCTCGCTTTCCAGCAGATGCTCCGGCAGCGCCGAGCAGTTCTGCACGATGAAGGCACTGCTGCGGCGCGGCCCGCAGTCGTGGATGGCGCGTGCCACCAGTTCCTTGCCGGTGCCGGTCTCGCCCTGCAGCAGGATGGTGTAGGGGCTGTGCAGCACCTTGCCGATCATCTGGTAGGTCTGGCGCATGGCCGGGCTGTCGCCGATTAGGCCGTAGCCGCTGGCGCAGGGGCTCGCCGGGGTGGATACCGGGGGGGCTTCGCCCCGGCGCAGACGCAGGCGCTGCAGCAGTTGCAGCTGCGAGAGGGCGAAAGTGCCCAGTTGTTCCAGCGAGGCGGCGAAGCCTCCCAGTTCATGGGCCTGGCGACCGACGCACAGCAGCAGGCCTTGCACCGCCTGTTGGCCATCCTGCAGGGGTACGCAGAGCAGGGCTCGCCACGGTTGCCCGCCGTTTGGCAGGAAGGCGGTTTCGTGCAGGCTGGGGTTGAGCTCGGCGAGGCTCAGTACACGGTTCTGGCAGAGGCTGTATTGCAGCAGTTGCTGGTCCTTGTAGTCGGCCGGCAGGCTGGTTGCCTCCCGCGGTTGCAGGCGCCCCTCCAGGCACTCCGCATGCAGCCCCAGGCTGGTGTGGGTGGCATCCAGCAGGTACAGCTGGACCAGTTCGCATCCGCTGAGCGCTCCGGCCGCGCGGACGAACCCGCCCAGCAGGCCCTGGGCGTCCGCTGCCCGGGCCAGCTCGTTGTAGTGGCCGAGCAGGCTTTCGGCATAGCGCAGCGGCTGGGAGATGCGCTTGAACATGACCGGCACCTCAGGCGAACTCGCAGGTAACGGCCGCGCCACCATCGAGGGTGGCGTGTACGCGGTTCAGCGTTTCGCCCACGGCCATGGCCTGCAGCAGGCGGTCGGCGATCTGCGGTAGCAGGTGCTGGTCGAGCAACTGGTCGATCAGGCGGGCGCCGCTGTCGCCCTGGGTGCAGCGAGCGGCGAGGTGTTCGACCAGGGCATCGCAATGGCTGAACTGCAGCTGGCGGCGCTGCAGGCGGTCGCCCAGGCGGGCCAGCTTGAGGCGCACCAGTTCATGCAACACTTCACCCTCCACCGGGTAGTAGGGCACCACGCGCATGCGGGCCAGCAGGGCCGGTTTGAAGTGACGGCTGAGCGCCGGGCGGATGGCTTCCTCGAGCGCCTGGGCGCCGGGCCGCTGGCCATCGGCGCAGAGTGCGGCGATGCGCTCGCTGGCGAGGTTCGAGGTCATCAGGATCAGGGTGTTGCGGAAGTCGATCTCGCGGCCTTCGCCGTCGTTGGCGATGCCTTTGTCGAAGATCTGGTAGAACAGGTTGAGCACGTCCGGGTCGGCCTTCTCCACCTCGTCCAGCAGCACCACCGAGTAGGGCTTCTGGCGTACTGCCTCGGTGAGCATGCCGCCTTCGCCGTAGCCGACGTAGCCGGGGGGCGCGCCGATCAGCCGGGACACGGTGTGCTTCTCCTGGAACTCGGACATGTTGATGGTGGTGAGGAAGCGCTCGCCGCCATACAGCAGGTCGGCCAGGGCGAGGGCGGTCTCGGTCTTGCCGACGCCGCTGGGGCCGACCAGCAGGAACACGCCCACCGGCGCGTCGGGTTTGTTCAGGCCGGCGGCGGTGGCGCGCATGGCCCGGTCCAGCGCCTGCACCGCCTGTTCCTGGCCGCGCACGCGCTGGCGCAGGTCGGCGGCGAAGCTGGCGACCTTGGCGTTGTGCTCGCGGGCCAGTTGCGACAGCGGCACGCCGGTCCAGTGGCTGATGACCTCGGCGACCAGCCGCGGGCAGACCTCGAAGCTGACCAGGCGTTCGTCCTGCTGGGCTTCGCGCAGGGTGGCGTGGGTCTGGTGCAGGCGTTCTTCCAGGCCTTCCGAATCCTCTTCCGCGTCCTCGCGGGCCCTGGCCAGGCGTTGGCGCAGGTCGAGCAGTTCGTTGGCCAGCTCACGCTGGCGTTGCCAGCGCTGTTCCAGCTCGGTCTGTTCCGCCGCGGCCTGTTCCAGGCGTTGCTGCAATACTTCCAGGGCCTGATCGTCGACCGCCAGGCCAGCCTCGCGGTCGCGGCGCAGGGCCTGGCGCTGGCGCTCGCCTTCGGCCAGTTCGCCGCGCAGCCGCTCCAGGCTTTCCGGAGCGGCGGCCAGGCTGATGCGGACACGGGCGCAGGCGGTGTCGAGCACGTCCACGGCCTTGTCCGGCAACTGGCGGCCGGCCAGGTAGCGCGCCGAGAGCTCGGCCGCGGCGACCACGGCGTCGTCGCGCAGGTAGATGCCGTGGCTGGCCTCGTAGACCTTGGCCAGGCCACGCAGGATGGTCACCGCCTCGGCCACGCTGGGTTCATGCAGTTGCACCGGCTGGAAGCGCCGCGCCAGCGCCGGATCCTTCTCGAAGTACTTCTTGTATTCGGTCCAGGTGGTCGCGGCTATGGTGCGCAGCTCGCCGCGCGCCAGGGCCGGCTTGAGCAGGTTGGCCGCGTCCGAGCCGCCGGCCTGGCCGCCGGCGCCGATCAGGGTGTGGGCTTCGTCGATGAACAGGATGGTCGGTCGCGCCGCGCCCTTCACTTCTTCGATGACGCCCTTCAGGCGGCGCTCGAACTCGCCCTTGACGCTGGCCCCGGCCTGCAGCAGGCCCATGTCCAGGGACAGCAGTTCGACGCCCTGCAGTGCCTCGGGCACCTCGCCGGCGACGATGCGCGCGGCCAGGCCCTCGACCACGGCGGTCTTGCCGACCCCGGCCTCGCCGACCACGATGGGGTTGTTCTTCCGCCGCCGCGCGAGGATGTCGATCATCTGGCGGATGGCGCCGTCGCGGCACAGCACCGGGTCCAGCCGGCCTTCGCGGGCCTGGCGGGTGAGGTTGTGGGTGAAGCGCTCGAGCATCGACTCGCCGGGATTGGCGGCGCCAGTGGCGGGTTGCCGCTCCTGCTGGGCCAGGGCGTATTCGCGCAGGCGCTCAGCGTTCAGTCTGGCCAGCAGCTCCTGGTAGTGGCTACCGGCATAGCGCAGGGGATTGCGCAGCAGGGCGAGGATCAGCGCGGCCTGGTCGATCAGGCTCTGACGCAGTTCCAGGTTGGCCACCAGCAGGGCGTCCTGCAGCCACTGCATCAGCTCCACGGCGAACACCGGGTTGCGCGAGGCGCTGTTCTCGGCGCGTGGCTGCAGCGCCGCCGCCAGCTCGCCGACGCCCACCCCGGCATCCTGCAGGGCGCGTTGCAACAGGCCCTGGGGGCGCTCCAGCAGTGCCAGCAGCAGATCCTCGACGAGGATCTTGCTGCCGTTGCGGGCCACGCAGCGCTCGGCGGCGCCCTCCAGGTCGCGGCGGGTCTCGGCGTCCAGGGCCTGGACGAGTTGTTGCAGGTCGAGGTTGATCATGGGTCATCGGTCCTTAATGAATGCGGCTGCCCAGGGTGACGATGCCGTCGGCACGCTCCCGTCCCAGCCAACTGGTCCAGCCCAGGCGGCAAGGGTTGTCGGCGCCTATGCGTAGCTCGCGGATGGCCTCGTGGTGCAGTTCCAGGCGCAGGTCGTAGTCCAGCGGGTCGCGCAGGGTGAAGCGCACCAGGGCGCAGAGCGGTTGATAGCCGTTGCCGATCGGCAGGAAGTCGTGGAAGCGCTCCCAGTCGAGTTCGCGGATGTGGATGCGGAACTTGCCGCTGCGGTCGCGTACCTGTTCCCCCAGCACCAGGTCCTCGCCCAGGCGGCTGTTGGCCAGGCCGAGGCGGTTGCGCTGGTCCGCCTGGATGCACACGCTGCGCTCGATGCACTGCTCGATGAAAAGCGCGGCGTGCTTGAAGTAGTAACGCAGCACCGCCTCGATCAGCGCTGCGGAATGGGCTCGCAGGCTGAGCAGGCCCAGGTACGGCAGCAGGCGCTTCCAGTTCAGCTCCTCGGCGCGGCGCAGCTGCTCGCCGCCCAGGCCGATGAGGGCGAACAGGCGCTCGGAAAAGGCGTCCAGCGCGCCCGTTTCGAAGCGGGCGTGGTAGCGGTACTTGCGCCAGATCGGCAGCAATAACCGGTGCAGGCGGTGATGGAAGAGGTCGAGGAAATCGCGGGTCGGGTTGCCGTCCTCGCTGTCGCCCAGCGCCTGCTCGCCATAGAAGGCCGGCAGCGGCGAGCCGGAGCCGCACAGGCTGACCAGGTTCAGGCGCAGGCGCGCGCGCGGCTCTCCGTTCTCCTCGAAGAACTGCACGCTGTGGATATCGCTGCCGGGAAAACCCAGGCTCGGGTTGGCCTGGAACTCCAGGCGTTCGTAGAGCGCCTCGTCGCTGCACGGCAGGCCCTCCGGGGTCGCCTGGCGCAGGCGCTCGATGACCAGGAGCACGGCCTGGAACAGCGAGTACTCGCGAATGTCCCGGCTGAGCCGGCTCAGAGCAGGGGCTGCTGTCCCATGCGCGGTGTCCATTGGTACACCTCTCCCTGTGTGCTTTTCACCTGCAGTTCGTGGTACGAGTTGAGGCTGGCGTAGAGCGCGAAGAATTCATTGAGCACGGAAGCGAAGACGAACATGTCGCCTTCGCCGATGTAGCCTTGCGGGTCGATCGTCAGCTCGGTGCGCAGGCCGCGTACCGGCAGGCCACGGTGCAGGCGGTCGACCGGTTCGTGACGGACCGAGCGCAGGCCGTTGAGCAGGTTCTTGCTGACCTTCTCGGCCTGCTGGTCGTAGTAGCGCGGCAGGTCGTACGTCTCGAGGATCACCTTGAGCGCCTCGATGTTGGCCAGCGACAGGTAGTTCAGCGACATGTTGCTGATGAGCTTCCAGAGGAAGTCGCGATTCAGCGGCGGCGCGTAGCTGGACGTCACCGGGGTGATGTTGCGGAAGCTGAGGAACTCCGGGGTCTTCTCGCTGGCCAGGTTGATGTCGCCCAGCTTCAGGCGGCGCGGCAGGTTCTGGTTGGTGCAGGTCAGCTCGATGGACAGGGTCTCGTGCTCTTCGTAGTCGCGCACGCCGAAGCTCAGGTAGGTGTCCAGGCCGTCGTGCAGCAGCGAGGAACGCTGGCGCACGCTGTAGTGCGGGCGGCTGCTGGGCACGTCGAAACTGGCGTCGTGCTCGAAGGACTCGAACAGCACGTATTCCTGGTGGCCCAGGCCGCCGGGACGCCAGCCGGTGACGTTCTCCACGGCGAAGACGCCGCAGTTCTGCACGTCGTACTCGGCGGGCAGCAGCAGGTATTCGTCCTGCTTGCCATCCAGGCGGATCGGCAGCGCGTCGTGGCTGAACAGATTGGCGATTGGCGTGCAGTGCAGCTTGAGGTTGTCCAGGGTTGGCCGCAGACGCTGGATGCCGCTGCGGCGGATGTCGAAACGCAGCTCCAGGCCGCGTACCTGCTTGAGCTTGTCCTCGGGGAGGGTGCGCAGGCGGTCCAGGCCCAGCAGGTCGACGAACAGGAACTTGTCCTGGAAGGCGAAGTATTCCTGCAGGAAGCGATAGCCGCGGAAGGTATTGAGCGGGTAGGGGATCAGCGCCTCGTCTTCGGCGAAGCCGACCGGCTGTACCCGGTCGCCCGGCAGGCGCATCGGCTTCTCGCCTTCGACGAGGGGCTTGTGCTCGCCGTCCAGCGGTACCAGCTCGACGTTGTCGAGGTCGTGCACCAGGCCCAGGTAGAGCATCTGGCTGATGTAGCGCTCTCCGGCCAGGTAGAAGCGCAGACGGTTCAGCTGCAGTTCGCCGAGGTGGCCATCGCAGGTCATTTCCAGGCGCAGGCTGAGCAGCGCGCCATCGCCCTTCACCGAGTAGTTCAGGCCGCTGGTACGCAGCGCCACGACCTCGGTCGGGTAGCAGGTACGGAAGCGGCAGCGCACGTCGGCGATGGGCTGGCTTTCCACGGGCGTATCGCGTGGGACCAGCAGCGCCGGGCCGGGATGCGGCAGCGGATCGAACTGCAGGATGCTGAACGCCGGCAGTGGCCGCATGTAGTTCGGCCACAGCAGGTGCATCAGTGAATGGGTCAGTTCCGGCAGTTCATCGTCGAGCTTCTGCCGCAGGCGCCCGGTGAGGAAGGCGAAACCCTCCAGCAGGCGCTCGACATCCGGATCGCGCCCGCTCTGCGCAAGGAACGGCGCCAACGCCGGGCTGCGCTCGGCGAAACGCCGGCCCAGCTGGCGCAGGGCGCTCAGTTCGCTTTGGTAGTAGTGGTTGAAGGACATCGGGTGCTCTTCCCTGTAGCTGTTTCAAGGCGGGCCCGGCAGCCCCTGGTTTTCTGGTTTTCTGGTTTTCTGGTTTTCTGGTCCGGTCATCTTTGCGCAGGCATTTCGAGGGGATGCCTGGCTTCTTTTCCGTCCGTTGCCTGGTTAGCGGATGCTCTGCACTTTGGCTTGGCACCACGTCCTGAAATCGTCCTTCTTGAAGGACGGGCAGGACTGGTTCTTGCTCATGACTAGGTATTCCCGGCCGGGCTCGTAGGTGAAGTGGTAGTAGTTGTTGCGATCTTCGGCATAGAGCCAGTAAGCGCCCGAGCCCTCACTGATCACGTACGGGGACAGCGTCAGGATCGAGGCTTGCGCAGGGATGAAGTTGGTGCGATCCATGAGCAGCATCAGTGCATTGCTGGCAAGCCGTGTGAATAGCAGGATGCTCAGTAGGGCGATGGCTACGAGTAGTAGAACGATTCGTTTAGCGTTCATAGAAGTACAGAGGCGAAGCACCGGTTTTGGCGCGCTCCAGGAGTGCCATCGCATCACTGGCATATTTCTCTGCCAGGGGACCCGACCCGTTATAGGCTCCGATAACCGCCTTGAGCTTGTCTGGTGCCAGGGGGCCGCTGTGACAGGGTGTTGCGGTGATGCGATCGATCAGTTGTCGAAGATGCGCAGCGGCGTAGTAAAGATCGGCCTTCCAGTCATCACCGGGAATCCGGGTGTCTTGGTCGAAACCGAAGATCCGGTACTGCACATCCTTGGGCATCGGCTTCTTGCAGTAGTAACTCTCGGTATAGGTCGCGGCGTCTCTCAGGGTCTTTCGACTCATGTTGACGAACCCGCTGGAACTGCCAGCGACCTTGTCGGGGACGATATCGAAGGCCACCTCGTCGACGATAGCGAGGAAGGTCGTCAGTGAGCGTTCGCCGAACTGCAGCGCCTGCAGGGTTGTGCTGGCGCCAGGACCGTTTTCCTGTTGCAGGATCACCGCGAGCAGCAGATGCGGAATTCCGTGGTAGTGAGCCGCGTCCTTGATCCAGCTTCGGATTTCCGTATCGGAAAACCTAGTTCGTAGCAGGTCTTCGCCCTTGGGGGCATACCAGATGATCTGTAGGGGAGATGGCAGGTCGCCACGGTAGCTGGGGATGGATTCGTATCCGTTCAGCGTAGTCACCTCTTTGCCGGTACAGCGGCAATAGGAGACCACTACCGGTGCGGTCTGCTTGGCCTCAGACGAAGTGGACTCGCCAGCCTTTACGTAGTTCACGCCTTCTTTCTGGCGCTTGGGCTCGTTAGCCATCGCTCTGTCCCTCAGAATTCGATGAAAATTTCGAATTTTTCGGCCTGGGAATGTGCCGCCAGGCGATGGGTCAGGCCGTTCTCGTCAGAGATACCACTTTCCTCAGTGCCATCCTGGCGGACAATCAAATAGCGGGTGTTGGCCAAAGGATCGCCCAGGCTGTTCGTCAGCAGGCACTGAGCATCGAAGCCAAAGGCAATCGGTAGCGGTGCCACGAAAGATGCGGGTGAATGGGTACTCCCGATAAGCACCGTCCCCGACCCACCAACGACCACATTGCCATGGCTACCCACGCTGCCGACCACGACGGCCGGCTTGCCGTTGATCAGCACGTTCGGGATCACGTTGCCGGCCATGGCGCCGCCGCAAGCGGACGGGTCGCCTTGTCGGGCGGCGGGCAGGCCGTCGAAGAGCACGTCGGGGGAGCCGGCGGCGATCGGGTTCACGCCGTGGCCCGGGACGGGGCAGGCGGTCGGGTCGGTGACGCGGGCGGCGGGTTTTCCGGACATGGGGTTCTCCTTAGCTGACCCGGACCTGGCCGCTGCCATTCAGGCTCGCGGCGAAGCTGACCGGACGCTTGAGGCCGTCGACCTCGAGCACGCCTTCGATGGAGAAGGCGAGGTGCAGCGGGTCGCGCTCGCGGGGCAGGGGGCTCACACGGACATTCGACAGGCGTGGCTCATAGGCTTCGATGAAGCGCTCGATGGCATTGCGGGCCTGGTTCAGGGCGTCGTGCAGGCTCAGGCGCATGTCGTTGAGGTCGGGCAGCCCGTAGTCGGGCAGCGTTTGCACGCTGCCCGCACGGGTGCTGAGCATCTTGGCCAGATGGGCAGCCACCGACGCCATGGCGGCGACCTCCCGGCTCCAGCCGGCACGTTGGCCGGCTTCGCCGCCGAGACGTTCGAAAAGGCTGCCGTATCCGCTCATCGCTCAGCTCCTGCTCATTCCTTGTCGAGCTTGCCGACCAGCGACAGGGTGAAGTCCGCCCCCATGTACTTGAAGTGCGGACGCACGCTCAGGCTGACGCGGTACCAGCCCGGCTCGCCGTCGACATCGCTGACCACCACCTGCGCGGCGCGCAGCGGACGGCGGCTACGGACTTCGGCGCTGGGGTTCTCCTGGTCGGCGACGTACTGGCGAATCCACTTGTTGAGTTCCAGCTCCAAGTCGGTGCGCTCCTTCCAGGCACCGATCTGCTCGCGTTGCAGCACCTTCAGGTAATGCGCCAGGCGGTTGACGATGAACAGGTAGGGCAACTGGGTGCCGAGCTTGTAGTTGAGCTCGGCGATCTTGCCTTCCTCGCTGATGCCGAAGTTCTTGGCCTTCTGCACCGAGTTGGCGGAGAAGAACGCCGCGTTGTCGCTGCCCTTGCGCATGGTCAGGGCGATGAAGCCTTCCTCGGCCAGCTCGTACTCGCGGCGGTCGGATACCAGCACCTCGGTGGGGATCTTGGTCTCGATCTCACCCATGCTCTCGAAGTGGTGAAGCGGCAGGTCCTCCACCGCGCCGCCGCTCTGCGGGCCGATGATGTTCGGGCACCAGCGGAACTTGGCGAAGCTGTCGGTCAGCCTGCTGGCGAAGGTATAGGCCGTGTTGCCCCACAGGTAGTGCTCGTGGTTGTTGGCGACGTTTTCCTTGTAGACGAAGGTCTTCACCGGGTTGTCTTCCGGGTCGTACGGGTTGCGCAGCAGGAAGCGCGGGACGGTCAGGCCGACGTAGCGCGCGTCCTCCTGCTCACGGAAACTCTGCCACTTGGCGAACTGCGGGCCTTCGAAGTGATCGCGCAGGTCCTTCAGGTCCGGTAGCCCGGTGAAGCTTTCCAGGCCGAAGAACTTCGGGCCGGCAGCGGCGATGAAGGGCGCGTGGGACATGCTGGCGACGCTGGCCACGTACTGCATGGTCTTGACGTCGGGCGCGCTCGGGTCGAAGTAGTAGTTGGCGACGATGGCGCCCACCGGCTGGCCGCCGAACTGGCCGTACTCGGCGGTGTAGATGTGCTTGTAGAGGCCGGACTGGACCACTTCCGGGGAGTCCTCGAAATCATCCAGCAGGTCCTGCTTGGAGACGTTGAGCAGTTCGACCTTGATGTTCTCGCGGAAGTTGGTGCGGTCGATCAGCAGCTTCAGGCCGCGCCAGGACGACTCCAGTGCCTGGAACTCGGCGTGGTGGAGGATTTCGTCCATCTGCTGGCTGAGCTTGGCGTCGATCTCGGCGATCATCCGGTCGACCAGGGCCTTCTTCACCGGTTCGCCCTGGTTCTGCGGCTTCAGCAGCTCCTCGATGAAGGCCGACACGCCGCGTTTGGCGATGCCGTAGGCGTCGTCGTCCGGGCTCAGGCGGGTTTCGGCGATGATGCGGTCGAGAATGCCGTATTCGGCGCTGGCGCCGCCGTTTTGCTGTACTGCGCTGGTGCTCATGTGTTGGCTTCCTTTTCAGTCCTTGGCTCAGGCGTCCTGCTCGTTGCCGTCGAGGCCGAGCTCGTTGAGTACGCGGCCACGCGATTCCTCGTCGGCGAGCACGCCCTCGATGGCCTTGCGGAAGGCCGGGGCATTGCCCAGCGGGCCCTTCAGGGCGACCAGGGCTTCGCGCAGCTCCATCAGCTTCTTCAGCTCCGGCACCTGGTCGACCAGGTTGGCGGGGTTGAAGTCCTTCATCGAGTTGATCTTCAGGGCGATGGCCAGTTCGTCGCTGCCACCTTCGTCCTGCAGTCGGTTCGGCACGCTCAGGGTGAGGCCCAGTTCCTGCTTGGCCAGCACTTCGTCGAAGTTGTTCTTGTCGATGCCGATCGGCTTGCGATCCTCGACCTTGCGTTCGTCTGCGCGCTGGGTGAAGTCACCGAGCACCAGTACCTTCAGCGGCAGCTCGATTTCTTCCTGAGCACCGCCGGTAGCCGGCTTGAAAGTGATGTTGATGCGTTCCTTGGGGGCTACCGAGCCTTCTTTGGCCATGGCATGTCTCCTTTGCGTTAGGGCCCGAAGGCCTAGTCGAGCACCATCTCGAGGTCGAGATGGCACAGCCTGCGATAGACCTCGTCCTTGCGCTCGCGCACGGCATGGTTCTGCGGTAGCAGTTCGCAGCAGCTGTGCAACAGGTGCAGCACCTCCAGGGCGAGGTCGGGTTCCCAGTCGTGCAGGCCGGTGTCCTGCAGTTCCTGGTCGAGGGATTCCAGTTGGGTGCGGGCCAGTTCGTATTTCTTGGCCTGGTAGCACAGGCGCGCCATGCTCAGTTGCCAGAAGAAGCGCTGGCGGCCGCCATAGGCGCTCTGCAGCCCCTGCTTGAGCTGCTGTACCGCGGGTTTCAGGCCGTCCTTGCGCAACACCGGCAAGGCTTCCTGCAGGGCCAGTTCCCAGGCTGGGAGTTCCTGGCTCACCGGCACTTCGCGGATGCTGGCCGGCGCCTGCAGATGGGGAAGGACATAGGCGCTGATCCAGGCGCGAGTGGCCGGGTCGGCGAAAGGGCTGCCATCGTGGAAGCGCAACTCGACCATCCCGGGCAGTCGCTGCAGGAACAGCGCCAACTGGATTTCCACTTCACGCATGGCGTGTTCGGCGTCCAGCGCCTGCAGGCACTCCCAGGCCAGGCGCTGGCCGTCGAACCAGAAGGGCGAACGCGCGAGACTGCCTTCCAGGTCGACCAGCAGGTCGGCGTAGTGGCCTTTCTCGAAACGCTCGCGGTAGTTGTTCAGCTTGTCCTGGGGCAGACCGCGCAGCGCCGTGAGTTGTTCGGCATTGCGTTCTGGCAGGTTGTCGATCGGCAGCCACAGCAGGGTGCGGTTCAGGCGCAGTGCGCGCAGGTCGGTGGCCTTCTGCTTCAGCCACCAGGCGCAGAGCGGGCGGGCCCCGTCCTGCTGGGCGCGCAGGGCCTTGTGGGCATCCTTCTCGTTCTCGATGCTGCTGACAGGCGCCAGCAATTGAGTGGCGGCCTGCTTCACCTGGGCCATGACCGCGCCGACCGGCCCCTGCTCGGGCTGTGCCTGGGAGGCCCGGTGGACCATCGCCTCCAGGGCCCTCTGCGGTGGAAGCAGCCTGGGGACGTCATCGCCCAGCTTTTCGTGGAGGAGCTCCTCCAGCTTCTTGAGGGTGTCGGCCAACTGGCGGAACAGCGGCAGTTGCTCCTTTACCGCAACGTCGTCGGCGAACAGGGGCTCCAGACGTGTCGCCAGCCATTCCAGGGCTGCCGCTCGGGTCCGAGGCTTGCGCGGGTGGACATCATCCCAGTGCTGCTCGCAGAGCCGCAGGAGCATCCCCAGGCCGGCCAGCAGGCCGGAAAAGGATTCGCGTTGCTGCAGGGCCCAGGTCAGCCAGGCAGCGACGCGTAGATCCTTGGATTGCTCTCGCAGCAGGCGCTCGCTGCCCTCCAGGATCTTCTGCCAGTCGATCAGGCCGCCGCCATGCAGGGAGGTGGCCTTGCCCAGCTCGGTTTCCAGCGCTTCGAATTCCACCGAATAACGGACGTCCTCGCCGGCGTAATTCACCTGCGAGGCAGGCGTATCGGCCAGTTCGAGATAATGCGATGCAAGTTTTCTGGTGTGGCTCATCCCTGCAATCGTTCCGTGATTAGGCTGAACTATCTATATGACGCCGTACTAAAAGTTCCCGTGTGAGGTTCCCGGACGGGCGATCGGCATTCCTGGGTGGCAAGAAACTGCCGGCCAAGTGGCGGGCAATAGTGCATGTATTGATCAAGGATGTCTTGTAGGACATTGGCTATTTTATTTGTAGGATTTTCAAGTCCGAATGAGGTCGTGTGAGTTGGCGCACACAACCCTCATTCCTTGTGAGTGGCTCTAGAATGATGGTTTTCAGCGGTTTTACAGGTGCTTTTTCGCGCTTTTCAGCATTGCTAAGAAATTTCTTAATCTCCGATTAATGCTGTTTGATATCGATTTGATATCAGTTTGCCCGGGAACTTTTTCCAACCCTTGGTATGTTGAAGAAGAGCTGTGATATTCCACGGTGTGCAAATTCTTGCCGAGGTTTTCACGGGAAAAGTGCGGGTTGTATCGCTTCCGAATAGATGGGAGTAAGGGTGGATGCCTGGTGTGAAATAAGTTGCGCAGTGGTGTGCAAGAAGTTGCGCACTAACCGTGGCGTGAGTTGTTCAAAAACAATGGCTGCTTTATCGCAAGCCTTGTATTCCGGGCGCTGAGAAGTGTTTGGCACGCAAATTGTTATAGCCCGGCCACCCACTGGGTCGTGAACCCCGGGGCCATCAACTCACACGGCAAGGAGAGCTTTCATGCCAACACCCGCGTATCTGTCCCTCGAAGGCACCAAACAGGGCCTGATCACCGCCGGCACCTTCACCGAGGACTCGGTCGGCAACATCTTCCAGGAAGGCCACGAAGACCAAGTCCTGGTCCAGGCGTTCAACCACCAGGTCATCATCCCGCGCGACCCGCAGTCCGGCCAGCCGACCGGCCAGCGCGTGCACAAGCCGCTGATGATCACCAAGGTCTTCGACAAGTCCTCGCCGCTGATCTTCAACGCTCTGACCTCCGGCGAGCGCCTGAACAAGTGCCGCCTGGAGTGGTACCGCACCTCCTCCACCGGCACCCAGGAGCACTACTTCACCATCGAACTGGAAGACGCGGTGATCGTCGACGTGCAGTCGCGCATGCCGAACTGCCAGGACCCGAACATGGCGCATTTCACCCACCTGGAAGACGTCTACTTCACCTACCGCAAGATCGTCTGGACCCATGAGGTTTCCGGTACCTCCGGTTCCGACGACTGGCGCACCCCGATCGCCTCCTGATCGGTCGCGACACGTGCTGTTCACATCGGCCGGGTTTCCGGCCGATGTGTCTTTTCCAGGCCTGAGCCGGCGCTGCGGCAACTGCCGGGCAGGCCCTCCGCGCAGAGGAACATAGGATGTTCGCCCCGGCCAACCAGCCCCATTTCAGCCTGAATATCGACGGCCTCGACGGCGACCTGCAGGTGCTCGAATTCCATGGCCGCGAAGCCCTGAACCAGCCCTACCGCTTCGACATCGAGCTGGTCAGCGAACGTCCCGACCTGGACCTGGAAAGCCTGCTGCACAAGGGCGCCTACCTGGACCTGGGGCAGGGCCACGGCATCCATGGCCAGTTGCACCGGGTGGCCCAGGGCGAATCCGGCCAGCGCCTGACCCGCTACCAAGTGAGCCTGGTGCCACGTTTGGCCTACCTCGCGCATCGGCATAACCAGCGCATTTTCCAGCAGCTGACGGTGCCGCAGATCATCACCCAGGTGCTGGAGGAACACGGCATCCTCGCCGATGCCCAGCGCTTCCAGCTCGGCCCCACCGTCTACCCGCCGCGCGACTACTGCACCCAGTACGACGAGAGCGACCTGCACTTCGTCCAGCGCCTGTGCGAAGAGGAAGGTCTCCACTACCACTTCGAGCACAGCCCCGACGGGCACCTGCTGGTGTTCGGCGACGACCAGACGGCCTTCCCCAAGCTGGCCCCGGTGGCCTACCAGCAGGACTCCGGCCTGGTTGCCGACCAGCCGGTGATCAAGCGCTTCGGCCAGCGCCTGGAAACCCGTACCGCCCGCGTCAGCCGCCGCGACTACGACTTCGAGAAGCCCAGGCTGCAACTGGAAAGCACGGCGCGCAGCGACAGTCGCCCGGACCTCGAGGACTACGATTACCCTGGCCGCTTCACCGACCGCGAACGCGGCAAGTTGCTGAGCCAACGCAGCCTGGAAAGGCACCGCGCCGACTACCGCCAGGCCGAGGGCCGCAGCGACCAGCCGAGCCTGCGCAGCGGCCATTTCCTGCCCCTGCGCGAGCACCCGCGCGATGAGTGGAACGACCTCTGGTTGCTCACCGAAGTGTTGCACGAAGGCAAGCAGCCGCAGGTGCTGGAAGAGTCGGTCACCAGCGACGCCCGCGACGGCAAGGACGACTTCCACCAGGGCTACCGCAACCGTTTCCTCGCCACGCCCTGGGACGTGCCCTACCGCCCGCCGCTGGCGCATCCCAAGCCGCGCGTGCTGGGCAGCCAGACCGCCGTGGTGACAGGGCCGAAGGGCGAGGAGATCCATTGTGACCGCTACGGCAGGGTCAAGGTGCAGTTCCACTGGGACCGAGAAGGCCAGGCCGACGACAAGACCAGTTGCTGGCTGCGCGTGGCCTCCAACTGGGCCGGCAAGCAGTACGGCGCCATCGCCATTCCGCGCATCGGCATGGAAGTGCTGGTGACCTTCCTCGAAGGCGACCCGGACCAGCCGCTGATCAGCGGCTGCCTGTACCACGCCGAGCACCTGCCGGCCTACGAGCTGCCGGCGAACAAGACCCGCAGCCTGTTCAAGACGCTCTCCAGCCCCGGCGGCGGTGGCTACAACGAACTGCGCATCGAGGACCGCAAGGGCCAGGAACAGATCTTCATCCATGCCCAGCGCGACTGGGACGAGAACATCGAGCACGACCAGAAGATCCGCGTCGGCCATGAACGCCACGACACGGTGGAGGCCAACGCCTACAGCGAGTTCAAGGCCGAGGAACACCGCACCACCCATGGCGACCGCAAGGTCGAGGTGCGCGCCGACGACCACCTGACGGTGGGCAACGACCAGCACCTGAAGCTCGGTAATGGCCAGTTCATTGAGGCCGGTCAGGAAATCCACCTCTCCGCCGGACTCAAGGTGGTGCTGGAAGCCGGTAGCGAACTGACCATCAAGGCTGGCGGCAGTTTCGTCAAGCTGGACGGCGCTGGCGTCACCCTCAGCGGCGCCACGGTACGGGTCAACAGTGGAGGCAGCCCCGGCACGGGCACGGCGGCGGCTCCTTTGCTGCCGGGCCTGCTCCAACAGGCTGATGCCGACCGGCCCGGGTTCCTCCTGACCCCGGCGCAGATCAATACCTTCAAGCGCAGCGCGCCCTTCTGCGAGGAATGCGAGAAGTGCAAGGAGGGCCATTGTGTCTTCTGAACGCCTCACCCCACGTGAATGGCTGGCCGCGAAGCCGCTGGCCGAAGGCGAGCGGCTGTACGGCGTGTTCAGCAGCGTCAGCGCGGCCGCCCCGCTGAGCGCCTGGAACCGCCAGGGCATGCATCGGGCGCTGCGACCGCTCTGGCAGGGAACACCCTACGCCGATTGGCAAGAGGTGATGCCCTATCTCGTCGAACCAGAGACCGACGGCAGTTTCCTCGATTGGGTCGGCGAGACCGACGCCGAGGATTGGGGGTGGCTGGCCGTTTCCAGCGGCGACCCCGAGCGCATCTTCGGACACCTGCGCAGCCTGACCCAGGTAAGGATGCCGGAAGGCAACGAAGTGTTCTTCCGCTTCTGGGATGGCCGGCACCTCCTGCCGATCCTGACTTTCCTCGGTGCGGATGCCACGACCCTGCTGCCGATGTTCGATCGCTACCTGATAAACGGCCGCGCCCTTCAGGCCGCCGAGGCGGTACTGCCGCCCGAGCGGCCCTTCCCCTGGTGGACGCCGCCACAGGCACTGCTGGACAGCCTGGCGCGCGAGGACAGCAGCACCTTGTCCGCCAACCTCCTGCAATGGCTGCAGGAAGAACATCCCGACCTCTGTGACTGCCTGCCCGAGGTGAACCTGCGGCTGAAGATCGCCCATCTCGCCCGTCGCGGCAGTGACGTCGCCACTCTCAAGAACGCCCTGCTGGAGCAGCTGGCGCTGGAGCTCAACTGATGGACCAGATTGCCGTAATCGAACAGGAGTTGAATGACTTCAGGAACAGCCTGACCCGATACCGCGAAATGACCGAGAGCTGGTACGCCCGGGCGGCCGATGCCGGTAGCCGCGCGACGGACTTGCCATCCCTGCTGGGTATGGAGCGCAGCATCCGGGCCGGTTCCAGCAGCAAGTCGGTGAGCCTGGGCGATAGCGACTTCGGTCTGGTCGCGCAGTGTCCGCTCAGCGGCATCCTGGAAATCGAGAGCAAGTTCGAGTCGGCCTACGAGGTGCCGCTGGGGCGCATTCAGGTAGATGTCCGCTCCCGGGACGACAATAGCCTGCAGCAGACCCTGACCCTGGGCGACGACGGCAAGGCCAACTTCAAGGGGCAGCCCGGCAAGTGGTACTCCATCCAGGTGAACTCCGCGGTCAGTGCCCAACAGGTCGACGAACTGTTCAGCCGCTACGACGGCCTGACGAACCAGCTGGAGACCTGGCTGCGTGGGCAGTGGGCCGGTTTCAGGCCGCAATGGCAGGCCCATGGCGTATCGTCGGTGCTGTCGGCCGCCGGAACCGGCATCCTTGAAGGCAGCTGGCAGGCGGTGAAGGATGTCTGGGAAGGCATCAAGCTGATCTTCGAGATCCTCCAGGACCCTATGAAGTACGCCCACATGCTGGGCGACAAGGCCAGCGAACTGGCCGCCCTGGCCAAGAGCGCGCCGCAGAAGATGGCCCGGGTGATGCTCCTGGCCAGCGACGAGGCGGTGCTCTACCTGCTGCTGCGCAGCGCGACCCTCTGGCTTTCCGCATTGCCGCCGAGCCAGATAGCCGGTACGGCTGCCAAGGAGATCTCGCGGATCCTGGTCTCCGTGCTGATCGACATCCTCATCGCCATCGTCCTGACCGTCGCGGTCGAGGGAACGGGCATTGCCTACCTGGCGGTGCGCCTGGCCAAGTACGGCAAGCGTCTGGTCGATGCCGTCATCGGTTTCGTCAAATCGGTGTTCGGCATCCTCGAAGGCGTGCTCGACTACATCGAGAAATACCGTGTGGTGGCCGCCCGCGGCATCGCCAGCGGCGTCCAGCGTGGCAAGGCGGAACTGATCTGGGATGCGCGCAAGAACAGCACGCTGCGCGAAGTCGATGCCCGGCCCAACGTCGACCGCCAGGCCACGACGCCCAACGAGCGGCCGGCCCAGGCGTGCAAGGAAACCTGCACCGGTGGCGAACCGGTCTCCATGGTCACCGGCGAGGAACTGCTGACGCTCGACGATGCGAGCCTCGATGGCCTGCTGCCCTTCGTCTGGAGTCGCCTGTACCGCACCAGCGCGGTGGAGTTCGACCACGGCCTGGGGTACGGCTGGAGCCACGGACTGGCCCATCGCCTGCTGATCGAAGACGGGCAGGTGACCTGGATCGATCATGAAAACCGCCGCACCCGCTTCCCGCTGCCGGACCGGCAGCGGCCCGCCATCAACAACCGGCTGTCGAAGGCCGCCATCTTCATCGGCGCCGACCCGGCCGAACTCGTCCTGGCCCAGGCGGGCGACAAGCCGCGCTTCTACCACTTCCGCCACGACGGCAAGGGCGGCGACCTGGTCGCCATCAGCGATGCCTACGGCAACCGCCTTCACGTCGGCCGCGACCTCGCCGGCCGCATCAGCCGCCTGAGCAACGGCGCCGGTCGGGCCCTGGCGTTCCGCTATGAGCAGAGCCGCATCCAGGCCGTGGAATACCAGCAACAGGTCCCGGCGGACACCGAGGAGGCCTCCTGGCGCAGCGTGCAGACACTGGCCAGCTACGTCTACAACACCGCTGGCCAACTGCTGGAGGCGCACAATGCGCTTGGCGAAGTCGAGCGCTACCGCTACGACGAACAGCATGTGATCCTCGAACGCCACCTGGCCGGCGGCGCCAGCTTCTACTGGGCCTGGGAGGGCGCCGGCAAGCAGGCTCGCTGCGTGCGCCAGTGGTCGAGCATCGAGCCCCTGGACTTCCAGTTCGAGTGGGACGACGAAGCGGGTACCGCGACCCTGCTCCAGAGCGATGGCGGCCGCCAGGTCTTCGTCCACGACGGCAACGCACGCCTGGTACGCCAGGTCGATCCCGACGGCGCGGTACACGAGAAGGCCTACAACCCGCAGGGGCAACTGGTGGCCGAGCGCGATCCCCTTGGGGCCGTGACCGAGTACCACTACGACGAGGCCGGCCACCTGGTGGCCCTGGTGCCGCCGGAGGAAGAGCCCACCAGCTTCGAGTACCGCGACGGCTTCGTCAGCGCCGTGGAGCGCGGCAAGGCGAACTGGCGCTACCGCCGCAATGCCCAGGGCGACGTCATCCAGCAAACCGATCCGGACGGCCATTCCACCTTCTTCCGCTATGACGAACGCGGCCGCCTGCTGCAAATCCAGCATCCCGACGGCAGCAGCCACCAACTGCTATGGAACGGCCTGGGCCAACTGATCGAGGAACGCCTGCCGGATGGCGGCGTGCGCCGCTATCGCTATGACGTATTCGGCCGCCAGATCACCCGCCAGGACGAGCAGGGCGCCGTCACCCAGTTCGAGTGGGATGCCCTGGGCCGCCTGCGCCAGGTCACCCTGCCGGGGGGCGCCAGCCGCGACTACGAATACAACGCCTACGGCAAGGTGACGGCGGAGCGCGATGAGCTCGGCCGGGTGGCCCGTTACGAATACGACGGTGGCCTGCACCTCGTCACCCGGCGCATCAACCCCGACGGCAGCCAGCTGCGCTACCGCTATGACAACGCCCGGCTGCTGCTCAGCGAGATCGAGAACGAGCGTGGCGAGCTGTACCGCCTCGACTACCACCCCAGCGGCCTTATCAGCCGGGAAACCGGTTTCGACGGGCGCACTTGCGCCTATGCCTACGACCTCAACGGGCACCTGCTGGAGAAGACCGAGTATGGCGAGGACGGCAGCGAACTCGTCACCCGCTACCAGCGCGACGCCTCGGGCCGCCTGCTGGTCAGAACGCAGCCCGACGGCAGCGAGGTCCACTACCGCTACGATGCCCTGGGCCGCCTGGTGGGCGTGGACGACGGCGAATGGCCGCTGGCCTACGAGTACGACCTGCAGAACCGCCTGACCCGCGAACACCAGGGCTGGGCGACCCTGCAATACGGCTATGACGCCCTGGGGCGGCTGAGCCATTGCCGGCTCCCGGATGGCAGCACCCTCGACTACCGCCACCGGGCGGGCGGCGAACTCAGCGCCATCGACCTGAACGGCCAGCGCCTGACCAGCCACCAGTTCAGCTTCGGCCGGGAACGCCAGCGCCAGCAAGGCCAACTGCTCAGCCAGTACCAGTACGACGAACAGGGCCGGCTTCTCGCCCACCAGGTCAGCCAGCGCGAGCGCGCGCTGTACCAGCGGCGCTACAGCTACGGCGCCGGCGGCAACCTCGCCAGCGTCGAAGACAGCCGCAAGGGCGTGCGCAGTTACCACTACGACCCGCTGGACCGCCTGGTCGCCGTGCGCGGCGACCTGCCGGAAAGCTTCGCCCACGACCCGGCGGGCAACCTGCTGACCCAGAATGCCCAGCAGGGCGACCCACGGCAGGTCAACGTACAGGGCAACCGCCTGCTGATGCAGGGGGACTGCCACTACGATTACGACGCCTACGGCAACCTGCTCCGCGAACGCCGCGGCGCCGGGCAGAAGCTGGTTACCCAGTACCGCTACGACAGCCAGCACCGCCTGGTGGGCGTGCAACTGCCCGATGGCCGCCAGGTCAGCTACCGATACGACGCCTTCGGCCGCCGCATCGCCAAGGAAGTGGACGGCAAGACCACCGAATTCATCTGGCAGGGCGACCGCCTGGTCGCCGAAAGCGGTGAAGGCCGCTACCGCAGCTACGTCTACGAACCCGGCAGCTTCCGCCCGCTGGCCATGCTGGACGGCGAAGGCCCGCTGAAGGCCGAACCCTTCTACTACCAGCTCGACCACCTGGGCACTCCGCAGGAGCTGACCAGCTACGGCGGCGAAATCCTCTGGTCGGCCCGCTACCGCGCCTACGGCAACGTCGCCCGCCTGGAAGTAGCGGAAATCGACAACCCGCTGCGCTTCCAGGGGCAGTACTACGACGCGGAAACCGGCCTGCACTACAACCGGCATCGTTACTACAATCCCAACACCGGCCGTTTCCTGACCCCGGACCCGATCAAGCTGGCGGGTGGGTTGAACCACTACCAGTACGTGCCTAACCCGACGGGGTGGGTGGATCCGTTGGGGTTGGCTAGTACACATGGAGACTGTCTTAACGCCTCTCCTCCGTTGACAACGGCGAAAATTGAAGAAATTACGACAATTCCTAAAGGAGCTCGACCAGATCCAAGTGAGTATCTTTCATCAGAATACATAAAAAATCATCTGAGTCAGTTTGATAACGGTGCATCTAGATTTATGACCCAGAAAAATCTGGATAAATATGGCATTGGTCAGCGTGATGGAACATCTTTCGTCATGCCTAAGACAGAGGCCGATAAACTACTGGAGTCTACCCAAGGAAATGCGCCCGCATTAGAAACTGCTCTTGGGCTGCCATCAGGTTTCCTAGAAAGTAACAAGATGGTCCGTGTTGATATTTCTAACCCTCAAGAACTTAATCTTAGAATTCCATCAGGGAATGAGGCAGGGACTAATGAATTCTGGATTCCGGGTGGAAAACTGCCAACTGGGAATAGCGAGGCAATAATTGATGTTGGGGGAACCCACATGCCGAAGTTAAAAATTTCTCCAGTCGACTTATAGGTTAGACACGCATGAGATTTAATGATTCTTATTTCAACAAGGATGAGCGATTTTCTATAGGGATAGAAGAAAGCTCAGGAAAATTTTATATCTCAATACCAGTAAGCAATGGAATGGTTGATTATGAGGAGTATTTTGAGATTGACAAGAATACTTTTGAAAGTTATATGAAGAACCCCGGTTTAGCTTTACCATTTGTCATGCGCTGCAGAAATAGAGAGGTAGATAATTTATTAATTATTCAACCTGGGAGAGATCGTGGAGTTGCAACCTAGGCTTTAATATAGAAAGCACTGTGTAGGCACCGTAACATACAAGCCCGAGAGCATTACACCAGAGCTTCGGGTAAGTCTGTCGCTCAGAGTGAAGAGGCACAAGCCCAGCAGGAAGTGAGGTATATGTCGGTCAGGTTGGGTGACAAGGTGGACTCTACGTAGGCGGCACTCCACAGGTAATTAATTTAAGGCCGTGGCTATAGGCGTAGAGATAATTAAACAATGACGTTTGATGTGAAAATTCCCGGGCAATCAGAGATGTAGCGTCTCAGATGATTATACTTTTGATTGACGGAGGGGCGGGTGAATGGGGGAGAGCCTTAGAGGTTCAGGTTCGTAATCTTGACTCTGACCCAGAGTCGGTTGCGAGTAACATTTTTTCTATGTATTCAGGGATGGGCTCCCTTAACGATGTTGTTTTGTCTAAGGATGGAAAGATTTTAAAGAAAGAGAATGATAACTTGGATGATCTGCGAGAAAGACTGTATCAGTTGTGCCTATGAGCATTGCTCTTGGGGCGTTGATTAATTTGTTTTCAAATTTAAATACGTGCTGTTTATGCTGTAGTAGGAAAGAGATCAGCCACTACTGAGTCGTGCGACTATCGACAATAGGGGCCGCGGTGAAGAAAAAAATTCAAATGGCGTTAGAGAATAAAGAACCGGTAGAGTTTTTTTGTGGAAAAGGGCCTTATTTTTCACCTGATCCTGACTGGGGGGAGCATTTATATATAAATAACTGGCAAGGTATTTGTGCGCATCTAGCTGAGTCGAATATTGAAATATCTATATTGAATGACTTCTTCCTTAGATACTTGGAAGGGATTTCTACTTCATATGAGGCAGCCGACAGTCTACTAATGAATCTGAGCGCCTACTACGGACTTCGTCGTGATAAAAAAGTTCTTCAGCGAGGAGACATACTAAGCGAAATAGGAGTGCTTGGTCGAGAAAAGGTTGGTGAATTATTTAGGCTTCTAAGGCGGGAGTATGCTGAGAAGAATAAACACAGAAAGGTCAGGTCATTGAATGGTTGGCTTGAAAAAATAAAAAGTGATGGCTGTATATATGATTTGGAAGGACTTTAAAGTAAAAGGTACAGAAATAGAGCGATTTCTTCGCCAGAAGCGATGGCTGCCCTGTCTTAGTTATATCTGTAAATCCGACAGTTCCCGTTCGTTGGCAATAGTAGATAGCGAAGTTCCACTGAAAGCCGCTTTCCAACTCGACTGTCTAGTGTCTGCAGAAAACTGACCAGCTACGGCGGCGAAATCCTCTGGTCGGCCCGCTACCGCGCCTACGGCAACGTCGCCCGCCTGGAAGTGGCGGAAATCGACAACCCGCTGCGCTTCCAGGGGCAGTACTACGACGCGGAAACCGGCCTGCACTACAACCGGCATCGTTACTACAATCCCAACACCGGCCGTTTCCTGACCCCGGACCCGATCAAGCTGGCGGGTGGGTTGAACCACTACCAGTATGTGCCTAACCCAACGGGGTGGGTGGATCCGTTGGGGTTGTCTGATGTATGTCCACAACCAGTGAACGGTGGTACATGGAAATTTAATCCCGAAGTAGATGTTGACTTAAGAACTGCTCCTGGGACCTCCTATCAGCAGATGACTGCTGGCTTAGATGAGGCATTTGAACGAACCAAAATTCCTAAAAGTGAATTTGAGGTTACTAAATGGGGGAAGGATCAATATGGTAAGTCATTCCCCACCGAATGGCGCGTTTTAAAAGGAAAAAATAGAGGGGCAGAGGTTAATATCGATGATCCATCTCTAGTGGTGAGCTCTGATGGGCCACGAGACCCACATATAGGTTATCAAACCCCAGGGAAAAGAGGTGAGGGAGGGGCCGTAAGAGGTCATGTACTGGTATCTCGTGTTCCAGTTTCACGTGCAAGGATAGGAGTGCAACAGTGAATTATCTCGAGATTGAAATAGACGAAGAAATTGAGAAGCATGGTTTCTTGGTAAGTAAATTAAGAGAGGAGGAGCTTCGGTCCTTGATTTCCTTTTTGAATACAAGGTTTTTTGAAGAAGGTGAGGGGCTTGATTCTTCTAAAATGTGCGTAACTAGTAAAGAGCATGATCCGTTCTTTTGGAAAAAAATTAAGTATTTAGGCTGGGAGGGGGCAGTGTTGATAGTCTTCGATATTAGCTGGCATGGATGGAGATTTTCATCAATCGAGCAAGTTGAATTACTGCTTTCTGAAACAACCGGATACCCATTCTGGCTGGCAAACTCCAATGGATGTGAATTGATATTCTTTGATGATCATGATTGCGTGGGTAGATCAATTGTAAATATTTAGAATGTGATTGTAAGCTCTCTTTGTAATAGTGTTTTGCGTAGATCGCATCTCTCTATTTTTCTCTTTTTTCAGGTGGCTAAGATTTTGATACTATTCCTGTAATATTCAACGGTCTGATGTTGTGGTGGTTGATTGGTTTGGTTGAGTTTTTGCTGGAATTATATAAAGGGTAATGGGGTGGTTTTTTAATAGTTCTTTAATAGGTGGGAGGATTAATGACTGCCTTCCAGATAGGGGATTTATTTGGAGTATTATGGAGCGTCTGAGGATGAGAGGAAAGTTGTTTCTTCTCTCCTAGGTTTGAAACTGTCTGAAATGGGACAGGATTGGGAGTTTACGCTCTCCGATGCTGATTTAATTGCACCTGCAATAAATATTCTTTTGAAGCGTGAAGAAGATTGGGGGGTGAGAGCAGCAGTCGCGTGCATTATGATATCTAGTTTGTATGAGTATTATCGTGACAAAGGAGAGAGTCACCCTCTCCTTTCTGATGCGTTGATTGCGCTGCGGAAGGACGAAAGTATATTAATTGCAATGCTGGATTTTTGGAAGAGCGGCGGGGGAAGTAAATATATCATTGATATATTGAAGGATTGACTTCTTGGTGGTTTTATATGCCTTGAATATAAGGCTTTCGCGTTCGACGCAAGACTAGCGTGGCTGCACTTACGGGGGGGTATTCTAATATTTCAATTTTTCGAGACCTGCAAGAACGGAGTTATTTAAATCGCTCGATATTACGCCTAGAGTAATGTCACCTGCTTAGAAGTGGCGGGAATTGACAGCACACCGCGATTCCTGGGGTGGTACAGCCTGCACTCCAACCGGCATCGTTACTACAATCCCAACCCGGCCGTTTCCTGACCCCGGACCCGATCAAGCTGGCGGGTGGGTTGAACCACTACCAGTACGTGCCTAACCCGACGGGGTGGGTGGATCCGTTGGGGTTGAACAATTGTCCGGGTAGCGATGGCCGTAAGCCTCGGGAGGGGGACGATCCGGCGGCGCTGGTTGTACCTTACGAAAATATCCCTGTATTGCCTGATGCGGAGCCTGGTGTATACCTCTATAGAGGCGTCTATAAAGGGCATCCTGCCGAAGTCGATGCCCAAAAAGGGAAGGTTGTTCCAGGGCGCGTCAATGGTGACGTTACACCTGAAACGCATAATCGTGGTGGAGTCTCGGCTGAGAGTCCATATACATCGTGGATGCACTCTCCCTCGGTTGCCAGAAGTTGGGCTAGGGAGGGTGGGCTAGTTCTAAGGGTTAGAGTTGGTGCCCCAAGACCTGGGGACAGTTGGTCATTGACTATGTCAGAAGATATATGGGGGGAGAGAGAGGTTCTCTTGAAGGGGGTTAGAGAGGGGGATATAGAGGTGTTTAGACCATGAATTTGCTTGATTTGCTCTTGGGAGGGTTCTTGCTGGCTTCGGAAATGATGAAATTTATTTCGGGGATTGATTTTAAAATCCGAGAAGGCTTTTCATTTCGAGATGGATATGTTGTCAGAAAAACTGTTGGTCGTTTTCTAATCGAGTCTACCACTCAGAGGGATAATGCTGTTTCCACTGGTGTTGAAATTATTGGTTTTGATGTTTTGATTGATTCCTTATCTGAAAGGGATGGGGGTGAGTTGGTCAATATGATTGTGCTGGGGAGTGAAAGTTGGGGAGGGCAGGCTTATTTTTGTGATGATAATAGTTTGCTAGGTGTTGTGTTGGGGAGGAAGAGGCGAAGTGGTTGGGTTACTCCATCTAAATGGGATGGTTCTGAAGAGATGTTGGTTGAGCATAATGTAAATTTAAGTGACTAGGCGACTGGAGTTTTATCTGCGGATGATGAGCTTTCAACTAATTAGATCACTTAGATACCCGCAGGAACTGACCAGCTATGGCGGTGAAATCCTCTAGTCGGCCCGCTACCGCGCATAGCTTGCCTGGAAGTAGCGGAAATCGACAACCCGCTGTGGTTTCAGAAGCAGTATTACGCTGCTCATAGCGCAGCACGTCACTTACTGAAGCTTCTTTCCCGAATACTTCACTCTCTGCTTCCTTGGCGCTATTCGTCATGGCCATTGTCGCAATGAAACGAGCATCTTCCCTTCTGCTGGTTAGTCTGAAGGCCTTTACGGGCGCTCAGTGAGGGGAATCATGGGATGCGATCTTCAGGGGCGGGTGATCGCCGCCGCCTGCGCATTCGGCAGCCTTGGCCTGGCGTTGGCCGAGGTGGCGCGGGTAGGAGCTGCCGGGGGGCTGATGGGGGCGGCGCTCCTCGGGGCTAGGCGTGGTGATGCTGCTGGTACCGGACGGCTCGTCGCTGGCGGTAAACCTGGCGCTGCTGGCCATCGCCAGGGCCACTTTGTTCGCTGCGGCGGGACTGCTGGTGGAGGGCATGCGGCGGATGGTTCGGCGTGCAGCGTGTGGATATCTTCCACCTGGGCTTGGCGCTGGCCGTCTGATGCTGAGGTTGAGCCGAGTTGAGCGGCCAGAGCAAAGCTGGCACAAGGCCGGCGTTTCCCGCAGGCATTAAAAAAGCCGGCTTGTGGGCGGCATTTTAATTGGTCATCTTGTTGATTTTTAAGGAATTTCTATCTGAGGTATGCCTTTAGCCCACACCTTTACCCATACTTTGAAGCTCACTGGAATTTGATACATTTCTTGTATGGCTCAAGGTGCTGGTGCACGTGTCGGCGGTATGTGCCGAACTGCTCGGCCCCTCTTCACTTTGCATCCCGCATTTCCGACCTGTTTGATGGACGCCCTTTTCTAGGGCCTCGCTTGCTTGGTGACTGCCCAGGTTGCCATTTTCAGTCGCAGCGACGGAAACATGTTAGCAATCAATCAGGAAGTGGCCTTTGAGCCTGTAGGGGCTCGTTCGCTAGGGGGGGATGCACTCCAGTGTCTATGTAAGGCGTGATGCCCCTCCTTTTTCTGTTGACACTGCCAAGTTTATCTCTTGGCAGTTTTAATATGTTCATTTGCTAGGTTAGTCCCCGTTAAGAAGCTTTATGTTCTTTATTTTTTCTGGGATGTATTCTTTTTTGAATTCTTCCATTTCTACTAGTATCTCTATAGCTCTGGCTCGACTTATTTCGTATGCGTTTGCAATTCGATCTAGAGATTCTATTGTTTTGTTGTGGAGGATGAAGTTGTACTGCTTTTTATCTTTTAGCCTGCTTTTGTATTTTGCTTGGCTGTGGCTTTTCTTGATTTTTTCAATATAGTAAAGACACTGCTCTCTTCTGAATTTTGTTCGATCGAAGAACATAAGAAGGTCTTCCAGGTCTTCGAATTTTTCTTTCGGCAGATATCTGCTGGGTTCGTTTCTTCTTATCCACTCCCAAGCAAGCTCACATTTTTCTTTATCATCTTTGAACCATGAAAATAACTTGTCATTTGCTTTCTGTTCCGACCATTTACCTTTGATTTCTTCTAGTAATATTTTCTTTGCAGTAACTCCGATGTCCATTAGGTCAATTAAGGCTATTGTTAGTGTTCTTCCGGATAGTTCTCTTGGAAGTTTTAGGTGGCTAATATTGGTCTTTTCTAAGATTTTGGTGTTGATCCATTCTAGCTGCCTTTTCTCTTCGGTTATCCATTTTAATTCAACGTCGGGAAGAAGTTGGTTCGGTACTTCTTCGAGTACAGCTATTTTTAGTTGCCTGTCGTGATGAAGGGCGTCGGCAATCTTGTCTCGCATTCCTCTGTCGAAACTTATATATGGCCCAAGATCTACTCCGTTCCTTATTAAAATGAACCAGAGCCATATGTCTCTGCGGTTATCTATTTTTGTATCACTAAGAATTCTAGATAAATTATCGTTTGTATTTACTGCCATTCTTCTATCTCAAAATTAAAAAAGTATTCTTTTGATGTTGTTTTTATAGTTGTTCTGAAGCTTAATTCTAATTAATCTCTATCGTCATCATAGGTCATCTATAGTAGATAAAATTTATCAATACCACATGAATTTTACTTTTGTCTAGTCTATTGGGTTTGAGGTGCCATTGCTGATGGTTGCTGGCCTAGCTCGATTCTTTCCGCCTATGGATGGCCTGTGTTGAGGTCGTAGGGCCTGATGCAGGCTTCGATCGCTCGTGGCTCGGCTGCCTAGCATCGTAGCCCAATACGTAGCTTTTACTGTGAGGGGCTAGCTCAGTAGTTCTTCAAGGCTTCCTGTATAGCTAGGACGGATGAGGTGTTCTAGTTGCCAGTATTGGTTAATTTTTCCTCTGTCTGCCCATCCTCTGGACCAATACAGGAGCACCATCCATGTCCATGAGGATCATCAGTTTGAAAGAGGTCATGGACCTCACTAGCCTTGCGCGCTCGACCATCTATAAGTACATCGCTCTCGGCACGTTCCCGCTTCCCTTATCTGTGGGGGAGCGTTGCGTTCGTTGGTTGGAGAGCGAAGTGCACGAGTGGATCCTTGAGCGGATCGCTGAACGTGATGAGAAACTCCAGGCAGTAGGTAAGCATTAATGGCGATAGAGATACCCGATGACCAGGGAGTCCTGGTCATCGGGTATCTCTGCCGTCTGCTTAGGTTAGTGCTCTTTCTCAGATAACTCCCAGTTGCCTGCTCTGTGATTTTTCCCGGCTACGCTTGGTGTTCTTCATCTGAATGTTCGATGGCGCTTTGTGTTTGGCGAGCAGGGCAGTGTGGTTTATTGATATAGCTACTAGCTATCTCTAATCATCTACCTTTCTCCCATTACACCCACTCACCTATGGCCGCAGATTGACAGCTATAGCCAGGTGACTAGCTACCCACCTCTCCAGTTTAAAAATACCCACTCCGTACTTGGTATGTCTTCCAACAACCAGGTACACACCATGATCAAGCAAACAGCCAAACATCTCTCCCAATCCGACATCGCTATCCAGATCGAACGACTCGTGAACGCAGTGATTCGTCATGACTGCCCTGCATTCAGGATCAGCTACGACGCACAGGGGGATGAAGTCATCGAGAGAACCAGGCTCTCTCGGTACTTCGATCACATTCGGCAGATGTATCACTTGGTGCATGACGAGAAATACGCCCTGAGCGAACACCTGCTCGCATTCAAGGAGGCTTGCTACGACATCGGCATCGAGTTCGGGATGTTCGGGATGACGTGCATGGACGAGAGCGAGGGAGGGCTCCTATCAGAGGCCCAGACCTACAACTGGCTCGTGGAGAGGATCCGGGTGCACGTACAGGCGAAGTGGTTCAAGCGTGGGAGGAATGACCGTGCTTATCGGGAGAAGGGGAATCGGCAGACGGTGACTGAATACGTGGAGCGGGTGATGGATAGCCGCTCTCGTACCGTGTTGGTGAGGGTGGACCTGTACTACCGGGAGGCAGCACGTGCTCGCCTGACGGTGGAGGACGTCTTCGAGGACCTGGACAGGCTTATCCGGGTTCGGGAACACGATCCGATCTTCCAGCATGAGACGGGCTACATCTGCGCAGTGGAGCAGGGGGAGGACATGGGCTATCACATCCATGCGGCGTTCTTCTTCGATGGTCGGGAGGTGCGCAGTGGCTATGCCAAGGCTGAGGCCATCGGTGGGCTGTGGAGAAAGATCATCGAGGGTTGGGGGTACTTCCACAGCTGCAACCACAAGAAAGGCGCGTATGAGGATGGCTGTGGGGTGGGGATGTTCAAGCGTGATGACGATGCGGGTCGGCAGAACGTCATCCACGCCTGCCACTACCTGATCGAGGATGGGCAATCGTTGCGGGTGAAGCCTGTGGGGGCTAGGGCGCTCCGGATGGGATGTGCTCCTCGGTCTGCTAAGTGAGGGGAGTAATTTGCATCTGCTATCTGCCAGTTAGACACCGCTTGTTCGAGGAGGTGGTTAGCAAAAAAGAAGACGGGGGCCCAATGGGCCCCGGTTTATGCACGGCTAGAGCGAGCTCACAAGCTGTCTGCCATCAACCGCAATTACCTCGCCGGTCTGTAGGCGCCGGCGATGCTGGCCAGCAGCAAGAAGGGGCCTTCCAGTTCGCCCAACTGGCCGAGGCGGCGTATCGGCACGGCGTTGCGGATGTAGGTCTGGCCCTTCTCGCTGTCGAAGTAGGCGTCGTTCATTTCGGTCTTGAAGTAGCCCGGTGCGATGGCGTTGGCGCGGATCTGGCTGCGGGCTGGCTTCAGCGCCAGCGACTTGGTCAACTGCACGAGTAGTGGCTGTAGTCGGCGCCTACGCACAGGCCGAGCATCGAGGCGATGTTGACGATGCTGCCTGGCGCGATGGCCTTGGCCATGCGTTGCGCGGCGCATTGGGCCACGCGCCAGACGCCGTCGAGGTTGGTGGCGAGCATCTGGCGCCATTCTTCCTCGCTGATCTACAGGGCGCGCTGGCCATTGCCGGTACCCGCATTGTTGAGCACCACGTCGACCACGCCAAAGGCGTCTTCTGCCGCCTGGAAGGCTGCCTCGACACTGTCGCGAGACGTGACGTCTAGCGGCACCGTCAGGGCGGTGCCGCCGTCCCTGCCGAGGGCCACGCCAATTGGTTCAGGCGTTCGACGCGCCGGGCGGCGAGCACCACGCGAGCGCCGGTACGGCTGGCGACGCGCGCCAGGTGGGCGCCTAATCTGGAACATGTAGGCGAGGCCCTTGTTGGCTTCGCCTACCAGATAGTCGACCGCGCCATCCTTTTCACCGAAGCTGAGGACGGTGGAGGTGGTGTTGCGGTAGCCCATCTTGTGCAGCAGCCCGGCCAGCGCCACGTCGTTGCGCGTCCCCGGGCCGCCGTCCTCGTTGACCAGGAACTTCGGCACCAGGAACAGCGAGATTCCCTTGACCCCGGCCGGCGCGCCCTCGATGCGGGCCGGCCCCCACCACGATGTGATCGGGTGTACGTATGCTGACCAGCTCCAATTCCTGCCCGATTTGGCGGCCGCAGGCGATCAGCCTGGCTGGGGTCTGGGTCACCCGAAGTTCCTGAGCAGCCGTTGCAGAGGTCAAGTCATAGCCATCTCTCTGGTGCTGGAGGAGACCATCTTGGGCAGGGCACACGCTACGCTGTGGATTAACAGCAGGGCGAATCCGATACTGAGGAGCGTCGCCAACTGCACCGTGGTCTGATTCGGCATGTCCAGGTGCAGAGCAATGATCGTCGGGGCTCCTGCGCCGAAGTTGGTGAAGTAGAACATGCAGGGAAACAGCACGAACAGCATCAGCAGCGGAAGGTGCCCTCGGGTTCGGCGGCGTAGCTCAGTTGCGACGAAGCTGAAGCAGATGACCTGGGCGGTTTCCAACACGCCAATCACCAAGGGATATTCGAGCACGCGGAAGGCATGGGGGCCGTAGTATTCATAGGCGCCGCCGTTGATTCCATACATCTCGAAGATGCAGGAGCCGAGGAAGGTGATGAGCGCCCATTTGTATAGAGTGATGCTATCCATCGTGCCTCTATGCATGCGGTCACAGATGAAGATCGCATTGGCCCCGTAGAGGATCGCATAGCCGCTGATGGTCCAGATCGGTTGTGGGGTTTCGAAGGCGCTGTAGAGTGTCCACTGGCCGATGGAGTAGAAGTAGAGCATCTGACCTTCGTCGTACAGGGGTTCGAAAATAGCGCCAAAAGCGACCGCCAGCATGATGAGCAGGTAAAATGGCGTGCGCTGCTTTATGCCCATGCCAATGGCTACTATCAGGGCGATGACGAAGAGTGCATAGCTTGCGGAGGTGAGTACCAGTTGGGTAGTGAGGTTGAGCGGATGATCGACCGGAGCCGTGTACATGGTGGAGTCCTCTTGTTATTGGTATTGTCTGTCGTTCAGTTGACTGCTCGTTCGCGCCCATTCCAGTGGGCCTTGCGCAACTCGGTCTTGAGTACCTTGCCCATGCTCGACAATGGCAGGGCGTCGAGGATCTGCAGGCTTCGTGGACACTTGTAGCTGGCGATCCGATCTCGGCAGTGGGCCTGGAGTTCTTCCAGCGTCAACGAGTGACCGGGGCGTAGCACGATGGCCGCATGCACCGCTTCGCCCCATTCGGCGCTTGGGATACCGAACACCACACAGGCAGCGATAGCCGGATGGGATGCTGTTGCGTTCTCCACTTCGACGCAGTAGATGTTCTCGCCGCCGGAGATGATCATGTCCTTGAGGCGGTCGACGATGAATACGTAGCCATCGTCATCCATGTAGCCCATGTCTCCTGTATGCATCCAGCCGTTGCGCAGGGTTTCTGCAGTGGCCTCGGGCATGTTCAGGTAGCCTTTCATCATGTTCGGACCGCGAGCCACTATCTCGCCAACCGCGCCTCGGGGGAGTTCGCGATCCTGTTCGTCGACGATCCGTACCTGGGCGTGATAGGCGGCGCGTCCCCCTGACTGAACCTTGCCGAGCCGGCGACCTTCTACACTGTTCATGAACGGCGGTAGCACAGTCATTACCGCCGACATTTCAGTCATGCCGTAGGCTTGGGTGAAGGTGGCATCAGGCAAAGCCTGGGTGGCATTGTCGAGCAAGGTTTCGGTCGCCGGGGAGGCGCCGTAGAGCACGCTACGGACACTGCTGGCGCGCTCCAGCGTATCGGGGCAGTCGGCCAGGGCCTGGAGCATCGTCGGTACCAACAGAAGGTCGCTGATCTGATGCTCCTCGATCAGGTCGAGTGCCGTATCGGGGCGGAAGGCCGGAGTCATGATGTGCCTACCGCCGCGCAGTAGTACGCTGGCAGTGACCATCATGTCGGCAAGGTGGAACATGGGGGCAGCGTGTAGGGCGATGGTGCCCTCGGCGAAAAGCCCTTCGGCCATCAATGCTAGAGCTGAGCTGGCGATGTTCAAATGGGAAAGGATGACGCCTTTTGGCGTGCCAGTGGTTCCGCCTGTGTAAAAGATGCCGAAGGTGTCATCGCCGCCCACACCCGCGTCGGGAAGCGGCTGTGCTCCTTCGATCAATTCGTTGACGTCCACCAGTCCGGGTGGGCAGTCACCCTCGCCGATGAATAGAAGATGGCGCAGTGTGGGCGCCTTAGCCTGAATCTCGGCCGCGCTGCCAGCGAAGTGATTGTCGAGGAACAATGCCTCGGAGTTCGAGTCATTGAGCGAGTAGGTGATTTCACCGATGCTCCAGCGGAAGTTGACCGGATTGACCTCTGCACCGAGCCAGGCCGATGCCAAATAGAACTCCAGATACCTGTCGGAATTGAGGCTCAGGATGGCGAGTCGATCGCCACGTCCGTAGCCAAGATTGGCCAGGCCTCCGGCTAGGCGTGCGATGCGCTCCTGGAGCTGCCTGAAGCTCTGTTTTCTGGAGCCGAATACTGTTGCGATGGATTCGGGAGTCTGTTGCACCGCGCGGTGCAGGCCTTGGGTGAATTGCATGCTTGGAATTCCTCGTCATTTATTGTTGTAAGGGAGTTCTTGACCCCTGGCTTGGGGCAGCGGATGTGTCGGGGAGAGGAGCGGGCGGGAGGAGATGCGTGCGACCAGGCTCTCGGTCATCGCTGATTTGCCGAGGAGCAGCATTGAGGTCGTCTTCAGCATGCCGAGGGCTGGGATAGAGGAGGGATTGAGGATCATGGCAACGTTCCGGTCCTGCCCATTGTTATTATTGCTGCTCAGCGGGCTATTCGATTATCTGCATTAATATTTCTAAAGATAAGGTATGCTAGCATATCTTGTTTCTTATGGTAATCTCAGCGATAGGGTGAGGCAAGCACATCTGCTCGTGAGCTGACCTCCCAGCAGGTGCTTGTGTAGCATGTGACGATAGCTTTGGCACAGGTTTTGCTTTTTGATCGGATGCTAGCGTAAGTTACATATTCATGAAGGTTTGAGGCGGATACGCAAGTTCGGTTGCCTCGACCCAATTCTTCAGCACGACTCGAATAAGGCATGACAAATGGAGAGCGAACGTCCACCGACCAAGCCCCGTAGCGCCGGCAAGGCAGACAGCCAGGGGGCTTCCTCCAGAAAGAACCAAACTGTTCCAGGAATTCTCGAGGATGAGAATTGGGATCTCCGGCTCGGCTTCTTGATGCATGATGTATCGCGTCTGCGGAGAATGGTCTTCGATGACTTCATGCGCCCCCTTGGTATCACCCGTTCACAATGGTGGGTGCTGGCCTACCTGTCGCGTCATGACGGCATGATTCAGAGCGATCTGGCGAACGCCCTGGATCTGGGCAAGGCCGCACTGGGGGGGCTGATCGATCGTCTGGAGGTGGCAGGGTTCATTGAGCGTCGGCCCGATGGAGTCGATCGCCGTGCCAAACGCATTTATCTGTCTCCGAGCGGTACTCAGATGATCAAGAAGATGACTGTGCTCAGTCATGAGATGAGCGAGCGCATCCTGGTTGGGCTCAGCGTCAAGTCTCGGCAAAAGCTGGCCGAGTTGTTGATGGCGGTGAAGAGAAATCTTCTGGCGATCAAGCAGGAAAGCAGCATAGGTTCCGAAACTTCGCTCGACTAGGTTCGCCGCTCCAGAGCGGAATTGCTGGCGTAGGGGGGGGCGAAGCAGTCAGGATCCCGGTTGGTTCATGGCTCTCCCTGTGGGTTGTCTCTTCCATCGAGGGGGAGCCCTTCGCCCGTGATGGATTGGCCCGAAGGTGCGCATAGGTAGGTGCAGGCTTCGGCGATATCCATAGGTATGCCTGGATGCTTCATTGGGTTGGTCCGGGGCGTTCATGTCGAGCTTCGGCTGTCCTGGAACAGCTCGTCGCGGTACGCCGTCTGAGCTTCCCCCGGCTTCTGTGGATCGCATGGCGTTGCCGTCATGCATGTCGGAGGGCCGCCCAGGCGCATTCGTGTCAGGCGGCCGGTAGTGCGATCAGGCGTCCAGTAGTTCCTTGCTGATGATCATCTTGCGTACTTCGGTGGTGCCGGCACCGATCTCCAGCAGCTTGATCGAGCGGTACAGCCGGTTGATTTCCGATTCCCAGATATAGCCGCTACCGCCGTGTATCTGCACCGCGGCATTGAGCACCTTGTTCAGGGTTTCCGAAGCGTGCATGACTCCCGCGGCGGTTATCTTGTGGATTTCCCCGCGCCCTCCCTGTTCTTCGTCCGCCACGCTGGCGGCGCGCAGTACCTGGTAGGTGAAGAGGCGGATCGACTCGACCCAGACGTACATCTCCGCAAGCATCGACTGCACCATCTGGAAGTCGGCGATGGGGCGGCCAAACTGTTGGCGCTGTTTGGCATAGTCGACCGATAGCTGCAGGGCTCGCTCGGCGATACCCAGGCAGATGGGGGCGATTACCGCTCGCTCCAGATCCAGGCCGGACATCAGTACCTTGACGCCACGATTCTCTTCGCCAACCAGATTCTCTGCCGGCACTCGGCATTCATTGAATACCAGTTCGGCAGTCTGGCTGCCTCGGAAACCCATCTTGGTCAGCTTCTGTGCGATGGCGAAGCCTGGGAAGTCCTTTTCGACGATAAAGGCGGAGATGCCCTGGGTGCCACGCTCCTTGTCGGTCTTGGCGTAGACCAGAAGGACGTCGGCCACGGGGCCGTTGGTGATGAAGATCTTGTTGCCGTTCAGGTAGTAGTAGTCACCTTCCCGGCGTGCCGTGGTACGCATCGAGCCGAGTGCATCGGAGCCGGCGCCGGGCTCCGTCAGGCCGAGAGCGCCGATGCTCTTGCCGGCGCACATGGCGGGTAGGTACTTCTGCTGCAGGTGCTCGTTGGCGTTACGCAAGATGTTGTTCAGGCACAGGTTCTCGTGAACGATCCAACTCAGGGCCAACGCGTGATTCCAGCGCGAGAACGCCTGGACGATCAATCCGCTGGTAAACACATCCATGCCGGCACCGCCATAGGCGGTGGGAGCGGTGACACCTAGGTAACCGATTTCCGCCAGTTTCGCGAAGGCCTCTTCGGGCCACCATTCTTCGTCATCCATTCGCTGGGCCAGGGGATAGAGTTCGTTCTGGGCGAAGCGATCCGCCTGGGTCAGGATCTCGCTTTCGTCTGCAGAGAGGCCGTTGAAGATCTGCCGGATGGAGGGTTGATCGAATGCAGCCATGGGTGGCTCCTTTTTTGTTGTGCCCGTTGAGGATATCCCGCTCCGGTCATCCGGAGGACGCTGCACTGGCAGGGCGGGGTAGCAAAGATGATAATCAGTAGTTAAGTATGCATCAATACTATATTGTATGCATACTTGATGCGCATGGATGGCATGGCTGCCGGTTCGCCGAACCATTCCAGCATCCAGGTCAATTCCGCCAATAACAACAAAAGAATGCCAAGCCATGTTCCGATTCCTGCTGTTGCTGCTATCGCTTTCATTCATGCCTGGCGCCCAGGCGGACGATCGAGCCCTCGCCAATGAGTTGCATACGATCCGAAGCCTTGCGTTCACGACATGCAGCAACCTGCTGCTGTATCACAGTTCGGGAGGATACGGGGGGGACTCCCGCAATCTGGATGCGTACAGGGCAGGCATGGCTCGCCTGTCCGAGCTAGTTGCTCGCTCTGGAGATGTCGAGCTCCAGGAGCCGGTGAGGCAGATGAGAGAGCAGGTGGGCATGCTGGAGCGCAACGAGAACGCCAACCGCTTGCTCAAGCCACGCTGGGTGATTCCGGCTCTGCAGGCTCAGGCGCTTCTGGATGCGAGGCTTGCCGATCGCTATGCGGCGCTGAGCGTGCCCCCCGCAATGCGGATGCTGCACGAGCAGAGCCTGGACATCAGCCGCATCCTGCTGATGTACCAGATCCGTGCCTTCGGATCGCTGGCCGTCTATTTCATGGAGGTCGATGAAGATACTCCGAAGCGCCTCGACCTCCGTGTCATCGATCATTTCGGCCAATTGATGATGCAGTTGCCGGATAAAGAGAGGGAGCTCGACGAACTGCAGAGACATTACCTCTTCATTCGACCCCGTCTTCTCGGTCGGGATGCCGGTTCGGTACCGGCCGGGGTGGAGTACTACCTGGGTAAGACCGTGGTGGCTCTGGACGGCATGGCGACGCTCTAATCGTTTTCGTCAGGTGGATACGGCCCCGGGGCAGCAGAGCATTGCTGTGGTGACGGCTGGCCGAATGATCATTGCCTGATGGCTCCTGCCGGGCACAGCCTGGTGGGCGACTGCCATCGGGTTCAGGGGGAGCTCATATGGGAAGCCTGCTACGTCCTGCCATTGTATTGATGAACCGCCTAAGCCTGGGCATGAAGTTCGGCCTGGTCAGCCTGCTGTTCTTCCTGCCCATGCTGGCGACCAACTTCTATCTGGTCAGAGACGTTTACCGTCAGTTCGTCGCGGCCCAGGTGGCGCTCGACGGTCTCGACCTGGTCGACGGATCGTTGTCGCTGCGCCGTGACTTGGAGAACTATGCCGATCTGATGGAGATCGGGATGACGATCGCCCTGGTGGATCAGGCCGGTGGTTTGAATACGCGTATTGCCGCTGCCCATGACGAGGTCGCCGCGGCGTTGCAGCGACTCTGCCGGGCGCAGCCGGATGCGCTTGAATTCGAACAGAAATGCTCCGGAATATCCGCCGGGCTGCAGGCCGTCGAGCACGACCCCGCGATGCAAGGACGGCTTGGCAAGGTTCGTCAGTTGCTCGAGGAGTCCCGGTTGCTGATCAGGGTGGCAGTTGCTGCTGGAGGCCTGGGGCTCGACCGCCAGGAAGATGTCCGGCGACTGATCGATCTGGTGCTTCGTGGCACATCGGTTGTGACGGGGACGTTGAGTGAGGGACGAGTCATGGGCAGCTACTCCCTGGGATTGAAGATCTTGAATTCTTCGACTAGCCGTCGAATGGATGAGCTGTTGCTGCGCCTGGAGAAGCTGGAAGGGGAGTACGGTTTGGCTGTTGATGAGGCGCTAGGTAGCAGTGCTGCGGCCGGCTTGGCCTTGTCCGAGCGTGCGGCGACCAGCCGAGCCGGCCTTCGGGACGGGATTACCCTTTTCGAGGACGCCGTAGTCACCTCGAGCACCTTCGAGATGCCATGGCTGGATTTCTACCAGCGGGCCAGCGCCTCGATGGACGCGACCCATGGGCTCAACGAGAGGGTGCTGGTATTTCTCAGGGGGCAGTTGCAAGAGCGCCTGAGTGACAGTCAGGGGCGGATGATCCTGCTGGCGCTGGTGCTTCTGCTGGTATTCGTTGCGGTAGTCTATCTCTATGGCGCTTTCTATGCCTCCATGCGCGCCACTTTGAACGAACTCGGCCAAGCGATGGAGCGAGTAGCGGGGGGAGACATGACGGCCGCGGTCCCGGCACTGGGGCGTGACGAACTGGGTGAACTGGGGCGGGCCTTCAACGGGACGGTGGAGCGGATCCGCGATCTGATTCTGCGCGTCGATGGCACTTTGTCCGAGGTCGAGCGTCAAGCCGATCAGGTTGAGCGTGTTTCTGGCAACAGCAGTCAGGCTGTCGTCGAGCAACGTGAACGCATCGGGCGGGTAGCGTCGGCCATGGGGCAGATGTCCGCCAGTGCCCGCGATGTGGCCCATAGCTCTGCATTGGCGGCAGAAAGCGCCCTGGGGGCCGATCGGGAGAGTGCCATGGGGCGTTCCCAGGTTGAGGCTCAGGTCGACAGCATCCGGGGGCTGGCTGAAGAAATAGACGGATCGGTGGTCGCTATCCATCGGTTGGCCGGCGATAGCGCGGCAATCAGCCGTGTACTGGATGTGATCAAGGGTATTGCCGAACAGACCAATCTATTGGCGCTCAATGCGGCGATCGAGGCGGCGCGTGCCGGGGAGCAGGGGCGCGGTTTTGCCGTGGTGGCCGATGAGGTGCGTGGTTTGGCGAGGCGAACCCAATCTTCCACGGAAGAGATCGAGGCGATGATCGAGTGTCTGCAGAAAGGTGTCGATGTCACGGTGAAGGCACTGGAGGCAAGCCACCTTCTGATGGATGGGGCCGTAACGGAGGCGGACAGGGTGCGCAAAGGATTGGAGAATATCCTGGGGGCGGTGGGCATCATCGTTGAGCAGAATCAGCAGATCGCCGATGCTGCCGAGCAGCAGAGGGAGGTAGCTCAGGGGATGGATCTGAACATCGTCGAGATCGATCAGGCCGGTGCGCGAACGGCGTTGGACGCCGAGCAGGCCGCACAGGCGAGTCGGGAATTGTGCGAACTGGTTGTCCGGTTGAGGAATCTGATCGCCGTATTTCGGGTGTGAGGATCAGGCCCGGGAGTGATCTCCCGGGCCTGGTCGATCAGGCTCTGTAGCTGGCGAGTAGCTGGCTGGCGGCCTTGAGGTGGGGGATGTCGTACATCTTGCCGTCGATAGCGACCACGCCCTTGCCCGTGGTAAAGGCTTCCACGATGCGACGGGCCAGGGCGATCTCCGCCTCGCTCGGGCTGTAGGAGCGGTTGATCGTCTCCACCTGGTCGGGATGGATGGCGATCCGTCCGGTGAAGCCGTCGCGGCGGGAATCGATGCAGTGCCGTTCCAGGCCTTCGGCATCACGGAAGTCAACGTAGAGGGTGTCGATTGCCTCTACGCCCCAGGCATACGCCAGCAGTAGGGACTGGGAGCGGGCAAGCTCGTAGGTGGGTCTCCAGTCACCTTTGGGTGTACGGGGGTCGCCGGCCTGCAGGGCGGCGCTGAGATCCTCTGCCCCCCACATAATCGCGCGTACGCGTGGGTAGTGGCACTTGACCAGTTCGCCCAGGCGTAGCACCACGGCGGGCGTCTCGGTCACCACCACGGCGATGCGCGTCGAGCCGGGGTCGATGCCGTGCTCGATTTCCAGGGCATCCAGATAGTGATTGACGGTGCCGATGTCTTCGGGGCCTTCGATCTTTGGCAGCAGGATGCCGGCCGGCCGGGCCGGTACCGTGGCGATCAGATCATGCAGCAGCTCCCCTGAGGACAGGCTGTTGACCCGTACCCACCAGCGGCTGTGATCGTCGAGCCTATCCAGGTGCTGGCGCATCAGGATGCGGGCGGTTGGCTTGTTCTCGGGCATCACCGAATCCTCCAGATCGAGGATCAGTGCATCGGCCTGCGAGTCGAGCGATCTGGTGAGCTTGCGCTCGCTGTCGGCGGGAACGAACAGGAAGGATCGAATCATGATGTCTTCTCCGCCGGGATCACTGACCGCTGCCTGCGCCGCCGAGCAGGCGCCCGATTCCGGCGATCACGTCTGGGGTGCCAGCCAGGTCGACCAGACGTTTTCTTTCCACGTCGAGTTGCTGCTCCAGAGGTGTGTCCGGGCTCGCGCGCAAAAGGTTTCGGGTGGCACGCACAGCCGCTCCCGAGGCAATCAGTTGCAGCGTGCGATTGTGCACTTCGTCGGAAAAGGCGTCCTGGTCGAGGTCGAGCAATTCGCTATAGATGCCAAATTCATGGGCCTGTAGGGCGCTCATGGGGGCGCCGGAGAGCAGGAATTCGAGGGCCCGCTTGTAGCCGATGGCGCGCGGTAGAAAATGGGTCGAACCGCTATCCGGCGACAACCCCAGGCGCGAGAAGCCGGCGCGCAGGACGGCACCGGGACGTGCATAGGCGATGTCGCAGGCGCAAGCCAGGGCCATGCCGGCGCCGGTGGCGGGGCCGTTGATCGCTCCGACCAGCAATGGCCCGGCCTCGACCAGTCGTAGCAGTGCGCCATGCACGGTTGTGGCCAGTTCGTTGAGTAGTTCAGGAAGCGCACCGGGTGACTGGCGCAGGGCTTGGCCGAAGGCCGAGATGTCACCGCCCGCGCAGAATATCCGGCCGGAGCCGGTGAAAATTACCGCGTCGATATGTGGCGATTGTTCGACGCGCTCTGCCAGTGCCTGAAGGGCGTTGGCCATCTCTCGGTCGATGGAGTTGGCCTTATCCGGTCGGTTGAACGTTGCGGTGAGCAGACGGTTGTCGAGGGATTCCTCGATCAGGATCGCAGGTGTCATGTTCATAGAAGGTCCAGGTTGCCGAGGCGCATGCCGCCGTCGCAGTCGAGGATGGTGCCGGTGACGTATTCGGCATCGTCGCTAGCAAGAAAGGCCACCGCCTTGGCGATGTGATCGGGCTCGCCGAAACGGCGCAAGGCGGTGTTGCGCAGTACCTGGCCTTCGATCTCCGGCGAGGCGGACAGGCGGGCCAGGCCTTCGGTGCCGGCTATGGGGCCGGGCGACACAGCATTGACGCGCACTCCGTGGACGCCCCACTCGAGCGCTAGGCACTTGACCAGCATGTCGATACCTGCCTTGGCAGTGCAGGCGTGGGCCTGGAGTGGCATCGCGCGCTGCGCCTGGGGGGCGGAGATGGCGATCAGCGACGCGCCGGGTTTGTTCAGCAGTGGCAGAGCCAGGGAGAACAGGTTGAAAGTGCCGATCAGGTCGATGTCGATCACGGTCTTGAAACCGTTAGGGGTGAGGCGTTCGGCAGGCGTGAAGAAATTTCCGGCGGCAGCCGCCACCACCAGATCGATGACGCCGAAGCGGGCATGGATGTCCTCGAGTACGGCGCCGAGCAGTTCGCTGTCCCGCACATCGAGCGAGTAGCCGGCGCAACTGCCTCCGGCGTCGGCAATGGCCCTGGCCGCCTGTTCCAGTTTCTCCGGCTTGCGCCCCAGGATCACGACTCTGGCGCCGAAGCGGCCAAGATGGCAGGCGATGCCCAGGCCTATGCCGGAGGAGCCGCCTGAGATCACTACGACCTTGTTTGCGAGCGCGTGCTTGTAGAGTTCCTTGCGCACAACGGGAGCCTCTATCTGGGCCACGGGATTGATCGTCACGTTTGGTCACCTTCCTGTTTCTTGTTCGAATTCGAGACGCGCAGAAAACCTATGCGAGTCATGTATCGAGAGGCCGTCCGCTGCGGACGGTACCTGGTTTGACTATATAGCAGCAAACAAGTATGGTACAGTACATTATTCGTTGTATATGATATGTCTTGAGTTAGAGTCCTTCCTCTCCAGGTTGGCTGTCACCTACCGAAAGCGAGAATCAAACCGTGCCTCATGCATATATTTATGACCACGTTCGCACGCCGCGCGGCAAGGGCCGCGCGGATGGCTCCCTCAACGAGATAACGCCGCTGCAGTTGGGCACCCAGGTGCTCGCGGCCCTGGCCGAACGTACGCGGTTCGATGCCGCGCTGGTCGATGACGTCATCTTTGGTATCGTTTCGCCGGTGGGCGAGCAGGGTTCCGTGTTGCCGCGCCTGGCCGCGCTGAATGCCGGTTATGACGAGCGGATTGCCGGGGTTCAGGTCAACCGCTTCTGCGGTTCCGGGCTGGAGGCCTTCAACCTGGCGTCCGCTCAGGTGATGTCGGGACAGATCCAGGGCATCGTAGCCGGCGGCGTGGAGTCGATGTCGCGGGTGCCGCTGGGCTCTGATGGTGGCGCCTGGGCGATGGATCCGGCATTCGCACACAAGGTCAGCTTCATTCCCCAGGGTATCAGCGCCGACCTGATCGCCACGCTGGATGGGCACTCGCGCGAGGACGTGGATGCCTTCGCCCTGGAAAGCCAGCGGCGGGCTGCCCGCGCTTGGGATGAGGAGCGGTTCGTCGCCTCCATCGCGCCAGTGCGTGACGTAATCGGCAACATCGTACTGGCTCGCGACGAGTATCTGCGTCCGGCCACCACGGCCTCCGACCTGGCCGCACTCAAGCCCGCCTTCGAGGCAATGGGGCGCGGAGGCTTCGATGCCGTGGCTTTGCGCCGTTATCCACAGGTCGAGTCGATCCGTCATGTACACACTGCTGGTAATTCAAGCGGCATCGTCGACGGCGCAGCCGCCGTTCTGGTCGGCAGCGAGGCTTTTGGTGAGCGCAATGGCGTGACGCCTCGGGCGCGGGTGCGCGCTTTCGCCTCGGTCGGCTCCGAGCCGACCATCATGTTGACCGGGCCGGTTCAGGCGGCACAGAAGGTGCTGGAGCGGGCTGGAATGACACCCGGGGACATCGATCTGTTCGAAGTCAACGAAGCGTTCGCCTCAGTGGTGCTGCATTTCATGGAGAAGCTCGGCGTGTCCCATGACCGGATCAACGTCAATGGTGGTGCCATCGCCCTTGGCCACCCTCTGGGCGCGACCGGTTCGATGCTGGTCGGCACGGCCTTGGACGAGCTGGAGCGTCGTGGCCAGTCCACCGCTCTGGTTACTCTGTGCATCGGTGCCGGCATGGCCACCGCCGTGATCATCGAGCGCGTGTGAGCCCCCCTTTGCTATGGACCTACATCCCATGACGACACTGAATCTTGAAATCGACGAGCAGGGTATCGCGCTGATCACCATCGACGTCCCCGGACGTCCGATGAACGTATTTACCGATGAGTTCTCCGCCGATCTGACGGCTGCCGTGGAGCGTATCCTCGGAGACGCCGCGATCAAGGGCGCGATCTTCACTTCCGGGAAGGCTGGCTCGTTCATTGCGGGGGCCGACCTCAAGGATCTGGTCGGTGCATTCGAGCGCGGTATCGACGCTACGCAGGGCGAGGAATTCTCGGCAAAGCTGTCGGGGCTGCTGCGGCGTCTGGAGAGCGGCGGCAAGCCGGTGGCAGCGGCGCTCAACGGCCTGGCGCTGGGCGGAGGCCTGGAACTGGCGCTGGCCTGTCATTATCGCGTTCTGGCCGACGACCCCAAAGCGGTGGTTGGTCTGCCGGAAGTCAACGTCGGGCTGCTGCCCGGAGCTGGTGGAACCCAGCGCCTGCCACGCTTGATCGGCATCGCTGCGGCTCTGCCGATTCTGCTGCAGGGACGGCCGCTGAAGCCAGCCGAGGCACTCAAGGTCGGCATAGTGCACGAGCTGGCAGCGGTCGACCAGGTCGTCGAGCGTGCCCGCCAATGGCTCCTAGGGGCGCCAGGCGCCAGTCAGCCCTGGGATCGCAAGGGGTTCGGCGTACCAGGCGGAGCCGGCCCGCTGGCCGCCCATGCCGGGCAAAGTTTCTCCTTCGGTACCGCACAGATTTCCGCCACGAGCCAGGGCAACTATCCGGCGCCACTGGCGATCCTCTCGGCGGTCTACGAAGGCACCCAGGTGGGAATGGACGTTGGCCTGCGTATCGAGTCCAAGTATTTCGGCAAGCTGCTGTCCGGTGCGGTGGCGCGCAACCTGATCCGTACGCTGTTCGTCAACAAGAATGCCGCCGACAAGCTGGCGGCCCGTCCACAGGGCTTCGCCAAGCGCAAGGTGCGCAAACTCGGGGTGCTTGGCGCAGGCATGATGGGCGCGGGCATCGCCAGTGTCGCGGCGGCAGCCGGCATCGAGGTGGTGCTGATCGATGCTACGCGGGAGCAGGCCGAGCGTGGCAAGGCGGGGATCGCTTCGCTGCTGGCCAAAGACGTGCAGAAGGGCAAAAACACTCAGGAAAAAGTCGATGGGCTGCTGGCGAGGGTGCATGCCACCGACGACTATGCGGCGCTGGATGGCGCCGATCTGGTCGTCGAGGCGGTCTTCGAGGATCGGGCGATCAAGGCCGATGTGACAGCCAGGGCTGAGGAGCGCATGGCGACTGAGGGCATTTTCGCCTCCAACACCTCGACCCTACCGATCACCAGCCTGGCCGGGTCTTCACGGCGGCCGGAGCAGTTCATCGGCCTGCACTTCTTCTCGCCAGTGGAAAAGATGCCGCTGGTCGAAGTCATCGTCGGTGAGCGCACCAGCGAAGAGACCATCGCGGGTGCCTTGGATTTCATCGAGCAACTGCGCAAGACGCCGATCCTGGTGCACGATTCGCCTGGCTTCTTCACCAGTCGGGTCATCATGAATTTCCTCCACGAAGGCATGCGCATGCTGCTCGACGGTGTCGCCCCGGCGCTGGTGGAAAACGCCGCACGCCAGGCGGGCTTCCCGGCTGGCCCGCTGGCAGTAGCGGATGAAGTATCGATGTCGTTGATGCTGGGCATTCTGCGCAACCAGGATCTCGACGAACTGCCCGAGCGCTATCGGTTGCGGGTCGGCCGACCGGTGCTCGAACGCATGACCGACACGCTCAAGCGCCCTGGCCGCCGTGGCGGTGGCGGCTTCTACGGATACCCCGCGCAGGGCGCCAAGTATCTGTGGCCAGGGTTGGCCGAACACTTCCCGGTGGATGCGCAGCAGCCGTCGCTTGAGGTGCTCAAGCGACGCTTCCTGACCATCATGGCCCTGGAGTCCGCACGTTGCCACGAAGAGGGCGTTGTGCCCCGCGCCGCCGATGCCGATATCGGCTCGATCCTCGGTATCGGCTACCCCTCCTGGACCGGCGGAGTACTGTCCTACATCGATACTCTGGGCAGTGCGGAGTTCGTCAGGCAATGCCAGGAACTGGCGGATGAATGGGGGCCGCGTTTCGAACCCTCGCCCTGGTTGATCGAGTTCGCCGAGGGGGGGGGACGCTTCCACGGCGCAGCGAGCTGAACGAAGGTCGGCCACATGATAGTGGCCGACCGGCCGATAACGATCAGCGGGCGCAGGGACGCGCCGAATAGGCGGGGAGTTCCGGCATTGACCGGACAGCCCCGGAGCATAACAACAATAATCAGGAGCCATGCCGTCCATGAGTATTGCAAACGAGCCTCCTCTGCCGATCTGGCGCCCGGACGCGGAGCGCTGTGCCCGGGCGCGCATTGGCCACTATCAGCGCTGGGTGGAGATGCGCCAGGGGTGCACCTTCGACGACTACCAGGCACTGTGGGAATGGTCGACCAGCGATATCGAGGCGTTCTGGCGCAGTATCTGGGATTACTTCGAGATCCATTCGCCCGATGAACCGAGCGTCACGTTGGCGGAGCGGTGCATGCCGGGGGCGCAGTGGTTCCCAGGCACCCGGGTCAACTATGCCCGCCAGGTGTTCCACCAGGCCCGAGGCGAACAGCCTGCGCTGATAGTCGGCGACGAAGGTGGCGCATTGCGTACCCTGAGCTGGCGCGAGCTGGAGCGCCAGGTCGCTTCCCTGGCCTCGGCGTTGCGACGTTGCGGCGTGAGGCCAGGCGACCGGGTCGGTGCCTGGCTGCCCAACCGCGAGGAGTGTGTGGTCGCCTTCCTCGCCTGCGCCAGCATCGGTGCGATCTGGTCGTTGTGTTCGCCAGACATGGGGGCGGCCAGCGTGCTCGACCGTTTCCGTCAGATCGAGCCCAAGGTGCTGATTGCTTGCGACGGCTACCGCTATGGTGGCAGGTGCTACCCACGTCAGGATGTACTGGTCGAATTGGTGACTGGCCTGCCGAGTCTGGAATGGGTCGTGAAGGTTTCGTTGCTGGGAGACGTGGATGCCGACCCGCCGGCGATTCTGCAGGCGGCGCTACCCTGGGCCGAGCTGGTGGCGGATGAGGTGGAGCTGGAGACGGTCTGGCTGCCGTTCGAGCATCCGTTGTGGATCGTCTATTCATCGGGCACCACCGGGGTGCCCAAGCCCATCGTGCACGGCCACGGCGGTATCCTTCTGGCGATGACGGCGATGCTGGCCCTGCACAACGACCTTGGCCCCGATGATCGCTACCACTGGTATTCCAGCACCAGCTGGATCATGTGGAATTGCCAGGTCAGCGGCCTGCTGGTCGGCAGCACCCTGTGCCTGTACGACGGCAACCCGGGCACCCCGGACATGGGGGCATTGTGGCGTTTCGCCGGGCAGGCCGGGGTGACCTTCTTCGGTGCCGGTGCGGCCTACTATGCTGCCTGCCTGAAGGCCGCCATCGAGCCGCGCGAGCAGGCCGACTTGTCGGCGCTGCGTGCGATCGGCTCGACCGGTTCGCCGCTATCCCCGGAGTGCTATCAGTGGATCTATGACCATGTCGGCGCCGACCTGTGGCTGACGCCGATGTCCGGTGGCACCGACTTGGCCGGGCCATTCATCGCGGGCAACCCGACCATGCCGGTGTACCTTGGGGAAATGCAGTGCCGGGTATTGGGGGCTGCGGTACAGGCTTTCGACGACAACGCGCAGGCATTGATCGACGAGGTCGGTGAACTGGTCTGTACCCAGCCGATGCCATCGATGCCTCTGTACTTCTGGAACGACCCCGGCGATCAGCGTTACCTGGACAGTTATTTCGATACCTGGCCCGGTACCTGGCGCCATGGCGACTGGGTGCGTATCACCCCGCGCGGCGGTGCGGTGATCTATGGTCGCTCGGACGCCACGATCAACCGTCATGGAATCCGCATGGGAACCGCCGAGCTGTACAGGGCCGTGGAGGTTCTGCCGGAGGTGCTCGACTGCCTTGTGGTGGATCTGGAGTACCTGGGCAAGCCTTCCTACATGCCATTGTTCATCGTGTTGAAGGCGGGTGTGGTTCTGGACGATGGACTGCGTCAGCGCATCAACGATTGCATCCGTCATGCCCTGACCGCACGCCATGTGCCCAACGATATCTTTGCGGTGTTGGATATACCCAAGACGCTGTCCGGCAAGCGTCTCGAACTGCCGGTGAAGAAGCTGCTGCTGGGGCAGTCGCTTGACAGCGCTGTCAACCTCGGCAGCGTGGCGAACCCGGAGAGCCTCTCCTGGTTCATCCGCTTTGCTACCGATTATCTGGCGCGCCAGGCGCCATCCACCCATGGACAGGAGCAGGGCGCATGAGCGACGACAAGGCCATATTGATCCAGATGGGTATCTCGCCGTTCTGTGACAAGGTTCGTCGCGTGCTGCACTACAAGGGCATTGCGTTCTCCACCCAGGAGGTGCAGGTGGCGCGCCTGGGCGCATTGCGCAAGCTGGTGCCGACCGGCAAGGTACCGATCCTCGACTACGCTGGGCAGCGCCTTTACGACTCCACCGACATCTGTCTGGAACTCGAGCGGCTTCGGCCGCAACCTGCACTATTGCCCGAAAACCCAGCGCTGCGTGCCGAAGTGCTGCTGCTGGAGGATTGGGCAGACGAGTCGCTGTACTTCTTCGAGATGACTATGCGCTTCGTCTGGCCGGATGAGAACCATCACTGGAGCCGCCAACTGACCCGGCACGACAACGCCCTGGTGCGTTTTCTATCACCCTGGCTGGTGCCGCGTCTGACCCGCACCGTCGCTGGTCACCAGGGCACCGGTCGCAAGAGTCGCGAGCAGGTGTTGAGCGACCTGCGACGCCTGTTCGGGGCCCTGCAGGTGCGAATCGAGCGCAATGGCTACTGCGTCGGCGAGCAACTGACTCTGGCCGATATCGCGGTGGCCAGCCAACTGCACTGCATCACCGACGTGGCCGCCGGGCGCGAGCTGTTGGAGCAGTTCCCGCTGCTGGCCGAATGGAAGACGCGCGTCGACGTCGCCACCCGTCCCCATGACTCTGCCGAGGTGTATTGAATATGACAGCCATCGTTTCGATGGACGCCGGCGTTGCCGACGAATTGCGTCAGACTCTGGAACTCCAGCGCCAGGCATTTCTCTCCGAACTGCCGGTGAGCCATATCCAGCGGGTCGACCGCCTCCGGCGATTGATCCGGTTGTTGCAGGAGAACTGCGATGCCCTGTGCGATGCAATGAGCCAGGACTTCGGCCAGCGCTCGCGACATGTATCGCAACTGACCGACATCGTCTACAGCCTACGCAACGCGCGTCACGCTATCCGCCGCCTGAAGCGCTGGAGCCGGCCCAGCCGGCGTAGCCTGGACTTTCCTCTGCGGTTGCTCGGTGGTGATGCCTGGGTCGAGTATCAGCCCAAGGGTGTGGTCGGAATCCTTTCGCCCTGGAATTTCCCGGTGTATCTCACCTTGGGTCCGCTGGCCGGGGTACTGGCGGCCGGCAATAGGGCGATGATCAAGCCCAGCGAACTGACCCCGGCGACCTCGGCGCTGTTGGCCGAACTGGTAGGAAGGTACTTTGACCGGAGTGAAGTGACGGTGTTCACCGGTGGCATCGAGGTCGGCAGCGCGTTTTCCGCGCTGCCGTTCGATCACTTGGTATTCACTGGCGGCGGCAATGTCGGCCGTCACGTCATGCATGCCGCGGCAGACAATCTGGTGCCGGTGACCCTGGAGCTCGGCGGCAAGTCGCCGGTGGTGGTCAGCGCTTCGGCGGATATCGAGCGGGCCGCCGAGCGTATCGTCCTCGGCAAGTTGCTCAATGCCGGACAGATCTGCCTGGCGCCGGACTATGTCCTGGTGCAGCGGGGCGTCGAGGAAAGCCTGGTACGGGCGCTGCTGGACAAGGCGGCGACAATCTTCCCGCGTTACGCTGGCAATCCCGACTACACCGCGATCATCGACGCTCGCCACTTCGCGCGCCTGCAGGGCTACCTGGACGATGCCGCCGAGCGAGGCGCAGAAGTGCTGCGTGCTGTCGGCGTGGAGGGTGGCGAAGCGTCACGCATCCTGCCCTTCCACCTGGTGCGCAACCCGCCGGTGGACAGCGCAATCATGCGTAACGAGATCTTCGGGCCACTGCTCCCGGTGCTTGGCTACGACACTCTGGACGATGCCATCGCCTTCATCAACCGTCGCGATCGACCGCTCGGCCTGTACTACTTCGGCGAGGAGGCGATAGAAGAGCGTCGCCTGCTGGAGCGCACCATAGCCGGTGGGGTGACCCTCAACGACGTGGTGTTCCACGTCATGCAGGAGGAGTTGCCGCTCGGGGGTGTTGGAGCTTCCGGCATCGGTCGCTACCACGGCCACGAGGGCTTCCTCGAGTTCAGTCACGCCAAGGCGGTGTACCGCCAGCCCAGGTTCGACATCGCAGGTCTGCTCGGTGCCAAGCCGCCCTACGGTGCCAGGCTCGAGCGCTATATCCGCAAAGAATTGAAGTGAACCTGATCGCCTGCGGGCGATCGCCATCCCCAGAGGAGATATGACGATGAGTCAGATGGAAAATAAGAAAGGCTTCAAGGGTACAGGCCGGATGAGTGTCGAGACGGCCAAGGACTGGATACACACCTTCTTCTTCGAGGGGGCGGACGTGATCATCGACTACTACGCCGATGACTTCGTGTTCGAGGATCTGACCTTCTTCCAGACCATCGACAACAAGGAGGATCTCTACCGCGCCTTTGTCCAGTTCAGCAACCCGCAGGCCGCGGAGGGTACCAGCGGTACCCACGATTTCGACATCATTCGCTACGACGGCGGCCTCGCCGGCGAACACCGCGCGGTCATGCTGCCCAAGCCGGACCGTTGGACCCAGGAGGAGTGGGATCAATGGGCAGCCGAGGCGAGCCTGGGTGGCCATCGCAAGGATTACGACGAATGGGCCAACATCACCTGGATCTGGCGCGCCACCCACACGGTAGACGAGTTCTGCGGGCTCACCGGGGTGAAGGGCAAGACCACCTACGTGCGTGGGCAGACCTTCCATCTCTATAAGGACCGGCAGATCGTGCGCGAGTATACCCAATGGAACTTCCGCGAAGTGGCGGTGCAGGTCGGTGCCTACCCGATGCCGGAGAAGTTCTGGCTGGCTGACAAGTAGTAAGCAAACTGACAGACGGGCCATGGTTGGACGGGAAGCCGTATTTTCCGTCCGGCCATGGCCCGTTGTCTTTCAAGGAGGGGCCTACAGACCCCCTTGTTCTTTGCTGAGCAGCGATTACCGGCGGCGGCAGGAGGATGTCGTTGTGCCGGGAAAAGAAGTTAGGCTTATTCGATAAAGTATGCTTGCATAATGTATTTTCATGAAACAGAATCGTCATGCCTGGGAGCGCCTCCATGCTGCCCGGGGCAGCAACTGCGAATAACAAAGAACAATCAAGTTGTCCGGCACTCGCGCAGCACCACTGTGTTGCGGTACTTCACCGCTACCGGTTGGGGCGTGTGATCGCCGATATCACCAGGAAAACTCTATGAGCCGGATATTGCCCGATATATCTCACTGGCCCTTTCATACCGTACTGGTTGCCAACCGTGGCGAGATTGCCGTACGTGTTTTGCGCAGTGTGAAGAAGCTGGGCCTGAGAGGGGTTGTCGTCTATCACGCGGCGGACCGCAACACCCTGGCCCTGCAGGTGGCCGATCAGGCGCTGGAGATCACCGGTGTCACACCGGTGGCGGCCTATCTCGATGGCGAGCAGATCCTCGCCGCCGCACGCGCCAGCGGTGCCGGCGCGATCCATCCGGGGTATGGCTTTCTTTCCGAGAATGCCGACTTCGCCCGCGCAGTGGAAGCGGCCGGCCTGTCCTTCATCGGGCCGCGCCCGGAACAGATCGAGCTGATGGGCGACAAGATCCGGGCGCGCAATTTCGTCGAGCGTGAAGGTTTCCCGGTGGCCCCTTCAGCGATCGAGGATGACGACCCGGCGACGTTCAACGAACGTGCCCGCGCCGTCGGTACGCCGCTGTTGATCAAGCCTTCGGCTGGTGGCGGCGGCAAGGGGATGCGCATTGTCCGCGACTTGTCGGTGCTGGATGCCGAGATCGAGCGCGCTCGCAGCGAAGGCCTGCGCTATTTCGGCGATGGTCGCCTGTACGTCGAGCGCTACATCGAGAACCCGCGGCATATCGAGGTTCAGGTACTGGGTGACGGCCAGGGCGGCGTAGTGCACGTGTTCGAGCGCGAATGTTCAGTGCAGCGGCGCTTCCAGAAGATTGTCGAGGAAACCCCATCGCCGGCCCTCGACGAAGCGCTGCGTCAGCGCATTTGCGAGACGGCCGCTGGGATCGCTCGTGCCAATGGCTACCGCAATGCCGGCACCGTGGAGTTCATTTTCGGCCAGGGCGGCGAATTCTACTTCTTGGAAATGAATACCCGTCTGCAGGTGGAGCACCCGGTGACCGAGGAGATCACGGGCATCGACCTGGTCATCGAACAACTGCGCGTCGCGGCCGGCGAGACGCTGGGCTATGGCCAGGATGCGGTGCGCGCCCAGGGCCATGCCATCGAGCTGCGCATCTATGCCGAGGATCCGCACAGCGGCTACACGCCGACGACCGGACCAATTCTGCGTCTGCAGCCGCCTGAGGGCGAGGGGGTACGTTGGGACAGTGGTGTGTTGCAAGGGGGGGAGGTCACCGCTGCCTTCGACCCGATGATCGCCAAGCTGATCGTCCATGGCCGCGACCGCGATGAGGCCATTGCCCGCGCCGACCAGGCGCTGGCCGACACCATACTGCTCGGCTGCAAGACCAATACCGCCTTTCTGCGACGGCTCATCCATCATCCGGCGTTCATCGCTGGCGACGTACACACCGGCTTCCTGGACGCCAATCCGCAGATCGCCACGGACCCGCCGTTGGCAGAGCGAACGCTGCATGTGTTGCTTGCCGCTGCGGCCCTTAGCACTCGCCCGGTGCGCGATGGCGCCGACGCCGTTCCCGATCTGCACGCCGCCATCGGTGCCTGGAGAAACTGATCATGCAACATGCCTTCCGGCTCGGCGATGCCGAGCACAACCTGGCCCTGTCGCGTTCTGCGACGGCCTACCGTTTGCACCTGGAGGATGGTCGCGAGCTGCCGACCGACCTGCGCACTGCCGCCGATGGACGTACCTGGCTGACCCTGGGTGATCAGCACGTCGAGGTCATCGTTGCGATCCAGGGCGACGAGGTGTTCATCCATTTCGCTGGCGAGGCTCACCGGCTGCGCTATCTGCACCCGCTCGAACGGCTCGCCGCCCAGTCTGCAGGCGGAGCCGACGACATCATTCGCGCCCCCATGCCTGGCAGCATCGTTTCGGTGAACGTGAGTGAAGGCGAGCAGGTGAGCAAGGGGCGAGTGCTGTTGGTGATGGAGAGCATGAAGATGGAAACCACCATCAGCGCCCCGCGCGATGGGGTGGTACAGCGCATCGCCCATGATAAGGGCCAGATTTTCGACCGCGATGCCGTGCTGATCAGCCTGGAGCCGGTCGTTCGCCAGGAGTCGGACACGTGAAAAGAATCGAATCCAGAATCAACACCGGCTCCGCCGAATTCCTCGCCAACGCCGAGCATAACCTGCGCCTGGCACAAGCCTTCCGGGAGAAGCAGCGCGCGGCCAGGGAGGCTCGCCCCGAGCGTGACGTGGAGCGCCTGCGCAAGCAGAACAAGCTGCTGGTGCGTGAGCGTATCCGCCTGCTGCTCGACCCCGGCACGCCGTTCCTCGAGTTCTCCTCGCTGGCCGGTAACGAGGCCTACAACGGCGAGGTGCCCGGCGCTGGTTGCGTGACCGGTATCGGTATCGTCGCCGGGCGCGAGGTGGTGATCAACGCTGGCGATCCCAGCGTCAAGGGCGGTGCCTGGTATCCGCTGACCGTGAAGAAGACGGTGCGCGCCCTGGATATCGCCGTGGAGAACCGCCTGCCGGTGGTTCATCTGTGCGACTCGGCCGGCGGCTTTCTGCCGCTGCAGGCCGAGCTGTTCGCCGACAAGTACTATGCCGGGCGGATTTTCCGCAACCAGTGCCTGCTATCGAAAATGGGCGTACAGCAGGTGGCGGTGGTGCTCGGTCACTGCACCGCAGGCGGTGCCTATGTACCGGCCCTGTCGGACTATAGTGTGATCGTGCGCGGTACCGGCGCGATCTTCCTGGCCGGTCCGCCGCTGGTCAAGGCGGCTACGGGCGAGGAGGTCACGGTCGACGAACTCGGCGGCGCCGACATGCATACCAGCATTTCCGGTACCTCCGACTACCCGGCCTCCAGCGAGGAAGAGGCGATCGCCATTGCCCGGGATATCGTCGGCCAGTTCAAGCGACCGCAGAAGGCCCATGTCGAATGGCAGGAGCCGGAGGAGCCGTTCTATCCGCCCAGCGACCTGTACGGCATCCTGCCGCGCGACATCAAGCAGGGCTTCGACATGCACGAGGTCATTGCCCGTCTGGTCGATGGTTCGCGCTTTCACGAGTACCAGCCCGGCTACGGCAAGACGCTTATCTGCGGTTATGCCCACCTGTGGGGCTACAAGGTCGGCATCCTCGCCAACAACGGCGTGTTGTTCAACGATAGCTCGCTCAAGGGGGCGCACTTCATCGAGCTGTGCAACCAGGCGCGCACGCCGATCATCTTCCTGCAGAACATCACTGGCTTCATGGTCGGGCGTGAGTACGAACGGCGTGGAATCACCAAGGACGGCGCGAAGATGATCATGGCGGTGGCCAACAGCGAGGTGCCCAAGTTCACCGTGATGTGCCACGGCTCGTTCGGTGCCGGTAACTACGGTATGAGCGGACGTGCCTTCGATTCGCGGTTCCTGTTCTCCTGGCCGCAGTCGCAGATTTCGGTGATGGGCTCGGAGCAGGCGGCCAACGTGCTGGCCGACGTCAAGATCCGCCAACTGGCGAAACAGGGGCGCAGCCTGAGCGAGGACGAGATCGCCGCGATCCGCGAGCCGGTCCTGGAAGAGTTCAAGCGCAAGCAGTCGGCCTACTGGTCCACCTCGGAAATCTGGGACGACGGCATCCTCGATCCGGTGGATACCCGCAACGCCCTGGGCATCGCCCTGTCCGCTTCGCTCAGCGCGCCGATCGGCGAGCCGGGCTATGGCGTGTTCCGCATGTAGCCGGGGGGGCGATATGGGACCTTTGCAGGGAATACGTGTAGTGGAGCTGGCCGGCATCGGGCCGGGGCCGTTCTGCGGCATGCTGTTGGCCGACATGGGGGCCGACGTCCTGCGTATCGACCGCCGGGATGGTGCCGACGGTGGGGTGCGCATACCGCCCAGGCTGGATCTGCTCAACCGCAACAAGCGCTCGGTGAGCGTCGACCTCAAGTCGGCCCAGGGGCGTGAGACCGTACTGCGTCTGGTCGAGAAAGCTGACATCCTGATCGAGGGATACCGCCCGGGGGTTACCGAGCGGCTCGGCCTGGGGCCGATCGACTGCCAGGCGCGCAATCCGCGCCTGGTCTATGGCCGGATGACCGGCTGGGGCCAGGACGGGCCGCTGGCGCAGATGGCCGGGCATGACCTCAACTACATCGCTCTGAGCGGTGTGCTGCACGCCATTGGCCCGCAGGGTGGCCCGCCTCAGGTACCCCTGAACCTGATCGGCGACTTCGGTGGTGGAGCCCTGTATCTGGCCCTGGGCGTGCTGGCTGCGACCCTGGAAGCACGCAATTCAGGACGGGGCCAGGTGGTGGATGCGGCGATGGTTGATGGCGTCGCCAGCCTGATGACCCTGTGCCACTCCCTGCGACAGATGGGGCAGTGGAGCCTGGAGCGTGGCGACAATCTGTTCGACGGTGGCGCTCCTTTCTACGCCATCTACGAGACCAGCGATGGTCGCTATGTTTCGGTGGCAGCGGTGGAGCCGCGCTTCTACGCCATTCTGCTGGACAAGCTTGGCCTGTCGGGGGAGGAGTTACCCGGGCAGTACGACCGTGCTGGCTGGCCACGCCTGCGAGAACGGTTGGGGCACGCATTCCGCAGCCGAAGTCGCGATCAGTGGAGCGAATTGTTCGGTACGGCCGACGCCTGTTTCGCTCCGGTACTCGATCTCGACGAGGCCCGCGAGCATCCGTTGGCGCGTGAGCGTGGCATGTACTGCGAGCGCGATGGCGTGTTTCAGCCGATGCCCGCACCACGCTTCAGCCGGACTCCTGGCGGAGTCCGGCTGTCGCCACCGGAGCCGGGCCAGCATGTGCAGGATGCCTTGCGTGACTGGGGGGTGACTCCCGGCTAAGCGAGGCAAAAGTAGAGGGATTTATTCGTCTATTTGGTATGCTTGCATAATTTATTCATGCGGTACTTGTGGTGATCGAGAGCGCCTTGGGGCGACGAGGAGGTAGCAATGGCGGGACTTTATTTTGACGAGCTGCAAGTGGGGCAGGTGTTCAAACATGACATCCAGCGCACCATCACCGAAAGCGACAATGTGTGGTTCAGCGCTATCACGCACAACCCGGCCAGACTGCACCTGGATGAGGAGTACTGCCGTGAGAATACCGAGTTTGGCCAGCGTCTGGTCAACAGCGCCTTCACCCTGGGGCTGATGGTCGGTATCTCGGTGGGAGACACCACCCTTGGCACTGCGATAGCGAATCTGGGTTGGGATGAAGTGCGCTTTCCCAAGCCGCTTTTCCATGGCGACACCATTCGGGTGGAGACCGAGGTACTGGAGCTGAGGGTGAGCCAATCGAGGCCGAATGCCGGCGTAGTGGTATTCCTTCATCGCGCATACAACCAGCATGGAGAGCTGGTGGCGCACTGCAGGCGCAGTGGGTTGCAGCTCAAGCGCTCCGCCACGAATGCCTGATGGCATAAGGTTTGTATTGAATAAGATATTGTAGTGTACTAAATTGCTGAAAGGGACGGTGCCAGGGCTGCTCCTGATGGATACCTGGTGCCTTAGCCCGGCTCATCGCTCCATCTCTCCGATGGAGGGTGTTTCACAACAAAAACAAGAAGGTGAACATGATGGGATGTACATTCGTCAGGGCGAGATGCCAGGGCTCCTGCATTGCTGCCGCGACCGCCATGCTGGCGTACGGTACAGCAGCGCAAGCGGTCGATTTCCAGTTCGGCGATAGCTGGGAAGGTAGTTGGAACTCCAGCCTCTCTCTGTCTTCCAGTTGGCGTTTGCGCAACGCAGATTCGGCGCTCTATGGGCAAGACAACGGGCCCCTGGTTGGAAAGTACAACGGTACCGGAAACAACGGCACCGACGAGGGTAACCTCAACTATCAGCGCGGCGATGCCTTCTCGACTCAGGTCAAGCTGATCACCGAAGTTGGCGCCAGCAAGGATGATCTTGGCTTCTTCGTGCGTGGCAAGGCGTGGTACGACTACGCCCAGGATAAAGAGGATGTCCATTACGGCAACCAGCCCAACGGTTATCGCAAGGACAGCCTGTCCGATAAGGGCTTCGAGCGCCTGGCCCGCTTCGATGGCACGTATCTGCTCGATGCCTACGTCTACGATACCTTCGACGTCTCGGGTAACCCGTTGCAACTGCGGGTCGGCAACCAGGTGGTCAACTGGGGCGAGAGCCTGTTCATCCAGGGCATCAATCAGATCAACCCGATCGACCTGCCGTCGTTCCGCAAGCCGGGTGTTGAGGTCAAGGAAGTGTTTCTGCCTGTGCCCATTGTGCTAGCCACCCAGAGTCTGGGGGACATCGGTACAGTGGAGGCCTTCTGGCAAGCCAAATGGGAGAACACCCCGATCGAGGGGGCCTGCGGCAACTATTGGGGCGTGGCGGCTGGCTCGATCAGTGCCAGTCCGGGCTCCTGTGATGCCGTGCTGGGCTTCGGCCATCTGGCCGGTATCTCCGGCGGTAATCCGGCCTCCTACGCCGCCGGCGCGTACATTCCGACGCTCAAGGGAGACAAGGCACGTAACAGCGGGCAGTTCGGCCTGTCCTTCCGCCGCTATATCGAAGGTATCGATTCCGAGGTGGGGCTGTACGCGATGAAGATTCACTCGCGTACTCCGGTGGTTTCCGCTGTCTTCGACAAGGCCAATACCAACGGCACCCTGAGCCCGATCAGTGCCAAGTGGGAATATCCGGAAGACGTCAAGGTGTTTGGCGCCAGTATTTCCAGCAACCTCATGGGCTGGTCGGTGTCGGCTGAGCTGGGTCACCATCGTGGCGTTGCGGTGCAGAAGGATGCCAATGACTTCCTGTATTCGGCACTCTTCGCCGGTGGTTTCGGTGCGCCACTCGGGGTTCCTGCCGGCACGCCGTTCGGTCCCTATGGTGATCAGGCCGTTACCGCATGGAACAGCGGCACCTACTACAAAGGCTATACCCGCGCCAACAAGACTCAGTTGCAGTTCAACGCGATCAAGGCCGGTACCAATGTGCTTGCGGCGGATCAGTACGTTTTTGTGGCCGAGGTGGGGGTGCAGTGGAACGATCTGGATCTGTCGGACTATCGCTACGGGCGCGGCTTCATATTCGGGCCGGGTTCCGACAGCTCCTGGGGCGACACCGGCGCCGTGAACCCGGTTCTGGGCGGGCCTCTGAACATCTCCAAGGAAGGGCGCAAGGATGACGGCTATTTCACGCGTTCCGCCTGGGGCTATCGACTGCGTGGGGAACTGACCTACAACAACGTCCTCAACACGGGGGTCAGTTTCACCCCAAGCTTGTTCTTCTCCCACGACGTGCGCGGTTGGTCGATCGATAACCAGTTCGCCCAGGATCGTATGGCTCTGGGTCTGGGCGCCAAATTCAACTACGCGAAGAAATACACGCTGGATCTGGGGATTACCGAGTTCAATCGCAATGCCGACTACGACCCGTTGCGCGACCGTGGTTTCTATTCGGCCGCCCTCACCATGAGTTTCTGACGAATACCTTGCGATGCGGGCTTTGCGGACGCATCACCGATGATTGAGGAGATTAGAACAATGTCAATGACTCTATCTCGAGCCTTGAAACTTGCGCTGCTCGGAATGTTGGTTGGCGCGTTACAGCTGCCGGTACAAGCCGAGGAACTCACCCCCAACGGCGCAACCAAGGCCGGCAATGACGATGGCTCGATCCCGGCCTGGGACGGCGGTCTGACGGCTCCGCCGGCGGGGTGGCGGCCTGAGCAAGGCTATGTCGATCCCTTCAAGGACGAACATCCGCTGGTGGTGATCAATGCGGGAAATGCCGAGCAGTACAAGGACAAGCTGACTCCCGGCCAGCTCGCCATGATGCAGAAGTATCCGAGCTTCCATGTGTCGGTCTATCCCACTCACCGTACCTTCGCCAACCCACAAGCGATCTATGACGCGACCCGGGAGAAGTCCGGCAGCGCGCGTATCAATGGTTACAAGCTGGAGAACTTCGGCTTGCCCGGAACTCCCTTCCCAGTACCGAAGACCGGTGTCGAGGAGATCTATAACCACCTGATGCAATACTACGGTGGCTACAAGGCCTGCACCGACTGGTTGCCGGTACGGGCCAACGGTTCCTTCTATCGCACCGGCTTCTGCCAGCACCGGGTCCAAGGTACGAACATGAACCCGCCCAGGCCGGACAACCTGTATTCGCTGATAGCCAATTACGACCGCCCCTCCAGCCTGGTCGGTACCATCTACCTGGTGCTCGATCCTGTCGACAAGTCGTTCGAGGGGCGTCAGGCCTGGATCTATAACGCCGGGCAGCGTCGTGTGCGGCGGGCACCGGATTTGGCCTACGACGGCATCGAGGACGGTTCTGAAGGGATGCGCACCATCGACAGCTTCTTTGGCTTCCAGGGAGCCATCGACCGCTTCGACTGGAAGCTGCTGGGCAAGCAGGAAAAGTACATTCCCTACAACGTCTACAAGCTGATGGACCCCACGTTGAAATATGACGAGATGCTCGACAAGGGGTTCGTCAAGTCCGACCTGGTGCGCAACGAGCTGCACCGCGTATGGGTAGTGGAGGCGACCCTCAAGGAGGGGGCCTCCCACATTTACTCCAAACGACGCTTCTATATCGACGAGGACAGTCACCTCATCGTGCTCTCGGAGGCTTATGACAGCCGGGGCAACCTCTGGCGTGCCCAGTTCTTCCCTCTGTTCCAGGCCTACGATGCGCAAGTGATGTTCCAGACCACGATGATCGAGTCTGACCTGAGCAACGGTAACTTCATCGTCACCTCCATCGGCAACGAGCGTAAACAGCCGGTCTACCAGTGGAACCAGACTGGCAATGCTGCCGACTTCGGCGTCGACGCCATCCGCCGGCGCGGTACGCGTTGATCTACGGGGTGGTCAATGCCGCCGACATCAGTCGAGCTTGACGGACTCTTTCCTTTGGCCAGGCGCGTGACGGCGTGGCCAATCATCAGCCCGACCTCAGGATATCCATGGTCATGAAAGTTCTGATTGCAAGTCTGTCTCTACTGACCTGCCTGATGCTATCAACCGTACTCCCCGAGGCGGCGGCCAGTGAAGTGGCAACTGTCAGGGTGCGGGCGGATCGAACCGCCCTGATGGAGGTGAAACAGGTTGGCGACGCGTTGATCGCCGTGGGGGAGGAGGGTGTGGTTATGCGCTCGCGGGATCAGGGGCGCACCTGGGAATACCTGCGCACCCCGACCGACCGCACCCTGACTTCCCTGGCCGTGCTCGGCGGCCAGACCTTGCTTGCCGCGGGGCATGGCGGAGTGATGCTGCGTAGCGATGACGGTGGTGATAGTTGGCAGCGCATTGCCGTCGATGGGGCTGGCAGCGATTCATTTCTCGGCCTGACCGTCCTGCGCGACGGTCGGGTTCTTGCCTACGGCGCTTACGGCCTGTACTGCGTCTCTGAGGATGGTGGCAAGAGCTGGCGGCGTCAGTCTGCTTTCTCGGAAGATTTCGATTGGCACATCTCTGAGGTGATAGAGAGTGGGGGGGCACTTTACCTGGTGGGTGAGGCCGGTACCGCCGGCATTTCCCGTGACGGTGGTGTCCATTGGGACAAGCTGCAGTTCCCCTATAAAGGCTCGCTCTTCGGTATCAAGGCGCTGCCCAGTGGCGAGCTGCTGGCATTCGGTATGCGGGGCAACCTGTTCCGCAGCAGCGATGGCGGGTTGAGCTGGAGCAAGGTCGACCTGGGCAGCAACAGCACCATCAATGGGGGATCGGTGACCCCCGACGGCCGTGTGGTACTGGTTGGCAACAAGGGCCTGATCACCGTCAGCCATGATCGTGGGCAGAGTTTCACCCGGCTCGAGCTACATAGTGCCTCGTCGATCGGCAGCGCGTTGTATGCCGCGGACGGGGTTCTGGTCTATGTCGGATACATGGCCACCGGCCGGATTACCGACGACACCACTACGAATTAGAACATGAGGTGTGCTTGTGAATACTGACGTAGCCGGCAAGAGCGCCGAGTCTTCCTCTGCAGCAAACGATGGGGCTGGCGTCAGTCGTTTCGTCGATCGCTGTGCCCGGCTGATCTTTCTCTGGCGCCTGCCCCTTCTGATCATGGGGGTGATCGTAACCGCATTCTTTGCCTGGTCGGCGACTCGGCTGCAACTTAGTTCGGGTTTCTACAAGATGCTTCCGGCCCATCACGAGTTCATGGATACCTTCTCTCGGTACCGCAACGAGTTCGGTGGCGCGGACAAGATAATGATCGCGATCCAGGTCAAGGACGGTGACATCTTCCAGAAGGACGTTATCGAACTGATCCAGAAGGTCACCGACGAAGTGTTCTATGTGGACGGCGTCGACCGCAACTCTATCACCTCGTTGACAACCACCAACGTGCGCTACAACGAAGTGGTGGAGGAGGGATTCCGCAGCGGGCGACTGGTGCCGGGTGAATTCTTCGGTACCCAGAGCGAGCTGAAGCAGATTCGCGAGAATGTCCTAAAGTCCGACTGGATCGGTCGCATCGTCTCGGACGACATGAGCGCCACCATGGTGGTTGCCAGCCTCAGCCCGACCAAGCCGGGTAGTGGGGAGCCGCTGGATCTGATCGCTGTCGGCAAGCAACTGGAGAAAATTCGCGGCAAGTTCGAGAACGATCGGGTGTCGCTGCATATCATTGGTTTCGCCAAGGCTACCGCCGACATCGCTGGTGGGGCTAGCAGCGTGCTAGTGGGTTTCCTGATAGCTTTCGTGATCACTGCGGTGCTGCTCTACTTTTACTCAGGCTCGCTGATGCTCTCGGCCTGGGCATTGATCGTCGCGCTGTTGCCGGTGATATGGCTACTCGGTTTCCTGCCGATGGTGGGGTTGGGACTGGATCCGATGTCGATCCTGGTGCCATTCTTGATCTTCATCATCGGGGTTTCCCACGCGGTACAGATGACCAAGGCGTGGAAGCTGGAGACCCTGCGTGGTTGTGATGGTGTCCTCGCTTCGCACAACTGCTTCCGCAAGCTGTTCATGCCCGGCATCACTGCGCTGGCCGCCAACGCCCTGGCCTTCGCCACCATCGCCGTGGTTGATATCGAGGTGGTGCGCGAGCTGGCTTTCACCCTGAGCATCGGCGTCACCGGGATGATCTTGACCAATAAGATCCTGCTGCCGATCCTGCTGTCCTACATGCGCTTCTCCTCGAAGGAGACGGCCCGGTTGCAGAGCAAGCAGGACAAGCCTGGGCGAATCTGGGATCACCTGGGCTGGCTGACCACGCCCGTGGGCGCCATCGTGCCGTTGTCGCTCGCTGTCCTGATGCTTGGGCTGGGGTTGTGGAAAGCCCAGGATCTCAAGATTGGCGACATGGGTAAGGGGGTGCCGGAGTTACGCGCCGACTCGCGCTACAACCAGGATGTCACGGTAATCACCGACAAGTTCGCCATAGGCGTCGACCTGTTGCAGGTGATTGCCGAAATCCACAGCGACGAGGAGACGCCCTGCGTCAAACGCGAGATTCAGGAGAAGATCGAGCGCTTCGATTTCCTCATGCGCCAGACCGAGGGGGTGGCGGCGGTGCGCAGTCTGCCCGGCTTCATCAATCAGGTGACCCAGGAGTTTGCCGAGGGGTGGTACAAGTGGCGGATGCTGCCAGAGACCGTCCCACAAATCGCACAGGGCGTGGGCATGTCGACCCGTCTGGGCAACGAGTACCTCAACTCCGGTTGCACCGCGATTCCGATCTCGATCTACACCACCGATCATCAGGCCACTACCATCAGTCACATCATCGATACGATCAAGGCGTTCAAGGCCGAGAATGACAGTGACGAACTGGTGTTCCGATTGGCGTCGGGCAACATCGGCGTGATGGCGGCGACGAACGAAGTGGTCGAACGCTCGGAGTTGCTGCTGCATTTCACCGTGTTCGCTTCTCTGGGCCTGATGTGCCTGATCATGTTCCGTTCCTTGCGCATAACCCTCTGCGTGGTGCTGCCTGCGCTACTGGTGACCTTGCTGTGCAATGCCCTGATGGCGGTCCTGGGCATCGGGGTAAAGGTCAATACCTTGCCTGTCATCGCCATCGCGGTCGGTGTCGGCATCGACTATGGCATCTATCTGTTCGAGCGGGCCAAGCACGAGATGGCCGCCGGGTATGCGCTACGCGAGGCTTTCATCCTGGCGCTGCGCGAGCGTGGTTCGGCATCGCTGTTCACCGCCGTGACCATGTCGCTGTCGGTCGCAACCTGGATGTTCTCGACGCTCAAGTTCCAGGCAGACATGGGGGTTCTGCTGGCCTTCATGTTCGTCGTCAATCTGTTCGGCGCCATCTTGCTCGGACCTGCGCTTGCCGCTTTCCTGATCGGGAGTGGGCGAAAGCCGGCCGTGAAGGAGTGAGCGGTCTGTTCGCTCGCCGGCGCCCGGGTCGGTTTCGACCTGGGCGCCGACGGCGATGTTCATCGGACATCTCAGTCCTGTAGCGCGTCAGGCGGCGTGGAGGCGCGGGCCAAGAAATGGATACCCGCGCGCAGCTCATCCTGTGAAATGTGCGAGAGCTGCTCCGTCAGGAAGTCGATGGAAGCCTCGATCATGTCCTTGACGAAAAGCCTGCCGGCCGGAGTCAGGCATATCACCTTTTCCCGACCCGAGTCGGGATTCTCTTCCTGACGAATCAGTTGCAGGGGCGGCTTGGTCAGCTCTCGCAGCAGCTTGGATACGTTGGAGTTACTCATTTCGAACCAGGCCGCCAGGCTGGTTTCGATTTCCTTGCGACGTACCCAACCTCCCTTCGTGCTCCGGGAGTGGAGCAGCCAAAGGATGGCGGCCTGCTTGCGTGAGATGCGCCCTTGGCACATCACCGTTTCGAGATCCATGCCGAGTCGGTAGTGGATGGGATAGAAGAAAACCAGCAATTGCTCCACGAGCGCCCGGGGCGGCAGTGGAGTGCAAGAGTTGGCGGTGGTGTCTTCCTGGATTTTCATCGTGATTTCCATGCTGGTGGCGTCCGGATCGAGCGGCTGCTGCTCCCGCGTGAGCTTCATATCCTACCAAAATAATAATGTTCATTTGGTAAACTGTTTACTTATTGCATGGTATGTATGGATACATTATTCTGTGTTTAGTTTGGTGGAAAGGAGGCCGCCTCCCGTCGCTTCGAGCGGATCAGGCGTCATGCCCGCAATCCCGGTGGAGCTTTCTGGCAAGACTTCTAAAGGAAGGTACGAACGTGGCAGAACAACAATATTCCCCGTTTATCGTCGGCATCGGCGGCACCACCAGACCGGGTTCCTCCACGGAACAGGCACTCGCCCTGGCTCTGTCCGCGGCCGAGTGCCAGGGCGCGCGGACGCAACTGTTCGGTGGCGAACACCTGGCAGCGTTGCCGCATTACCTGACTCCCGCTGCACAGATATCCATAGAGGGCAAGGCCCTGGTGGAGGCCATACGCGCAGCCGACGGAATCATCATCGCGAGCCCTGGATACCACGGCAGCATCTCTGGCCTGGTGAAGAACGCCATCGATTACATCGAGGACACCTCCAAGGACGAGCGCGCCTATCTGGATGGCCTGCCCGTGGGGCTGATTGTCACCGCCTGGGGTTGGCAGGCCACAGGCTCGACCCTGGGCGCCCTGCGCTCGATCGTCCATGCCTTGCGCGGCTGGCCGACCCCGCTGGGAGCCACCATCAACACCTCGCAGACAGCCTTCGAGGGCGGTAGCTGTTCCGATGCCGGCGCCGCCGGCCAATTGGCCGCGGTCGGGCGCCAAGTTCATGAACAGGCGCTGCTGCGCCTGCATACACACCACTGAGCAATCATCCGAGGACAAGATCATGGAAAAACAAAAACACCATATCGAGATCACTCCTGCCGAAAGCGCAGCTCTTATCGCGCGTGCGCACAGGCTTGCGGAAAAATTCGCAGAGGTAGGGGCCAAGGCTGATACCGAGGGCAGGCTGCCCCTGGAACTGATCCCCTACTACAAGGAGAGCGGTCTTGCCTCTCTGATCGTGCCCAAGCGCTATGGCGGCCACGGGGCGGATCTGTGGACAGTCGCCCAGGTCGAAAAGGTTCTGTCTTCCTACGGCGACCCGGCCATCACTCTTTCGTTCAACATGCACCATGTCATGGTGGGGATTTTCAGCGGCATGCTGCCGGAAGAGCCGCGTGCCCGTCTGTTCAAGCAGATCGTCGAGGAGCAGGCCCTGATTTCCGGGCCTTTCAGTGAGCAGCGCGCCGGCTTCTCGACCATTGCAGATACCATCGCCGTTCCTGATGGCAACGGTGGCTGGCTGGTGTCGGGGAAAAAGAACTGGGCGACCTTCATTGAAGGCGCGGACATCGTCACTTTCAACGCCACCATCACCGATGCCGATGGCAAGCTTCCGGAAGACTACAAGGAGCATGCCGCCCGCGAGTCGGTGTTCATCGTGCCGGCCAACCAGCCGGGGATGAGCATCGACTACACTTGGGATACGTTCAGCATGCGTGCATCGGGTACCCATACCTGCGTGATGGACAAGGTGCCGGTTTCCGCCGAGTGCTATGCGGGCCCGTTCCGTACCGGCCTGGTGGGCGAGATGGAGTGGGTGGCGTTCCCGTTCGGCGGCGTCTACTTGGGGATCGCCGATCGCGCCTATCGCCTGGTTCGCGACTCGCTGGCCAAGAAATCGCTGGGCCATACCGTTTCCGGCGAAAACGTGATGGTGCGTGACACCGGCTATGTCCAGCACCAACTGGGTCAGGCCCTGGTCGAGCTGGAAATGGCCGAGCGCGTGCTCAAGGGAACCGCCACCCTGCTGTCCGAAGGGGTGGACGCGACCTGGAGCGCCTCCGAACGGCCGGCACGCATCTCGATCGCCAAGATCGCCGCCACCGAGGCTGCGATCAAGGTCAGCGACATCGCCATGCGCCTGACCGGCGGCAGCGCCATCCGCCGTGGTGGTGCGCTCGAGCGTGCGTTCCGTGATGCCCGCGCCGGCATCTACCAGCCCCTGGCCGGTGATGTGGTGTACGACATCCTAGGCAAGTCCCAGCTCGGTGTGCTGGAGAAGTGACGATACGGGGCTTCTGAAAGAAGTAGCATGGCCTTGCGCGTGTTGTGCAGGGCTATGCTTTTTGTTGTTCTCGATGAGCTTCTTTGAGCTGATGGCACGGTACAGGCTCGATACCGTGTTGATCGACGATGTAGTCCTCGGCTATGTGATGCCGGTGGATGAGCAGGGCCGGGTGATGCCTTGCATCGCTTCGCACGTTCTTCCCGCCCGATCTCAAGTTCCCCCACGGTGATGCTTGCCGAAACCCTCGAGGACTTTCCCCTTTCCTCCAGCTTCGACACTGGCGGAGCATCGCCAATCTACCGGACCCTCGATACGCTCGTTGCCGGGCCGCTGCTGTAATTGGAATGCCGGCAAGCCAGGGGCCGTTCGAGGCGCTTTCCAGGCACGAACGACCCGTTGACGTAATCGCCTATGCGAATCTGCTGAAATGTCCGATTTACTTCGAGCGGCAGGGAGTCAGCATTTGCAGCAGAAGCAAAGTCATGAACTGCCCGATTTTGTCCGTCGACGAAAATCGGGCTGTGCTGCTCGCAGGCCGATCAGGCTTTGCATGAAGGCGACCAGCAGGTCGACCAGATATAACCGGCGCCTTCGGCGCACTGACCTCCTCGTCAGTCTGGTGCGCCGAAGAATTCGATCTGCTCCTTCACCGCCGGGCGTAGGTCCGAGGTCACGATCACCGAGCTCAGGCGTCTGGCCGTGGCTATGGCCTGCAGGCCGGCGTCGAGGATCAGTACGCGGGCGGCTTCGAAGGCGCAGTCCGACTGGCAGGCATTGATACCAGCATCGCTCTGACCTTCGCCCGGTGGCCTTGGCCGATCAGCTTCTTGATGGTTTCCGGGATTGCGGCTACCCGCGCATGCCCTCAAGGGGGCACCAATGTGCACTGGTTATTCTCCGGTGAAGGGTTTGGATAAGCCTGTTCTGCCGGATGTCCAGTGATGCATCCGCGGTATGAGCAGATGCTTGTGCCTGCCGGGGCGCCGGGCCTCAGATTGCCTGTCCTAGTTCCGGCACGGCCTCGAACAGGTCCGCCACCAGGCCGTAGTCGGCGACCTGGAAGATCGGCGCCTCTTCGTCCTTGTTGATGGCCACGATGACTTTCGAGTCCTTCATGCCCGCCAGGTGCTGGATGGCACCGGAGATGCCCACGGCGATGTAGAGCTGCGGGGCGACGATCTTGCCGGTCTGGCCGACCTGCATGTCGTTCGGCACGAAGCCGGCGTCGACCGCGGCGCGGGAAGCGCCGACGGCGGCGCCCAGCTTGTCGGCCAGGGCGTAGAGGATCTTGAAGTTGTCGCCGTTGCCCATGCCGCGGCCACCGGAGACCACGATCTTGGCGGCGGTCAGCTCCGGACGGTCGGACTTGGCCAGCTCTTCGCCGACGAAGGCGGACTTGCCGGCATCGGCCGGGCCGGAAACCTGCTCGACGGCAGCCGAACCGCCTTCGGCGGCGACGGCGTCGAAGCCAGTGGTGCGCACGGTGATGACCTTGACCGGAGCCGAGGACTGCACGGTGGCGATGGCGTTGCCGGCGTAGATCGGGCGCTTGAAGGTGTCGGCGCTGACCACGTCGATGATCTCGGAGATCTGGTCGACGTCCAGCAGCGCGGCGACGCGCGGCAGGTAGTTCTTGCCGTTGGTGGTGGCGGCGGCCAGGATGTGGCTGTAGCCCTTGCCCCCGCTCTCTTTAACAAGAGCAGCGACCAGCGGAGCGACGTTCTCCGGCAGTTGGTGGGCGTAGGCGGCGTTGTCGGCGACCAGCACCTTGGCAACGCCCGCGATCTTGGCGGCGGCTTCGGCCACGGCGCCGACGTTCTGGCCGGCGACCAGCACGGCGACATCGCCACCGATCCGCTTCGCGGCCGTCACGGTATTGAGCGTCGCGGGGACCAGGACGCCGCTCTCGTTTGCAGAAGCAGTGTGCTCAGCGATTACCAGGATAGCCATCAGATTACTTTCGCCTCGTTCTTCAGTTTCTCGACCAGTTCAGCCACGGACTTGACCTTGATGCCGGCGCTGCGGGCAGCCGGAGCTTCCACTTTCAGAGTCTTCACGGTGGAAGCGGTGGAAACGCCGAGGGCGTCCGGGGTCACCACGTCCAGCGGCTTCTTCTTCGCTTTCATGATGTTTGGCAGCGACGCGTAGCGCGGCTCGTTCAGGCGCAGGTCGGTGGTGACGATCGCCGGCAGGTTCAGCGCAACGGTCTGCAGACCGCCGTCGATTTCACGGGTGACGTTGACCTTGTCGCCAGCCACTTCGACCTTGGAGGCGAAGGTGCCCTGGGCGTAGCCGGTCAGCGCGGCCAGCATCTGGCCGGTCTGGTTGTTGTCGCTGTCGATGGCCTGCTTGCCGAGGATGACCAACTGCGGCTGCTCTTTGTCGACCACGGCCTTCAGGGCCTTGGCGATGGCCAGGGAATTCAGTTCTTCGTTGATCTCGACCAGGATGGCGCGGTCGGCGCCCAGGGCCAGGGCGGTGCGCAGTTGTTCCTGGGCCGCGGTCGGGCCGACGGAAACGGCGACGATTTCAGTGGCGACGCCTTTTTCCTTCAGACGCACGGCCTCTTCCACGGCGATTTCGCAGAAGGGGTTCATGGACATTTTCACGTTGGCGAGATCGACGCCGGAGTTGTCCGCCTTGACGCGGACCTTGACGTTGTAGTCGACCACTCGTTTAACGGCAACAAGGATTTTCATAAAGGGCTTCTCGTGGAAATGGAAAAAGTAGGGCTATGGAAAATCGCCGGCGTAATGAGGCTCACAGGGCATAGTGAGCCAACTCGCGGGCGATCAGCAGGCGTTGGATTTCGCTTGCGCCTTCGTAAATCTGGGTTATGCGGGCGTCGCGGTAATATTTCTCTACCGGGTAGTCCTCCAGGTAGCCGTAGCCACCATGCACTTGAATGGCCTTGGAACAGACTCGCTCAGCCATTTCCGAGGCAAACAGCTTGGCCTGCGAGGCTTCTGATAGGCAGGGAACCCGGGCACTCTTTAGCCGTGCTGCATGTAACACCAATAGGCGCGCAGCATTGAGTTGGGTATGCATATCGGCGAGCAGGTTGGCTACGCTCTGGTGTTCGATGATGGGTTTGCCGAATTGGATGCGTTCGCGGGCATATCCCAAGGCCGCTTCGAATGCAGCTCGCGCTATACCTAAAGCCTGGGCGGCAATACCGATACGCCCACCTTCGAGATTGGCGAGGGCAATTGCCAGCCCCTTACCGCGTTCGCCTAGCAGGCTGTCTTCGGGGATGTGGCAGTCGTTTAGCGTTACTGCACAGGTATCGGAGGCGCGGATGCCCATCTTGTGCTCACTGCGATCGACCACGAAACCGGGGGTGTCGGTTGGCACCAGGAAAGCGGAGAGTCCTTTTTTACCCAGCTCTGGATCTGTGACAGCAAAGACAATCGCCAACTTGGCGCGTTTACCATTGCTGACGAACTGCTTGGCGCCGCTAAGTACCCACTGTCCATTTCGAAGTTCGGCTCGGGTACGGAGATTGTGTGCTTCGGAACCTGCCTGTGGTTCCGTCAGGCAGAAACAACCTATGGCCTGTCCGCTAGCCAGGCCCGGTAGCCATTCATTCTTCTGTGCCCGAGTGCCGTAGAGCAGGACGGGTCCGCAACCGACAGAGTTATGGATGCTCATGAGCGCTCCGGTGGCACCATCACCAGCGGAAATTTCTTCTACCGCCAGAGCGTAGGCAACATAGTCGACATAGGTGCCACCCCATTCTTCTGGCACTACCATGCCAAGCAACCCCAACTCGCCCATCTGCGCCACCACGGCGTCGTCGATCCATCCCGCCTTTTCCCAGGCTTGTGACCTGGGGGCAATCTCACTGCGAGCGAAGTCGCGGGCCATGTCGCGGATCATGCGTTGTTCTTCGCTCAATTCGAGGTCATGCATCGAGTTTTCTCTATTTTTTGAAGTACGACTTAGGTGCGCAGTGTCATGTTTGGGCGGGCTGGAAGCCGTCAAAGAACTCGTCTACGCGGCTGGCATCGAGTTGCTCCAGGGTTGGAGGGTTCCAGCGTGGCGTCTTGTCTTTGTCGATGAGGAGTGCACGCACTCCTTCCATGAGGTCGCCCTTGGCAAACCATTGTCGGTCGAGGTGTAGTTCCAACTCGAAGCAGTTGGCCAGAGACAAGGTTCGGCCCAGGCGCAGCAGTTTCAGGGTGGTACTTATGGCTAGCGGCGAGCGGTTGTTGAGCAATGCGACCGTTTGCTCAGCCCAATCCTGGTACTCAGGACGGCTCTCTGCCTGTAGTGAGGCGCGGACCGCAGCCAGGTCGGGTTGCGCAAAGTGCTTGTCGATGGCTGGATGCAGGGTCTTGAGCTCTGCCCCCGGCAGGCGGTTGTTGGCCAGGCTGGAAAGCAGACCCGCTAGTGTCTCCCGCGGAGGGTGGACCCAGATGATCTGATCTAGACGGCGATCGAATTCGCTGATCTGTGCGCTTGGGAGGCACCAGTCGGCAAGTCGTGCATACAGGGCATCGGCGGCACGGATTTGGATGCCGGTGATCCCGAGATAGAGACCCAGCTCACCCGGCAGGCGAGGGAGGAAATAGCTACCGCCAACATCCGGGAAATAGCCGATACCGGTTTCCGGCATGCCCATCTTCACTCGCTCGGTGACGACTCTTAGCGCTGCGCCTTGGACCAGGCCCATGCCGCCACCGAGAACGAAGCCATCCATCAGCGCGACAATGGGTTTGGGGTAGCCGTGGATGTATTGGTCAAGGGCGTATTCTTCTTCAAAGAAGATGTGCTGCAGGTCAGTGCCGGCCCGGTAGCTATCGTACAGTGCACGAATGTCTCCGCCGGCGCAGAAGGCTTTTTCGCCATTGGCGCGCAGCACCACGGCGAGGATCGCCTGGTCGTCCGCCCAAGCCTGCAACTGTTGCTGCAAGATGCGGATCATCGGCAGTGTCAGCGCGTTCAGTCCTGCTGGGCGGTTCAGCGTCAGGTGGCCGACACGATTGCGCACTTCGACCAGTACCGGGGCTTCGGCATCGCTCATGCTCATGCCTCTTGCTTGCGGTATAGGTTGATGATGGCGGAGAAGTCCAGGGCTCCGTTGCCTTGCAGGCTGAAGGCCTGATAGAGCTGCTGTGCTGCCGCGCCAAGCAGCACCGGTGTATGTGCCTGCCTGGCCGCCTCGGTGGCGAGGCCTAGGTCCTTGAGCATCAGGTCGGTGCCGAAGCCGCCGCTATAGCCGCGCGATGCCGGAGCATTGTCCATGACGCCAGGGAAGGGGTTGTAGGTATCCGAACTCCAGCAGCGACCGCTGGAGGTATTGATCACCCCGGCCAGCACGCTGGCATCCATGCCTAGGGCAACGCCGAGGGCCATGGCTTCGGCCACGCCGATCATCGAGATTCCTAGCAGCATGTTGTTGGCGACTTTGGCAACCTGACCGTTACCGGTCCCGCCGCAGTGCACGATATTCTTGCCCATCGCGGCAAGGATTGGCTGGGCATGCTCGAAGTCGCCTCGAGCACCTCCAACCATGAAAGTCAGAGTGCCAGCTGTCGCTCCACCAGTTCCGCCGGAGACTGGTGCGTCGAGCATCGGGTTGCCTTGGGCGAGGGACGCATTGGCCACCTCGCGAGCACTGTGGGGATCGATGGTCGAGGAGTCGATCAGCAGCACACCGGGACGGACGTTGGCCAGCAGGCCATCGGTGCCAAGGTAGACACCCTTCACATGGGGGGCCGCCGGTAGCATGGTGATGATCACCTCGACATCACTTTGCGCCAGTGCAGCGGGGGATGCGGCTGATGTCGAGCCGGCTTCGACCAGGCCGGCGACCGCGCTGGCGGAAAGGTCGAAGACACTCAGCCTGTGACCGGCCTTGAGCAGATTGCGGGCCATGGGGGCACCCATGTTGCCGAGACCGAGAAAACCGATATGCATGGTGGAAACCTCTTGTTCTTGTTAAGTCAGCAATGCTTGAACTGTGCCTGCCGCTTCTCGACGAAGGCAGCCATGCCTTCCTTCTGATCGAAGGTGGCGAAGATCGCGTGGAACACCCGACGCTCGAACCGCAGGCCTTCGCTGAGACTGCCCTCGAAAGCGCGGTTGATGCTTTCCTTGACCATAAGGGTGGCGGTCAGTGATTTGGCGGCGATGCCCTGAGCGACCTTGAGGGTTTCTTCGAGCAAATGGTCGAGCGGGAAGATGCGGGCGACCAAACCGGCGCGCTCGGCCTCCTCTGCATTCAACTGGCGACCGGTCAGGCATAGCTCCATGGCTTTGGATTTACCTAGGGCGTGGGTCAGGCGCTGGGTGCCGCCGATTGCCGGCAGCACGCCGAGGGTGATTTCCGGCAGACCGAAGCGGGCATTATCGGCGGCGTAGATGAAGTCGCACATCAGCGCCAGTTCGCAGCCGCCGCCCAGGGCGTAACCTGCCACAGCGGCGATAATCGGCTTGCGCCGGTTGGCGATGCGATCGGCCGCTGCGAAGAAATCGTCCAGATAGATCTGAGGAAAGGTCAGGTCGGCCATTTCCTTGATGTCGGCGCCGGCGGCGAAAGCCTTGGGCGAACCGGTGATGACGATGCAGCCGATGGCCGGGTCGTTTTCCAAGTGGTCGAGAGCCTGGTTGAGTTCAGCGATCAACTGGCTGTTCAGCGCATTGAGCGCTTTCGGGCGGTTCAGGGTGATCAGCCCGACCCGGTCCTCGATGTCCATCAGTAGGGTTTCCAGCTGCATATCTTTGCCTCCTAGCAAGCAGCCGGCGCAACAGGGCGCCGGCCGCGCCGGATCATTTCAGGTTGATGGTGGTGTTGACGGTGCCACCCACTTCGTTTTCGTCGAACCAGCGTTGGGTGACGGTCTTGGTCTGGGTGTAGAACTGCACTACCTGCTTGCCGTAGGGGCCGAGGTCGCCGAGTTTGGAAGCGCGCGAGCCGGTGAAAGAGAACATCGGTACCGGTACAGGAATCGGCACATTGATACCCACCTGGCCGACGTCGATCTCTTCCTGGAAGTGGCGGGCAGCGGCGCCAGAGCGGGTGAAGATGGCTGTGCCGTTACCGTTGGGGTTCGCGTTGATCAGCTCAATGGCTTCGTCCAGGGTTGCAGCGTGCATTACGCAGAGGACCGGGCCGAAAATCTCTTCCTTGTAGATACTCATCTCTGGGGTGACGCCAGAGAAGATGGTCGGGCCGACGAAGTTGCCTTTGGAGTAACCGGAAACCTCCGGTTTGCGACCGTCCAACACCAGTTCCGCACCCTCGTTAACACCGCGCTCGATGAGGCCGCTGACGCGGTCCAGGGCGGCACAGGAAACCACCGGGCCGACATCGGTGCCTGGTTCGACACCGGCACTGACCTTGAGCGACTTAGCCTTTTCGGCCAACTCCGGCAGCCAACTTTGTGCTTCACCCACCAGAATCGCTACCGATAGTGCCATGCACCGTTGGCCGGCCGCGCCGAAGGCGGCTCCGGCGAGGTTGTTGAGTGTCTGCTCCTTGTTGGCGTCGGGCAGGATAATGGCGTGGTTCTTCGCACCCATCATGCACTGCACACGCTTGCCGGCCAGCGAGGCGCGGTTGTAGACGTGGGTGCCGACCTTGGTCGAGCCGACGAAGGAAACGGCTTTGATGTCCGGGTGGTCGCAGATCAGGTTGACCGCCTCGGCTCCGCCATGGATGACGTTGAGTACCCCGGCCGGGACGCCGGCCTCCAGGGCCAGTTCGACCAGGCGCATGGTCACCATCGGGTCCTGCTCGGAGGGTTTGAGGACAAAGGTGTTACCGGTGGCGATAGCCATGGGGAACATCCACAGCGGGATCATCGCAGGGAAGTTGAACGGGGTGATCCCGGCGCACACGCCCAACGGCTGCAGCAGGGTGAAGGTGTCGACGCCGCCGGCCACGTTGTTGGCCAACTCGCCCAGTTGCAGATTGCCGATGGCCGCGGCGTGCTCGACCACCTCGAGGCCGCGGAACACGTCGCCTTCGGCGTCAGCCAGAGTCTTGCCTTGCTCGGCAGTGAGGATCGCCGCCAGTTCCTTCATGTTCTCGCGGATCAGTTGCTGGTACTTGAGGAAGATGCGTGCGCGGGCACCGATTGAGGTCTTCTTCCAGGTCTTGAACGCGGTCCTGGCGGCGGCCACGGCTGCGTTCATCTCATCTTCGGTGGCGAAGGGCACGCGGGCCAGCACTTCCTGGGTAGCGGGGTTGATTACCTCGCGCCACTGGGTGGTCTTCGATTCGACGAGTTCGCCACCGATCAACAGCTTGATGGTGGGGATCGCATTCTGAGTATTGGCTTGCGCGGTCATTGCTTATGGCTCCGGCTTTTAAGAGCAGATATGGAGGGGCGGCTTTATAAGGTTCAGGCAATGATGCTAGGGTGCGTTTTTATCTGTATCAATGCGGATAAATGCAGGGCTCATATGCGTTTTTGCATAGTCATGAGGCGAATGAATGGACTGGGACAATCTGCGTTATTTCCTTGAGCTTTCTCGCGTTGGCACATTGAGTGCTGCGGCCCGTCGATTGGGGGTCAATTACACGACGGTGGCGCGGCGCATTCAGGCGTTGGAGAAGCTCTTGGATGCGCAACTGTTTTTGCGTGGAGTTGCCGGTTACAGCCTGACCGAGGCGGGGCGTGACCTGCTGCCACAGGCTGAGGCTATGGAGAGTGCCTTCTCTACCATTGAAAAGACCCATGAGAGCCAGCGGGAGAGCCTGTCTGGTCATGTACGCATTGGTGCGACAGAGGGCTACGGTGCGCTAATGCTCGGCCCACAACTGGCTGAATTCACTCAACAACACCCGAACTTGGGAATTGATCTGCTGGCAGTACCGCGCATGGTGCATCTATCGCGACGTGAGGCCGATATTGTGATCACTTTGGAGCGGCCTGAGCGTGGGCCGTTCATCATCACCAAATTGACTGACTACGTGCTCAAGTTGTACGCCTCAAGTGACTACCTTGAGCACCACCCGACGATACGTAGCGGGGAGGATCTACGCCAGCACAGCTTTGTCAGCTATATAGATGATCTGCTGTATAGCAAGGAGCTGTTCTATCTCGAGGAGATCGGCAAGCCCCTGCACATCGCTCTGCGCAGTACCAGTATTTTGGCCCAGCATCAGGCTACGGTTGCGGGGGCGGGGATTGCTATTCTACCGTCGTTCGCGGCGGACGCCGATGCGCGCCTGCAGTGCGTGCTTGGCGAGCAGATATCCTTCACTCGTACCTTCTGGATGCTGATGCCTATCGAGCTTAAGGATATTGCTCGGATGAAAGCCACCTGGAATTTCCTGCGCGAAAGGGCCGACGCTAGCCAGCCACTCCTGATGGGGGAACACTCCTGCTCCTGAAGTTGAGGTAAGCCTCCTTCGGACAGTGTCTTGCTATGTACCTCGTCTCTCGCTGCGAGCGAAAGACTGTGCCTGACAGGTACCACTGACGAATTCACCTTGGCGGCGACAGTGCAGAATCTGCGCCGTATGGCCAAGCCCTTGCCTCAAGGGCCACCGCTCACGGGATAGTTATGCCTGCTGCGAGCAGAAACCTTTGAATTAACCCTCAAACCTGAGTCCGGACGCTCAGTGAAACGCCGAACCGCAACTTGAAGTGGCTTGCAGGCACTTCGACAGCAGGCGCACTTGGCTGGCTGCCGCAGAACCGACTTTTTCAACAGAATCGGCCGATAGCGGGCCAGGCTTGCTTCGCTGAGGGCGATCAGATTGTTGATGTCGTAGGTGTTTTGGCCAGTTGCTCTTGCAGCTTAACGGCTTATCTCGCCATGTTTTCCAGGCAGTCTCCCAGCCTTGCTGGTGATCTGTAGCAGGAGAGATTACAACCTGACTGCAGACATATGGATGCAGCCGCACCAAGTAGGTCGTGGCTAGCGATGCGGGGACCGCGTCGTCTGCGTCCCCCACCAAGTGCCGCTGTGGTATCGATGCCAGCCGACACTGATAGTCCAACGGATCCAGCGAGCCGCTGAGGAGCGAGAACCCTTTCATTTGCGCCCAAAGCCGTGGGCTGAGATTGCCCGCTAGAGTCTGGACCTGAGCAACATCCTTCCGTTGGGCTGCCAGCAGCAGTGCCAACGCTGCGCCTCCGGAATACCCCACCAGCTCGAATTCCCGATTGCCATAACGCTGCTTCAGTTGGTCCAGTGCCTGACTGAGGCTGGTGACGATTTCCTGGGAAAACCGCCGATTGGTCCAGAGCGAGGGTTCACAGGCCGGTGCAGTGACGAATTGGCAGGGCCGAGCCAGGTAGGCATTCGGTGTCGGATCGTCCACGGCCAGCTGTGCCACCAGTAGATTGTGCGGACTCGGATCCAAGCTGGGCTGCGTCGCCGTGGCCCAGGCGTGGCCATCACCTTCCAGGTAGACGCGTAAACGAGTGGCTTTCGTGGTGCTCTGCGGTGGAAGCATGGCCAACGGGAACGGCTGCCCCGACAGTATCTCCAGTTGCCGCCCATGCTCATCCGCCAACTGCTGCAGTGCCTCGCGGGGCGACTGGCAGCCGACGAGGAGGACGCCGAGCAGCAGCGTTGGGATAACTCGAAGAAAACCGGCCCACGCACGTGGGCCGGAAAGGTAGTGGCTCATCAGAAGTCGTAACGGACCTTGGCGGTGAAGGTGTCGGCATTGAAGTCGGTCTTGCCGGTGTAGTCGTAACTGACCCCGACAGTAACCGCACCCAGGTGATAGTCCGCACCGACACCCGCTTCGTAGCTGTTGCGCACCGCCTTGGCGCCCTGGCTCACGAAGGGCGTACCACCCAGCACAAAAGTCGAGGTGCTCTGGGCTTTGTCCGCGGCGAAGTCATGGTAGGCCATCAGCTTGGCTTGCGGCTGCAGGTTGCCGTTACCGACCTGGAAGTCTCCGGCTACCCGCACACCAGCACCGAGTTCCGCCACTTCGTAGCGTTGGCTATCCACCTTGAGCGCTGCCGACGAGCCTTTCTCGTGGTAGCCGTCGATATCGACGCGCGCATAGCGTGCGGCTAGGCGCGGCTCGACCAGGAACTGCTCGTTCAGGTGATAGGTGTAGCCACCGACGACGTTGGCTCCCAGGACCTGACTGTCGTAGTCGCCTTTGGCCGTGGTGCTGGCGATGCGTCGCTTGCTCTCGTTGTCGTTGAGGCCATAGCTCAGGTTGGCGTCGACGAAGTAGTTGCCCTGTTCGAAACCGCTGTACAGGGTGAGGGCATTGCCATCGACATCGGTGGTGTTCCCGCTGTCGCTGTTCACTCTGGTATGCAGGACGCTGTAGGCCACGCCCAGGGTCAACTGGTCGGTGAGCTTGCCATCGGCGCCGATGGCGATGCCACGGCTGTAGGCGTTGAAGCCGGCCACACCATCACGCAGGTCCTGGTTCGCATCGCTATACAACGCCTGGGCCCAGATGCCGGTGTTCTGCAGCGTGTCGCCAGAGGACGCACCGCGCAGGCTGCTGGTGCGATTGCCGGTAACATTGCTCACCAGCGTCTGCCCACTGGTGGCGGCTTGGGTTGCGCCACCGTTCACCTCGGGGGCCAACTGCTCAGCCAATTTCTTCAGCGCTGCCGGATCCTGCGAGGCATTCACGTAGGCTTGGAACACCGGATCGTTGGGATTGCTCTGTGCCAGCCCGGTCACCACTTGGCTGAAGGCCGCGCCCGCACGTTGGGCGTTGGCTGAGCCACCGATCTGGCCGATCACATCGCCCACTTCGTCCTGGCTCTTGGTGCTGACCTTGGCCACGATCTGGTTGTCGCCGCTGCTGACGGTGTCGACGTTCAGCAGGGCCGAGCGGCTGGTCACGCTTACGCCTTCATCCTGCAGGGTGCCGGCCTGGACCAGGGTATAGGTCGTACCCTGGGCCTTGAAGTCGTTGCCCTGGGCCGCCAGTTGGATTTGCGAGCCCTTGGCAAACTCTGCGGTACCGGAGACCGCAACCACGGCCTTGTTCGGATCCGTGGCTGTGCTCAGGTTGAGCCCCAGCGAGGAGTTGCCGGCCACGTCCAGGTTGCCCTGGATAGTGGTGTGCGGCTGACCGAACTCCAGGTGCGCCGGCGTGTTGCCCGCATCGCTGCCGACATCCAGCCAACCGGCGTCCTTCAGGCGGATGTTCGCGCCATCGGTACTGGCGTCGGTGCCATTGAAGGTCACGTCACCGTTCACTTCGATATTGGATAGGTCGATCAGGTTGCCGGTGATGCTGCCGGCATTCCACACCAGGTGTACACCGCCACTGGCCTGGGAGGCATCGATGGCTTCGTCCTTGGAGATCAGGTTGCCGTTGTTCTGGATGACCAGGGGATTGCTGGCATTCGCGCTGTCGATGTCGAAGGCACCGACCTCGATGGCGGCATCGTCAGCCTGGATCGTGCCGGTGTTGAGCACCTGCACCGGCGCGCTGGCAAAGCTCACACCGTCGAGACGCAACGCGGTTGCATCATCGCCGCTGGCCACGATGCTGCCATGGTTCTCGATCCCGCCGAGGTCCAGCCGATCCGGGCCACCCATGTCATCGTCATAGGTAGCGAGAACGCCCGTCGATTTTGTACCGCTGACCTGGATCAGGCCGTTGTTGATCAGCTTGCCGCCGATGCTGCCGCCCTTGAGCTGGATGCCCGTGGCCTCGTCGCCATCGGCGAGGATCTTGCCGCTCGCAGCGTTGACCAGGTCACCCTGCAACACCGACTGGCCGGCGAACTTGAGGCCGCGAATGCCATCGCCCTCGAGGACACCACCGGTCACCTGCAGGGTGCCTTCATTGACCAGGTTGCCGTGAATGGTGGCCGGATCAATGAGTAGACCGGTGACACCAGCGCCCTTCACCGTGATGTTGCCCTTGTTCTGCAGGTTGCCGAAGACTTCAGTCGGCGCGCCGATGGGCGAAGGCGTGTCATCGTCGCCAGCGTAGGACAGGTCGACACCGTTGAGGTCATCGCCCGTGGCTTGCACCTGGGCATTGAGCACCAGGTCGTGGTTGAAGGTGTCGCTGTAAAAACGAAGAGGCTGGTCGCTGCCCGTGAAGGCACCGGTCACTTCGGTGCTGTCGGTGTAGGTGTTGCCTTCGCTATTCAGGCCGCTGTTGGTCAGCGTCAGTGCCTGGGCGGCGAGGGGAAGGGTACTGGCGGAAATGGCCAGGGCGAGCAGGGTTTTACGGTATGTCGGTGTCATGCGTTCAGATCCTTGAGTGTGTATGGCCGTGGTGCTTTGTTCTTTTGGGGTGTGTCTCGATGGGCAGCTCCTGGGTTTTCAAAAAACAAAAAGGTCCCCGCTCCGCCCACGGCCAGACGATGGCCGTGGGCGGAGTTGGGTATTCCGAGTGGGGGTTAGCGGAGGCTGGGTATTAGCTGTCGAAGCTGAATTCGTAGTCACCTTCGCTGGTGGAAATGGAAACCTCGACGACCTTCTGACAGTAGCGGGAATCGACTTTCAGCACTTCGCCGAAGGCCATCTTGTGCGGAAGGTCTTCCCAGACGTAGCGCTTACAGTTCCCTCGGTTCACTTCCACGCTGTTGATGGTGACCTCGTTCTTCTTGGAGGTGATTTGGAGCTGGGGGCTGCCCCACATTTCGTTCTGTCCCAGTTCAACGGTGATAGGGGGCTTGGAGTCGCAACCGGTCAGCGCGGCGACGATCAGGAGCAGGGGGAGGTACTTCTTCATCGAAAGGATTCCTGTGAAAGAGCTCCGGGCTACCAGGCGGAGCGGCAGAGGTTTTTCTTGCTGGTCAGGGGCTGGAGAACCTGGGGAAGGTTCTGGGTCGGAAGTGTCACCGTCTGGCCACCGGCACTGAGCTGCAGGGTGCGGGCCTTGCGCAGCGCGGCCCAGAAGCCCGGGAAGCTGGAGCTGCAGGCTTCGCAGTCGGTGTAGAAGGGATTGCTGAAGGTGGTGCCGTCGACGATGACGTCGAAGCCATCTTTTTCGGAGGAGTAGCGCTTGCCGGCGAGGGTGGCGTAGGCGGAGACGGGGCTTTCGTCATCGTCCGGGCAGGTGATGTTCAACTGGTTGCCGTGGCCGTCGGCGACCAGGTGCTCCTCGACGCCCTGGGTGTAGCTGGCGCTCCATTCATTGGTGCCGGCGTGAGCGGCGGTAATGAATATCAGGCTGAGCAATGTGGAGGTGAAAATGTGTTTACGCATAGGGACTGGTCCTTGTAATGAGGGCGCAGGTATCCGTTCGGGTCCTAGTGTCATCGCGACACTACCAAAACGGTAGTATTTGGTGAAGTACCAACATGCACGATGCTGCTTTTGCAGCGAGTTATCGGGATGTCGGTGCTGGGAAGCCGAATCAAGCAGGCCCGGATGCGAGTTGGGCTCTCGCAGGAGCGTCTCGGGCTAGAGGCTGGTTTGGACGAGATGTCTGCTAGCGCGCGCATGAACCGCTACGAACTGGGGAAACGCATTCCCACACCCGACTTTGTCGAGCGTTTGGGGTTGGTTCTCGGGGTTCCGGCGGCCTACTTCTATTCGACTGAGGAAGACGAGGCTGAGCTTCTGACCAAGTTTCATCAGTTAGAGGCTTCGAAGCGCATACAACTGCTGCAATACCTCGACGAATTGCTTGCTAGTTAGACTGGCTCCTTCAATTGCCCCGGTTGATTAGCCGGCGTGCCTCCTTCTAAGAATTTATTGAAGACTGCGCAGGCGGCACTGATCACTAGTAGTAGTGGCCAGAAGCGCAACATGAGTACCAGCAGCACAACAGCCACTGCACAGCTGGCCAGCACACCGATGAACACGAACAGCAAACCAATGAAGCGCACCAGGTTCATGGCGCGATCCTCCTCGTAGGTTGAATGGTGGTGATGCCGCGGATGTCACTCCGCGGCGTGTTGGGCCCGAGCTTCGGCGCGGGCTTTCAGCAGCGTCGACAGGGTGGTTTTCGGTGCAGTGTGTGGCTCTGCTGCAGGAACAGTTGAAGGGGGCGATTCAGGAGTCGGCTCCGGGAAAAACTCCTCGGCGATGGCTCCGGTCTCCTCATCGCTGTCCTCGAAGGCACCATTGGCAAAGCCCAGCCGTGCGGTGGCATCCAGCGCCACCTGGTCGAAGCCGGAGGCCTGGCGCGCTTCATCGAGTTCCCGCGCCTGCTGCAGCGCTTCCTCCATCGACAGCCCACTGCGTACCGTGATGTCGACGTAGAAGATCGGCGAGCCGTGGCTTTGTCGGGTGGACTTCCCACGCAGGCGTAGCTCCAGCGGCAGGCACGCCAGGCGGTTGCCGGAAATCGCCTGCAGGTACTGCAGCCGGGCTGCCAGGGTGCGGATGCTGTTGAAGCCGGTGGTGCGGAACACGAAGCACCCTAGCGGATCCTCATCGCCGATGGCGACGTTGAGGCGACCATAGGGCTTGCAGGCACCGCCCTTTGCCAACGGACAGCCATCCGGCGAAGGGCAGGGCAGCGAGGCGATACCGTCCTGGCTGCGGCGCTTGCAGGTTTCGCCGTTGCCGACACACAGCGGCCGTCCGGACTGCCGATCGAACAGGCAGTACTCCGCGCGGAAGTTCAGCTCCGGCGCGTTGAACAGCAGGCGGATCGGAATGCTGCGGATCTTGCCGCCCTGCGCTTTGCGCAGTTCCTCGTCTAGGGGATGGGGTAGCCAGCCGTCGCGCAGCTGGACCTGCGAGGTCAGGGTGAATTGATCGTCTTTCTCCGGCAGGCGCTTGCCGTTCTTCTCGACGACCTTGCCGATGGAAATCCGCCCGAGCATCGGCGGGGTAATGGCCAAGCCTTTGAGCATGGTGGTTCTCCAGTGGATGAATAAAAAAGACCACCCCGGCGCAGGGGAAACGCCGAGGTGGTCAAGGGGGGAATCGAAATCAGGTAATCAGGAAGCGCCGGCTGCCGGTTTTGGTGGTGGGGTAGCGCACCAGCAGGTAGGGCTTTTCCTTGAGCAGCCGCGGCACATCGAGCACCACGCTGTCCTTGGCCTTGCGCCAGGACACCGTGCCGTTGGTGAACAAGGCCCGGCTGGCATCACCCATGGCCTGCTGCAGTTGTTGCTTCAGTTCGGCTTCGCGCTTGTTCTGTAATTCCAGGCTGGCGCGGACGGCCTGCAACTCGTCGAAGGCGGCCGACAACACCGGATCCTGGGTGAAGTCCAGGGTGTGGCCATGGTCCTCCGGGTACAGGCAACGTAGAGCCTGCTCCGCCGAGTCGGTGCCATCCGCCGGCGGTGGCGTATCGCGTTGTACGTAGCCCCAGAAGTCGCGCTCCAGATCGATCAGCCGGCCGATGAGCTCCTCATCGCGCTCGATGCGGTGGATCTCCAGGTGCTGGCCGCCGAGTAGCACGGCCACGTCGGCCGCCTGCTTGCCGGTGACGGCCAACTGGTGCATCACCTGCAACTGCACGTACACCGGCACGCCTTCCTTCCAGAGACGGGCTCCGTTGATGCCAGCCGTCTTGCATTCGAGGATCTGGACGTCGCTGGCGCCGATCACCTCGCGGTCGATGTTGGCCAGCATCCAGTCCAACTTGGAATCAGGGTGCTGCAGCACGGCATTGATCCGCCGCACCCGGTTGCCGGTACGCCGGGCGTAGTGGTTGGCGACTATGGGTTCGAGGATGTTGCCCCAGTAGGTCGGGCTGTCCTCGTCGTTCGGATCGCTCTTGGGTAGTCCGGCATCGCGGCCAGTCTTTTCCAGCCACAGCTCCAGCTGCGACTTGTAGGGGTTGAGGCCGACCGCGGCCGCCGCGTCCGAACTACCGATACCGTGCTTGCGTACCGCCAGCCAGTCGTCACGGGACAGCTCTTTGGTGCCGACCAGGCGCAGGGCAGGGCGCTGCCGTGCCCTGTTGGGCGTGGAATGAGCATGAGTCATGAGGATTTTTCTCCGGACATAAAAATGCCCGGCCGGCAGAACCGGTCGGGCATCGGGGGAATGAAGTGGGCAATGGCTGTCAGGCCATCAATGGGAGGACCGTATCCAGGCGGCGCAGCGATCACTCCCACTTACCGGGTTGTCCCGCCAGCCATGGCGGTCACCGACTGCCGTCGCCGTGCGTGATGGGCTCGAACCTTCTCGCGCCAGCCGGGCGAGAGCTCCTTGGCCATGTCGAGATAGCGCAGCGGGCAGCTGTAGTAGTACGGCGCCATGGACTCATCCATGGCTTTGTACCCCCACTCACCGCCACTGCGTTGCAACAGATCACAGCGGATGTAGCGCATGGACTCGCCGGGAGCGAGGTCTGGGTGAACGCCTTCGGTTTTCGCCGTCACTTCGCTGACGGACCACAGCACATTGCCGCGCAAGGTATGCACAAGCACACGAACACTGGCCCGCGCCGTGTCTTCGGGGCGGATCAGATCTTGGATGAGTTCTGACCGGGTACAGGATGAGAACAGCCAGCCCATGAGAGAGGCCTCCAATGAAACACCGGAGCCCACTCCCCAGGAGCGGAACCCCGGCGGGTGGAAGGGAACGCCCAATGCTGCGGTACCTGCGAGCCATTGCTGTCGTCGCAGAACTGGGCGGGCGAAGAAGGACAACGAGAAGAGGGAGCTGCCGTCAGGCCGCCAGCTGCAGGGCTGCATCCAGGGCGCGTTGCTTGATCACTGCTCCCTGGCCGAACCAGGCCGAGTCCATGCGGTACTCGTTGCTACGGGCGCGGCGCTCGTGGTCGACGTACTCAGTGACGGCATTGAGCAGGCCCCAGGCAGTACCGTTGGCGGCTTCCAATTGCGAGCCACGGCCGCGGCCTTCGTACAGGCTTTGCACCCGACGCAGCGCGCGCTCGTTCGGTAGGGCATCCGGCAACGGATTGCTGGGTTGGGCATCGCAGAGCACCTGCATGAAGTAGCCCATCGCCTCGTGCCATTGCACCTTGCGCTCGGCCAGGTGGCGCATGCGATACATGAACTCGTCCCATTGCGAGACGGCGATGCCCAGTTGCTTCTTCACCGCCTGGGCGTCGAAGCGGGTGCTATGCGGCACCTTGATCGCCCGGATGGCGCCGTCGACGGCGATGGTCAGGGTGTTGTTGCACACCACCCGCACCGTGGTCGGCGTGGCGGTGGTGGCCAGGGTGCCATCGCAGGAGGTGGCCAGCAGCAGGTAGCCGTTGACCAGGTCGTTGCCTTTCAGCGAGGTGTTCTGTCCGGTGCGTGCCAGCGCCCAGAACTTACGACCGCCCTTGAGCACGCCGGCGGTTTCCAACTCGTAGCCGGAGACCTGGGTGAGGTCGCGGTAGAACTCCAGCACTTCCCGCGGCTGCACCACCTGGTAACGCTGGGAGACCACCGAGAGCGGGGCCTTGGTGTCGGAGCGGTAGAGCACCTTCTGTTCGGGGAAGGAGTGGATGCTGCCCAGGTGGCCGACCGAGTCCGCTTTGAAGTGGACCGGGCTCTCCTGGATCTGCCAATCCATCCCAGCTTCGCGTTGCCAGACCTCCAGGGGTTGTTTCGGGGACAGGCGACTGCCCAGGCCATGCCAGGGAGCTTCGCCGACATACGCCATACGTTCTACGAGATGAGCCATGATGAGTTTCCTGTGAGCAATAGCCGGCATAAAGCGCTGCGCAACGCGCAGCACCGGCGAAAGGGATAAAAGGGAAGGGGAGCGAAGAACGAAGCCGATCAGGACGGCAGGTTGAAGCGATGTCCGCAAATCAGGCAGAGGTTGTTGGCGAGCACGTGACGATCCAACTGGTCGCCAAGTTGGGCGCCCAGAGCACAACCGCCGACACCGCCAGCCAAGCCGCCAAGAATGGCGCCGGACAACGAACCTAGGGTAATACCTAATGGACCAGCGAGAGCGCCAACTGCCGCGCCGGCCTGACCACCAGCGAGAGCGGCGGAAGCACCACGCGCGACACCACCGACCGTGCCGACGAGGGCACCGATCTTCATGGCGGGATGCAGGGTTGCGATCTTGGGGGAATTACAGCGAGGGCACTGCAATGACATGGAAGGCCTCCGTGGTGGGTATGTCATTGCAGTGATGTAGGACTGAGATTTTTTCGAATCGAATTGCTGTGACGTAGAAAACCCAAAGCTGCCGGTCGCGGCCGGCAGCAAGCGGCCAGCCGGCGCTCGTCCACTAGCCAGCGTGGCAACTCGACTGAGGTCGCATCGGGAACCGCCCCGACCCACTGTTTTGACGCCATAGGCCATCAGGAGGCCCGTGTAATTTTCGGTCTGCAAGCCACTTGCGGGTATCGGCCATCGAGCAGGGCGACCAAGGCTCCGCTATGGGGGGCAGCTTTTCATTTCAGCTTCGTGCCTGACCAGCGGCGCCTCCGCTGTTTGGACTGCCTCGGCAATAAGAGCTCTTTCAATGGGCCTTAGATGCATTGTTAGATCTCGTCAGACCCTACCTCCGGGCACCTAGGTGGCCAAGTGCCGTTATTCGAATGGACTATGGTGGAGGAATCCCCTAGATTCTCGGCAAATTGTCACGGACGTCGAGATGGAATCAAATGATTCAGGCGGTGTAGCCGCCAAGCACGGTTTCCTATTTCAGGACTGTGTTGCCGCTTACCATGTCACCCGAATGCTTCGTGACAAGACTATCCGCAGTGTCCGGTGCGAGGTCACAGACGATATCGACATCATATCGGACAGGCACATCGACTTCGTGCAGGTGAAAAGTACCGAGAAAGCACGCTGGAACATCTCCGACATCGTCAAGAACTCCAAGGGCGCCGATAAGAAAACAATCCCCTGCAGTTCAATATTGCACAAGTCGATGCAGTGCGAGTCAGGTGCCGGTTTGTCCCGTAGGTATTTGATCGTCACCGAAGACAAGGTGAACAAAACCCTAGAGTACCTGACGATCAGCCTCACAGCCCGGGCAGGTAAGCCTGGCCGGCAGGAGCTGATCGATGATCTCAACAAGCGTACGACGAATTACCAAACTGCGTTGGGTGTGAGCGTCGCCGACTGGGTCGAGGCGGCGACCTGGGAGGTCTATCACTCCCTGCGCGAGTTGGAGCTCATGGGGATTAGAAACATACGAATGGCCTCTGAGGATCTGCATGGGGTTATTCTCAGCTCCGAAAGCGTCGCTGAAGATATATGGTGCCGTATCCTCGACACCGTGACGCGTAAGGGCGAGTACTCTCGGCGCATCCACAGTGCTGATGACAAGACTTACACTCGACCAGACCTCCTGGAGTGGTTCAAGCTGCGTGTCGAGGATGATCAGTCTCGATCAGGCCGCAAAATCTACGTAAAACGGGACTTGCCCCACATTCTTTCGCCATTCAGAGCGCCTATGGTTTCGGCCTGCGCCAAGCGTAACGGGCAGGTACTACATCAGCAGTACTCGCTTAGGCAATACCGCTACAAGCACATCGTGGACAACGTCTGCCAATGGCTGGATGAGGTCTTTCTCCGGCCAAAAGAAATGTCCGATATTCACAAGCTGACGCTCGTAGAAAAGCAAGAACGACTACGAACGTCCGTCTTCAAATCACTCCATGATGTCCGTGAGTTTTTGGGACGAGTGCTGTTGCACGCCACGATTCGACAACACCATGAGAGTCAACCCATACCCTGCATGCTGTACGTGGAAAGGTCTGGGTCTGAGAAAATTCTCGAAAACGTGCACATCATTCGTCGCGATCCTGAAGGTGATCAGCTCTGGATTGGCTTCAGCGAGTTAGTGACTGATGTCGACATAGCCGTCAGATTGCCGCAGATACGAGATCAACTGTACGAAGATATTGCGGAGTGCATTGATACAGCGCGCAAAAAGATCCTCGACGTCAAAGACGATGACTACCTGCTTCGCCACGACATCGACGAGATCCTCGATGGCAGCCAGCCTTTCGATGCTCATCTCGATCGCTTCACGTTCGTCCTGTTCGTAGGCTATGACTCGCACCTGCTCACCGACCCTGAGACCCCGGGGTACGAGGATGACTTAGAGAAGGAAACGGCAGTGCTGTTCGAGAAATTCGCTGCTGACCTCATTGAGGGTTCGCCATTCGCGGCTCTTTGCGTCCACGTTTTTATCTATCCCGCTCCGAGTCTTGAACAGTTAACCAAATTGGTCGAGACCAAGGTGAAGGAGGTAATATGATGGAGTTCTATGAACAGGCGAAGCAAAGCCTGCAAGGTGAGGACTTCTCATCCTTCAAATACTTGTCTGTGATCAACAGGCTTCTGTCCAATCCAGTCTCCTATGACCTGGGACGAGACTTGATCGTGCGCGCTCTCGACGCGCGCGAGCGGTTTTCTGGCCATACCACCATTCTGAAAAACATGGTGAGAAAGTCTGGGCTGTTTCCGTACCTAAAAAAGGAATTCACCGATCTGACACCGGACGACCTCAGGGTGCTTGATTTGTACCGGACGCCGTTCTCGGACGACTTCGTTTTCCACTCGATGCAGTTCCACATATTCGATCTGCTCAAGGCAGGTCAAAACGTGGTGCTGAGTGCCCCTACGAGCATGGGCAAAAGCGCAATTGTCGATTCGTTGCTCGGCCTGGGCACTTTGAAGCGGCTCGTCCTGGTTGTTCCGACCGTGGCCCTTGCCGACGAAACTCGTCGCCGATTGCAAGAGCGGTTCGGTGGTCGATACCAGATCATTCACCACAGTTCCCAAGAATGCCATTCCGAGCAAGCTGTCTACGTGCTAACGCAGGAGCGGGTGAACGAGCGAGACGACATCGTCGACATCGACCTTTTCGTCATCGATGAGTTTTACAAGCTGGCATTCCGGGAGCTCAAAAACGGCACCGTGGATTACCAGGATGAGCGAGTCATCGAACTCAACATCGCGCTGAGCAAGCTGCTTAAGGTCTCCAAGCAGTTCTATCTGACCGGACCGTTCGTCAACAGCATTCGCGGCCTCGAAAGCCTCGGGTACCCGCATACCTTCGTATCCACCGACTTCAACACGGTTGCGCTCGATGTCCAAACCTTCGGTATCAAGGCGAATGATGACAAAGCCAAGCTCAGCGCGTTGGCTGAGATTGCGTGTGCATGCGTCGGTGCAACTATCATCTATTGCAAGTCGCCAACTGTTGCCGGCGTGGTTGCACGCGAGTTAATCAGGCTCGGACATGGCACTCCGACTACGAGTCCTCACATCGATTGGGTCAGCGAAGAATTCGATGTCGATTGGGATTACACCGTTGCACTCAGAAACGGTATTGGCTTGCATTTTGGCGCGTTGCCAAGGGCTCTACAGCAATACACCGCAGACCAGTTCAATGCTGGAAAACTACGCTTCCTTCTCTGCACGTCCACGATCATTGAAGGCGTCAACACCGTTGCCAAGAATGTCGTGATCTACGATAACCGCGACGGTATTCGCAGCATCGACAAATTCACCCACGGGAACATCAAGGGACGCGCCGGGCGCATGGGCGTTCACTTCGTGGGTAAAATCTTTTGCTTAGAGGAAATCCCGGAAGACAACCTAAACCAAGAGGTGGAGATTCCGCTCGGTATTCAAAGCATCGACACCCCGATCAACCTCTTAGCCAGCGTTCAGCCAGATCACTTATCTGAGTTTTCGCAGGATCGCTTTGATGAGGTCTTCGCGAATGATCGCGTTCCCATTGACCTCGTGAAGAAGCACTCGTACTTCCGTGTCGAGCAGTTCGAGGAACTGCATAGCATGATCGAGATGATGGACGACGCCGAGTTTGCCTCGCTGGTATTTCATTGGGCCCCCGCGACCAACTTTCTCAAGACTTTTGCAGCAATCATTGCCAGACTGGTGCCCCATACGTTCAGTCGCAATGGGGTCCAGGTTAACCCCACTGACGTCATGGTCGCCAAGCTCGCCGGTTACCTCACCGCTTCAAGCTATTCGGAATATCTGAAAAATCAGATTGCCTATGCGAGACAGTGGATCACCGAAGGGGAGAAACGCACGCTTTCAGGCGCGCTAAACAACGATTTGAAAATCATCAGCAATACCTTTGGATACACGCTGCCCAAACTTCTGAGCCTGCTGGAGGATGTCGTCAAATCTCATGCTCTGAAGCGAGATATCCGCAGCAAGATCGATTACACGCACGTCAAGATGACTTTCGAGAGCTTTCACCTGCCAGCCGGGGTTAATGCCTTGGAGGAAATCGGAATTCCAATTCAGACGCTACATCGCTTGGCCAAGAATCTGGAGTTTCCCGAGCAGGTCGACGTAGATGGCCTAGGCCAGTATCTTCGACAGACTCAGGGCTCTTGGCGTCAGTTCTTGGGGGATGTGGATCAGACGTTCATCAGGCGCGCACTCGGTATCGGATGATCACTCCTGTCCTCGCTTTCAAATCTGTACAGATAAGCCTTTCTGCCCCAGGGGACCTTATGGGGCGGGGGCTGCTCATTCCTCCAGCTTGCCTGATGACGGTGATTATTTATCGAGGTCTAAGGGCCGGGGCAAAAATTGAAGACTCCTGGCACTGACTTTGGCTTGTTGTTAGATTTGAGTTGCGCTGGGTAGGCGCAACTCACCCGTCAGTGGCAGCTGGAAATCGGCACTACCCTGTAAACCAAGCTCAAGGCCAAGGTTTTCTCTGGTCCCTCAGCAGCGTAGGCGGGTGGCGTGTGCAGAAGGGGCGAGGAAAAAACCATGCGCCATCAATCGAATTCCGCACTTCCTTCATCTCTGCCTGGCATCAAACGATCGGCTAAGTCGATCGGCCGGCAACAAGAGATTCCCCATTTTCAAGCGCTCAACCAGGCAGCCCAAAACTGCGGGTACCAGGATTATCACCATGCTCGTCGTGTCCTGGAACGGCTGAGTGTGGGCGATATCCCTACGCCGGGAAGCTACAGCATCTACCTGTCGGCCTATTGGCGCGACACGTCGACTAAGCCATTCCAGTGGGGACTGGAAACGCTGAAGATCGAGTTGCCCAGTCCGCTGCTTGTGATCGTGCAGAAGCACCAGTGCAGCAGTGCACGGAATCTTGATGGTTTCTATATCGAATACGATGACCACCTTGAGAGGCGTGGGGATCTGGGCTCGCAGGAGCGTGCGCATGAGGTGCTGTGCCGCGCTGCGCTGACGCTGCAGTTCATGGAGGCAACTCGTCTGCGCCCGGCAACGACCAAGGTTCAGCGGAAGAGGATGCAGATCGTCGAGAACTTGCCCAAGCGCGATCATCTGTCACGCTGGCTGGCTCCGTCTGGCCAGTGGATTGTCCTGGATGAGCCCTACGGTCATGTTACTGAGCCAGAGTTGTCGGCGGCGCGGGCAGCCTGGGTGGATAGTCATGGGTTGTTTTGGGCTCGACCAACGTGGGGTGGCCTCTATTACCCGAACAAAGCTGTTCCCCACTTGATCTGTGCCGACCAGGCGCTACTGCAGCAGGTGGTGCAGACGATCGAGGCCTTGCCAAAGGTAGTCCTTGATCTGGATGAATGGCAGGGCACTTCCGCTGACTACCTGTCGCAGTTTGTGAGCCCTTCGCGTGAAGCTGCTGGAGCGAAGCGCAAGCCACGCCCGGGAACCACCTATGGGGTTAGCAAAAACGCGATTGAGTACTGGCGCCGTCCAGGGTTCAAGCCGTTGTGGCGCCCTGATACGTCCATGAGCCTTGCTAACCACGTTGCGTTGGGCGAGATCTTCCAGCGGCTGAGCGTTTCCGATCTCCACATCGATGCCTACAACACGCTCGGTGGCATTCGGTCGGAGCTCGAAGACTGGATGTTTGCTGAAAATTCCTGGGGCAACCGGAAGTGCACCAGGGAGGAAGAGGATGCCTACTACAGCGGGAATGAGTTTGCGCGGTACCGGACGGCCAGGGAGCAACTGAAGGCCATCGATCGAGTACACGCGAAATTGACCCGTTCGTATCTTGATTGCGCACCGCTGCGCAAGATGCTCAAGCGCCTGGCGGCTGCACGTGCTGTCGTGGCTGCGTCTGTAGGATTTTAGCGAAGAGCCCAGGGGGACGTACCTCCCCCCCTAGGCCACATGAAGAAGAACTCCTGAGTCGATACTAGCTAAGTGGTATTGTGCGATGAAGGGGGCTCAGTGTATCCACTGGGGGCTACTAGTGGGCTGCCAGAAAGGCGTCGAGTGGTTGAGAAAGGCTAAGGCAGAGTGTGAACAGTCGGGATTGGTGGTCGATCTTTGCCGATAAGAAGGCGACTGAAGGGGGTTATTTCTGGCGCATGGGGTTTGTACAGAATTCAGCCCAATCAGCCATCAGCGCCCTGCGTTTCTCTAGAAAGTCTGAGCGAGAGTAAGCGGCTTCGGTCTGATCCCGTTCGTCATGAGCGAGTGCGAGTTCGCATACCTCTCGTGGGTAGTGAGTGTTCTCGTTGGCCCAGTCGCGGAATGTGGAGCGAAAGCCATGTCGAGTAATGTCTGCATGCCCTAGCTTATGCAGGAGGTTGCGTATGGCATTGGCATGTATGGCACCGCTCTTGCCTTTTCCTGGGAACAGATACGGCGAATCCGTACGAGGCAGGCTTTGCAGGATATCCACAGCCTGAGAGGGTAGGGGAATGACGAACGGCTTTCTCATCTTCATGCGTTCGGCCGGAAGCGCCCATGTCCCAGCTGCAAAGTCCATCTCGGGCCATTGCGCAAAGCGGATCATGTGGGAGCGAGCCCCAGTTAGGATCAGCAGGCGTGCGGCTACCGCATCCCGACTGGAGTCTTGAGCCAATTTGCTCATCAGCTTCGGCAAGTCACGCCAATGCATGGCTGGGAAGTGTTGGCGTTGCCGAGCTTTCTTCTTTTCAGCTTTGCTGAGGAGGTTTTCCAGATGGCCGCGCCAGCGGGCGGGATTGTCACCGCCGCGAAGGCGGCGAGCCTTTGCTGCATCTAGCACTTGCTCGATTTGTCCGCGCACCTCATCGGCGGTGCGTGTTTTTGTCGACCAAATCGGCCGCAAGACGCTCAGCATGTGATCGGTTTGGATGTCGTCAGCCGATAGCTTCCCGATGATGGGGAATGCGTATAGCTCCAGCTTCCGCAGCCAGCCCTTACGCCATTTTTCAGACCAGGTGGCTCCATGGGCCTGTTGATGATCGCGGGCAAGATCTTCGAACGTGGTACGACGCGCTGCAGCTTGGCGCTCAGCCTCTCGCTTCGCTTCTCGTTCTGCATCTCGGGCGGCTAGGGGATCAATCCCGGTCGCGAGAAGTTTTCGCTGATCCGCTGCGAGTTGCCGCGCTTGGCTGAGGGTAATGACCGGGAAGGGGCCGAGTCCCATTTCACGGCTTCGCCCGTCCAGCTTGTAACGAAAGATCCAGCTCGAAGAGCCGCCTTTGGCTACCTGGAAGTAGAGCCCATCGCCATCGTTGGTTTTTCCAGGTTCTGCAGTCCTAGCCAAGGATTCGATGGTCTTGGTCGTTAGCTTACCCATACAGACTCCCTATCTACCCACACCTTCACCCACACTTTGGCGGGAGATTCTATCGATTATTGGTGGATGTTGAGAGACAGATGGTACGTCTCAAGCCCTTGATTTTCTAGGGCTTGACGGACATTGGTGGATTTCTGCAGGCATTAAAAAAGCCGGCTTGTGGCCGGCTCTTCAGGGGGTGGCCCGTCCTTACTTCTGGTAAGCAGCGACCGCCTTTGAATTCTGTGGACGCGGCTCTGGGACCGGCGTCGTGGGCGCGCACTTTAGCAAATTCGGCCGGGCTTGCCTAATGGCATTTCCGCCGGGCGCCGTCGTTGCGACGAGCGTGCCCGTCGCGCGCAGAAAAAAGCCCCGCGCGGGGGCGGGGCTTCTTCGTGGCGGGTTGCCCCGCGACCATCACTTGGCCTGGAAGGCGGCGACGGCCTTGGTGATGTAGGAGCGTGCTTCTTCGGCGTTGCCCCAACCTTCGACCTTGACCCACTTGCCCTTCTCGAGGTCCTTGTAGTTCTCGAAGAAGTGCTTGATCTGCTCCAGCAGCAGGGCCGGCAGGTCGGTGTATTCCTTCACGTCGTGGTACAGCACGCTCAGCTTGTCGTGCGGTACGGCGATCAGCTTGGCGTCGCCGCCGGCTTCGTCGCTCATGTTCAGCACGCCGACCGGACGGGCGCGGATCACCGAACCCGGGGCCACCGGGTAGGGGGTCACGACCAGCACGTCCAGGGGGTCGCCGTCGTCGGCCAGGGTGTTGGGGATGAAGCCGTAGTTGGCCGGGTAGAACATCGGGGTGGCCATGAAACGGTCGACGAACAGGCAGTCGGTGTCCTTGTCGATCTCGTACTTGATCGGCGCGTGGTTGGCCGGGATCTCGATGGCGACGTAGATGTCGTTCGGCAGGTCTTTGCCAGCCGGGATGCTGCTGTAGCTCATGGACGACTCCAAGGGGGTTGGTCGGGCCGAAAAAGTGCGGCGGATTATAGGCAGATTGCCGTGGTCAAGCCACAGACATCGCTCAGTGCGCCGGAGTTTCCTGATAGTCGGGGTGCTCGCGCTGCAGTCGTTGCAGGCGCGCAAGCGGATCTTGCCGGTAGAACAGCCCCAGTTGCTCGTAGACCTTCGGATAGGCCCGGTGCAGCAGGTCCGGGGCGGTGAAGAAGTATTCGCTGGTGACGGCGAAGAATTCCGCCGGGTTCTCCGCCGCGTAGGGGTCGATGGCGGTGTGCGCCTCGGGATGGCGGTCGAGCTTGCGGTTCATCTCGTCGTAGGCCGATTTCATCGCCGCCGACCAGTCGCCGATGCGCATGTCGCGGTGCAGCGGCGGCAGGCCGTTGGCGTCGCCGTCGAGCATGTCCAGCTTGTGCGCCAGTTCGTGGATCACCAGGTTGTAGGCGTCCCAGCCGCCGCCGTTTTCCACTCCGGGCCAGGCCAGCACCACCGGGCCCTGCAGCGAGGTTTCGCCGCTGCGCTCGTCGTCGAACTCGTGGATTACCCCGGCCGGGTCGCGGTGCTTCTGCGGGCTGAGGAAGTCGTCCGGGTAGAGCACCAGCTCGTGGAAACCGCCGTACCAGTTCAGCTCTGGCAGGTGCAGCAGCGGCAGCTGGGCCTGGGCCGCCAGCAGCAGGCAGCGGAAGTCGTCCAGCTCGACGCCGGGCAGGGCGGTGAGGTGCTTGTCGCGCAGGAACAGCAGCGCCCGCTCGCCGAGCAGGCGCAGTTCCTCTTCGCTCAGGCCGTCGAGGATCGGCAGGTGGCGCAGCACCTCGGCCCACAGCTGGGCGTCCAGCGGGTGGCGGGTGAGGAAGCGCCGGCGGCGCCAGGCGCTGAACGACCACATCGCGGTATCAGCGCTCCGAGGCCTGCGGCTTGCCGTTGCGCGCCAGCTTGTGGCGGATCACGCCGATCAGCATGGGCACCAGGGAGAAGGCGATGATGGCGATGATCATCACCGACAGGTTCTGTTTGATGAAGGGCACGTTGCCGAAGAAGTAGCCCAGGGTGACCAGGCCGCCGACCCAGGCGATGCTGCCGGCGACGCTGAAGAACAGGAAGCGCAGGTAGGGCATGTAGGCCATGCCGGCGACGAAGGGGGCGAAGGTGCGCACGATGGGTAGGAAGCGCGCGAGGGTCACGGTCTTGCCGCCGTGGCGCTCGTAGAAGGCGTGGGTCTGGTCCAGGTAGTCGCGGCGGAACACCTTGGAGTCCGGGTTGCTGAACAGGCGCTTGCCCAGGGTTCGGCCGATCACGTAGTTGGTGCTGTCGCCGCTGATGGCCGCGAACAGCAGCAGGCCGCCCAGCACCCACGGGTCCATGCCGCCGGTGGCGCAGATGGCGCCGGCGATGAACAGCAGGGAGTCGCCGGGGAGGAAGGGCGTTACCACCAGGCCGGTTTCGCAGAAGATCACCAGGAACAGGATGGCGTAGATCCAGACCCCGTAGTCGCTGACCAGCAGCGAAAGATAGGTGTCGAGGTGCAGGACGAGGTCGATCGGGTTGAAATCCATGAGGAGCCTTGAAAACCGCGTGGTGAACTGCCGAGCCCGGCATTATAGGCACCCCCGCGTTACAGTGGGGCGCGCTTTGTCGCAGGCGTCTGCCTAGGACAGGTTGCAGGATATTACAGCGCGCGAGTGAAAAGACTGTCGGCATGAAGGCTGCAGTTCCGCAGTGGAAATCTCTGTCGGAACCTCGCCCCATGTCCCTGCGTCTTGCCCATTCGCCCCTGCCCGGTGTCGCCCTTGGCGCCGGGCCCGATCTGCCGGCCCAGGCGGCGCGGGTGCGCGCCGAGTGGCTGGGCGGGCGCCAGGGGCGGCCGGCGCTGTTCATGCTGGGGCTGCTCTGGGGGCGCGGCTGCCCCAATCTGGTGCAGGAGCTGGAGGTGCAGCTGGATACGCTCTTCGCCGATTTCGCCTGCGCGCCCGACGCCTGGTCCGAGGCCCAGGCGGTGCGCCAGGTGCTGGCGTCGCTGAACATGCTGAATTTCCGCCGCGCCCGGGCTGGCCGGCCAAGCGCCGAACTGGCCGCGGGCGTGCTGTTGGTCCAGGGTGGGCAGGCGCATTTCCTGCGTTGCGGCAACATCGGCCTGCTGCGTTACCGCGCCGGTGAGCTGCAGGCCCTGCCCGGCCGGGAGGATGGCAGCCTGGGTGGCCAGGCCGAGCTGCCGCTGACCCAGCACAACCTGTCGCTGCAGGCGGGTGAGGCCTTGCTGATGGCGCCACAGCCGCTGCTCGAGGTGATCGATCGCCGGCCGCTGCTGGAGGGCCTTGGACGGCTCGCCGAGGCTGAGCTGCCGGTGTTGTTGGAGCCGCTGCTGCGGGCGCCCGGCGCCGCCGCGCTGGTGTTGCCGGAGTGCCTGGTGGCGCAGCCGGGCCTGCCCGTGCCCACCGGCTGGCCGGCGCCGCCGGTGCTGCGGCCGGGGATAGCGCTGGAAGGCTGGCGGCTGCTGGAGGCCTGCCCCTATGGGCCCGAGGGGCGGCTGTTCCGCGTGCGTCACGAGGATGGCCGCGAGGCCTGGCTGCTGGCCGCGGCACAGGCTGCCGACCAGGCCTTCTGGCTGCGCGAATGGGCGCTGCGTGGCTGCAAGGTGGCGAGCCTGCCCGACGTGCTCTCACCCCGTGTGCCGCGCCAGCATGCCTACCAGCTGTTCGCCCTGCCGGCGGGGCGCTGGCGCAGCCTGGCGGATTGGCGCGGCGCCTGGCGCAAGCCGGGCCCGGCGGAGCTGCTGGGCTTGCTGCGGCAACTGGTGGAGGCCCTGCGGGCTCTGCAGCGGCGGGGCATGCAGGGGCTGTGGATATCTCCGCGGCAGATCGTGGTGGACGAGCGCGGGCGCCTGCTGCTGTTGCCGGAGCTGGCGGCGATCGTGCCGGGCTGCCCGCGTCAGGCGTTGCCGGCCGATGTGCTGCCGCTGGCGCCGGAGCTGCGCGCGGGCGGAGCGCTGGACAGCCGCGCCGAGCAGTTCGTGGTGGCCGCCTATGCCTACTGGCTGGCCAGCGGGCGCTGGCCCGAGCCGGCCTTGCCGGAGGCTGGCGCGGCAGTGCGTTATCAACCCCTGGCGGACCTCGGGGTGGCTGTGCCGCCCGGCTGGGATGGTTGCCTGGCGTGGGCCCTGGCGCCGGAGCCGGAAAACCGCTTCGAGGCGCTGTCGGAACTGGTCCAGGCCCTGGAGTCCGGGTTAGCGCAGGCTCGCCTGCCAGTCCAGGGTTGGCGCCGCTGGGCGGTTGTCGGCGCCTTCGCGGGCGCGGTCGTGGCCGGCGGCGCCTGGTACCTGCTCGGCTAGCGGGTGTTCGGCCACGGCGCGCATGCCCTGGGCGGTTTCCAGGTGGGCGTCGGCGATCAGCTGTTGCAGGCGACCGCTCTGGCGCAGCGTACGCAGGCCGCGGTCGAGGTTGGCGGCCAGCGCCTCGCCGCCGGTGCGGGTCTTGGGAATCAGCACGTAGAGGGGCTTGACCTCAAGCGGCGGCTCGATGAATTCCAACTGTTCGCGCAGCGCCGGGGCGTTGCGCGCCAGCAGGTGGTAGCCGGTGTAGCGGTCCACCACCGCCAGGTCGAGGCGCCCGCGCAGGAGCTTTTCCAGGTTCTGCCAGTCGTTGTTGACCACTTCCTTGGTGAGGAAGTCAGCCTTGTCGAAGTCCGCCTGGTTGACGTAGCCGCGCACCACGCCGATGCGGTAGGGGCGCAGGCTGTCGAGGTCGCCGGCGCGGTAGGCGATGGCGCGGTCGCGGCGGTGGAAGAAGCCCAGCTGCGAGTCCAGCAGCGGCATCGAGGTGTAGAAGTCGCGGCTGCGGTCGGCCGACAGGTAGGCCGGCATCAGGGCGTCGTAGTGGCCTTCGCGGGTTTCGTTGAGGGCCCGCTGCCAGGGCAGGAACACCCGTTCGGCGCGGTCGCCGTTGAGCGCCAGGGCCTCGTCGAGGATGCGGCTGGCCAGGCCCTGGCCGGGCAGGTCGGCGCCGACGTAGGGTTCCCAGTCGAGGGTGGCCACGCGCAGGGTATCGGCCTGGACGGTGCCCAGGCCGAACAGCAGGAGCAGGGTGAAGTGACGCAGTAGACGCTGGGGATTGCCCATGGAGCCCCTTAGCCGCCGAACGCCGGGCGGCACGTGCGATGCTTCACTGTAATGCTGGCGTTAAGCCATTGCCAGCGTAATGCGCCCTCGGCTTAGACGAGATCGTCACTGATGGGCAGGATGTAGTTCTTGAACTCGGTGTCCTCGCGGAAGCCGATGGACTCGTAGACCTTCTGCGCCACCTCGTTGTTGGTGCTGGTGGACACGCGCATGCGCACGGCGTTGGTTTCCCGCGCCATCTGCCGGGCGTGCTGCAGCAGGTGGTCGGCCACCAGCTGGCGGCGGGCGTCCTCGGCGACGTAGATGTCGTTGAGGATCCACACGCGCTTGAGCGACAGCGAGGAGAAGCTCGGGTAGAGCTGGCAGAAGCCCAGCAGCTTGTCGTCGCTGTCGTCCGGCAGCGCCAGGTAGATCACCGACTCCTTGCGCTTGAGGCGCTTCTCGAGGAATTTCCGCGAGGATTCGGGGTAGGGCAGCATCCCGTAGAACTCACGGTACTTGACGAACAGCGGGGCGAGCAGGTCGAGGTGATCGAGGGTGGCTTGCACGATGCGCATGGGCGGATCTCTGCGTTCGGTGAATGGGCTGCTGTCACGATGCAGGTGCTGTGCCAGCACAGCACTGCCCGGATGCTGCACCAGAAATCGTTGAAAGCGCAATCCAAGCGAGCGTTTGATCGACAGTGGTGTTTCGGTGTGCGTGTGGGGTGGCGGTGTTCCGGCCAACGGCGGATAACCGCGAACGGTTATGCGCCCTACGTTCCATGGGCTCGGCCGTAGGAGCGGATTCATCTGCGATAGCCGGCCACGCACCCTGCTCATGTAGGAGCGCGCCCTGCGCGCGAATCGCGGGCAGGGCCCGCTCCTACGCCCTCCGGCAAACACAAGACCCGTAGGATGGCGTTGAGCGAAGCGATACCCATCACCACGACCGCATGGGTTTCGCCAAGGCTCAACCCATCCTACGAAAAGCGCCTTGGCGCAGCCGGCAAGACAGTTGCTCCTACCGTACGGGCAGGCCCGGCTTCTCGTAGGAGCGAGCTTGCTCGCGAACAGACGCCGTGCCATGTGGTTCGCGAGCAAGAACTAGGCGTCCCCCTCGATCCTACGAAGGAAGAAGGGCGCTTCGGCGCAGCCGGCCTCAGCGCCCGGCCAGCAGGAAGTTGGCCCCCGGCCCCTGGCCTTCCAGCGTCGGCAGTTCCGCCTCGTCCTTCAGGTTCACCCCCGAGAGCTGGCGGCGGCAGGCTTCGCGCATCAGGTACAGCAGGCGGTGGGCGGCCATGCCGTAGCTCAGGCCTTCCAGGCGCACGTTGGAGATGCAGTTGCGGTAGGCGTCGTTCAGGCCCACCTTCGGCGCCCAGGTGAAGTACAGGCCGAGGCTGTCCGGCGAGCTGAGGCCGGGGCGTTCGCCGATGAGGATGACCACCATCTTCGCCCGCAGCAGTTCGCCCACCTCGTCCGCCACCGCGACGCGTCCCTGTTGCACCAGGGCCACCGGCGACAGGCTCCAGTTCTCGGTTGCGGCCATGTCCTCCAAGCGTTCCAGGAAGGGCAGGGCATGGCGCTGCACGGCCAGCGCGGAGAGACCGTCGGCCACCACCACGGCCAGGTCGTAGCCCGCGGGGTTGGCCTCGCCGTGCCGGCGCAGCAGCGCTGCCGAATCTTCATTCAGGCGGCGGCCCAGGTCGGGGCGCTGCAGGTAGGTGTGGCGGTCGGCGGCGGCGCTGTGCAGCAGCAGGCTGGCGCGCCCGCGTTCGGCCAGGGCGGCGCTCAGGCCGGCATGGTCGAAGGGCAGGTGCACGGCGTCGCGGGCCTGGGCGTGGGCGAACTGGAAGTCCAGTTGCGCCCTGGTCGGCAGGCTGGTGCCGGCGCGGCCCAGGGCGATGCGCGCGGGGGTCAGGCGGCGCAGTTCCTGCCAGGGGTTGGGGGTGGCGGTGGACTTCTCTTCGCTCATCCGCGCGTCCTCAGTTCAGTTGCGCCAGGGCCGGGCGGAACGCCGGCGGCAGTTGCTCGGCCAGGCGCACCTTGCCTTCGCGCTGCTGCAGGATGTGCATGCGTTCCAGCCACTCCTCGAACTCCGGCGCCGGGCGCAGGCCCAGGCTCTGGCGGGCGTAGAGGGCGTCATGGAAGGAGGTGGTCTGGTAATTGAGCATCACGTCGTCGGAGCCGGGGATGCCCATGATGAAGTTGATGCCGGCCACGCCCAGCAGGGTCAGCAGCATGTCCATGTCGTCCTGGTCGGCCTCGGCATGGTTGGTGTAGCAGATGTCGCAGCCCATGGGCACGCCGAGGAGCTTGCCGCAGAAGTGGTCCTCCAGGCCGGCGCGGATGATCTGCTTGCCGTTGTACAGGTATTCCGGGCCGATGAAGCCGACCACGGTGTTCACCAGGAACGGCTTGAAGTGCCGCGCCACGGCGTAGGCGCGGGCCTCGCAGGTCTGCTGGTCGACGCCGTGGTGGGCGTTGGCCGAGAGCGCGCTGCCCTGGCCGGTCTCGAAGTACATGAGGTTGTCGCCCAGTGTCCCGCGCTTGAGTGACAGGCCCGCTTCGTAGCCTTCCTGCAGCACCGCCAGGCTCACGCCGAAGCTGGCGTTGGCCGCCTCGGTGCCGGCGATGGACTGGAACACCAGGTCCAACGGCGCGCCGCGGTTGATCGCCTCGATGGAGCTGGTGACGTGGGTCAGCACGCAGGACTGGGTGGGGATTTCGTAGCGCTGGATGATGGCGTCGAGCATCTCCAGCAGGGTGCAGATGGATTGCAGGCTGTCGGTGGCCGGGTTGATCCCCAGCATGGCGTCGCCGTTGCCGTAGAGCAGGCCGTCGAGGACGCTGGCGGCGATGCCGGCCGGGTCGTCGGTGGGGTGGTTGGGCTGCAGCCGGGTGGACAGCCGGCCGCGCAGGCCCAGGGTGTTGCGGAAGCGGGTGACCACGCGGATTTTCTGCGCCACCAGCACCAGGTCCTGCACGCGCATGATCTTCGATACCGCCGCCGCCATCTCTGGCGTCAGCCCCGGCGCCAGGGCGCGCAGGCTGGCCTCGTCGGCGGCGTCGCCGAGCAGCCAGTCGCGGAAGTCGCCCACCGTCAGGTGGCTGACCGGGGCGAAGGCGGTGCGGTCGTGACCGTCGATGATCAGGCGGGTGACTTCGTCCTGCTCGTAGGGGATCAGCGCCTCGTCGAGGAAGCGCTTGAGCGGCACCTCGGCCAGGGCCATCTGCGCGGCCACGCGCTCGGCGTCGCTGCCGGCGGCGACGCCGGCCAGGCAGTCGCCGGAGCGCGCCGGGCTGGCCTTGGCCATCAGCTGCCTGAGGCTGTCGAAGCGCCAGGTCTGGCCACCGACGCTGTGGGCGTATCCGGGCATGGGAACTCCTTGTGCTCAACGGCGCCGGACCTCGCGGCCCGGCGCGGGTGGATCAACCTTCGCTGGCGAAGCTGGCCGGTACGCCACGGCGCGCGGCGATCACCAGGTTGCAGCAGATGAAGCCGGCGAGCATCAGCGCCAGGAACACCAGGGCGATCACCTGGTTGTACCACAGCATGGCAGCCAGGCAGACCAGTGCCAGGGCCAGGGCGATGCCCGGCACGATCGGGTAGCCGGGCGCGCGGAAGGTGCGCTCCAGGTGCGGCTCGCTGCGGCGCAGCTTGAACAGGCTGAGCATGCTCATGATGTACATGACGATGGCGCCGAACACGCTCATGGTGATCATTGCGGCGGTCAGGGTCATGCCCTGCAGGCTGATCAGGTTGTCGCTGAAGATCGCCGCGATGCCCACCACGCCGCCGGCGAGGATGGCCCGGTGCGGCGTCTGGAAGCGCGACAGCTTCGCCAGGCCCGCGGGCAGGAAGCCGGCGCGGGCCAGGGCGAAGAATTGCCGCGAGTAGCCGAGGATGATGCCGTGGAAGCTGGCCACCAGGCCGAACAGGCCGATCCACACCAGCATGTGCATCCAGGTGGAGTTGTTGCCGACCACCGCCTTCATCGCCTGCGGCAGTGGGTCGTTGATGTTCGACAGCTCGCGCCAGTCGCCGACGCCGCCGGCGAAGATCATCACGCCGATGGCCAGCGTCACCAGGGTGAGGATGCCGGCGATGTAGGCGCGCGGGATGGTGCGTTTCGGGTCCTTGGCTTCCTCGGCGGCCATGGCCGCGCCCTCGATGGCGAGGAAGAACCAGATGGCGAAGGGAATGGCCGCGAAGATGCCGCCGATGGCCGCGCTGCTGAAGGTGCTGGAGCCGGCCCAGCCGTTGAGCACGAAGTTGCTGAAGCTGAAGCCCGGCGCCACCACGCCCATGAATACCAGCAGCTCGGCCACCGCGAGCACGGTGACCACCAGCTCGAAGGTGGCGGCGATGCTCACGCCGAGGATGTTCAGCGTCATGAAGATGGCGTAGGCGCCGGTGGCCGCCCATTTCGGGTCCAGCGCCGGGAACTGCACGTTGAGGTAGGCGCCGATGGCCATGGCGATGGCCGGCGGGGCGAAGACGAATTCGATCAGGGTGGCGATGCCGGCGATGGTCGCGCCGTTCTTGCCGAAGGCCCGCAGGCTGTAGGCGAAGGGCCCGCCGGCGTGGGGGATGGCGGTGGTCAGCTCGGTGTAGCTGAAGATGAAGCAGGTGTACATCAGGGCCACCATCAGGGTGGTGACCAGGAAGCCCAGGGTGCCGGCGGTGCCCCAGCCGTAGCTCCAGCCGAAGTACTCGCCGGAAATCACCAGGCCCACGGCCAGGCCCCAGAGGTGCAAGGTTCCCAGCGTCGGTTTTAGTTGTGATGCGCTCATTGCGGACTCCTCTGCCCCTCGGGGCGTGGACGGGTTGCCTGGCTTCGATGGTAGCGACGGCGGGGGCCCAGGACTTGACCCTGGAGCCCGCCGTGCGGCCTCTGCGGTCAAGTTGCAACGAGGTGTTACCCATCGCCCCAGGATGGCGCGGGGCCTGCACGGGAATGTCGCGTCCACGGGCCGATGCGGCGGCTGTCATGGGGTATTTCGGGCCTCCGGGGCGAGGCACGGTAATTGCTATGTGGTTTTGTCGGATAAGCGATCAATAACAACGAGCGTGCCCATGAACCCGTCCCTGTTTTCCTGTGCCGTCGCCACGCCCTCGGCGAGCAACCTGGGCGTGCTGTCCGCCGCCGCCAGCGGCCTGGATGGCTTCATCACCGCGCAGGGCGGCGACATCGACCGGGTCTTCGGCCGCGCCGGCATCGACCCCGAGCGCCTGCGCCACCCCACCCTGAGCCTGGCCCTGACCAACTATTGCCAGGTGCTGGAGGAGGCGGCGCGGCAGTCCGGCTGCGACAACTTCGGCCTGCGCTACGGCCAGCAGTTCCAGCCCCGCGCCCTTGGCCTGCTGGGCTACGTGGGGCTGTGTTCGGAAACCCTGGAAGACGCCCTGCGCAACTTCGCCGCGGCCTTTCCCTTCCACCAGCACAGCACCCTGATCCGCCTGGTGGATTGCGGCGAGTGCTTCCGCTTCGACTACCAGGTGCAGCACGGCGCCATCCTCGACCGCCGGCAGGATGCCGAGCTGACCATGGGCATGGCGCTGAACCTGCTGCGCCATGCCCTCGGCCAGGACTGGTCGCCGCGCGCGGTGGGCTTCGAGCACGCCCGCCCGGAGGGCTGGCAGGAGCATGCGCGGGTGTTCGGCGCGCCGGTGCATTTCCAGCGCGGCTGTAATTCGCTGCTGGTGCCCAAGGCCGACATCAAGGGCCGGCTGATGCCCGAGCGCGACGCCAACCTGCTGTTCCTGGTGCAGGACGTGATCCGCCGCCTCGGCGAGCAGGGTCGCGGGCCGGACCTGCTGGAAGACGCCGGCACCCATATCCGCCTGGCCCTGAGCGAGGGCGAACCGGTGCTGGAACTGATCGCCGAGCGCCTGGAGCTGACCACCGCCGGCCTGCAACGGCGCCTGCGTGAGGCGGGGCTGAGCTTCAGCCAACTGGTGGAAAACACCCGCCGCGAACTGGCGGTGCACTACCTGCGCCAGCGCCAGCGGCCGATCTCCGAACTGGCGCCGCTGCTGGGCTACTCCGAGACCAGCGCCTTCTCCCGCGCCTTCCGCCGCTGGTTCGGCGTGAGCCCGCGGCAGTGGCGCAGCGACGAGGCCTGATCTTCCCGGCCGCGCCGGCGCGCTCTTCGTAGGAGCGAGCTTGCTCGCGAACAGACCCCGCTGCGGGGCTCATTCGCGAGCAAGCTCGCTCCTACGAAAAGCCGTGCACGCCTGCAACGTAGGACCTTGACCGCGATAACCGGAGATTCCGGCGCGGATTATGCTGCGCGACCCGCGCCGCTCCTACAGGTTGACTGCGAATTTCCCATCCATGGCGGGAGATAACGGCGGGTAACCGCGAACGCTTACTTCTTCGAGACGAAAAAAAGCGCGGCCCGAAGGCCGCGCAGAAGAGAGTCGAAAGCTCGCTGCTATCAGAAGAAGCCCAGCGGGTTGATGTCGTAGCTCACCAGCAGGTTCTTGGTCTGCTGGTAGTGGTCGAGCATCATCTTGTGGGTCTCGCGGCCCACGCCGGATTTCTTGTAGCCGCCGAACGCGGCGTGCGCCGGGTACAGGTGGTAGCAGTTGGTCCACACGCGGCCGGCCTTGATGCCGCGGCCCATGCGGTAGGCGCGGTTGATGTCGCGGGTCCAGACGCCGGCGCCCAGGCCGTATTCGGTGTCGTTGGCGATGGCCAGGGCCTCGGCTTCGTCCTTGAAGGTGGTGACGCCCACCACCGGGCCGAAGATTTCTTCCTGGAACACGCGCATCTTGTTGCTGCCCTTGAGCAGCGTCGGCTGGATGTAGTAGCCGGTGGCCAGACTGCCTTCGAGCTTCTCGACCTGGCCGCCGACCAGCACTTCGGCGCCTTCCTGCTGGGCGATGTCGAGGTAGGAGAGGATCTTGTCGAACTGCTGCTGCGAGGCCTGGGCGCCAACCATGGTGTCGGTGTCCAGCGGGTCGCCGCGCTTGATCGCCTTGACCTTCTTCATCACCACTTCCATGAACTGCGGGTAGATGGATTCCTGCACGAGGGCGCGGGACGGGCAGGTGCACACCTCGCCCTGGTTGAAGAAGGCCAGCACCAGGCCCTCGGCGGCCTTCTCGATGAAGGTCGGCTCGGCCTGCATGATGTCTTCGAAGTAGATGTTCGGGCTCTTGCCGCCCAGCTCGACAGTGCTGGGGATGATGTTCTTCGCTGCGCATTCGAGGATGTGCGAGCCCACCGGGGTGGAGCCGGTGAAGGCGATCTTGGCGATGCGCTTGCTGGTGGCCAGCGCCTCGCCGGCTTCCTTGCCGAAGCCTTGCACCACGTTGAGCACGCCCGGCGGCAGCAGGTCGCCGATGATTTCCATCAGCACGCAGATGCCCAGCGGCGTCTGTTCGGCCGGCTTGAGCACCACGCAGTTGCCGGCGGCCAGGGCCGGGGCGAGTTTCCAGGCGGCCATCAGCAGCGGGAAGTTCCACGGGATGATCTGCCCGACCACGCCCAGCGGCTCGTGGATGTGGTAGGCCACGGTGCTGTCGTTGATCTCCGCGGCCGAGCCTTCCTGGGCGCGGATGCAGCCGGCGAAGTAGCGGAAGTGGTCGGCGGCCAGCGGGATGTCGGCGTTGAGGGTTTCGCGCACCGGCTTGCCGTTGTCCCAGGTCTCGGTGACGGCGAGCACTTCCAGGTTCTGTTCGATGCGGTCGGCGATCTTCAGCAGGACCAGCGAGCGCTCCTGCACCGAAGTGCGGCCCCAGGCATCGGCCGCGGCATGGGCGGCGTCCAGGGCCTTGTCGATGTCGGCGGCGTCGGAGCGGGGGAACTCGGCGATGGGCTGGCCGTTCACCGGCGAGGTGTTGACGAAGTACTGGCCGTTGACCGGGGGCACGAACTCGCCACCGATGTAGTTGCCGTAGCGGGACTTGAAGGAAACGACAGCACCTTGGCTACCGGGTTGGGCGTAACGCATGGTGGATCTCCTGGCTCTTGTGCTTGTTGGGGAGGACGCGTTTGCGGTCTGACAAGCGTAGAGCAAGGGCCGGGCCATGCCAGTGCGAACCGCGTGGTTGCTGGGCCGGCGGTCGGCTGGCGGGCGCGCGCCGACGGGCGGTGTGGCAGCGCTGGCACAGGCCGGGGTGACAGTTTGTCCCGCATCCGGTACAGCGACTGACCGCCAGGTCACGCGGGCATTGCATTGCGCGGCGCGCTGGACGATGCTGCGGGAACGGTCGCCCCGGGACTGCCTGCCGTCCCTTCCGTGGAGAACCATAACAATGAGTGCGAACGCCATGAGTCGCCACGCCCGCCAGGTCATGACAGTGGCCCGTGGGCAGCAACCGGCCAGCGGCCCCGCCGCCGATCCGTCGATCGCCCGTTCCTGGCTGCGCTGCCTGGAGGAATACCACCTCGACCCGGCGCAGACGCTGCCGCCCACGGTGCTGGAGCACCGGCGCATGCTGGAGCGCCGCGAAGGCCTGCAGCAGGTGCTGGAGATCGCCAGCGGCGAGATGACCAGCCTGCGCCAGCAGCTCGCCGGCGCCGGCCACGCGGTGCTGCTCACCGACGCCCGCGGGGTGATCCTCAACCGCGTCTGCGACGAGGCCGAGCGCGCCACCTTCGAACACGCCGGGCTGTGGCTGGGCGCCGACTGGAGCGAGGCCCGCGAGGGCACCAACGGCATCGGCACCTGCCTGATCGAGCGCCAGGCGCTGACCATCCACCGCGACGAACATTTCCGCAGCCTGCACACCGGCCTGACCTGCTCGGCGAGCCCGGTGTTCGACCCCCACGGCGAACTGCTGGCGGTGCTCGACGTGTCCTCGGCGCGCCGCGACCTGTCGCGGCAGAGCCAGTTCCACACCATGGCCCTGGTCAACCTCTCGGCGAAGATGATCGAGAGCTGCTACTTCCTGCGCCGCTTCGAAGGCCAGTGGCTGCTGCGCTTCCACCTGCAGGCCGAGTACGTCGGGCTGTTCAGCGAGGGCCTGGTGGCCTTCGACGGCGCCGGGCGCATCCTCGCCGCCAACCAGGGCGCGCTGAACCTGCTCGACCGCCCGCGCGACGGCCTGCTCGGCCGATCGGTGGAGGACTGCTTCGACATCCGCCTGGACGAGCTGCTCGGCCGCGCCAGCACCCAGGCCGGCCTCAGCTGGCCGCTGCGCAGCCACGCCGGGCGCCAGTTCCACGCCCAGCTGCGTGGCGAGCCGCGGCCGCTGGCGATTCCCGTATCACGGCCGGCGCCTGCCGCGCCGGGGCTGTGCCTGGGCGACGAGCGCCTGGCCGCGGACTTCCGTCGCGCGCTCAAGGTCTACGCTCACGACGTGCCGCTGCTGCTGCACGGCGAGACCGGCTCGGGCAAGGAGGCCTTCGCCAAGGCCGTGCACCAGTCCGGCGAGCGCGCCGGCAAGGCCTTCGTCGCGCTGAACTGCGCGGCCATCCCGGAAAGCCTGATCGAGAGCGAGCTGTTCGGCTACCGCGGCGGCAGCTTCACCGGCGCGCGCAAGGAAGGCATGCGCGGCAAGCTGCTGCAGGCCGACGGCGGCACCCTGTTCCTCGACGAGATCGGCGACATGCCCCTGGCCCTGCAGACGCGCCTGCTGCGGGTGCTGGAAGAGCGCCAGGTGGTGCCCCTGGGCGACGGCGTGGCGCAGCCGGTGGACCTGCGCCTGATCAGCGCCACCCACCGCAACCTGGAGGAGCTGGTGGCCGCCGGCACCTTCCGCGAAGACCTCTACTACCGCCTCAACGGCCTGGTGCTGCAACTGCCGGCTCTGCGCGAGCGCGAGGACCGGCCGCAGCTGCTGGCGCAACTGCTCGCCGAGGAGTCCCGGGGCCGGCCCATCGTGCTCGACGAGGACGTGCGCCAGGTCCTGCTCGACCATCCCTGGCCGGGCAATGTGCGCCAGTTGCGCAACGTGCTGCGCACCCTGGTGGCGCTGAGCGAGGGCGGCCGCGTGCACCTGGCCGACCTGCCGGTGGACATCCGCCGCGCCGCGCAACCCAAGCCCGCGCCCGAAGCGGAGGCGCCCGCCGACTGCCTGCTCGACGCCGAGCGCGGCGCGCTGCTGGCGGTGCTGGAGGCGCAGCGCTGGCACATGAGCCGCACCGCGCAGCAACTGGGCATCAGCCGCAACACCCTCTACCGCAAGCTGCGCCGCCACGGTTTGAGCCGCTCCGTACCGTAGGGCGTACAACCGTTCGCGGTTGTACGCCGTTTGACCCAGGCCCCAGGCGGCTCCGGGTTCGACCTTGGCGGTGGGGGCGGCTGTGTAGATGGACGGCTTCAGGTTCGACCTTGGCTTTGGGTGAAGATTGGGTGTATCGGCGTATAACCGCGAACGGTTATACGCCCTACGCCAGGCCCACCAATGGCTTGCGTGGAACCCCCGCCCAATGGCGCCGTCTGATGCATCCAGCCACCCCGCCGGCACCCGGCGCTGTGCTAATCTGCCGCCCATTCGAAGCGCCTTCCCAGGCTTGATTGCAGGAGTCTGCATGCATATCCACATCCTCGGCATCTGCGGCACCTTCATGGGCTCGCTGGCCGTGCTGGCCAAGGAACTGGGGCACCGCGTCACCGGTTCCGACGCCAACGTCTACCCGCCCATGAGCACCCAGCTGCAGGCCCAGGGCATCGAATTGATGCAGGGCTACGAGCCCGCCCACCTGGAGCCGGCGCCGGACCTGGTGGTGATCGGCAACGCCCTGTCGCGCGGCAACCCGGCGGTGGAGTACGTGCTGAACAAGGGCCTGCCCTACGTTTCCGGCCCGCAGTGGCTGGCCGACCACGTGCTGCAGGGCCGCTGGGTGCTGGCCGCCGCCGGCACCCACGGCAAGACCACCACCAGCAGCATGCTGGCCTGGGTGCTGGAGCACGCCGGCATGAGCCCGGGTTTCCTGATCGGCGGCGTGCCGCAGAACTTCGGCGTCTCCGCGCGCCTGGGCGGCACGCCGTTCTTCGTGGTGGAAGCCGACGAGTACGACAGCGCCTTCTTCGACAAGCGCTCGAAGTTCGTCCACTACCGCCCGCGCACCGCCATCCTGAACAACCTGGAATTCGATCACGCGGACATCTTCCCGGACCTGGCGTCCATCGAGCGGCAGTTCCACCACCTGGTGCGGACCATCCCCGGCGAAGGCCTGATCATCCACCCGGAAAACGAAACCGCGCTCAAGCGCGTGATCGGCATGGGCTGCTGGACCCCGGTGCAGACCACCGGCGAGGGCGGCCAGTGGCAGGCGCGCCTGCTCAGCGCCGACGGCTCGCGCTTCGAGGTGCTGTTCGACGGCGCCGCCCAGGGCACGGTGGAATGGGAACTGACCGGCCAGCACAACGTCGCCAACGCCCTGGCCTGCCTGGCCGCGGCGCGCCACGTCGGCGTGGTGCCGGAGCTGGGCTGCGCCGCGCTGTCGGCGTTCAAGAGCGTCAAGCGGCGCATGGAGAAGGTCGCCGAAGTGAAGGGCGTGACCCTCTACGACGACTTCGCCCACCACCCGACCGCCATCGCCACCACCCTCGACGGCCTGCGCAAGCGCGTCGGCGACGCCCCGGTGATCGCTGTGGTCGAGCCGCGTTCCAACTCCATGAAGCTGGGCGCCCACCGCGACGGCCTGGCGGACAGCGTCACCCAGGCCGACCGGGTGTTCTGGTATGCGCCGCCGAACCTGGGCTGGGACCTGGCCGCCACTGTGGCCGGCTCGACCGTGCCGACCCAGGTATGCGATTCCCTGGAGGCCATCATCGAAGGCGTGAAGGCCGTGGCCACGCCGGGCACCCAGGTGGTGATCATGAGCAACGGCGGCTTCGGCGGCCTGCACGGCAAGCTGGCCAAGGCCCTGGAGGACTGAGATGGCGGGAGCCGAACGCGTCACCCTGGCGATGACTGGCGCTTCCGGCGCGCAGTACGGCCTGCGCCTGCTCGATTGCCTGGTGCAGGAAGACCGCGAGGTGCACTTCCTGATCTCCAAGGCCGCGCAACTGGTGGTGGCCACCGAGACCGACGTGACCCTGCCGGGCAAGCCCCAGGCGATGCAGGCCTTCCTCAGCGAATACACCGGCGCCGCACCGGGGCAGATCCGCGTCTACGGCAAGGAAGACTGGATGGCCCCGGTGGCCTCCGGCTCCGGCGCGCCCGGCGCCATGGTGGTGGTGCCTTGCTCCACCGGCACGCTGTCGGCGATCGCCAGCGGCGCCTGCAACAACCTGATCGAGCGCGCCGCCGACGTCGCCCTGAAGGAGCGCCGCCAGTTGATCCTGGTGCCGCGCGAGGCGCCGCTGTCGAGCATCCACCTGGAGAACATGCTCAAGCTGTCCAACCTGGGCGCGGTGATCTTGCCGGCGGCGCCGGGTTTCTACCATCAGCCGCAGACCATCGACGACCTGGTCGACTTCGTGGTCGCGCGCATCCTCAACCAACTGGGCATTCCCCAGGACATGCTGCCGCGCTGGGGCGAACACCACCTTGTCAGTGACGAATAAGCTCCTCGCCGCCCTGATGCTGTTGCAGCTGGGCGGCTGCGCCACCGTGAAGACCCTCAACGCCAACAAGCCCGGCGCCCCGCTGATCTATGCCGGCACGCGGCTGGACTGGTATTCCATCAACGGCGGTTGTTGCCCGCAGGATCATTACGGCACCGAGGCGCCGAAGTATCCGCGGCTGGACCTGCCGGGGAGTGCGTTGCTGGATACCGTGCTGTTGCCGCTGTCGATCGCCGCCGAATTGGGGATCGGTCTGCAGGTGTGGGGCGGGAATTGACGCCGCGGGCCTTGCCCGCGATTCGCGCGCAGGGCGCGCTCCTACAGGTGGGCGTCGCGTAGGAGCGGATCTCATCCGCGAACCGCGCCGGAACCTCCGGCTATCGCGGACAAGGTCCGCTCCTACAGGGGAATGCCATGCCCCATGCCGAACTGTAGGAGCGGGCCCTGCCCGCGAAATCGCGCGCAGGGCGCGCTCCTACAGGTGGGCGTCGCGTAGGAGCGGATCTCATCCGCGAACCGCGCCGGAACCTCCGGCTATCGCGGACAAGGTCCGCTCCTACAGGGGAAATGCCATGCCTCATGCCGAACTGTAGGAGCGGGCCTTGCCCGCGAAATCGCGCGCAGGGCGCGCTCCTGCAGGTGGGCGTCGCGTAGGAGCGGATCTTATCCGCGAACCGCGCCGGAGCCTCCGGCTATCGCTACATTGCAGGCGAACACCGCTTTTCGTAGGAGCGAGCTTGCTCGCGAACAAACTCTGCTGCGGGGCTCATTCGCGAGCAAGCTCGCTCCTACGAAGAGCATCTCGGCGCAGCTGGGGTTATTTCCCGAGCCTGCGCAGCTCATCCGACTCCACGAACCGCACACCCTTGCCCGTCTCCAGGGCCAGGCGCCAGAGGGCGCGGGCCAGGGCGCAGGCTTCGATGCCGTGCAGCTTGCCGGGGAGGATGCGGGCGAAGGGCGCGGCGAGCAGTTCGGCCAGGCGGATTTCCTCGCGCTGGCCCAGCAGCAGGGACGGGCGGGCGATGGTCAGTTGCGCCCAGCCCTGTTTCTGCAGGGCTTCTTCCAGCTCGCCCTTGACGCGGTTGTAGAACAGCGAGGACTTGCTGTCCGCGCCCAGCGCGCTGACCACCACGTAGTGCCGCGCGCCGAGCTTGAGCGCGTGCTCGCCCAGGGCCAGCGGCAGGTCGTAGTCCACCGCCTTGAAGGCCGCTTCGGAGCCGGCCTCCTTGAGCGTGGTGCCCAGGCAGCAGAACACCGTGTCCACCGGCCCGGCCAGGCCGGGGATGAGTTCGGCCAGCGGGCCGATGGGGTTCTCCAGGCGCGGGTGGGCGGCCAGTGGCCGGCGCGTCGGCGCCAGCACGCGCTTGACCGTCGGCTCGCTGAGCATGCGGTCGAGCAGGTGTTCGCCGGTGAGGCCGGTGGCGCCGGCGAGAATGACATGCGTCGGTGTTGAATACATCCTGGTTTCTCCGCTGACACAGTTACAAGCGTAGTTGCCGGGCTATCGTTTTTCCTGCACGTGCCCCGCATCGGCGCTCAGGGCCCGGCTAGCCTGGCCTGCGCGCAAGGCGTTCCAGCGCTGCAGGACGGCCGGCGGCGCCCACAGCTGCGGCTCGGAGGCGTCGAAGCCGTCCGCCGTCTCGCGCCGGGCGACCTCGCTGCTGGCCAGCTGGAAGGCCTGCTGCAGGTCGTCGGTGGCGTTCAGGGCGTTGGCGAACAGGGCCTGGCCGAAGTAGGTGAAGTCCGCTTCCTCGGAACAGCCGAAGGACACCCGGTCGCTGCGCGCCGCCGTCATGATCAGAGTCCTGTCGTCCTTCAGAGGTTCGATGAAGCCGCCGCTGTAGCAGGCCGAGATCACCAGCACCTTGTAGCGCTCCTTCAGCGGCGCGAGGAGTTCGGCGAGGTCGGCGGCGGGCAGGTTGTCCAGGCGGATGCCGGGCATGTCGAGGATCAGTTGGTGGTCGTGGCTGCCGTGGCTTGTCAGGTAGATGAACACCAGGTCCTCCGGGCCGCTGCTACGCGCCAGGGCGCGGATCGCCCGCGCCAGGCTCTCGCGGGTGGCCATGGGGCGGTCGTCGGCGTGGTTGCGGTTGTTCACCAGGGTGACCACGCCGCGCGCGCCGAAGCGCTGGCCGAGCAGGCGGGCGACGTAGTCGGCCTCGCGCAGGAACACGCTCTGCTTGCCGTCGCCGCCCACGCTCAGGGCGTACAGCTCCACCTGCGGCGTGGAGGGCGGCAGCGCGGCCAGGGCGCGGTCGAGCAGGCGGCCCTGTTCCAGCAGGCCGACCTCAACCGGGTTGGGCAGGCGCCGGCCCTGTTCGTCGCGGCGCAGCAGGCCGTTGCTCCAGGTGCCGGCCTGCAGGCGCCCGTCGGCGCCGCGCAGGCTGCCCTTGCCGGCGAACTTGCCGTCGGCGAACTGGCCACGGTAGACCTGGCCGTCGGCCTGGGTCAGCACGCCTTCGCCGGCGAAGCGCCAGTCCTTGAAGCCGCCTTCGTAGCGGCTGCCGTCGCGGCCTTCGTACTTGCCCTGGCCGTTCAGCGCGCCCTGGCTGAACTGGCCGCTCCACACGTCGCCGTCGGCGTTGACGAAGCGCCCCTGGCCGCTGAATTCGGTGTTCTCGAAGCCGCCCTCGTAGCGGTCGCCGTCGGCGTCGCTGAAGCTGCCCTTGCCGCGCAACTGGCCGTTCTCGAAGGTGCCGGCGTATTCGTTGCCCTGGCCATCGTCCAGCTGGCCCTGGCCGTGGTAGAGGCCAGCGCGGAAGCCGCCCTGGTAGTGGCTGCCGTCGGCGCCGTGCCATTCGCCCGGGCCGTCGAACAGGCCCTTGGCGAAGCGGCCCTGGTACCAGGCGCCGTTACCGTGCTCCAGGCGCCCCTCGCCGTGCAGGCGGCCATCGACGAGAGCGCCGTGGTAGCGCGCGCCGTCGGGCAGCACCAGGTCGGCCGAGGGCTGGGCGGGGCCCTGGTCGCAGGCCGCCAGGGCCAGGATCAGGGCGAGGAGGGGAAGGTGCAGGCGCATGCGGCAGGTCGGTCACGGCGGTTTTGCACCAGTGTGACGCAAAAAAGCCCGCGGGCGCGGGCTTTTTTACCGGGGGCCGGGCGCCGGCGTCAGACGAAGGCCAGGCTCAGCGATTCGGCGATGTAGGCCGGCTTGGGCAGGCCTTCGATCTCCAGGGTGCAGCGCGCCTTGATCAGCCACTGGCCGGGGTTCTTCTCGCTGACGTCGAGGATGGTCACCTGCAGGCGCACCCGCGAATCCACCGGCACCGGCTGGATGAAGCGCACGCTGTCGAGGCCGTAGTTGACCACCATCTTCGGGTTCTCCGGGAGCACCAGCAGGCCCTCGCAGAGCTTGGGAATCAGCGACAGGGAGAGGAAGCCGTGGGCGATGGTGCCGCCGAACGGGGTCTTCTTCGCCTTCTCCGGGTCCACGTGGATGAACTGGTGGTCCTCGGTGCACTCGGCGAACTGGTTGATGCGGTTCTGGTCGATGGTGAGCCATTCGGAATGGCCCAGGTCCTTGCCAATGTAGTCCTTGAGGGTGCTGACGGGAACGAACGGCATGTTTTCCTCCGCGAACGCGTGTTGTTGTTTTTTGCGTGCGATGCAGCATGGCACAGGTCGATGACGGCTGCGCACCTATGCTTGAAGCGAATGCCATGCCATAGGCCGGGCGTACTTGGGCATAATGTCGGGCTTTTTCACAGGAGGTTGCCATGCTGCTCCGCGGCCTGACCTGGCTGGTGCTGTTCCAACTGCTGGGCACCGGTCTGAATGTTCTCATCCTGCCGATGATCCCCGGCCCGATCATTGGGCTGGTGCTGTTGCTGGCGTTCCTGCTGGCGCGCGGGGAAGTGGGCGAGCCGATCACGCTCGCGGCCTCCTCGCTGCTGCGCTACCTGCCGCTGCTGCTGGTGCCGCCGGCGGTGGGGGTGATGGTCTACGGCCGCCAGCTGCTGGCGGACTTCTGGCCGCTGGCCGGGGCCCTGGCGCTGTCGCTGCTGGGCTCCTTCCTGTTCGCCGGCTGGCTGATGCAGAAGCTGATCGACCGCCAGCGCGGCCGCAAGGAAGCCCGCGATGCTTGACTGGCAAGGCGCCTGGCAGGCGGTCACCCACCATCCGCTGTTCTGCATCGGCATCACCCTGGCGGCCTACCAACTGGCCCTGGCGGCCTACGAGCGCACGCGCTGGGTGTTCCTGCAGCCGGTGCTGGTGTCCATGGCCATGGTGATCCTGGTGCTGCTGGGCACCGGCATCGACTACCAGGCCTACAGCGCCGGGGTCAGCGTGCTGACCGTGCTGCTCGGCCCGGCCACCGTGGCCCTGGCGGTGCCGCTGTTCCTCAACCTCAGGCGCATCCGCCAGCTGTTCTGGCCGACCCTGGTCACCCTGCTGGTGGCCGGCGTGCTGGCCACCGTGGCCGGCATCGGCCTGGGCTGGCTGTTCGGCCTGCGCGGCGAGCTGCTGATGAGCCTGGCGCCGAAGTCGGTGACCTCGCCCATCGCCATGCTGGTGGCCAGCCAGATCGGCGGCGTGGCGGCGCTGGCGGCGGTGTTCGTGCTGATCACCGGGGTGCTCGGCGCCATCCTCGGCCCGGAGCTGCTGCGCCGCATCGGCGTGCGCCACCCGGCCGCCCAGGGCATGGCGCTGGGCATGACCGCCCACGCCGTGGGCACCTCCCGCGCCCTGCAGGAGGGCGAGGAATGCGGCGCCTTCGCCGCCCTGGCGATGAGCCTGATGGGCGTGGCCACCGCAGTGCTGCTACCGTTGGCGGTAGCGTTGATCGCCTGAAGCAGGAAGATTCACATGAAGTTGCCGCTCTTCCCCCTCAACACCGTGCTGTTCCCCGGTTGCCGCCTGGACCTGCAGATCTTCGAGGCGCGCTACCTGGACATGATCGGCCGCTGCATGAAGCAGGGCGGCGGCTTCGGCGTGGTGTCCATCGTCGAAGGCCGCGAAGTGGGCGAGGCGCCGGAGGCGTTCAGCCAGGTCGGCTGCGAGGCGCTGATCCGCGACTGGCAGCAGTTGCCCAATGGGCTGCTGGGCATCCGCGTCGAGGGTGGCCGGCGTTTCCGGATAAGCGATACGCAGGTGCAGCCGGACCAACTGCTGGAAGCCGACGTGGCCTGGCTGGAGGAGCAACCCGACCAGCCGCTGACCGAGGAGCACGACGACCTGGCTGCGCTGCTCGGCGCGCTGTCGCTGCACCCGATGGTCGCCACCCTGGAGATGGGCGGCGAAGTCCACGGCCAGCAGGAGCTGGCCTGCCAGCTGGCCTACCTGCTGCCCTTCGAGCCGGAGCAGAAGCAGGTGCTGCTGGAGATGGACGACCCCACGGTACGCCTGGCGCGCATCCAGGTGCTGCTGGAGCAGTTGCAGGGGGATCTGTTGGCCTGAGCGTTGTGGCCGCCCTGTAGGAGCGGATCTCATCCGCGAATCGCGCCGTTGGTTCCGGCTATCGCGGACAAGGTCCGCTCCTACGGGGAGAGAATGCCATGCCTCACGGCAACCTGTAGGAGCGGGCCCTGCCCGCGATTCGCGCGCAGGGCGCGCTCCTACAAGGGAATGGCGTAGCGCAGCGATACCCATCGCCATGACCGCATGGGTTTCGCCAGGGCTCAACCCATCCTGCAAAAGCGCTTCAGATCACCAGCAAATCCATGAAGCGGTGCACCGGCGTGGCTTCCAGCTGCGCGGGGTCGTCGCACAGCGCGGTTATCTGCGCGCAGCGCTGGGGGGCGAAGCGGGTGGCCAGGGCGTTGCGGAATTTCGCCTCCAGCAGCGGGATGCCTTCGGCGCGGCGGCGGCGGTGGCCCACCGGGTATTCCACCTCGATCTTCGGCGTGTTGCTGCCGTCTGAGAAGAACACCTGCACGGCGTTGGCGATGCTGCGCTTGCCCGGCTCCAGGTATTCGCGGCTGTAGCGCGCGTCTTCCACCACTTCCATCTTGTCGCGCAGGCGGTCGATCAGTGGGTGCGCGGCGTGGAAGGCATCCTCGTAGTGCTCGGCCTCCAGGGTGCCGTAGATCAGCGGCACGGCGACCATGTACTGGATGCAGTGGTCGCGGTCGGCGGCGTTGGCCAGGGGTCCGGTCTTGGAGATGATGCGGATCGCCGATTCCTGGGTGTCGATGACGATGCGGGTGATCTCGCTGATGCGGTTGCGCACCAGCGGGTGCAGCTGCACCGCGGCTTCCACGGCGGTCTGCGCATGGAACTCGGCGGGGAAGCTGATCTTGAACAGCACGTTCTCCATCACGTAGCTGGCGAAGGGCTGCGGCAGGCGGAAGCGGCGCTGGTCGTCGGGCTTGAGCGCCAGGTCCTTGTTGGTGTGGCTGAACAGCACGTCGTAGAAGCCCCATTGCGGCGCGGTCAGCACGCCGGGGATGCCCATCTCGCCGCGCCGGGCGATGTCCGCCAGGCGCAGGCCGCGGCTGCTGGCGTCGCCGGCGGCCCAGGACTTGCGCGAGCCGGCGTTGGGCGCGTGGCGGTAGGTGCGCAGGGCCTGGCCGTCGACGCAGGCGTGGGAGAGGGCGGAGAGCAGTTGCTCGCGGTCGGCGCCGAGCAGCCGTGCGCTCACCGCCGTGGAGGCGAGCTTGACCAGGAGCACGTGGTCCAGGCCGACGCGGTTGAAGGCGTTCTCCAGGGCGAACACGCCCTGGATCTCGTGGGCCAGGACCATGGATTCCAGCACGTCGCCCATGCTCAGCGGCGGTTCGCCATTGGCCTGGGCGCGCTGCGCCAGGTGGTCGGCGAGGCCGAGGATGGCGCCGAGGTTATCCGACGGGTGGCCCCATTCGGCGGCCAGCCAGGTGTCGTTGTAGTCCAGCCAGCGCACCAGCGCGCCTATGTCCCAGGCGGCCTTGACCGGATCGAGGCAGAAGCGCGTGCCTGGCACCCGCGAGCCGTGGGGCACCACGGTGCCTTCCACCTGCGGGCCGAGCAGCTTGGTGCATTCGGGGAAGCGCAGGGCCAGCAGGGCGCAGGCCAGGCTGTCCATCAGGCACAGCCGCGCGGTGTCGCGGGCCTCGGGGGAGTCGACGCGGTAGGTCAGGACGTAGTCGGCGATCTGCTGCAGGACGCCGTCGTAGTCGGGGCGGGTGTTCGGATCGGCGTTGGTGCTCATGGCGTGCTCCTGCGCGGTAATCCGGGAGAGTCTAGACGCTGGGGTTGTCTACTGGGTTCCCGCGTTCGCGGGAATGACGCCGGGAAACACGACACTCGATCCCGTCATTCCCGCGAACGCGGGAACCCAGAAAACAACGTAAGAGCAACTGTCTTGCAGGTCGCGCCGGGGCGCTCTTCGTGGGAGCGAGCTTGCTCGCGAATCGCATGGCACCGCGTTTGTTCGCGAGCAAGCTCGCTCCTACGAGAAGCCGGGCCTCCCCGACGGCAGGAGGGGCCATCGCGGACGGAGTCCGCTCCTACGGGGCGGCGCTCAGAAGGCGTCGCCTGGCACCCGCACCCAGCCTTCCATGAGGATGCGCGCGCTGCGGCTCATGATGGCCTTGGTCACGCTCCATTCGCCGTCCACCTGCTTCGCCTCGGCGCCCACGCGCAGGATGCCGGAGGGGTGGCCGAAGCGCACGGCGCTGCGCTCGCCGCCACCGGCGGCCAGGTTGACCAGGGTGCCCGGCACGGCCGCGGCGGTGCCGATGGCCACGGCGGCGGTGCCCATCATGGCGTGGTGCAGCTTGCCCATGGACAGCGCGCGCACCAGCAGGTCGACGTCGCCGGCCTGCACCTGCTTGCCGCTGGAGGTGCGGTAGTCCTTGGGCGGGGAGACGAAGGCGATCTTCGGCGTGTGCTGGCGGGTGGCCGCTTCTTCCGGGGTCTTGATCAGGCCCATGCGCAGGGCGCCGGCGATGCGGATCTGCTCGAAGCGCGCCAGTTGCTCGGGATCGGAGTTGATGTCTTCGCGCAGCTCGGTGCCCTTGTAGCCGATGTCCTCGGCGTTGACGAACACGGTGGGGATGCCGGCGCTGATCATGGTCGCCTTGAAGGTGCCGACGCCGGGCACTTCCAGGTCGTCCACCAGGTTGCCGGTGGGGAACATCGAGCCGCCTTCCTCGCCGTCGTCGGACGGGTCGAGGAATTCCAGCACGATCTCGGCGGCGGGGAAGGTCACCCCGTCCAGCTCGAAGTCGCCGGTTTCCTGGACCTGGCCGTTGGTGACCGGGACGTGGGCGATGATGGTCTTGTTGATGTTGGCCTGCCAGATGCGCACCACGCAGGTGCCGTTGTCCGGGATGCGTTCGGGATCGACCAGGCCGGCGTGGATGGCGAAGGCGCCGGCGGCGGTGGAGAGGTTGCCGCAGTTGCCGCTCCAGTCGACGAAGGCCTTGTCGATGGAGATCTGCCCGTAGAGGTAGTCGACGTCGTGGCCGGGCTGGCTGCTTTTCGACAGGATCACGCACTTGCTGGTGCTGGAAGTGGCGCCGCCCATGCCGTCGATGTGCGCCGAGTAGGGGTCGGGGCTGCCGATCACGCGCATGAACAGCTTGTCGCGCGCCGCTCCGGGCACCTGGCAGCGCTCGGGCAGGTCCTGCAGGCGGAAGAACACGCCCTTGCTGGTGCCGCCGCGGATGTAGGTGGCGGGGATTTTCACTTGGGGTACGTGGGGCATGGGGTCGCTGTCCTGGAATGCTGTTGGGTATCGCTGCGCTCAACGCCAACCTACGGTTCGCATGAGCCGCGTAGGATGGGTTGAGCGGAGCGATACCCATGCGGTATCGCCCCGCCCAACCCAGCTGGCATCACGCCGCGGACGACTCGAGGAAGTCCTTGGCGAAGCGCTGCAGCACGCCGCCGGCCTTGTACACGCTGACGTCGGCGGCGGTGTCCAGGCGGCAGGTCACCGGGACGCGGAGCACTTCACCGTTGCGGCGGTTGACCACCAGGGTCAGGTCGCAGCGCGGCGACAGTTCGCCTTCGATGTCGTAGGTCTCGGTGCCGTCCAGGCCCAGGGTCAGGCGCGTGGTGCCCGGCTTGAATTCCACCGGCAGCACGCCCATGCCCACCAGGTTGGTGCGGTGGATGCGCTCGAAACCTTCGGCCACGATCACTTCCACGCCGGCCAGGCGCACGCCCTTGGCCGCCCAGTCGCGGGACGAGCCCTGGCCGTAGTCGGCGCCGGCGACGATGATCAGGTTCTGCTTGCGGTTCATGTAGGTCTCGATGGCTTCCCACATGCGCATCACCTTGCCTTCCGGCTCCACGCGGGCCAGCGAGCCCTTCTTCACCGCGCCATCGACCACGGCCATTTCGTTGACCAGCTGCGGGTTGGCGAAGGTGGCGCGCTGCGCGGTGAGGTGGTCGCCGCGGTGGGTCGCGTAGGAGTTGAAGTCCTCCTCCGGCAGGCCCATTTTCGCCAGGTACTCGCCGGCCGCGGAGCTGGCGAGGATGGCGTTGGACGGCGACAGGTGGTCGGTGGTGATGTTGTCCGGCAGGATCGCCAGCGGCAGCATGCCCTTGAGCGTGCGTTCGCCGGCCAGCGCGCCTTCCCAGTAGGGCGGGCGGCGGATGTAGGTGGACATCGGGCGCCAGTCGTACAGCGGGCTATCGGCTTCCTTCACGCTGCCCAGGTCGAACATCGGGATGTACACCTGGCGGAACTGCTCGGGCTTCACGCTGGCCGCGACAATGGCGTCGATCTCTTCATCGGACGGCCACAGGTCCTTGAGGGTGATCGGGTTGCCGTTGGCGTCGGTACCCAGCGGGTCCTGCTCGATGTCGAAGCGCACGGTGCCGGCGATGGCGTAGGCCACCACCAGCGGCGGCGAGGCGAGGAAGGCCTGCTTGGCGTAGGGGTGGATGCGCCCGTCGAAGTTGCGGTTGCCCGAGAGCACGGCGGTGGCGTACAGGTCGCGGTCGATGATCTCCTGCTGGATCTTCGGCTCCAGCGCCCCGGACATGCCGTTGCAGGTGGTGCAGGCGTAGGCGACGATGCCGAAGCCGAGCTTCTCCAGCTCGGTCAGCAGGCCGGCTTCTTCCAGGTACAGCCTGGCGACTTTCGAGCCCGGCGCGAAGGAGGTCTTCACCCAGGGCTTGCGCACCAGGCCCAGCGCGTTGGCCTTCTTCGCCAGCAGGCCGGCGGCCACCACGTTGCGCGGGTTGGAGGTGTTGGTGCAACTGGTGATGGCGGCGATGATCACCGCGCCGTCGGGCATCAGGCCATGGGCTTCTTCGTCGCGGCCGGATTCCAGCTTGGCCTCGTCGGCGATGCCGCGCTCGGCCAGCGCCGAGGTCGGCAGGCGGCGGTGCGGGTTGGACGGGCCGGCCATGTTGCGCACCACGCTGCCCAGGTCGAAGCTGAGCACGCGCTCGTACTCGGCGGTCTTCAGGGCGTCGCCCCACAGGCCGAGGGTCTTCGCGTAGTTCTCCACCAGGGCCACCTGCTCGGGCTCGCGGCCGGTGAGCTTGAGGTAGTCGATGGTCTGGCCATCGATGTAGAACATCGAGGCGGTGGCGCCGTATTCCGGGCACATGTTGGAGATGGTCGCGCGGTCGCCGACGGAGAGGCTGTCGGCGCCTTCGCCGAAGAACTCCACGTAGGCACCCACCACGCGCTCCTTGCGCAGGAACTCGGTCAGCGCCAGGACGATGTCGGTGGCGGTGATGCCCGGGTGGCGCTTGCCGGTCAGCTCGACGCCGACGATGTCGGGCAGGCGCATCATCGATGGGTGGCCGAGCATCACGGTTTCCGCTTCCAGGCCGCCGACGCCGATGGCGATCACGCCCAGGGCGTCCACGTGCGGGGTGTGCGAGTCGGTGCCCACGCAGGTGTCGGGGAAGGCCACGCCGCCGCGCGCCTGGATCACCGGGCTCATCTTCTCCAGGTTGATCTGGTGCATGATGCCGTTGCCGGCGGGGATCACGTCGACGTTCTTGAACGCGGTCTTGGTCCACTCGATGAAGTGGAAGCGGTCCTCGTTGCGGCGGTCCTCGATGGCGCGGTTCTTCTCGAAGGCCTCCGGGTCGAAGCCCGGGGCTTCCACGGCCAGGGAGTGGTCGACGATCAGCTGCGTTGGCACCACCGGGTTGACCTTGGACGGGTCGCCGCCCTGGTCGGCGATGGCGTCGCGCAGGCCGGCCAGGTCGACCAGCGCGGTCTGCCCGAGGATGTCGTGGCAGACCACGCGTGCCGGGTACCAGGGGAAGTCGAGGTCGCGCTTGCGGTAGATCAGCTGTTCCAGCGCAGCGGTCAGCAGTTCCGGCTCGCAGCGGCGCACCAGCTGTTCGGCCAGCACGCGCGAGGTGTACGGGAGTTTGTCCCAGGCACCAGCCTGGATCTCTTCGACGGCCGCACGGGCGTCGAAGTAGTCCAGTTGTGTGCCGGGCAGGCTTTTACGGTATTGGCTGTTCATGATTATTTACGGTCCTTGAGCGGCACGAACTTCAGGTCTTCGGGACCGGTGTAGTTGGCGCTCGGGCGGATGATCTTGCCGTCGATGCGCTGCTCGATAACGTGGGCGGACCAGCCGGCGGTGCGGGCGATCACGAACAGCGGGGTGAACATGGCGGTGGGCACGCCCATCATGTGGTAGCTCACGGCGCTGAACCAGTCGAGGTTGGGGAACATCTTCTTGATTTCCCACATCACGCTTTCCAGGCGCTCGGCGATGTCGTACATCTTGCTGTTGCCCTGCTCTTCGGAGAGCTGGCGGGCGACTTCCTTGATCACCTTGTTGCGCGGGTCGGACACGGTGTAGACCGGGTGGCCGAAGCCGATCACCACTTCCTTCTTCTCGACGCGGGCGCGGATGTCGGCCTCGGCTTCGTCCGGGTTGTCGTAGCGCTTCTGGATCTCGAAGGCCACCTCGTTGGCGCCGCCGTGTTTCGGGCCGCGCAGGGCGCCGATGGCGCCGGCGATGCAGGAGTACATGTCCGAGCCGGTGCCGGCGATGACGCGGGAGGTGAAGGTGGAGGCGTTGAACTCGTGCTCGGCGTACAGGTTCAGCGAGGTGTGCATGGCGTGCACCCAGGACTCGCGCGGCTTCTCGCCGTGCAGCAGGTGCAGGAAGTGGCCGCCGATGGAGTCGTCGTCGGTCTCCACGTCGATGCGCTTGCCGTTGTGGCTGAAGTGGTACCAGTACAGCAGGGCCGAGCCCAGGGAAGCCATCAGCTTGTCGGCGATGTCGCGGGCGCCGGGGTGGTTGTGGTCGTCCTTCTCCGGCGACAGGCAGCCGAGCACGGACACGGCGGTGCGCATTACGTCCATCGGGTGGGCCGACGGCGGCAGGGTTTCCAGGGCGGCCTTGACGCCCGCCGGCAGGCCGCGCAGGGCCTTCAGCTTGGCCTTGTAGGCGGCCAGTTCGGCGACGTTGGGCAGCTTGCCGTGGACCAGCAGGTGGGCGATTTCCTCGAATTCGCAGCGGTTGGCGAAGTCGAGCACGTCATAGCCGCGGTAGTGCAGGTCGTTGCCGGTGCGGCCGACGGTGCACAGGGCGGTGTTGCCGGCGGCGGTGCCGCTCAGGGCCACGGATTTCTTCGGTTTGAAGGCTGTGGTGGTTTCAGTCGCGCTCATCGGTGTTTCCTCATCTCTATTGTTCTGGGCTTCAAGAGCCGATAAGAGCGCTGGAGGCTGTAGGCTGGACGAAGGGCATCCGCTCTCGTCGTTCAGCCTCCAGCGCTTTTTTCGGCCTTTATCGGCTTTATTTCTTGCTGGCGAAGAGCGCGTCGAGCTTCTGCTCGAAGGCGTGGTAGCCGATGCGGTCGTACAGCTCGGCACGAGTCTGCATCAGCTCGATGACGTTCTGCTGGTGGCCTTCCTGGCGGATCGCGGTGTACACGGCTTCGGCGGCCTTGTTGGCGGCGCGGAAGGCCGACAGCGGGTAGAGCTGGATGGCCACGCCGACCGAGGCCAGCTCGTCGCGGGTGAACAGCGGGGTGGCGCCGAACTCGGTGATGTTGGCCAGCACCGGCACGTTCAGCGCGTCGACGAAGCGCTTGTAGGTCGGCAGGTCGTAGGCGGCCTCGGCGAAGATGCCGTCGGCGCCGGCTTCCACGTAGCGCAGGCAGCGCTCGATGGCGGCGTCCACGCCCTCGGCCTGGATGGCGTCGGTGCGGGCGATGAGGAAGAAGTTCGGGTCGGTCTTGGCGTCGGCGGCGGCCTTCACGCGGTCGGCCATCTCCTCGGTGGAGACGATTTCCTTGCCCGGACGGTGGCCGCAGCGCTTGGCGCCGACCTGGTCCTCGATGTGCGCGGCGGCGGCGCCGGCCTTGATCAGGCTCTTGACCGTGCGCTCGATGTTGAAGGCGCTGGGGCCGAAGCCGGTGTCGATGTCCACCAGCAGCGGCAGGTCGCAGACGTCGGTGATGCGGCGCACGTCGGTGAGCACGTCGTCCAGGGTGTTGATGCCCAGGTCCGGCAGGCCCAGGGAGCCGGCGGCCACGCCGCCGCCGGACAGGTAGATGGCCTTGAAGCCGGCGCGCTTGGCGAGCAGGGCGTGGTTGGCGTTGATCGCACCGATCACCTGCAGCGGTTTCTCTTCGGCAAGGGCGGTACGGAAACGCTGGCCGGGGGAAAGCAGACTCATGACTCACCTCGTTCGTTGGCTGTCTTGGCTTGGGCGTCCAGGTAGTGACGCTCGATGTTGCGCTTGGAAGCGCCGATGTGACGGCGCATCAGGAGTTCGGCCAGTTCGCCGTCACGGTCGGCGATGGCATCGAGAATGCGGTGGTGCTCGGCGAAGGCCTGGCGCGGCCGGTTCGGCACGGCGGAGAACTGCAGGCGGTACATGCGCACCAGCTGGTACAGCTCGCCGCAAAGCATCTGGCTCAGGGTGCGATTGCCGCTGCCCTGGATGATCCGGTAGTGGAAGTCGAAGTCGCCTTCCTGCTGGTAGTAGCCGCGCCCGGCCTGGAAGGCCTCGTCGCGCTCGTGGGTGTCGAGCACCCGGCGCAGCTCGTCGATCTCGGCCTGGCTCATGCGCTCGGCGGCCAGGCGGCAGGCCATGCCTTCCAGGGATTCGCGGATTTCGTACAGCTCGATCAGTTCGGCATGGCTCAGCGACACCACCCGCGCGCCGACGTGGGGCACGCGCACCAGCAGCTTCTGGCCCTCCAGGCGGTGGATCGCCTCGCGCAGCGGGCCGCGGCTGATGCCGTAGGTGCGCGCCAGCTCCGGCTCGGAGATCTTGCTGCCGGGGGCGATCTCGCCCTTGACGATGGCCGACTGGATCTTGCGGAACACGTGTTCCGAAAGCGTCTCGCCGTCGCCTTCGACGTCGTTGGGCAGGAGCAGGGATTCGTTCATGGTGTCGACAATCCACATCAGGTGCGGCGAAAACTAACCCCCCTTGTTCGTGTGGTCAAGGGGATTGTCGACAATCGTCTAATGGGCCGACGAGTTATGCACAAAGGTTCCCAGGAATCCGGCGGATGGCGGAAAAGCCCGCGCGGCGCGGCCTGGGCTGCGCTAGGCTGGGCGAAACCGCCAGGGGAGACGAGCATGGGTGTCTACGATCGCTACCTGCTGCCACGGCTGATCGACTGCGCCTGCGGCATGGGCGAGGTGATGAAGCAGCGTTCGAAGCTGGTGCCGCGGGCCCGTGGCCGGGTGCTGGAGATCGGCATCGGCACCGGGTTGAACCTGGGTTTCTACGACGCGGGGAAAGTGTCGACAATCGTCGGCGTCGACCCGGCGGCGCAGATGCAGGGCCTGGCGCGCAAGCGCGCGGCGGGCATCGGCATCCCGGTGGAAATGGTGGCGCTGGAGCTGGGTCAGATTCGCGCCGACGCCGGCAGCTTCGACTCCATCGTCTGCACCTTCACCCTGTGCAGTATTCCGGACGTGCTGGCGGCGCTGCGCGAGATGCGCCGGGTGCTCAAGCCGGGCGGCGAGTTCCTCTTCTGCGAACACGGCCTGGCGCCGGACGCTGGCGTGCGCGCCTGGCAGCACCGCCTGACGCCGATCTGGAAGCCGCTGGCCGGCGGCTGCCACCTGGACCGCGACATCCCGGCGCTGATCGAGGCCGGCGGTTTCCAGGTGCGCGAACTGAGCCGCGAGTACCTGCCGGGGCCCAGGCCGATGACCTATGTCTACAAGGGAATGGCCGACTGAAGGCGCTTCAGGCCGGCACCGGGCCCAGGGCCATCACCCGCAGGATGTGCACGCTGCGGATGAACAGGTCGGCCACCGGGCCGCGGCGGTCGGCGCGGCAGTCGTCCAGGCGCACCAGGCTGGGGGCGCAACCGGCCAGCAGGTCGAAGTAGTCGCGCAGTTGCATGCGTCCGCGCAGGCGGTGCGGGCGCTGGGCGTTGTCCAGGGTTTCCAGTTCGACCCAGAGGGTGTCTTGATCCGGTTGCATGGTGGGCTCTCGCACGGCGCTGCTGCCGAAGGCTGCGTAGGAAGTTGCCGAAGTACCTTTCGTATTCCCTTGGGACTGACGCCGCGCCGCCCGGTTCCCCGGGCGCCAATGAATCGTGGCGATATTCAGCTTCGGTTCAGTTAGCCCCGCGCCCGGGCACGTTTCGGCGTGGCGCCTAGGCGGCTGCGTCGCTGTCGTCGGTGCGGACCACCCAGCGGATGTTCACCCCGCGGATGAACAGGTCGCTCTGGCCATGCAGGTCCGTCAGGCGCACCAGGGCGGGCGTGTCGCCCAGCAGCAGGTCGTGGTAGTCGTTCAGGCTGATGCGCCCGCGCAGGATGCGCGGGGCGTGGTTGGGCAGGTGGGTTTCGAGTTCCACCGGCAGGCTGTCGTGATCGTGGGGCATGGCGGGCGCCGCTGGGTGCAATGAGCCCGCAACTGTAGGTTCGGCCCGGCGCCCGGCCTAGTGGAGATTCACCGCTGCTTCTGTAGGAAAAAGCCTGGGTTGCGTGTCGGCTCAGAGACCTTCGTCGTCGCGCACCAGCACGCAATGGCAGCCGTCTTCCTCTTCGTGCCAGTCGTGCAGGAAGTACATCTGCACCTTGTCGGGGCTCGGCATCACGGCGACGAAATCGCCGATCTCCGGGACGAAGAAGGCCTTGCTGCCGGGCGCGGCCTCGCACTCCACCAGGGCGCTGAAGAAGGCCGCCGGGTCGGCGTCCTCGAAGAACGCCTCGCGCTCGGCGGCGTCCCAGTCGGCGGGCGCCTCGAAGGGGCCGAGAATGAGTACCCTGGCGTCGCCCAGGTCGAGTTCCTCGGCGTCCGGGTCGGCGTCATCGGGGCGGTAGAAGCAGGCATCCACCGCCTTCGCGTCGGCCAGAATGGCCTGGCGCGCGGCCAGGCGCCGCTGCGGATCGACGCCGGCGTCGGCGCAGAGCTGGTTCCAGAAGGCTTCGGATTTGGCGGACATGGGGCGGCTCCGGCGGGGCGGCGATGGGAAAGGCGGCTAGTGTAGCGTAGGGCGTATAACCGTTCGCGGTTATACGCCGCCTGACCTTGGCCATGCCCCGCTCGGAGCCGACCTTGGCCGTTTCCGCCGACGGAAGAGGATCGCCCCGGTTCGACCCCGGCGTTGGCGGGGGCATGGGTGTAGCGGCGTATAACGCGGAGCGTTATACGCCCTACGACCGTGCTTCCCGCGATTCGCGTAGGGCGTATAACCGTTCGCGGTTATACGCCGCCTGACCTCGGCCACATCCTGCTCGGAGCCGACCTTGGCCGTCTCCACCGACGGAAGAGGATTGCCCCGGTTCGACCCCGGCGTCGACGAGGGCATGGGTGTAGCGGCGTATAACGCGGAGCGTTATACGCCCTACGACCGTGCTTCCCCGGAACCGTAGGAGCGAGCTTGCTCGCGAACCCCGTAGGGATTGGCGTTACGCCAGGCCGTACTTCTTCACCTTGTCGAACAGCGTGGTCTTGGCCATGCCCAGGGCCACGGCGGCCTGGCTGAGGTTGCCGGCGTGGCGTTCCAGGGCGCTTTGCAGCAGGCTGCGCTCGAAGGCTTCCACGGCTTCGGCGAAGCGCGGTTCGCTGGCGTCCGGGCCCTGGCCGCTGCTGGTCAGCACCGGCAGGCCGAGGGCGAAGCGTTCGGCGACGTTGCGCAGTTCGCGCACGTTGCCCGGCCAGTCGTGGGCCATCAGGCTGGCGGCGGTGGCGTTGTCGATGGCCGGCGCCGGGCGGTCGAAGCGCAGCGAGGACTGCTGCAGGAAGTGCTCGAAGAGCATCAGGATGTCCTCGCGTCTTTCCCGCAGCGGCGGCAGTTGCAGGGTGATGACGTTGAGGCGGTAGTAGAGGTCGCTGCGGAAGCTGCCCTCGCGGCCCATGGCGGCGAGGTCCGACTTGGTCGCGGCGATCACCCGGCAGTCCACCGGGATCAGCTGGTTGGAGCCCAGGCGTTCCAGCTGGTGTTCCTGCAGCACCCGCAGCAGCTTGATCTGCAGGTTCAGCGGCATGCTCTCGATCTCGTCGAGGAACAGGCTGCCGCCGTCGGCGTGTTCGATCTTGCCGATGCGCCGCTTGCCGGCGCCGGTGAAGGCGTGGGCCTCGTGGCCGAAGATTTCGCTGTCGATCAGGCTTTCCGGCAGGCCGCCGCAGTTCAGCGCGACGAAGGCCTTGGCCTGGCGCCGGCTGTAGTCGTGCAGGCAGCGGGCGACCAGCTCCTTGCCGGTGCCGGTCTCGCCTTCGATGAGCACGTTGGCCGAGGTGTCGGCGACGTTGGCGATCAGCTCGCGCAGCGCCTGCATCGCCGGCGAACGGCCGATCAGCCGGGCTTCCAGGGCCTGGCGCCCGGCCAGTTGGCGGCGCAGCTGGCCGATCTCGCGGCTGAGCTGGCGGTGTTCCAGGGCGCGCCGCGCCACGTCCACCAGGCGCTCGGGGGCGAAGGGTTTTTCCATGAAGTCGTAGGCGCCGTCGCGCATGGCCTGCACCGCCATGGCGATGTCGCCGTGGCCGGTGATCAGCACCACCGGCAGCTGCGCGTCCTTCTCGCGCAGGCGGGCCAGCAGTTGCAGGCCGTCCATGCCGGGCAGGCGGATGTCGCTGATGACGATGCCGGGGAAGTCGGCGCCCACGCGCCGCAGCGCTTCCTCGGCGCTGGCCACGCCGTCGCTGTCGAGGTCTTCCAGGGCCAGGGCCTGCTGGCAGCCGAGCAGCACGTGGGGGTCGTCCTCGACCACCAGTACGCGGAGTTTTTCGTCGCTCATGGCGTGGGTTCCTGAGTGGGCAGCAGTGGCAGGCTGAGTTCGAAGGCGGTGCCGCCGGCCTCCGGGTGGGCCACGCCGAGGCTGCCGCCGGCGGCGGTGGCGAGGCTGGCCGAGAGCGTCAGGCCCAGGCCCAGGCCGTGCTCGCCGGGCTTGGTGGTGAAGAAGGGTTCGAACAGGTGCTCGCGGGCATCCGGCGGGATGCCCGGGCCGTTGTCGCGCACCGTCAGGTGGTACTGCGCGCCCTCGGCGCGGCCGCTGAGCCAGAGCTGGCGGTCGGCCTGCGCGCTCATGGCGTCGAGGGCGTTGGCGATCAGGTTGACCAGGATCTGTTCCAGGCGCGTCTGGTCGATGCCCAGGCACACGTCGTCGAATTCGCGGTGCAGGGCCAGCGGGCAGTCCTTCAGGCGCACCTGCAGCACCCGCAGCGCGGCGTCCACCGCCTTGCCCAGGCGCGCCTGGCCGTGGTCGTCGGCGCGCCGGGCGAAGGCGCGCAGGCTGGCGGTGATGCGGCCCATGCGGTCGACCATTTCGTTGATCGCCTCCAGGTTGCTGCTGGCGATGTCCAGGGCGCCGCGCTGGAGGAAGCGCACGGTGTTGCCGGAGAGGGTGCGCAGCGCCGCCAGCGGCTGGTTCAGCTCGTGGGCGATGCTGGTGGACATCTGCCCGATCACCGCCAGCTTGCCGGCCTGGACCAGGCGGTCCTGGGCCTTGCGCAGGGTGTCCTCGGCCTGGCGGCGCTCGCGGATCTGTTCGCGTAGATGCTGGTTGCTGGCGCGCAGGTCGGCGGTGCGCTCGGCGATGCGCCGCTCCAGTTCGTCGTTGGCCTGTTCCAGCGCCTCGCGGGCGGCCAGGCGGGTGGCCAGGACCTTGCGCCGCTCGTTCCAGGCGATCAGCAGAAACGCCAGCAGGGCGAAGCCCACCGCGGCCAGCACGCCGTGGATCATGGCTTCGCGGCGCACGTCCTGCAGCGGGCTGAGCAGGGTGAAGTCCCAGGGGGTGTCGTTCAGGCGGCGGCTCTGCTTCAGGTACAGGCGCTCGGCGTGCTGCTCGCCGCTGGCGTCGCGGTCGCGGAAGCCGATTTCCTCCACGCCCTCGCCCAGGGCCCGGCGCGAGCTGGGCTGCCATTCGTTGAGCGCCCACCAGTAGTACTGCAGGCTGCGCGCCAGGCGTTCCTTGTCCTCGGCGCTGAGCGGGCGCACCGCCTTCAGGCGCAGTTGCGGGTTGCTGGAGAGGACGATGATGCCGTTCTCGTCGCTGACGAAGGCCTGCAACTGCGCTTTCTCCCAGCGTTCCTCCAGGGCCTCCATCTTCACCTTGACCACCGCCACGCCGACGATGCGCCCGCCATGCACCAGGCCGTGGGCCAGGTAGTAGCCGGGCTCGCCGACGGTGCTGCCGATGCCGTAGAAGCGCCCCGGGCGGCCCTGCACGGCGTCCTGGAAGTAGGCGCGGAAGGACAGGTCCTCGCCCAGGTAGCTGTCGGCGTCCTGCCAGTTGCTGGTGGCCAGCACGCGGCCGGAGGTGTCGAGCAGGTAGATGGCGCGGCTGCCGGCGCGGCGGTTGAGGCCTTCGAGGTAGGCGTTGACCAGGTCGCGGCGGTAGGGCGTGGGTTCCAGCAGCAGGCGGGTGACGTTGTTTTCCAGCTCCAGCAGGCTGGGCAGGTAGGTGTAGCGGCTGATCTCGCTTTCCACCCCGCGGGCGTGCAGCTCCAGCTGGCGCTCGCCGCTGGCGACCAGGGCGCGGGTGCCGGCGCCGGCGCTGACCAGGTAGCCGCCGTAGCCGAAGCCGAGCATCAGCAGGATCAGCGGAATCGGCAACAGCAGGTTGCGCACGAGGCTCGGCTTCACGTTCGGCGGTGGCAGGGTCAATGGCTGGGCGGGCATTGCATCACAGTCGTCGGAAGCGGACCAGCCCGGCGCCGGGCCGGGCCGATGGAGAGGTGCCAATGCTGCTCTTCGTAGGAGCGAGGGGGACGCCTAGTTCTTGCTCGCGAACGAGCCCCGCTGCGGAGTCTGTTCGCGAGCAAGCTCGCCCCTACGAGAGGCCTGTCGGCTTCTCAGTGGGTGAGGATCTTGGCCAGGAACTGCCGGGCGCGCTCGGAGCGGGCTTCCAGGTCGCCGAAGAACTCTTCCTTGGCGCAGTCTTCGACGATCTGCCCGCGGTCCATGAAGATCACCCGGTCGGCCACCTTGCGGGCGAAGCCCATCTCGTGGGTCACGCACATCATGGTCATGCCTTCCTGGGCCAGCTGGACCATCACGTCGAGCACTTCGTTGACCATCTCCGGGTCCAGCGCCGAGGTCGGTTCGTCGAACAGCATCACGATCGGGTCCATGGCCAGGGCGCGGGCGATGGCCACGCGCTGCTGCTGGCCGCCGGAGAGCTGGCCGGGGTGCTTGTGGGCGTGGGCCTTGAGGCCGACGCGGTCGAGCAGCGCCAGGCCTTTCTCGGTAGCCTCGTCCTTGCCGCGGCCGAGCACCTTGACCTGGGCGATGGTCAGGTTCTCGGTGATGGTCAGGTGCGGGAACAGCTCGAAGTGCTGGAACACCATGCCCACCCGCGAGCGCAGCTTCGGCAGGTTGGTCTTCGGATCGGCGATGGAAGTGCCGTCGACCACGATGTCGCCCTTCTGGAACGGCTCCAGGGCGTTGACGCACTTGATCAGCGTCGACTTGCCCGAGCCGGACGGCCCGCAGACCACCACCACTTCACCCTTGGCGACAGAGGTGCTGCAGTCGGTGAGGACCTGGAAGTCGCCGTACCACTTGTTGACGTTGTCGATGGTGATCATAGGGCTAACCCTTTCTGCAGGCGCTTGACCGCGAAGGAGGCGGTGAAGCTGACGATGAAGTAGACGAGACCGGCGAAGATCAGGAATTCGTGGGGCTGGCCGATGATGTCGCCGCGCGAGCGCGCCGCGTTGAGGAAGTCCATCAGGCCGACGGTGTAGACCAGCGAGGTGTCCTGGAACAGGATGATGCTCTGCTGCAGCAGCAGCGGGGTCATCTTGCGGAACGCCTGGGGCAGGATGATCAGCCGCATGCACTGGCCGTAGGTCATGCCCAGGGCTTGCGCGGCGCCCATCTGGCCCTTGGGGATGGCCTGGATGCCGGCGCGGACGATCTCGCAGAAGTACGCCGCCTCGAACATCACGAAGGCCACCAGGCAACTGGTGAAGGCGCCCACCGGGGTGTCGCTGCCGGTGATCCAGCGCAGGATGTAGGGCACCGCCAGGTAGAACCAGGTGATCACCAGCAGCAGCGGGATGGAACGGAAGTAGTTGACGTAGAAGCCGGCGAGGTTACTCAGCAGGCGGTTGTGGGACAGGCGCATCAGCGCCAGCAGGGTGCCCAGCACCACGCCGCCGAGCACGCCCAGGCCGGTCAGCTGCAGGGTCATGGCCATGCCGTCCCACAGGCCCGGCAGCGCCGGGACGATCGAGCTGAAGTCCATCATTTGCCTCCCACGGAAATCAGCCCGGGCAGCGCGACCTTGCGCTCGACCAGGCGCATGAACAGCATCAGGCTCATGTTCAGGGTGAAGTAGATCGCCGTGGCCAGGGTGAAGGCCTCGAACAGGTTGGCGCTGAACTCGGCAGTCTGCTTGGTCTGCGCCAGCAGCTCCATGAGGCCGATCAGCGAGGCCACCGAGGAGTTCTTGAAGATGTTGAGGAACTCCGAGGTCAGCGGCGGGATGATGATGCGCAAGGCCTGCGGCAGCAGCACGTAGCGGTACACCTGCGGCAGGCTGAAGCCCATGGCGCGGCCGGCGGCGACCTGCCCCCCGGGCAGCGCCTGGATGCCGGTGCGCACCTGCTCGCAGACGCGCGCGGCGGTGAACAGGCCCAGGCACACCACGACGCTGACGAAGGCCGAGGTCTCCGGCGCCAGGCCGAGCTTGAACCAGTCCTGCAGCGGCTGCGGCAGCAGGTCCGGGACCAGGAAGTACCAGATAAACAGCTGCACCAGCAGCGGCACGTTGCGGAACAGCTCGACGTAGCCGGTGCCGATGGCCGACAGCCAGCGGTTCGGCACGGTGCGCAGCACGCCCAGCAGCGAGCCCAGCGCCAGCGCGAGGAGCCAGGCGCTGAGGGCGACGGCGATGGTCCAGCCCAGGCCGGTGAGGTACCAGTCCAGGTAGATCTCGTCGCCGATCCCGGTGGACTTGAAGAACACGCCCCAGTCCCAGTTGTAGTTCATGAAGGTTGCCCTCGATGGCCCCGTGCGGGGCGTCGAAACGGCCGGAACGCGGCGCGCAGGCGCCTGCGCCCGTGGGTGGCGGGCGTGTTCCGGTGGTGGATCAGGAAGGAAGGGGAGGCCGGGAGCGCCGCTGGCGCTCCCGTTCCCCGCCCAACCGCGCCTCGTGAGCGCGGCGGGGCGCCACCGTTACATCTGCTCGGCAGACTTGTCGGTGGGACTGGCGATCAGCTTCTTGAGCGTGTCGCTCATCGGGAATTCGAGGTTCAGGCCCTTGGGCGGCACCGGCTGGGTGAACCACTTGGCGTAGATGTCGTTGATCTGCCCGGAGGCGAAGGTATCGGCGATGGCCTTGTCGACCACTTTCTTGAAGCCCTCGTCGCCCTTGCGCACCATGCAGCCGTAGATTTCGTAGGACTGCGGGGTGCCGACCACCGCCCAGTCGTCGGGCTTGCGGGCCTTGGCCATTTCGCCGTAGAGCAGCGCGTCGTCCATCATGAAGGCCACGGCGCGGCCGGATTCGAGCATCAGGAAGGACTCGCCGTGGTCCTTGGCCGAGATGATGTTCATGCCCATCTTCTTCTCGGCGTTCATCGACTTGAGCAGGCGCTCGGAGGTGGTGCCGGCGGTGGTCACCACGTTCTTGCCCTTGAGGTCGGCGAAGTCGCTGATGCCGCTGGTCTTCCTGGTCAGCAGGCGGGTGCCGACCTCGAAGATGCCGAGGGAGAAGTCGACCTGCTTCTGGCGCTCGAGGTTATTGGTGGTGGAGCCGCACTCGATGTCCACGGTGCCGTTCTGCACCAGCGGGATGCGCGTCTGCGAGGTGACCAGGTTGTAGCGCACCTTGAGGTCGGGCATGCCCAGTTCCTGCTTGACCGCCTCGACCACTTTCAGCTGCAGGTCGTGGGAATAGCCCACCGGCTGGCGCGGGTCGTCGGCCAGGTAGGAGAAGGGAATGGAGGCGTCACGGTGGCCGAGGACGATGGTGCCGGAGTCCTTGATCTTCTTCAGGGTGCCGGTGAGTTCCTCGGAAAGGGCCGGAGTGGCGAACAGGGCGGCGACGATGGCCACGCCCAGCACACGGGGTGCGATACGCATTGATGCTTCCTCGACTTGTTCTGGTTGTTGTCGATCCTGCGGCAGGCGTACCCGGCGGCGGGCCCTCCTGGCGGCCGGCGGGCAAGCGCGGCGCTGCCGCATGCTCACGGGAAGCACTGGAGCAGGGACCGTGCCAGTCCCTGGGATTTATTTCAAGTAATTGAATTTAAAGGATTTATATTCGGGATCGGCGGGCCGTTGGCGAGACGGGTGTTCGGACTGCCGAATAGACGCCGTTCGTGTGTTCGGTTTTCCGAACGCGCACGCCGCTCCCTTGTAGGAGCGCGCCCTGCGCGCGAATCGCGGGCAGGGCCCGCTCCTACGAAGAGCACTCCGGCGCGGTCTGTAAGGGAGGCAGGGTATTTCACCGTAGGATGGGTTGAGCGAAGCGATACCCATCACCACGACAGCATGGGTTTCGCAGGCTCAACCCATCCTGCGAAGCGCATCTCGGCTCAGGCCGCCGGCGCCCGCTGCCCGTCGAGGCGATGGAAGCCGCCCCACTCGCCGCGCTTGAACGGCTTGTCGCGGTCGGCCATGTAGGCGGCGATGCGTTCCAGCATCTGGTGGGTGGGGGCGCGCACGCCCGTCACGCCCTGCAGCGAGGCCAGCAGCAGGACGAGGGCCAGCAGCACGGGCGACAGCGACGGCAGGCGGCGCTGCGTCAGGCAGAGGAAGGCGCCGCTGGCGGCCAGGCCCACGGCCAGCCCGCCGTACACCTCCGCCGGCGAATGGACGTTGATCTGCAGCCGCGACACGCCCACCAGCACCGCCAGCACGGCGCCGCCGGCCGCGGCGGCCAGGCGCCAGGCGGGGCGGGCGGGCAGCAGCAGGCTGCAGAGCACCGGCAGGACGCTGGCGGCCATCATGCTGTGGCCGGACAGCCCGGTGAAGTTCCACGCCGGAATACCGATGCCCCAGCCCATGAAGGCCAGCTTGGAGACCAGGGTTACGCTGGCGGCCAGGCCGAACAGCAGCAGCCAGCAGTGGGCGTTCTGGCTTTCCCGGCGCAGCAGCAGCCAGGCATAGATGAACAGCGCGCAGGGCAACAGCAGCGAGCTGTCGCCGAAACGGGTGATGAGGTTCCAGAGGGTCATGGGGCTTGCAGGCGGTCCTTCGAGGGGCCGAACCATAGCACAGCGACGGCTCTGCCATGGGCCCGGCCGATCGGAGGCGGCTCAGGCCGGTTCGTCCTGCTGCGCCGCCCGGTCCTCGCGGCGCAGCAGCTCGCGCTTGCGCTCCAGGCCCCAGCGGTAGCCGCCGCTGCCGCCGTCGGCGGCCACCACCCGGTGGCAGGGCACCAGCAGCCCCACCGGGTTGCTCGCGCAGGCGCGGGCGATGGCCCGGGGATGGCTGTGCAACTGCTCGGCCAGTTCGCCGTAGCGCCGTGTCTGCCCGCTGGGAATCTGCGCCAGGGCGAGCCAGACGCGCAGCTGGAAGGCGCTGCCGTGCAGGTCCAGGGGCAGGCCGGCGGCGCGTTCGGGCTGCTCCAGCTGGCGCAGCACCCGGCCCAGCCAGTCGCCCAGGCCGGCGTCGTCGCGTTGCAGTTCGGCGGCGGCGAAGCGCTGGCGGAGTTCCGCCTCCAACTGCTCCGGCGCGTCGCCGAACAGCAGGGCGCAGACGCCCCGCGGGCTTGCCGCCAGCAGCACCTGGCCGAGCGGGCAGGGGGCAATGGCATAGCGCAGGCGGGTGCCGGCGCCTTTCTGCCGGCGCTGCGCCGGGCTCAGTGCGGTGGGCGCCTCGTAGAGTGCGCGGGTGCCGGAATAGCCCGCTTCCAGGGCGGCATCGAGCACCGAACGCGCCTGCGGCAGGGCGGCGGCCAGGCGCTGCTGGCGGCGGGCCTCGGCCCAGGCGCGGGGCGTCAGGCCGGTACGGGCCTTGAAGGCGCGGGCCAGGTGCGAAGCCGAGAGACCGATGCGCGCGGCCAGTTCGTCCATGGTCAACGGGCGCTCGGCCTGCTCCAGCAACAGGCAGGCGGCGGCGACCAGCGCGTCCAGGCGCTGCGCCGGGCTTTCGCCGTCGGGCGTGCAGCGCTTGCAGGGGCGGAAGCCCGCGGCTTCGGCGGCCGCCGCGTCGGCATGGAAACGCACGTTGGCGCGGCTCGGCCGCCGCGCCGGGCAGCTCGGCCGGCAATAGACGCCGGTGGAACGAACGGAAAACACGAAACGCTGGTCGAAGCCGGCGTCACGCTCGCAGACCGCCTGCCAGCAGCGTTCATCATCGGGAAGTGGGGGCATGGCGCTCTCCAGGGAGGACCGGGTACATGGGGAAATTGTCGGCGTCACCCGGCGGGCGGGCAATCCGTAATCGCTTTTCAAACTGCCGGCTACGCTTGCAGGAGGTCCGTCGAGAGCCCGCCATGCCCTGCCGCCGACTCCTCAGTCATTGCCTGCTGCTTTGCCTCCTGCTGTGCCCACCGCTGTGGGGCGCGGAACTGGCGCTCAGCGGCCACGAACGCAGCTGGCTGGAGGCCCACCCGACGCTGCGGGTGGGCATTTCCCGCGATGGCTGGCCGCCGTTCGAGATGGTCGACGCCCAGGGCAGGTTCCAGGGCATCAGCGCCGACTATCTGAACCAGGTCGCCCAGCGCCTGGGCCTGCAGTTGCAGACGCAGACCTTCGACGACTGGGCGCAGGTGATCGAAGCGGCGCGCAAGGGCGAGGTCGACCTGCTGCCGACCGTGGCGCGCTCGCCCGAGCGCGAGAGCTTCCTCGCCTTCAGCCAGCCCTACCTGAGCACCAGCAGCCTGATCTTCGCCCGCCGCGACAGCAATGTGCGGGTGCTGGACGACCTCTCCGGCAAGCGCGTGGCCGTGGAGCGCGACTTCGCCGTGCACGACCTGCTGCGCACGGCGGTGCCGGGGGTGGCCTTCGTCATCGTCGACGACACCACCGAAGCCCTCAAGGCCGTGGCTTCCGGGAACGCCGACGCCTACGTGGGCAATCTCATCTCGACCAACTACCTGATCGGCCAGCTCAACCTGAGCAACCTGGAGGTGCGCGGCGACAGCGGCCTGGACAACAGCCAGGTGCGCTTCGCCGTGCGCCGCGAGCTGGCGCCCCTGGTGCCGCTGCTCGACCGTGCCCTGGCCAGCATCGACGACGACGAGCAGGAGCGCATCCGCCAGCGCTGGCTGCCGCAGATCGACGCCTTCGACTGGATGCAGCTGCTGCAGGCGGCCTGGCCCTACGTGGCGGGCTTCTTCGCTCTGCTCGCCTTCGTCCTGGTCTGGAACCGCCGCCTGCAGATCCAGGTGGCCGAGCGCGCCCGCGCCGAGGCCGAGGAGCACCGCCAGCGGCGCACCCTGCTGGCGCTGATCAACGCCATCCCCGACCCCATCTGGTTCAAGGACACCGAGGGCCGCTACCTGGGCGCCAACCACGCCTTCGCCGAATGCCTGGGGCTGCCGGCCGAGGACGTGATCGGGCGCAGCGACGCCCAGCTGTTCAGCGACGCCGCCAGCGCCGGCCGCGGCGAGCGCGACCGCCAGGCGCTGTCGGCCAGCCAGCCGTTCGCCAGCGAGGGCTGGGTGGTCTACCCGGACGGCCGGCGGGTGCTGTTCGACACCCTGCGCAGTGCCTTCCACGACGACCACGGCGCGCTGCTCGGGCTGGTCGGGGTGAGCCGCGACATCACCGCGCGCAAGGCCACCGAGGAGGCCCTGGCCCAGGCCCGCGACCTGGCCGAGCAGGCGGCTCGGCTGAAGAGCGAGTTCCTGGCCAACGTCAGCCACGAGATCCGCACCCCGCTGAACATCATCATCGGCCTGGCGCACCTGCTCGAACAGACCGCCCTGGACCCGCAGCAACGCGACTACCTGGGCAAGATCCAGGGCTCGGGCCAGTACCTGCTGGAGCTGATCAGCGACATCCTCGACCTGTCCAAGGTGGAGGCCGGGCGCCTGGAGTTCGAGCACCTGGACTTCGACCTGGAGCGCCTGCTCGGCGAGCTGGTCGACCTGCTGGCGATCCGCGCCGCGGGCAAGGGCCTGAGCCTGGACTGCCACATCGACCCGCGGCTGCCCTCGCACCTGCTGGGCGACTCGCTGCGCCTGCGGCAGATCCTGATGAACTACGGCAACAACGCGCTCAAGTTCACCGAGCACGGCGGGCTGGAGCTGGAAGTGCGCCTGGACATGCAGGCCGGCGACGAGGACTGGCTGTACTTCGGCCTGCGCGACACCGGCATCGGCATCAGCCCGGCGCAGCAGGAGCGCCTGTTCGAGTCCTTCCGCCAGGCCGACAACTCCATCACCCGGCGCTACGGCGGCTCGGGCCTGGGCCTGGCGATCTGCAAGCGCCTGGCCGAGGCCATGGGCGGCGAGGTCGGGGTGGACAGCGAGTCGGACAAGGGCAGCCTGTTCTGGTGCCGCCTGCCCCTGGGCCATGTGGAGGACGCGCGGCCCATCGACCTGTCGCGCATCCTGCGCTCGCCCTCGACGGCGCCGCCGCTGCTGGAGGCGCCAGAACCGGCGGGGCCGCCGGCGGTCGAACTGCCGGCGGCCGAGCGCCAGCAGGCCGAGCAGGTGGTGCGCCGCCTGGCGCACCTGCTGGCCGCCGACGACCCGCGTGCCGGACGGCTGGTCGGCGAGCGCGCGGGCCTGCTGCGCAGTATCTTCAATGACGGGTACGACGAAGTCGCGGCGAGCATCCGCCGCTTCGAGTTCGAGCGGGCCCTGGAAAAACTGCTGGTGTTGTCGCGCGAGCGCGACATCCGCATCTGAGCGCAAGAGGGGTGGAACCTTGGACAGCATGCTGGACCGACCGGACCAGGAAGTGATCCTGGTGGTCGACGACCAACCGGACAACCTCATGCTCATGAGCGAGCTGCTCATGGGCCAGTACCAGGTGCGCGTCGCCGGCAGCGGCGCCAAGGCCCTGCGCCTGGCCGCCAGCGAGCCGCGGCCGGACCTGGTGCTGCTCGACATCATGATGCCGGAGATGGACGGCTACGAAGTCTGCCGCCAGCTCAAGGCCGACCCGCTGACCGCCGAGATCCCGGTGATCTTCCTCACCGGCATGGTCAGCACCGCCGACGAACAGCGCGGCCTGGACCTGGGCGCGGTGGACTACATCACCAAGCCGATCAGCCCGCCGGTGACCCTGGCGCGCATCCGCGCGCACCTCAAGCTCAAGGCCAACGCCGACTTCCTGCGCGACAAGAGCGAATACCTGGAGCTGGAAGTGCGCCGCCGCAGCCGCGAACTGCAGGCCGCCCAGGACGCCACCCTGGAGGCCATGGCCACCCTCTGCGACCTGCGCGACAACCCGCACAGCCGCCACCTGCTGCGCATCGAGCAGTACATGCGCCTGCTCGCCGACGCCCTGGCCCGGCGCGAAGGCGAGGCCGGCGGCCTGGACCTGGAGCAGATCGAGCTGCTGGCGCGCTCGGCGCAGCTGCACGACATCGGCAAGGTGGCGGTGCCCGACCGCGTGCTGCTCAACCCCGGCCAGCTCAGCCCCGAGGACCAGTTGCTGATGCAGAGCCACACGCGCATCGGCCACGATGCCCTGGCCGCCGCCGAACGCCGCCTGGGCAGCCCGGCGGAATTCCTGCGCTACGCCAAGGAGATCGCCTACGGCCACCACGAACGCTGGGACGGCAGCGGTTATCCACGGGGCCTGCGCGGCGAGCAGATTCCGCTGTCGGCACGGCTGCTGGCGCTGATCGACTGCTACGACGAGCTGACCAGCCGCCATCCCTACCACGCGACCCTTGCGCCGGACGAGGCCCGCCAGCAGATCCTCGCCGCCAGCGGCAGCCACTTCGACCCGCAGGTGGTGGAGGCCTTCGGCGAGGTCGCCGACGGCTTCGCCGCCATCGCCATCCGCTACGCCGACGACGCCCAGGCCCTGGGCAGCGAGATCGAACGCATGGCCGACGCCCTGGGCGAAAGCATCGAAATGACCACGACGCCACCATGATTCCGGCGGTCGGTGCTGGGCGTCACCCGGCGCATGTCGTATAAGGAGCGGCTGCGGCCGCATGGGCCGGATAAGAACGACGACGGAGCCTGATGAAGACACCCAAACGCATAGAGCCGCTGATCGAGGACGGCCTGGTCGACGAAGTGCTGCGCCCGCTGATGAGCGGCAAGGAAGCGGCGGTCTACGTGGTGCGCTGCGGCGAGCAGCTGCGCTGCGCCAAGGTCTACAAGGAGGCCAACAAACGCAGTTTCCGCCAGGCCGCGGAATACCAGGAGGGCCGCAAGGTGCGCAACAGCCGCCAGGCCCGGGCCATGGCCAAGGGCTCGCGCTATGGCCGGCGCGAGCAGGAGGAGGCCTGGCAGAACGCCGAGGTGGCGGCGCTGTTCCGCCTGGCCAATGCCGGGGTGCGGGTACCCAAGCCCTACGACTTCCTCGACGGCGTGCTGCTGATGGAAATGGTCGCCGACGAAGACGGTGACGCCGCGCCGCGCCTCAACGACGTGGTGCTGGAGCCGGAGCAGGCGCGCGAATACCACGACTTCCTCATCCGCCAGATCGTCATGATGCTCTGCGCCGGGCTGGTGCACGGCGACCTCTCGGAGTTCAACGTGCTGCTCGGCCCCGACGGCCCGGTGATCATCGACCTGCCCCAGGCGGTGGACGCGGCGGCCAACAACCACGCCTTCCGCATGCTCGAACGCGACGTCGGCAACATGGCCGCCTACTTCGGCCAGTTCGCCCCGGAGCTCAAGGACACCCGCTACGCCAAGGAAATTTGGGCGCTGTACGAGGACGGCAAGCTGCAGCCGGACACCCCGCTGACCGGCCTCTTCGACGAGCCGGAAGAGGAAGCCGACGTCGATGCGGTGATGCGCGAGATCGCCGCCGCCCTGCGCGAGCAGGAGCGCCGCGAGGCGGCCCGCGCCGAGCAGGATGGCCCGCCGCGCGCCGAGGAGCCGCCACCACCGCCGTGGCTGCAGTGAGCCCGCAGGCGGCGCGCCTGATCGCTCTGCTCGCCGCCTGCCCGCAACGCCTGGGCCTGCTGCGCGCCCTGCGCGAGTACGGCCCGCCCGGCGCCTGGATCGGCGCCGGCTTCGTGCGCAACGCCGTCTGGGACCATCTGCACGAGCTCGTCCCCGGCGCGCTGGCGGACGTGGACGTGTTGTACTTCGACGCCCGCTGCTTGCAAGCCGAGGCCGACGAAGCCTTCGAGCGACGCCTGGCCCGGGCCTGCCCGCAGGTGCCCTGGTCGGTGCGCAACCAGGCGCGCATGCACCTGCGCAACGGCGATGCGCCCTATGCGGACGTCGCCGACGCCATGCGCCACTGGCCGGAAGTCTGCACCGCGGTGGCAGTGCGCCTCGCCGACCAGGGCCTGGAGCTGCTGGCGCCGCTGGGCCTGGACGACCTGTTCGAACTGCGCGTTCGCCCCACCGAACATTTCCGCGGCAAGCCCGAGGTCTACCGCCAGCGCCTGCGGGGCAAGGACTGGACACGGCGCTGGCCGCAGCTGCGCATCGAACTGCCCTGACGCTGTATGCGCCATTTGCGCGGCAACTGTGTACATACAGCCCGCCGCGGCCCTGCTAGCGTGGCCCGATCCCACCCGGAAGCACCGCCATGCCCTTGCCGCACATCCTCCTCGCCCTGCTGGTCACGCTGATCTGGGGCGTCAACTTCGTCATCATCAAGGTCGGCCTGCACGACTTCCCGCCGCTGCTGTTCTGCGCCCTGCGCTTCGCCCTGGCGGCGCTGCCGCTGGTGTTCCTGCGCGGGCCGCTGCCGGCGCCGTTCTGGCGCATCGTGCAGATCGGCGTGCTGCTGGGGGTGGTCAAGTTCGGCCTGCTGTTCGTCGGCATGCACCTGGGCATGCCCGCCGGGTTGTCGTCCCTGGTGCTGCAGAGCCAGGTGTTCTTCACCGTGCTGATCGCCGCCGCCTTCCTCGGCGAACGCCCCAGCGCCCGCGCCCTGGCCGGCCTCGCCCTGGCCGCCGGCGGCCTGCTGCTGATCGGCCTGGAACGCCCCCTGGGCGACAGCCTGCTGGCCTTCGCCCTGGTGATGGCCGCGGCCCTGGCCTGGGCCTTCTCCAACATCGCCACCAAGCGCTCCGGGGCCAGCGACATGCTGCGCCTGATCAGTTGGGTGAGCCTGATCCCGCCGTTGCCGCTGCTGGTCCTGTCGTGGATTTTCGAGGGCCCGGAAGCCATCTCGACGGCGCTGACCGGCATCAGCTGGGAAGGCATGGGCGCGCTGTTGTACATCGCCTTCCTCGCCACCACCGTGGGCTTCGGCCTGTGGAGCTTCCTGCTGCGCCGCTACCCGGCCAGCCAGGTCACCCCCTTCGCCCTGGCGGTGCCGGTCTCCGGCCTGCTGTCCGGCTGGCTGCTGCTGGGCGAACGACTCACCGCCCAGGACTGGCTGGCCTGCGCGCTGGTCTTCGTAGGGCTGGCGGTGACGGTGTTGCCGGCATCGTTGTGGCGGCGCGGGGCGGTGGCGCAGGTGCGTGGCTGACCTTGGTTCAGGGCCAGTCCTTATGGTGATGGTGTGGTGAGGTTGCTCTGGTGCTGGCCCTGAAGAGCGCCCTCTCCCTAACCCTCTCCCTGAAGGGAGAGGGGACTGTTGGGCAGAGTTGGATGTTTTGCAGTCAGCCGGACATTCCTGCTGTGGTGTCCAGCTGAAACCTTGATATCAGCCGGCACGGTCTAGCCCCCTCTCCCTTCAGGGCGGGGCGCGCAGCCGAGGGCTGGGGAGAGGGTGCGGAGTCAATCCGAAACACAGCTGCTGCCGGTAAACACCGTTCGCGAGCAAGCTCGCTCCTACAGGGAAGTGCCGTGCTTCACGGGCGCGTAGGGCGAATTACGCCCTACCGCCGATCAACCACAGGAGAAACGCCGTCGTAGGATGGGTGGAGCGGAGCGATACCCATAGCCGTGACTAATCACACCGCTTCGCTCAGCCGCTCCGCCACCCACTGGTTGATGCTCTTGTTGCTCAGCTCCGCCTTGAGCGCGACGCGGGCATGCAGTGCCGGGTCCAGGCGCAGGCTGAGCTTGCCGGAGTAGGGCTTCTGTGGCTCGCGGCCGAGCTTGGCGCAGGTGTCGAGGTAGTCGTCGACGGCCTCATGGAACAACTGGCGCAGTTCGCTCACCGACTCGCCATGGAAACCGATGACGTCCTGGATGCCGGCGATATGGCCGATGAACAGCCCGTCGTCGTCGCTGTACTCGATGCGTGCGACATAGCCTTTGTATTTCATCGGGCTCATGGTGCGTATCCCGCTCGTTCGATGAAGGCCCGCGCATCGCGGACCTGATAGGGTTTGGCTTCCTTGGCCGGGTGCGGGCGGTGGAAGCTGGCGATGACGCCATTCAGATCGAAGCGCACGCGCGAGCCGTTGCCTTCGATAAGCCTGGCGCCCAGCGAGAGCAGCAGGGATTCAATGCGTGCCCATTCCAGGTTGCATGGCGTAGGGACCGCGTAGAGCGCTTCCAGGGTCGCCCGCTGCCGGCTATTCATCCGTGATGCCTCTTGTTGGTATCGGATTATGATACCGTCGTAGGCGTTTTGCCAGCCGAATGAGCTTTCCCGACAGGGTGTGGGATGTTTCGTAGGGCGCATAACGCCAACGGTGTTATCCGCCGATCGGACTACTGCTCAACCGTAGGAGAACTGCCGTCGTAGGATGGGTTGAGCGAAGCGATACCCATCGCCATGACTGCCGGTAAACACCATTCGCGAGCAAGCTCGCTCCTACGAAAGACTCGCTGCGCTCAGTGACAGCAACTCCCCGACTCCAGGTCCTTGAGGATCGGGCAGTCCGGGCGGTGGTCGCCCTGGCAGTGGTCGTGGAGTTCCTGCAGGGTGTCGCGCAGGGCGGTGAGTTCGGCGATCTTGCGTTCCAGTTCGGCGATGTGCTGGCCGGTCAGGGCCTTGACGTCGGCGCTGGCGCGCTGGTGGTCCTGCCAGAGGGCTAGCAGGCGGCCGACTTCTTCCAGGGAGAAGCCGAAGTCCCGCGAACGGCGGATGAAGGCCAGGCGGTGCAGGTCCTGCTCGCTGTAGTGGCGGTAGCCGCTGGCGCTGCGGCCGGCCGGGGCGAGCAGGCCGATGGATTCGTAGTAGCGGATCATCTTCGCCGACAGGCCGCTCTTCTTCGCCGCTTCACCGATGTTCATCGCCATCTCCCTTTGCGTTCGCGCCGTGCGCCGGCTTCCAGCGCTTGAGCAGCAGCGCGTTGCTCACCACGCTGACGCTGGAGGCGGCCATGGCGGCGCCAGCGACCATCGGGTTGAGCAGGCCGAAGGCGGCCAGGGGCACGCCGACCAGGTTGTAGATGAAGGCCCAGAACAGGTTCTGGCGGATCTTCGCGTAGGTGCGCCGGGCGATGTCCAGGGCTTCGGGGACCAGCCGCGGGTCGCCGCGCATCAGGGTGATGCCGGCGGCGTGCATGGCCACGTCGGTGCCGCCGCCCATGGCGATGCCGACGTCCGCCGCGGCCAGCGCCGGGGCGTCGTTGATGCCGTCGCCGACCATCGCCACCACCTTGCCGCCGCTCTTGAGCTGCGCCACCACCGCGGCCTTGTCCGCCGGCAGCACTTCGGCGTGGACGTCGTCCAGGCCCAGCGCTTCGGCGACCACCCGCGCGCTGCCGCGGTTGTCGCCGGTGATCAGGTGGCTGCCGATGCCGCGCTCGCGCAGCGCCCGCACCGCCTCGGCGGCGCCGGGCTTGAGGCTGTCGCCGAAGGCGAACAGGCCGAGCAGGCGCGGTTGCGGCTTCAGTTCGAGCAGCCAGGACAGGGTGCGGCCCTGGCCTTCCCATTCCGTGGCCTTGTCTTGCAGTTCGCCGGCGGCCAGGCCCTGTTCGTCGAGCAGGCGGCGGTTGCCCAGGGCCAGCAGGCGCTCGCCGACCTGGCCCTGGATGCCGCGCCCGGCCAGGGCCTGGCTGTGGCTCACGATGGGGACGCGCAGGTGCTGCTCGGCGCAGGCGCTGAGCACCGCCTTGGCCAGCGGGTGCTCGCTGCCGCGCTGCAGGGCGCCGGCCAGGGCCAGGGCGGCGTCGGGTTCGCCTTCGGCCACGGCGAAGTGGACCAGGCTGGGCGTGCCCGAGGTGAGGGTGCCGGTCTTGTCGAAGGCCACGGCGCTCACCGCGTGGGCGACTTCCAGGGCCTCGGCGTCCTTGATCAGGATGCCGTGGCGCGCGGCCACGCCGGTGCCGGCCATGATCGCCGTCGGCGTCGCCAGGCCCAGGGCGCAGGGGCAGGCGATGACCAGCACGGCCACCGCGTTGATCAGTGCGGTTTCCACGCCGGCGCCGGCCAGCAGCCAGCCGGCCAGGGTGACCAGGGCGATGCCGATCACCACCGGGACGAAGACGTTGCTGACCTTGTCCACCAGCTTCTGGATCGGCGCCTTGGCCGCCTGGGCGTCTTCCACCAGGCGGATGATGCGCGCCAGCACGGTTTCCCCGCCCAGGGCGGTGGCGCGGATGGTCAGCAGGCCCTCGCCGTTGATGGCCCCGCCGGTCACCTTGTCACCCGGGGCCTTGGGCACCGGCAGGCTTTCCCCGGTGATCAGCGCCTCGTCGGCGTGGCTGCGGCCGTCGAGCACCTTGCCATCCACCGGGAAGCGCTCGCCGGGGCGCACCAGCAGTTCGTCGCCCAGGCTCAGCTCGGCGATGGCGACGTCTTCCTCGCGGCCGTCGCGGATACGCGTGGCGCGTTCCGGGCGCAGCGCCTCCAGGGCGCGGATGGCCGTGGCGGTCTGGCGCTTGGCGCGGCTTTCCAGGTACTTGCCGAGGAGGATCAGGGCGATCACCACGGCGCTGGCCTCGAAATAAAGGTGCGGCATGGCGCCGGGGGCGGCGCTCAGCCACAGGTACAGGCTCAGGCCGTAGCCGGCGCTGGTGCCCAGGGCCACCAGCAGGTCCATGTTGCCGCTGCGGGCGCGCACCGCCTTCCACGCCGAGACGTAGAAGCGCGCGCCGATGATGAATTGCACCGGGGTGGCCAGGGCGAACTGCACCCAGGCCGGCAGCATCCAGTGCAGCCCGGCCCATTCGGCGAACATCGGCAGCACCAGGGGCACGGCCAGGACGATGGCCGCCAGCAGGAACCAGCGCTCGCGGGCCAGGCGCGCCAGGGCCGGGTCCTCGGCCGGGCGTTCGGCCTGCAGCAGGCGGGCGTGGTAGCCGGCCTTGTCCACCGCGGCGATGAGCGTGGCCGGGTCCACCGGGCCGAGCAGGTCCAGGCGGGCGCGCTCGCTGGCCAGGTTGACGCTGGCCTCGCGCACCCCGGGGACCTTCTTCAGCGCGCGCTCCACGCGGCCCACGCAGCTGGCGCAGGTCATGCCGTCGATGGCCAGCTCCAGGCTGTGGCTGGGCACCTGGTAGCCGGCGTTCTCTACCGCTGCCACCAGGGCTGGCAGTTGTTCGGGCGAGTCGACGCTCACCCGCGCCTGCTCGCTGGCCAGGTTGACGCTGGCGGCGAGCACCCCGGGCACCTTCTTCAGGGCCCGTTCGACGCGGCCGACGCAGGATGCGCAGGTCATGCCGGTCACCGGCAGGTCGAGCTCGATGGGGCTGTTCATGGACGATCCTCCTGATGTCCGCCGCCCGCTTCCGGCGGGTGCGACGGCCACGATCCGACGATGCTGCGAGGATGAACCTTGCCACGAGGGCAAGGTCAAGCCCTCGCTCAGGGATCGTTGACCGGGGTCAGGAACAGCCCGCCCTCGCGGTAGCCGATGCGGTAGCTGCGGATCTCCCCGGCGCGCAGGCGCAGGGTCTGCGCCTGCAGTTGCTGCATGCCGTCGCGGCAGGCGCCGGTGGCGGAGACGGCGAGGCGGATGGGCACCTCGCCGGGGGACAGGTTCAGCGCCACCGTGCCCTCGGGCTGCAGGCGCGCCAGCAGTTCGCCGCGCACGTAGAGGTCGATGTCGCAGGCGCTGCCGCTCTGCAGGCCCTGGCGGCTGATGTTGAGCACGGCGTAGCCGGGCGGCGGCGGCTCCTGCTGCGGCCAGGCCTGCACCGTCGGCGGGTCGGCGGCCAGGGCCAGGGCGGGCCAGAGCAGGCAGGGCAGGGCGCGGAGCAGGCGGCGCATGAGGGGGCTCCCGGCAGGACTCGGATGCGCAGAGCTTGGCCGAGGGCGGCGCCGGGGGCAAGCCCGCGGCGTGGCGCCGCAGGGGGCTTGACCTTGCCACGGTGGCAAGGTCGACACTGCGCCCATCGTCAAGCGAACCCGAGGAGTTCGACCATGCAAGCGTTCAGCGTGAAAGGCATGTCCTGCGGCCACTGCGTGCGGGCCATCACCCAGGCGATCCAGGCCCGCGACGGCGCCGCCGAGGTCCAGGTGGACCTGGCCGGCGGCGAGGTGCGGGTGGCCAGCCGCCTGGCGGCCGAAGAGGTGCTGGCGGCGATCCGCGAGGAGGGCTACGAGGCCGCGCTGGCCTGAGCCGCGCCGGCCCGGCTCCAGTCGCGGATCAGGCCGCGGAACAGCGGCTCGAACAGCGCTTCGGCGTCCTCCAGCGGATCGAACAGCTGCGGGTCGCGCAGCCAGTCGTTGATCAGCCCGTGGATCAGGCCGTGGACCGCCCGCGAGGCGGTCTTCGGCGTCACCCCGGGCAGCAGCCGCACCCGGCATTTGTCGCGGGCGAAGAGTTGCTCGCAAAGGTCGATGAACTGGCGGATGAAGGCGTTGTGGCGGAGGATCGCCTCGCGCAGTTCCTCGGTGAACTCGCAGCGCTGCATCAGGATGGTCAGCACGCGGCGCTTCTGCGCGTTCTGCGCCAGGCTGTGCACCACTTCCACGCACAGGTCGAACAGCGATTGCAGCGGGTCCACCCCGTCGCAGCCGGACAGGCGCAAGGCCAGTTGCTCCGGCGGCAGGCGCACCTGGGCGAGCAGTTCGTTGAACAGGTGGGCCTTGTTCTCGAAGTGCCAGTACACCGCCCCGCGGGTGACCCCGGCGTTGCGGGCGATCTCCTCGAGGCTGGTGCTGGAAACGCCGTTTTCCAGGAACAGCGCCTCCGCCGAGTCGAGGATCGTCTGGCGGGTCCGTTCCGAATCTTCTTTAGTTCTTCTCATGGCGCGGTTTGCTATACGGGCTAGGCTCACTGGTGTTCCCGCAGTTTACTGAAATTTCGAGCGGGAACCGTGAGTTACTGGCGGATGGCAGTTTTCCCCCGACAGCGTGCCGAATCGTCCTAGCCGACATTTTCCATGGAGAGGTTCTATGCCGTTCACCCCGCGCTTGCCCGCCGCCCTGACCCTGTGTGCCCTGGTCGCCGCGCAGTCTGTCCTGCCGGCCCTGGCGGACGAGGGGAGCGCGGCGCCACCGGCCCCGGAGGTCACGGTGGAAGTGGCCAGGAGCGCCAGCCTGCCGCTGAACCTCGAATATTCGGCGCGGGCGGCCGGCTACCGCGAGGTGGAGGTGCGCGCCCAGGTCAGCGGCATCCTGCAGAAGCGCACCTACGAGGAAGGCCGGCCGGTGAAGCAGGGCCAGGTGCTGTTCCAGATCGACCCGCGCCCCTACCAGGCCGCCCTCGGCCAGGCCAAGGGCGCGCTGGCCCAGGCCCAGGCGCGCTACCGCCAGACCGACCGCGACCTCAGGCGCATCCGCGAGCTGCAGCGCAAGGGCTTCGCCAGCGCCAGCGAGCTGGATCGCTACACCTCCGACTACGAGCAGGCCAAGGCCGACGTCGAGGCGGCCAAGGCCAACGTCGACGCCAAGCAGATCGACCTGGACTACACCACGGTGAAGGCGCCGATCTCCGGCATGGCCAGCAAGGAGACCCGCTCCGAGGGCAGCCTGGTCACCGCCAGCGACCCCAACACCAGCCTGCTCACCGAGCTGACCCAGCTCGACCCCATCTACGTCAACTTCGCCTATTCCGACACCGAGGCCGCGCGCCTGCGCGAGGGCGTGCAGCAGGGCCGCCTGGTGCTGCCCGAGCACGGCAAGCTGAACGCGCAGATCTTCTTCGGCGACGGCAGCCGCTACCCCATCGACGGCGTGGTGGACTTCACCGACAGCTTCGTCAACACCGGCACCGGCACCATCAACGCCCGCGCCGTGGTGCCCAACCCGGAAACCCACCTGATCCCCGGCCAGTTCGTCCGCGTGGTGGTCACCGGCATCGTCCGCAAGGCCGCGGTGACCGTGCCCGAGCGCGCCCTGGCCCAGGGGCCGCGCGGCACCTTCGTCTACGTGGTGGACAAGGACGGCTTCGCCCGCGTGCGCCAGGTGACCACCTCGCAGGTGGTCAACCAGCGCTGGATAGTCGATTCCGGCGTCGACGACGGCGACAGGGTGATCGTCGACGGCCTGCCCAAGGTCCGCCCGGACCAGCCGGTGAAGGCCGTCGAGGCGCCGGCCGCGCCGGCGCAGCAGGCCCCCGCCCAGCCAGCCCAGTCCTGAAGGAGCGGCCATCGTGATCTCGCGCTTCTTCATCGACCGCCCCGTGTTCGCCATGGTGATCTCCATCGTCATCCTGCTCGCGGGCCTGGCGGCCCTGCGCGCGCTGCCGGTGGCGCAGTACCCGGAGATCCTGCCGCCGCAGGTCTCGGTGACCGCCTCCTACCCCGGCGCCAGCTCGCAGGTCATCGCCGAGACCGTGGCGGCGCCGCTGGAACAGGAGATCAACGGCGTCGAGGGCATGATCTACCAGCTGTCCAACTCCGACAGCAGCGGCGCCATGAGCCTGACCGTGTACTTCAAGGTCGGCACCGACCCGGACCAGGCCACCATCAACGTCAACAACAAGGTCCAGGCCGCCCTGGCCAAGCTGCCGGAGGAAGTGCGCCGGCAGGGCGTGAAGGTGCAGAAGAAGTCTGCCGACATCCTCCAGGTGGTGACGCTGTTCTCCCCGGACGGCTCGCGCGACCCGGTGTTCATCAGCAACTACGCGCTGATCAACGTCATCGACGAGCTCAAGCGCCTCCCCGGCGTGGGCGACGTCACCCAGTTCGGCTCCAAGGACTACGCCATGCGCATCTGGCTGCGCCCGGACAAGCTGGCGCAGTACAACCTCACCCCCAGCGACGTGGTCGACGCCATCCGCGAGCAGAACTCGCAGTTCGCCGCCGGCAACTTCGGCAAGGAGCCGCTGAACACCCCGCAGGACTTCACCTACACGGTGAGCACCCAGGGCCGCTTCACCGACCCGAAGGAGTTCGAGGGCGTCATCCTGCGCACCGACAGCACCGGCGCCAGCCTGCGCCTGAAGGACGTCGCGCGCATCGAGCTGGGCGCCCAGGACTACTCGATGAAGACCACGCTGAACGGGCGGCTCAACGCTTCCTTCGGCGTCTACCTGCAGCCGGGGGCCAACGCCCTGGACACCGCCGAGGCCGTGGAAACCACCATGGAGCGGCTGGCCAAGCGCTTCCCCGAAGGCGTCGTCTACAAGATCCCCTACGACACCACCACCTTCGTCAAGGTATCCATCGAGGAGGTGGTGCACACCTTCTTCGAGGCCCTGGTGCTGGTGATGCTGGTGGTCTACATCTTCCTGCAGAACCTGCGCGCCACGCTGATCCCGGTGCTGGCCATCCCGGTGTCGCTGGTCGGCACCTTCGCCGGCATGTACCTACTGGGCTTCTCCATCAACCTGCTGACGCTGTTCGGCATGGTGCTGGCCATCGGCATCGTGGTGGACGACGCCATCGTGGTGCTGGAGAACGTCGAGCGGGTGATGCGCACCGAGAAGCTGCCGCCGCGGGAGGCGGCGATCAAGGCCATGGAGGAGGTGACCGGGCCGATCGTCGCCATCGTCCTGGTGCTCTGCGCGGTGTTCGTCCCCGTGGGCTTCCTCGGCGGCCTGGCCGGGCAGATGTACCAGCAGTTCGCGATCACCATCGCGGTCTCGGTGGTGATCTCCGGGATAGTCGCGCTGACCCTCTCGCCGGCGCTCTGCGCGCTGATCCTCAAGCCCGAGCACAAGGAGCCGGCGGCGCCGTTCCGCTGGTTCAACCGCATGTTCGACTCGGCCACCTCGGCCTACGGCGCCGGCGTGCAGTTCTTCCTCAGGCGCGTGCTCATCGGCCTGCTGGTGTTCGGCGGGATGATCGCGCTGATGCTGCTGCTGTTCGGCCGGGTGCCCGGCTCGCTGGTGCCCGACGAGGACCAGGGCTACGTGATCAACGCCTACATGCTGCCGCCGGCGGCCTCGCTGTCGCGCACCGAGGCGGTCACCGACGCCGTCTCGCAGCAGCTGGAGAAGCACCCGGCGGTGCAGGACGTGCTGACCTTCGCCGGCCTGAACATCCTCACCAACGCCAACACCACCAGCGCCGGGGTGTCCTTCGTCACCCTCAAGGACTGGAAGGAGCGCGAGACCCCCGAGCTGGACGCGCGCAACCTCACGCGCACCTTCATGGCCATGGGCGCCAGGCAGCAGGATGGCGTGGTGATGAGCTTCAACCCCCCGCCGATCACCGGCATGAGCACCACCGGCGGCTTCGAGGCGTACATCCAGGACCGTAGCGGCGGCACCTCCGCGCAGCTCGAACAGATGGTGCAGAAGTTCATGGCGGCGGCGGCCAAGCGCCCGGAACTGGCTGGGGTGACCAGCACCTTCAACGCCAACGTGCCGCAGTACTTCATCAACCTCGACCGCACCAAGGCGCGTTCGCTGGGGGTGGCCATCAACGATGTGTTCACCGCCATGCAGGCGACCTTCGGCGCCTACTACGTCAACGACTTCACCCTCTACGGGCGGACCTGGAAGGTCAACCTGCAGTCCGAGTCGGACTTCCGCCGCAAGCCCGAGGACCTGACCCAGGTGTACGTGCGCTCCTCCAGCGGCGACCTGGTGCCGCTGTCGGCCCTGGTCAGCGTGCAGCGCACCCTCGGCCCGGATTCCTACGCGCGCTTCAACGTGTTCCCCGCGGCCAAGCTGCTCGGCGGCCCGGCGCTGGGCTACAGCTCCGGCCAGGCCCTGGCGGCGATGCAGGAAGTGGCCGACCAGACCCTCGGCGACAGCTACTTCCTCACCTGGATCGGCTCGGCCTATCAGGAGCTGGAGACCCAGGGCTCGGGCAGCACGGCGTTCGTCTTCGGCCTGATCCTGGTGTTCCTCATCCTCGCCGCCCAGTACGAGCGCTGGACCCTGCCGCTGGCGGTGGTCACCGCGGTGCCCTTCGCGGTGTTCGGCGCCATCCTCGCCATCTGGCTGCGCGGGCTGAGCAACGACGTGTACTTCCAGGTCGGCCTGGTGACGCTGATCGGCCTGGCGGCGAAGAACGCCATCCTGATCATCGAGTTCGCCGTGATGGTCCGCGAGGAGCAGGGGCTGAGCCCGCTGCAGGCGGCGCTGGAGGCGGCCAAGCTGCGCTTCCGGCCGATCGTCATGACCTCCCTGGCGTTCATCCTCGGCGTGGTGCCGCTGGCCATCAGCAGCGGCGCCGGCTCGGCCAGCCGCCATTCGATCGGCACCGGGGTGATCGGCGGCATGCTCGCGGCCACCGTGCTGGCGACCTTCCTCATCCCGATGTTCTACATGCTGGTGGAATCGGCCGCCGAACGCCTGGGCAAGCGCAAGACCAAGACCCGGCCCGCGGCCGAAGCGGCCCAGGGGGAGGGGCCAGCGCACTGACGGGCACGGGCGCCGGCCGCCTGGCCGGGGCCTGAAGCCGGCTCGCAAATTTCCTCTTCCGGCCCTGTCCCGGGGCCGGCGAATTGATATGCTTGCCGGCGTATCGTTAGCCTGCTTGCAATTCTTGCCCGAACCTTTCCAGGCCCCGTCCGCCGGCGACGGCGCCCACGGTGTTCCATGACCTTTCGCATCCTGCTGATCCTCGGCGCGCTGAGCGCCTTCGGCCCCATGGCCATCGACTTCTACCTGCCCAGCTTCCCGGCGCTGGCCGCGGCCTTCGGCACCGACGTCGAGCACATCCAGCTGAGCCTGTCGGCCTACTTCGCCGGCCTGGCCATGGGCCAACTGCTCTATGGCCCGCTGGCCGACCGCTACGGACGGCGCCTGCCGCTGCTGCTGGGGGTGATCATCTTCACCGCGGCCTCGCTGGCCTGCGCCTTCGCGCCGGACCTGCACTGGCTGATCGGCGCGCGCTTCGTCCAGGCCCTGGGCGGCTGCGCCGGCATGGTCATCTCGCGGGCGGTGGTGCGCGACCTGTGCGATGCGGTGGCGGCGGCCAAGGCCTTCTCGCAGCTGATGCTGGTGATGGGCCTGGCGCCGATCCTCGCGCCCCTGGGCGGCGGCGCGCTGCTGGGGCTGTTCGGCTGGCAGTCGATCTTCCTCTGCCTGGTGGTGTTCAGCGCCGTGGCCGGCAGCGCCATCGCCCTGTGGCTGCCCGAGACCATCCCCGCCGGCCCGCGGCCGCCGCTGTCCGGCGCCCTGAGGGAATACCGCCGGCTGCTGGGCGAGCGCGCCTTCCTCTGCTACGCGCTGACCGGCGGCGTGGCCATCGCCGGGATGTTCGCCTACATCGCCGGCTCGCCCTTCGTGTTCATCCAGCTCTACCAGGTGCCGGCGGAACACTACGGCTGGATCTTCGGCAGCAACGCCGCCGGCTTCATCCTCATGGCCCAGGTCAACGCGCGGCTGCTGCGCTACCGCGGGCCGGGGTTCTGGCTGCGCCGCGCGGTGTGGGTGTACTTCTTCTGCGGCCTGGCGCTGCTGGCGGTCACCCTGTACCGCCCGGCGCACCTGTGGCCGCTGCTGCTACCGCTGTTCGGCGCCATCGCCAGCCTGGGTTTCCTGCTGCCCAACTCCTCGGCCTGCGCCATGGCCGGGCAGGGCAGCCACGCCGGCAGCGCCTCGGCGCTGATGGGCAGCTTGCAGTTCACTGTGGCGGCGCTGGCCTCGGCCCTGGTCGGCGCGCTGCACGACGGCAGCGCGCTGCCCATGGCGCTGGTGATCACGACCTGCGGCGGCTGCGCGGCGCTGCTGGGCTGGTACACGGGGCAGATCAGCGAGCGCAGCGTCTGAGGCGCTTCAGCCGGTCAGTGGCTGCTCCCTGCGCGGCAGCGCGTGGGGCGCGCGCAGGCGGGCCTCCAGGGTGCTGACGAAGTGCCGCGCCTCCTGCTCGTTGCGGAAGTCCACGGCGAACTGATCGAGGCAGACCTGCCAGCGCTTGCCCTGGGCGCCGGCCGACGGACGAACGAGTATGTGCATGGCGCGACACCCGTGTCTGTGTTGGGGGGAAGCTGAGTGTAGTTCCGCCAGCCGGGCTGTCCGGGGCGACTCGACAATCGGCGCCGGGGGCCTCAGGCGCCGCCGCGGCCCTCGCCCAGGCGGGCCCGGTAGGCGCTGGGCGAGAGCCCCATGACCTTGCTGAAAAGTCTTGAAAAATAATAGCTGTCGTCATACCCCAGGGCCTCGCTGACCTGGGCGACGCTGTGCCCGCTGCTGTCCAGCAACTGGCAGGCGTATTCGATCTTCAGGTGCAGGAAGTGCTGCACCGGCGTGCGCCCGGTCAGCGCCCGGTAGCGGTTGACGAAGTGGAACTTCGACAGGTTGCAGAAGGCCGCCAGCCGGGCCAGGTCCAGGCGCTGGTGCAGGTTCTCGCGCATATAAGCGTGCAGGCCGTCCAGGTCCAGCCCGCCCTCGCGCAGCGGGCGCAGCAGCGGCAACTGGCAGAGCAGGGCGCGCAGGCGGCTGGCGGCGAGCAGGAAGGGCTGGAAGCGGTAGCCGCTGTGGCGCGCCTCCAGCAACTGGGCGAAGCCGCCGAGCAGGGCATGCTGCACGCCCCAGTGGCGCACCGGCGAGGCCCCGTAGCCGGCGGCCTGGCGCAGCCAGGCGGCGCCGTCGCCGCGCAGGTGCACCCAGGAAATGGTCCAGGGCTGCGAGTCATCGGCGCGGTAGGCGTGGGCCATGCCCGGCGGCAGCCAGACCAGGTCGCCGCAGCCGATGGTCAGCGCCAGGGGCCCGCCGGGGCCTTCGACCAGCAGGTGACCGAGGCCTTCGCTGCAGTAGATCAGCAGGTGGTCGTCGTGGCGCTCGCGGCTCATCTGGTGGTCGCGGGCGCGCCGGTAATGGCCCAGGGAGGTGGGGTAGAGGTCGCGGCTGAGCGGGTGCGCGGCCAGCTTGCCGAGCAGCGTGGACGGCAGCAGCAGGCGCAGGCTGTCGGCGGGCAGGGGCCAATCCGAGGTTCTCGACATCTGGGTAGCAGGCTCAGCAATTTAATCCATCAAGAACACAATTTAGTCGATCTTGGCGCCTGCATGCCGGTGATAGCTTTGCCCGGGAAGGAGGGTGCGTGATGGCCTCCCGCAATAAAAGCCGGTTGGTCCCCAGGGCAGCCGGTTCGGCCGAGGGGCGCGGTCTCCCAGGAAGGCTCCGCCGGCTTACGACCAAAGGTTGATGGCGGCCCCCCGCGGCCTGTCCATACTCGTTATTCGACCTCGATAAAAACAATTCAGAGGGTCAGATGATGAATTACCGGCAATCCCATGCCCGCTCCATTGCGGACCCTGCCGCCTTCTGGGCCGAACAGGCCGAGGCCGTGGCCTGGTACCAGCGCCCGCGCAACATCCTCGAAACTCTCCCCGACGGCAGCCACCGCTGGTTCGCCGATGGCCGCCTGAACAGCTGCTACCTGGCCCTGGACCGGCAGATCGCCCTGGGCCGCGGCGAGCAGGCGGCGCTGATCTACGACTCCCCGGTCACCGGCGTGCAGCAGCGCTACAGCTTCCGCGAGCTGCGCGACGAAGTGGCGCGCCTGGCCGGCGCCCTGCGCGCCCTGGGCGTGGGCAAGGGCGACGGGGTGATCATCTACATGCCGATGGTGCCGCAGGCGGCCATGGCCATGCTGGCCTGCGCGCGCATCGGCGCGGTGCACTCGGTGGTGTTCGGCGGCTTCGCCCCCTACGAGCTGGCGCTGCGCATCGACGACGCCAAGCCCAAGCTGATTCTCACCGCCTCCTGCGGCCTGGAGTTCGAGCGCGTCATCGAATACAAGCCGCTGGTGGACAAGGCCCTGGAACTGGCCCTGCACCAGCCGGCCCAGGTGCTGGTCTGGCAGCGCCCGCAGGCGATGGCCGAGCTGCACGCCGGGCGCGACCTCGACTGGCGCGAGACGGTGGCCCACGCCGAGCCGGCCGACCCGGTGGAGGTGGCCAGCGGCGACCCGCTGTACATCATGTACACCTCCGGCACCACCGGTAAGCCCAAGGGCATAGTGCGCGACAACGGCGGCCATGCGGTGGCCCTGCACTACACGCTGCCGACCATCTTCGGCATGCAGCCGGGCGACGTCTGGTGGGGCATCTCCGACGTCGGCTGGGTGGTCGGCCATTCGCTGATCGTCTACGGCCCGCTGATGAACGGCTGCACCACGCTGTTCTACGAGGGCAAGCCGGTGCGCACGCCGGACGCCGGCAGCTACTGGCGGGTGATCGAGGAACACCAGGTCAACGCGCTGTTCTGCGCGCCCACGGCGATCCGCGCGATCCGCAAGGAAGACCCCAACGGCGAGTTGCTCAGGCAGTACGACCTGGGTTCGCTGCGCCAGCTGTTCCTCGCCGGCGAGAAGCTCGACAGCAGCACCCACCAGTGGCTGGAGGAGCTGACCGACAAGCCGGTGTTCGACCACTGGTGGCAGACCGAGACCGGCTGGCCGGTGACCGCGCCCTGCACCGGGCTGGGCTGCCAGGAGCAGCGCGCCGGCTCCAGCAACCTGGCGGTGCCCGGCTACGACGTGCAGGTGGTGGACGAGGAGGGGCGCCTGCTGGCGCCGGGACAGACCGGCTCGATCGTCATCGGTCTGCCGCTGCCGCCCGGCTGCGCGCAGACCCTCTGGAACGACCACCCGCGCTACCTCAGCGCCTACCTGCGGGCCTTCCCCGGCTACTACCACACCGGCGACGGCGGCTTCATCGACGAGGACGGCTTCGTCCACATCATGGGCCGCACCGACGACGTGATAAACGTCTCCGGCCACCGCCTGTCCACCGGCGAGATGGAAGAGCTGCTGGCGCTGCACGAAGCGGTGGCCGAATGCGCGGTGATCGCCGTGCAGGACCCGCTCAAGGGCCACGTGCCGCTGGGCCTGGTGGTGCTCAAGGACGACGCGCGCATCACCGAGGAGCAACTGCAGCGCGAGCTGGTGGCGCTGGTCCGCGAGCGCATCGGCGCGCTGGCCTGCTTCCAGCGCGCGGTGGTGGTCAAGCGCCTGCCCAAGACGCGCTCGGGCAAGATCCTCCGCGCCGTGCTGCGCAAGATCGCCGACGGCGAGGACTACGCGCCGCCGTCCACCATCGACGACCCGGCCATCCTCGACGAAATCGCCGCCCGCCTGCAGGCCGTGGGCCTAGCCCGGGCCAGCTGAACCCACGCGCCGGCCTGCGGGCCGGCTTTCCTCCAGGGCCGCGTTGCGGCCCTTTTTTTGTCCATGTCTTGACCTCGCGGGCCCTGCCCACGAAATCGCGCGCAGGGCGCGCTCCTACAGGGGAACGGCGTAGGTGGGCAGCGTAGGAGCGGATCTCATCCGCGAACCGCGCCGATATGCCCGGCCATCGCGGACAAGGTCCGCTCCTACGCCCGTGCTTCCCTGGAACCGTAGGAGCGGGCCCTGCCCGCGATTCGCGCGCAGGGCGCGCTCCTACAGGGGAACGGCGTAGGTGGGGCAGCGTAGGAGCGGATCTCATCCGCGAACCGCGCCGATATGCCCGGCCATCGCGGACAAGGTCCGCTCCTACGCCCGTGCTTCCCTGGAACCGTAGGAGCGGGCCCTGCCCGCGATTCGCGCGCAGGGCGCGCTCCTACAGGGGCGCGGCGCAGGTGGGGCAGCGTAGGAGCGGATCTCATCCGCGAACCGCGCCGATATGCCCGGCCATCGCGGACAAGGTCCGCTCCTACGAAGAGCACCCCGGCGTGGCCAGCCCATAGGCATCCCAACCCTCAGCAAACCGCGAACCACGTTACCTTTCCGATGATTGGCGGATATTCCGGCTGTGAATACGGAATCCGCTGTCGATACAGAAGAGGATGTTCCGTCGGAATATGTCGTATTTATCTGAGAATGCTGAATTATTTAGTGGCAAAACGCCGGATTATGTAACAAATTCGGCTTCAAATAGCCCGGTCGAGCTACTAGGCTCGGCTACGAAGGATCTCTCATAAGAGCTAGAGCAAGAGCCAGGGCATGACCGACTTCTCGACTCTGCCACCCCCGCCGGAGGCCAGCAGCCCGCCGCCAGGCGGCAGCCGCTTCTATCGGCCGCCGCTGCCCGCCGGCTACGTCAGCCGCGCGCGGCTGTGCCAGCGCATGGGCGCGGGCCTGGGTGGGCGCCTGCTGTTGCTTTCGGCCCCGGCCGGGTTCGGCAAGAGTTCCCTGGCCATCGAGTTCTGCGAATCCCTGGCGCCGCACTGGCGCAGCCTGTGGCTGGGCCTGAGCGTGCGGGACAGCGACCCGGGGCGCTTCCTCGAACGCCTGCTCGAAGGGCTGCGCCTGTACCTCCCGGGCCTCGGCGACGACGCCATGGCGGTGCTGAAGATGCGCCAGCGCCACCAGCCGTTCGCCTTCGAGGCCTGGCTCGACGACCTGCTCGACGAACTGGCCGAGCGCCTGTCCGCCGAGGCGCCGCTGCTGCTGGTGCTGGACGACTACCACCTGGCCCAGGGCGCGGTGCTCGACCGCTGCCTGCAATTCCTCCTCAACCACCAGCCGCCCGGCCTGGTGCTGCTGGTCACCAGCCGCCAGCGCCCGGACTGGCACCTGGCGCGCCTGCGCCTGTCGCGCCAGTTGCTGGAGCTCAGCGAGCAGGACCTGCGCCTGACCGCCGAGGAAACCGCCGCGCTGGTCTCGGCCAGCGGCACCCCGGCCAGCGAAGCGCTGGTCGAGCGCCTGATCGAACGCAGCGAAGGCTGGATCGCCGGCCTGCGCCTGTGGCTGCTGGCCCATCCCGAGGGCCTCGGCGGGCAGGGCTGCGATGCGCCGCTGAACGGCACCGAGGAACTGATCCGCGACTATTTGCTGGAAGAGGTGATCGACAAGCAGCCGCCGGAGGTCCAGGCCTTCCTGCTGCAGACGGCGCGCTTCGAGCGCTTCTGCGGCGAGCTGTGCGACGCCCTGCGCGACAGCCACGACAGCGCCGCCATCCTGCGCCACCTGCAGCGGCACCAGGTGTTCCTGGTGCCGCTGGACGAGCAGGGCCAGTGGTTCCGCTACCACCACCTGTTCTCCGACCTGCTGCTGGCCCGCGAACTGCCGGCCGACGGCCCCTCGGCGGGCTCGCTGCACCTGCGCGCCTGCCGCTGGTTCAGCTCCCGCGGGCTGCTCGACGAGGCGGTGGACCAGGCCCTGCGCGCCGGCCACCCGGAAGTGGCGGCCAGCCTGGTGCAGAGCCTGTCGGAAGAACAGCTGCTGGCCGAGCAGAACGTCGCCACCCTGCTGCGCTGGAAGATGGACCTGCCCGACAGCCTGCTGGCCAGCACCCCGCGGCTGATCGTGCTGTACAGCTGGGCCCTGGCCCTGGCCTGCCAGCTGGACGCCGCCGAGGAACTGGGCGCCCAGCTGGCGCGCTTCCTGCCGGCCGCCGACGCCGCCACCCAGGCCGACCTGCTGGCCCAGTGGCAGGCCCTGGCCGGCATCATCGCCCGCGGCCGTGGCGACATCGAAGGCGCCGAGCGGCATTGCACCGAGGCCTTGGCGCAGCTCCCGGCGGAACGCTCCGGGCCGCGCCTGATGTGCCTGTCGAGCCTGGCCAACCTGGCCATCGTGCGCGGCGATTCCTGGGGCGCCCGCGGCCTCAACCGCGAGGCCCTGGAGCTGGCGCAGCGCTTCGGCAACCCCTTGCTGGAAGCGCTGGTGCACTACGACCGCGCCCGCGGCCTGCAGGCCCGCGGCGAAGTCCTGCGCGCCAGCGAGGAGCTGGAACAGGGCCTGGCGCGCCTGGCCGGGCAACCGGCGCACCGGCGCTACGCCGTGCGCGGCCGGCTGCTGATCTACCAGGGCTACCTGCGCGGCCTGGGCCTGCAGGGCGACGAGGCGCGGCAGAAACTGCGCGCCGGCATCGAGGAGGCGCGCGCCTGCCGTGACGTCAGCCTGGTGATCGGCTACTGCGCGCTGGCCGGCCTGGAAGGGCGCCAGGGCAACTACACCCAGGCCTTCGCCCAACTGGCCGAGGCCGAACGGCTGATGCACGTGTGGGACGTGCCGCCGGTCTACTACCTGTCGGTCATCACCCTGGTCAAATGCGAGCTGTGGCTGGCCCAGGGGCAACTGGAACTGGCCGCGGCCTGGCTGGAGCGCCTGGGCGAAACCTATTCGGGAGTGAACCCGGCGACACCGCCGGAGTGCCACCCACAACTGCCGTACTACATCGAACTGCTGCAAGCGCAACTGGCCCGCCGCGAGGAGCGCCCGGCCGAGGCCGAGCGCCGCCTGCGCACGCTGATCGCCGCGGCCCAGCCGGCCGGGGCGCAGATGCCGGCGCGCCTGGCCCAGGCGCAACTGGCCGGCCTGCTGCTGCAGCAAGGCCGCGAACGCGAGGCCCGCGAAGCGCTGGACGCCTGCCTGCAAGGCGCCGTCGGCGGGGCGCTGCTGCCCTTGCAGGAGCTGCTGGCCCAGGAGCCGGACTGGCTGCGCGAGCAACTGGAGCAGCGCGCGCCCTGTCCATTGCAACGCCTGCTGCTGCAACGCCTGCCGGCCCAGGCGGAACGCCCGGCCACCCTCGCCGACGGCCTCAGCGGCCGCGAACTGGCGGTGCTGGAGCTGATCGCCCAGGGCCTGTCCAACCAGGAAATCAGCGAGCGCCTGTTCATCTCGCTGCATACCGTGAAGAGCCATGCGCGGCACATCAACGACAAGCTCGGGGTGGAAAGGCGCACCCAGGCGGTGGCCCGGGCGAAGGTGTTGGGGTTGTTGCGTTAGCTTGGTTGCTTGGCTCTTCGTAGGAGCGAGCTTGCTCGCGAACGTGTTCTGCCGTTGGCTTCGGTGCTGGCCTTGAAGAGCGCCCTCTCCCTAACCCTCTCCCTGAAGGGAGAGGGGACCGTTCGGAGTGCCTGGATGCTCTGGAGTTCGCCGGATGCTGTGACACCCTGCTGAAGCCTTGCTTTCAGCCGGCACGGACAAGCCCCCTCTCCCTTCAGGGAGAGGGCTGGGGAGAGGGTCCGGAGTCGATCCGAAACACAGCTGCTGCCGGTAAATCCCGTTCGCGAGCAAGCTCGCTCCTACGAAGAGCTGCGATCCGCGCTATTTATTCCTTCGGCGGACTCAAATCCAACGCCTTCGGCGCCGGCGCGCCCTTCGCCGGCTTGGCCAGCTGGCGCTGCACGTCGGCCTGGATGCCCTGCAGTACCGGCAGCAGCTCGCGCATGTTTTCCCGCACTTCCGGGTAGGGATGCTTGTCGGCGAACGCCTGCACCCGCGCCAGCAGCTGGCCGCGGGTTTCGCCGGGCAGGTGGATGAACAGCTCCGGCAACTGCTTGGCCAGTTCGGCGCTGTACAGCACCAGGTCCTGGCGCTCGAACTGCGCGGTCAGGTCCAGGTAGTCCAGGGCGCTGCTGGTCAGCATCGCCGCCGCGGCCTTGGCTTCCTGCATGCCCTTCAGGCGCACCGGGTTGCGCTGTTCGCTCTGCGCCAGGGTCATCCAGAATTCCACCGTCAGGTTGAACAGGATGGCCTGCTCGCGCAGCGAATAGCTCATCAGGCCCAGGGCTTCTGCGCCGTAGGGCTGCTTGGCGGCGCGGAAGTCGAAGTACAGGCGCATCAGCTCCTTGAGCTTGAACAGCACCTCGCGCGCCTCGTTCTGGCGCAGCTCAAGCGGCGCGTAGATGTTCATCTGCGGGCGGAAGTTCTCCTCGCTGACCATGCGCTGGTAGATCGGCCCGGTGAATTCGCCGCTGCGCCGCGGCAGGCTGTTGGCCTGGGTTTCCTCGATCTTCTTCAGCGCGTCGATCAGTTGCTGGTAGTCCTCGCTGGTCCAGGTGCGCTGGATGTCCGGGATGCGCTGGCCGAGGTAGAACAGCTCGTTGCCGGCGGCTGCGGCGGGGCGGCAGACGACCAGCAAAAGGATGGCCAGCGGCCACAGCAGGCGGCGTGTTAGGGTCGGCACGAACGGGCTTTCCTTGCGCGGGAGCGGTCGGCCTAGGTTAGCGACGGGCGGGGCCGGCGTCACCCCGCGCCTTGGTTGGGTGGAGGGGGCATGACGATCCAGGAATCCGGCGCGGTGCTGGCGGTGTTCGAGGACCTCGGCGGCTACGGCGCCCTGGCGCGCCAGGAAGGCAGCGGCGAGGGGCCGCTGGTCAACCACCTGCAGCGCGCCAACATCCAGCTGGCGAGCATCCCGGTGTTCGTCGCCAGGGGCCTGGCCGAGACCACGGTGAACGACCTGCTGGCGGCGGCCAAGGTCTCGCGGCGCACCTTCTACAAGTACTTCGACGGCAAGCTCGACGTGCTCGAAGGCATCTACCGCACCGCCGTGCAGCTGCTGCTGATGCGCTTCCGCGAGATGCGCACCGCCACCGGCAGCAGCGAGGCCTGGCTGCGCGCCATGGTCGCGCGCTTCTTCGACTACCACCAGGCGGTGGGGCCGATCATCCGCCTGATGCACGAGGAAGCGTTACGCTCCGACTCACCCCTGGCCGCGCACCGCCGCCAGGCGCTGCACGAGTTGCAGGCGCTGCTGGAGGAGCGCTTCGTCGGCGAGGGCGTGCAACACGCGCCCTTGACCTACCAGGCGCTGCTCTGGGCCCTGGAGGCGGCCTCCCACGAACTGCTCGGCGGCGCTGTGCGGCCCGACCTGGAAGAGGTCAAGCGGGTGCTCGGCGACCTGCTGGTCGACAGCCTCTGCAAGCGCACTACCTAGGTTGGGCGCAACGCGTTGGGGCGCTGTGCTCTGATCGGGCATCGACAACAACGCGCACCGGAGTGCCCCATGTCCGCAACCTATAGCCTGCAACCGCCGCTGGCGGCCGGCTTCGCCCGCCTGGGCTTCGGCGCCCTGCCGCTGGAAGCCCTGATCGACCGCTACGCCCCGAGCGAGGCCGGTTCGCGCTTCATCGAGGTGGATGGCTTCCCGATCCACTACCGCGACGAGGGCGGCCGCGACAAGCCGGTGCTGGTGCTGGTGCACGGGGTGATGGCGTCGCTGCACACCTGGGACGGCTGGGTGGCCGAGATGGGCCGGCACTTCCGCATCGTCCGCCTCGACGTGCCCGGCTTCGGCCTCACCGGCGGCGGCCGCGACCGCGACTACAGCGGCGAGCGCCTGGTGAAGGTGTTTGGCCTGTTCCTCGAACGCCTGGGACTGGACAGGGTGTCCATCGCCGGCAACTCCCTGGGCGGCTACATCGCCTGGAACTACGCCCTGGCCCAGCCGCACAGGGTGGAGCGGCTGATCCTGGTCGACCCGGCCGGCTACCACATGCAGAAGGTGCCGCTGATGATCGCCAGCGCCGCGCTGCCCGGCGCCGGCGTGCTGATGCCGGCCTGGATGCCGCGGGCGCTGGTGGCCCAGGGGATCAGGGAGGTCTACGGCAACCCGCAGCGCATCCAGCCCGGGGTGGTCGACCGTTACTACGACATCAGCCGCCGCCCGGGCAACCGCCGCGCCATGATCGACATCTTCCGCGTGCTGGTGAAGGCCAACCGCGAGGAGTTGCCGGGCACCCCGGCGCGGGTGGCGCAGATCAAGGTGCCGACGCTGCTGATGTGGGGCGAGCGCGACCGCTGGATCTCGCCGAAGCACGTGCCGCTGTGGCAGCGGGACCTGCCGGGCATCCAGGTGAAGACCTACCCAGGGGTGGGACACGTTCCGATGGAGGAAATCCCGCAGCAGACGGCGGCGGATGCGTTGCGCTTCCTGCATGCCTGATCGGGCCTGCGATGAAAAAGCCCCGGTTCGCCGGGGCTTTTTCGTTGGGGCGGCTTTTCGTAGGAGCGAGCTTGCTCGCGAACAGTGGTTACCGGTGACGTTTCAAGAGCGCCCTCTCCCCAACCCTCTCCCTGAAGGGAGAGGGGGCTGTCCTGAGCGGCGTCAGAATCAGGCGCAGTCCTCCCACCCTCGTCATTCCCGCGAACGCGGGAACCCAGTGCCGTTATCGCCGGACTTCAGTGTTCCGGCCAACGGCGGATAACCGCGAACGGTTATCCGCCCTACGGTTGGACAATCGGCCCTTGCAGAAACACCAACGCCCCGACGAGGCGGGGCGTTGTGGAAAAGCCGGAATCAGCCCGCATGCGCCATCGGCTGCGGATCGTATTCCTTGCGCACCTGGTACAGCAGGTCGAGGTTGTCGTGCTGCCACGGGTGGAAGTCCTTGCGGAAGAAGTCGCGGTACTCGCGCAGCAGCGGGCGGAACACGCCGTCCTTGCCCCAGCTCCATTTCAGGCCGTCGCGCCACACGCGCCAGTTCCACAGCAGGCCGTCGCGCTTGAGCATGTGCACCAGGCCGCGGAAGGTGTCGAGGACGAAGAAGAGGGTCGCCATCACCATCGCCCGGCGCAGCAGGCGGCGGCTGCCGCAGACCTGGTTGTAGACGTCGAAGGCCACCGCCTTGTGCTCGGTTTCCTCCAGCGCGTGCCAGCGCCACAGGCGTTGCATCACCGGCTCGGCGCCCTCCAGGGTGCGCGGGTTGGTGAGCAGACCGTTGGCCATGATCGCGGTGATGTGCTCCAGCGCCGCGGTGGCCGCCAGTTGGCGGCGGGTGCTGAACTTCTTCTGGGTGTAGCGGATGCGCGCCTGGGCCAGCTTTTCGATGCGCGTGATGTCGTAGCCCTGGTCCTTCAGGCGCTGGCTGTACACCAGGTGCTCGCGGCTGTGGTGGCCTTCCTGGCCGATGAAGCCGCGGATCTGCTCCTTGAGCACCGGGTCGGCGATCTGCTCGCGGAAGTTGCGCACCGAGTCGATGAAGAAGCGCTCGCCATCGGGGAAGAGCACCGACATGGCGTCGAACAGGTGCGACTTGAAGGCGTCCCCGCCGTGCCAGTGGCGCGGCAGCGGATCGGGCAGCTCGAAGTCCATGTGCCGTGGCTTGATTTCCAGTCCTGCGGGGGTCGTGCTGGCCATGACGGCTCCATTGTTGTGGGTTTCCATGGCACCGATCTTGGGCTTGCGGGGGAAGGCTCACAAGGTTATCTTCTGCCAACTTTCCGGTCATATCCGGCCAGCGGTCAGAACAAGAAGAAGCCCATGAAGCAACCGCTCAACTTCACCGCCGAACTGGTTCCCGTGGCCTACGCCCAGGCCCTGCTCGACCTCGCCGAGGAGCTCGGCGTGCCGCGCCAGCGCCTGTTGGAACTGGCCCGGGTGCGCCCCGAGGTGCTGCAAAGCCCGGCCGGGCGCCTGTCCTTCGTCGACTTCAACCTGCTCGCCGGCGCCGCCCTGGCCAACTGCGGCGAGCCGGCCTTCGGCCTGCTGCTGGGCCAGCGCCTGAACGTCTCCACCCACGGCATCCTCGGCTACGCGGTGCTGTCCAGCGCCAACCTGGAAAAGGCCATCGACTTCGCCCTCAAGTACTACCGCGTGCTGGGCCTGGCCTATGACCTGGAGCGCGTCGAGGAGCAGGACCGCTCGCAGCTGCGCGCCAGCGAGTCGATCCCCCTGGGGCCCATGCAACGCTTCGCCGGCGAGGGCCTGATGACCAGCCTGTACACCATCGCCCGCTTCCTCGTCGGCGAGCCATTGCAGGGCGTGGAGGTCGGTTTCGCCTTCCCCGCGCCGCCCTATGCCGAGCGCTACACCGAGGTGTTCGGCATGCCGGCGGCCTTCGATCAGCCGTTCCACTTCATCAGCCTGCCGCGGGAATACCTCAACCGCCCCATGGCCCTGGCCAACCCGGCCACGGTGCAGATGTGCGAGCAGCAGTGCGAGGCGTTGCTGGCCAGCCTGGACGTGCAGGAGGGCCTGCTCACGCGCATCCGCCGCCTGCTGCTGGCGCGCCCCGGCGAGTTCCCCGACCTGGACAGCGCCGCCCGCGAGCTGCACACCAGCGGCCGCAGCCTGCGCCGGCACCTGTCGAGCCTGGGCACCACCTACCAGCAGGTGCTGGACGACGTGCGCAAGCGCCTGGCCCTGCAGTACCTCACCACCACCCACCTGCCGCTGTACGAGATCGCCCTGCTGCTGGGCTTCAACGACCCGTCGAACTTCCGCCGGGCGTTCCGCAAGTGGACCGGCAAGCTGCCCACCGACTACCGTGCCGACTGAACACGGGGAGTTGAAGCGCGGCGGCTTTGCCGTCACCCTTGGCGTTTGTCGAAACCTGCCAGGAAATACCCCATGGACGCCGCCCAGCCCGCGCTGATCCGCGAAACCTTCCCCGTCGGCCCCCTGCAGTGCAACTGCACCATCATCGGCGACCCGCTGACGAAGAAGGCCATCGTGGTCGACCCGGGCGGCGACCATGAGCTGATCCTGCAGCGCCTCGACGCCCTGGGCCTCAAAGTCGTCAGCATCATCCACACCCACGCGCACTTGGATCACTTCCTCGCCTCCGGGCAGATGAAGGAGCAGACCGGCGCCACCCTGCACCTGCACCAGGGCGACCAGTTCCTCTGGGACAACCTGGAGATGCAGTGCCGCATGTTCGGCGTGCCCTACAAGCCGGTGCCGGCGCCGGACCAGTGGCTGCAGGACGACGAGGAACTGGCCTGCGGCTGCGGCGTGGCGCTGCACACCCCGGGGCACACGCCGGGCTCGATGAGTTTCTGGTTCCCCGGCGCCAGGCTGCTGATCGCCGGCGACACCCTGTTCCGCCGCGGCATCGGCCGCACCGACCTGTGGGGCGGCGACTACGCCACCATCGAGCGTTCGATCAAACAGCGCCTGTACAGCCTGGACGAGGAGGCCACCGTGGTCACCGGCCACGGCCCGGATACCCGCCTGGGCGATGAAATGCGTGAGAATCCCTTCATTCGTGCTTAAGGTTGTTGTGGAATCTTTTGCACGTTCCAAGCTCTAACTTGCCGCCCGGGAAAGGGCGTATCGCTATTCAAGGAGTCCTCCTTCATGTTCACCGCACGTCGTCTGTCCATGGTCGCGGCCGTCACCGCCTTCGCTCTCATGGCCGGTTGCGCCTCGCAGAATCCCTATGACCCCAACACCCAGGTCCCGCAGGAGGGCGGCGTGAGCAAGACCGCCAAGTACGGCGGCCTGGGCGCGCTGGCCGGCGCCGTGGCCGGCGCGGCGATCAACCACGACAACCGCGGCAAGGGCGCGCTGATCGGCGCCGCGGTGGCCGGCATGGCCGGCGCCGGCTACGGCTACTACGCCGACAAGCAGGAAGCCCAGCTGCGCCAGCAGATGCAGGGCACCGGCGTGCAGGTGCAGCGCCAGGGCGATGACATCAAGCTGATCATGCCGGGCAACATCACCTTCGCCACCGACTCGGCGAACATCGCCCCGTCCTTCTACGCGCCGCTGAACAACCTGGCGAACTCCTTCAAGCAGTTCAACCAGAACAGCATCGAGATCGTCGGCTATACCGACAGCACCGGCAGCCGCCAGCACAACATGGACCTGTCGCAGCGCCGGGCGCAGAGTGTGGCGACCTACCTGACTTCGCAAGGCGTCGACGGTACTCGCGTGAGCACCCGCGGCATGGGGCCGGACCAGCCGATCGCGAGCAACTCCACGGTGGATGGTCGTGCGCAGAACCGTCGGGTCGAGGTGAACCTGAAGGCCCTGCCGGGCGCCCAGGGCACTGCGCCGCAGGGTGGGCAGCAGTATCAGTAAGTGTTGCCTGGATGAAAAAAAGCCCGCCGGTTGGCGGGCTTTTTCGTTTGGGTGGTTGGGCCTTGGTCATGCCACCGGGGCGCCCGGCGTGGTTGGTGAATCCAATCGCGGACGGAGTCCGCTCCTACGCCCGTGCTTCCCTGGAGCTACGGATTTCCAGAGAAACATCCGAGCCCCGTAGGATGGGTTGAGCGAAGCGATACCCATCACCAGGGTCCGATGGGTATCGCAAGCTCAACCCATCCTACGAAAAGCGCCTCGGCGTATGCGGCCCCACCCGAAAAGCGCACCTCCTCAAGCCCCAGCCGGATACTCCCGGTGCAACTGCGCTAGCACCTGGTCCTTGCGCTCCCACAGCTGGTTCACCCAGCGCTGGAACTCCGCCCGGTAATCCGCATCCTGGTCGTAGCTCTTGCCGATGAACTGCCGCGGAATCTCCAGCTCCTCGAAGCGCACCACCACGCGCTTCAAGCGCCCGGACAGCAGGCACCAGAAGGTCGGGCTGCCGTCGGGGTAGTGGATGGTCACGTTGACCAGGGTGCGCAACTGCTCGCCCATGGCGTCGAGGACGAAGGCGATGCCGCCGGCCTTGGGCTTGAGCAGGTGCTGGAACGGCGAGCCCTGCTCGTCGTGCTTGGCGCGGGTGAAGCGGGTGCCTTCGAGGAAGTTGAAGATGGCCACCGGGATGCGCTTGAACTTGGCGCAGGCCCTGCGGGTGGTGGCCAGGTCCTGGCCCTGCTTTTCCGGGTGCCTGGCCAGGTAGGCCTTGCTGTAGCGCTTCATGAAGGGGAAATCCAGCGCCCACCAGCACAGGCCGATGACGGGCACCCAGATCAGCTGCTGCTTGAGGAAGAAGCGCAGCAGCGGGATGCGCCGGTTGAGCTGGTACTGCAGGACGAGGATGTCGACCCAGCTCTGGTGGTTGCTGGTGACCAGGTAGGAATGGTCGTACTCCAGGCCTTCCAGGCCCTGGACGTTCCAGCCGGTGCGCTGCACCAGGTTCATCCAGCCCTTGTTGCAGCTGATCCAGCCTTCGGCGATCAGCCCCATGATCCGCCGGCAAACCGCCTGGGCCGGGGCGAAGGGCAGCAGCAGCTTGAACAGCGTCATGCCGAACAGCGGGACGCACCAGCACAGGGTGCTGAGGATCAGCAGCAGGCCGGCGAGCGAGCCGCGCAGGGCATGGGGAAGGAAGTTGAGCATGGATGTTCCTTGTACATGGGCGACGCTCGGCGGCGGCGCGTGGTCGGGGTTCCGGCCCCGCTGTTCGGGTGGCACCTTCCTGTGCCGGCGTTGGCCTGGGCCGCCGCTGGGCGGCCCTCCTTGGATCAGGTCTGTTGCGTATCGGCCTGGATCGCGGTGAGCGCGATGGTGTAGACGATGTCTTCCACCAGGGCGCCGCGCGACAGGTCGTTCACCGGCTTGCGCAAGCCTTGCAGCATGGGGCCGATGCTGATGCAGTCGGCGCTGCGCTGCACCGCCTTGTAGGTGGTGTTCCCGGTGTTCAGGTCGGGGAACACATACACCGTGGCGCGGCCGGCCACCGGGCTGTCGGGAGCCTTCTGGCGGCCGACGCCGGCGACGGCGGCGGCATCATACTGCAAGGGCCCGTCGATCAACAGATCGGGGCGTTTTTCCTGCGCGATGCGCGTCGCTTCCCGCACTTTCTCGACATCCGCGCCGGTTCCCGAGTCCCCCGTGGAGTAGCTGATCATCGCCACCCGCGGGACGATGCCGAAGGCCTGCGCCGAGTCGGCACTCTGCAGGGCGATCTCCGCCAGGTCACTGGCCGAAGGATCGGGATTCACCGCGCAGTCGCCATAGACCACCACCTGGTCGGGCAGCAGCATGAAGAACACCGAGGACACCAGGTTGTAGCCCGGCGCGGTCTTGATCAGCTGCAGCGCCGGGCGGATGGTGTTGGCGGTGGTGTGGATGGCGCCGGAGACCAGGCCGTCCACCTCTTCCAGGGCGAGCATCATGGTGCCCAGCACCACGTTGTCTTCCAGCTGCTGCTCGGCCATGGGCGCGTTGAGGTTCTTGCCCTTGCGCAGCGTCACCATGGGCTCGACGTAGCGGCTGCGCACCAGGTCCGGGTCGATGACCTCCAGGTCCGCCGGCAGGGCGATGCCGAGCATCTGCGCCACCGCCTGGACGTCGTCGGGCTTGGCCAGCAGCACGCAGCGGGCGATGCCGCGGGCGTGGCAGATCACTGCCGCCTGCACGGTGCGCGGCTCGCTGCCCTCGGGCAGGACGATGCGCTTGCCGGCGCGGGCGGCGCGCTGCGTCAGCTGGTAGCGGAACACCGGCGGCGACAGGCGCGGCTCGTGGGGCGCGCCGCAGCGCTCGCGCAGCCATTCGAAGTCGATGTGCCCGGCGACGTACTCGGTGACGTGCTCGGCGCGCTCGCGGTCGTCGATGGGGATTTCCTTGTTCATCCGCGTGAGGTCGCCGGCGGTGTCGTAGGAGCCGGTGTTCACCGTCAGCACCGGCAGGCCGCTCTGCAGGGCGCTGCGGCACAGTTCCATGATCCGCGCGTCCGGCGCCAGGCCGCTGCACAGCAGCAGGCCGGCCAGGGGCACGCCGTTCATGGCCGCCAGGCAGGCGGCGAGGATGATGTCGTCGCGGTCGCCCGGCACCACCACCAGCACGCCGGGCTTGAGCAGGTGCACGGTGTTCGGCGCCGAGGGCGCGCAGAGGATGATCTTCTGCACCCGGCGCTGCTCGTAGTCGCCGGCGTTGAGCACGCTGGCATTGAGCAGGTCGGCCACGTCGCGGGTGCGCGGGGCGTTGAGGTCGTCCTGCCAGGGGATGCAGCCGAGCAGGCGGAACTCGCCGCCGCGCATCAGCGCCGAGTGCTCGCTCAGGCGCGCGGCGAAGCGCTGGGCGGCGGCCTCGCCTTCCAGCGGACGGCCTTCGCCGTCGACGTCGCGGACCTTGTTGAGGATCACCCCGAGCAGCTTCGGGTCGTGGGCGCCGCCGAACAGCTGGGCCTGGATCTCCAGGCGGTCGCACAGCTCGTTGAGCGTCTCGTTCTCCGGCGCCGAGACGAGGATGACCTCGGCATCGGTGCTCTTGGCCAGGTGGAAGTTGATGCGCGCGGCGTAGCTGACGTGGCGGGTGGGGACCATGCCCTCGATGATCATCACGTCCTGGCCTTCGGCGGCGGCCCGGTACTCGTGGATGATGCCTTCGAGCAGGTCGTCCAGCAGGCCGTCGCCGAGCATCCGCTCGACCTTGCCCAGGGGCAGCGGGGTGGGCGGCTTGAGGCCGTGGGTGCGGGCCACCAGCTCGCTGGAGCGCTCCGGGCCGTCGTCGCCGGGCTGCGGCTGGGCGATGGGCTTGTAGAAACCGACCTTCAGGCCGGCGCGCTGCAGGGCGCGGATCAGCCCGAGGCTGATGGAGGTGAGGCCGACGCCAAAGCCGGTCGGGGCGATGAAGAAGGTATGCATCCGGGCTCCTTAAGCCGTTCGGGTTCGCTGCGGCCCTTGTGGGGCCGGGGAGGCAATCTTCAGCCGAGCACGGCCAGGGTGTCGAGGGCGATCTGGCGTTCCTCGTTGGTCGGGATGACCAATACCCGCGGGTGGCCCTGGGCGTGGATCGGCCCTTCGACGCCGCGCACGCAGCGGGCATTGGCCTCGCCGTCGAGCTGCAGGTTCATCACGTGCAGGTGCTGCACCGTGAGGTTGCGCACCAGGGGCGAGTTCTCGCCGATGCCGCCGGTGAAGATCAGCCCGTCCAGGCGCGGCAGGGCGCAGGTCATGGCCGCCAGGGACTTGGCCAGGCGGTAGCAGAACACCTCGATGGCCAGCGCCGCGTTGGCGTGGCCCTGCTCGCGGGCGTGCTCCAGGGTGCGCATGTCGTTGGACAGCCCGGAAAGCCCGAGCAGGCCGCTGTCGTGGTTGAGCATGTGGTCGATCTTCTCCAGGCTCCAGCCCAGGGTACGCGCCAGGTGGCTGTGCAGGTTGGGGTCGACGTCGCCGCTGCGGGTGCCCATCACCAGGCCTTCCAGGGGCGTCAGGCCCATGCTGGTATCGCGGCTCTGGCCCTCGGCGATGGCGCAGGTGGAGCTGCCGTTGCCCAGGTGTGCGGAGATCCAGTAGCTGTCGCCCAGGGCCAGGCCGCTGATCTCGGCGGCGCGGTGGCTGACGTAGCGGTGGCTGGTGCCGTGGAAGCCGTAGCGGCGCACGTGCTGCTCGCGGTACAGCGGCTCCGGCAGGGCGTAGCGGTAGGCGCGCGGCGGCAGGCTCTGGTGGAAGGCGGTGTCGAACACGGCGACGTGGGGCAGCTGTGGATAAAGCGCCATGGCCGCCTCGATGCCCAGCAGGTTGGCCGGGTTGTGCAGCGGCGCCAGGGGCACGGTGTCGCGGATCGCCTGGAGCACCTCGGCGTCGATCCGGCAGGCCTGGGTGAAGCGCTCGCCGCCGTGCACCACGCGGTGGCCGATGGCGTGCAGCGGGCCTTTCACGGCCTGCTCCACCAGCGGCAGCAGGCGCGCCAGGGCGACTTCGTGACCGGCGCCGTCGCCCAGCTCCAGGCTGTCGCGCTGGCCGCCGCGGACCCAGCCGAGCACCGCGCCGGGCTCGCCCAGGCGCTCGGCCAGGCCGTGCAGGACGAAGCCCTCGCGGTCCTCGCTGGCCAGGGCGAACTTGATCGAGGAACTGCCGCAGTTGATTACCAGGATGTTGCGTGCCGCCATGCTCGTCTCAGTCCTTGTCGTCGGAGTGGGTTGCCCGGGCGCACCAGCCGCAGGCGAAGGGCCGGCCGATCAGCGCCGCGCGCGCCTTGGCGTCCAGCACCCAGGGGCGCGACTGCCAGGGCGGCTGGTGGCGCAGGTGCTGGGTGTGGCCGCAGGACAACACTGCCACCCAGTGGCCGTCCTCGTCCTGATGGAAGTCAAGCAGGCGCGGCGGCTCGCGCACGGGCCATCCGTCCGCCTTCGGGTCGCTTTCATCCCCGGCCCGGCGTAGACTTGTCCGCTCAACTTCTTTTTCCGAAAGGTTCTTCCCCATGCAGATCGCAGCCAACAAGGCGGTTTCCATCGACTATACCCTGACCAACGACGCAGGTGAGGTCATCGACAGTTCCGCCGGCGGCGCTCCGCTGGTGTACCTGCATGGTGCCGGCAACATCATCTCCGGTCTGGAGAAGGCCCTGGAAGGCAAGCAGGTCGGCGACGAGCTGGACGTGGCCATCGAGCCGGGCGAAGCCTACGGCGAATACAGCGCCGAGCTGGTCGCCACCCTGAGCCGCGAAATGTTCGAAGGCGTCGACGAGCTGCAGGTCGGCATGCAGTTCCACGCATCTGCTCCGGACGGCGGCATGCAGATCGTCACCATCCGCGACATCGACGGCGACGACGTGACCGTCGACGGCAACCACCCGCTGGCCGGCCAGCGCCTGAACTTCAAGGTCAAGGTGGTCGACGTGCGCGAGGCTTCCGCCGAGGAAGTCGCCCACGGCCACATCCATGGCGAGGGCGGCCACCACCACTGAGGTGTTTCGTCGGGCCGATTGATGGCCCGGTGACACCCGGTCGGAGCTGCTAAGCTTGTACCCGTGAAAGGCGCCTGAGGGCGCCTTTCGCATGCACGGATGCTGGGCCTTTTTCCCGAACCGACTGGGATGCGCCGCGTGGACGACTTGTCCGGCCGGGCGCACGGCACTTCGTGTGCCTATTTCATTCAAGGAGTACTCCAATGAGCGCTTTTCACGATCTGACTCTGCGTGGCCTGGATGGCCAGGATCTGCCGCTCTCCCCATTGAAGGGCAAGGTGGTGCTGGTGGTGAACGTCGCCTCCAGGTGTGGTCTGACCCCGCAGTACGCCGGGCTGGAGAAGCTCTACCAGCAATACCGCGACCGCGGCTTCGTGGTCCTGGGCCTGCCCTGCAACCAGTTCGCCGGCCAGGAGCCGGGCAGCGAGGCGGACATCCAGTCGTTCTGCTCGCTGAACTACGGCGTCAGCTTCCCGATGTCGGCCAAGCTCGAGGTCAACGGTCCCGAGCGCCATCCGCTGTACCGCCTGCTGGCGGGCGAGGGCGCCGAGTTCCCCGGCGACATCACCTGGAACTTCGAGAAGTTCCTGCTCGCCCCCGACGGCCGCGTGCTGGCGCGCTTCAGCCCGCGCACCGCGCCGGACGACGCGGCCCTGGTGCAGGCCATCGAGAAGGCCCTGGGCTGAGCCTGCGCACCGGCAGGAGAGGGCGCTTGCGCCAATCCTGCCGGCATTTCTCTCATCCGCCTGTGCGCGGCGCCGCGGGCCGGGTTTAATCCCCGGACCGACCGAGGACGCCGCCATGACCCGATTCGTCGCCGAAACCCCCGACCTGGCCTGCGGGCCGGCCCAGCTGCGCCAGCTCATCGAGCAGCGCCGCTCGGTGCGCCGCTTCACCGACGAGCCGGTGCCGGACGCGGTGCTGCGCGACTGCCTGGAACTGGCGAGCCTCGCGCCCAACTCCTGCAACCTGCAGCCCTGGAGCTTCCAGGTGATCCGCGATCCGGTGTTGCGCCAGCGCCTGCACGAGGTCTGCCTGAAGCAGAACGCCGCGCGCACCGCTCCGGTGCTGATCGCCGTGCTGGCGCGCCCGGACACCTGGCGCGAGGCCTGTCGCCAGGTGGTAGAACAGTGGCCGGAGCCGCAGGTGCCGGAGCAGGTGCGCAGGTTCTACGCCAAGACCGCGCCTTTCCAGTACGACCAGGGCGCCTTCGGCCTGCGCGGCCTGTTCAAGCGCTGCCTGGTGCGCCTGGTCGGCCTGCGCCGGCCGCTGATGCGCACGCCCAACAGCCACGCGCAGATGCGCCTGTGGGCGACCAAGTCCACCGCCCTGGCGGCGCAGAACCTGATGCTCGCGGTACAGAGCCACGGCTACGCCAGCTGCCCCATGGAAGGCTTCGACGAGGTGCGCCTGCGCCGCGTGCTGGACATCCCGCCGCGAGCCGTGCCGGTCATGCTGCTGGCGGTGGGCCGAGCCGCCGAGCGCGGCGTGTACAACCCGCGCCTGCGCTTCCCGCTGGAGCAGTACGTCAGCTGGCACTGAGGCCGCTGCCTGTGGCGCAGAATCACCGCCATCAATAGTGCTGGGCAGGGCGAGACGACCGGTCATATCCTGCGCCCCATGAACACCAGCATCCGACTCGACAAGCGCGACCTCATCCTGGCCAAGGGCTCGGCGGTCATGACCCGCTGCGGCTACCACGGCACCGGGGTGCAGGACATCGTCCAGGCCACGGGCATTCCCAAGGGCTCCTTCTACCACTACTTCGAGAGCAAGGAAGACTTCGCCCTGCAGGCCCTGGAGCACATCTACGGCTCGCGCCTGCAGCGCTACGCCGAGGCCCTGGGCAACCCGGCGCTGGGCCCGCGCGCGCGCATCCTCGGCTACTACGCCGAACTGCTGGCGCACTTTACCCGCCAGGAGAAGGCCGAGTACCACTGCTTCATCGGCAGCCTCAGCTTCGAGATGGCCGAACTGTCGCCGGCCATCGGCGCCCAGGTCGACGCCATCCTCCAGCGCGGCGCCGACATCCTCCGCGACTGCCTGGCCGAGGCGCAGCGCGCCGGCGAGTTGGCCGCGGACGAGGACTGCGAGAACCTCGCCAACTTCATCGCCAACGCCTGGCAGGGCGTGCTGGGGCGGCTGAAGGCGAGCGGCTCGCTGCAACCCATGGAAGCCTTCATCGCCCGCCTGGAGCGGGTGCTGGCGGCCTGAACATCGTGCAACCCACTGACGGGACGGGCCGCCCGGCCGCCCCTGGAGAACCTTCGTGAGCGCATCCGTAGAGAGCCTGTTCCAGCCCTTCCGCCTCGGCAACCTGGAGCTGCCGACCCGCGTGGTCATGGCCCCGATGACCCGCAACTTCAGCCCGGGCGGCGTGCCCCACGCCCAGGTGGTGGAGTACTACCGCCGCCGCGCCGCCGCCGGCGTCGGCCTGATCGTCACCGAAGGCACCACCGTCGGCCACAAGGCCGCCAACGGCTACCCGAACGTGCCGCGCTTCTACGGCGAGGACGCCCTGGCCGGCTGGAAGCAGGTGGTCGACGCGGTGCACGCCGAAGGCGGCAAGATCGTCCCGCAGCTGTGGCACGTCGGTTCCGTGCGCCGCCTGGGCGTGGAGCCGGACGCCAGCGTCCCCGGCTACGGCCCCAGCGGCAAGGTCAAGGACGGCCAGGTGCTGGTCCATGAAATGACCAAGGAAGACATCCAGGACGTCATCGCCGCCTTCGCCCAGGCCGCCCGCGACGCCAAGGCCATCGGCATGGACGGCGTGGAGATCCACGGCGCCCACGGCTACCTGATCGACCAGTTCTTCTGGGACGGCAGCAACAAGCGCACCGACGAATACGGCGGCAGCCTGGCCAATCGCTCGCGCTTCGCCATCGAGCTGATCCGCGCCGTGCGCGAGGCGGTGGGCCCGGACTACCCGATCATCTTCCGCTTCTCGCAGTGGAAGCAGCAGGACTACGCCGCGCGCCTGGTGCAGACCCCGGAAGAACTGGCGGCGTTCCTCGAGCCGCTGTCCGAGGCCGGCGTGGACATCTTCCACTGCTCGACCCGCCGCTTCTGGATTCCCGAGTTCGAAGGCTCGGACCTCAACCTGGCCGGCTGGACGCGCCAGCTCACCGGCAAGCCGACCATCACCGTGGGCAACGTCGGCCTGGACGGCAGCGAGTTCCTGGCCTTCTTCGGCAAGACCGACGAAGTGGCCCAGCCTTCGGGCATCGAGGGCCTGCTGGAGCGCCTGGGCAAGCAGGAGTTCGACCTGGTGGCGGTGGGCCGTGCGCTGCTGGTGGACCCGGACTGGGCGCTGAAGGTGCGCGACGGCCGCCTGGCCGACATCAAGCCGTTCAGCCGCGATGCGCTGATGTCCCTGGCCTGATCGCCGCGGACCGACAAGACCGCCCGGGGCCGCTCCCCGGGCGGTTTCTTTTTGTCCTTTTCCTGAGGCCATTTCCGCCAAATTTACAAATCTTTTCCGAAGCAGGCCTTCCGATATGCTGACTTGAATGTCGGAAAAGGGCATTGTAGGGCGGCTAACACACAACAATAGGCCGGCACACGGCCAAAGGAGCTAAGCCATGCGGATCGGCCTGGTGGTGGATGCGACCTGCGACCTGCCCCCCGAATTCCTCGCTGCCAACAACATCCGCGTCCTGCCCATCGGTATCCGGGTGGGCCAGCGGCGCATCATCGACGATCGCGACCCTGACACCACCCTGCGCTTCTACGCCGAGGAGCTGCCCAAGGTCGCCCCGGAGGACGGCAGCGAGCCGCTGACCGCGGCGGAAACCCAGGCCTGGTTCCTGGAACAGTTGGTCACCGACTTCGACTACGTCATCTGCCTGACCGTCAGCAGCGCGCGCAGCCCGATCTTCGAGAACGCCACCCAGGCCTCCTTCGGCCTGCTGCAGAACTACCGCGAGAAACGCGCCGCGGCCGGCATCAACGGCCCCTTCGCGCTGCGCGTGGTGGACAGCCAGACGGTGTTCGCCGGCCTGGCGGTGCTGGCCGCCGAAGGCGCGCGCCTGCTCGGCGAGGACCAGCACCCCAACGCCATCCGCACGCGCCTGGAGCAGCTGAGCCAGCAGATGAACACCTTCCTGGTCGCCAACGACCTCGGCCACGTGCGCCGCCGCGGCTTCCAGAAGGGCGACCGCAGCAGCATCGGCGACCGCCTGCGCGGCGCCTTCCTCGGCATCGGCTCGATGCTCGACATGAAGCCGGTGCTGAGCCTGGTGCAGGGCGAGGACAAGCCGGTGTCGGTGTCGCCGAACTACGAGAAGTCCGCCGAGCGCCTGCTCAACTTCGCCCGCGCGCGGGTGGAGGCTGGTGAGCTGCTGGCCCCGCACGTCGGCCTGAGCTACGCCGGCGACCCCTCGGCGCTGCGCGACCTGCCGGGCTTCGAGGCCCTGGAACAGGCCTGCGGCGAGCGCGGCATCGCCATGCACCTGGGCATGCTCAGCCCGACCGGGGGCATCAACCTCGGCGCCGGGGCCATGAGCCTGTCGTTCGCCGCCGAGCCCAAGCCCTTCGCCTGATCACTTGCGCACGGTATCGGCGCCCAGCGCGTCGGTGCCGTTGGCCGGTGCCGGCAGCGGCTGGCGGATGGCTTCCAGCAGGTAGCCCTCGAAGCGTTCGACGATGCTCCGCCATTCCAGGCGCCCGGCGTGCTGGCGCGCATTCAGGCGCACCCGGCGCAGGTGCTCGCGGTCTTCCAGCAGCCAGCTGGCGGCATCGATGAAATCGGCCTCGTCGCCGGGAATCGCCAGTGCGCCGTCGTGGCCGTGGCGGATGTGCTGGGCCGCGGCGGCCTGGTCGTAGGCGACCACCGCCAGGCCCGAGGCCAGCGCTTCCAGCACCACGTTGCCGAAGGTCTCCGACAGGCTGGGGAAGAGGAACAGGTCGCCGCTGGCGTAGTGCCGGGCCAGTTCCTCGCCGCGTTGCAGGCCGCAGAAGATCGCATCCGGCAGCTCGCGGGCGAGCTGCGCGCGCTGCGGGCCGTCGCCGACGATCACCAGGCGCAGCTTCAGCTGCGGGTGGGCGGCGCGCAGTTGATTGAAAGCGCGGCCGAGCAGGCCGAGGTTCTTCTCCGCGGCCAGGCGGCCGACGTGCAGCACGGCGATGTCCTGCTCGCCCAGGCCCCACTCGCGGCGCAAGGCATCGTCGCGGCGGCCGGGCTGGAACAGCTGGCCATCCACGCCGCGCGCCAGCTGGGCGAGGTGGGCGAAGCCGCGGCGCTCCAGCTCCAGCGCCTGGCTGGCGCTGGGCACCAGGGTGCGCTGGGTGCGGTTGTGGAACCAGCGCAGGTAGGCCGTCACCAGGCGCGTCAGCGGGCCCAGGCCGTAGTGCGCGCTGTACTGCTGGAAATTGGTGTGGAAGCCGCTCAGCGCGGGAATCCGCAGGCGTCGCGCGGCGCGCAGGGCGGCCAGCCCGAGCGGGCCCTCGGTGGCGATGTAGAGCACGTCCGGGCGCAGCCGCCGCCAGTGCCGCAGCAGCTTGTGCAGGCACGACTGGCCCCATTGCAGGCCGGGGTAGCCGGGCAGCGGCCAGCCGCGGGTGAGCAGCAGTTCGTCGTCGCTGTGGCGGCCGTCGTCGACGTGCTGTCGCGGGCGCACCACCTGCACCCGGTGGCCGAGCTGCAGCAGCCCGGCGGCGAGGCGCCCGAGGGTATTGGCCACGCCGTTGATTTCCGGCGGGAAGGTTTCGCTGATCAGCGCGATGCGCAGGGGAGTCGTGCTCATGAACGGCAGTCTCCGCCTGGCCGGTGTAGCTCGTGTGACGCCGGGGTTGCACAAATGTGACGGGGGATTCGGGCATTTCTCGCGCGGCTTTGGAAAGGCCTGTCATAGAGCCTTCGCCCGCCTGTCATACGGGGCTGCTAGAGTGCCGCGATTTCCGACATGGGGGAGCCGTCGATGAGCGACAAGCGCGATCAGAATCCCGGGCAGGACGATGCCCAGCCACTGGCGGACGCCGGCCGCCGCCGCTTCCTTGGCGGCGCCGCGGCCCTGGGCGCCGGCGCCGCGCTGGCCGGCCTGGTGGGCGAGGGCACGGCGCAGGCCGCCGAGGCCGTGCGCGAACTGGAGGGCGCCGAGCTGGACCGGGCGCTGCGCGAGCAGGTGCAGAGCATCGTGGTGATCTACGCCGAGAACCGCAGCTTCAACAACCTGTTCGGCGACTTCCCCGGCGTGGAGAAGCCGCTGTCGTCGCTGCAGCCGGCCGACTACCAGCAGCGCGACCGCGACGGCCGCCTGCTGGACAAGCTGCCGCCGGTATACGGCGGCGTGCTGCAACTGGGCCAGACCCTGGAAGGCGTGACCTACGCCGAGGGCATGCAGTACCAGGAGAACCTGGCCAACGCGCCCTTCGCGCTCAAGGGCCCGCAGGGCGAGGACCTGCCCCTGGGCCTGGTGACCCGCGACCTGTGGCACGTGTTCTACCAGAACCAGATGCAGATCAACGGCGGGCGCAACGACATGTTCGTCGCCTGGGCCGACTCCGGCGCGCTGCCCATGGGCTACTACGCGCAGAGCCCGTATAGCCTGCGCCTGTGGGACCTGGCCCGGGACTTCGTGCTGTGCGACAACTTCTTCCAGGGCGCCTTCGGCGGCTCCTTCCTCAACCACCACTACCTGGTGGCGGCGACCCCGCCGGTGTACCCGGACGTGCACAACTCGCCGGCGCACACGCAGATCGCCCAGCTGATGAGCGACAACCCCGCCGACCCGCGGCTGAAACCGCTGGAGGACTCGCCCGCCAGCGTCGCCGGCGGCGCGCCGAAATTCGGCCCCAGCGCCCTGACCCCCGACGGCTACGGCGTGAACACCATGCTGCCGCCTTACTGGCCGACCGTGCAGCGCGACCCCAAGCGCCCGGACTACGCACTGCCGGACCAGCCCAACGTGATGGTGCCGCAGCGCCACGAGCACATCGGCGACAAGCTGAGCAGGAAGGGCGTGGACTGGGCCTGGTACGCCGGTGCCTGGGAAGCCACCCTGGAGCAGTACAGGAACTCCGCCGGCATCCCGAAGATTCCCAACTTCCAGTACCACCACCAGCCGTTCAACTACTTCGTCCAGCAGGGCCCGGAACACCCGGAGGAACGCGCGAGACGCCTGCGCGACGGTGGCCTGGGCGACGACCCATCGAGCAACCGCTTCTTCGCCGACGCCCGCGCCGGCAAGCTGCCGGCGGTGAGCTTCTACAAGCCCCAGGGCAACCTCAACATGCACGCCGGCTACGCCGACGTGGCCAGCGGCGACCGGCACATGGTGCGCGCCGTGAAGCACCTGATGGAAAGCCCGCAGTGGCAGAACATGGTGATCGTCATCACGGTGGACGAAAACGGCGGCTGGTGGGACCACGTGGCGCCGCCCAGGGGCGACCGCTGGGGCCCCGGCTCGCGCATCCCGGCGCTGGTGGTCTCGCCCTTCGCCCGCCACGGCACGGTGGACCACACCGTCTACGACACCGCCTCGATCCTGCGCCTGATCACCCGGGTGTTCGACCTGGAGAAGCTCGACGGCCTGAAGCTGCGCGACGACGCCATGCGCGCCCGCGGCCAGCAGCCCATGGGCGATCTGACCGCGGCGCTGCGTTTCGTTGGCTGAGAAAGCGCGCCCCGGCAGAGGCCGGGGCGCGGGCAGGGCTCAGAAGTTGATCTTCAGGCCGAGGGTGAAGGCCTGGTCGCGGTAGCCGTTGTCGCCGTGCTGGCGGGCTACCTCGCCCCATACGTTGACCCGGCTGTTGACCTTGCTGGTGGCGCCCAGCTTGACCTCGAGGATGTCGCTGGCGCCGTCCATCTCGAAGCGCGAGCTGCCCATCTTCGCGCCGAAGTCGTCCGAGTTGTGGATCCAGTTGGTTTCCAGGTAGGGCTCCACGGCGTAGCGCTTGGCGAAGCCGGTTTCGTCGTTGCTGCGCAGCGCGGCGCGGGCGCCCAGGCGGGTCATGAGGTTGCCGTCGCCTTTGCCGGTGACGCGGGTGCCGTTGGCCTCGCGGTGGCTGTCGGCCTTGACGCCCATGTAGACCACCTGCGCCTGGGGCTGCAGGTAGACGCTGGCCTTCCCGGTCTTCACCACGCGGAAGGTCTTGCCGGTCTCGATGGAGGCGGTGATGCCGTCGGAGTCGTAGCGCTCCTTGGCCAGTTGCTCGCCGCGCACCTCGTTGTCGAAGCGGTTGTACAGCACCCAGGTGTCGACGTAGGCGCCGTTCTCGTCTTCTCGGTCCTCGTACCAGGTGCCGTAGAGGCCCAGGCTGTAGCCGTCGATCTCGCCCTTGGCGCTGAAGCCGGTGATCCGCGAGCGGCTGCTGGAGTTGCCGTTGGCGTAGCCGCCCATCACCCCGAGCACCCAGTCGCCCTTGTCGTTGCTGTAGCGCAGCAGGTCGCTGCCGAGCTGCAGTACGTAGCGGTTGCTCTCGGTCTTCAGCTGCCCGGTGCTGTCGTTCCAGCGGCCGGCGCCATCGACGTTGCGCATCCATAGCATCGAGGTGCGGGCCTCGCCGGTATCCGGGTCGACGTAGGTCAGGTTGCCGGTGCGGTCGTGCAGGCGGTGCAGGAACAGCGTGTTGGCCGCCGCCAGGTTGGCGGTGTAGGCGCCGCCTTCCGGCTGGCGGATACGGTCCTTGTCGCTGGACGGCGGCGGCGCTACCGGTGGTACCGGCGGCTGTTCGGGATCGGGGTCCGGCTGCGGCTCGGGCGTCGGACCGGGGCCGGGTTCCGGCTCGGGCTCGGGTTCCGGATCAGGGTCGACGGTGGGCTTGTAGGACGTGAGGTACCAGTCCTTCTCCGAACCGCTGGAGCCGACGAAGGTCCCGCCGCGGCGCAGCACGTATTCGTAGCCGCCCTCGGTGACCCGGTCGGAACGGAACTCGCCCTCGGACAGGCCGGCGACCTCGATCATGCGGATGCCTTCCCAGGTCTCGGCGCCGACGCCGGTGGTGTTGTTCACCGTGACCTGCGTCTGCCCGGTGGTGCTGCCCTTGACCAGCAACTGGTCGGTGGCCGAGCCGTCGTCGCCCAGGTGGGTGTTCATGATCAGGCGGCCGCCGCCGCTGAAGTCGCCGTCCACGGTGAGCGTCTTGTGGCTGTAGTCGGCGGCCTCGCCGCTGCGGGCGTACTCCAGGGTGGCGCCGCTGCCCAGCACCAGGCTGCTGAGGTTGGAGTCGGCGGTCATGACCCAGCTGCTGGCGCCGTCCAGGGCCAGGTGCACCTGGCCGTCGCTGGCGGTGGCGGTGCTGCCGTTGAAGTAGGAGCCGGCGGCCATCTTCAGGTCGATGACGCCACCCTGGTCGGCCAGCAGTGCGGCACCCAGGCGGCCGGCCTGGTCGGCCGCGGCGCTGCTGTCCAGCCGGTAGACGGCGGCGCCGCTGCTGCTGATGTGCGAACCGGCGCCGCTGGCGTAGAGGGCGCGGTTGCCGTCGGTCACCGTCACCTGGGTGTCGCCGCCCAGGTTGACCTGGCCGCCGCGCGGGCCATTGGCGTCGCTCAAGGTCTGGGCGTAGATGCCGTAGGCGTTGGCCTTCTCCGTGGTGATGCGGGTGTCGCCGAGGTTGATCACGCCGCCGCGGTTGGCGTAGACGGCGTGGGCCGAGCTGCCCTTGGTGAGGATCACGCTGCCATCGCCGAGGGTGACTTCGGCGTCGCCCCTGTAGGTGGTGTTGCTCAGGTCGCGGTTCCCGGCGTAGACGGCGTAGCCGGTGCCGTCGAGCCAGTTGCCGCCGCTGCCGGCGGTGGTGATGTGCGCATTCTCGCCGAGCACGATCTGGTTCTTGCCGCCGTTCTTCGAGGTATTGGCACGGACGCCCATGCCGCCGCCCTCGGCGCTGATGGAGGCGTCGTCGCCGATGGTGACCGTCGAATTGACCGCGTTCTCGGTGACGTTGATGCCGTCGGCCGAAGAGCCCGTGGTGACGACGCTGAACGTCTCGATACGGATGTTGTTGGTGCCGTTGTTGGCCTGGATGGCGTCCGCCTTGCTGCCGCTGGTGGTGATCGCCACGTTGTTCAGGTTGTAGGTCGAACCGTTGCCGTAGATGCCGAAGCCTGCCAGTGAAGGCGAGGTGCCGCCGGTGGCGGTGGTGTTGATCACGATGTTGTCGTAACCGTTCGGGTTGCCGTAGTACAGGGGCACGTCGCAGGTCAGCGTGCTGCTGGCCGCATCGCCGCTGCAACCGGCGCTGGCCGCCTGCGTGGACAAAGCCAGGGCCGTGGCCAGGGCGATGTGAAGCGCCAGGACCGTCTTCTGGAATCGCATGATTCACCTCCTTGCACCGCCGTTTCGTGGAAGGGCGGGGCGTGAGCCAACGGGCGTGAGGGCACGAGGGGAAACTGCGCGGCAGACGCGGGCTGCCGATGCCGATCCGCGGTCGTTGGACGATGTGGCCTGGCCTCGCCAGGCACTGGTGGATGCGCGGCCGGGCCGCGCCGCCCCGCTGCCTTCGCGGCATCGGGGTGCGGGGACATTCTTGGGGGCGGGAGGAGGGGAATCGCTTGATATAGGTCAGGCGGATTTTTTGACTATTCGCCTTTATGTAGGAATTTTCGTATTTTTTTGATGGTTGTCAGATTTATGGCGTCAGAAAATATTCGGTGACAATTGCGCCCGGCAATGGCGCTTCCTATGGCGCTTCCCGGGGGCGAGGCAAGGGGCAATCCTGGTGGGAAATGCGCTGACCGAGCCCCAACGGGATGCCGGACAGGGTGCCCTGTGTACCTGCCTTGTGTATCGGCAGGGAAAGGGCACCTGGATCGCGACGCTATTTCACCAGCGCCTTGTCGCCGTCCTCGCGCACCCAGAACAGCACCGCGCCGGCCACGGCGGCGGGCATGGCGACCAGGTTGACCAACGGGATCAGCAGCGCCAGGTAGGTCACGCCGCCGAAGCCCATGCAGGCCCAACGCTTGCTGCGCAGCCAGGCGAGCATTTCGTTCCAGCCGAGCTTGTGGTTGTCCGCCGGGTAGTCGATGTACTGCACGGCCATCATCCACACGCCGAACACCAGCCACAGCGGCGCGGCGATGATGTTCAGGCCGGGGATCAGGCTGAGGACGAACAGGGCGATGGCCCGCGGCAGGAAGTAGCCGAGCTTGCGCAGTTCGCGGGCGATGGTGCGGGGCACCATGGCGGCCAGTTCGGCCCAGCTGAAGGCCGGGAAGTCGTCCTGGCCGCGCACCACCACTTCGACCTTCTCGGCCAGGAAGCCGTTGAACGGCGAGGCGATCAGGTTGGCCACCATCGTGAAGCTGAAGAACAGGATCAGCAGCACCAGCAGGACGAACAGCGGCCAGAGGATGTACTGCAGGAAGTCCAGCCACTGCGGCAGGCTGGGCATCAGCCAGTCGACCCAGTGGCTGAACTGGTTCACCGCGAAGCCGATCAGGCCGACGAACAGCAGCAGGTTGACCGTCAGGGGCAGCAGCACGAACAGGCGCAGCCCCGGGCGCATCATGAGTTTCAGGCCTTCGCCGAGGTATTGCGGGCCGCTCAGGGTGGGCATGGAACATCTCCGTAGGAAACCAGCTTGCGACCTTAGCAGGGCCGACGCGGGGCCGCGAGCCGTCTGTTTTGCCTGTTGTGTGGGGTTCAGGCGCGGTAGCGGCTGTAGTGGTTGCGCTGTTGCTTGGCGCGGTACATGGCGCTGTCGGCGGCCTGGAGCAGGCCATCGGTGTCGCCGGCATCGGCCGGGTAGAGGGCGATGCCGATGCTGGCGGAGAGAAATTCCAGGCGCTGCTCGCCGGCGTGGTAGTCCTGGTTGAGGCTGGCCAGCAGGCGCCCGGCCAGGGCTTCGGCGGTGGCGCAGTCGACGTCCGCGAGGATCACGGCGAACTCGTCGCCGCCCAGGCGGAAGGCCATGTCCGGCTGGCGCAGGTTGTTGCGCAGGCGTTCGCCGACGGCGATCAGCACGGCGTCGCCGGCGGCGTGGCCATAGCGGTCGTTGACCGGCTTGAAGTGGTCCAGGTCGATGTACAGCAGGGCCAGGCCGGTGCCTTCGGCGCAGCGCTGCAGGGCTAGGGGCAGCTGTTCGCCGAAGGCCTTGCGGTTGCCCAGGCCGGTCAGCGCGTCGCGGTAGGCGAGGTCCAGCAGGCGCTGCTGGTAGGCCACCTGCAGGCTGATGTCGCGGAGGATGCCGCGGAAACCGCAGAACTGCCCCTGGGCGTCGACGATCGGCGAGACCTTCGTCTCGAAGACCATGCGCTGGCCGTCGCGGCGCTTGAAGGGCGCGGCGAAGGTGGTTTCCTGCTCGCCGTCGCGCACCTGCTGGTAGAGCCCGCGGGCGCGCGCCACGTCCTGTTCGTCGAGCAGTTCCCGGTAGGAGTGGCCTTCCACTTCCTCGGCGGTGTAGCCGAGCAGGCGGCAGAAGGCGGCGTTCACCGTGAGCACCACGCCGCTGTCGTCCATCTCGAAGTAGCCGTCGCGGATGCTGTCGAGGATGGCGCGGTCGCGGGCCTCGCTGCGTTCCAGGCGTTCGAGCATCTGGTTGACCTCGCAGGCCAGCTGGCCGACTTCGTCACGGCCCATGTCGGCCAGGCGGGCGGGGCCGGCGTCGGCGCCGATGTTCGCCACCCCGCGGTTGAGCCGCTGCACGCGGCGGATCACCCAGAATTCCAGGACGAGGTAGGCCAGCAGCAGGCCGGCGAGGGTGATCAGCAAGGTCATGCCGAGGAACAGGCGGATGGCCTCCTGGCCCTGGCGGTAGGCGACCCGCGACTTGCTGATGGCCAGGCTGAACTGCGGCGTGTCGGCGGAGCTGAGGAACAGCAGGGTGGCCTGCTGGGTGTCGGCGTCCAGCACCTGCCGCGGGCTCAGCAACGCGCCGCCGTTGCGCCCCGGCACGTGCAGGGCGCGCCAGCCGTCGCCGGGCGTCACCCCGGGTTGCACCTGCAGGCGCGCGTCCATCTGTTCCTGCAGGGCGTTCACCCGGCGCTGGTCGAGCAGGTAGCCGGCGACGATGGCGCCGACCGGCTCGGCCTGGCCCAGGTTATCGCTGATCGGCTGGCTGAGCAGCAGCAGCGGGGTGCCGTCCACCAGCAGCCATTGCGCCAGGCTGCGCGACGGGTCGCCCTGCAGGTCCAGCACGCCCAGGTCCAGGGCGCTGCGCAGCAGGGCCTGGCGCAGCCGCTCGGGGCTGGGCGCGCCGGCTATCGCCTGGGGCGCTGTGAGCCGCGCCTCCTCCCAGCGCTGGGCGACGACGCGCCCCTGGCTGTCGAGGTAGAGCGCGAAGTCGAAGCCCAGGTTGCCGAGCATGTCGATGTCCAGGTTCTCCCGCACGAACCCCGGCGTGGGGCGCAGGACGAAGCGGTAGCTGGCGTCCCACCAGGCATAGCTGCGCAGCAGGTCCAGGTGGCGCTTCTTCTCGAAGGCCAGGCGGCTGTCGAGCACGCGCACCTCGTCATACAGGCGCTGGCGGTCGTCGCGGTCGAAGCGCGCGAGGAGGATGTGTTCCGACAACTGCCAGATGCCCAGCAGGATGAGGGCGAGCAGCGGCAGGAACAGCAGGAGCAGGCGGTTTCTCAGGGTCATGCCGGGCACGCAGGTGGCGGGTGGAGAGGGGCGGACCTCCTGAGTCTAGTTGGCCCGCCGCGGGAGATAGTGGGGCTCTATCGGAGGCATTGAGATTGGGCATTTCGCCTGGGCCCGCGCGGGCTATACGCTGCGCGGCAATCTCCAGTCGCGAACCGGCCGGCCGGCCGGCGAAGCGGGATGTCCCTGACTTATCTCAAGGTGGTATTGGGAAACGTCTGACAGACTTCACGCCGTGGATGACTCCACGGCAGCGCCGCCCGCTCCTGACGGCCCTGCCTTCCTCGCGATCTGTGCGTTTAGCGGGAGCTGCCGCTCCTCCCAGCCTTCCCCCAGGTACCTTGGCAGCTCCCTTTCTTGTTCGACGAGGAGTCAGTCATGTCTGAAGTTCGTCACGCCCGCGTCATCATCCTGGGCTCCGGCCCTGCCGGTTACTCGGCCGCCGTCTATGCCGCCCGCGCCAATCTCAGGCCGCTGCTGATCACCGGCCTGCAGGCCGGCGGCCAACTGACCACCACCACCGAGGTGGACAACTGGCCCGGCGACCCTCACGGCCTCACCGGCCCGGCGCTGATGCAGCGCATGCAGGAGCACGCCGAGCGTTTCGAGACCGAGATCGTCTTCGACCACATCAACGCCGTGGACCTGGCTGGCAAGCCCCTGGTGCTCAAGGGCGACAGCGGCACCTACACGGCCGACGCGCTGATCATCGCCACCGGGGCCAGCGCCCGCTACCTGGGCCTGCCCTCGGAAGAGGCGTTCATGGGCAAGGGCGTTTCCGCCTGCGCCACCTGCGATGGTTTCTTCTACCGCAACCGCGAAGTGGCTGTGGTCGGTGGCGGCAACACGGCGGTGGAGGAGGCGCTGTACCTGGCCAATATCGCCAGCAAGGTGACCCTGGTGCACCGCCGCGAGACCTTCCGTGCCGAGAAGATCCTGCAGGACAAGCTGCGCGCTCGTATCGCCGAGGGGAAAATTGCCCTGAAGCTCAATGCCCGGGTGGAAGAGGTGCTGGGTGACGACATGGGTGTCACCGGTGTGCGTCTGCGCAACAACGATGGCAGCGCCGAGGAATTGAAGGTGGACGGGCTGTTCGTGGCCATCGGGCATACGCCGAACACCTCGTTGTTCGAGAGCCAGCTGCAATTGAAGGACGGCTACCTGGTGGTCAACGGCGGCCGTGATGGCAACGCTACCGCTACCAGCATTCCCGGCGTGTTCGCGGCGGGTGATGTGGCTGATCATGTCTATCGCCAGGCGATCACTTCGGCCGGCGCCGGCTGCATGGCGGCGCTGGACGTGGAGCGTTACCTGGATTCGTTGTAACGGCCCCAAGAGCCGGCGTGCAGGACGGAGCCCCGCTGGTCGGGGCTTTTTCCTTTGTGGGGAGGGGGTTGCTTGTGAATGGGGTTCACTTGGGGCTGTTGGTGTTTGGATTAGGTCCTTTCCCTCTCCCCAGCCCTCGGCTGCGCGCCCCGCCCTGAAGGGAGAGGGGGCTGTTCGGAGTGGCGTTGGAGGCAGGCACCATCCTTCAACCCCGTCATTCCCGCGAACGCGGGAATCCAGTGACGGGCGGTTCGCGAGCAAGCTCGCTCCTACGAAGAGCTGTCCGCTCTCGCTCTGGATTTTGGACTTCCAGAGAAACATCCGAGCGCACCGGAACGCCCCTTCAGAAGGCCGAGCGAAACCGGCGCTCAGGAGGTCATGCGACATGGATGTCGCGAGAGCCCCGATGGGCTACAGGGACGTACCCTCGGGGCGGGCCTCCGTGGCGGGGGAATTCGTGAGGGTAGCCCGGCTTCATCGGGCCCGTATGTCGGGGCAAGCCTTCTTGGTTACTTCTTTGGCGTTTGAAAGAAGTGACTCGCCCGAGGGGGCGAAACAAAAAATCTCCGCAGACTCGGAGCGGCGCGTTACACCCAAACAAGAAGCCACTGGGTTCCCGCGTTCGCGGGAATGACGAGGGTGGGTAAGGAGCGTGGGACCGAATCTCACACTCGAGCGAGCCCTGCCCCAAAACGCCCCCCAAGAAAAAGCCCCGCATCGCGGGGCTTTTTTACATTCCGAGTCTTCAGCCCCGCCGCGACAACGGCTGACGCTCGAAACGCACACCAGCCAGACCGGTATTCTGCAACGCCCGGATATTGGCGTGATCAGTACCCTCGGGCGTGTCACGCACCGCGCGGTAATGCTCACCGAAGGCCAGCAAGGTTTCCTCCAGGCTCAGACCCTCGAGGATGGCGAAGCCGAGCGTCTTGCAGGAGCCCTCGTTCTGCCCGGCCGGGTTCTCCACCGGGCCGTTGCTGAAGGCGCTGGGGCTGTAGCTGTAGTGCTCGGCGATGAACGCCAGGGTGTCGGTGAACAGGTGCTGCTCGCTGCGCAGGCGCGCGCGGAAATCGGTGAGGGTCATCAAGGCGGGCTCGTCAGTGTTTCTTGGCGGTGTCGAAGGCGGCCTGCTGCTCGGGCGAGGCCTCCTTCTGGTATTTCGCCTTCCATTCGGCGTAAGGCATGCCGTAGATCTCCTCGCGGGCCTGTTCCGGGCTCAGTTCCAGGCCCATGTCGTCGGCCGCGGCCTTGTACCACTTGGACAGGCAGTTGCGGCAGAAGCCGGCGAGGTTCATCAGGTCGATGTTCTGCACGTCCTTGCGGTTGCGCAGGTGCTGGACCAGGGTGCGGAACGCCGCGGCTTCCAGTTCCGTGCGTTGTTCCTGGCTGAGGTCGAGGATGCTGTGTTCGGGCTTGCTCATGGGGCGGGCTCTCGCGTGGCGCGTCGTCGTGGGACGTCGGGGCTCTTCGGGGCTGGGCAGATGATAAGAGCCGCGGCGGGCGCCAGCAATGGCCGTTGGCCAGGCGGCGCCGCGCGGCTCAGCGCTGCGCGGCGAGGGCGATCGACACCGACTCGGCGAAGCGCAGGGCGTGGGGCTTGTCCACCTCCACCTCGGCGTAGCGCACCGCCGGGTGGGCCATGACCAGGTCGAGGATTTCCTGGGTCAGGCGCTCCAGCAGGGCGAAGCGGTTTTCCTCGACGTGGGCGATGATCGCTTTGGTGATGGTGCGGTAGTTCAGCGCGTGCTCGATGTCGTTGACCTGCACCGCCTCCTGCGAGGGGTAGAGGATGGTCAGGTTGATCAGCACGTCCTGCTTGTTGAGGATTTCCTCTTCCTTGATGCCGATGTAGGTGCGCACGCGCAGATCCTTCACGCGGATCCGCGCCATGCCCGGCTGCAATTGCGTCATTGTCACTTGCTCCGTCCGATCAGTTGGAGGAATTCCTGGCGGGTGTTGCTGGAGTCGCGGAAGGCGCCGAGCATCACCGAGGTGAACATCTGCGAGTTCTGCTTCTCCACCCCGCGCATCATCATGCACATGTGCTGGGCCTCGATCACCACCGCCACGCCGGCGGCGCCGGTGATGCGCTCGACCGCCTCGGCGATCTGCCGCGTCAGGTTCTCCTGGATCTGCAGGCGGCGGGCGAACATGTCGACGATGCGCGCCACCTTCGACAGGCCCAGCACCCGTCCGGTGGGAATGTACGCCACATGGGCCTTGCCGATGAAGGGCAGCAGGTGGTGTTCGCACAGCGAATACAGCTCGATGTCGCGAACGATCACCATCTCGTCGTTATCCGAGGCGAACAGCGCGCCGTTGACGATCTCCTCAAGGCTCAGCTCGTAGCCGTGGCACAGGTAGCGCATGGCCTTGGCGGCGCGCTTGGGGGTGTCGAGCAGGCCTTCGCGGTCGGGGTTCTCGCCCAGGCCTAGGAGTATCTCGCGGTAGTTCGCGGACAGGGAATCGGTCATTGCAGGGTTCCTCGCGCCACGCCGGGCGGTCATTTGAGGTGCCGGCCGCCGTTGACGGTCAAGGTGGTGCCGGTGACGTAGGGGGTGTCCAGCAGGTAGCGGATGGCCTGGTAGACGACGTCCGGCCCGGGTTCGATGCCCAGGGCGGATTTCGCCAGGGTGCGCGCGCGGTAGTCGGCGTCGTCCCCGGCGTTGAACATGACCAGCGCCGGGGCGATGGTGTTGACCTTGATCTTCGGCGCGAAGCGCGCGGCGAAGGACAGCGTCAGGCTGTCCAGCCCGGCCTTGCTGGCGCAGTAGGCGACGTGCTTGGCGCTGCCCTTGCGCACCACGTCGTCGCTGACGTGGATGATGTCGGCCGGCTGCGAGCGCTCCAGCAGCGGCGCGCAGTGCAGGTTGATCAGGTAGGGGGCGAGCATGTGCACGCTGAACAGCGCACGGAAGGCCTCGGCCTCGTGGCCGGGCGTCTCGGCGAGCCACGCCGAGGCGTTGTGGACGATGGCGCGCAGGCTGTCGGTGTGCGCCTTGAGCCGTTCGATGAAGGCGAGGATGCCGGCCTCCTCGGCGAAGTCGCCGTACAGGCAGGTCGCGCCGCGCTCGCGCAGTTGCTGCAGCCCGGGCTTGTCGCTGCGGTAGCTGACGATCACCGGCTGGCCCGCATCGAGCAGGCGCAGCGCGCAGTGCAGGCCGACGCGCTGGCTGGCGCCGGTGATCAGGATGGGGGCCGGGGATGCGCTCATGCGAGCCTCGTGGCTGGTGGAAAACCGCCGGCGGAGGCATATCCGAGCGGCGCGGTGGGAAAAAACTATACCAGCCCGGCGGCGCCGGCGAACACCCGTGGCCGGCTTGCGGCATAATGGGCGTTTGTCGCATGAACCGGGAGTTTCCATGAAAGTCGCCATTCTGTCCGGGTCGGTCTACGGCACCGCCGAAGAGGTCGCGCGCCATGCCAGGCGCCTGCTGGAGGCCGCGGGCCTGGAGACCTGGTTCGAGCCGCGCGCCACCCTGGACGCGCTGATCGAAGCCGCGCCCGACGCCTTCCTGACGGTCACCTCGACCACCGGCCTGGGCGAGCTGCCGGACAACATCCAGCCGCTGTACTACGCCCTGCGCGACCGCCTGCCGAACTGGCGCGGCCTGCCCGGCGCGGTGATCGGCCTGGGCGACTCCAGCTACGGCGACACCTATTGCGGCGGCGGCGAGCAGGTGCGCGAGCTGTACGCCGAACTGGGCCTGCGCGAGGTGCTGCCGATGCTGCGCCTGGACGCCAGCGAAACGGTCACCCCGGAGACCGATGCCGAGCCCTGGATCGCCGAGTTCATCGCTGCGTTGAAGGGTTGATTTTTGGTGTAGGGCGGATAACGTTCCACGTTATCCGCCGCCTGGCCTTGGTTTTCGGCGGCGCCTGGGTTGACCTTGGCGTGGGTTGTGGGCTGGGTGAAACGGCGTATAACCGCGAACGGTTATACGCCCTACGTCATGGTTTGGTGTAGGGCGGATAACGTTCCACGTTATCCGCCGTTTGGCCTTGGTTACCGGCGGCGGCGGGGTTGACCTTGGCGTGGGCTGTGGCTTCGGTGTATCGGCGTATAACCGCGAACGGTTATACGCCCTACGGATGCAGCGGAAACTCGTCCAGCAGTGCCAGCCACGCCTTGGCCGCGTGGGACAGGTAGGCGTCGCGGCGCCAGATGAAGCAGATGTCCCAGCGCAGGTCCGGCTCGCTCAGCAGCACCCGCGCCACCCCCGGCCGTTCCACTTCCTGCGCCACCGCCCGCGGCAGCAGCACCACGCCTTGCCCGGCGGCCACCAGCGCGCCGAGGAAGTCGGCCTGGCCGCTGCGCCCGCCTTCGCGGGGTTCGAAGCCGGCCTCGCGGCAGGCGCGCAGCAGGCGGTCGTTGAGGGTGAAGCTCTGCTGGTAGAGCAGGAAGGGCGTGTCGGCCAGTTCGGCCAGGGCGATGCTTTCGCGCCCGGCCAGCGGGTGTTCGGCCGGCAGCAGGGCGTCCAGCGGCTCGTTGCAGAACGGCTGCCAGTCGAAGGCCGGGTCGTTCGGCGCGAGCGCGCCGGCCAGTTCCAGTTCGCCGGCGTGCAGCGCCTGTTCCAGGCTCTTGCTGCCGCCTTCCACCAGGTGCACCTGGATGTGCGGGTAGCGCTTGCGGTACTCGGCGAAGCGCCAGGCGAACAGGGCGTCGGCGCCCAGCAGCGGCAGGCCCAGGCGCAGTTCGCCGCGGCGCATCTGGCTGAGGTCGTCCAGTTCGATCAGCAGTTCGCGGCGCAGGCGCAGCATATCTTCGGCGCGGCGCAGCGCCACTTCGCCGGCGGCGGTCAGGCGCACGTGCGGGCCGCTGCGCTCCAGTAGTTGCACCTGCAGGCTCTGTTCCAGCTGGGCCACCTGCTTGCTGATGGCCGACTGGCTGGCGTGCAGGCGTTGCGCTGCCTGGGTGAAGCTGCCCTGACGCACCACTTCGACGAAGCTGCGCAGTTGCTTGAATTCCATTCTGGAATGGCCTCGATTCGAACAATTCGCTTTGGCGATAGTAGCCCCGGGCTTAACCTGAGCGCCATCCACAGCACACCGCCACGCAGGCACCCGAAATGATCCGCCGCATCGCCCGACTGGGCTTCGAACTCGCCGTCCTCATCGCCTTCTGGTGGTTCGGCGGCTGGCTGGCGCAAGCCACCGGCCTGCCGCTGCCCGGTGGGGTGGTGGGGCTCGGCCTGCTGCTGGCGCTGTTCGCCAGCGGGGCGATCCGCCCGGCCCTGCTGCAGGGCGGCGCCGGGCTGCTGCTGGCGGAGATGCTGCTGTTCTTCATCCCCGCGCTGATGAGCCTGCTGGACTATGGCCCGCTGCTGCGCAGCGAGGGCTGGAAGATATTGCTGGTGATCATGTGCAGCACCCTGCTGGTGATGCTGGTCACCGCGCTGTCGGTGGAAGGCATGTATCGCTGGAGGTCGCGCCATGAGTCTCGATAAGCAGGCCCTGTTCTGGCTGGCCCTGACCCTCGGCGGCTACCTGTTCAGCCGCCAGCTGTACAAGCGCGTGCGCTGGTACGGCTTCGCGCCCATCGTGTTCGTCCCGGCGCTGCTGTTCGCCGTGGCCATTCCGCTGCACGCCCATTACGCCGACTACTCGCGCGACACCAACTGGCTGGTGGCGTTGCTCGGCCCGGCCACCGTGGCCTTCGCCGTGCCCATCTGGCAGCAGCGCGCGCTGTTGGCGCGGCACTGGCCGGCGCTGCTGGTGGGCATGTGCGCCGGCTCCGCGGTGGCCATCGGCAGTTCCTGGATGCTGGCCAACGCCCTGGCGCTGGACGGCCAGGTGGCGCTGTCGCTGGTGCCGCGCTCGATCACCACGCCGCTGGCCATGGAGATGTCCCACGACCTGGGCGGCGTGCCGGAGCTGACCGCCGCCTTCGTGATGATCACCGGGGTGTTCGGCGCCCTGGCCGGCGGTCTGCTGATGAAGCTGCTGCCGCTGCGCTCGACCCTCGCCCGCGGCGCGCTGCTGGGCGTCGGCGCCCACGGCGCGGGCACCAGCCGGGCCTACGAGTTCGGCGGCGAGGAGGGCTCCACGGCGGGGCTGTTGATGGTCCTCACCGGGCTGTTCAACCTGCTGCTGGCGCCCGCCGTCGCACTGGTCCTGTAGGAGCTCGCTCCTACGAAGAGCCGCGCCGAGGTGCCTTTCGTAGGATGGGTGTCGTCATTTGCTGTGTAGGAGAGGACTGTCAGACCTCCGACAGTCCCGCGGCCTTCGCCTGACTAGACTGGCCCCATCGAACAACAACAACGATGAGGACCGCCCCATGAACGCCGCCGCTCCCGCACCTTCCGTGAAAGACCAGGTCTCCGAGGCCGAATGGCAGACCCGCGTCGACCTCGCCGCCTGCTACCGGCTGATTGCCCTGCACGGCTGGGACGACCTGATCTTCACCCATATCTCGGCCAAGGTCCCGGGCACCGAGGACTTCCTCATCAACCCCTACGGCATGATGTTCCACGAGATCACCGCCTCCAGCTTGGTGAAGGTGGACCTGGCCGGCAAGAAGCTGATGGACAGCCCCTACGACATCAACCCCGCCGGCTACACCATCCACAGCGCCGTGCACGAGGTGCGCCACGACGTCGGTTGCGTGCTGCACATCCACACCCCCGCCGGGATCGCCGTGTCGGCGCAGAAGAACGGCCTGCTGCCGCTGTCGCAGCAGTCGCTGTTCGTGCTCTCCAGCCTGGCCTACCACGGCTACGAGGGCGTGGCCCTGAACCACGACGAGAAGGCCCGCCTGCAGGCCGACCTGGGCGACAAGCACTTCATGATCCTGCCCAACCACGGCCTGCTCACCGCCTTCGGCACCGTCGCCGACGCCTTCCTCGGCATGTTCACCCTGCAGCGCGCCTGCGAGGCGCAGGTGATGGCGCAGAGCGGCGGTGGCGAGCTGATCCACATCCCGCAGCAGATCCTCGACGGCGCCCGGGCGATGGTCGCCGGGGTGATGAAGACCTCCCAGGGCATGGGCGGGGCGCTGGCCTGGCCGGCGCTGCTGCGCAAGCTCGACCTGCAGAACCCCGGCTACCGCGACTGATGGCCGGCATCGCCATCCCCCTGCGCGACTGGCGCGCGCAGGGGCGCACCTTCGACTTCAACGGCCACGCCATCCGTTACTGGGAGGCCGGCGAGGGCGAGCCGCTGCTGCTGATCCACGGCTTCCCCAGCGCCTCCTGGGACTGGAACAAGCTGTGGCAGCCGCTGGCCGGGCGCTACCGGGTGATCGCCTGCGACATGCTCGGCTTCGGCGACTCGGCCAAGCCGCGCAACCACGCCTACCGCATCCTTGAACAGGCCGACCTGCAGCAGGCGCTGCTGGAGCATCTGGCGGTGCGCGAGCCCGTGCACCTGCTGGTCCACGACTACGGCAACAGCGTCGGCCAGGAGCTGCTGGCGCGGCACTTGGAAGGACAAATCCAGTTGGCCTCGCTGGTGTTCCTCAATGGCGGGCTGTTCCCCGAGACGCACCGCCCGGTGCTCTCGCAGAAGCTGCTGCTCAGCCCGCTGGGCGGCTTCTTCGGGCGCTTCTTCGACCGTGGCAAGCTGGCCGCCAACTTCGCCAAGGTGTTCGGCCCGCGCACCCGGCCGAGCGAGGAGGAGCTGGACGCTTTCTGGAGCCTGATCGCCTGCAACGACGGGCCGAAGGTGATGCACCGGCTGATCCACTACATCCTCGACCGCCGCGAACACCGCGAGCGCTGGGTGGGCGCCATGCAGCGCACGTCCGTGCCGTTGCGGCTGATCGACGGGCCCGTGGACCCGATCTCCGGCGCGCACATGGTCGAGCGTTACCGCCAGTTGATCCCGCGGCCGGACACGGTGATGCTCGACGGCATCGGCCACTACCCGCAGACCGAGGCGCCGGAGCAGGTGCTGGCGCACTACCTGGCGTTCCGCGCGCGCCTGGCGGGGCAGGTGCAGCCGGCGGCCTGAACGGGCCGCCGGCATCATCCCCGGACCTTATCGGAGCATATTCAGGTCCGGCGTCTTGGTTGTGACCGTCAAACGTCTGTTTGACACTCCGTAGCCATCAACCTGCCTGGGAGTACCAACCATGAGTGATGCCGTTCGTTTCGACGACAAGGTCGTGATCGTCACCGGTGCCGGCGGCGGTCTCGGCCGTGCCCACGCCCTGCTGTTCGCCAAACATGGCGCCAAGGTGGTGGTGAATGACCTGGGCGGCAGCACCCATGGCGAAGGCGCCAACGCCTCGGCGGCCGACCGCGTGGTGGCGGAGATCCGCGCCGCCGGCGGCACCGCCATCGCCAACCACGACTCGGTGACCGACGGCGAGAACATCGTGCGCGAGGCCGTGGAGGCCTTCGGCCGCGTCGACGTGGTGGTGAACAACGCCGGCATCCTGCGCGACAAGACCTTCCACAAGATGGAAGACGCCGACTGGGACCTGGTCTACAAGGTCCACGTCGAGGGCGCCTACAAGGTGACCCGCGCCGCCTGGCCGCTGATGCGCGAGCAGGGCTACGGGCGGGTGATCTTCACCGCCTCCACCTCGGGCATCTACGGCAACTTCGGGCAGAGCAACTACGGCATGGCCAAGCTCGGCCTCTACGGCCTGACCCGCACCCTGGCCCTGGAAGGGCGCAAGAGCAACATCCTGGTCAACGCCATCGCCCCCACCGGCGGCACCCGCATGACCGAGGGACTGATCCCGCCGCAGGTGTTCGAGCAGCTCAAGCCGGAGCTGGTCAGCCCGCTGGTGGTCTACCTGGGCAGCGAGGCCTGCCAGGACACCTCCGGCCTCTATGAAGTGGGCGGCGGCTGGATGGGCAAGGTGCGCTGGGAGCGCAGCCTGGGCTTCGGCTTCGACCCGCGCGAAGGCTTCGACGCCGAGGACGTGGCGGCGCACTGGCAGCAGATCAGCAGCTTCGAGAACGCCGTGCACCCGGCGGACAACGTCGAGGCCCTGCGCGAGATGATGGCCAACCTGCAGAAATACGTCGGCTGAAGCGGCCAGCCTGACGGGCGGAACGGCCAGGGTGCTGCTCCGCGCTCCGTGACGCAGTAAGGTGGAAGGCCGGCGCAAGTCGGCCTTCGTCCTTTCCGTCAGCCTGGAGTCCAGCATGAGCGTGATCGTCGAGCACAACGGCCCGGTAACCACCCTGATCATCGATCGCCCCGCGGCGCGCAACGCCGTCGACCGGCCCACCGCCGACGCCCTGGCCGAGGCCCTGCGCGCCTTCGAGGCCGACGAGCAGGCGAAGGTGGCGGTGCTCACCGGCGCCGGCGGCACCTTCTGCGCCGGCGCGGACCTCGCCGCGGTGGCCGAGGACAGCGAGCGGCGCAACCGCCTGGAAATGGAAGGCGACGCCCCCATGGGCCCCAGCCGCATGCACCTGAACAAGCCATTGATCGCCGCCATCGAGGGCTACGCCGTGGCCGGCGGCCTGGAGCTGGCGCTGCTGGCCGACCTGCGGGTGATGGCCGAGGACGCGGTGTGCGGGGTGTTCTGCCGGCGCTTCGGCGTGCCGCTGATCGACGGCGGCACCGTGCGCCTGCCGCGCATCATCGGCCAGGGCCGGGCGCTGGACCTGATCCTCACCGGCCGCCCGGTCTCCGCCCAGGAAGCCCTGGGCATGGGCCTGGCCAACCGCGTGGTGGCCAAGGGCGAAGCCCGCGCCGCCGCCGAGGACCTGGCCCGGCAGATCGCCGACTTCCCCCAGGCCTGCATGCTGGCCGACCGCGGCAGCGTCTACGCGCAGTGGAACCAGTCGTTCGACGTGGCCATGGCGAATGAATTCCAGGGTGGGCTGATGGTGATTCTCAGCGGCGAGACCCAGGCCGGGGCGCAGCGCTTCGCGCGGGGGGAGGGGCGGCATGGGAAGTTTTGAGAGGCGGCGCAGGGCCTGCTTTTCGTAGGAGCGAGCTTGCTCGCGAATGGCGCCTTCCGGTGACTACGGTGTTTCGGGTTGACTCCGCACCCTCTCCCCAGCCCTCTCCCTGTGTATGGACCGGAGACATGGTAGACACCTGTTCGGAGACAGGGTGAACAGGTTAGGGAAGCCGTTTGCCAGCGATGCATAGCTGCTCGCGCAGGTCGATCCTGGCAATACGGTGCGTGCTCCAGTACACGTTGTACTGTCCCTCTTCGGTAGTCGGCCGTATAGCGACCGACTCACCGATGAATGCCTTGCCTACCTGGTACGGCCGCCCCTGACAGTAAATTTCACCTTTGCCCTGGACCTTGCGCACCAGGTCCAGCTCATCGTACTGCGGAGCGGGTGGATGCTCCTGATATTCAAGCGGGCTCGGTTGATAACGCTGTTGCGGAACCTGCATGTCCAGTGCCTGGTGCGGACGCTGCTGATTGTAAAGCCCGCGCCAACGATCAAACGCTGCCTGGGCGTGGATCAGGTCATCAAAAACTCGTCCTTGCAGCAACTCGACCTTGAGCGTGCGGTGGAAGCGCTCATCCTTGCCTTGGGTTTGCGGGTGGTAAGGGCTGGAGTGGCTGGTCCGGATACCCTGGCGCATCAACCAGACATCCAGGGCCGTGTAATGGGCTTCGGTATCACCCCAGGGGCTGCCATTGTCCATGGTCATACGCCGCGGTAGCCCATAGCGCCTGAAGGTCGCAATGAGGTGTGCCTGCACGGTTTCCCGTCGCTCATCGCTACAACCCTGTAGGCATAGGGCATAGCGGGAGTGGTCATCAAGGATCGTCAGGGCATGGCAACGCCCTTTGGCGAGGGGAAAGTGCCCCTTGAAGTCCATCTGCCACAGATCGTTCGGAGCAACATGTTCGAAGCGTTGCCACGGCTGGCAGCGCTCGCCAGCCTCCGGTTGAATGCAATCATGGCGGAGCAGGATCGCATGCACAGTGCTTACCGCTGGAGCATCCACCCCCTGATTGAGCAAGAGTTGCCGCAACTTGCGTGCGCCCCAGCTCGGATGCTCCTGGCGCAGAGCCACGACGTGCGCTTCGAGATCTTCCGGCGAACGGCCCGGAGAGCGCTTTGGACGTCGTGAGCGATCCTCCAGCCCCTCGCCCGCCTGACCTCGCTTCAGCCATTTGTAACCGGTATTCGGACTGATTCCGAAGCGCCGGCAAAGCTGGCGGAGGTTGGCACCCGGCGTGCTGGCCAAGGCAACGAATTCCTCGCGTACCTGCATTTTGGACACCTCCTGCCAGGGCATCTCACGCTCCTCATGCGTTTCGATGCCTCAGCATGATGTGTTCACCATGTCTCCGAACACCTGTTCACCATGTCTCCGGTCCATACACCCTGAAGGGAGAGGGGGCCGTTCGGAGCGAGTTGGAAGCCAGGCCTACTCCTGATACGCCATGCTTACAGGATTACGCCGAACCCGCAGCAGGCAGAGGACAGTCCCCTCTCCCTTCAGGGAGAGGGTTAGGGAGAGGGAAAGGCGCTTCCCTCATGCAGCGGCGCCTCAGGGAAACTCCATTCGCGAGCAAGCTCGCTCCTACGAAGGGCCTTGGCCTCAGCGCTTGATGATCACGTAAGTCTTGCGCACCGTCTCCTGGATGTCCCACACCCCCAGGCTGTTCTGCGGCAGTAGGAAGGCGTCGCCGGCCTGGAAGGCAATGGGCTCGCCGTCGTCCGGGGTGAAGGTGCCGCGGCCGCTGATGAAGTGGCAGAACTCCTGCTCGACGATCTGCCGGCGCCAGCGGCCCGGAGTGCATTCCCAGATGCCGGTGTCGACCTGGTCGGGGCGTTCCACTTCGGCCACGCGGGTGTGCGAGACCGGCTCGCCCAGCGGTACGCCGACCGGGCTGGCTTCGCCCAGGGGCGCGTTGGGGGTGTCCTTGAGGTGGGTGATCTTCATCGGGGCTCCAGTGGGTTGTCGGTGCAAAGGGGGAGGCGGCTTCAGCCGACCTTCCAGGTCATCAGGCCTTCCATGCCGGCGGCGAGTCTTTCCGCCAGCTGCCGGCGCCAGGCCGGGGTGTTGGGGTTGGCCAGCACCTCGTCCTCGTGGACGAAGCTGCGGATGATCGCGTTGTAGCCCAGCCAGCGGCACGGCTCGGGCTCCCAGGCGCGCAGGGCGTCGGTCATGGCGCGGTCGTGGATCACCCAGTTCTGCCGGGTTTCCAGGCTGTCGTTGCCGAGGATCAGGTCGGCCAGGGTGCGCCCGCCCAGGTTGGTGGCGCCCACGCCTTCGCCGCCGTAGCCGCCGGACAGGGCGATGCCGTTGCGGCGGTCGATCAGCATGTGCGGGTGGAAGCGCCGCGACATGCCCAGGTTGCCGCCCCAGGTGTGGGTGATCTTCACGTCCTTGAGCTGCGGGAACAGCTCGCCGAACAGGTAGCGGCGCAGGCCGACCTCGTCGTCGTCGAGGCTGAAATCGCTGCGCAGCTTGCCACCGAAGCGGTAGCCGCCGCGGGCGCCGAAGGCCAGGCGGTTGTCCCGGGTGCGCTGGCCGTAGGTGACCTGGCGGCTGAACTCGCTGAAGGCCTGGCCGTGCTCCAGGCCGATCTCCGCCCATACCGACTCGGGCAGCGGCTCGGTGGCCACCAGCAGGCTCTGCACCGGCAACTGGTAGTTGCCCAGGGGCGGCAGGGCGGCGGCGTAGCCTTCCACCGCCGGCACTATCCAGTGGGCCTTCACGCTTCCCTTGTCGGTGCGCAGCAGGCCGGGCTGCCAGTGGCTGACGCGGCTCTTCTCGAACAGTTGCACGCCCAGGCGTTCCACCGCGCGGGCCAGGCCGCGGGCCAGCTTGGCCGGGTCGATGGTGGCGCAGTGCGGGGTGTAGAGCGCGCCCAGGGCGCTGGGGATGCGCAGCTGGCCGTCCAGTTCGGCCTTCGACAGCCAGCGGTAGTCGTCCTCGCCCAGGCCCTCGTGGCGCAGGTCGGCCAGGTACTGGCGCAGGCGGCGTTCCTGCTCCGGGTAGCGCGCCGCGCAATAGAGCACGCCGCCCTTGCGGTAGTCGCAGTCGATGCCTTCGCGTTCCAGCACCCTGGCCACTTCGTCGGGGATGCCGTGCAGCAGGTCCCAGGTCTCGCGGCGGCGCGGCTCGGGCATGCGGCCCACCAGGCGGTCCTCGCCCAGCAGCGCGCCCATCAGCCAGCCGCCGTTGCGCCCGGAGGCGCCGAAGCCGGCGGTCTCGGCCTCGAGGATGGCGACCTTCAATTGCGGCGCGCGGGTTTTCAGGTAATAAGCCGTCCACAGCCCGGTGTAGCCGGCGCCGACGATGGCCACGTCGACCTCCAGGGCGCCTTCCAGGGCCGGGCGGACGATGAAGTCGTCGTCCAGTTGGTTCATCCACAGGCTGATATGGCGCCATGCCGACATAGGGGCGACTCCGGGCAGAAGGGTGATCGGGAATGTGCGCAAGCCTAGAAGCGCCCGGCATTCCTGTCGTGCGCGCGGGTACGCGGGGAAATGGGCGATGTCTTGCCAGCTGCGCCAGGGTGCTCTTCGTAGGAGCGAGCTTGCTCGCGAACAAACTCCGCTGCGGGGCCCATTCGCGAGCAAGCTCGCTCCTACGAAAAGCGGTGCGCAGGAGCGCCTCGGCGTTACGGGTTTTCCATCCGCTTGAGGTATTCCCGCGGCGACAGACCGGTCTGCTGGCGGAAGCAGCGGTAGAAGGCCGACAGCGAATTGAAGCCGGCGGAGAAGGCCAGCTCGTCGATGCGCGCCGAGGTGGCCGGGCGCAACTGTTCCAGCAGGTGCTGCAGGCGCTTCTGGTTGACGTACTGGTAGAAGCTCAGGCCCATCACCTGGTTGAGCAGGTAGGAAATCTGGTTGCGCGTGTAGCCGGTGGCGCCGGCCACCTGGGACAGGTCCAGGTCCGGCGCCAGGTACGGCTGGGCCTTGTGGAAGTATTCCTCCAGGTCCGCGGCCAGCTGGCTGAGCTGGCGCGGCGACAGGCCCAGGCGGCTGGCCGGCGGGCGGCTGTCGCCGGAGGCGCGTGCGGCGCCCGGGGCGTCCTCGCGGACCAGGGTGGCGTATTCGTTGATGCGCCAGATCAGCCCGTCGCGCACGCTGATGGCTTCGCTGGAGTGGAACACCGCCAGGCGCCCGCTGAGGGTGATGGCGGTGCGGTACTGGATGAAGGCCGTGTCGCCGTCGACGCGGATGCGGTCGATGTGGTCGAGGAACTCGTCCGGGCGGCTGGGCATGGTCTGGGTGACGTACTCGCGCAGGTCCGCCAGGCCCATGCGGCGGTTCTGGAAGTAGTCGTTGTATTCCACCTCGGGATGGTAGAGCGCCAGCGCCGCGTCCAGGTCGCGGCGCTTCCAGCTGTCATGGTAGCGCTGCACCACGTCGCGGGTGCTCGGGGTGAGGTGGCTGTCGGCCGGGGTCGGGTGGGTCGCTCGCATGGCGCACAGGATGCCGCAGAGCGGCGCGCTCGGGTAGGGGGGAGGCCCCGCTATCATCCAGGCACTGCATGATGGGCCATGCCCGGCGTCAATGGTGGCCGCCCGGGGCCGTCGCAGAGGGGGGATTCACTCTTTCGGCTGACAGTGCAAATACCTCCTTGGTGCGCTTGGTCGCGACCGGGCCGGCTGAGTAGCGTGTAGCCGCCTAGACACCGTCAGGAGTGCCGAATGACAACAAAAACAAGGCGCGCATCGTTCCAACCGAAACTGCTGGCCGCTGCTGTAGCCCTGGGTTGCGCCACCCAGGCCGGGGCCGTCTCGTTCAACATCGGGGAAATCGAGGGGCAGCTGGATTCGACGCTGTCCGTGGGGGCCAGCTGGGGGCTGCGCGACGCCGACTCGGAATACGTCGGCGCCCGCAACGGCGGCCGCGCCTCGTCGCAGACCTCCGACGACGGCCGCCTGAACTTCAAGAAGGGCGAGACCTTCTCGAAGATCTTCAAGGGCATCCACGACCTGGAGCTGAAGTACGGCGACACCGGCGTCTTCGTCCGCGGCAAGTACTGGTACGACTTCGAGCTGAAGGACGAGCATCGCGAGCTGTACGACATCAGCGACCAGGGCCGCAGCATGGGCGCGCGCTCCTCCGGCGCCGAACTGCTGGACGCCTTCATCTACCACAAGTACAGCATCGGCGACCTGCCCGGCACCGTGCGCCTGGGCAAGCAGGTGGTGAGCTGGGGCGAGAGCACCTTCATCCAGAACTCCATCAACAGCATCAACCCGGTCGACGTCGCCGCCTTCCGCCGCCCCGGCGCGGAGATCAAGGAAGGCCTGATCCCGGTGAGCATGTTCTACATGTCCCAGGGCCTGACCGACAGCCTCACCGCCGAGGGCTTCTACCAGCTGAAGTGGGAGAAGACCGTGGTCGACAACTGCGGCACCTTCTTCTCCACCACCGACGTGGCGGCCAACGGCTGCAACCGCCTGGTCTACGCCGGCAGCGACTTCGACACCGACCCGGCCAGCGGCTACCGCTACCTGGCGCGCTCCGGCGACAACACCGCCCGCGACGGCGGCCAGTGGGGCCTGGCCCTGCGCTGGTACGCGGCGGAGCTGAACGACACCGAGTTCGGCGCCTACGTGATGAACTACCACAGCCGCAACCCGGTCTTCAGCACCATCGCCGGACAAGGCCTGGCCACCGCCAACGCCGCCACCGGCGAGGCCAGCGCGCAGTACCTGATCGAGTACCCGGAGGACATCCGCCTCTACGGCCTGAGCTTCCAGACCAACATCGGCGGCACCTCGGTGGCCGGCGAGGTCAGCTACCGGCCGAACATGCCGCTGCAGCTCAACAGCACCGACCTGACCGTGGCCGCGCTCTACCCGACCACCCTGTTCGGCAACCCCATCTACTCCAGCGGCTTCGCCACGCCCAGCGCCGGCGAGGTGATCCACGGCTACGTACGCAAGCCGGTGACCCAGGCCCAGGTGACGGTGACGCAGTTCTTCGACCAGGTGCTGGCCGCCGAACGCCTGACAGTGGTCGGCGAGGTGGGCTACAACCACATCAGCGGCATCGACGACAGCGAGCTGCGCTTCGGCCGCGACTCCATCTGGGGCATCGGCGAGCTGTCCAACAACTCCCTGTGCCAGGGCCTGCTGAACACCGCCAATCCCGGCGAGTGCAACAACAAGGGCTTCTACACCAGCAGCAGCTGGGGCTACCGCGTGCGCGGCATCCTCGACTATCCCAACGTCATCGCCGGCATCAACTTCAAGCCGAACCTGGCCTGGTCCCACGACGTGCACGGCTACGGCCCGAACTTCAGCGAAGGCGCCAAGGCGGTCAGCGTCGGCCTGGATGCGGACTACCAGAACACCTATACCGCCAGCATCAGCTATACCGATTTCTTCGGTGGCGATTACAACCCGATCAACGATCGCGACTTCATCGCCGTCAGCTTCGGTGTGAACTTCTGATCGGTCAGTCAAGGACAGGAAAGATGAACAAGATACGAATCCTGCAATGCGGCGCCCTGGCCCTGAGCCTGCTCTCCGGCGCCGTGATGGCGGCGGTGTCCGCGGACGAGGCGGCCAAGCTCGGCACCAGCCTCACGCCCATGGGCGCGCAGAAGGAAGGCAACGCCGACGGCAGCATCCCGGCCTGGACCGGCGGCATCGACAAGAGCGCCGGCAGCGAGGACGCCCGCGGCTTCCTCAGCGACCCCTTCGCCGGCGAGAAGCCGCTGTTCACCATCACCGCGCAGAACGTCGACCAGTACAGGGACAAGCTCACCGACGGCCAGGTGGCGCTGTTCAAGCGCTACCCGGACACCTACCGCATCCCGGTGTACAAGACCCACCGCACCTTCTCGCAGCCGGCGGAGATCTACCAGGCGGTCAAGACCAGCGCGGTGAACGTGCAGCCGATCAACGACGGCAACGGCCTGGCCAACTTCGACAAGAGCCGCTACTACGCCTTCCCGCTGCCGAAGAACGGCGTCGAGGTGCTGTGGAACCACATCACCCGCTACCGCGGCGGCAACCTGGCGCGCACCGTGGTCCAGGTCACCCCGCAGACCAACGGCAGCTACACGCCGATCCGCTTCGAGGAGACCGTGGCCTTCCCGCAGAACATGGGCGACGTGGACCTCGCCAAGGTCAGTAACATCCTGCTGTACTTCAAGCAGTCGGTAACGGCGCCGGCGCGCCTGGCCGGTAACGTGCTGCTGGTGCACGAGACCCTCGACCAGGTCAAGGAGCCGCGCCTGGCGTGGATCTACAACGCCGGCCAACGCCGCGTGCGGCGCGCCCCGCAGGTGGCCTACGACGGCCCCGGCACCGCCGCCGACGGCCTGCGCACCTCGGACAACTTCGACATGTTCTCCGGCGCGCCGGACCGTTACGACTGGAAACTGGTGGGCAAGAAGGAGCTGTACATCCCCTACAACAGCTACAAGCTGGGCCTGCCGACCTACAAGTACGACGACATCGTCAAGGCCGGCCACCTCAACCAGGACCTGACGCGCTACGAGCTGCACCGCGTGTGGGAAGTGGTGGGCACCGTGAAGCCGGGCGAGCGGCACATCTACGCCAAGCGCCACATGTACATCGACGAGGACAGCTGGCAGATCGCCGAGGTCGACCACTACGACGGCCGCGGCCAGCTGTGGCGCGTTTCCGAAGGCCACCAGATGTTCAACTACGCGCACCAGGCCGGCGGCTACGTGCCGGAGGTGATCTACGACGTGATCGCCGGCCGCTACCTGGCCCTGGGCCTGTTCAACGAAGAGAAGAGCGGCTACCGCTTCGGCATCAAGGCCAGCATGGCCGACTACACCCCGGCGGCGCTGCGCAACGAAGGCGTGCGCTGAACCGGGCATGGCCGGCGGCGGCGAGGGCTGTCGCCGGTCATGTACCTTCCTGTAATGCTAAAGGGTGATATGTCGCTACATACATCCGGCTGATAGCCCTTCCCCGGGGGCCGCCTCCTGACTAGTCTCGAACGTCAGGATCGGTCGGACCCCTGCCCATGATCGACGCTGCCACCCCCCAGTCTTCACTGCCCCGCCTGCCACCGCAGCACCTGCCGCGCGCGCGCCTGCGCCAGGCCCTGCTGCACGAGGAACACCGCCTGCGCCTGCTGCTCGCGCCCCTGGGGCACGGCAAGACCGTGCTGCTGGGAGAATGCGCGCGCGCCGCCCCGGCGGGCACCCGCGTCGCCTGGCTGGCGCTGGGCGGCGAGGCCCTGGACGCCGCGGCCCTGTGCCGGCGCCTGGGCGAGGCCCTGGGCCTGGGGCCGGTCGGCGAGGTCGAAGTGCTCGGCCGCCTGCGCGACTGCCGCGAGCCGCTGTGGATCATGCTCGACGACTACCCCCGCGAACCCGATGCCGCGCTGGACGCCTGCCTCGACCGCCTGCTGGCCCAGGCTTCGCCCTGGGTGTCCTGGTGGCTGGCCAGCCGGCGGCGCCCGGCGTGCAACCTGGCGCGCCTGCTGCTGGAGGGCGAACTGCTGGAACTGGGCGCGGCGGAACTGGGCTTCGACGCCGCCGAGTTGGAAGCCTTCCTGCTGCGCAACGGCCGCGACTGGCCGGAGGAACTGCGCCTGGCGCTGCTGGAGCAGACCGACGGCTGGTGCGCCGGCATCCGCCTGCGCCTGCTCGGCTGGCCGGCCGAGGCGGGCACGCCCTCGCCCGGGCAACTGGCCGAGGCCGGCCGGCCGCTGCTGCGCGAATACCTGCAGCGGGAAATCCTCGATGCCCTGCCGGCGCCGCTGGCGGAGGTGCTCTGCGACCTGGCGCGGCTCACCCGCTGCTGCACCTCCCTGGCCGAATACCTCTTCGAGGAACAGCCCGGCGTTCTCGAAGCCCTGCTCGAACGCGGCGTCGGCCTGCAGCGCGAGGAGGGCGCCGGCGCCTGGTACCGCCTGCCGCCGCTGCTGGCCGACGAACTCGCCGACATGGGCCACGGCTCGCCCTGCAGCCTGCACCGCCGGGCCTGCCAGTGGTACAGCCAGCAGGGCGACATCCATGCCGCCTTCGAACACTCATTGCGCGCCGAGCAACCCGACGTCGCCGCCAGCCTGTTGCAGCGCCTGACCGAAGAGCAGTTGCTGCAGGGGCACAACGTGGCGCGGGTGCTGCGCCTGCGCGAGGCGCTGCCGCAGGAACTGCTGGCGAGCACGCCGCGCCTGCTGATCCTTAACGCCTGGGCGCTGCTCTTCGGCGGGCGCCTGGACGAGGTCGAGACGCAGCTGCAGGACTTCTCGCGCTTCCTGCCGCTGCCCGGCGAAGCGCGTCAGCGGGCGCTGGTGGCGCAGTGGCTGGGCCTGGCCGGCATGCTCGCCCACGCCCGTGGCCGCCGCGAGGCCGCGCCGCTGCTGCAGGCCGCCCTGGACGACCTGCCGGACGAAGCCTGGGCGCAGCGCCTGATCAGCCTGTCCGCGCTCAGCCAGTTGGCGCTGATCGACGGCCGCCTGGACGAGGCCCGGCTGCTCAACCGTGACGCCCTGAAGCTGGCCCGCGCCCGTGGCAGCGCCATCTTCGAGGTCTACCTGGAGATCGACCACGCCTACCTGCTGGCCCAGCGCGGCGAGCTGCCGCGCGCCGAAGCCCTGCTGCGGCGCATGCTCGACACCCTGGCCGAACGGCACCAGAGCGGCTGCCCGGTGGCCTGCCGCGCGCAGTTGCGCCTGGGCTGGCTGTGCTACCACCAGGGCCGCCCGGCCGAGGCGCGCCAATTGCTGCAGGACGGCCTGCGCGGCGCGCAGCGCAGCCTCGACCCCTGCGCCCTGTACGGCTACATCGGCCTGGCGATGCTGGATGCGCGCCAGGGCCAGTTCGACGTGGCCTTCAACCGCCTGCTCGAAGCCGAGCGGCAGATGCAGCTGCAGCACATTCCCGAAGCGGTCTACCGCGGCCCGCTGCTGCTGGCCGGCGGCACCCTCGGCCTGCGCCAGGGGCGGACCACCCAGGCCCGGGAAATCTTCACCCGGGTGCTGAGCCGCTACCGCGAGGAAGGCCGCAGCGCGCCGGCCTCGGCGGTCGACCTGCTGCTGCGGGTGGAATGCCAACTGGCCATGGCCGACATCCAGGACGGCCAGGCGCAACGGGCGCTGGAGCGCTTGTCGATCCTGCTGGCGGAAATGCAGCGGCAGGGGCGCATGGCCCTGGTCTGCGAGGTCCGGCTGGGGCTGGCGCTGGCCCATGCCGCCGCCGGCGCCGACGAACAGGCCCGCGACTGCTGGCAGGAAGGCCTGGAACTGGCCCGCCGCCACGGCCTGGAGGCGATACTGGAAGACGCCCGCCAGCGCCTGCCGGAACGCTTGGCCGAACAGGCTGGCGAACGCCCGGCGCCGCTGCTCAGCCTGCGCGAGCTGTCGGTGCTGGAACTGATCGCCCGCGGCTGCTCCAACCTGGAGATCGGCGAGCGCCTGTTCATCTCCCTGCACACCGTGAAAACCCACGCCCGGCGCATCAACGGCAAGCTCGGCGTCGAACGCCGCACCCAGGCCGTGGCCCGGGCCAAGGAGCTGGGGCTGCTCAAAGCCTGACGCCCCACGATGCTCTTCGTAGGAGCGAGCTTGCTCGCGAACGAACCCCGCTGCGGAATCTGTTCGCGGGCAAGCTCGCTCCTACGAGGAAACTCCATACCTCACAGCAAATTGTAGGAGCGGGCCCTGCCCGCGATTCGCGCGCAGGGCGCGCTCCTACAGGTGGGTGCCGAAGCGCTTTTCGTAGGATGGCGTTGAGCGAAGCGATACCCATCACGCTTACACGCCTAAGCCCCCGTTCAGTGCAACGCCTTCTTCTGCACCGCGATCGCCTCGATGCGCTGGCCCAGGCGCAGTTGCTCGGCCGGGTCGTCGCTGAGCAGCAGGGCGCGCTCCAGGTCGTAGCGTTCGGCCTGGGGGCATTCCAGGTGGTGGTAGAGGTCGGCGCGGGCCAGGTGGTCGGCGGCGCTGGCGGCGCCCAGTTCCAGTACGCGCTGGGCATCCTTCAGGGCCGCCAGGTGGTCGCCGGCGGTCTGGTGCAGCTGGCGCAGGTTGCGCGACAGGCGCTGGAGCATCTCGCGCGGCTCGGCGTTGCGCAGGAAGGCGGCGCTCAGCTCCACGTTCGGGCCCAGGTGACGGGCCAGCAGGTCGCGGCAGTCGCGGGGGTAGAGACGGCGGCCGGTGGTGGGGTCGAGCAGGTGGTCGGCGCCGGGCACGCGCAGCAGGAAGCGCGCGGGGAAGTTCACCCCCTGCAGGGCGATACCCTGGCGGCGCGCCAGCTCCAGGGCGATCAGCGCCAGCGACAACGGTTGCCCGCGGCGGCGCTGCAGCACCTGGGGCAGCAGGGCGGCGCGGGCCAGCAGGGGCACGTCGTCGTCCTCGGCGAAGCCCATCTCGTTCAGCCGGCGCAGCAGCAACTGGGCCCGTTCGATGTCGCCGGCGGCCACGGGCAGCGTCGCCTGCAGTTGCCGCTGCAGTTCGTCGAGCACGCGCAGGGCCTGCTCGGGCGGCAGGTGCGGCTCGTGCTCGGCGGCTATCCACAGGGCCGCCTCGAACAGCGCTGGTGGCTCCTGGGCTAGGCAGGCGAGGCAGGCTTGGCGCGGGTCCATGGCGTTCTCCGGCTGATACTGCGTTTTACCCGCAGCGCCGGGGCGCCGTCCAGAGCCGCCGTGGCTGGTCGTCGGCGCCGCCGCTGGCCCGCGGCGCCTCTGCCTATACTGAAGGGGCCGGCCGCGGCAGGCGCCGCCGGCCGACCCTCACGCGCCAGCAAGGGAGCGCCGCCATGTTCGACATGATGGAAGCCACCCGGCTAGAGAAACTGCACCTCGCCTACGACCCGGCCACCGGGCTGCGGGCCGTCATCGCCATCCACAGCACCCGCCTGGGCCCGGCCCTGGGCGGCTGCCGCTACCTGCCTTATCCCAACGACGAGGCGGCCCTGCGCGACGCCGCGCGCCTGGCCCAGGGCATGAGCTACAAGGCCGCCCTGGCCGGCCTGCGCCAGGGCGGCGGCAAGGCGGTGATCCTGCGCGCACCCCATGTGGACAACCGCGGCGCGCTGTTCGAGGCCTTCGGCCGCTTCATCGAAAGCCTCGGCGGGGCCTACGTCACCGCGGTGGACAGCGGTACCTCCAGCGCCGACATGGACTGCATCGCCCAGCACACCGACCACGTCACCAGCACCACCCGCGGCGGCGATCCCTCGCCGCACACGGCATTGGGCGTATTCGCCGGCATCCGCGCCAGCGCCCAGGCGCGCCTGGGCAGCGACGACCTGGAGGACCTGCGCATCGCCGTGCAGGGGCTGGGCCACGTGGGCTACGCCCTGTGCGAACACCTGCACGCCGCCGGCGCCGAACTGCTGGTCAGTGACCTGGACCCGGGCAAGGTGCAACTGGCGGTCGACCAGTTCGGCGCCCAGCCCATAGCCAACGAGGCGCTGCTGACCACGCCCTGCGACATCCTCGCGCCCTGTGGCCTGGGCGGGGTGCTCAGCTCGCCGGTGGTGGCGCAGCTGCGTTGCGCGGTGGTGGCCGGCGCGGCGAACAACCAGCTGGCGCACCCGGACGTGGCCGACGAGCTGGAGGCCCGCGGCATCCTCTATGCGCCGGACTACGTGATCAATTCCGGCGGGCTGATCTACGTCGCCCTGCAGCACCAGGGCCAGGAGCTGCCGGCGATCACCGCGCACCTGGCGCAGATTGGCAACCGCCTCACCGAGGTGTTCGCCCACGCCCAGGCCGACCACCGCTCGCCGGCGCGGGTGGCCGACATGCTTGCCGAGCGGATTCTCTACGGGCATGGGGGATGACAGGCTGCCGGGGGCATTGGGATAGACGCCCTGTAGGAGCGCGCCCTGCGCGCGAAATCGCAGGCAGGGCCCGCTCCTACAGGGGCACGGCGGGGCCAGATCGTAGGAGCGGATTCATCCGCGATCCGGCCGGCAGGCCGGTGTGTGCCGGTGATCGCGGACGGAGTCCGCTCCTACAGTTCCAAGGAAGCACCATCGTAGGATGGGTTGAGCGAAGCGATACCCATCACCACCACCGCATGGGTTTCGCAAGCTCAACCCATCCTACGTAGAGCACCCTGGCATGGCTGTTCGGGCGCTGCTCATTCCCCTTCCGCGAACAACTCGCCAAGGGCGTCGGGCTGGTTCTTGAAGGCGCGGGCGAAGGTGTCGCGGTGGCGGGCCATGAAGATACCCACTTCCTCCACCTGCTCCTCGTTCAGCGAGGGCACCGCCTTGTGCAGGACGGCGGCGAGGTTCTCCGCCAGTTCGAGCATCTTGTCGTGCCGGTCGGCTTCTGCCTTATCCATGAACAGGCGCTCCGGATCGCGGCTGCTGCGGTACACCACTTCGACGGCCATTCATCACCTCGTATGCCTTCTTGCTGTCTGGGGGGAATAAGTACTGTTTATTTATACAGTTAAGCATAAGGCAATCGCCCGGCCCCTGGGAAGAGGGAAATTGCAGAAGGCCAGTATGGCCGGCGAACCGCTTCGGGGCACGCGGGGCCATGGCAGGGCATGCGACAAGTTGGCGCGGGGCTGGTGGATGGCGCGCGGCGGCGGCGCCCGGCAGACTGGCCGGGCACGCGGGAGGAAGGTTCAGGAGGCGATGCGCAAGGCGCGGCCGGCGGTCATGTCCGCCAGCAGGCGCGGGGCGCTGTCGCCCTGCTCGATGGCGATGCCGAAGCGGATGCTCTGGATCAGGCGTTGCAGCTGTTCGGCGTCCTGCAGCTGGACGTTGCGGATGAGCCGCTTGGCCGCCACGCCGGCTTCGGTGGAAAGCGTCAGCACGATGCTGCCGTCCGGCCGTTCGAGGCTGAAATTGACCCGGAACTGGGCCTGGAATGCATCGGTGAGTACCTGGAAGGGGCTTTCCATCTTCGATCCTGCCTGCGTGGTGGCGTGACCCTTCATGGACTGGAAGGCGTCAGCAAAGTTCGCATTCATATTGCCGCAGCCTCGGCAGGCTATTGCTGCCCAGGGTCAATGGCGTGTGTCTTGCACGTACCAAGCCAACAATCGCTTTATCGAACCGGGAGTCGACGGATGAAACTGCAATGGGCCGAACGCATGCGCCAACAGATGCACGGAATGGCCGAGTCGCTGGGCAACCTGCTGGTGGAGGGCTTCCACTACCTGGCGCTGTTCGCCATCGGCGGCACCGTGTTCTGGTCGGCGGCGGTGGCCTTCGTCGAGATGTTCGAGAAGGGCCATGCGAGCATCGACGACATCCTGCTGCTGTTCATCTACCTCGAACTGGGCGCCATGGTCGGCATCTACTTCAAGACCAACCACATGCCGGTGCGCTTCCTGATCTACGTGGCGATGACCGCGCTGACGCGCCTGATGATCGCCGACATCCAGCACAACCACGTGCCCGACGACGGCATCATCCTGGTCTCGGTGGCCCTGTTGCTGCTGGCCCTGGCCATCCTGGTGGTGCGCTACGCCTCCTCGCGCTTCCCCTCGGCGCCGTCGGGCAAGGGCGAGCAGGCGCTGCTGCAGGACGACGAGCGCTGACGGCGGTTCGAGCCGCAATGGCCCCCTTGGCGGCCGCGATGCACTAACATCGGAATAATTCGCGCCGCCGAGGGAAGACCCGCACGATGAAGGGCTGGAAGCTGTTCGCACCCCTGCTGCTCCTGGTAATCATCTCCATCACCCTGTACCTGCGTCTGCACACCCAGCCCTTGCTGCTGCAAGGCGAGGCGGACGCCACCGAAGTCATAGTCGCCTCCAAGGCCAAGGGCCGCGTCGAGACGTTGCACGTGCGGCGTGGCGACGACGTGCAGAAGGGCCAGCTGTTGATAAGCCTGAGCAGCCCGGAGCTGCAGGCCCAGCTGGACTCGCTGCGCGCCGCGCGCAGCCAGGTGCAGGCGCAGCTCGACGAATCCCTGCACGGCACCCGCGAGGAAACCCTGCGCGCCCTCCAGGCCAGCCTGCAGCAGGCCCAGGCCGAGCTGCGCAACGCCGAGCTGGACTTCCAGCGCAACGAGGAACTGGCCGGCCGCGGCTTCGTCTCCCAGGCCCAGCTCGACACCACCCGCCGCGCCCGCGACGTGGCGCGCAACCAGGTGGCCGAGGCCCAGGCCAACCTCGACCAGGGCCAGCGCGGCGACCGCGAGGAAGTGCGCCAGGCGCTGCAGGCCGCGGTGCGCCGCGCCGACGCGCAGATCGTCGAACTGCAGGCGCAGACCGACGACCTGGCCGTGCTCGCCCCGGTGGACGGCGAGGTCGGGCCGATCCCGGCGGAGGAGGGCGAGCTGATCAACGCCTACAGCCCGCTGCTGACCCTGGTGCGGCTGTCCGACAGCTACCTGGTGTTCAACCTGCGCGAGGACATCCTCGCCAAGGTGCGCAAGGGTGACAAGGTGAAGCTGCGCATCCCGGCGCTGGAAGACGCCGAGGTGGAGGCCGAGGTGCGCTACATCGCCCCGCTGGGCGACTTCGCCACCAAGCGCGCCACCCGCGCCACCGGCGACTTCGACCTGAAGACCTTCGAGGTCCGCCTGTACCCGCTGCAAGCGGTGCAGGGCCTGCGTCCGGGGATGAGCGCGCTGTGGCAATGGCAGCAATAAGGCGCAACCTGCTGCGCTTCGCCCAGGCGTTCAACACCGAGACGCGCATCGCCGTGCGCAGCTGGACCATCCACTGGCTCGGCTGGCTGTGGCCGCTGCTGCTGTTCACCCTGATCAGCGGCATCTACCAGGCCGGCACCCTGCTGGACATGCCAGTGGCCGTGGTCGACGCCGACCACAGCCACCTGTCGCGGCGCGTGGTGCGCGAGCTGGACGCCGGTTCCCACGCCCAGGTCGAGGTGCTCGGCGGCGGCCTGCAGGAAGGCCTGCGGCGCCTGCGCGCGGCCGACGACTACGCACTGCTGTACATCCCCCGCGACTTCGAGGCCGACGCCCTGGCCGGGCGCCAGCCGCGCGCGGTGCTCTACTACAACTCGCTGTTCTATTCCGCCGGCTTCTATTCCACCCAGGACTTCAGCGGCCTGGTCGCCGGCGTCAACCAGGACCTGCGCCCCTACCTGGCCGCCGGCGCGGGCGCCCCGCTGCCGAAGCTGGCGAGCATCAGCGTGGCCTACGAGAGCCTGTTCAACGCCAGCGGCAACTACATCTACTACCAGCAGTTCGCCGCCATCGTGCACCTGCTGCAGCTGTTCGTGATCGTCGCCACCGTCCACGTGCTGGCCCGCGAGGCCCCGGAGCTGCGCGCCTCCTCGCCGCACATCCTGCGCGCCCGGGCGCTGGGCGTGCGCCTGCTGGGCAAGCTGGCGCCCTATACGCTGCTGTTCAGCGCGTTGCTGATGCTGGAACTGTTCCTGCTGGTGACGCTCAACGGCGCGAAGATCAACGGCAGCCCGCTGTGGATGCTGGCGATCACCGTGTGCTACGTGATGGCGGCGCAGAGCGTCGGCCTGGTGCTGTTCATCTTCACCGCCAACCGCTTCAGCGCCTACTCGCTGATCGGCCTGCTGATCGGCGTGGCGCAGACCTATTCCGGGGTGCTGCTGCCGGACCTGGCGATGCCCGAGATCGCCCGCTTCATCAGCCTGGCCGAGCCGCTGACGCACACCCTGCACGGCCTGTTCGACCAGTTCCTGCGCCAGGCCCCGCCGGAGTCCGGGCTGTACGCCTGCTGCCGGCTGCTGGTCTATCCGCTGCTGGCCTACATGATCGCCAAGCTGCGCCTGCGCCGGCGCCTCGACCTGAGCCCGGCCTGAGGAGGCGCCATGGAGAACTTCTGGAGCGTCCTCAGGCAGACCCTGAAGAACATGCTGGGCAAGCCGCTGTGGCTGCTGACCGTGCTGTCGGTGGCGCTGACCACCTTGCCCTACGCCCACCGCACCATGGACGACCTGCCGGTGGCGGTGATCGACATGGACCACAGCGCCGCCTCCCGCGAGCTGATCCGCCTGCTCGACGCCGCGCCCAAGATCGCGGTGCGCAGCTACAGCGAGCTGCCCACGGCGCAGCACGACCTGGCCTGGCGCCGGCTGTTCGGCATCGTCATCCTCCCGGTGGACTTCGAAAAGCGCGTGCTGCGCGGCGAGGCGGTGAGCGTGCCGATCTTCGGCGACGCCACCAACCGCATGGCCAACGGGCAGATCCAGCAGGACATCAGCGCCACCTACAACGAGCTGACGCTGCGCTACAACGCCCACCTGCTGTTGCACAACGGCTTCAGCGCGAGCCAGGCCGAGGTGCTGCTGAGCCCGGTGGTGGGCCAGCTGACCGACCTGTTCAACCCCGGCACCAGCTTCGCCGCCATCGTCCTGCCGGGGCTGGTGACGCTGATCCTGCAGCACAGCCTGCTGCTGTCCTGCACGCGGGTGAACCTCAACCTGCGCGGCGGCACCCCGCGCTCGCTGCGCCAGCCGCCGTCCACGCGCTTCGGCCGCTACGCCGCGCAGTTGCTGATCTGGACGGTGCTGGCCATGCTCTTCTACGTGATCTGGCCGTGGATCATGGGCTACCGGCAGACCGCCTCGTTCTTCATGCTCATGGGCCTGGTGCTGCCCTTCCTGCTGGCGGTGATCGCCCTGAGCGAATTCCTCGCCGAGCTGCTGCCCTCGGAAGAGGCGGTGTACCTGACCATGACCTTCATCACCCTGCCGCTGTTCTACATGGCCGGCTTCACCTGGCCGCCCCAGGCCATGCCGCAGTGGGTGCAGTGGCTGGCCAACGGCATCCCCTCCACCTGGGCGATCCGCGCGGTGGTGGAGATGAACCAGATGAACCTGCCGCTCTCGGCGGTGGCCGACCGCATCCTCGTGCTGCTGGGCATGGCCGCCGCCTACGGCCTGCTGGGCACGCTGATCTACCAGTTCCGCAACTGGCGCTGGGACCAGCTCAAGGGCTGGTGAGCCCCGAAGCGCTCTTTCTCTTCGTAGGAGCGAGCTTGCTCGCGAACAGATTCCGCTGCGGGGGCCCGTTCGCGAGCAAGCTCGCTCCTACGAGAAGCCGTGCCCGCCTGCGGGAGCGGATCTCGCTGTGGCCATGGCGATGGGTATCGCTTCGCTCGACCCATCCTACGGGGCTGGCGCGGGCCGGAAATCGCCTTCCCACCCGTCGCCGCCCCTTGCCGGGATGGCGCGCTCATGGCATCTTTGCGCAAATGATAAGGCTTCGCATTTGAGGGGTGTTCACAGGCGCACCCCCGGTGCAACGCGCCCCTGGCGCAGAGGGCTCCCGTGTCGTCCCCGTCCGCTTCCACCCATTCCCAGGTCGGCGAACTCTACGCCGGCCACCACCACTGGCTGCTGGGCTGGCTCTACCGCCGCCTGGAATGCCACCAGCAGGCCGCCGACCTGGCCCAGGACACCTTCGTCCGCCTGCTCGGCCGCCGCGAACTGAAGGGCCTGCGCGAACCCCGCGCGTTCCTCGCCACCGTGGCCCGCGGGCTGGTGGTGGACCACTTCCGCCGGCAGAGCCTGGAGCGCGCCTGGCTCGACAGCCTGGCGCAGCAGCCGGAGGCCGAGGCGCCCTCGGCCGAGGCGCGCGCGCTGGTGCTGGAGACGCTGATGGAGATCGACCGCCTGCTCGACGGCCTCAAGCCCAAGGTGCGCAGCGCCTTCCTGCTGTCGCAGCTGGACGGCCTGACCTACCCGCAGATCGCCGAGCAACTGGGTGTTTCGCTCAGCTCGGTGCAGCAGTACATGACCCAGGCCTTCGCCCACTGCTACCAGGCGCTGTATTCATGAGCCGGGCGCAGCCGCTGGAGCACGGCGTGGTCGAGCAGGCCATCGGCTGGCGCGTGCGCCTGGCCTCGGGCCTGGCCGGCGCCGACGAACAGGCCGCCTGCCAGCGCTGGCGCGCCGCCGACCCGAGCCATGAGCAGGCCTGGCAGCGCCTGGACTTCTTCGACGGGCGCCTGGCTGGCGTGGCGCCGGAAACTGCCAGCAACGCCCTGCGCCAGGCCGCCTTCGACCCCACGCGGCGCCGCGCGCTGAAGAACCTGATGCTGCTGGCCGGTTGCGCCGCGGTGCTCGGCAGCGGCGCCTATGGCTTGCGCGATTCGCGCTGGCTGGCCCAGGAACGCACCGGCGTCGGCGAGCGCCGGCGCATTGCGCTGCCCGACGGCGGCTGGCTGCAACTGAACACCGACAGCGCCATCGACCTGGCCTTCGACGCCCACAGCCGGCGCATCCGCCTGCTGGCCGGGGAAATCCTCGTGCAGACCGGCCACGACGCCGCCGGCCGCGGCTTCTGGGTGGACACCGCCCAGGGCCGCCTGCAGGCCCTGGGCACGCGCTTCGCCGTGCGCCTGGAAAGCCACGATGCGCTGCTGGCGGTGCAACAGGGCGCGGTGGCGGTCTCGCCGGGCGATGGCGAGCACGTCGCCGGCGTCATCCAGGCCGGCCAGCAGGTCCGCTTCGACCGCCAGGGGCTGTATGGCGTCGCCGACCTGGACGCCGACGCCCTGGCCTGGAGCGACGGCTACCTGGTGGCCCGGCAATGGACCCTCGGCCGCCTGTGCACGGAACTGTCGCGCTACCGCCCGGGCGTGCTGCGCTGCGACCCGGCGGTGGCCGGCCTGGCGATCTCCGGGGTGTTCCCGCTGGACCAGCCGGAACAGGCCATCGCCGCCCTGCAGCGCAGCCTGCCGGTCCGCGCGCAGTACCGCACCCGCTACTGGGTGACGTTGGTGCCGGCCTAGCGCGCCGCGACGTCCCCGCCATATCGGGCGGCCACCGATTGACACGGCCCGCCCTTGCCCATACCGTTGCTTCGCCGCCCAGCAGGGCGGTGCGGGATTGGCGTTCCGCAACAGTGGAAGATTTCGGCCCTCCGGCCGAGGTCTCGCATGGCCGCATCTGTGTAATGGACGGCCGTGCAGGGCATCTTCGGATGCACCGGTTCCTCTGTTCCGGCACGCCAACCTGTACGGTCCGTCCTCCCTGATTGGCGTCAGGAAGGGCAAAGTACTTCTTCAAACAGAGGCTTCACCCTATGACTATTACCTTGCTTCCCAAACCCGTTTCCAACCTCGAACTGCTCGATGCCGCCTACTGTCGCCAGGTAGCCGCCCGCGACCTGCTGCGCGTGCTCGCTGGCGCGCAGGACCTCGGCAGCCCGGCGCCGGAAATCCTCGCCAACGCCCTGAGCGCCGTGCAGTTGCTGGTCGAGGATGCAACCCGCCTGTACGAACGCGCCACCAACCGGTAGGGCAGCTCCCGCGGACGGCGGGAACAACCCTCGTAGGATGGGTTGAGCGAAGCGATACCCATCGCCATGGCCGCATGGGTTTCGCAGGCTCAACCCATCCTACGAAAGCCCCTTCGCCCCGGCTCGCCCGCATGGCTAGCCTTGCCTCAGGCATCGCGCCCCTTGCGCCGGTTCTTGTAACTGCCGCGGATGTTCATCGCCGCCAGGCACAGTTGCAGCAGCACCAGGGCGTAGGCCTTGGCCGGCAGGCCCCAGGCTATCCACAGGGCGTTGCTGGCCAGGAAGGTCCAGAAGCCGAGCTTGCGCCGCCGGCGCTCGCGGGAGCCGACCAGCCAGGCGGCCAGTACCGTGACCAGCATCGCCGGCCATTGCAGCAGGTCGAGGAGTTCGTGCATGGGGCGGTTTCCCGCGGCTGTCGTCCTTGCTTCAGACCAGCCCGGGCGCCGCGAAGTGCGGCCTGACTGCATAGCCGTCGAGCAGCGCCTGCACCTTGTCGGCGTCCAGCTCGCCGTTGAAGGGCACGCCCAGGGCCTGGCGGTGGATACCGGTGGCGGCCAGCCAGAGGGTGTCGATGCGCGCGGCCAGGGCGCCGGGCACGTCGGTCACCAGGGAGTCGCCGACGAACAGGATGTTCTGTGCCCCGCGCGCCTGCAGCTGCCGTTCGGCGATGCGGAAGGCCGCCGGGTCCGGCTTGCCGAACCAGCGCACCTCGCCGCCTTCCTCGGCGAAGGCTTCGGCCAGGCGGCCGGCGCCGAACACCGTGCGCCCGGCGGAGACCACCACGCGGTCCGGGTTGGCGCAGAGGAAGGGCAGGTCCAGGCCCTGGCGCAGCGGTTCGAAGCGCGCCTCCAGCTCGTCCTGGGGGAAGCTGCCGACGCCGAGGATCAGCGTGGCCTTGTGGATATCCGTGCCAAAGCGCTCGCGGATGTGCGCAGGCCAGGTGCCCAGGGCGTCGGCCACGCCGGCGATGCAGATGCCGCCGCGCTGCAGCTGGGCGTCGTGCTCGATGGCGTCGATGGCCAGTTGCCCGGAGGTGGTGATGCCCGCGTACAGCTCGCGCGGCACGCCCAGGCGGGCCAGGGTGTCGGCCATTTCCGCGACGCTGCGCGAGGCGTTGCTGAGGAACCACACGGGGCGGCCCTCGGCGGCGCGGCGGCGGAGCCAGGCGAGGGCGCCGGGGAACACTTCGGCGCCGTCGATCAGCACGCCCCAGAGGTCGAGGAGGAAGCCGTCGTAGCCGGCGCAGAAGGCATCCAGGCCGGCGTGGTCGATGAGGCGGGTGTGGGTGACGGCGCTGAAGCGTGGGGAGGTCATGGCAAGCCTGTCGCGGGGGAAAAGCCCCAGCCTAGCGCACCGCGGGCAGGCAGGTGAATGCTTTCAGCTGGCCGGATGGGCCTGGGCGACGCTCACCGGCGCCGGGGCCACCGGCACTTCCACCAGCCCGCGCAGGTGGCACAGGCTGAACGGGCTGGGGCTGCAGCGGCCCTCGGCCATGGCCTGGCGGATGGCGTCGACGTCGGCGTTCTGCACGTAGTGGATGGCGTCGGCCATGTCGTCGGCGCTGCCGAAGCCGCCCTCGCGCATTTCCTTGAGCGCGTCTTCCTTGCTCCAGCCCTGGACCACCGTGCGGTACATGGCGGAGAACAGCCCGGTGCGGTCGCTGCCGTGCTTGCAGTGCATCAGCACCGGGCCCTGCTGCTGGGCGGCCTGCAGCAGGTTGAGCACGCGGATGACGTCGGCGTCGTCGACGCGGTCGGCGTGGGTCGGGAAGCTGAGGATCTGCAGCGGCGCGGCGCCGGTCCAGGCCTTGTCGTCGTCCTTGATGAAGCTCAGCACCGTGTGCACGCCGAGCCGCTGCAGCAGCGGCAGGTCCTGGCCGTCGGGCAGGGCGCTGCGGTAGAGGGTGGGCGACATGCGGTAGAGGTTGAACGACTTGTCCACCGGCTGCGCCCAGTCGGCGGGGCGCTCGTCGGCGTGGGCCGCCCCGGCGACCAGAACGAGGGCAGCAAGGGCGAGCAGGCAGCGGCGCAGGGCCGCGAAGGGCAGGACGGGGCGCATGGAGGCCTCCTGACTGGCGGAGCGCAGACAGTAGGCGGCGGGCGATAAAGGCCGGATGAAAAGATCGTGAAAAAAGCGTGAAGACGCCCCGCGGCGATCAGCGGGGCAGGAAGCGCGCCTGCACCGGCGGGCGGAAGAACCACCAGGCGGCCAGCGGGTAGACCAGGTAGTTCACCAGGTACAGCAGCAGCGCGGCGTGGCTCGGCGGGTTGCGCCAGGCGGCCAGGGCCACCAGCGCCAGGTACAGCAGGGCCAGGCCGGCGGCGTAGAAGCCGAGCAGGCGCCAGCGCTCGCCGACGCTGGGCAGGCGCCCCACGCGGCGGGCGAAGAAGAACGCCATGCCGGCGCCGATGGCCAGCGCCACCAGCAGGTTCACCGGCACCAGGCCATAGCGCAGCAGGGTGCGCAGCAGCACGTTGAGGAGCATGGCGATGAGGATGCCGGCGAGGGCGTAGTAGCGGGTGCGGATGGGCATGGCTAGAGGCTCCCGTCCAGGCCGAAGCGTTTCTTCAGGGCCTTGTCCAGCAGGCCGGTGGGCAGCCAGCGGGCCAGCAGCGGCAAGGCGCGGCTGCCGTGGCCGACGCGCAGCAGGCGCGGGCGTGGCTGGCGCTGCACCGCGGCGAGCAGCTGGCGGGCCAGTTCGGCGGCCGGGGTGGGTTTGTCCTGGGAGGCGCCGGCGCGGGCGCGGATGAAGTCGCGCAGCGGCCACCAGGGCGAGCGGTCGTCCACCAGTTCCTGCCAGGTGCGCCCGGCGTTGGCGCCGAAGCTGGAGGCGATGGCGCCGGGCTGCACTTCCAGCACCTCGATGCCGAAGGGCGCCAGTTCCAGGCGCAGCGCCTCGTTGAGCGCGTGCAGCGCGGCCTTGGAGGCGCAGTAGGCGCCGGCGAAGGGGGTGACCAGCACGCCGGACACGCTGCCGATGTTCACCACCAGCCCACGGCGTTCGCGCAGCAGCCCGAAGCAGGCGCGGGTCAGCTCGACCACGGCGAACACGTTGGTCTCGAACTGCCGGCGCAGGGCTTCGGCGCCGCCGTCCAGCAGCGGGCCCATGGCGCCGTAGCCGGCGTTGTTGACCAGCACGTCCAGGCCGCCGGCCTCGCGCTGCAACTGCTCGGCCAGGCGGGCGATGGCGGCGCCGTCGTCGACGTCCAGTCGCACGCCGCGGAAACCGGCCTGGCCCAGGGCGGCCACGTCTTCGTCGCGCCGGGCCGTGGCCCAGACGCTGTAGCCGGCGCCCTGGAAGGCCTCGGCCAGGGCGCGGCCGATGCCGCTGGAGCAGCCGGTGATGAGGGCGACGGGTTGGGGCATGGCGGCTTTCCTTGGCGTGGGGCGCGTGGGTGTTCGGCGCCTACCCTAGCCGATTGCGCCGCGCGGGTGAACTCAGTCGCCGAAGCGCCCTTCGATGCGCTCGGCGCGGAACTCCAGGGTGCTGGCGCGGTAGCCCGGGCGCAGCGCCGGCAGCGGCAGGCAGTCGCTCCAGGCATCGCCGCCGAGCAGCGCGCCGGGGCCACGGTAGCGCGGCGCCTCATAGAGGTTCTCGGCCAGGTCCGTGGTGTCGCCGGGGCGGTAGGCGGCGACTTTCCAGCGCAGTTCCAGCAGCGGCGCGTCGCTGCCGTTCTTCAGGTCGACGCGCAGCGGGCGGTCGGCCGGGCACAGCGTCGGCGCGTAGCGGATGCTCAGTTCCAGGCGCTCCAGGCGGCGCTGGTCGAGGCTGTCCTGCCAGATCGCCAGGGCCACCACCAGGCCCAGGCCGACCAGGGCCGCGGCCGAGATCGGCAGGGCGCGGGCGGGGTAGCGCAGCAGGAGGATGATCCAGGTGACGATGAGGAGGATGCCGAAGAACATGGATGCGTCCGGGGTGGGCCTGGGCAGCAGCCTAGCAAATCCGCCGCTTCTCGAACGATTCCGATACGCGCTGGCGACCTGGGTCAAGGTTGCGCGGATTTGGTGCGCCGGGCGCTGCCTTCTGCCTCGAAAAGCCGCATAATGCACATTTGAGCAGGCACGCGGCGGCATATTTCCCATAGGAAGTGTGCATTCTGAACATTTATCGATGTTCGTCATGCTCAAAAGTTTCCGCGTCGTTCCCCGTCGGCTTTTCCGGCCCGCTCCTTGCTCCAGGCCGACAGACACCCCATCCACCTCGCGGAGACATCCATGAGTTCCCCCAGTGAATTCCCCCTGAGCGCCACGCCCAGGGAAGGGCGCAAAGGGCTGCTGCCCATCGCCATGGTCCTGTTCAGCTTCACCTTCTTCACCGGCACCATGTTCGCCGGCGGCAAGATCGGCATGGCCTTCGACTTCGTCGACATGCTCTGGGTCGCCGTCGTCGGCAACACGCTGCTGGCCGTCTACGCCGCCGCCCTGGGCCTGATCGCCTCGCGCAGCGGGCTGAACACCGTGCTCATGGGGCGCTTCTGCTTCGGCGAGCGCGGCAGCAAGCTGTCCGACTTCCTCCTCGGTTTCGCCGAGCTGGGCTGGTACGCCTGGGGCACCGCCACCGTGGCCATCGTGCTGGTGAAGATGCTGGCCCTGCCGGGCTGGCTGACCATCCCGCTGATGGTGCTGTTCGGCCTGGGCTTCAGCATCACCGCGATCATCGGCTTCAAGGGCCTGGACCTGCTGTCGCGGGTGTCGGTGCCGCTGATGTTCGTGCTGCTGGTGGCCTCCATGGTCATCGCCACCCACAAGGCCGGCGGCTGGGCCGGGCTGCTGGCGGTGCAGCCGAGCACCGGCATGACCTTCTCGGCCGCCGTGACCATGGTCTTCGGCACCTTCGCCAGCGGCGCGACCCAGGCCACCAACTGGACGCGCATGGCCCGCAGCGGGCGCATCGCCGTGGCCGCCAGCGTCATCAGCTTCCTCGTCGGCAACGGCCTGATGATCGTCGCCGGCGCCTGGTGCGCCATCGTCTACCAGAACGCCGACATCGTCGAAGTCATGGTCCTGCAGGGCCTGTCGTTCGCTGCGGTGATCATGCTCTGCCTGAACCTGTGGACCATCCAGGGCCCGACCATCTACAACGTCTCCGCCGCGGCCTGCCACCTGGTGCGCAGCGAACGCCGGCGCAGCACGACGCTGCTCGCCGCGGGCGTGGGCATCATCCTGGCCATCGGCGGCATGTACGAGTGGCTGATTCCCTTCCTGGTGCTGCTGGGTTCGATCATCCCGCCGCTGGGCGGGGTGATCATGGCCGACTTCTGGCACCGCCACCGCGGCAACTACCCGGCGCTGGTCGGCCCGCACATCCCGGCGTTCAACGTCGCCGGCCTGGTGTCCTACGCCGTGGGCGCGGCGCTGGCCTATGCCTCGCCGTGGATCGCCCCGCTGGTAGGCATCGGCGCCTCGGCGGCCTGCTACATCGTGCTCGGCGAAATCGCCCGTGCCCGCGCCGGCGTGGCGGAGCCGCGCGCTTGAGCCTGAGCGTCGAGGAAATCCTCCGCCTGCCGGGCCTGGAGACCCTGACCCTGCGGGCCGGCGCGCGCAACCTGCAGCGCAGCGTGCGCTGGTCCTACGTGGCGGAGAACGAAGGCATCGCCGAGTGGGTGATGGGCGGCGAGCTGGTGTTCGTCACCGGCATCAACCACCCGCGCGACGAGGCCAACCTGCTGCGCCTGGCCCGCGAGGGCATCGCCAGCGGCATCGCCGGGTTGGTGATCCTCACCGGCGACGAGTTCATCCAGCGCATCCCCGAGGCGCTGGTGGAACTGGCCGAGGCCGAGGGCCTGCCGCTGATCGAGCAGCCCTACGCGCTGAAGATGGTGATCGTCACCCACCTGATCGGCACGGCGCTGGTGCAGATGACCCAGGTGAAGCATTCGCGGCGCGACATCCTCGGCCAGTTGCTCAGCGGCGACTGCCCGAGCCTGGCCATCGTCCGCCGCCGCGCCGAGCACCTGCAGCTGCCGCTGGACGCGCCACGGCGCCTGGTGGCGCTGCGCCTGGCGGGCATCGACGGGCTGTTCCGCGAGCACGCCCCGGAGGAGGCCGAGCGCCGCCTGCACCTGTACCGCCAGCAGTTGCTCGACCGCCTGGAGGACTGGCAGCGCAACCTGCCGGACGCGCTGCCGACCATCGTCCAGGGCGACCTGTTCGTGCTGCTGCTGGCCGACTGCGAGCAGGCCTGCGGGCGCGACGCCCTGCAAGGGCTGGCGGCGACGTTGGCGCGGGAGTTACCGTTGTGCGCCTACCTCGGCCTGTCGGCGCCCGCCGCGGACTGCGCCGACTTCCCCCGCGCGTTGCTGCAGGCGCGCCAGGCGCTGGAGGTGGCCGAGGGCCTGCGCCCGCCGGGCGGCCTCTGCGACTACCGCGAGCTGGGCGTGCTGCGCCTGCTGCGGGCGATTCCCGATCGCACGGTGATCGAGCAGTTCCTCCACGACACCCTCGGCACCCTGCTGGCGCCCGGGCGCAAGCAGCCGCAGCTGCTGGTCGACACCCTCGACGCCCTGCTCCAGGAGGGGGGCAACGCACTGCGCGCCGCCCAGCGCCTGGGCATCCATCGCAACACCCTGAACCAGCGGATCGCGCGCATCGAGTCGTTGAGCGGCCAGTCCCTCGACGACCCGCAGTTCCGCCTGAACGCATCCATGGCGCTGCTCATCCGCCGCATGTCCAGCGCCCAGCCTGAGGAGCCACGCTAATGAAGATCGTCAACGCCAAGCTGCGCAAGCAAACCGGCCTGTTCACCATCCGCTGCGCGGGCGAGACCATCGCCGAGGTGCTGCCCCAGGCGGCCAGCGTCGCCGCCACCGGCGATGACCTCGACGCCGCCGGGCAACTGGTGATCGCGCCGCTGGTGGAGCCGCACATCCACCTCGACGCCACCCTCACCGCCGGCGAGCCGGAGTGGAACATGAGCGGCACCCTGTTCGAGGGCATCGAGCGCTGGGCGCAGCGCAAGGAAACCATCACGCACGAAGACACCAAGGCCCGCGCCCACACCACCATCCGCATGCTGGCCGCCCACGGCATCCAGCACGTGCGCACCCACGTGGACGTCACCGATCCCACGCTGGCCGCGCTCAAGGCGATGCTGGAAGTGAAGGAGGAGGCGAAGCACCTGGTGGACCTGCAGATCGTCGCCTTCCCGCAGGAGGGCATCGAGTCCTACGACGGCGGTCGCGAGCTGATGGAAGAGGCGATCCGCCTGGGCGCGGACGTGGTCGGTGGCATCCCGCATTTCGAGAACACCCGCGAGCAGGGCGTCAGCTCGATCAGGTTCCTCATGGACCTGGCCGAGCGCACCGGCTGCCTGGTGGACGTGCACTGCGACGAGACCGACGATCCCAATTCGCGCTTCCTCGAAGTGCTGGCCGAAGAGGCGCGGGTGCGTGGCATGGGGGCGCGGGTGACCGCCAGCCATACCACGGCCATGGGCTCCTACGACAATGCCTATTGCTCGAAGCTGTTCCGCCTGCTCAAGCGTTCGGGCATCAGCTTCGTTTCCTGCCCGACCGAGAGCATTCACCTGCAGGGGCGCTTCGACAGCTTCCCGAAACGCCGCGGCGTGACCCGCGTGGCGGAGATCGACCGCGCCGGGATGAACGTGTGCTTCGGCCAGGATTCGATCAAGGACCCGTGGTACCCGCTGGGCAACGGCAACATCCTGCGCGTGCTCGACGCCGGCCTGCACATCTGCCACATGATGGGTTTCGAGGACCTGCAGCGCAGCCTCGACCTGGTCACCGACAACAGCGCCCGCGCGCTGAACCTGGGCGAGCGCTACGGCATCGCCGCCGGCCGCCCGGCCAACCTGCTGGTGCTGGGCGTGGACAGCGACTACGAGGCGGTGCGCCAGCAGACCAGGGCGCTGTATTCCATCCGCCACGGCCGCGTGCTGATGCGCCGCGCGCCGGAGAGCGTGGAGTTGCTGGAAGGCTGATACCGGGATACCTGTAGGAGCGGGCCCTGCCCGCGATTCGCGCGCAGGGCGCGCTCCTACAGGGGAATGGCGTGGGTGGGGCGGCGTAGGAGCGGATCTCATCCGCGAATCGCGCCGGTATGTCAGGCTATCGCGGACAAGGTCCGCTCCTACGACCGTGCTTCCCGGGAGCCGTTGGCGTTATGTTCTCTGCTGTAGGAGCGGGCCCTGCCCGCGATTCGCGCGCAGGGCGCGCTCCTACATGGGAATGGCGTGGGTGGGGCAGCGTAGGAGCGGATCTCATCCGCGAATCGCGCCGATATGTCCGGTTATCGCGGACAAGGTCCGCTCCTACGACTGTGCTTCCCGGGAACCGTTGGCGTTATGTTCTCTGCTGTAGGAGCGGGCCCTGCCCGCGATTCGCGCGCAGGGCGCGCTCCTACAGGGGAGTGGCGTGGGTGGGGCGGCGTAGGAGCGGATCTCATCCGCGAATCGCGCCGATATGTCCGGCTATCGCGGACAAGGTCCGCTCCGAAGAGCCTCCCGGCGTGGCCGGCAAGGCAGCCCCGTAGGATGGGTTGAGCGAAGCGATACCCATCGCCATGGCAGCATGGGTTTCGCAAGCTCAACCCATCCTACGAAAAGCATTTCGGCGCAATGGGATCTGCGCACAAAGAAAAACCCCCAGGCACAAGGCCTGGGGGCAATTGGCATCGATGGGGAGACGCCGTCCTTCAACTAGCGAGCGGCTACCTGCGCGCGGATGCCGCTCTCTTCGGTTCGACCGTAGACGTCTTCCAGACGTTCGATGTCGTCTTCGCCCAGGTAGCTGCCGGACTGCACTTCGATGATCTCCAGCGGGATCTTTCCGGGGTTGGCCAGGCGGTGCACCGAGGCGATGGGGATGTAGGTGGACTGGTTCTCGGTGAGCAGGAACACCTTGTCGTCGCAGGTCACCTGGGCGGTGCCGGAGACCACGATCCAGTGCTCGGCGCGGTGGTGGTGCATCTGCAGCGAGAGCTGCGCGCCGGGTTTGACGGTGATGTGCTTGACCTGGAAGCGGCCGCCCATGTCCACCGAGTCGTAGCTGCCCCAGGGGCGGTACACGGCGCAGTGGTTCTGGGTTTCGCTGCGGCCGGCGGCGTCCAGTTCGTTGACCACCTTCTTCACGTCCTGCACGTGGTCGCGGTGGGCGATCATCATGGCGTCCTTGGTTTCCACCACCACGATGTCGTCCAGGCCGACCACCGAGACCAGCTTGCCGTTGCCGTGCACCAGGCAGTTGCGGCTGTCGTGCACCAGCACGTCGCCCTTGGTGACGTTGCCGTTGGCGTCCTTGTCGTGCACTTCCCAGATCGACGACCAACTGCCCACGTCGTTCCAGCCGGCGGCCAGGGGCACCACGCAGGCGCGCTGGGTCTTTTCCATCACCGCGTAGTCGATGGAGTTGTCCGGGCAGCATTCGAAGGTGGCCGGGTCGATGTTGATCAGGTCGCCTTCGTGCTGGCTGCGTTCCAGGGCCAACAGGCAGGTGTCGTAGATGTCGGCGTCGTGGCGCTTGAGTTCTTCCAGGAAGCGGCTGGCGCGGAACAGGAACATGCCGCTGTTCCAGTAGTGCCCGCCTTCCTCGACGAACTGGCGGGCGCGGGCCTCGTCGGGTTTCTCGATGAAGCGCTCGACCCGCGCGACGCCGCCGGGCAGCTTGTCGTCGGCGTTGGCGCGGATGTAGCCGTAGCCGGTTTCCGGGCGGCTGGCGGGTACGCCGAAGAGCACCATCTCGCCCTTCTCGGCGGCCACGGTGGCCAGCGCCAGGGCGCGCTGGAAGGCGCGCGGGTCTTCCAGCACGTGGTCGGCCGGCAGCACCAGCAGCAGTTCGTCACGGCCTTCGGCGAGCAGCTTCATGGCGGCGATGGCCACGGCCGGGGCGGTGTTGCGGCCGAAGGGTTCGAGCAGGATGCCCTGGGTCTTGAGCTTCAGTTGTTCGAGCTGTTCCTGGAGGATGAAGCGGTGTTCCTTGTTGCTCACCACCAGCGGCGGCTCCATGCCTTCGAAGGCCAGGCGCTCGAGGGTCTGCTGGAACAGCGTGTGCTCGCCGGCCAGGGCCAGGAACTGCTTGGGATACAGCTTGCGGGAAAGGGGCCAGAGTCGCGAGCCGCTACCACCGGAAAGAATGACGGGAATCATGTGGGGTTTCTCCTTAAAGCGTTCATGCGTTCTGTGGGGCGCCGGGCGCCGTTACCGTTTCGGGTGACCTCTCCGTGCGGGCCGTCTTGGCAGCTCGCTGGTTTTTTCTGCCGGTGTGGCCGGTCTTTTTGTGGTGTTCGTTTTGGTGATTGGGTGTGGGGGGTAAGAGCCCCTCTCCCCAGCCCTCTCCCTGAAGGGAGAGGGGGTTGTTCGACGTGAAGGGGCGCCACCTCGCTCGCCGGCTTGCGCGGAGCTTTCCGCTTGCACGGACAGCTCCCTCTCCCTTCAGGGAGAGGGCGGGGGGAGAGGGCTAGGGCTTCGCGCCGGGGTGTCATGGAGTGAGCCTCAATCCGCCTTCACCGGCCGCTTGACCCACACCGGCGACAGCTTGCCGCCCTCGCCGGTGACGTACAGGCACACCACCTCGCCGCGTTCCAGGGTGACGGGCTTCAGGTCGCTGACCTTCTTGCCGCCCTCGAACAGCGCCAGGTTCACCTTCACCGGGTTGATCTCGCGGTCGCCGTGGCTTTGCGGGGCGACGTTGCCGACCACTTCGGTCTTGCCGTCGGCGGTCTTCAGGGTCAGCGCCTGGCCGCTGAGGTTCTGTACCCGCACCAGGGCCTTCTGCTTGTTCTTGAAGGGCGGCTCGGGCACCAGTCTGGGCTGGCCGCCGGGCTGGCTGACCAGGGTGTAGTAGGCGTCCGGGTCGAGTTTCACCGGCAGGCTCTGGCTGCCGACCTTGGCGGTGTAGTTGCCCGGCGGGAGGAACTTGAAGTCGCTGGAGCCCAGGGGCGATACGTCGTTGAGCTGGGCGTTGCCGACGCTCACCGAGAGTTCGCTGTTGCCGGCGTTGTAGGCCCGCACGAAGGCCGAACCCTTGGGCGCCTGGGGGCCGTAGAGCGCGGCTTCGCCGGCGTGGGCGCCGAAGGCGGCCAGGCCCAGGGCCAGTGCCAGGGCGGGGGATTTCCAGCCGAGGGTCTTGGAACGAGTCATGGGGTGTACCTCCGTCTTCACTGTTTTCATGGGGCGCGCTGGCGCCCTTGGCGTGGCGCTCAGTGCGCCGCGGTCAGGCCCGGCGGGTTGGCCGCCAGGCGTTCGTCACGGTTGCCGGCCGCGCGCAGCTGGGCCAGCCAGTTCGCATCGAACTGGCTGAGGTCGCTGTGCATCGGCAGGTAGCGTTCGGGGAATTCCCACACCAGCAGGCGCGGCGGCTTCTGCTGGAAGCCCGGGTCCTTGAGCAGTTCGAGCATGGGTTCGAGGGGGCCCTTGCCTTCCTTGGCGTAGTTGATCAGGTCGGTGGACAGCGCCTGCTTGAGCGCGCCGGCGAAGTTCCAGTGGGGGTTGGCGCTGTAGCTGGTGCCCACCAGGGCCACCTGCGGCTCGGCGTTGTCGCCGAACAGGTCGCCGCCGGCCGCCGCGTTGTCTTCGGCCGGGTGGGTCTGGCGCGCCTGCAGCTGGTCCGGCGCCGGCAGCAGTTCGCTGAACAGCGGGTCCAGGGGCAGGAAGGTCAGCAGGTCGCCCTTGTGCGGCGTGGCCTTGCTGGCGTCGGTGATGAAGGTCTGCTGCGGCAGGTCGAGGTTCTGCCCCTCGCGGATGCTCTGGGCCAGGCGCTGGGCCACGGCCTCGGCGCCCAGCGGCGTCCAGTGGGTGTCGGTGCGCAGGAACACCTGGCCGTTGTCCTTGGCCTGCTCCAGGGTGTCCAGCAGCTTGGGCGCGGCCATGCCGGCCTGGCGCGCGCGCTGCAGGAATTCGTCGTACAGGCCGACGTGCAGCTGGGCCGGCTGTTCCTTGCCGATGTACTCGGGGTAGATGCGCGCCTTGGCCGGGATGATCGCCAGCACCAGCTTCACGCCGCGGCGTTCCAGCTCCTGCTGCACGCCGCGCACCAGGGCCCAGTTGTCGTCCAGCTGGGTCTGGCTGGGCGCCGGCTTGAATTCCTCGTCGGTGTACAGCCAGCCGTCCTTGCCGATCACCACGCCCGGGCGGCCTTCGTCGAACAGGGCGTAGTCCAGCGCGGCCCAGAGGTTGGTGCCCAGGCGCTTGATGGGGAACTGGTCGTCGTAGTGGCCTTCGAAGGCGTGGGCCAGCTTGCCGTTGAGCACCGTGGTGCCCTCGGCGGCGGCGAAGCTGGGGAAGGCCTTCAGCGACCAGCCGGCCAGGCCCAGCAGTATCCCGCCGAAGGCGGCGACGTAGGCGTATTGCAGGGGTTTGCTGATTTTGGAAACGTAAGGAGTCGGTTGCATGGTCCGGCCTCGCTCAGAACTGGAAGTAGAGGAAGGGCGAGTAGCTCTGCGCCGAGAGCTTCAGCACCGAGGCGGCGAACAGCGCCAGCAGGGCCACGCGGGTGGCCAGCACGGGCAGTTGGGTGAGCCAGTGCGGGCGGTACACCGCCGCGCCGCTGCGCGAGTAGGCGATGGCCGCCGGGTCGCTCTCGGCATCCTGTGGGCTGCGCGGCTGGGCGCTGGCCGGGCCGTCGGCGGCGACGTCGTCGGTCCTGGCCGCGGCCTTGGGCGCCTTGCTCTGCAGCGGCTGGTTGTAGAACTGGCGCAGGCCGAAGACGGCCAGCACCACGTAGGCCACCACCAGGGTGCCCACCTGCAGGCCGGTGAGGCTGGCGCGGCTCTGCTCGGACAGGCTCCAGTCGCCGAAGCTGAACATGGCTGCGTACATGCGCCAGGCCACGTGCAGGTTCTCGGCGCGGAAGATCACCCAGCCGACGATCACCAGCAGGAAGGTGAAGGCCCACTTCAGCGGGTTGAGCACCCGCGGCGCGGCGTTCACGCCCAGGGCGCGCTCGATGGCCAGCCACACGCCGTGCCAGGCGCCCCAGATGATGTAGGTGACGTTGGCGCCGTGCCACAGGCCGCCCAGCAACATGGTCAGGATCAGGTTGCGGTAGGTCTGGAAGGTGCTGCCGCGGTTGCCGCCCAGGCTGATGTACAGGTAGTCGCGCAGCCAGGTGGACAGGCTGATGTGCCAGCGTCGCCAGAACTCGGTGATGGACTGGCTGATGTAGGGCTGGTTGAAGTTCTCCATGAAGCGGAAGCCCATCATCAGGCCCAGGCCGATGGCCATGTCGCTGTAGCCGGAGAAGTCGAAGTACAGCTGCGCGGTGTAGGCCAGGGCGCCGAGCCAGGCGTCGCCGGTGGTCGGGTCCTGCAGGGCGAAGCAGTGGTCGGCCAGGGCCGCCAGGGTGTCGGCGATGAACACCTTCTTGACGAAGCCCTGCATGAAGCGGGTGCAGCCTTCGGCGAACTTGTCCAGGGTGTGGGTGCGGTGGTTGAACTGGTCCACCAGGTCGCGGAAGCGCAGCACGGGGCCGGCGATCAGGTGCGGGAAGATCGCCACGAAGGCCGCGAAGTCGATGAGGTTGCGCGTGGCCGGGGTGTCGCCGCGGTACACGTCGATGATGTAGCTGATCGACTCGAAGGTGTAGAAGCTGATGCCGATGGGCAGCAGGATGTGCGTCAGCACGAAGGGCTGCATGCCGAACGAGGTGATGATCTGGTTGAGGCTGTCGACGCCGAAGTTGGCGTACTTGAAGTAGCCCAGCACGGCCAGGTCGACCACCACGCCGAGGATCAGCCAGCGCTTGGCCGCCAGGGTGCGCACGCCGGCGGCGCCGATGCGCAGGCCGATCCAGTAGTTGAACAGGGTCACGCCGGCGAACAGGGCGAGGAAGTCCACCCGCCACCAGGCGTAGAAGACGTAGCTGGCCACCAGCAACAGCAGGTTGCGGTAGCGGTTCCCGCTCAGGTAGTACAGGCCGAGGAAGATCGGCAGGAACAGGAACAGGAACACGTTGGAAGAAAAGACCATTGCCCGTCTCGCTCTGGAGCTTCGTACCCTGGGTGGCTCCAGCCCTTCCGGCGCCGCGTGGCGCGCAAGGAAAAGGCCGGTGTCACCCGCCAGTTCCTCCCCGTTTTGTCGCTAAGGTGGTGCGCCCGCCTGGCGTCTTTATTGCGCTTGGGTCGGGGGTGGCTGGGTCCGTATTCGTTGCGGGGTTCAGCCGGGTGTTTCGGTGTTGCGGGGAGGTTCTTTCCCTCTCCCTAACCCTCTCCCTGAAGGGAGAGGGGACTGTTCGGTGCAGGTGGAAACCGTTGTGTCAGCCGGCACGTACTGCTCCCTCTCCCTTCAGGGAGAGGGCTGGGGAGAGGGGGCGGACTTGCCGGCCTGCACCCCACTCCCATTGAGCGCATCAGCTCCCGCCATTCCCGCGGTTGAACACCTTCGTCACATCCCCGCCGAGCCGGAAGCTGTTGAACGGCTCCATCTTCTTCCGCCAGTCCTGGGTCTTCGGCGCGCAGCTGTAGAGCGCGCAGTAGGGCTCCAGCCAGGCGAACTTGCTGTTTTCCTTCAGGTCGGTCATGTCCTGGTCGTTGCCGGTCCGGCGGTCGAAGTCCTGCTGGTCGTCCACCCCCTGCATCACCCTTTCGGCCAGGCGCTGCAGGGCGCCGTTGTTTTCCTGGCGCAGGTCCACGCCGTTGACCTGGGCGAAGGCGGCGATCATCGCCAGCGGCGGCAGGCTGTAGTTGTGGTAGGACAGGGCGCGCTGGCGGCGCTTGAGTTCGTTGGGCAGGTAGCCCTGGGCGTCGACCTGGCTGGCCGCCACCTTGAATTCGCGCACCGACCAGTCGAACAGGTCGCGGCGGTTGGTCACCACGGCGGTGGACATCACCGACCAGGCGGCCCAGTAGCTGTGGTTGTTGATCTGCTTCAGCGGCAGGTTGCTCCAGTCGCTGACCACCTGGGTGCCGAGCTTGCCGAACCACTGCTCGATCTGCGCCGACTGCTGCGGGTAGGCCGCCAGCGGGCGGCTGCTGGAGAACTTCAGGCGCAGGTAGGACGAGGACAGGCTGCCCAGGGCCCATTTGCGCATGGACTTGCCGGTGTGGTTGAAGTCGGCGCTTTCCAGGGCGTCGGCCCGGGCCCAGGTGGTCAGCCAGTTCAGCGCGCAGTCCAGGTCGCCCTTGTGGCCGCTGCGCATGTACTGGGTGATGAGCCTGGTGGTGCCGCGCTCCATCTCGGTGATGTCCTTGATCTGCTCGCGGAACTTGCCCTCGGCGGCGGCGTTGAGGGTGGCGCGCGCCGAGTCCGAGCCCTCGTACTTGCTGGTGAACTGCAGCGAGCCGGTGTAGGGCGCGGGCACCGCCGGGCAGCTGTCGGCGTCGCCCTTGCGCTCGCCGACCGCGGCGAAGTAGCCCGGCGGCGGCACCAGGTCGGCGGCCTGGCTGCTCTGCCCGTAGAGGGCGCCGAGGCTGCTCAGGGCCATGGCCGGCCACAGCAGGCGCAGGCCCTTGTTGCGGGAAAGTCGCTGGATGGACATGGATTACCTCCCGGCCACGGTACTGGCGGTGGCCTTGATCTGCGGGGTCTGGCACAGCTTCGCCTCGACCTCGAGGCCGGCCGGCATGTCGTCCGGCGCCTCGATCTCCAGGGAGAGGAACTGCTGGTCCGGCCAGTCCTCGTCGTTGCGCAGTTCGAAGACGTAGCGCCCGCCGGTGTCGACGGCCTTGGACTGCTCGATCTTCAGCTGCTCGCGGCGGCCGTTCATGTACCAGACGGTGTTCTTCAGCTCGTGGATGCCCGGGTCGCTGTAGGTGACGTCGGCGGTGTAGCTGCCGCTGCGGATCGGCAGCGCGCCGCTGTTGAGCAGCACCTCGTTGCGCCCGGCGTGCAGCTTGACCTTGCGGCTGAGCACGGCCTTCTGCTCGGCGCAGCCGTTGGCCACCAGGGGCATGGCCTGGCGGTAGAAGCTCTTCTGCGCCATGTCGTAGTGGGTGGCGAATTCCCAGACCAGGATCTTCGGCGGCTTGTCGTGGAATTCCTTGCTGGTCAGATAGGCCAGCAGCGAGCTGTCGAAGCCGCCGCCGGAGACGGCGTTGTTGAGGATGTCGACCTTGCCGTACTGCTCCAGGAAGCCGACGAAGTTGTACGCCGGGCCGCTGTTGGAGGTGCCGACCACCGCCACCTGCGGGTCGCCGCCGTCGCCGAACAGGTCGCCGCCGCCGCTGTCGCCCACCGGCTCGGTCTCGAAGCGGTCGACGTACTGCGGCGCGTAGCTGCTGCCGCACAGTTGCGCGGCGGCCTTGTGGAAGGTGCCGAGCTTGGACAGCAGGCCCACGCGCTTGCTTTCGAATTCCTTCTTCGGGATGTCCGCGTAGGCGGGCATCTCTTTCAGGGTTTCGGCGGCGATCTTCGCGCTGCGCATGGCGCCGTAGGGCGTCCAGTGGTGGTCGCCCTTGAAGTAGTAGGGGTGGGCTTCCTTCTCGTCGAACAGCGGCGAGAAGTCCGGGGTGTAGATGCCGGCCTCGCGGAACTTGGCGATGGTCGCCAGGTAGTTCTTCTTCGCCAGTTCGTAGTTGAACGCGGCCTTCTCCTCGGGGGTGAGCTTCTCGCGGTTGATGAGGCCGCGGGTGGGTTGGTAGACCACCATCAGCTCGACGCCGCGGCGCTGCAACGCCTCGTTCAGCGCCTTGAGTTCGCGCCAGCCCTCGGGCGTGGTGCCGAAGTCGGTGCGCAGGTCGTAGGTGGTGCGGAACAGCCAGTCTTCCTGGGCCGGCACCAGGTGGGTGAAGAAGCCCAGGTACTTGGTGTTGTAGGCCTTGTCGTCGGCCGCGGCCGGGCACAGGCCGGCGGCGGGCAGGGCGCTGTAGGTCGGCGCGCCGGCGTCGGCGGCGCCCGCAGCAAGAATACCGTGGGCCAGCAGCAGGCCGGCGGCCAGAGTCGACAGGCGCAGCAGACGATGGGGGCGGATGGTCATGGTACGGGTCCTCAATTCTGCAGTTCGGCCTGGCTTTCCACGGGGTCGATCAGCACGGCGCGCTGCTGGCGCACGAGCAGGTCGAGGATCTGGTCCTGCTTCTCGCCGAGCACGCCGTTGAAGCTGATGCCCGAGGATTTGGTCGGGCCGAGCATGGCCACCTTGTAGAGTTCCAGCGACAGCGGCGAATCCACCGACAAGGGACCTGAGCCGTTGCCCACCAGCTTGCCGCCGACCACGATGAGCGACACCTTGGTGTCGAAGGGGTCGAGGTCGATGTTGCGGTCGGTGTTGGACAGGTCCTTGATGTGCCCGTACACGCCGATCAGCTTGTTGCCGGCGGCGAGGTTCTCGTACAGGCGGATGTTCACGCTGTTGCGGATGCGGATGCCGTGGCGCCGGTTGCCCAGCACCTGGTTGCCGTAGATCAGGTTGTCGCCGCTCTCGTACAGCGTGATGCCGTCGGAGTGGTTGCGGTACACCTCGTTGTAGGCCACCAGGTTGCGCTCGGAATTACGGTCCAGGACGATCCCGGAGAGGTGGTTGTCGTAGGTCTTGTTGTGGAAGATCCAGCTGTCGTTGACCTCGCGCGAGACGATGATGCCGTGCTTCTTCTTCGTCCCGTGCACGGTGTTCTCGGCGATGATCAGGCGGTGCGAGCGGTCGTGCGGGTCGATGCCGTAGATGACGTTGTCGCGGTAGGTGTTGCCGCGCACCACCAGGTCGTCGGCCTCGTAGCAGTAGAAGCCGTACCAGTTGTCGACGAAGGTCGAGCCGATCACCCAGCCCTTGGGCCGCGGGCGCTTCATGGTCTTGTCCATGCCCGGGCTGTACTGCGAGATGGAGATGCCGTAGGCCTTGGAGGCGTTGTAGCCGAAGCTTTGGAAGGTGCTGTCGACCAGGTAGGCCTCGGCGCCGCCCCAGGAGATCAGGAAGGGGCGGAACTCGTTGGGGCTCTTGAACCAGGCCGGCTCGCCTTTCGCCTCGTTCCAGGCGGTGACCTTGGTGTCGCGGATGAACAGCTTGCCGTCGTTGACCAGGAAGGCGCCGCGGTCCTGGGACAGGCGCAGTTCCTTGACCTTGCCGTCGACCTCCAGGGTCGCGCCCTGGCTGACCACGATGGGCAGGCGGGCGACGTACACGCCGGGCTCGACCTGCTCCAGCGCCTTGCCGAGCTTGCCGGCCAGCTGCGCGAGGTTGACGTAGCCGCCCTCGATGAAGATCGCCTGGGGCATCTGCCGCTGGCGCTTGACCCACTCGGCCAGGCGGTTCTGCCCGCCGGTGAACTCCTTCAGCGGCTGCTGTTGCACCATGCGCTGCACCACGGCCTTGCCGCCGGGCTTGCGCACGATCTTCTTCGCCACCGCCTCGGCGGTGTAGCCGGAGAGGTCGGGCAGCTTCGGCGGGTCCAGGTGCAGCGGGCCCTCGGGCAGCGCGGTGACCGTGTAGTTGCCGGTTTCCTTGAGGCCCTGGACGTGGCCGGGCTGGTTGGCCGGCGAGGGCTGCTCGCTGGCCTCGGCGTCCTTGGCGTTGGCCGCCGGGGTCGAGGCCCAGGCGGGGCCCGTGGCGACCAGCAGGCCGCCGAGCAGCAGGGCGGCCAGGGGGAGCGGATGGCGGTTCATGGTGGGTTCTCCCTGTGGGCGTGGAGCCGGAAGGCGCTGGGCTCCCGCGTGCGCGGGAGTGACGGTCGCCGGGCGGGGGATGCGAACCCCCGCGCTCCCCGTGCCCGTTCGCACGCGGGAGGGGTTTTCCGTCATCCCCGCGAACGCGGGGAACCAGTGACTGCCAGCTCGCATCGCCCTGATCCTCAGAAGCGCCAGATGAAATCGACGAAGGCGTGGTGCATCGTCGAGTCGACGTGGCTGCCGTAGGCGTCGCCGGGCTTGAAGACGCCGCCGCGGAAACGCACCAGGGCCGAGGGCTCGTCGATGTACTGGCTCATCGAGGCGGGCAGCAGGCCCTGCTTGAAGTACTTGGTGACCACCAGGTCGACTTCCTGGCCGATGTCCTTGGAGTTGTTCTCCAGGGGCGCGGTGATGCCGCTGTTGCCGATGTCCGAGTCGCCGTCCACGCGCCAGAACTTGTGGTACACGACGCTGGCGTCGTAGTCGTCGCGCAGTTGCCAGGCGCCGAACACGGTGGCGTCCTGCAGGTTGGAGAGCTCGCCGCGGAAGGCCTCGCCGAAGCGGTGCACGCGGGCGCGGGTGCCGGTGAAGTTGGAGCGGTTGCTCTGCAGGCCGGTCTGCTCGTACTGGTCTTCGCCGTCGTGGCCGCCGCCGCTGCCGCGGGCGTAGCCGACACCGGCGCGCCACTGCTCGTCGATGTTCCAGCGCAGGCCCAGGTCGACGCCGTAGGCGTTGACGTCGCCGCTCTGCTTGCCGGTGGCCACGCGCTCGCCGTCCACCGCGGCGCTGGTCAGGCGGTCGCGGTTGCCGGTCAGCCAGGTGGCGCTGGCCCAGTAGTTCAGCGGCATCTGCGAGCGGTAGTTGTAGCCGTCGCCGTTGGCCTCGATGCCGACCCAGGTGAGGTCGCCGGTGGAGCGCTTGTCCAGCGAGTCGATGGTCTCGCCCGCATCCGGCAGGTTGCCGCTGTCATCGCTGTGGTGCAGGCGCAGGCCCACCCAGTGGTGTGGCGCCCATTGCGTGGAGATGTCGCCGAAGACGTGGGTGCGGTCCTCGTCTTCCGGCGCCAGGTCGGTGATGTCGGTGCGGTACTCGGAGAAGCGCTGGGCGGCGCCCAGGTGGGCGCGCAGCAGGGTGGTGTCGAAGGTCCAGTTCAGCGCCTCGATATTGGTGTCCTGCCACATGCCGCTGTCGTCGCGCAGGCGCTGGCGGCCGAAGCGCAGGTGCTCGCCGGGGTACTGGGTGAGGCCGGCGTAGTCCACCCAGAACTCGCGCAGGGCGAGGTAGGCGTCGTCGGGCTCGCGCTTGTGGTCGCTGCTGTCGCGGCCGCTGGCGTCGACTTCGTCGGACTGCAGGGTGTCGGTCTGGATGGTGTCGGTGGCGGCCACCGCCTGGCCCATCACGTAGGCGCTCCACTGGCCCCACTGGCCGAAGGCCCAGGGCCGCAGGTCGATGCCGATGCCGTTGAGGTCGCCGCCGTGGGCGGTGCCCAGGTCGCGATCGTCCTCGGACTCGGCGGTGATCTTGATGTCGATGCCGTAGTTCTTGGGCGGCGTGTCGTCGGCCCAGGCGCCGGCGGCGAACAGGGTGCCGGCCAGGCTCATGCCGGCGCCGAGCATCGCCGGGAACAGCCGGGCGCGGCGGATGGCGCGGGCCAGGCGGATCGGTTGGAACAGCGGGGCGGAGGTCGGGTCGGGGCGCTTCATAGGCTTTCTTGTTCCTGTTCGTTCTGCATGAGGCTGACGGTGGCCTGCCAGTTGGCGCCGCGGGCCTGTTCCTCGCGCTTGAGCAGCTGCTGCGCCTGGCTCAGTTCGGCCGGCTGCAGCTGCGGTTGCAGTTCGCTCATCAGGTCGCCGGCCTGGGGTATCTGCTGGCGCTGCGCCAGGGTGCCGAAGACGTAGGCGTTGACGCGGTTGGGCTGTACGCCGCGGCCTTGCGACCAGAGCTGGGCCAGGGCCATGTCGGCGCTGGCCTGGCCCGCGCGGGCGGCGATCAGCAGGTGGTCGGCGGCCTTCTGCGGGTAGACCTTGCCGAGGAAGCCGCGGCGGTAGATCTGCCCCAGGTAGTAGTGCGCCTGGGGTTCGCTGGCGGCGGCCTTGAGCAGGTGCTGCTCGGCCTTCTGCGGGTCCTGGGGCATCCACTTGCCGTCGTAGTACAGGCGCCCGAGCAGCAGCTCGGCGCGCGGCTGGGCGGCGTCCTGGGCTTTCTTCAGGTAGTCGAGCATCTGCTCGACGTCGCCCAGCTCGGGGTAGTCGTACTGCAGCTTGGCGAGGTCGACCCAGGCCGCGGGGTAGGTCGGCGCCAGTTCGCCGAGCAGGGCCTGGGCGGTCTGCGGGTCGGGCTTGCCGAGGTCGGCGTCGGCCAGCACCTGGGCCACCGATTCCACCCGCTCCGGCGGCACCCGGCCGGCCTTGTACGCGGCGCGCAGGCGGTCGAGGTGGGCCTTCTGCTTGTCCGCGTCGCCCTGCACCTGGTACACGGTGGCCAGCTCCATCCAGCACACGTCCATGCGCGTCAGCCAGCGCTGGCAGACCTGCTCGATCTCGCCCAGGTGCTGGTTGTAGGTGCCCTGGGTGCGGTACAGGATGATCTGCGCCAGGTCCGCCTGGGGCAGGCCCTGGGCGCGCCACTGGTCGATGCGCTGCTGCGGGTTGACCCCCGGCCAGGCCTGCGGGTACTGCAGGTAGAGCACGATCAGCGGCACCAGGGCGCTGTCCTCGCCTTCGTTGAAGGCGCGGTTGAGCAGTTGCTCGGCCTCGCGGTGCTCGGCGTCGGTGGCGCCGGGCTTGGCTGCCAGCCACTTGCCCAGGCGCGCGCGGGCCCGCGGCGAGGTCTCGGCGGCGTCGCGGTAGAGCTTCTCTGCCTTGGCCTGGGCCGCGCTGTCGCCGCTGGCGGCCTGCATGTCGGCCAGGCCGATCTGCGCGTCGGTGTAGCCGAGGGTGGCCAGGGCCTGGTAGTTGGCCTGGGCGGTGGCGATGTCGCCGCGGGCCATGGCTTCGTCGGCCAGGCGCTGGTCCGGCAGGCCGGCGCAGCCGGCGGCCAGGCCGATGGCCAGGGCCAGGGCGGCGCCGCGCAGCGGATGGTGGGCGATGGCGTTCATGCTTGGGTCCTCAGCGCGCGGTGGCCATGGCCATGGCCTTGTTCAGCAGGGTGCGGCCGGGCAGGCCGCCGATGCTGACTTCCGCCGGGCGCCCGGCGAGCTGGCTGTCCAGCGGCTGGTCGGGCTGGATCTGCGCGCGGATTTCCGACGACAGGTCGCCGTCCACCGGCGCGGTGCGCAGGATGCGGCCGCTGCGCACTTCGCTGTCGCCGGCGATCTGGAAGTGCACCTGGGTGCCCGGTGAGAGTTCGGCGGCGTTGCGGTAGGCGAAGCGCGCCTCGACGGTGGCGCTGGCCTCGCGCGGGGCCAGGGTGAAGATCACGTCGCCCTTGTTGGCGTACTGGCCGTTGGCGACGCGCTGCTCGATCACCCGGCAGTCGCAGGGGCTGGTGAGGGTGCCCTTGAGCTGGTGGCCGAAGAGCTTCTCGATGTTGCCGGGGTTGAGCTGCTCGTCGGACAGGTTGCCCTTGAGCAGGTCCAGCAGGCTGGTGGAGAAGGTGGCGATGGGCGCGCCCTTGGCCACTTCGGCGTCCATCTGCACCAGGCTGTCGACGGTGCCCTCGCGGGGCATGGTGATCTGCTGGGCGGGGATGTTGACCACGCCGGAGTCGGCATGGGTGACGAAGTACAGGTTGTACAGCTGGTTGAGGATGAAGGCGAAGGCGCCGACGCCGACCACGAAGATGGCGGTGCTCAGGGTCACCGCGCGGATGCGCCCGAAGAAGCCCATGCCGCCGCCGGCGCCGCCGTGCTTGCGGGCCTTGGTGAAGTTCTCGCGCTGCAGGGTGTTGAGCATGTCGCCGACGCTGACCACCTCGCCGGCCAGGTACGCGGTGATCAGGTAGCGCAGGGCGGCGACCTCGCGCGGCTTCAGGTGCTGGAACTCGCAGCCGGTGCGGCGGCTGTCCGGGTCGAAGGAGCGCACCTGGAACTCCACTTCCAGGGCGAAGCTGATGCTGTCGATTTGGAACAGCAGCTTGCCCTTGTGCAGGTCGCCGACCTGGATAGGCGCGCCGCTGGCAGTGAAGGCGAAGCCGCCGGCGGAAAGGTCCAGCAGCCTTGCGTCGACGCCCTCGCGGTTGGCGCCGATGTAGCGGATGCGCGCGGGCAGCTTGACCCGCGCGTGCTGGCGCTGGGCTTCGGATTCGTGCACGACGTTGACGTTGACGGCGGTATTCATGAAGTCGGTCCTATGTTCGAAACGGGTCGGATCGGCCGCGGGCCGGTTGCTCAAGGGGTCATACGATCGTCAGGAGTACGGCGACGAACACACTGGCGGCAGAGAAGGTCATGGCGCGCGAGGACCAGGTGTTGAACCAGCGCTGGTAGCTGTTCAGGCCGCGGTCGAGCTTGGTGCTCTGGCGCGTCCAGGACTGCTGGTCGAGGCGGAAGAACACGTAGATCTTCACCAGGGCGCCGACGATCTGGTTGTAATAGAGGATCAGCGGGTAGGCCGGGCCGATCGGGTGGCCGGACAGCGACAGCAGCAGGGTGAGGATCAGGCGGGTGATGCCGATCCACAGCAGGTACACCAGCAGGAAGGTGATGCTGTACTTGATGCTGGCGATGATCGCCGCCACCAGGCCCAGCAGGCAGGTCCACATGGACAGGCGCTGGTCGAACAGCACCACCGTGGTGAACCAGCCCAGGCGCCGCGGGCCCAGGCCCAGGGCGCGGGAGTTCTGCCGCAGGTTGTTGCCGTACCAGCGGAACATCAGCTTGCGGCTGGCCTTGACGAAGCTCTTCTCCGGCGGGTGCTCGACGGTGTTGATGGCTGCGTCCGGCACGTAGAAGGTGTCGTAGCCCAGGCGCATCAGGCTGTACCAGCTGGACTTGTCGTCGCCGGTGAGGAACTGGAAGCGCCCCAGGCGCCAGTGGTCCAGGTGGTCGGCCTCGACGTCGGCGATGAAGTCGGGGTCGGTGACCACGGCGGCGCGGAACACCGACATGCGCCCGGTCATGGTCAGCACGCGCTTGGACAGGGCCATGGAGCACATGTTGATGTGGCGCTGGGCGAAGCGCAGCTTGTGCCACTGGCTCATCACGTAGCCGCCCTGCACCTCGCAGAATTCGTTGGTGGTCAGGCCGCCGACCTGGGGGAACAGCTTGAACCAGCGCACCGTGGCCTGGACCACGCCGGGTTCGAGCACGGTGTCGCCGTCGATCACCGCCACCACCGAGCCTTCGTCGGGCATGTGCCGGGAGATGGCGCGGAAGCCGTGGGCCAGGCCGTCGCGCTTGCCGGTGCCGGGGATGCGCACGAAGTCCAGCTTCACGTGGGTGGGCGGGTTGAGCTTCTGCCACTGCTGCTTGATCAGCACCTGGTCGGACATCTCGACGATGGAGCAGACCACGGTGGTCGGGTAGCCGCAGGCGATGGCCTCCTGGATCACCGAGCGGTAGACCATGGAGGTGGTCATGGCGTCGATGCGGAAACTGGTGACCATCAGGTAGACGTGGGACGGGTCCGCCGCCTTGCCGAGCTTGCGCAGGCGCCGCTTGTAGTGCGGGTAGACGACGTGCAGGAAGAGCATGCCGCGCAGGAAGTGCAGACCGCCCATGGAATAGCGCCAGATGCCCACCGCGCCGATGATCAGCAGGAAGTCGCGGGCATTGGGGTCGAACACCGTGGGGGGCACGATCAGCGCCAGGCCCATCAGCAGGCAGAGGAAGGCCAGCCAGCCGGTGGCTTCGCCGAGGGCTCGTTTGTATGCGTCCATGGTCAGGTCCGTCAGTCGCGTCTTGGCTTCGTGGGAACAGGTGGGCTCCCGTAGGAGCGAGCTTGCTCGCGAACCGCCCCGGCACCGGTACCGCCGGGAGGAGCGTTCGCGAGCAAGCTCGCTCCTACGAAGAGCCGGCAGCGCTTACCAGCAGATGCCTTCGGCGCGCTCGTCGGAGCCGTGGGACATGAAGCCGATCAGGTCGACCACCTTCTTGCCCTGCGGCGCCTGGTTCACCACGTCGACGAACAGCTCGTCGCCGTTGCCCAGCACCAGCACGTCGGAGGTCTTCACCACCTGGTCGAGGTCGGAGACCAGCAGCGAGGAGACGTGGGGGATCTTCGACTCGATGTACTCCTTGTTCGCGCCGTGGACGCGGGCGTACTCGACGTTGCGGTCGAAGATCTGCAGCTCGTAGCCCTTGCCGATGAGCATCTCGGCCAGCTCCACCAGCGGGCTCTCGCGCAGGTCGTCGGTGCCGGACTTGAACGACAGGCCGAGCAGGCCGACCTTGCGGCTGCCGTGGGCGGTGATGATCTCGAAGGCCTTCTGCACCTGGTAGGCGTTGCTGCGCATGATCGAGCCGATCATCGGGTGCTCGACGTCCAGCTGGCCGGCGCGGTAGGTGAGGGCGCGCACGTCCTTGGGCAGGCAGGAACCGCCGAAGGCGAAGCCGGGCTTCATGTAGTAGCGCGACAGGTTCAGCTTGCGGTCCTGGCAGACCACGTCCATCACCTCGCGGCCGTCGACGCCGACAGCCTTGGCGATGTTGCCGATCTCGTTGGCGAAGGTGACCTTGGCGGCGTGCCAGACGTTGCAGGTGTACTTGATCATCTCCGCGACTTCGATGGACTTGCGGATGATCGGCGCGTCCAGCTCGCGGTAGATTTCCTCCAGCAGGTCGCCGGTCTGCGCGTCCAGCTCGCCGATGACGGTCATGGGCGGGAAGTCGTAGTCCTTGATCGCGGTGCTCTCGCGCAGGAACTCAGGGTTGGTGCCCACGCCGAAGTCGGCCCCGGCCTTCTTGCCCGAGCAGTCCTCGATGATCGGGATCACCACGTTCTTCACGGTGCCCGGCAGCACGGTGCTGCGCACCACCACCGTGTGGCGGCCGGCCTTCTCGCGGATGGCGTAGCCGATCTCGCGGCAGACGCTCTCGATGTAGCCCAGGTCTAGGTCGCCGTTCTTCTTGCTCGGGGTGCCGACGCAGATGAAGGAGACGTCGCTGTCCAGCACCGCCTGCTTGAAGTCGGTGGTGCCCGACAGCCGCGAGGTGCGGATGCCCTGTTCCAGCAGGGGCTCCAGCCCCGGTTCGACGATGGGCGACTTGCCGCGGTTGATCAGGTCGATCTTGGTGGTGGAAACGTCCACGCCGATCACTTCGTGACCACGGGCGGACAGGCAACCGGCGCATACTGCACCGACGTAGCCAAGACCAAAGATGCTGATACGCATCGTATTCACCTCTGCTTTGTCGAGCTGTTAAAAGTTGGCCTTCTGGCCAATTCCCTTTTGCTGCGGCGCCCCTGTCAGGCGCGCCGCTTCAGGCAGTCCGTGAGTGACTCGAATTTTCTGCACTCAATTCGGGCAGAATTCCGCGGTATGCACTTTAATGTTTCAGGGTGATTGCAAAGTTAGAACTAATTGCACTCTTCTGATGCGCTAAAGTTTGCCTTGGAGTTCTGCATTAATTTCATAACTCATTGAAATTATTCAGGTTGAACGAGTCCCTCGAGCAGCGCTCGATGCGTTTTCGAAAAACCTGGTTATGGGCAACAAACCCATGATGGGCGTTGCGGAAGTAGGATGTTCGAGGCCGCTCGATAGTTCCTGCCACCCATCCTGAGGGGTAATCGGAATTAAATATCCAATCGCCATCAAATAAGGCGCTTTTGATATCAAGCTGAAACACGATTGTCGTTTTTGGCGGACTTGCAAAATGCAAGGATTGGAAAAAGTTCCGCGGTGATTCAGCCGTTTTACACTTCGTTCAGCTGCCGTTCAGGATGTCGGGGAGGGTGTTTCAAGGTATTTCGTGCAACTTGCAATCGTGAATTGCATGTAATGGCGGGGTGCTTTTAATGGCCAATGGATTACATGCGCGATGGCAAAAAAGGCGCTTTTCTGCCGTGGTGATGGCGCGCGGGGGCGAGAAAAATTTTTGCAAAGCCAGCGCGGTTGCCGACGAACGGTAGCAGTACCCGTTTTCGGCGTGTGGGTAAGAAGGCGGGAAGCGGGGCGGGCGGCGGCCGGGCGGCCGCCGCTTTTCGGGGCAGGTCAGGCTTCGGGGTGGTTGCGGAGGAACACCAGGCGGTCGGCGGAGGAGGCTTTGGCATCGAAGCGGTAGCCGGCGTAGTCGAAGTCCTTCAGGCCCTCGGGGTCGGTCAGGCGCTCCTTGATCACGTAGCGCGCCATCAGGCCGCGGGCCTTCTTGGCGTAGAAGCTGATGATCTTGTACTGGCCGTTCTTCAGGTCCTTGAACTCGGTGTCGATGATGCGGGCGTCCAGCGCCTTGCGCTTCACCGCGCCGAAGTATTCGTTGGAGGCCAGGTTGAGCAGCACGGCGTCGCCCTGCTCGGCGAGGTCTTGATTCAGCCAGGCGCTGATGCGCTCGCCCCAGAACTCATAGAGGTTGGCGCCGCGGGCGTTGGCCAGCCTGGTGCCCATCTCCAGGCGGTAGGGCTGCATCAGGTCCAGCGGCCGCAGCACGCCATAAAGGCCGGAGAGCATGCGCAGGTGGCGCTGGGCGAAGTCGAAGTCGGCGGCGTCGAAGTCCTCGGCGGCAAGGCCGGTGTAGACGTCGCCCTTGAAGGCCAGCAGCGCCTGCTTGGCGTTGGCCGGGCTGAAGTCGGGGTGCCAGCTGGCGTAGCGCGCGGCGTTCAGGCCGGCGAGCTTGTCCGACAGGCTCATCAGGCTGCCGATCTGCGCCGGGGTCATCTCGCGCAGCACGCCGATCAGCTCCTGTGCATCGTCCAGGTGCAGCGGCAGGGTGTGGCGGTCGGTGACCGGCGGGGTCTCGTAGTCCAGGGTCTTGGCGGGGGAAATCACCATCAGCATCGTGCGGTCTCCTCGAAGCGTCGGGCGATTGTAGGGAGTTGCCGGGGCCGGCTCCACCCATGGGGACGATAGGCGGGGCCAATGAGGCGGGGCGCGGGAGGGCGATCGGGTGCGGATAAGCCGATGATCGGATTAATAAAATTAGCGCCGTAACGCAGCCGCGCCAAGGTATTTCGTCAGCCGGCGAAAAAAATTCGCCTGATAAGGAAAAAGACTTTCTACCGTCACAATTTTTCCTGTATTTCTGGAGCCGTAGACCGCCGAACCCTGCAGACAGGTGGCGGCCCCGGCCCGTCCCTTGCTTGCACCCCTCTCGAGCCCCGGCATCGAGAGTCGGCGTCTCACCGCACGGCGGAGCGCTGTCACGGCATTCCGTCGTAACGCCCCCAGAATGAGGTGACACGCGTATGGATGACCACGGACGTTCCAGCACCACCCAGCCGATCTTCTACGTCCTCGACACCAACGTTCTGATCCACGATCCCAACGCCCTGCTCAACTTCCAGGAACACCACGTCGCCATCCCGATGACGGTGCTGGAGGAACTCGACAAGCTCAAGACCGGTAAACACTCCGTCGCCGCCGAATGCCGCCAGGCCATCCGCCTGATCGACCAGGTGCTGGGCGAGGCGAGCCCGGAGCAGGTGGAGGACGGCGTTCCCATCCAGCGTGGCAAGAGCGGCCCCTGCGGCAGCCTGTCGATCCTCATGAGCAAGCGCGCCGAGCCGATCACCTGGCTGCCGGAGCACCTCAACGACAACAAGATCATCAACCAGCTGGTCGAGCTGCAGAGCCGCAACAGCAGCCGCCGGGTGGTGCTGGTCACCAAGGACATCAACATGCGCCTGAAGGCGCGCGCCTGCGGGGTGGCGGCGGAGGACTACCACACCGACCAGCTGATCGACGACGTGGCCCTGCTGCCGCGCGGCTACCACTCGCTGAACGGCTCGTTCTGGGACCGCGTCAGCAAGGTCGAGACGCGCCAGGACCACGGCCGCACCTGGCACCGCGTGCAGCTCACCGACAACCTGCCGGCGGTGCACATCAACGAGTTCATCGTCGACGAGCAGGGCTTTGTCGGCTGGATCAAGGGCATCCAGCAGGACGAACTGCTGATCCTCGACCTGCACCAGGAGCCGCTGCTGCACCAGGAAGCCTGGGGCCTGCGCCCGCGCGACCTGTACCAGTCGCTGGCGCTGTACGCGCTGCTCGACCCGGACATCCACCTGGTCAACCTGTCCGGCGCCGCCGGCTCGGGCAAGACCATCCTGGCCCTGGCCGCGGCCATCGAGCAGACCATGGTCACCAAGCGCTACCGGCGCATCATCGCCACCCGCAGCGTGCAGGGCCTGGACGAGGACATCGGCTTCCTGCCCGGCACCGAGGCCGAGAAGATGGAGCCCTGGCTGGGGGCCATCACCGACAACCTGGAAGCCCTGCATTCGGACGACGAATGCACCCACGGCAGCGTCGACTACATCCTCAGCAAGGTGCCGCTGCAGTTCAAATCGCTGAACTACATCCGCGGCCGCAGCTTCCAGCAGAGCCTGATCCTCATCGACGAGTGCCAGAACCTCACCCCGCACCAGATGAAGACCATCATCACCCGCGCGGGCAATGGCTCGAAGGTGATCTGCCTGGGCAACCTGGCGCAGATCGACACCCCCTACCTGTCGGCCACCAGCTCCGGCCTGACCTACCTGACCGAACGCTTCAAGGACTTCCCCCACGGCGTGCACGTGACCCTGCAAGGGGTACCGCGCTCGGTGCTGGCGGAGTTCGCCGAGGCGCATCTGTAAACGCGGGCCCGGCTGGGCTCCTGCTGGGCTGGCCGGAGTACGCGAGTCTTCCCCGATGCACAGACAACCCCCTCTCCCTTCAGGGAGAGGGCTGGGGAGAGGGTTACGGACTTCGCCGCTGCTCCAGTGCTCGGCCTGAACTCGCCCCCCCACCCTAACCCTCCCCCGCAAGCGGGAGAGGGGACCGTTGGGCAGAACGGGAGGCCATGCAGTCAGCCGGCGGGTCCTGTTCGCGAGCAAGCTCGCTCCTACAGGTTGAGGCCGAACTTTCCGTCCACGCCGAACGGCCCCCTCTCCCTCTGGGAGAGGGTAACGGACAGCTGGCAACTCCCATTCGCAAGCAAAAAAGCACCATCCCCCCGCTCTTCGTAGGAGCGAGCTTGCTCGCGAACCCGCCCTACCTCTTTCTGTATACAATCCCCCTCCTTTTTCACCATCCGCCAGGCCCCCCACGGCCCATCCAGGGCGTACACTGGTTGCCATCGCTCGTTCTACCCGGAGACCTTCCTTGCTCACCCATCTCGATTCCCAGGGCCGCGCCAACATGGTCGACGTCACCGACAAGGCGGTGACCTCCCGTGAAGCCGTGGCCGAAGCGCGGGTGCGCATGCGCCCGGAGACCCTGCGCCTGATCCAGGACGGCGGCCACCCCAAGGGCGACGTCTTCGCCGTGGCGCGCATCGCCGGCATCCAGGCGGCCAAGCGCACCCATGAACTCATCCCGCTGTGCCACCCGCTGCTGCTCACCAGCGTCAAGGTCGAGCTGCAGGCCGATGGTGAGGACGCCGTGCGCATCGAGGCGCGCTGCAAGCTGGCCGGGCAGACCGGCGTGGAGATGGAAGCGCTGACCGCCGCCAGCGTCGCCGCGCTGACCATCTACGACATGTGCAAGGCCGTGGACAAGGGCATGACCATCGAGGGCGTGCGCCTGCTGGAGAAGCTCGGCGGCAAGAGCGGCCACTACCGTGCGGAGGAGGGCCGATGATCCGCGTGCAATACTTCGCCCGTTACCGCGAGGCCCTCGGCCTGGACGGCGAGCAGCTGGGCTGGAGCGAGGCCTTCGCCAGCGTCGACGGCCTGCGCGAGCACCTGCTGCAACGCGGCGGCGCCTGGCAGGTGCTGGCCGAGCAGAACCTGATGTGCGCGCGCAACCAGGAGTTGTGCGCCCTCGACGAGCCCCTCGCCGATGGCGACGAGGTGGCCTTCTTCCCCACCGTCACCGGAGGCTGAGGCCATGGCCGTGCGCGTCCAGGAAAGCCCCTTCGACCCCGGCGCCGAGGTCAACGCGCTGCATGCCGCCAACGTCGGCATCGGCGCGGTGGTCGGCTTCGTCGGCTACGTGCGTGACTTCAACGACGGCCGCGAGGTCGGCGGCATGTTCCTCGAACACTACCCGGGCATGACCGAGAGGGCCCTGGAGAAGATCGCCGACGAAGCCCGGGAGCGCTGGCCGCTGCTGCGCCTGGAGATCCTCCACCGCATCGGCCGCCTGGAGCCGGGCGAGCCCATCGTCTTCGTCGGCACCGCCAGCGCCCACCGCCAGGCGGCGTTCGACGCCTGCAACTTCGTCATGGACTACCTCAAGACCCGCGCGCCCTTCTGGAAGAAGGAAGACACCGCCGAAGGCCCGCGCTGGGTGGAAGGCCGCTGCAGCGACCAGGCCGCGGCGCAACGCTGGGACAAATAGTCGCGCTACCTCTTCCGAGGAATGGGCAGGCCAGCCGCCGAGGCGCAGGCTGGCCGCAGTCTCATCCTTCCCCGGAGGCAGCCATGAGCCACCTGGCCACGCAGGACTTCCAGAGCCTGCAGATCGCCGTGCTGACCGTCAGCGACACCCGCACCCTGCAAACCGACGACTCCGGCCAGAGCCTGGCCGACGCCCTGCGCGAGGCTGGCCACGTGCTGGCCGAGCGGCGCCTGGTGGTGGACGACATCCACCAGATCCGCGCGGTGGTCTGCGCCTGGATCGCCGACCCACGCATCCAGGTCGGGCTGATCACCGGCGGCACCGGCTTCACCGCCCGCGACAACACCCCGCAGGCCGTCGAGCCGCTGCTGGAGCGGCGCGTCGAGGGCTTCGGCGAACTCTTCCGCCAGGTCTCCCTGGGCGAGATCGGCACCTCCAGCATCCAGTCGCGGGCCCTGGCCGGCGTCACCAACGGCACCCTGGTCTGCTGCCTGCCCGGCTCGCCCGGCGCCTGCCGCACCGCCTGGCGGGAAATCCTCGCCGCGCAGCTGGACAGCCGCACCCGGCCATGCAGCTTCGTGCCGCACCTGAAGACCCCGCCCAGGCCCGAGGGTGGCTGCGGCGGCGGCGCCTGTGCCTGCGGCAGCCGGTCATGAGCGGCTGCGGCTGTGACGGCCACGGCCTGAAACCGGTGGACGAGGCCCTGGCCGAGCTGCTGGCGCGCGCCCCGGCGCCGCCGGCGGTGGAATCCGTGGCCCTGGCCGATGCCCTCGGCCGGGTGCTGGCCAGCGACCTGGTAGCCCCCTGCGACCTGCCGCACTGGGACAACAGCGCGATGGACGGCTACGCCCTGCGCGCGGCCGACGTGCCGGCGGGCGGCGGCAGCCTGGCGCTGGCCGGCTGCATCGCCGCCGGCGAGGCGGGCGACCAGGCGTTGCCGGCGGGTTGCGCCGTGCGCATTTTCACCGGCGCGCCCTTGCCGCCGGGGGCCGACAGCGTGGTGGCCCAGGAGGATTGCCGGGCCGAAGGCGACCGCGTGTGGTTGCCGGCGGTCACGCTGGGCAGCCATGTGCGCCGCCGTGGCGAGGAATTGCTCCAGGGCGCGCCGCTGTTGCGCGCCGGGTACCGTTTGCGGCCCCAGGAACTGGGCCTGCTGGCCGCCGTGGGCCAGGCCCGGGTGCCGGTGTACCGGCGCCTGCGCGTGTGCCTGCTGAGCAGCGGCGACGAGCTGCGCGAGCCCGGCCAGGCGCTGGCGCCGGGGCAGATCTACAACGCCAACCGCTTCAGCCTCGGCGCCCTGTTGCGCCAATGGGGCCTGGACGTACAGGAATACGAAGTGCTGGTCGACACCCTGGCCGCCAGCCGCGACGCCCTGGAGTTGGCCGCCGCCGAGTGCGACGTGCTGATCAGCAGCGGCGGCGTCTCGGTGGGCGAGCGCGACCACCTCAAGCAGGCGGTCGGCGCCCTCGGCGAGCTGCACCTGTGGCGCCTGGCGATGCAGCCGGGCAAGCCGCTGGCCTTTGGCAGCGTGGCCGGCAAGCCTTGGCTGGGCCTGCCGGGCAACCCGGCGGCGGCGCTGGTCACCGCCCTGGTGGCGGCGCGGCCCTTCCTGCGCCGCGCCCAGGGGCTGGCCGAGACAGCGGTAGCGCCGCTGAACCTGCCGGCGGCCTTCGCCTGGCCGCAGCCGAACAAGCGCCGCCAGTACCTGCGGGCGCGCCTGGCGACCGATACCGGTGGCGTCAGCCGGGTGGAAATCCACCCGCAGCAGGGCTCGGCCATGCTGCTGGCCGCCAGCTGGGCCGACGGCCTGGCGGTGGTGGAGGCGGGGCGCACCCTCGCCGCCGGCGAGCCCGTGGCCTACCTGCCGTTCAGCGAACTGTACGGCTGACGTCAGCCTGGCCGCCGGCCTCGCCGAGGCGCGGCGGCCGTTCCATGCAAGGGGGAAGCATGCAACTGGTATGTCCGGCGGGCAGCCTGCCCGCCCTCAAGTCGGCGCTGCGCGAAGGCGCCGACGCCATCTACGTGGGTTTCCGCGACGACACCAACGCCCGCCACTTCGCCGGGCTGAACCTCGACGACCGCCAACTGCAGGAGGGCCTGGGGTTGATCCGCGCGGCCGGCCGGCAGCTCTACCTGGCGGTCAACACCTACCCCGGCGCCGCCGGTTGGCCGCGCTGGCAGCGGGCCGTGGACCACGCCGCCGAACTGGGCGTGGACGCGCTGATCGCCGCCGACTGCGCGGTGCTCGGCTACGCCGCGCGGCGCCACCCGGACCTGGCGTTGCACCTGTCGGTGCAGGGCTCGGCGACCAACGTCGCGGCGCTGGCCTTCTACCATGAGCGCTACGGCATCCGCCGCGCGGTGCTGCCGCGGGTGCTGTCGCTGGCCCAGGTGCGCCAGGTGGCGGCGAACAGCCCGGTGCCGGTGGAGGTCTTCGCCTTCGGCAGCCTGTGCATCATGGCCGAGGGGCGTTGCCACCTGTCCTCCTACGTCACCGGCGAGTCGCCGAACCTCTGCGGCGTCTGCTCGCCGGCCAAGGCGGTGCGCTGGAGCGAGGAGCCCGAGGGGCTGACCTCGCGCCTGAACGAAGTGCTGATCGACCGCTACGCGCCGGGCGAGCCGGCTGGCTACCCGACCCTCTGCAAGGGCCGCTTCGTGGTCGACGGCCAGCGCTTCCACGCCCTGGAGGAGCCCACCAGCCTCAACACCATCGACCTCATCCCGCAGCTGGCGCAGATCGGCGTGGCGGCGGTGAAGATCGAGGGCCGCCAGCGCAGCCCGGCCTACGTCGAGCAGGTCACCCGCGTCTGGCGCCAGGCGCTGGACAGCTGGCGCCGCGCGCCGGAGCGCTACCAGCCGCAGGCGCAGTGGCAGGCCGCGCTGGAGAAACTTTCCGAAGGCCACCAGACCACCCTGGGCGCCTACCATCGTTCCTGGCAGTGAGGGAAAGCCTGATGAAACTCAGCCTGGGGCCGGTGCTGTTCTACTGGGACCGCCGGACACTCCTGGACTTCTACGCGCAGATGGCCGAACAGCCGCTGGACGCCATCTACCTCGGCGAGACCGTGTGCTCCAAGCGCCGCGCCCTGTCGCTGGACGACTGGCTGGGCCTGGGCCGCGAGTTGGCGCAGCAGAGCGGGGCGGAAATCCTCCTCTCGGGGCTGGCGCTGATCGAGGCGGCCTCCGAGCTGTCGGCGCTGCGCCGGCTGTGCGGCAACGGCGAGCTGCGGGTGGAGGCCAACGACATGGGCGCGGTGCAGATACTGCACGGCCTGGGCGTCGAGTTCGTCGGCGGCCCGGCGCTGAACCTGTACAACGGCCATGCCCTGGCCGAGCTGCACGGCTGCGGCCTGCGCCGCTGGGTGCCGCCGGTGGAGTGTTCCGGCGAGCAGGTGCTGGCGGTGCTGGAGCAGGCCCGGGAGCTGGGCCTGGAAGACCTGGAAACCGAGGTGTTCGCCTACGGCCACCTGCCCCTGGCGTACTCCGCGCGCTGCTTCACCGCCCGCGCGGAGAACCGGCCCAAGGACGACTGCCAGTTCTGCTGCCAGAACTACCCGGAGGGGATGTCGATGCTCAGCCAGGAAGGCGCGCCGCTGTTCACCCTCAACGGCATCCAGACGATGTCCGGCGAGCCGGGCAACCTGCTGGCCGACTACGCCTCGCTGCGCGACTGCGGCGCCGACCTGCTGCGCCTGAGCCCGCGGGCGCAGGGCATGGTGGAAGTGGTCCAGGCCTTCGATCGGGTGCGCCGCGGCGCTGCGCCGCCGCTGGCGGTGGAAGGTTGCAACGGCTACTGGCATGGCCGCCCCGGCATGTTGCGCAGCGATGAGGTGAACCTGTGCTGAATCTCGAAACCGGCGCCCTGCGCGCCGCCGAACGCCTGCTGCCACTGGCCGCGCGGGTACCCGCGCCGCTGCAGCGGGCGGTGCTGCAACGCGCCGCCAACCGCCTGTTCGCCGCGCCCCTGGCAGCTGGGGACTTCGATCTGTTGGAGGGCCACTGGCTGCGCCTGGAGGTGAGCGACCTGGGCCTGGGCTGGAACCTCACCCGCGGCCGCAACGGCCTGCACCTGGCGGAAGGCCCGGTGCCCAGCGTGACCATCCGCGGCGGCTGGCGCGACTTCCTGCTGCTGGCCGGGCGTCAGGAGGACCCCGACACCCTGTTCTTCCGCCGTCGCCTGGTGATCGAGGGCGACACCGAACTGGGCCTGGCGCTGAAGAACCTGATCGACAGCCTCGACCCCGACAGCCTGCCGCCCTGGCTGTGGAACGGCCTGCAGCGCGCCGCCCGCAGCGTGCAGGCGCAGCAGGCCTGAAGCGGCGCTCAGGCGCTGCTGAGCAGGAGGAACTGCAGTTCCTCGTAGAGCATCTCGAAATCGTCGAGCGAACTGCTTTCGCCGTAGCGCTTGCGCAGCCCGTACTCGGTGAGGGTGAGCGCGTGCGCCGGGATCACCCCATGGCGCGCCAGGCAGCCGCGCACGCAGTGCAGGTGGCAGCCGTCCAGGGCGAGGATCGGCCGGCCGGAGCAGGCCTTCTTCACCAGCGGCGGCACGTCGCCGCCGACGCCGGCGATGCAGGACATCTCCGCCAGGCCGTCGCGGTCCAGGCGCAGGGCCAGGTCATTGGCCAACTGGGCCAGGTTGGAACAGCCGGAACAGGAATACACGAGGGGCAACTGGGACTTCGGGTGCATGGCGACCTCCGCGCGGTGAGTGCGCAGTGTCCGGCGGCGACCAGGCGCGGCGACATGACCTGCGTCAATTCGTGCTGACGGCTACTCCTGTGGAGGTACGGCGGTTTTTCGTGGGGCCGCGGATCGCGCCGGTATGTCCGGTTACCGGGTGGGCATGGCTTCTCGTAGGAGCGAGCTTGCTCGCGAACAGACTCCGCTGCGGGGCTCATTCGCGAGCAAGCTCGCTCCTACGAAGAGCCTCCCGGGAGCGTAGGGCGAATAACCGCTCGCGGTTATCCGCCAATTGTAGGAGCGGGCCCTGCCCGCGATTCGCGCGCAGGGCGCGCTCCTACAGGGGAATGACGAGGGTGGGGCGGCGTAGGAGCGGATCTCATCCGCGAATCGCGCCGGGACGTCCGGTTATCGCGGACAAGGTCCGCTCCTACGGTTAGGAATGCCATGTCTCCAGGCAACCTGTAGGAGCGGGCCCTGCCCGCGATTCGCGCGCAGGGCGCGCTCCTACAGGGGAATGGCGTGGGTGGGGCGGCGTAGGAGCGGATCTCATCCGCGAATCGCGCCGGTGATTCCGGTTATCGCGGACAAGGTCCGCTCGAAGAGCGCTCCGGGGATGCGCCGTGCTTCGCTCAACCCAACCGGTTTTCCACCGCCCATACCGCCGCTTCCACCCGCGAGCGCATGCCCAGCTTGTGCAGCACGCGCTTGACGTGGACTTTCACCGTGCCTTCGGTGATGTCCAGCTTGCGGGCGATCATCTTGTTGCTGAAGCCCTGGGCGAGCTGGCGGAGGATCTGCCGTTCGCGGTCGGTCAGGTCTTCCAGGCGCTTGGGGTGTTCGTCGCCGCGCAGGGCCTGGGCCAGCACCTGGGTCAGCTGCGGGCTGACGCTGAGCTGGCCGGTGGCGGCCTGGCGGATGTGTTCCAGCAGGCGCTCGGGCTCCATGTCCTTGAGCAGGTAGCCGTCGGCGCCGGCGCGCAGCACGCTGATCACGTCGCCGCGGTCGTCGGACACGGTGAACACCACGATGCGCGCGTCCACCCCGTTCTCGCGCAGCGCGCGCAGGGTCTCCAGACCGTTCATGCCCTTCATGTTGAGGTCCAGCAGGATCATGTCCGGGTCCAGCTCGGCGGCCAGTTGCAAGGCCTCCTCGCCGCTGCCGGCCTCGCCGACCACGCAGAGGTCGTCCTCGAACTCCAGCAGCTGGATCACCCCGCGGCGCATCATCGGGTGGTCGTCCACCAGCAGGATGCGGGCTCGATCGTCGGTGGGGCTGGCGGTCATGGGCTGGACTCCTCGCGCTGGCGTTGGGACAGGGGGTGTGGCTGGAAGCTCAGGCTGACGCGCGTGCCGCGCGGCTCGCGCGGGGCGATGTGGAAGTCGGCGCCGAGGGTCTGGCTGCGTTCGCGCATGATACTAAGCCCATAGTGGCCGTTGCGGTTCTGCGTTGGGTCAAGGCCCACGCCATCGTCCTCGATGCTGACCAGCACCTGGCCGTCCTCGCCCTCGGCCAGCACCACCCGCGCGCAGTCGGCGTGGGCATGGCGGACCACGTTGGACAGCGCCTCGCGGACGATCTGCAGCAGGTGGATTTCGTCGTTGGGGTTGAGCGGGATGTGCGCCAGGCGGTTGTCCAACTCGATGGTCAGCTCACCGCGCTCGGCGAACTCGCGCACCGTGTCCTCCAGCGCCACCGCCAGGCTGGAGCGCTCCAGGCTCAGGCGGAAGGTGGTGAGCAGCTCGCGCAGCTGGCGGTAGGCGCTGTTGAGGCCCTCGCGCAGCTCGTCCAGTGTCTCGTCGATCTTCTCCGCCGGCGCCTCGCGCTTGAGCAGGGTGCCCAGGCGGCTGACCTGGATCTTCAGGTACGACAGCGACTGCGCCAGCGAGTCGTGCAGCTCGCGGGCGATGGTGCTGCGCTCGGCGAACAGCGCCAGGCGGCTTTCCTGATCCTGCTGCAGGGCCAGGGCGAAGGTGCGGGCGATGTTGTCGCAGAAGGCCTCGATGCATTGCGCCTGCCAGTCTTCCAGGCGGCCGCTGGCTTCCACGAACAGCTCGCCGAAACGGTGCCCGCCGCTGGCCAGGGGGAACATCAGCAGCGGCTGCAGGCCGCCGCCCTCGCCACAACTGTCGGCCCGGGTGCGGCAGGTGCCGCAGTCGCCCTGCAGGCAGAAGTCGGCGATGGCGCCGCTGGGGGTCAGCGAGTTGTAGGCGCGCTCGACGCCGTCCTTGTTCAGGCAGAGGGTCACCTTGCCGGCCTGCAGCACCTGCTCCAGCTGGCCCAGCAGCGGGCGCAGGCTGCGCTCGTCGTACGGGTCCTGGCCGAGGCGGCGGGCGCTGGCGTAGAGCAGTTCCAGGCGCTGGTGGCTGTGGGAGAGGGCGCGGGTCTTGTCCGCCACCCGCGCTTCCAGCTCGCCGTAGATGCCCTGCAGTTCCTCGGCCATCTGGTTGAAGCGCTCGCCCAGCTGGCTCAGCTCGTCCTCGCCGCTGTAGCTGACGCGCGCCTCCAGCTGGCCGCGGCCCAGGCGGCGGGCGGTCTGCGTCAGCTCGCGCAGCGGGCCGACCACGTGGTAGCTGAGGTCGTAGAGGCTGACGAACACCACCAGCAGGCTGAGGAACAGGCACAGGCCCTGCACTGTGCTGAGCATTTGCGAGCGCTGCTCGGCGTTGCGCTGCAGGGTGCCGACGAAGGCGTCGATGTGCCCGACCAGGGTATCGAGGGTGGCCAGGGCCGGGGTCTGGGCGACGTCCAGGCTGGCCAGTTCCAGGCGCAGCAGCTGGTGCTGGTGGCGCAGCGGGTCGTCGGCGTCGGCGCGTTGCAGCAGGCGCGCGATCTCGCTGCTTTCCAGGCGTTCGCCGAGGGTGCTGCGCAGCGCCTGGCGGCCTTCCGCCGAGGGCTCCAGGGCCAGGCGGTAGCTGAGCATGCGCAGCGAGCCGGCCTGGTTGATCACCGCCGCGTCCTGGTGCGAGTAGTCGGCGAACAGCAGGGCGCTGAACATGCCGGCCAGGGCCAGGGACACCAGCAGGGTGAGGTAGCAGCCGAAGCGCAGGACGATGGAGCGGCGCAGGGTCTGGCGGCCGGCGGGGGCCGTACCTCCAAAGAACCGCTCGGCCGCATCAGGCTCCGAACGAGTGCCTGTGTTCATTTAAAAAGCCTTTTAAATCAATGTGTTGTGCATGTGTTTCGGCGATACCCATTTGTAGGTAGCGGCGCACATCTGCCCATGAAACGGCCCCGGGCTCATTGATCGCGGTCAACGGACACGAAATGGGCTCTGCCTAACGTGCGGCCAACGGCATCGACGAAAGAGTGTTGGCCATGGCATCGCATCGACAGAAACAGTACTCCGTGCTCGGCATGAGCACACTGGCGTTCGCCGTGAATTTCGCGGTCTGGACGATGTTCTCGATCATCGGTATCCGCATCAAGGCGGAACTGGGCCTGTCCGAGGCGCAGTTCGGCCTGCTGGTGGCGCTGCCGATCCTCACCGGTTCGCTGGTGCGCCTGCCCCTGGGGTTGATCACCGACCGCTTCGGCGGGCGCATCGTGTTCTTCATCCACATGCTGCTGGTGGCCATCCCCATCTACGGCCTGGCCTTCGCCACGCAGTACTGGCAGTACCTGGTGCTGGGCCTGTTCGTCGGCCTGGCCGGCGGCTCCTTCGCGGTGGGCATCGCCTACACCTCGGCCTGGTTCGAGAAGGAGCGCCAGGGCACCGCCATGGGCATCTTCGGCGCCGGCAACGCGGGCGCGGCCATCACCAACCTGGTGGCGCCGCTGATCGTGGTCGCCTTCGGCTGGCGCATGGTGCCGCAGGTGTACTCGGTGGCCATGCTGGTGACCGCGGCGCTGTTCTGGTTCTGCACCTGGAACGACCCGGCCCACGCCAAGGGCGGCGAGGCCGACGCCAACCGCGCCCGGCCGACCCTGGCCAAGCAGCTGGCGCCGCTGGCCGAGCTGCGGGTGTGGCGCTTCGGCCTGTACTACTTCTTCGTCTTCGGCGGCTTCGTCGCCCTGGCCCTGTGGCTGCCCAAGTACTACATCGCCGAGTACGGCCTGGACCTGAAGACCGCGTCCTTCATCACCATGCTGTTCACCCTGCCGTCGGGCCTGATCCGCGCCCTGGGCGGCTGGTTCAGCGACAGCTACGGCGCCCGCGCGGTGAACTGGGGCGTGTTCTGGGTGTGCCTGGTGTGCCTGTTCTTCCTGTCCTACCCGCAGACCACCATGACCATCCACGGCATCCAGGGCGACCTCAGCCTGGGCGTGGGCCTGAACGTCTGGCTGTTCACCTTCCTGGTGTTCGTGGTCGGCATCGCCCAGGGCTTCGGCAAGGCCAGCGTGTACCGCATCATCCACGACTACTACCCGCAGAACATGGGCACCGTCGGCGGCATGGTCGGCGTCATCGGCGGCCTCGGCGGCTTCTGCCTGCCCATCCTGTTCGGCTATGCCGCCGACCACATCGGCGTGCGTTCCTCCTGCTTCATGCTGCTGTTCGGCCTGACCATCGTCTGCATGGTCTGGATGCACTACGCGATCAAGCAGCAGCGCCGCCTCGACGGCCGGGCCCAGACGGCCGACGTCGACCTTTCCCCTCTGACTTCCAGCCAATCCTGACGGAGTGCCGACATGGGCATGATCGCCAATTCCCAACTCAAAGCCGCGCGGGGGCCCCTGCTGGTCGACTGGCGCCCCGAGGACTCGCAGTTCTGGGCGCAGTCCGGCAAGCGCATCGCCACGCGCAACCTGTGGATCTCCATCCCGGCGCTGCTGCTGGCCTTCTCCGTGTGGATGATCTGGAGCACCGTCACCGTGCGCCTGAACGCCGTGGGCTTCGCCTTCAGCAACGACCAGCTGTTCCTGCTGGCCGCGCTGCCGTCGATCTCCGGTGCCACCCTGCGGGTGTTCTACTCCTTCATGGTGCCGGTGTTCGGCGGCCGCCGCTGGACCGCGCTGTCCACCGCCTCGCTGCTGATCCCGTGCATCTGGCTGGGCTTCGCCGTGCAGGATGCGCAGACGCCCTACTGGGTGTTCGCCACCATCGCCCTGCTGTGCGGCTTCGGCGGCGGCAACTTCGCCTCCAGCATGTCCAACATCAGCTTCTTCTATCCCAAGAGCCAGCAGGGCACGGCCCTGGGCCTGAACGCCGGGCTGGGCAACCTGGGCGTCTCGGTGATGCAGTTCGCCGTGCCCCTGGCGGTGGCCGGCGGCCTGTTCGGCAGCTTCGGCGGCGAGCCGCAGCAGCTTTCCGACGGCGGCCGCCTGTGGCTGCAGAACGCCGGCTGGATCTGGGTGCCGTTCATCGCCGTGGTGGCCATCGCCGCCTGGTTCGGGATGAACGACATCGCCGACGCCAAGGCCTCGTTCAGCGAGCAGTCGGTGATCTTCAAGCGCAAGCACAACTGGCTGATGTGCTGGCTGTACGTGGCCACCTTCGGCAGCTTCATCGGCTTCTCGGCCGGCTTCGCCATGCTCAGCAAGACGCAGTTCCCGGACATCAACCCGCTGCAGTACGCCTTCCTCGGCCCGCTGGTGGGCGCCCTGAGCCGGCCCCTGGGCGGCTGGCTGGCGGACAAGTTCGGCGGCGCGCGCATCACCCTGTGGAACTACGCGGCGATGATCGCCGGGGTGTTCGCGGTGATCGCCTTCCTCCCCGGCGACGGTGGCGCGGGCAGCTTCTTCGGCTTCCTCGGCGCCTTCATCGGCCTGTTCTTCTTCGCCGGCATCGGCAACGGCTCCACCTTCCGCATGATCCCGGTGATCTTCCGCAACGAATGGGCCGCGCGCTTCAAGCGTGGCGGCTACAGCGAGGCCGAGGCGGCCCGGAACGCCAGCATGGAGTCGGCCGCGGTGATCGGCTTCTCCGCCGCCATCGGCGCCTTCGGCGGCTTCTTCATCCCCAAGGCCTTCGGCACTTCGCTGGACATGACCGGCAGCGCCGAGGGCGCCCTCTACGTGTTCGTCGCCTACTACCTCAGCTGCATCGTTGCGACCTGGTGGTGGTATGCGCGCAAGGGTGCGGAAAGCCCCTGCTGAGCCCCGTTTCGCGAGCCTGATTAGCGTTTGAACGCCCGGCGTAGACCGGGTGAGGAGATACAGATGAGTTACCTGCTCGACCGCCTGCAGTTCTTCAAGAAGAAACAGGGCGAATTCGCCGATGGCCATGGCGAGGTCTCCAACGAGAGCCGCGCCTGGGAGAACGGCTACCGCCAGCGCTGGCAGCACGACAAGATCGTGCGCTCCACCCACGGGGTGAACTGCACCGGTTCCTGCTCCTGGAAGATCTACGTGAAGAACGGCCTGATCACCTGGGAAACCCAGCAGACCGACTACCCGCGCACCCGCCCGGACCTGCCCAACCACGAGCCGCGCGGTTGCCCGCGCGGGGCCAGCTACTCCTGGTACATCTATAGCGCCAACCGCCTGAAGTACCCCAAGGTGCGCAAGCCGCTGCTCAAGCTGTGGCGCGAGGCGCGCGCCGCGCACAAGGACGCGGTGGACGCCTGGGCGAGCATCGTCGAGGACGCCGCCAAGGCGAAAAGCTACAAGAGCGAGCGCGGCCTGGGCGGCTTCGTGCGCTCCAGCTGGGACGAGGTCACCGAGATCATCGCCGCGGCCAACGTCTACACCGTGAAGACCTACGGCCCCGACCGCGTCATCGGCTTCTCGCCGATCCCGGCCATGTCCATGGTCAGCTACGCCGCCGGCGCCCGCTACCTGTCGCTGATCGGCGGGGTGTGCCTGTCCTTCTACGACTGGTACTGCGACCTGCCGCCGGCCAGCCCGCAGATCTGGGGCGAGCAGACCGACGTGCCGGAGTCGGCCGACTGGTACAACTCCAGCTACATCATCGCCTGGGGCTCCAACGTGCCGCAGACGCGGACCCCCGACGCGCACTTCTTCACCGAGGTGCGCTACAAGGGCACCAAGACCGTGTCCGTGACCCCGGACTACTCCGAGGTGGCCAAGCTCACCGACCTCTGGCTCAACCCCAAGCAGGGCACCGACGCCGCGCTGGGCATGGCCTTCGGTCACGTGATCCTCAAGGAATTCCACCTCGACAAGCCGCGCGCCTACTTCGTCGACTACTGCCGGCAGTACACCGACATGCCCATGCTGGTGCTGCTGGAGCCGCACGGCGAGGGCGCCTTCAAGCCGACCCGCTACCTGCGCGCCGCCGACCTCGACGGCCAGCTGGGCCAGGACAACAACCCCGAGTGGAAGACCATCGCCTTCGATGAAAGCAGCGGCGAGCTGGTCTCGCCCACCGGCGCCATCGGCTACCGCTGGGGCGAGTCGGGCAAGTGGAACATCGAGGAGAAGGAAGGCGGCCAGGGCCGCGAGACGCGCCTGAGCCTGAGCCTGATCGACGGCCCGGAACACGCCTGCGAGGTGGGCTTCCCGTACTTCGCCGGCCAGCTGCACCCGCACTTCAAGGGCGTGGACAACGACGAGGTGCTGCTGCGCCGCGTGCCCTTCCGCGACATCCAGGGCGCCGACGGCAAGACCCTGCGCGTGGCCACCGTCTACGACCTGCAGATGGCCAACTACAGCGTCGACCGCGGCCTGGGCGGCGCCAACGTGGCCCGCGGCTTCGATGACGCCGAAACCCCCTACACCCCGGCCTGGCAGGAGCGCATCACCGGCGTGCCGGCCGCCCGCGCCATCCAGGTGGCCCGCGAGTTCGCCGACAGCGCCGACAAGACCCACGGCAAGGCCATGGTCATCATCGGCGCGGCGATGAACCACTGGTACCACATGGACATGAACTACCGCGCGGTCATCAACATGCTGATGATGTGCGGCTGCATCGGCCAGAGCGGCGGCGGCTGGGCCCACTACGTCGGCCAGGAGAAGCTGCGCCCGCAGACCGGCTGGGTACCGCTGGCCTTCGGCACCGACTGGAGCCGCCCGCCGCGGCAGATGAACGGCACCAGCTTCTTCTACCTGCACAGCTCGCAGTGGCGCCATGAAAAGCTGTCGATGCACGAAGTGCTCTCGCCCCTGGCCGACAGCAGGCAGTTCCCCGAGCACGCGGTGGACTACAACATCCGCGCCGAGCGCATGGGCTGGCTGCCCTCCGCGCCGCAGCTGGACCGCAACCCGCTGCGCATCGCCGCCGACGCCGAGAAGGCCGGGCTGCCGGTGCAGGACTACGTGGTGCGCGAGCTCAAGGCCGGCAACCTGCGCTTCGCCAGCGAGAAGCCGGACGACGCGCAGAACTTCCCGCGCAACATGTTCATCTGGCGTTCCAACCTGCTGGGCAGCTCGGGCAAGGGCCACGAGTACATGCTCAAGTACCTGCTGGGCGCCAAGAACGGCGTGATGAACGAGGACCTCGGCAAGGCCGGCGGCCCGCGTCCCACCGAGGTGGACTGGGTGGAGCAGGGCGCCGAAGGCAAGGTCGACCTGGTCACCACCCTGGACTTCCGCATGTCCTCCACCTGCATGTACTCGGACATCGTCCTGCCGACGGCCACCTGGTACGAGAAGGACGACCTCAACACCTCCGACATGCACCCCTTCATCCACCCGCTGTCGGCCGCCATCGACCCGGCCTGGGAGGCCAAGAGCGACTGGGAGATCTACAAGGCCATCGCGAAGAAATTCTCCGAGGTCGCCGTCGGCCACCTGGGTGTGGAGCAGGACCTGGTCACCGTGCCGCTGCTGCACGACACCGCCAACGAACTGGCCCAGCCCTTCGGCGGCAGTGATTGGAAGAAAGGCGAGTGCGAAGCGCTGCCGGGCAAAACCATGCCCACCCTGCATGTGGTCGAGCGCGACTACCCGAACACCTACAAGAAGTTCACCTCCCTCGGCCCGCTGCTGGACAAGCTGGGCAACGGCGGCAAGGGCATCGGCTGGAACACCGAGAAGGAAGTGAAACTGGTGGGCGATCTCAACCACCGAGTGCTGGAGCCGGGCGTCAGCCAGGGCCGGCCGCGCATCGAGAGCGCCATCGACGCCGCCGAGGTGATCCTCGCCCTGGCCCCGGAAACCAACGGCCAGGTGGCGGTCAAGGCGTGGAACGCGTTGGCCAAGATCACCGGGCGCGAGCACGAGCACCTGGCGCTGCCCAAGGAAGAGGAGAAGATCCGCTTCCGCGACATCCAGGCGCAGCCGCGCAAGATCATCTCCAGCCCCACCTGGTCGGGCCTGGAAGACGAGCACGTGAGCTACAACGCCTGCTACACCAACGTCCACGAGCTGATCCCGTGGCGCACCATCACCGGCCGCCAGCAGTTCTACCAGGACCACCCGTGGATGCAGGCCTTCGGCGAAGGCTTCGTCAGCTACCGGCCGCCGGTCAACACCCGCAGCACCGACAAGCTGTTCAACAAGAAGCCCAACGGCAACCCGGAGATCACCCTGAACTGGATCACCCCGCACCAGAAATGGGGCATCCACTCCACCTACAGCGACAACCTGCTGATGCTCACCCTGTCGCGCGGCGGGCCGATCATCTGGCTCAGCGAGCATGACGCCAAGCGCGCCGGCATCGAGGACAACGACTGGGTCGAAGTCTTCAACGCCAACGGCGCCGCCACCTGCCGCGCGGTGGTCAGCCAGCGGGTGAAGGACGGCATGGTGCTGATGTACCACGCCCAGGAACGCATCGTGAACGTGCCCGGCAGCGAGACCACCAAGACCCGCGGCGGCCACCACAACTCGGTGACCCGCGTGGTGCTCAAGCCCACCCACATGATCGGCGGTTACGCCCAGCAGGCCTGGGGCTTCAACTACTACGGCACCGTGGGCTGCAACCGCGACGAGTTCGTGGTGGTGCGCAAGATGAACAAGGTCGACTGGCTCGACGAGCCGGAACACGGTGGCCTGGGCGGCGACGCCCTGCCGCAGCCGCTGCCCCGGGACATTTGAGGAGAGACGCCATGAAAATTCGTTCGCAAGTCGGCATGGTGTTGAACCTCGACAAATGCATCGGCTGCCACACCTGCTCCATCACCTGCAAGAACGTCTGGACCAGCCGCGAGGGCATGGAATACGCCTGGTTCAACAACGTCGAGACCAAGCCCGGCATCGGCTACCCGAAGGAGTGGGAGAACCAGCAGAAGTGGAAGGGCGGCTGGGTGCGCAACGCCGACGGCTCCATCGTCCCGCGCATCGGCGGCAAGTTCCGGGTGCTGGCGAACATCTTCGCCAACCCCGACCTGCCGGAGATCGACGACTACTACGAACCCTTCGACTTCGACTACCAGCACCTGCACACCGCGCCCAAGGCGCAGCACCAGCCGGTGGCGCGGCCGCGCTCGCTGATCAGCGGGCAACGCATGCAGAAGATCGAATGGGGCCCGAACTGGGAGGAAATCCTCGGCACCGAGTTCGCCAAGCGGCGCAAGGACAAGAACTTCGACCAGGTCCAGGCGGACATCTACGGCGAGTACGAGAACACCTTCATGATGTACTTGCCGCGCCTGTGCGAGCACTGCCTGAACCCGGCGTGCGTGGCGTCCTGCCCGAGCGGGGCGATCTACAAGCGCGAGGAGGACGGCATCGTCCTCATCGACCAGGACAAGTGCCGCGGCTGGCGCATGTGCATCAGCGGCTGCCCGTACAAGAAGATCTACTTCAACTGGAAGAGCGGCAAGTCCGAGAAGTGCATCTTCTGCTACCCGCGCATCGAGGCCGGCCAGCCCACCGTGTGCTCGGAGACCTGCGTGGGGCGCATCCGCTACCTCGGCGTGCTGCTCTACGACGCCGACCGCATCCATGAAGTGGCCAGCTGCGCCGACGAGCGCGAGCTGTACCAGAAGCAGCTGGAAATCTTCCTCGACCCGTTCGACCCGAAAGTGATCGAGCAGGCGCGCAAGGACGGCGTGCCGGACAGCGTCATCGAGTCGGCGCAGAAGTCGCCGGTGTACAAGCTGGCCATGGACTGGCAGTTGGCCCTGCCGCTGCACCCGGAATACCGCACGCTGCCGATGGTCTGGTACGTGCCGCCGCTGTCGCCGATCCAGAACGCCGCCGCCGAGGGTCACATCGGCAGCGACGGGGTGATCCCGGACGTCGAATCGCTGCGCATCCCCGTGCAGTACCTGGCCAACCTGCTCACCGCCGGCGACACCGCGCCGGTGCTGCGCGCCCTCAAGCGCCTGCTGGCGATGCGCGCCTACAAGCGCGCCGAGCAGGTGGAAGGCAAGCAGGACCTGGACGTGCTGGCCAAGGTCGGGCTGAGCGTCAGCCAGGTCGAGGAGATGTACCGCTACCTGGCCATCGCCAACTACGAGGACCGCTTCGTCATCCCCACCGCGCACCGCGAGGAGGCGCTTTCTGACGCCTTCGCCGAGCGCTCGGGCTGCGGCTTCAGCTTCGGCAGCGGCTGCTCGGGCAACTCCGGCGTGAACCTGTTCGGCGGCAAGCCGGTGGACCGCCGCAACGTCATCCAGACCGTGCAGATCCAGGAGTGAAGGCCATGACTATCTCCCTGGAAAGCCACAGCCAACTGCTCAAGCTCTGCGCGCTGCTGCTGGACTACCCGCGCCTGGAAGTGCGCGAGGAAAGCCTGGCGCTGCACGCGCTGATCCGCACCAGCGACCTGCCCGAGGCGCAGCGCGACGGCCTCGCCGCGCTGCTCAACGAACTCTGCCAGGGCGACCTGCTGGACGTGCAGGCGCGCTACGACGGCCTGTTCGAACGCGGCCGCTCGGTCTCGCTGCTGCTCTTCGAGCACGTCCACGGCGAGAGCCGCGACCGCGGCCAGGCCATGGTCGATCTGCTGCACCGCTACAACGCCGCGGGCCTGGCCATCCACGTCAACGAGCTGCCGGACTACCTGCCGCTGTACCTGGAGTTCCTCGCCCTGCAGGACGCCGAGGGCGCGCGCGTCGGCCTGGCCGAGGTGGCGCACATCCTTGCCCTGCTGGCGACGCGCCTGGACGAGCGCGGCAGCGCCTACGCGGCGGTGTTCCACGGCCTGCTGGAACTCTCCGGCGAGCGCCCGGACCTGGCCGGGCTGCACCGCGACTGCGAGCAGGAGGCTCGCGACGACAGCCTGGAGGCGCTGGACAAGGCCTGGGAGGAAACCCAGGTGAGCTTCGGCGAGCCCGCCGCCGGCTGCCCGTCGAACCCGCGGCAGCCCTCCAGTGCCCTCGAACAACCCCTGCAATGGGTCGCCCAGCCGGTGCCGCCGCGCCGGGTGGCCAGCCAAGGAGCCTGATCATGTCGTTCAATACCCTGCTGTTCGGGGTCTACCCCTACGTCGCCCTGTTCATCTGCCTGGTGGGCAGCTGGGCGCGCTTCGACCTGTCGCAATACACCTGGAAGGCCGGCTCCAGCCAGATGCTGAGCAAGAAAGGCATGCGCGTGTACAGCAACCTGTTCCACGTGGGCGTGCTGTTCATCCTCGCCGGCCACTTCGTCGGCCTGCTGACGCCGCACGCGGTCTACGAGCACCTGATCAGCACCGAGCACAAGCAACTGCTGGCCATGGTTTCCGGCGGCTTCTTCGGCGTGCTCTGCTTCATCGGCCTGACCGGGCTGATCCTGCGCCGCCTGACCGACGCCCGGGTGCGCGCCACCGGCAACGCCTCGGACCTGATGATCCTGCTGGTGCTCTACGCCCAGCTGATCCTCGGCCTGTCCACCATCGTCGCCTCCACCCACCACCTGGACGGCTCGGTGATGGTCATGCTGGCCGACTGGGCGCAGTCGGTGGTCACCCTGCAGCCGCTGGCCGCGGCCGAGGCCATCGCCCCGGTGTCGCTGGTCTACAAGCTGCACGTGATGCTCGGCCTGACGCTGTTCGTGCTCTTCCCCTTCACCCGCCTGGTGCACATCGTCAGCGCCCCGGTGTGGTACCTGGGCCGCCGCTACCAGGTGGTCCGCCAGAAGAGCCGCGCGGCCTGAACAGTCGCGCCAACCCACTGGGCGGATAACCGTTCGCGGTTATCCGCCACCGAAGGTGAATCCCATGAGCTGCTCCCACTACGAAAACCGCGTCGAACACGTCGAGCTGCCGAAGCTGGCGGTCAACGGCATCGCCATCGACGCCGACGAACTGGCCCGCGAACTCCAGTACCACCCGGCCACCAGCCACGCCGAGGCGTTGCACGCCGCCTGCCGCGCGCTGGTGGTGCGCCAGCTGCTGCTGCAGCGCGCCGACGCGCTGGGCATCAGCGCCGAGGCGGAGGAGGACGAGGCGCCCGAGGAAGCCCGCATCCGTGCCCTGGTCGACCGTGACGTAGGGACACCCGAGGCTGACGAAACCAGCTGCCGGCAATGGTACGAGGCCAACCCCGGCCGCCTGACCAGCCCCTGGCGCATGAGCCTGCGGCACATCCTGCTGGCCTGCGCCCCGGACGACCTGGAAGGCCGCGCCAAGGCCCGCGAACGGGCCCTGGCCCTGCTGGAAGCGCTGCGCGAACACCCCGAGCGCTTCACCGAAAAGGCCATGCGCTTCTCCGCCTGCCCGTCGAAGGACGAGGGCGGCGACCTGGGCTGGATCGAGCCGGGCCAGACCGTGCCCGAGTTCGAGAAACGCCTGCTGCGGGAAACCCCCGGCCTGCTGGCCCAGCCCCTGGAAAGCCGCTACGGCCTGCACGTGGTCGAACTGCTGGCGCGCGAGGGCGGCGAACCGCTGCCCTTCGCCGAAGCCCGCCCGCGCATCGCCGCCTACCTGCGCGCCCAGGTGCTGCAGCGCGCGGTCAGCCAGTACATCGCGGTGCTGGCCGGCGAGGCGCACATCGAAGGCTTCGCCTTCGACGCCGCGGACTCGCCGCTGGTGCAGTGAGGCAGCCGCCGCACTGGACAGCCCCCTCTTCCTTCAGGGAGAGGGCTGGGGAGAGGGCCGGATCATCCGCCTTCGCCAAAGCATCAACCGGAGCACCCACATGTCCGACTGGATCGACGGCCAGGGCCGCAAGATCGACTACCTGCGCCTGTCGGTGACCGACCGCTGCGACTTCCGCTGCGTCTACTGCATGGCCGAGAACATGCGCTTCCTGCCACGCCAGCAGGTGCTGACCCTGGAAGAGATCGAGCGCGTCGCCCGGCTGTTCGTCGAGCGCGGCGTGCGCAAGCTGCGCCTCACCGGCGGCGAGCCGCTGGTGCGCCCCGGCATCGTCGGCCTGTGCGAACGCCTGGCCGCGCTGCCCGGCCTACGCGAACTGTGCATGACCAGCAACGGCTCGCAACTCGTCCGCCTGGCCGGCGACCTGCGCGCCGCGGGCCTGACGCGCCTGAACATCAGCCTCGACACCCTGAACCCGCAGCGCTTCCAGGCCATCACCCGCACCGGCCGCCTCGACCAGGTGCTGCGCGGCATAGACGCGGCGCGGGAGGTGGGCTTTCCCGGGATCAAGCTCAACTGCGTGGTGATGAAGGGCCGCAACGCCGACGAGGTGCCGGCGCTGGTGGACTACGCCATCGCCAACGAACTGGACATCAGCTTCATCGAGGAAATGCCCCTGGGCCAGGTCGGTCGCGACCGCGAGGAGAGCTTCTGCTCCAGCGACGAGGTGCGCGCGCTGATCGCCGAGCGTTTCGAACTGCTGGACAGCGCCGAACACAGCGGCGGCCCGGCGCGCTACGTGCGCCTGGCGCAGCACCCGCGCACGCGCATCGGCTTCATCTCGCCGCACTCGCACAACTTCTGCGCCACCTGCAACCGCCTGCGCCTGACCGCCGAAGGCCGCCTGCTGCTGTGCCTGGGCCACGAGCACTCCGTGGACCTGCGCGGCCTGCTGCGCCGCTACCCGCTGGACGACGCGCCGATCCTCGACGCCCTGCACGCCGCCCTGCAACGCAAGCCCGCCCGCCACGAATTCAGCACCGGTGGCGATGTGCAGGTGCTGCGCTTCATGAACCTCAGCGGCGGCTGATCTAAAGAACGCCCCGGCCCGATGGGTATCGCAAGCTCAACCCATCCTACGGTCGCGCTTTCCCGTCCCCAAAGAAAAGGCCCCGGCGAAATGAGCGGTTCGCTGGGGCCTGGGCGCATGTCTGCGCTGGATAACCGTGGTTGGAAAGGCAGATCATCTCGTCTGGCGGTCCCTCCATATGGCTGTCGTTGCAAGTCAGACTAGGCCAGCGCCGGGGCACTGACATCCCTCGTAGGGGGTAGTCCGCCCGAGGCGAAAGAGAGTGCGGCGACGTTATCCGCCGCCTGGCGTTCAGCGCGGGTTGCTGGAGGAGCCGCCGCCGAACAGGCCGCCGAAGATGCTGTTGACCAGGCCGAACAGGCCACCGACGATCGGCAGGTTCTGCAGCACGTTGAACACGCCGCCCAGCAGGCCGCCGGACTGCGAGCCGGAAGTGCCGAACAGGTCGCCCAGCATGCCGAAGAGGAAGCCGCCGGCTACCTGGTCGATTTCGTTTTCGTTGAGTACTTTCAGATCGTTCATGGCTGTCTCTCGCAAGCAGGAAAGGGATCGGCCCAGGATGGGCCGACCCGCATTCTCCCGGCCACCGCGCAGGCGGGCCATTCGGGATGGGCGCGCCGGACGGTGGGAAACGTCCGGTGTGCGCGGACATGGTCACGCGGAAGGGGCTGTCTTCGCGTGCTCGCGAACGGTGCTGACCGGCGGCTGTGTGTGCCAGGTTGCCTCCGCTCCCTCACCCCAGCCCTCTCCCAGAGGGAGAGGGGGCCGCTCGGCGTCGGCGAGAAGTTCGGCGTCACCCTGTAGGAGCGGGCCCTGCCCGCGAAATCGCGCGCAGGGCGCGCTCCTACAATGGGGAGGGGGCCGTTCGGCGTCGGTGGGAAGTTTGGCGTCAACCTGTAGGAGCGAGCTTGCTCGCGAACGGTGCTGACCGGCGGCTGTGTGTGCCAGGTTGCCTCCGCTCCCTCACCCCAACCCTCTCCCAGAGGGAGAGGGGGCAGCTCGGCGTGGGCGGGAAGTCCGACGTCAACCTGTAGGAGCGGGCCCTGCCCGCGAATCGCGTGCAGGGGAATGCCATGGCTGGCGCAGCGTAGGGCGGATAACCGTCCGCGGTTATCCGCCGCTTGACCTCGGCTTGAGCCGCGCCGGAGCCAGCCCATCCGCATTCAACCCATGGCGCACCAGCACCTCGGGCAGCTCATCAGCACGGATCAGCGCAGCGCTGGCCTGGCCCATGGCCGCCGAGGTCTGGATGCCGTAGCCGCCCTGGCCGGCCACCCAGTAGAAGCCGGGCGCCTGCGGGTCATAGCCGGACACCAGCTCGCCGTCGGCGAAGAACGAGCGCAACCCGGCCCAGGTGTGGCTGGGGCGGCGGATGCTCAGGGTGGTGTGCTCCTCGATGCGATGGATGCCCAGGGCGATATCCAGCTCCTCGGGCTGCACGTCGTGGGGCTCCACCGCGTCGGCGTTGGCCGGTGAGCCGAGCAGCAGGCCGGCGTCGGGCTTGAAGTAGAAGGACTCGTCCAGGCTCACCAGCACCGGCCAGGCATGGCTGTCCACGCCTTCGCCCGGAGCGAAGAGAAAGGCCGCGCGGCGCTTGGGCTGCAGGCCCAGCGGGGCGACGCCGGCGAGTTCGGCCAGCTTGTCGCACCAGGCGCCGGCGGCATTGACCAGCACGGGGGCGCGGTAGCTCTGCTGGGCCGTGCGCACTTCCCATTGGCCGTCGATATAGGCCGCGGCGAGCACCTCGCTGTCGAACTGCACGCTGCCGCCGTTGCGGCGGATGCCGCGCAGGTAGCCCTGCAGCAGGGCGTCGGTGTCGATGTCGGCGGCGCTGGGGTCGTACAGCGCGCCGTGGACCTTCTCGCGGCGCAGCACCGGGACCATGGCGCAGGCCTCGTCGGCGTCCAGCAGGCGCATCTCCGGCACGTTGGCGCGGGCGCTGTCGAACTGGCGGCGCAGTTCCTCGGCGTTGCCGGCGAAGTCCACGATCAACTCGCCGCGCGGGCTGAGGATCGGGTGCTCGGCGAAGCCCTCCGGCGGGGCGTCGAAGAAGGCCCGGCTGGCGGCGGTCAGGGCGCGTACCTGGGGCGTGCCGTAGGCCACGGTATACAGCGCCGCCGAGCGGCCGGTGGAGTGGTAGCCGGCATGGGATTCGCGCTCGAGCACGGCGACCTTGCCGTGGGGGGAGAGGAAGTAGCCGGTGGAAGCGCCGGCGATACCGGCGCCGATGATCAGGAAGTCGACCTCGGTCATGGACGTCTCCGTGTCGGGAGCTCGGCTGCGGGGAAGGGTGATGGGCATGCCGGGGCTCCGGGATGGATGATTTTTTCCATTCTGGATTCTTGGAGGTGGGGGCGGCAAGGATGGAGGGCTCTGGCGTGGGGGTTGGCGTCAACCTTTGCCCGCGAATCGCGCCGGAACGTCCGGCTATCGCGGACAAAGTCTGCTCCTACGCCCGTGCTTCCCTGGAACCGTAGGAGCAACTGTCTTGCGCCGAGGTACTCTTCGTAGGATGGGTATCGCTTCGCTCAACGCCATCCTACGAAAAGCCGTGTTTCCTGGAACCGTAGGAGCGGACTCCGTCCGCGATTCGCGCCCTACAGCTGAAACTGCGCCACCAACGCCTCCTGGCTCCCAGCCACCTTGCGCAAGTGCTCTCCGCAGTCGCGGGTGTGCGCGGCGGTCTTGCGGTTCTCCGCGGTCATGTCGCTCAGGCGGTGCATGTGCTGGTTCACTTCCTGGGTGGTGGCCGCCTGTTGTTCGGCCGCCGCGGCTATCTGGAAGGCCATGGCGTGCACGCCCTGCAGGGATTCGTCGAGGGCGCCGAGGGAGTCCAGCACCGCCTGGGTGTCGTGCTCCAGGGTGCGCGCCTGCTCGCTGGCGCCGCCCATGCTGGCCTGGGCCTGGCTGGAGGAGTCGCCGAGGGCGCCGACTATGGTGACGATCTCGTCGGTGGCGCTGCGGGTGCGCTGGGCCAGGCTGCGCACTTCGTCGGCCACCACGGCGAAGCCGCGGCCGGCGTCGCCGGCGCGGGCGGCTTCGATAGCGGCGTTCAGGGCCAGCAGGTTGGTCTGCTCGGCGATCGAGCGGATTACCTCCAGCACCGAGTTGATCTGCTGGCTGTCGCCGGCCAGGGCCTGCACCACCCGGTCGGCGTCGCGCAGGCCGGCGAGCAGCTGGTCCTGGCGGCCGATCATGCGCTGCAGGGTGCCCTGCATGGTGACGAAGGCCTCGCGCGCGGCGGCGCTGCCGTCGGCGCTGCGGCTGGCGCTGCCGGCGATTTCCTGCACGGTGGCGGCCATCTGGTCGACGGCGCTGACCACCATTTCCAGGGCCTCCTGCTGCTGGTCCAGGTGGCTGCTGGTGCGCCCGGCGGCGTCGAGGATGTCGCCGCTGGCGTCGCCCACCGCCTCGCTGGCCTGGCGCAGGCGCTCGACCACCTGGCGCCAGGCCGCGGCCATCTCGTGCAGGGCCTGCATCAGGCCGCTGGCGGCATCGGCGCCGCCGGCCAGTTTCAGTTCGCCATTGGCCAGGCGCTGGGCCAGGGCCGCCATGCTCGCCGGCTCGCCGCCCAGCGGGCGCATCACGCTGCGGCTGACCAGCCAGGTGCCGGCGGCCACGCCGGCGAGGGTCAGCAGGCCCAGCACCAGCATCTGCCACATCAGCTTGCGCACCGGGGCGAAGGCCTGGTCCTGGTCCATTTCCGCCACCAGCGCCCAGTGCAGGCCGTCGAGGTTCAGCGGCACGAAGGATTTCAGCGCCGTCGCGCCGCTCAGGCCGGTCTCGGTCAGGCGTCCCTGCTCGCCGGCCAGGGCTTTTTCGCTGGCCTGGCCGGGGAGGGCGGCGGGCGCGTCGCCGGCGCGGCGCACTCGGTGGTCGGCGAAGCGCACCGAGTCCGAACGCAGGCGCCCGTCGCCGCCCACCAGGTAGGTCTCGCCGGCCTCGCCCAGGCTCTGCCGGCTCTGCATCACGTCGTTGATCGCCTTCAGCGGCAGTTCCAGCACCAGCAGCAGCTGCAGCTTGTCGTGGTCCTTGATCGGCGCGGCCAGCCATTGCACCGGTTGCTTGTCGTCCAGGGCCGGCTCCAGGTCGCTGATGCTCGCCTTGCCGCTGCCCAGGGCGCCGCGGACGAAGCGCCCGAAGGGCGTATCGCGCCATTGCTCGGCGTTCATGTTCTGCTGGTAGTCGGCGCCGCGGCCCAGGCTGAAGACCACGCTGCCGTCGCTGGCCACCAGGCGCAGCTCGCGGTAGCCGAAGGTCTTGGTGAAGTTCTCGAACACCGGGCGGTCGTAGTTGGCGGTGGTGACCAGCGCCTCGCTCTCCAGCCCCGCGTAGTTGGCGCCGAGGTTGCCGGCCAGGCTGCTGAGCTGGTCGTGGCGCGCCTGCCAGGCGTCCATCAGTTGCCGCTGCTTGATGCTGGCCACCGCCTCCAGGGCGTTCAGGCTCTGTTCTTCGAGGGCGCGGCTGGCCTGGTGATAGACCACCATGGCCATGACCAGCACCGGGATGAGGCCGATGAGCAGGAAACTGAGGGCGAGCTTGGCGCGCAAGGGCATGGGCGGGATTCCGAAGGCTTGTTCTGAAGGGCGTCGTAAAAAATTCTGCAAGAAGCGTGCAAATTTCTTTACGAGCGTAAACAAAATCGATCAGGCCGTTCGTTTATCTGCCCGGTCGGCAGCCCCGGGCCCAGGCAGGACGATGGCCGGGTGCCATTGTTGGCGGGGAGAGGGGAGGCGTCGTCCCGGCGGACCCGGCGGGACGAATGGGGCGCTGCGCACCGCGCTGGTGCGTCACCGTGGGCGCCCGGCGTCACCGGGCGTAACGCCGGCGGAAACGAAAAAGGCGAAGCCCGTGGCTTCGCCTTTTTCTGTTTCGCGCCTGGATCAGTGCTTGCGCGGCACCGGCTTGAGCAGCTCGGTGGGCGGCATCTCGCAGGTGATCTTGCGGCCCAGCAGCTCTTCGATCGGCGGCAGGGCGAAGGCGTCGTCCTCGCCGGCGAAGCTGATCGAGGTGCCGGTGCTGCCGGCGCGGCCGGTACGGCCGATGCGGTGCACGTAGTCGTCCGGGTCTTCCGGCAGGGTGAAGTTGATCACATGGCTGATGGCTTCGACGTGGATGCCGCGGCCGGCCACATCGGTGGCCACCAGCACGCGGATCTTGCCTTCGCGGAAGCCTTCCAGGACCTTGATGCGCTTGTGCTGCGGCACGTCGCCGGACATCTGCGCGGCGCTGATGCCGTCCTTGGTCAGGCGTTCCTCGATGCGGCGGACTTCGTCCTTGCGGTTGGCGAAGACCATCACGCGGGTCCAGTCGTTCTGCGCGATCAGGTTGTACAGCAGCTTGTACTTGTCGCTGCCGGCCACGGCGTAGACGTGCTGCTCGACGGTGTCGCTGGCGACGTTCTCCGGCTCGATCTCGACGATGGCCGGGTCCACGGTCCACTGCTTGGCCAGGTTCATCACGTCGTCGGTGAAGGTGGCGGAGAACAGCAGGGTCTGGCGCTCGCCCTTGTACGGGGTCTGGCGGATGATCTGGCGGACCTGGGGGATGAAGCCCATGTCGAGCATGCGGTCGGCCTCGTCCAGCACCATCACCTCGACCATGTCCAGGTGCACCTCGCCGCGCTGGTTGAAGTCCAGCAGGCGGCCGGGGGTGGCCACGAGGATGTCGCAGTAGCGCGATTCGAGGGTCTTGAGCTGCTTGTCGAAGTCCATGCCGCCGACGAAGCTCATGACGTTCAGCCCGGTGTACTTGGCCAGGCCCACGGCGTCCTTGGCGATCTGCACCACCAGCTCGCGGGTCGGCGCGATGATCAGCGCGCGCGGCTCGCCCATGTAGCGTTCCTTGGGCGGCGGCGTCTGCAGCAGCTGGGTGATGATCGAGATGAGGAAGGCGGCGGTCTTGCCGGTGCCGGTCTGGGCGCGGCCGATGGCGTCCTGGCCCTTGAGGGTGAAGCCCAGCACCTGCGCCTGGATCGGCGTGCAATAGGGGAAGCCGAGGTCGTGGATGGCGTGCATCAGCCGCGGGTCGAGGTTGAAGTCGTGGAAGCGCGTCTTGCCTTCGGCCGGCTCGACCACGAAGTCTTCCAGCTTCCAGTTGTCCACCACCGGGGCCTTGGGCTTGCGCTCGCGGCGCGGGCGCTCGGCCTTCTCGGTTTTTTCGCGCGGCGGCTTGTCAGTGCGCTCGGCCTTCTCCGGGCGGTCGCCGCTGCGGTCCTGGCGTTCGCTTTTGTCCTGGCGCTCGCCGCGCGGCTTGTCGCCCTTGGGCGGGCGCGGCGGCTTGTCGTTGCGTTCGCCTTCGGGGCGGGGAGCGCGCGGCTTGCGCGGGCGCTGTTCGCCGTCCTGGCTGGCGGCTGCGGGGGAGGAGGGGGCTTGGGTGGGCGTTGCGGCGGGCTGCTCGCCCTCGCCCTTGCCGAAGATTTTCTTGAGTGCCTTGAGCACGGTGATCTCGTAGTGGTTAAGGATTGAACGGCCGCCAGTGTAAAGCAAGTTGCCAGCCAGGCGAAATCCGTGCGCTGGGGGCGCCGGCCAAAGCCTGCCGTGGATCAGCCGCAGAGGCGGTTGCGGCCGTGCTGCTTGGCCCGGTACAGGGCCTCGTCGGCGCGCCGCAGCAGGCCCTGCAGGCTTTCCTGCAGGTACATCTCGGCCACGCCGAGGGACACGGTGACGCCGGGCAGGGCGCCCAGCGGGGAATAGAAGGAGTCGATCTGCTCCAGGCTCATGCGCAGGCGCTCGCCGATGGCGCGGGCCTCGTCCAGGCTCACTTCCGGCAGCAGGATGACGAATTCCTCGCCGCCGAAGCGCGCCATGCTGTCCTTGGGCCGCAGCTGGCTGCGCAGGGTATGGGCCACCAGGCAGAGGGCGTAGTCGCCGGCCAGGTGGCCGTGGCGGTCGTTGTAGTCCTTGAAGTGGTCGACATCCAGCATGAGCATCGCCAGCGGCTGTTCGTTGAACGCGCAGCGGGTGCTCTCGCGCTCGTAGACGTGCTCCAGCCAGCGCCGGTTGAACAGCCCGGTGAGGGTGTCGATGTTGGCGTTCTGCTCGGTGTTGAGGATGATCCGGTTGCCCTGGCGCACCCGCGCGCAGAGCATCTCCAGCAGGTTCTGCATCAACTGCGGGGAGTGTTCGAACAGGCTCAGCAGCGCCTCGCGGTGCAGGCGCAGCACGCGGGTGGGCTCGGTGGCCACCACGTAGGCCGAGGGGTGGTCATGGTCGATGAAGCTGATCTCGCCGGCGCAGTCGCCGCTGCCCAGGGTGGATACCGGGGAATTGTCCAGCGAGCCGAGGTAGACCTTGAGCTGGCCTTCGAGCACCAGGTAGAGGAAGTGGTTGCGGTTGAAGGGCGAAAGCAGGACCTCGCCGGCCTCCAGCTCCAGCGCGCGGAATTCGTTGAGCAGCCGCTGCAAGGCGGTCCCGGCGACGTTCTGGAACAGCCGCAGGTGGCGCAACTGCTGGATATCCTGCTGCCACTGTGTCGGCTTCATGGCTGATGGGGCTTTCGACAGGTTCCGCTGAGGGGCACGATGACTCTCCGTAGTCTGGTTCGTCCTTCGGGAACTTCAGTATTAATGACTTTTGCGTACTGGCAATTCGCTGGCCGGGTGGACCGACCAGCGGTCGGCCCACCCTGACGACTACCCCGCGAGCCGCCCGAAATGCGGCGTCACAGGCGCTCGCGCAGCCAGGCGCCGATGTCGGCGATCTCCTGGTTGCTCACTTCGTGGGCCATGGGGTAGTCGCGCCACTGCACGGCCACGCCCTGCCCGTGGAGGAAGTCGTAGGCGGCGCGGCCCATGGCGGGCGCCACCACGTCGTCGTAGGTGCCGTGCAGGCACAGCGCCGGCTGCTGCTTCTTCGTCTCGGGCAGTTGCAGGTCATCGTCGAAGGTCGGGCCATAGGTGGACAGCGCCATGACCCCGCCCAGCTCGCCCGGCCAGCGCAGGTAGCCAGTGTGCAGCACCACCGCGCCGCCCTGGGAGAAGCCGGCCAGGATGATGCGCTCCTGCGCGATGCCCTGGGCCAGCTGGCCCTCGATCAGCGCGATCACCGCGTCGGCCGATGCGTCCAGCTGCGCCTCGTCGATGGCCCGGGCCGGCGCCATGGCCTTGATGTCGTACCAGCTGGGCGCCGGCATGCCGTTGAACACCGTCACCGGGCGGGTGGGCGCCTGGGGCAGGATGAAGCGGGTGCGCGGCAGGATCGTCTGCAGCATGCGCGCCACCGGTTCGAAGTCGTAACGGTCGGCGCCTAGGCCGTGCAACCAAATGACGCACGAGTCGGCCGGCTGGGTAGGTTCGAGTAGCAGGGGTTGGCTCATCGGGGGCTCCAGGATGGGGCATGTGCGCCGCAAAGGCGCGCACGCCGGAAAAAGGATCGGCGAATCTGCGAAAAGGATGTCGCTTTGCCATAACTTATCGACTTGACCTTCGCCGAAACGGGGGCCGGGAGGCATTCTGGTACGGCCCTTGCTAACTCAGGCACCAGGCTGCGATCCGTCCCGCCGGCGTAACACTCTATCCGACCCCCATCCGGAAACCAGTGCCGTCGGCGGGGCGGGCAGCCCATTGAACAGGCCGCCAAGGTGAGGGCGGCCCCCGCAATACGTCCGGCTCGCGTCATCCGCGAGCGGGGCAGCCTGGGCGGTGGTGCGGGACGTATCCGCAGAGCCGGCTAGACTGACCTAAGGTTTCCACTTCGATGCAAGGTCCGGAGCAGACCGTGCGGCGCCTCACGAGGGCGGGTGGGCCGGGACTCCAACACGAATAAAAGCAACTGGAGGTGATCGATGAAGATGGTGAAATCCACGCTGGCGGTGCTGACCGCTCTGAGCGTTCTCGGGCTCAGCGGCATGGCCCAGGCCGGCGCCACCCTGGACGCGGTGAAGAAGAAGGGCTTCGTGCAGTGCGGCATCAGCGACGGCCTGCCGGGCTTCTCCTATGCCGATTCCAAGGGCGTCTACAAGGGCATCGACGTCGATGTCTGCCATGGCATCGCCGCTGCGGTCTTCGGTGACGCCAGCAAGGTCAAGTTCACTCCGCTGACCGCCAAGGAGCGCTTCACCGCGCTGCAGTCCGGCGAGATCGACGTGCTCTCGCGCAACACCACCTGGACCAGTTCCCGCGACAGCGCCATGGGCCTGAACTTCGCCGGCGTGACCTACTACGACGGCCAGGGCTTCCTGGTGAACAAGAAGCTCGGCGTGAGCAGCGCCAAGGAGCTGGACGGCGCCACCGTGTGCATCCAGGCCGGCACCACCACCGAGCTGAACCTGTCCGACTACTTCCGCTCGAACAACCTCAAGTACACCCCGATCACCTACGACACCTCCGACGAAAGCGCCAAGTCGCTGGAATCCGGGCGTTGCGACGTGCTCACCTCCGACCAGTCGCAGCTCTATGCGCAGCGCATCAAGCTGGGCAAGCCGGACGACTACGTGGTGCTGCCGGAAGTGATCTCCAAGGAGCCCCTCGGCCCGGCCGTGCGCCAGGGTGACGAGGAATGGTTCGACATCGTCCGCTGGACGCTGTTCGCCATGCTCAACGCCGAGGAGCTGGGGATCGACTCGAAGAACGTCGAGCAGATGGCCAAGTCCTCGAAGAACCCCGACATCAACCGCCTGCTGGGCGCCGAGGGCGACTACGGCAAGGACCTGAAGCTGCCGAAGGACTGGGCGGTGCAGATCGTCAAGCAGGTCGGCAACTACGGCGAGATCTTCGAGCGCAACGTCGGCGAAGGCAGCGAGCTGAAGATCAAGCGCGGCCTCAATGCCCTGTGGAACAAGGGTGGTCTGCAGTACGCGCCGCCGGTGCGCTGACCTCCCACAGCCCGCGCCCGGATCCTGGGCGCGGGCCCTGTTTCGAACGACGTGAGGTCCCCCGCGCAGTCACGGGCGTAGCCCCGTGCCCGCCGGGGCGGCCTGCGAGAGGGCTTACATGCAGAATTCCGTCAAAGCCCGGCGCCCGCGCGGCCTGTCGCTCAGCGACCCGGCCGTGCGCGCCTGGGCCTTCCAGATCATCGCCGTCGTCGCCGTGGTGGCGTTCGGCTGGTTCCTCTTCGACAACACCCAGACCAACCTCGCCCACCGCGGCATCCAGTCCGGCTTCGGCTTCCTGAACAACAGCGCCGGCTTCGGCATCTCCCAGCACCTGATCGACTACAGCGAGTCCGACACCTACGGGCGGGTGTTCTTCGTCGGCCTGCTCAACACCCTGCTGGTGACCGTGATCGGCATCGTCCTGGCGACCATCATCGGCTTCATCCTCGGCGTGGCCAGGCTGTCGCCGAACTGGCTGGTGCGCAAGATCGCCACGGTGTACATCGAGACCTTCCGCAACATCCCGCCGCTGCTGCAGATCTTCTTCTGGTACTTCGCCGTGCTCGCGCAGCTGCCCGGGCCGCGGCAGAGCCTGAGCGTCGGCGGCCTGCTGTTCTTCAACAACCGCGGCATGCAGATGCCGGCGCCGGTGGCCACCGAGGCGATGCCGGCGTTCCTCATCGCCATCCTCCTGGCCATCGTCGCCTGGGCCGTGCTCTGGCGCTGGGCCAAGGTGCGCCGCCACGCCACCGGCAAGACCTTCCCGGTGTTCCTCACGGGCCTGGTCACGCTGATCGTGCTGCCGGCGCTGACCATCCTGGTGGCCGGCGTGCCGGTGCACTGGGACGTGCCAGTGCTGCAGGGCTTCAACTTCCGCGGCGGCTGGGTGGTGATCCCGGAGCTGGTGTCCATCGTCCTGGCGCTGTCGATCTACACCGCCGCCTTCATCGGCGAGACGGTGCGCGCCGGCATCCAGGCGGTCAGCCACGGCCAGACCGAGGCCGCCGGCTCCCTGGGCCTGCGCCCGGGGCAGACGCTGCGGCTGATCATCATCCCGCAGGCGCTGCGGGTGATAGTGCCGCCGCTGACCAGCCAGTACCTGAACCTGGCGAAGAACTCCTCGCTGGCGGCCGGCATCGGCTACCCGGACATGGTCTCGCTGTTCGCCGGCACCGTACTCAACCAGACCGGCCAGGCCATCGAGACCATGGCCATCACCATGAGCGTGTACCTGGCCATCAGCCTGAGCATCTCGCTGCTGATGAACTGGTACAACAAGCGCATCGCGCTGATCGAACGCTAGGGGGACGCCATGGCAAACCATACCTTCAAGCCCGATCTGCCGCCGCCGGCGCTCAGCGTCGGGGTCATCGGCTGGCTGCGCGCCAACCTGTTCTCCAACTGGATCAACACCCTGCTGACCCTGGTCGGGCTCTACGTCATCTGGCTGATCGTCCCGCCGCTGCTGGAGTGGGCGGTGTTCAAGGCCGACTGGGTCGGCGAGAGCCGCGCCGACTGCAGCCGCGAGGGGGCCTGCTGGGTGTTCATCAGCACCCGCCTCGGCCAGTACATGTACGGCTTCTACCCCGAGGCGCTGCGCTGGCGGGTGGACCTCAACGTGCTGCTGGTGGTGGTCGGCGCCGCGCCGCTGTTCCTGCGCCAGTTCCAGCACAAGCTCAAGTACGGCCTGGCCTACCTGCTGGCGCTGCCGCTGGTGTCCTACTGGCTGCTGCACGGCGGCTTCCTCGGCCTGGACAACGTGCCCACCAGCCAGTGGGGCGGCCTGATGCTGACCGTGGTGATCGCCGCCGTGGGCATCGCCGGGGCGCTGCCGCTGGGCATCCTGCTGGCCCTGGGGCGGCGCTCGAAGATGCCGGCGATCAAGGTCCTGTGCGTCACCACCATCGAGTTCTGGCGCGGCGTGCCGCTGATCACCGTGCTGTTCATGTCCTCGGTGATGCTGCCGCTGTTCCTGCCCGAGGGCATGAACCTCGACAAGCTGCTGCGCGCCATGGTGATGGTGGTGCTGTTCGAGGCCGCCTACATCGCCGAGGTGGTCCGCGGCGGCATGCAGGCCATCCCCAAGGGCCAGTACGAGGCGGCCGCGGCCATGGGCCTGGGCTACTGGCGGATGATGGGCCTGGTGATCCTGCCCCAGGCTCTGAAGCTGGTGATCCCCGGCATCGTCAACACCTTCATCGCGCTGTTCAAGGACACCAGCCTGGTGATCATCATCGGCCTGTTCGACTTCCTGAATAGCATCAAGCGCGCCACCGCGGACCCGGCCTGGCTGGGCATGTCCACCGAGGGCTACGTGTTCGCCGCGCTGGTCTACTGGATCTTCTGTTTCGGCATGTCCCGCTACTCCATGCACCTGGAGCGCAAGCTGGACACCGGCCACAAGCGTTAGGAGTTCGTCATCATGTCTGAAGCCAGCAACAAGACCGTCCCGGCCATCGGCGATCACGTGATGATCGAGATGAAGGGCGTGAACAAGTGGTACGGCCAGTTCCACGTGCTCAAGGACATCAACCTCACCGTGCGCCAGGGCGAACGCATCGTCCTCTGCGGGCCGTCCGGTTCGGGCAAGTCCACCACCATCCGCTGCATCAACCGCCTGGAGGAGCACCAGCAGGGCAGCATCATCGTCGACGGCACCGAGCTGACCAACGACCTCAAGCAGATCGAGGCGATCCGCAGCGAGGTCGGCATGGTGTTCCAGCACTTCAACCTGTTCCCGCACCTGACCGTGCTGCAGAACTGCATCCTGGCGCCGATGTGGGTGCGCAAGATGCCCAAGCGCGAGGCCGAGGAAGTGGCCATGCACTACCTGGAGCGGGTGCGCATCCCCGAGCAGGCCGGCAAGTTCCCCGGGCAGCTTTCCGGCGGTCAGCAGCAGCGCGTGGCCATCGCCCGGGCGCTGTGCATGAAGCCGAAGATCATGCTGTTCGACGAACCCACCTCGGCGCTCGACCCGGAAATGGTCAAGGAAGTGCTGGACACCATGATCGGCCTGGCCCAAAGCGGCATGACCATGCTCTGCGTGACCCACGAGATGGGCTTCGCCCGCACCGTGGCGAACCGGGTGATCTTCATGGACAAGGGCGAGATCGTCGAACAGGCGCCGCCGGACCAGTTCTTCGACAACCCGCAATCCGACCGCACCAAGCTGTTCCTCAGCCAGATCATCCACTGAGCCTGCGCGGCGCGGCCCCCCGCGGGCCGCGCCGCATCCCTGGCGTCCGAAAGCCGTCGCAAAGCCGTCCTACGCTCGTCAGCGCCCTTGGCACTGCGGGTGCGCTTCGGCGTATCCTGGCCTTTTCCACGCCCACCAAGGCCGGCCGGCTGAACTCGGCCGTCGGATCGGTGTTCCGATACCCAGGAGCATCCTGTGGAAACCCACGGATGGGCTATACGTTGAAATAGCTCGCACTGCCGCCTGACTGAAGAGAAGCGCCGTGAACCTGACCCTCACTCCGTTGAACCTGAGCAAAGCCAAGGCCTGGAGCGCCCACGCGGTGACGGCCAGCGGCGTCATCCTGGCCCTGCTGGCGCTGCTCGCGCTGGTCGACAACCGCCCGCAGGCCTGCCTGCTGTGGCTGGGCGCGGCCCTGCTGGTGGACGGCCTGGACGGCACCCTGGCGCGCAAGTTCGACGTCAAGGCGGTATTGCCGCACTTCGACGGCTCCACCCTGGACCTGGTGATCGACTACCTCACCTACGTGTTCATCCCGGCTATCTTCATCTACCGCTACGTGCCGCTGCCGGTGCACAGCGAGTTGGCGATCGTCGGCGTCATCCTGGTGTCTTCGCTGTTCTGCTTCTGCAACGTGAACATGAAGAGCAAGGACAACTACTTCGTCGGCTTCCCGGCGGCCTGGAACGTGGTGGCGGTGTATTTCTTCGTCCTCGGGCCCGGCCCGTGGGTGAGCCTGGTCACGGTGCTGGTGCTGGCGGGGCTGACGCTGACGCGGATGAAGTTCCTGCACCCCTTCCGGGTGCGCCAGTTCATGCCGCTGAATATTGCGGTGACCTTTGTCTGGATGTTCAGCAGTGCGTTGCTGATTCTGCAGCAGCCGGTGGACCAGACCTGGCTGTTGTGGCTGTGGTTTGCGGCTTCGGCGTATTTCATCGGGGTTTGTGTCTGGCGGACGGCGATGGAGTGGTTCAACTGAGGTAGGGCGGGACGTTCGTGTAGGAGCGAGCTTGCTCGCGAACCGCGTCCTCCGCTCCTTACCCCCACCTCGTCATTCCCGCGAACGCGGGACGCGGCTCCATCGCGAACAGCGCTTGCGCTGGCCCGAAGGGGAATAACCCAGTTGCCTTGACTTGGGTGTTTCTGCGTAGCACCGAGTTTGCCCGAGCTTCTTGTTTCGCCCCCTCGGGCGAGTCCCTTTTGTCAAACGCCACAAAAGGAACCAAAAAGGCTTGCCCCAACATACGGGCCCGACAGAGTCGGGCTACCCTCACGAATTCCCCCGCCACGGAGGCCCGCCCCGAGGGTACGTCCCTGTAGCCCGCGGGGCTCTCGCGACATCCATGTCGCATGACCTCCTGAGCGGGGGGTTCGTTCGGCCTTCTGAAGGGGCGTTTCGGTGCGCGCGGCTATTTCTCTGGAAGTCCAAGAGCAAACGCGCTTTTGCTTTTGCTCTTCGTAGGAGCGAGCTTGCTCGCGAACCCTGGGTTCCCGCGTTCGCGGGAATGACGGGGATAGATAGGCGTCTCAGGATGACTTTGGAGTTTCCGGCAGCTCAGGACAGCCCCCTCTCCCTTCAGGGAGAGGGTTGGGGAGAGGGCGCTCTTGAACCCAACACCTACGTCACCGGTAACCCCTGTTCGCGAGCAAGCTCGCTCCTACGAAAAGCCATGTCCGCTCGCACCGTAGGAGCGTCCCGGCGCACGCCATGCCCACCTGTAGGAGCGGGCCCTGCGCGCGATTCGCGGGCAGAGCCCGCTCCTACGGAGCCATCCTGCAAACCCTGTCATGTCTGATAGCACTCCGACAGGGCTCGCCGCGGCGCCTGGCATGCGCTTAAATGTCAGGCGAGCCCGCGCAGGAAGCCTCGCCATGATCACCCTGTTCCAGTTCCCCCCGGCCTTCAATGTGCCCAACGTCAGCCCCTTCTGCCTGAAGCTGGAGACTTTCCTGCGCCTGTCCGGGCTGGAATACCAGGTGCAGCATGTGACGGACCCGCGCAAGGGGCCCAAGGGCAAGCTGCCCTTCATCAAGGTCGAGGGGCAGACCGTCGCCGATACCGAGATCATCATCCACGACCTCCAGCAGCGCTTCGCCCTGGACCTGGACGCCGGCCTCGACGCCCGCGGGCGTGGCTGGGCGGTGTCGATCACGCGGCTGTGCGATGACCACCTGGCGCCGCTGCTGGTGTACTTCCGCTGGCTGGAGGAGGACGGCTGGCGCCAGGTCGCCCCGGTGCTGCTGCGCGGCATCCCGGCGCCGCTGCGGCCGGTGGTCGGCGCGCTGGTGCGCCGCAAGATCCGCGGCGAGATGCGTGGCCGCGGCTTGACCGCCCACAGCCGCGAGGAACTGCTGAGCTTCGCCCGCCAGGACCTGGACGCACTCGATGGCATGCTCGGCGACCTGCCGTACTTCGGCGGCGCCCAGCCCTGCAGCGCCGATGCCGCGGCCTACGGGATACTCGCCAACCTGGTCCTGTGCACCCTGGAAACCCCCCTCAACCACATGGCGCGCGAATACGAGCGGCTGGTCGGCTACTGCGAGCGCATGCAGCAGCGGGTCTGGACATGACCCAGGCCGAGCCCAAGCCCTGGTTCGTCTACCTGGTGCGCGCCGCCAACGGCGCGCTCTACTGCGGCATCAGCGACGACCCGCAGCGGCGCTTCGAGGCGCACTGCAGCGGGCGTGGCGCGCGCTTCTTCCATTCCAGCCCGGCGCAGGCGCTGGTGTACGTCGAGCCCTGCGCCGGCAAGGGCGAGGCGCTGCGCCGCGAGCGGGCGATCAAGGCCCTGGGCAAGCCGGCCAAGGAACGCCTGGCGCTGGCCGGCGCGGCCCTGGCCATCAGCGCGGCGGATAGCCGTCCATAGCTTCGACCGGGTAGGACCGCGCGCCGCGGCGGAGTAAGCTGGAAGGCCCTCAACGCCGGCCAACGGAGCCCCGCATGTCCGAGCTGATTCTGCACCACTACCCGACTTCCCCCTTCGCCGAGAAGGCCCGCCTGCTGCTGGGCTTCAAGCAGCTGTCGTGGCGCTCGGTGCTGATCCCGCCGATCATGCCCAAGCCCGACCTGCTGGCGATCACCGGCGGCTACCGCAAGACGCCGGTGCTGCAGGTAGGCGCCGACGTCTATTGCGACACTGCGCTGATCGCCCGCCGCCTGGAGCAGGAGAAGGCCACCCCGGCGCTGTTCCCCGAGGGCCAGGAATTCAGCGTTGCCGCCTTCGCCGCCTGGGCCGATTCGGTGCTGTTCCAGCACGGCGTGAGCCTGGTGTTCCAGCCCGAGTCCATCGCCGTGCGCTTCGGCAAGCTGCCGCCGGAATTCCTCAAGGCCTTCGTCGCCGACCGCAGCCAGCTGTTCAGCGGCGGCAGCGCCGCGCGCCTGCCGGCCGAGCAGGCGCGCCAGCAGTGGCCGGTGTTCATGGCGCGGCTGGAGCAGCAACTGGCGCGGGAGGAGGGCGACTTCCTGTTCGGCGAGCCGTCCGTGGCGGATTTCGCCGTCGCCCACGTGCTCTGGTTCGTCAAGGCCACCCCGGTGACCTCGCCGCTGGTGGACGCCTACCCGTCGGTGGTGGCCTGGCTGGGCCGGGTACTCGGCTTCGGCCATGGCGCGCACAGCGAGATGAGCAGCGAGGAAGCCATCGCCGTGGCCCGCGACAGCCAGCCGGCGGCGCTGCCGGACGAGCCGTTCAGCGACGCCAACGGCCTGCGGGCCGGCCAGCGGGTGGCCATCGCGGCGACCGACTACGGCGTCGATCCGGTGGAGGGGGAGCTGCTGCACGTGGGCAGCGAGGAACTGATCCTGCGCCGCGAGGACCCGCGCGCCGGGGTGGTGCATGTGCATTTCCCGCGGCTGGGGTTCGCCATCGAGGTGCGCTGAAACGCAGGAGCCACGGCCCTTGGCCTTTGGCCCGAAAAGCGCCAGCCACGCCATTCCCTTCACGCCATTCCCTTGTAGGAGCGCGCCCTGCGCGCGAATCGCGGGCAGGGCCCGCTCCTACAGCCGGGACAACGGCGGATAACGCCGTAGGCGTTATGCGCCCTACGGGGAATGGCGTGGGTGGGGGGACGTAGGAGCGGATCTCATCCGCGAATCGCGCCGGAATGTCCGGCTATCGCGGACAAGGTCCGCTCCTACGACCGTGCTTCCTGGACACGTAGGAGCGGACTCCGTCCGCGATTCGCGGTTATTTGCGGCGCTTGAGCTGATCGTGCAACTGCGTCGGCAGCCCGCGGATGATCAGCATGTCGCGCTCTTCGTCGTATTCCACCTTGCTGCCCAGCAGGTGCGCCTCGAAGCTGATCGACAGGCCCTCGGCGCGGCCGGTGAAGCGGCGGAACTGGTTGAGGGTGCGCTTGTCCGCGGGGATTTCCGGGGCCAGGCCGTAGTCCTTGTTGCGGATGTAGTCGTAGAAGGCGCGCGGCGCCTGGTCGTCCATCAGCTCGGAGAGCGCGTCCAGGGCCATCGGCTCGCCGATGCGCGCCTGGCTGGTAGCGTAGTCGACCAGGGTGTCGGTCTTCTCGCGGGCCTGCTCTTCGGGCAGGTCCTCGCTTTCCACGTAGTCGCTGAAGGCCTTGAGCAGGGTGCGCGTCTCGCTGGGGGCGTCGACGCCTTCCTGGCAGCCGATGAAGTCGCGGAAGTAGTCCGAGACCTTCTTGCCGCCCTTGCCCTTGATGAACGAGATGTACTGCTTGGAGGTCTTGTTGTTGCGCCATTCCGAGCAGTTGATCCGCGCCGCCATGTGCAGCTGGCCCAGGTCCAGGTGGCGCGAGGGCGCCACTTCCAGCGCCTCGGTCACCGCCACGCCCTCGCTGTGGTGCAGCAGGGCGATGCTCAGGTAGTCGGTCATGCCCTGCTGGTAGTGGCAGAGCAGCACGTGGCCGCCGGTGGAGAGGTTGGACTCCTCCATCAGGCTCTTCAGGTGCTCCACGGCCTGGCGGCTGAAGGCGACGAAGTCCTTGCCGCCGTCCAGGTACTCGGCCAGCCAGCCGCTGAACGGGTAGGCGCCGGATTCTTCCTGGAACAGGCCCCAGGCCTTGTTCGGCTTGGCGTTGTAGCTTTCGTTGAGGTCGGCCATGAGGTTCTCGATGGCCTGGGAGTCGCCCAGTTCGGCGTCGCGCGCGTGCAGCGTGGCGGGGTTGCCGTCGGGCTTCTTGTCGATCAGGTGGACGATGGCGTGACGAATCGGCATCTCGGGCTCGGCTCTGGACGATGGTGGCAAAGCCGCCAGTTTACCCGAGCGCGGCGCGCCACGCTCACCCGGCCTTGTCCAGCGGCGCCTCGCCGTCGCGCTCGCGGCGGTTGCGGCGCAGCTGGCGCAGGCGGCGGATCACGTAGTTCAGGTGCAGGTGCAGCTCGTACAGCTCGTTGTAGTACGACAGCGGCACCTCCACCCGCGACAGCTCGGCCTCCAGGCTCTCCAGGCGCTCGATCTCGCGGCTGAGTTCCGCGCTGCCGGTGTGCTCGTCCAGGCGCCGATCGATTTCCCGCAGGTAGCGGTACCAGCGGTAGATGCGCGCGCGGATGCGCCAGCGGTACAGCGGGCCGATGGACTTGAACAGCGGGATGAGGATGGCGATGAAGGGGATCAGCAGGATGATGTAGCGGTCGGCCAGGGAGGCGATGCGGAACGGCAGGAAGCGCTGCAGCAGCGGCAGGCCGCTCTTGTAGTAGCGCTCGGCGTCCTCGTTCAGGCGCAGGGTGCGCGGCTCGGCGGCGGGGAAGGCGCCGGGGGCGTCGAGCAGGCTGCCCTGGCGCATCACCTGGCGCGCGGCCTGGAGGATCAGCGGCGTCAGCGCCGGGTGGAAGCGCTCGTTGATCACCAGGGTGGCCACCGGCGACAGGGTGGTCAGGTTGCGGTGCGGCACGTTGTGTTCCAGGTTCAACAGGCCTTCGCCCACCTCCAGGCGCTTGAGGAAGCGCAGACGCGCCTCGTAGGCGTCGGCGCGGCGGAAGCCGGCCAGCAGCAACTGCTCGCTGGCGGCCAGGCGCTGGATCAGCGGGTTGTCCGCCGGGCCGACGAAGAAGGCGGCGTCCAGGCTGCCGGCCAGCAGCGCGTCGGCGGCGCTGTCGCCGCCGCTGGCCTGCCAGCCGGCGGGGTGCTGTTCGTCGCCGATGCCGTTGGCTTGCAGGATGGCCGCGGTGATCGCCTCGGTGCCGCTGCCGCGGCTGCCCAGGGCCACGCGCAGGGGCAGCAGGTCGGCGATGCGGTCGATGTGCACGTCGCGGCGCTGGAACAGCCACAGCGGCTCCTGGAACATGGCGCCGAGGGTCTGCAGGCGTTGCCGCTGCCCGGCGGCGAGCTGGCGCTCCTGGCCGCTCTGCACCAGGGCGATGTCCACGCCGCTGTGCTCGTCCAGCAGCAGGTCCATGTTCTGCCGCGAGCCGGCGCTGGGCACCAGCTTCAGCTCGAAGCCCTGTTCGGCCAGCTCGGCCCGCAGCTTTTCGCCGAAGGCCGCGTAGCCGCCGTCGGGGGCGCCGGTGGCGAGGGTGGCGCTCATCGGCGGCGGCGGCGCGACGAAGTAGAAGACCGCGGCCACCAGGGCGGCCAGCACGGGCACTATCCACAGGTTGGCGCGCACCAGAATGGCGAGGTCGCGGAGCATATTGAGCAGGCGTTGCATGGTCTGATTCCCGGCCGGCATTCCTTCAGGATAGCCAGCCTGGCGCCGGCGCACCCCGGAAGCGGGTATCATCGCCGGCTGGATCAGACAGCGGGACAGCAGGCGCATGCGCATCCTCCACACCTCCGACTGGCACCTCGGCCAGCACTTCATGGGCAAGAGCCGCGAGGCCGAACACCGCGCCTTCTGCCGCTGGCTGGTGGAGCGGGTGCGCGAGCACGCGGTGGACGCGGTGATCATCGCCGGCGACGTGTTCGACACCGGCGCGCCGCCCAGCTACGCCCGCGAGCAGTACAACCGCTTCATCGTCGAGCTGCGCGAGACCGGCGCCAGCCTGGTGGTGCTGGGCGGCAACCACGACTCGGTGGCCATGCTGGAGGAGTCCCGCGAGCTGCTGGCGGTGCTCGGCACACGGGTGATCGCTGCCGCCGGCGCCGACCTCGACCGGCAGTTGCTGGTGCTGCCGCAACGCGACGGCACGCCGGGCGCGGTGCTCTGCGCGATTCCCTTCCTGCGCCCGCGTGACCTGCTGGCCAGCCAGGCCGGGCAGAGCGCGCAGGACAAGCAATTGGCACTGCAGCAGGGCATCCAGGCGCACTACCAGGCACTGTTCGCCCTGGCCGAGGCCCGACGCGCCGAACTCGGTGGCAAGCTGCCGATAGTCGCCACCGGGCACCTGACCACGGTCGGCGCCAGCGCCAGCGAGTCGGTGCGGGAAATCTACGTCGGCAGCCTGGAGGCCTTCCCCACCAGCGCCTTCCCGGCGGCGGACTACATCGCCCTGGGGCACATCCACCGGCCGCAGAAGGTCGGCGGCCTGGAGCACATCCGCTACTGCGGCTCGCCCATCGCCCTGAGCTTCGACGAGGCGCGGCAGGCCAAGGAGGTCTTGCTGGTGGACCTCGACGAAAGCGGCCTGCGCGCGGTGACGCCGCTGGCCGTGCCCTGCTTCCAGCCCTTGCAGTCGCTGGCCGGCGACCTCGACAGCCTGCCCGCGGCGCTGGCCGAAGCCGCCAACCTGGGCACGCCGGAACGCCCGGTATGGGTGGAAGTGCTGGTGCGCAGCGACGACTACCTGAACGACCTGCAGGCGCGCCTGGAGAAGCTCTGCGAGGAACTGCCGGTGGAAGTGCTGCGCACCCGCCGTGAACGCGGCAACCAGCAGGCCGGGCTGTTCGGCGAGGCGCGCGAGACCCTCGACGAACTCTCCGCCGAGGACGTCTTCGAACAACGCCTGGACGCCGAGCAGCTGGAACCGCCGCTGCGCCAGGAACTGGCCGGGCTGTACCGCCAGGTGGTCGCCGAACTGCAGGAGGAGCAAGCCTGATGCGCATCCTCAGCCTGCGCCTGAAGAACCTCAACTCGCTCAAGGGCGAGTGGAAGATCGACTTCGCCGCCGAGCCCTTCGCCGGCAACGGCCTGTTCGCCATCACCGGGCCCACCGGCGCCGGCAAGACCACCCTGCTGGACGCCATCTGCCTGGCCCTGTACCACCGCACGCCGCGCATGAACACGCTGTCGCAGAGCGGCAACGAGCTGATGACGCGGCACACCGCCGACTGCCTCGCCGAGGTCGAGTTCGAGGTCAAGGGCCGCCGCTACCGCGCCTTCTGGAGCCAGCGCCGGGCCCGCGACAAGGTCGACGGCGCGCTGCAGGCGCCCAAGGTGGAACTGGCGCGCATCGAGGCGGCCGGCGGCGAGGGGGAAATCCTCACCGACAAGATCAACGACAAGCTGCGCCAGACCGAGCAGCTCACCGGCCTCGACTTCGGCCGCTTCACCAAGTCCATGCTGCTGGCCCAGGGCGGTTTCGCCGCCTTCCTCGAAGCCAGCGCCAACGACCGCGCGGCACTGCTGGAAGAACTCACCGGCACCGAGATCTACGGGCTGATCTCCCAGCGCGTGTACGAGCGCAGCAAGGCGGCGCAGAACGATCTGGAACTGCTGAAGAGCCGTGCCGAAGGCATGGAACTGCTCAGCGAGGAACAGCGCGGCGAGCTGCAGGCCGAAGCCGAACGCCTGCTGTCCGAGGAAGCACCGCTGCTCCAGCGCCAGGCCGAACTGCAGGCCCAGCGCCGCTGGCGCGAGGACCTTTCCCGCGCCGAACACCAGCACCAGCAGGCCGCCGCGCGGGAGCAGCAGGCCCGCGATGCCCTGCTCCAGGCAACCCCCGACCTGCAGCGCCTGGCCGCCAGCGAGCCAGCGGCACGCCTGCAGCCGCTGCATGGGGCCTGGCAACAGGCGCGCCAGGCGCTGGAGCGAGACGAAACCGGCCTGGCGGACCTGCAACGCCAGCAGCGGGACTGCGCGGAGCAGGCCGTGCGCAGCCTGTGGCAGGCCAGCCAGTACAGCGCGCAGTGGGCGGGGCAGCGCCAGCGCGCCATCGATGAACTCGCAACGCAGCGCCGCGAAGTACAGGCGCAGCTTGCCGCGCACCCGCAACGCGCCCGCCTGGGTGAACTGCTGGGGGGCTGGCGCGCGCAATTCGCCCAGCGCGAACAGCTCGGTGGTGAACTTCAGGGCGCCCGCGCGCGCCTGGAGCAGGAAGCCTCCGCCATCCAATCGTTGCACGGCCAACTCGCCGCCCATGGCCAGGCCCTGGCTGGCGCCGGGCAAGCGCTGGACGCGGCGCGCCAGGCCGAGGCGCAGCAACAGGCGCGCTTGCAGGCCCTGCTGCAAGGCGCCGGTGAAAGCGCCCTGCGCGAGCGTTGGCAGCAACTGCAGCAGCAGGGCAGGGCGCTGGACCGCCTGCAACAGCTGGCGCAGAGCCGCGAGCAGGCCAGCGCGCAGTCTGCCCGCCTGCAACCCCAGCTCGATTCGCTGCAGCAACGCCAGGCGCAGAAGGAAACCGCGATCGCCGAACTGCGCGAGCGCTACAAGGGGCTGAAACAGCAGGTCGCCGACAAGGAGAAGCTGCTGGAGCAGGAGCAGCGCATCCAGGCCCTGGAGGCATATCGAGCACAACTGCAGCCCGGCGAAGCCTGCCCCTTGTGCGGCTCCCACGAACACCCGGCCATCGCCAGCTACCAGGCGCTGGACGTGTCGCAGACGCGCCGCGCCCTCGATGAATGCCGCGCAGCCTTGACCGCACTGGAAAGCGACGGCGTGGCGCTGCGCGACGAACTCTCCGACGTGACGGCCCAGGCCGCACAGGTCCGGCAGCAACTGGAGCAACTGCGCGAACAACTGCATCAGCTCGATGCCGAATGGCAGCGCCAGTCGATCGAGCAGAACCTAGCCATCGAGGATGCCGCCGGCTTGGCCGCGATTCGCCAGGCCCAGGAACAGGCCCTGGCCGACCTGCAGGAACGCCTGGCGGCGCTCGATGCGCTCAAGGGCGAGTTGCAGCAGGCCGCGAGCGCCCGCGAGCACGCCGAGCGCAGCCATGCGGCCGCGTTGCAGCAGGAGGCTTTGCTGCGTCGCGATCTGGACAATGCACAGCAGCGCCAGGCGGAACAGCAGCAACGCCTGGAACAATTGCAGGTGCAGGCCGAACGCCAGGCCGCCGAACTGCTGGCCAGCCTCGACGGTTTCGCCGCCGCCTTGCCCGAGCAAGGCGCAGCCTGGCTGGCCGAGCGCGAAGGCGAATGGCGCGCCTGGCAGCAGGCCCAGCAACGGGACCAGCAACTGCAGGAGGCCGAGCGCGAAGCCCGGCGCCTGCTGCAGGAAGCCGAAGCGCAGGCCGGGCAATGGCGCGAACGCTGGAGCGCCAGTGGCGAGCAGGTATTGCCGGAACCGGCGCCCGAGGCGCAGCCGCAGCAGGCCCTGCAAGGGGCGGAGTCGGCCCTGCAGGCGGCGCAGCGCCTGGCCGATGCGCTGCTCGGCCGCGAGCAGAGCCTCGCCGCGCACCTGGAGCAGGCGCGTACTGCCCTGGTCGAATGCGAGCGCACCTGGCAGCAGGCTTTGGCAGAAAGCCCATTTGCCGACCTGGCGGCCTTCCTCGCCGCGTTGCTGGAAGACAGCGAACGTCAGCGCCTGGGTGAACTCAAGACGCGCCTGGACACCGCACTGACCGAGGCCGTGGCACTGCGCGCCGCCGCCGAAGAAGCCGAGCGCCAACTGCGTGCGCAGCCGCTGGGCGAACTGGAGCTGCCGGCCCTCGACGAGCAGTTGCAGGCCCTCGCCACCCAGTTGCGCGAACTGGGCCAGCGCCAGGGCGAAGTGCGCGCGCAACTGCAGGGTGACGACGCGCGCCGCGCCAGCCAGCAGGCGCTGTTCGCCGAGATCGCCGCGCAGGAGGCGCACCACGACCTCTGGCAGCGCCTGAACGGTCTGATCGGTTCCTCCGATGGCGCCAAGTACCGGCGCTTCGCCCAGGGTCTGACCCTTGATCACCTGGTGCACTTGGCCAACCGGCAACTGCAGCGCCTGCACGGCCGCTACCAATTGGCGCGGCGCAGCGACGGCGAGCTGGAACTGGAGGTGGTGGACACCTGGCAGGGCGACGTCGCCCGTGACTGCCGCACCCTTTCCGGCGGAGAGAGCTTCCTGGTCAGCCTGGCGCTGGCCCTGGCGCTGTCCGACCTGGTCAGCCACAAGACCAGCATCGATTCGCTGTTCCTCGACGAAGGCTTCGGCACCCTCGACGGCGAGACCCTGGAAGTGGCGCTGGACGCCCTCGACAACCTCAACGCCAGCGGCAAGAGCATCGGCGTGATCAGCCACGTCGAGGCGCTCAAGGAACGCATTCCCGTGCAACTCAAGGTGCACAAAGGTGTCGGTATGGGGTACAGCCGCCTCGACGCGTGCTTCGCCGTGCAATCCTGAGCCTTGCCCGGCGTCATTGCGCCGCACGTTGGGCGGCGCGACGACTTGCAATCGAAGCGCGGCGAGGTAGGCTCAAGAGCGCACTCTTGGCCGTGAGAGGAATAACGCAGGGAGTGCGTCAGGCTCGTCCCGGACCGCCAGTTTCGGCACGCACAGGGGCGGCATCCACAAGACCCCTTGAGGTGATCGAGATGAAGAAACCCGCAGCCACTGCGAAGAAACCCGCTGCACCCAAGACCGCTGCCAGCAAGCCGGCCGCCGCCAAACCCGCGGCAGCCAAACCTGCCGCGGCGAAGAAGCCGGCAGCGAAGAAACCCGCCGCCAAGCCGGCAGTTGCCGCCAAACCCGCCGCCGCGGCCAAGCCGGCACCGCGCCGCGCACCGGCCCTGGCGACCCCGTCGGACCTGTCCAAGGACGCCACCCGCGACCTCAGCGCGGCCCTGAGCCGCCTGCTGGCCGACGTCTTCGCCCTGTACCTGAAGACCAAGAACTTCCACTGGCACGTGAGCGGCCCGCACTTCCGCGACTACCACCTGCTGCTGGACGACCAGGCCACCGAAATCTTCGCCATGACCGACCCGATCGCCGAGCGCGTGCGCAAGATCGGCGGCAACACTATCCGCTCCATCGGCCACATCGGCCGCATCAAGCGCATCGCCGACAACGACGCCGAGTTCGTCCAGCCGCTGGACATGCTGGCCGAGCTGCAGGAAGACAACAAGTCGCTGACCGCCTACATGCGCGAGGTCCATGACCTGTGCGACGAGTACCACGACATCGCCACCGCCAGCCTCATCGAGAACTGGATCGACGAGACCGAGCAGCGCACCTGGTTCCTCTTCGAGACCAGCCGCCGCGGGGATGTGACGGGGCATTGAGGGTGCATGGCTGAAGAGAGGAGGGCCCCTTTTGCAGGGGCCTTTTTCTTTGGCGCGAGGGGAGGTTTCGGCGCGGCTTGTGGGCGTGGCTCCCTCTCCCTAACCCTCTCCCTGAAGGGAGAGGGGACCGTTCGGCGCAGATGGATATTCTGGCGTTAGCCGGAAGCGAAGTTGCAGGTTGAAACCATTCCTCTGCGTGGGCACGGACAAGCCCCCTCTCCCTTCAGGGAGAGGGCTGGGGAGAGGGAGCGGACTTCGACGCTGCTCCAGCGCTTCACCTTCGCTCATTCTCCTCTCTGCGTTTGTGTCGACCAGCTTTCCCGGTTGACACCCCCACACCGCAAGCCGAAAAAGAAGAACCACCCCCAGGAGACCTCCCTCATGCTGCTCCACGCCCCCACCTCGACCCTCCTCCTCATCGACATCCAGGAACGCCTGTTCCCCGCCATTCACGACGCCGAGGCGTTGCTGCAGCACAGCACCTGGCTGCTGGCCGTGGCGCAGCGCCTGGGCGTGCCGGTGCTGGCCACGGAGCAGTACAGCAAGGGCCTGGGCCCGACACTGGCGCAGCTGCGCGAGCACCTGCCGGCCGCGGCCATCCTGGAGAAGATCGCCTTCTCCGCGGTGGCCGACCCGGGCCTGCTGCAACTGCCCGGCGGCGAGCGCCGGCAGTTCGTGGTGTGCGGCACCGAGGCCCATGTCTGCGTGCTGCAGACCGTGCTCGGCCTGCTGGCGGAGGACCGCGAGGTCTACGTGGTGGCCGAGGCGGTCGGCTCGCGACGCCCGGAGGACAAGGCCCTGGCCCTGGAGCGCATGCGCCAGGCCGGCGCGGTGATCGTCAACCGCGAGATGGTCGCCTTCGAATGGCTGGAGCGCGCCGGCAGCGAGACCTTCCGCGCCGTCAGCCGCGAGTTCATCCGCTGACGGCGGCTCAGCGCGCGGCGAACAGGCGGTCGCCGAGGAAGTCGAGGAACACCCGCAGCTTCAGCGGCATGCGCCGCCCGGCCGGCCACAGCGCGTGGAAGCTGCCCTGGTGTTCGGTATGCTCGGCCAGCACCTGCACCAGGCTGCCGTCGGCCAGCGCGCCGCGCACGGCGAAGTCCGGTAGGCAGGCGATGCCCATGCCCTGGCCGGCGACGCTGATCAGGGTGTCGGCGGTGTTGCAGGTGAGACCGCCGTCCAGGCGCGGTTCCGCCTCGCCCGGCGCCAGGCGCAGCGGCCACTTCTGCAGCTTGCCGGTGCTCGGGAAGCGGTAGTGCAGGCACAGGTGCCCGGCCAGGTCGGCCGGGCGCCGGGGCGTGCCGTACTGGCGCAGGTAGGCCGGCGCGGCTACCAGCAGCAGGCGGAAGTCGCCCAGCTGGCGCGCCTTGAGCCGCGAGTCGCGCAGCTCGCCGCTGCGCACCACCAGGTCGAAGCCTTCCTCGATGACGTCCACCAGGCGGTCGGTGAAGTCGATGTCCAGCTGGATGCGCGGGTAGCAGCGCATGAACTCCGGGAGCACCTGGGGGAACAGCCCGCTGACCAGCGGCATGCTGATCTTCAGGCGGCCGCGGGCCTGCTGGGTGGCCTGGGCCAGTTCCTGTTCCGCCGCCGCCAGTTCGTCGAGCACGCGGCGGCAGCGTTCGAGGAACAGCAGGCCTTCGTTGCTCAGGCTGAGGCTGCGCGTGCTGCGGTGGAACAGGCGTACGCCCAGGCGTTCCTCCAGGCGCGCGACGCTCTTGCCCACTGCAGAAGCGGAGAGGCCGAGCAGGCGCGCGGCCTGGGCGAAGCTGAGGGTTTCGGCGACCTGCAGGAAGACCCGCAGGCCGTTGAGGCTATCCATGGCGTAGCACCTTGGGTTGGGCGTGCGTCCATTGTGCGGCGGCGCTCGCGAAGGATTGCGGACAGATAAGTCCGTTATGTTCGGAATCCTAGCCGGTTTTTCCGCAATGCCGGGATGGTTAGCGTGCGTCGGGTGTTCCCCTGGCTCAACGACGGACCTGCCATGACCCTTTCCCGCTCTTCCCGAACCGATGACGTCGGCGCACCTCCGGCCGCCTCGCGCTGGCTCCTGCTGCTGGCGGCCAGCTTCACTGCCGTGCTCATCCCGCTGTGCTTCACCGGCCCGGCCGTGGTGCTGCCGGCGATCAGCCAAGAGCTGGGCGGCTCGGCGGTGGCGCTCAACTGGATCGTCAACGGCTACGTGCTGGCCTATGGCGCGGCCATGATGGCCGCCGGCAGCCTGGCCGACGTCTATGGGCGCCGGCGCGTCTGGCTGCTCGGCCTGTGGCTGTTCGCCCTGGCCACCCTGGCGGTCCCCCTGGCCGGCTCGGTGCCGGTGCTGGACGTGCTGCGCGTGGTGCAGGGCGTCGGCGGCTCGGCGGCGTTCGCCGCGGCCATGGCGGCGCTGGCCCAGGTGTTCCAGGGCCCGCTGCGCACGCGGGTGTTCAGCCTGCTCGGCACCACCTTCGGCGTGGGCCTGGCGTTCGGCCCGCTGCTGGCCGGCTGGCTCAGCGATGGCCCGGGCTGGCGCTGGGTATTCCTGCTGCCGGCGGCCTGCGGGCTCGCGTCCATCCCCCTGGTCATGCGCCATTGCCGGGAGAGCCGCGACCCGCGGGCGCTCGGCCTGGACTGGTCGGGCGCGCTGAGTTTCACCGCCGCTCTTTGTGCCTTCACCTATGGCCTGCTGCTGGCGCCGGAGCGTGGCTGGAGCAACCCCGCGGTGTCCGCCTGGTTACTGGCCGGCGTGGCGCTGTTGGCGCTGTTCGTCCGCGTGGAGCGGCGCGTGGCACAACCGATGCTGGACCTCTCGCTGTTCCGCCAGTGGCGCTTCGTCGGCGTGCAGTTGCTGGCCGCCTCGCCGGCCTTCGCCTACGTGGTGCTGATTGTGCTGCTGCCGGGGCGCTTCATCGGCATCGAGGGACAGAGCGCCGTGCAGGCCGGCTGGACGCTGCTGGCGCTGTCCGCGCCGCTGCTCCTGGTGCCTTTCCTGGCGGCGCTGCTGGCGCGCCATTTCAGCGCCGGCGGGCTGTCGGCGCTGGGCCTGCTGGTGGTTGCCGGCGGGCTGCTGTGGCTGGCCCGCAACCTGGCTGGCGAGCTGTCGCTGGGGCTGCCGCTGCTGTGCATCGGCGTGGGCATCGGCCTGCCCTGGGGGCTGATGGACGGCCTGGCGGTGAGCGTGGTGGAACCGGAGCGCGCCGGCATGGCGACCGGCATCTTCAATACCGTGCGGGTGTCCGCCGACGGCGTGGCCATCGCGGTGGTCGGCGCGCTGCTGGCGACCTTGCTGGCCGCCCAGTTGCAGGCGCCGGGCTTGTCGGCCGAGCTGCGCCTGGCCACTGCCAACCAGTTGGCCATCGGCAACCTGGCGGCGGCCGCGGCCGGGGCTCCGCAACTGACCGTGGAGCAATTGCGCGCGGACTATGTGGCGGCCTTCGGCCGCGTGTTGCAGGTGCTCGCCGGGATCACCGCGCTGGTGGCGGTGCTGGTGTTCCTGCTGCTGGATCGCGCCCGCAGCCCGGCGCTGGCCGCCGAGGCCTGATCAGGCGCTGCGGCGTTGTTCGTCGCTCTGGAAGGTCCAGGCGACGAAGCGGCTCTGCTTCTGCCCCTGGGCCATGTCCAGGGTGCGCACCTGCAGCGCGCCGGCCTTCTTCAGGGCGCGGCGGAAGTCGTCGAGGTTGCCGGCCTTGGACACCAGCGAGCTGAACCACTGCACCTGCTGCGCCACTTCGCGGCTCTCGCTGGCCATGCGCTTGAGGAAGGCGATCTCGCCGCCTTCGCACCACAGCTCGTTGCTCTGCCCGCCGAAGTTCAGCAGCGGCAGCTTGCGCGAGGGGTCGAGCTTGCCGAGGTTCTTCCATTTGCGCCGGCTGCCGGCGCGGGCTTCCTCGGGGGATGCATGGAACGGCGGGTTGCACAGGCTGGCGTGGAAGCGTTCGTCGGCGTGCAGCAGGCCGTGGAAGATGTGCTGCGGCTCGTTCTGCTGGCGCAGCTCGATGGCCTCGGCCAGGCCCGGGTTGCCCAGTACTATGTTGCGCGCCGAGGCCAGGGCGGCGGGTTCGATGTCGGCGCCGAGGAAGCGCCAGCCATAGTCGCGGTGGCCGATCAGCGGGTAGATGCAGTTGGCGCCGACGCCGATGTCCAGCACCCGCACGCCGGGCCCGCGCGGCACGCTGCCGGCGTTGTCTTCGGCCAGCAGGTCGGCAAGGTAGTGCACATAGTCGGCGCGGCCGGGGATCGGCGGGCAGAGGAAGTCGGCGGGGATTTCCCAGTGGCCGATGCCGTACTGCGCCTTGAGCAGCGCGCGGTTGAACACCCGCACCGCCTGCGGGTCGGCGAAGTCGATGCTGGGCTTGCCGTAGGGGTTGGTGATCACGTATTCGCCCAGCTCGGGGCTGGCGGCGATCAGGCTGGGAAAGTCGTAGCGCCCCTGGTGGCGGTTGCGCGGGTGCAGCAGGTCGGGCTTCTTCGCGGCGGGATCGCGCAGCGGTTGCGGCTTGGCGGGGCGTTTCGGCGGCTTGGGCATGGCGGGCGGCAGGGCAGGGGAGCGGAGGGCGATTTTCCCACAGAAGCGCGCCTTCTGCTTCTCGTAGGAGCGGATCTCATCCGCGAACCGCGCCGGGACGTCCGGCTATCGCGGACAAGGTCCGCTCCTACGGTTAGGAATGCCATGTCTCCAGGCAACCTGTAGGAGCGGGCCCTGCCCGCGATCTCGCGCGCAGGGCGCGCTCCTACAGGGGAATGGCGTGGGTGGGGCGGCGTAGGAGCGGATCTTATCCGCGAACCGCACCGGGACGTCCGGCTATCGCGGACAAGGTCCGCTCCTACGGTTAGGAATGCCATGTCTCCAGGCAACCTGTAGGAGCGGGCCCTGCCCGCGATTTCGCGCGCAGGGCGCGCTCCTACAGGGGAATGGCGTGGATGGGGCGGCGTAGGAGCGGATCTCATCCGCGAACCGCGTCGGGACGTCCGGCTATCGCGGACAAGGTCCGCTCCTACGGTTAGGAATGCCATGTCTCCAGGCAACCTGTAGGAGCGGGCCCTGCCCGCGATCTCGCGCGCAGGGCGCGCTCCTACAGGGGAATGGTGTGGGTGGGGCGGCGTAGGAGCGGATCTCATCCGCGAATCGCGCCGGGCGTCCGGCTATCGCGGACAAGGTCCGCTCCTACAAGGCGGATTCAGGGGTATTCCAGGATCGCCTTGATCTTCGCCAGGTTCGCCTCGATCCAGCGCGGATCGATGGCGCCCCAGTCGCGGATGCGGTAGTGCCCGGCGTTGTTGCGCTCGCCGGCGTGCTGTTCGAACGCGCAGTCGATGTCCAGGTCGACCAGTGCCGCCAGGGTGTCCTGGGCGGTGCGCCGGGGCATGCCGGTGGCTTCCATCAGCGCCGGCACGCTGCTGGCCTGGCCGCTGTGCACCAGCCAGGCGACGTACAGGCGGCGGTAGAAACTGCTCTTGGTCTTGCTCACTTCCATGGGCTTTCCTTGTTCGGTCAATGCAGCGGCAGCAGCCAGGGTACCAGCAACACGCTGACGATCATCACCAGCAGGGTGAAGGGCACGCCGACCCTGACGAAATCGCCGAAGCGGTAGTGCCCGGGGCCCAGCACCAGGGTGTTCACCGGCGAGGAGATGGGCGTCATGAAGGCCGCCGAGGCGGCCAGCGCGACTATCATGGCGAAGGGTTCCGGCTGGGCGCCCAGGGCCCTGGCGGTGGCGATGGCCACCGGCGCCATGAGCACGGCGGTGGCGGTGTTGGAGATGAACAGGCCGATCAGCGCGGTGAGCAGGAACAGGCTGGCGAGGATCAGGTAGGGCCCGGCGCCGCCCAGGGCCGCCACCAGGGCCCGCACCGCCAGGTCGATGCCGCCGGTCTTCTGCAGGGCCAGGGCGAAGGGCAGCATGCCGACGATCAGCACCAGGCTCTGCCAGTGGATGGCGCGGTAGGCGCTGTCCATGTCGATGCAGCGGAAGGCGCCCATCAGCAGGCAGGCGATCAGCGCGGCCAGCACGTTGGGCACCAGGCCGCTGACCATCAGCAGCACCATCACCCCCAGGCTCAGCAGCGCATGGGGCGCCTGGCTGGCCGCCGGCGCGGCCTCGTCCACTTCCGCCGGCAGGCTCAGCACCAGGAAGTCGCGGCCCTGGCCCTGGAGCTGGCGGATGTCCTTCCAGGCACCCACCACCAGCAGGGTGTCGCCGACCTTCAGCTTGGCGTCCAGCAGGCCGTCGACCACGGCTTCGCGGTTGCGCCGCAGGCCCACCACGTTGAGCCCGTACTGGCTGCGGAAGCCCAGCTGCAGGATGCTCTTGCCCAGCAGCGCGGATTCCGGCGGCAGCGTCACCTCGGCCATGCCCACCTCGTGGGCACGCTCGGTGAAGTAGTCGCCGTGCAGGCTCAGCGGTTCCAGGCCGTATTCGTGGTAGAGGGCGAGCAGGTCGATGCCCGGCTGGTAGATGTCCACCAGCAGTACGTCGCCGACCTGCAGCACCACGTCGGCGCCGGGGCTGAGGATCTTCAGGCGGAAGCGCGCCAGGCGCTCGATGGCGATCACGTTGGTGCCGCGCTCGGTGCGCAGCTGGACGTCGCCGAGGGTCATGCCGGCCAGCGTGGAGTCGGGGCGGATGCGCAGCCGGCGTTCGCGCCCGGCCAACTGGTAGTCGCGGATCAGGTCGCGCAGCGAGCGGCGCTGCGCGGCGTTGCCGGGGCCGTCATGGTTGTCGCCGAGCCAGCGCCGGGCCACCAGCATGTAGGCCACGCCCAGGACCAGGATCACCAGGCCGATGGGGGTGAAGCTGAAGAAGCCGAAGCCCGGCTCGCCCTCGCGCACCAGTTCACTGTGCACCACCATGTTCGGCGGCGTGGCCACCAGGGTGAGCATGCCGCTGATCAGCCCGGCGAAGCTCAGCGGCATCATCAGCCGCGCCGGCGAGACGTTCAGGCGCCCGGCGACGCTGAGCACCACCGGGATGAAGATCGCCACCACGCCGGTGGAACTCATCACCGAGCCCAGCCCGGCCACCGCCAGCATCAGCAGCACCAGCAGGCGCGTCTCGTCGCTGCCGGCCTTGTGCGTCAGCCACTCGCCGATGCGGTAGGCCACGCCGGTGCGCACCAGGCCCTCGCCGATGATGAAGAGCGCGGCGATCAGCACCACGCTGGGGTCGGCGAAGCCGGCCAGGGCTTCCTGCACGCTGAGCACGCCGGTCAGCGGCAGGGCCACCATGGCCAGCAGGGCGACCACGTCCATGCGCGGCCGGTTGACGACGAACAGCGCCACCGCGGTGGCGAGCAGGAACAGGACCCAGAGCAGTTGCGGATTCATGCGCTTCCTTAGCCGGCGAATCGGCGGGCATTGTGCCCAGGCGACGGGCGCAATGCCTTGATCCGATGCAGCTTAGCGAAGCCTTCGGCGGTTTTCAGGAAAGCCGCGCCACCGGGGTGATCTGCCGTGGGTCGGTGCGCAGCTCGATCAGCGCCGGCTTGCCGCAGGCCTGGGCGCGCTGGAAGGCGGCGGCGAAGTCCTCGGTGCGCTCCACCAACTCGCCGTGGGCGCCGAAGGCCCGGGCCAGGGCGACGAAGTCCGGGTTGTGCAGCCCGGTCGCCGAGACGCGCCCCGGGTACTCGCGTTCCTGGTGCATGCGGATGGTGCCGAGCATGCCGTTGTTGACCACGATGACGATCAGCGCGGCGCCGAACTGCACGGCGGTGGCCAGTTCCTGCGGGTACATCATGAAGCAGCCGTCGCCGGCGAAGCACACCACCTCGCGCTGCGGCTCGCGCAGCTTGGCGGCGATGGCGGCGGGGAAGCCGTAGCCCATGGCGCCGTTGGTGGGCGCCAGTTGGCTGCGGGCGGCGCGGTAGCGGTAGAAGCGGTGCACCCAGACAGCGTAGTTGCCGGCGCCGTTGCTGATCACCGCGTCCTCGGGAAGGGTTTCGGCGAGGTGGCCGACCACCGCGGCCAGGTCCACGCCCTGCAGTTCGGCGGGGCTGGCCGGCGGGGTGGAATAGGCCAGGTAGTCGGCGCGGGCCTCGGCGGTCCACTCGGCCCAGGGGCGGTTTTCCAGGGGCGCCAGGGCGTCGAGGGCGGCGGCCATGGCCGGCAGGCTGGCCTGGATCGGCAGGTCGGCCTGGTAGACGCGGCCCAGCTCGCTGGCGTCGGGGTGGACGTGGATCAGCGTCTGCCCGGGTTTCGGACTGCGCACCAGGGTGTAGCCGGCGCTGGGTGTCTCGCTCAGGCGCGAGCCGAGCACCAGCAGCAGGTCGGCCTCCTGCACCCGCGCGGCGAGCTTGGGCGAGGCGCCGAAGCCGAGCTGGCCGGCGTACTGCTCGTCGCGGTTGTCGTACAGGTCCTGGCGGCGGAACGAGGCCACCACCGGCAGTTCGTTGGCCCGGGCGAAGCGTTGCAGGGCGCGGCGCCCGGCCTCGTCCCAGCCGGTGCCGCCGATCACCAGCAGCGGCTTGCGGGCGCGGGCGAGCAGGCTGCGCAGTTCCTCCAGCGCGGCCAGCGGCGGGGCGACCTGCGGAATGCGCGGGGCGGGCGCGTCCGCCACCTGCGCGGTGCCGAACAGCACTTCCTCCGGCAGGGCGACCACCACCGGGCCGGGGCGGCCGGACTGGGCCACGGCGAAGGCCTGGGCGACCACCTCGGGGATGCGCTGGATGTCGTCGATCTCCGTGGCCCATTTGGCCAGGCCGCCGAACATCTGCCGGTAGTCCACTTCCTGGAATGCCTCGCGGCCCTTGAAGGCGCTTTCCACCTGGCCGACGAAGAGGATCATCGGCGTGGAGTCCTGTTTCGCCGTGTGCACGCCGTTGGCCGCGTGGGTGGCGCCCGGCCCGCGGGTGACGAAGCAGATGCCCGGGCGCCCGGTGAGCTTGCCGTAGGCGTCGGCCATGTTCGAGGCGGCGCCTTCGTGGCGGGTGACGATGGTGCGGATCGAAGGCGCGTCGTGCAGGGCGTCGAGCACCGGCAGGTAGCTTTCGCCGGGGATGCAGTAGACGGTGTCCACCGCGTTGCGCAGCAGGGCTTCGACGAGGATCTGGCCGCCATTGCGGGCGGGGAGGTCGGACATGGTGCGGGCTCCTGTGGAAGTCGGGACGGCGGCTTTCCGGGCCGCGCTGGCGCGTCGATCTTCGGCCCAAAGCCTGCGCCGCGCCAAGCGAGCTTTCTTCGGGTAGTCATTCCACCCCGGAATGACACCTGCGACAACCGGCCCCTTCGGCCGCGCGGATCATGGTCTAAGGTTTCCGGGCCATGGCTCACCGCGAAAGGAGGCCCACCATGCGCCATCGAGGATTCCGCCCGCTGTACGCCGCGCTGCTGCTGAGCGGCAGCCTGCCGGCCCTGGCCGCGTTGCCCCAGGCGCCCGGCTACGTCGACGACAGCGGCTACCCGGCGGCCGCCAAGCAGCGCATCCTGCCGCCGATGTTCGAGCAGAAGCTGAGCAGCACCCGCTACCTGGCCAAGCCCGACGACCCGCTGATCACCCTGGCCGAGTCCAGCGGCTTCCGGCAGACCAGCGACTACCAGCAGACCCGCGAGTACCTGAAGAAGCTGGCCGATGCTTCCGGCGGCAAGCTGCAGCTGAGCGAGCTGCCGGAAAAGAGCGCCAGCGGCGAGCCGATGCTGCTGGTGACCGCGTCCAGCGAGGCCGACAAGTCGCCGAGCGGGCTGAACGGCTCGGGCAAGCCGACGCTCTTCGTCGAGGCCGAGATCCACCCCGGCGAGGCCAACGGCAAGGACGCGATGTTCATGCTGCTGCGCGACATGACCGCCGGGGTCAAGCCGCTGGCGGGGCTGCTGGAGAAGGTCAACATCCTCTTCATTCCCACCGTGAACGTCGACGGCGACCTGCGCCGCAGCCCCTACGGGCGCATCAACCAGAACGGCCCGGAGGTCACCGGCTGGCGCGTCAACGGCCTGAACCTGAACCTCAACCGCGACTTCACCAAGCTCGACAGCGCGGAAATCCGCAACGTCGCCTGGGTGTTCAACCAGTACGACCTGAGCTTCTTCGCCGACACCCACTCCACCGACGGCGCCATGTACCCCTACGACAGCTCCTACTGCCACAACGGCAACGGCTGGTCGCCGGCGTCCAGCCAGTGGATGGACAAGGTCATGCGCGGCCCGGTGTACAAGGAGTTGGAGGACGACGGCCACGTGGTGCACGAGTGCATCAGCCTCAACGATAACCAGGACCCGGCCAAGGGCTACTACCCCTACCGCACGGACCTTGCGCGCTTCTCCAACCAGTACGGGGACATCCGCAACGTGCCCTCGATCCTCATCGAACAGCACGCGCTGCACCCGTATGAAACCCAGGTGCTGGGCAACTACGTGATGCTCAAGGCGATGTTCCAGGTGATCGGTGACAACGCCGAGTCGCTCAAGGCCGCCATCGCCAAGGACCGCGAGCGCCTGGAGGCGCAGAAGGAGGTGATCCTGACCTGGAAGCCGGGCAAGGAGCAGCACACGCCCTTCGTCGTCGGCGACTACCACTACGAGCAATCGCCCATCACCGGCGCCAGGACCATCGTCTGGAGCAACAAGCCGAAGACCTTGCAGGTGCCGATCAGCGACAACTCGGTGCCTGACCTTGTGGTCAAGCGGCCGAAGCAGTACGTGGTGCCGGTGCAGTGGCGCGAGGTCATCGCCCGGCTCAAGGCCCACGGCATCCGCATGAAGACCCTGGAGCAGCCGGCTGCCATCGAAGTCACCCTGTACCGCATGGACGACATCAAGCTGGCCGGCGGCTTCGAACCGGACCGCGCGGCGGCCAACGAAATCCCCGGCTACGAGGGGCACCTGCTGGTCAGCGGAACCGGCAAGCCGTTCCAGCGCCTGCAGACCTTCCCGGCAGGCTCGGTGGTGATCGACACCGACCAGCCGCTGGGTGTGCTGGCGATCAACCTGCTGACCGCCGAGAGCCCGGATTCGTTCTGGTCCTGGGGCTTCTTCAACTCGACGCTGGTGTCTGCCGAAGAGCCGGAGGAATACGTGATGGAGCCGATGGCGCGCAAGATGCTCGCCGAGGACCCGCAGCTGAAGGCGGAGTTCGAGAAGAAGCTGAAGGAGGACAAGGCCTTCGCCAAGGACCCGCATGCACGGCTGGAATGGTTCTACCAGCGCACGCCCTTCTATGACGTGAATGCCTACGTCTACCCGGTCGGCACGGTGTTCTGAGGGACAAGGCTCTTCGTAGGAGCGAGGGGGACGCCTAGTTCTTGCTCGCGAATGAGCCCCGCAGCGGAGTCTGTTCGCGAGCAAGCTCGCTCCTACGAGAAGCCGTGCTCGCCGGTATGGTAGGACTCCACACGCGATGGACCGAACGCCGGCCCTGCCGGCGCAATCGCGGATGAGATCCGCTCCTACGCTGCCCCACCTGCGCCATTCCCCTGTAGGAGCGGGCCCTGCGCGCGAATCGCGGGCAGGGCCCGCTCCTACAGGTACGGGAGAAGCACCGTCGTAGGAGCGGATCTCATCCGCGAACCGCGCCGGTGGTTCCGGCTATCGCGGACAAGGTCCGCTCCTACGACCGTGCTTCTCTGGAACCGTAGGGCGCATAACCGTTCGCGGTTATGCGCCGCCGGCCGTAACGTCGGTGCCAGAAAGCACAAGGCCCGCATTCGCGGGCCCTGTGGATGACGCCTGTTACAGGCTGGCGATCTTCTCGCGCTGCTGGATCAGGTTGGTCACCGCCTGCTCGGCTTCGGCGAGCTTGGCGCGTTCCTTCTCGATCACTTCGGCCGGGGCCTTGGCGACGAAGCCTTCGTTGGACAGCTTGCCGCCCACGCGCTTGACCTCGCCTTCCAGGCGCTGGATTTCCTTGTCCAGGCGCGCCAGTTCGGCGGCCTTGTCGATCAGCCCGGCCATGGGCACCAGCACTTGCAGTTCGCCCACCAGCGCGGTGGCCGACATCGGCGGTTCCTCGCCTTCGTCGAGCACGCGCACCGACTCCAGCTTGGCCAGCTTCATCAGCAGCGGCTCGTTGTCGGCCAGGCGGCGGTGGTCTTCGGGGGAGGCGTTGTTCAGCACCAGGTCGATGCGCTTGGCCATGGAGATGTTCATCTCGCCGCGGATCTGGCGGATGCCCAGCATCAGCTGCTTGACCCACTCGATGTCGCCTTCGGCGGCGGCGTCGATCTTCGCCTCGTCGGCCACCGGCCAGGGTTGCAGCATCAGGGTGTCGCCCTGCTTGCCCGCGGAGGCCTTGATGCGCTGCCAGATTTCCTCGGTGATGAACGGCATGAACGGGTGCGCCAGGCGCAGCGCGGTCTCCAGCACGCGCACCAGGGTGCGGCGGGTGCCGCGCTGGCGCTCGACGGGCGCGTTCTCGTCCCACAGCACCGGCTTGACCAGTTCCAGGTACCAGGCGCAGTACTCGTCCCAGACGAACTCGTAGAGGGCCTGGGTGGCCAGGTCGAAGCGGAAGGCGTCGAGCTGGCGGGCGACTTCCTGCTCGGTGCGCTGCAGGGCGGAGATGATCCAGCGGTCCACCGCGGACAGCTCGACCGGCTCGCCGTTCACGCCGGTGTCCTGGCCATCGGTGTTCTCGATGACGAAGTTGGCGGCGTTCCACAGCTTGTTGCAGAAGTTGCGGTAGCCCTCGACGCGGCCCATGTCGAACTTGATGTCGCGGCCGGTGGAGGCCAGCGAGCAGAAGGTGAAGCGCAGGGCGTCGGTGCCGTAGCTGGCGATGCCTTCGGGGAATTCCGCCTTGGTCTGCTTGGCGATCTTCTCGGCGAGCTTGGGCTGCATCATGCCGCTGGTGCGTTTCTCCAGCAGCGCGTCGAGGCTGATGCCGTCGACGATGTCCAGCGGGTCGAGCACGTTGCCCTTGGACTTGGACATCTTCTGGCCCTGGCCGTCGCGCACCAGGCCGTGGACGTACACGGTCTTGAACGGGATCTGCGGGGTGCCGTCCTCGTTCTTGATGAGGTGCATGGTCAGCATGATCATGCGCGCCACCCAGAAGAAGATGATGTCGAAGCCGGTCACCAGCACGTCGGTGGGGTGGAAGGTCTTCAGGTATTCGGTCTGTTCCGGCCAGCCGAGGGTGGAGAAGGTCCACAGGCCCGAGCTGAACCAGGTGTCCAGCACGTCTTCGTCCTGGCGCAGCTTGGCGTCGCCGAGGTTGTGCTTGGCGCGCACTTCGGCCTCGTCGCGGCCGACGTAGACGTTGCCGGCCTCGTCGTACCAGGCCGGGATGCGGTGGCCCCACCACAGCTGGCGGCTGATGCACCAGTCCTGGATGTCGCGCATCCAGCTGAAGTACATGTTCTCGTACTGCTTGGGCACGAACTGGATGCGGCCGTCTTCCACGGCGGCGATGGCGGGTTCGGCCAGCGGCTTGGTGGAGACGTACCACTGGTCGGTCAGCCAGGGCTCGATGACGGTGCCGGAGCGGTCGCCCTTGGGCACTTTCAGCGCGTGGTCGTCGATCTTCTCCAGCAGGCCCTTGGCCTCGAAGTCGGCGACGATCTGCTTGCGCGCGACGAAGCGGTCCAGGCCGGCGTAGGCGGCCGGCAGGCTGGCGTCGACATCCGGGTTGACGCTGCCGTCGAGCTTGAACACCTGGGCGGTGGCGAGGACGGCGGCGTCCTTGTCGAAGATGTTGATCAGCGGCAGGTCGTGGCGCTTGCCGACTTCGTAGTCGTTGAAGTCGTGGGCCGGGGTGATCTTCACGCAGCCGGTGCCGAACTCGCGGTCGACGTAGTCGTCGGCGACGATCGGGATGCGCCGGCCCACCAGCGGCAGCTCGACGAAGGTGCCGATCAGGGCCTGGTAGCGCTCGTCCTCCGGGTGCACGGCGACCGCGCTGTCACCGAGCAGGGTTTCCGGGCGGGTGGTGGCGACCACCAGGTGGTCCTTGCCGTCGGCGGTCTTGTGGCCGTCGGCCAGGGGGTAACGCAGGTGCCAGAGGTGGCCCTTCTCGTCGTGGTTCTCCACTTCCAGGTCGGAAATGGCGGTGTGGAACTTGGTGTCCCAGTTGACCAGGCGCTTGCCGCGGTAGATCAGGCCGTCGTCGAACAGGCGGACGAAGGCTTCCTTCACCGCGTTGGACAGGCCGTCGTCCATGGTGAAGCGCTCGCGCGACCAGTCCACCGAGGAGCCCAGGCGGCGGATCTGCCGGGTGATGGTGCCGCCGGACTGTTCCTTCCACTCCCAGACCTTGTCCAGGAACTTCTCGCGGCCGAGGTCGTGGCGCGCCACGCCCTGGGCGGCCAGCTGGCGCTCCACCACCATCTGGGTGGCGATGCCGGCGTGGTCGGTGCCCGGCTGCCACAGGGTGTTGCGGCCCTGCATGCGGCGGTAGCGGATCAGCGCGTCCATGATGGCGTTGTTGAAGCCGTGGCCCATATGCAGGCTGCCGGTGACGTTCGGCGGCGGGATCATGATGGTGTACGGCTCGCCGGAACCCTGCGGGGCGAAGTAGTTGTTCTGCTCCCAGGTGGGGTACCAGTGGGATTCGATGGCGTGGGGCTGGTAGGTCTTGTCCATGAGCGCGGCGGGACCCTGTTAGCGGCTAGACGGAAAACCGGAGAGTATAACGGCTGCCGAGGGGCGGCGGCCACCGGCGATCTGGGGGCTGGAGGGGGCTTGCGTAGGAGGGAGCCTGCTTGCGAAATGGGGTTTGCCGGTTACGGCGGGTGTTCAGGCTGGTCCCGTTGCCCTCACCCCAGCCCTCTCCCAGAGGGAGAGGGGGCCGTTCGGCGTGGGCGGGAGGTCCGGCGTCAACCTGTAGGAGCGCGCCCTGCCCGCGATTCGCGCGCAGGGCGCGCTCCTACAATGGGCAGGGGGCGTTACGGCGGGGTTTTCAGGTTGGTCCCGTTGCCTTCACTTCAGCCCTCTCCCGGAGGGAGAGGGGGCCGTTCGGCGTGGTCGGGAAGTCCGGCGTCAACCTGTAGGAGCGGGCCCTGCCCGCGATTCGCGCGCAGGGCGCGCTCCTACAATGGGCGTGGTGTGAGGTGACCCGTAGGAGCGGATCTCATCCGCGATCGCGCCGGCAGGGCCGGCGGTCAGGGCTTGCGTTGGGCCAGCAGCCTTTGCAGGCGCGCTTCCAGCCGGCGCTGCAGTTCGGCTTCGATCTGCGGCACGAAGTCGTCGATCACGTCCTGCAGGAGCAGTTGCGCGGCGGCGCGCAGTTCGCTGTCCAGGCGGGCCTGTTCGCGGTTGTGGCCCGCTGGTGGCAGGTCGTCCTCGGGCTCTTCCTCGGCCGGGGCCGGCCGCGGCGAGGCCTGCACCACGTCGGAGAGCAGCGGGATGTTGTCCGGCTCGAAGGATTCGGTGAGCAGGGGCGGTTCGCCATCCGACTCGCCGAGCAGGTCGTGGATCGACTCCAGGTCGTCGAGCAGGTGGTCGGGGTCTTGCGGAGGCTTGCGGCTGTCCATTTTTCCGGTAGAGCGTCAGAGGCGCGGCAGGCGATGGTCCTGCAAAGGATAGCCCTGCTCGCGGTAGTAGCGGAAATTCTCCCGTGCCGCCTGGCGGATGGCCGGCTCCTCCACCACCAGTTCGGCGATGCGCGAGAACTCGCCGGCGAAGGCCGGTACCGCCAGCGTCAGGTTGATCAGCAGGTCGCGGCGGCCCGCCGGCGGCTCGCCCAGGCCCAGGGTGACCGGGGCCTGGGCGTCTTCCTCGGCGGCGTTGTGCGGCACGAAGGCTTCCTTGCGGAAGCTCCACAGGCGCGCGTCCAGGGCCTCGCGCTGGGCTTCGTCGGCGCACAGCAGGTACACCCGCATGCCCTGCCGCCAGGCCTTGTCGGCCAGGCGGCAGGCGATGGTCAGGCGCGCGTCGGGATCGGCGCTGGGGATGACGTAGAAGTCGACCCGCGTCATGCCGGCGATCCCATCGAACGATTGCGCTTTGCCATTACTTCACGCGGTCCAGCAGGTACTGGGTGAGCAGCGGCACCGGGCGGCCGGTGGCGCCCTTGTCCTTGCCGCCGCTGATCCAGGCGGTGCCGGCGATGTCCAGGTGCGCCCAGTGGTACTTCTTGGCGAAGCGCGAGAGGAAGCAGCCGGCGGTGATGGTGCCGGCCTTCGGCCCGCCGATGTTGGCGATGTCGGCGAAGGGGCTGTCCAACTGCTCCTGGTACTCGTCGAACAGCGGCAGTTGCCAGGCGCGGTCGTCGGCGTGCTCGCCGGCCTTGAGCAACTGGCGCACCAGGGCGTCGTTGTTGCCCATCAGGCCCGAGGTGTTGGCGCCCAGGGCGACGATGCAGGCGCCGGTGAGGGTGGCGATGTCCACCACCGACTGCGGCTTGAAGCGCTCGGCGTAGGTCAGGGTGTCGCACAGCACCAGGCGGCCTTCGGCGTCGGTGTTGAGGATTTCCACGGTCTGCCCGCTCATGGTGGTGACGATGTCGCCGGGGCGGGTGGCGCGGCCGCTGGGCATGTTCTCGGCGCAGGCCAGCAGGCCCACCAGGTTGATCGGCAGCTGCAGTTCCAGCACCGCGCGGAAGGTGCCGAAGACGCTGGCGGCGCCGCACATGTCGAACTTCATCTCGTCCATGCCCAGGCCGGGCTTGAGGCTGATGCCGCCGGTGTCGAAGGTGATGCCCTTGCCCACCAGCGCGTAGGGCGCCTCGTCCTTCTTGCCGCCGTTGTACTGCAGCACGATCAGCCGCGGCGGCTGCTCGCTGCCCTGGGCCACGGCGAGGAAGGCGCCCATGCCCAGCTCGCGGAGTTTCTTCTCGTCCAGCACCTCGACCTTGAGGTTCTTGTGCGCCTTGGTCAGGGCCTTGGCCTCGTCGGCCAGGAAGCTGGGGTGGCAGAGGTTCGGCGGCAGGTTGCCGAGGTCGCGGGTCAGGGCCATGCCGTTGGCGATGGCCTGGGCCTCCTTGGCGCCCTGCTCGACGGTAGGAGCGTCGGCCTTGTCGGCCAGCAGGGTGATCTTCTTCAGCTTGGGCGCGTCGGCCTTCTGGCTCTTGAAGCGGTCGAACACGTACAGGCCATCGGCCAGCGTCTCCACCAGCAGGCGCGCCTTGCCGTGGGCGTTGCGGCCCTTGACCGCCAGGTCGCCCAGGGCCAGCACGGCGTCGCCGCCGCCCAGGCTCTTCAGGCTGCCGAGCACCGAGGAAACCAGTTTGCGGTATTGGCGGTCGGAGAGTTCGCGCTCCTTGCCCGCGCCCACCAGCAGCACGCGTTCGGCCTTAAGGTTGGGCAAAGCTTGCAGGAGTAGGGTCTGGCCGACCTTGCCGGCCAGGTCGCCGCGCTTGAGCAGGGCGGCGATGGCGCCGCCGCTGGCGGCGTCCACGGCCTGGGCCACGGCGCCGAGTTTGCGGCCTTCGCCGACGGCGAGCACCAGGGTGGCGGTCTTCAGGGTTTGCGGACTGACGCTTTTTACAAGGAATTCCATGACAAGGTGTCCCCGGAGCGAAGGGTCGAAGTGGCGGGTGGTCGGCGACCCGTCCCGGTGTCTGCGCAGTGACAGGCCCGGCGAATCGCAGGATAATGCCGCGTATTTTTCACCGGCCCGTCGTAGGGCGTGCCGGCAGTGCCTCACGGCGGCTAGTTTGAGCGTAGCCGCCCGAGCGTGACAACCCTGGAGTGCCCGGTTTGATTGTCTTCCGTTACCTGTCCCGTGAAGTGCTGATCACCATGAGCGCGGTGAGCGCCGTGCTGCTGGTCATCATCATGAGCGGCCGCTTCATCAAGTACCTGGCGCAGGCCGCCCAGGGCATGCTGGACCCCGGCTCGCTGTTCATGATCATGGGCGTGCGCCTGCCCGGCTTCCTCCAGCTGATCCTGCCCCTGGGCCTGTTCCTCGGCATCCTGCTGGCCTATGGCCGGCTGTACCTGGAAAGCGAGATGACCGTGCTCACCGCCACCGGCATGAGCCAGCAGCGCCTGCTGGGCTACAGCATGGCCCCGGCGGCGCTGGTGGCCGCGCTGGTGGCCTGGCTGAGCCTGTCGCTGGCGCCCCAGGGCATCGCCCAGATGCAGCTGATCCTGAACAAGCAGGACGCCATGACCGAGTTCGACACCCTGGCGCCGGGCCGCTTCCAGTCGATGCGCGACGGCTCGCGGGTGACCTACACCGAGCAGCTGAGCAACGACCGCACCGAGCTGGGCGGGGTGTTCATCTCCGACAAGAACCCGCCGCGCAACGGCCAGGACCGCGGCCTCGCGGTGCTGGTGGCGACCAGCGGCCAGCAGCAGATCCACCCCGACGGCAGCCGCTACCTGATCCTCAAGGACGGCTTCCGCTACGACGGCGTGCCCGGCCAGGCCGACTACCGCGCCATCAGGTACGACACCTACGGCGTGCTGCTGCCCAAGCCGGAGGTGAGCAGCGAGATCGACGACCGCGACGCCATCCCCACCAGCGACCTGTTCGCCAGCAAGGAGCCGCGCATGCGCTCGGAGCTGCAGTGGCGCTTCTCCATCCCGTTGCTGGTGTTCATCGTCACCCTGCTGGCGGTGCCGCTGTCCAGGGTCAACCCGCGCCAGGGCCGCTTCCTCAAGCTGCTGCCGGCGGTGCTGCTGTACATGGCCTACCTGGCCCTGCTGATCGCCGCCCGCGGCATGCTCGACAAGGGCAAGATCCCCATGGCCCTGGGGCTATGGTGGGTGCATGCGATCTTCCTGGCCATCGGCCTGCTGCTGGCCTTCTGGGAACCGCTGAGTCTGAAATGGGCGGCCTCGCGCGCACGCTCCGTGAAGGAGCGCAAGCATGCGTAAGCTCGACAGCTACATCGGCACCACCATCTTCGTCGCCATTCTCGCCGTGCTGGGGGTGATCCTCGGCCTGGCCCTGCTGTTCGCCTTCATCGACCAGTTGGGCGCCCTGGACGAGAACTACACCCTGGGCGTGGCCCTGAAGTACGTGCTGCTCACCGCGCCCAGCCGCGCCTACGACATGCTGCCGATGGCCGCGCTGATCGGCTGCCTGGTGGGCCTGGGCACCCTGGCCAGCAACAGTGAGCTGACCATCATGCGCGCCGCCGGGGTGTCGCTGCAGCGCATCGTCTGGGCGGTGATGAAGCCGATGCTGGTGCTGATGTTCGCCGGCATCCTGATCGGCGAATACGTGGTGCCCTACACCGAGACCCAGGCCCAGAGCGACCGCGCGCTGGCGCAGAGCAGCGGCGGCGCGGTCAGCTCGCGCAATGGCCTGTGGCACCGCCAGGGCCAGGAATTCATCCACATCAACGTGGTGCAGGCCGACGGCACCCTGCTGGGCGTGACGCGCTACGACTTCGCCGAGGGCCACGTGCTCAAGAGCGCCAGTTTCGCCAAGCGCGCGGTATTCCACGACGGCCAGTGGGCGCTGGAAGAGGTGACCACCACGCTGCTGCACCCGCAGGAGAAGCGCAGCGAAGTGGTCAGCACGCCGTCGGAAGCCTGGAGCATCCAGCTCAGCCCTCAGTTGCTCAGCACCGTGGTGATGGAGCCCGAGGCGCTGTCCATCAGCGGCCTGTGGGAATACATCCACTACCTCAAGGACCAGGGTCTGAGCACCAACCGCTACTGGCTGGCGTTCTGGACCAAGGTGCTGCAGCCGGCGGTGACCGCGGCGCTGGTGCTGATGGCCATTTCCTTCATCTTCGGCCCGCTGCGCAGCGTGACCCTCGGCCAGCGGGTGTTCACCGGGGTGCTGGTGGGCTTTACCTTCCGCATCGCCCAGGATCTGCTGGGGCCGTCGAGCCAGGTATTCAACTTCCCGCCGTTGCTGGCGGTGCTGCTGCCGGCGGCGATCTGTGCGTTGTTGGGGGCGTGGTTGCTCAAGCGGGCGGGGTGATATCCCGGACGGTTCGGTGCGGGTGGCGGGTCCAATCGCGGACGGAGTCCGCTCCTACGGTTCCAGGAAGCACGGCTTTTCGTAGGATGGCGTTGAGCGAAGCGATACCCATCACCACGGCAGCATGGGTATCGCAAGCTCAACCCATCCTACGAAGAGCACCTCGGCGCAAGACAGGTTCAGGGAAGCACGGGCGTAGGAGCGGACTCTGTCCGCGATTGGATTCCCAGGCCACGCCGGACGCCCCGGCGGCACGAACGGCCCCCTCTCCCTTCACGCCCCAGCCTCAGCCCCGCCCCTGCGTCGCCTTGCGCACCGCCTTGGGAATCTGGATCACCACGCTCTCCGAATAGCGGTCGTGCCAGGTGCGCTTGTCCTTGTCCCTGAGCATCCACAGGAAGCCCAGCCCGCCGCAGGCCCAGGAGCCGATGGCGATCATGAAGCGCAGCAGCGCCTGCATCAGGCTGATCGGCGTGCCGTCGGCGTTCTGCACGCGCACGCCCCAGACCTGCATGCCGAGGGTCTGGCCCTTGTGCGTCCAGAACTTGGCGAAGAAGGCGAACAGGCTGATGAACAGCAGGCTGGACAGCAGCGGGTCGCCGACCAGCCCGCCCTGGTCGGCGAGCTGCCGGAGCTTTTCGCCGCCAAGGATCAGGCGCAGCAGCACCTGCTGGTAGAGCAGGGTGACCACCATCAGCAGGGCCACGCAGAGCAGGAAGTCGTAGAACATGGCCGCGAAGCGGCGCAGCAGGGGCGCGGGGGGGAAGTTCCCCTCCGGCTGGAGTCGGGCTTTGGGCATGGCGTCGTTCGGCGCTCGGAGCAGGGACGAGGGCGGGGATTATACGACCTTTGGCCGATCGCCACCGAGGCCAGGGTGCCGCAGGCGGAATGATCTACGCTGGTTTCAGGCGCCCGCTCAGGCTGCTCGCCGAGCCCGATGACAGCGGCGGCGCCCGGGATGACACGGATGCCTGGATCGAGCAAAGTCCGGCGCCTGCTCTGGCGCCTGTGCGTTTCCCTGCTGGTCGCCCTGCTGCCGCTGCTGCTGGGCGGGGGCATCATCTATTGGCAGACACTGGTCAGCCTCCAGCGTGAAGCGGGGCTCGCCTCGAACGAGGCGCTGCACCTGATCGACGTGATGCTCGGCAACGCCGCCGGCTCGGCGCGGGCCACCATCGCCTACGCCGAAGGGCCATGCGCCGCGGCCGAGCTGGTGCTGCGCGAACAGGTCGCCACCGTGCCCTTCGTGCGCACCGTCAACCTGGTGCGTGATGGCCGGGTGTTCTGCAGCTCGCTGTTCGGCAACGTCGACGAAGCGGTGAACACGGCCGATTTCGTCGACGGGCGCCTCAACCTGTTGCCCGGCAATGCGGTGACGCCGGACTTCGCGCTGATCGTGTACCGCCTGGCCGAAGGTCCCGCCGCCGTGCTGGCGGCGGTGGACGGGCGCTACCTGAGCAACGTCCTGCAACTGGTGGACCAGCGCAGCGAACTGCTGGTCCAGGTCGGCCCGCGCTGGATGGACGAGGCGGGCGAGGTGCACGAGGGCGCGCCCGACGCCTTCCCCCTGGCCGAGACGCAGCAGACCTCGACGCGCTTTCCCTACCAGGTGGTCGGTGGCTTCCCGGCCGGCGCCCAGTGGGGAGTGATGCGCGACGACTACTGGCCGCTGTTCGCCATGCTGGCGGTGCTCGGCGGGTTGTTCGGCCTCGGTTGCTACTGGATGCTGGGGCGCGCGGCGACGCCTGCCCGCGAGATCGAGCGGGCCATGTACGCCGGCGAATTCGTGCCCTTCCTCCAGCCGCTGGTGGACGCCGCCAGCGGCCGCTGGATCGGCGCCGAGGTGCTGATGCGCTGGCGCCACCCGCGCGCGGGACTGGTCAGCCCGGACATCTTCATTCCCCTGGCCGAGCAGAGCGGCCTGATCGTGCCCATGACCCGCGCGCTCTTGCAGCAATTGGCGGCCCAGTTGCCTAAGCACGCGCACCTGCTGGGCGACGGCTTCCACCTGGGCGTCAACGTCAGCGCCGTGAATTGCCGCAGCAGCAGCCTGTTGACCGATTGCCTGGATTTCCTCGGCGCTTTCCCGGTGGGCTCGGTGCAACTGATGCTGGAGCTGACCGAGCGCGAACTGATCGACACCCCCACCGACGACCTGCTCGGCTGCCTGCGCGACCTGGGCGTGACCCTGGCGATAGACGACTTCGGCACCGGCCATTCCAGCCTGGCCTACCTGCGCCGCTTCCGCGTGGACGCCCTGAAGATCGACAAGAGCTTCGTCGCCACCGTCGACGACGACAGCCGCTCCCGGCACATCCTCGACAGCATCCTCGACCTCTGCGACCGCCTGGACCTGCAGGTCATCGCCGAAGGCATCGAGACGCCGGCGCAGCGCGACTACCTGGCGGCCCGCGGCGTGCCTTGCCTGCAGGGCTACCTGTTCGGCAAGCCGATGCCGCTGGCGGAGTTCGTCGCCGAACTGGAGCGCCGCGTCCGTACAGGCGTCTAGGGCGGCGGCGCGCCGAACTGCGTGGCCCGTAAAGATGCCGAGCCTATGCATGCCGACGGCGCCCAGCGGGCACCGCCGGCAGCGCAGCGGCGATCAGACGTACGCTTGGGCGCGGCGGCTGCCGCGGGGCAGGCGGGTCTTGCCGGACAGGGCGCTCAGGCGCGCCTGCCAGGCTTGCCGGGCGGCGTCGCGGCCGGGTTGTGCCGGGGCGCGGGCGGGCTGCTTGCCCTTCGGCGCCGCAGCCGGCGCAGGGCTCGGAACGGCGGGCGCGGTGCCCGTGGCTTCCTGCGCCTGGGTAAAGGCGTTGGTGCGGCGGCAGGTCTTGCAGCTGACCTGCGCGACATCCTGCGAGCCCGCCACGTTCGGGTCGCTGCGGCCGCAAGCGGCCTGGCTGGTGCCAATCAGGAAGTGAGTGACCATGTGGACCTCCTAGTCAAAAAAGGGGCGGCATTATTCCACAGGGTTCCCGGCGCGCCAGCGCTGCCGGTCATTTTCGGAAGAACGTCCGAATCAGCCGTGCTGTACCCCGGCACGCTTGAACAACTGCTTGCAACGCTCGGACAGGTGCACCACGCGCAGGTGCTTGCCGGCCCTGGCATAGCGCTCGCGCAGAGTCTTCAGCGCGGCGATGGCCGAGTAGTCGACGAAGCTCAGGTGGCGGCAGTCCAGGGTGACCTGCTGCGGGTCGCCGGCGGGGTCGAACTGCTCCAGGAAGGGCGTGGTGGAGGCGAAGAACAGCGTGCCGTGGAGGCGGTAGAGCTTGCTGCCGTCGGCCTCCAGGTGGCTGTCGGCGTACAGCTCGCGGGCATGCTTCCAGGCGAAGTCCAGGGCGGCGACGACGATGCCGCAGAGCACCGCGGTGGCCAGGTCGGTGGACACGGTGATGACGGTCACCACGATGATCACCAGCACGTCGCTCGCCGGCACCTTGTTCAGCACCCGCAGCGAGGCCCAGGCGAAGGTCTGCTGGGCCACCACGAACATCACCCCGACCAGCGCCGCCAGCGGGATGCGCTCGATCAGCGGGGAGAGGAACAGCACGAAGAGCAGGATCATCACCCCGGCGACCACCCCGGAAACCCGCCCGCGGCCGCCGGAGCCGAGGTTGATCATGGTCTGGCCGATCATGGCGCAGCCGCCCATGCCGCCGAACGCGCCGGAGACCATGTTGGCCGCGCCCAGGGCCACGCACTCGCGGTCCGGGTAGCCGCGGCTCTGGGTGATCTCGTCGGTGAGGTTGAAGGTCAGCAGGGTTTCCAGCAGGCCGACCAGCGCCATGAGGATGGCGTAGGGCGCGATGATCCGCAGCGTCTCCAGGTTCCACGGCACCTGCGGTAGGGCGAAGGCGGGCAGGCCGCCGGCGATGTGCGCCATGTCGCCGAGGGTGCGCGTGGGCAGGCCGAGCAGGTACACCAGCAGGCCGACGCCGAGGATCGCCACCAGCGCCGGCGGCACCGCGCGGGTCAGCTTCGGCAGCAGGTAGACGATGGCCATGGTCAGCGCCACCAGGCCCAGCATCAGGTACAGCGGCGCGCCGCCGAGCCAGGCCCCGCCGGCCTTGAAGTGCTCCAGCTGGGCCAGGGCGATGACGATCGCCAGGCCGTTGACGAAGCCCAGCATCACCGGGTGCGGCACCATGCGCACCAGCTTGCCCAGGCGCAGCAGGCCGAAGGCGATCATCACCAGGCCGCCCAGCAGCACGGTGGCCAGCAGGTACTGCACGCCGTGCTGCACCACCAGCGCCACTATCACCACGGCCATGGAGCCGGCGGCCCCGGAAACCATGCCCGGCCGCCCGCCGAACAGGGCGGTGAGGGTGCAGATGAAAAAGGCGCCGTACAGGCCCATCAGCGGGTTGAGGTGGGCCACCAGGGCGAAGGCGATGCACTCGGGCACCAGGGCGAAGGACGTGGTGAGGCCGGCCAGGATGTCGGCGCGCAGACGGGCGGGTTTCATGGCGTTCCTGAAGTTGGACCGCAATGGGCGGTCGCGGGCGGTGCGCAAGGCGTCGCGCGGGTGCGCGCAGGCAACAAAAAACCGGCTCAAGGGCCGGTTCTTCTGGTGTTCCGAGATTCACTGGGAATCTGGATGGTGCCCCGGGAGAGACTCGAACTCTCACTCTGTCGCCAGAAACGGATTTTGAATCCGCCGCGTCTACCATTCCGCCACCGAGGCAATGGCGCGGCAGTATAGGGAGGCCCTCGGTACCGGTCAATCCACCCGCGTGGCGATGCCATCGCAATTCCAGTAATATATCCGGCCCTTCGAGATATACCCCATGCGCGTCGCCGACTTCCATTTCGATCTGCCCGAGGCCCTGATCGCCCGCCATCCGCTCGCCGAACGTCGCGCCAGCCGCCTGCTGGTGCTGGACGGGCCGAGCGGCGCCCTAAGCCACCGTCACTTCGCCGACCTGCTGGAATACCTGCGGCCGGGCGACCTGATGGTGTTCAACAACACCCGGGTGATCCCGGCGCGGCTGTTCGGCCAGAAGGAGTCCGGCGGCAAGCTGGAAATCCTCGTCGAGCGCGTGCTGGACAGCCGCCGCGTGCTGGCCCACGTGCGTTCCAGCAAGTCGCCCAAGCCGGGTTCGAAGATCCTCATCGACGGCGGCGCCGAGGCGCAGATGCTGCAGCGCCACGACGCGCTGTTCGAACTGGGCTTCGCCGAGGACGTGCTGCCGTTGCTGGAGCGGGTCGGGCACATGCCGCTGCCTCCCTATATAGACAGGCCCGACGAGGCCGCCGACCGCGAGCGCTACCAGACCGTCTATGCCGAGCGCGCCGGCGCCGTGGCCGCGCCCACCGCCGGGCTGCATTTCGATGAAGGGCTGCTGGCGGCCATCCGCGAGAAGGGCGTGGACACCGCCTTCGTCACCCTGCACGTCGGCGCCGGCACCTTCCAGCCGGTGCGCGTGGAGAAGATCGAAGACCACCACATGCACAGCGAGTGGCTGGAGGTCGGCCAGGACGTGGTCGACGCCGTGGCCGCCTGCCGAGCGCGCGGTGGCCGGGTGATCGCCGTCGGCACCACCAGCGTGCGTTCGCTGGAGAGCGCGGCCCGCGACGGCCAGCTCAAGCCGTTCAGCGGCGACACCGACATCTTTCTCTACCCGGGCCGGCCCTTCCATGTGGTCGACGCCCTGGTGACCAACTTCCACCTGCCCGAGTCGACCTTGCTGATGCTGGTCTCGGCCTTCGCCGGCTACCCGCAGACCATGGCCGCCTACGCCGCGGCGGTGGAGCACGAGTACCGTTTCTTCAGCTACGGCGATGCCATGTTCATCACCCGCAACCCCGCGCCGCGCGGGCCCGAGGACTGATCCATGAGTTTCATGAAGTTCGAACTGCTGGCCACCGACGGCAAGGCCCGGCGCGGCCGCCTGAGCTTCCCCCGCGGGGTGGTCGAGACCCCGGCGTTCATGCCGGTGGGCACTTATGGCACGGTCAAGGGCATGTTGCCGCGCGACATCGAGGGCATAGGCGCGCAGATCATCCTCGGCAACACCTTCCACCTGTGGCTGCGCCCGGGCACCGAGGTGATCCGCAAGCACGGCGACCTGCACGACTTCATGCAGTGGCAGGGGCCGATCCTCACCGACTCCGGCGGTTTCCAGGTGTTCAGCCTGGGCGCGCTGCGCAAGATCAAGGAAGAGGGCGTGTACTTCGCCTCGCCGGTGGACGGCGCCAAGGTCTTCATGGGCCCCGAGGAGTCCATGGCGGTGCAGCGCGCGCTGGGTTCGGACATCGTGATGATCTTCGACGAGTGCACCCCGTATCCGGCCGAGTTCGACGTGGCCAAGCGTTCCATGGAGCTGTCGCTGCGCTGGGCCAAGCGCTCGAAGATCGCCCATGGCGACAGCCCCTCGGCGCTGTTCGGCATCGTCCAGGGCGGCATGCATGAAGAGCTGCGCATGCGCTCGCTGGAGGGCCTGCAGGAGATCGGCTTCGACGGCCTGGCCATCGGCGGCCTGTCGGTGGGCGAGCCCAAGGAAGAGATGATCCGCGTGCTGGACTTCCTGCCGCCGCGCATGCCGGCCGACAAACCCCGTTACCTGATGGGGGTGGGCAAACCCGAGGACCTCGTGGAAGGTGTGCGCCGCGGCGTCGACATGTTCGACTGCGTGATGCCCACGCGCAACGCGCGCAACGGCCATCTGTTCGTCGACACCGGGGTGATCAAGATCCGCAACGCCGTGCACAAGCACGACGAATCGCCGCTGGACCCGACCTGCGATTGCTACACCTGCAAGCACTTCTCCCGCGCCTACCTCTACCACCTGGACAAGTGCGGGGAAATGCTCGGCAGCATGCTCAATACCATCCATAACTTGCGGCATTATCAGCGGCTTATGGCTGGTTTGCGCGAGGCAATCCAACAGGGTACATTGGCCGCCTTTGTCGACGCCTTCTATGCCAAACGCGGCCTTCCGACGCCGCCGTTGGGCGATTGATCCCGATTATCCAAAAGAATATAGAGACAGGAGTATCCGATGAGCTTTCTGATTCCCGCCGCCTACGCCGACGCCGCTGCTCCGGCCGCCGCAGGCCCGGTCGGCACTGGTTTTGAGTGGGTCTTCCTGGTCGGCTTCCTGGTCATCTTCTACCTGATGATCTGGCGTCCGCAGGCCAAGCGTAACAAGGAGCACAAGAGCCTCCTGTCCAACCTGCAGAAGGGTGACGAAGTCGTCACTTCCGCCGGTATCGCCGGCAAGGTGCTGAAAGTCGCCGAGGACTTCGTGGTCGTCGAAGTCGCCGACAACGTCGAGCTGAAGTTCCAGAAGGGCGCCATCGCCGCGACCCTGCCGAAAGGCACGCTCAAGGCCATCTGAGTTCCAGGCAAAGAAAACCAATAGACGGGGCGCATGAAGCGCCCCGCGTCATAACGGGCGGTACCAATGCTCAACAAATATCCCCTGTGGAAATACCTGCTGATCCTGGCGGTGCTTGCCGTCGGCTTCATCTATTCCGCACCCAACCTCTATCCGGACGATCCGGCCGTGCAGGTCAGCGGCGCCAGCAGCGCGCTGCAGATCACCCAGGCCGACATCGACAAGGCCAGCAAGGCGCTGACCGACGCCGGCATCGCCGTCAAGGCGGGCAGCCTCGGCAAGAACAGCGGCCTGATCCGCCTGGTCAAGCAGGAAGACCAGCTTCCCGCCAAGGACATCGTGCGTCGCGCCCTGGGCGACGACTACGTGGTCGCCCTGAACCTGGCGCAGACCACCCCGAACTGGCTGCGCAACATCGCCGCCCACCCGATGAAGCTGGGTCTCGACCTTTCCGGCGGCGTGCACTTCCTCCTCGAAGTGGACATGGACAAGGCCGTTGACGCCCGCCTGAACGTCTACGAGAGCGAGATCAAGAGCGCCCTGCGCAAGGAGCGCCTGCGCTACCGCAGCCTGCCGGTGCAGGACCGCGCCATCCAACTGGGCTTCACCGACGACGAATCGCTGGACAAGGCCAAGGCGCTGATCGCCAAGGACTACCGCGACTTCGAGGTGACCCAGGATTCGCGCAACGGCATGCAGGTGCTGCGCCTGGCCATGACCGCGGCCAAGCTCGCCGAGATCCGCGAATACTCGATCAAGCAGAACCTCACCACCGTGCGCAACCGCGTCAACGAGCTGGGCGTGTCCGAGCCGCTGGTGCAGCGCCAGGGCGCCAACCGCATCGTGGTCGAGCTGCCGGGCGTGCAGGACACCGCCGAAGCCAAGCGCATCCTCGGCAAGACCGCCAACCTGGAATTCCGCCTGGCCGCCGAGCCCGACGCCATCAAGTCGGCCACCGAGACCTTCGAGTTCCGCGAGCCGCGCCGCCCGCCGGTGGCCCTGGAGCGCAGCGTGATCATCACCGGCGACCAGGTCACCGACGCCAGCGCCAGCTTCGACGAGAACGGCCGCCCGCAGGTGAACATCCGCCTCGACGGCCACGGCGGCGAGCTGATGAACCGCGCCACCCGCAACAACGTCGGCCGCAGCATGGCCGTGGTGTTCATCGAGCAGAAGCCGATCACCCGCTATGCCAAACAGGTGGTCGACGGCGTCGAGCAGGAAGTCGCCGTCCCGGCCTTCAAGGAAGAGAAGAAGATCATCAGCCTGGCGACCATCCAGTCGGCCCTGGGCAACCAGTTCCGCATCACCGGCCTCGACGGCCCGGGCGAATCCTCGGAACTGGCCCTGCTGCTGCGCGCTGGCGGCCTGGCCGCGCCGATGTACTTCGCCGAGGAACGCACCATCGGCCCGAGCCTGGGTGCGGACAACATCGCCAAGGGCATCGACGCCTCGTTGTGGGGCATGGTGTTCGTGTCGCTGTTCATCATCGTCATCTACCGCTTCTTCGGCGTGATCGCCACCGTCGCCCTGGGCTTCAACATGGTCCTGCTGGTGGCGCTGATGTCGATCCTCGGCGCGACCCTGACGCTGCCGGGCATCGCCGGTATCGTGCTGACCATGGGCATGGCGGTAGACGCCAACGTGCTGATCTTCTCGCGGATACGCGAGGAACTGGCCGGCGGCATGTCGGTGCAGCGCGCCATCCACGAAGGCTTCAACCGCGCCTTCACCGCCATCGTCGACGCCAACCTGACCTCGCTGCTGGTCGGCGGCATCCTCTACGCCATGGGCACCGGCCCGGTGAAGGGCTTCGCCGTGACCATGTCGCTGGGCATTCTCACCTCGATGTTCACGGCCATCATGGTCACCCGCGCAATGGTCAACCTGATCTTCGGCGGGCGTGACTTCAAGAAGCTGTGGATCTAAGGGGGATCATGAGATGAATATCAAGATCGGTACCATCAACTTCATGGGCGTGCGCAACATTGCGTTCGCCGCCACCCTGGTCCTCACCCTGATCGCCCTCGGCAGCTGGATCACCAAGGGCATCAACTTCGGCCTGGACTTCACCGGTGGCACCCTCATCGAGCTGAACTACCAGCAGCCGGCCGACCTGGGCAAGGTCCGCGACGAGCTGGTCAAGGCCGGCTACGCCGAGGCCGTGGTGCAGAGCTTCGGCGACACCAGGGACGTGCTGGTGCGCATGCCCAGCGAAGACCCGGAGCTGGGCAAGAAGGTCGCCGCGGCGCTGCAGCAGGCTGACACCCAGAACCCGGCCAGCCTCAAGCGCGTGGAGTACGTCGGCCCGCAGGTCGGCGAGGAACTGCGCGACCAGGGCGGCCTGGGCATGCTCCTGGCCCTGGGCGGCATCCTCATCTACGTCGGCTTCCGCTTCCAGTGGAAGTTCGCCGTGGGCGCCATTCTCTCGCTGATCCACGACGCCATCATCGTGATGGGCGTGCTGTCGTTCTTCCAGATCACCTTCGACCTGACCGTGCTCGCCGCGGTGCTGGCGGTGGTGGGCTACTCGCTGAACGACACCATCGTGATCTTCGACCGGGTGCGCGAGAACTTCCGCGTGCTGCGCAAGGCCAGCCTGATCGAGAACATCAACATCTCGACCAGCCAGACCCTGCTGCGGACCCTGGCCACCTCGATCTCCACCCTGCTGGCCATCGCCGCGCTGCTGTTCTTCGCCGGCGACAACCTGTTCGGCTTCTCCATCGCGCTGTTCGTCGGCGTGCTGGCCGGCACCTACTCGTCGATCTACATCGCCGACGTGGTGCTGATCTGGCTGAAGCTCTCGGCCGAGGACCTGATCCCGCCGCAGGCCAAGGAAGTCGACGACCGCCCCTGAGGCCGTCCTGCCGTCCTTCGAAACTCCCGCTCCGGCGGGAGTTTTTCTTTGTGCGCGATCCGGCCGTGTGTCGGCATGCAGTGGCGCATCGTGAAGGAATGTCGGAACTTTCCTAAGAATTCCCTGCTCCAAGGCAAGGACAAGGGCAGGTGCCCGTATGAAAGGAAAGCCAGGAGGTCTATGTGAACAAGTCGTTGCTCATCGGTACCGTGTTGGGCGCAGTCGGCGTTACGGCAGGTGGAGCGGTGGCCACGTACAGCCTGGTGGACCGTGGCCCCGAGTACGCCGAGGTGGTCGCCGTCCAGCCGGTCAAGGAGACCATCAAGACGCCGCGCCAGGTCTGCAAGGACGTGGCGGTCACCCACCAGCGCCCGGTCAAGGACCAGCACCAGATCGTCGGCACCGCCATCGGCGCCATCGCCGGCGGCCTGCTGGGCAACCAGATCGGCGGCGGCAATGGCAAGAAGATCGCCACCGTGGCCGGTGCGGTCGGCGGCGGCTACGCCGGCAACAAGGTGCAGGAAGGCATGCAGGAGCGTGACACCTACACCACCACCGAAACCCGCTGCAGCACCGTGAACGACACCAGCGAGAAAGTGGTGGGCTACGACGTCAAGTACATGCTCGACGGCAAGGCCGGCCAGGTGCGCATGGACCGCGACCCGGGCAGCCAGATCCCGGTGGACAAGAGCGGCCGGTTGATCCTCAGCCAGCAGTAAGCATCGAAGCACGAGAAGGCGCCCCGCGGGGCGCCTTCTTCGTTTCCGGCAGAAGCTCTTTGTAGGAGCGAGCTTGCTCGCGAATGAGCCCCGCAGCGGAGTCTGTTCGCGAGCAAGCTCGCTCCTACGAGAATCCGTGCCGCCCATAGCGTAGGAGCGGATCTTATCCGCGAATCGCGCCGATACCTCCGGCTATCGCGGACAAGGTCCGCTCCTACAGGGGGCTGTGCCGAGGTGCTTTCGTAGGATGGGTTGAGCTTGCGATACCCATCGGGCCATGGTGATGGGTATCGCTTCGCTCAACCCATCCTACGGGGAGTTGAGCTTGCCGGAGGACTCGCTGGATGCGCCCAACAAAAAGCCCGGCACATGGCCGGGCTTTTTCATTCCGCTGGCGCTCAGCGCTTGAACGACGGCGGCAGGTGCGGCTGGATGCTGGTCAGCAGCGCCTTGAAGCACTTGGTGTTGCCGGCGACGATGTGGCCCTTCTCGAGGAATTCGTGGCTGCCGGTGAAGTCGCTCACCAGGCCGCCGGCTTCCTGCACCAGCAGGGCGCCCGCAGCCATGTCCCACTCGGACAGGCCGAACTCCCAGAAGGCGTCGAAGCGGCCGGCCGCGACGTAGGCCAGGTCCAGGCTGGCGGCGCCGGCGCGGCGGATGCCGGCGGTCTGGCCGACCAGGCTGCGGAACATGCCCAGGTAGGCGTCCAGATGGTCCAGCTGGCTGTCGCGGAACGGGAAGCCGGTGCCCAGCAGGGCGCCTTCCAGGCTCTTGCGGTTGCTCACCCGCAGGCGGCGGCCGTTCAGTGCGGCGCCGCGGCCGCGGCTGGCGGTGAATTCTTCCTGGCGCACCGGGTCGAGGACCACGGCGTGCTCCAGGCGGCCCTTGTACTTGCAGGCGATGCTGACGGCGAAGTGCGGGACGCCATGGATGAAGTTGGTGGTGCCGTCCAGCGGGTCGATGATCCACAGGTAGTCGGCGCCTTCGCCGCTGCCCTCGAGGTAGCCGCCTTCCTCGCCCATGATGCCGTGGTTCGGGTAGGCCTTGCGCAGGGCGGTGACGATGCTGAGTTCGGCGGCGCGATCGACTTCGGTGACGTAGTCCTTGGCGTCTTTTTCGTTGACCGAGAGGGTGTCCAGGCGTTCGATGGAGCGGAAGATCAGTTCACCGGCGCTGCGGGCCGCGCGCAGGGCGATGTTCAGCATGGGCTGCATGGAGAGGTCACCTGGATGATGTTAAAGAAAGCCGAACATTGTACCAGAAAACCGTGGCGCTCATAGGGCGGCCTGTCGCTTGCGTGGCGCAAGACCGAGCGCTGCGGTAGGATTCCGTTCCTTTTCGTATCTGCTTGTGTGGAGAGCTTCGGTTGCTCGACAGAATTCGCGTGGTGCTGGTGAACACCAGTCATCCCGGCAATATCGGCGGTACCGCCCGGGCCATGAAGAACATGGGCCTGTCGCGCCTGGTGCTGGTCGACCCTATGGACTTCCCCAGCGGCGAGGCGGTGGCCCGCGCCTCCGGGGCGACCGACATCCTTGACGCCGCCCAGGTGGTGCCGACCCTGGAAGACGCCCTGGTGGGCTGCAGCCTGGTGCTCGGCACCAGCGCCCGTGACCGGCGCATCCCCTGGCCGTTGCTCGACCCCCGCGAGTGCGCGACCACCAGCCTGCAGCACGCCCAGCAGGGCGGCGAGGTGGCCCTGGTGTTCGGCCGCGAGTACGCGGGTTTGACCAACGAAGAATTGCAGCGATGTCAGTTCCACGTGCACATTCCCGCCAACCCCGAGTTCAGCTCGCTGAACCTGGCGACGGCGGTCCAGGTGCTCGCCTACGAGGTGCGCATGGCCTGGCTGGCCGCCGAAGGCCAGCCGACCAAGCAGGAGAAGCTGGAGACCACCGCCATGCTCAACAGCCTGCCGGTCACCGCCGACGAGCTGGAGCGCTTCTACGCGCACCTGGAGTCCACCCTGGTCGACATCGGCTTCCTCGATCCGCAGAAGCCGCGGCACCTGATGTCGCGCCTGCGCCGCCTGTACGGCCGCGCCGGGGTCAGCAAGCTGGAGATGAATATCCTCCGGGGTATCCTCACCGAAACACAGAAGGTCGCGCAGGGCGCGGCCTGCAAGCGGAGTGAAGATGATGTTTGAGCGTGTGCGCGAAGATATCCAGAGCGTATTCCATCGCGACCCGGCAGCGCGCAATGCCTTCGAGGTACTCACCTGCTACCCCGGCCTGCACGTCGTGTGGCTGCACCGCCTGGCGCACCTGCTGTGGGCCTCCGGCTGGAAGTGGCTGGCGCGCCTGGTGTCCAACTTCGGCCGCTGGATGACCGGCATCGAGATCCACCCCGGCGCCAGGATCGGCCGGCGCTTCTTCATCGACCACGGCATGGGCATCGTCATCGGCGAGACCGCCGAGATCGGTGACGACGTCACCCTCTACCAGGGCGTGACCCTCGGCGGCACCAGCTGGAACAAGGGCAAGCGCCACCCGACCCTGGCCGATGGCGTGGTGGTCGGCGCCGGCGCCAAGGTACTCGGCCCGTTCACCGTCGGCGCCGGGGCGAAAGTGGGCTCCAACGCCGTGGTCACCAAGGAAGTGCCGCCGGGCGCCACCGTGGTGGGCATTCCCGGGCGCATCATCATGAAGGACGACGCCGAGCAGTTGGCCAAGCGCCAGGCCATGGCCGAGAAGCTCGGCTTCGACGCCTACGGCGTCAGCCAGGACATGCCCGACCCGGTGGCGCGTGCCATCGGTCAGTTGCTCGACCACCTGCAGGCGGTGGACGGCCGGCTGGAAGGCATGTGTCAGGCGCTGACGGCCCTGGGTAGCGACTATTGTGCGAAAAAGCTGCCGGAGCTGCGTGAAGAGGACTTCGCCGGCGTGAAGGATGAAGAGGGCAAGGCGGCGCATTGATGCGCCGCTAACGATTTCCTGCTACATTATGCCGCCCTTCGCTGGCTAATCCCGAGTAATTTGATAGGTCTTATAGTTGACTTAAATACTCGGAAAATGGCATTCTTCTGCCAGTCCAGTGATCCATTCGGGAATGTCCCATGCGTTTGACCACCAAAGGCCGCTATGCCGTAACCGCCATGCTCGACCTGGCGTTGCATGCCCAGCGTGGTCCGGTTTCCCTGGCGGACATTTCCGAGCGCCAGGGCATATCCCTGTCCTATCTCGAACAGCTGTTCGCCAAGTTGCGCCGTGGCAACCTGGTGACCAGCGTGCGCGGTCCCGGCGGCGGCTACCAGCTGTCCCGCGACATGGCCGGCATCCACGTCGCCCAGGTGATCGATGCGGTCAACGAATCGGTCGACGCCACGCGCTGCCAAGGGCAGGGGGATTGCCACTCCGGCGACACCTGCCTGACCCACCACCTTTGGTGCGACCTCAGCCAGCAGATCCACGAATTCCTCAGCGGCATCAGCCTCGCCGACCTGGTCGAGCGCCGTGAAGTCCAGGAAGTCGCGCAGCGGCAGGATGAGCGTCGTTGCGGAGGCACCGGCAAACGGCCGAGCCTCGATAAGATTGAAGCGTCCGCCATCGATTGAGCGCGCGCCAGCCTGTAGGAGTTACCTGATGAAATTGCCGATCTACCTCGACTACTCCGCTACCACCCCGGTGGACCCGCGCGTCGCTCAGAAGATGGCTGACTGCCTGCTGGTGGACGGCAACTTCGGCAACCCCGCCTCGCGCTCCCACGTGTTCGGCTGGAAGGCCGAGGAAGCCGTGGAGAACGCCCGCCGCCAGGTCGCCGAGCTGGTCAATGCCGACCCCCGCGAGATCGTCTGGACCTCCGGCGCGACCGAGTCCGACAACCTCGCCATCAAGGGCGTGGCGCACTTCTACGGCAGCAAGGGCAAGCACATCGTCACCTCGAAGATCGAGCACAAGGCGGTGCTGGACACCACCCGCCAGCTGGAGCGCGAAGGCTTCGAAGTGACTTACCTCGACCCCACCGAGGAAGGCCTGATCACCCCGGCCATGGTCGAGGCGGCGCTGCGTGACGACACCATCCTGGTCTCGATCATGCACGTGAACAACGAGATCGGCACCATCAACGACATCGCCGCCATCGGCGAGCTGACCCGCTCGCGCGGCATCCTGTTCCACGTCGACGCCGCGCAGTCCACCGGCAAGGTCGACATCGACCTGGACAAGCTCAAGGTCGACCTGATGTCCTTCTCCGCCCACAAGACCTACGGTCCCAAGGGCATCGGCGCCCTGTACGTGCGCCGCAAGCCGCGCGTGCGCCTGGAAGCCCAGATGCACGGTGGCGGCCACGAGCGCGGCATGCGTTCGGGCACCCTGGCCACCCACCAGATCGTCGGCATGGGCGAGGCCTTCCGCATCGCCAAGGAAGAGATGCACGCCGAGAACGAGCGCATCCGCGCCCTGCGCGACCGCTTCTTCGCCAAGCTCGACGGCCTGGAGGAGCTCTACGTCAACGGCAGCCTGACCCAGCGCGTGCCGCACAACCTGAATCTGAGCTTCAACTACGTGGAAGGCGAGTCGCTGATCATGGCCCTGAAGGACCTCGCGGTCTCTTCCGGTTCGGCCTGCACCTCCGCCTCCCTGGAGCCGTCCTACGTGCTGCGCGCCCTGGGCCGCAACGACGAGCTGGCGCACAGTTCCATCCGTTTCACCTTCGGCCGCTTCACCACCGAGGAAGAGGTCGATTACGCCGCCGGTATCGTGGGGCAAGCCGTTTCCAAGCTGCGCGAGCTCTCGCCGCTGTGGGACATGTTCAAAGAGGGTGTCGACCTGTCCAAGGTCGAATGGCAGGCCCACTGACCCGCCCCATAGAGAGTGAGGATTAGCCATGGCATACAGTGACAAGGTCATCGACCACTACGAAAACCCGCGCAACGTCGGCAAGCTCGACGCCGAGGATCCCGATGTCGGCACCGGCATGGTCGGCGCGCCGGCCTGCGGCGACGTGATGCGCCTGCAGATCAAGGTCAACGAGCAGGGCGTGATCGAAGACGCCAAGTTCAAGACCTACGGCTGCGGTTCGGCCATCGCCTCCAGCTCCCTCGCCACTGAGTGGATGAAGGGCAAGACCCTGGACGAGGCCGAAGCCATCAAGAACACCACCATCGCCGAAGAGCTGGCCCTGCCGCCGGTGAAGATCCACTGCTCGGTGCTCGCCGAGGACGCCATCAAGGCGGCCGTGCGCGACTACAAGCAGAAGAAGGGTCTGCTCTAACCGCTCAGTTGAGTAAGGAGTTCCCATGGCCATCAGCATGACCGAAGCCGCCGCCAAGCATGTCCAGCGCTCCCTCGAGGGGCGCGGCAAGGGCGAGGGCATTCGTCTTGGCGTGCGCACCACCGGGTGTTCCGGCCTGGCCTACGTGCTCGAGTTCGTCGATGAGCTGGCGCCCGAGGACCTGGTCTACGAGAGCCACGGCGTGAAGGTCATCATCGACCCGAAGAGCCTGGTCTACCTCGACGGCACCGAGTTGGACTTCACCAAGGAAGGCCTCAACGAGGGCTTCAAGTTCAACAACCCGAACGTTCGTGGCGAGTGCGGCTGCGGCGAAAGCTTCAACGTCTGAGGCCGGCGTGGGTAGTCCTTGTCACTTCGCGCTCTTCGACCTGCAGCCGGCTTTCCGCCTCGATCTGGATGCCCTTGGCCAGCGTTATCGTGAGCTGGTCCGCAGCGTCCACCCGGACCGCTTCGCCGATGCTTCCGAGCGCGAGCAGCGCGTGGCGCTGGAGCGCGCCGCCGAGCTGAACGACGCCTACCAGACGCTGAAGAGCGCGCCGCGCCGGGCGCTGTACCTGCTGTCCCTGCGTGGCCAGGCGCTGCCGCTGGAAGCCACGGTGCAGGACCCGGAGTTCCTCCTGCAGCAGATGCAGCTGCGCGAGGAGTTGGAAGACCTGCAGGACAGCGCCGATCTGGATGGCGTAGCCGCCTTCAAGCGCCGCCTGAAGGCTGCCCAGCAGCAGCTGGAGGACAGCTTCGCCGATTGCTGGGACGACGCCGCGCGCCGCGAGCAAGCCGAGCGCCTGGTGCGCCGCATGCAGTTTCTCGACAAGCTGGCGCAGGAAGTGCGCCAACTCGAAGAGCGACTCGACGATTAATCCGCGCGGCCCGCGCCGCGCCCGTTACGCCTGATTAGAAGCCGCATGGTCCTATTGCAGATCGCCGAGCCCGGACAAACCCCTCAGCCGCACCAGCGCCGGCTGGCCGTGGGCATCGACCTGGGCACCACCAATTCCCTGGTCGCCGCCGTACGCAGCGGCGTCGCCGCACCCCTGGCCGATGCCGAGGGGCGCCTGATCCTGCCGTCGGCGGTGCGCTACCTGGCCGACCGCGTCGAGGTCGGCGAGTCGGTCAAGCGCGGCGCCTCCGCCGACCCGCTGAACTCCATCATCTCGGTCAAGCGCCTGATGGGCCGTGGCCTGGAGGATGTGAAGCAGCTCGGTGGCCAGTTGCCCTACCGCTTCACCCAGGGCGAGTCGCACATGCCGTTCATCGAGACCGTGCAGGGCCCGAAAAGCCCGGTCGAGGTCTCCGCGGAAATCCTCCGCAGCCTGCGCCAGCGCGCCGAAGCCACCCTGGGCGGTGAGCTGGTCGGCGCGGTGATCACGGTGCCGGCGTATTTCGACGACGCCCAGCGCCAAGCCACCAAGGACGCCGCGCGCCTGGCCGGCCTGCACGTGCTGCGCCTGCTCAACGAGCCCACCGCCGCGGCGGTCGCCTACGGCCTGGACAAGAACGCCGAGGGCGTGGTGGCCATCTATGACCTGGGCGGCGGCACCTTCGACATTTCCATCCTGCGCCTGACCCGTGGCGTCTTCGAGGTCCTGGCCACCGGCGGCGACAGCGCGCTGGGCGGCGACGACTTCGACCATGCCATCGCCAGTTGGATCATCCAGCAGGCCGGCGCTTCCGACGACCTCGACCCGGGCAGCCAGCGCCAACTGCTGCAGGCCGCCTGCGCGGCGAAGGAAGCCCTGACCCTCAACGAAAGCGTCGAGGTCGCCTATGGCGACTGGCGCGGCAAGCTGGACCGCAGCCAGCTGGATGCCCTGATCGAACCCTTCGTCGCCCGCAGCCTCAAGGCCTGCCGCCGCGCCGTGCGCGACTCCGGCATCGAGCTGGAGGACATCGGCGCCGTGGTCATGGTCGGCGGCTCCACCCGCGTGCCGCGCGTGCGCCAGGCGGTGGGCGAGCTGTTCGGCCGCGAGCCGCTGGTGGATATCGACCCCGACCAGGTGGTGGCCATCGGCGCCGCCATCCAGGCCGATGCCCTGGCCGGCAACAAGCGCGGCGAAGAGCTGCTGTTGCTGGACGTCATCCCGCTGTCCCTGGGGCTCGAGACCATGGGCGGGCTGATGGAGAAGGTGATCCCGCGCAACACCACCATCCCGGTGGCCCGCGCCCAGGAATTCACCACCTACAAGGATGGCCAGACGGCCATGATGATCCACGTGCTGCAGGGCGAGCGCGAGCTGGTCAAGGACTGCCGCTCCCTGGCGCGCTTCGAGCTGCGCGGCATCCCGCCGATGGTGGCCGGCGCGGCGAAGATCCGCGTCAGCTTCCAGGTGGACGCCGACGGCCTGCTGGCGGTGTCCGCCCGCGAGATGAGCTCCGGCGTCGAGGCGAGCATCCAGGTCAAGCCGTCCTACGGCCTGACCGACGGCGAGATCGCCCGCATGCTGCAGGACTCCTTCCAGTACGCCGGCGACGACATGAACGCCCGTGCGCTGCGCGAGCAGCAGGTGGAGGCCGAGCGCCTGCTCGAAGCCGTGCGCTCGGCGCTGGACGCCGATGGCGAGCGCCTGCTGGACGCCGACGAGCGGCTGGCCATCGAGGCCGGCATGGATACCCTGCGCGAACTGGCCGCCGGTAGCGATACCGCCGCCATCGAGCAACAGATCAAGCGTCTGTCCCAGGTGACCGACGCCTTCGCCGCGCGACGGATGGACGCTTCCGTCAAGGCCGCCCTGGCCGGTCGCCGGCTCAACGAAATCGAGGAATAAGCGAAGATGCCGCAGATCGTATTTCTGCCCCACCCCGAGCATTGCCCGGAGGGCGCGGTGGTCGAGGCCCAGCCGGGCGAGACCATCCTCAAGGCTGCGCTGCGCAACGGCATCGACATCGAGCACGCCTGCGAGATGTCCTGCGCCTGCACCACCTGCCACGTGGTCGTGCGCGAGGGCTTCAACTCCATGGAGCCTTCCGACGAGCTGGAAGACGACATGCTGGACAAGGCCTGGGGCCTGGAGCCTGATTCGCGCCTGTCCTGCCAGGCGGTGGTGGCGGACGAGGACCTGGTGGTGGAGATTCCGAAATACACCATCAACCAGGTTTCCGAAGGTCATTGAGGGAGCGGACATGAGCCTGAAATGGACCGATGTGCTGGAAATCGCCATCCAGCTGGCGGAAAGCCATCCCGACGTGGACCCGCACTACGTCAACTTCGTCGACCTGCACAACTGGGTGGTCGGCCTGCCGGAGTTCAGCGACGATCCGTCGCGTGGCGGCGAGAAAGTCCTGGAAGCCATCCAGGGCGCCTGGATCGAAGAGGCGGACTGAAAGCGGCGGCAGGCGGCAGGCTGCAGGTGAAGAGCGGGCCTTTCGTAGGATGGGTTGAGCTTGCGAAACCCATGCGGCCACTGTGATGGGTATCGCTTCGCTCAACCCATCCTACGGGTGTGGAAGTGGCCTTTCGCTTTCGCCTGCCGCTTGCGGCCTGTAGCTTGCAGCTGCCCTTATGCTTTTCCCCGAACCCGCGTATAATTCGCGGGTTTTATCTTTAGGTGTTCGGTCAGGTTCCCCGCGGTACCTGCCGGCGCCTGCCGGAACGCCGAGCGTGTACCGGCCCCGTGCGTGCCAGCCAGAGGCTGCCGCTGTCGCGCGGCTCACCCTGAATCACAGAAGCTCCTGGGGCCGCCCCAGGGGCTTCTCGGCATTACCAACCTTGCTTTTCGGAGTTATCCCAAATGGCCCTGCAACGTACCTTCTCCATCATCAAGCCCGACGCCGTCGCCAAGAACGTCATCGGCGAAATCCTGACCCGCTTCGAGAAGGCCGGTCTGCGCGTCGTCGCTTCCAAGATGGTCCAGCTGTCCGAGCGCGAAGCCGGCGGCTTCTACGCCGAGCACAAAGAGCGTCCCTTCTTCAAGGACCTGGTTGCCTTCATGACCTCCGGCCCGGTCGTCGTTCAGGTTCTGGAAGGCGAAGACGCCATCCTGAAAAACCGTGAGCTGATGGGCGCCACCGATCCGAAGAAAGCCGACGCCGGCACCATCCGCGCCGATTTCGCCGTTTCCATCGACGAGAACGCCGTTCACGGTTCCGACTCGGAAGCTTCGGCTGCCCGCGAGATCGCCTACTTCTTCTCCAGCACCGAGGTGTGCGAGCGCATTCGCTGATCCAGGCGAATGGGCGAGGGTGAATCCATGACTGATACCGCTGCAAAGGCCAACCTGCTGGGCATGACCAAGCCCCAGCTCGAGGAATTCTTCGAGTCCATCGGTGAAAAGCGCTTCCGCGCCGGCCAGGTGATGCAATGGATTCACCACTTTGGCGCCGAGGATTTCGACGCCATGACCAATGTCGGCAAGGCCTTGCGCGAAAAGCTCAAGGCCCGTGCCGAGATCCGCGGCCCCGAAGTGGTCAGCCAGGACATCTCCAGCGACGGCACCCGCAAGTGGGTGGTGCGCGTGGCGTCCGGCAGCTGCGTCGAGACCGTGTACATCCCGCAGAACGGCCGCGGCACCCTGTGCGTGTCGTCCCAGGCCGGCTGCGCCCTGGATTGCAGCTTCTGCTCCACCGGCAAGCAGGGCTTCAACAGCGACCTGACCTCCGCCGAGATCATCGGCCAGGTGTGGCTCGCCAACAAATCCTTCGGCACCGTGCCCGGCAAGATCGACCGCGCTATCACCAACGTGGTGATGATGGGCATGGGCGAGCCGCTGCTGAACTTCGATAACGTCGTCACCGCCATGAGCATCATGATGGAGGACTTCGGCTACGGCATCTCCAAGCGCAAGGTGACGCTGTCCACCTCCGGCGTGGTGCCGATGATCGACAAGCTCGGCGAAGTCACCGACGTGTCCCTGGCGCTGTCGCTGCATGCGCCCAACGACGAGCTGCGCAACCAGCTGGTGCCGATCAACAAGAAGTACCCCCTGGCGGTGCTGCTGGACGCCTGCCAGCGCTACATCACCCGCCTGGGCAAGGAGCGCGTGCTGACCGTCGAGTACACCCTGCTCAAGGACGTCAACGACCAGCCCGAGCACGCTGAGCAGATGATCGCATTGCTCAAGGAAATTCCTTGCAAGATCAACCTGATTCCGTTTAATCCGTTCCCCCATTCCGGTTACGAGCGGCCGAGCAACAACTCGATCCGCCGTTTCCAGGACATGCTGCACAAGGGCGGCTTCAACGTCACCGTGCGCACCACCCGCGGCGACGACATCGACGCCGCCTGCGGCCAACTGGTCGGCCAGGTGATGGACCGTACCCGCCGCAGCGAACGCTACATCGCCGTACGCCAGCTGGCGGCCGACGCCGAGAAGGCGCCCGCCAATCGAAACTGATCTCGAGGGAGGATTCCGATGACCTTGCGCGCCGCGCTGTTCGTATTCCTGGCCAGCCTGCTGGCGGGTTGCGTGACGTCTGGGAAGCAGGATCCCCTGAGCACCGCCAAGGGCCGTGAAGAGGCCCGCGACGCCTACATCCAGCTGGCCATCGGCTACCTGCAGAACGGCAATACCGAGCAGGCCAAGGTGCCGCTGCGCCAGGCCCTGGAGCTGGACTCCTCGAGCGCCGACGCCCACGCTGCGCTGGCCCTGGTCTACCAGCAGGAGATGGAGCCCAAGCTGTCCGAGCAGGAATACCGCAAGGCATTGTCCTCGCGCTCGGATGCGCGCATCTGGAACAACTACGGCAGCTTCCTGTACGAACAGAAGCGCTACGACGAGGCCACCAATGCCTTCCAGAAGGCCGCCGAGGACAGCCTCTACCCGGAGCGCTCGCGGGTCTTCGAGAACCTCGGCCTGGTCAGCCTCCAGCTGAAGCAGCGCGAGCAGGCCAAGCAGTACTTCGAAAAGGCCCTGCGCCTGAACCGCCGGCAGCCCAGCGCCTTGCTGGAAATGTCGCAGCTGTCCTATGACGATCGCCAGTACGTGCCGGCGCGCGACTACTACAACGAATACCTGAAGCAGGGACAGCAGAACGCCAAGAGCCTGCTGCTGGGCGTGCGGCTGGCGCGGGTCTTTGACGACAAGGACACCGCCGCCAGCTACGGCCTGCAGCTCAAGCGCCTGTATCCCGCATCCCCCGAATACCAGGCATACCAGGCAGAGAAATGATGAAGACGTCGCAGCCAGAAGTCGCCAGCACGAGCCGCGCCAATCCGGGTGAGGCCTTGCGCCAGGCGCGCGAGAGCAGGGGCTGGTCGACCTCGCAGGTGGCCGGTCAGCTGAACCTCACCGAGAATTCCCTGCGCCAGCTGGAGCTGGGCAATTTCGACAAGCTGCCGGGCCACACCTTCGCCCGCGGCTACGTGCGCGCCTACGCCAAGCTGCTGGGCATGGACCAGGCGCAGATGGTCACCGCCTTCGACCAGTTCACCGGCACCGACGCCACCGGCAGCAACGTGCAGAGCCTCGGCCGGGTGGCCGAGCCGATGCGCCTGTCGCGCAACCTGCTGCGCCTGTTCAGCCTGCTGCTGCTGGCGATCCTGGTGGGCTTCGGCTACTTCTGGTGGCAGGAGCGCGCCGGGCGCAACCTCGCCGAGAACAGCGGCCTGAACCTGGAGCACGTCGAGGTCGAGAGCGCCGACGGCACCACCGAGGTGCACAGCCTCGACGAGCCCGAAGACCAGGCCGTCGCCGAAGACAAGGCCAGCGCGCCGAGCGAGCCGGCCGGCGATACCGCCGCCGCCGAGCCCGAACAGAACGCCGAAGCCCCGGCCAACCCGGCCGAGGCCGCGCCCCAGGTGGCCGCCCCTGCAGCGCCGACTGCTCCCGCCGTACCGGCCGCCAACACTGCTGCCGTGCCTGCGACTCCGGTCGCTCCGGTTGTCCCGGCGGTCCCGGCTGCGCCCGCTGCCGAACCTGTTGCTCCGGCTGCCGCTCCGGTGGTGGCTTCGGCCGGCCAGGGCGTGGTCAAGGTGCAGTTCATCGCCGACTGCTGGACCCAGGTCACCGACGCCGACGGCAAGGTCCTGGTCAGCGCGCTCAAGCGCAAGGGCGACTCTATGGAAGTCGCCGCCAAGGTTCCCCTGGAGCTGCGCCTGGGCTTCGCCCGCGGCGCCCAGGTCAGCTACAACGGCCAGCCGGTCGACGTTTCGCCCTACTCCCGCGGCGAGACGGCACGCATGAAGTTGGGTGGTAACTAAAGATGCATTGCGCTTCTCCGATCAAACGCCGCCACTCCCGCAAGATCTGGGTCGGCTCGGTGCCGGTGGGCGGTGATGCACCCATCGCCGTACAGAGCATGACCAACACCGATACGCTGGACGTGGCCGCCACCGTCGCGCAGATCCGCCGCCTGGAAGACGCCGGCGCGGACATCGTGCGCGTCTCGGTGCCGGACATGGACGCGGCGGAGGCTTTCGGCAAGATCAAGCAGCAGGTCCGCGTGCCGCTGGTGGCCGACATCCACTTCGACTACAAGATCGCCCTGCGCGTGGCCGAGCTGGGCGTCGACTGCCTGCGCATCAACCCCGGCAACATCGGCCGCGAGGACCGCGTCAAGGCGGTGGTGGACGCGGCCCGCGACAAGAACATCCCGATCCGCATCGGCGTCAACGCCGGTTCGCTGGAGAAGGACCTGCAGAAGAAATACGGCGAGCCGACCCCCGAGGCCCTGCTGGAATCGGCCATGCGCCACGTCGAGCATCTCCAGCGCCTGGACTTCCAGAACTTCAAGGTCAGCGTGAAGGCCTCCGACGTGTTCATGGCCGTGGCGGCCTACCGCCTGCTGGCCAAGGAAATCGAGCAGCCGCTGCACCTGGGCATCACCGAGGCCGGGGGCCTGCGTTCGGGCACCGTGAAGTCCGCGGTGGGCCTGGGCATGCTGCTGGCCGAGGGCATTGGCGACACCATCCGCATCTCCCTGGCCGCCGACCCGGTGGAAGAGATCAAGGTCGGTTTCGACATCCTCAAGTCCCTGCACCTGCGCTCGCGCGGCATCAACTTCATCGCCTGCCCGAGCTGCTCGCGGCAGAACTTCGACGTGGTCAAGACCATGAACGAGCTGGAAGGCCGCCTCGAAGACCTGCTGGTGCCGATGGACGTGGCCGTGATCGGCTGCGTGGTCAACGGCCCGGGCGAGGCCAAGGAGGCCCACATCGGCCTCACCGGCGGCACGCCGAACAACCTCGTCTACATCGACGGCAAGCCGGCGCAGAAGCTGCAGAACGAAAACCTGGTGGATGAGCTGGAACGGCTGATCCGCGAAAAAGCGGCCGCCAAGGCCGAAGCCGACGCCGCCCTGATCGTGCGCGGCTGACCGCAACAAGGACAACATGTGAGCAAGTCCCTGCAAGCCATTCGTGGCATGAACGACATCCTGCCGGACCAGACCCCGGTATGGCGCTACCTGGAAAACACCTTCGCCGGCCTGCTGGAAGAATACGGCTACAGCGAAATCCGCCTGCCGATCATGGAGTTCACCGAGCTCTTCGCCCGCGGCATCGGCGAAGGCACCGACGTGGTCGACAAGGAGATGTACACCTTCCTCGACCGCAACGAGGAGTCGCTGACGCTGCGCCCCGAAGGCACAGCGGGCACCGTGCGGGCCATGCTCGAACACGGTCTGACCGGCGGCGGCCAGGTGCAGAAGCTCTGGTATACCGGGCCGATGTTCCGCTACGAGAAGCCGCAGAAGGGCCGCTACCGCCAGTTCCACCAGATTGGCGTGGAAGTCTTCAACCTGCCGGGGCCGGACATCGACGCCGAGCTGATCATCCTCACCTGGCGCCTGTGGCAGAAGCTGGGCATGGCCGACGCCGTGACCCTGCAGCTCAACACCCTGGGCTCCAGCGAGGCCCGCGCGCGCTACCGCGAAGCGCTGGTGGCCTACCTGCAGGAACGCTTCGAGCAGCTCGACGAAGACAGTCAGCGGCGCATGACCACCAACCCGCTGCGCATCCTCGACAGCAAGGTGGAAAGCACCCAGGCGCTGCTGGTTGGCGCGCCGACCCTGCACGACTACCTGGACGAAGAGTCGATCGCCCACTTCGAGGGCCTGAAGGCCCGCCTGGACGCGGTCGGCCTGCGCTACGAGATCAACCAGAAGCTGGTGCGCGGCCTGGACTACTACTGCCGCACCGCCTTCGAATGGGTCACCGACAAGCTCGGCGCCCAGGGCACCGTCTGCGGCGGGGGCCGCTACGACGGCCTGGTCAGCCAGTTCGGCGGCAAGCCGACGCCGGGCGTGGGCTTCGCCATGGGCGTGGAACGCCTGGTGCTGCTGCTGGAGACCCTGGGCGTGGTGCCCGCCGAGCTGAAGCGCCCGGCCGACGTCTACGTCTGCGCCTTCGGCGAGCCGGCCGAACTGGCCGCCCTGAGCCTGGCCGAGAAGCTGCGCGACGCCGTTCCCGGCATCCGCCTGCTGCTCAACGCCGGCGCCGGCAGCTTCAAGAGCCAGTTCAAGAAGGCCGACAAGAGCGGTGCCCAATTCGCCCTGATCCTGGGTGACGACGAACTGGCCGCGCGCGTGGTAGGTTTCAAGCCCCTGCGTGGCGAGGGTGAGCAACAGAACATAGCCTGGGAGGCTCTGCCCGAGCACCTGGCAGCCTGCATCCAGCGGGCCTGAGAATCGAGCGGATTAGGAGTATTGGGGTGACCACGCGTACCGAAGAAGAACAACTGGCGGATCTCAAGGACTGGTGGCAGCGCAACGGCATGCCCCTGCTCACCGGGGCCGCCCTGGCGCTGGTGGTGGTGTTCGGCTGGCAGGCCTGGAAGAAGTACCAGGCCAACCAGTCGCAGAACGCCTCCATCCTCTACCAGCAACTGGTCGAAGCCTCGCTGACGCCCTCCGGCCAGCCGGACACCGCGCGCGTCGCCGAGCTGGCCAACAAGCTGACCAGCGAGTACGGCGGTACCCACTACGCCCAGTACGGCCGCCTGTTCGTCGCCAAGGTGGCGGTGGACGCCGGCAAGCTGGACGATGCCGCCAGCGAGCTGAAATCCGTGGTCGACAAGCCGGTTGACGCCACCCTCGGCGAGCTGGCCCGCCAGCGCCTGGCCCGTGTCCTGGCTGCCCAGGGCAAGGCCGAGGACGGCCTGAAGCTGCTCGAAGGCGACGCCGACAAGGCCTACCTCTCCAGCCGCGAAGAACTCAAGGGCGACCTGCTGGTGCAGCTCAAGCGCACCGACGACGCCCGCAGCGCCTACGAGAAGGCCAAGGCCGCCCTGCCCGAAGAGGCCGCCGCTGGCGCCCTGCAGGTGAAACTCGACGACCTCGCCAAGGGAGGTGCCTGACATGCTGCGCTGGAAACATGCGGCGCTGCTGGCGCTGACCCTGCTCGCGGTCGGTTGCAGCAGCAACAGCAAGAAGGAACTGCCGCCGGCGGAACTCACCGACTTCAAGGAAGAGGTGCGCCTGGACAAGCAGTGGAGCCGCTCGGTCGGTGACGGCCAGGGCGACCTCTACGAACTGCTGCAGCCGGCCGTGGACGGTTCCAGCATCTATGCCGCTTCCGCCGAAGGCCGCGTCATGGCCATGCAGCGCGAGAACGGCGACGTGCTCTGGAAACAGGACCTCGACCTGCCGATCTCCGGCGGTGTCGGCGTCGGTGGCGGCCTGGTGCTGGTCGGCACCCTGAAGGGCGACGTCATCGCCCTGAATGCCGCCAACGGCGAGCAGAAGTGGCGTACCCGCGTGCCCAGCGAAGTGCTGGCGGCGCCGGCCACCGACGGCGACGTGGTGATCGTGCAGACCCAGGACGACAAGCTGATCGCCCTCGACGCCAGCACCGGCAACCAGCGCTGGGTGTACGAGAACACCGTGCCCGTGCTGACCCTGCGCGGCACCGGCGCCCCCATCATCGCCGGGCGCATGGCCATCGCCGGCCTGGCCAGCGGCAAGGTGGTGGCGGTGGACGTGCAGCGTGGCCTGCCGATCTGGGAAACCCGCGTCGCCGTGCCCCAGGGCCGTTCCGAACTGGACCGCGTGGTGGACATCGACGGCGGCCTGACCCTGGTCGACAACGTGATCTACGTTGCCAGCTACCAGGGCCGCGCCGCCGCCCTCGACCTGGCCAGCGGCCGGGTGATCTGGCAGCGCGAGGCCTCCAGCTACGCCGGCGTCGCCGAAGGCATCGGCAGCGTCTACGTCAGCGATGCCAGCGGCACCGTGGAAGCCCTGGACGGCCGCAGCTCGTCCTCGCTGTGGAGCAACGACGCCCTGGCGCGCCGCCAACTGTCGGCCCCGGCGGTGTTTTCCAGCAACGTGGTGGTGGGCGACCTGGAAGGCTACGTGCACCTGCTGAGCCAGGTGGACGGCCGCTTCGTCGGCCGCGAGAAGGTCGACGGCGACGGCGTGCGCGTGCGCCCGCTGGTGGTCGACCGGTGGATGTACGTGTACGGCAACAGCGGAAAGCTGGTCGCCTTCACCATTCGCTAAGCTATGTTCTACCTGCCGGCCGCTGTTGGATGACGACAGCGGCCGGCGTGTTTTTTACGAATTCCTGAAATTTCCTGGAGAGCCGCATGGTTCCCGTAATCGCCCTGGTGGGCCGCCCGAACGTCGGCAAGTCCACCCTGTTCAACCGCCTGACCAAGACTCGCGACGCCATCGTCGCCGAGTACGCCGGCCTGACCCGCGACCGCCAGTACGGCGAGGCCAAGTGGCAGGGCAAGAAATTCATCGTCATCGATACCGGCGGCATCACCGGTGACGAGGAAGGCATCGACGCCAAGATGGCCGAGCAGTCGATGCAGGCGATCGAGGAAGCCGATGCGGTGCTCTTCATGGTCGACGCGCGCGCGGGCCTGACCGCCGCCGACGAGATGATCGCCGAGCACCTGCGCAAGCGGAACAAGCGCAGCTACCTGGTGGCCAACAAGATCGACACCGTCGATCCGGACATCGCCCGCGCCGAATTCAGCCCGCTGGGCCTGGGTGACGCCCTGACCATCGCCGCCGCCCATGGCCGCGGCATCACCCACATGCTGCAGACGGCCCTGGGCGAGATGTTCCAGCCCGAGCCCGAGGCGCCGGAAGACAACGACCTGCCGGACGAGCTGGAAGAGGTCGCCGAGGGCGAGGAAGCCAAGCGCATCCCCGGCCCGAGCGAGAAGGATGGCATCAAGATCGCCATCATCGGCCGCCCCAACGTCGGCAAGTCGACCCTGGTCAACCGCATGCTCGGCGAGGAGCGGGTTATCGTCTATGACCAGGCCGGCACCACCCGCGACAGCATCTACATCCCCTTCGAGCGCAACGAAGAGAAGTACACCCTGATCGACACCGCCGGCGTGCGCCGCCGCGGCAAGATCTTCGAGGCGGTGGAGAAGTTCTCGGTGGTGAAGACCCTCCAGGCCATCCAGGACGCCAACGTGGTGATCTTCGTGATGGACGCCCGCGAGGGCGTGGTCGAGCACGACCTCAACCTGCTCGGCTTCGTGCTGGAGACCGGCCGCGCGCTGGTCATCGCGCTGAACAAGTGGGACGGCATGGAGTCGGGCGAGCGCGACTACGTCAAGACCGAGCTGGAGCGCCGCCTGCTGTTCGTCGACTTCGCCGACATCCACTTCATCTCGGCGCTGCATGGCACCGGCGTGGGCCACCTGTACAAGTCGGTGCAGGAGTCGTTCCGCTCCGCCGTGACCCGCTGGCCGACCAGCAAGCTGACGCAGATCCTCGAGGACGCGGTGCAGACGCACCAGCCGCCGATGGTCAACGGCCGCCGCATCAAGCTGCGCTACGCCCACCTGGGCGGCGCCAACCCGCCGCTGATCGTGGTCCACGGCAACCAGACCGAAGCGGTGCCCAAGGCCTACACCCGCTACCTGGAGAAGACCTACCGGCGCGTGCTGAAGCTGGTCGGTACGCCGATCCGCATCGAATACAAGGGCGGCGACAACCCCTTCGAAGGCAAGAAGACCCAGCTCACCGAGCGCCAGGTCAACAAGAAGCGCCGGCTGATGTCGCACCACAAGAAGGCCGAGAAGAAGAAAAAAGACAAGAAGCGTTGAAAGCCGAAAAGAGCGCTGGAGGCTGGAAGGCTGGACGAGCGAGAATCCTCCGGCGCTCTGTATTTCGTTTAGCCTCAAGCTTTCAGCGCTCTTAATCGGCTTTTATTAGGAACCGCTATGCTCGCCAGCAAGTTGCCCAACGTCGGCACCACCATCTTCACCCGCATGTCGCAGCTCGCCGCCGAGTGCGGCGCGCTCAACCTGTCCCAGGGCTTCCCCGACTTCGACGGCCCCGCCGCCCTGCGCGAAGCCGTGGCCCGCCACGTCATGGCCGGGCACAACCAGTACTGCCCGATGACCGGCCTGCCGGCGCTGCGCGAGCAGGTGGCGGCCAAGGTCGCCGCCTTCTACGGGCGCAACGTCAGCGCCGACGCCGAGGTGACCATCACTCCCGGCGCCACCGAGGCGATCTTCTGCGCGGTGCAGGCGCTGATCCGCCCCGGCGACGAGGCCATCGTCCTCGACCCCTGCTACGACAGCTACGAACCCTCGGTGGAACTGGCCGGCGGCCGCTGCGTGCACGTGCCGCTGAACCTGCCGGACTTCCGCATCGACTGGCAGCGCCTGGCCGACGCCATCACCCCGCGCACCCGCCTGATCTTCCTCAACAGCCCGCACAACCCCAGCGGCGCGCTGATCGACCGCGCCGACCTGGACCGCCTGGCGGCGCTGATCCGCGAGCGCGAGATCTACGTCATCAGCGACGAGGTCTACGAACACCTGATCTACGACGGCGTGCAGCACGCCAGCGTGCTGGCCCACGACGAGCTCTACGCCCGCGCCTTCGTGGTCAGCTCCTTCGGCAAGACCTACCACGTCACCGGCTGGAAGACCGGCTACGTGGTGGCGCCGCAGGCTTTGTCGGCGGAGATGCGCAAGATCCACCAGTACGTGAACTTCTGCGGCGTCACCCCGCTGCAGTGGGCGCTGGCCGACTTCATGGCCGCGCACCCCGAGTATCTGCGCGAGCTGCCGGGTTTCTACCAGGCCAAGCGCGACCTGTTCTGCGACCTGCTGAGCGGCTCGCGCTTCAGCTTCCAGCGCGCTGCCGGCACCTACTTCCAGGTGGTCGACTACTCGGCGATCCGCCCGGACCTGGACGACGTCGCCATGGCCGAGTGGCTGACCCGCGAACACGGCGTGGCGGCCATCCCGGTCTCGGTGTTCTACCAGCAGGCCCCGGCGGACATGCGCCTGGTGCGCTTCTGCTTCGCCAAGAAAGAGGAGACGCTGCGCCAGGCGGCGGACAAGCTATGCGCGATCTGAGCCAACTGCCCGACCTGAACCTGGCCCTGGTGCAGACCACCCTGGCCTGGCACGACGCGCCGGCCAACCGCGCGCACTTCGACGCGCTGCTGGAACAGGCCCGCGGCGCCGACATCGTCATCCTCCCGGAGATGTTCACCACCGGCTTCTCCATGGATTCCGAGGTCCTGGCCGAGGCGGAGGAAGGCGAGACCTACGCCTGGCTGCGCCACCAGGCCGCGCGCCTGGACGCGGTGGTGACCGGCAGTGTGATCGTCCGCGCCGCCGACGGCAGCCACCGCAACCGCCTGCTCTGGGCCCGCCCGGACGGCGAAATCCTCTACTACGACAAGCGCCACCTGTTCCGTATGGCCGGCGAGCACAAGCACTACACGCCGGGCGAGCGCCAGGTGTTGCTGGAGTGGAAGGGCTGGCGGGTGCGCCCGCTGGTCTGCTACGACCTGCGCTTCCCGGCCTGGAGCCGCGATGCCCAGGACACCGACCTGCTGCTCTACACCGCCAACTGGCCGGCCGCCCGGCGCTTGCACTGGAACCGCCTGCTACCGGCCCGGGCCATCGAGAACCTGTGCTACGTGGCGGCGGTGAACCGCGTGGGCGAGGACGGCAAGGGCCACGCCTATGCCGGCGACAGCCAGGTGCTGGACTTCCAGGGCGAAACGCTGCTGGAAGCGGCCAACGGCGACGGCGTGTTCCACGCCAGCCTCTCGGCCCAGGCGCTGGCCGCCTACCGCGAACGCTTCCCGGCCTACCTCGACGCCGACCACTTCGTCATCGAGCCCTGAGGCTGTAGGCACGCTTTTCGTAGGATGGTGTTGAGCGAAGCGATACCCATCGCGGATAAATCCGCTCCTACGCTCTGGTCCGGAATGGACCCTGCCCGCGAATCGCGCGCAGGGCGCGCTCCTACAGGTTGATGCCGAACCTTGCGCCCATGCCGGACAGCCCCCTCTCCCGCTTGCGGGAGAGGATTGGGGAGAGGGAGCGGAGTAACCCACAACACAGTTGTCGCCGGTAAGCACCGTTCGCGAGCAAGCCCGTTCCTACATGGAAATGGCATGGTCGGGCAGTATCGTAGGAGCGGATCCCATCCGCGAATCGCGCCGGGACCTCCGGCCATCGCGGACAAGGTCCGCTCCTACCGCATGAGCGAGCATGGCTTTTCGTAGGATGGTGTTGAGCGAAGCGATACCCATCACCGCAACCGCATGGGTTTCGCAAGCTCAACCCATCCTACGAAGAGCGCCCCGGTGCGGCCTGCAAGACAGTTGCTCCTACAGGCGGAATGCCATGCCTCGCGCCCCTGTAGGAGCGGACTCCGTCCGCGATTCGAACCGTCAGGACGCCGCCAGCAACCCCTCGATACGCCGATGCAGGTTGCCCAGCGGCGTGAAGTGCGCCGGATCGATGTGGTTGGAATTCTGCTCCAGCTGCACCAGGCGCATGCCTCCGGCGACCTGCCCGCGCAGTTCCTCGTAGGCGGCGATGACCTCTTCCGCCAGGGCGCGGGCGTGCTCCGGCACCTGATCCAGGCTGTAGCGCCTGACGCGGGCGTTGTCGTAGTAGCCGGCGGCCTCGCCCAGGTCGACGCCCAGCCATGCGCCGGTGTCGCGCAGCACCGCCTCGCCGAGGTCCTCGTGGAACACCGCCCTGACCGAGGGCAGGTTGCGCAGGAAGCGGATGTACAGCGCCATCACCTGCAGGAAGCTCTTGAGCACCGTGTCGTAGCCGGCCGCCTCGTCGCCGTTCAGTTCGGCCAGGCCGCGGGTCGACATGAGCACGTCGATGGGGTTGCGGAAGGTGAAGACGTAGTGCGAACGGTAGAAATGCCGGCAATGGAATTCGAACAGCTGTTGGCAGGTACGCGCGGCCTCGTGGGGATTGACCACGATCTTGCTGCCGACGTAGCGGTAGTGCCGGGCTAGCCGGGCCAGGTAGTGGTGCCAGGGGGCGTCCTGGTCGAACAGCGGCGGGCAGAAGCTGCTCTTGTTCTCCTGGTTGCCCCAGGACCTGTGCATGGCGTTGTAGCGCGCGGCAAAGTCCGGGGTGCCCGGGTCGTCCTGCAGCGCCGGTTCGCCGAGGAGGAATATCTCCGGCGAGCTGTTCAGGGCGTTCTGGAAGACGGTGGTGCCGCTGCGCGCCGTGCCGATGACGAACAGGCCACGGTCGTCTGGCACCGCGATGTCGGCGGTTTCCGCCAGGAACGATTCCTCGCGCTGTGGGTTGGACTTCAGAACCTGCCAGAGGCGTTGCGGCGTGGACAGCATTCTCTGCTCCGTTTTTCTTCTTGTCGGGGGAGACGCGCAGCAGAGAGTACGGGGCCATGGGAGGCCGCGGCAAGTCTCCGCGGCCACCCGGCGGGCGCCTCAATAGGCGCTCGCCGCATCCAGCCGGTGGATATCCTCCTGGCTCAATTGCAGCCGTGTCGCCGCGACCAGGTCCGGCAACTGCTCCAGGTTGGAGGCGCTGGCGATGGGCGCGGTGATGCCCGGGCGGGCGATCAGCCAGGCCAGGGCCACCTGGGCCGGGGTGGCGTCGTATTCCTCTGCCACTTCGTCCAGGGCCACGAGGATGGTCACGCCGCGCTCGTTCAGGTAGCCCTTGACCTTGTCCGCCCGCGCCGGGCTCTTGTCCAGGTCGGCTTCGCTGCGGTACTTGCCGCTGAGGAAGCCGCCGGCCAGGCCATAGTAGGGGATGACGCCGATGCCCAGTTCGCGCACCGTCGGTTCCAGGCGCGTCTCGTAGTCGGCGCGGTCGTAGAGGTTGTAGTTCGGCTGCAGGCTCTGGTAGCTGGGCATGTGCAGGTGCTCGGCCACTTCGCGGGCTTCGCGCAGGCGCCGGCCGTCGTAGTTGGAGGCGCCGATGACGCGCACCTTGCCCTTTTTAACCAGCTCGGCGTAGGCACCGAGGGTTTCCTCCAGGGAGGTGTGGGTGTCGTCGCAGTGGGACTGGTAGAGGTCGATGTAGTCGGTCTGAAGGCGCTGCAACGAGTGCTCCACGGCCTGTTCGATGTAGGCCGCGGAAAGGCCCTTGTGGCCGTTGCCCATGTCCATGCCGACCTTGGTGGCGATGATCATCCTGCTGCGGTTGCCGCGCTGCTTCATCCACTTGCCGATGATGGCCTCGGACTCGCCGCCCTTGTGCCCGGGCACCCAGCGCGAGTATACGTCGGCGGTGTCGATGCAGTTCAGCCCGGCGTCCAGCAGGGCGTCGAGCAGGCGGAAGGAGGTCGCCTCGTCGGCGCTCCAGCCGAAGACGTTGCCGCCGAACACCAGCGGCGGAATGGCCAGCCCGGAGCGGCCCAGTTCGCGAGAGTTCACCTGTCACTTCTCCATACTGCGGTGTGGTTGAACCAGCATAGACCCTAGGAGAAGGTTGACAGCCAAGTCCGACGTTGAGCATATTCGGTGCCTGATTCGCGCAACGGACTTCCCATGTTCGCCAACTCCGACCACTCGCTGCCGCTCCCGGGCTCTTTCGCCCCGGCCTGCACGTGCGTCGCCGTTGCCAAGAAATCGAAGAAACAGTCGCTCATTTGACCGGGGCGCGCTGTCCCGTCAGATGGGCTGACAGGACAACCAGGCGCCAGGTCGATCTTCCCCCGCTTGCATCCCGCACCCTCCCTGACGGCGACCAGACGGTCAGCCACAAGGAGTTTTTCGCATGTCTACGTTTCGTGGGATCTGGGTGGCCCTGGCCACGCCCTTCCGTGCCGGGGAAATCGACTTCGCCGCCCTGCGCGGCCTGGTGGGCAGGTTGCTGGAGGACGGCGTCGCCGGCTTCGTGGTCTGCGGCACCACCGGCGAGGCCGCCGCGCTCAGCCATGAGGAGCAACTGGCGGTGCTCGACGCCGTGCTGCAGTGGGTGCCGCCGCAGCAGGTGATCATGGGCCTGGCCGGCAACAACCTGCGCGAGTTGCTGGCCTTCCAGCAGGAAATCCAGCGCCGCCCCGTGGCTGGCCTGCTGGTGCCGGCGCCTTACTACATCCGCCCGTCGCAGCAGGGCCTGGAGGCGTTCTTCCAGACCGTGGCCGACGCCGCCAGCGTGCCCGTGGTGCTCTACGACATTCCCTACCGCACCGGCGTGCGCATCGAGCGCGAGACCCTGCGGCGCATCGTCCGCCACCCGCGCATCGTCGCGATCAAGGACTGCAGCGGCGACTTCGAGACCACCCTGGCGCTGATCGCCGACGGCGACGTCGAAGTGCTGGCCGGCGAGGATCTGCAGATCTTCGCCAACCTGTGCCTGGGCGGCGCCGGGGCCATCTCCGCGTCCGCCCACGTGCGCGCCGACCTCTACGTGCGCATGCAGCGCCAGGCGGAGGCGGGCGACCTGGCCGGCGCGCGGAGCACCTTCCTGCGCCTGCTGCCGTGGATGCAGGCTGCCTTCGTCGAGCCCAACCCGGCACCGCTGAAGGCCGCCCTGGCGTTGCAGGGGCTGATCGCCGACGAACTGCGCGAGCCCATGCAGCCCTGCTCGGCGGCCACCGTCGAGCGTCTGCGCGGCGTGCTGGCTGCACTGGCCGACTAGGCGGGGAGGGCCGCCGGCGGGGCTTTGCTCTATGATGGCGGCCTGTCTCACCGGGAATACGAAAAATGTCCGAAGAAACCCTCTATCTGCTGGACCAGCTCGAACTGACCGACATGCTCGAACTGGACGGCCTGCACGCCTGGGAATTCAGCCTCGACGAAGACCTGCTGGACCGCGCCGAGATCGCCGCCGAAGCCGGCCAGGCCTTCGCCAGCGAAGACGTGGTGCTGCGCGTGGAGGTGGTCGACGGCCGCGACAAGCGGCGCTGGCAGTTCACCTACAACGAGGTGATGGAAGCCCGGTACGAGGCCAGCGACGACAGCTGGACGCTGCAATCCAACGGCAGCGAGCACCGCCTGCGCTGCCTGGGCGCGGTGAGCGCCAGCGGCGACGACGAGTAGGCATGGCGTCTCCCTGTAGGAGCGGGCCCTGCCCGCGATATCGCGCGCAGGGCGCGCTCCTACAGGGGGATGGCGTAGGCGCGGATCTTATCCGCGATCCGCGCCGAGATGCCCGGCTATCGCGGACAAGGTCCTACGTAGCAGGTGAGCACGGCTTCTCGTAGGAGCGAGCTTGCTCGCGAACCGCATGGCACAGCCTTTGTTCGCGAGCAAGCTCGCTCCTACGAAGGGCACCTCGGCGCAGTCGGCAAAACAGTTGCTTGCCTGGCCGAGCAGGCGAAAAAAGGGGCCCGAAGGCCCCTTTTTCACATCACCGGTGAACTCAGGCGGCTTTCGCCTGGCCCAGGGTCACGGCGCGGTTCAGCGCGCTGAACAGGGCGCGGAAGCTGGCGGTGGTGATGTTCTCGTCGATGCCGATGCCGTGCAGCGAGCGGCCGCCTTCGACGCGCAGCTCGATGTAGGCTGCCGCGCGGGCGTTGGTGCCGGCGCCGATGGCGTGCTCGTTGTAGTCCATGATCTCGACGTCCACCGGCAGCGCGGCGACCAGGGCTTCCAGGGTGCCCTTGCCCTTGCCGTGCCAGCGGTGCTGCTCGCCCTTGTGGGTGACGTCGATGTCGATGGCGCAGATGCCGTTCTCTTCCTGCAGGCGGTAGTTCTTCAGGCCGAACGGCGAGACGGCTTGCAGGTACTCGCTCTGCAGCAGGTTGTAGATCTGCTCGGCGGTCATTTCCAGGCCGAGACGGTCGGTCTCGTTCTGCACCACCTGGCTGAACTCGATCTGCATGCGGCGCGGCAGGCTGATGCCGTATTCCTGTTCGAGCAGGAAGGTGATGCCGCCTTTGCCCGACTGGCTGTTGACGCGGATGACCGCCTCGTAGCTGCGGCCGATGTCGGCCGGGTCGATCGGCAGGTAGGGCACTTCCCACACGGCGTCGTCCTTCTGCTGGGCGAAGCCCTTGCGGATGGCGTCCTGGTGGGAGCCGGAGAAGGCAGTGTGGACCAGGTCGCCGACGTAGGGGTGACGCGGGTGCACCGGAATCTGGTTGCACTCTTCCACCACCTTGCGCACGGCGTCGATGTCGGAGAAGTCCAGCCCCGGGTTGATGCCCTGGGTGTACATGTTCAGCGCCATGGTCACCAGGCAGAGGTTGCCAGTGCGCTCGCCGTTGCCGAACAGGCAGCCTTCCACGCGGTCGGCGCCGGCCATCAGCGCCAGCTCCGAGGCGGCCACGCCGGTGCCGCGGTCGTTGTGGGTGTGCAGGCTGATGATCACGCTGTCGCGCTTGTCGATGTGGCGGCCGAACCACTCGATCTGGTCGGCGTAGTTGTTCGGCGTGGCGCACTCGACGGTGGCCGGCAGGTTGAGGATCAGGCGGTTGGCCGGGGTCGGCTGGAACACGTCGATCACCGCGTTGCACACCTCGACGGCGAAGTCGGTCTCGGTGGAGCTGAACACCTCGGGGGAGTACTCGAAGCCCCACTGGGTTTCCGGCGCGGCGGCGGCCAGGCGCTTGATGGTCTTGCCGGCGGCGATGGCGATCTGCTTGACGCCTTCCTTGTCCTGGTTGAAGACGATCTTGCGGAAGCTTGGCGCGCAGGCGTTGTAGTAGTGCACGATGGCGCGTTTGGCGCCCTTCAGCGACTCGAAGGTGCGCTCGATGAGGTCGTCGCGGGCCTGGGTCAGCACCTGGATGGTGACGTCATCGGGAATGTGGCCGCCCTCGATCAGCTCGCGGACGAAGTCGAAGTCGGTCTGCGAGGCGGACGGGAAGCCCACTTCGATTTCCTTCAGGCCCACCTGCACCAGGCACTTGAAGAAGCGCATCTTCTTCTCGGCGTCCATCGGCTCGATCAGCGACTGGTTGCCGTCGCGCAGGTCGGTGCTCAGCCAGATCGGCGCCTGGTCGATGATCTTGTCCGGCCAGGTGCGGTCGGGCAGGGTGATCGGGGTGAAGGGACGGTATTTCTTCGACGGGTCTTTGAGCATGGTCATGGGCGGAATCCTTGTTCTTCCGGGCCAGCGGCGGCCCTGCGCGGTAGAAAGATGAAGAGGTGAAGCCGGGAAACGGATTCAGCCACGCAGTTGCGGGCTGACCAGGCGCAGGCAGGCGTGTTGGCGAAGCAGGATGAGGGTGTGTGCGGTTTTCATAGCGCCCACCCTAGTGCGCTTTGGGGGTGGATGGCAAGCATTGTGGAAAAATTGGTATTAATCGTCGATCAATAAAGCTAAACGAGATTTTCTGCTCGTATGTGAGCTTTATTGCGCAAGGAATTGCGAAGCGCTTTTTCTGCTTTACTCTCCGATGCGTCTCCATGCCGCACAGCATTGAGCCATCGGCGAATTGCGCCCATCGGCTCGGCAGGGTAAAACGCCGCCAATCGATTCGGGGACTTCCAGTGACAGGTCGCAGACGGCGAGGCACAGGACAAGGCACGGGCATCTGGCTGGCGCTCTTCGCCATGCTGATGATCCACCTCGGCCCGCTGCTGTCGCAGTCCATGCCCATGGATCACCCCATGCCGGCCATGGCCGGGATGGAGGACATGGCCTGCTCCGAACAGATGCGCGGCGGCCACCATGGCTCCGATGCCGCGCAGCAGGGCTTCTCCGCCGACCACTTCATGGAGAAGTGCGGCTACTGCGGCCTGCTGCTCCACAGCCCGGCCCTGCAAACCCCACGCCTGGCGCTCTCCGCCGACCTGCCCGGGGCTGCCCCGGCGCCCCAGGTCGTCATCGAACAATCCATCCCGCCTTCGCCGATCTTCCCCGGCGCCCGTTCGCGCGCGCCACCGTCCATGACCGCCTGACCTTTCTTTCGCCGTAGCCAGCGCAAGTGCCATCGCGCAGAGGAACCTTCCTCCGTGCGCGTCCGCCGCGCCTGGCCAGAAGAACATCGTCATCGATCATGGAATTTCGCATGTCCAGACTCTTCCTGCGCGGGCGCGTTCGCCCGGCGCGCCTGCGCACCCTTTGCGCACTCACCGCCCTCGGCGGCATCGTCGGCCTGACCCCGTCCGTACGCGCCGACGAGACCGACGACCCACACGCCGGCCACCACGCCATCGAACTGCAACCCAGTGTCATCACCGCGGTGGCGCAGAGTTCGCCGCTGACCGTGGTCACCGACCCGAAGCAGGCGCGCCAGCCGATCCCGGCCAGCGACGGCGCCGACTACCTGAAGACCATCCCCGGCTTCTCCGCCATCCGCAACGGCGGCAGCAATGGCGACCCGGTGCTGCGCGGCATGTTCGGCTCGCGGCTGAACATCCTCACCAACGGCGGCGTGATGCTCGGCGCCTGCCCGGCGCGGATGGACGCGCCCACTTCCTATATATCGCCGGAGACCTACGATCGGCTCACCGTGGTCAAGGGCCCGGAAACCGTGATCTGGGGCCCCGGCGCCTCGGCCGGGACCATCCGCTTCGACCGCGAGCCGGAGCGCTTCGGCGAACTGGGCACGCGGATAAACGGCAGCCTGGTGGCCGGCTCCAACGGCCGCTTCGACCGAGTGCTGGACGCCGCCGCCGGCGGCCCCGAGGGTTACCTGCGCTTCACCGGCAACCGCTCGCAGTCCGACGACTACGAGGACGGCGGCGGCAACACCGTGCCCTCGCGCTGGAACAAGTGGAACGGCGACGTCGCCCTGGGCTGGACGCCGGACGCCGACACCCTGGTCGAGCTGACCGCCGGCAAGGGCGACGGCGAGGCGCGCTACGCCGGGCGCGGCATGGACGGCTCGCAGTTCAAGCGCGAGAGCCTGGGCCTGCGCTTCGAGAAGTCCAACCTCGGCGGCGTGCTCGACAAGCTGGAGGCGCAGGTCTACTACAACTACGCCGACCACGTGATGGACAACTACAGCCTGCGCACGCCCTCGGGCACCGGCATGATGGCCGGGCCCATGGCCTCCAACGTCGACCGCCGCACCCTCGGCGGGCGCCTGGCGGCCACCTGGCGCTGGGACGACTTCAAGCTGATCTCCGGCGTCGACGCCCAGAGCAGCGAACACCGCCAGCGCAGCGCCATGGGCATCGGCGCCTACGACGAAGTGCCGTGGAACAAGGACGCGGTCTTCCACGACTACGGCGCCTTCGGCGAGCTGACCTGGTATGCCGCCGAGCGCGACCGGGTGATCGCCGGCGCGCGGCTGGACCGCGCCTCGGCCAAGGACTACCGGCAGACCACCGGCTCGGGAATGACGACGCGGCCCAACCCCACGGCCGACGACACCCGCGCCGACACCCTGCCCAGCGGCTTCCTGCGCTACGAGCACGACCTGGCCGACTCGCCCACCACGCTCTACGCCGGCCTCGGCCACGTGCAGCGCTTCCCCGACTATTGGGAGCTGTTTTCCCCCAACATGGGCCCGGCCGGCTCGGCCAACGCCTTCGACGCCATCAAGCCGGAGAAGACCACCCAGCTCGACTTCGGCGCCCAGTACGAGGGCGAGAAGCTCAAGGCCTGGGCTTCGGGCTACGTCGGCGAGATCCGCGACTACATCCTGTTCACCTACACCAGCGGCGGCATGATGGGTGCAACGTCCCAGGCGACCAACGTGGACGCCCGCATCATGGGCGGCGAGCTGGGCGCGGCCTACCAGCTGGCGCCGAACTGGAAGACCGACGCCACCCTGGCCTACGCCTGGGGCAAGAACACCAGCGACGACCGCGCGCTGCCGCAGATGCCGCCGCTGGAAACCCGCCTGGGCCTGACCTACGAGCAGGGCGACTGGAGCGCCGGCGCCCTGTGGCGCCTGGTGGCGAAGCAGGGGCGGGTGGCCGAGGGGCAGGGCAACGTGGTCGGCAAGGACTTCGACGAGAGCGCCGGCTTCGGCGTCTTCTCGCTCAACGCCGCCTACCGCGTGAACAAGCACTTCAAGGTCAGCACCGGCGTCGACAACCTGTTCGACAAGGACTACGCCGAGCACCTCAACCTCGCCGGCAACGCCGGCTTCGGCTACCCGGCGAACGATCCCCAGGCGATCCGCGAACCGGGCCGTACGCTCTGGACCAAGGTGGACTTCAGCTTCTGAGCCCCCGGCGGCCGCGGCCGCCGGTATGAGCGGGGGCGCCCAGCAGCTATGCTGACCGAGCCCCCTACGAAGCCGCCCGCTCGACGGGCGGCCCATGAGATCGTTAGGAGTTTCCAACATGCGCAAGACCCTCCTGGCCCTGGCGGCCATGCTGTCCTTCTCCACTCCGCTGCTGGCCCACGAATACAAGGCCGGCGACCTCGACGTCGAGCACCCCTGGTCGCTGCTGCTGCCGGCCAACTCGGAGAACGGCGCGGCCTATTTCGTCGTGCACAACCACGGCAAGGCGGCCGACCGCCTGCTCGGCGCCGACACTGAGCGCGCGGCCAGCGCCGAGGTCCACGAGCACCAGATGAAGGACGGCATGATGAAGATGCAGAAGGTCGACGGCGTGGACATCCCCGCCGGCGGCACCGTCACCTTCGCCCCGGGCCACTACCACCTGATGCTGTTCGGCCTGAAGAAGCCGCTGGCCGACGGCGAGCGCTTCCCCGTGACCCTGCACTTCCAGCAGGCCGGCGACCTCAAGGTCGAGGTACAGGTGCAGAAACAGGCGCCCGAGGCCGGTGAGCACGGCATGTCCGGCCACGATATGTCGGGCCACGACATGCCCGGGATGAAGATGAACTGACCGTCCGGCCGGCCGCGCGCCGGCCTTTTCCCAGGGTGGGAAAATGGAGCCGGGCCGGTTTCGGCTCGACATGGGCCACCCATCCGTGGCCGGGAGGTGAGCATGCGCAATGTCCGCAGTGCCGCCATGCTGGCGGTTGCCGTCCTGCTGGCCGCCTGCAGCCAGTCCGGGCTGCGCAACGACCAGTTGCCCCTCGACCAGCACCTGGAACGCCTCGGCTACCGCCAGGGCGAGATGGTCAAGTCGATCCCGGTGTGGGAAACCCAGGGCTGGGAATACCTCGACAAGGGCCACATCGTCCTCGGCCACGCGCCCGGCCGGCGCTACCTGGTGGCCTTCTCCTCGCCCTGCGACAACCTGTCGTTCAGCAACCGCCTGAACATCAGCAGCACAGTGGGAGCGGTGACCAGGCTCGACCGCATCCTCTCGTACGACTCGACCGGTATCCCCGAGCCCTGCCTGATCGGCGAGCTCTATCGTCTGGAGCGGGTGCCCAGCCGCGCAGAATGAACCTCAGGGCTTGAAGGCGCCGATGAAGATCGCCGGGTCGACGCGGGCATCGTTGAGGCTGACGTTCCAGTGCATGTGCGGCCCGGTGGCCCGGCCGGTGGCGCCGACGCGGCCGACCACGCCGCCGCGCGGGACCTGGTCGCCGAGCTTCACGTCGATCTTCGACATATGGCAGAACATGCTGATGAAGCCCTGCCCGTGGTCGACGAACACGGTGTTGCCGTTGAAGAAGTAGTTGCCGATGAGGATCACCTTGCCCGCCGCCGGGGCCTTGATCGGCGTGCCGGCGGGCACCGCGAAGTCCAGCCCGGAGTGCGGGTTGCGTTCCTCGCCGTTGAAGAAGCGGCGCAGGCCGAAGGGGCTGGAGAGCGGGCCGTTCACCGGCTTGTCCAGCACCAGGTTGCTCGGCGTGCCGGGGCTGAAGCTGCGGTAGGCGGCGGTCTGCTCGGCCAGTTCGCGGTTGATGCGCTTGAGGTCCTCGGGCAGCGGGTTGACCTGGCGGGTGTTCTTCAGGGTGATGCGCTGCTCGCGGTAGTGCTTGCTGCCGACCTGGAACGGCAGGCTGCGGTTGGCGCCGGCCTGCTTCACCTGCAGTTGTTGCTGGCCCGGCTTGACGCTGAGCGGGATGCCGACCACGGCGATCCAGTCGCGGCCTTCCTCGCGCACCACCAGCACCGGCTTGCCCTGGTAGCTGGCGCTCGGCGCCGGCCCCGCGCTGCCCAGCTGGACCACGGCGACGCCGCCGGGCACCGGCTTGTTCAGGGTACGGCTGATGAAACCCTCGGCATGGGCGGGCAGGGAGAGAAGGGTGGCGAACAGCAGGCAGAAGACGCGGAACATGGGCTTTCCGTAAATCCGGTAAAGCCGGCAGTCTACATGGCGCGAACGTCGGGCGTGTAACCGTTGGCGGTTATTCATCAGTCCCTGTAGGAGCAACTGTCTTGCCGGCTGCGCCGGGGTGATGGGTATCGCTCCGCTCAACGCCATCCTACGGGGCAATCTTGCACCGGAGGGCTCTTCGTAGGATGGGTTGAGCCTGCGAAACCCATGCGGTCGTGGTGATGGGTATCGCTTCGCTCAACACCATCCTACGAAGAGCCGTGCTTCTTGGAAACGTAGGAGCGGACTCCGTCCGCGATTTCGGCGCATGTCACAGCCAAGGCCCAGGTCAGTCCAGCAGCGAGAGGGTGACCGGGGCCTGGTGGTTGTCTTCCACCCGCACTTCCAGTTGGCCTTCGCCCAGTTTCGCGGTCAGACGCTGGCCGGGCTGGGCCTGGGCGGCGCGGCGGATGGCCTGGCCGCGCTCGTCGAGGAGGATGCTGTAGCCGCGCCCGAGGGTCGCCAGCGGGCTGACGATGTGCAGGCTCTGGGCCAGGCCGTCGAGGCGCTGGCGGCGCTCGCGGAGGATCGCCCGGGTGGCGTGGGGCAGGCGCGCGGCCAGGCTGTCGAGTTTCTGCCGCAGCAGCGCCAGGGCGCGGCCCGGGTGCTGTGCCTGCAGGCGCGTCTGCAGGCGGCCGATGCGTTCCTGGCGCACCTGCAGCTGGCGCTCGAAGGCGCGGCGCAGGCGCATGTCCAGGTCGTCCAGGCGCTGGGCCTGCTGGCGCAGGCGCTCGCCGGGGTGGCGCAGGCGCCGGGCGGTGCCTTCCAGGCGCAGGCGCTCGCGGGTCAGGCGGTCCTGGATGCGCAGGATCAACCGGCGGCGCAGGCCGTCCAGGCGCTGCTGCAGGTCGCCGGCGTGCGGCGCCAGCAACTCGGCGGCGGCCGAGGGCGTGGGCGCGCGGACGTCGGCGACGAAATCGCTGATGGAAACGTCGGTCTCGTGGCCCACGGCGCTGACCACCGGCGTGGCGCAGGCGGCGATGGCGCGGGCCACGACTTCCTCGTTGAAGCACCAGAGGTCTTCCAGCGAGCCGCCGCCGCGGGCCAGGATGATGGCGTCGAAACCGCGCGCATCGGCCAGCTTCAGGGCGCGGACGATCTGCGCGGTGGCCTCGCGGCCCTGCACCGCGGTGGGCACCAGGGTCAGCTCGACCTGCGGCGCGCGGCGGCGGAACACGCTGATGATGTCGCGGATCACCGCGCCGGTGGGCGAGCTGACGATGCCGATGCGCCGCGGATGGGCCGGCAGCGGCCGCTTGCGCTCGGCGGCGAACAGGCCCTCGGTGGCGAGCTTCTGCTTCAGTGCCTCGAAGGCCAGGCGCAGGGCGCCGTCACCGGCCGGTTCGACGGCGTCGGCGATCAGTTGGTAGTCGCCGCGGCCCTCGAACAGCGAGACCTTGCCGCGCACCTTGACCGCCAGGCCGTCGCGCAGGGCCTGGCGCACGCGCAGGGCGTGCTGGCGGAACAGCGCGCAGCGCACCTGGGCGTTGCCGTCCTTCAAGGTGAAATAGATGTGCCCGGAGGCGGGGCGGGCGAGGTTGGAGATCTCGCCTTCCACCCACACCTGCGGGAACACGTCCTCCAGGAGCTGGCGGGCGCGCTGGTTGAGCTGGCTGACGGTCAGCACCTCGCGGTCGAGGCCCAGCCGTTGGAAAGGGTCATTGAACATGGCGCTGGATGATAAGCCCGGGGCCTTGCCGAGGGCCAGCGCGAAACCCGCGAATCCAGCGGTCGGGCGCGTTGAGCCCGAGCGTGAAGCTGGGGTATAATGCCGCGCTTCCATTTTCCCGTGTGGGAGCCCTCGCCATGCTGCGCATCAGCCAAGAAGCCCTGACGTTCGACGACGTCCTCCTCATCCCCGGTTACTCCGAGGTCCTGCCCAAGGACGTGAGTCTGAAGACTCGCCTGACCCGGGGCATCGAACTGAACATCCCGCTGGTGTCCGCCGCCATGGATACCGTGACCGAATCCCGCCTGGCGATCGCCATGGCGCAGGAAGGCGGTATCGGCATCATCCACAAGAACATGGGCATCGAGCAGCAGGCTGCCGAGGTGCGCAAGGTCAAGAAGCACGAGACCGCCATCGTTCGCGACCCGGTCACCGTGACGCCCTCGACCAAGATCATCGAGCTGCTGCAGATCGCCCGCGAATACGGCTTCTCCGGCTTCCCGGTGGTGGAAGAGGGTGAGCTGGTGGGCATCGTCACCGGCCGCGACCTGCGCGTGAAGCCGAACGTCGGCGACAGCGTGGCGGCGATCATGACGCCCAAGGACAAGCTGATCACCGCCCGCGAAGGTACCGCCCTGGAAGAGATCAAGGCCAAGCTGTACGAGAACCGCATCGAGAAGATGCTGGTGGTCGACGAGCAGTTCCGCCTCACCGGCCTGGTCACCTTCCGTGACATCGAGAAGGCCAAGACCTACCCGCTGGCGTCCAAGGACGAGCAGGGCCGCCTGCGCGTCGGCGCCGCCGTCGGCACCGGCGCCGATACCGCCGAGCGCGTCGCCGCGCTGGTCGCCGCCGGCGTCGACGTAGTGGTGGTGGACACCGCCCACGGCCACTCCAAGGGCGTGATCGATCGCGTGCGCTGGGTGAAGGAAACCTTCCCGCAGGTCCAGGTGATCGGCGGCAACATCGCCACCGGCGAAGCCGCCAAGGCCCTGGCCGACGCCGGCGCCGACGCGGTCAAGGTCGGCATCGGCCCGGGCTCCATCTGCACCACCCGCATCGTCGCCGGCGTGGGCGTGCCGCAGATCTCGGCCATCGCCAACGTCGCCGCCGCCCTCGAAGGCACCGGCGTCCCGCTGATCGCCGACGGCGGCATCCGCTTCTCCGGCGACCTGGCCAAGGCCATGGTGGCTGGCGCCTACTGCGTGATGATGGGCTCCATGTTCGCCGGTACTGAAGAGGCTCCGGGTGAGATCGAGCTGTTCCAGGGCCGTTCCTATAAGTCCTACCGCGGCATGGGCTCCCTGGGTGCAATGGCCGGCGCCACCGGTTCCTCCGACCGCTACTTCCAGGACGCCTCCGCCGGCGCCGAGAAGCTGGTCCCCGAGGGCATCGAAGGCCGCGTCCCGTACAAGGGCCAGCTGACCGCCATCGTCCACCAACTGATGGGTGGCCTGCGCGCAGCCATGGGCTACACCGGCAGCGCCGACATCCAGGACATGCGTACCCGGCCGCAGTTCGTACGCATCACCGGTGCCGGCATGGCCGAATCCCACGTGCATGACGTGCAGATCACCAAGGAAGCGCCGAACTACCGCGTCGGCTAAACCGCTCTTTCGCTGGAGGCTGGAGGCTGGAGGCTGGACGAGATTGCTCTTTCGTTCAGCCTTCAGCCTTCAGCCTTCAGCCATTTCCCCAGGGGAAGAAAATGGCCCATCAAGATATCCATGCTCACCGGATCCTGATCCTCGACTTCGGTTCCCAGTACACCCAGCTGATCGCCCGCCGCGTGCGTGAGATCGGCGTGTACTGCGAAATCCACCCGTTCGACATGAGCGACGACGACATCCGCGCCTTCGCCCCGCGCGGCATCATCCTGGCCGGCGGCCCGGAGTCGGTGCACGAGCTGGACAGCCCGCGCGCGCCCAAGGCGGTGTTCGACCTCAACGTGCCGCTGTTCGGCATCTGCTACGGCATGCAGACCATGGCCGAGCAACTGGGCGGCAAGGTGCAGGGTTCGGACCTGCGCGAGTTCGGCTACGCCCGCGTCGACGTGGTCGGCAAGGCGCGCCTGCTCGACGGCATCGAGGACCACGTCGATGAAGACGGCGTGTTCGGCCTCGACGTGTGGATGAGCCACGGCGACAAGGTCACCGACATCCCCGAGGGCTTCCACATCCTCGCCAGCACCCCGAGCTGCCCGATCGCCGCCATGGCCGACGACGCCCGCGGCTACTACGGCGTGCAGTTCCACCCGGAAGTGACCCACACCAAGCAGGGCGGCCGCATCCTCTCGCGCTTCGTCCTCGACATCTGCGGCTGCGAAGCCCTGTGGACGCCGTCGAACATCGTCAACGACGCCATCGCCACCGTGCGCGCCCAGGTGGGCAACGCCAAGGTGCTGCTGGGCCTGTCCGGCGGCGTCGACTCCTCGGTGGTCGCGGCCCTGCTGCACAAGGCCATCGGCGACCAGCTGACCTGCGTCTTCGTCGACAACGGCCTGCTGCGCCTGCACGAGGGCGACCAGGTGATGGCCATGTTCGCCGAGAACATGGGCGTCAAGGTGATCCGCGCCAACGCCGAAGACAAGTTCCTCGGCCGCCTGGCCGGCGTCGCCGACCCGGAAGAGAAGCGCAAGATCATCGGCCGCACCTTCATCGAGGTCTTCGACGAGGAAGCCACCAAGCTGCAGGACGTGAAGTTCCTCGCCCAGGGCACCATCTACCCCGACGTGATCGAGTCGGCCGGCGCCAAGACCGGCAAGGCCCACGTGATCAAGTCGCACCACAACGTCGGCGGCCTGCCCGAAGACATGCAGTTCGAACTGGTCGAGCCGCTGCGCGAACTGTTCAAGGACGAAGTGCGCAAGATCGGCCTGGAACTGGGCCTGCCCTACGACATGGTCTACCGCCACCCGTTCCCGGGCCCGGGCCTGGGCGTGCGCATCCTCGGCGAAGTGAAGAAGGAATACGCCGACCTGCTGCGCCGCGCCGACCACATCTTCATCGAGGAACTGCGCAACTTCGACTGGTACCACAAGACCAGCCAGGCCTTCGTGGTGTTCCAGCCGGTGAAATCCGTCGGCGTGGTCGGCGACGGCCGTCGCTACGCCTGGGTCGTGGCCCTGCGCGCGGTGGAGACCATCGACTTCATGACCGCACGCTGGGCGCACCTGCCCTACGAGCTGCTGGAGAAGGTCAGCAACCGCATCATCAACGAGATCGAAGGCATCTCCCGCGTCACCTACGACGTGTCGAGCAAGCCGCCGGCGACCATCGAGTGGGAGTGATCCCAGCGATCCGGCGCCGCTGAACGCGGCGCCGGCAGCTGGAAGACGGGGCGGTCGTGGTCATCCACGCCGCCCCGTCGTCGTTTCAGCGGCCGACGAAGTTCGCCTCGCGGCGTTCGAGGAAGGAGGCCACGCCTTCCTTGACGTCCTCGCTGCCCATCAGCGGCTGCAGGTCCGGCAGCAGGCGACGGGCGGCTTCCGTCTCGCCTTCGGCCAGGGCCAGGCGCGCGCTGGCCAGGGTGGCGCGCACGCCCAGCGGGGCTTGGCGGGCGATGCGTTCGGCTACGGCCAGGGCTGCGGCGAATTCCTCGCCGGGGGCCGTCACTTCCTGCACCAGGCCTATGCGGTGGGCTTCCCGGGCGTCGAATTCGTCGCCGGTGAGCAGGTAGCGCATGGTGTTGCCCCAGCCGATGTTCTGCACGAAGCGGATGGTCGCGCCGCCCACGGCATAGATGCCGCGCTTGACCTCGATCTGGCCGAAGCGGGCATCTTCCGCGGCGATGCGCACGTCGGCGGCCAGCATCAGTTCCAGGGCGGCGGTGAAGCAGACGCCGCGGGCAGCGACCACGATCGGCTTGGCCACCCGCCGAGCCGGGTCCAGGCCGAAGGGGTCGCAGGCGCCTGGAGGCAGTTCGGGGAAGCGGCCGCTGGCGAACTGCGGGCCCCACTTGTCCAGCTCCAGGCCGGCGCAGAAGTGCTTGCCTTCGCCGTAGAGCAGGCCGCAGCGCAGTTCGTCGTCGCGTTGCAGTTCACCGTAGGCGTCGGCCAGCGTCAGGTACAGCTCCACGTCCATGGCGTTGTACTTCTCCGGGCGGTTCAGCCCGATGCAGAGCACATGGCCCTTGCGTTCCACCTTCAGTTTCTGGCTCATGCCTCGTCTCTCTCGTCGTCAATGGCGGTGTATCGCCGTGGAAGCGAAGTTATTCAGATAGCCTTCCGTGGCGTGGCTGTCCATGTCTGTCAGGCATTTGCTGCGGTTGCCCGGGATGCGACATCGCGCAGCGCCTTCGTGCTCGCCTTGCCACCGGGAAAATGAGAAAATCTTGCATTTGCGAGATACCCGCAGGGGTTGGGGGAGACATGAGCTTTACCCGCAGACAGGTACTGGGTGGCATCGCCGGCCTCGCCGTGGTCGGCCTCGGCGCCGGCGGCGCGCGTCTATGGCTGGCGCGCCCGCAGGTGACCGCGGAGCACGACTACGAACTGATCGCCGCGCCCATGGACCTGGAGCTGGTGCCCGGGCACAAGACCCCGGCGCTGCTCTACGGCAACCGCTTCCCCGGCTTCGAGATCCGCGCCCGCCAGGGCGACTGGCTGCGCGTGCGTTTCACCAACAAGCTGGACCAGCCGACCACCATCCACTGGCACGGCATCCGCCTGCCCATCGAGATGGACGGCGTGCCCTACATCTCGCAGCCGCCGGTGCAGCCGGGGCAGAGCTTCGTCTACCTGTTCAAGACCCCCGACGCCGGCAGCTACTGGTACCACCCGCACCTGATGAGCAGCGAGCAGCTGGGCCGCGGCCTGGTCGGCCCGCTGATCATCGACGAGCGCGAGCCCAGCGGCTTCAGCCACGAGAGAATCCTCTGCCTGAAGACCTGGCACGTGGACGAGCAGGGCGCCTTCACCGCCTTCAGCGTGCCGCGCGAGGCCGCTCGCGAGGGCACCCGCGGCAGTCTGTCGACCATCAACGGCGAGCACGTGCCGGTGATCGAGCTGCCCGCCGGCCAGGTGACCCGCGTGCGCATCCTCAACATCGACAACACCGTGACCTACCGGCTCAACCTGCCGGGCAGCGAGGCGAAGATCTACGCCATTGACGGCCACCCGGTGGAGCCGCGGGACCTCGACGAGCAATACTGGATCGGCCCGGGCATGCGCCTGGAGCTGGCCATCCGCGGTCCGGCCGAGGGCCAGGAGCTGTCCCTGCGCGACGGCGTGGTGCGCCTGGGCACGGTGCGCGGCGTGGCGCCGCTGCAGGGTGGTTCCGCCGAATGGCCGCCGGCGCTGCCGCACAACCCGGTGAGCGAGCCGGACCTGGACAAGGCCGAGACCATCGACTTCAAGTTCGAGTGGGTGGGCGCCATGACCGACTACTCCAAGGGCCAGGCGACCCCGTCGCTGTGGCAGATCAACGGCGTGGCCTGGCAGGGCGGCGAGGAGCACAAGCACAACGCGCCGCCGCTGGCCAAGCTGGAGCTGGGCAAGAGCTATATCTTCACCCTGCGCAACCTGACGCAGTACCAGCACCCGATCCACCTGCACGGCATGACCTTCAAGGTGCTGGCGTCCAACCGCCGCAAGATCATCCCGTACTACAGTGATACCTACCTGCTGGGCAAGAACGAGAGCGCGAAGGTGGCGCTGGTGGCGGACAACCCTGGCCTGTGGATGTTCCACTGCCACGTCATCGACCATATGGAGACCGGCCTGATGGGCACCATCGCCGTGGGTGACGCCTGGTGCGGCTGACCAACAGCAAGGGCCACCCGACGGTGAAGGGGCTGGCCCCTGTGATCGACCGCAGCCGCGACCGCGAATTCATGCGCGAGGCCATGGCCCTGGCCGAGCAGGGCGCGGCCCTGGGCGAGGTGCCGGTGGGCGCCGTGCTGGTGCTGGAAGGCCAGGTCATCGGCCGTGGCTTCAACCAGCCGATCACCGCCCATGACCCCAGCGCCCATGCCGAGATGATCGCCATCCGCGAGGCTGCGGCGGCGGCCGGCAACTACCGCCTGCCCGGCAGCACCCTCTATGTCACCCTGGAGCCCTGCAGCATGTGCGCCGGCCTGTTGGTGCACGCGCGCATCCAGCGCCTGGTCTATGCCGCCACCGAGCCCAAGTCGGGGGTGGTGGTCAGCCGGGGGGAGTTCTTTGCCCAGGATTTCCTCAATCACAAGGTGTTGGTGGAGGGCGGGGTGCTGGCGGAGGAGTGCAGTGCGATGTTGTCGGCCTTCTTCAAGGCGAGGCGCAAGGGGTAGGGTTTATAGGTGCGTGTAGGAACGAGCTTGCTCGCGAACCTTGGTCTTGCGCACCCAACCTAACCCCCGTCATTCCCGCGAACGCGGGAACCCAGCTGCCTTCTTGTTTGGGTGTACCGCGCCGCTCCGAGTCTGCGGAGATTTTTTGTTTCGCCCCCTCGGGCGAGTCCCTTTTGTCAAACGCCACAAAAGGAACCAAAAAGGCTTGCCCCAACATACGGGCCCGATGGAGCCGGGCTACCCTCACGAATTCCCCCGCCACGGAGGCCCGCCCCGAGGGTACGTCCCTGTAGCCCGCGGGGCTCTCGCGACATCCATGTCGCATGACCTCCTGAGCGGGGGCTTCGCTCGGCCTTCTGAAGGGGCGTTCCGGTGCGCTCGGACGTTTCTCTGGAAGTCCCAAAGCCAAAGCGCTTTTGCTCTTCGTAGGAGCGAGCTTGCTCGCGAACCTTGCAGTCACTGGGTTCCCGCGTTCGCGGGAATGACGGGGTGGGGGCGGAGTATCAGGATAACTCTGGAGTTCCCGGCGACTCAGGACAGCCCCCTCTCCCTTCAGGGAGAGGGCTGGGGAGAGGGCGCTCTTACCCCCAACACCTACGCCACCAGCAAACCCCATTCGCAAAAAAGCACCTACGACCCCAGGAACACACAATCCGCGGACGGAGTCCGCTCCTACGAATCGCCAGGCGGCACGGCATTCCCCGTAGACGCGTGTCAGTCTCATGCCCCCCGACGGGCCACCCTGTTCAGAGCTTCTCGTCGGTCTCTTCGCTGGGCCGGGCCTTGTTCACCCCGGGCAGGTGCAGGCCGCTTTCGGCCAGTTGGCCGCCTTCGAGCTGCGGCTGGGTCACCCAGGTGAGGATGTCGTAGTAGCGCCGCACGTTCTGCACGAAATGCACGGTCTCGCCGCCGCGGGCGTAGCCGTAGCGGGTCTTGCGGAACCACTGCTTCTGCGACAGGCGCGGCAGCATCTTCTTCACGTCCAGCCACTTGTCCGGGTTCAGGCCTTCCTGCTGGGCCAGCTTGCGGGCGTCGTCGAGGTGGGCGCTGCCGATGTTGTAGGAGGCCAGGGCGAACCAGCTGCGGTCCGGCTCCTTGATGCTGTCCGGCAGCTCGTCGCGGATCTGGTCGAAGTACTTGCCGCCGCCCTGGATGCTCTGCTTGGCGTCGAGGCGGTTGGACACGCCCATGGCCTGGGCGGTGCGGTTGGTCAGCATCATCAGGCCGCGCACGCCGGTCTTGGAGGTGGCGTCGGGCTGCCACATGGATTCCTGGTAGCCGATGGCGGCGAGCAGGCGCCAGTCCATCTTCAGCGTCTGGGCGATCTGCTTGAAGTGCGTTTCGTAGCGCGGCAGGCGCTGCTGCAGGTGCTGGGCGAAGGTGTAGGCGCCGACGTAGCCGAGCACGTCGACGTGGCCGTAGTAGCGGTCCTTCAGGTGCTGCAGGGTGCCGTCCTGCTTGACCTTGTCGAGGAACTTGTTGACCTCGGCATACAGGCTGTCGTCCGTCCCGCCGGGCAGGGCCCAGGCCAGGCCGCGGGCGTCGCCCAGGTCGAAGGCCACGCGCACGTTGGGGAAGTAGACCTGGTTCATCGCCAGTTCGTTGGAGTCGATCAGCGTCAGGTCGATGTCGCCGACGTCCACCATGCGCAGCAGGTCGACCATCTCGTCGGCGTCGGATTCCTTGTACTCCAGCTTCGGATACTTCTTCTTCAGCTCGGCCAGCTGCGTGGCGTGGCTGCTGCCCTTGAGCACCACGATGCGCTTGCCGACCAGGTCGTCCGGGCGGGTGGGGCGCGGGTCGCCATTGCGGTAGACCACCTGGGGGGTGACGTCCAGGTAGGAGTGCGAGAAGCGTACGGAGATCTCCCGCTCGCCGCCGGGGGTGAGGCCGGCGGCGGCCAGGTCGGGGCCGCCGGATTGGCCGAGCTTGCTGTAGAGGTCGTCGAGGTTGTCGGCGGTCTCCATCTGCAGCTTCACCCCCAGGTGATCGGCGAAGCGCTTGGCCAGCTCGTATTCGAAGCCGGTCTCGCCGTTGCGATCCTGGAAGTAGGTGGCCGGGCTGTTGCGGGTTATCACCCGCAGCACTCCGTCCTTCTGTACCCGCTCCAGGGCTGTGGGGGCTTTCGCCTCGCTACAGCCGGAGAGCAGCAGAAAGATACAGGTCGCCAGGATCCATACGGCGGAGCGCACGCGTGACGGGTTCAGGGCAAACATCGGCGCAGTATACGCCAAGGTCGCGGAGCCCAATATCTGGACAGCTCGGGGTATCTCTGCTAGCGGCTTCGTTTCAGAGGCCGTGCCAGACGCCGGTCAGGGGCCCCGGGGCGCGCCTGGAGTGGGCGTGCGGCGAGCCTGTTCGAAAGCGTTCGAAGATGAATGGCGCCGCTCCCCCGCCCAATGGCAGAAAGCCCTTGCCGTCGGCCGAGCTGCAGGTGCCGCCGGAGCATGCTTTACGGTAGAATGCACGGCCTCTGCGGGCCGGCCCTCCCGGCCCTGCGAATTCCCCTGTCTCCAGAGGCTGTTCCGACAATGCTGATCCTGCGCGGCACTCCCGCCCTTTCCGCCTTCCGCCACGGCAAACTGCTCGACCTGCTCACCCGGCAGGTACCCGCTGTCACCGGGCTGTACGCCGAGTTTGCGCATTTCGCCGAGGTCAGTGGCGTGCTGACCGCCGATGAGGAACAGGTGCTCGGACGGCTGCTGAAGTACGGCCCGAGCGTGCCGGTGCAGGAGCCCAAGGGCCGGCTGTTCCTGGTGGTGCCGCGCTTCGGCACCATCTCACCGTGGTCCAGCAAGGCCACCGACATCGCCCACAACTGCGGCCTGGCGAAGCTCGAGCGCATCGAGCGCGGCATCGCCTACTACGTCGCCGGCGAGCTGTCCGAGGCCGACGCCGCGCAAGTCGCCGCGCGCCTGCACGACCGCATGACGCAACTGGTGCTGAACCAGATGGAAGAGGCCGCCGGCCTGTTCAGCCACGCCCAGCCCAAGCCGCTGACCGTGGTCGACATCCTCGGCGGCGGCCGCGCCGCGCTGGAGAAGGCCAACCTGGAGCTGGGCCTGGCCCTGGCCGAGGACGAGATCGACTACCTGGTGAAGAGCTTCGTCGAGCTGGGCCGCAACCCGCACGACGTCGAGCTGATGATGTTCGCCCAGGCCAACTCCGAGCACTGCCGCCACAAGATTTTCAACGCCAGTTGGGACATCGATGGCCAGGCCCAGGACAAGAGCCTGTTCGGCATGATCAAGAACACCTATGAAATGCACCGCGAAGGCGTGCTGTCCGCGTACAAGGACAACGCCGCAGTGATGGTGGGCTCGGTCGCCGGGCGCTTCTACCCGAACCCCGAGACCCGCCAGTACGGCGCCAGCGAAGAGCCGGTGCACATCCTGATGAAGGTCGAGACGCACAACCACCCGACCGCCATCGCCCCGTTCCCCGGCGCCTCCACCGGCTCCGGCGGCGAAATCCGTGACGAGGGCGCCACCGGCCGCGGCGCCAAGCCCAAGGCAGGCCTGGTCGGCTTCACCGTCTCCAACCTGAACATCCCCGGTTTCGAGCAGCCCTGGGAAGTGCCCTACGGCAAGCCCGAGCGCATCGTCACCGCGCTGGACATCATGATCGAGGGCCCGCTGGGCGGCGCCGCGTTCAACAACGAGTTCGGCCGGCCCAACCTGACCGGCTACTTCCGCACCTTCGAGCAGGCCGTGGCCACCCCGCGCGGCGAGGAAGTGCGCGGCTACCACAAGCCGATCATGATCGCCGGCGGCCTCGGCAACATCCGTGAAGACCACGTGCAGAAGGGCGAGATCAGCGTCGGCGCCAAGCTCATCGTGCTCGGCGGCCCGGCCATGCTCATCGGCCTGGGCGGCGGCGCCGCTTCCTCCATGGCCACCGGCGCTTCCGCCGCCGACCTGGACTTCGCCTCGGTACAGCGCGAGAACCCGGAAATGGAACGCCGCTGCCAGGAGGTCATCGACCGCTGCTGGCAGCTGGGCGCGAACAACCCGATCAAGTTCATCCACGACGTCGGCGCCGGCGGCATCTCCAACGCCCTGCCGGAGCTGATCAACGACGGCGGCCGCGGCGGCCGCTTCGAACTGCGTGCGGTGCCCAACGACGAGCCGGGCATGAGCCCGCTGGAAATCTGGTGCAACGAGTCCCAGGAACGCTACGTGATGTCGGTGGACGCCGCCGACTTCGAGACCTTCAAGGCCATCTGCGAGCGCGAGCGCTGCCCGTTCGCCGTGGTCGGCGAGGCCACCGAGGAGAAACACCTGACCGTCGCCGACAGCCACTTCGGCAACAAACCGGTGGACATGCCGCTCGACGTGCTGCTCGGCAAGCCGCCGCGCATGCACCGTTCGGTCGCCCGCGAAGCCGAGATCGGCGATGACTTCAGCGCCGCCGCCCTGGACCTGGGCGAGGCTACCGAGCGCGTGCTGCGCCACCCGGCCGTGGCCAGCAAGAGCTTCCTGATCACCATCGGCGACCGCACCATCACCGGCCTGGTGGCCCGCGACCAGTTCGTCGGCCCCTGGCAGGTGCCGGTGGCCGACTGCGCCGTCACCGCCACCAGCTTCGACGTGTACACCGGCGAAGCCATGGCCATGGGCGAGCGCACCCCGCTGGCCCTGCTCGACGCCCCGGCTTCGGGCCGCATGGCCATCGGCGAGACCATCACCAACCTGGCTGCCGCCAGCATCGGCGCGATCTCCGACATCAAGCTGTCGGCCAACTGGATGGCCGCCGCCGGCCACCCGGGCGAGGACGCGCGCCTGTACGACACCGTCAAGGCGGTGGGCATGGAACTGTGCCCGGCGCTGGGCATCACCATCCCGGTGGGCAAGGACTCCATGTCCATGAAGACCCGCTGGCAGGATGAGGGCGTGGAGAAGAGCGTCACCGCGCCCATGTCGCTGATCATCTCCGGCTTCGCCCCGGTCGGCGACGTGCGCAAGACCCTCACCCCGCAACTGCGCCTGGACAAGGGCGAGACCGACCTGATCCTGATCGACCTGGGTCGCGGCAAGAACCGCCTGGGCGGCTCGATCCTGGCGCAGACCTACGGCAAGATCGGCCAGCAAGCCCCGGACGTCGACGACGCCGAGGACCTCAAGGCCTTCTTCGCGGTGATCCAGGGCCTCAACGCCGACGGCCACCTGCTGGCCTACCACGACCGTTCCGACGGTGGCCTGCTGGCCGCCGCCCTGGAAATGGCCTTCGCCGGCCACTGCGGCCTGAACCTGCGCCTCGACGACCTGGCTTCCAGCCGCGAGGAACTCGGCGCCGCGCTGTTCAGCGAGGAACTGGGCGCGGTCATCCAGGTCCGCGAAGCCGCCACCCCGGAAGTGCTGGCGCAGTTCAGCGCCGCCGGCCTGGGCGACTGCGTGGCGGTGATCGGCCAGCCGGTCAATGGCGACGAGGTCGAGCTGAGCTTCAACGGCGAGCCGGTCTACAGCGCCGAGCGCCGCCTGCTGCAGCGCATCTGGAGCGAAACCAGCTACCAGATCCAGCGCCTGCGCGACAACGCCGAGTGCGCCGACCAGGAATTCGACGGCCTGCTGGCCGAGGACAACCCCGGCCTGTCCGCCAAGCTCAGCTTCGACGTCAACGACGACATCGCCGCGCCCTACATCAAGAAAGGCGTGCGCCCGCAGGTGGCGATCCTCCGCGAGCAGGGCGTCAACGGCCAGGTGGAAATGGCCGCGGCCTTCGACCGCGCCGGCTTCGCCGCGGTGGACGTGCACATGAGCGACATCCTCGCCGGCCGTGTCAGCCTGGAAGACTTCAAGGGCCTGGTGGCCTGCGGCGGCTTCTCCTACGGCGACGTGCTCGGCGCCGGCGAGGGCTGGGCCAAGTCGATCCTGTTCAACGCCCGTGCCCGCGACGGCTTCCAGGCCTTCTTCGAGCGCAAGGACAGCTTCGCCCTGGGCGTGTGCAACGGTTGCCAGATGATGTCCAACCTGCACGAGCTGATCCCCGGCACCGAGTTCTGGCCGCACTTCGTGCGCAACCGTTCCGAGCAGTTCGAGGCGCGCGTGGCCATGGTCCAGGTGCAGGAATCGCAGTCGATCTTCCTGCAGGGCATGGCCGGTTCGCGCCTGCCCATCGCCATCGCCCACGGCGAAGGCCATGCGGAGTTCGAGAGCGAGGAAGCCCTGCTGGAGTCGGACCTGTCCGGCTGCGTGGCGCTGCGTTTCGTCGACAACCACGGCAAGGTCACCGAGACCTACCCGGCCAACCCCAACGGCTCGCCGCGCGGGATTACCGGCCTGACCAGCCGCGACGGCCGCGTGACCATCATGATGCCGCACCCGGAGCGGGTGTTCCGCGCCGTGCAGAACTCCTGGCGCCCGGACGAGTGGCAGGAAGACGGCGGCTGGATGCGCATGTTCCGCAATGCCCGCGTCTGGGTGGGCTGAGGCCGTATCTGACGCAGCAGGAAAAAGGGGAAGGCTTCGGCCTTCCCCTTTTTCGTTGCGGGCTCGCGAACCCGACCTCCTGTAGGAGCACGCCCTGCGCGCGAATCGCGGACAAGGTCCGCTCCTTGTATGTCGACGACCCGCCATAACGGCGGGTAGTCTCCGGCTGATCACCGGAAGGAAGACCAGGAAGACGTGTCCGCTCCTAGGCTACGAGCCTGCACTGTAGATAGTCTCCTGCCTTCCCAATCCACTCGTGAGTCCGAACGGTATCTGGAGCCCCACCCCGGTGGTAGCTCGTATAGGCAAGGTTGGATGGAGTGGAGTGCTGATGATGTAAAGCTGTAAGAGGTAGCAGGAGTTATGGCCATCGTAGTTGGCGTGGATATCGCCAAGAAAACTTTCGACATTGCGGTTCTGCAGAGCAATGGCAAATACCGCACCAAAGGCAATCTGAGCAACGATCAGTCGGGCTTCAGCGTCTTTGACCAGTGGTTGCAAAAACATGCCGAGCCAGGGGCGTGGGTGGTGATGGAAGCCACCAACATCTATCACGAAGCTCTGGGCGATTATCTGTTGGCCCGGGGATATCGTGTCTGCGTGATGAATCCGGCACGTATTGCCAGCTATGCGCAAAGCCAGTTGCAACGGGTCAAGACCGACAAGGTCGACGCCAAGTTGATCGCCCTCTACGGCGCTCGGCATGCCGAGGATCTCCAGCTCTGGCAGCCGGACCCGGTGAGCGTGCGGCAACTCCGTGCGCTGGTACGGCGCTACGAAGAGCTCAAGGAGCGGTTCCAGATGGAAATCAACCGCCTGGAAACCGCCAAGAGCGACGTGGTGAAAGAGTCGATCCTGTCGGTCTCGGCCCATCTGGAACAGCAGATTGAACAGACGCTGGAAGCGATTCGCCAACATATCGACGACGATCCTGACTTGCGGGGCAAGCGCGATCTGCTGACGAGTATCGAGGGTATCAGCGACAAAACTGCAGCCCTGTTGCTGGCCGAACTTGGATCAATCAGCCGCTTCGAGAGTGCCCGGGCGGTCGTGGCTTTTGCAGGACTCAATCCGAGGCTCAGGGAATCCGGCCAACACAAGGGCCAGGTGAGGATCTCAAAGATCGGCTCACGCCTCTTGCGGGCAGGCCTGTTCATGCCAGCCATCTGTGCCATGAGCCATAACCAGGCGATACGGGCACTGCGTTTATGGCTCGAGGAGAAAGGCAAAGCGGGTAAACAGATCATCTGTGCTGCCATGCGCAAGCTGCTGCAGATCGCCTATGGCGTCCTCAAGTCGGGCCAGCCATACAATGTGGAACTGGCCCTTGCTCGAGGCTAGGTGACACGGTATCTACGGGGGAGAAATACCGTGCCTCCCGGTAACCTGTAGGAGCGGGCCCTGCCCGCGATTCGCGCGCAGGGCGCGCTCCTACAATGGGAATGGCGCGGGTGGGGCAGCGTAGGAGCGGATCTCATCCGCGATCCGCGCCGGAGGTTCCGGCTATCGCGGGCAAGGTCCGCTCTACATGGGAATGGCGCAGGTAGCACACCGTAGGATGGGTTGAGCGAAGCGATACCCATCACCCTGGCCCGATGGGTATCGCAAGCTCAACCCATCCTACGCAAGGCGCCCCGGCGTTCAGGCCCGTTCCCGAGCCGCCTCGTAGAGCCGGGCGGCATCGCGCAGCAACAGTTCGAGGCTGCCCAGGGCGCCGGCGAGGGTGCCCTCGTCCGGGCAGCCCAGGTCCGGTGCGCCAGCCAGCAGGCGCAGAGCGTCGCAGGCGGCGGAGTGACGGGCCTGGGCGGCGTCGAAGAGGTCGAGGGAAGTTGCTTCTTTGGAAATACGTAATGGATGCATGGTTGTGTCCTGACGAGAAGTGCCTTGAACTGCCCGCCTGACGCCAATCAGGGAGGGCAGACCGTACAGGTTGGCGTACCGGTCAGAACATCCGGCGCATCCGAAGATGCCCTGCACGGCCTGCCCATGACACAGGTACGACCATGCCGACGCTCGCCCTGAGGCTCGCGTCTGTTCTGATACCGGGACGCCAATCCCGCACCGCTCGATTGAGCGGCTGGGCAACGGTAAGGGCTGGTCGGCGCAACGTCAATCGATGGGCGCCGCGCTTTTTGTAGGAGCCATGTCTGCCCGTGATAGCTGTGGTGATGGGTATCGCTTCGCTCAACCCATCCTACGAAAGCCCATCGGCGCCAGCTTGGCCCTGGCTCGCCTGCCATGCCTCCAGCCCGCCGGACAGCGCCCAGGCGCGCGGGTAGCCGTGCTTGCGCAGGCGCTCGGCGAGCATGGCCGCGGAGAGTTCGTTGGGGCAGGCGCAATAGATGACCACGTCGGCCTGGCCGAGGCTGTCGGCGAGCCCGTCCAGCGGGGTGTCCAGGGTCATCGGGATGGCGCCGGGGATGCCGTCCTCGCCGGCCTCGGCGCGCACGTCGAGGATCAGCGGGGTGTCGCCCTGGTCCAGGCGTTCGCGCAGTTCCTCGACGCTGATCCTGGGAATCCGCGCGGTGCGTCGCAGCAGGCTGTAGCGCTGCCACAGGCGCCAGGCGATGAACAGCGCGAAGGCCGCCAATAACAACAGCAGGCCGCGGGTGGCGTAGTCGTGCAGCCAGCCGAGCAGGCTGTCGACGGTGTCGCTGAAGATGGCGCCCAGCATTAGCGCCGAGCCCACCCACAGCGCCGAGCCGGCGAAGTCGTAGCCGAGGAAGCGGCGCAGCGGCGTGCCGGTCATGCCGGCCAGGCTGGTGGACAGCGCGCCGGCGCCGGGCAGGAATTTGCTGATCAGCAGCGCGCGCGGGCCGATGCGCAGATACAGGCTCTGGCTCTGGCGGATGCAGCTGTCGCGCGACAGCGACACCCTGCAGATGGTGCGCAGCAGGAAGCCGCCGTAGCGGCGGCCGGCGAAGTACCAGGCGGTGTCGGCGATCAGGCAGGCCAGGGTGGCCACCGCCAGCGCCTCGCCCAGGGACACCCCGTGCCCCTGCAGCGCGAGGGCGCCGGCGACGATCAGCGCCGGGTAGGCCGGAATCGGCAGGCCCAGTTGCTCCAGCAGCACATTGAGGAAGAGCAGGGCGGGGCCGTAGCGTTCGATCAGCGGTTGCAGTTCTTGCATGGAATGGGCGCAGCGGAGGAGGGGGAGGCGACAGCATACTGCCGCTCGTCCGGTGCGTCAGTCCCCGCTGACAGCCGCTGCTTTCAGCCCATGACCGCGTAGTCGAATTTTTCGGAAAAGTTCAGCTGTAACAAAAAGTTTATATCTATGCAGTCGATCTGAAATAACCCCCCGCCAAGATTCCCCGCAACACAGAAGAGCCGCCAAACGGCTGCGCGAGACCATGGGGGCCGCGCCCTGCATGCCAGGCGCTCAGCGTGTTCAACGCTTAAAACACCATAAGGGGAATCCTGATGATCCGTAAGAACTACGCCGGTTTTGCCATGGGCGGCCTGGCGCAGGCCGTGCTCGGCGCCAGCATTGTCGTACCCGCAGTCGCTCACGCCGACTTCATTTCGGACAGCAAGGCCAACGTTGAACTGCGCAACTTCTACTTCAACCGCGATTTCCGCAGCTCCACCCAGGCGCAGCAGAGCAAGCAGGAAGAGTGGGGCCAGGGCTTCATCCTGAAATTCGAGTCGGGCTACACCGACGGCACCATCGGCGTGGGCGTCGACGGTATCGCCGCGCTGGGCCTGAAGCTGGACTCCAGCGCCGACCGCACCGGCACCGGCCTGCTGCCGAAGACCGCCGACGGCGACGCGCCGGACGACTTCAGCAAGGGCGGCGCCACCCTCAAGCTGCGCTACGAGAAGAACACCCTGAAGATGGGCACCCTGACGCCCAAGCTGCCGGTCGTGGTGACCAACGACAGCCGCCTGCTGCCGCAGCTCTTCGTGGGTAGCGCGGTCAACTCCACCCAGCTCGACGGCCTGAACTTCGACGCCGGCCGCCTGAACCAGACCAACCGCCGTGACTCCTCCAACTACGAGGAAATGACCGTCACCACCGGCGGCAAGAAGAACATCACCGTGCGCAGCGGCAACACCACCAACGAGTTCGACTACGCCGGCGCCACCTACAACTGGACCAAGAACTTCAGCACCGGCTACCACTACGGCCAGCTGGACGACTTCTACAAGCAGCACTACCTGACCCTCGGCTGGACCCTGCCGATCGCCGAAGGCCAGTCGCTGAAGTCCGATGTCCGCTGGGCCAAGTCCACCGACGACGGCGGCAGCAACGTCGACAACAAGGCGTTCAACGCCATGGTCACCTACAACCTGGGCTACCACGCCTTCGGCGTCGGCTACCAGAAGATGAGCGGCGACACCGGCTTCGCCTACATTAACGGCACCGACCCCTACCTGGTGAACTACATCCAGATCCTGGACTTCGCCAACAAGGACGAGAAGTCCTGGCAGGCCCGCTACGACTACAACTTCGCCGGCCTCGGCATCCCCGGCCTGACCTTCATGACCCGCTACGTGAAGGGCGACAACGTCGACCTGCTGAACGCCAGCGGCGACGACGGCAAGGAATGGGAACGCGACACCGACATCGCCTACGTCGTCCAGGAAGGCGCGCTCAAGGGCTTCGGCGTCAAGTGGCGCAACGCGACCACCCGCAGCGACTTCGCCCGCAACAGCGCCTCGTCCAACAAGGCCGACGAGAACCGCCTGATCCTCAGCTACACCATGCCGCTGTGGTAATGGCGCTGAAGTAAGACGTCACTCCTATGGTTTGAGCCCCGCCACCTGGCGGGGCTTTTTTTCGTCTGCGAACCGCCCATCGCGGACGGAGTTTGCTCCTACGTTGCAGGCGAACGCGGCTTTTCGTAGGAGCGAGCTTGCTCGCGAACGCCCCCGCTGCGGAATCTGTTCGCGAGCAAGCTCGCTCCTACAGGGAAACATCCGCGTGGTTTCCTCCGTGGACGAAAGCGTCAATCCAGGCTGAGCGCTGCCGTCATTGAGGCGTGGCGGGGCTGGCACCTAACCTGCCGGCACTTCCACCGACCAGGGTTCGCCAGCATGCAGCGCATACATTTCGAGACCGAGCACAACCTGTTCCGCGACGCCTTCGCCGCCTTCCTCGCCAAGGAAGTGGTGCCGCACCAGGAGGCCTGGGAAGAGGCCGGGGTGGTCGACCGCAGCGTCTGGCTGAAGGCCGGCGAGCTGGGCTTCCTGCTGCCCTGGGCCGACGAGGAATACGGCGGCGCCGGGCTGAAGGACTTCCGCTACGAGCAGATCATGTGCGAGGAGCTGGCGCGCATCAACGAGCCGGGCTTCATGATCCCGCTGCACTCGGCGCTGTGCGGGCCCTACATCGCCGAGTACGGCAGCCCCGAGCAGAAGGCGCGCTTCCTGCCCGGGATCATCCGCGGCGAGACCATCCTCGCCGTGGCCATGACCGAGCCTTCGGCCGGCTCCGACCTGGCCGGCATGCGCACCACCGCCGTGGACAAGGGCGACCACTACGTCCTCAACGGCTCCAAGGTGTTCATCTCCAACGGCCTGCTGGCCGACCTGGTGATAGTCGCGGCCAAGACCGACCCGAACAACAAGCACGCCATGGGCCTGTTCCTGGTCGAGCGCGGCATGCCCGGCTTCGAGCGCGGGCGCAACCTGAAGAAGCTCGGCATGAAGAGCCAGGACACCGCCGAACTGTTCTTCAACGACGTGGAGGTACCCAAGGAAAACCTGCTGGGCGACGCCAAGGGCGGCTTCTACTACCTGATGAACATGCTCGCCCAGGAACGCTTGACCAACGCCTGCGGCGCGGTGGCCGGGGCCGAGGCGGCGCTGCAGGCCACCCTCGACTACGTGAAGGAGCGCAAGGCCTTCGACCGGCCCATCGCGCACTTCCAGAACACCCGCTTCAAGCTCGCCGAGATGCGCACCCAGGTGGACGTGGCCCAGGTGTTCACCGACCGTTGCGTGATGGACCACAACCAGAAGAAGCTCAGCCCCGAGGTGGCCGCCGAGGCCAAGCTGTTCACCACCGAACTGCTCGGCAAGGTGGTCGACGAGGGCGTGCAACTGCACGGCGGCTGGGGTTACATGTGGGAATACCCGATCTGCCGGATGTACGCCAACGCGCGCATCCAGCGCATCTTCGCCGGCACCTCGGAGATCATGAAGGAGATCATCAGCCGCGGCATGAAGCTCTGAGGCGCGGCTGCTTCACTGGCTCTGCGCGTTCGCGGGAATGACGGGGAAGGCCCGTTCACGGACAGCGTCTTCCCCGCGAACGCGGGGATCCAGAAAACCACATCCAGGAGTTCCCCATGAAAGGCCCGCTCGCCTCGCTGAAAGTCCTCGACTTCTCCACCCTGCTGCCGGGGCCCTTCGCCTCGCTGCTGCTGGCCGACATGGGCGCCCAGGTGCTGCGGGTGGAATCGCCCACGCGCATGGATCTGGTGCGCGTGCTGCCGCCCCATGACGACGGCGTCTCGGCCAGCCACGCCTACCTCAACCGCAACAAGCGCAGCATCGCCCTGGACCTGAAGCGGCCCGAGGCGGTGGAGGTGGTGAAGCAACTGGTGCGCGAGTACGACATCGTCCTGGAACAGTTCCGTCCCGGCGTCATGGACAAGCTGGGTGTCGGCTACGAGGCGCTCAAGGCCATCAACCCGAAGCTGATCTACGTCTCCATCACCGGCTACGGCCAGACCGGGCCCTACCGCGACCGCGCCGGGCACGACATCAACTACCTGGCCCTGGCCGGTGTTGCCAGCTACACCGGGCGCAAGGACACCGGTCCGCTGCCCCTGGGCGTGCAACTGGCGGATATCGCCGGCGGCTCGTTGCACGGGGTGATGGGCTTGCTCGCTGCAGTCATCCACCGCCAGCAGACCGGCGAAGGCCAGCAGGTGGACGTCAGCATGACCGACTGCGCCTTCAGCCTGAACGGCATGGCCGGTGCCGGCTACCTGGCCTGCGGCGTTGAGCCGGGCATGGAGGCCCAGGCGCTGAACGGCGGCAGCTTCTACGACTACTACCGCACCCGCGACGGCCGCTGGTTCTCCGTCGGCAGCCTGGAGCCGCAGTTCATGCAGCAGTTCTGCACCGCCATCGGCCGCCCGGAGCTGGCCGCCCGCGGCCTGTCGCCCAAGGCCGAGGACCAGCGGCTGCTCAAGCGCGAGATCGCCATCGAGTTCGAGAGGCGCGATTTCGCCGACTGGTGCGAACGTTTCGCCGCCGTGGACGCCTGCGTGGAACCTATGCTGCCGCTATCCGAAGCGGTGGAGCACCCGCAGATCCAGGCCCGCGGCCTGGTCACCGAAGTGCCCCGCGGCGATGGCCGCAGCCAGCGGCAGATGGCCTGTCCGATCCGCTTCTCCGCCGGCCTGCCGGCGCCGAAGCACATAGGCGTGGCGGCGGGGGCGCACAGTGCCGAGGTCCTGGCCGAACTGGGCTATAGCGACGAGCAGGTGGCGGCGCTGAAAGCCGCGGGCGCGGTGGGCTGAAGCTACTCGCGGACCACTTCCCCGGTGAACACCAGGGTGGTGCGGCAGCGCCGGCAGTAGTAGCGGCGGCCCTGGGCCACCAGGTTGTGGCGCTGGGCGGAGAAGGGGAAGTCGGGGTTCTCGTCGCAGCGGCAGCGGTAGATGTAGCGCGTGGCGCGGCGCCGCTTGATCTCGTAGGTGTGGCAGCGGTCCGGCGGCAGGCCGTAGACGCCGCGCATGATCAACTGCCACTCCTCGCCATGGGGGCGGATGCGCGGGCCGAACATCTGGTGCGCGATCAGGTGGGCGACCTCGTGGGCCACGGTCTGCTTGAGGAAGTGCTCGCGGTTCTCGCGGTAGAGCTGGGGGTTGAAGCGCAGCAGGTTCTCGTCCAGGTGCGCCACCCCGGCCTTCTGCCCGCGCAGGCGGAAGCTCACTTCCGGACGCGGGAAGCGGCGCTGGAAGAAGCTTTCCGCCAACTGGTAGCAGGCTTCGACACGGGCGTTGAGCTGTTCGGGCATACAGTATTTTCTCCGACGGCTGCCGATTATGCCGGAGCCGCGGGCGTTGTGCAGGCCGCTCGTCTGCCGTGCAGGTTCAGGCAAGCGGCAGGGAGTTTCAGGCAAGGCTGGCAGGTTGCTCTGCGTAGGAGCGAGCTTGCTCGCGAACGGAGTTTGCCGGCGGCGTAGGTGCCAGGTTCAAGAGCGCCCTCTCCCCAGCCCTCGGCTGCGCGCCCCGCCCTGAAGGGAGAGGGGGCTTGTCCGTACCGGCTGATGGGCATGGTTTCAACCTGTAACTTCGCTTCCGGCTGACACCGAAACATCCGAGCACACGGAACGGTCCCCTCTCCCTTCAGGGAGAGGGTTAGGGAGAGGGGCGGACTTCGACAACGCTCTGTGGCCAAGCCAGAAACCAAACCCCAAAAAACGAAAACCGGGCCCCCAGGGCCCGGTCTGCGTTCGCTTGCCGAGGTTCAGGTATATTCCGGCCCCACCCCGCTCCCCCAGAGGATCACCGACAGCGCGATCATCGCCACCAGCACCACCAAGCCCACCGCCAGCACCGAGCTGGAGAACAGGAAGCCTTCGTCCCTGGGAATGTTCATGAAGGTCGGGATGCCGACGTAGAGCAGGTAGACCGTGTAGCAGATCGCCGCGGTGCCGATGACCATGCCCAGCCACAGGTGCGGGTAGAGCGCGGCCACGCCGCCGATGAACAGCGGGGTCGCCGTGTAGGCGGCGAACACGATGCACTGGGTCATGCTCGGGGTGGCGTCGTAGGTGCGCGCCATCCAGTGGATGAAGGCGCCCATGACGGCGACGCCGGCGAGCATCGCCACGTAGGTGAGCACGGTGAGCTGGATTGCGCTCGCCGGTGTCAACTTGACCGGTCCTGCGCTGCCCAGCACCCAACCCACCTGGGTGGTGCCAATGTAGGCGCAGATGACCGGGATGGCAGCCAATATCAGCACATGGGTCAGGTACATGTGGCTGATGCTTTCTTCTTCGCCGCGGATTTCCTGCCATTCCTGATCGGGATGGGTGAAGAGCCCCCACACATGATGGATCATCTCGGCAACCTCCTCGTTATTATGCAGGCCGCCTCCCAGCGCCGCGCCGGGGACGCATGGCCAGCGCCTTCCGGTGCCCGTCAGACTCGTGCGACCTTGTGTCGCAGTATAGGAAAGCCCCGAAGGCCGCGTCCTGCCTGGGGTTAGAGCAAATCGGAGCTTCATGGGCGGCTGTAATAGCGCTCGAGAATTTCCATCGCCTTGTTGATCGACTGCAGGCGCGTGGTGCTGCCGCCGCGGTCCGGGTGGTGCTGGCTGACCAACTGGCGGTAGCGCAGCTTGATCAGCGCGTAGTCCACCGGGCCGTCCTCCAGTTCGAACAGGGCCAGCGCGGCGGCCTTCTCGCCGTCGCCCTGCATGCGCGTCCAGAAGCTCTCCAGCAGCTTCTCCACGTCGCGCTCGGTGGTGTCGCGCAGGTTGCTTTCGTCCAGGTAGTAGTCGCGCAGCGGGTCGCTCTCCACCAGGCCCGGCGCGCCGGGTTGCCAGGGCAGCAGGCGGATCTGCAACGGGCCGATCTGCAGGAAGCCGGCCTCTTCGGCGCAAAGCTCATCGCGCAGGCGGTAGAGGGCATTGAACACCAGGAAGTGGGTGCGGAACAGCACCAGCTTGTCCAGCAGCGGCAGGTGCGGGACATGGGTGGAATGCCGCGCCTTCAGTTGCTGGATCAACTGATATTCGGAAAGGCCTTCAGGGGCCTCGCGCAGCAGTTCGAGCAACTGCCCGGCGAGGTCGAGGCGGGCGTCGAGGTCGGGAGTCATGGGCATGAGCCTAGCATCAGGCTACCGATGAAGGCGGGGTGCGCGTAAAATAACCAGCTTTTCGTCTTCCCCCCGGATTCCACAGCACCATGGCCAGCACCCTTTCGGTCAACCAGAACAAACTGCAGAAACGCCTGCGCCGCCAGGTCGGCGAGGCCATCGCCGACTTCAACATGATCGAGGACGGCGACAAGGTCATGGTCTGCCTGTCCGGCGGCAAGGACAGCTACACCCTGCTCGACGTCCTGCTGTACCTGCAGAAAGTCGCGCCGATCAAGTTCGAGATCGTCGCGGTCAACATGGACCAGAAGCAGCCCGGCTTCCCCGAGCATGTGCTGCCGGCCTACCTGGAGTCCATCGGCGTGCAGTACCACATCATCGAGAAGGACACCTACTCGGTGGTGAAGGAGAAGATCCCCGAGGGCAAGACCACCTGCTCGCTGTGCTCGCGCCTGCGCCGCGGCACGCTCTACACCTACGCCGACGAGATCGGCGCGACCAAGATGGCGCTGGGGCACCACCGCGACGACATCCTCGAGACCTTCTTCCTCAACATGTTCTACGGCGGCACCCTCAAGGCCATGCCGCCCAAGCTGCTGTCCGACGACGGGCGCAACGTGGTGATACGCCCGCTGGCCTACTGCAACGAGAAGGACATCGAGGCCTACTCGGTACTCAAGGAATTCCCGATCATCCCCTGCAACCTCTGCGGTTCGCAGGAGAACCTGCAGCGCCAGGTGGTCAAGGAAATGCTGCTGGAATGGGAGCGCAAGACCCCCGGCCGCACCGAGATCATGTTCCGCGCCTTGCAGAACGTGGTGCCCTCGCAACTGGCCGACCGCAACCTGTTCGACTTCGCCAGCCTGCGTATCGACGACAACGCCACGCCGCGCTTCGTCGACGTGATGAACCTGTAATAAAGGAAGGGCGATGCGCGACTACCAATGGCTGCACGAATACTGCCTGAACCGCTTCGGCTCGGCGGCGGCGCTGGAAGCGCGCCTGCCGCAGCCCAAGAGCCCGGCCGAACTGGCCGCGGTGAGCGATGACCGCTACCTGTCGCTGATCAGCCTGCGCATCTTCCGCGCCGGCCTCAAGCACAGCCTGGTGGACGCCAAGTGGCCGGCCTTCGAGGAAGTGTTCTTCGGCTTCGACCCGCAGAAGGTGGTGCTCATGGGCGGCGAGCGCCTGGAGAACCTGATGCAGGACACCCGCCTGATCCGCCACCTGGGCAAGCTCAAGAGCGTGCCGCGCAACGCCCAGATGATCCTCGACATCGCCCATGAGCATGGCAGCTTCGGCAAGCTGCTGGCGGACTGGCCGGTGACCGACATCGTCGGCCTGTGGAAGCTGCTGGCCAAGCGCGGCAACCAGCTCGGCGGGCTGTCGGCGCCGCGCTTCCTGCGCATGGCCGGCAAGGACACCTTCATCCCCAGCGATGACGTGGTCGCCGCGCTCAAGGCCCAGGAAATCGTCGACAAGGCGCCCACCAGCCAGAAGGACCTCGCTGCCGTGCAGGCCGCCTTCAACGCCTGGCACGAACAGAGCGGCCGGCCGCTGTGCCAGCTCTCGATGATGCTGTCGTACACCGTCAACCACTAGAGCCCCAGGCGGCCGCTGCCGACCATCCACAGCGCGGTCAGCGCCAGGACCAGCACCAGCGCGCCCAGCGCCCGCTCCCCGGCGTTGCCGAAGGCCGCGAGGCCGCGCTGGCGTCGGGCGTGGATGAAGAAGCCCAGTCCCGGGGCGTAGAGAATCATCGACAGCAGCAGGTACTTCAGTCCGGCGGCATACAGCAGCCAGAAGCCATAGAGCGTGCCCAGCGTCGCCATCGCCAGCAGCGCCGGGCTCGGCTGCCGCAGCACGCGCTTGAGGCAGAAACCGGCGCACAGCAGGTAGGGGATCAGCGCCATCGAGGTGGCCAACTGGATCAGCGCGTTGTAGCCGGAGGCGTTGAGGAAGGCGACCAGCAGCAGCGCCGAGATCAGCGCGTTGGTCAGCCACAGCGCCGGGGCCGGCGTCTCCACGTCGTTGGTCCTGCCGAACAGCGCCGGCGCGGTGTGCCCTTCGCCGCGGCTGGCCAGGTAGAGCATCTCCACCGCCAGCATGGTCCAGGCCAGCAGGGCGCCGCCCACCGAAACGATCAGGCCGACGTTGATCAGCGTGGCCCCCCAGGGGCCCACGGCCGCGGCCATCACCTGGGCCATCGACGGGTTCTTCATCTGCGCCAGCTCGTGCTGCGGCACCACCCCCAGCGACAGCACCGAGACGCAGACCAGTAACAGCAGGGTGATGACGAAGCCGAGCAGGGTGGCCCGGCTGACGTCGGCCGCGCGCCGCGCGTGGCTGGCATAGACGGTGGCGCTTTCGATGCCGAGGAAGACCCACACGGTGTACAGCATGGTGGTTTCCACCTGGCGGGTGATGCTGCCCAGCGCCGGGCTGCCCCAGAAGTCCAGGCGGAACACCTCGACGCGGAAGGCCAGGGCGACGCAGAGGATGAACAGGGCGATGGGCACCACCTTGGCCAGAGTGACGATGGCGTTGGTGATGGCCGCGTTGTGCACCCCGTGCAGGACGAAGGCGTGCATCAGCCAGAGCACCGCCAGCTCGCCGAGCAGCGCCGGCCAGGTGGTGCCGTCGCCGAAGAAGGCCAGCGCGCCGAACGAACCCAGGGCGCTGAACAGCACGACGAGGTAGCCGGCGTTGCCGACCCAGGCGGAAATCCAGTAGCCCCAGGCGGCATTGAAGCCCAGGTACTCGCCGAAGCCCTCGCGGGCGTAGCCGTAGACGCCGTCGTCCAGTTCCGGGCAGGTGGTCGACAGCCACTGGAAGACCCGCGTCAGCGTCAGCATGCCGACGAAGGTGATGCCCCAGGCGATGAGAATGGCCCCGGCGCCGGCGCCTTCGGCCATGTTCTGCGGCAGGCTGAAGATACCGCTGCCGATGATGCCGCCCACCACCAGGGCGGTCAGCGCCGGCAGGCCGAGTTTTCCTTTATCCGAAATCGACATCTTGTGCCTCCGAGACGGCAACCGGTGGCGTGGCGGCACTTGCCGCCACGCATGACACCGGCGCAGGGGAGGGGGCCCGCGCCGGCGCGACGGGCCGGGAGGCCCGCCGCTGGAGCGGCCGTTCAGAAGCGCAGGGACATGCAGCTGACGCCGCCGTCGATCTTGCGGTACTCGGAGGTGTCGACCTCGATCACCTGGTAGCCGAGGTCGGCGATCTTCTGCCGCGTGCGCGGGTAGCCGGCGGGCATGATCACCCGTTCGTTGACCCAGATGCAGTTGGCCGCGTAGGCCTCCTCCTCGGGGATCTCGACGATGTTCAGGTGCTGGAACTCCGGCTTGTCGATGAACTCGCCGGCAGCCAGCAGGTTGCCGTGTTCCAGGTAGGCCAGCCCGGTCTTCAGGTGCAGCACCTTCTCCAGGCGCACCACCGAGCCGGTGAAGCCGTGCTTGGCGAGGAGGGCGATCATCTGCCGGGCGCCCTCGGCGTTGGTCCGCGCCGATTCGCCGATGTAGAAGTGCTCGCCGACCATCATGATGTCGCCGGCTTCCACTGTGCCGGGCGCCTCGATGCGCTCGACCTTGCCCGGATAGAAGCGCTGGATGGTCTCCTCGATGATCGCGGTCTCGCCGCGCCGCGACTCGGCGCCGGGGCGGGTGATGATGGCGCAGCGCGGGGTGCAGAGCACCGGGTCCTCGACGAACACCGAGTCGGGGAAGCGCTCGTCCGGCGGCAGCAGGGTGATGTCCACGTCGCAGGTCTGCAGCGCGCGGATGTAGGCGTTGTGCTGCTCCAGGGCCCTGGCGAAGTCCGGTTTGCCCAGGTGGCTGGAGGTCAGGCCGTCGACCAGGCTGCTGGCCGGGGTGCGGGCGATGATGTGCTTGAACATGGCATTTCCTCTTGCAGGTGGATGCTTGCCGCGTTGCAAGGCGTGCGCCAGGCGGGCCGGCGTGCCGCAGACGGTTTTCCTGGCCTGGCGTTGACCCGCAGCGGGGCGGGCTCGCGCGCTTTCGTCGAAACTGGGACAGTTGTCGAAAACCGGACGGATATAAAAGGCTGGGCTGCCATGGTTGTTGTCGAGAATGCGACGGTTCCTACGGAAAAGGACGAATTGCGCTGGCTGGTGGACAGCCTGGCGCCGATCTTCGATGGGCTGCGGCAACCGGTCACGGTGGTCGACACCCAGGGGCGCTTCGTCTACTACAACCAGGCCAGCGGCCTGCTCGACGGCCTCGACCCACGGCAGGCGCTGGGCATGCACGTGCTGCAGAGCGCGCCCTGGCTGCAAGCGGAACAGAGCACTTTGCTACGCTGCCTGGCCCAGGAGCGGCCGTCCATCGACACGTTGCAGGCCTATGTCGGCGCCGGCGGCGAGCTGCTGCAGTACCGGCACCGGGCGATCCCGCTGCATGGCCGCGGCGGCCAGTTGCTCGGGGCGATGGAGGTGGGCGAGGTGGTGGCGGAATGCGCCGCAACGGACGACGAACCGGACTGCCCGCCGATACTCAGCGTCACCCCCGGCCTGCAGCGGCAGTTGCAGCGTCTGGATATCTTCGCCGTGACCGACCTGCCGCTGTTGATCCATGGCGAGACCGGCACCGGCAAGGAACTCTTCGCCCGCCGCGCCCACGCCCTCAGCCCGCGGCGCAGCGGCCCGATGATCAGCCTGAACTGCGCGGCCATCCCCGAGACGCTGCTGGAGAGCACCCTGTTCGGCACCACTCGCGGTGCCTTCACCGGCGCCGAGAACCGCAAGGGCATGTTCGCCCTGGCCGAAGGCGGCACGCTGTTCCTCGACGAGATCAACTCCATGCCCATGGCCCTGCAGAGCAAGCTGCTGCGCGTGCTCCAGGACGGCAGTTATCTGCCGCTGGGCGGCCTGCGGCCGTTGCGCGCGGACGTGCGCCTGGTCGCCGCGAGCAACCAGGCGCCGCGCCAGGCGATCGCCGAGGGGCGCCTGCGCGAGGATCTCTACTACCGGCTGGAGGTCGGTTGCCTGAGTATTCCGCCGCTGCGCGAACGCCCGGCTGACGTCGAATTGCTGGCCCGGGCCTTCGTGCGCCGCGACGCGCGCAGCCTGAACCCGCGGGTGACGGCCCTGGGGCCGCGGGCGTTGGCGCGCCTGCAGGCCTGCGCCTGGCCGGGCAACGTGCGCCAGCTGGAAAACGTGATCCGCCGCAGCCTGCTGTTGCATGGCCAGGGCGGACCGGTGCTCGACGAAGTGGTCTTCGCCGATGAGGAGCCGCGGGACATGGCGGTGGCCGGAGACGAGCCGCCGGCGCTGGGCCTGCGCGAGAGGCTGGCGGAACAGGAGCGCAAGCTGATAGAAGAGGCCTTGCGCCGGGCGCGGGGCAACCTCTCGCAGGCCGCCGCCAGCCTGCGCATCCCACGGACGACGCTGCTGGGGCGCCTGCAGCGCCTCGCCGTACAGTACCCACCCGCCGGCGACACGCTGGCCTGACAGGAACCCGCCCATGGACTCATCAATGGCCGCGCTCGTCCAAGCCGTGCAGGCCGCCGAACGCATCCTGGTGATCACCGGCGCCGGCCTCTCGGCGGATTCCGGCATGCCCACCTACCGTGGCCTGGGCGGCCTGTACAACGGCGTGACCGAGGAGGGCATCGCCATCGAGGCGGCCATCTCCGGGCCCATGCTGCGGCGTGACCCGGCGCTGTGCTGGAAGTACCTGGCGCAACTCGGCCGGGCCTGCCTCGCGGCAGCGCCCAACGCCGGCCACGAGGCCATCGCCGAACTGCAGCGGCGCAAGCCGGAGTGCTGGGTGCTGACGCAGAACATCGACGGCTTCCACCGCCGCGCCGGTTCGCCGATGGAACGGCTGATCGAGATCCACGGCGAATTGCGGCCGCTGTTCTGCCAGTCCTGCGGGGCCGAGAGCGATGAACTGGAGGAACACCTGCAGCGTCCGCTGCCACCGCAATGCGCGGTCTGTGGCGGTGTGCTGAGGCCGCCGGTGGTGCTGTTCGAGGAGATGTTGCCGGAGGCGGCGATCGACAGCCTCTACGGCGAATTGCGCAAAGGCTTCGAAGTCGTGCTGCTGGTGGGGACCACGGCGAGCTTCCCCTACATCGTCGAGCCGGTGCTGCGCACACGGGCCGCCGGCGGCTTCGTCGCCGAGGTGAATCCGGCGCCGACCGACCTCAGTTCGAGGGTCGATGTAAAAATTGCAGGACGAGCCTTAGACATTCTGCCGCAACTGATAGGTCACATTTCGCGATAAAAAACTTGCATCGGCTCGATCGAGCGGGCAAATTAGCGCGCTAATGGAACTAATGAGACACGGTCGTGCCCATGCTTAGACGCTTCGCACCCCTCGTGCCCATGAGTTTCGTCTTGCTGCTGGCCGCTTGCGCCAGCCATTCGCCAGAGTCCCAGCCGGGTCAACAGCAGGTCGCCGTAGAGCAGGCCACCCGCAGCTGGGCTCAGATTGACCACCATCAGGCAACGCTGGCGGATGTAGAAGACGAGGGGGCAGGAAATGATAACGGGAACCCGTCAGGGCGGGTTTCCAGCATTCTGGATCGCGCATTCGAACTGATCGGCACGCCGTATCGCTTCGGGGGCCGTTCGGAGAAAACCGGTTTCGATTGCAGCGGCTTCGTCGGCTACCTGTTCCGCGAAGAGGCTGGGATCAAGCTGCCGCGTTCCACGCGCGAGATGATCACCATGGACGTCCCGCTGGTCTCCAAGGAAGACCTGCAACCGGGCGACCTGATCTTCTTCAACAACCGTGGTCGCGGACGTGTGAGCCACGCCGGCATCTATATTGGCGATGGCCAGTTCATCCACTCCGCCAGCCGCCGTGGCGGTGGTGTACGGGTGGACAACCTGGACGACAGCTACTGGCGCCTGAGCTACATGGAAGCCAAGCGCGTCCTGGAGCCGGGTTACCAGGCACAACAGACGGTAACGCGCTAATCTTAAAGTTTTACTTTAAGTATTGCGCTTAAGCGTTTGACGGTGCAAAGTGATGGCATTCCTGAACAGGGGATGCCATCACATGCATACCTCCCTCCGAATCATCACCCTCGCACTCGTTTCCCTGCTGGCCGCCTGCGCTAGCCATACACCGCCCGCGCCGCCGCCGGTGGTCTACGCGCCCTCGAACAACTTCGGCGATTCCCAGGCTGCGGACGACGTGCTGATCCGCGCCATCGGCCTGGTGGGTACTCCCTATCGCTGGGGTGGCAATACCCCTGATGGCGGTTTCGACTGCAGCGGCCTGATCGGCTACGTCTACCGCGATGCCACCGGCCTGCAACTGCCGCGCTCCACCCGCGAGATGATCGGCATGCGCGTCCCAGCGATCGGCCGCGAGGGCCTGCAGAGCGGCGACCTGGTGTTCTTCGCCACCAACGGTGGACGCAACGTCAGCCATGCGGGTATCTATGTCGGCGAGGGGCGCTTCGTGCATGCGCCCAGAACGGGCGGGACCGTACGCCTGGACAGCCTCGACAGCCCCTACTGGCAGCGGGCCTTCCTGGAAGCCAAGCGCGTCCTCGCGGTACAGAGCCTCGCCCTCCACCCCTGATCTTCAGGAGGGCCCATGACCACCCGTACGCTCAACCTCGATGACGCGCTCTACCAATACCTGCTCGACACCTCCCTGCGCGACACCCCGCTGAAGGCGCGCCTGCGCGAGGAAACCGCCGCCCTGCCCATGGCGCGCTGGCAGATCGCCCCCGAACAAGGCCAGTTCCTCGCCCTGCTGGTCAAGCTGACCGGCGCCCGGCGCATCCTCGAAGTGGGCACCTTCACTGGCTACAGCGCCCTGTGCATGGCCGAGGCGCTGCCCGAAGACGGCCACATCCTCTGCTGCGACCTCCCCGGCGACTACAACGCCACGGCGCAGTCCTACTGGCGCGAAGCCGGCGTCGAAACCCGCATCGAACTGCGCCTGGGTCCCGCGCTGGACACCCTGGCTGGCCTGGAAAGGGAAGGCCAGGCGGGCAGCTTCGACATCGCCTTCATCGACGCCGACAAGGCCAACTACCCACGCTACCTGGAACACGCCCTGACCCTGCTGCGCCAGGGCGGCCTGGCGATCTTCGACAACGTGCTGTGGAGTGGCCGGGTACTCGAAACCAACCCGCAAAGCGCTGACACCCGCGCCATCCAGCAATTGAACCTGGCGCTGAAAAGCGACGCGCGGGTGGACTATTCGCTGCTGCCGCTGGGCGACGGCATGGGGCTGTGTCGCAAGCGCTGAGCGCCTGCGCAAGGGGGCATTGCCTGGTGCTGCCGGCTGGGCTAGATTCTGCCTACCTCGGGCCGATAGCTCAGCTGGGAGAGCGCCGCGTTCGCAATGCGGAGGTCGGGAGTTCGATCCTCCTTCGGTCCACCAGACGAATGAAAAAGGGCACGCAAACGCGTGCCCTTTTTCGTTTCGCCCTGGCCGTCAGGCGACATCCACCAGAATCACCTCGCTGTCCTCCAGCGCCGTCACCTTCACCACCGCTTCCTCGGCGATGGCCGCGCCGTCGCGGGCTTCCAGGAGCACGCCGTTGACTTCCACCTTGCCAGCCGCCGGCACCAGGTAGGCGCGGCGGTCGCTGCCCAGGGCGTATTCGGCGCTCTGGCCGGCTTTCAGGGTGGCGGCGGCCAGGCGGCCGTCGGCGCGGATGCGCAGGGTGTCTTCGTCGTTTTCATCGCCGCTGGCGAGGATCACGAAGCGGCCGGCGCGGTCGCCTTTGGGGAAGGGCTTGGCGCCCCAGGATGGCGTGCCGCCGCGTTGCGTCGGCAGGATCCAGATCTGGAAGATCCTGGTCACGTCCTGCTCCAGGTTGTATTCGGAGTGGACGATGCCGCTGCCGGCGCTCATCACCTGCACGTCGCCCGCCTCGGTGCGGCCCTTGTTGCCCAGGCTGTCCTGGTGGGTGATCGCACCCTGGCGCACGTAGGTGATGATTTCCATCTCGCGGTGCGGGTGCGGCGGGAAGCCGGTGCCCGGGTCGATCTCGTCGTCGTTCCAGACGCGCAGGTTGCCCCAGTTCATGCGCTCGGGGTCGTAGTACTCGGCGAAGGAGAAGTGGTGCTTGGCGTTGAGCCAGCCGTGGTGGGCGCCGCCGAGCTGGGCGAAGGGTCTGCGTTCGATCATGGGATCAGTCCTCTTGGGGCGCTGGGCCGGCGAGTTGGCCGGCCTGCGCGGTTCATAGAGGCTATGTTGATCCCGATTGAGTCGATATAAAAGCGCAAATATCCGAGCTTTTATATCGACTTATTTGATTTATTCGGTGCGGCCCTGGTCTGGGTTGAGGAACTTGCTGAGGAACTGCCGGGTGCGTTCCTCGCGGGGCTGGGCGAACAGCGTCTTGGCGTCGCCCTGTTCGACGATCACGCCCTTGTCGATGAAGATCGCCCGGTTGGCGACGTCGCGGGCGAAGCTCATCTCGTGGGTGACGATGACCATGGTGCGCTTTTCCTGGGCCAGGCCGCGGATGGTCGCCAGCACTTCGCCGACCAGTTCCGGGTCGAGCGCCGAGGTGGGTTCGTCGAAGAGGATCACGTCCGGCTGCATGGCCAGGGCCCGGGCGATGGCCACGCGCTGCTGCTGGCCGCCGGAGAGGCGCTTGGGATAGGCGTCTTCCTTGCCGGCCAGGCCGACCTTCGCCAGCAATTGGCGGGCGCGTTGCACGGCGCTGTCGCGGGGCTCTTTCTTGACGATCACCGGGCCTTCGATGACGTTTTCCAGCGCGGTGCGGTGGGGGAACAGGTTGAAGTTCTGGAACACGAAGCCGACGTGCTGGCGCAGCTTGCGGATCAGCCCCTGCTGTGGCTTGAGCGGGCGCGAGGCGTCGATCTCGATGTCGCCGACGCGGATGGTCCCGCCGTTGGGGATTTCCAGCAGGTTCAGGCAGCGCAGCAGGGTGGTCTTGCCCGAGCCGCTGGGGCCGATGATCGCCACCACCTCGCCGGCCGAGACCGACAGGTCGATGCCCTTGAGCACCTCCTGGCCGCGGAACTGCTTGGTGAGCTTGCGTACCTCGATCATGCCTCGTGCTCCTGGTCATGGCGGTTGACCCGCTCTTCCAGGCGGTTCTGCAGGTGCGCCAGGACGCTGGCGAGCACCCAGTAGATGAGCGCGGCGGTGAGGTACATGGTGAACACCTCGAAGGTCCGCGCGGTGATCAGTTGCGCCTGGCGGAACAGTTCCGGCACCTGGATGGTGGCGGCCAGGGCGGTGTCCTTGACCAGCGAGATGAAGCTGTTGCCCAGCGGCGGCAGGGCGGTGCGCGCGGCCTGCGGCAGCACCACCCGGCGCAGCGTCTGGGCGCGCGTCATGCCGATGCTGGAGGCCGCTTCCCACTGGCCGCGGTCGATGGAGCCGATGGCGGCGCGGAGGATCTCGCAGACGTAGGCGGCCATGTTCAGCGAGAAGCCGATCAGCGCCGCCGGCAGCGGGTCAAGCTCCAGGCCCAGCTGCGGCAGGCCGTAGTAGATCATGAACAACTGCACCAGCAGCGGCGTGCCGCGGAAGAAGGACACGTAGATGCGCGCCAGCCAGCTGAACACCGCGTGGCCATACAGCCGCGCCAGGGCGAGGATGAACCCCAGCAGCAGACCGAAGAACATCCCGCCGATGCTGAGGACTACGGTAAAGACCGCGCCCTTGAGCAGGAAGGGCGCGGAATCCAGAGCGAGCTGCAGGCTTTCGTCGATCATTGGGTGACGTCAGCCTGGAACCACTTCTCCGAAAGCTTTTTCAGCGAGCCATCGGCCTTGAACTTCTCGATGGCCTTGTTCAGCGCGCCGAGCAGCTCGGGGTTGCCCTTGCGCAGGGCGATGCCGGCTTCCTGGCGGGCGAAGGGCGCGCCGGTCAGGGCCATGGCGCCCTTGGTCTTGTTGACCATGTCGAAGGCGGCCAGGCGGTCCACCAGGATCACGTCGATGCGCCCGCTGCGCAGGTCCTGGAACTTGGTCGGGTCATCCTCGTAGGTGCGCACGTCGGCCTGCGGCACGTTCTGCTTCAGCCACTGCTCGTAGTTGGTGCCCAGGCCCACGCCAACCTTCACCCCGGCGAGCTTCTCGGGCGTGTCGTACTTGCTTTCGTCGCCCTTGCGCACCAGGGCCTGGATGCCGGAGACGGTGTAGGGCTCGGAGAAGTCGTACTTCTTCTTGCGCTCCTCGGAGATGGTCACCTGGTTGATCACCACGTCCAGGCGCTTGGACTCCAGGGCGGCGAGGATGCCATCCCACTTGGTCGGCTGGAACTTGGCCTTCACCCCCAGCTCCTTGGCCAGCAGCTCGGCGAAGTCCACTTCGAAGCCGGACAGCTTGCCGTTCTCGTCGACGAAGCTGAAGGGCGGGTAGGTGCCTTCCAGGCCGACCTTGATCGCGCCGTTGCCCTGGATCTGTTTGAGCAGGTCCTCGTCGGCCGAGGCCTGCTGGCCGAGGAAGCTGGCGCCGAGGGCCAGGGTCAGGCCGGCGAAGATGAAACCGCGTCGCAGGATGGAGAAGTTCATGGTTGCCCTCGTTCTTGGTGTTTCAAGCAGGTTAGTAGGCTGCGCGACTATAGGGGGTCAATGGTTATGCAATAAAATAATGAAATATCCTGTTCATATAACTTGAATGAATTCACAGCTGCGACGGGTAGGCGAACAGCGCCGGGGCGCCGCCGGTGTGCAGGAACAGCAGCGGGCCTTCGGCGAAGCGGCCGTGGGCCACGCCATCGAGCAGGCCGGCCATGGCCTTGCCGGTGTAGACGGGGTCCAGCAGCAGGCCCTCGGTCGCGGCGAGCAGGCGCACCGCGTCGAGGGTGCCGGCGTTGGGCTCGCCATAGCGCGGGCCGAAGTAGGCGTCCCACAGGTGCACGGCGAAGTGCGCTGCCAGCGGCCGGCCGAGCAGGTCCGCGGTGCGTTGCGCCAGGCCTTCCACCTTGGGCCGCTGGGTGACGTCGGGACGCGAGACGGTGACGCCGATCACCGGGGTTTCCGGCAGCGCTTCGGCCAGCGCCAGGGCTAGTCCGGCATGGGTACCGGCGCTGCCGGAAGCGAGCACCACGGCGGCGAAGTGCTGGCTGCTGGCGCGCACCTGCTCGGCCAGCTCCAGGCCGGCGCGCACGTAGCCCAGGGCGCCGAGGGCATTGGAGCCGCCGATGGGCACCAGGTAGGGCTTGCGCCCCTGGGCGCGCAGGCGCTCGCAGGCGTCCTGCAGCAGGGCGTCGGCGTCGTCGAGGTTGGCGACTGCTTCCACCTGGGTGCCGAACAGGTCCAGCAGCAGGCGGTTGCCGTTGCCCAGGTAGTTGGCGTCGTCGGTGCCGATGGGGTTTTCCAGCAGGGCCAGGCAGCCCAGGCCCAGGCGCGCGGCCAGCGCCGCGGTCTGACGCACGTGGTTGGACTGGATGGCGCCAGCGGTCACCAGCACGTCGGCGCCGGCGGCGAGGGCATCGGCGGCGAGGTACTCCAGCTTGCGCACCTTGTTGCCGCCCATGGCCAGCGGGGTGAGGTCGTCGCGCTTGACGAAGAGTTCCCGGCCCAGCTGCGCCGACAGGCGCTCCAGCTTGTCCAGTGGGGTAGGGGCGCCGACCAGGTCGAGGCGGGGGAAGCGGGCGAGGGATTCGCGCAGGCTGCTCATCGGGGGACCTCGGCGGTATTTGAACGATCCGCCAAGATAGAACGGGGCAGGGGAGCGCGGCAATTCGCCGGCGGGGCTTTTCTTTGCGCCGCGTCTCGACGAGAATTTCACGCCGATTGTTATAAGGTTACATTTTGTTTCCCTGCGCGCCGATGTACCGGCTGGCCTCCTGGCCGCCTCTGGAGTTGTGATGCGAGTCGACCTGGACACCGCGGGCGAGGACCTGCAGGCGCTGCCGCGCTTCCAGCAGGCCGCGGTGCATGCCCGGCGCCTGTTCGCCCTGGCCCTGGGCAGCGGCGTGCTGGCCGTGCTGCTGTTCCTCCTGGCGATTCTCATCGGCCTGTTCGCCGCCCGCTCGCCCTGGCTGCCGCTGTTGTGCAACAACGCCGCGGCCTTGCTGCTACTGGCCGCGGCGGCGCAGTCGGCCTGGCGCGTCGACGCCTGGCGGGCGCGCGCCCTGGGACAGGAGCCTTCGCTGCGCTGGTTCGGCGGGCGTGAGACGGCGGACGAACCGCTAGCCCCCGAGGCGCTGAGCGCCTATGACCGCTTCCTCGACAGCATCGGCCGTGGCATCCGTTCGCTGCTGCGGCGCATCGGCCCGGGCTCGCTCTGGCTGGCGGGGCTCTGCGTCGCCGCGCTGCTGGTGATCCGCGCCGGCTGGAGCCTGGCGCTGCCGGGCGCCGACCTCGGCCAGGCGGCCTATGTTGGCGCCGGCCTGTTGTTGCTGGGCGCCTTCGGCCTGCTGGTGCTGGAGCGCCACTTCGCCGCCAGCGGCGAGGCCCAGTGGCCGGAAGCCGCCGCCCTGGCGCCGCTGCTGCGGCTGGTCATCGCCGTGCAGCTGCTGTCGCTGCCCGGCCTGCTGTTCGCCAGCGCCGACAACCTCTGGCCGGTGCGCCTGCTGGTGCTGATCGGCTTGCTGCCCGCTGCGGTGGCCGTGGAGCTGCTGGCGCGCGCAGTATTTTCCGCCTTCCTGCCGCAACGCGAGCGTGAGGAGCCGCGCCTGGTCGCCCGCAGCCTGGTGGCCGGGCAATTGCGCTGGCCGCCGCGGCCGCTGCAGTTCCTGCAGGACGAACTGCAGCAGCGCTTCGGCATCGACCTGCGCCAGGTCTGGGCGTTCGCCTTCATGCGTCGCGCCTTCCTGCCGGTGGCCGCGTTGGTGGCGCTGGTCGGCTGGCTGCTCAGCGGCATACACGAGGTGTCCCTGGACGGCCGCGGCGTCTACGAGCGCTTCGGCAAGCCCGAGGCGGTGCTGCAGCCGGGCCTGCATGTTGGCTTGCCCTGGCCGTTCGGGCGGGTGATCGCGGTGGAGAACGGCGTGATCCACGAACTGGCCACCTCCGGCGATTCCGCCGTCGCCGACCCGCCGGGCCCGGCCGATGGTCCCGCGCCGGACAGCGCCAACCGCCTGTGGGACGCCTCCCACCGCAGCGAGAAGTCCCAGGTGATCGCCAGCGCCGCCGAGGGCAAGCAGAGCTTCCAGGTGGTCAACATGGACGTGCGTTTCGTCTACCGCATCGGCCTGGACGATGCCGCGGCCCTGGCGGCGACCTACAACAGCGCCGACGTGCCGGCGCTGATCCGCAGCACCGCCAGCCGCGTGCTGGTCCACGATTTCGCCTCGCGCACCCTGGACGGCGTCCTCGGCGGCGAGCGCGAGGCCCTGGCGCAGGACATCGGCAAGGCCGTGCAGGCCGACCTCGATGAGTTGCACAGCGGTGTGGAAATCCTCGCCACCGTGGTCGAGGCCATTCACCCGCCGGCCGGCGCGGCGAATGCCTACCATGGCGTGCAGGCGGCGCAGATCACCGCCCAGGCGCTGATCGCCCGCGAGCGCGGCAAGGCCGCCGAGCAGGGCAACGAGGCCCGTCTGGCCGCCAGCCAGGCGGTGGACAAGGCCAATGCCGACGCCCGCGAGACGCTGGCCGCGGCGCGGGCCGCTGACCTGCGTTTCGGCGCCGAGCGCAAGGCCTGGCAGGACGCCGGCCAGTCGTTCCTGCTGGAACAGTATTTCGCCCGCCTGGGCCAGGGCCTGGGCAATTCCAGCGCCCTGGTCATCGACCATCGACTGGGCGCCGGCGATGCGCCGACCCTCGACCTGCGCGGCTATTTCACCGCGCCCTTCGACCCGGCGCGCAAGCCGGCCAAACAGGAGCTCGCCCCTTGAGTTCGTCGCACAGCCACGACCACGCGCACCACGACCACGACCACGACCACGGCCATCACCATCACGAGCATGAGCACGGCGGCGCCGGGCCCTTGCCCTGGCGGCGCATCGGCCTGGCCGCGCTGCTGGTGCTGTTCGCCGCCGCCACCGCCTGCCTGGTGCAGGTGCGCTCCGGCGAGGCCACGGTCGTCACCCGCTTCGGCAACCCGGTGCGCGTGCTGCTGCAGCCGGGGCTGGCCTGGCGCCTGCCGGTGCCGTTCGAGGCGGCCATCCCGGTGGACCTGCGCCTGCGCACCACCTCCAGCGGCCTGCAGGACGTCGGCACCCGAGACGGCCTGCGCATCATCGTCCAGGCCTACGTGGCCTGGCAGGTGCAGCCCGACGCGGACGACGTGCAGCGCTTCATGCGCGCGGTGCAGAACCAGCCCGACGAGGCGGCGCGGCAGATCCGCACCTTCGTCGGCTCGGCCCTGGAAACCACCGCCAGCGGCTTCGACCTGGCCGACCTGGTGAACACCGACGGCGGCAAGGTGCGCATCGCCGACTTCGAACAGCGCCTGCGCGGGCAGATCGACAAGACCCTGCGCGACACCTACGGCGTGCGCGTGCTGCAGGTGGGCATCGAACGCCTGACGCTGCCCTCGGTGACCCTCGGCGCTACCGTCGACCGCATGCGCGCCGAGCGCGAGACCATCGCCACCGAGCGCACCGCCGAGGGCAAGCGCAAGGCCGCCGAGATCCGCTCCGCCGCCGAGCGCGATGCGCGCATCCTGCAGGCCGACGCCACGGTCAAGACCGCCGACATCGAGGCGCAGTCCCGCGTCGAGGCGGCGGACATCTACGCCAAGGCCTACGCCGGCTCGCCCGAGCTGTACAACCTGCTGCGCTCGCTGGATACCCTGGGCACCATCGTCAACTCCGGCACTCGCCTGGTCCTGCGCACCGACGCGGCGCCCTTCCGCGTGCTGGTCGACGGCCCGCCGCAACTGCCGGCGCCCAAGCCGGGTGCGCAGCATGAGTGAGCGCGGCGAGGGCGGCAGCCCCTGGCTGCAGGCCGGGCGCCTGGCGTTCGTCGCGCTCTATGGCGTGACGCTGCTGGCGGCGCTCGGCTGGGCGCTGTCCAACGTCCGCGAGATCGGCCCGGACAGCCGCGCCGTGGTGCTGCGCATGGGCGCCCTGCAGCGCATCGCCAATCCCGGCCTGCTGCTGGCCTGGCCGCGGCCCTTCGAGCAGGTGGTGCTGCTGCCGGCGGCCGAGCGCGTCATCGAGCGCCGGGTGGAAACCCTGCTGCGCTCGGCCCAGGCGCAGAAGGCCGACCTCGACGTCAGCCTGGTCAACGACGCCACGGCCGGCTCCGGCTACCTGCTGACCGGCGACGCCGGCGTCGTGCAACTGGACGTGCGGGTGTTCTACAAGGTGGTCGACCCCTACGCCTACGTGCTCCAGGGCGAGCACGTGCTGCCGGCGCTCGACCGCCTGGTGGCGCGCAACGCCGTGAGCGTGTGCGCGGCCCGCGACCTGGACACCATCCTGGTCGCCCGCCCCGAGCTGGTCGGCAGCGACAGCGCCGTGGCCGAGCGCCGCGAGCGCCTGCGCGGCGACCTGCAGCAGGGCGTCAACCAGAGCCTGGCGGCACTGGCCGCCGCCGGCAGCGGGCTGGGCATCGAGATCGAGCGGGTGGACGTGCAGTCCTCGCTGCCGCGCGAGGCGGTGAGCGCCTTCAACGCCGTGCTCACCGCCAGCCAGTTGGCCGAGCAGAACGTCGCCAGCGCGCAGAACGACGCCGCGCGGCAGACCCAGGCGGCCACCCAGGCCGCCGACCGCACCCTGCAGGTGGCCCGCGCCCAGGCCGGCGAGCGCCTGGCCAAGGCCCATGCCGACACCGCGACCATCACCAGCCTGGCCGCCAGCCAGGACCCCGGCCTGCTGCTGCGCCTGTACCGCGAGCGGGTGCCCGGCATCCTCGGCAAGGCCGGCGCGGTCACCACCGTCGACCCCCGCGACGCCGGCCGCCTGATCCTCCAGGGGCCGCAGCCGTGAAGCAATGGGCGGACAGATGTCACACGGACGCGCTAGGCTCGCCGAGGGCCGCAGGCCCGACACCCACATTCCGAGAAAACACCTAGGGCGGGACACTCCATGAACGCTGTCGCTTACCGGCACTCTTCCACTTCGTCGCGGGGCAACCGCTGGCGCCCCCTGGGCGCGCTGCTGCTGGCCCTGGGCCTGCTGCTCGGCACCGGCAGCGCCGAGGCCGGCCGCGAACTGCCCTCGGGCATGCTGGTGGGCGTGGTGGACAGCGCCAGCTTCCCGGTCATCACCCTCAAGCGGCCCAAGCCCAACCTGCTCAAGCAGGTGGTCAGCCTCGGCCTGTACCAGAAGACCGTGAGCTACCCGGTGGCGGTCTCGGTGCGCATCCGCAACGAGAACAACCTGTTCATCGTCAACGGCCTGATGCCGCAGTTGAAGGACAAGTTCGTCGCCCTGAAGAGCGGCCTCAGCGGCCAGGTCAACCAGATCTGGGTGCTGACCGAGGCCGAGGCCGAGGAATACGTACAGCGCCCGGACACCCGCTTCCCGCCCCGGGCCACCCTCCTCAAGGATGACGAGACCGCGTCGAGCCAATGACCTGAGCGATAGATGAGCGCACACCACCACCACGGCCACCACCATGGCCACAGCCACGGCCACCTCACCGGAGCGATGCTCAGCCGCGACGAGCAGCGTGCCGCCGCCCGCCAACTGAGCCTGGCCATGCTCGCCCTCGGCCTGCTGCTGCTCGGCCTGCTCTGGCGCTGGCTGGCGCCGCAGCAGGAAGGCGTGGCGCAGATGCTGCTGGGCGTCGCCTCGCTGCTGGTGGCGGTGCCGGTGCTGCGCTCGGCCGCCGCCAGCCTGCGCCACCCCAGCCTGCACGGCATCACCGACCAGTTGATCGCCCTGGCCATGCTCGGCGCCTGGGCCACCGGCGACCTGCTGACCGCCGCGCTGCTGCCGATCATCATGATCTTCGGCCACGTGCTGGAAGAGCGCAGTGTGATCGGCTCCCAGGAAGCCATCGAGGCCCTCGGCCGCCTGACCCGCAGCCAGGCCCGGCGCATCCGCGCCGACGGCGCCGTGGAGGAAGTGGACAACGCCCAACTGCGCGCCGGCGACCAGGTGGAAGTGCGTGCCGGCGACCGCGTGCCGGCCGACGGCCGGGTGCTGGACGGCCAGGCCAGCCTGGACACCGCGCCCATCACCGGCGAATCGGTGCCGCTGGAGGCGCAGGCCGGGATGGAAGTCTACGGCGGCGCCATCAACCTCGACGGCCTGCTGCGCATCGAGGTGACGCGCACCGGAGAGGAATCCACTCTGGGCAAGGTGATCGCCCTGATGCAGCGTGCCGAGCGCGCCAAGCCGCCGATCACCCGCCTGCTGGAACGCTACGCCGGGCGCTACATGGTGCTGGTGCTGCTGATCGCCGCGGTCACCTGGTTCGTCACCAACGACCCCCAGGCCATGCTCGCCGTGCTGGTCGCCGCCTGCCCCTGCGCCCTGGTGCTCTCGGCGCCGGCCACGGCCATCGCCGGCATCGCCGTGGCGGCGCGCCACGGCATCCTGATCCGCAGTTCGGCCTTCCTCGAGGAACTGGCCGACCTGACCTCGCTGGTGGTCGACAAGACCGGCACCCTGACCCACGGCAGCCTGCGCCTGCAGGCCCTGCGCGGCGAGCCCGGGGAGGACCCGGCGGCGCTGCGACAGTTGGCCGCCAGCCTGGGCGCGGCGAGCAGCCACCCGGTCAGCCGCGCCTTGGCTGCGCTGGTGCCCCACGATGCCTACCACCCGCTGGAAGACATCCGCGAACGCCAGGGCCTGGGCGTCATCGCCCACACCCCGCAGGGCGAGGCAGCCCTCGGCCGGCCCGAACTGTTCGCCCAACTGGGCATCGCCACCGCGCCGGTGCCCGAGCACGACGGCCCCATCGCCGGCCTGGCCCTGGGCGGGCGCTTCCGCGCCTGGCTGCTGCTGGCCGACAGCCTGCGCCCGGAAGCGCCGCAGGCCATGGCCGAACTGCGCGAGCTGGGCCTGGGCCGCCAACTGCTGCTCACCGGTGACCGCCAGAGCGTCGCCGAAGGCGTGGCGCGCGAGGTGGGCATCGCCGAAGTCAGCGCCCAGGCGCTGCCCGAAGACAAGCTGCACCGTGTCGGCGAGGAAATCGACAAGGGCTTCCGCCCGCTGGTGGTGGGCGACGGCATTAACGATTCGCTGGCGCTCAAGGCCGGCGTGGTGGGCGTGGCCATGGGCGCCGGCGGCGCCGACATCGCCCTGGCCTCGGCCGACGTGGTGCTGATCGGCAGCGACCTGCGCCGCCTGGGCACCTGCGTGCGGCTGAGCCGCCAGTGCCGGCGCACCCTGCAGGTGAACGTGGCGATCGGCCTGGGCTGGACCCTGGCCATAGTCGCGGCGGCCGCCTTCGGCCTGCTCGGCGCCGCCGGGGCGATGATCGCCGCCGTGCTGCACAACCTCAGCACCCTGCTGGTGCTGGGCAACGCCGGGCGCCTGCTGCGCTTCGACGAAAGCCTCGGCCAGGCGCGCCCGGCGGGGCCCACCGGGGAGCCGGTCGGCGCCTGAGGAGCAGCGGGCACGGTGCCTATCGGGTATGATGGGCGCCGTTTCCGCATCTTTCACCCGGTCTCTATCATGACTTCCTCGCAACAGCCGCCGCGCGACGACAGCGCGGACACCCCGGCCCAGGCCCCGCTGTCCCTGGCCGAACTGACCCGCGCCGCCCTCGCCGCGCAGAAGGACGCCGCCGCCGGCTACCAGCCGCGCAAGGCCCACGACAAGGATGTACGCCGTCCGCCGGCGCCCCGCGGTTCGCGCCGCTCCATGGGCAAGCGCTGAGCGCCCCGGCGGGGAGCAAATGGCCGCCGGGCTTGTCGAAACAGGCCCGACATCCTCAGAATGACCGGCTCGCACCTTTGCCGGTCGCAGACAAGGAGAGGCAATGAAAGCGATTCCCCTGTTGCTCGGCGCCAGCCTGCTGGTGCTGGGCGGCTGCAAGACCTTCGGCGGCCACTACGAGATAGACGCCGTCGACGCCAACGGACAGAAGCTCAACAAGAAGTCCTTCCTGGCCCAGGGCAGCGGCATCTACACGGTGCGCAACGCGCTCTGCTCCAGCTATCCCAAGGCCACGGTGATCATCCGTGACATCGACGCCGACCAGGAACTGGAAGGCGAAAGCCCCTACCACTGCAAATGACCATGAAACGACTGCTGCTGATCGGCGTGGGCGCCGGCGATCCCGAGCAACTGACCCTCCAGGCGGTCAAGGCATTGAACCGCGCCGACGTGTTCTTCCTGCTCGACAAGGGCGCCAGCAAGACCAAGCTGCTCGACCTGCGCCGCGACATCTGCGAGCGCTACGTCGAGCGCAGCGATTACCGCGTGGTGGAGGCCGAACTGCCGGAGCGCGAGCGCGGCGTGGCCGACTACGCCGGCAGCGTGGTGGACCTCAACGCGGCCAAGCAGGCGCTGTTCGAGCGGCTGATCGACGAGCACGTGGCCGAAGACGGGTGCGGCGCCTTCCTGGTCTGGGGCGACCCGGCGCTGTACGACAGCAGCATCCGCATTCTCGACGCCATCCTCGCCAGCGGCCGGCTGCGCTTCGACTACGAAGTCATCCCCGGCATCACCAGCGTGCAGGCCCTGGCCGCGCGCCATCGCATCCCGCTCAACCACATAGGCGGCGCGCTGCAGATCACCACCGGCCGCCGCCTGGCCCGCGAAGGCCTGCCCGCCGGCGTGCAGGACGTGGTGGTGATGCTCGATGCCCAGGACAGCTACACCGGTCTGCGCGGCCAGGACCTGGAAATCTTCTGGGGCGCCTACGTCGGCACCCCGGACGAACTGCTGATCGCCGGCCGCCTGGACGAAGTCGCCGAACACATCCGCGACACCCGCCTGAAGGCCCGCGAGGCCAATGGCTGGATCATGGATACCTATCTGTTGCGGCGGGTGGAGAACCAATAACGTGCGCTCGGTGTTTGCCACGGGTGGCAGTGCCGCCAATGTACGCACTATCGCTTCGGATGCCTGCGCAGACTCGGACCAGATATCGCCATGAAGGCCTATGAACCACCGCTTGCCCTTTCCGCTTCACTGCTGCGATTGGTCGGTGAAATCTGCGAGCGGGTCGGTCGGCTTTCGGTGGGTGGCGACTCGGCATTGACGCCTCAACTACGGCGCGGCAACCGTATCCGTACCATCCAGGCCTCTCTGGCCATCGAAAACAACACCCTCAGCGTCGAGCAGGTCACTGCCGTGCTGGAGGGGAAGCGGGTGCTGGGATTGCCCCGTGAAATCCAGGAAGTGCGCAATGCCTTTCGCGCCTATGAATACCTGCCTTCCTGGCACCCGACCTCTCAACCCGATCTATTGGCAGCCCACGCCAGCCTGATGGAAGGGCTCATCGACGACGCGGGGCATTTTCGACAGGGTGGTGTCGGCATCTACCGGGGTGACCAATTGCTACACATGGCGCCGCCGGCCAACCGTGTCCCGACGCTGGTGGGGCAGTTGCTGGAGTGGCTGGGCCATACGGACTGGCACCCGCTACTGGCGAGTTGTGTTTTTCATTACGAGTTCGAATTCATTCACCCGTTCGCCGATGGCAACGGGCGCATGGGACGACTCTGGCAGACCTTGATACTCAGTCGCTGGAATCCGCTGTTGGCTTACTTGCCGGTGGAGACGGTCATCCATGCCCAGCAGGAGGCCTACTACGCGGCCTTGGCCGAGGCCGATCATGTTGCACAGGCGACGCCCTTCGTTGACTACATGTTGCGGGCATTACTGGCAGCCATGGACGAAGTCGCGCAGACCGAACAAGTAAGCGATCAAGTTACCGACCAAGTAAACGAGAGCGTGCAACAGCTGTTGCAGGCTTTCAACAAGGGAGAAGCCCTCAAGTCCTCGGAAATCATGCGCAGGTTGGGGTTGTCGCACCGGCCAACCTTCCGGAAGAACTACCTGGGGCCGGCGATGGTGTCCGGATTGCTGGAAATGACCCAACCGGATTCTCCGCGCAGTCCCCTGCAGTGTTATCGCTTGACCGATCCGGGTTGGCGCAGGCGAGTTTCCGACTAGCCGTGGCGATGGGTATCGCTTCGCTCAACCCATCCTACGAAAGGCGCTCCGTAGGGCGTATAACCGTTCGCGGTTATACGCCGATACGCCGAGGCCACAGCCAACGCCACGGTTGGCCTTGGCGCCGCCGGGGACCGAGGCCAAACGGCGGATAACGCCGTAGGCGTTATGCGCCCTACGTGTTGCCATTAGGCGCTTCGCCATCACCGCTCGAACTTCTGCGCCTGCCCCTGCTGCAACGTCCAGCCCACCACCTCGGCGGCCAGGCGATCGGTGGCCTGGCCGAAGGCGCTGACCACTTCCGGCACCTTTTCCCCTGCGGACGGCTGGCGGACCTCGAAGCGTCGCGTCGCGACGATGCGCTGGGTGGCGCTGCGCACCAGGCGGGCTTCGAGGATGACCACCGCTTCTACGCCCCTGTCGCGGTATTCGGCCTGGAAGGCGCGCAGGTCGCCGCCCAGTTCCAGGTCGGCCTGCAGGCTGACTTCGTCGCTGCTCAGGGCCTGGATGCGGCCGTCGGCGCGGAAGGCGTCGAGCAGGCGGTCGCGCAGCAGCGGCGGGACGCCGTCGGCCCAGCGCGCGCCCTTGTAGACGCTGAGCAGGTCGCCCCTGGGCTGCACGGCGATGCGGTTGCTGTCCAGCACCTGGCTGGCCCTGGGCGCCAGCACCCGCAGCGACCAGTCCACTGCCGGCGTGGCGTGCGGCGGTTGCTGCTGCGCCGGCAGCAGGTAGATGTCCGGGGTCTCCGCCTTGGGCAGGATCGAGCAGGCCCCGAGCAGGGCGGCGAGGGCGCTGTAGCCGAGCAGGCGCAGGGGGGCCTTCATGGTTGGAACTCCTTGGTGCGGTTGCCGCCGAACAGGTAGTTGGTCGGGTTCTCTTCCAGGCGCCGGGTGACCCGCTGCAGGTTTTCCAGGGTGGCACGCAGTTCGCGCACCGCCGGGCCTATCTCGCCCAGGCCGTTCAGGCCGCCGTTGACCGAGTCGTAGTTGCTGTCGAGCAGGCGCTCGACCTTCTCGCTGCTGCGTTGCAGCGCGGCGAGGGTCTGCTGGGCGCTGACCAGCGAATCCTTGCCCTGGCTGCCGAGCAACTGGTTGGCGTTGCCCAGCAGCTGGCTGGCGTTGGCCAGGGTCAGCTTCGCCTGTTCGCTGGCCGCGGCCAGTTCCTGCACGGTGCGGCGGATGTCGCCGCGCTGCTCGGCGATCACCGCGGTGGCCTGGTCGATGTGGTCGAGGGTGCGGCTGATGCGGTCGACGTTTTCCTGGGAGAACATGCGGTTGACGTTGTTGATCAGGTTGCTGACGTTGGTGGCGATGTCCTCGCCGTTGGCCAGCAGTTTGCTCAGCGGCGAGGGGATGGTCTTGATCACCGGCACCTGGCCGTCCTTGCCCACCAGCGGCGGGCTTTCCGGCGAGCCGTTGCTGAGCTGGATGATGGCGGTGCCGGTGACCCCGGTGATGGCCAGCTTGGCACGGGTGTCCTGGCGGATCGGCGTCTGGTCGAACACGCGGATGCGCGCCAGCACCTTGCGCGGGTCGCGCGGGTCCAGCCGCAGGCTGACCACGTCGCCGACCTTGATCCCGCTGTATTGCACGGTGCCGCCCTGGGACAGGCCGGTCACCGCCTCGGTGAAGATCACGTCGTAGTAGTTGTACTGCTGGTCGCTGCTGTTCTTGGCCAGCCACAGGCCGAAGAGCAGGCCGCCGATGGCCACCAGCACGGTGAACAGGCCGATGACCACGTGGTGGGCGCGGGTTTCCATTCAGTTCTCCTCCCGCAGGCGGTCCGCCGCCTGCTGCGCGGCACGGCCGCGCGGGCCGTGGAAATAGTCCTGGACCCAGGCGTCGGGGTTGGCCGCCACCTCGTCGAGGCTGCCGACCACCAGCACGCGCTTCTGCGACAGCACGGCGACGCGGTCGCAGATGGTGTAGAGGGTGTCCAGGTCGTGGGTGACCAGGAACACGGTGAGGCCGAAGGCCTCGCGCAGGGTCAGGATCAACTGGTCGAAGGCCGCCGCGCCGATCGGGTCGAGGCCGGCGGTGGGCTCGTCGAGGAACAGGATGTCCGGGTCCAGGGCCAGGGCGCGGGCCAGGGCGGCGCGCTTGACCATGCCGCCGGACAGCTCCGAGGGGTACTTGGCGCCGGCCTCCGGCGGCAGGCCGGCCAGGGAGATCTTCACCTTGGCCAGGTACTCGGCGTCCTCGCGGGACAGCCCGGCATGCTCGATCAACGGCAGGCAGACGTTCTCGCTGACGGTCAGCGAGGAGAACAGCGCGCCGTTCTGGAACAGCACGCCGAAGCGCCTTTCGATCTTGGAACGCTGCTCCGGTGGCAGTTCCAGCAGGTTCTGCCCGAACACGTGGATCTGCCCTTCCTGGGGCCGGCGCAGGCCGATGATGGCGCGCAGCAGCACCGACTTGCCGGTGCCGGAACCGCCGACCACGCCGAGGATTTCGCCGCGGCGCACGTCCAGGTCCAGGTGCTCGTGCACCGCGTGGTCGCCGAAGCGGTTGCACAGGTCGCGGACCTGGATGATGGCTTCTTCGCTCACCAGCCCATCTCCATGAAGAACAGCGCGGCGATGGCGTCGATGAGGATCACCGCGAAGATCGACTGGACCACCGCCGAGGTGGTGTGCTCGCCGACCGACTGCGCGCTGCCGCTGACGCGGAAGCCTTCCAGGCAGCCGATCACGGCGATCACGAAGGCGAATATCGGTGCCTTCACCAGGCCCACCAGGAAGTGCTGCACGGCGATGTCGTTCTGCAGCATGACCATGAACATGCGCGGCGAGATGTCCAGCGACAGCGCGCAGACCACGCCGCCGCCGACGATGCCCGAGAGCATCGCCAGGAAGGTCAGCAGCGGCAGCACCAGCAGCAACGCCAGCACCCGCGGCAGCACCAGCAGTTCCATCGGGTCCAGGCCCAGGGCGCGGATGGCGTCGATCTCCTGGTTCGACTTCATCGAGCCGATCTGCGCGGTGAAGGCGCTGGCGGTACGCCCAGCGAGGAGGATGGCGGTGAGCAGCACGCCGAACTCGCGGAGGAACGAGAAGCCCACCAGGTCGACGGTGTAGATGGCCGCGCCGAACTTGTTCAGCACGGTGGCGCCGAGGAAGGCCACCACGGCGCCGACCATGAAGGTCAGCAGGGCCACGATGGGCACGGCGTCCAGGCCGGTCTGCTCCATGTGCGCGGCCAGCGAGGTGGGCCGCCAGCGCCGGGGATTCAGGGCGCAGCGCGCCAGGCTTTCGAGGGTCAGGCCGATGAAGCCGAGCACGCCCACCAGGTCTTTCCAGAAGACCTCCATGGCGCGGCCGATGCGTTCCAGCAGGTCGGCCAGGGCATTGCCCGGCGGCGGCTTTTTCTCGTGCAGGCGGCACTGGGTGATGGAGCTGCCCACCGCGCGCAGCAGGTCGCGGCGCTCCCTGGGCACGTCGGCGGCGATCTCGTCCAGGCGCTGCAGGCCGCTGGCGCCGATCAGGTCGGCGAGCAGGCTGGCGCCGGCGGTGTCGAGGGCGCCGAGTTGGCTGAAGTCGAAGCCCCCGGCATGGGCGCGCTGGCCGTCGAGGGCGCCGACCTGGCGCTGCAGGTCGGCGAAATGGGCGAGCGTCCAGTCGCCGCTGACTTGCAGCAGGGGCGGGGAGGCGGAGGTGTCCAGGCGCAGCTGGCCGGCTTGAGCGGTTTCGGTCATCCCACGGAGTCTAGCGGAGTTGTGTGACGGGACCATCCGTCGCCTTCCACTCAGGGAGGTTACAGGATGTTTCTTGACATTGTTAGCAAGCTATTTAATAGTTCGGTCAACTATTTTGCCGGTATGTCTGCATGCCTGCCTTCCTCTCGCTGTTCACCGAGTTCTTTCGCGCCGTGCTGCGCCCGCGCCGCACGGACCTGCAGTTCGCCAGCAAGTCGCTGCTGGCCGGCATTCTCGCGCTCTACCTGGCGTTCCGCTTTGAGTTGCAGCAACCGCAATGGGCGCTGGTCACGGTGTTCGTGGTCAGCCAGCCGCTGAGCGGCATGGTGCTGGCCAAGAGCGTGTTCCGCCTGCTCGGCACCTGCATCGGGGCCATGGTCTCGGTGGCGCTGATCGCCCTGTTCGGCCAGGCGCCGCTGCCTTTCCTGCTGGCCATGGCCGCCTGGCTGGCATTCTGCACCGCCGGCGCCTCGCTGCTGCAGAACTTCTCTTCCTACGGTTTTGTGCTCGCCGGCTACACCGCGGCGATCATCGCGCTGCCTTCCAGCGCCGTGCCCATGACGGTGTTCGACCAGGCCGTGGCGCGCTGCTCGGAGATCGGCCTGGGCATCCTTTGCGCCTCGCTGGTGAGCATCGTGCTCTGGCCGCGGCGCGTGCAGCAGCAACTGGCGGAGCAGGGCAAGGGCGCCTGGGAGACCGGCCTGCAGGCGGCCGCTGCCGAACTGACCGGCGCCGACGAGCGCGGCCCGCTGATCCGCGCCATGGGCCGCATCGTGGCGGTGGATGCGCAGCGCGAGCACGCCTGGTTCGAGGGCGAGAGCGGCCGGCGCCGGGCCCAGGCGCTGCGGGTGCTGAACGCCGACCTGCTGGGCCTGCTGCGTGCGGCGCGCAAGGTGGCGCGGGAATGGCGGCTGCTGGACCAGGCCGCGGCGGCCGCGCTGGAGCCCTGGCGGTGCGAGGTCATGGCTCTGCTGGATAAGGCCGAGTACCGCGCCTTCGAGGACTGCCGTGAACGCCTTGGCGTCGCCGCTCGGGAACTGGACAACGCCCAGCAGCGCCTGTGCCTGGAATGCCTGGCGCGCACCCTGGAGATGGCCGGCGAGGCCCAGCGCAGCATGCAGGCGCTGGTCTACGGCGAGGCGCCGCGCAACGCGCCGGGGGTGATCGTCTGGCACCGCGACATCGAACGCGGCCTGCTCTACGGGCTGCGCAGCGCCCTGGCGTTCCTCTGTGTGTCGGCCTTCTGGCTGGCCACGGCCTGGCCCAGCGGCCTGGGCGCGGTGTCCATCACCGGTGTGGTGCTGAGCCTGTTCGCCAGCCGCGACAACCCGGCCGGCGCCGGGCTGAACTTCCTGCGCGGCATCGTGCTGTCGGTGCCCTTCGCCGGTGTCGCGGGCCTGGTGATACTGCCGTTGTGCGATGGCTTCCCGGCATTGGCGCTGGTGCTGGGCGTGCCGCTGTTCATCGCCGCGCTGTGCATGACGCGGCCGCCGATCGCCGCCATCGCCTCGTCCTTCTGCATCTTCTATGTGAAGAACATCGGGCCGAGCAACGAGATGAGCTACGACCTCGGCCACTTCCTCAACTCGGCGCTGGCCACCGTGGTCGGCGTGGCCTTCGCCGTGCTGGTGTTCAACCTGGTGCGCCTGGCGCCCGGGCAGCGCCATTACCGCCGCGTGCTGGCGGCCATCCTCGCCGACCTGGCGCGGCTCACCCGCGGCCCGCTGCCGGTGGCGGAGGTGTGGTTCGACGGCCGCAGCGCCGACCGCCTGCTGCGCCTGGCGCAGTTCTACAAGAACCTGCCGGCCGAGCGCCGCGCGCGCTGGCGCGGTGGGCTGCTGGGGCTGGACCTGGGCGACGAGCTGCTGTTCCTCCGTGCGCGCCTGGCCGCTGCCCGCGGCCCCGTACGCCGGGCCCGCGACGCCTACCTGCTGCGTCTGCACGACCTGCTGCTCGCCGGAGGCCCGCGCGCCGGCCGCGAGCAGGCCCTGGACGCGGTCAGCGTGGCGCTGTTCAAGGCCCTGGAAAACGACCACCGGCTGCCCGCCGAAGGCCGCGAGCTGGCCCGCGCCACCCTGGTCCAGCTGCAGTTCATCTGGCTGCGCTGGTGCCGCCAGGACCCGGCCGCCGCGCCCGCGCCGGCGGCGCGACCCATCGCCGCCGCCGATTGACCGGCCACCCCGCCAGCCTCTAAGCTGCGCGCCTGCTACAGGTGCCTCCAGCCACGGCTGGAGGTGAAACAGGGAAGCCGGTGCAACCGAGCCAATTCGGTCATTCCGGCGCTGCCCCCGCAACGGTAGGCGAGTCACGCGGACGCAACAGCCACTGTGCCAACGGCATGGGAAGGCGCAGCCGCAGAGGTCCAGTGACCTTCACTCGCGAGCCCGGAGACCGGCCCGTAGCGCAAGACGACGCGCAGGAAGCCGTCGGGCGCTGCCCAGGCCGCGCTCCGATCGCCCCGCGTCATCCCGGTTTACTAGCCGCGCGGGTGAGAGCGGTGGAGCGATCAGGCAGATGAGCATTCTCCTTCCAGCCACGGCCCCGCGCCGCGCGGCTGCTTTCCTTCGTCACTCCCGCACGCCCCTTCAGCCCCGGTGCCTTGGTATCGCGAGCACGGCCGCCTTCGGCCAGGAGACACAACGATGAGCGAATCCCCGGAAAAGGACGAGCGCCACCGCGCGCGCATGCAGCGCAAGAAGGACGTGATCGACGAGAAGATCGCCCAGGCCCGGGACGAGCGCGGCGTGCTGCTGGTGCTCACCGGCAACGGCAAGGGCAAGAGCAGCTCGGCCTTCGGCATGCTCGCCCGCGCCCTCGGCCACGGCATGCAGGCCGGCGTGGTGCAGTTCATCAAGGGCGCCGCGAGCACCGGCGAGGAAGCCTTCTTCCGGCGCTTCCCCGAGCAGGTGCGCTACCACGTGATGGGCGAGGGCTTCACCTGGGAGACCCAGGACCGCCAGCGCGACATCGAGAAAGCCCGGCAGGCCTGGGACGTGGCCCGCGAGCTGCTGGCCGACCCGGCCGTCGGCCTGGTGCTGCTGGACGAGCTGAACATCGCCCTCAAGCACGGCTACCTGGAACTGGATGCCGTGCTGGCGGACATCGCCGCGCGCCCGGCGCACCAGCACGTGGTGGTCACCGGCCGCGCCGCCCAGCAGGGCATGATCGACGCCGCCGACACCGTCACCGAGATGGGCCTGGTCAAGCACGCCTTCAAGGCCGGCATCAAGGCGCAGAAAGGGGTGGAGTTCTGATGACCCAGGCGCGCCAGTGCCCGGCGCTGCTGATCGCCGCTCCCGCCTCGGGGCAGGGCAAGACTACCGTCACCGCCGCCCTGGCCCGCCTGCACGCGCGCCAGGGGCGCCGGGTGCGGGTGTTCAAGGTCGGCCCGGACTTCCTCGACCCGATGATCCTCGCCCGCGCCAGCGGCGCGCCCGTGCACCAGCTCGACCTGTGGATGGTCGGCGAGGCGCAGAGCCGCCGGCTGCTCTGGGAAGCGGCGGGGGAGGCCGACCTGATCCTCATCGAAGGGGTGATGGGCCTGTTCGACGGCACGCCCTCGGCGGCCGACCTGGCGCGTACCTTCAACGTGCCGGTGCTCGGGGTGATCAACGGCCAGGCCATGGCGCAGACCTTCGGCGCCCTGGCCGTGGGCCTGGCCACCTACCAGCCCGGCCTGCCGTTCTCCGGCGTGCTCGGCAACCGCGTCGGCAGCCAGCGCCACAGCGACCTGCTGCGCGACAGCCTGCCGGAGTGGATCCGCTGGTACGGCGCGTTGCCGCGCAGCGCCGACCTGGAACTGCCCAGCCGCCACCTGGGCCTGGTGCAGGCCGAGGAGCTGGCCGATCTGGACGCGCGCCTGGATGCCGCCGCCGATGCCCTGGCCGCCAGCAGCGCGGTGGACCTGCCGCCGCCGGTGACTTTCGCCGCGCCCACCGAGCGCGAACTGCAAGCGTCCCTGGCCGGTGTGCGCATCGGCGTGGCGCGGGATTCCGCCTTCGCCTTCCTCTACCAGGCCAACCTCGACCTGCTGCGCGAACTGGGCGCCGAGCTGAAGTTCTTCTCGCCGCTCGCCGACGAACGCCTGCCGGAGGTGGACAGCCTCTACCTGCCCGGCGGCTACCCCGAGCTGCATCTGGCGCAACTGGAGAACAACCGCGCCATGGCCGAGGCCATCCGCGCCCACCACGCCGCCGGCAAGCCGCTGCTGGCCGAGTGCGGCGGCATGCTCTACCTGCTCGACGGCCTGACCGATGCCGAGGGCCGCAGCGGTCGGCTGCTCGGCCTGCTGCCCGGCCGCGCCACCCTGCAGAAGCGCCTCGCGGCCCTGGCCCTGCAGGAAGTGGAGCTGCCGGAAGGCCCGCTGCGTGGCCACACCTTCCACCATTCGCTGCTGGACAGCCAACTGGAACCGGCCCTGCGCGGCAGCTGCCCGAACGCCAAGCCGGTGGCCGAGGCGGTGTTCCGCCTGGGCCGACTGACCGCGACCTACATCCACTTCTACCTGCCGTCGAACCCGGCGGCCGCCGCCGCGATCTTCCGCCCATGAACGAGCACGCCTACAGCCCCGAGGAACGCGCGGCCATCTACCGCGCCATCGCCGAGCGCCGCGACATGCGCCACTTCAGCGGCGGCGAGGTGGCCCCGGCGCTGCTGGCGCGGCTGCTGGAAGCGGCGCACCAGGCCCCCAGCGTCGGCCTGATGCAGCCCTGGCGCTTCATCCGCATCACCCGCCCGGCACTGCGCGAGGCCATCCACGGCCTGGTGGAGGCGGAGCGGGTGAAGACCGCCGAGGCCCTGGGCGAGCGTTCCGAAGAATTCATGCGGCTGAAGGTCGAGGGCATCCGCGACTGCGCCGAGCTGCTGGTGGCGGCCCTGGCGGACGGCCGCGAGGCCCACGTCTTCGGCCGCCGCACCCTGCCGCAGATGGACCTGGCCTCGCTGGCCTGCGCCATCCAGAACCTCTGGCTGGCGGCCCGCGCCGAAGGCCTGGGGATGGGCTGGGTGTCGCTGTTCGAACCCGCCGCCCTGGGCGAACTGCTCGGCCTGCCGGCGGGCAGCGAGGCGGTGGCGGTGCTCTGCCTGGGCCCGGTGGCGGAGTTCTACCCGGCGCCCATGCTGGCCCTGGAAGGCTGGCGCCAGCCGCGCCCGCTGAACGAACTGCTTTATGAAAATCACTGGGGAGAACACCCATGAGCCTGGCCCTGCTGAGCGTCGCCGGCGTGGCCCTGGACGGCCTGCTGGGCGAGCCGAAGCGCTGGCACCCGCTGGTGGCCTTCGGCCGCCTGGCCGACCGCCTGGAACGCCGCTTCAACCGTTCACGTACGCCAGACTTGCCGGTTGGCAGCGTCGACTCCCTCTCCCTTCAGGGAGAGGGCCGGGGAGAGGGCGCTCTTCTTCCAAACTCCCCAACCTCCGATAACCACACCCCCGGCCTAGGCTGGCGCAGCCACGGCGTCACCGCCTGGGCCCTGGCCGTGCTGCCACTGACCTTCATCACCTGGTTGCTAACACTGGTCCCGCACCTCGGCTGGCTGGTCTCCGCCATCGCCCTCTACGCCGCCATCGGCCTGCGCAGCCTGGGCGAGCACGCTGAACCCGTGGCCCTGGCCCTGCGCGACGGCGACCTGCCCGAGGCGCGCAAGCGCGTGGGCTACATGGTCAGCCGCGAGACCGCCGAACTGGACGACAGCGCGGTGGCCAAGGCCGCCACCGAATCGGTGCTGGAGAACGGCAGCGACGCGGTGTTCGCCGCGCTGTTCTGGTTCGCCGTGGCCGGCGCGCCGGGCGTGGTGCTCTATCGCCTGAGCAACACCCTGGACGCCATGTGGGGCTACCGCAACCCACGCTTCGAACGCTTCGGCTGGGCCGCGGCGAAGATCGACGACGCCCTCAACTACATCCCCGCGCGCCTGGTCGCGCTGACCTATGCGCTGCTCGGCAACACCCGCCTGGCCCTGCGCAGCTGGCGCCGCCAGGCGCCGCAATGGGACAGCCCCAACGCCGGCCCGGTGATGGCCGCCGGCGCCGGTGCGTTGGGCGTGGCCCTGGGTGGCAACGCCGTCTACCACGGCGAACTGCACGAACGCCCGCAGCTGGGCGAAGGCCCGGCGCCCGGCGCCCGCGACATCTGGCGGGCCCTGGCCCTGGTGCGCCAGGGCGTGCTGCTGTGGCTGCTGGCGATCCTCGGCCTGGGGGCGCTGCTGCATGCTTGAGCACGGCGGGAAGCTGCGCGCAGCCGCGCGGCGCTACGGCATCGCGCTGGAGGATTGGCTCGACCTGTCCACCGGCATCGCGCCCTGGCCCTGGCCGCTGGCGGACATCCCCGCCAGCGCCTGGCAGCGCCTGCCGGAAGACGACGACGGCCTGGAACAGGCCGCGCGCGATTACTACGGCTGTGACTCATTGCTGCCACTGCCCGGCAGCCAGGCGGCGATCCAGGCCCTGCCGCGTCTGCGCGCACCGGGCCGGGTCGGCGTGCTCGCGCCTTGCTACGCCGAACACGCGGTGGCCTGGAAACAGCATGGCCATGAGCTGCTGGAGCTGGCCGACGATGAGGTGGACGGCCTGATCGACCAGCTCGACGTGCTGCTGCTGGTCAACCCCAACAACCCCACCGGCCGACGCTTCGACTGCGAACGCCTGCTGGCCTGGCACGAGCGCCTGCGGGCCCGCGGCGGCTGGCTGGTGGTGGACGAGGCTTTCATGGACTGCACCCCCGGCCACAGCCTGCTGCCCCTGGCCGGCGGCCAGCCGGGCCTGGTGGTGCTGCGTTCGCTGGGCAAGTTCTTCGGCCTGGCCGGCGCGCGCCTGGGCTTTGCCTTCGCCGAGCCGGCGTTGCTGCGGGGCCTGGCCGAGCTGCTCGGGCCCTGGGCGGTGAGCGGGCCGACGCGCTGGGTGGCCCGGCACGCCCTGGCCGACCATGCGCGGCAAGGTGAACGCCGCGCAGCGCTGGAGCAGGCCGGCGCACGCCTGGCCGCGCTTCTGAAAACGCACCGGTTGCTGACCCAGGGCACCGCGCTGTTCCAGTGGCTTGCCTACCCTCGGGCCGGCGAACTGCACGAGCACCTGGCTCGCCGCGGCATCCTCGTACGCCTTTTCGACAGCCCGCCGAGCCTGCGCTTCGGCCTGCCCGCCGACGAAGCCGGTTGGCAGCGCCTGGGCCAGGCCCTCGGCGAATGGAGCCCGACATGACCACCCTGATGGTGCAAGGCACTACTTTAATGGTGCAGGGCACCACCTCCGACGCCGGCAAGAGCACCCTGGTGACCGCGCTGTGCCGCTGGCTGCGCCGCCAGGGCGTGGCGGTGGCGCCGTTCAAGCCGCAGAACATGGCGCTGAACAGCGCGGTGACCGCCGACGGCGGCGAGATCGGCCGCGCCCAGGCGGTACAGGCCCAGGCCTGTCACCTGGTGCCGCACACCGACATGAACCCGGTGCTGCTCAAGCCCAACAGCGACGTGGGCGCCCAGGTGATCATCCACGGCCGCGCGGTGACCAGCATGAACGCCGCCGCCTATCACGATTACAAAAGGGTCGCCAAACAGGCCGTGCTGGAATCCCACCAGCGCCTGCTCGACGCCTACCAGGTGGTGATGGTGGAAGGCGCCGGCTCCCCGGCGGAGATCAACCTGCGCGCCAACGACATCGCCAACATGGGCTTCGCCGAAGCGGTGGACTGCCCAGTGATCCTCATTGCCGACATCGACCGCGGTGGCGTCTTCGCCCATCTGGTCGGCACCCTGGAACTGCTCTCGGAAAGCGAGCGGGCGCGGGTGAAGGGCTTCGTCATCAACCGCTTTCGCGGCGACATCGGCCTGCTGCAGCCGGGCCTGGACTGGCTGGAGGAACGCACCGGCATCCCGGTGCTGGGCGTGCTGCCCTACCTGATGGACTTCCACCTGGAAGCCGAGGACGCCATCGACACCCGCCAGGCCGCCAAGGCCGGGGAAAGCCTCAAGGTGGCGGTGCCGGTGCTGCCGCGCATCAGCAACCACACCGACTTCGACCCGCTGCGCCTGCACCCGCAGGTGCAACTGACCTTCGTCGGCCCTGGCCAGCCGATGCCGGCGGCGGACCTGGTCATCCTGCCCGGCTCCAAGAGCGTGCGCGCGGACCTGGCCTTCCTCCGCGCCCAGGGCTGGGACGCCGCCATCGAGCGCCACCTGCGCTATGGCGGCAAGCTGCTGGGCATCTGCGGCGGCTTGCAGATGCTCGGCCGCACGCTGTCCGACCCCCACGGCCTGGAAGGCGCCGCCGGCGGCAGCGCCGGCCTCGGCTGGCTGGAGCTGGACACCGTGCTGGAACCGGAGAAGCAACTGCGCAACGTCCGTGGCCGGCTGGCCCTGGAAGACGCCGAGGTCGGCGGCTACGAAATCCACGCCGGCGTCACCAGCGGGCCGGCATTGGAGAGCCCTGCGGTGCGCCTGGACGATGGCCGCTGCGACGGCGCCCTGAGCGCCGACGGCCAGGTCATGGGCACCTACCTGCACGGTCTGTTCGAATCCCCCGCCGCCTGCGCCGCGCTGCTGCGCTGGGCCGGCCTGGGCGAGGTGGTCGAGCAGGACTACCACGCCCTGCGCGAGCGCGACATTGAGCGCCTGGCGGACCAGGTGGAGGCGTATCTGGACACCCAAAAGCTGAAATCCCTGTGTGGCCTTTGAGCCAAGGGCCGCAGTTACCGCTCTTCGTAGGAGCGAGCTTGCTCGCGAACGGGATCGCAGCGAGGCGGGTTCGCGAGCAAGCTCGCTCCTACAGGACATGACTTCCCCGGAGAAAACCCATGCTTGAACTCATCCTCGGCGGCGCCCGTTCCGGCAAGAGCCGCCTGGCCGAGCGCCTGGCCCGGGACAGCGGCCTGCCGGTCACCTATTTCGCCACCGCGCAGATCGGCGACGGCGAGATGGGCGAGCGCATCCGCCAGCACCGCGACCGCCGCCCCGCCGAATGGGGCCTGGTGGAGGAACCGCTGCACCTGGCGCGGGCCCTCGCCGAGCACGCCGCGCCGGACCGCTGCCTGCTGGTGGACTGCCTGACGCTGTGGCTGACCAACCTGCTGCTCGCCGACGACGGCGCGCACCTGCAACATGAAGTGAACGAACTGCTGGCCACGCTGCCGGCCCTGCCGGGCCGCATCCTGCTGGTCAGCAACGAAACCGGGCTGGGCGTGGTGCCCCTGGGCGAGCTGACGCGGCGCTACGTCGACGAGGCCGGCTGGCTGCACCAGGCCCTGGCCGAGGCCAGCGAGCGGGTGCTGTTCACCGTCGCCGGCCTGCCCATGACCCTCAAGGGAGACCCCGTATGAGCCTGCAATGGTGGCGCGAAGCGTGCCAACCCACGGACCGCGTGGCGCGCGACAAGGCCGCCGCGCGCCAGGACCAGCTGACCAAGCCGCGCGGCGCCCTGGGCCGCCTGGAAGAGGTGGCCGTGCACCTGGCCAGCCTGCAGGGCCGCGAGCGGCCGAGCCTGGAGCACCTGTGGATCGCCCTGTTCGCCGGCGACCACGGCGTGGTGGAGGAGGGCGTCTCGGCCTACCCGCAGGCGGTGACCGGCGAGATGCTGCGCAACTTCGTGCGCGGCGGCGCGGCCATCAGCGTGCTGGCCCGCGACCTGGGCGCTCGCCTGGAAGTGATCGACCTGGGCACCGCCGTGCCCCTGGAACCGCTGCCCGGCGTGCTGCACCTGATGGTCGGCGCCGGCACCCTGAACTTTGCCCGCGAGCCGGCGATGACCGCCGCGCAGTGCCTGATCGCCCTGGAGGCCGGGCGCGAATCCGTGCGCCGCGCGCAACAGGCCGGCAGCGAGCTGTTCATCGGCGGCGAGATGGGCATCGGCAACACCACCTGCGCCGCGGCGCTGGCCTGCGGCCTGCTGGGCGAGCGCGCGGCGCCTCTGGTTGGCCCCGGCACTGGCCTGGACGCGCGAGGCGTGGCGCACAAGGCCGAGGTCATCGAACGCGCCCTGGCCCTGCATGGCGGGCACTGTGCCGACCCCTTCGAGGCCCTGTGCCGCCTCGGCGGCTTCGAGGTGGCGGCCCTGGCCGGCGCCTACCTGGCCTGCGCGCAGAAGGGCATCGTGGCCCTGGTGGACGGCTTTATCTGCAGCGTCGCGGCGCTCTGCGCGGTGCGCTTCAACCCGCAGTGCCGCGACTGGCTGCTGTTCGCCCACAGCGGCGCCGAGCCCGGCCACCAGCGCGTGCTCCAGGCCCTGGAGGCGCAGCCGCTGCTGGACCTGGGCCTGCGCCTGGGCGAGGGCAGCGGCGCCGCCCTGGCCGTGCCGCTGCTGCGCCAGGCCTGCCGGCTGCACGCCGGGATGGCCACCTTCGCCGAGGCGGCGGTGTCGGACCGCCCGGCATGAGCCTGCGCCTGGACCTGCTGCGCCACGGCGAAACCGAACTGGGCGGCGGCTTCCGCGGCCGCCTGGACGACGCCCTGACCGCCGCCGGCTGGGCGCAGATGCAGGCCGGCCTGGGCCTGGAGCAGCCCTGGGAGGCCCTGGTCAGCTCGCCGCTGCGCCGTTGCGCCGCCTTCGCCGAGCGCCTGTCGGCCGCAAGCGGCCTGCCATTGCACCTGGAACCGGACCTGCGCGAGATGGATTTCGGCGAGTGGGAAGGGCTTTCCGCAGCTAAGCTGATGGAGACTGATAGCGATGCGCTAGCCCGCTTCTGGAACGACCCCTACGCCTTCACCCCGCCGGGCGGCGAACCGCTCGCGGCCTTCGAGGCGCGGGTGTTCGCCGCCCTGCAGCGGCTGTACGCGACGCATGCCGGAAAGCACCTGCTGCTGGTGACCCATGGCGGGGTGATGCGCCTGCTCGGCGCGCGCGCCCAGGGCCTGCCGCGCGAGCACTTGCTGCAGGTGAGCGTCGCCCACGGCGAACGGCTGGCGCTGCGCATCGAGCCGCAGGCCGGCGGCTGGAACATCCAACCGGTCGAGTCCGCCGTGAGCGCGCCCCGATGAGCAACCTGTTCCTGCCGTTGATCGCCCTGCAGTTCCTCAGCCGCATCCCGATCCGCCTGGGCGAGGTGCCCACGCCCGAGCAGTTCGGCCGCGCCACGCTGTTCTACCCGCTGGTGGGGGCGCTGATGGGGGGCGGGCTCTATGCGCTGGGCTACTTCTTCGGCGAGACCTACCTGCTGCTGCACGCCGCGCTGCTGCTGGCCGTATGGGTGGCCTTCAGCGGCGCCCTGCACCTGGACGGCCTGGCCGACACCGCCGACGCCTGGGTGGGCGGCCTGGGCGACCGCGAGCGCACCCTGGCGATCATGAAGGACCCGCGCAGCGGCCCGGTGGCGGTGGTGGTGCTGGTAGTGCTGTTGCTGGTGAAGTTCTGCGCCATCGCGGCGCTGCTCGACGCCCACCACTTCTGGGCCCTGCTGCTGGCGCCCTGGCTCGCGCGGGTGGCCCTGCCGCTGCTGTTCCTCACCACTCCCTACGCCCGCCCCGGCGGCCTCGGCCAGGCCCTGGCCGACCACCTGCCGCGCCGCGCGCTGCCCTGGATGCTGGCGCTCAACGCCGCGCTGATGCCGCTCACCGGCCTGAGCGGCCTGGTGGCGCTGGTGGTGGGGCTGGCAGTGTTCCTCTGGTGGCGCAACCGGCTGATGGCGCGACTGGATGGCACGACCGGGGATACGGCGGGGGCTTTGGTGGAGTTGGTGGAGTGTGCGGTGTTGGTGGGGTTGGCGATTTAGGGTCGAGGGTAATCAGTCGGTCAGGCCGGTGTGTCGGGGTTGGCGCCGGCCCTCTCCCTAACCCTCTCCCTAACCCTCTCCCTTCAGGGAGAGGGCTGGGGAGAGGGGGCGATGTTCAGCCCCGGCAGCAGAATTACCTGCGTGCTCGAATCCTCCATCACCCCAACGTCTCCGGCGGCGCCTCGTAGCTCCCCGACTCATAGCTCACCCCATGCCGCATCTTCGGCGGCGCATCCCCCGCATGCAGGCTGGTGACCGTGTCGATGATGGTCTTGTCCTCCAGCGTCATGCGGTCGAGCATGCGCAGGTGGGCGATCCAGTTGTCCACCAGGAACACCTCCTGCCAGGCCTCCTTGTCGCTGATGTCGCGGTACAGCGCCCAGCGTTCGGCGCCGTTGCGCAGGCGCAGGCGGCGCAGCGCCTTGGCCGCGCGGACGAAGTCGCGGGTGCGCTCGGCCGGGATGCGGTATTCGATGGTCACCAGCACCGAGCCGCGCTGGGTGTCGAAGACGAAGGTCGGCTCCCCCGGCAGGGTGCTGGGCGCGCGGGCGATGCTGCCGGGGTTGAGCTCCGGCAGGCGCGAGTTGTACAGCAGCGCCACCGACACCAGCAGCAGGCAGCCGGCGGCCAGCAGCGCGCCCTGCACGCCCAGGGTGCCGGCGAAGTGGCCCCAGAGGAACGAGCCCAGCGCCAGGCCGCCGTAGATGGCCGTCTGGTACAGCGCCAGGGCGCGCGCCTTGACCCAGTCCGGCACCAGTATCTGCACCGCCGAGTTGTAGCTGGCCACCGCGGCTATCCAGCAGCTGCCGCCGAGGATCAGCGCCGGGAACAGCACCCAGAGGTTGTCCACCGTGCCGAGGACCAGCAGCACCAGGCCGAGGGTGCCGCCGCCCAGGCTGATCAGCCGGCTGGTGCCGATCACCTTGCGCAGGCGGCCGACCAGGGTGCTGCCGAGGATGGCGCCCAGGCCCAGGGCGCCGAGCATGTAGCCGTACACCGAGGCGTTGCCGTCGGGGTTGCGGTGCGCCAGCAGCGGCAGCAGCGCCCAGACCGCGCTGGCCGACAGGCCGAACACCGCCGAGCGCAGCATCACCAGGCGGGTGACGCTGGAGTACTGGGTGAAGCGCAGCGCCGCCACCACCCCTTCGACGATGTGCTCCGGCGGCAGGGTGCGCTTGGGCACCTCGCGGCGCCATTGCCAGATGGCCCAGATCAGCGAGGCGTAGCACAGGCAGTTGAACAGGAACACCCAGGGCGCGCCGGTGGCCGACAGCAGCAGGCCGCCGATGGCCGGGCCGACCGCGCGGGCGACGTTGTAGTTGACGCTGTTGAGCAGCACCGCGTCGCCCACCAGGCGCGCCGGCACCTGCTCGTTCACCGCCGCCTGCCAGGCCGGGATGGTGATGGAGCTGCCCAGGGACAGCCAGAGGATGGAAGCGATCAGCAGCAGCGGGTCGAGGTAGCCGAGGAACGCCAGCAGCGTCACCAGGGCGGCGCCGGACAGTTCGATGGACAGGCCGACGAGCATGATCTTGCGCCTGTCGTGGTTGTCCGCCAGCACCCCGGAGAGGATCGACAGCAGCACCAGCGGCAGCGCCGAGGCGACCTGGATCATCGCCACCATCAGCGGGCTGGCGTGGGCCTCGGTGACCACCCAGGCGGCGGCCACCGACTGCGCCCAGGTGCCCAGGTTGGCGAACAGGTTGCAGATCCAGATGATGCGGAAGGCGGCGATGCCGAACGGGGCGAGCACGCCGCTGCGCTGGGGATCGGCCTCGTTCTTCAGCGGCAGGTCGTTCTTCGGTGAAACGGATTGCAGCATGGGGGAACGCCTTCTTGCAGTGGCCGGCGGCAACGGCGCTATGCCGGCAGGTCATGCCCGGCAAGTGTAGTGGCTGGCCCCGCGGGCGCCATTGATGATGGTCAGCCTGGCCTTATCGGTGAATCGCCCTGGCCCCCTGCGACAGTGCCCCGCGGCGCCGGGGTTGCTAGGCTGCGGGGCATCGTCCGAGAAGAGTGGAGGCCCCATGAGCCACCGGTTGCGCATTTGCCTGCTGCTGTCCCTGCTGATCCTGCCGCGTTGCCTCTGGGCGTGGTCCAACCATGCCCTGGGCAGCTACCAGGCCCTGGCCCGACTGCCGGCCGTGGCCGCTGCGCCGGCGGCGCCCATGGAGCCGCTGGAGAGCTTCCTCGCCGCCGAACGCGAGGGCCTGGTGCCGCTGCTCGACGAGCAGGAGCGCTTCGCCCGCGAGCACTTCCGCCAGTACCCGGCGCGCCCCGACGCGCTGCGCTTCACCGGCACGGAGCAGGATTTGCGCCTGGCCTTCCTCACGGCCCTGCGGCTGAATCCGGAGATCAAGCTGGCCAACGTCATCCAGCCCGCGCCGGGGCACGACCAGCCCGGACGGCCGCACCTGAAGGCGTCCGACGTGCTGGTGTTCCACGACCTAGCCGGCTGGGCGCGCTGGCGCTTCATCGCCCTGCAGCCGGGCGAGCCCGTTTCGGCCCTGGCGGTGCTGGCCAGCGCCACGGACGAGCCGGACTTCGGCCACGACATCCACCTGTTCAGCGACAACCCCGGCGCGGCCGGCCAGCGCTACGGCTTCGGCCCGCAGCCGTTCGGCGACCCGGGCTACGAGTTCAGCTCCCAGGCGCCATTCCACATGGGCTTCTACCACGAGTCGCCGATCATCTTCGCCGGCGCGCCCTACCTGCAGCGCAGCTGGCCGGAATGGCGCGCCTACCAGTTCCACGGCCTGGCGCGTTATGCCTTCGAACATGGCCACCCGTACTGGGGCTACCGCTTCCTCGGCTGGTCGATGCATTACCTCCAGGACCTGACGCAGCCCTACCACAGCACGCCATTGCCCGGCGAAACCACCGCCAGCATGCTGTGGACCGCGCTCAAGGCCATGGCCGGCTTCGATGCCGACAAGAAGGCCGCCATCCGCCGCGTGGCCAGCCGCCACCTGGGCGTGGAGCGCTACCAGCTGGACTGGCTGCTGGAATCGCTGCGCAAGCCGCAGGGTTCGGCGCTGCTCGCCGCCTATGCCGATACTTCCGGCGACGACGGCTATCCGGCGTATTCGGCCGATTACCCGCGGGAGGTGGTGGCGGCCGAATCCCATGCCCATGCGGCGGCCTTCGATGCGGCGATCGGTCATTGGCTGGCAACGGTCCCGGCAAATGCCGGCGTCGGTTTCAGCGCCGGCAACGAACTGGCGCCGCTGCAGCACGATGCGCAGCTGGACGAACAGCTATTGGCGTTGATCCGGGCGTTCGGGGCGCACAGCCGCAACCTGGCGAGGTCGGTGCTGCAGCGTTAGGGAAGGGGGAGGGGAGAGAACCTGCAACGCGCCGCGAAGGGGGCGTGGACCCTTCGCGGTTGCGTTCCGGATGGGCCTAGCCGCCAGTGCAGCCGTTGCCCCAGACCTGGTACTCGATGGTGTGACGCTCGCCCTTCGAGTCTTCGTAGGTCATCTGCGCGGGCACGACCCCGCACTGGTTGGAGACGTCGGTGGTGGAAACCACGTGGGCGACGTCCAGGTTCATTCCGTAGGTGTATTGCTCCACTGCCGGACTCTGAGGTTGGGCAGCCTCGTCCGCTTGCGCAGCGAGGGCGAGCGAGGAGAAGCCGGCCAGGGCCAGAACGACTAGGGCTTTCATGAATTTTCCTGCCTTTTTCCCGAGCGGGAGCCGCATCCGGGCGCACGCGGCCAGGACGAAGTTCATCAGCTTCATCGGGAAGATGTCTTTAGGGATGTTGCAATCGGGTTCTTGGGTGTTGCGGCGCGCTTCAACAGCAAGCAAATGGTAGGTCCGCGGCGGGCATATTCATATGCCTGGAAGCCAAAAATACCTCGTACTAAAAGGCAACAATCCAGCAACGGCGCGGGTTTGCGGGGCGAGGGTGGCCATGATGACGCTGCGCGGTCGTGTCGCGGTCGTTGTGCGATAGGGGCCGGTGTAGGAGCGGGCCCTGCCCGCGATTTCGCGCGCAGGGCGCGCTCCTACAGGGGAATGGTGTGGGTGGGGCGGCGTAGGAGCGGATCTCATCCGCGAATCGCGCCGATGGTTCCGGCTATCGCGGACAAGGTCCGCTCCTACGACCGTGCTTCCTGGAACCGTAGGAGCGGGCCCTGCCCGCGATTTCGCGCGCAGGGCGCGCTCCTACAGGGGAATGGCGTGGGTGGGGCGGCGTAGGAGCGGATCTCATCCGCGAATCGCGCCGATACGCCCGGCTATCGCGGACAAGGTCCGCTCCTACGACTGTGCTTCCTGGAACCGTAGGAGCGGGCCCTGCCCGCGATTTCGCGCGCAGGGCGCGCTCCTACAGGGGAATGGTGTAGGTGGCGCGGCGTAGGAGCGGATCTCATCCGCGAATCGCGCCGGTGGTTTCGGTTATCGCGGACAAGGTCCGCTCCTACGGGGAAATGTCATGCCTCACGGAGCAACTGTCTTGTCGACTGCGCCGAGGTGCCCTTCGTAGGAGCGAGCTTGCTCGCGAACCGCATGGCACCGCGTTTGTTCGCGAGCAAGCTCGCTCCTACGAAAAGCCGGGCCTGCCGGTACGGTAGGAGCGCGCGGCTTTCTCAACCCCGCGAGCTCTCCCGCAGCGGCGAGCTGGGGTCGAGCAGCGAGGTGCGGATGAAGTGCAGGTAGCTGCACATGCGCCGCAGCGGCGAGGTGTCGAAGTGCGGCGGGCGCGGTTCCTGGGTGGTGCGGGTGCTGTGGATGGCGTGCTCCACCGCCGCCAGGGCGCGCAGGCGGTTGTGCTCGCTGGGCTGGATGAACAGGCGGATCAGCGCGCGGCCCATGGCGCGGATGGCGCGGCGCCAGGGCATGTGCTCGGCGTACCAGGGCTCGTCGGGCAGCACCGCCTGTTCGCGGCGCAGCTCGATGATCGCCAGGCCGACCTCCTGCACCTGGAACATCCAGCGCAGCAGCCGGCGCTGCACGTCAGGGCGGCCGCTGGCCAGGCCGTAGGCCTGGTTGAGCAGGTCGCGGGTGCCGCTTTCGAAACCGGCCGACAGGCCCTTCAGCGGATCGCTGATGGTGTGCACCACACGCATGCGCAGCTCGGCCTCCAGGCGCTCCCACAGCCAGGGGCGGTTGGGCGGCAGTATCACCATCGCCGCCACCACCGCCATGCCCATGGACAGCAGCATGGCCAGGTATTCGTTGATGAAGGTGTAGGCGTCGTAGCGCGCCAGGTTGGCCGGCAGCGAGGCGATGCAGAACCACACCAGCAGGCCCACGCCGTAGCCGCTCCACTGTGGGCGGGTGATGAGGAAGGCGCCGAGGGCGAACACCGGCGCCAGCACCATGCACAGCAGCGGGAAGCCATCCAGGTGCGGCAGCACGCGGAAGGTGAGGATGAAGCCCAGCGTGGCGCCCAGCAGGGTGCCGAAGGTCAGCTGCAGCGACAGGCGCTTGGGGTTGGGCGAGGCCGAGGACAGCGCGGCGATCAGCACCGAGGTGAGGGTGAAGGTGGCGCCGCTGAGCCACGAGGTCTCGATCCAGAACACCCCGCCGACCAGCACCAGCAGCGCGCAGCGCAGCCCGGCGACCGCCGCGGCCACGGCGTTGGCCTTGGGCGTGAAGCGCTCCTTCCACTGCTCGCGGGCGTGCCTGTGGGCGGCCAGGGAGGCGTGGGTCTGGGCGTAGTCGTGGAGGTCGCCGGCGAAGCGGAACAGCAGCTCGGCGGCGGTCTCGAAGTCCAGCTGGTCGGCTTCCCGCGGGCAGGCATGGGCGAGCCTGGCGCGGGCCTCGCGGATGTGTGGCATCAGCTGCTGGCGGCAGTGCTCCAGCTGGGCGGCGAGGAAGGCCGCGTCGGCGTCGCGCAGCGGCCGGCCATGCCAGCCGGCGAGCAGCCCGCCGACCTCCACCAGGCACGGCATCAGCACTTCCAGCACGGCGCCGGCCTGGCGTTCGCGCAGGCGGTCGAGCAGGCGCTGCAGGGCATGGAAGCGCGTGGTCAACTGCATGAACTCGCTGTTCAGGCGCGCCAGGCGGCCGCTGCGCAGGCGCATGTGCGGGTCTTCGAAGGCGGTGACGTTGCGCAGGTTCTCCAGGCCCACGGCCTCGGCGGCGATGCGCGCGGCGGCCTGCTCGAAGCGGGCGTGATCGAGGGTGCCTTCCAGGCCGGCGGCGGCCAGACCGGCGAAGTCGCCGAAACGTGTGTCCAGGGCATTGCGCAGCGCGGCGCTGCTGGTCTGCGGCAGCACCAGGGCGCTGACCAGGCCGGTGCAGAAGATGCCCAGGGTGATCTCCAGCACCCGCCACAGCGCCGCCATGAAGGCGCCTTCCGGATGCAGGGTGGCGGGGATGCCGATCATCACCGCGGTGTAGCCGGCCAGCAGGCAGGCGTAGGCGCGGAAGTCGCGGTAGCGCGCGGCGCCGGCGGTGCACAGGCCGACCCAGATCGACACGCAGAGCAGGAACAGCACGCGCTCCTGGGCGAACAGGGCGATGAAGGTGACCATCACCGTGAGCCCGGCCAGGGTGCCGAGGATGCGGTAGAAGCTCTTGGCCAGGACCTGCCCGCTCTGCGGCTGCAGCACGATGAAGGCGCTGACCAGCACGGTGTTCGGCTGCGGCAGCTCCAGGCGGTAGGCCAGCCACAGGGCGAGGAAGGCGGTGAGCAGGGTCTTGCCGATGAACACCCAGGTCACCCCGTCGCTATGGGCCCAGGCGGACGCCGCCTGGCGCAGCGCGTCGGCGCCGGGCAGGCGCGCGCTGATGCGGGTGAGGCTGTTCATCGGGGCAGCGGCGAGTCGGGAACTGTGCAACCGCAGGGCTGCGGGAAGGGCGACGGAGCAGGGGCGAAACGAGCCTGGCGCGTATGGCGGAACACAGCTGTGAATCCTGGGAACTGCGGAGGGGCCGCGGTGGGGAGGCGATTCTAGAAAACCGCCGGAGGCAGGATAAGCTGACAGTTGGGCGAATTATTGTTGCCTGAAAAACAACAATTCGCCGCGGGCAGTTATGCGACAATTCGCCGCCTGTCGCGAATCTGTAACAAGACTTTGCTGTAGCCGGCATCGCCCGGCACGGCGCGCGGACAGGCTCTCAGGAGAAATGATGGACCTGCTGCACAACATGCGTGCCTTCGTCTGTGTCGCCGAGACCGGCAGCTTCACCGCCGCCGCCCAGCGCATGGACCTCACCACGGCCTACGTCTCGCGTACCGTGGCCAAGCTCGAAGCCCACCTGCGTACCCGCCTGCTGCACCGCACCACCCGCCGCATCGCCCTCACCGAAGCCGGCCAGCGCTACCTGCTGCGCTGCCAGCAGATCCTCGGCTACATCGAGGAAGCCGAGGCCGAGGCCAGCGACGCCCACTCGCGCCCGGCCGGCAAGCTCAAGGTGCATGCCATGACCGGCATCGGCCAGCACTACCTGATCAAGGCGATCTCCCAGTACAGCGAGATGTATTCGGAAGTCAGCTTCGACCTGACCCTGGCCAACCGCACCACCGACATCCTCGACGAGGGCTACGACATCTCGGTGGTGATCGCCCCCGAGCTGCCCGACTCCGGCTTCGTCTCCAAGCGCCTGGGGCAGACCCACAGCGTGCTCTGCGCGGCCCCCGCCTACGTGACGCGGCATGGCTCGCCCAAGGTGCCGGCGGAACTGGCCGGGCACCGCTGCCTGCGCCTGGTGAACAGCGTGATGTCGCTGGACAAGTGGCTGTTCCACGGCCCGGACGGCGAAGAGCTGGCGCACATCGACCACACCCACTTCCAGGTCAACACCGCCGACGCCCTGACCGAGGCGGTGGTGGCCGGCATGGGCATAGGCGCGCTGCCGGTGTACTCGGCGGTGGAGGGGCTGCGCAACGGCAGCCTGGTGCGGGTGATGCCCGGCTACAGCCTGTTCCACCTGAACATCTACGCGCTCTACCCGTCGCGGCAGTTCCTCGATGCGAAGATCCGCACCTGGGTCGAATTCCTCCGCGACTGCATCCCCGGCATGCTCGCCGAGGACGAGCAACTGATGCTCGAACACAGCGCGCGCCTGCCCAACTGAGGCGCCAGGCCGTCTGATCCGCGCCGCCCGCCCGGGCGGCGCCTTCCTTCCTCCCGAGTTTTCCTACATCCCCCGGCCCTCGGCGTTTTCGTGCCCGCATTCCGGAATTCCGAATGCGGCCTTGGGAAATCGCGAATTCTCCGAACGCCATCGTTGCGTCAGTCTGGGCAGCCCCGGCCGCCCTGCGGCCTGCCTCGCCAATACAAGAAAAACGAGGGTGACGCGATGTTAGGTTCGACTTTACGGGCGCTGTTGGGCGTCCTGGCAGTGTTCGGCGCCGGCCTGGCGCAGGCTGCCGAGGCTCCGGTGGTCATCAAGTTCTCCCACGTGGTGGCGGAGAACACCCCCAAGGGCCAGGGCGCGCTGCTGTTCAAGCGCCTGGCCGAGGAGCGCCTGCCTGGCCGGGTGCGCGTGGAGGTCTACCCGAACTCCTCGCTGTTCGGCGACGGCAAGGAAATGGAGGCGCTGCTGCTGGGCGACGTGCAGATGCTGGCGCCGTCGCTGGCCAAGTTCGAGCACTACGCCAAATCCATCCAGGTCTTCGACCTGCCGTTCCTGTTCGACGATATCGACGCCGTCGACCGCTTCCAGCGCAGCCCGCAGGGCAGGGCGCTGCTGGCCAGCATGCAGGACAAGGGCATCCTCGGCCTGGGCTACTGGCACAACGGGATGAAGCAGTTGTCGGCCAACCGCGCGTTGCTCGAGCCGGCCGATGCCCGCGGCCTGAAGTTCCGCGTGCAGGCCTCGGCGGTGCTCGACGAACAGTTCCGCGCCCTGCGCGCGATCTCCCGCAAGATGTCCTTCGCCGAGGTCTACCAAGGCCTGCAGAGCGGCGTGGTGAATGGCACCGAGAACACCTGGTCGAACTACGCCAGTCAGAAGGTCTTCGAGGTGCAGAAGCACTTCACCGCCTCCAACCACGGGCTGGTGGACTACATGGTGATCACCAATGCCGCCTTCTGGAACGGCCTGCCGGCGGACCTGCGCGAGCCGCTGCAGGCGGTGATGGACGAGGTTTCGGCGGAGGTCAACCGCCAGGCCGCCGAGCTCAACCTGCAGGCCCGCCAGCAGATCGCCGGCAGCGGCGCCAGCCAGATCCACGAACTCACCCCGGCCCAGCGCGCCAGCTGGCGCCAGGCCATGCAGCCGGTGTGGCGCAAGTTCGCCGACGACATCGGCCCCGAGCTGATCCAGGCCGCGGAAGCGGCCAACCATCCTCTCTGAATCCTCCCCCGAACCATCCCGGAGCGAAGTCATGCAACGACTCAAGCGTGCCTGCGAGCGCCTGGAGGAGGGCCTCATCGCCCTGCTGCTGGCGGCCATGGCCCTGGTGACCTTCTTCTACGTAGTGGTGACCAACGTCTTCACCCTGTTCTACGACCTGGGCGACGCCTGGCCGGCGCTCAGCGGCCCGAGCTACGCCGTGGGCGACGCCATCCTCGGCCTGGCCCAGGACATGAGCTGGAGCAACGCGCTGACCAAGGCGCTGTTCGCCGCCCTGATCTTCCTCGGCTTGGCCTATGGCGTGCGCACGGCCGGGCACATCGGCGTCGATGTACTGGTGCGCCTGGCGTCGCGCCCCGTGCAGCGCTGGCTCGGCCTGCTCGCCTGCCTGTGCTGCCTGGCCTACGCCGGCCTGCTCGCGGTGGGCAGCTTCGACTGGGTGAACACCTTGCGCGGCGCCGGCATCGGCGCCGAGGACCTGGCCCACTTCGGCGTGCGCCAGTGGCACATAGCGCTGGTCGTGCCCCTGGGCTTCGCCCTGGTGTTCGTCCGCTTCCTCCAGGTGCTGGTGCGCATCCTGCGCGGACGGCAGACCGGGCTCGGCCTGGCCGATGAGGCCGCCGAGGCGCTGAAGCTGCAGGACGCCGAGGAGGTGCGGCCATGACGGTGCTGGTTCTGTTCATCCTGCTGTTCGCGCTGATGTTCATCGGCGTGCCCATCGCCATCTCCCTGGGCCTGGCCGGCTCGCTCACCCTCATGCTGTTCAGCCAGGATTCGGTGCGCTCGCTGGCCATCAAGCTGTTCGAGACCAGCGAGCACTACACCCTGCTGGCCATCCCGTTCTTCCTGCTCTCCGGCGCCTTCATGACCACCGGCGGCGTGGCGCGGCGGCTGATCGCCCTGGCCAATGCCTGCGTCGGGCACATCCGCGGCGGCCTGGCCATAGGTGCGGTGCTGGCCTGCATGCTGTTCGCCTCGCTGTCCGGCTCGAGCCCGGCCACGGTCGCCGCGGTGGGCTCCATCGCCATCGCCGGCATGGTCCGCGCCGGCTACCCGCAAGCCTTCGGCGCCGGCATCCTGTGCAACGCCGGCACCCTGGGCATCCTCATCCCGCCGTCGATCGTCATGGTGGTCTACGCCGCGGCCACCGAGCAGTCGGTGGGCACGCTGTTCATGGCCGGGGTGATCCCCGGCGTGTTGCTGGGCCTGGTGCTGATGCTGGCGATCTACGTGGTGGCGCGGGTGCGCCGCCTGCCGGCGCTGCCGAGGGCCAGCCTGGCGCAGTTGCTGGGCTCCGTGCGCGAGGCGGTGTGGGGGCTGCTGTTGCTGGTGATCATCCTCGGTGGCATCTACGGCGGCCTGTTCACCCCCACCGAGGCGGCTGCCGTGGCCGCGGTCTACTCCGCCTGGGTGGCCCTGTGTGTGCACAAGGACCTGGCCTGGCGCGAGGTGCCGCGGGTACTGCTGGAGTCGGGCAAGCTGTCGGTGATGCTGATGTTCATCATCGCCAATGCCATGCTCTTCGCCCATGTGCTGACCACCGAGCAGATTCCCCAGCAGGTCACCGCCTGGATGGTCGACCTGGGCCTGCGCCCCTGGCAGTTCCTGCTGCTGGTGAACGTCCTGCTGCTGGTCGCCGGGGCCTTCATGGAGCCGTCGGCGGTGATCCTGATCCTGGCGCCGATCCTCTTCCCCATCGCCATGGAGCTGGGCATCGACCCCATCCACCTGGGCATCATCATGGTGGTGAACATGGAGATCGGCCTGGTCACCCCGCCGGTGGGGCTCAACCTGTTCGTCACCTCGGCGGTCACCGGCATGCCGCTGGGTGCCACGGTGCGCGCGGCCCTGCCGTGGCTGAGCGTGCTGCTGGTGTTCCTGCTGCTGATCACCTACGTACCTCTGATCTCTCTCGGACTGCCTCGTCTATTGGGACTGTGACGCATTGCCGCAGGCCCCGTCAGCCGGGCTGATGGGGCCTATCACTACGACTAAGGATTGGTAAGACCATGGTCGTATGGTCCCTGCGCACCCCGGCCGTTACAACTTGGTCCCAACAAGAACAACACTCCGAACCGAGGTAATGCGTCATGAGTGCGGCATCCGTGTATCCCGTGCGTCCCGAAGTGGCCGCCAATACCCTGACCGACGAAGCCAGCTACAAGAAGCTGTACCAGCAGTCGGTGGTCAACCCCGACGGCTTCTGGCGCGAGCAGGCCCAGCGGGTGGAGTGGATCAAGCCCTTCACCAAGGTCAAGCAGACCTCCTTCGACGACCACCACGTCGACATCAAGTGGTTCGCCGACGGCACGCTCAACGTTTCCTACAATTGCCTGGACCGCCACCTCGCCGAGCGCGGCGACCAGTTGGCGATCATCTGGGAAGGCGACGACCCGTCCGAGCACCAGGAAATCACCTACCGCCAGCTGCACGAGCAGGTCTGCAAGTTCGCCAACGCCTTGCGCGGCCAGGACGTGCACCGCGGCGACGTGGTGACCATCTACATGCCGATGATCCCGGAAGCCGTGGTGGCCATGCTCGCCTGCACCCGCATCGGCGCCATTCACTCCGTGGTGTTCGGCGGCTTCTCCCCCGAAGCCCTGGCCGGGCGCATCATCGACTGCCGCTCGAAGATCGTGATCACCGCCGACGAAGGCGTGCGCGGCGGCAAGAAGACCCCGCTCAAGTCCAACGTCGACGACGCCCTGACCAACCCGGAAACCAACAGCGTGCAGAAGATCATCGTCTGCAAGCGCACCGGTTCGGACATCAAGTGGAACGCGCACCGCGACGTCTGGTACGAAGACCTGATGAAGGTCGCCGGCACCACCTGCGCGCCGAAGGAAATGGGCGCCGAGGACCCGCTGTTCATCCTCTACACCTCCGGCTCCACCGGCAAGCCCAAGGGCGTGCTGCACACCACCGGCGGCTACCTGGTGTACGCCTCGCTGACCCATGAGCGGGTGTTCGACTACCGTCCCGGCGAGGTCTTCTGGTGCACCGCCGACATCGGCTGGGTCACCGGCCACAGCTACGTGGTCTACGGTCCGCTGGCCAACGGCGCGACCACCGTGCTGTTCGAAGGCGTGCCGAACTACCCGGACATCAGCCGCGTCGCCAAGATCGTCGACAAGCACAAGGTCAACATCCTCTACACCGCGCCCACCGCCATCCGCGCCATGATGGCCGAGGGCAAGGCCGCGGTCGAAGGCGCCGACGGCTCCAGCCTGCGCCTGCTGGGCTCGGTGGGCGAACCGATCAACCCGGAAGCCTGGCAGTGGTACTACGAGACCGTCGGCCAGTCGCGCTGCCCGATCGTCGACACCTGGTGGCAGACCGAGACCGGCGCCTGCCTGATGACCCCGCTGCCGGGCGCCCACGCGCTGAAGCCGGGCTCCGCCGCCAAGCCGTTCTTCGGCGTGGTGCCGGCCCTGGTGGACAACCTGGGCAACATCATCGAGGGCGCGGCCGAGGGCAACCTGGTGATCCTCGACTCCTGGCCGGGCCAGGCGCGCACCCTGTACGGCGACCACGACCGTTACGTCGACACCTACTTCAAGACCTTCAAGGGCATGTACTTCACCGGCGACGGCGCCCGTCGCGACGAGGACGGCTACTACTGGATCACCGGCCGCGTCGACGACGTGCTCAACGTCTCCGGCCACCGCATGGGCACCGCCGAGATCGAGAGCGCCATGGTCGCCCACCCGAAAGTGGCCGAGGCCGCGGTGGTCGGCGTGCCGCACGACATCAAGGGGCAGGGCATCTACGTCTACGTCACCCTGAACGCCGGCGAGGAAGCCAACGAGCAACTGCGCCAGGAACTCAAGGCCTGGGTGCGCAAGGAGATCGGCCCGATCGCCACCCCGGACGTCATCCAGTGGGCCCCGGGCCTGCCGAAGACCCGCTCGGGCAAGATCATGCGCCGCATCCTGCGCAAGATCGCCACCGCCGAGTACGACGCCCTGGGCGACATCTCCACCCTGGCCGACCCGGGCGTGGTGCAGCACCTGGTGGACACCCACCGGGCGATGAAAGCCGCCTGATCCGCCTCCGCAACGAAAAACGCCCCGGCTTGCCGGGGCGTTTTTCTTTCTTCCACTGTAGGACAGACCGCGCCAGGATGCTCTTCGTAGGATCGAGGGGGACGCCTAGTTCTTGCTCGCGAATGGGCCCCGCAGCGGAGTGTGTTCGCGAGCAAGCTCGCTCCTACGCCACCCCACCCACGCCATTCCCATGTAGGAGCGCGCCCTGCGCGCGAATCGCGGGCAGGGCCCGCTCCTACAGGTTGATGCCCGACGCCGAATGGCATGCGGTAACACCGCCCCGCCCCGCTGCGACAAAATGAGGCGCCTGGAAACATTTCGCACGCTTGCTGTGCGCCTTTTCTGAACTCCAGAAAACCGCCCCCAGGCTGGAGGCCCCGTATTCATTGAGGCGTACATCCGTTGGCCCGATACCTGCAATGAAAATTGGTTTTACTCTTCCCTCCTTGATCACCTAAAATCCGCCCCGTCAAGACGTCGGAGCCCGCTCTCCGGTGCTTCTATAATTAGTTGTCGCATTGAAGAAATAACCGCCCAGGGGCTGTCGCTAGAATGCCGCTCACCCTGGATGGCGTGGTTTTCCACGAGAAACCCGCCACGGCAATGCGCGCAGACGACAAGAACCTTCACTTCTGCACGGGCAGCCTGGGCCAACCCCTTTCTCCTGCCAATCGAAGTCCTACCCTCGAAGGAGTTACTGATGAAGAAGTTCGCACTTCTCGGCGCGCTGGCGCTCTCCGCTATCACCGCTATGGCCCACGCCGACGACAAGCCCGTGCGTATCGGCATCGAAGCGGCCTACCCGCCGTTCTCCTTCAAGACCCCCGATGGCCAGCTGGCCGGCTTCGACGTCGACATCGGCAACGCCCTGTGCGAAGAGATGAAGGTCAAGTGCACCTGGGTCGAGCAGGAATTCGACGGCCTGATCCCGGCGCTGAAAGTGCGCAAGATCGACGCCATCCTCTCGTCGATGACCATCACCGACGAGCGCAAGAAGTCTGTGGACTTCACCAACAAGTACTACAACACCCCGGCCCGCTACGTGATGAAGGAAGGCTCGGCGCTGAACGACCCGCTGACCGACCTCAAGGGCAAGAAGGTCGGCGTGCTGCGCGGCAGCACCGCGGACCGCTACGCTTCCGGCGAGCTGACCCCGGCCGGCGTGGAAGTGGTGCGCTACAACTCCCAGCAGGAAGCCAACATGGACCTGGTGGCCGGCCGCGTGAACGCGGTGGTCGCCGACTCGGTCAACCTCGACGACGGCTTCCTCAAGACCGACGCCGGCAAGGGCTTCGCCTTCGTCGGCCCGCAACTGACCGACGAGAAGTACTTCGGCGAAGGCGTGGGCATCGCCGTGCGCAAGGGCGATAGCGCCCTGGCCGGCAAGTTCAACGCGGCCATCGCCGCGCTGCGCGCCAACGGCAAGTACAAGCAGGTCCAGGACAAGTACTTCAAGTTCGACGTCTACGGCTCGAACTGACCCCTGACCGGAAAGTGGCGCAAACCCGGGCCGAGACCTGAAGTTTGTGCCACTTTTTTATTGGGCGGCGGACGCTGGGCGACCGCGGCCGGTTTTCCCGGGCTCCGTGGCCCGTCGTTCTGCGTTCGCCGCTGCGGCGAGCGGTTGCATGAGGTGCTGACCATGTTCAACGGTTACGCGGCCACCATCGTCGATGGTGCCTGGCTGACCCTCCAGCTCGCCCTGTTGTCGATGGCCCTGGCGGCGGTGCTCGGCCTGGTCGGCGCGGCCTTCCGCCTGTCGCCGGTCAGGTGGCTGGCCTGGTGCGGCGACGCCTACTCCACGGTGATCCGCGGCGTACCCGACCTGGTGCTGATCCTGCTGATCTTCTACGGCGGCCAGGACCTGGTGAACCGCGTCGCGCCGCTGCTGGGCCACGACGACTACATCGACCTCAACCCCTTCGTCGTCGGCGTCGGCACCCTCGGCTTCATCTTCGGCGCCTACCTCTCGGAAACCTTCCGCGGCGCCTTCATGGCCATCCCCAAGGGCCAGGCCGAGGCCGGCTTCGCCTACGGCATGAGCCACCTGCAGGTGTTCTTCCGCGTGCAGGTGCCGCAGATGATCCGCCTGGCCATCCCCGGCTTCACCAACAACTGGCTGGTGCTGGTCAAGGCCACCGCGCTGATCTCGGTGGTCAGCCTGCAGGACATGATGTTCAAGGCCAAGCAGGCCGCGGACGCCACCCGCGAGCCGTTCACCTGGTACCTGTTCGTCGCCGCCCTCTACCTGGTGGTGACCAGCGTCTCGCTGCTGTTGCTGCGCTTGCTCGAGCGCCGCTACTCGGTGGGCGTCAAGGTCGCGGATTTGTAAGGGGAGCCACGCGATGATCTTCGACTACACCGTCATCTGGGAAAACCTGCCGCTGTACTTCGGCGGCCTGCTGGTGACCCTCAAGCTGCTGCTGATCTCCCTGGCCGTGGGCCTGCTGCTGGCCGTGCCGCTGGCGCTGATGCGCGTGTCCAAGCGCCCGGCGGTGAACCTGCCGGCCTGGCTGTACACCTACGTGATCCGCGGCACGCCCATGCTGGTGCAGCTGTTCCTGATCTACTACGGCCTGGCCCAGTTCGAGGCGGTGCGCAACAGCGTGTTCTGGCCCTGGCTGTCCAACGCCAGCTTCTGCGCCTGCCTGGCCTTCGCCATCAACACCAGCGCCTACACCGCGGAAATCCTCGCCGGCAGCCTCAAGGCCACGCCCCATGGCGAGATCGAGGCGGCCAAGGCCATGGGCATGTCGCGCCTGAAGATGTACCGCCGCATCCTCCTGCCCTCGGCGCTGCGCCGCGCGCTGCCGCAGTACAGCAACGAGGTGATCATGATGCTGCAGACCACCAGCCTGGCCTCCATCGTCACCCTGGTGGACATCACCGGCGCCGCGCGCACCGTGAACTCGCAGTACTACCTGCCGTTCGAGGCCTTCATCACCGCCGGGGTCTTCTACCTGATCCTGACGCTGATCCTGGTGCGCCTGTTCAAGGCCGCCGAACGCCGCTGGCTGGCCTACCTGGCGCCGCGCAAGCACTGAGCCGGAGGAGGGGAACATGCAACGCATCGATCACCTGTTGCCCTGCGCCAGCCTCGGCAGCGAACGCCGCCTGAGCGTGTTCCGCTACGGCGCCGGCCCGCGCAAGGCCTACATCCAGGCCAGCCTGCACGCCGACGAGCTGCCGGGCATGCGCACCGCCTGGGAGCTGAAGCTGCGCCTGGCCGCGCTGGAGGCCGAAGGCCGCCTGCTGGGCACGGTCGAGCTGGTGCCGGTGGCCAACCCCATCGGCCTTGGCCAATGGCTGCAGGCCAGCCACCTCGGGCGTTTCGAGGCGAACAGCGGGCAGAACTTCAACCGCGGCTTCGTCGACCTGGCATCCCTGGTCGAGCCGCGCGTCGCCGGCCAGTTGGGCGCCGATGCCGAGGCCAACGTGCAACTGATCCGCCAGCACATGCGCGAAGTCCTCGACGCGCTGGCGCCGGCCACCTCCGAGCTGCAAGCCATGCAGCGCCTGCTGCTGCGCCACGCCTGCGACGCCGACGTGGTGCTCGACCTGCACTGCGACTTCGAGGCCTGCATCCACCTCTACGCCATTCCCCAGCACTGGCCGCAGTGGCGTTCCCTGGCCGCGCGGCTGAAGGCGGGCGTGGCGCTGCTGGCCGAGGACTCCGGCGGCAACTCCTTCGACGAATCCTGCTCGCTGCCCTGGCTGCGCCTGGCCCGCGCTTATCCACAGGCCGCCGTGCCTGCGGCATGCATGGCCACCACGGTCGAGCTGGGCAGCATGGGCGATACCCGCGTCGAGCAGGCGCGCGCCAACGCCGAGGCGATCCTGGCCTTCCTCGCCGAACAGGGGCTGATCGCCGGCGAATGGCCGCAAGCGCCGGCCGAATGCTGCGAAGGCATGCCCTTCGAGGGCACCGAATACCTCGCCGCGCCCCACGCCGGGGTGGTCAGCTTCCTGCGCCGCGCCGGCGAGTGGGTGGAGAAGGGCGAGGTGCTGTTCGAGGTGGTGGACCCGCTGAACGACAAGGTCAGCACCGTGTACGCCGGGACCGCCGGCGTGCTCTTCGCCCTGGAGCGGGGGCGCTACGCGCTGGCGGGACACTGGATGGCCAAGGTGGCCGGGCGCGAGCCGTTCCGTACGGGCCGGCTGATCAACGACTGAATTCGAGTAACCGACATGTACAAACTGGAAATCCAAGACCTGCACAAGCGCTACGGTACCCACGAAGTGCTCAAGGGCGTTTCCCTGGCGGCGAAAGCGGGCGACGTGATCAGCATCATCGGCTCCTCCGGCTCGGGCAAGAGCACCTTCCTGCGCTGCATCAACCTGCTGGAGCAGCCCCACGCCGGCAAGATCCTGCTCAACGGCGAGGAGCTGAAGCTGGTGCCGAACAAGGACGGCGCGCTCAAGGCCGCCGACACCCGCCAGCTGCAGCGCATGCGCTCGCGCCTGTCGATGGTGTTCCAGCACTTCAACCTGTGGTCGCACATGAGCGCCCTGGACAACGTCATCGAGGCGCCCGTGCACGTGCTCGGCGTGTCGAAGAAGGAAGCCCTGGAGAAGGCCGAGCACTACCTGGCCAAGGTCGGCGTGGCGCACCGCAAGGATGCCTACCCGGCGCACATGAGCGGCGGCGAGCAGCAGCGCGTGGCCATCGCCCGCGCCCTGGCCATGGAGCCGGAGGTGATGCTGTTCGACGAGCCGACCTCGGCGCTGGACCCGGAGCTGGTCGGCGAGGTGCTCAAGGTCATGCAGGACCTGGCCCAGGAAGGCCGCACCATGGTGGTGGTGACCCACGAGATGGGCTTCGCCCGCGAGGTCTCCAACCAGCTGGTGTTCCTGCACAAGGGCCTGGTGGAAGAGCGCGGTTGCCCGAAGGAAGTCCTGGCAAATCCTCAATCGGACCGCCTCAAGCAGTTCCTTTCCGGCAGCTTGAAGTAAGCTGTCCCCCGACGACGTCGACAGAAGCCTCCGCATGACTGCCCAACGCATCGGTTTCCTGCTCTGGCCCCAGACCCGCGCGCTGACCCTGGCGCTCGCCGAGGAGGCCCTGCGGGTCGCCCGGCGCCTGCACCCCGAAGCGCTCTACGACCCGGTGTTCATGAACGCCGAGCAACCCGCCGAGGGCGAAGGCTGGCGCCTGCCGGGGCAGGCCTGGCAGGGCGTGCTGGAGCAGTGCCAGCGCGTCTTCCTGGTCGCCGACGAGGCGCCGCAGCAGGTCTCCGCGCCGCTGGCCGCCGCGCTCAAGCAGCTGGCCCGCGGCGGCGCCAGCGTCGGCGCGCTGTCCGCCGGCATCTACCCGCTGGCCCAGCTCGGCCTGCTCGACGGCTACCGCGCCGCGGTGCACTGGCGCTGGCACGACGACTTCACCGAGCGCTACCCCAAGGTCATCGCCACCAACCACCTGTTCGAGTGGGACCGCGACCGCCTCAGCGCCTGCGGCGGCATGGCCGTGCTCGACCTGCTGCTGGCGGTGCTGTCCCGCGACCACGGCGCGGAACTGGCCGGCGCGGTGTCCGAGGAACTGGTGGTCGAGCGCATCCGCGAAGGCAGCGAGCGCCAGCGCATCCCGCTGAAGAACCGCCTCGGTTCCAGCCATCCGAAGCTCACCCAGGCGGTGCTGCTGATGGAGGCGAACATCGAAGAGCCGCTGACCACCGACGAGATCGCCCAGCACGTCTGCGTGTCGCGCCGCCAACTGGAGCGCATCTTCAAGCAATACCTGACCCGCGTGCCCAGCCAGTACTACCTGGAGCTGCGCCTGAACCGCGCGCGGCAGATGCTGATGCAGACCAGCAAGTCGATCATCCAGATCGGGCTGTCCTGCGGGTTTTCCAGTGGGCCGCACTTCTCCAGTGCTTACCGTAATTTCTTTGGCGTGACCCCTCGTGAGGACCGGAACCAGCGTCGTGGGCAGGGGGCTGCCGATGGTGCGCTGGGGCCGGGGGAGCGGGGGTGAGCTGAGTGGGGGAGGCTCCCGGTTACGCTGATGTTGGGCGTGGCCGCGTTCCCTCTCCCTAGCCCTCGGCTGCGCGCCCCGCCCTGAAGGGAGAGGGGACCGTTGGGCAGATGCTGATGTTTCGGCGTTAGCCGGCTAGCACAGAAATTACCGGCTGAAACCATGTCTCCTCTCGGCACGGACAAGCCCCCTCTCCCTACACAGGGAGAGGGTTGGGGAGAGGGGCGGAGCCGAGCCCAGGCACCGTAGCCACCGGGGAACCCCCTTCGCGAGCAAGCTCGCTCCTACAAGAGCAAGCGTGGTGCTGCGTGGGCTTTTCGTAGGAGCGAGCTTGCTCGCGAACAATCGGGATTTCCCGGCAACGCCGAGCGTCCCGGAGAGGAAGGGCCAGGCGTCCTCTCTCCCCCACGAAAACCCCACCCAACCTTCCCCCGTCCGACCATCGAACAAATTCCCCCGCGCCTTGTACCCCCGGCCCCGCCCTGGCTTTACACTGCGCCTTACCGACGCTTTCTGTCGCATTTCCGAAAGCCTCGGAAATCCACGGGTTGGCGCTATAAGAAGTTGTCGCTTGGCGGCAATGCCAACCGGTTTTTCGTCCCTACAATCCTTCCATCGATAGCCGCCTCACCAGGCAGGAGAACACCGATGTCCGCTCCGCACGCTCAGGTACAACGCTCCGACTTCGACCAGCTGATGGTCCCCAACTACTCCCCGGCCGCTTTCATTCCGGTGCGTGGGCAGGGTTCGCGAGTCTGGGACCAGAGCGGCCGCGAGCTGGTGGACTTCGCCGGTGGCATCGCCGTGAACTCCCTGGGCCACTGCCACCCGGCGCTGGTGGGGGCGCTGGCCGAGCAGGCCAACAAAATCTGGCACGTATCCAACGTGTTCACCAACGAGCCGGCCTTGCGCCTGGCGCAGAAGCTGATCGACGCCACCTTCGCCGAGCGGGTGTTCTTCGCCAACTCCGGCGCCGAGGCCAACGAGGCCGCGCTCAAGTTGGCGCGCCGTTACGCCCACGATGTTTACGGTCCTGAGAAGTACGAGATCATCTCGATGGTCAACAGCTTCCACGGCCGCACCCTGTTCACCGTCAACGTCGGCGGCCAGGCCAAGTACTCCGACGGCTTCGGGCCGAAGGTCGAAGGCATCACCCACATCCCGTTCAACGACCTGGACGCGCTCAAGGCCGCCATCTCGGACAAGACCTGCGCGGTCATCATCGAGCCGGTGCAGGGCGAGAGCGGCGTGCTGCCGGCCGACAAGGCCTACCTGGAAGGCGTACGCAAGCTGTGCGACGACAACGGCGCGCTGCTGATCTTCGACGAAGTGCAGAGCGGTTTCGGCCGTACCGGCTACCTTTACGCCTACCAGCACTACGGCGTGGTCCCGGACATCCTCTCCAGCGCCAAGAGCCTGGGCGGCGGCTTCCCCATCGGCGCCATGCTGACCACCGCGAAGATCGCCGAACACCTGGTCGTCGGCACCCACGGCACCACCTACGGCGGCAACCCGCTGGCCTGCGCGGTGTCCGGCGCGGCCTTCGATGTGATCAATACGCCTGAAGTGCTTGAAGGCGTGCGCGCCAAGCACGAGCGCTTCAAGGCGCGCCTGGAGAAGCTCGGCCAGGAATACGGCATCTTCACCCAGGTCCGCGGCCTCGGCCTGCTGATCGGCGCGGTGCTGGCCGATGCCTGGAAGGGCAAGGCCAAGGACGTGTTCAACGCCGCCGAGCGCGAAGGCCTGATGATCCTGCAGGCCGGCCCGGACGTGGTGCGCTTCGCGCCCAGCCTGGTGATCGACGACGCCGACATCGACGAAGGCCTGGATCGCTTGGAACGCGCGGTGGCCAAGCTCACCCGCGGCTGATCCGCAGTACGGCGCCGGGCATCCCGCCGGCGCCGGTTCGACGCGGCCGGCTTGCCCGGCCGTTTTTCGCAGGCCCCGAATGCGTTGGCGCAGGCTGTTCCGTGCCCGCGACGCGACGGGGAAGTTCATATGGTTTTGTCTGGTTAGAGGAGTGACGCCATGCTGGTGATGCGCCCCGCCCAAGTGGCCGACCTGCAGCAGGTGCAGCGTCTCGCCGCGGACAGCCCGGTCGGCGTCACGTCGCTGCCGGACGACGCGGAACGGCTGAAGGAAAAGATCCTGGCCTCGGAGGCCTCGTTCGCCGCCGAAGTCAGCTACAACGGCGAGGAAAGCTACTTCTTCGTCCTCGAGGACACGCAGACCGGGCAACTGGTCGGCTGCTCGGCCATAGTCGCCTCGGCCGGCTTCTCCGAGCCCTTCTACAGCTTCCGCAACGAGACCTTCGTGCACGCCTCGCGCGAGTTGAAGATCCACAACAAGATCCACGTCCTCTCGCTGTGCCACGACCTCACCGGCAACAGTCTGCTGACCAGCTTCTACGTGCAGCGCGAGCTGGTGAACACGTCCATCGCCGAACTCAACTCCCGCGGCCGCCTGCTGTTCATGGCCAGCCACCCGGAGCGCTTCGCCGACGCCGTGGTCACCGAGATCGTCGGCTACAGCGACGATCAGGGCGAATCGCCGTTCTGGAACGCCGTGGGGCGCAACTTCTTCGACCTCAACTACAGCGAGGCCGAGAAGCTCTCGGGCCTGAAGAGCCGCACCTTCCTCGCCGAGCTGATGCCGCATTACCCGATCTACGTGCCGCTGCTGCCGGACGAGGCCCAGGAAGCCATGGGCCAGGTGCACCCGCGGGCGCAGATCACCTTCGACATCCTGATGCGCGAAGGCTTCGAGACCGACAACTACATCGACATCTTCGATGGCGGCCCGACCCTGCATGCGCGCACTTCGGGCATCCGCTCCATCGCCCAGAGCCGCCTGGTGCCGGTGCGCATCGGCGAGGTGCCCAAGGCCACCCGCAGCTACCTGGTCACCAACGGCCTGCTGCAGGACTACCGCGCCGTGGTCGCCGAGCTGGACTGGGTGCCCGGCAAGCCGGTGACCCTCAGCGCCGAAACCGCCGAGGCCCTGGGCATCGGCGAAGGCGCCAGCGTGCGTCTGGTAGCGGTATGAGTCAGGGGCTGCAGGCTGCCAGCGGCAGGCTGCGGGCCCAAACGGAAGCTTTCGCCTGTGGCCTGCAGCCTGCGGCCTGAAGCCGAAACGGAGTGAATATGATCGTTCGTCCTGTCACCAGCGCCGACCTGCCGGCCCTCATCGAACTGGCGCGCAGCACCGGCACCGGGCTGACCACGCTGCCGGCCAACGAACAGCGCCTGGCGCACCGCGTCGGCTGGGCCGAGAAGGCCTTCCGCGGCGAAGCCGAGCGCGCCGATGCCGACTACCTGTTCGTCCTCGAGGACGATGCCGGCAAGGTCGTCGGCATCTCCGCCGTGGCCGGCGCCGTCGGCCTGCGCGAGCCCTGGTACAACTATCGCGTCGGCCTCACCGTCAGCGCCTCCCAGGAGCTGGGCATCCACCGCGAGATCCCCACGCTGTTCCTGGCCAACGACCTCACCGGGCAGTCCGAGCTGTGCTCGCTGTTCCTGCATGCCGACCACCGCACGGGCCTCAACGGCCGCCTGCTGTCCAAGGCGCGCTTCCTGTTCATCGCCGAGTTCCGCGAGCTGTTCGGCGACAAGGTGATCGCCGAGATGCGCGGCATGTCCGACGCCGACGGCCGCTCGCCGTTCTGGGAAAGCCTGGGCCGGCACTTCTTCAAGATGGAGTTCAGCCAGGCGGACTACCTGACCGGTGTCGGCAACAAGGCCTTCATCGCCGAACTGATGCCGAAGTTCCCGCTATACACCTGCTTCCTCTCGGAAGAGGCGCGCAACGTGATCGGCCGCGTGCACTCGGACACCGAGCCGGCGCTGGCCATGCTCAAGGCCGAGGGCTTCAGCTACCAGGGCTACGTCGACATCTTCGACGCAGGCCCGGCCATCGAGGCGCCGACCGAGAAGATCCGCGCCATCGCCGACAGCCAGGCGCTGGTGCTGGCCATCGGCACGCCGGGCGATGACGCCGAGCCCTACCTGATCCACAACCGCAAGCGCGAGGAATGCCGCATCGCCGCGGCCCCGGCGCGGGTCGCCGCCGGCTCCCTGGTGGTCGACGCGCAGACCGCCAAGCGCCTGCGCCTGTCCGCCGGCGCCTCGGTGCGCGCGGTGCCGCTGTCCGCCGGAAAACGCTGATCCCGCGCGGATCGGAGGAGAACAAGAGATGACTACCCACTACATCGCCGGCCAGTGGCAGGCGGGCGAGGGCGCTACCCTGGAATCCCTCGACCCGGTCAGCCAGGCCGTGGTCTGGAGCGGCCGCGCCGCCAGTGCTGCACAGGTCGATGCCGCCGTGGCCGCCGCCCGCGCCGCCTTCCCGGCCTGGGCGCGGCGCCCGCTGGAGGAACGCATCGTCGTGCTGGAAGCCTTCGCCGCCACCCTCAAGGCGCGCAGCGACGAACTGGCCCGGGCGATCGGCGAGGAAACCGGCAAGCCGCTGTGGGAAGCCGGCACCGAAGTCACCAGCATGGTCAACAAGGTGGCCATCTCGGTCCAGGCCTACCGCGAGCGCACCGGCATCAAGAGCGGCCCGCTGGCCGACGCCAGCGCCGTGCTGCGCCACAAGCCGCACGGGGTGGTCGCGGTGTTCGGCCCCTACAACTTCCCCGGCCACCTGCCCAACGGCCACATAGTGCCGGCGCTGCTGGCCGGCAACTGTGTGATCTTCAAGCCCAGCGAACTGACGCCCAAGGTCGCCGAGCTGACCGTTCGCGCCTGGATCGACGCCGGCCTGCCGGCGGGCGTGCTCAACCTGGTGCAGGGCGCCCGCGACACCGGCGTGGCCCTGGCTGCGCACACGGACATCGACGGCCTGTTCTTCACCGGCTCCAGCCGCACCGGCAATCTGCTGCACAGCCAGTTCGGCGGCCAGCCGCAGAAGATCCTGGCGCTGGAGATGGGCGGCAACAACCCGCTGATCGTCGATGAAGTGAAAGACGTCGACGCCGCGGTCTACACCATCATTCAGTCCGCCTTCATCTCCGCCGGCCAGCGCTGCACCTGCGCGCGGCGCCTGCTGGTGCCGGCGGGCGAGTGGGGCGACGCCCTGCTGGCGCGCCTGGTGGCGGTGACCGCGAGCATCAAGGTCGGCCGCTTCGACGAACAGCCGGCGCCCTTCATGGGCTCGGTGATTTCCCTGGCCGCCGCCGAGCACCTGCTCAAGGCCCAGGAGCACCTGCTGGCCAACGGCGCCGTGGCCCTGCTGGCCATGTCCCAGCCGCTGGAAGGCGCGGCCCTGCTGACCCCCGGCATCCTCGACGTGACCGGCGTGGCGCAGCGCCCGGACGAAGAATTCTTCGGCCCGCTGCTGCAGGTCATCCGTTATGGCGATTTCGACGAAGCAGTGCGCGAAGCCAACGCCACCCAGTACGGCCTGGCCGCCGGCCTGCTGTCCGATTCCCGCGAGCGCTTCGAGGGCTTCCTGCTCGACAGCCGCGCCGGCATCGTCAACTGGAACAAGCAACTGACCGGCGCCGCCAGCAGCGCGCCCTTCGGCGGTATCGGCGCCTCCGGCAACCACCGCCCGAGCGCCTACTACGCCGCCGACTACTGCGCCTATCCGGTGGCCTCGCTGGAAAGCGAAAGCCTTGCCCTGCCTGCAACCCTGACTCCGGGAGTGAGCCTGTGATGACCGCCTATGAAATGAACTTCGACGGTCTTGTCGGCCCGACGCACAACTACGGCGGCCTGTCCTACGGCAACGTCGCCTCGCAGAGCAACAGCCAGGTGGCGTCCAACCCGAAGGAAGCCGCCAAGCAGGGCCTGGCGAAGATGAAGGCGCTGATGGAAATGGGCTTCAAGCAGGGCGTGCTCGCCCCGCAGGAACGCCCGGCCGTGGCCTCGCTGCGAGCCCTCGGCTTCAGCGGCAGCGACGCCGAGGTGATCGCCAAGGCGGCGAAGGAAGCCATGCCGCTGCTCGCCGCGGTCAGCTCGGCCTCCTGCATGTGGACGGCCAATGCCGCCACCGTCAGCCCCAGCGCCGATACCGCCGATGGCCGCGTGCACTTCACCGCGGCCAATCTGAACTGCAAGTTCCACCGCTCCATCGAGCACCCGGTCACCAGCCGCATCCTCGGCGCCATGTTCCGCGACGAGAAACACTTCGCCCACCACGCGGCGCTGCCGGCGGTGGCGCAGTTCGGCGACGAAGGCGCGGCCAACCACACGCGCTTCTGCAAGGGCTACGGCGAGGCCGGCGTGGAGTTCTTCGTGTTCGGCCGCAGCGCCTTCGACAGCCGCTTCCCGGCGCCGCAGCGCTACCCGGCGCGGCAGACCCTGGAAGCCTGCCAGGCGGTGGCCCGCCTGCACGGCCTGGGCGAGGAGGGCGTGGTCTACGCCCAGCAGAACCCGGCGGTGATCGACCAGGGCGTGTTCCACAACGACGTGATTTCCGTGGGCAACGGCGAGGTGCTGTTCTACCACCAGGACGCCTTCCTCGACACCGACAAGGTACTGGCCGAGCTGGACGCCAAGCTGGGCCGCCGCGGCGGCCGCTTCCAGCCGGTCTGCGTGCCGGGCGACCAGGTGAGCGTGGAAGACGCGGTCAGGTCCTACCTGTTCAACAGCCAACTGCTCAGCCGCGCCGACGGCAGCATGCTGCTGATCGTCCCGGAAGAGTGCCGGCAGAACGAGCGCGTGTGGAACTACCTGTCGCGCCTGACCGCCGAGGGCGGGCCGATCCGCGAAGTGAAGGTCTTCGACCTCAAGCAGAGCATGCAGAACGGCGGCGGCCCGGCCTGCCTGCGCCTGCGCGTGGCGCTCAACGAAGCCGAGCTGGCCGCGGTGAACCCCGGCGTGGTCATGACCCCGGCGCTGTACGACACCCTGGTGGCCTGGGTCGACAAGCACTACCGCGACCGCCTGTCCGAAGCCGACCTGGCCGACCCGCAGCTGCTGGTGGAGTGCCGGACGGCATTGGATGAACTGAGCCGGATCCTTAAACTGGGCTCCGTCTATCCCTTCCAGATGAGTTGAACATCATGACCACCGAAAGCCTTCCGCTGATCCTCGAAGACGCCACCGGCGCCCGTCGCGAGACCCACAGCGCCCGCCTGGCCATCCGCCTGGAGGGCCGCGACCTGTGGCTGGAGGCCGACGGCAAGGGCGGCCTGCTGATCTACGCCGAGTCCTTCGAGGAGGACACCGAGGTGCCGCTGCTGGTGGTCCGCCCGCAGGCGGTCAACCAGCTCAGCCTGAGCCTGGAGCTGGAGGCCGCCGAAGTCCACGAACATGGTCCAGACTGTGGTTGTGACCATCACTGATCGCAGGGGCCGCCGCCCGCAGGTGCCGGCGGCCAACCGGGAGACCCGCGCATGCTAGCACTGGGCAAGCTGCTCGACCTGACCCTCGTCGGTCGCGAGCCGACCGAGAAGATCCAGCTCACCGCCGACGGCACGCGCCTGCACTGGCTGGCCGAAGGCGCCCTCGAGGTGACCCCCGCCAGCGGCCGCGACAACGGCCTGGACCTGCTGCTCTCGGCCGGCATCCACGGCAACGAGACGGCGCCCATCGAACTGCTCGACCGCCTGGTCCAGCGCATCGCCCGTGGCGAGCTGAAGCCGGCGGCGCGCCTGCTGTTCCTGCTCGGCAACCCGGAGGCCATGCGCCGCGGCGAGCGCTACCTGGAACAGGACATCAACCGCCTGTTCTGCGGCCGCCACGAGGACGGCAGCGGCAGCGAGGCCCTGCGCGCCGCCGAGCTGGAACGCCTGGCCGCGGTCTTCTTCGCCCGCGACGGCCGCCAGCGCCTGCACTACGACCTGCACACGGCGATCCGCGGCTCGAAGATCGAGCAGTTCGCCCTCTACCCCTGGAGCGAGGGCCGCGAGCATTCCCGCGCGGAGCTGGCGCGCCTGCGCAGCGCCGGGATAGACGCGGTGCTGCTGCAGAACAAGACCGGCATCACCTTCAGCTCCTACACCTACAGCCGCCTGGGCGCTGAGGCCTTCACCCTGGAACTGGGCAAGGCGCGGCCCTTCGGGCAGAACCAGGTGGTCAACCTGGGCCGCCTGGAGGCGCTGCTGCAGGTGCTGGTCGACGGCAGCGAGGCGCCGGCCGGGGAGGGCGGTCTGGATGGCCTGCAGCTGTTCGCCGTGTCCCGCGAGGTGATCAAGCACAGCGACCACTTCCGCCTGCACCTGGACGACGCCGTGGACAACTTCACCGAGCTGGACCACGGCTACCTGCTCGCCGAGGACATCGGCGGCACCCGCTGGATCGTCGAAGAGAAGGGCGCGCGCATCATCTTCCCCAACCCGCGGGTGAGGAACGGCCTGCGCGCCGGCATCCTCGTGGTGCCCACGGAACTCTGAGCGCCTGGCGTTTGGGGCTCTTCGTAGGAGCGAGCTTGCTCGCGAACAGATTTTTCCGGCGGCTGCGGTGCCATGCGGTTCGCGAGCAAGCTCGCTCCTACGAGAAGCCAGGCTCGCCTGCAACGTTGTCCGCAATAGCCGGAACCACCCACGCCATTCCCCTGTAGGAGCGCGCCCTGCGCGCGAAATCGCGGGCAGGGCCCGCTCCTACAGGTTGCCGGGAGGCACGGTATTCCTCCCGCCGTAGGACCTTGTCCGCGATAGCCGGACCCACCGGCGCGATTCGCGGATGAGATCCGCTCCTACGCCGCTCCACCCGCGCCATTCCCCTGCCCGCGAAGAGCCGCCTTCCGAGCCTTGTCCCCAGGCAGCCAAGCACATAGCATCGGGCTCTTTCCCCGCTTTCCAGGAGCCCCGCCATGTCCGTCATCGACCTTCGCAGCGACACCGTCACCCTGCCCAGCGCCGGGATGCGCGAGGCCATGGCCCGGGCCGAACTGGGCGACGACGTGTATGGCGAGGACCCCACCGTCAACCGCCTGGAGGCCGCCCTGGCCGAGCGCCTGGGTTTCGAGGCCGGGCTCTTCGTGCCCAGCGGCACCATGAGCAACCTGCTCGGGCTGATGGCCCACTGCGAGCGCGGCGACGAGTACATCGTCGGCCAGCAGGCCCACACCTATAAATACGAAGGCGGCGGCGCCGCGGTGCTCGGCTCCATCCAGCCGCAGCCCATCGAGGGCGAGGCTGATGGTTCGCTGGACCTGGCCAAGGTCGAGGCGGCCATCAAGCAGGACGACTTCCACTTCGCCCGCACCCGCCTGCTGGCGCTGGAGAACACCATGCAGGGCAAGGTCCTGCCGTTGGCCTACCTGGCAGCCGCCCGCGAGCTGACGCAGCGCCGCGGCCTGGCCCTGCACCTGGACGGCGCGCGCCTGTACAACGCCGCGGTCAAGCTGGGTGTGGACGCCGGCGAGATCACCCGCCACTTCGACTCCGTCTCGGTGTGCCTGTCCAAGGGCCTGGGCGCGCCGGTGGGCTCGGTACTGTGCGGCAGCGCCGGGCTGATCGGCAAGGCCCGGCGCCTGCGCAAGATGGTCGGCGGCGGCATGCGCCAGGCCGGCGGGCTCGCGGCGGCCGGGCTGTACGCCCTGGACCACCAGGTGCAGCGCCTGGCCGAGGACCACGCCAACGCCGAAACCCTCGGCCGCGGCCTGGCGGACCTGGGCTACGCCGTCGAGCCGGTGCAGACCAACATGGTCTACGTCGACCTCGGCGAGCGTGCCGCGGCCCTGCGCGACTTCCTCGGCGAGCGCGGCATCCGCGTCAGCGCTGCCCCGCGCCTGCGCCTGGTTACCCACCTGGACGTGAAAACCGCGGACATTCCCCGTATCGTCGAGGCTTTCGCCGCCTTTCGTCGCGACTGACTAGGATAGAGGCGCAATAGCTGCCATCTATCGTAGAAACACACTGTACCCGGTGCGCAGGGCCGATATAATGCGGCCCTTTGCCGGCGATTCGTGGCCGCATTTTTCCGTGGAAGAACCTATGAAAAGCGCTGAAATCCGTGAAGCCTTCCTCCGCTTCTTCGAAGAGAAGGGGCACACCCGCGTAGCGTCCAGTTCGCTGATTCCGGCGAACGACCCGACCCTGCTGTTCACCAACGCCGGCATGAACCAGTTCAAGGACTGCTTCCTCGGCCTGGAAAAGCGCGCCTACACCCGCGCCACCACCAGCCAGAAGTGCGTCCGCGCCGGCGGCAAGCACAACGACCTGGAAAACGTCGGCTACACCGCGCGCCACCACACCTTCTTCGAAATGCTGGGCAACTTCAGCTTCGGCGACTATTTCAAGCGCGACGCCATCCACTACGCCTGGGAATTCCTCACCTCGGACAAGTGGCTGAACCTGCCCAAGGACAAGCTCTGGGTCACCGTCTACGCCAGCGATGACGAGGCCTACGACATCTGGACCCAGGAAGTCGGCGTGCCCGCCGAGCGCATGGTGCGCATCGGCGACAACAAGGGCGCCCCGTACGCCTCCGACAACTTCTGGGCCATGGGCGACACCGGCCCCTGCGGCCCCTGCACCGAGATCTTCTACGACCACGGCGCCGACATCTGGGGCGGCCCGCCCGGCTCCCCGGAAGAGGACGGCGACCGCTACATCGAGATCTGGAACAACGTGTTCATGCAGTTCAACCGCACCGCGGACGGCGTCATGCACCCGCTGCCGGCGCCGAGCGTGGACACCGGCATGGGACTTGAGCGCATCAGCGCCGTGCTGCAGCACGTCCACTCGAACTACGAGATCGACCTGTTCCAGAGCCTGCTCAAAGCCTCCGCCGAAGCCATCGGCTGCGCCAACGACGACGCGCCGTCGCTGAAAGTGGTGGCCGACCACATCCGTTCCTGCAGCTTCCTCATCGCCGACGGCGTGCTGCCGTCCAACGAGGGCCGCGGCTACGTGCTGCGCCGCATCATCCGCCGCGCCTGCCGCCACGGCAACAAACTGGGCGCCAAGGGCAGCTTCTTCCACAAGATCGTCGCCGCGCTGGTGGCCGAGATGGGCGAGGCCTTCCCCGAGCTGAAGCAGCAGCAGGCGCACATCGAACGCGTGCTCAAGACCGAGGAAGAGCAGTTCGCCAAGACCCTGGAGCAGGGCCTGAAGATCCTCGAGCAGGACCTGAGCGAGCTGAAGGGCAGCGTCATCCCCGGCAACGTGGTGTTCAAGCTGTACGACACCTACGGCTTCCCGGTGGACCTGACCAACGACATCGCCCGCGAGCGCAGCCTGACCCTCGACGAGGAAGGCTTCGAACGCGAGATGGAGGCCCAGCGCGAGCGCGCCCGCTCCGCCAGCGCCTTCGGCATGGACTACAACGCCCTGGTGAAAGTCGACGGCGACACCCGCTTCCTGGGCTACCAGGGCGTGTCCGGCGCCGGCCAGATCATCGCGCTGTTCAAGGACGGCAAGGCCGTCGAGAAGCTCAATGAAGGCGAGGAGGGCGTGGTCGTCCTCGACCAGACGCCGTTCTACGCCGAATCCGGCGGCCAGGTCGGCGACTGCGGCACCCTCTCCGGCGCCGGCGTGCGCTTCGACGTGCGCGACACCACCAAGGCCGGCGGCGCCCACCTGCACCACGGCATCGTCGCCCAGGGCAGCCTGAGCGTCGGTGCCGCGGTCAAGGCCGAGGTCGACGCCAGCGTGCGCCAGGCCACCGCGCTGAACCACTCCGCCACCCACCTGCTGCACGCCGCGTTGCGCCAGGTGCTGGGCGACCACGTGCAGCAGAAGGGCTCGCTGGTGGACAGCCAGCGCCTGCGCTTCGACTTCAGCCACTTCGAGGCCATCAAGCCCGAGCAGCTGAAGCAACTGGAAGACATCGTCAACGCCGAGATCCGCGCCAACAGCGAGGTCGAGACCGAAGAGACCGACATCGACACCGCCAAGGCCAAGGGCGCCATGGCGCTGTTCGGCGAGAAGTACGGCGACCAGGTGCGCGTGCTGACCATGGGCGGCGGCTTCTCCGTCGAACTGTGCGGCGGTACCCACGTCGGCCGCACCGGCGACATCGGTCTGTTCAAGATCACCAGCGAGGGCGGTGTGGCCGCCGGCGTGCGCCGCATCGAGGCGGTGACCGGCGCGGCCGCGCTGGCCTACCTCAATGGCGCGGAAGAGCAGCTCAAGGAAGCGGCCGGCCTGGTCAAGGGCAGCCGTGACAACCTGCTGGACAAGCTCGCCGGCCTGCTGGAGCGCAACCGCCAGTTGGAGAAGGAACTGGAGCAGCTCAAGGCCAAGGCCGCCAGCGCCGCCGGCGACGACCTGGCCGGTTCGGCCGTGGACGTGGCGGGGGTGAAACTGCTGGCCGCGCGTCTCGACGGCCTGGACGGCAAGGCGCTGCTGGCGCTGGTCGACCAGCTGAAGAACAAGCTGGGCAGCGGCGTGATCCTGCTCGGCGGCGTGTTCGAAGAGAAAGTGGTGCTGGTCGCCGGGGTGACCCAGGACCTGACCGCCAGGCTCAAGGCCGGCGACCTGATGAAGCAGGCCGCGGCAGCCGTGGGCGGCAAGGGCGGCGGTCGCCCGGACATGGCCCAGGGCGGCGGCACCGACGCCGGCAAGCTGGACGAGGCCCTGGCCCTGGCCAAGGCCTTCGTCGAACAGGGCCGGTAAGCACCGGCAAGGCCAGGCCCGCGGCGCGCCCGGCGGGCCTTGGCAAGGGGCAGCGATGTCTGTCTAATGGGCGCCCTTCAGGAATCAGGCGGCTTTTGAAATGGCTTTGATCGTACAGAAGTTTGGAGGGACCTCCGTCGGCACCGTCGAGCGTATCGAGCAGGTAGCCGAGAAGGTGAAGAAATTCCGCGAGGCGGGTGACGATATCGTGGTGGTGGTTTCCGCCATGAGCGGCGAGACCAACCGCCTGATCGGCCTGGCCAAGCAGATCATGGACCAGCCGGTTCCGCGCGAACTGGACGTCATGGTCTCCACCGGCGAGCAGGTGACCATCGCCCTGCTGAGCATGGCCCTGATCAAGCGCGGCGTGCCGGCGGTTTCCTACACCGGCAACCAGGTGCGCATCCTGACCGACAGCGCGCACACCAAGGCGCGTATCCTGAGCATCGACGACGCCAACATCCGCAGCGACCTCAAGGCCGGCCGCGTGGTCGTGGTCGCCGGCTTCCAGGGCGTGGACGAGCACGGCAACATCACCACCCTCGGCCGCGGCGGCTCCGACACCACCGGCGTGGCCCTGGCCGCGGCGCTGAAGGCCGATGAGTGCCAGATCTATACCGACGTCGATGGCGTCTACACCACCGATCCGCGCGTAGTGCCGCAGGCCCGCCGACTGGACAAGATCACCTTCGAGGAAATGCTGGAAATGGCCAGCCTCGGCTCCAAGGTGCTGCAGATCCGCTCGGTGGAGTTCGCCGGCAAGTACAATGTTCCGCTGCGCGTGCTGCACAGCTTCCAGGAGGGTCCGGGCACCCTCATTACCCTTGATGAAGAGGAATCCATGGAACAGCCGATCATCTCCGGCATCGCCTTCAACCGCGACGAAGCCAAGCTGACCATCCGTGGCGTACCGGATACCCCCGGAGTGGCCTTCAAGATTCTCGGGCCGATCAGTGCCGCGAACATCGAAGTCGACATGATCGTGCAGAACGTCTCGCACGATAACACCACCGACTTCACCTTCACCGTGCACCGCAACGACTACCTCGCGGCCCTGGAAATCCTCAAGCAGACCGCCGCCAACATCGGCGCGCGCGAGGCCACCGGCGACACCAACATCGCCAAGGTCTCCATCGTCGGCGTCGGCATGCGTTCCCACGCCGGCGTCGCCAGCCGCATGTTCGAGGCGCTGGCCAAGGAGAGCATCAACATCCAGATGATCTCCACCTCGGAAATCAAGGTGTCCGTGGTCATCGAGGAGAAATACCTGGAGCTCGCGGTACGTGCGTTGCACACCGCCTTCGAGCTGGATGCCCCGGCCCGCCAGGGCGAGTAAGAGGGCATCATGCAAAAGGCGCGGCTCATCCCGCGCCTTTTGTCGTTTTTGACCGGGCCACCGGAACTTTCATTCCGCGCGGACTGGTCAATACTTGGGTGAAGGAGCACACACTTGATATTCAGTGGCTCTGCCGCCATTTCTTTTTTTGCAGACTGCTTATCCGAAACACGAAAGGAGAAAGGAATGCTGATTCTGACTCGCCGGGTCGGAGAGACCCTGATGGTTGGTGATGACGTCACTGTGACCGTGCTGGGCGTCAAGGGAAATCAGGTGCGCATTGGCGTGAACGCGCCGAAGGAAGTCGCTGTTCACCGCGAAGAGATCTACCAGCGCATCCAGAAAGAGAAAGACCAAGAACCAAACCATTAATTTTTCTATAAAAAATTCTTTGCAAACGGGGAAAACATGGATATCATGCGCCCCGTGTTGCGGAGAGGTGGCCGAGTGGCCGAAGGCGCTCCCCTGCTAAGGGAGTACACCTCAAAAGGGTGTCGGGGGTTCGAATCCCCCCCTCTCCGCCATTTGCACGTTCTGGTGCGAATGACGAGTCAGGTAGCTAAGCTACTGAAAAGATTGAAAAATCTGTTTGACACGTCTGAATGTTCGGACTAGAATCTGCGCCCCATCAGCGCACTCATAGCTCAGCTGGATAGAGTACTCGGCTACGAACCGAGCGGTCGGAGGTTCGAATCCTCCTGAGTGCGCCACTACACAGGCGGTACGCGAAAGCGGACGCCAGCAGCGACGAAAGGCCTCGGCCCCAGAAGCTGCACCAGTTGGTGAACCTGGCTAAACTGCACCAACCAGCGCACTCATAGCTCAGCTGGATAGAGTACTCGGCTACGAACCGAGCGGTCGGAGGTTCGAATCCTCCTGAGTGCGCCATACACCGAAAGGGCCTGCAGAAATGCAGGCCCTTTTTCTTTGCCCCGCGTTTTTTCGCGTCGGGCCGGGCTCAGCGCCGCTTGCGTGTGGCCTTGCCCTGCACGCAGCCGAACTCGTCGAAGGTCACCGTGCGCCGGCCCTGGCCGGGCCTGGCGTCGTAGTGGTAGCGCTGCCGGTCATCCAACTGGCTGATCCGGTCCGGGCGGCCGAAGGCGCTTTCCACGTCCGTGCGGGTCATGCCGGTGCGGATGCGCTTCTGCAGGATCGCGGTGCGCCTTTCGCGCTCGTCGAGGCGGTTGCCGCAGCCATCCTCGCGCTCGCCGACCACCACCAGCGGGTTGTCGGATGGCGCGCGCCGGCTCTCGTGGGGAGGGCGGGCGAGGGGCACCGGCCTGCCGCTGCCCGGCGTCGGGTTGTGCGCCCGCTGCCGGCTTTGTGCCTGGCCCGGCGGGCAGCCATGCTGGTGGAAGCTGACATGGCCATCGGCGGTCTCGCAGCGGAACGGCGTGGCGGCGGGGCGGTCCATTGCCATGAGGGCGAGCAGCGGGAGCAGGCAGTACAGGGGCGACAGGCGCATCTCCGATCCTCCGTGACAGGGTTGCATGCAGCCTATCCCGCCTGGCCTTCGCGAAATTTCCGGGTGTCTCGACAGCTTTTTCCGGCGTCTGTGATAGCGAGTGAAGTCACCCTCAACTTTGTGCCGCAAGCGATTGTTCTAGCCGCTATTTTGTAACGCTGAACAGGCTCCGGAGTGTTATCATTTCTCCTATCTGCCCGATATGGGCGCGTGGGCACACCACCATGGACTTACCCAGTAGTTACCCAGAACCCCGATTGCCTCAACACGACCTGATGTTTTAAGCCCCCGTGCGCGCTCCGCCGCTGGGGGTGGAGCGTGCTATGACCGAAGTAGAAGCCAAGAAGCCGCAGGAAAGCCTGCAGGACCGCCTGAACCAGGTGGTCGAGCTGTTGAACAAGCACAAGCTGGTCGAAGACCTGGCGCACCGCCAGGAAGGCCAGCACCAGGATCTCGTCGAGAACCTGGTACACCGGCAGAACCTCGCCGAGCTGCAGCGCAAGCTCGATGATCTGCACCCCGCCGACATCGCCCACATCCTCGAATCGCTGCCGCTGAGCGACCGCCTGACGGTCTGGCAGCTGGTCAAGGCCGAGCGCGACGGCGACATCCTCCTGGAAGTATCCGACGCCGTCCGCGAGACGCTGATCGCCGACATGGACGATCACGAGATCCTCGCCGCGGCCAAGGAGATGGACGCCGACGAACTCGCCGACCTGGCGCCGGAACTGCCGCGCGACGTCGTCCACGAGCTGATGGAAACCCTCGATGCGCAGCAGCGCGAGCGCGTGCGCTCGGCGTTGTCCTACGAGGAAGACGAAGTCGGCGCGCTGATGGACTTCGAGATGGTCACCATCCGCGACGACGTCAGCCTGGAGGTGGTGCTGCGCTACCTGCGTCGCCTGAAAGAGCTGCCGGGGCATACCGACAAGCTGTTCGTGGTCGACTACGACGGCCTGCTCAAGGGCGTGCTGCCGATCAAGCGCCTGCTGGTCAACGACCCGGACAAGCAGGTGGCCGAGGTCATGGCCACCGATCCGGTGACCTTCCAGCCCGACGAGGACGGCTACGATGCTGCTCAGGCGTTCGAGCGCTACGACCTGATCTCCGCTCCTGTGGTGGACAAGAACGGCAAGCTGATCGGCCGCCTGACCATCGACGAGATGGTCGACCTCATCCGCGAGGAGAGCGAGACCGAAGTGCTGAACATGGCCGGTCTGCGCGAAGAGGAAGACATCTTCGCCTCGGTGTGGAAGTCGGTGCGCAACCGCTGGACCTGGCTGGCCACCAACCTGATCACCGCCTTCGTCGCCTCGCGGGTGATCGGCTTGTTCGAAGGCTCGATCGAGAAGCTGGTGGCGTTGGCCGCACTGATGCCGATCGTCGCCGGCATCGGCGGCAACTCGGGCAACCAGACCATCACCATGATCGTCCGCGCCATGGCGCTGGACCAGATCCAGACCAGCAACGCCACCCGCCTGTTGCGCAAGGAGCTGGGCGTGGCGCTGGTCAATGGCCTGGTGTGGGGTGGGGTGATAGGTGTGGTGGCCTTCTACCTGTACGGCAACTGGGAGCTGGGCGTGGTGATGACCGCGGCCATGACCCTCAACCTGCTGCTGGCGGCCCTAGCCGGGGTGATGATCCCCATGACCCTGCTGCGCCTGGGGCGCGACCCGGCGATGGGCTCCAGTGTGATGATCACCGCCATGACCGACAGCGGTGGGTTCTTCATCTTCCTGGGCCTGGCCACGTTGTTCCTGATGTAGGCTCACAGTGGCCGCGAGAAACCGCCTTCGGGCGGTTTTTGCATTTCAGGGGCGGGGCTTTGCGGGCAGGAAATCGGGGCTCTCGCTACATCCGTATCGCAGGACCTCCTGAGCGCCGGATCGCGGACAGAGTCCGCTCCTACGGTTCCGGGAAGCACGACTTTTCGTAGGATGGCGTTGAGCGAAGCGATACCCATCATCAGGGTTCGATGGGTTTCGCAAGCTCAACCCATCCTACGAAGAGCACCTCGGCGCAAGCCTAAGGTTCAGGGAGGGCACGGGCGTAGGAGCGGACTTTGTCCGCGATTGGATTCACCGGCCACGCCGGACGGGGCATGGCCCGCGGAAATGAAAAATGCCGTTTCCCCCATGGGAGAAACGGCATTTCTCTTTAAGCGAACAGCGCTTCTTCGGTGCAACTGGGCTCAGGCGTTGCTGGCCATTTCCGCATCGTGGGCGATCAGGGCGATCAGCGCATTCTGCTGGCGATGGGTCAGCTGGCGGAAGCGTTGCAGCAGCTCACGCTCGTGCAGGCTCAGCTCGGGGCTGTCCAGGCGGATGCCGAGGTTGTCCTGCAGGGCGCCCTCTTGCAGCAGGCTCTGCTCCAGGCGGGCGATGATTTCCGAGTTCATGCTGCGATGGTGATTGCGGGCGACCTCGGCGATACGCTCACGCATGCCTTCGGGCAGACGGACGACGAACTTGTCGGCGGTGCGACTGGAGTAGCTTGGGGTTGCCTGTTTCAATGGGCGCATACATTAAACCTGTAAGTCAGGGAAACGGTGCCAAGGGGTCTGTGTTCGAGTCCCTATGACAGCGAAATCCGTTGGCCGTTCAGCGCAAGGGCAGTAATCAGGTGGCCGACCAATTACTTGACGTCAATTCTGCGACGTATTTTGCGTCGCATGAAGGCTAAATGCCAGCACCAATCGTCCGAAATGCGAGGCTATCTGCATATCTTTCTTTCGATGGGTGGCGCGGCCCATGGGCTCCATTCGCTCAGATTAGCTCAAGTCCCAGGTCCCGGCCGCCATTGCGCCATCATCCGACCACCCGCACGGGCAATGGTTCACGAGGGGCGCGGATGATGTCACAACCTGGCTCGCCATGCAGCGCCGGGCCGGCCATTTTCCCGCTTCCGCGGCGCCGGCGGGCGGGTATCATACGCGGCGTCCGCGCCCCGGGAGGCGCGGTGCAGAGATGAGCATGAGCGGCAAGTTGATCTATCTGATGGGGCCTTCGGGCTCGGGCAAGGACAGCCTGCTCCAGGCTGCGGCGGCGCCGCTGGCCGAGCGGGGCGGGTACGTCGTGCGGCGGGTGATCACCCGTTCCGCCGAGGCCCGCGGCGAGGATGCCGAAGCGGTGACCCCCGAAGCCTTCGAGCGCCTGGAGCGCGAGGGCGCCTTCGCCATGAGCTGGCGGGCCAATGGCCTGTGCTACGGCATCCCGCGGCAGATCGACCACTGGCTGGCCCAAGGGCGCGTCGTGCTGGTCAACGGCTCGCGCGGCTATCTGGAGGAAGCGCGACGACGCTATCCCGGCCTGCTCGCGGTGCTGTTGCAGGTCGCCCCCGAGGTGCTGCGCCAGCGCCTGGTCGCCCGCGGCCGGGAAACCCTGGCGGAGATCGAGGCGCGCCTGGCGCGCAACGCCGCCTTCGCCGAGGGCCTGGCGCCGCCGTTGCGGGTGCTGGACAACTCCGCCAGCCTGGAGACCAGCGTGGGCGGCCTGCTGGCCCTGCTGGACGACGCCGGGGTCAGCGCAGCGGCAACGCCAGGCTGACGCCGCTGTTCGTTCAGGCGGGCCTTCTCGGCAGGTGCGAAATCCGCGCCGTGGCATGACAAATGCGCCGACGCTGGTTAACATGCCCACCCGGTCCCGGCAGCCGCCGCGGGCCCAGGCGTGTCCCCATAGTTCAAGGGATAGAATAAGCCCCTCCTAAGGGCTAGATACTGGTTCGAATCCAGTTGGGGACGCCATCCTTCCCGCCGTTTCCTCATTGCCCCCGGTTTCTTGCCATTGCGCCTGGATTCGTAGCGCGCCTGGCACCGATACCCGATAGTCGAATCCAGACGTCTGGCGATGACGGAGAAGCGATGAACCATTTCCCTGAGCGGTCCGAGCGATGCTGAGCGCCGAACTCAAGGCCTTCTATATGGTGGCGCGCCTGGGCAGCATCACCCAGGCGGCGAAGAAGCTCGGCCTCAGCCAGCCGACGGTGACCACGCAGATCCGCAGCCTGGAAGGCCAGTATGCCGTGGAGCTGTTCTACCGCGGCGGCCGCCGCCTGACCCTCACCGACGAAGGCGCGCGCCTGCTGCCCATGGTCCAGGCGCTGCTGCAGCAGGAGGCGGACATCGAGTTCTTCCTGCGCAACTGCGGGCAGATGCAGGGCAGCCTGCGCATCGGCGCCACTTCGCCCTACTACGTGCTGGGGCTGATCAAGGCCTTCCGCGAGCGTTACCCGCAGATCGAGGTGTCGGTGGAGATCGGCAACTCGCAGCAGGTGCTGGAAGCCCTCTACGAATGCCGGGTGGACCTGGCGGCCTCGTCGCAGCCGGTGGAAGATGCGCGGCTGATCCACCTGGTGCTCGGCCGCGACCCGCTGGTGCTGGCGGTGCACCGCAGCCACCCGCTGGCGGCGCAGCGCTCGGTGGCCCTGGGCGAGCTGCGCAACCATTGCCTGCTGATGCGCGAGGCCGGTTCCACCACCCGCGAGCTGACCGAGAAGCTGCTGCGCGAGTCCGTGGTAATGCCGGCCTCGATGCTGGAGATCGGCAGCCGCGAGTCGATCCGCGAGGCGGTGATCCGCAACCTCGGGGTGAGCATCATCTCGCGCCAGGAAGTGCCGGATAACCCCGAGCTGCGCGTGCTGGAGCTGCAGGGCGCGCCGCTGATCGACGAATACCTGTTCTGCCTGAAGGAACGCCGCCAGGCGCGCCTGACCAGCGCCTTCCTGGCCCTGGCACGGGAAACCGCGCCCGCCCCATAGCTGCAATTGCCCGGGGATTTTCGTAGGAAGCCGGGCCTGCCCGTACCGAGCGGACCTTGTCCTCGATAGCCGGACGTCCCGGCGCGATTCGCGGATGAGATCCGCTCCTACGCTGCGCCACCCGCTCCGTTCCCCTGTAGGAGCGCGCCCTGCGCGCGAATCGCGGGCAGGGCCCGCTCCTGCAAAAAGCCTTTCGCCATCGCAAATCTGCCTATACCTCTATCGGCGCAGTTGCACCCATCGCAACAGAGCCTTCGCATTCCTTCCCTAGCATGGCCCTCCATCGAGCCCCGCGGTCTGTCGCCGCGGGCCAGCTGCAAGAGGTTCCGCCATGCACGATTCCCTCCCCACCGGCACCCCGCTGCGGGTGCGAGACATGCACAAGCGCTTCGGCCACTTCGCCGCCCTCGACGGCGTTTCGCTGGATATCGAGGGCGGCGAGCTGGTCTGCCTGCTCGGCCCCTCCGGCTGCGGCAAGACCACGCTGCTGCGCTGCATCGCCGGGCTGGAGCGCCAGGACGGCGGCATCATCCATATCGGTGAGCGCGACGTCTCGCGCCTGCCGCCCCAGGCCCGCGACTACGGCATCCTGTTCCAGTCCTACGCGCTGTTCCCCAACCTCAGCGTCGAGCAGAACGTCGCCTATGGCCTGACCGGCGCCAGCCGCGAGGAAGCGCGCAAGCGGGTGGGCGAGATGCTCGAACTGGTCGGCCTGGCCGGCAGCGAGAAGAAGTACCCCGGCCAGCTCTCCGGCGGCCAGCAGCAGCGCGTGGCCATGGCCCGCGCGCTGGCCCCGGCGCCGTCGCTGCTGCTGCTCGACGAGCCCATGTCGGCGCTGGACGCCCGGGTGCGCGAGCACCTGTGCGGCGAGCTGCGCCAGCTGCAGAAGAGCCTGGGCATCACCACCCTGATGGTCACCCACAACCAGGACGAGGCCATGCTGATGGCCGACCGCATCGCCGTGATGAACCACGGCAAGGTCGAGCAGTACGGCACCGCCCAGGAAATCTACAGCGCCCCGGCCACGCCCTTCGTCGCCGAGTTCGTCGGCCAGGGCAACTGGTTGCCCTTCGAGCGCGGCGCCGACGGCCTGGCGCGGGTCGGCGGCCTGAGCCTGCGCCTGCACGGCGAGCGCGCCAACGCCACGCGCGGGCGGCTGTTCTGCCGCCCGGAGGCGATCGGCATCAACCCGGTGGTGCACCAGGAGAACCTGTTCCGCGCCCAGGTCCGCGAGATCACCTTCCTCGGCAACCGCTGCCGCATGAGCTTCGAACTGCACGAGCTGCCCGGCCACGCGCTGCTGGCCGAGCTGGCCCCGGAGCAGATGCCGCGCCTGGGCAGCGCGGACATCTGGGTCTCGCTGCCGCCGCAGAGCCTGCAGGTGTTCGCCTGACATGAGCGCGGTAATGAAACTCGACCCGACCCTGGCCGCCGGCCAGGCCCGCGGTGACCTCGGCGACCGCCTGTTCATCCTCGGCGGCAAGCTGTTGCTGCTCGCCCTGCTGGCCCTGGCCGTGCTGCTGCCGCTGCTGGCCATCTTCTGGCGCGGCTTCAGCGGCGCCGAAGGGCAGGGCGGCGGCCTGGCGGCCATGGCCGAGCTGCTGGCCAGCGCCAACTTCCACTGGTTGCTGGGCAATAGCCTGAAGGTCTCGCTGAGCGTGGCGGCCATCGTGGTGCCGCTGGCCTATGGCTTCGCCTACGCCCTGCAGCGCACGCTGATCCCGGCCAAGGGCCTGTGGCGCGGCATCTCCCTGCTGCCGCTGCTGGCGCCGTCGATGCTGCCGGGCATCGCGCTGATCTACCTGTTCGGCAACCAGGGCCTGCTGCGCAGTTGGGTGCCGGACAACATCTACGGTTTCTGGGGCATCGTCCTGGGCGAGGCCATCTACACCTTCCCCCACGCGCTGATGATCCTCCTTTCGGCGCTGTCGCTGGCCGACGCGCGTCTGTTCGACGCCGCCTCGAGCATGGGCGCCAGCCCCTGGAAGGCGTTCCGCAGCATCACCTGGCCGGCCTCGCGGCAGGGCGTGTTCGCCGCCTTCTGCCTGGTGTTCACCCTGACCATCACCGATTTCGGCGTGCCCGTCGTGGTCGGCGGCGACTACCAGGTGCTGGCGCTGGAAGCCTACAAGGCAGTGGTCGGCCAGCAGCAGTTCGGCCGCGGCGCGCAGATCGGCATGCTCCTGCTGTTGCCGGCACTGCTGAGCTTCGCGGTGGACGCCTGGCTGCGCCGGCGCCAGGGCGGCGCCATGAGCGGCCGCGCCCAGGTCTACCAGCCCAAGCCCTCGCGCCGCCGCGACGGCGCCTACCTGGCGCTGGTGCTGCTGGTCAGCGCGGTGATCCTCGGCGTGCTGGGCATGGCCGTGTATTCCTCGCTGGTGAAGTTCTGGCCGTACAACCTGTCGTTGTCGCTGCGCCACTACGCTTTCGAGGAAACCGCCGGCGGCGGCTGGCTGGCCTACCGCAACAGCCTGACCCTGGCCTGCTGCACCGCGCTGTTCGGCAGTGCGCTGATCTTCACCGGCGCCTACCTGATCGAGAAGACCCGCGAGCAGGCCTGGCTGAACCAGTTGCTGCGCATGTTCTGCTTCGTGCCCATGGCGGTGCCGGGCCTGGTCCTGGGCCTGGGCTACGTGTTCTTCTTCAACCTGCCGGGCAACCCGCTGCACGTGTTCTACGGCAGCATGACCCTGCTGGTGGTGTGCACCATCGCCCACTACCTGACCACCGCGCAGATGACCGCCACCACCGCGCTGCGCCAGCTCGATGGCGAGTTCGAGGCCGCCGCGCTGTCGCTGAAGATGCCGCTGTGGCGCCACTACCTGAAGGTGACCCTGCCGATCTGCCTGCCGGCGCTGCTGGACATCGTCCGCTACCTGTTCGTCTCGGCGATGACCACGGTATCGGCGGCGATCTTCCTCTACAGCCCGGACAGCATCCTCGCCGCCGTCGCCGTGCTGAACATGGACGACGCCGGCAACGTCGGCGGCGCCGCCGCCATGTCCACGCTGATCCTGCTCACCTCGGCGGCCGCTTCCATCGTCCTGGCCCTGGCCTCGCGCGGCCTGCTGCGCCGGTCCCAGGCCTGGCGCCGGAGCGGCCACTGATTCCCCTCGACCCACGTTGCACTTGACCGTCACCCCCGCGAACGCGGGGGCCCAATAAACAGAAGGAGCGCACCATGTTCAAACGCCTCGCCCTCGCCGCCGCCGTGCTCGCCGGTTTCAGCCTGCACGCCAGCGCCGCCACCGAACTGACCGTCTACACCGCCCTGGAGCCGGAGCAGCTGAAGGCCTACAAGGAAGCCTTCGAGAAGCAGAACCCGGATATCGAGATCAAGTGGGTGCGCGATTCCACCGGCATCGTCACCGCCAAGCTGCTGGCCGAGAAGGACCGCCCGCAGGCCGACGTGGTCTGGGGCCTGGCCGCCTCCAGCCTGGCCATCCTCGACCAGCAGAGCATGCTGGAGAAGTACGCGCCCCAGGACCTGGCGGCGATCGGCAAGAACTACCGCGACCCGGCCAACCCGCCGGCCTGGGTGGGCATGGACGTGTGGGCCGCGACCATCTGTTTCAACAGCGTGGAAGCCGAGAAGCAGGGCCTGTCGAAGCCCATCAGCTGGCAGGACCTGACCAAGCCCGAGTACAAGGGCAAGATCGTCATGCCCAACCCGGCGTCCTCCGGCACCGGCTTCCTCGACGTCTCCGCCTGGCTGCAGACCTTCGGCGAGAAACAGGGATGGGCCTACATGGACGCCCTGCACGAGAACATCGGCCAATACGTCCACTCCGGCTCCAAGCCGTGCAAGCTGGCCGCCGCCGGCGAGTTCCCGATCGGCATCTCCTTCGAGTACCCGGCGGTGCAGCTCAAGCGCCAGGGCGCGCCGCTGGACATAGTGCTGCCCAAGGAAGGCCTGGGCTGGGAGATCGAAGCCACCGGCATCGTCAAAGGCACCCAGCACCTGGAAGCGGCGAAGAAACTCGCCGACTTCTCCGCAAGCCCCGCGGCCATGGAGCTGTACAAGGAGAACTTCGCCGTGCTCGCCCAGCCGGGCATCGCCAAGCCGCAGACCGAACTGCCGGCGGACTACGAGCAGCGCCTGATCAAGAACGACTTCGCCTGGGCCTCGAAGAACCGCGACGCCATCCTGGCCGAATGGCGCAAGCGCTATGACGGCAAGTCGGAGAAGGTGGCGCAGCAGTAAGCGCGAAGCAGAGGAGAGCACCCTCTCCCTAGCCCTCTCCCTGAAGGGAGAGGGAACCCTCCTCTGCACTGGTTGCCATCACCGAGTTCATCCTGAGGTTCCAGGCGGGCTCCGATGCTGATCCACGCACCGAACAGCCCCCTCTCCCTTCAGGGAGAGGGTTGGGGAGAGGGGCTCTTCGATCCCAGGAATCCACCCATGTCCCAACAAAACACCGACATCGCCATCATCGGCGCCGGCATCCTCGGCCTGTCCCACGCCTATGCCGCCGCCCGTCGCGGCCTGCGCGTGCGCGTCTTCGAACGCAGCGCCACGCCGCTCGGCGCCTCCATCCGCAACTTCGGCCAGGCCCTGGTCGGCGGCCAGCCGCCGGGCGTCATGCTCGACCTGGCCCGCGCCAGCCGTCCGCTGTGGGCCGAATGGGCCGAGCGCGCCGGCTTTGCCATCCGCCGCAACGGCTCGCTGCTGTTCGCCCGCAGCGAGGCCGAGGAAGACCTGCTGGAAGCCTTCTGCGCCGGCCGCGCCAGGGAGCACGGCTACCGCGCCGAACTGCTCCGCGGCAAGGCCTTGGACGCCCTCTACGACGGCGCTTTCAGCAAGCACCGCGCGGCCCTGCACAGCCTCGACGACCAGCAGCTCTACTCTCGCGAAGCGCTGCCGGCGTTGATCGACTGGCTGCGCCGCGAGCTGAAGGTGGAATTCCACTTCTCCACCCTGGTGCGCGACATCGAGCCGGGCCTGCTGCGCACCACCGCCGGCACCTTCCAGGCCGGGCAGATCCTCGTCTGCTCCGGCCACGACTACCAGACCCTGCTGGCCGAGCAACTGGCCGCGCTGAAGCCGCAGGTGTGCCGCCTGCAGATGCTCCGCGCCCGCCCCGAGCGCGACCTGGGCCTGGGCCACGCGCTGCTGACCGGGCTGAGCTGCGTGCACTACGGCGCCTTCGCCGACCTGCCGCAGGCCCAGGCGATCCACGCGCAGATCCGCCGCGAGACGCCGGCGCTGGAGCGCCACGGCATCCACCTGCTGATCAGCCCCACGCCCTACGGCGAGCTGATCATCGGCGATTCCCACGACTACGGCAGCGATGCCGCGCCTTTCAACGCCGAGGCGGTGGACCGCCTGATGCTCGACCTGGCCGAGGACACCCTGGGCATGCGCGTCGAGGTGGTCGAGCGCTGGCAGGGCGTGTACGGCGCGCGTGGCCCGGCGCCGTTCTCGGTGTTGCAGGTGGAGGCGGGCATCAGCGCAGTGCTGATGCACACCGGCGTGGGCATGAGCGTGGGGCCGGCGCTGGGCGAGCGGACCATCGCCGGGCTGTTCGGCTGAAGCATTCGTCATCGTGCTGTCATCGTTCTGGCACCGGAACGTCATGCCGGCCTGCTAAGCAGGAAGGTCGCCGGCCCGGCCCAGGGCGATGCCACATTCAGCGAGCGCGCATGAACCAACGTTTCACCCAGGCCCCCTGGGATTCCGACCTGTTCGGGCTGCTCTACGGCTTCCGCTTCCACCCCGGGCAGCGCGGCCAGGAGCTGGATTCCAGCGCCGCGCTGCGCTGGCTGGAGGCGCCGGGGGAGGGCGAGGACTTCGTCTGGCTGCACCTGAACCTCGCCCACGCCGCCTGCGAGCGCTGGATGAAGAGCCACCTGGAGCTGCCCGAAACCTTCTTCGAGACCCTGCGCGAGGGCTCGCGTTCCACGCGCATCGAGCACGTCGACGCGGCGCTGCTGGCGGTGGTCAACGACGTGGTGTTCAACTTCGGCAGCGTCTCCTCGGACGTGGCCACCCTGTGGGTCTGCGCGCGCCGGCGCCTGCTGGTGACCGCGCGCATGCAGCCGCTGCGCTCGGTGGACCGCCTGCGCTCCTCGGTCAAGCACGGCGAGTGCTTCCGCTCGCCGCTGGAACTGCTGGTGCACCTGCTGCGCGACCAGGGCGACATCCTCACCCAGATCGTCCGCGAGACCACCGTGGGCGTGGACCGCATCGAGGACCGCCTGCTGTCGCAGAACCTCTCCGACAACCGCGCCGACCTGGGCGCCATGCGCCGCGTGCTGGTGCGCCTGCAGCGCCTGCTGGCGCTGGAGCCGGGCTCGCTGCTGCGGCTGCTCAACCGCCCGCCGGACTGGCTGCAGGAGGCCGACGTGCGCGACCTGCGCGAGGCCACCGAGGAATTCTCCCTGGTGATCAGCGACCTCACCTCCCTGGGCGAGCGCATCAAGCTGCTGCAGGAAGAGATCGCCGCGCAGCTCAACGAACAGAGCAACCGCACCCTGTTCACCCTGACGGTGGTCACGGTGCTGGCGCTGCCGATCAACATAGTCGCCGGCTTCTTCGGCATGAACGTCGGCGGCATTCCCCTGGCGGAGAACCCCCACGGCTTCTGGCTGCTGGTGATGCTGGTGGCCAGCTTCACCCTGCTGGCCTGGCGTTGGGCCTTCCGCAAGCGCAACGACGCCTGAACTGTCACGCGGCTGACACCGGCGCGGCCTAGGCTGGCGCGACACGCATCCCGCCAGCGAGGTCCCGGCCATGCCACTGAGCAACGACAACCTGATCCGCCGCATCCACCGCGAGCTTCTCGACCACAGCGACGAGGAACTGGAGCTGGAACTGCTGGAGGACGTGCGCAACCTCGACGAACTGTTCGACGACCACATCCCCGACGGCGACGAGGAGAAGATCGCCCGCCGCCGCTACTTCAGCGAGCTGTTCCGCCTGCAGGGCGAACTGGTGAAGCTGCAGAGCTGGGTGGTCAAGACCGGGCACAAGCTGGTGATCCTCTTCGAAGGCCGCGACGCCGCGGGCAAGGGCGGGGTGATCAAGCGCATCACCCAGCGCCTCAACCCGCGCGTGTGCCGGGTGGCCGCGCTGCCGGCGCCGAACGACCGCGAGCGCACCCAGTGGTACTTCCAGCGCTACGTCTCACACCTGCCGGCGGCGGGGGAGATCGTGCTGTTCGACCGCAGCTGGTACAACCGCGCCGGCGTCGAGCGGGTGATGGGTTTCTGCAACGACGAGCAGTACGAAGAGTTCTTCCGCAGCGTGCCGGAATTCGAGCGCATGCTGGCGCGCTCGGGCATCCAGTTGGTCAAGTACTGGTTCTCGATCACCGACGAGGAGCAGCACATGCGCTTCCTGAGCCGCATCCACGACCCGCTCAAGCAGTGGAAGCTCAGCCCCATGGACCTGGAATCGCGGCGCCGCTGGGAGGCCTACACCAAGGCCAAGGAGATCATGCTCGAACGCACCCACATCGCCGAGGCGCCCTGGTGGGTGGTGCAGGCCGACGACAAGAAGCGCGCGCGGCTGAACTGCATCCACCACCTGCTCGGCCAGGTGCCCTACGAGGAAGTGGCGCACCTGCACGTCGAGTTGCCGATGCGCCAGCGCCATGCCGACTACGTGCGCATTCCCACGCCGGGAGAAATGGTGGTGCCGGAGCATTATTGAGTCCAGACCAGGCGTAGGGCGGATAACGTTCCACGTTATCCGCCGTTTGACCTCGCCCGCCAGCCGCTCGCTGTCGAGCTTGGCGCGGGTCACGCATTCCCCCGGTTCGGCCGAGGCAGGGTCGATGAGAAAGGTGAGGCGGCGTATAACCGCGAACGGTTATACGCCCTACGCCAGGTTCGGCCTTCGCGTAGGGCGTATAACGCCTCTGGCGTTATCCGCCGTTTGACCTTGGTCGCCGGCCCGCTCGCTGTCGAGCTTGGCGCAGGTCACGCATTCTCCCGGTTCGGCCGAGGCAGGGGCGGAGAGGAGGGTGAGGCGGCGTATAACCGCGAACGGTTATACGCCCTACGCCAGGGATGTTCTCGGCCTCCAAGACATAAATTGTCACACTTGCCCGTCATGCTGGCGCGGTCATCCCCCGCAACCGGATTCCCGCATGACTAGCGAAACCCTGGCCAGGGACGGCGCCGCCGTTCTCGAAGGCCGTCCGCACCTGGACAGCAAGCCCGGCCGCCTCACCGCCCTGGCGTTCTATGCATTGCTGGCCGTCGGCCTGCTGTTCTCCGCCTGGAGCCTGGTCCACGACGTCGACGAGGTGGCCAGCGCGGTCACCACCTGGACGCCTTTCCTGCTGCTCGGCGTGGCGCTGCTGATCGCCCTGGGGTTCGAGTTCGTCAACGGTTTCCACGACACCGCCAACGCCGTGGCCACCGTCATCTATACCCATTCGCTGCCGCCGCACTTCGCGGTGGTCTGGTCCGGCTGCTTCAACTTCCTCGGCGTGCTGCTCTCCAGCGGCGCGGTGGCCTTCGGCATCATCGCCCTGCTACCGGTGGAGCTGATCCTGCAGGTCGGCTCCTCGGCCGGCTTCGCCATGGTCTTCGCCCTGCTGATCGCCGCCATCCTGTGGAACCTCGGCACCTGGTGGCTGGGCCTGCCGGCATCGTCCTCGCACACCCTGATCGGCTCGATCATCGGCGTCGGCGTGGCCAACGCGCTGATGCACGGCCGCGACGGCACCAGCGGCGTGGATTGGGCGCAGGCGACCAAGGTCGGCTACTCGCTGCTGCTCTCGCCGCTGATCGGCTTCGCCTGCTCGGCGCTGTTGCTGCTGGCCCTGCGCCTGCTGGTGAAGAACCGCGCGCTGTACAAGGCACCCAAGGCCAAGGCGCCGCCGCCGTGGTGGATCCGCGGCCTGCTGGTGCTGACCTGCACCGGGGTGTCCTTCGCCCACGGCTCCAACGACGGGCAGAAGGGCATGGGCCTGATCATGCTGATCCTGATCGGCACCGTGCCCATGGCCTATGCGCTGAACCGCACCATCCCGGCCGACCAGACCACCGCCTTCGTGGTCCTCGCCGAAGCCACCCAGCAGGGCCTGCAACGCAGCGCCCAGGGCACGGCGCCGGCCGATCCGCGCCCGGTGCTCTCGGAGTACATCCGCACCCATGAAGTGAAACCGGCCGTGGTGCCCTCGCTGGCCGCGCTGACCGGCAGCATCGGCGCCGAGGTGAAGAGCTACGGCAGCCTGGCCAAGGTGCCCGCCGAGGCCATGGCCAACGTGCGCAACGACATGTACCTGGCTTCCGAGACCATCCGCGTGATGGACAAGGACAAGGCCGGCGACTTCGACGCCGATACCCAGGCGCGGCTGATGGCCTTCAAGGGCAAGATCGACGACGCCACCCGCTTCATCCCGCTGTGGGTGAAGATCGCCGTGGCCATCGCCCTCGGCCTGGGCACCATGGTCGGCTGGAAGCGCATCGTGGTGACCGTCGGCGAGAAGATCGGCAAGAGCCACCTGACCTACGCCCAGGGCGCCTCGGCCGAGGTGGTGGCGATGCTCACCATAGGCGCGGCTGACATGTACGGCCTGCCGGTGTCCACCACCCACGTGCTGTCCTCCGGCGTGGCCGGGACCATGGCGGCCAACGGCTCGGGCCTGCAGATGCGCACCATCCGCAACCTGCTGATGGCCTGGGTGCTGACGCTGCCGGCGGCCATCGTGCTGTCCGCCTCGCTGTACTGGCTGTTCACCAAGTTGTTCTGACGGATAGCCAGGTTCGAAGCGCCGCCCCTCGGGGCGGCGTTTTCGTTCATGGGCGCGGTGTGTGGCGTACCCGTAGGAACAACTGTCTATTGGGCTATTGGGTTCCCGCGTTCGCGGGAATGACGTCGGAAAACACGACTCTCGCCCCGTCATTCCCGCGAACGCGGGAAACCAGCGGCGGTTCGCGAGCAAGCTCGCTCCTACAGGGTGGGGCCGCGCTCTTCGTAGGAGCGAGCTTGCTCGCGAACAAAAAACATCCCTTTTGCCTGCTTGAAATATCGAACGACCGGTGCGTATTTTGTACAGGTCGCACAGCCTGTGTGCGGCCGTACTACAAGGATAAGAAGTCATGACTAGCGAAGGACGCAGCCCGCTCGCCGAGCGCCTGGCTGGAGTCGAAGAGATCGAATGCGTCACCCCCGACCTCAACGGGGTGCCGCGCGGCAAGGTGATGACCGGCGAGGGCTTCCTTTCCGGGCGGCGCCTGCAGCTGGCCCGCGGCGTGCTGCTGCAGTGCATCATGGGCGGCTACCCGCCGGCGCGCTTCTACGGCAGCGACGACGGCGACCTGGCCCTGGTCGCCGAGCCCACCCAGGTCCACCGCCTGCCCTGGAGCGACACTCCGCGCGCCCTGGCCATCTGCGACGCGGTGGAGCTGGACGGCCAGCCCTCCGGCCTGTCCAGCCGCGGCCTGCTCAAGCAGGTGGTGGCGCGCTATGCCGAACATGGCTGGCAACCGGTGGTGGCCACCGAGCTGGAATTCTTCGTCTTCGCCCCCAACCCGGACCCGCAACAGCCGTTCCAGCCGCCGCTGGGCCTGGACGGCCGCCGCGAGATGGGCCATTCGGCGTTCAGCGTGTCGTCCAACAACGGCCTGCGTCCGTTCTTCGAGGACGTCTACCGCTGCATGGCCGCGGTGGGGCTGGAGCGCGACACCTTCATGCACGAGATGGGCACCAGCCAGTTCGAGATCAACTTCCTGCACGGCGACCCGGTGCTGCTGGCCGACCAGACCTTCCTGTTCAAGCACCTGCTCAAGGAAGTGGCGCTCAAGCACGGCCTGCTCGTCGTGTGCATGGCCAAGCCGCTGGCGCACACCCCGGGCAGCTCCATGCACATCCACCAGAGCGTGGTAGACGGCGAGGGCCGCAACATCTTCAGCGACGCCGAGGGCGAGGCCACGCCGGCCTTCCGTCATTTCATCGGCGGCCTGCAGGCCTGCCTGGCCGACTTCACCCTGCTGTTCGCGCCCAACGTCAACTCGTTCCAGCGCCTGTGCCACCCCTACGCCTCGCCGAACAACGCCTGCTGGTCCCACGACAACCGCGCCGCCGGCCTGCGCATCCCGGCCAGCCCGCCGGTGGCGCGGCGGGTGGAGAACCGCCTGGCGGGCGCCGACGCCAACCCCTACCTGGCCATCGCCGCCAGCCTGGCCGCCGGCCTGCACGGCATCGACAACGAGCTGGAGCCCACTGCGGCCATCCAGGGCGAGTTCGAGGTGCCGGACGAACTGCTGCTGCCCTGCACCATGTACGACGCCTTGCGCCGCCTGAAGCGCAGCGAGCTGGCGCGGCGGATGTTCGGCGCCGAATTCGTCGACGGCTACGTGGCCAGCAAGGAGCTGGAGCTGACCAGCTTCTTCGACGAAATCACCCCCTGGGAACGCCGGGTGCTGGCCGCCCAGGCCTGAGGCCGAGCGGAGCCCGCCACGGCGGGTTCCGACCGCCGGCTTTGCCATGGACGACGCCTTTCTTTGCGTACCCGTCAAAGGGCTCGACGCGCCTTGCGGCAGGCTCTAGGCTGGTAGCGAACGCCCGCCTTCGCGCGGGCGTGCTTCGTGTAGTACGGCGGCGTCCTGCCGCCCGTCTTGGACCGGAGGTCCGATGCGGATTTTCACTGCCTTCCGTGCGCTTTACTTCGCCACCCTCACTTTGCTCACCGGCTCCGGCCTGCTGAGTACCTACCTGGGCCTGCGCCTGGCCGCCGAGAAGGTCGACGGCCTGTGGATCGGCGCCATGATGGCGGCCTATTACCTGGGCCTGGTGCTGGGCGGCAAGATCGGCCACCGGCTGATCGCCCGCGTCGGCCACATCCGTGCCTACGTCGCCTGCGGCGGCCTGGTGGTGGCGGCGGTGCTGGGCATCGGCCTGACCAGCTGGCCGGCGATCTGGCTGCTGCTGCGCACGCTCATCGGCCTGGGCATGATGTGCCAGTACATGGTCATCGAGAGCTGGCTCAACGAGCAGGCCGAGGCGCGCCAGCGCGGCGCGGTGTTCGCCGGCTACATGGTGGCTTCCTACCTGGGCCTGGTGGCCGGCCAGCTGATCCTGGTGGCGCACCCGGGGCTGGGCCCGGACCTGCCGATGATGATCGCGCTGGCCTTCGCCCTGTCGCTGATCCCGGTGTCCATCACCCACAAGGTCCACCCCGCGCCGCTGCGCCCGGCGCCGCTGGAGCCGCGCTTCTTCATCCAGCGGGTGCCGCAGTCGCTGACCACGGTGCTGGTCTCCGGGCTGGTGATCGGCTCCTTCTACGGCCTGGCGCCGCTGTACGCCACCGAGCAGGGCCTGAGCGTCGAGCAGATCGGCGTGTTCATGGGCGTGTGCATCTTCGCCGGCCTGCTGGTGCAGTGGCCGCTGGGCTGGCTGTCGGACCGTTACGACCGCGCGCTGCTGATCCGCAACGCCGGCATCCTGCTGCTGGTGTTCGCCTTGCCGTTGGCGGTGCTGCCGTCGCTGCCGATGGAGGCCATGGTGCCGATGGGCTTCATGGTCTGCCTGGTGCAGTTCACCCTCTACCCGCTGGCGGTGGCTTTCTCCAACGACCACGTCGAGGGCGAGCGGCGGGTATCGCTGACCGCCATGCTGCTGGTCACCTTCGGCGTCGGCGCCTGCATCGGCCCGCTGGCGACCGGCGCGCTGATGCGGGCGTTCGGCCCGAACATGCTCTATGCCTTCGCCGCGGCCTGCGCGCTGATCGTCATCTGGCGCGTGCGCCCGGAGAAGGTCAGCGGCCTGCACCGTGTCGACGAGGCGCCGGTGAAGCACGTGCCCACGCCGGACAGCCTGGCCAGCTCGCCGCTGTCGGCGGCGCTCGACCCGCGGGTGGCCGACGAAACGGTGGAAGAACAGATGAAGACCACCCCGGCGCCAGCGCCTGCGGCGCCCGAGACAGCCGGCGTGCCCGAGGCGGAAGAGGAAAGTCGGCCGGGGTAGGGCGGGGAAGGGCGGGCGCTAGAACAGCTCGTCCTTCTCGAAGCGCCGCGCTTCGCGCTGCAGCTGGTAGACGAAGCGCTCGATGTGGCGCTGCTCCAGGCCGCTCAGGCGGTTGAAGCGCAGGCCGGCGAAGCTGGCGTTGACCTTCTCGTCGAAGTGCACGTGGCGCAGTTCCACTTCCAGGGTGATGGCGCCGAACGGCAGGCGGGCGGTGAAGCGCTCGTAGAGCTGGCCGGGTTGCAGGCGCTCGTGCACGTCGCCGGCGAAGCGCACTTTGCAGCCGGTAGCGGAGATGTCCAGCAGGTTGCCGCTCAGCGCGGCCTTGAGCTTGTCGCCGGCCAGTTCCACGGCGACCGGCTGGGTCTGCTTGAGGGCGGCGCGGTAGGCGTTGCGGCGCTGGTGGTAGAGCATCTCGGCGGGCATCGGCAGCCAGTAGCAGCGGGCGCCGTCGAGTTCGCTGAACTGCGCGGCCTGCTGGCATTCCCAGGCGATCCGCACGCCTTCGTGGAAGGCCTCGATGCGGAAGTTTTCGCCGTTTTGCAGGAAGCGCTCGCCGTCGTTGGGGATCAGTTCGTCCAGGGCTACCCGGTTGCGTTCGCGGTCCACCGCGACGACGAAGCTCTGGAAGCGCTGGTTGCGCTCGGCGAAGCTGATCACCAGCGGGTCATGGCTATCCATCAGGATTCGCAGGTTGGCCTGGATCTCCACGGCCGCCTTGAGCGTTTTCGGCGGTTGCGGGCCATTTTCCTCGGCGAACGGGCTTGCCACTGTCCTACGATCTCCAGATGTATTTATTGTGGGAATTTTCTTTTGCAAGGCGATGGCATTCTGCCGCATCGCCCTGCCGGGCGCCAGGGTTCAGGCCTGGCTGAGGGGACGCTGGCGGCTGCCCTGGGTCGCGCCGCCGCGGCGGTCGTAGAGACTGGGGGTGTCCTGGCCGCGGAGGATGTCCAGAAGGCGACCGGTGGCGTGCTGGTTGTTGCGGATGATGCGGCCGTTGCGCAGGTTGGCCTGCTGGCACTGTTCCAGCAGCGCCGCCAGGCGCTCGCTGAGTTCCACGGTACCCGGCTCCACCTTGCCCTGCGCGGCCAGCGCGGCGAGGCCGGCGCGGTCGCTGCTGACGCCGGCCTGGCGCAGCGTCTCGCTGCGCTGGCGGCCATTGCGCTCCAGCTGCTGGAGCAATGGCAGCTTGCTGTCGAGCAGGCCCTGCAGGCGCTCCAGGTCACGCGCGTCGAGGGCGTGGAATTCGTCCTCGATCAGCTGCAGAAGAGCCTCGGCGGCGCCGATATCCTCGGTGATCAGGTGGAGCAGGCTGGCGTTTGGCATGGCGGCTCGGCGTTCAGGGCGTCCTTGGGGAACCCCGCGCTCAGCGCTGGGATTCGAAGTCGAGCAGTTTGCCGGCGACTTTCTGGCTGTCGACCTGGTAGCTGCCATCGGCGATGGCCTGCTTCAGCCGCGCGACCTTTTCCGAGTCGACGACGGGTTGGTCTTTCAGCTGGTCGCTGGCTTTCTGCAATTGCTGGGCGGTGCTGCTCAGTTGCACGGACTCACCGCTGCCAGCGGCCGACGCGCTGCCGGCGCTTTCGCTGCCGGCGGCTTCGCTGCGGCCGGCCTGGGGCTTGCCGGTGCTGCCGGTGGAGACCGGCGCGCTGGCATTGTTCAGCCGGTTGAAGTCGATGACCATGGTAGTGAACCTCTGCGGGTTTAGGACGCTTGCCTGTAGGTTTCGGCTGACATCCGTAAAACTTTAGGGCGGTTTTTCGTGCGCCTTCGCACAGTTTAGTGAAGGCTGGCGCGCCAGCGCCAGACTTCCGCCGCTAGAGCGTGACCTGCACCGCGCCTGGTTCCACCACCCGGGCCCTGATGATGCGCTGCGAACGCAGGTTGCGCACGCGAATCTGCTCGCCGGGCACCCCGTCGGCCATGGCCTCGCCGGGCATCACCACGTTGACCGCGCCGGTCTGCGCGCGGATCACCACCTGGTCGCCCTTGCGCACCGCCGCGGCCTGTTCGAGGAAGACCGGGGCGAGGATCTGGTCGCTGACCGTCGGTCGCTTGAGCTTCTGCCCCACGGCCTGCTGCGGGTCGGTCAGGTAGCCCTGGCTGAGCAGGCCGATGTCGCGCTCCATCAGGCTGATGTCGCCCGGCTCCAGCACGTGGTCGCGCTTGAGCGGCTGGGTGGTCACCACCACCTGGCGGAACAGCTTGACCTGCGCCGGCACGTACACCGACCAGGGAGAGGAGCCTTCGCAGCGCACCAGCACTGAGACGCGCCCCACCGGTTGCGCGGGGCTTTCCAGGGATTGCGTCAGGTCCTTGTCGCAGGCCGCCAGGCGCAGGCGCGGGTCGATGCGCGCCACTTCTATCTCGTAGCGTGCGTCGATACCGCTGCGTTGCAGATAATCTTCCACCTTGAACTCAAGAAAGCCCTGGGTGGAGCCGATAAGAATCTCGGGCGCGGTGAAGTCGTCGGCCCAGGTCGGACCCGGGGCGAACGCGCCCAGCATGCCGAGCACTCCGCAGAGTGTCAGGGCATGGGCTCGGGACCGTCGGAAAAACGTCGTTGGCAGTTTCATGCCACGACTTCAAGCAAGGCTCGTGCCGATTGCCGCCCTGGGCGGCACGGCGGATACGAAGGGGGCGCAATGGCCGGAGTCATGGATTCGGTCAACCAGCGAACGCAGCTGGTTGGGCAGAATCGTCTCGAACTGCTGCTGTTCCGGCTGGATGGCAGCCAGTTGTACGGCATCAACGTGTTCAAGGTGAAGGAGGTACTGCAGTGCCCGCGCCTGACCGTGATGCCCAAGTCCAGTCCGGTGGTGCGCGGGGTGGCGAACATCCGTGGCGGCACCATTCCGATCCTCGACCTGTCGATGGCCACCGGCCGTCGCGGCCTGCGCGAGATCGACAACAGCTTCGTGATCATCACCGAGTACAACACCAAGGTGCAGGGCTTCCTGGTGCATTCGGTGGAACGCATCGTCAACATGAACTGGGAGGAGATCCATCCGCCACCCAAGGGCACCGGCCGCGACCACTACCTGACGGCGGTGACGCGGGTGGACAAGCAACTGGTGGAGATCATCGACGTGGAGAAGATCCTCGCCGAGGTCGCGCCCACCAGCGAGGACATCTCCGAAGGCGTGATCGACGCCGACACCCAGGCCCAGGCGGTGACCAAGCGGGTGCTGGTGGTGGACGACTCCTCGGTGGCGCGCAAGCAACTGATCCGCTGCCTGGAGACCGTGGGCGTGGAAGTGCTCGCGCTCAATGACGGACGCCAGGCGCTGGACTACCTTCAACAGATGCTGGCCGCCGGTGGCAATCCGGGCCAGGAATTGCTGATGGTGATCTCCGACATCGAGATGCCGGAAATGGATGGCTACACCCTGACCGCGGAGATTCGCCACGATCCGCGGCTGCAGGACCTGCACATTCTCCTGCATACTTCGCTGTCCGGGGTGTTCAACCAGGCGATGGTGCGGAAGGTCGGCGCCAACGACTTCCTCGCCAAGTTCCGGCCCGATGATCTGGCGGCGCGTGTCGTCGAGCGCATCAAGGCGGCGGACGCACGCTGAGGAGGGCACTTCGGGGTAGTCTGCAACGGCCGGGGGCGACCCCGGCCGCCTGGCGTCGGGATCGACGCCCGGCCAACTGGAAAGAGGCGTGATCGGTGACATCGACCAACATGGAATTCGAGCTGTTCCGGGACTTCCTGGAAAAGGCCTGCGGCATCGTCCTGGGTGCCAACAAGCAGTACCTGGTCGCCAGCCGCCTGAACAAGCTGATGGAGCAGCAGGGCATCAAGAGCCTGGGCGAGCTGGTGCAGAAGATCCAGGTCCGCAGCCAGCTGCGCGAGCAGGTGGTGGATGCCATGACCACCAACGAGACCCTCTGGTTTCGCGACACCTACCCCTTCGAGGTGCTGAAGAACCGCATCCTCGCCGAGCTGATCAAGGCCAACCCGGGCCAGCGCCTGCGCATCTGGTCGGCGGCCTGCTCCTCGGGGCAGGAGCCCTATTCGCTGTCGATGACCATCGACGAGTTCGAGAAGACCAACCTCGGCCAGCTCAAGGCCGGCGTGCAGATCGTCGCCACCGACCTCTCCGGTTCCATGCTCAACGCGGCGAAGGCCGGCGAGTACGACAGCCTGGCCATCGGCCGCGGGCTGTCCCAGGAGCGCCTGCAGCGCTACTTCGACACCAAGGGGCCGGGGCGCTGGGCGGTGAAGCCGGCGATCAAGGGCCGCGTCGAGTTCCGCGCGCTGAACCTGCTGGAGAGCTACGCCACCCTCGGCAAGTTCGACCTGATCTTCTGCCGCAACGTGCTCATCTACTTCTCCGCCGAGGTCAAGCGCGACATCCTGCTGCGCATGCACGCGGCGCTCAAGCCCGGCGGCTATCTGTTCCTCGGCGCCTCCGAGGCGCTCAACGGGCTGCCGGAGCATTACCAGATGGTCCAGTGCAATCCGGGGATCATCTATAAGGTGAAGTAAGAATAATGTTGCCTAGTGACTCGATTTTTCCTGTGTCCCGGCTGCGAACGCTCTAATCCTCCTAGTTTTGTGAATAGTCAAAAAATTAAAAACTGCCCCTCCGGACAGCCATTAGGCTGTCCGGAGGGGCATTGTGGCATCCACCGAGTTTATGCATACCCCTAGTTTTTTCTCCAGCAGGAAGTGGACGATTAGAGATACCCTTGCTCCGCCAGCGATACACAGCCCTCGCCCCCGACGATGATGTGATCCAGCGTGCGCATGCCGACGAGCTCGAGTGCCTGCTTGAGTGTGGTCGTCAGCGCGTAGTCCGCCTGGCTAGGCTGCGGATCACCGGAGGGATGGTTATGCACCAGAATCACGGCGGCGGCGTTGTACGACAGTGCAAACTTCACCACCTCGCGGGCGTATACGCAGGTGGTGTCGAGCGTGCCGCGAAAAAGTTCCTGAAAGCGGATAATCCGGTGCTTGTTATCCAGTAGCAGCAAGGCGAATACCTCATGTTCATGGTCCTGCAAGAGAATCTGCAGATGGCTGAACACTGCCTTGGGATGCTGCAGGGGTTGCCCTTTTCTGAATCGCCGGCGGGCCAGTTGCTGGGCCATTGTCAAGATGTCGGCTTCGGTCAGAGGGACCTCGGCGATATACGTGCCGACGGATTCGCCGGTTTTGAACTTGGTGTTCATCGGGACTCCATGGGTAAGCGTTGAATACGGGGATAACGAGCGGCCTGGCCTGCTGAGGGCCAGGCGATGCTTGCGCTGAAGAAGCGCGTTGGGGCGGGCTCAAGCCCGTGGCTGGTGTGAGCGTGCTGCCGAGTGATGGCGACGTGCGTGATAGGCACGGACCTTCTCTCTCCAGTCGATGGAAAGCGCCTTCGTCATCTCGAGGTAGCTGAGGGGGCAGGAGTAATAGTAGGGCGCCATGGACTCGTCCATGGCCTTGTAGCCCCATGAGCCACCACTGCGCTGCAACAGGTCGCAGCGGATGTAACGCAGCAATTCGCCGGGGGCGAGATGCGGGTGAACCCCAGCCGCCTTCGCCGTCACTTCACTGACGGACCACAGCACGTTGCCGCGCAAGGTGTGCGCAATCACCCGCACACGGGCCTGGGCGGTGTCTGTGGGGCGGATCAGCGCCTGGATGAGTTCGGAGCGGGTATGGGATGAGAAGAGCCAGCCCATGGGGTGTGTCTCCTAGAAATGGACCGAGATTCATCCCCCTGGACGAACCTCGGCAGGTGGATGAAAGCGCTGCAGCGCGGGTGTAATGGAAGGATCACGGCACGGTGGCCGGGTAATCCGGTGGCGGGAGGATCGGTGGCGAACGTGATGCTGCGCTAGCGGTGAGATACGGGCTGTTCGTCGTACTTCGCGCCGCAGCGCAGGCAGAGACAGTCGTACTCCATGAACTGGAAACGACGCACGTCACGAATGAAATCGCGGGTGCTGTTCCAGTTCGCCGCCGCGCCGCAAACCCCATCGAGCATCAGGTTGAAGGCCTGTTCCAGCGGACTTTCGCAATGCCGGTCCGACGTGATCGGCTGTCGGGACGGCGAGTGTTGGATGCCACGCAGAAAGCCGTCCAGCGTGCCTATCAGCCGGGCCAGCGCTTTCGCGGCGTCCTTGGACAGCACCACGGACGAGTTACAGATCAGGCACCGTGTGATCATGGTGAGTACTCCTGGAGATTGAAATGAGCGATCGGCGAGTAGGCGCCGGAGTGGCTGTTGCTGATGCCGTGACGGGGCTAGCAGGAAATCCGCAGACCAAGTCGCTGAAGCAGCCGGTGGAACAGGATCAAGGCCAGCACGATGGCCAGTGCCAGCGGCCAGAAACGCAGCATGAGCACCAGCAGTGCCACCCCCCCGGCACAGCCGGCCAACACGCTGACGAACACGAACAGCAAGCCCAAAAAGCGCAGCAGGTTCATGGCGTGGCCCTCTTGGTCGAGGAGGTGATGCAGATGGCCCGGGGTTTGTTGGCGCGAGCGTGCAACAGCGCACTCAGGGTGGTGCTCGGCCCGCTGGGAGGTTCTACGGCCGGGACCGCCTTCGGCGGCTCGGCAGCCGGCTCCGGAGTCACCCCGTCGGCAAGGGGGCCGGTTTCGTCGTCACGGTCTTCGAAAGCCCCATTGGCCAGGCACCACCGTGCGGCGCTATCCAGCGCGGCCTGATCGAACCCCGCCGCCTGGCGCGCCTCGTCGAGCTCCCGGGCTTGCCGCAGGGCATCCTCCATCGACACCCCATTGCGCAAGGTGATGTCGACATAGAAAATGGGGAGGCCATGGCTCTGTGAGGTGGACTTGCCGCGCAGGCACAGCTCCAGCGGCAGGCAGGCCAGGCGGTTGCCGGAAATCGCCTGCAGGTACTGCAGCCGGGCTGCCAGGGTACGAATGCTGTTGAAGCTGGAGGTGCGGAATACGAAGCTGCCCAAGGGATCGTCGTCGCCGATGGCGACGTTGAGACGGCCATAGGGCTTGCAGGCTCCTCCCTTGGCCAGCGGGCAGCCATCGGGTGAAGGGCACGGATGCGCGAGGATGCCGTCCTGGCCACGGCGCTTGCAGGTCTCGCCATTGCCGACGCACAGCGGCCGCCCGGACTGCGGATCGAACAGGCAGTACTCGGCACGGAAGTTCAGCTCCGGCGCGTTGAACAGTAAGCGGATCGGAATGCTGCGAAGCGTGCCGTCCTGGGCGTTACGCAGTGTCTCGTCCAGGGGGTGGGGTAGCCAGTCATCCCAGCACTGGATCTGCGAGGTAACCGTGAATTGATCGTCTTTCTCCGGCAAACGCTTGCCGTTCTTCTCGACGACCTTGCCGATGGAAATCCGCCCGAGCACCGGCGGGGTAATGGCCAAGCCTTTGAGCATGGTGGTTCTCCAGTGGATGAATAAAAAGGGCCATGCCGACGCTGGGGAAGCGCCGGCATGGCCAATGAGGGAAATGAGGGAATCGAAATCAGGTGATCAGGAAGCGCCGGCTGCCAATCTTGGTGGTGGGATAGCGTGCCAGCAGGTAAGGTTTTTCCTTGAGCAGCCGCGGTACATCGAGCACCACGCTGTCCTTGGCCTTGCGCCAGGACACCGCGCCGTTGGCGAACAGCGCTCGACTGGCCTCCCCCATGGCCTGTTGCAGTTGTTGCTTCAGTTCGGCTTCGCGCTTCCCCTGAATCTCCAGGCTGGCGCGGACAGACTGCAACTCGTCGAAGGCTGCCGACAGCAGCGGTTCCTGGGTGAAGTCCAGGGTATGGCCCTGGTCCTCCGGGTACAGGCAGCGTAGGGCTTGCGCTGCTGACTCCGAGCCATCCGCCGGCGGTGACGTATCGCTCTGCACGTAGCCCCAGAAGTCCCGTTCCAGCTCGATCAGTTGAGCGATGAGCGCGTCATCGCGCTCGAGACGATGGACTTCCAGGTGCTGGCCACCGAGCAGTACCGCCACGTCGGCTGCCTGCTTACCGGTGACCGCCAACTGGTGCATCACCTGCAACTGCACGTACACCGGCACGCCGTCCTTCCAGGACAGTGCCCCATTGAGGCCGGCAGTCTTGCATTCGAGAATCTGTACGTCGCTGGCACCGATGACCTCGCGGTCGATGTTGGCCAGCATCCAGTTCAATTTCGGATCAGGGTGCTGCAACACGGCATTGACCCGGCGTACCCGGTTGCCGGTACGGCGGCGGTAGTGGGTGGCGACGATGGGCTCGAGCATGTTGCCCCAATAGGTCGGGCTTTCCTCATCCGTGGGATCGCTCTTGGGCAGCCCGGCATCACGGCCGGTCTTCTCCAGCCACAGCTCCAACTGCGACTTGTAGGGGTTGAGGCCGACCGCAGCCGCGGCGTCCGAACTGCCGATACCGTGCTTGCGTACGGCCAGCCAGTCCTCGCGGGACAGCTCTTTGGTGCCGACCAGGCGCAGGGCGGGACGTGGCCGGCTTCGGGGGGCGGGTGTGGCAGAGGCATGAGCCATTGGATGTTCCTCCGGACATAAAAAATGCCCGACCGGCAGAGCCGGTCGGGCGTTTAGGAAAGGGTGGCGTTGAACGCGACGGGGATGTTCAGGCCACCAGCTTCAAGGCTGCATCCAGCGCACGTTGTTTGATGACGGCGCCCTGGCCGAACCAGGCCGAGTCCATGCGGTATTCCGTGCTGCGTGCTCGCCGCTGGTGATCGACGAACTCGGTGACTGCGTTGAGCAGACCCCAGGCGGTGCCGTTGGCTGACTCAAGGTTGCTGCCACGGCCTTGTCCCTGGTACAGGCTTTCCACCTTTTGCATGGCGCGAATGTTCGGCACGCCATTGGCCTGCTGGGTGTTGGAGGCGTGATCCCCCAGCACCGTGGTGAGGAAGCTCAACACCTCCTTGGACGTCACCTTGCGCCCGGCCAGGGTGCGCAGGCGGTACATGAAGTCGTCCCATTGCGAAACGGCGATGCCCAGTTGCTGCTTCACCTGCTGCGGATCGAAGCGGGTGTTGTGCGGTACCTTGATCGCGCGAGTAGCGCCATCGAGGGCGATGCTCAGGGTGTTGTTGCACACCACCCGCACCGTGGTCGGCGTGGCCGTGGTAGCCAGGGTGCCGTCGCAGGAGGTGGCCAACAGCAGATAGCCGTTGACCTGGTCGTTGCCCTTGATCGCGCCCCCTTGCCCGGTACGCGCCAGCGCCCAGAACTTGCGACCGCCCTTGAGCACGCCGGCGGTTTCCAGCTCATAGCCGGAGAGCTGAGTAAGTTCGCGATAGAACTCCAGCACGTCGCGCGGCTGTACCACCTGGTAACGCTGCGAGACCACCGACAACGGCGCTTGGGTGTCGGAGCGATAAAGCACCTTCTGTTCGGGGAAGGCATGGATACTGCCCAGGTGACCGACCACGTCCGCTTTGAAATGGACCGGACTTTCCTGGATCTGCCAATCCATTCCCGCCTCACGTTGCCAGACTTCCAACGGTTGATGCGGGGACAGATGGCTACCCAGGCCGTGCCAGGGCGCGTCGCCAATATAAGCCATGCGTTCGATGAGATGAGCCATGATGGGTTTCCTGTAAGCAAGAGCCGGCCTACAGCACTGCGCACCGCGCAGCACCGGCAAAAGACATGAAGTGAACGTGAGGAAAACGGGAAGAACGGAACCGATCAGGTCGGCAGGTTGAAGCGGTGTCCGCAGATCAGACAGAGGTTGTTGGCGAGCACATGGCGATCCAACTGATCACCGAGCTGGGCGCCCAGGGCGCAGCCGCCGACGCCACCGGCCAGGCCGCCGAGCAGGGCGCCGGACAAAGAGCCGAGGGTGATGCCCAGCGGACCGGCCAGGGCACCGACCGCCGCGCCGGCTTGGCTGCCTGCCAGTGCAACGGACGCACCGCGCGCCGCGCCACCGACAGTGCCGATGACGGCACCGATCTTCAGGGCGGGGTGCAGGGATGCAATCTTGGGAGAGTGACAACGAGGACACTGCAATGACATGAAAGATCCTCCAGGGTGGTTGGTTATGTCAGGGCAGTGATATAGGACTGAGGTTTTTTGGAATGGGATCCCTTGCGGAATAATGACATCGATTATATCGACGGTCTCGATTCCAAGCGTATTCAGTAAGAATACATAGCACGCGCCAGTGTGTGCCTAATCAACCCGAATGGCGTAGAAAGGGGCATGGGTCAGCCCGTGGCGTCGTTCCGGTATCCAATATTCCTGCTCTCTGAACAGGGGGAGTTCCTTGATCGTGACGATCTCACCGTTCTTCAACTGAGGCTCTCCAGATGTCAGCAGAAGCGCTTCGCTGAATCGATAGAGGCTGCCTTCCTTTTTGATATGCCCCAGCTTGATCAGCAGTTCGAGGGTAGCCTCCAGTCGTTCGGCATTGGCTCGCCCTCGGAAACACGTGGGGCCACGTTGTTTTATCGTGGTAAGGGTGAAATGTGTCTGTATGCCAGGACGAAGACGGTTAGGCAGTGGTTCATAAGGCAGTGGTCTATTGTCGCGCAAGGCCTCTTTGTGCTTCGCTGCTTTTTTATTTCGAGCGTCCTCATCATTTCGAGGCTCCTCAGCGGCCATTCGCAACAAGAAGTTCACTAATACGTTCGCATCCGCCACAAGCGGCGGTTCGTTCGCCAAGTATTCGGTGAAGTGCTGAGAACAGAGCTGGGCAAACGTCCAGCAGAACGTAAGGGTGAAGGCATCAATCTCCCTGTCGCTGTCGAGGCCGTACTCGAAGGCATGCAGGATGGCGGCTAGACGGCTGACGTTTTCCAGCAACTTGGACGCATGGTCCTTGGCGTAATGGTACAGGCCGTTTTCCCGCATTTGCGCTTCGAGGTATCGACTGTGTTCGTACCAGAGCGCTGCGGCCGCTTCCGAAAAGCGCAGGATGTGACGCGTCTGGGGGACACCGGTCTCCAAGCGTTCACGCAGACGGGCATTGAAGGCCTGCTGGCGCGGCAGTTCAGACAGTGTGCGGGGCTCGCGGGAACCAGCCATCGGACGGGGCTTGGCGACCAGGAAACGGGCCAGAAAGCCGGTACCACGGGCCTCCTCGCCACGCCGCCCCATGAAGCGGGCGATCACACTGGGTTGGGCCATCAGCGCCAGCGTGAGACGAGCATTCTGGAGCGTGAAGCCTTCCCGGGAGATTCGGTCGACGATCACGCTGCTGCCATCCCACAGCGTGTTGAGCTTGTCGAGTTCGCCCAGCACCTTGCCACTGAAAATGCTGTTGGCTTCGCTGGTCAGCATGCAGGCATTGGGCATGTTCTCGTGCAGCATCAGGACCAGCGCCTGGGGCGTGGTGTCCTCATAGAGGAACTTGCCCGAGCGGGGAGGACGGGGTTCGGTCCGGACATGCGCCTCATAGGCCTTTCGGGCCTTCTCTGCTTCTGTCTCGTCGTTTTGGCGGCGGAAGGTGACGTACTCGCGCTCCAGGTGGCGCATGTCCGTATACCACAGGCGGTGAACGACTCGGTGTTCCGCCATGTCGGCCTCGTTTTGCCGGTGCGCCGCATCATTCAGGGCATTGATGGTTCCGAAGAAATAGTTCTGCGTGGTGGTCTTGCGCTCACCCGAGTCCGCGATGGTCAGCAGCATCAGCGAGGTGGGGACCTGATGGCCGGTGGGCATCTGTACATCGACATGCCCCTGGCAAGCCGTAGCCATGGCGCCGAAGGCACACATCATGGCCATTTCTCGGGACACCTGCCGTTCCCGAGACGCCTCGGTCACCGCGGCCTCGAACAGGCTGTGCTCGCGGAAACAGGGCCAACCCTCGTGAAAAGTCAGGGGCTCGACAGCGGGGGGTATCGACACAACATCCTCTTCGTTTTTCATTTTTAGCTGCTAATTCTGCTAGAGCTAGCAAAAATAGCATGTGATTTAAGAAATTCTCCATCGCAAATGATGAACACACCTCCTCTCGGCGTCCTCCCTGGGGGGGAGGCATCGAGCACGCGGAATGCACACGAAGGGGCGCCGTCCTGTAGACAGACGTTGACTCGCTGGCGGTTACCGTCCTGACCTCGTCACGGCAGTCAGACGGTTAACGCCTTGGGGGCAGGCAAAACAGTCCGCCCAGCGGTGGCCACTCTCTCAGGACTTGGCGACAGAGGCGTTCTCTCAGACAGCACGCTGCCGGGAATGGAGGTCATTTAAGAGCCGCCCGCGGAAACGTTCGGTGAATATTGTTCATGGCAACAGCCGCCCCTTTAACTGTTCCCTTGGCCACTAAGATTACGTTCTTAGCTTTGTCTTATTTCTCAGGTAACTCCCAGTGCATAATGTCGAAGTGAGTTCCGGCTGAACTGGATATTTTCGACGAGCAGCCTGATGACACTGAGGTTTATGGAGTTTGAGTAATGGGGTTTATTGATATACACCTGTAAACTAGGCATCTCTGTAAACCAGACGTACCTTTAAATCAGACGTGCCTGAAAATCAGAAAAACCTGTAAGCCAGACATACTTGAAAACTAGATACAGCTGCACATCAGCTGTATATAGGCTGGACAACCCTCAGGCTTGCCGAACGCTCTATCAACTCTCGATTGATACCAAGATGTTTATCGTCATCGACCGAGTGATATTTTAGCTTGTCTCTCGCAAAGATCGTTCAATTAAAATTCTGTACCTACTACGCCTGGCCCACTACTCCCCCAGTTTTAAAATACCCACACCGTACTTGGTATGACTTAAACCAACCAGGTACACATCATGACCAATCAAACAGCCAAACACCTCTCCCAATCCGACATCGCTATTCAGATCGAACGACTCGTGAACGCAGTGATTCGTCATGACTGTCCTGCATTCAGGATCAGCTACGACGCACAGGGGGATGAGGTCGTCGAGAGAACCAGGCTCTCTCGGTACTTCGATCACATTCGGCAGATGTATCACCTGGTGCATGACGAGACGTATGCCCTGAGTGAGCACCTGCTCGCGTTCAAGGAGGCGTGCTACGACATCGGCATCGAGTTCGGGATGTTCGGGATGACGTGCATGGACGAGACCGAGGGAGGGCTCCTGTCAGAGGCCCAGACCTACAACTGGCTCGTGGAGAGGATCCGGGAGCACATACAGACCAAGTGGTTCAAGCGTGGGAAGAATGACCGTGCTTACCGGGAAAAGGGGAATCGGCAGACAGTGACTGAATACGTGGAACGGGTGCTGGATAGCCGTTCACGCACTGTAGTGGTGAGGGTGAATCTGTACTACCGGGAGGCTGTACGTAATCGCTTGAAGGTAGAGGACGTCTTCGAGGATCTGGACAGGCTGATCCGGGCCAGAGAGTACGATCCGATCTTCCAGCATGAGACAGGCTACATCTGTGCTGTGGAGCAGGGGGAAGACATGGGCTACCACATCCATGCGGCGTTCTTCTTCGATGGTCGAGAGGTGCGCAGTGACTATGCCAAGGCTGAGGCCATCGGTGGGCTGTGGAGAAAGATCACTGAAGGCTGGGGGTACATCCACAGTTGCAACCACGAGAAAGAAAAGTATGAGGATGACCGTGGGGTAGGGATGTTCAGCCGTAAGGACGCAGTTGGTAGGCGCAATGTGATCAAGGCTTGTCACTACCTGATAGAGGATGGCCAATCGCTGCGGGTGAGGGCTGTGGGGGCAAGGACGTTCCGGGTTGGTCGTACTGCCCGGAGCTACTGCGAGTATCCACATCCCCTTGAATGACAGCCGGGCAACGGAAGAAGATAATGGCCGCACGTTCAATATTGCCGGGCTGTTGTCCAACTCCTGATCCCCTGCATGTCTTCGCCTCCTGCCTTGCCTGAATCGCCCCCCACGGCTGAATTTTCATTCAGGCGAATCGCTGTGCCGGCCTTCGGCCCCTCGTTGCTTTTCGGCCTGGGCGAAGGCGCCATTCTCCCGATCATTCCGCTGATGGCGCGTGATCTGGGGGCCTCCGTGCCGATGGCCGCGCTGGTTGTCGCGCTGATCAGCATCGGCTCGCTGCTCAACAACATTCCGGCGTCGTTGATCACGATGCGCTGGGGTGAGCGCTGGGCTATCGTCGCGGCAGGTATCTGGAGCGGGCTCGGCATGGCCCTTTGCGTGCTGACAGCGCATCTTGGCCTGTTCGCGGCCGGCTGCTTCATGGTGGGCATGTCGCAGGCGGTCTACAACCTGGCACGCCAGAGCTACATGACCGAGGCCGTTCCGCTCGCCTATCGGGCGAGGGCGCTATCGACGCTGGGCGGGGTGATGCGTATTGGCATGTTCATCGGTCCCTTTCTGGGCGCGGCAGCCGTCCATGCGTTCGGCCTGTCGGCAGCCTACGCTGTCGGGATTGCCGGGGTGCTGGGGGCTGCGGCGATCGGTGCACGAGTCCCGGACCTGGAGCCGCTGCCGGTTCCACTGGGCCAGGCGCCTGCCGCCACGACGATCGTTTCGACGCTCAGGGACCACCGCCATGTGTTCCTCACCCTGGGTATCGGCGTCGTCTTGGTCAGTGCCGTGCGAGCCTCGCGCCAGGTCGTCATCCCCCTGTGGGCCGATCACCTCATGTTGGCGCCTGCCTTGGCCTCCTTGATCTACGGACTGGCGGGCGGCATCGACATGCTGGTGTTCTACCCGGCGGGCAAGGTAATGGACCACAAGGGCAGGGGGTGGGTCGCGGTGCCCTCAATGCTCATCATGGGCATGGCGATGTTACTGATGCCTTTTACCTCGGGCTTCTCCACGCTGTTGCTAGTTTCGTTGGCCATCGGCTTCGGCAATGGCATTGGCTCCGGAATGATCATGACCCTTGGCGCGGACCATTCCCCGCGGCATGGGCGCGCGCACTTTCTCGGAGTGTGGCGCCTGATGTCCGATATCGGCTCCTCGTGCGGGCCGGCACTTCTATCGTTCCTGGCGGGCAGCCTGTCGCTGGCGGCGGGAATCGCCGCGACCGGGATCATCGCCTTTGCCGCGGCGGGATCGTTGGCGTATTGGATTCCCAAAGTGCAGCGCTCCGAACGGAGCAGCAATCCCTGAGGATACAGTCCATCCTGAATACAGCCCGGGACTATTCTTGGTCTTGGCGAGTCTGTGTCGATAGTGGCCGATAGGTTCAGTAGAGCGATATCGGGGCGATAGCGAGTGCCGGAAGCTAGCTCAGGGCATTCTGGCTGAATGCCATCCTTTGCTCTATACAGGGAAGGCATGCTTGCCCGGCATCCTCCAGGGTTAGCAATGCTCAAGGACCCGGATGAGGGGATGGCGATGCGAGGGAATGATGAAGTACCCGGAGAGGACATGTTCCAGTTCTCTCCCGAAGAACCATCGGCGGCCCCGATCGACGTGGCCCCCCTGCTGGTGCTCAGCGTCGATGACAACCCTGGTTTCCAGCGGTCGTTACGGGCAGCGCTGCAGGGGTACCGTTACCAGGACCAGCCGCTACACCTGCTGACGGCCCGATCTGCCGAGGAGGCGGCCACGTTGATGGTGGCTACTCCAGAATTGGCGGTGGTGCTGCTCGACGTCGTGATGGAAACCGACGATGCCGGTTTGCGCCTGGTGCGCAATGTGCGCGAGGTGCAGGGTAATGCCGATGTGCGGATCGTTCTCTTAACCGGTCAGCCGGGCATGGCGCCTATGCAGGCGTCGTTGGACCAGTTGGATATTAGCGACTACTGGCTGAAGACCGAGCTAAGCCAGGAGCGTTTGCACAGCATCCTCACCGGCAACCTGCGCACCTGGCAGCAAATCCGTGCGCTGAGCCGAGCCAAGCGTGGACTACAGGCGATCGTCGAGGCGAGTAATAGCCTAACCCTTGCCAGGGGGCTGGAGGACTTCTCGGCGCGAATGATCTGTGAATTGTCGAGCTTGCTCGGGGTGGCGCCGGATGGCCTGGTCTGCGTTCAGGCGGAGCATGCCAATGAGACGCCGTTGCGCGCCTGCATTAGCGCTGCAGCTGGACGCTTCTCCGGACATTTGGCCAGGCCATTGGCATCTCTGGACGATATCCAGATCCGTAGCCTGCTGAGTCGGGCGATGGAAGAGCAGACGGCCATTGCCACCGCGGATAGTCAGGTGCTCTTTTTCCCTGGTACGGCGGGCGTACCCCACGCAGCAGCCTACCTGGCCACCGACCGGCACCTTGACGAGACCGAGCATGAGCTTTTGCGGGTGTTCTCCACCCAAGTCAATTCCGGATTGATCAACGTGGCCCTCAGCAGCCGCCTTGACCGTATCGCCTACGAGGATGCCTTGCTGTCGATCCCGAATGGCAACGCCTTGCTCCGCGAACTGGAAAGTGTCCTAGCCCTGCCTCCACCTTGCGGTCGCACGTTGCTGCTGGTGGATCTGGATCAATACGCCGAGAGCAGTTTGTCGTTGGGTGTCGAACAAGGTGACTTGATGCTACAGGGGATGGCTCGGCGCCTGCGTGCAAGTTTTCCGCCGCCCTGCCTAGTTGCACGACTCCATGAGGATACCTTCGCGATTCTCGGTCCCACCCAGCGCCTCTCGGAGAAACAGGTGCGTAGCCTGGAGCTGCTCGACGAGAGCGCCCATTCCCCCTTCATCGGGATTGGTGCCGCCCGCCTGGACCTGGATGCCTACAGCGGGTCCGCACGGGGCGCCATCGCGGCAGGCCTGCTTTTGCTCAAGCGGGCTCGCAGCGAGGCAGCGCTGCTATGCGAGTACCAACCGGGTATGGAGACGGAGACCAGTCTGCGTTTCCAACAGTCCCATGCGCTCTATCACGCGCTGCGTAACACCGAGGGCATCCGCATAGTTCTCCAGCCTCAGGTCGACTTGCTAAGTGGGCGGGTGTTGGGAGCGGAGGTGCTAGCTCGCTGGGTCGATACAAATGGCATTGAAGTACCTCCTGGTGTGTTCATCCCCATCGCGGAGGCGAATGGCCTGATAGTGCCGCTGGGCAAGCGCATCTTGGAGATGGCCTGTGCTGCGGTGCGAAAGATCGACCAAGCCGGTTTTCCCGATCTGACACTGGCGGTCAACGTGTCGCCACTGCAATTGGCTCGCCAGGAGTTTTCGGAAGAGCTTGCCGCGGTGGTTCGGCTGCATGGTATTCGCCCCGAGCGTATCGAACTGGAGGTCACCGAATCGGCGGCGATGAATGACCAGCAGGCCGGCGGCACTATCCTACGCAGTCTGAAGGAGGCTGGATTCTCTATCGCCATCGACGATTTCGGCACTGGCTATTCGTCGTTGAGTTACCTGCATTCGATCTGCGCCTCGACGCTCAAGGTCGACCAGCGCTTCGTTCGCGAAATCGGTCTGGTCGACGATGACCAAAGCATCGCCGACATGATCATCGCTCTCGGTCGCCGCATGCAGATGCACGTGCTGGCCGAAGGAGTGGAAACCGCCGCGCAGGCCAACTGGTTACGCGAGCACGGCTGTCAGCGAGCCCAGGGGTATCTGTTCGGTCGCCCCGAGCCGTTGGACACCTTTATCGAGCATCTGCGTGAACGGGGCCACTGAGGAGTCGGGACTGCTGCAAACCGCCGGCTCGGACGGTTTGCAGCTCGATGGCCACTGGTGGCGGCAGCGGTGGCGCCATCTGCTGATACTGTCCGTCCCCTGGTTGTTGCTGTTGTTGCTGGGCATCCCGTTGCTGTGGAGCGAGCTGGAGCGAGCGGTGCGGGAGCCGGCGCTGCGTGCTCGCGACAGTGTCCGAGAAGAAGCTGTACAGGTACTGACGCGGGCGCTGGACCTACTACGACACGACGTGGTTTTCCTCGCCGACCTGCCGCCGGAGTTGATCAGTGCTGATACCCGCGCGGACTCCATGGCCGCGCGCCTTTTCCTCAGCTTCTCACGCAGCTCCGGTTACTACGATCAGGTTCGCTGGATCGACGAGAAAGGCGATGAGCGCTTACGCGTCAACAACCGTGACGGTCGTGTCGCACTGGTGCCGCCGGAGCAACTACAGAACAAGGCCGATCGTCCGTATTTCAGCGAGGCCGTGGGTCTTCCTGCCGGCAGCATCTACTTCTCCCAGCTGGACCTTAACGTCGAGCGTGGAGCCATCGAGCATCCACTGCAGCCAACGTTACGGGTCGTCAGCCCGGTGCTGGATCAAGGGCGAAATCATGGAGTGGTAGTACTCAACTATCGTGCCCAACGGTTGCTTGATCGCTTACGTCAGTTGGGTGCGCGCCAAGGCGTGAAGCTCTATCTGGTGAACCACGAGGGATACTGGCTGCTCGGGCCGAGCGCAGAGGAAGAGTGGAACTGGCAACTGGGCAATGGCGAGCGTCGGCTAGCCGCGAGCTTGCCGGGACTCTGGCAGCAGATGCAGAACCGAGGCAGCGGCGATTGGAGGGGAGAGGGTGGTGATTGGTCGTGGATCGACCTGGACCGCGCCGAAGTGCTGCACAGCCGCGAAGGCGTACAAGTCGACGCTCATCGTTTCGGGCTACGTGTGCTGGTGGAGCTGCCGGACGGAGCTGTCGGCACGCTGAGCTGGCGCTGGAAAGGGGTCGTTGCCGTACTGGCGTTGTTCATCCTCGGCCTGGCTGCTTTCCTGATCCTGCGCCTGCTGCGCAGTATGCTCGCTGAGTCGAGCCGGCGCCGCGAGCTAGAGCTGGCCAATAGCGCCCTGATCGAGGCTGGCCGGGATATGCAGGCGATGCAGGCAGAACTGGCCCGGGTCGAACGCCTGTCTTCGCTGGGGTTGATGATCGCCGGTGTGGCCCACGAGATGAATACGCCGCTGGGGGGCGCCAGCCTGGCACTCTCCACTGTGCAGAGCAGTCTCGATGAGCTCCTGCGACGACTCGACGCCGGGTTGCGCCGTTCCGATCTTGAGCGTTTCCTCGCGGACAGCCGGGAAGCTCTGGCCATCGCCCAGGCCGAGACCGGCCGCGCGGTCGGGGTGGTACAGCGTTTCAAGCAGGTCGCCATGGATCGAACCAGCCTGCAGCGACGTCGTTTCGACCTCGCGGAGGCAATCCTCGATGCCGATGTGCGCCTGCGCCACTGGGATCCTCAACAGCCGGTGCAACTGGCGCTGGATTTGCCGCCGGGGCTATGGATGGACAGCTACCCGGGACCGTTGGGGCAGGTGATCTCCAACCTGCTGAGCAACGCCCTGGAGCATGCCTTCCCCGGCGGCGGGGCGGGGCGGATTAGCATCGCCATCGCTGCCGACGGGCTAGAGCGGGTGGTACTGAAGTTCAGCGACAATGGCAAGGGCATCCCCCAGGCCGAACTGCCACGCATCCTCGAACCCTTCTTCACCACTGGCCGCCATCGCGGTAATACCGGACTGGGACTGCACATCCTGCACCAGATAGTCAGCGAGGTGCTGGGCGGGCGGTTGCAGGTAGAAAGTGTGGCGGTAGACGAGTCGCGGGGGGCCGGGCAGGGGACGCGTTTCATCCTGTATCTACCGCGCAAGGGGCCGGATACGTTGCCTAGTGTTTGAGAACGTGCGGTCGACTTTCTGCAGGACGCTGCGTTTTCCTAAAGATGCGACGGTAACCGACGGAAATACCTGATATCCGTTTGGGTTGTACTGGTTGTGTCAGTTTGACATTATCGGGCTGCCATCATTGCGGCTGACCAGTCTGAACCCCATCTCCTGCTGAGCACCCACAATGATGGATATTCCCTTTAAGGACCCGGCTTCGGCCGGGTTTCTTTTTATTTCAGGGCCGCGACAGGAAAGCTCTATTGAACTGCCTTGCCGGTTTGCTCCGGAATGCGCAATTCCCGTACCGGGAAGGCGAATTCGACGCCTAGCTCATCGAGCCCCGAAAGCAGCCGCAGGTTGATCGCCTGCTGGACGTCCATATAGCGGTTGTAGTCGGCGGTCTGCATGATGTAGACGACCTCGAACAGCAGCCGGCTTTCTTCGAAGGCGGCTAGATGGGCGCGGTCGAACTTCGCCTCTGTCTGGGCGTCGATGATTTCCTTCACGAGTCCCGTCACCGCCTTTGCCTTGTCGGCTGGGGTCCGGTAGCTGATCCCGAACTGGAACACGATCCGTCTGGTATTCATTCGTTTGTAGTTATGCAGCGTCTGCTTGAGCAGTTCGGTGTTGGAGCAGACGATCTGCTCGCCACTGAGGCTGCGGATGCGGGTGGTCTTCAAGCCGATGTGCTCGATGGTGCCCGCCACGTCACCGAACACCACGAAGTCATCGATCTCGAACGGCTTGTCGAAGCCAATCGAGAGTGATGCGAACACGTCGCTCAAGATGGTCTGCACTGCGAGTGCTACAGCGATGCCACCTACGCCCAGGCTGGCGATCAGGGCGGTGATGTCGACGCCTAGGTTGGCCAGGATGGAAAGTAGCATCACAGCCCAGACGACGATCAGCACCACCACCGAGATGATTGTCGCCATCACTGGGTTCTGGATGCCGCCGAATCGCGAGAGGGCGAGGTCGCAGGTCCACAGGCGGGCGCAGGCATCGAGCCACAGGGCCACCTGCAGGGCCAGGACGACGAACCATCCATGGGCCAGCGCCATCTCCCAGTTGACGGGAAGGGTGACCAACTTGAGGGCCAGCATCAGCGCGAAGACGAACACCAGGGTGTTGCGGGTCCTGTTCGCGATGACCGATGCGTAGCGTGCCCAGTGGCTGGTCCTGCCCTCCAGGCGCTTCCTCGTGGTGCCCAGCAGGAAACGAAACAGCCCATGGCCGATGACGGTCGTGGCCGCCACTAGCAGCAGATGACCGAGAAAGGCCAGATCGAGCCAGGTGTCGAGTTGCTCCATGGAAATCCTCCCCTTCGACTCGGTTTGAATAGTCTTGGTCGAGTCGGGTCGGGAGAAGTTCAGGAAAATGGCGAAAGGCGTCTCGAGGGCACCTCAGCCCGACGCCAGTGTCTGGCTAGCCGTTGCCGCCTCGCGCAAGGGCGGCTCCGGCAGATTGTCGGGTGGGGCTTCCAGGATGCGCAGGGCGCCACTCATCACGCGACTGAACACCGGCGCGGCGACCTTACCGCCGAAGTAGCCGTCGCGGCTGGGCTCGTCGATCACCACCGAGATGGCGATGCGCGGAGCGCTGACCGGGCCGAAGCCGACGAACATCGAGCGGTAGGCGTTTTCCCGGTAGCCGCGCGCACCGGTGGCGGCCTTGCGCGCTGTGCCGCTCTTGCCGGCCACGTGATAGCCGGGCACCCGGGCGCGATGGATGCCGCGGGGCGATTCGACCACCTGTTCGAGCATGGCCGTCACGGTGTGCGCGACCTTTTCCGGAATGACCTGCTCGGGGCGCGGCGCGCGCTCGCGGCGCACCAGCGATAGGGGCACCATGCGCCCGTCATTGGCCAGGGTGGCATAGGCGTGGGCCAACTGCACGGCGGTTATCGACAGGCCGTAACCGTACGACAGCGTGGCCGTCTCCGCTGGCCGCCAGCGCGGGTAGGCCGGTAGGTTACCGACGCGCTCGCCGGGGAAGCCCAGACCGGTGTACTGGCCCAGGCCCATCCGTTGCATCACGTCGTGGATGGCTTGGCCGCCGATGTCGAACGCTACCTTGCTCATGCCGACGTTGCTGGAGTTGATGAGGATGCCGGTGAGGTCGAGTATGCGGCCCTCGCTGCGGGTTACGTCGCGAATGGTGTAGTGGCCGATGCGTAGGCTGCCGGGCCACACTTCGACCTGGTCGGACGGCCGCCAGCGGCCGCTTTCCAGCGCCGCGCACATGGAGATGGGCTTGACGGTGGAGCCCGGCTCGAACACGTCGGTCAGCGCGCGGTTGCGGATGGCCGCGGGGTCCAGGCCCTGGCGGTTGTTCGGGTTGAAGGTGGGCTGGTTGGCCATCGCCAGCAACTCACCGGTACGCACGTCGATCATCACCAGGCTGCCGGCCTTGGCGCCGAACTGGTCCAGCGTCCGCTTCAGTTCGCGGTTGGCGAGGTATTGCAGGCGCAGGTCCAGCGACAACGCCAGGTCCTTGCCGGGCTTGGCGTTGCGCACGACCTGCAGGTTCTTCACCACGCGCCCGTACAGGTCCTTGAGCACCAGGCGTCGGCCGGGCACCCCGGACAGCCAACTGTCGAAGGCATATTCCACGCCCTCCTGGCCGTGGCCGTCGATATCAGTGAAGCCGACCACCTGGGACGTCGTATCGCTGGCCGGGTAGAAGCGCCGATACTCTTCCCGCGCATAGACGCCCGGCACCTTGCGCGCCAGGATGGCCTGTCCGATCATCGGCGGCAGGCCCCGCTCCAGGTAGAAGAACTCGCGTTCGCGGTTGGCCTGCAGGCGCGCCGCGAAGGCCGCAGGCGTCTGGCCCAGGGCGTTGGCCAGTTCGGCCCAGCGTTCGGGCGCGGTGGCCAGTTCCCTGCCGTTGGCCCAGAGGGTGAGCATCGGCGTGCTCACCGCCAGGGGCGCGCCCCGGCGGTCGGTGATCTCGCCGCGATGGGCGGGAATCTTCAGGTAGCGCAGGCTGCGCGCATCGCCATGGGCTTGCAGGAACTCGCGCTGATGCAATTGCAGTTCGAGCAGGCGCCAGCAGAGCACGGCCGAAAGAAGGCCGAAGAGCAGGATGACCAGACGCAGTCGCCAGGGGTGGCTGAGGCTGGGCGGAATGTTCATCGGGCGTCGCTGTCCGGGCGTTTCACTGGGCTATCTGTCGACCTGGGGGGCTGGAAAGGGGCAATGTACCATGTCATCCGGGCCGCCCCGGTTCGGGTGTTCGGTCCGCGAGGCTGATGCTCGTCCGAGCAATAGTGGGCGGACTTCGTCCCTCAGGCACGACCGTTGGCTCTGAGACGGACCCTGGATCGGGTCGCTCACTTCGCGCGCGCAGGCTCCCGCCCCTTGTCCTGACGCATGACGAAGACCCCCCAGGCCAGCCCCAACGCTGCGGCGAAGGTGGAGCCGATCAGTACGCCGAGCTTCGCGGGGCCGAGCAGGCTGGGCTCGGAGAAGCCGAGCATGGCGATGAAGATCGACATGGTGAAGCCGATACCCGCGAGCAGCCCGATCAGGATGACGCCTCGCCAGGTGACCCCGCTCGGCAATGCACACCAGCCCAGGCGTACCATCAACCAGGTGATACTGATGATGCCGAGTGGTTTCCCGATGATGAGCGCGACGGCCACGCCCAGCAGGACCCAATGCGGCGCCTCGGCAGCCAGGTCGATGCCCTGGAGGCTGACCCCGGCGTTGGCAAGGGCGAACAGGGGCATGATGCCGTAGGCGACCCAGGGATGCAGGGCCTGCTGAACGCGTACCACGGGCGGGACCAGTTCGCGCTGAGCATGGCGCAGGCTCTTCAGGGGCGGCATCAGGTCGCTTGCGTCCCGTTCCGGTGATTGGGCCCGGCCGATCAGTTCGCCGGTGATGCGCGAAACACGCTCCAGGGGGCGCTCCCGCATCGGCATGCTGTACACCGGTGTCATCAGGCCGAGCACCACGCCGGCCAGGCTGGGATGCGCCCCGGTCATGAGCAGGCCGGCCCAGGTCACCGCACCCGGAAGCACATAGGCGTAGGCGGTTCCAACGCCGATCTTCTGCAGGCCGAGCACGAGCAGGATGCCCACTGCCGCGATGGCGAAGCCACTGTAGTCGAGGCCTCCTGAGTAGAAGACGGCGATGATCAGGACCGCGATGATGTCGTCGATGACGGCCAGCGCCAGCAGGAACACCCTGACGTTGGCGGGGATGGATTTGCCCAGCAACGCCAGCACGCCCACCGCGAAGGCGATGTCGGTGGCCGTCGGTATGGCCCAGCCCGAGTGCGCGGCGGGGGTGTGGTTGATCGCCAGGTAGATCGCTGCCGGCGCCAGGACACCACCAACAGCCGCTATCATGGGTAATGCCGCCTGGCGCAGGTTGGCCAGGGCACCCTCATGGATTTCCCGGCGGATTTCCATGCCGACGACCAGGAAGAACACGGTCATCAACCCATCGTTTATCCAGAAGTGGAGCGAACGCGAGAACGTGAAGGAGCCGATTCCGATGGACAGCGGAGCGTGCCATAGGGCGTCGTAGCCATGAGCGGCCGGGGAGTTCGCCCACAGCAGGGCGATGACGGCGGCGACCAGCAGGACGGCGCCACTGACGGCTTCGATGTGCAGGAAACGTTCAAGGTTGGCGAAGGCGCGTTCGGCCATTCGCTGGGCACGGGGCAGGGGATTCTGTTGCATGCGCACAAGCTCTCCGCGCGGCGGCCCGACCTGCGCATTGACCTGTCTCGCCACCTTTGCAGCAGACACCCGGAGCGCAAGTCTACAGGACCCTTTCGCGGTGAGTGAAGTACTAGCGCCTCACGTTCGCACCGTTGCGTAAGCGTCATCACGCTGACTGGAGTATCAGGAATCGCTCGGCGAAAAAAGCGCCCATTTCCGAATGGCACTTACTTAACCCTTTTCGGATGACCGTGTTTCTTGATCGCTGCCCGAGCAGATTGACGTGTGCAGGTCAGTAATGGGTAGGGCTTTGGCCTTCGCTTGAGGGCTCTGGGTTCAACTCGCCCGGAGCGATTGCCGACACGCTGTTGCGCGACCAGAACCAGCAGGCCGCGAAGAGTCGTACCTCCGTCAGGATCATCGTCGAATTGCCGCCACGCCAGCCATAGCTGGAGGCTGTGCTTGAAGCTCAATTCACGGGGCAGGCAGTCAGCCATCGAGGCCGATTGCGCCATGATCAGGCGAATCAGGTTGTGTGCCAGCAGGTAAATCCAGAGTTCCTTGATAGCCATCGCGGGAGCTTTACAGCTCAGCATTTCGAGCCCCATCGTGGTTTTGAGATTGCGCAGATCCAACTCTACGTGCCAGCGGCTTTTGAACAGCGCTTTCAAGGCAGCCTTGGGCGTTTGACTCGTGCAGCGCAGCGTCGTGACCAGAATCTTGTCGCCCGCTTTCAACTCCCGAACCTCCAACCTGTCAGGCACTTGCTCGTAGTAAGCCTGGCTCATCCAGGATGGGCGTTTCCGGGGCTTTTCCAGACCGATCAGATGATCGCGCGTCCCCAGGCGCTTACCTCGCCGAAAGTCGGTACTGCGCCGACGCGCGCCATATTGCTCAAACACACCATCGATGCCCCTGCGCTGCAATTCACACAGCAGGAAATAGGTCGCGTAGTAGGCATCTCCCAGCAAAACATCGCCAGCGTTCAACGTATCGAGCATCGACCGCAACAGGGTTTGCTCATCGCCACCCTTGCCGCGAAAACGACCCAATGCTGCATTCAGCACTGCACCGCTGGAGAGGCAGACGATGCCAACCAGCCGACAAATCGGAAAGCCCAATCCCGGCTTTTGCCCGCGCGACTGCGGATAGGCGGCCTGATTAGCCGTTGTATCCGGCATCGACACCGTCGTGCTATCCACCAGCCGAACCGGTCTGCCCATCCATTGCCCTGTCTTGCCTGAATAGTGACTGATCAGGCTGCCAGTGTTGCGCACCAGCGTGGAAACCATCTCCACCGGCAACCGCTGACGAGCACGGCAGTAGCCGCCGGTGTGCGTGCTGCACGGCTTCAAACCCGCTAACAGTTGTTTGACGGCCATCTCATTGACCGCCTTCTGGCAGGAACGGTCGGCACTCAAGGCCTGGGCCATGAACATGGACAACGTCTCTGTCGGCGGGAACAAGCGCTCCCGATGAAACGGCAGCAACGACTCGACATGCTCGAATAACTCAGGGCCGGTTAGCAGGTTGAAGAAGGCGTAAGCGTCCGTATTCGATGTATGCCGACGGGCGCGCTGCTGTTGATGAATGACGGCTTGGCGCCTAGGATTCATCTGGGCTGCTCCTTGGGCTCGGTGTGTGTTCGCAACTATCACCGTAGACCAAGAGCAGCCTTTCTTTTCTGAATCAATCGCTTAGCGCTTAAGTAAGTGCCATTCCGCCCATTTCCCATTTCCCATTTGCGGTAGGGGTAGCAGGCCATGCTTGTTACCCTTAATAGGTTTTCCGCTGTGCTTCGGCACACAGATTCAAAGGAGAAAACCCGCAATGAATGCCCCATCCAAGCCAAGGAGTACCCTGAATCCACCGGTGTTCTATAGCAGTGCAGTGCTTATCCTGGTACTGGTGCTCTATGCCTCCGTTTTCCAGGAGCAGGCACAAGCGTTGTTCAACGACGTGCAGCAATGGATCATCACCAATGCCAGCTGGTTCTACATCCTCGCGGTGGCGCTGATCCTGATCAGCGTCGTGTTCCTGGCGGTCAGTCGCTATGGCGATATCAAGCTCGGCCCCGACCACAGCGAGCCGGAGTACCGCAGCAGCAGTTGGTTCGCCATGCTGTTTTCCGCCGGCATGGGCATCGGCCTGATGTTCTTCGGCGTCGCCGAGCCGGTCATGCATTTCACCACGCCGCCGGTGGGTGAGCCGGGCACGGTAGCCGCCGCGCGCGAAGCGATGAAGATCACCTTCTTCCACTGGGGCCTGCACGCCTGGGCGATCTATGCGATGGTCGGGCTGATCCTGGCCTACTTCAGCTTCCGCAAGGGCTTGCCGCTCACGCTGCGCTCGGCGCTCTATCCGCTGATCGGCGAGCGCATCCATGGGCCCATCGGCCATGCCGTGGACATTTTCGCCATCCTCGGCACCGTGTTCGGTGTCGCCACTTCGCTGGGCTATGGCGTGCTGCAGATCAACAGCGGTTTCCACCATCTGTTCGGTTTGCCGGTGAACCCCACCGTGCAGATCGTCCTGATCGCCATTACCTGCGGCCTGGCCACGCTTTCGGTGGCCAGCGGCCTGGATAAGGGCATCCGCATTCTTTCGGAGCTCAACCTGGGGCTGGCGGCGGTGCTGCTGCTCTTCGTGCTGTTGCTGGGCCCCACGGTCTTCCTTCTGCAGACCTACGTACAGAATACCGGCGCCTACCTGTCCGACATCGTCTACAAGACGTTCAATCTCTACGCCTACCAGCCCACGGACTGGATCGGTGGTTGGACCCTGCTGTACTGGGGCTGGTGGTTGTCCTGGTCGCCTTTCGTGGGTCTGTTCATCGCGCGCATCTCGCGTGGCCGGACGATTCGCGAGTTCGTCTGTGGCGTGCTGTTCGTGCCGGCCGGTTTCACCCTGCTGTGGATGACGGTTTTCGGTGACTCTGCGATCCACATGATCCTCACCGATGGCGTGCAAGACCTGGCGGCGATAGTCGACCAGGACAGCTCGCTGGCGCTGTTCGCCTTCCTCGAGCATTTCCCGCTGTCGAGCGTGGTGTCCATGGTCGCGGTACTGATGGTGGTGGTGTTCTTCGTCACCTCCGCCGATTCCGGTGCTCTGGTGGTGGATATGCTGGCCTCGTCCGGGCATGACCACTCGCCGCTATGGCAGCGCATCTTCTGGTCGGTGAGCATTGGCGTGGTGGCGATCGCGCTACTGCTGGCCAACGGGTTGAAGGCACTGCAGACCGCGACCATCGCCAGTGCGCTGCCGTTCTCCATCATCCTCCTGGCTTCGATCTGGGGATTGTTCCGTGCGTTGCACCTGGACGCCACCCGCCGCGGCCTGCGCAACCAGGCACTGCCGTCGCCGCGCCAGGCGCCCCATGCCCATGGCGGCTGGCAGCGGCGCCTGCGCAACATCGCCATGTTGCCGCGGCGTGCCCACGTGACGCGCTTCATCGCCGAGGTGGCGAGGCCGGCGTGCGAGGAGGTCGCCGCCGAATTGCGCAAGCAGGGCTACGAGGTAACGGTGAGCGAGCGCGAAGACGGCCGCGTGAGCCTGGAGCTGGACCATGTCGGCGAAGGCCGCTTCCTCTACGAAGTGCGACCGCGCGCGTTCACCACGCCCAGTTTCGTCATGCGTGACACCGAGGAGAGCAGCGATGCGCGCAAGTACTTCCGTGCCGAGGTGCATCTGCGCGAGGGTGGCCAGGACTACGACATCATGGGCTGGAGCCGCGATGACGTGATCAGCGACATTCTCGATCAGTATGAAAGGCACCTGCACTACCTGCACGTCGTCGGCTGAGCGAGCGCGATTCGCTGCGCTAGAGGGGCCGGGACGTTTCGGTGGTCGTCTCGCAGGCCCAGAAATCCACGGCCGGGGTCGCCGTCGTCGGTGGCCCCAGCCAGTGCGACAGCGTCTGGCAGCCGTGTTCGGTGCACAACTGGTAGTCGCCGGCCTCGGGCGTGCGCCCGGCGTGCAGCGGTTGCAGCGGTGGAAGGTGGCGCCGGTAGTGCCAGGCGCCGTCGCGCAGGACCGCACCGTCCGGAATCTCCATGCCGGCGCCGTTGCCGCGTACGCGTGCCTCGCCCAGCACCAGGCCGGCGGGCGTCACCTGGTAGTCCTCTTCCCAGCGAATCTTCTCGATGCTGTGCTGCCAGGCGAGGGTGAAGTGCTGCAGCGGCAGGCTGGCCCAGACCACCCCGGCCAGCCCCAGGCACAGGCCGGTCATGCCGGCTGCCCGGCCGCGCCGCGATGGCGCCACAGGTGCCAGCCGAGCACCGCCGCGCCCAGGGCGAAGCCGGCTTCGTCGCTGATCGGCAGGGCGAGGATCAGCAACAGGCCGGCGGCGAACGCCAGGCCGCGTTCCCACCAGGGCATGGGGGCACTGAGGTGGCCGATGGAGGCCATGCCCCAGAGCACTACCGCGAAGATTGCCTTGACCAGCATGTAGAGCGTGGCCGCCCAGCTGTCACCCTGCATCATCAGCGCCGGGTCGTACACCGCCATGAAGGGCACGACGAAGCCGGCCAGGGCGATGCGCACCGCCCAGAAGCTGATCTTCAGCCCCCTCTCCTGAGCAATGGGGGCGGCGGCGAAGCAGGCCAGGGCCACCGGCGGGGTGAGGTCGGCGAGGATGCCAAAATAGAACACGAACATGTGCGAGACGATCAGCGGCACGCCCAGCTCCAGCAGGGCCGGCGCCGCGATGGAGCTGGTGATGATGTAGTTGGGGATGGTCGGGATGCCCATGCCCAGCACCAGGCAGGTGAGCATGGTCAGCACTAGCGAGAGGAACAGGTTGTCGCGGCCCAGATCGAGGATGTAGCCGGCGAAGGTGGTGGCCACCCCGGTCAACGAGATGACGCCGATGATCACCCCGACCAGGGTGCAGGCGATGCCCACCGGCACCGCATGGCGGGCACCTTCGGCCAGGGCCATGACGCAGGCCCGCAGGGTGGCGCGGCCGCCGCGGATGAAGACGCAGGCCAGTGCCAGGGCCGCGATGACCAGGAAGACGATGCCGATACCCAGGCGGAAGAACCCCGAGCAGAGCACCCCTAGCGCCACCCAGAAGGCGATGCGCAGCCAGGTGTTGCCGGCGCGCAGGATGATCGCCGAGCCGAGGATGACAATGGCGGTCAGGGCCAGGCCGACCATGCCCGAGTACAGCGGGGTACGCCCGGAGAACAGCAGGGCGATCAGCACCAGCAGCGGGATCAGCAGGAACCAGCGCTGGCGCAGCGCGCCCCAGGAGCTTGGGCATTGCTCCGGCGGCAGGCCGTGCAAATGGCTGCGCCGGGCCTCCAGGTGGACCATCCAGTACACCGAGCCGAAATACAGCAGGGCCGGGATCAGCGCCGCCTTGGCTACCTCGGCGTAGGGCACGTTGATGGTCTCGGCCATGATAAAGGCCACCGCCCCCATCACCGGGGGCATGATCTGGCTGCCCATGCTGGAGGTGGCTTCGACGCCGCCAGCGAAGGCCGGCGAGTAACCGAAGCGTTTCATCAACGGAATGGTGAACTGCCCGGTGGTGACCACATTGGCCACCCCGGAGCCGGTGATGGTGCCCATCAGCGCCGAGGAGAACACCGAGACCTTGGCCGGTCCGCCGCTGCGGTGGCCGAACAGGCCCATGGCGAAGTCGGTGAACAGGCGGATCATCCCGGCCTGTTCGAGGAAGGCGCCGAATAGGATGAACAGGTAGATGTAGGTGGCCGACACATAGGTGGGCGTGCCGTACAGGCCTTCCGTGCCGAAGGATAGCTGGTTGACGATTTGGTCGAAGCCATAGCCGCGGTGCGCCAGGTCGCCCGGCAGGTACTGGCCGAGCAGACCGTAGACGAGGAACAGGGCGCAGATGATCGGCAGGGCGATGCCCATGACGCGCCGGGCGGCCTCGAACACCAGCACGATCAGTACCAGGCCGATGAGCATGTCGCCGTGGGTCAGCTCGCCGGAGCGCTGGATCAGGTCGGCCTCGAAGAACCACTGGTAGGCCGCCGTGGCCATGCCGGCCAGGCCCAGCAGCCAGGCCAGCGGTTGCCAGGGGCGGCCATGGCCGCGCGCCGGGTAGCATAGGTAGACGACCAGCAGCAGGAAGCCCACGTGCACCGCGCGCAGGACCTGGGTGGCGATCAGCGGGAAGGCCGCGGTGGTGACCTGGAAGATCGAGAAGGCCAGGGCGACGGCGAACAGGCTGGCGGGCCAGCGCTCTGTGTCGGCATGCAGGCCGTGGGCGGTATCGCTCATGCGGGGGTCTCCTGCAGTGGCCGGCCCCGGCGTGGGGCCGGCCCGGGGCTCAGGGAAGCAGACCTTTTTCCTTGTAGAAGCGCTCGGCGCCGGGGTGCAGCGGAATCGGCAGGTTCTTCGCCGCCTTGTCCAGGCTGATGTCCTTGGCCGCCGCATGGGCGGTGACCAGGCGCGGCAGGTTGTCGAACAGCTGCCTGGTCATCTGGTAGGCCAGTTCGTCGCTGACATCTTCGCGGGTCACCAGGATGTTGATGATGGCCGCGGTGGGCACGTCGGCGTCCTGGCCGTCATAGGTCTTGGCCGGGATGGTCGCCGGCAGGTAGGCGTTGTTGCCGATCTTCGCCACCACCTCGGCGGGGATCGCCACGAAGCTCACCGGCATGGTCGAGGCGAGGTCGCGGATCGATGCCTGGCCCAGGCCCGAGGACTGCAGGGTGGCGTCGAGCTGGCGGTTCTTGATCAGCTCCACCGATTCGGCGAAGGGCAGGTACTCGACCTTGCCCATGTCCTCGTAGCTCAGCCCGGCGGCCTTGAAGATGGCGCGGGCGTTCAGCTCGGTGCCGGACTTGGGCGCGCCGACGGAGATGCGCTTGCCCTTGAGGTCGGCCAGGGAGGTGATCCCCGACTCCTTGCTGGCGACGATCTGGATGTAGTTGTGGTAGGTGCCGGCGATGGCCCGCAGCTTCTTCAGCGGCGTCTTGAAGCCGGCGTCGGCCTCGCCCTTCCAGGCGTCGGCCACCGAGTCGCCAAGGGCGAAGGCCAGTTCGCCGCGGCCGGCCTGGAGCAGGTTGAGGTTTTCCACCGAGGCCTTGGTGGCCTGCACCGAGGTCTTGCTGCCCTCGATGCCGTGGCTGTAGATCTGCGACAGGCCGACGCCCACGGGGTAGTACACCCCGCTGGTGCCGCCGGTGAGGATGTTGATGAAGGTGGGGGCGGCCTGGGCGGTGGCGCAGACGGCGAGGAAGGCGGCGCCGGCCAGCGCCAGGCGGGTGCGTCGGATCATGGCTCGGTCTCCAGGTTCTTGTTCTTGTGCCTGAATGACTAACCCTAGAACGTCTGCGCCCGGCCTGCCCAGGTTTTTAGCTGAAAGTCTAAGTGCGCACGACGGCTTTTAGCTCAGGGTTTATTTGGTGCCAGCTTATCGAGAACCTGCCGCGCCAGAGCGTGGTACATCGAGACCGGGGCTATCACATCCTGAGAAGGTCGCGAAGTCACGCATTACAGGCTAGTTCGGGTACGCACAGATGGTGCGACTGAGGCCGCAGATTCCCTCATGGCCACCACCAAGACGTTGCGCTTTGGTCGCATCCCGCGCGATTACTGATCTTTAGCCACAGGCCTGCTAGTTGGGATGATCTGCAGAGTCGGATATGCTCTGTGGGACATTCATTTTTATTGAGATTATTTTTATGTCGAAGCTTGCTGAGTTCCGTGCCGCAGAAAAGGCTCTTGCTGACCAACTGGCCTATCTCGAGTCTCTGAAGAACGATAATTCCCTCAAAAAGGAAATCGAGTTTGAGGAAAAACTGAAAGCGCTGATGGGCGAGTATGGCAAGTCCCTTCGTGACATCGTAGCGATCCTCGATCCATCGGCAACTGGCGCTGTGAGTGTCCGCGGAGACCGTGCATCGCAATCCAAGCGTCGTGAGCGTGTGGTGAAGGTCTACAAGAATCCGCACACTGGCGAAGTGGTAGAAACCAAGGGGGGGAAACCACAAGGTGCTGAAGGCTTGGAAAGCTGAGCACGGTAACGATGTGGTTGAGTCTTGGTTGCAAGGCTAACGGGTACCGTGCTCTGAGATGAATGGCCTACTATGTATGCGGGGACACAGCTAAAGCTAGCTTGAAGCGTTCATCGGCGGATGGCAGATTTCTGCCTTGAGGTACATAAAAGGACTTTATATGGCTATTACTCTGCGGGAGCTGCGAGTAGCAAAGGCATTTTTGATCGTGCTGTTCGCTACCAGCATCAGCCAGGCATTGATCTGGGATCATTCCCGGATCTTGTCTGCTTTCGGTCAAGCTATGCTGGTGTTTTTCCTTGTAGGCCTGCCTAGAAAATCTCGCCTCCGAGTCTCGTAATGATGGTACAAGTCCGGTCGACAGCAGCACTTCTGTGCGTCTGCTATCGACTCAAGGTGCTGAGGCTTTCATTGCAGAATCAAACGCAAATCGGGTAGCCAGAATGCCGTAGATGTGGGTATCGAACGGAGTGTTCTCTGGTCTCGACCGATTCTCCACGCTGCTCTCTGCTGTCGGCATCCCGGATGTGAAGGAGAAGCTGCTCAAGTGCTGGGCGCCGGCCTTCGATGAAGTGAACTTCAAGGACCACCGGGATGGCCACAACCAACTCGACTACCTGACCGGCAAGGCCAAGCAGAGCTCACAACGAGTTCTACTACTTCAATGACGACGGCCAGTGACTAGTCGCTGCTTCGCCATCCGCGGAATCACCCTGCAAGGCGCCGAGCACCTCGACAATGGCGCCCGCGAGCGCCTGCTGGCGCCGTATCGCGGCCGGTGCCTAGGCGTCAGCCAACTCAATGCGCTGCTCAAGGCGATCACCGACCAGTACCTGGCGCGTGGCTTCGTCACCAGTCGCGCCTACCTGCCGCAACAGGACCTGGGCTCTGGCGCCCTCAAGGTCGTGGTGGTGGAGGGTCGCCTGTTGGGGACTGAGGACTATCGCTTCGATCCCCTGACACTCACGTAGGCAGACGAAGCTGTACTCATCGACCGACGCCGCAGCGGCGCTAGCATCGAGAGGACAGACCATGCTTCAGGCAGCCAATGCATCCGACACACCCAATTCATTCACGCTGAGGGCCCACGAGCTGACAATTCACCAGTTCGCTGACCAGGTCCGCGCGGTGCATCTTGAGGGTGGGCATATCGCTTCCCTGGCGCTCGACCCACTTCTCCGAGAAGGAGACTGCCCAGGAAGCCATAGCGGATGTCCATCGCCGAGCTGTAGATGCAGCGCTCTTCAGCCACTGCATGGACGGCCTTGGCTCTGTCACCAAACAGATCATGCCGCCGGCTGCTGTGAAGCGAGAGTCCCCCGATCTTCTCGCGCAATACCCCGAGTAGGATTAATCGCCCTCAGTGTCTGTGAGCAAAGTCGTCGCGAGTGGCCAGTTCCGCTTCCGAATTTGCTCATTACGCACGCCCTACCTTCTTATGAAAATCAGATCGGGCAGAAGTAGAACGCCGACGTAGGGCTGGAATCAATGATTTGCTGTCGCTCATCATCAGAGAGCCCCGCTTCAAGGTTGCGGTCAATGTAAATTGTAGTCGGGTCCCCGTCATCGCTTAGCTTGATGCAGTTTGCGCTATCGTAGTCCTCATATGCCCCATCGCCCACATATAGGGAGGAGACTACGCAAAGGCGCCGATTAATACCGCCGCCAGGCCAACCGATGTCCAAAGTTTCAGCCACATCATCAGTAAACTTTTCATTATAGTAAGCCAGCCCCGGCGAATTGTAGAAATCGTCATAGCTGCGCCCATCATGATGCTTGATATAGGCGTACTGTTCAAAAGTAATGTCGCTCGGAATATTTCCATTGGTGGCTGGCGAGGAGTACCAAGAGTAATAAAGAGTCAGGTCTGTGAAGTACGCAGTTAGCTGATTCTGCTCATCCATAGACGAGCCAAGACTCGAATAATATGTTGCCCAAGAGGAATCAAGATACTGGAAAAGTCCTTTCGCAGAGGACGTGCTGTTGATCAAGTCCGTTCCAAGAGAAGATTCGAGATAAGCGGTATCAACCGCTAGCTGAATCAGTTCTTCGCTGTAACCGTTTGCATTTCCGTAGTCAATAATACGCTGCTGGGTTTCAAGCTGTTCTTTGCTAAGCTCCATTTATTTATCCTTAACACTTCGGGGAATTAAATCCACTGATAATCCTTTCAACATCCGAGCTAGCATTCAATGCCTTGCTGCTGTCCTCGAATTCTGAAAGCGCCTTGCAATAACCTATCGAATCTTTTTTCACCGCAGCTGCGGCGAGCTTCCATAAAGTTATTCCATCTTCACCTCCTTTGACTTCTTCCGTACTACCCGAACTGCTCAGTATCTTCGACGCAGTTGTGCTGGCATCCAATCTCACATCCACTACGAGACCATCCGAGGTGACTTCACTCACTACGGGGTAAGTCACCACTGAATTTAACAGCTTCGAATATTGTTTTTTCTGAACTATTGCCTGTAGCACACCGCCCTTATCGATGAAACTCACAGGACCATCATTGAAATCAAGAGCCCCCACAAAGCCAAAGGCTGGATTGTAGAAACGAACCACATTATGCGGACCATCATTTGATCCGCAGAAAACTACAAACTCTTTCGAGTCATGCCCTTCTCTCGCTACAGCCTTTATCAGCGGAACTGACATCTTGCTAATAGCCGGGAACTTGCTGCATCCAGGTGACTGACCGTTACGCCCCAATGCCAAGACAGTTCCTGTCGAGTCGACAACCGTAATCTCTCCAGCGTTGTACATAAGGCGCTTATCAGCGTCATAGACCGGAACCCGCTTGAACTCATAGGTCAGGCCCGCGTCACTCAAACGAAACTCAGCCTCACCTGCAACAGACCCAACGCTGAGCGTAAATCCAATGGCCATAGCCAACATTTGAACATTGCGCATGTGATATCCTTAATGCGTCTAGAGGTTCCCAGTCAGGGGATTTATCCAGCCTGACGTATATAAGACGTATCACAGCACCATTTTTTCAAAAATCGGCTGACTTTTTTGTTTAAAACCAAGCCGCTGAACTTGAGCAAATGATACGTCTGAGCAACTAATAATCGAAGGACATATAGCCCGTACATTCAAGTGTATTGCAGTGCGTCGCCAGTACATTGATGGGGTAGGTACTATTTACCTTGCCGAAGGGGCCAATCCGGCAGGAGTTTCGCGCGCACGAGCGCGAGTTGGCAGGTAATCAAGACCCCCTGCCCAGAGGACATAAGCCGGCTAAACAGCGATCCTGCGCCCCCAAGGCCGAAACCGAGAAGGCGCGCCGACATTATGGGAGGAGTTGAGCAAGCTGTTCCCCAGGTTCGAATTGCGGGACAGCTAGTGCTCGTCTTGGACTTCGCCTCTGGCAAGGCTATGCGAACGCAAGGTCCCAAGCTCGTGCACGTCGTTGCCTGGAACCCAATCCGTTGCTGTCGTTCGCTGCACCGGCGCAGCGAACCAGCGGGGCCAGGAGCTTTGGTGCCGGGAGTCAGCATCCACGCACGGGATCAGACGGTCGGTCAGCACATGTGTCTGTCCAGCCGTCTTGGCCGTGCGGTACTTGATACTGTGGATGCATTCCCGATCGCCGAACTCGCAACGATTGAGCCGGGTTCCCCCGCAGGGGCCATTCGCAAGTCCCTTCGGGCAGGTTTCCGGGCAAATGTACAGGGTGTCTTCAAGTCGGCAGTTGCCGCAGGTATCGCACCCTACAACAGGCCTTTTCAGGCTGCGCTCCAGTTGGTGAAGCCAGCGCGTGCCGCGACGCGTGCGCCAGAGTGGAAGCTTGAGCGTCCAGCCGAACACCCGACTCAGTGGGTTGGTACGGCTGAACAGCAGAGAATGGAACGCCGACAGCAGGTGATAGCGGAGCTGTTCCTTCCTGGTAGCACTGACTTGGGACCTGCCCAACCGCCAATCGGCTTGTGGCGGATGGAATGTCACGGTCGGGCCCCCGGCGATCCTCCAGCTAGCCTCCCAGGCGGCGGACCACTGTTCTAGCGTCTGGATGTCTGCCATTCGAGCATCGATGACTCGCTCCAATGCCTGCAGTTGCCCTAGGTCGTGGATACCTGACAGATGGATACCTGCATATCCCATCAGCCGTAGACCAATGATCTGCAGGCCGAGGCGTGCAAGGCTGCGCTCCTGGGCGCATGCACTGGAGACTGCTTCCTCGGCGGCCAGCAGGGCGCGCATCGAAGGAGTGATCACCACACCGGGAACATGCTCCAGGATGGTGGCGCGGTTGAGGGTCAGGCCCATGACGCAGGCCAGCAGCGGAACAGGAGGGACTTGCCGCTGCATCCACTGGTGGGCTTCCAGATGCTTTTGCGCGTCGAAACCCAGTTGCAGGGTGAGGAAGTTCGCGCCTGCCGCGAGCTTCTTCTCAGCCTTGAAGTATTGCGCGCCACCTTCTTCCTCGTGGTACTTGAACGGGTTGAGGGCAGCGCCGAGCATCCAGGTCGGCCTGGCCCGCCGGACGATCTGCAAGGCAGGTACCGACTCCAGGTAGCGAACCGGCTTTTGACCCGGCTCATGGCCGGGGACGCGGTCACCGCTGAGGAGCAGGAGTTGGTCCAGGCCAATGGCGTCCATTCGCTCCAACTGCGCCAGCAAGTCCTGGCGCTCCCGGTCTTTGCCAGAAAAGTGAATCAGCGTCGGCAGGGGGAGCGTCAGTTGTGAGAATGCCTTCAGCGGCGCAAGGTCGAAGTTACTGCCGACACGGTCTGCCACTGCCGCCGTCATTGGCCAGCCGCACAACTGCGAGCGCTGCATCAGTTGCTCGAAGGCGGCGAAGCGCTCCGCGGAAGGCTTCGGAACGAACTCTACGACGCACACGAAGCGCTGTTCGTGCAGCGCCTTCCTCAACACGCTCATCACTTGTCAGTACCAGGCCGGATCACAGTGTCGGGTTGCAGTGAGTGGCGGTTGTGCGCCACGGGGCCCATTCTGGGCCGGTCTTGATCCAAGGACATGTTTGAAAACGCAGTGAAGTTTTTTGAAAAAGACAAAAGCGTGCCTTGATGGTGGGAGCCTGGAGCTGCATGGCCGCTGAGGCGGCATTGGGCCGGCCCGGTCTGATGTGCTGATGGATGGGGCCTGAACGCTCAATGCTCGTTCGAGCAGGGCGGGGCTTGGCACATCGGAGGGCGAGGCGACGTCAGATGGCAAGCCCTGCTACCGCGTTGACACCTTCCAGGGTGGAGAACGAGATGTCCTTGGCCGTCAGCAGGAAGTCGCTGACGAAGGGTACTTCCAGCATATCGCTGCGGATGGCGGCGTACAGCGTGGCCTGCATGCCGTCCTTGCCGAGTCGCTTGGCGGTCACGTACCCCCGCGAGCTGTACTCGTGCAGAGCCCAGTTGGGCAGGCAGCAGACGCCACGTCCGGAGGCGACCAGTTGCATCATCATCACCGTCAGTTCCGAGGTGCGGACCTGCGCCGGTTCGATGTCGGCTGGGTCGAGGAAGCGGGTGAAGATATCCAGTCGATTGCGTTCGACCGGGTAGGTGATCAGTGTCTGCCCGGCCAGGTCGGCGGGTTCGATGAAGGGTCTCTCGCGCAGGGCATGGTGGTTGTCGACGGCCAGCTGTGCTTCGTAGCCGAACAGCGGGACATAGGTGATACCCGTTATGGCGACCGGATCGGACGTCACCACCAGGTCGAGATCGCCGCGCTCCAGCGCTGGCAAAGGTGCGAAAGCGAAACCCGAGGCGAGGTCCAACTCCACCTCCGGCCAGGCGCCGCGGAATTCGTCCACCGAGGGCATCAGCCACTGGTAGCAACTGTGACATTCGATGGCCAGGTGCAGGCGTCCCGCGGTACCGCCGGCCAGCCGGCTCAAGTCGCGTTCGGTGGCGCGTATGAGGGGCAGCACCTGATCGGCCAGTTGCAGTAGCTTGAGCCCCGCGCTGGTGAAGCGCACCGGCTTGGATTTACGCACGAACAACTGTACGCCCAGACGATCCTCCAATTCGCGGAATTGGTGGGAGAGGGCGGACTGGGTCAGATGCAGGCGCTCTGCAGCCTCGATCAGGCTGTCTGTTTCGCGCAAGGCATGGAGCGTGCGGAGATGCCGGAATTCGATCATGAGAGAAATTTGTATTCATCACGCGGAAATTGAGTTTGTCTCATGACTTATCGCTGTTGACAATCTCTCCATTCATTTTTCGATGGAGGGCATTTTCATGGCAGTGGCACACAACCTCGGCTTCCCGCGTATCGGCCGGGACCGCGAACTGAAGAAAGCCCTGGAAGCCTTCTGGAAGGGTGAACTGGACGAGGCCGGGCTGCGCGCCGTCGGCAGGCAGTTGCGTGCCACCCACTGGCAAGTCCAGAAGGACGCCGGCATCGAGCTGCTGCCGGTGGGCGACTTCGCCTGGTACGACCAGGTGCTGACCCACTCGCTGACCTTCGGCGTCATCCCCGAGCGCTTCCGCGGCCATGGCGACGCCAAGCCGACCCTGCAGACCCTCTTCGGCATGGCCCGCGGCGTCACTGACAACTGCTGCGGTGGTGCCCATGCGCAGGAGATGACCAAGTGGTTCGACACCAACTACCACTACCTGGTCCCCGAATTCACTGCCGACCAGCAGTTCGGGCTGAGCTGGGAACAGCTGTTCGAAGAAGTCGATGAAGCCAGGGCCCTGGGCCACACCGTGAAGCCCGTGGTGATCGGCCCGCTGACCTACCTCTGGCTGGGCAAGGCCAAAGGCTCCGATTTCGACAAGCTCGACCTGCTGGAGCGCCTGCTGCCGCTCTACGGCCAGATCTTCCGCCGCCTGGCCGCCCAGGGCGTGGAATGGGTGCAGATCGACGAGCCGATCCTGGTGCTTGACCTGCCGCAGGATTGGAAGAACGCCTTCGAGCGCGCCTACAACCTGCTGCAGAGCGAGCCGCTGAAGAAGCTGGTCGCCACCTACTTCGGCGGCCTGGAAGACAACCTCGGCCTGGCCGCCGGCCTGCCGGTGGACGGCCTGCACATCGACCTGGTGCGCGCCCCGGAACAGTACCCGAGCATCCTCGACCGCCTGCCGGCCTACAAGGTCGTGTCGCTGGGCCTGGTCAACGGCCGCAACGTCTGGCGCTGCGACCTGGAGAAGGCCCTGGACATCGTGCGCCACGCCCAGGAGCGCCTCGGCGAGCGCCTGTGGCTCGCGCCGTCCTGCTCGCTGCTGCACAGCCCGGTCGACCTGGAACGCGAAGACCAGCTTGACACCGAGCTGAAGAGCTGGCTGGCCTTCGCCGTGCAGAAGTGCGCCGAAGTGGCCGTGCTGGCCCGCGCCGCCACCGAACCCCAGGCCGCCGACGTCGTTGCCGCCCTGGAACAAAGCCGCGCCGTGCAGGCCAGCCGCGCCGCCTCGCCGCGCATCCACAAGCCGGCCGTGCAGGCCCGCCTGGCCGCCATCGAGCCGAGCGATGCCCAGCGCCACTCCCCGTTCGCCGAACGCATCGCCAAGCAGCGCGCCGGCCTCGACCTGCCGGCATTCCCCACCACCACCATCGGTTCCTTCCCGCAGACCTCGGCCATCCGCCTGGCACGCCAGTCGTTCAAGCAGGGCAAGCTGAGCCAGGCCGAGTACACCGAGGCCATGCATAGCGAGATCCGCCATGCCGTGCAGATCCAGGAGAACCTGGGCCTGGACGTGCTGGTGCATGGCGAAGCCGAGCGCAACGACATGGTCGAGTACTTCGCCGAGCAGCTCGACGGCTACGTCTTCACCCGCTTCGGCTGGGTGCAGAGCTACGGTTCGCGCTGTGTGAAACCGGCGGTGATCTATGGCGACCTGAGCCGGCCCAAGGCCATGACCGTGGAGTGGATCACCTACGCCCAGAGCCTGACCGACAAGGTGATGAAGGGCATGCTGACCGGCCCGGTGACCATGCTGATGTGGTCCTTCCCGCGCGAGGACGTGCCCCGCGAGGTGCAGGCGCGCCAACTGGCGCTGGCCATCCGCGACGAAGTGGTCGACCTGGAGGCTGCCGGCATCAGGATCGTGCAGATCGACGAAGCGGCCTTCCGCGAAGGCCTGCCGCTGCGCAGGAGCGCCTGGGCACATTACCTGGACTGGGCTACCGAGGCCTTCCGCCTGTGCGCCTCGGGCGTGCGCGACGAAACCCAGATCCACACCCACATGTGCTACAGCGAGTTCAACGACGTGATCGAATCCATCGCCGCCATGGATGCCGACGTCATCACCATCGAGACCTCGCGTTCGGACATGGAGCTGCTGGAGGCCTTCGAGAAGTTCGACTACCCGAACGAGATTGGCCCGGGCGTCTACGACATCCACTCGCCGCGGGTGCCGAGCAAGGAAGAGATCGTCAAACTGCTGCGCAAGGCCGCTCAGCGCATCCCCGCCGAGCGCCTGTGGGTGAACCCGGACTGCGGCCTGAAGACCCGCGCCTGGCCGGAAACCGAGGCGGCGCTGCTGAATATGGTCGCGGCGGCACGCGAGTTGCGGAACGATCTCGCGCTGTTGCCCTGAACGACAGATTGAAAACAAGCGGGACGCAGTGCGTCCCGCTTTGCGTTGCTGGAGAACCCCATTCCATGAGTACCTTTACGCGGCCGAAGCTGACACTCCCTGGCGGGGCCGATCGGCTCTTGCTGCACTCTTGCTGCGCCCCCTGCTCCGGGGAAGTCATGGAGGCGATCACGGCGTCGGGCATCGAATACACCATTTTCTTCTACAACCCGAATATTCATCCCGAGCGTGAGTACCTGCTGCGCAAAGAAGAGAACATTCGCTTTGCAGAAAAGCACGGCGTTCCCTTCGTCGATGCGGACTACGACACCGATGACTGGTTCGCCAGGGCCAAGGGGATGGAATGGGAGCCTGAACGAGGCGTTCGCTGCACCATGTGCTTCGACATGCGCTTCGATCGCACGGCCTTGTATGCCTACGAGCACGGCTTTCCGGTGATCAGCAGCTCTTTGGGTATTTCGCGCTGGAAGAACATGCAGCAGATCAACGATTGCGGCCAGCGCTCGGCTGCCAAGTATCCAGGTATCGCCTACTGGGATTACAACTGGCGCAAAGGCGGCGGTGCTGCGCGGATGATCGAGATCAGCAAGCAGGAGCGGTTCTATCAGCAGGAATACTGTGGCTGTATCTATTCGCTGCGTGATACCAACCATCATCGCAAATCACAGGGGCGCGAGTTGATTCGAATTGGCGTCCAGTACTACGGAGACGAGGACATCAATGAGCGTTGAGCAGCGTTTTGTCCAGAAGCAGCCCCTCACGGAGACCGGCGGATGAACAGCATTGTTGCAGAAGCGCCAGAGGTGATTGAGAAGGTCAAGAGTACGCGCTACAGCGTCGCTCGAATCTACGGACGAGTTACCATTCAAGGGCAGACCTATCTATACGAGCGAAAGACCGACACCTTGATCCGTCTCGACGTGCATCGGCAGCGTGCGGCTCAACGCAAGGCCGGCCAACGCTGAGAGGAGAATGAGCCTTTCTCTGGCTGACAGTGACGCGTCTAGCAAGTGAGGAGCTTCGGTCGCAAAGATCGAGCCCTTGGAGTCGCCCTGAACCTAAAACGCCGGCCCCAGCCATACCTCTGAACATGAGCTTGGCTAATGATCCCGTGAGAATATCTAACTTTTTCACAGTTCCCCTTGGGCATAAAATACTTTCAACATCAGACAGCACAGCTACTGCCTGAAAAATCTCGAAGAAAATTTTTCACGACACCGAAAGCACGAGACAAACTCAGGCTTTGCACCAAGCCCAGGATTCAAGACTGTGACGAATAACGATTTCTCCTTTAAGATCAGCAGCATTGTTTTCGATGAAAACTATCATCCCGCAGAAAACACCCGTGCTACTACCAATTTCGCCAACCTGGCCAGGGGCGAGAGTCGCCAGGAGAACCTGCGCAATGCCTTGCGGATGATTGATAACCGCTTCAATGCGCTGGCGAATTGGGACAATCCCACAGGAGACCGTTATTCCGTCCAGCTTGAAATAATTTCCGTCGAGATGAACGTTGTTGCCGAAGGCGGTGGCGGTAATTTTCCGGCAATCGAAATACTGAAGACAAGTATTCTTGACAAAAAAACCAACAAAACTGTCGAAGGCATCGTTGGGAACAATTTCTCCTCTTACGTACGAGATTATGACTTCAGCGTACTGCTGCTGGAGCACAACAAGGACAAGCCAGGTTTCAGTATCCCGGAAAACTTTGGCGACCTGCATGGAAATATTTTTAAGCACTTCGTGACATCTGAAGCCTACAAGCAGAGCTTTGCCAAACTGCCGGTAATTTGCCTCAGTGTTTCGGATAATAAAACCTATCATCGGACTGAAAATCAGCACCCGGTATTGGGCTTTGAATACCAGCCAAGTGACTCATCCTTGACCGAGAGCTACTTCAAGAAAATGGGGTTGCAGGTTCGTTACTTCATGCCGGCCAATAGTGTCGCACCCCTAGCCTTCTACTTCTTTGGCGACTTGCTCAATGACTATACCAATCTTGAGCTTATCGGCACTATCAGCACGATGGAAACTTTCCAGAAGATCTACCGGCCCGAGATTTATAACGCCAACGCTGTAGCAGGAAACTGCTACCAGCCGAACCTGAAGAATCAGGATCACTCCGTCACTCGAATCGTTTACGATCGAGAGGAGCGCAGTCGACTGGCCATTCAGCAAGGGAAGTTTGCCGAAGAGCAGTTCATCAAGCCGCATAAAGCCATTCTTGATGAGTGGTCTGCTAATTACACCCTTTAATTGAACCAGGCGTGCAAGATACTTATTATGAAAAAAATCCTCCCCACCTCGACCGCAGGCAGTCTCCCCAAGCCCTCCTGGCTGGCCCAGCCCGAGACACTCTGGTCGCCCTGGAAACTGCAAGACGAAGAGTTGAGCGATGGCAAACAGGATGCCTTGCGTCTGTCTTTGCAGGAGCAGCAGCAAGCGGGCATCGATATCGTCAGCGATGGTGAGCAAACACGCCAGCACTTCGTCACTACATTCATCGAGCACCTCGACGGTGTGGACTTCGAGAACCGCAAGACCGTCCGGATTCGTGATCGCTACGATGCGAGCGTCCCCACTGTTGCGGGCGCCGTGGCTCGCAAGAAGCCGGTGTTTGTCGAGGACGCCAAATTCCTCCGTCAGCAAACCAACCAACCGATCAAATGGGCCCTGCCTGGCCCGATGACCATGATCGATACGCTCTACGATGCCCATTACAAAAGCCGTGAAAAGCTGGCCTGGGAATTTGCCAAGATTCTCAACGAGGAGGCGAAGGAACTGGAAGCTGCCGGCGTTGATATCATCCAGTTTGATGAACCTGCATTCAACGTATTCTTTGATGAGGTCAATGACTGGGGAATCGCCACGCTGGAAAGGGCAATCGAAGGACTGAAGTGCGAAACCGCAGTACATATCTGCTACGGCTACGGGATCAAGGCCAACACCGATTGGAAAAAAACTCTTGGCTCGGAGTGGAGACAGTATGAAGAAATCTTCCCCAAGCTGCAAGAATCCAACATCGATATAATTTCTCTGGAGTGTCAAAACTCCCGTGTTCCAATGGAACTCATGGAGCTCATTCGAGGGAAGAAAGTGATGGTAGGGGCCATTGACGTGGCAACCGATACCATCGAGACGCCGGAGGAAGTAGCCAATACGCTGCGCAAAGCGCTTCAGTTTGTCGATGCTGACAAGCTTTGCCCTTGCACAAACTGTGGTATGGCTCCGCTGTCCCGCCGAGTAGCAAGAGGCAAACTTAATGCTTTAAGTGCAGGTGCAGAAATTATTCGAAGAGAGCTCTCGGCGTAATTTAGAGCTGAATTCGCAAGTGCTGTACGCATGAATTGAGACGGCGGAAGTTTTAGGGAGTCTTCGAAGAAGACTCCTGATTCTAAGAAATGAGCCGGTCCGCGTTACCCGCGCATTGCGATGAAGCCGAAGTTCGGGACTTTCTTGACGCCTTCGAGTTGCACACAGCATTCAGGATCCACTATGTCACTTCCTAGTACTGCTATCGAGCCATTGAGCTTTCGCGAAGCGCTCGGGCACTACGCATCCGGTATCACGGTAATTACATCGCACATCGATGGTGAGCCGATTGGCTTCACTTGCCAGTCCTTCTACAGCGTGTCGATGAGCCCGCCGCTGGTTTCATTCAGCGTAAAGTCCAACTCGTACAGCTATCCGAAAATTCGCCAGGCGGGCCGATTCGCGGTCAATATTTTGTCCGGTGAGCAGATCAAGATTTCCAACCAGTTCGCTCGGCAAGGCGCGGACAAGTGGCGCGGAGTCGAATGGCAGGAATCACCGTTGGGTAATCCGATCATCGTCGGCAGCCTGCACTGGCTTGATTGCGAAATTCACGCCGAACACGCCGCAGGTGATCACCTGATCGTGATTGGTGAAGTGAAGGCGTTAAATTTACAAGAAGCTGCTGCTACGCAGCCACTGCTGTATTTTAAAGGACAGTACTGCAATCTAGCCGCGCATAGCGCAGTTTGAATGTTTACCTCCAATGCCCCTCTTGCGGGATGCGTTCTGCCCAAGGGCAGGTCGGTGAGTTTATGCAATAGCAGCTAGTTCTCGCGCGCTTATTTGTGGCTCGAACTCTGTCGAGCACAGATAGGATGGTTCACTATGCACTGCGCTTATTCGCTTCTGCAGTCTAGTGGCAGATCCCGCCATGTTCTCCAAGCAGTATCCCAGCCTTGCTCGTGATCTGTCGCAGGCAAGATTACAACCTGACTGTAGGCATATGGGTGTAGCCGTATCAGGTAGGCCTTGGCTAGAACTGCTGGGACTACATCGTCTGTGTCTCCCACTAAGTGTCGCTGCGGTATTGCTGCCAGTCGATCCCGATAGTCAAGCGAATCCAGCGAACCGCTGAGGGGAGATAGTCTTTTCATTTCTGCCCATAGCCGCGGGCTTAGATTACCGGCCAGGGTCTGGACCAAGGTGACGTCATCCCGTTGGGCTACCAGCAGAAGCGCCAGAGCTGCGCCTCCGGAATACCCCACCAGTTCGAACTCCCGATTGCCATAGCGCTGCTTCAACTGGTCCAAGGCCTGACTAAGTCTGGTGACGACTTCCTGGGAAAACCTCCGATTGGTCCAGAGTGCAGGTTCGCAATCTGGCGCCAGAACGAATTGGCAGGGGCGAGCCAGATAGGCATTCGGTGTCGGATCGTTCACGGCCAAGCGCGCCACCAGTAGGTTGTGTGGGCTCGGATCCAGGCTGGGCTGCGTCGCCGTGGCCCAGGCGTGGCCATCACCTTCCAGGTAGACGCGTAAACGAGTGGCTTTCGTGGTGCTCTGCGGTGCCAGCACGGCCAACGGGAATGGTCGCCCCGGCAGGATATCCAGTTTCCTCCCATGCTCATCCATCCGCCAACTGCTGCAGCGCTTCGCGGGGCGACTGACAGCCGACGAGGAGGGCGCCGATCAGCAGCACCATAGGGGCTTGAAAGAAACCGGCCCACGCGCGTGGGCCGGAAAAGTGGTTGCTCATCAGAAGTCGTAACGGACCTTGGCGGTGAAGGTGTCGGCGTTGAAGTCGGTCTTGCCGGTGTAGTCGTAGCTGACACCAACCGTGACGGCGCCCAGATGGTAGTCCGCACCGACACCCGCTTCGTAGCTGTTACGCGCAGCCTTGGCGCCTTGGCTCACGAAGGGGGCCACCCAGCGTGAAGGTCGAGGTGCTCTGGGCTTCGTCCGCGGCGAAGTCATGGTAGGCCATCAGCGTGGCCTGCGGCTGCAGGTTGCCGTTGCCGACCTGGAAATCACCGGCCAGGCGCACACCAGCACCCAGCTCCGCCACTTCGTAGCGTTGACTATCCACCTTGAGCGCTGCCGACGAACCCTTCTCGTGGTAGCCATCGATATCGACACGGGTATAGCGTGCGGCTAGGCGCGGCTCGACCAGGAACTGCTCGTTCAGGTGATAGGTGTAGCCACCGACGACGTTGGCTCCCAGGACCTGGCTGTCGTAGTCGCCTTTGACCGTGGTGCTGGCGATGCGTCGCCTGCTCTCGTTGTCGTTGAGGCCATAGCTCAGGTTGGCGTCGACGAAGTAGTTGCCCTGTTCGAAGCCGCTATACAAGGTTAGCGCATTGCCATCCACAGTGGTGGTGTTGCCGTTAGCAACTGCAGGCGTACTGGGTGTTTTCCGGTTCGAGATGGATCACGGTGCGAACTCATGCTTTTCCAACAGATGGCGGAATTTCATGATCGTGATGTCTTGCGGAATCGGGGGCTGAGTGTTACCCGAGCAAACTGGCACATCGAGGTAATCTCGTACAGTGCTTCCTCATGATTTCCAATGGGTAGGGCTTACAACCGCCATTCGCCTTTGGATAGTGCGGCTCAATTAATGCCACCAATCCGCTCTTGGCACCACCTGCTCCATCTCGGCCAGGAAACGCTCGTTAGGGTAGTTCAAAGGGCTGTTTTAGTAAAGGTTAGACGGCATGTACTGGCTTGAACGAAGAATTTTTAGATAGATGGTTTCGCGCGATGTATATCCAGAATGTGCAGAGGTTTTTGTTGGTTTAATTTAATTTAATTCGTTGAATAATTTTTAATTATATAACTTTAGGGATGGCTTTTTAATAAAACGGTATTTCTCAAGGAGAGTTTCGAAAGTTAGTTTCCCTTCACTCGAATTGCCTGAAGAGAACGACATGCCTTTAGAGATACGCGGGCGGCTGCCCTCGGGCCCCGTGCCTTCTGCGGCCAACAACAGCCTGCAGCATTACCTGGAGTTCTACCTGGGCGGCGTCCGCCCGTTCAGCGCCGAAGTGCTGGTGCAGGCCGCGCGTGACCAGGAAGCCCTGGGCTTCGACAGTAGCCTGTTTCCACAGCGGGCCACCGGGCCCGCTGTGTGGCCGGTGGTGGGCTGGGCCCTGGCCGCGACCCGCCGCCTGCGGGTGGTCGCCGCGCACCGCGTGGGCCTGGAGCGGCCGACCGTGGCCGCGCGCACCCTGGCCACACTGGATCGCCTGTCCGATGGTCGGGTCAACGTGCATTTCCTCCAGGGCCGCGACGAGACCGACCTGCAGCGCGACGGCGTGTTCCTCGACAAGGCGCAGCGTTATGCCAGCTCCGCCGAATACCTGGAAGTGTTCCTCGCCGAGCTCAGCCGCCAGGAGCCCTTCGACTACGCGGGCGACTACTACCGCGTGGAGGGCGCGCGATCCGACGTGCTGCCGGTGCAACGGCCCTGGCCGCCGCTGTCGATTCCCGGCACCTCGGACGCCGGCATCGAGCTGGCGGCGCGCTTCGCCGACATCTACAGCGTGCCCATTGCCACGCCCGAAACCGCGCGCCGCGCCATCGAGCGCATCGAGCCGCTGGCGCGCGCCCGTGGCCGCCGGCTGGGCTACTGGGGCGACGCCAACATCATCCTCGGGCGCACCGACGAACAGGCCTGGGCCATCGCCCATCAGCTGGCCGACGCGATCGCCGAGTGCCAGGCGCAGCAACCGTTGCAGGAGCCATCGCAAGATCATGGCAACGCCCGCGCCGCGCTCCAGGGCCTGGGCGAGGCGGCGCTGCACAGCGGCGTCTGGTATCCGCGCCTGAACGCCCTGACCGGGCACGGCTACACCCTGGTTGGCTCGCCGCAGACCCTCGCCGAACACCTGCTGGGCTTCTACCGGCTGGGCGTGGGCATCCTCACCCTGGGCGGCATCGGCAACCGCTACGACGCCCAGGGGCGCAGCCAGGACCTGGCCGAGGACCTGGCGCTGCTGCGCGAGCTGATCGAGCGCCTGCGCGCCGGCGCCGCGCGCATCGACGCCGAGGTCGGCGCCATCGCCAACGGCACCCACTGACCGCCACCCTGACCGGGCGAATGCGCGCATTCGCCAAGGAGACCCCATGCCTATCGAAATCCGCGGGCGGATTCCCTTCAACGGCAAGCAGCCGCTGAGCGACACCCCCGCCGGGCGCTACGCCGCCTTCTTCGTCCAGCACAAGCCGCGCGCCGGCGCTGACGCCTCGGTGATCATCCGCGCCGCGCGCGAACAGGAGGCGCTGGGCTACGACAGCAGCCTGATCCCGCAGAACAGCCTGCGCGCCGACGTCTGGGCCTGCTGCGGCTGGGCGCTGGCCGCGACCCGGCAGCTGAACCTGGTGGCGGCGCACCGCATCGGCTGGCAGCAGCCGACCCTGGCGGCGCGCACCCTGGCCACCCTCGACCGGTTGTCCGGCGGCCGACAGCAGCTGCACGTGCTGCAAGGGCGCACCGACGAGGACATGCGCCGCGACGGCGACTTTCTCGACAAGGCCGAGCGCTATGCGCGTTCGGAGGAATACCTGCAGGTGTTCAAGCGCACCCTGAGCGAGGAACAGCCCTTCGACTTCCACGGCCGCTACTACCAGGTGCGCGGCGCCCATTCGGCGGTGCGCCCGGAGCGCCTGCCGACCCTGCATTTTCCCGGCGCCTCCGACGCCGGCATGGACCTGGCGGCGCGCCACGCCGACGCCTGGGCGGTGGCCGGGCACACCCCGGAACAGGTCGGCGCCGGTATCGAGCGCATCCGCCGGCTGGCTCGCGAGCGCCATGGCCGCGAGCTGCAGCGCTTCTGGGTCGGGGCCTTCAACCTGATCCTGGGGCGCAGCGACGCGCTGGCCTGGGCCAAGGCCGAGGCCATCACCGCTGAAGTGGAGGCGTTCATCGCCGCCGGCCACGCGCCGCAACCGCTGCTCGCCGCCGACGACGCGGCGCCGGCCGACAGCGGCGCGCTCTACAGCCGCCTGGGCCGCCTCAGCGGCCACGGCCCCTCGCTGGTGGGCAGCCCGGCCAGCGTGGCCGCGCAGGTGCTGGCCTTCTACCGCGCCGGGGTGACCTGTTTCACCCTGGGCGGCCTCTGCGAATACCACAGCTACGACGGCAGCGACCTGATCGAGGCCGAGGACCGCGAGCTGCTGGCCGAAGTCATTGCCCTGATCCGTCGGGGCGTCGCCGAAGAGGACCGTCGCCGGGCCTCGGTCGAACCACAACGGGAGCGCGTATGAGCCAGTCCGCCGATCAACTGTATTTCTCCATCTGCCCGGTGTTCGTCGTCTCGCACGTGTCGCACCGGCTGGGCCTGCTGGAACAGGAATTGGCCGCCGTGGGCGAGAGCGCGCTCGGCCTGGAGCAGCATCCCAGCGGCCAGGGCGCGCTGATTCACTCGCGGCACAGCGATCGCTACCAGGTGCGCGACGGCGGCAACGTGCCGGCCATCTCGGCCCGCGCCGACCATAGCGACACGGTGCTGCTGGGCTCCACGGACATCAACCAGGGCGGCCAGATCGTGGTGCGCGCCGAGGCGCCGCTGTGGCGCCTGGAGGACCTGCGTGGCCGGCGCATCGGCGTCTCCCACAGCCTCGACGCGCAGCGCGTGGACTGGTGGCGCGCCAACTCCCTGCGTAGCATCGACATCGCCCTGCGCCACAGCGGCCTGGAGGCCGCCGAGGTGCAGCTGGTGGATGTGCCCCACGCCCCGGGGAACGGTCCCTGGCGCGGCACCGACGGCGCGTTGAACAAGGAGCAGCGCACCCTGCGCCTGCCGTTCACACCGGAGCTCGCGGCCCTGGAGGAGGGCCGGGTGGACGCCATCTACACCACCCAGGGGCGCGCGGAAATCTACGAACGCACCGGGCGTTTCAAGGTGCTGGCCGACCTCTCGCGGCTGCCCGACTGGGTGGCGCGCATCGCCACCACTCCCTACACCCTGGTGGCGTCCCGGGCGCTGGTCGAGGAACGCCCGCAGGTGCCGGTGGCCTGGCTGCGCGCCAACATCCGCGCGGCCCAGTGGGTGCGCAAGCAGCCGCGACAGGCGGCGGAAATCTTTCACAAGGCCACCTACGACGCCACGGTGGAGGACGTGCTGCGGGTCATCGAGGGCGTCGACTTCACCCCGTCGCTGGCGCCGCGCAACCTGGCCGGGCTGGCCATCGGCAAGAACTGGCTGCGCGACAACGGCTTCATCCGCAACGATTTCGCCATCGAAGACTGGGCCCGCCCGGAGTTCCTCGCCCAGGCCTGGGACAGCCTGCAGGCCACGGCACAACAGGGGGTCGCATGAGCCTTGAACTGCGCGGGCGGCTCGGCATGGGCCGCACCCCGAGCGCGGCGCGCAAGCCGCTGGCGGTGTTCGCCCGGCAGGCCGTGCCGCAGCCCTACCAACTGGACCCGGCCGGCCTCGCCGAGCTGGCCGGGCGCCACGAGGCCGACGGCCTGGACGCCATGCTGATCGCCCAGAACGGCTCCAGCGCCGATGTCTGGAGCCTCGCCGCCTGGAGCCTGGCGACGACCCGGCGGATCACCGCGGTGCTGTCCCATCGCCCCGGGCTGCAGGCGCCGACCCTGGCCGCGCGGGCCTTCGCCTCGCTGGACCAACTGTCCGGCGGGCGCGTATCGCTGCATGTCATCCAGGGCTCGCAGGACGCCGAACAGCGCCGTGACGGCGACCTGTTGCCCAAGCCCGAGCGCTACCGGCGCAGCGCCGAGTACCTGGAGATATTCAAGCGCAGCCTGACTTCCGGCGAACCCTTCGACTACGACGGTGAGTTCTACCAGGTGCGCCAGGCGTTCTCGCAGATCAAACCTGTGCAGCAGCCGCTGCCGTTCATTTCAGCGGCCGGCGCCTCGGAGGAGGGCATCGCCTTCGCCGCCCGTCACGTCGACGGCTACGCGCTCTTCCCCGAGCCGCTGGCTGCGACCGCGCAGCTGCTCCAGCGGGTGCGCGAGGCGGCCGCCGGGCACGGCCGGCAACTGCGCTTCTGGCGCGACGCCAACTTCGTCCTCGCCGAGACCGACGACCTGGCGCGCGGCAAGGTCGAGGCCCTGGCCCGTGACCTGGCCGCCCAGGGCGCGCCCGGCGGCGCCACCGCCCAGCCGGAAAGCGAGGGCCTGCGACGCCTGCAACGCGCGGCCGGGCAAGGCCACTGGCATGACCGCGCGCTCTACACCGGCCTGGTGCCATACGGGGTCGGCGGGCCGCCCTTCGTCGGCAGCCCGGAAACCGTGGCCGCGGCGGTGCTGGACTACTACGACCTGGGTATCGAACTGTTCTCGGTCGGCTTCGACGGCGACCCCGAGCCGGACCGCGGCCTGGCCACGGAGCTGTTGCAGCGCATACGCCAGGGTGCCGCGGAGCGCGACCGGGCGCGCGCGGCACGGCCGGCGGAGGTGTCCTAGGTGAGCGCCAGCCTGCTCCTCGGCCGCCGCGCGCGGCCGCTGCCCAGCCGCCCGGCGGGGCGCTGGCGCCCGGGCCTGGGCGCCTGGGTGCTGCTGGCGGCGCTGGTGTTCTATGGCAGCCCGTTGCTCAGCCTGCTGGTGGCCAGCGTGCGCAGCGCGCCGCTGGGCCAGGCCGGGCACTGGACCCTGGCGGCCTGGGGCGCGGTGGCCGCCGACGCGCGCCTGGGCACGGCGGCCCTCAACGCCCTGGCGCTGTCGGCGCTCAACCTGCTGGTGGCGCTGCCGGTGGCGGCGGCCCTGGCGGTGCTGGCGGTGCGCAGCGACCTGCCGGGGCGCGGCGCGGTCACGCCGCTGATGCTGGTGATGTTCTCGCTGCCCTCGCTGTTCTACGCGCTGGGTTTCGAGCTGCTCGCCAACCCCTACACCGGCCTGCTCAACGGCCTGCTGGGGACGCCGGCGCTGAACATCGAGTCGTTCACCGGGCTGACCCTGGTCAACGGCTTTCGCTGCATCGCCTTCACCTACCTGTTCCTGCTCGGGCCGGTACGCGCCATGGCCACGGAGCAGGAGGAAGCCTCGCGGGTCAGCGGCCGTGGCGCGCTGGCGAGTTTCTGGCGGGTCGGCCTGCCGGGGCTGACCCCGGCGCTGGCCGGCGCCGCGATCTTCGCCTTCATCGGCGGCCTGGAAGTGTTCGACCTGGCGCTGATCATCGGCGTGCCGGCCGGCATCCCGGTGCTGGCGGTGGAAATCTTCGACTGGCTGAACGCGCCCCTGCCGCGCTACGGCGAAGCCGCCGTGGTGGCCCTGGGCATGGTCCTGGTGCTGGGCCTGGGGCTGTGGCTGCAGGCGCGGCTGGTGGGGCGGCGGAGTTTCGTCAGCATCGCCGCCAAGGCCGCCGCGCCGCGTCCGCTGGCCCTGGGCCGCTGGCGCTGGCCACTGGCGGCGCTGGTCTGGAGCTACCTGGCGCTGGCCCAGCTGTTGCCGATGCTGGCGTTGCTGGTCTCGTCATTCCAGCCGTTCCCCGGCGTGGTGGGCGCGTTCAGCACTCGCCACTACCAGGCCGTGCTGGCCAGCCCGGAGGTGCGCGGGGCGCTGTTCAACACCCTTGGCCTGGCCTGCGGCACCGGCCTGCTGACCTCGACCCTGGGCCTGCTCCTGGCCCAGTTCGAGCGCGGCCTGGGTCCACGCGCGGGGCATCTGCTGCGCTTCCTGGCCATGCTGCCGCTGGCGATGCCCGGCGTGGTGGTGGCGCTGGCGCTGAGCTGGGCGTATGTCGGCGTCCCCGGCCTGCGGGCGCTCTACGGCAGCTTCGCGATGATGGTCATCGCCCTGGTGGTGGCCCTGACCCCGCTGGCACTGCAGATCGGCCAGGCCAGCCTGGCGCAACTGTCGCCGCAGCTCTACGAGGCCGCCCGGGTGTCCGGCGCGGCGCCCTGGCGGGCCTGGCGCGACACCAGCCTGCGGCTGTGCCTGCCGGGCTTCCTGGTCGGCTGGTACCTGGCCCTGATCGCCGTCTGCGGCTCCCTGGACATCCCGCTGCTGCTCGGCGGCCCGGGCCTGGAGACGCTCTCCACCACCATCTTCACCTACAACGCCCGGGGGCAACTCGGCCAGGCCGCGGCCTTGCTCTGCCTGCTGCTGTTGCTGATCCTGCTCCCCGCGCCGCTGCTGGCCGCCGGACGACCGCTGCGCCGCTGGCGCCGCGTCCGCGTGGCCGAGGACCTGTCATGAGCCATGTACGGCTGCACCAACTGCGCAAGCGCTACGGCGTCAACCACGACGCCACCAAGGCCATCAACGGCCTGGACCTGGCCATCGAGAGCGGCGAGTTCTTCGTCCTGCTCGGCCCCAGCGGTTGCGGCAAGACCACCACGCTGCGCTGCATCGCCGGCCTGGAGCGCCCGGACGAGGGCAGCATCGAGATCGCCGGGAGCACGGTCGCGGCGCCCGAGCGCGGGCTCTTCGTGCCGCCGGAGCGGCGCGACCTGGGCATGGTGTTCCAGAACTACGCGCTGTGGCCGCACATGACAGTGGAGGCCAACGTCGCCTACCCGGTGCGCGCCCGTCGCGGCGCCGGCGACAGCCGCCAGCTGGCCCGGCGCGCGCTGCGCCAGGTGGGCCTGGAGGAACTCGCCGGGCGCTATCCCGCCGAGCTCTCGGGCGGCCAGCAGCAGCGGGTGGCGCTGGCCCGGGCGCTGGCGGCCTCGCCGCAGCTGCTGCTGTTCGACGAACCGCTGTCCAACCTCGACGCCAGCCTGCGCCTGCACCTGCGCGAGCAATTGCGCAGCCTGCACCGCGAGCTGGGCTACACGGCGGTGTACGTCACCCACGACCAGAGCGAGGCGCTGGCCCTGGCCGACCGCATCGCGGTGATGCACGGCGGTCGCCTGGCGCAGCTGGGCACGCCGCAGGACATCTACGCGCGGCCGGCGTCGGCGTTCGTCGCTAGCTTCGTCGGCTTCGACAATTTGCTGGCCCTGCGCGGCCTGCGCGAAGAGGCGGGCGGCCTGACGCTGGACCTGGGGCTGCAGGCGCCGTTGTGGCTGCCGGGCGCCCGCGCCGTGGCCGGGGCAGGGCAGCTGGCGGTGCGCGCCAGCGACCTGCTGGCCACCCCACGGGCGCTGCCCGGCTCGCTGGCGCTGCCGCAGGCGCGGGTGCTCGACGTGCAGTTCCTCGGCGGGCGCTACGAGGCGCTGCTGGAGGCCGGCGACGCCAGGCTGCGGGTGACCCTGCAGGCGCAGGACTGGCCGGTCCCGCCCGCCGCGCTGGTCGGCCCGCAGCCACTGCACCTGCAGTTCGCCGCGCAGCGTTGCGTGCTGCTGCCGGCGGCGTCGGCGGAGAGCGAAGCGCCACGCACCACGGACATCGGGCTGGCGGCGGCAGTCTGAAAGACCCGGTTGTAAGCATGGAGCTTTTTGATATATCTAAAAGTAATTATTTTGTGTGAGGATTATCTCTTGTAGATATAAGTTTCCGGTGGTACCGCGGCCATGGCCAACCTCGATCTGAACCTCAACCTGCTCGCCACCCTCGATGTGCTGCTCAGCGAGGGCAGCGTCAACCGCACCGCCGCGCGTTTCGGCGTCAGCCAGGCGGCGATCAGCGTGCAACTGGCCAAGCTGCGCGGCCACTTCGGCGACGAGATATTCGTTCCCCGTGGGCGGCGCCTGGTCACCACGCCCTTCGCCGAGACCCTGCGCGAACCGGTGCGCGAGCTGATCGAACAGGCGCGGCAGGTGATCGGCCTGCGCCAGGGCTTCGACCCGGCCACCACCGAGCGCGACTTCCACGTCCACGCCGGCGATATCGATGCGATCCTGCTGCTGTCCCACGTGATCCGTGGGCTGCATAGCGTGGCGCCGAACATCCGCCTGTACATCCACGGCTCGGTGGCCGCGCCGTCGATGATCGACTTCTTCATCCGCCCGGTCGGCCTGCACACCCCTGAGTTCAGCAGCTGCGTGCTCTACACCGACCACTACTGCGTGCTGGCCGACGCCGGGCACCCGGCGCTGGCCGACAGCATCAGCGCGCCGGACTACCTCGCCGCCAGCCATATCGTCCGCCATGCCGGACACACCGGGGCGCCCAGCTTCGAGGCGGCGACCATGGCGCGCCTGGGGCACGCCCGCAAGGTCGGCCAGGTGGTGGAGCATTACGGCAGCATTCCGCCGATGCTGGTGGGAACCCGCTATCTCACCACCGTGCCCACTTACTTCGCCCGGCAGATGGCGGAAAGTTTCCCATTGAAGTTCGTTTCGTTGCCCTTCGAATTCCCCGGCCAGACCATTCTGCTGCAATGGCATCCGCACCTGGTCGGGGATATGGCGGCGAACTGGCTGCGGACTTTCATCGTCGAGTCGGCAATCGAACTCTATGCTTCTGAAAGTGCTGGGGAGTTATTTGTCGGATAACTAAAAGTTAATCCTGAGTTAGTTGGAAATTATATTTCATAATGCACACTCAAGTGCATTAAAACGTATTTCCTTATTCTTGATTCGGAAACTATCGTCGGCGCCTCTAATCAACTAAATGGAGTTTGTCTGGATGCGCCTTGTCGATGTAGTTCCTGGAGTAAGGAGTCTGAGTTTCACCCTGCTGAGCACCTGGGGCCTGGCCCAGGCGATGGACCCCGCCGGCGCCCTGGCCGCCGAATCGGCCGGCGAGCAGTCCGGCGCCGAAGCGGCCGCCACCACCCGCCTGGACCCGGTGATCAGCCTGGGGACCAATCGCCACGACGCCACCTCGCTGCAGAGCAGTTCGCCGGTGGACGTGATCAGCGCCGAGGAACTGCAGCGCGCACCGGGCACCGGCCTGAGCGGCATCCTGCAGAACCTCCTGCCATCCTTCCACTTTCCCCAGGCCATGCAGCAGGCTGACGCCGTGTTCTCGGTCGGCGGCGGTTCGCTGCGCGGCCTGCCGCCGGGGGAGACACTGATCCTGGTGAACGGCAAGCGTCGCCATCCCTCGCCGCTGCTGAACATCGGCAGCGTCTACGACCGCGGCTCGACCAACACCGACCTCAACGCCATTCCGGTGAGCGCCATCGACCATGTCGAGGTGCTGCGCGACGGCGCTTCGGCGCAGTACGGTTCGGACGCCATCGCCGGGGTGGTGAACATCGTGCTCAAGGAGCGCGACAGCGGCGGCGGGCTGAACACCCGCATCGGCCAGTACAGCAAGGGTGACGGTCTGCGCAAGAGCTACGGCGCCTGGAAGGGCCTGGCGCTGCCCGGCGACGGCTTCCTGACCCTGAGCCTGGACGCCCTGGACAAGGACAAGACCCGCTCGGCCTCCACCGACCGCCGCCACTTCTACAACAGCGACGGCAGCGAGATCGCCTTCGACCGCAAGTGGGACACCGGCGACGCCGCCGCCGACCGCTACAGCTTCGCGCTGAACGCTGACGTGGGCCTGAGCGACGCGTTGCGCGCCTACGGCTTCGCCACCTACTCCTACGACCGGGTGCGCGCCAACACCCCCTTCGTGACTCCGACCAACGCCAATAACCGCCGCGACGTCTACCCGGCCGGCTACACCCCGGAAATCACCCTGAAGACCGAGGACATCGGCGCCACCGGTGGCTTCAAGTACGACCTGGGGGAGGCCGGGCGCTTCGACTTCTCCCTCAACCACGGCGAGAACCGCTCGCGCTACTACCGCCCGGTGACCCTCAACCCGACCTACGTGGACGCCGCCAGTACCACCAAGAACTATTCCGGGCAGTTCCGCTTCTACCAGAACAACGCCACCCTGGATTACGTCAACGACCTGAACTTCGCCAGCGTCGAGCGCCCCTTCACGGTCAACGCCGGGATAGCCTGGCGCAACGAGAAGTTCGAGGAGCTGGCCGGCGACGACGACTCCTGGCAGACCGGCGACTACCGCAATGCCAACGGCTCCACCCCCAACCCCGGCGCCGGCTACCGGCCCGCCGACGAGGGCGTGTACAAGCGCCACGTGTTCGGCGTGTACGGCGGGGTGGAGCACCAGCTCACCGACAAGCTCAACCTCGGCGTCACCGCGCGCACCGAGCGCTACTCCGACTTCGGCAACACCTCCACCGGCAAGCTCAGCGCGCGCTACGACTTCACCCCGCAAGTGGCGCTGCGCGGCACCGTCAGCACCGGCTACCGAGCGCCTTCGCTGTCGCAGATCGGCTACCAGCGCACCGACGGGCAAATCCTCTCCGGCACCGACTACTACTCGCTGATCCACATGTTCCCGGCCGATTCGGAGGCCGCCCGCGCCCTGGGCGCCACCGACCTGAAGCCGGAGAAGTCCACCAGCTACTCCCTGGGGCTGGTGCTGCGGCCGACGCCGAGCAGCTCGCTGACCATCGACGCCTACAAGATCTTCCTGCGCGACCGCGTGGTACTCACCGAGAACCTCACCGGTAGCCGCGTGCGCGACATCCTCAGCGCCGCCGGCTACACCAACATCATCGGCGCCAGCTACTTCACCAACGGCATGGACACCGAGACCACCGGCGTCGACCTGGTCGGCCGCCAGCACCTGGGCCTGGCCGAGTACGGCGAGCTGGACCTCTCGGCGAGCTTCAGCGCTGGGCGCACCAAGGTCACCGATATCGCCGACATCCCGCGCCTGGCCGGCACCGACAACATCCCCATCGGCCGCCGCATCGTCAGCCTCGCCGAGGACGCCGCGCCGAACAACAAACTGCGCGTGGAAGCCCGCCACGGCTTCGGCAAGTGGCACACCACCCTGGCCGCGACCCGCTATGGCACCTACAGCCTGAAGGCCGCCGAGGGCCAGGAAAGCTACGACAAGAGCTACGGCCCGCAGTGGGTCACCGACCTCGACCTGGCCTATGACGTGACCCAGGCGCTAACCGTCTCGGTGGGCGCCAACAACCTCTTCAACACCCACCCGGACCTCTCCACCCCGGCCTCGCGCAGCACCTCCGGCTACCTGGTGAAGTACTCGCACATCGTCCCGGATGGCGCCGAGGGGGCCTTCTACTACGTGAACCTCGACTACCACTTCTGAGACAAGGAACCCCGTCGATGCCCGATACCCACACATCGCGTCGCTGGCCCCTGGCCGCCGCCCTCGCGGGCCTGCTCCTGCTGGGTGGCTGCGGCCCCGACGCGCCGCACGAGACGGCCGCGCGGGCGCCCGCCGCGGCGCCGCCGGCCGAGCTCCAGGCCCTCTACGACCAGGCCCGGAGGGCCGGGGAGAAGGAGCTGGTGCTGTATACCGCTTTCCCCGAGACGGTCGAGTTGTGGCAGGCCTTCCAGCAGGACTTCCCGGAGATCCGCTTCAAGCCCACCGCCACCACTCAGCTGTACACCCGGCTGGCCAGCGAGGCGGCCTCGGGCAACCATATCGGCGACCTGGTGCTGACCGGCTACAGCGAGCTGGCCGAGCTGGTGCGCCAGGGCCGCCTGGCGCGCGACGTGCCGGCCACCAGCGACACCATCCCGGCGGCCTACCGCGACCCCGCCGGCTACTTCCAGCAGCCCTGGGTGAACGCCTTCACCCTGGCCTACAACACGCGCCTGCTGCGCCCGGAGGAGGTGCCGCAGACCTGGCCGCAGATTCTCGACCCGCGTTTCAAGGGGCGCTTCGCCCACGTGCGCTTCGTCGGCGCGAGCCCCTTCGACGCCGCGGTAGTGCTACTGCAGGAGGAGGGCAAGCTGAGCGACGCGCAGCTCCAGGCGATCCACGACAACGGCGGCGTCAGCGACAACCCCGGCACCCTGACCGCCAACCTCGCCCAGGGCCGCACCGACTTCGTGCTCTGGGCCCCGGCGCAGGTGGTGGCGCGCTTGCGCGACAACGGCGCACCGGTGGCGCTGAGCTTCCCCGCGGACGTGGCCATTCTCTATGGCCCGGGCGTGGCCAGCCTGCGCGACGCGCCGCACCCGCACGCCGCGCGGCTGTTCAAGAACTGGCTGTTCACGCCGCGCGCGCAGGCGATCATCGCCGACAAGGAGTACGCCTACGGCACGGCGCCCAACGCCCCGGCGCCCAAGGGCTTCCCGGCGATCGACAGCTTCGTGCAGAAGAGCATTCCGTTCGACCAGGTGAACGCCTACTTCGACCGCTACCGCGAGAAAACCCAAGCGATCTGGCGCTGATCCGCAGCGGCGGGCACGGGCGCGCCCCGTGCTCGCGGCGGGGCGGCGGATGCGGCCGAATGCGCGGCGGCTAAACGGAGAGGACGTTATTCAATAAATGAATAACTAAAGTATTACTAATTATTTTTTGTTCTGTTCGGACTTGCGCATAGTACCGCCCCGGTAACTCCTTCCTTTGCGCGGCGCCGCCACGGCGGCGTCACTGGCGAATTCGACAAGGCCCCGGCCGTTGCCGCGACCGGGGGTATGACAGACGCATGAGAACCTCCGAACGCCCGCGCTTCACCCAGGAGCGAATTGTGTTGGCCCTCGTGGTGGCGCTGTTTGCGCTTTCGAGCGTCGCGCTCCCGGGCTTCCTCGCCGCCGACAACCTCATCGCCATCGTGCGCTCCATCTCGGTCCTCGGCATTCTGGCGCTGGGCATGGCCATCGTGGTCATCGGGCGCGGCATCGATCTCTCCAGCGTCGCGGTGATGGCCATGTCCGTCGCCTGGTACCTGCAACTGCTGGGCGCCGGCACCGGCGACGGGCTGGCGCTGCTGCTGGTGCTGTCCGGGGTGGTGGGCATCGGCCTGCTCAACGGCTTGCTGGTCGCCTACGCGGACGTGCCGGCGATCTTCGTGACCCTGGCCAGCGGCTCCTTCGTGTTCGGCTACGTGCGCTCGCAACTGATCACCCAGGACGCCGTGCCGGTGCCGCCCGGGCACTGGTTGGAAACCCTCGGCGGCCTGCGCCTGCTCGATGTGCCGGTGGAGGTGTTCATCTTCGCCGGGCTGAGCCTGGCGCTCTTCGCCTTCCTGCGCTTCACCAAGTGGGGCCGCTACGTCTACTACGCCGGCGACAACCCGGTGACGGCGCGCAACGTCGGCATCCCGGTGCGGCCGATGCTGGTGCTGCGCTACGTGCTGTCCGCGCTGGTGGCCCTGGTCGCCGGCCTGCTGACCGCGGCCAGCCTGCATTCGCTCAATACCCGGGTCGTCAACTCGACCCTGCTCTACGACATCGTGCTGGTGGCGGTGATCGGCGGGGTCGGCCTGTCCGGCGGCCGGGGAGGGGTGCGCAACGTGCTGGTGGGCGCGGCGCTGATCGGTGTGCTGCTCAACGCCATGACCATCCTCGACGTTCCGCTGCTTCACCAGAACCTCATCAAGTCCAGCATCCTGCTGGCGGCGATCATCATCGATGGCCTGCTCAACCCACGGGACGAGCAGACCTCGCAGCAAGGCGACATCTGAGCGATCGACCATTCATCAAGGAGAGGATTTCCATGAAACTGTTCGGCAAGGTACTGGCCGCCACGGCCATCGTGCTGGCTACCTCGGTTTGCAGCGCCGCGGAGGTCTCCGGGCCGGTCGCCTATGAGGCGGCGCTGAAGAACAAGCGCGTGCTGCTGGTGCCCATGACCATGGGCTTCGACCTGGCCCAGGGCTGGGCGGCCTACCTCAAGCGCGAGGTGGAAGGTTTCGGCGGCGTGTTCGAGACCCGCGACCCGAACTGGAGCGCCGAGGCCGGCGCCCAGGCGATCACCGAGGCGATCGCCTCCAGCAGCAAGCCGGACGTTCTCGTCGTGCAGTCGCCGGACCTGAACTCCTATTCCAAGCTGTTCAAGAAGGCCCAGGCCGCCGGCATCTACGTCATCGCCATCGACAACCCGGTCAACTACCCGGTCGACGCCTTCGTCGGCTCGGACTGGGACCGTCTCGGCCAACTCGAGGCCGAAGCGGTGATCCAGGGCTGCGGGGCGAATTCCTCGAAGAAGGTCGCGCTGATCCAGGGCGATCAGGTCAACGCCTCCAGCCTGTACCAGTACGCCGGCATCACCAAGGTGCTGGAGAAGCACCCGGACTTCCAGGTGGTCGCCAAGCCCGATTCCAACTGGGACGCCACGACGGCGCGCAACGCCGCCACCACCATCCTCCAGCAGCACCCGGACATCTGCGGCATCGTCGACTTCTGGGACGGCGACGCCAGCGGCACCGCCGCCGCCATCCGTGACGCCAAGCTGCAGGACAAGGTGTTCCTGGTCACCACCGGCGGCGGCGAGAAAAGCGCCGACTGCGACCGCCTCGAAGACGGCACCTATGGCGCGGTGGTCATGACCGACCTGGCCCGCCAGTCCGGCGATATCGCCGCCATCATCAAGTTCCTGCTGCAGAGCGGCCAGCCCGCCGGCACCTCGCACGCGCAGATCTACACGCTGGAAAAGGCCACCACCAGGAAGGACCTGAACGCCGCCAGCTGCTGGGACGTGAAGGCGCTGCAGGCCGCCAAGCCGTAACACGCTCCCACCCTCGCGGGGCGGCCGCCCCGTCCCGCTTCCGGAACTCCCCATGTCGTTACGCGAACGTATCCAGGCCTGGCGCTACAACCGCATTCCCGACCACCTGATCGGCGAGCTGCTGACCAAGCGCTGGACCGACAACGCCATTCCCTTTTCCGTGCTGGTGGCGACCATCGCGATATTCGGCTCCGCCATCGCCGGCTTCTTCAACCTCACCTCGCTGCAGGAGTCGACGCGCCAGCTCGGCGAGTTCTCGCTGGTGGTGACCGGGCTCACGGTGGTGATGCTCGGCGGCGGCATCGACCTGTCGGTGGGCTCGATCTTCGCGCTGTCGGCGTTTTCCGCGGTGTCGGCGCTGTTCATCTTCGACCTCCCGGTGTGGGTGGCGCTGCTCGCGTCCATCGCCACGGGGGCGATCTACGGCGCGATCAATGGCTACCTCATCGGCTTCCTGCGCCTGCGCGCCTTCATCACCACGCTGGTGACCTTCATCATCGGCCGCGCCATCTACGACATCCTGGTGGTGAACTACGCGGCCAGGGTGCAGACCTCTGCGGTTTCCTCGGAGGTGTGGGACTTCATCGGCGACGGCACCCTGTCCGGCCTGTCGGTCGCGGTGCTGGCGGCCATCGCCATCGCCGTGGTCACCCACCTCGCGCTGACCCGCTCGCGCCCCGGCTGGCACGTGCAGGCGGTCGGCGGCTCGCGGCGCTCGGCGCACAACGCCGGCATCCGCGTGCGCCGCACGGTGTTCTTCACCTATGTGTTCTGTGGCTGCTGCGCGGCGCTGGCCGGCTTCCTCATCGCCTGCCGCCTGAGCGGCGTCGGCCCGGGCACCGGGCTCAACCTGGAAATCCTCGCGCTCACCGCCGCGGTGGTCGGCGGCAACAGCCTCGGCGGCGGCCGTGGTTCGGTGGTCAAGGGCCTGATGGGCGCCGTCATCGTGCTGGTGATGACCAACGGCCTGATCCGCCTGGGCTACGGCACCGGCACCACCCAGCTGGTGCTTGGCGTGATGCTGGCGGTGGCGGTCACCGTGGACATCCGCTGGCTGAAGAACCGCCACAAGGTGCTCGACGAAGTCTACGTCGCCCCGGTGTACCTGAAGCTGGGCCGGACGCTGTCGGCCGAGCCGGGCTCCGGTACCGCCTACGAGCTGGACGATCGGCTGTCGCGCACCGAGTACATCGGCCTGGGCGAACTGGAGGGGCCGGAAGACGTCATCCTCGACCGCGACGACAACCTCTACTGCGGCACCCGCCACGGCGAGATCGTGCGCTTCTTCGCCCCGGACTACCGCCGCTCGGAAGTCTTTGCCCACGTCGGCGGCTTCCCGCTGGGGCTGGCCTTCGACCGCGACGACAACCTGATTTCCTGCGTGGGCGCCATGGGCCTGTACGCGATCTCGCCGTCGCGCGAAGTGCGCAAGCTCTCCGCCGAGACGGCGCGCTCCTGGACTTCCATCGTCGACGACGCGCGCCTGCGCGACCCCAACGACTGCGATATCGCCCCCGACGGTCGCATCTACTTCACCGACTCCACCAAGCGCTACGACGCCCATGACTGGGCGCTGGATTCCATCGAGAACCGCCCGACCGGGCGCCTGCTGGTGTACGACCCCAGGGATGGCTCGACGCGCACGCTGCTCGATGGCTATCGCTACACCAACGGCGTGTGCCTGGCCCACGACGGCAAGTCGCTGTTCTTCGCCGAAAGCTGGGCCTGCCGGGTGCATCGCTACTGGCTGGAAGGGCCCAGGGCGGGCACCGCCGAATGCGTGATCAAGGACATGCCGGGCTACCCCGACAACATCAACCGGGCTTCCGACGGCGGCTACTGGATGGCCTGGCTGGGCATGCGCACGCCGAGCTTCGACCTGTCGCTGCGCCACCCCGGCATGCGCAAGCGCATGACCCGGCGGCTGCCGCAGGACGAATGGCTGTTCCCCAACATCAACACCGGCGGGGTGGTGAAGTTCGACGAAAGCGGCGCCATCGTCGAGACCCTCGGCGACCTGGGCGGCCTGTCGCACCCGATGGTCACCTCGATGCGCGAGCACAAGGGCTACCTGTACGTCGGCGGCATCCTCAACAACCGCATCGGTCGCTACCGCCTCGACGGCGCGGACCCGACCTGGACCGGGGTGCGTTCGTACTGGGGGGAGAAGGCATGATCCTCGACCCGATTCTCGACCTGTTCCGCAGCAAGGCGGTGACCATTCCACCGCTGGACGGGGCCTTCCGGCCGAACACCGCGCTGGACGACGCCCCGTTGCTCGCCCGGCTCGGCGACGCCGACAACCTGGTGGTGCGCGGCGGCGAGCTGCTGGCCAGCAGCGGCAACGCGCTGTACCGGCTGGACGCCGGCGGCGCCGAGCCGCTGGCGAGCTTCCCCGCCGCCGTCACGGCCCTGGCGGTGGCCCCGGACGGGGCGCTGGCGATCGCCCTCGACAACGGCACGCTGCTTGTCGACGGCGAGGAGCAGCCGTTGCCGTCAGGCGTGCGCTGCATCACCGCGCTGGCCTTCGCCGCGAATGGCGAGCTGTGGCTGGCCAATGGTGCCGCCGAGCGTTCGCCGGCCGACTGGGCCACCGACCTGATGCTGCACGGTTCATCGGGTTCGCTGTGGAAGCGCCCGCCGGGGCCCGCGCGCTTCGCGCAGGTCGCAGGCGACCTGGCCTTTCCCTACGGGCTGCTGCCGGTGGGCGAGGGCGGCATCGTCTTCACCGAGAGCTGGCGGCATCGCCTGGTGCGCCTGGACGCCAGCGGGCGCCGGGTCATCGCCGACAAGCTGCCCGGCTATCCGGCGCGGCTGGCGCCGGCGCAGGACGGCGGGGCCTGGCTGGCGTTGTTCGCGCCGCGCAACCGGCTGATCGAGTTCGTGCTGCGGGAAAAGCATTACCGCCTGGACATGCTGGCGCAGGTGCCGCGCGCGTTCTGGATCGCCCCGGCGCTGTCCTCCGGACGCAGCTTCCTCGAGCCGCTGCAGTGCGGCGGCATCAAGACCATGGGCGTGCACAAGCCCTGGGCGCCCAGCCGTTCCTACGGCCTGCTGGTGCGCCTGGACGCAGCGCTGCGGCCCACCGCCAGCCTGCACAGCCGGGCCGACGGCCAGCGCCACGGCATCTGCAGCGCCGTCGAGCACGCCGGGCGGCTGCTGGTCGCCAGCCGTGGCGGCGATTGCATCATCGACGCGGGGCCGGTGTCTTCGCCGAGCCGCCGCGCCAGTGCCTTGGAGGTGCACGGATGAACCAGACCGACGCGATAGTCGAACTGCGCGGCGTCACCAAGGAATACCGCGGCGTGCCGGCAGTGAAGAACGTGGATTTCCGCCTGGGGCGCGGCGAGATCCACGCCTTGCTCGGGGAGAACGGCGCGGGCAAGTCGACGCTGACCAAGATGATCGCCGGGGTGGTCGAGCCCAGCGCCGGGACGCTCCTGCACAAGGGCCGCGAGGTGCGCTTCGGCTCGCCCTACGAGGCGCTGGAGGCGGGCATCGCCATGGTCTTCCAGGAAACCAGCCTGGTGCCGTCGATGACGGTGGCGCAGAACCTCTACCTGGGCTCGGAGAAATTCTTCAACCGCCTGCGCGGCACCTACATTTCCGCCCAGCAGTTCCTGCAGTCGCTGAACTTCAGCGTGGACCCGGCGGCGATGGTCGAGACCCTCGGCGCGGCCAAGCGGCAGATGGTCGAGATCGCCAGAGCGGTGCACCACAACGCCGAGGTGATCATCTTCGACGAACCCACGGCGACGCTGACGCCGGAGGAAAAACGGCATTTCTTCGCCCTCGTGCGGCGCCTGAAGGCGCGTGGCGTGAGCATCGTCTTCATCAGCCACGCGCTGGAGGAAGCCCTGGAGCTGTGCGACCGCATCACCATCCTGCGCGACGGCGAGCTGGTGGCGAGCGGCCCGGCCGGCGAGTTCGACCGGCAGACGATAGTCGCGGCCATGGTCGGCCGCACCCTGTCGGCGGCGCTCTACCGCGAGCGCCAGCCCGAACGCCTGCGCCCGGCCGGCAGCAAGATTCTCTCGGTGCAGGGCGTGTCGATGGGCGCCAGCGTGCGCAACAACTCCTTCTCGATCTTCGCCGGGCAGATCACCGGGGTCTTCGGCCTGATCGGCTCGGGGCGCACGGAAACCTTCAAGGTGGTCGCGGGCATCTACAAGCGCGACTTCCTGCGTGGCGGCAGCATCGAGCTGGATGACCGGCCGGTACGCTACTACGTGCCGCGCGAGGCGGTGAAGGCGGGGATCGTCTATATCACCGAGGACCGCAAGAGCGAAGGCTTCTTCGAAACCATGTCGATCGCCGAGAACCTGTTCTCCGGCCTGCTGGCCGCCGACCGGGAGAGCTCCGCCGTGCTCGGCGCGGCGCAGATGCGGGCGCTGGCGGCCGAGTGGGTTGAGCGCCTGAACATCCGCGCGATCAACGACAACGCGCTGGTGGTCGAGCTGTCCGGCGGCAACCAGCAGAAGGTGGTGATCGGCAAGGGGCTGGTGCAGGCGCCGCGCCTGGTCATCTTCGACGAACCCACGCGCGGCGTGGACGTCGGCGCCATCGCCGAAATCCACCAACTCATCCATCAACTGGCCGACGCCGGCCTGGCGGTGGTGGTGATTTCCTCGTACCTGCCGGAGATCATGAACCTCTCCGATCGTATCCTGGTGTTCCGCCAGGGGCGGGTGGTCGAGGAGTTCTCGCCAGCCGAGGCCACCGAGGCGAAGATCATGTACGCGGCCGTTCACTAACACAGGCGAAGGAGTCGAAGATGGCGACAGTGAAATTGTGGAGCAATGCCGACGTGCAGGCGCACCCGGATGTTAAGGCGGTGTTCGAGGATATCCGCGCGACCCGCAAGTCGGAGTTCGTCAACAACTTCTGGCGCGGCCTGGCCAACGACCCGGCCAACCTGAAACGCGTGTGGGAGCAGCTCAAGGCGGTGATGGTGGCGCCGGGCGCGCTCGACCCGCTGGTGCGGGAGTTGATCTACATCGCCGTGTCGACGGCCAACGGCTGCCAGTACTGCGTGCATTCGCACACCGCCGCCGCTCGCGCCAAGGGCATGAGCGACGCCCAGCATGGCGAGTTGCTGGCGGTGATCGGGCTGGCGGCGCAGACCAACCACCTGGTGACCGCGATGCAGATTCCGCTCGACCCGGAGTTCGACATCAAGAGCTGAGCGGCTCCAGCGTGCGGGGCGCTCTCCGCTACGGGGCAAGCACCGTCACCAGCAGCATCTTCTGCCCGCCGCGCAGCACCGCCAGGACGATGCCTAGGGCCAGGCCGAATACCGCCGAGGCCTGGCCCGAGAGCAGCGCCAGTTGCAGCGTCAGCGCGCCGCCGCCAAGTGGGCTATCGGGCCAGGCGCCGAGCAACTGGTAGGAAATGATTCGATCTATCTGATAACCAGAAGGAATTATAAAGCTTGTCATCCTTTTAATGGAGGAATAAGTCGATGTGCGTCGCGCTTATATCTTCCGGTGCTGTTTCGATAATTTTTAGACATTGTCGGCGCTGCGCGGCAGGGCCATGTTCTCGGAGTAGGAGGCGAACAGCTGCGAGCGACCGTCCAGGTCGTAGTAGGTGCTGTCCGGCAGGGCCAGGCCATCCACCAGGGGTACGGTGTCGGGCACCAGGCCCGCCGGCACGCCCATGGCTTCGAGTTGCTGGCGCAGATCGACGAGTATGCCGTTGGTGCCCTTGCCGAACACGTCGTTGTCGTTGAGGAAGGCCCCGGTGGGCATCACCTCGTTGCCGCGCCACTCCAGTCCGTAGAAGCCCTCCACGCTGAGGCTGTCGCTCAGGCCGACCTGCAGGGCGACCATGTCGGTCGGCAGCAGCGCCTCCTTGAGGCTGGCGCTGGGCAGTGCGATGCGCCCGACGTCGATGGGGTTGGCCACGTTCAGCCCGTCGGCGTAGTAGATGCCTTCGCCCCAGTTGATCACCTGCCGGCCCAGGCGCAGGTTCACCGGCATGCCGTGGATTTCCCGGTTGCCGTAGACGTAGGCGTCGAGCAGGCGCGTGCCGTGGCCGAGGCGGTTGCGCAGGTCGGACGGGTAGCGTTGGTCGCTGTCTGTGTTGTGCAGGGCGAAGGCGCCGCCGCTGGGCGGGCGGTCCATCAGCTGAGTGTCGTACCAGGCGCTGCCGCGCACGAACAGCCCGTCGTCGTGGTACTTGAGGTGCAGTTCCGAGGTTAGCTTGAACTCGCTGGCCGCCAGCCCTCGGGCATAGTACTCACTGCCGTCGTTGGCATTGGCGAAGAGGTTCTGCCCATCGTGGACGATGCGCTCGGCCTTCGCCGTGCGGAGCATCGCCGTGTACTCGGCGACGCTATCCAGCGAGGCCTCCAGGCCGTCCACCGGCGTTGTGAAGGAAAACGCATACGCCATCGGCGGCGTACTCAAGAGGCTCCCGAGGAGGAGCCGTGCAGTCGATCTTTTCATTGTTATCTGCTCGATCCAGGTTCAATTCCCCGGTGGCAGATGACACCAGCGCAGGCCGGTGTGAACCAGAAGATCAGCGGACAATTAGCGGGGATTTTCGGACACGGCTCCTAGAGAGCCCGGTTGTTATACGCAGCCTGGAGCGGCGACTGTTCAGTCCTCCTGTACATCTGCCTTGGGTTGGTTGGCTTGCGGGAGCCGACTGGCTGTATCGCCTCAGTCGTTGAACAGGCACTGGCGCAACCAGCGATGGCCCGGGTCTTCGTGACTGCGAAGGTGCCAGGCGACGTGCACCGCGTAGCCGGGCACGGCGAAGGGGAGGTCGATCACGTCCAGCTGTGCGTGGTGGCGTTGCAGCAAGTTCAGCGGCATCACGCAGACCAGGTCGGTACTGGCCAGGATTGGCGGCACCAGGTGGTAATGGCCCACCGAGAGCGCCACGTGGCGGCGGCGCCCGAGGCGGGCGAGGCGCTCGTCCATGAAGCCGCGCAGCCCGCCGCCCTGGGGGGAGACGATCAGGTGGCGCAAGCGGCAGTACTCGTCCAGGTCCGGCGCCGCCTTGCCCCTGGGGTGGCCCTTGCGTTGGCCCATACGGTAGTCGTCGTGGAACAGCGCCCGCGACTTGAGGTTTCCCGGCAGTTCGGACTGGATGCACAACAGCAGATCTAGCTCGCCGCTTTCCAGTTGCGCGTCGACGCTGCGGGCGTCCACCGCGCGAAAGGTCACCTGGATACCCGGCCCGCACTGTCCGTAGAGTCGGGCGATCAGCGTCGGGGCGACATGGGCCGCGGTGTTGTCGCTGGTGGCGATGTTGAATATCCGCCTGCTGTGCTGCGGATCGAAGGCCGGGGCATCCTCCAGCACCGCGCCCAGGGCCGCCAGGGCTTGCCGCAGGGGCTGGCGCAGGCGCTCGGCGCGGGGGCTGCGCACCATGCCGCGGCCCTGTCGGGCGGGGACCAGCAGCGGGTCGCCGAAGCGCTCGCGCAGGCGCGCCAGCTGGGCTGACAGCGCCGGCTGGCTCAGGTATAGACGCTGGGCGGCGCGGGTGACGTTGCATTCCTCCAGCAGTACGTCCAGCGAGATCAGCAGGGGCAGGTCGGTGCCTTTGATATCCATAGTGTGGATTCGTCCGATATCGAGAATCGATTTCAACTATACCCGAGCCGCCGTGACACTCCAGGCATCGATGGCCACAGGACGGAGAAACGACATGCGTAGTACGATATCGCGAAAGCTCGGCGTGCTCACTTTCAGCACCGGAATACTGGGCAGCGGCTCGCTGGTCATGGTCGGCCTGCAGCCGGCGCTCCAGGCTTCGGGCTTTTCCGTGACGGAGGCGGCGGCGCTGGTGACGGCGTTCTCGCTGAGCTTCGCCTTGTCGGCACCGATCAGCCAGGTGTTGATAGGCCACCTGCCGCGGCGTTCGGTGATCATCGCGGGGCTGGGCCTGCTGGCGCTGGGTTGCTTGCTGTGTGCTGGGCTCGATGACCACCGTGGGGTGTTCCTGGCGCGCCTGCTCAGCGGAGTGGGTGCCGGCCTGTGCAGCCCGATGTCGTCGGCGCTGGCGGCTGGTCTGGTCCCCGAGCGCGAGCGCGGCTTTGCCCTGGCCCGGGTGTTTAGTGGCGTCACCCTGGCCAATGTGCTGGCGGCGCCCCTGGCCGTGGCTGTGGCGGTACAGGGCGGCTGGCGCCTGGCGATGGCCGGGCTGGGGGCTCTGGCGCTGCTGGCCGCGCTGCTGGTGGCGGTCCTGATCCCCGATGCCGAGCGTGGCCGCCGCCTGAGCCCGGCCGCGCTCGTCGAGGTGCTGCGCCACCGCCCGAGTCTGCTGGCGCTGCTGGGCAACGTGGCGCAGGTGAGCGCCATCTTCGCCAGCTTCACCCTGGTCGCCCCGCTGATGATGCAGCGCTGGGGCTGCGACGCGGTGAGCGTGTCCGCCGCGCTGCTGGGCTTCGGCCTGGCGGGGCTGCTCGGCAACCTCTGGGTCCGCCGGCTGGCCTTGCATCATTCGGCGCTGCGCCTGGGTGATGCGGCAAGTCTGGCCTTCCTGGTGGCCTTCGCCCTACTCGGCGGTGCCCGCGTGCTCTGGCCGCTCGGCGCGCTCGCCCTGCTGGCCTGGGCGTTGGCCCAGGATGTGTTCTATCCCTCGCAGCAGCGCCGCATGGTTGAATTGCAACCGACGCACATGGGCTTGGCCTTGGCACTGAACTCTTCTGCACTGTTCCTAGGCATGTCGGCAGGCTCAGCCCTGGGTGGGCTGTTGGCCAAGGCGCTAGGCCTCTGGGCGGTGCCCTGGATGTCGCTGGGGCTGGTCGGTGTTGCGCAGACGCTGAGCGTGGCCTCCCGCCGGCAAGCTGCCCGCGCAGCCGCACCGCAGGCCGCGCCGGCCGACTGACCCGGCACCCGTGGCGCGGCCAGGGCCCGCAGCCATCAGGCCTCTGCCAGGTGCTCGGCGAAGGTGCTGCCGCGGTAGCGGTCGCGGAACAGGCCGGCCTCGACTAGGCGCGGCACCACCTCGTCGAGGAACAGGTACAGCGAGCCGAACGAGCCGCCCGGCGCGGCGATGAATCCATCCATCGCGCCGGCGGCGGCCCAGTCGGCGATCTGCCTGACGGCGTCGTCCACCGTGCCTATCACCTGCCAGTGCGCGGCGGACAGCACTTCCGGGCGCATCAGCAGTTCTTCGGGCAGCAGCGACTCGCGTTCCAGCAGCCGGCGCAGCAGGTCGACATGGGTGCGGCTGGCGCCTGGCCGCAGTTGTGGCAGTGGCAGGTCGGCGGCCCGGATGCGCCGGTCGCTCGGCCAGGTGCTCAGGTCCAGGCCGATCATCTGCTCGATCGCGGCGAATTTGCGGGCTTTGTCCACCCGCGCGTGGGTCTGCATGAATAGTTCGCGGGCCTCGTCACGGGTGGGCGCCAGGTACAGGCTCAGGCCGGGTAGCAGGCGGATGTCCCCGGGCGAGCGGCCGTGACGCTCGGCGCGGCGCGACAGGTCGCGGCGCAACTCGGCGGCGGCGGCCTTGTCCGGCGTCGGGGCGAAGACGATGTCGGCGACCGAGGCGGCGAAGTCGCGGCCGCTGTCCGAGGCACCCGCCTGCACCAGCGGGATGCGCGCGCCGAAGGCCGGCAGGTTGAGCGGGCCGCGCACCTTCAGGTACTCGCCGTCGTGGTCGATGGGGTGGACCTGCGCCGGGTCGGCGTAGCGCCCGTTCTCGCGGTCGAGCAGCAGGGCCTCGCTGGGAAAGCTGGCCCACAGCTCGTGCACCACGCGGGTGAATTCCGCCGCCCGGGCGTAGCGTTCCTCGGCGCTGGGCATGGCCTCCAGGCCGAAATTCTCGTGGCCCTGCAGCGCGGTGACGATGTTCCAGCCGACGCGGCCCTTGCTCAGCCAGTGCAGCGACTGCAACTGCCGGGCGACCAGGTAGGGCGGGAAGAAGGTGGTCGAGACGGTGGACACCAGGCCGATGTGCGAGGTCTCGCGGGTGAGGGCGGCCAGCAGCACGGTGGGGTCGAGGCTGGCGAAGCCCGAGCCGCTTTCCACCGCCTCGATGGCCAGGCAGCTGACGTCGGGGCGGAACACGAAATCCAGGTGCGCGGCTTCCGAGCGCCTGGCGATGTCGAGCGCGAAGTCGCTGTCGTAGATCTCCTCGACGCGGCTGTCGGTGCGGCGCCAGGCATCGCCGCTCAGCCAGGTAGGCGCGAGGGACATGCCGATGTGCAGGCGTCTGGTGGTGCTCATCTTTCTCTCCTGTACCAATGCCAAAGGGCCGGTCCGTCGCCGGGCCGACCTGGTGTGGCGCGGGGCCGCTCAGAGCGTGCCCTTGACGCCGATGCCGAAGGTGCGGGGCTCGGTCATGCTCGCCTCGATGCCGCCGATGCCGCGGTTCTGCTGCAGGTAGGTGGGCGAGCGGTCGTCGAAGACGTTCTTCACGTAGCCGTAGAGCTGCACGTGGTCGTTGAAGCGGTAGCTCATGCGGGTATCGGTGATGGTGTAGGAGTCGACCGCGTAGGACTTGGTGTTGGCCACGTCGGAGTAGTAGCCATCCAGGTGGCGCACCTGGGCGTTGAGGTTGAGGCGCTCAGTGATGTCCCAGCTAGGGCCGAAGCTCAGGGTGTAGCCGGGTGAGCGGGCGAACTCGTTATGCACGTAGCTGCTGTTGCTGTCGATGTCGTCGATGTGGGTCTTCAGTGCGCCGGCGCTGGCCTTGAGCACCAGGTTGTCGAGCACGCGGTAGTCGGCGCTCAACTCCAGACCGTAAGCGTGGGCCTTCTCGGCGTTGATGGTGTAGGACTGGGTGAGCCCCGAGGAAATCACCACCGGGATGTTGTACTGGGCGTCGCGCATGTCCATGTAGAACAGGTTGCCGTTCAGGTGCAGGCGGTCGTCCAGCAGGCTGGCTCGGGCGAACAGCTCGTAGTTCCAGATCGACTCGTCGTCGAAGGTCTGCCACTGCTTGCTGCTCATGTTCAGCGACACGCCGCCGGGGTTGTAGCCGCGGCTGAGCATGCCGCCCAGGGTCCACTCGGGGGTCAGGGCGTAGGCCAGGGACACCTTCGGCAGCAGCGCCGAGAAGGTCTTGTCGTAGTCCAGCGCGTTGCTGGCGTACACCGAGGTGCCGCTGCGTTCGATCTGGTCCTGCTGGAAGCGCAGGCCGGTGCTCAGGGTCCAGCGCTCGGTTAGGCGGTAGTTCAGCTCGCCGAACACACCCAGGTTGCGCTTGGTGTCGTCGAAGGCGGAGATGCCGCTGAGGTAGAGGATTTCGTCGGAGTCGGTACGGGCGAAGTACACGCCGCCCATGCCGCTGAGCTCGTCCTGCAGCTCGCCGAAGGTAATGCGCGCTTCGTTGGAGGCGTTCTTCTGCTGGATGTCGGCGTCGCCGCCGTTGGCCACGCCGATGACCCGGTGCACGTTGGACTGCGAGTACTGCGTCTGGTTGAACAGCTTGATGCCGTTCTCCAGGTCATAGTCGAGGTCGACGACGTGGGTGTTGGTTTGCTGGTGCCAACTGGGCATGGTGGTGGAGGTGTGGTCGAGCTTGTGGAAAGGCCTGGAGGCGGCTTCCTGGGAGGGGCGGTTGGAGTCGCCGTGGGCAAAGGTGTACTTCGCCGCCAGGCCCGGGACGGACTCCGGCAGCCAGAGCAATTTGCCGCGCAGGTTCAGCGCGCGGAAGTCCTGGTCGGTGCCGTGGCTGGCGAACTTCGGGTTGGTGTAGTCGATGAAGGTGTCGCGGGCGGAGTAGTCCAGCGCCAGGCGCCCGGCCAGGTCGCGGGCCAATGGGCCGGACACCGCCAGCGAGCTGCGCCGCGCGTTGTAGCTGCCGGCCTCGGCCTGGTAGGCCGCCTCGGGGGTGAAGGTCGGGTCCTTGGTCTTGACGATGATCGCCCCGGCGATGGCGTTGGCCCCTTGCGAGGTGGTCTGCGGGCCACGGAACACTTCGATGCTGTCCACGTCCCACACCGAGGGCGCGCCGAAGTACATCTCGTTGTAGTTCAGGTAGTGGCCGTCGAGGTTGATGGTGGCGCGCGGCACGGTGCCGCCCCAGAACACGTTGGCCCCGTTGTTCGGGCCCTGGGCGTCCTGGCCGCGGATCACCGGCGCGCCCACCGAGTCGGTGTAGACCAAGTTGGGGATGTCGTTCAGCACTTCATGCACGGAGGCGTCGCCGGTCTTCTCGCGGTCGATCTCGCGGGCGTTCTTCACCGACACCGACGAAGCGGTGTTCTTCAGGTCGCGCTCGATCTTCTCGCCGGTGATCACCACCGACTCTAGGGCGAGCGCGTCCTTCTCGCGGGGGCTGGCGTCCTCGGCCAGGGCCGGGGGCGAGGCGAGCAGGGTGGACAGGGTGAGCACGCCGAATCCGTGGCTGAACGTGCGCTGCAGGTGGGCCTTCAAAATAACCTCCAAATGAGAACGATCCGCGTTTGCATTGGAAGGTATCATGCGGCCATTATATTCCGCAATAAGGAATATGTTCCGCAAAGTGGTATGTTCGACCGGGCCAACGGCCACGCCGGGGCCTCCCCGGAGGAGAGGGAACCGGTATGATTGGCCGGCCCCGCGGCTTGCCCCGTGGCGCGGCCCGAACAACCACAACGAGCAGAGACTGATGAGGAGACCGACCCTTTGAGCAACTTGCAGCCCCCGTCGGAGCACGAGCTGGAGATCCCGAGCGAGAAGCGCTCCGGTACCATCCAGTCGGTCTCGATCGCCGCGCGCTTCCTCAACGTGCTGGCCAACGCGGAAAGCGAGCTGAGCCTCGGCGAGGTTGCCCGGCGCACGCAGACCGGGGGCTCCACCGCCCACCGCTACCTGCAGAGCCTGGTCAAGGAGGGGCTGGCCAAGCAGGACCCTGTCAGCGGCCTGTACGACCTGGGGCCGGCGGCGCTGAGTATCGGCATAGGCGCGTTGAAGCGCATCGAGGCGGTGGACATCGCCGCGCAGCACATGAAGTCCCTGGCCCTGCGGCATGCCGCCAGCGGTGGCGTGGCCATCTGGACCGACCGCGGCCCGACCCTGGTGCGCTGGTACCGCAGCGCCTACTTCTCGATCAATCCGTTGGCCCTGGGCGATATCCTGCCGATCGACAACACCGCCTGCGGCCTGGTGTTCCAGGCGTTCCTGCCCAAGGCCCGCATCGAGGCGGCGCGCAAGCAGCAGCCGGCGCATTTCCGCGGCACCCCGCCGAGCGCCGCGCTGCTCGAGGACATCCGCCAGCACTGCTGGGCCGAGCTGACCAGCCACCTGCTGTCGAACGTCACCGGCCAGGCGGCGCCGGTGTTCGACGCCCAGCAGGAGATCGTCTGCGCGATGACCACGGTCACCGACCTCGGCCAGTTACACGCGCCGGAGGACCGCCAGGCGCTGTTCCACGAGGCGGAGCTGGTCAATCAGGCCACCGGCGGGCGTGTGCTCGGCGCCCCGGGCCCGGCGCTGCCGCGCTGACCCGGCTCAGGCCGGGCTGGCGGCGAAACGCCCCTTCGGCACCAGCATCGGGGTGCCGCTCACCGGATCGGCGATGATCACCGAGGCCAGGCCGAACACCTGCTGCACCAGTTCCTCGGTGAAGATCGCCGCCGGCGCGCCCTCGGCGATCACCGCGCCCTCGCGCATGGCGATCAGGTGTGTGGCGTAGCGGCAGGCCTGGTTCAGGTCGTGCAGCACCGCGACTATGGTGCGCCCCTGGCGGTTGAGTTCGGCCAGCAGTTCGAGCAGTTCGATCTGGTGGACGATGTCCAGGTAGGTGGTCGGCTCGTCGAGCAGCAGGATCGGCGTGTCCTGCGCCAGCGCCATGGCGATCCACACCCGCTGGCGCTGGCCGCCGGACAGCGCCTCGACCGGCCGCTCGGCCAGCTCCGCCACCCGGGTCGCCTGCATTGCCCGCTGCACCGCCTGCTCATCGGTCGTCGACCATTGCCGCAGGAACGCCTGGTGCGGGTAGCGCCCGCGCGCCACCAGGTCGGCCACGCGGATGCCCTCCGGCGCCGTGGCGCTCTGCGGCAGCAGGCCTAGGCGGCGGGCGACTTCCTTGGCCGGCAGGGCGTGGATGTCCTTCCCGTCCAGCACCACCTGGCCGGTGCTGGGCGCCAGCAGGCGCGCCAATGCCGCCAGCAGGGTGGACTTGCCGCAGGCGTTGGGGCCGACGATGACAGTGAAGGAGCCGTCGGCGATGGCGACGGACAGGTTCTGCGAGATGGTCCGGGTGTCGCGGCGCAGGGTCACGGCGTCCGCATGCAGGCGGTGGGTCATTGGGGCTTCCGGGGTCGAGGGCGAGAGTTCATTATGCAGAATCTATTCTACGATATGGAATTTATGGCATGAGAAGCATTATCATATGGGCCGCGCGCCCGGGCCGGTAAGCCCTGCCAGGCGCCGTGCGACCACCGGTTCAGGCCTTCGCGCGGAACCTCGCCCACCCCTTGTGCAGGCCCACTGATGATCCCTTCGCGCCTTCCCCTGATGTTGCTCGGCACCGCGCTGGCACTCGTCGCCAACCTGGCGTTGGCCGCCCAGGACGCGCCCCGGCGCATCGTCTCCACCACCCCCAGCGTCACCGGCATCCTCCTGGCAATGGACGCGCCGCTGGTGGCTACGGCCGCGACCACCCCCAGCCGCCTGACCGACGCCAAGGGCTTCTTCTCGCAGTGGGCGCAGGTGGCCGACGAGCGCGGGGTAGCGGTGCTGTACCGCAACCTGCAGTTCGACATCGAAGCGCTGATCGCCAGCGACCCGGACCTGGTGGTGGTTTCCGCCACCGGCGCCGACAGCGTGGCGCCGCACCGGGCCGAGCTGGAGGCGCAGGGCCTGCCCACCATGCTGGTGGACTACTCCAACCGCGCCTGGCAGGACATCGCCACCGACCTCGGCCAGCGCACCGGCCTGCAGCGCCAGGCCCGCGAGGCCATCCAGCGCTTCGACGCCTACACCGCGCAGACCGCCGCTAGCATCCGGCCGCCGGCGGGCGCGGTGACCATTGTCGGCTACAACATCGCCGGCAGCTATTCGATCGGCCGGCTCGGCAGCCCGCAGGCGCGCCTGCTCACGGCCCTGGGCTTCAGGGTGAACGAGCTGCCGCCGGCGCTGACGGAAAAGGTCACGCGCGCCTCGGACTTCCAGTTCATCTCCCGCGAGAATCTGCCCGCGGCCATCAGCGGCGACAGCGTGTTCCTGCTCGGCGCCGGCGAGCAGGACGTGCAGGCGTTCCTCGCCGACCCGGTGCTGGCCAACCTGCCGGCGGTGCGCAACAAGCGGGTCTACCCGCTGGGGCCGAGTTCGTTCCGCATCGACTACTACTCCGGCCGCCAACTGCTCGACACCGTGGCCGGCTATTTCCGCTGAGCCATGCGCCTGTCTGCGGGGGACCTGCCGATACCCACACTGCCGCGCCGGCGCCGGCCGCTGGCCTGGGGGCTGCTGGGCGGGGTGCTGGCCCTCGGCCTGGCCGCCTTAGCCAGTCTGGCCATTGGCTCCCGCCCGGTGCCCCTGGAGGTGACCCTGGAAGCCCTGCGCCACGCCGACCCGCATAACGACCAGCACCTGATCATCCGCGAGCTGCGTATTCCGCGGACCCTGGTCGCGCTGCTGGCCGGGCTGGCCCTGGGCGCGGCCGGCACCCTGATGCAGGCGCTGACGCGCAACCCGCTGGCCGAGCCGGGGCTGCTGGGGGTGAACGCCGGCGCGGCCCTGGCGGTGATCGTCGGGGTCGCGCTGTTCGACCTGGCGAGCATCGGCCAGTACATCGGCCTGGCCTTTCTCGGCGCGGGGCTGGCGGGGCTGCTGGTGTTCCTCCTCGGCCGCGCCGGCGAGACCGGCACCAACCCCGTGCGCCTGGTGCTGGCCGGCGCCGGGCTGTCGATCCTGTTGGCCTCGCTGACCGGCATCATCGTCCTCAACGCGCCGCCGGAGGTGTACGACCGCTTCCGCAACTGGGCGGCCGGCTCGCTGTCGGCCAGCAGCTTCGCCACGCTGCCGCTGCCCGCCACGGCCATCGCCGCGGGGCTGCTCGCGGCGCTGTCGATCCTGGCCCAGCTCAACGCCCTGGCCCTGGGCAAGGACCTGGGCCGGGCGCTGGGCGTGGACGTGCGCCTGACCTGGCTGGTGGCGTGCCTGGCGACCATGCTGCTGGCCGGCGCGGCCACCGCCATGGCCGGGCCGATCGGCTTCGTCGGCCTGGTCGCCCCGCACATCGCGCGGCTGTTGGTCGGTTCGGACTACCGCTGGGCTCTGCCGTACTCGGCGCTGTTCGCCGCGGCCCTACTGCTGGGCGCCGACATCCTCGGCCGGGTGGTCGCCGCGCCGGCGGAGATTGCCGCCGGCACCGTCGCCCTGCTGCTCGGCGGGCCGTGCTTCATCCTGCTGATCAGGCGGTTCCGCGCATGCCGGCTCTGAACACGCCCCGCAGCCTGCGCCTGGGCTGCCTGTCCCTGCGCGTGCGGCCACGCGGGCTGCTGGTCTGCGTGCTGCTGGCGCTGCTGTGCCTGGCGCTGGGCACCTTGCTGCTGGGCACCGGCAGCCTGTCGATCAGCCCCAGCGAAGTGCTCGCCAGCCTGCTGGGGCAGTGCGAAGGCAGCGCCCAGCGCATCATCCTGCGGGTGCGCCTGCCACGGGTGCTCACCGCCGTGCTGGTGGGCGCGGCGCTGGGCATGGCCGGGGCGATCTTCCAGTCGCTGTCGCGCAATGCCCTGGGTTCGCCGGACATCATCGGCTTCACCACCGGCGCGGCGAGCGGCGCCATCGTGCAGATCATCCTGTTCGACGCCGGGCCCTTGGCCGTGGCGCTGGCGGCGGTGGCCGCCGGGCTGTGCACCGCCTTGCTGGTGTTCCTGTTGGCGATGCAGGGGCGCAGCAGCGGCGGCTACCGCCTGGTGCTGGTGGGCATCGGCGCCGGCGCCACCCTGGCGGGGCTGAACCAGACGCTGCTGGTGACCGGCAACCTCGACCGGGCGATGTTCGCCCAGCTGTGGCTGGCCGGCTCGCTGAACACGCGCACCTGGGCCCACGTGCTGCCGGCCGCGGCGGGGCTGCTGGCGATCCTGCCGGTCGCGCTCTACCACGCCCGTCACCTGGACCTGCTGGAGATGGGCGACGACAGCGCCGCGCAACTGGGCGTGCACGTCGAACGGACGCGGCTGGTCATGGTGCTGGCCGCCGTCGGCCTGACCGCCATCGCCACCGCGGCGGCCGGCCCCATCGCCTTCATCGCCCTGGCCGGGCCGCAGCTGGCCAAGCGCCTGACCGGCGCCGCCGCGGTGCCTTTGCTGTCGGGTGCGCTGATGGGCGCCGCGCTGCTGCTGGCGGCCGACTGGCTGAGCCAGAGCCTGGCGAGCCGGGCCAACCTGCCGATCGGCCTGGTCACCGGCCTGCTGGGCGGCTTCTATCTGCTCTGTCTGATCGCCCGTAGCAGGCGGCTGTAGGCCGGGCCCTCGCCGAGCGGTTCCGTACGGCCGGTGCGGGCTGCCAGCGCTGTTTTCATCAGTGCGTCGCTCATCGGCCTCCAGGCAGGCCGCCACCGCAGCCGGATCGGCCGCTCGCTGCGCCTAGTCCAGCACACGAAGCAGGTTGCCGCTCCAGATGTTAGCCAGGTCCTGTTCGCTGTAGCCAGCATCGAGCAGGCGCTGGGTGATCCTCGGCAACTGGCTGACGTCCTCCAGCCCTGTCACGCCGCCGCCGTCCCTGTCCGCGCCAATGCCGACGTGTTCCGGACCGACCACTTCGAGGATTTGCAGCGGGTGCCGCATGAACACCCCGACGTTGGCCCGGGGGCTGGTGCTTGCGGTCGACTTCGCGGATTTCGGCGTAGAGCCGCTGGACCTGTTCCGGGCTCAGTGCGGCCATGTTTCGGTAGCGCGCATAGAACTGCAGGCGTGCGCGTTCGCGCTCGGGCAAACCTGGTCAGGCGTTCCTGCAATTGCACCAGGAACTGCTGAGCCTGCCATTACTTCCTGAAACCCACCACTCTGTCTCCTGCATAGCGCACAACAACTATATCTTCACGGGCATGCCGCAGAGGCATTGCATTGCTTTCTCCTGTCTGGTTGCAGGGCATCAGCGGGTCAAAAGCATGTACGTCAGCCTACCGCCGAGTCCGTCGATCTTGCGCCTGATCACCCGCAACTGGAGTCGTATCAAATCGGGAGTCTGATACCCGATTGAACAACCCCGCGCGGACTGCCAGCATGTGGGCTTTCTCTTGCCCGCCGGATCAAGTCACGTTTTCGCGCCACTGGATGCGCTAGCGTGGTGGCTCGGTGCCGGTGAAGCGATTGAAGGCGCTCTCGGAGGCGAAGCCCAGCTCCGAGGTCAGGTCTGCCATGATCACGTCGCGGCGACGCCGCGCCTGTTGCTCCCGGAACATGCACCGCTAGTTCGGGTTGGCCAGCGCCGGCTCCCGGTGATTGACTTGAAGTGCACCCAGAAGTGGTGCGCGACATCCCCATGGCATTGGCCAGCTCGCCCTACTGCCTGGCCCTTCCAGGCTCGTTGTGCATCAGCTCCAGCACTGTCCCCGGAAGCTTATATCTGGCCGCCCGCAGCTAGCCGTAGCGCAGCGAATCGGTGGATGCCGGGTAGGCACGAATGGTTTGCACGAACAGCAGTTGGGTGAGCTGCACCGACACCAGGCTGACGCCGGCCACCACTGCGTGCGTTTCTCAACAATCTGTGCGAACAGCCATTTCAATCTCTCGGTCTGCTGCGAGCCGGCGGGACCGTGCCTCCGCCGCGCTCGTCTCCACCGACAACTCCATCCCAGGCCGGCTAACCCTGGTCCCCCAACACTCGACGGGAGCTGCTCAGTGCTCGAACTGCCTTTCGTCGGCGAGGCCATCGCGTGGGGCGGCGCGCCTGGCGAAGGCCTGTCGATATCAATAGGAACTGCGGGTCTTCGGGTTTGATCCGAGGGCTTAAATGGGCAATAGGGTCTGCTTGGTGAGGAGGCGGCTGTGGACTCAATTGCTATTGCAATCTAGCGGTTGCCCCGCCATTTTCTCCAAGCGGTCTCCCAGCCTTGCTGATGATCTATAACCGGAGAGATTACAACCTCACTGCAGGCATCTGAACGTAGCCTTTCCAGGTAGGCTTTGGCTAGCGATGCTGGTATCACGTGGTCTACGTCTCCCACCAGATGTCGCTGTGGTATAGATGCCAACCGATACTGATAGTCCAGCGGATCCAGCGAACCACTGAGGGGCGACAGCCCTTTCATTTGCGCCCAAAGCCGCGGGCTGAGATTGCCCGCTAGCGTTTGAACCTGAGCAACATCATTCCGCTGGGCAGCCAACAACAGTGCCAACGCTGCACCTCCCGAATACCCCACCAGCTCGAATTCTCGATTGCCGTAACGCTGCTTCATCTGCTCCAGCGCCTGACTGAGGTGGGTGACGACTTCCTGCGAAAAGCGCCGATCGGTCCAGAGGTCAGGTTCGCAGGCCGGTGCTATCACGAACTGGCAAGGCCGCGCCAGGTACGCATTCGGCGTCGGATCGTCCACCGCCAGGCGCGCCACCAACAGATTGTGCGGGCTCGGGTCCAGGCTGGGTTGCGTGGCGGTGGCCCAGGCATGACCATCCCCTTCCAGGTAGACGCGTAAACGAGTGGCTTTCGCTGTGTTCTGCGGTGCCAGCATGGCCAGCGGAAACGGTTGCCCCGGCAGGATCTCCAGTTTCCGCTCATGGGCATCCGCCAACTGCTGCAGCGCCTCGCGAGGCGACTGGCAGCCGGCGAGGAGGGCGCCGATCAGCAGCGCCGTAAGAACTCGACGGGCTCGAAGAAAACCGGCCCACAGAGGTGGGCCGGAAAGGGAGTGGCTCATCAGAAGTCGTAACGGACCTTGGCGGTGAAGGTGTCGGCGTTGAAGTCGGTCTTGCCGGTGTAGTCGTAACTGACTCCAACGGTAACCGCACCCAGGTGGTAATCCGCACCGACACCCGCTTCGTAGCTGTTGCGCACGGCCTTGGCGCCCTGGCTCACGAAGGGCGTGCCACCCAGCACGAAGGTCGACGTGCTCTGGGCTTCGTCTGCGGCGAAGTCATGGTAGGCCATCAGCTTGGCCTGCGGCTGCAGGTTGCCGTTACCGACCTGGAAGTCACCCGCTACCCGCACACCAGCACCGAGTTCCGCCACTTCGTAGCGTTGACTATCCACCTTGAGCGCCGCTGACGAGCCTTTCTCGTGGTAGCCATCGATATCGACGCGCGCATAGCGTGCGGCTAGGCGCGGCTCGACCAGGAACTGCTCGTTCAGGTGGTAGGTGTAGCCCCCCACCACATTGGCCCCCAGCACCTGGCTGTCGTAATCGCCCTTGGCCGTAGTGCCGGCGATACGGCGCTTGCTCTCGTTGTCGTTGAAGCCATAGCTCAGGTTGGCGTCGACGAAGTAGTTGCCCTGTTCGAAGCCGCTGTACAGAGTGAGGGCATTGCCATCGACATCGGTGGTGTTGCCGTTGTCGCTGTTCACGCTGGTGTGCAGGAAGCTGTAGGCCACGCCCAGGGTCAACTGGTCGGTGAGCTTGCCATCGGCGCCGAGGGCAATGCCGCGGCTGTAGGCATTGAAGCCGGCCACGCCATCGCGCAGATCCTGGTTGGCATCGCTGTACAGCGCTTGCGCCCAGATGCCGGTGTGCTGCAGCACATCCCCCGAGGACGCACCCCTTAGGCTGCTGGTGCGATTACCGGTGACGTTGCTCATCAGCGTTTGCCCACTGGTGGCCGCTTGCGTCGAACCACCGTTTACTTCGGGGACCAACTGTTCAGCCAGTTTCTTCAGCGCTGCTGGATCCTGCGAGGCATTCACGTAGGTTTGGAACACCGGATCGTTGGGATTGCTCTGCGCCAGCCCGGTCACCACTTGGCTGAAGGCCGCGCCCGCACGTTGGGCGTTGGCCGAGCCACCGATCTGGCCGATCACCTCGCCGACTTCGTTCTGGCTCTTGGTGCTGACCTTGGCCAGGATTTGGTTGTCGCCGCTGCTGACGGTGTCGACGTTCAGCAGGGCCGAGCGGCTGGTCACGCTCACCCCATCATCCTGCAGGGTACTGGCCTGGATCAGGGTATAGGTCGTGCCCTGGGCCTTGAAGTCATTGCCCTGGGCCGCCAACTGGATCTGCGAGCCCTTGGCGAACTCCGCCGTGTCGGAGACCGCGACCACGGCCTTGTTCGGATCCGTGGCCGAACTCAGGTTGAGTCCCAGCGAGGAGTTGCCGGCCACGTCCAGGTTGCCCTGGATAGTGGTGTGCGGCTGAGCGAATTCCAGGTGCGCCGGCGTGTTGCCCGCATCGCTGCCGACATCCAGCCAACCGGCGTCCTTCAGGCGGATGTTCGCGCCATCGGTACTGGCGTCGGTGCCATTGAAGGTCACGTTGCCGTTCACTTCGATGTTGGACAGGTCGATCAGGTTGCCGGTGATGCTGCCGGCATTCCACACCAGGTGTACGCCGCCACTGGCCTGGGAGGCATCGATGGCTTCGTCCTTGGAAACCAGGTTACCGCTGTTCTGGATGACCAGGGTATTGCTGGCATTCGCGCCGTCGATGTCGAAGGCACCGACCTCGATGGCCGCATCGTCAGCCTGGATCGTGCCGGTGTTGAGGATCTGAACCGGCGCGCTGGCAAAGCTCACACCGTCGAGACGCAACGCGGTTGCATCATCGCCGCTGGCCACGATGCTACCGTGGTTCTCGATCCCGCCGAGGTCCACGCGATCCGGACCACCCATGTCGTCGTCATAGGTGGCGAGAACGCCCGTCGATTCGGTACCGCTGACCTGGATCTGGCCGTTGTTGATCAGCTTGCCGCCGATGGTGCCGCCCTTGAGCTGGATGCCGGTGGCCTCGTCGCCATCGGCGAGGATCTTGCCGCTGGCGGCGTTGATCAGGTCGCCCTGCAATACCGACTGCCCGGCGAACTTGAGGCCGCGGATGCCGTCGCCCTCGAGCACACCGCCGGCCACCTGCAGGGTGCCTTCATTGACCAGGTTGCCGTGGATGGTGGCCGGGTCGATCAGCAGGCCAGTGACGCCCGCGCCGCTCACCGAAATGCTGCCCTTGTTCTGCAGGTTGCCGAACACCTCGGTGGTCGCACCGATGGAGGAGGGATTGTCGTCGTCACCCGCGTAGGACAGGTCGACGCCATTGAGGTCATCGCCGGTGGCTTGCACCTGGGCGTTGAGCACCAGGTCGTGGTTGAAGGTGTCGCTATAGAAGCGAAGGGGCTGGTCGCTGCCAGTGAAGGCGCCGGTGACTTCGGTACTGTCGGTGTAGGTGTTGCCTTCACTGTCCAGCCCGCTGTTGGTCAACGTCAGGGCGTGGGCGGCGAGAGGCAGAGCACTGGCAGAAATGGCCAGGGCGAGCAGGGTTTTGCGGTACGTCGGTGTCATGGGGTTCGGGTCCTTGAGTGTGTATGGCCGTGGTGCGTTGTTCTTCTGGGGTGTGTCTCGACGAGCAGCTCCTGGGTTTTCAAAAAACAAAAAGGTCCCCGCTCCGCCCACGGCCAGACGATGGCCGTGGGCGGAGTTGGGTATTCCGAGTGGGTGTTAGCGGAGGGGGGACTAGTTGCCGAAGCTGAAGTCGTAGTCACCCTCGCTGGTAGAGATCGACGCCTCGATGATCTTCTGGCAGTAGCGCGAGTCGACCTTCAGGACATCGCCAAACGGTACCTGGTAGGGCAGGACTTCATAGGCGTTGGCTTTGCAGTTGCCACGGTTGATGGTCACGCTGTTGATCGTGACGGCGTCTTTCTTGGCGGTGATCTGCAACTGAGGCGATCCCCAATAGGGGTTGTGCCCCAGCTCTACGGTGATGGGTGGTTCCGCGCCGCAGCCGGACAGCGCCACAGCCATAAGCAGTAGAGGGATGTACTTCTTCATTGAACGGATTCCTGTGAAAGAGCTGGTGATTACCAGGCGGAGCGGCAGAGGTTTTTCTTGCTGGTCAGGGGCTGGAGAACCTGGGGAAGGTTCTGGGTCGGAAGCGTCACCGTCTGGCCACCGGCACTGAGCTGCAGGGTGCGGGCCTTGCGCAGCGCGGCCCAGAAGCCCGGGAAGCTGGAGCTGCAGGCTTCGCAGTCGGTGTAGAAGGGATTGCTGAAGGTGGTGCCGTCGACGATGACGTCGAAGCCATCCTTTTCGGAGGAGTAGCGCTTGCCAGCGAGGGTGACGTAGGCGGAGACGGGGCTTTCGTCATCGTCCGGGCAGGCGATGTTCAACTGGTTGCCGTGGCCGTCGTCGACGAGGTGTTCCTCGACGCCCTGGGTGTAGCTGGAGGTCCATTCGGCCGTGCCCGCATGTGCGGTACAGATGGCCATGGCGTTGATGGCAAAGGCAAACAGCAGGGCTAGCGCTCTGATCATTTTCATGAAGGAGGTCTCTCGTGAATGAGATTTAGGCCTGATGAGTGTTGGTACTAGCCTCTTCGTAGAACTGCGTGTTTCTGTGATGTTTGCCTTCTGCATAGGGCTCCATGTTGTGTTGGGATTCACAGCCTCACGGCAAAAGCTCACCTCACATCAGCATGTCGAGAAGGTCGATAGTGATGATGTCGATGAGCAGGCATGAGGCTTTTCTCGATTACGGGGGATGCTGAAAACGAATATATCTGAAATTCAGATATCTGGAAACCGGATATAGGTTGTGGAGCTGTTCACAGGAGTGATCAGCCATCATGGCCAAAGCGATTTATCGTCCAGAGTACGCGCTCTTTCTGGCGATCCTGAAACGCCGACGTATAGCGGCAGGACTCACTCAGGTGGAGTGCTCAAAAGCTCTCGGGCACCCGCAGTCATTCATGAGTGATGTGGAGCGGGGGACTCGCCGACTCGATATCATTCAGATACGAGATCTAAGCAAGGTGCTGAAGACTGATTTAGTCAGTCTGATCAAAGAGTTTGAAGAGGCTCTTAGACAGACGGACGAGTAGAGCAAGGTCAGCCATTACCCATCGAGTAGTCTGCCTAGAGCAGCAGCCGAAATGAACAGATACCATAAGGCTCCTGTTTCAAGCCGATGGGGTAATGCGGGCTCCTACTCAGCGAATGACGCGCTGAAGTACAAGTAGAGCTAGTCCAAAGATGATGAGCAGCGGCCAAAAGCGCAGCATGAGCAGCAGCAATGCAACCGCCACTGCACAGTTGGCTAGCACGCCGATAAACACGAACAGCAAATCAATGAAGCGCACCAGGTTCATGGCGCGATCCTCCTCGTCGGTTAAATGGGGGGGTAACGCCGCGGATGTCACTCCGCGGGGTGTTGGTTCCGGGCCTCGGCGCGTGCTTTCAGCCGCGTTAATAGGGGGGGCGTAGCCGGTGGTTCTGCTGCAGGGGAAATTGAAGGGGGGCGATTCGGGAGTCGGCTCCGGGAAGAACTCCTCGGCGATGGCTCCGGTCTCCTCATCGCTGTCCTCGAAGGAACTATTGACAAAGCCCAGCCGCGCCGTCGCATCCAGGCTACCTGATCGAAGCCCGACGCCTGATGTGCTTCGTCAAGCTCCTGGGCCTGTAGCAGCGCTTCCTCCATCGAAAGGCCGCCGGGCACGGTGATGTCGACATAGAGGCTCGGTGAGCCGTGGCTTTGCCTGGAGGACTTCCCTCGCCAGCGCAGTTCCAGCGGCAGACAAGCCAGGTGGTGCTGAAGGGCGTTTCAGTAACCAGGACTTCGTCTACATAGCCGCTGATGACAAGTACCAATGTCCTGCTGGCTAGCGCGCAATCAAGCGCTTCTCGACGGTGGAAGATGGCCCCGAGTTGGATGCTTACTGGAGTTCTACCTGTGCAAGGATCAGTTGGGCTCGGTGAAGGCGCCCCAAGACGGTCGACGTCGTCGACTCCCTGCCGCGCAGTCCGGTGGGCAAGGTACTGAAGAAGGACCTGCGCGCCCGCTACTGGCAAGGCGTCAACCAGCAAATCTGAAGTCGAGGTGTCTGTGCAACCAATCTATATCGCCGGCATCGCCATGACCGAGTTCGGTCGCCAGGTGCGGCTCGATCAGGAACTGCTCGTCCAGGTGATAGGTGTAGTCACCGATCACGTTGGCCCAGGACTTGGCTGTCATCGTCATCTTGGCCATGGTGCTGGCGATGCGACGCTTGCTCTCGTTGTCGTTGCTCAGGATGGCGTTGACGAATAGGCAGAGGCAGTCAGATTCCATGAACTGGGAGCGGTGCACGTCGCGATTCCATCAAGCATCAAATTGAACGCGCGTTCCAGCGGACTTTCCCAATGCAGCTCTGATTGGCTGCTGCTGGGCCGACAATTGCCTGATGCCACGCAGAAACCATCCAACTATCCTGGCTGCTGAACCAGATTGGCGATATCAATTACAGATTGGATCCGTGCGATCAAATACGTGTCTTCATCGCTAACGCTATTGTGTAGTTCATGTTTAGTTTGTGTTTATAGGTAACATGTCCATTTCATATGTTTTACATTGACGTCCTGCATGTAGTTGCCGTTGGGCGGTAAGATCTTGCCGCTTGCTGCGGTTTGCCGCTCGCGGATCATCGGCAATTCATTGATCTATAAGGATTTTATTTATTGGCACGCACCTTGCTGAAGTGCTGGCAAGCCCACACCGGCAAACAGGTTCGTGACCATGAGCATCAGCTTCGACTCCGCCCTCGGCATCCACGCACAAGCGCTCAGCTTCCGCTCGCAGCGCGCTGAAGTGCTGGCCAACAACCTGGCCAACGCCGACACCCCCAACTACAAGGCGCGCGACCTGGACTTCGCTTCGGTGCTCGCAGCCCAGGCCGACAAGGCCAAGAGCGGCACCTTCAGCACCGCCGTCACCAACGCCCGGCACATCGAGGCCGACGGCGTGGCCATGGGCGACGACTCGCTGAAGTACCGCATCCCGACCAACCCCTCCATCGACCAGAACACTGTCGACGAGCAGGTCGAGCAGGCCAACTACGCGCAGAACGCCGTGCAGTTCCAGGCCAGCTTCACCTTCCTCAACAGCAAGTTCAAAGGCCTGATGGGCGCCCTGCGCGGAGAGTGATCGCCATGTCCCTTGCCAGTGTCTTCAACATCGCCGGTAGCGGCATGAGTGCCCAGACCACCCGTCTGAACACCACCGCCTCGAACATCGCCAACGCCGAGAGCGTGTCCTCGAGCCTCGACCAGACCTATCGCGCCCGCCACCCGGTGTTCTCCGCCACGTTCCAGCAGGCGCAGGGCGGCCAGGGCTCGCTGTTCCAGGACACCGACCAGGCCGGCAGCGGCGTGCAGGTGACGGGTGTGGTCGAGGACCAGAGCCCGCTGGTGCCGCGCTACGAGCCGAGCCACCCGGCCGCCGACGCCAACGGCTACGTGTACTACCCCAACGTCAACGTGGTGGAGGAGATGGCCGACATGATCTCCGCCAGCCGCTCCTTCCAGAGCAACGCGGAAATGATGAACACCGCCAAGCAGATGATGCAGAAGGTCCTGACCCTGGGTCAGTAAGCGCAGAGGACGCCCCATGAGCATCGATAACACCAGCAGCACCTCCAGTTCCATCCTCAGTGCGTTGAACAGCAGCTCCAGCTCCAGCTCCAGTTCCACTTCCAGTAGCGGCACCTCGTCGCTGGACAAGGACTCGTTCCTGCAACTGCTGGTCACCCAGCTGAACAATCAGAACCCGCTGGACCCTCAGGACAACACCGAGTTCGTTTCCCAGCTGGCGCAGTTCAGCAGCCTGGAAAGCATGGAAAACCTGGATTCGACCCTGAGCTCCTTCTACACCTCCTTCCAGTCTTCTCAGGCCCTGCAGGCCTCGTCGCTGGTCGGGCGTTCGGTGGTGGTCGAGTCCAGCGAGGCGCAGTTGGCCAGCAGTGGCGACAGCATCACCGGCTACTTCGATCTCTCTTCCGCGGGGGATGGCGTGCAGGTCGGGGTCTACGACAGTTCCGGCGCGCTGGTGAAGACCATCGATCTGGGCAGCCAGTCCGCGGGAAGCGTCGACTTCACCTGGGACGGTACCGACGACGACGGTAACGCTGTGGATGCCGGGACCTACACCTTCAAGGCTTCTGCGACCATCGACGGCACCGAGACCGCGCTCACCACCTATCTGCCGGCCACCATCGCCAGTGTGACACTGGGCACCTCCAGCTCGGACATGAAACTCAACCTGGCGGGGCTGGGCAGCGTTTATCTGTCCGACGTTCAAACCATTGGAAATTGATGTCGGCTGGCGCCGACGAAGGAGTCTTGCATGTCTTTCAATACCGCACTGAGTGGTTTGAACGCCGCCAGTATGGATCTCAACGTGACCGGCAACAACATTGCCAACGTCGGGACCACCGGCTACAAATCCTCGCGTACCGAGTTCGCTGACCTGTATGCATCCTCCATGCTCGGTACCGGGCGGCTCGCGGTGGGGAGCGGGGTGGTGACCAGTGCCGTGTCGCAGCAGTTCACCCAGGGCAACATCTCCACCACCGGCAACAGCCTGGACCTGGCGATCAGCGGCAACGGCTACTTCATGGTCAGCGATGGCGGCAGTCGCCTGTACACCCGTGCCGGTGCCTTCAGCACTGACAGCAGTGGCAACATCGTCACCAGCAGCGGCTATAAGCTGCAAGGTTACGGGGTGAATGCCAACGGCGACATCGTCAGCGGGGTGATCACCGACCTGACGGTGGATACCGCCAACCAGCCAGCCAATGCGACTTCCAGCATCACTTCGACGCTGACGCTGAACTCGGCGGCGAGTACGCCGACCACTACGCCCTTCGATGCCGACGATGCCAGCTCGTACAACTGGTCCACTTCGGTGAATATCTACGACTCGCAGGGCAACTCGCACACCATGACGAATTACTTCGTCAAGGACAGCAGCAACAACTGGACCATGTATTCCCTGGTGGATGGCCGCTCGCCCTCGGACCCAACCAGCACCGACGCGATGCAGACCACGCTGGCTTTCGACAGCTCCGGCAACCTGTCCAGCGTCGGCTCCAGCGACTTCACGGTGAACGCCAATAATACCCTGACGCTGAGCAACTGGGTGCCGGCGACCATCACCGACTCCACCACTGACCCGGTGACTTGGGGGAGCAATGGCGCTTCGGCGGCCACCGCCGGCATCACCCTGGACCTGACCAAGACCACCCAGACCGCATCGAGCTTCGCCGTCACCAGCGTCAGCCAGGACGGCTACTCCACCGGGCAGATGTCCGGCCTGTCGATCGACGAGGATGGCATGATGTACGCCACCTATACCAACGGCGAGTCCAAGGTGATCGGCCAGGTGGTGCTGGCCAACTTCGCCAATTCCCAGGGCCTGACACCGGTTGGCGACACTGCCTGGAAACAGTCGCTGGCCTCCGGCGAGCCGGTGGTCGGCACGCCCAACTCCGGTACCCTTGGCAGCCTGACCTCCGGGGCGCTGGAGGACTCCAACGTCGACCTGACCGCGCAACTGGTGAACCTGATCGTGGCCCAGCGCAACTACCAGGCCAACGCCAAGACGGTACAGACCGAGAGCACAGTGGCCGACACCATCATCAATATCCGATGAGGCGGGCAGCTTCCCCTTGCCGCGGGCGGCAGCTTCTCGCCGCCTGGCATGCATCAAGGCTCCTTTGGGAGCCTTTTTGTTTTTATTTTTCCTTATAAATCAATGAGTTATATATTTATCGGGATTCTGGCACAGGCTTTGCTGAGATACCTCCAGCACCGCCGGGAATCCGACCCGGCACTGGAGGAATGCCTTGGACAGAATGCTGTACGTCGCCATGAGCGGCGCGAGCCAGAACTCGCAGGCCATGCAGGCTCACGCCAACAACCTGGCGAACATTTCCACGACCGGTTTCCGTCGCGACTTCGAACAGGCGCGGGCGATGCCGGTCTTCGGCGACAGCTTTCCGTCGCGCGTGTTCGCCATGAGCGAACGCCCGGCGACCGACTTCACCGCCGGCGCGCTGCAGGAAACCGGGCGTGACCTGGATGTCGCCGCCAAGGGCGACGCCTGGATCGCCGTGCAGGCTCCGGACGGCGGCGAAGCCTACGTGCGTACCGGCAGCCTGGAAATCGACGCCCTCGGCCAGTTGCGCACCGGCGACGGTTTGCCGGTGCTCGGCAACGGCGGGCCGATCGCCATTCCGCCGGAAGAGAAGATCGAGATCGGCGAGGACGGCACCATCACCGTCCGCGGCCAGGGCAACAACCCCAACGCACTGGCCACCGTCGACCGCATCAAGCTGGTCACCCCCGACCCGAAGCAGCTTGAGAAGGGCACCGACGGCATGATTCGCCTGAAGCAGGGCCAGCCGGCGCCGCAGCCTGACGCCAACGCCAGCGTGCAGTCGGGGTTCCTGGAGGCGAGCAACGTCAACGCGGTGGACGAGATGACCTCGATCCTGGCGCTGTCCCGCCAGTTCGAGCTGCACGTGAAGATGATGCGTACCGCCGAGGATGATTCCCAGGCCATGGCGCGGGTTTTGCAATTTAGCTAATCACCAGATCGAGGCGTCATGAATCCGACGCCCGAGGAGAAGACATATGCTTCCGGCACTGTGGGTCAGCAAGACCGGCCTGTCCGCCCAGGACATGAACCTGACCACCATTTCCAACAACCTGGCGAACGTCTCGACCACCGGCTTCAAGCGCGACCGCGCCGAGTTCCAGGACCTGCTGTACCAGATCAAGCGCCAGCCCGGCGCCCAGTCGACCCAGGACAGCCAGTTGCCCTCGGGCCTGCAGCTGGGTACCGGCGTGCGCATCGTCGGCACCCAGAAGAACTTCACCGCCGGCAGCCTGCAGACCACCGACAACCCGCTGGACATGGCGGTCAACGGCCGCGGCTTCTTCCAGGTGCTGACCCCGGACGGCACCGTCGCCTACACCCGCGACGGCAGCTTCCACCTGAACTCCGACGGCCAGATCGTCACCTCCAACGGCAACGCCCTGGAGCCGGCCATCGTGGTCCCGGCGGAAACCCAGACCTTCACCGTCGGCAACGACGGCACCGTCTCGGTGACCGTGGCCGGCAACTCCACGCCGCAGATCATCGGCAACATCCAGACCGCCGATTTCATCAACCCGGCAGGCCTGCAGGCGACCGGCAACAACCTGTTCCTGGAGACCGCCGCCAGTGGCGCTCCACAGGTCGGCACCCCGGGGCTGAACGGCCTGGGTACCGTGCAGCAGAACACCCTGGAGAACTCCAACGTCAGCGTGGTGGAGGAGATGGTCAACATGATCACCACCCAGCGCGCCTACGAGATGAACTCCAAGGTGATCTCCACCGCTGACCAGATGCTGTCCTTCGTCACCCAGAACCTTTGATGCATGACGCGGGCTCCGTGCCTCGCGAGTTAGTGGCTGTCCCCGAGAGGTAGTTGCAATGAACCCTTCCTATTTTCTGCCGCTGCTGGCGCTCGCTGCGCTGGCCGGTTGCGTCAGTCCTCCGCCGAAGCCGGATGACCCGTACTACGCGCCGGTCATGCCACGCACACCCATGCCCGCGGCGCAGAACAACGGCTCCATCTACCAGGCCGGGTTCGACAACAACCTCTACGGCGACCGCAAGGCCTTCCGCGTCGGTGACATCATCACCATCACCCTCAACGAGAAGACCCAGGCGAGCAAGAAGGCCAACTCGGACATCTCCAAGGACAGCAGCAACAAGATGGGGCTGACCTCGCTGTTCGGCAGCAAGGCCACCACCAACAACCCCTTCGGCAGCGGCGACCTGAGCCTCAGCGCCGAGTACAGCGGCAACCGCGAGACCAAGGGCGACAGCGCGGCGGGGCAGAGCAACAGCCTGACCGGCTCGATCACCGTGACCGTGGCCGAAGTCATGCCCAACGGCATCCTCGCCGTGCGCGGCGAGAAGTGGATGACGCTGAACACCGGCAACGAGCTGGTGCGCATCGCCGGGCTGATCCGCGCCGACGATATCGCCACCGACAACACCGTGTCCTCGACCCGCGTGGCGGATGCGCGCATCACCTACTCGGGCACCGGCGCCTTCGCCGACGCCAGCCAGCCGGGTTGGCTGGACCGCTTCTTCCTCAGCCCGCTGTGGCCGTTCTGAGGGTGGCCGACATGGCTTTCACAGGAGCGAGACTGCTCGCGAAAATCGGCGCTGGAAGGGTTCGCGAGCAAGCTCGCTCCTACGGCCTGGCATTGCTGTGCCTGTTCCTCTGCCTGCCGGCCCACGCCGAGCGCCTGAAGGACATCGCCAGCATCCAGGGCGTGCGCAGCAACCAGTTGATCGGCTACGGTCTGGTGGTCGGCCTCAACGGTTCCGGCGACCAGACTACGCAGACGCCCTTCACCCTGCAGACCTTCAACAACATGCTGGCGCAGTTCGGCATCAAGGTGCCGTCCAGCAGTGGCAACGTGCAGCTGAAGAACGTCGCCGCGGTGTCGGTGCACGCGGACCTGCCGCCCTTCGCCAAGCCGGGACAGACCATCGACGTGACCATCTCTTCCATCGGCAACGCCAAGAGCCTGCGCGGCGGCAGCCTGCTGATGACTCAGCTCAAGGGCATCGACGGCCAGACCTACGCCATCGCCCAGGGCAACCTGGTGGTGGGCGGCTTCGACGCCGAGGGTCGCGACGGCTCGAAGATCACCGTCAACGTGCCGTCGGCCGGGCGCATCCCCTCCGGTGCCACCGTCGAGCGCGCGGTGCCGAGCGGCTTCGACCAGGGCAATAGCCTGACGCTGAACCTCAACCGCCCCGACTTCACCACCGCCAAGCACATCGTCGACCGCATCAACGACATGCTCGGCCCGGGCGTGGCCCAGGCCATCGACGGTGGCTCGGTGCGCGTCAGCGCGCCGCTGGACCCCAACCAGCGGGTGGACTACATGTCGGTGCTGGAGAATCTGGAGATCCAGTCCGGCGAGGCGGTGGCCAAGGTCATCATCAACTCGCGCACCGGTACCATCGTCATCGGCCAGAACGTGCGCGTGTCGCCGGCCGCCGTGACCCACGGCAGCCTCACCGTGACCATCACCGAGGACCCGATCGTCAGCCAGCCCGGCCCCTTCTCCAATGGCGAGACCGCGGTGGTGCCGCGCTCGCGGGTGAATGCCGAGCAGGAAGCCAAGCCAATGTTCAAGTTCGGCCCCGGCACCACCCTGGACGAGATCGTCCGCGCGGTGAATCAGGTGGGCGCGGCGCCCAGCGACCTGATGGCCATTCTCGAAGCCCTCAAGCAGGCCGGCGCGTTGCAGGCCGAGCTGATCGTCATCTGAGGACGCCGCCATGGACGCACGACTGCTCAACCCAGGCACCAGCACCGGCGACAGCCAGGCCTACACCGACCTCAACCGTTTGAGCCAACTGAAGAGCGGCGACCGCAACAGCCAGGGCAACATCCGCAAGGTGGCCCAGGAGTTCGAGTCGCTGTTCCTCAACGAGATGCTCAAGTCGATGCGTTCGGCCAACGAAGTGTTCGCCAAGGACAACCCGCTCAACAGCGAGACCGCCAAGCAGTACCAGGACATGTACGACCACCAGCTGTCGGTGTCCCTGGCGCGCGAGGGGCACGGCATCGGCCTGGCCGACGTGCTGGTCAAGCAGATGGAGAAGATGCAGGGCGTGCGCCACACCGGCAACAACCCCTTCGCCCAGGTGCAGGCGCAATCCGACACCCAGGCTACCCAGGCCACCCAGGCTGTAGCGGGGCAGGACCGGCAGCGGGCCAGGAGCCTGTGGTCCGCCAGCGGCAAGCCGCTGGCGCAGCCCGAGCCCGGCCGCGACGACCGCCAGGCGCTGAACGCGCGGCGCCTGGCCCTGCCGGGCACGCTGGCCAAGCGCATAGCCGCCGGCATAGTGCCGGACGCCAATGCCACCAACGCCAGCCAGCCGACGCAGCTGGCCAGCAGCGACTGGCGCAATGGCAAGGGCTACACCTCCAGGGACGATAGTGCCGCCGTTGTCGATACCTCTGCCATTTCGACCAAGCCGGGCAAGTCCATGTTCGCCTCGGCCGACGACTTCGTTGCCACCATGCTGCCCATGGCCGAACGCGCGGCCAAGCGCATCGGCGTCGACCCGCGCTACCTGGTGGCCCAGGCCGCGCTGGAAACCGGCTGGGGCAAGAAGATGATCGCCCAGCGCGACGGCAGCAGCAGCCACAACCTGTTCGGCATCAAGAGCGGCTCGAGTTGGAGAGGCGACTCGGCGCGCGCGGTCACCAGCGAATACGAGAACGGCAAGCAGGTGAAGGAAGTGGCCTCGTTCCGCGCCTACAACTCCTTCGAGCAGAGCTTCCAGGACTACGTCAGCTTCCTGCAGAACAACGACCGCTATCAGGACGCCCTGGATTCCGCCGCGCGCCCCGAGCAGTTCATGAAGGAGCTGCAGCGCGCCGGCTACGCCACCGACCCGCAGTACGCGCGCAAGGTGTCGCAGATCGCCAGGCAGATGCAGGTCTACCAGACCGTGGCCATGGCCGACGGCCCGACCCAAACTCTATAAGGAAAGCCCATGAGCCTGCTATCCATAGGACTGTCCGGCCTCAACGCCTCGCAAGTGGCCCTGAGCACCACCGGCAACAACATCAGCAACGCCGCCACCACCGGCTATAGCCGGCAGACGGTGGTGCAGAGCACTTCGCTGTCGCAGTTCAGCGGGATGAACTACATCGGTACCGGCACTACCGTCAGCGATGTCAGGCGCATCTACAGCCAGTTCCTCGGCACCCAACTGACCACCAGTACCTCGCTGGATGCCGAGGCCCAGTCCTACCTGACCCAGGTCAACCAGGTGGACTCTCTGCTGTCGGACACCACGACCGGGTTGTCCAGTGTCCTGTCGAACTTTTTCTCGGCACTGCAGACCGCAGCGGCCAGCCCGACCGACGCTGCATCGCGGCAGTTGGTACTGACCCAGGCGAGCAGCCTGGCCGAGCGCTTCAACTCCATCTCCAGTCAGTTGAGTACGCAGAATAGCTACGTCAATTCGGAAATGGAGAGCGCCGCCACCCAGGTCACGACACTGGCGCAGACCATCGCCAAGTACAACCAGCAGATCATCCAGGCTTCGGCCAGCGGCGCCTCGCCCAACGATCTGCTCGACAAGCGCGACGACGCGGTCAATCAACTGGCCGAACTGGTTGGCGTCAGCGTGGTCGAGCAGGATGGCGCCTACAACATCTACCTCGGCTCGGGACAGCCACTGGTGGTGGGCACCACCTCCGCGACTCTGACGGCCCAGCCCAGTACCAGCAACCCCGGGCAGGACAGCCTGATCCTGAGCATGGGCAGCTCGAGCCTGGACGTGACCTCGGTGGTTTCCGGTGGCGAACTGGGTGGCCTGCTGCGTTATCGCAGCGATGTGCTGGACACCACGCAGAACGAGCTCGGGCGGATGGCGCTCGTCATCGCCGACGCCTTCAACAGCCAGCAGGCCCAGGGGCTCGACCTCGATGGCGAATTCGGCGCCTCGCTGTTCACCGACATCAACGACGCGAGCCTGGTCGACAACCGCAGTCTGGCGAACTCCAAGAATACCGGAACCGGCAACCTCAACGTCACCATCAGCGACAGCGGCGCGCTGACCACCAGCGACTACAAGGTGACCTTCACCTCGGCGACCAGCTACACCGTGCAGCGAATCTCCGATGGCAAGGACCTGGGCAGCGGCGACCTGACCGACGACCCACCGCAGACGTTCGACGGATTCAGCATCAGCCAGCAGAGCGTAGGCACCATCGCGGCGGGCGACTCCTTCACGGTGATTCCAACCCGTAGCGGCGCTTCCGACATCAGCGTGAGCATGACCGATGCCAACGACCTGGCCTTCGCCTCGCCGCTGGTTTCCTCGACCGCCACCAGCAACTATGGCAGCGGGGTGCTCAGCGACCTGAGCCTGACCAGTACCCTGGACAGCGACAACGCTGCGGACCTTTCCAGCGCCATCCAGCAGGGACTGCCGGTCAAGCTGGTGTTCGACGCCGCCAGTGGTGGCACCCAGGGCTACACGGTCTACGACTCCAGCGGCAACGCCATCGGTACCGGCAGCATCGTGCCTGGGCAGAGCAACGAGTTGAGCATCACCGTCCCCGGCACCACCGATTTCACCTTCAGCCTGACCATCGCCGGTTCGCCGGCGGAAGGTGACAACTTCAGCGTCGCCTTCAATTCCGATGGCGGCGCCGATAACACCAATGCCACCGCCCTGCTGGGGTTGCAGAGTGCGGCGACGGTCGCCACAGGCAGTGGTACCGGCATGAGCGTGACCGATGCCTATGCATCGCTTACCGAAACCGTGGGCGCCAAGGCCAGCCAGGCGGATACCGACGCCACCGCCACCGCGGCGATTCTCAGTCAGGCCCAGAGCAATCGCGACTCGCTGTCGGCGGTCAACCTCGACGAGGAAGCCTCCAACCTGGTGATGTACCAGCAGTACTACACCGCCTCGGCGCAGATCATCAAAACCGCACAAACCATCTTCGACACTCTGATGAACAACCTCTGAGGAAACTGAAGCATGCGCATCTCCACCACGCAGATTTTTTCCTCGAACATTTCCGGCTATCAGAAGGGCTACGCGAGCATCGTCAAAACCCAGGAGCAGATCTCCAGTGGTGTGCGCATTCAGACGCCCGCCGACGACCCGGTGGGGGCCGCGCGGCTACTGCAACTGCAGCAGCAACAGGATCTGTTGACCCAGTACAGCGGCAACATGACCACTGCAGGCAACAGCCTGAACCAGGAAGAAACGGTGCTCAACTCCATCGTCAGCGTGTTGCAGCGGGCCCGGGAGCTCGCGGTAGCTGCCGGCAATGGCTCCTATACCGACGATGACCGGGCAGCCGTCGCCGATGAACTCGGGCAGATTCAGGAGCAACTGCTGAGCCTGATGAACAGCAAGGACGCCAGCGGCAACTACCTGTTCGCCGGCAGCAACAGCAAGGTCCAGCCATTCGTGCTCAACGCCGACGGCACTTACTCCTATCAGGGCGATCAATCGACCCTGAGCCTGCAGGTTTCCGACACCCTCATGCTGTCGACCAACGATAACGGCTGGACGGTGTTCGAAATGGCCGCCAACGCCAGCCGTACCTCCAGCGAGCTGACGAACAACCCCAGCAGCGATGGCACCCAGCGGGTATTCGTGTCCCAGGGCACGGTGAGCAACGACTCGACCTACAACAACAGCTTCCGCAGCGGCGCGCCCTACACCATCAATGTGTTGAGTTCGACGCAGTACCAGATCCTCGATGCCGACGGTAACGATGTCACCAGCGAGGCGACGACCAACGGCACCTACGACGCGACCTCCACCGACAGCAACACCATCAGTTTCCGCGGCGCCTCGTTCCAGCTGGACGTCGAGCTCACCGATAGCGACGACAGCAGCGACCTGGATTCGCTGGTCAGTGGCTATAGTTTCAGCGTCGGCCAGGCCGAGGACAGCATCAGCACCAAGCGCTCCTCGGCCAACAGTTCCAGTGCCCAGATCACCGCAGCGGCGGTGAGCGATGCCACGGCCTATACCACCATCTTCCCCAGCAGTGGCGTGCAGATCAAGTTCACCAGTGACACTGATTACGAAGTCTATGCCCTGCCGACCTCGGCCAATGCCTCGGCTATCGCCAGCGGCAGCCTGGGCAGCAGCTACCCGCAGACGGTGACGATCGCCGGCGTCGATGTGACCCTCAGTTCCGCACCTGCCAGCGGCGACCAGTTCAGCGTCACTGCCAGCACCTCCGAGCACCAGAACATCCTCAACACCATCGGCCAGCTACGCGATGCCCTCAATGCCTCCACCGACGGTGATACCCAGGCCCAACTGAACATACGCGATGCCGTCGCCTCGGCCATCACCAACCTGGACAACGGCATGAACCAGGTGCTGTCGACCATGTCGTCGGTGGGTTCCAGACTCAATACCATCGACGTGCTCAGTGCGGAGAACGAGAGCCTGAGCCTGGTCAACACCACGACGCAATCCTCTATCCGCGACACCGACATGGCCGAAGCCACGTCGCAACTGGTATTGCAGCAGACCATGCTCGAAGCGGCCCAGGCGGCCTTCGCTCGGGTCAGCCAGTTGAGCCTGTTCGACAAGCTCTGAGCACAATACCCGCTGTCCCGTCCGGGGCAGCGGAAGCATCCGCTACCCCCTTCGCCCGGTCACCGATCCTTCCCTCCAGGCGGTTCCTGCCGAACTGGCATTCAAATTGCTGAAGTCTTGTGGGAACTGTCTTTCAGTCAGTGAATTGACACTCCCCCTAGCGGCCAAATTCCGGGACGAGAGCCCAACCACCCGTGCTTTGACGTCTTCGCCAAGCAAAGTCGTGGTGGCTGAACGAGCGAGATGCAGCATGTCGAATACAGTCGTTTCCCATGGAGCCCCAACCAGACTCGCTGCTGGCCGGGCGTCAAGGCACCTGGAGCCATGCCGATCCGGTGCCGGGCCGGCCGCCGCCTGCCGCGAAGGCAGTGCGAAGGTTCGCGCCATGGGAGCTGCCCACATGCGGAAATGCACTTTCCTCCCGGTGCACCGGCGGACGCTTTCTCCGGGGCGGCCCGTGGCTTTCGAACTTTCCGACGGCATGCCGCGGGTATGTCGTGGCGCCTGGCTCATGCCGATCCGCAGGGGGTAATCATGGCAAAGTACATCCCGGTCACCCGGCCCCTGCTGCCGCCCCTCGAAGAGTTCCTGCCCTACCTGGAGCGGGTCTGGGCCAGCGGCATCCTCACCAATGGCGGTGACATGCACCGTGCGCTGGAGAAAGCGCTGTGCGAGTACCTGGGCGTCGAACACATCGCCCTGTTCGCCAACGGCACCCTGGCGCTGGTCACCGCCCTGCAGGCATTGCGCGTCACCGGGGAAGTGATCACCACGCCTTACTCCTTCGTCGCCACCGGCCATTCGCTGCTGTGGAACGGCATCCGTCCGGTGTTCGTCGACATCGACCCGCAGACGTTCAGCCTGGACCCGGCGAAGATCGAGGCGGCGATCACCCCGCAGACCACCGCGATCATGCCGGTGCACTGCTACGGCAACCCCAGCGACGTCGAGGCCATCCAGGCCATCGCCGACAACTACAACCTGCGGGTGATCTACGACGCGGCCCATGCCTTCTCGGTGCGCGACGCCGGCGGCAGCATCCTGCGCCATGGCGACCTGAGCGTGCTCAGCTTCCACGCCACCAAGGTGTTCAACACCTTCGAGGGCGGGGCGATCATCTGCCCCGACGAGAAGACCTACCGGCGCATCGGCCACCTGAAGAACTTCGGCTTCGTCAACGAAACCACGGTGGTGGCCCCCGGCATCAACGGCAAGATGAGCGAGATCAACGCCGCCTTCGGCCTGTTGCAGCTGCAGCACATCGACCGCGCGCTGGCGCGGCGCAAGGAAATCGACGGCCTCTACCGTGAGCGCCTGGCCGGCCTGCCGGGGCTGAGCTTCATCGAGTTCCGCGCCGGTTGCGTGCCCAACCACGCCTATTTCCCGGTGCTGATCGACGAGGACTTCGCCCTGGAACGCGACCGGATGTACGAGCTGCTGCGCGAGCAGGGCATCGTGGTGCGCCGCTACTTCTATCCGCTGATCAGCGACTTCCCGATGTACCGCGGGCTGCCGTCGGCCGAGCCGAGCAACCTGCCGGTCGCCCGCCAGGTGGCGAGCCGCGTCCTGTGCCTGCCGATCTACCCGGACCTGGCCGACGAGGATGTCGAGCGCATCTGCGACCTGGTCGTCAGCGCGGGAGTCCAGGCGTGATTCTCGCGGTCATGCAACCCTATTTCTTCCCCTACCTGGGCTACTACCAGTTGGCGGGGAGCGTGGATCACTTCGTCTTCCTGGACGATGTGGCATTCATCCGCCGGGGGTTCATCCACCGCAACAACATCCTGCTCGACGGCCAGCCGTTCCGCTTCACGCTGCCGGTGGCTGGGGCCAGCCAGAACATGCGGATCGACCAGCACCATTTCGTCGGTGAGCACGACAAGTTCCTTCAGGTGCTGCGTCATGCCTACCGGCAGGCTCCGTTCTTCGACGAGGTTTTCGCCCTGGTCGAGTCCATTTGCAGGATGCCCGAGCAGAGCGTCGCCAGCGTCTGCGCCGCGTCCATCCAGGCGGTGTTCGCCTATCTCGGTAGGCCGTTTTCGGTTTCCTTCGCTTCGCAGAGGCCCAGCGCGCTTCGGGGGCAGGAGCGCATTCTGGAGCTTTGCCGGCTCTTTGACGCCGACACCTACCACAACGCCAGCGGTGGCCGTTCGCTGTACAGCGCCGCCGCGTTCCGGGAACAGCACGTGCAACTGCGTTTCGTGCATGGCTGCTTTCCTGCCTACCAGCAACAGAAAGTGGAGAACTTCATGCCAGGCCTGTCGATGATCGATGTGCTGATGCACAACCCGCCTCAGGCCGTCGAGCGGATGCTGTCGATGGGCGAGTTGGAGGATGCAGCATGACCACCAGCGCAATCGAATCCCCGGTCATCGCCGTAGTGCTCGCTGGAGGGCGTGGCCTGCGCTTTGGCAGCGAGGTGCCCAAGCAGTTCGTCAAGCTGGCTGGGCGCATGGTCATCGAGCATACCGTCGAAGTCTTCGAGCACTCGCCGGCAGTGGAGCAGATAGTGCTGGTGGTGCCCGGCGGCTACGAAAGCGTGCTGTGGGAGGCGGTCACCCGCAACGGCTGGCGCAAGGTGGCGAAGATCGTCGCCGGTGGCCGCGACCGTGCCGACTCCACCGCTTCGGCCATCGCCGCCCTGGACGGGCAGCCGGAACAGGCGCGGATTCTCATTCACGATGCGGCTCGCCCGCTGCTGGACCAGCCGACCATCGTTCGCTGCCTTGATGCGCTGGAGCGATACGAGGCCGTGGACGTGGTGGTGCCTGCCAGCGATACCATCGTCGAGGTGGCAGAAGAGGGGCACATTCGCGACATTCCCGACCGCAGCCGGCTGCGCCGTGGGCAGACGCCGCAAGGGTTCCGGCTGGGCATCCTGCGTGAAGCCTATCGGCTCGCCCTGCGGCATGGACTGGAGGGCGTGACCTGCGATTGCGGCGTACTGCGCCGGGAGATGCCCGAGGTGACCATCGCCACTGTTTCCGGCTCTCCGTCCAATCTGAAGATCACCGACGGGGTGGACCTGTATATCGCCGAAAAGCTGATCCAGATCCGCAGCACCGAGGCTGCGCAGGACGACGGCCTGCAAGGGCTGCTGCGTGACCGCGTGGTGGTGGTGATCGGCGCAAGCTACGGCATCGGTGCTTCGGTGGCCGAGCTGGCCAGGGCCCATGGCGCTCGCGTCCATGGCGCCAGCCGTGGCGACGGCAACATCGATATCTCCCGGCGCAGCGACGTGGAACGCTTCCTGGCCGAAGTGGCACAGCGTGAAGGGCGGATAGACGCGGTGGTCAATACCGCCGGCATGCTGTTGCACAAGCCATTGACGCTGCTGAGCGAGTCCGAGGTCGAGCAACTCATCGCCACCAACCTCACCGGCACCATCCACCTGGCCCAGGCCGCCCATGGGTATCTGCGAGACAGCCGCGGCTGCCTGGTGAATTTCGCCTCCAGCTCCTACACCCGGGGCCGCGCATTCTACGCCGCCTACAGCGCCACCAAGGCCGGCGTGGTCAACCTCACCCAGGCATTGGCCGAGGAGTGGGCGAGCGAAGGAATCCGCGTGGTCTGCATCAACCCCGAACGGACGCGCACGCCGATGCGCACGCGCAACTTCGGTGCCGAGCCGGTCGAGAGCCTGCTGGACCCCTCGGCAGTGGCGCTCGCTACCCTGCAGGCGCTGGGCTCGACCCTGACAGGCATGGTGTTCGATGTCCGCCGTCACGCTTGATCGGGCCACGGTGGCCGGCGTGCCCCTGGAGCAGGTCCAGCAGCGGGCCTTCGCCGTGCTATGCGCGCTGGTCGATTTCTTCCGGGCCCATGCAATCGACTACTACCTGGTCGGCGGCACGCTGCTGGGCGCCGTGCGCCATGGCGGTTTCATTCCCTGGGATGACGACATCGACATCGTCGTGCCGCGCAAGGATTACCGCCGTCTGCTCGGGCTGCTGGATCGATTGCCGTCGACGTTGCGGGCGATCCATCCGTCCATCGATGCCCATACGCCTTATCCGTTCCTGGTGGTGACCGATCGGTATTCGCGTTGGGTGGTGGACTACGCACGCCCGTTCGACCGGGGCATCGGGGTGGACGTCTTCCCGTTGGACGGCGTTCCGCCTCCCGGCCTGCGTCGCCGTTTGTTGCACAAGTCCATCGCGCTGCTGCGCTCGATGACCATGAACAAACAGAAGGGCTACTACCCGCGTCCCGTCCCGCCGGGCCAGCGTTGGCGTTTCGCGCTGGTGGCGCTGGCTGCGAGCCTGGTGCCCCGTGCCCTGCTTTTCGCCGCCTACGACCGCCTGGTGGCAATGGTTTCGCTGAGCGATAGCGGGTGGCAAGGCAACCTGTACGGCCTGTATGGCGAGCGCGAAATAGTGCTCACCCAGGTGTTCGGCAAGGGGGCTTCGGTCGTGTTCGAAGGGCGCGGTTTCCGCGCGCCGGAGCAGACCGAGGCCTATCTCACCAGCATCTATGGTGACTTCCGGCAACTGCCTCCGCTGGAGCGACGCCACTCCGGCCACCGCATAGCCCTGGCTTCCCTGACTTCCGCCGATGGCGCATGAGCGCCTGCAACAAGCTGACCAATGGACCGCACCATGTCACAGAACAGCAGAAACGACAGCATCTGGGTGTTCAATGCCGGGATGAACTTCGCCGGCAATCCGAAATGGCTGTTTGCCTACATCCAGTACAAGCGGCCCGATATCCAGGCGCACTGGCTGTGCGACGACGACCAGACCATTGCGCTGGTGCGCCGGCAAGGCTGGAGCGCCCATCGCTACGACTCGCCGGCTGCGCGCCGGATCATGCGGCAAGCCGGCGTGTACGTGGTGGAGAACTTCAAGGAAGTCATCCAGGAGGAATTGCAGGGGATCACCATCCTCAACCTGTGGCACGGCGTGGGCTGCAAGACGGTCGAGCGGGGCGTCAGCAGCGGTTTCCTGCATGAAAGGATCGTCAAGAAGCACATCGTCCATCACGAAACCTATCGTAATCACCAGCTGTTTCTGACCACTTCGCCGCTGATGGAGAAGCACTTCATCGAGCAGTGCGCCCTGGAGCCTCATTCGATCCTGCGGGGAGCCTATCCCCGCTGCCATGAGACGGTCGCGGTCAAGACCTTCGACCACGACCTGCTGGGGCGCAGGAACCTGCCGCCGGACACTCGGATCGTCGCCTATTGCCCCACCTATCGGGAGAAGTCGCATAACGACTTCTTCAATCGCGCCCTGCCGGACATGGAGAAACTGCTCGGCACGCTGGAGGAGAACGGTCTGCTGTTCATCCTCAAGGTCCATCCGATGATCGAGGGGTATCAGAAGTACAAGGCGCTCAAGCAGCGCTATGCCGACCAGCCTCGTCTGCTGTTCTGGGACAACCACGAGGATTTCTACGAGGTCATGGGCCAGGTCGATGCGGCGATCATCGACTACTCGTCAATCTTCTACGACTTGCTGGCAGCCGGGGTTCCGTACTTCATCCGCTATTTCTTCGACTACGGTACCAACGGCAACTGCCGCGATTTCGTCTACGACTGCCGGGAAATGACCTGTGGCCTCGAATGCGATGACTTCGACCAGCTTCTGCAGGCGCTAGGTCGCTACCGCGAGCAGTCCGACCACGAGCGGGCGGCCATTTCCGAGCTGTTCTGGTCGTACTCCCGGGCGGACAACAACGACTACCTGATCGAGTCGGCGCGCGCCTTCCGTACGCCGGCCCTGGTCTCACCCACCCTGTATTCGTTCGATGTGTTCGACACCCTCATTCAGCGCACGACGCTGGAACCAGCAGGGGTGTTCTTCCGGGTACAGCGGGCGATGCGCGATTCCGGCCTGGGCTTCCCTCAATCGCTGCTGTCCGACTACCCGAAAGCGCGCATGGGGGCCGAGTCCAATGTTCGCTACATGTACAGCGCCACGAAGCTTCAGCGTGGCAGCGACTTGTTGGAGATCACCTTTGACGAAGTCATCGAGCGCCTGGCCGATGTCTATGGGCTGACGCCGGAACAGGCGGCATTCCTGCGCGAGCAGGAGCTGGAAAGCGAGTTCGTCTCCTGCCAGCCATGCCCCGACAAGATCGCTGACGCTCTCGAACTGTTGCAGCGCGGCGAACGGGTGATCCTGCTGTCCGACATGTACCTGCCCGAGGACTTCATCCGGCGTTTGCTGGCCAAGGCCGAGCCGCGCCTGGCCGAGCTGCCGCTATTCCTTTCGTCCACGCGAGGCACCCAGAAAAGCACCCGTACCCTTTATCTGGATGCGTTCCGGGAGGCGGGATATCGTTTCTCCAGGTGGGTCCACCATGGCGACAACCCCAACGCCGACGGCAAGAGTGCCGCTGCGCTGGGAATCGCTCCGGTGCTGCATGAACTACCGCAGTTCGATGCATTCGAGCGAGAGATCGTCGAGAGCCTGGGCAGCTATGACGCCTATTGCGTCGCTGCGCTCATGGCTCGCTTCCGCCATCGGAATCAGGATGGCAAGGCCTGCTATGCCTACACCCGGGCCTCCCTGTATCTGGTTTGCTATGCGATGTGGGTGGTGCGCGATGCGCTGGCGCGCGGTATCGAGTGCCTGTATTTCGTCGCCCGCGATGGCCACCATCTCAAGCGCATCGCCGATGCGATCATCGAGGAGTGCGGTTTGCCGTTGCAGACACGCTATCTCTATGGCTCGCGCCAGGCCTGGTGGGTGGCGTCCTATGTCGATGAGATCGATGCGGAATTCTTCGCCAGCATTCTCGCCTACACGGGGGCGATTTCCTTCGACGGCCTGCTGGAAGGGCTGCGGCTTGACGCCAGCCAGTTCGCGGAGTTTTTCCCCGACCTGAGCGTGCCCGCCAGGCGGGATGATCTGCCGACGACCTTCGTCACCCTGGTGGTGCACGAAGCGAAGAACGCCGAGCGATACCGTCGGCACTTGCTGGAGGTGGGGAACCGGGAGCGCCCCATGGCGATTGGTTACCTGCGTTCGCAGATCGATTTCGATCAACGCTTCGCTTTCGTCGAGTACTGGGGGCGGGGCTATACCCAGGATTGCCTGGCGCGGCTCCTGGAGCTGGCCGCGGGCAGCCCCGTGCCTGCCGATTTCTACTACGCGCGAAGCATCTACCGCAGCCAGCCCGGCAGGGCGCGGTATAACCTGACGGTGAGCAGGGCATCGCTACTGTTCGTGGAGACCCTCTTCGCCAACCTGCCCTATGCGAGCACCAGCGGCTATGAACTGCGTGACGGAGACTTCATGCCGGTGATTCCGCCGCGCGACTGCGACATGGCATTGCATGAGGCCATGGAGCGCGAACTGCCGAAGTTCGCCCGCGAACTCTGCCGGCTGCCGCTGCAGGACGAAGTCGACGCCATGCGCACATTGTTCGATTGGTCGATCGATCACTTCGCCCGCAACAGATTCAACCCCGAGGTGGTCAAGGAGATTTCCCACCTGACCGACTCCATGTACAGCCATGGAAGCAACACCGAGTACTCACCTGCGCTCACGCTGGCGGACATCGTGCGCAACCTGCGGGGGGAGCCGATCAGGTCCCAGTCGCTGGATACGTCCCTGGCTCGTTCGCCGCGCTGGCTGGCATTGCTCTACGTCATCACCAGCCTACCGATACTGCAGCGCCCGCCCAAGTTGCCCGTCGGGCACTCGGCCGAGTTGCGCCGCCCCCTGCCTTAAGCGAAACAGGTTGCCAGAGCCGCAAGGATCAGAATCATGACCACCCTACAATGCAGCGCGTGCGGAAGCACCGACCTTTCCTTCGAAACCGTTACCTGCACCATCCAGAAATGGCTGGGTAAAACCTGTGACTTCGTGATCTGCAGTTGCTGCGGGTACGCTGGCAACCCGGGCAACACCCACGATTATCGTTGCGCCCCCTTCGACCCCGGCAGTCAGCCCGAGACCAGCGTGCGAGCTGGCGATGGGGTTACTCCGCGCCGCGAGTACCGGATGGCGGAGATGGGCATCGAAATCCTGCAAAATCACTTCGGCGAAGCTTTCGCTCCCGATGTGGTGGTCTATGGCGCCGGCTTGTCCCAGGATCATGTGCTGATCCAGCAGCAGTTGCCGGTTTCCAGAGTCGCCGTATCCGACCTGGGCAATTTCCAGGAAGCGCAGGATTTCGTCTCCTTCGATTCACGCGAGGCGGAATTCGACCTGATGGTCGCCTGCGAAGTGGTGGAGCACTTCGTCGACCTGGACGAGGACTTCGCCAACCTGCTGCACAAAGTGCGCGATAGCGGGCTGGTCATCGCCAGCACCAACTTGCGCGATGACCTGCCGCTGGAAACTGTCACCTATCCGTTCGAAGAAGGGCACACCTCCTATTATTCCGGTCGCTCGCTCATCGAGATTGGCAGGCGCTTCGGCGTGAAGGTTGATTTCCGCACCCCCGCCATCGCGCTGAAGATGAGTACTGGCGGCCCGCGCAAGCGCTACGTGTTCTTCTACCGCGATCCGGCTATCGGCGAGTGCATTTCCCAATACTTCGCCGACCACCACCTGGCGCCGTCGGAATGAGCAAGGTCCGGGTATTGGTGTTTCCCTGCGGCACCGAGGTGGGGCTGGAGATCGCCCGTGCCCTGGAGCACTCGCTGCACGTCGAGCTGCACGGCGCTTCCAGCCGTGTCGACCACGGCGAGCAGGCCTATGTCCGGCACGCACACCTGCCCAACATTGCCGATGCGACCTTCGATGAGTGCTTCGCGCACTTGCTGGCGCAGTGGAACATCGACCTGGTGTTCGCCACCCACGACAGCGTGCAGGACTACCTGGCGCCCCGTGTCGAAGGCCTTGGCGTGCAACTGGTCAACGGTGACGCTCGAACGGCGCACATCGCCCGGCGCAAATCGTTGACCTATGAATTGCTGGACGATACGCCATGGGTTCCGCGTCGATATGCCAATGCCGCGGCCGTGGAGGCCTGGCCCGTGGTGGTGAAGCCCGACCAGGGGCAGGGCGGGCAGGGGGTGACCCTGGTCGCCGATGCCGATGAGCTGGCCGTGGCGCTGGCTGTCGTGCAGCAACCGCTGGTCTGCGAGTACCTGCCGGGCGAAGAGCTGACCGTGGATTGCTTCACCAGTCATCGTGGCCAACTGCTGCACGTCGGGGCGCGCTCCCGCGAGCGTGTGGTGGGCGGCATCGCCATGCGCTCGGGACCTCGGCCCACCGATACGCAACTGAACGACATCGCCACCACGCTCAACGCCCGGCTCGCCCTGCGTGGGCCCTGGTTCTTCCAGGTTCGCAGGGACCGCCAGGGCGACTGGAAACTGCTGGAGTTCAGCAGTCGCTTGTCCACCGGCTCGGTCGTGGCGCGCGCCCTTGGCGTCAACCTGCCATTGCTGGCTGTGCAGGATTACCTCGGGCGTGACTTGCTGCTGTTGCCGGAGGCGCGCCTGCAACTGGTCGAGCGCCGCCTGGAAAACAAGGCGGTGCTCGATTACGACTTCGATACCTGCTACCTGGACCTGGACGACACCCTGGTGTGCGCCGGCCGCGCCAATCCACAGGCGATGCGTCTTGCCTACCGGCTGCTGCAACTGGACAAGCGGCTGGTGCTGCTCACGCGTCATGCCGGTGATCTGACGGCCACCCTGGAAGCGGCGCATATCCCGTTGACGATGTTCGAACGGATCGTCCATCTGCGTGAAGGCGAGCCCAAGTCCGACCATGTGCGCGCGCCGGCGATTTTCATCGACAACCATTTTCCCGAACGTCTGGACGTATCCCGACGCCATGGCATTCCCGTATTCGATGTGGATGCGATGGATCTGCTGTTTTGACGAATTCAACTCGCGAGCCGTGGGCTGCTGCCCGCAGATCGCCGAAGCCAAATTGAGGTGTGATGGTGGACCAACCCAACGACATTAACCCGCTGGTCAGCGTTGTAATGCCGGCCTACAAGGCGGCCTACCTCAAGGAGGCCCTGCAGAGCCTGCAGGAACAGACCTATCGGCCGCTGGAACTGGTTGTCTGCGATGACTGCCGGACGGACGAAGTACGGCAGGTAGTGGACGAATATCGCGGCATTCTCGATTTTCCCGTGCACTATTCGTACAACGAGACACGTCTGCACGAATCGAAGAACCTGGCCAGGTGCGTCAGCCTGGCCAGCGGTGAATACCTGAAGTTCCTGTATGACGACGACGTCTTGCAGCCGGAGTGTGTCGAGCGCATGGTCGCCGCGATGCGTGATCGGCCAGGCATTGCACTGGTCAGTTCGCGGCGTCGACGCATCGATGAGCAGGGCCGGCAGTTGCCGGACATCCTGGCCACCGCATTGCCCTTCTCGGAAGATGCGCTGGTCGATGGCATTGGCCTGACGTCGTTCCTGGCCGAATACACGGTCAACTTCATCGGCGAGCCCAGCACCGTGCTGTGCCGCCGGGAGGCGGTGGCCGCGTTCGGCGACCAGGTCATGGCGCTCAATGGCGTACCCATCCGCTGGGTGGGCGACCTGGCGCTCTACGTCAAGCTGCTGCAAGAGGGGGATCTGGCGTTCCTGTCCGCGCCCCTGGTGGACTTCCGCGTCTCCCGCGAGCAGTTCAGCCAGATCGGCCGCGACAAGCCGGGCATCGGCGACAAGGGCCACCAGGACTTCCGCCAGGCCGTGCGCGACCTGGGTTGGTACATCGAGGACGGCGACCAGTGGGTCGAGGTCTCGCCGCTGCATCGGCAGCAAGCGCCCGAGCGTGTCGACCTGCTCGCCAACCTGCGCCGGGCCCATGCCCTGAGCGAGATGAACGAGCGCTTCGACGAGTGGCTGGAGGAGCGCAAGCCCAGCCCGGTACAGAAGCGCCTGATCGACGAGCACCTGCAGGCCAACGGCATGGGCGTGCACATCGAGGTGCTGCTGGTGGGCGAGGATGCCGCGGCATTGCAGGCGACGCTCGACAGCCTGGCGGTCGCCGCCGGGCTCTATCCGAACGTCAGCGTGACGCTGCTGGCCGACCAGCCTCCGCAACTGCACAACGGGCTGCGCCTGCGGCACCAGCCGGTGGATGCCGATGGTCTTGGCGTAGCGCTCAACGCGGCGCTGCGCGGCAGTACGGCGGATTGGCTCCTGCTGGCCTACGCCGGCGATATCTTCACCACTTCCGGCCTGATGATCGCCGGTCTCGAACTGATGACGGCCGCGGGGTGTCGTGCGGTTTCCACCGACCTGGTGCTACGCGGCGAGGACGGATCCCAGGGGCCGGCGCTGCGCCCGGACTTCAACCTCGACCTGCTGATCAGCTTCCCGGCGTCCCAGGCGCGTCACTGCCTGTACAACCGCGAGGCGCTCCTCGAAATGGGCGGCTTCGACGCGGGTTATCCGCGGGCCCTGGAATTCGACCTGCTGCTGCGCCTGGTGGAAGAGGGCGGGCTGGGCGGCCTGGCGCATCTTTCCGAACCGCTGCTCAGCACCCCGGCCGCGCGTCTGCAGGCCAACCCCGACGAGGAGCGCACCCTGCAGCGCCACCTGCTCGCGCGTGGCTACGAGCGGGCGCGGGTCCTGAGCCCGCTGCCGGGCCGCTACCAGATCGACTATGGCCATGCCGGACAGCCGTCGGTGTCCATCCTCATCGTCCTGCGCGACCAACTCGCGGCCGTGCAGCGCTGCGTGATGAGCCTCCTCGAACACACGGCCTACCCCAACTATGAAATCCTGCTGGTGGACAATGCCAGCGAGAACCCGGCCACCCGCCAGTGGCTCGCAGGTGTCGAGCAGATGGCCGCCGAGCGCGTCCGCGTGCTGCGCTCGGGCGAGCCGCTGGCCGACGCGCGCCTGAAGAACCTGGCTGCTACCCACGCCCATGGCGACTATCTGTTGCTGCTGCGCCCGGAGGCCGCCGTCTTCCAGGGCGAGTGGCTGGGCGAACTGGTCAACCAGGCGCAGCGCCCGGAGGTCGGTATCGTCGGCGCGCGGACCCTCGACGGCGAGAGGCGCATCACCCATGCCGGGCTGGTGCTGGGCCTGCGCGGCATCGCCGGGCACGCCTTCATCGGCGAGGACATGAACGCCACTGGCTACATGAACCGCCTGCAGGTGGCGCAGAACTACAGTGCGGTCTCCGATGGCTGCCTGATGATCCGCAAGGCGCTGTTCGATGAACTGGGGGGCCTGGACGAGGGCGACTTCGCCGAGCGCGGCGGCGATGTCGATCTCTGCCTGCGCGCCGGCGAGGCTGGTTACCTGGTGGTGTGGACGCCCCATGCGACCCTGCTGCACAGCCCGGCTACGGAAGCCGAACCGGTGGAACTGCAGGACGCCTTCTACGCCCGCTGGCTGCCACGCCTGGCCCGCGACCCGGCGTACAACCCGAACTTCTCGCGGGTTCGCAATCGCGCCGGTTTCGTCCTCACGGATACCCAACTGACCTGGCGTCCGCTGACCTGGCAGCCGGTGCCGACGGTCCTGGCGCACTTCGCCGATACCTTCGGCTGCGGCCACTACCGTGTCATCCAGCCGTTCCGGGAACAGCGCGAGCATGGCCTGATCGATGGCGTAGTGACCCACGGCCTGCTGCACGTGGCCGACCTGGAGCGTTACGCACCGGACGTCATCGTGCTGCAGCGGCAGATCGGTGACGAGCGTCTGGAGGCCATGCGTCGAATGAAGGCCTTCTCGAACGCCTTCAAGGTCTACGAACTCGACGACTACCTGCCGAACCTGCCGCTGAAAAGCGCACACCGCAGGCACATGCCCAAGGATATCCTCAGGTCGCTGCGCCGTGGCCTGGGCTACGTCGACCGCTTCGTGGTCTCCACCCCGGCGCTGGCCGAGGCGTTTGCCGACCTGCACGGCGACATCCGGGTGGTGCAAAACTGCCTGGTTCCGCAGTGGTGGGGCGAACTTGCGGCGGGCCAGCGGCAGCGTTCGGCCAAGCCACGGGTGGGCTGGGCGGGCGGTGCGGGGCATACCGGCGACCTCGAACTGATCGCCGATGTGGTGAAAGCGCTGGCCGACGAGGTGGAATGGGTGTTCTTCGGCATGTGCCCGGAGGCGTTGCGCCCTTACATCCATGAGTTCCATCCGGGCGTTCCGATCGATCGCTATGCCGCAAAGCTCGCCAGCCTTGATCTCGACCTGGCCCTGGCGCCGCTGGAAGACAACCTGTTCAACCAGTGCAAGAGCAATCTGCGTCTGCTGGAATACGGTGCCTGTGGCTTCCCGGTGGTGTGCAGCGACAACCGGGCCTATGCCGGCGACCTTCCCGTCACCCGGGTGAAGAACCGCTTCCTCGACTGGGTGGAGGCGATCCGCATGCACCTGGCCGACCTCGATACCACTGCGCGGCTGGGCGACGAGTTGCGCGACAAAGTACGGGGGGAATGGATGCTGAGCGATGCCAATCTCGACCGCTGGCACCGCGCCTGGCAGCCGGACTGAACGTCCCCTGTCCCTGTGTTTCCACTGAAAGCCCCGCCCTGCGGGGCTTTCAGCATCTTCGCGGGGCGTCGCGCAGAAGGGGCTTGAAAAAAAAAAGAAAATCGCCCTAAAGCAAAAACGACGGAGGACGATAACCCTAACGAAGGTTCTCCAGGCCATTACGGGCGGCACCAGCCAAGGGCCAGGAACCAACTGAAAGCAGTCGCCTATCCACGAGGATCTCGTCATGGCCCTTACCGTCAATACCAACATCGCGTCCCTGAACGTTCAGAAGAACCTGAACAATGCCACCAAGGACCTGACCACCGCGATGACCCGTCTGTCCACCGGCCTGAAAATCAACAGCGCCAAGGATGATGCCGCGGGTCTGCAGATTTCCAACCGCCTGACCAGCCAGGTCGACGGCCTGAACCAGGCAGTGGACAACGCCAACAACGCCATTTCCATCGCCCAGACCGCTGAAGGCGCCCTGCAGGAATCCACCAATATCCTGCAGCGCATGCGCGTCCTGGCCGTGCAGTCGGCGAACGGCAGTAACAGCGACGACGACCGTGAGTCGCTGAACCAGGAGTTCGAATCGCTGACCGCCGAACTCACTCGCATCGCCGATACCACCACTTACGGTGGCGGCAGTTCGGGCATCAGCCTGCTGGACGGTTCGGCTGGCACCAATGGCACCATGACCTTCCAGATCGGCGCCAACGCCAACGAGACCGTGAGCTTCACGCTCAACGACATGAGTGCCACCGCGCTGAAGGGTTCTTCTTCCCTGGCCAGCGGCAGCCTGTCGGTAGCCAACGTCACCAACGGCGCGGCCACTGCCTCGGGCACCGTGTCCCTGACCCTGACCGGCAGCGACGGCACGGCGAAGACCTACGAAGTGGCCTACGACGAGGGTGACACCACCAACGACATCGTCAGCGCACTCAACAGCAACATCAGCGGCATCACTGCCTCGGCCAACGACGACGGCACCATCTCGCTGACTTCCAGCAAGGCGATCTCCACCACCGGTTCCGATACGCTGACCGGCGGTACCTTGGTCACCACCAGTGGCACCACCGTCCAGGACCTAGACATCACCACTACCAAGAACGCCCAGGCCGCGATCCAGGTCATCGACGACGCGCTCAAGCAGATCGACACCCAGCGCTCGGCGCTCGGTGCGGTGCAGAACCGTCTGGACAGCACCATCGCCAACCTGCAGAGCATCGCCGAGAACGCCACCTCGTCGCGTAGCGTGATCGAGGATGCGGACTTCGCCGCGGAAACCGCGGAGATGACCAAGCAGCAGACCCTGCAGTCGGCCGCCACTGCGGTACTGGCCCAGGCCAACCAGCAGCCTTCCGCTGTTCTCAAGCTGCTGCAATAAGTCCTCGCGACAAGGTGAGACGGAGGAAGGGCGCGCTGCGCCCTTCCTGCGTTTGTCCAGGAACAGGAGGAAGCGCTGATGACGATCACCCTTTCGACCCTCGGCTCGACGAACCCGGCTCCCGCCGCTACGGCGCAAGGGCCCATCGGGGTTGCCGTGGCTGGCGGCAAGAGCACGGTTACACCTGGCAAGGATTCGCCATCTGACGGCAATTCCGCGTCGCTGCCGGATCGAGCGTCCCTGGAGCGTGCCGTGGATGACCTGCGGAGCAGTTCGCAGATGATTCATCGCAACCTGGAGTTTTCTCTCGATGAGGACTCCGGCATCACTGTGGTCAAGGTGGTGGATGCGCAGAGCGGAGACCTGATCAGGCAGATTCCCTCCGAGGTTGCCGTGCGCCTGGCGGAGAGTTTCAGGGAGTCCGGCAACCTGCTGTTCAGCGAGCAGGCGTGAAGCCTGGCCTGCTTCTTGCTGAGGCAGGTCCACTAAGACCATAGTGTCAAGAACCCGCTATAAGGAGGATGGACATGTCGACGATCAGCTCATCAGGGATCTCATCGACCGGCTTGGGAACCGGGCTGGACATCGACTCGATCGTCAGTGCCCTGGTCAAGGCGCAAACCAGCGCCAAGCAGAACCAGATCGATAACCTGACCTCGTCCTACACTACCCAGTTGTCGGCGGTAGGCACTCTCAAGAGCGCTCTGTCGACCTTCCAACTGGCTGTCGCCTCGTTGAACAGCGCCGACTCGTTCTCCGGCCTGGCTGCCACATCCTCCGACAGCGACGTCGCCACGGCGACCGTCGACTCCTCGGCTACGGCTGGCAGCTATTCGCTGGAGGTGAGTCAGCTGGCCACTTCGTCGAAAGTCGCCAGCCAGTATGTCGACGCTTCCACCAGCTATGGCGCCGGCAAGCTGAAGCTATCCCAGGGTGATTCGACCTATACCGTATCCATCGCTGCCGGGGCCAGCCTGTCCGACATCCGTGACAGCATCAACAAGCTCAGCAGCACCTCGGGGATTTCAGCGAACATCATCACCGACTCCACCGGCTCGCGCCTGGTGCTCAGTTCCACGACCACCGGCAGCGGTACCGATATCAGCGTGACCACCAGCGGCGACAGCAGCCTGTCGGCGCTGAGCATCGACGGTACGGCGGCCTACAGCAGCTCCAGCGGTGGCTACCTGACTCAGGCCACGGATGCGCAGTACACCCTCGATGGTCTGAGCATGACCAGTTCGAGCAACACAGTCAGTTCCGCTGTCAGCGGTGTCACCTTCGAACTGGCCGCCACTGGTTCGGCCACCGTCAGCGTGGCGACCAATACCGAGGCGCTGACCACCAACATCCAGAGCTTCGTCGATGCCTACAACACGCTGATGACGACCATCAGCAGCCTGACCAGTGTCACCACCACTACCGACGAGGATGGCAACACCAGCAGCTCGGCCGGCGCCCTGACCAGCGACTCCATGACCCGCTCGCTGGTCAACGGCCTGCGTAACCAGATGGTCAACCTGTCCAGCGGTAGCGGCTCGCTCGTGGTCCTTTCCCAGCTGGGCATCACCAGCAACAAGGATGGAACCCTCAGCGTCGACAGCAGCAAGCTGAGCAGCGGTTTGTCGACCTATGCCTCGGATGTCCAGAGCTTCTTCACCGGCAGCGACGGCTTCCTCAAAGGCATGTACAACGCCGTCGAGCAGTATTCCAAAACCGATGGCCTGCTGGACCAGAAGGAGGACTCGATCAACTCCACACTCAGCAGCCTGACGACGCAGCAGACCGACCTGGACACCCGAACCGCCAAGCTGACCGAGATCCTCTACGCCAAGTACAACGCCATGGACACGCTCGTCGCTCAGTTGAACGCCACCAGCAGCAGCGTGCTCACTACGCTCAACGCGCTGAACAGCTCCGACGACGATTGATGCCGATCGACTCGAAGGCCTAAAGAAAGCCTCCAAGACGCCGATACCCTGGACATCGAACAGTAATTCTTCCAGACCAGGGGAGCATGCAATGAACGCGATGGCCGCGCTTCGCCAGTACCAGAACGTCGGTGTCCAGGCGCAGATCCACGAGGCTACTCCGCACCGCCTGATCCAGATGCTGATGGAGGGGGGGCTGAACCGTATCGCTCAGGCTCGCGGTTCCATGCAGCGCGGGCGGTTGGCGGAAAAGGGCCAACTGATCGGCAAGGCATTGGGCATTATCGGCGGCTTGCGCAGTTCGCTGGACCTGAAGAAGGGCGGTGAGTATGCCGAGCGGCTGGATGCCCTGTATGGTTACATGAGTCGCCGCCTGCTTGAGGCCAACCGGCAGAACGACGAACATATGCTCGACGAAGTGGCCAACCTGCTTCGCAGCATCAAGGAAGGTTGGGACGGTATCCCGCAGTAATACCGTCCCTCCAGGAGACACGAAGCATGACCCTCGCCGTCGAGCGTATCGAACAAACCCGCACCGCCCTGGGCACCGCCCTGGCGGAGCAGGACTGGGAAGCCATCGCCCGGCTGGACCTGGAGTGCCGCCAGCACGTGGATGCCGCCATGCACGAGCCGCTGGACGACGACAGCGACCTCAAGCGCAGCCTCGAAGGCTTGCTCGTGCTGTACCGCGAACTGGTCCAGGAAGTCACCCGCCAGCGCCAGGGCGTGGCCGAGGAAATCATCCGCGTCAATCGGTCGCACAAGGGCGCCAAGGTCTATCAGCTTTTCGGCTGAGCCCCGCGGGTCGCCCGTTCGGCGCGGCCCCTGTTTTCGCCGTTGCCGCCGTTCGTGCCAGCAGGTAAGTTCTTCCGTCGGAAACAACGAATAAATCACGCCATAAATTTGACTCTCGCCACATTTTTGACTTTACTTAGTGGCCAAATGATGGCGGATTGTTTCCGCCTCTTTCCCGTTGCCGTTCGCCGGCCCACATGCCTTCGGAAGACAAGAGCAAGATGTGGCGTGAAACCAAGATTCTGCTGATTGACGACGACCTGGAGCGTTGCCGCGAACTCTCCACCATCCTCAACTTCCTCGGCGAGGACCAGTTGTCCAGCCGCAGCCGCGAATGGCGCCTGGCGGTCGACGACCTGTCCAACGGCAGCCGCGGCGTGCTCTGCGTGCTGCTCGGCAGCGTCGAGCACAAGGGCGGCGCCCTGGAGTTGCTCAAGCAGCTTTCGGCCTGGGACGAGTTCCTGCCGGTGCTGCTGATCGGCGACTCGGCGCCGACCGACTGGCCGGAAGAGCTGCGCCGCCGCGTGCTGGCCAGCCTGGAGATGCCGCCCAGTTACAACAAGCTGCTCGATTCCCTGCACCGCGCCCAGGTCTACCGCGAGATGTACGACCAGGCCCGCGAGCGCGGCCGCCAGCGCGAGCCCAACCTGTTCCGCAGCCTGGTCGGCACCAGCCGGGCCATCCAGCAGGTGCGGCAGATGATGCAGCAGGTGGCCGACACCGACGCCAGCGTGCTCATCCTCGGCGAGTCCGGCACCGGCAAGGAAGTGGTGGCGCGCAACCTGCACTACCACTCCAAGCGCCGCGAAGCGCCCTTCGTGCCGGTTAACTGCGGGGCCATTCCCGCCGAGCTGCTGGAAAGCGAACTGTTCGGCCACGAGAAGGGCGCCTTCACCGGCGCCATCACCAGCCGCGCCGGGCGCTTCGAGCTGGCCAACGGCGGCACCCTGTTCCTCGACGAGATCGGCGACATGCCGCTGCCGATGCAGGTCAAGCTGTTGCGCGTGCTGCAGGAGCGCACCTTCGAGCGTGTCGGCAGCAACAAGACGCAGAACGTCGACGTGCGCATCATCGCCGCGACCCACAAGAACCTGGAGAAGATGATCGAGGGCGGCAGCTTCCGCGAGGACCTGTACTACCGCCTCAACGTCTTCCCCATCGAGATGGCGCCGCTGCGCGAGCGGGTGGAAGACATCCCGCTGCTGATGAACGAACTCATCTCGCGCATGGAGCACGAGAAGCGCGGCTCCATCCGCTTCAACTCCGCCGCCATCATGTCGCTGTGCCGCCACGACTGGCCGGGCAACGTGCGCGAGCTGGCCAACCTGGTGGAACGCCTGGCGATCATGCACCCCTACGGGGTGATCGGCGTGGGCGAGCTGCCGAAGAAATTCCGCCACGTCGACGACGAGGACGAGCAACTCGCCAGCAGCCTGCGCGAGGAGCTGGAAGAGCGCGCCGCCATCACCGCCGGGCTGCCGGGCCTGGACTCGCCGGCGATGCTGCCGGCCGAGGGCATCGACCTCAAGGACTACCTGGCCAACCTCGAGCAGGGGCTGATCCAGCAGGCCCTGGACGACGCCAACGGCGTGGTCGCCCGCGCCGCCGAGCGCCTGCGCATCCGCCGCACCACCCTGGTGGAGAAGATGCGCAAGTACGGCATGAGCCGTCGCGAGGAGGAAGTGGCGGAGGATTGACGCCGCTTGCCACTGCCTTCCAATAAGTGCCTGAAAATAAAGGACTAATTTTTAGGCACGCAGATTGCTAAGACTCTGCCAGCCGACGCTTTCACGACGTCGGATGGAAGAGAGACAGCATGATGCCAGCCGTACCCCAGCAGTCCCAGCCGACCTCCAGCGATGCGCCGGAGGAGAACGGCCGCGCCGGCCTGGACCAGGCCTTCGCCCTGTTCAACCAGATGTCCACCCAGCTGAACCAGTCGTACAGCATGCTGGAGGCGCGGGTCAGCGAACTGAAGGGACAACTGGCCCTGGTCAGCGCCCAGCGCATGCAGGAGCTGGCGGAGAAGGAACGCCTGGCCAACCGCCTGCAGAGCCTGCTGGACCTGCTGCCCGGCGGCGTCATCGTCATCGACGGCCAGGGCGTGGTGCGCGAGGCCAACCCGGCGGCGCGCGGCCTGCTCGGCCAGCCCCTGGTGGGCATGCTGTGGCGCCAGGTCATCGCCCGCTGCTTCGCGCCGCGCAAGGATGACGGCCACGAGATTTCCCTGCGCGACGGGCGCCGCCTGTCCATCGCCACCCGCTCGCTGAATGGCGAGCCGGGGCAACTGGTACTGCTCAACGACCTCACCGAGACCCGCCGCCTGCAGGACCAACTGGCCCGCCACGAGCGCCTGTCGGCCCTGGGCCGGATGGTCGCGTCCTTGGCCCACCAGATCCGCACGCCGTTGTCCGCGGCCATGCTCTACGCCGGCCACCTGAGCGAGCAGGCGCTGCCGCTGGAACAGCAGCAGCGCTTCGCCGGGCGCCTCAAGGAGCGCCTGCAGGAGCTGGAGAACCAGGTGCGCGACATGCTGGTATTCGCCCGCGGCGACCTTCCGCTGCCGGATCGCCTGAGCCCGGCGGAGCTGTTCGCCGGCCTGCGCGCCGCCGCCGAGGCCCATGTCGCCGGCCTGCAACTGCGCTGGCAATGCGACGTGCGCGGCGGCGAGCTGCTGTGCAACCGCGACACCCTGGTCGGCAGCGTCCTCAACCTGCTGCACAACGCCATCCAGGCCGGCGGCCAGGACGTGCGCCTGAAAGTCCACCTCTACGCTCGCGGCGACAGCCTGCGCCTGGCCATCAGCGACAGCGGCCCGGGCATGGACGCCGCCACCCTGGCGCGCCTGGGCGAGCCCTTCTTCACCACCAAGACCACCGGCACCGGCCTCGGCCTTGCGGTGGTCAAGGCGGTGGCCAAGGCGCACCACGGCGAACTGCGCCTGCAATCGCGACCAGGCCGTGGCACCTGCGCCAGCCTGGTCCTGCCGCTGATCGCGGCCCCTGTCCGTGAACACAAGGAATAACCCCATGCCCGCCAGAATCCTGCTCGTCGAAGACGACCGCGCCCTGCGCGAAGCCCTCTCCGATACCCTGCTGATCGGCGGCTGCGAGTTCACCGCCGTGGACAGCGCCGAGGCGGCCCTGGTCGCCCTGCAGCGCGAGGCCTTCGGCCTGGTGGTCAGCGACGTCAACATGCCCGGCATGGACGGCCACCAGTTGCTCGGCCTGATCCGCGCCCGCTACCCGCAGCTGCCGGTGCTGCTGATGACCGCCTTCGGCGCCGTCGAGCGCGCCGTCGACGCCATGCGCCAGGGCGCTGCCGACTACCTGGTGAAACCCTTCGAGCCCAAGGTGCTGCTGGAGCTGGTGGCCCGCCACGCCCTGGGCCAGGCGCCCGTCGCCGAGGGCGAGGGGCCGGTGGCCGTGGAGCCGGCCAGCCGCCAGTTGCTGGAGCTGGCCGCGCGGGTGGCGCGCAGCGATTCCACCGTGCTGATCTCCGGCGAGTCCGGCACCGGCAAGGAAGTGCTGGCGCGCTACATCCACCAGCAGTCGCCGCGCGCCGGCAAGCCTTTCATCGCCATCAACTGCGCGGCCATTCCCGACAACATGCTCGAGGCCACCCTGTTCGGCCACGAGAAGGGCGCCTTCACCGGCGCCATCGCCGCGCAGCCGGGCAAGTTCGAGCTGGCCGACGGCGGCACCATTCTCCTCGACGAGATTTCCGAGATGCCCCTGGCGCTGCAGGCCAAGCTGCTGCGGGTGCTGCAGGAGCGCGAGGTGGAGCGCGTGGGGGCGCGCAAGCCGATCGAACTGGACATCCGCGTGCTGGCCACCACCAACCGCGACCTGCTCGGCGAGGTGGCGGCGGGGCGCTTCCGCGAGGACCTGTACTATCGCCTGTCGGTCTTCCCCCTGGCCTGGCGCGCCCTGCGCGAGCGCCCGGCGGACATCCTGCCGCTGGCCGAGCGCCTGTTGGCCAAGTACGTGAAGAAGATGAACCTGGGCGCGGTGAGCCTGGCCGCCGATGCTCGCGACGCCCTGCTGACGCACCCCTGGCCGGGCAACGTGCGCGAGCTGGACAACGCCATCCAGCGCGCGCTGATCCTGCAGCAGGGCGGCCAGGTCCGCGCCCTGGACCTGTGCCTGAACGCCCCCATCGGCATGGCGCCCGTAGCGCCCGTGATCCCCCTGGTGCAGCCCGCCCCGGTGGCGGCCGCCGCCAGCGCCGGAATTCCGTCGGCGCCCGCGGACAACGCCGGCGGCCTCGGCGAAGACCTGCGCCGCCGCGAGTTCCAGATGATCATCGACACCCTGCGCAGCGAACGTGGCCGCCGCAAGGAAGCCGCCGAACGCCTGGGCATCAGCCCGCGTACCCTGCGCTACAAGCTGGCGCAGATGCGTGACGCGGGGATGGATGTGGAGGCTTACCTGTACGCCAGCTGAGAGGCGCCGGTTTCCCCTGTTCGGGCCCGCTGTTCGCGGGCCTTTTCTTTGTGTGGTGAGGGGAGTTTCCCGTGGTGGTTTCAGCGCTTGCCGGCAGTCGTGACGGCGGTGGGTGGCGCAGGGTTCTGCTTTTCCATGGAGGAGGGGCAGGGCATGTCGAAGCCAACGGAATTCGCCCGGGGGCTGCGGCGTCGGCAAACCGACGCGGAGCGGCTGTTGTGGAGTCGTTTGCGGGATCGCCGGCTACTCGGCTGGAAATTCAGGCGTCAGGTGCCGCTGGGGCCGTATGTGGCGGATTTCTACTGTCATGAGCGGCAGTTGGTGGTGGAGTTGGATGGCGGGCAGCACCTGGGAAGTGCCGCGGATGTCGAGCGGGATGCCTGGTTGAGGGGCCAGGGGCTGCGGGTGTTGCGGTTCTGGAACCATGACGTGCTGGTGCGGACGGAGGGGGTGTTGGAGGCGATTCTGTTGGCATTGGAGCCTGGATAGAGCACCCTCACCCCAGCCCTCTCCCAGAGGGAGAGGGGGCCGTTCGGCGCGGCGATAGGCGATGGTTTTCTCCTGGCGCATAGGTGTGGCCGACACCGATGTTCCAGGCTGCATGCCTTGATTCGCACGGCAGAGGAGGGGCTCCCTCTCCCTCCGGGAGAGGGCTGGGGTGAGGGGCTCTTGCTCCCAATAGCCACATCCTACAAGTCCCCCTGAAACCTGGCACCCTTGTTGCAATCCCCTATGCCAAAGCGCCGCGGCGTCAAAAAAGCCGCGGCCCGTAGTCAGAGGGAAAGCAAATGAGTCAGGGTATCGAGTTCAACCGCCTGCTACTGGAAATGCGCTCCATGCAGATGGACGCCATGGCCAAGGCCAAGCCGGCCGCCTCGGCGCCGGCTGCCGTGGAGGGCGCGCCGAGCTTCTCGGACATGCTCGGCCAGGCGGTGAACAAGGTGAACTCCACCCAGCAGGCCGCCAGCGCGCTGGCCAATGCCTTCGAGGTGGGCCAGAGCAACGTCGACCTGACCGACGTGATGATCGCTTCGCAGAAGGCCAGCGTGTCCTTCCAGGCCATGACCCAGGTGCGCAACAAACTGGTCCAGGCCTACCAGGACATCATGCAGATGCCCATCTGAGCCACGGGGTAGGTAGATAGTTCATGGCCGAAGCCACTGTAGACAACCAGGTCCCCGCCAAAGCCGGCGCAGCCGAAATGCTGAAGAAGCCGCTGATGGGCCTGCAGTTCCTCGAAAGCCTCGCCGAGATGCCGGTGCTGCGCCAGGTCGGCCTGCTGGTCGGGTTGGCGGCGAGCATCGCCATCGGCTTCGGCATGGTGCTGTGGTCCCAGCAGCCGGACTACAAGCCGCTGTACGGCAGCCTCAACGGCGTCGACGCCAACAAGGTGGTCGAGACGCTGAACGCCGCCGACATCAACTACAAGGTCGACCCCAACTCCGGCGCCCTGCTGGTCAAGGCCGACGACCTCGGCCGCGCCCGCATCAAGGTGGCCGGCGCCGGCCTGACGCCCACCGACAGCAACGTCGGCTTCGAGATCCTCGACAAGGAACAGGCCCTGGGCACCAGCCAGTTCATGGAGGCGACCAATTACCGTCGCGGCCTGGAAGGCGAACTGGCGCGCACCATCTCCAGCCTGAACAACGTCAAGGCCGCCCGCGTGCACCTGGCCATCCCGAAGAGCTCGGTGTTCGTCCGCGACGAGCGCAAGCCCACCGCCTCGGTGCTGGTCGAGCTGTACCCGGGGCGCAGCCTGGAGCCCAGCCAGGTGCTGGCGATCGTCAACCTGGTGGCCACCAGCGTGCCGGAACTGGACAAGTCCCAGGTCACCGTGGTCGACCAGAAGGGCAACCTGCTCTCCGACCAGCAGGAGCTGTCCGAGCTGACCATGGCCGGCAAGCAGTTCGACTATTCCCGGCGCATGGAAAGCATGTTCACCCAGCGCGTGCACAGCATCCTGCAGCCGGTGCTGGGCGATGGCCGCTACAAGGCCGAGGTGTCCGCCGACGTCGACTTCAGCGCCGTGGAATCCACCGCCGAGTCCTACAACCCGGACCAGCCGGCCCTGCGCAGCGAGCAGGTGAACAACGAGGAACGCCAGAACAGCAACGGCCCGCAGGGCGTGCCGGGGGCGCTGTCGAACCAGCCGCCGGGCCCGGCCAGCGCGCCGCAGCAGACCGGCAAGAGCGCCGGCGGCGATTTCGTCGCCCCGGGCCAGCCGCTGAAGGACGCCAACGGCCAGACCATCATCGACCCGAAGACCGGCCGTCCGGTGTTGGCGCCGTACCCCACCGACAAGCGCGAGCAGAACACCCGCAACTACGAGCTGGACCGCTCCATCAGCTACACCAAGCAGCAGCAGGGCCGCCTGCGCCGGCTTTCCGTCGCGGTGGTGCTGGACGACCACATGGTCGCCGACGCCAAGACCGGCGAAGTCAGCCACAAGCCCTGGAGCGCCGACGAACTGGCGCGCTTCACCCGCCTGGTGCAGGACGCGGTGGGCTACGACGCCAGCCGCGGCGACAGCGTCAGCGTGATCAACGCGCCCTTCGCCCCGGAGCAGAACCTGGAGATCGCCTCGCCGCCGTTCTACTCGCAGCCCTGGTTCTGGGACATCGTCAAGCAGGTGCTGGGCATCGTCTTCATCCTGGTGCTGGTGTTCGGCGTGCTGCGCCCGGTGCTGAACAACCTCGCCGGCAACAAGAACAAGGCCCTGGTGGCCGGCGCCGGCGGCGGCGACATGGCCCTGGGCGAGATGGGCGGCCTGGAAGGCGAGCTGGCCGAGGACCGCGTCAGCCTGGGCGGCCCGCCGAGCATCCTGTTGCCCAGCCCCAGCGAGGGGTACGATGCGCAGCTGAACGCGATCAAGAGCCTGGTGGCTCAGGACCCGGGCCGCGTGGCCCAGGTAGTGAAGGATTGGATCAACTCCGATGAGTGATGCGGTATGAGCGAGACCCGGTTGAACGCCAAACTGACCAAGGTCGACAAGGCCGCCATTCTCCTGCTGTCCCTCGGCGAGACCGACGCGGCCCAGGTGCTGCGGCACATGGGCCCGAAGGAAGTGCAGAGGGTCGGCGTGGCCATGGCGCAGATGCGCAACGTGCATCGCGAGCAGGTCGAGCAGGTGATGAGCGAGTTCGTCGAGGTGGTCGGCGACCAGACCAGCCTGGGCGTCGGCGCCGACGGCTACATCCGCAAGATGCTCACCCAGGCCCTGGGCGAGGACAAGGCCAACAACCTCATCGACCGCATCCTGCTGGGCGGCAACACCAGCGGCCTGGACAGCCTGAAGTGGATGGAGCCGCGCGCCGTGGCCGACGTCATCCGCTACGAGCACCCGCAGATCCAGGCCATCGTCGTCGCCTACCTGGACCCGGACCAGGCCGCCGAAGTGCTCAGCCACTTCGACCACAAGGTGCGCCTGGACATCGTCCTGCGCGTGTCCTCGCTGAACACAGTGCAGCCCTCGGCGCTGAAGGAACTCAACCTGATCCTCGAGAAGCAGTTCGCCGGCAACGCCAACGCCACCCGCACCACCATGGGCGGGGTGAAGCGCGCGGCGGACATCATGAACTACCTCGACAGCTCGGTGGAAGGCGCCCTGATGGACGCCATCCGCGACGTCGACGAAGACCTCTCCGGGCAGATCGAGGACCTCATGTTCGTCTTCGACAACCTCGCCGACGTCGACGACCGCGGCATCCAGGCGCTGCTTCGAGAAGTCTCCTCGGACGTGCTGGTGCTGGCCCTCAAGGGCTCGGACGAGGGCATCCGCGAGAAGATCTTCCGCAACATGTCCAAGCGCGCCGCCGAACTGCTGCGCGACGACCTGGAGGCCCGCGGCCCGGTGCGCGTCAGCGAAGTGGAGGGCGCGCAGAAGGAAATCCTCACCATCGCCCGGCGCATGGCCGACTCCGGGGAGATCGTTCTCGGCGGCAAGGGTGGCGAGGAGATGATCTAAGTGAGTGGTCCCGCGAAACCCAAGGGCGAGGAACACGATGGCCTGATCCGCGCGCGCGACGTCGCCGGCTTCGACCGCTGGGCGTTGCCCAGCTTCGACCCGGTGGTGGAGCGGCCGCCGGAGCCTGCGCCCGAGCCGGAGGAGCCGGAAACCCCGGCGGTGGAGGAAGTCCCCGTCGAGGAAGTCAAACCGCTGACGCTCGAGGAGCTGGAAGCGATCCGCCAGGACGCCTACAACGAAGGCTTCGCCACCGGCGAGAAGGACGGCTTCCACGCCGGCCAGCTCAAGGCCCGGCAGGAGGCCGAGGCGGCGCTGCAGGAGCGCCTGGCCGGCCTGGAGACACTGATGGGCCAGCTGTTCGAGCCCATCGCCGAGCAGGACCTGCTGATCGAGCAGATGCTGGTCAACCTGGTCGGCCAGGTGGCGCGCCAGGTCATCCAGCGCGAGCTGGAGGGCGACTCCAGCCAGCTGCGCCAGGTATTGCGCGAGGCGCTCAAGCAACTGCCGATGGGCAGCGACAACGTGCGTATCCACGTCAATCCGCAGGACTTCGAGCTGGTCAAGGCGCTGCGCGACCGCCATGAGGAAAGCTGGCGCATCCTCGAGGACGAGCAGCTGCTGCCCGGCGGCTGCCGCATCGAGACCGAGCATTCGCGCATCGACGCCAGCATCGAGACGCGCCTGGCGCAGATCACCAAGCAACTCTTCGAGCAGCAGCGCGAGCAGGCCACCCACGCGCTGGAGCCGGACCTGCACATCGATCTGGACAAGCCCGATGCGCCTTGACCGGGTGAGTTTCGCCAAGCGCCTGGAAGGCTATATGGAAGCCGCCAAACTGCCGGCGCAGCCGGTGGTGGAGGGCCGCCTGCTGCGCATGGTCGGCCTGACCCTGGAGGCCGAGGGCCTGCAGGCGGCGGTGGGCAGCCGCTGCATGGTGATCAACGATAGCGGCTACCACTCGGTGCAGGTGGAGGCCGAGGTCATGGGCTTTTCCGGCAGCAAGATCTTCCTCATGCCGGTCGGCAGCCTCGCCGGCATCGCCCCCGGCGCCCGCGTGGTGCCGCTGCCCGACAGCAGCCGCCTGCCCATGGGCATGTCCATGCTCGGCCGGGTGCTCGACGGCGTCGGCCGCGCCCTGGACGGCAAGGGCGGGATGCGCGCCGAGGACTGGGTGCCGATGGACGGCCCGACCATCAACCCGCTCAAGCGCGAGCCGATCCACGAACCCATGGACGTCGGCATCCGCTCGATCAACTCGCTGCTCACCGTCGGCCGCGGCCAGCGCCTGGGCCTGTTCGCCGGCACCGGCGTGGGCAAGTCGGTGCTGCTGGGCATGATGACCAAGTACACCAAGGCCGACATCATCGTGGTCGGGCTGATCGGCGAACGGGGCCGCGAGGTGAAGGAATTCATCGAGCACATCCTCGGCGAGGAGGGCCTCAAGCGCTCGGTGGTGGTCGCATCCCCCGCCGACGACGCGCCGCTGATGCGCCTGCGCGCAGCCATGTACTGCACGCGCATCGCCGAATACTTCCGCGACAAGGGCAAGAACGTCCTGCTGCTGATGGACTCGCTGACGCGCTTCGCCCAGGCCCAGCGCGAGATCGCCCTGGCCATCGGCGAGCCGCCGGCGACCAAGGGCTACCCGCCATCGGTGTTCGCCCGCCTGCCGCGCCTGGTGGAACGCGCCGGCAACGGCGAGAAGGGCGGCGGCTCGATCACCGCCTTCTACACCGTGCTCAGCGAGGGGGACGACCAGCAGGACCCGATCGCCGACTCCGCCCGCGGCGTGCTCGACGGCCACTTCGTGCTGTCGCGCCGGCTGGCCGAGGAAGGCCATTACCCGGCCATCGACATCGAGGCCTCGATCAGCCGGGTGATGCCCCAGGTGGTCAGCCCCGAGCAGCTGCAGCACGCCCAGCGCTTCAAGCAGCTGTGGTCGCGCTACCAGCAGAGCCGCGACCTGATCAGCGTCGGCGCCTACGTCGCCGGCGGCGATGCCGAGACCGACCTGGCCATTCAGCGCTTCCCGGTGATGCGCCAGTTCCTCCGCCAGGGCCTGAACGAAAGCCAGAGCCTGGAAGACAGCGCCCAGCTGCTGGACGCCGTGCTGTCCGGCAAGGCCGGCTGAGGTTGCCGCATCATGCCTGAGGCCCGCCTGCCATGAATCGCCGCGCCGACCGTTTGGCTCCTGTCGTGGAAATGGCCCTGAAGGCCGAACGCGAGGCCGCGCGCCAGCTCGGCCAGGCGCAGAACCAACTGCTCCAGGCGCAGCGCAAGCTGGCCGAGCTGGAGCGTTTCCGCGCCGACTACCAGCAGCAGTGGATCGACCGCGGCCGCCAGGGCGTCAGCGGCCAGTGGCTGCTGGACTACCAACGCTTCCTGGCGCAGCTGGAAACCGCCGTGGAGCAGCAGAACCGCAGCCTGGCCTGGCACCAGGACGTGGTGGAGAAGGCGCGTGTCACCTGGTCGGAGAAGTACGCCCGCCTGGAAGGCCTGCGCAAGCTGGTGGAACGCTATCGCGAGGAAGCGCGGCTGCTGGCTGACAAACAGGAACAGAAGCAGCTCGACGAATTCGCCCAGCGCCTGCGGCCGCCGGTCTACTGAGCTAGGCTCAGCCCAGGTCCCCCGCCTGGAACGCCACGCATGCTGCTCAGCCGTACCCTGCTGCACACCCATCCGCGCCTGCTCCTCGCCTGCGCCGCCGGCCTGGCGCTGGGGCTGGCCTGCTACCACCTGCCGCCGCTGATGCGCACGCTGGTCGGCTGGAACGTCGCCGCCTGGGGCTATGTGCTGCTGATCACCGTGCTCGCCCTGCGCGCCGGGGCGGACCAGGTGCAGCGCCTGGCCGCCATCGAGGACGAGAACGCCCAGGCGGTGCTGGTGCTGGTCAGCGCCGCGGCCATCGCCAGCCTGGTGGCGATCGTCTATGAGCTGGCCGGCGCGCGCCAGCTGCCGGGGAGCGAGCGGCTGCTGCGCTACGCCTTCACCGGCAGCACGGTTTTGGGTTCCTGGTTCCTCATCGGGACCATCTTCGCCATGCACTACGCGCGCATGTTCTACACGGCGGCGGATGGCGAGGCGCCGCTGCAGTTCCCCGATCGCGGGCGGCAGCCGGACTACTGGGACTTCGCCTACTTCTCCTTCACCCTCAGCGTCGCCGTGCAGACCTCGGACGTGGCCATCGCCTCGCCGGCGCTGCGCCGGGTGGCCCTGGCGCAGTCGATCATCTGCTTCCTGTACAACACGGCGATCCTCGGCCTGAGCATCAACATCGCCGCCGGCATCCTCGGCTGACGCGCCTCAGTGGCGCCAGAAGGCCGGGGTGAACAGCACCAGCACGGTGAGGATCTCCAGGCGCCCGGCGAGCATGCCGGCGCACAGCAGCCACTTGGCGGTGTCCGGCAGCGGTGCGAAGTTGCCCGAGGGGCCGATCACCGGGCCCATCCCCGGGCCGACGCCGGAGACGGTGCTGGCGGCGCCGGTCAGCGCGGTCATCCAGTCCAGGCCGAGGAAGGTCAGGGCCAGGCCCAGGCCGCCGACGGTGGCGCCGAAGAAGAACGAGAAGGTCAGGATCGAACGCACGATCTCCTCGTCCAGGCGGTGGCCGTTGTAGCTCTGGCGCAGCACCGCGCGCGGGTGGATGAGTTGGTACAGGCTGGACTTGAGCAGGATGTAGGCGACCTGGAAGCGGAAGATCTTCAGGCCGCCGGCGGTGGAGCCGGAACAGCCGCCGATGAAGCCCAGGTAGAAGAACACCATGATCGAGAAATGGCCCCACAGGCTGTAGTCGCCCAGGGCGAAGCCGGTGGTGGTGACCACCGAGGTGACGTTCACCGCGACGATGCGCAAGGCGTCCTGCCAGGACAGGTCGGAGTTGAAGGCGTACCAGGTGCCCATCACCAGCCAGGTGAATACCAGCAGGCCGATGAAGCCGTGCACCTGGCTGTCCCTGAGCAGCGCCTTGCGATGGCCGCGCAGGGTGGCGACGTAGAGGGCGAAGGGCAGGCTGCCGAGGATCATGATCACCACCGCCACCCAGTGCACCGCCGGCTGGTGCCACTTGGCCAGGGACTGGTCGGAGGTGGAGAAACCGCCGGTGGAGATCGCCGACATGGCGTGGTTGAGCGAGTCGAACAGGCCCATGCCGGCCCACCACAGGCCCAGGGTGCCGAGGATGGTGATGCCGACGTACACCGCGACTATGTACTTGGCGACCATGTGCGAGCGCGGCATGACCTTGTCGCTGCGGTCCGAGGATTCGGTCTGGAACAGGCGCATGCCGCCGATGCGCAGCATCGGCAGGATCGCCACCGCCATGCCGATGAAGCCGATGCCGCCCAGCCAGTGCAGCATCGAGCGCCAGATGAGGATGCCCGGCGACATCTTGTCCAGCCCGGAAAGCACCGTCGAGCCGGTGGCGGTGATACCCGACATGCTCTCGAAGAAAGCGTCGGTGACGCTCATGTGGCGGGCGATGATGAAGGGCAGGGCGGAGAAGAAGCAGACGATCACCCAGCTCGACACCGTGAGCATGTACATGTCCCGCGGGCGCAGGTGGACCTGCTCGGGGCGGCCCGGCAGGACCAGCCCGAGGCCTGCGCTGAAGGTGATCAGGCTCGACCAGATGTAGGGCGAAAGCTCCTGCGGGCGGTGGTAGTAGAGCAGGGTGGCCATGGGCACCAGCATGGCCACCGCCAGGGTGATCAGGAACAGGCCGATGATGTATCCGAGGGTGCGTAGTGTCGGCAGCGCCATGAAGCGGACTCGATGGACATGAACCCTCCATTGTACCTGCCCTCGGCGCGATGCGCAGCGCGCCGGAGGGCTCTTCACAACGGCTGCGCAATCGCTAGAATCCTGCGCTGCCCGCCGGCGCTCGCCGGTTTCCTCTGGTGCATTCGCACATCATGTCCATCGACAATCCGTGTTTGAACTGTGGCGCCTGCTGCGCGCATTTCCGTGTGTCCTTCTACTGGGGCGAGTGCCGTTCCGCCGGCGGCAGCGTACCCGACGACCTGGTGGTGCAGGTCGGCCCGTACCATGCCGCCATGCGCGGCACCGAGGCCAAGCCGGTGCGCTGCGTGGGGTTGCTGGGCGAGGTCGGTTGCGGCGTGCGCTGCACGGTCTACGAGCAGCGCTCCAGCACCTGCCGGGAATTCGAGGCCTCCTGGGTCGACGGCCAGCACAACCCCAACTGCGACACGGCCCGCGCCGCCTACGGCCTGCCGCCGCTGACGCCGCCGCTGCAGCCGATCATCACGCCGTCGCCGGAGCGGGTGGCTTGACTGTGGGCGCATGACTTTGGACTCCCTGTAGGAGCGAGCTTGCTCACGAAGGGCGCTTGCCGGCGACTCCCGTGTTTCGGATTGACTCCCTTCCCTCTCCCCAACCCTCGGCTGCGCGCCCCGCCCTGAAGGGAGAGGGGGCTTGTCCGTGCCGAGAGAAGGAGTGGTTTCAGCCGGAGGCCTTCGGAATTGCCGGCTGACTCAGGACTGTCAAAACGCGCCGAACGGTCCCCTCTCCCTTCAGGGAGAGGGTTAGGGAGAGGGCGTTCTCAGGACGAACACCAGCGTTCGCCGATAGAACTGTTCGCGAGCAAGCTCGCTCCTATACGGATACGAAGCACCCTGGCTGCAGGTGAGCAGACAGATGAGAAGCCTTTGCGATTACAATGGCCGTCCTTGTGTGTACAGGAGGTAGCCCATGGAGGCCTACGAAGCGCTGGTCAACCGTGTATCCCATGCCCGCCTGGGCGAGCCGGCGCCCACTGCCGGGCAGCTCGAGCGGCTGTTCCGCGTCGCCTTGCGCGCGCCGGATCATGGGCAGTTGCGCCCGTGGCGCTTCCTCACGGTGGAGGGCGAGGCGCGCCAGCAGCTGGGCGAGTTGTTCGCCCGCGCGCTGAGCGCCGAGCAACCCGACGCCAGCCCCGAGGCGCTGGCCAAGGCCCGCGCCATGCCGTTGCGCGCGCCGACCCTGGTGGTGGCCATCGCGCGCCTGCAGGAGCACCCCAAGGTGCCGGAGATCGAGCAGATGCTGGCCGCCGGCTGTGCTGCCTACGGCATCGTCCAGGCGGCGTTCGTCGAGGGGCTGGGGGCCATGTGGCGCACCGGCGCCATGGCTTTCGATCCAGTCGTGCACCAGGGGCTGGGCCTGGCGGCCAACGAGCGCATCGTCGGCTTCATCTACCTGGGTACGCCCATGGGTGAGCTGCGCCAGCCGGCGCCGCTGGACCCGGCGGCCTTCGTCAGCGCCTGGCGGGGCTGAGCGGCAGGCTCAGGCGGACTTTCCAGCGCGCCCCGCCGGCCCGCCAGAGCAGCCGGCCGCCCTGCCAGGCGGCCAGGCGCTGGGCGGCGCGCAGGGCCCGGGGCAGCCAGCGCCGGGCCTGTTCGTCGGTGCCGCCGAGGTCCAGGCGCAGCAGGCCGCGCTCCAGGCGCGGTTCCAGCACGATGGCGGCGTCCTGCTGCCATTCCACCGCGGTATCCAGCAATTCATCCAGGGCTTCGTGCAGCGCCTGCGGCCAGCTGTGCAGCGGCCAGGTGCCGCCGCGCGGCAGGCTCAGGCGCAGTTCCGGCCAGCGGCGCCACCAGCGCTGCGCCAGCAGCCCCAGCTCCACCGCCAGCACCAGGCTCTGCGGCTCGTCCCGCGGGCGCTCGCGTGGCAGGCCGGCGGCCGCCAACGGCAGGGCCGGGGAGGGGGACGGCAGGTATTCGGCGGCTAGGTTCATGATCGGGCTCCGGGGTCAGGCGGCGTGGCGCGCCAGCGGTATTTCCAGGGTGGCGACGAAACCGCCGTCGGGATGATTGGCCAGGCGCAGGCGGCCGGCGTGGCGCTCCACCGCGCGGCGGGCGATGGCCAGGCCCAGACCGTGGCCGGGGCTGTCCTGGTTGGGCGCGCGGAAGAAGGGCTCGCCCAGCTGCGCCAGGTGTTCGGCGTCGGCTCCCGGGCCATGGTCGCGGACGCGGACGCGCAGCACCGCTCCGTCGCTGTCGGCCTCCACTTCCAGCGGCTTGTCCGTCGGGTTGAAGCGCAGGGCGTTGCGCAGCAGGTTGTCCAGCGCCCGTTCGAGCATGTCGGGCCAGCCGTCCAGGGCCAGGTTGGCGGGGACCTGCAACTGGATGTGCTGTTCCGGGGCGAGCAACTGGGCATCCTCGCGCAGGCGTTCGAGCAGCGGCAGCAGTTCGACGCGGCTGGTCGGCCCGGGCTCGGCGTCCAGGCGGGCGAGGGCAAGGATTTCGGCGATCAGCGCTTCCAGGCGGTCGCACTCCTGCTCCAGGCGCGGCCACATGCTGGCGCGCTGTTCGGGGCTGGCGCGCTCGGCCAGGGCCAGGGCGATGCGCAGGCGCGCCAGCGGCGAACGCAGTTCGTGGGAAACGTCGCGCAGCAGCTGGCGCTGGCTGCTGATCAGCCGTTGCAGGCGCGCGCCCATGCGGTTGAAGTCGCGGGCCAGCACGCCCAGCTCGTCGCCGCGGCGGGCCAGGCGCGCCAGGCTGTCCTGCTGGTAGGCGGTCTGCCCGAGGTCGTGCACGGCGCGGCGCAGGCGGTTGAGCGGGCGGGTGATGGAAAGCGTCACCAGCAGGCTGAAGATGGTCAGCACCACCAGGGCGATGCCCAGCGCGCTGAGCGGCCACAACAGGCTGCCGCGGTGCCAGGCTTCCAGCGCGCCGTGGGGAATCCGGTAGATGAACAGATAGGTGTGGTCGCTGTCCGCGCTGGTGTATTCCTGGCTGAGCTGGCGCCAGGGGAAGCGCGGCAGGTTCCGGCGGTCGAAACCTTCGTCGTTGTTGCGCCGTGGCGGGCGCGGCAGGTAGGTGCCGTCGACCAGGCGCTGGCCGCTTTCGTCGAGCACCTGCACCGACAGGTCGTAGTCGCGGCGGCGTTGCTCCAGCAGCTGCTGGGCGGCGGCGGGACCCTGGTTTTCGTAGAGCCGCGTCCATTGCTGGGCGAGATCGTGCATGCCGGGGTAGCGGGCGATGATCCAGGTGTCCTGGTTCAGCGCGCGGCCGAGCAGGATGGACAGGCCGGCGACCAGCAGCAGGGCGAGCCAGAAGGCGGCGAGGATTCGCCAGAAGAGCGAGCGCATGGTCTTTCGGTTCAGTCGCATGTCCGTTTCGGGTCAGGGGCGCGGGCACGCCGAGGCGCCGGGGGTGAGCCCGGCGCCCGCGTGGCTGGCGCTATCAGTTGGTCTTGCCATCCTTCTGCGCTTTCCATTGCTGGAACTCGGCCCATTCGGCCTTGCGCTGTTCGCGCTGGGTCTTCAGCTCGTCGAACTTCTTCTGCTGTTCGGGCGTCAGGAGCGCGCGGATGTCCTTCTGCGTCTTGTCGTGGCTGGCCTTGAGTTCATCCTGCATGGCCTTGCGGTCAGCGGCGGACAGCTTGCTCAGGTACTTGTCGGTGATGTCGTGGCGGCTCTTCATCGAGTCGCCCATCAGCTTGCCGACCTGCTGGCGCTGTTCCTTGCTCAGGTTCAGCTCGCGCATCGGGCCGCCGCGGTCGCCGTGGCCGAAGCGCGGGCCGTGGCCGTCCATCATCGGGGCGCCGGCGGGCGGCGGGGGAACGTCGGTCGGCGCCGGGGTAGCGGCCATGGCCAGGGTCGGCAGGGCGGCGGCGAACATCAGTGCGGTGAGGGTCTTGCGCATGAATCTTCTCCTTTCGTGGACCGGTTTCTGAACCGGATGTGCCCAGTCTAGGGATGGCAAGGTCAAGGGCGGTCAGGGCCGGGTAAAGCTTCGGTAAAGATTGCGTCTACCGCTCTAGGGCGGGGTTCCCGGCCGTTCGCTCAGGGCGCGTAGAAGTAGCCGCGCCCGCGCAGGGCGAGGATGCGCGGACGCCCGTCCGGGTGCGCGCCGAGCTTCTTGCGCAGGTTGCTCACGTGCATGTCCAGGCTGCGGTCGTAGAGCGTCAGCTTGCGGCCCAGGGCGATCTGCGCCAGGGCCTGCTTGTCCAGCGGCTCGCCGGGCTGGCGCAGCAGCGCCTCGAGGATGCGGCTCTCGGACAGCGTCAGGCTGACCTCCTGGCCGGCGACGCTGGCCACGCCGCGGGCCAGGTTCAGGCTCAGGTCGCCGAGGTCGACCTGGGCGCTGGGCTGCGCTGGATGGCTGCGGCGCAGCACGGCGCGCAGGCGCGCGGTCAGTTCGCGCGGATCGCACGGCTTGGCCAGGTAGTCGTCGGCGCCCAGTTCCAGGCCGAGGATGCGGTCCAGCGGCTCGCCGCGGGCCGAGAGCATCAGCACCGGCAGGTCGGGGTGCTCGCTGCGCAGCTGCTTGAGCAGCTCCAGGCCGCTGCCGTCGGGCAGCATCACGTCCAGCACCACGGCGTCCGGCGTGCGGCTGGCCAGGGCGCTACGGGCCGCGCCGCCATCGTGGCTGGCGCGCACGCTGAAGCCTTCCTGGGTCAGCCAGGTGCACAGCAGTTCGCACAGTTCACGGTCGTCGTCGATCAGCAGCAGCTCACTCATTGCTCGGGCTTCTTTCAGTTGATCCATTCGCGCCGCCGGCGGCGACGGCCGCGGCTCAGGGCGCCGAGGACGAAGGCGACGAGGGCGACGGCGCCGCCGGTCGCGAACCAGGTCTGCTCGTCGCTGAGCAGGCGCGGCGGTTGTTGGGCCTGCAGCTCGCGCAATTGCAGCTTCAGGCGCTGGTTTTCCTGGCGCAGGTGGCCCACCACGGCGCTTTCCGCCCCTTGCAGCTGCGCGGCGAGGTCGGCGCGCTGCTTCTCGCTCTCGTCCAGGCGCTGTTGCAGTTGGGCGAAGTCGTCGCTGGCCGGGGCCGGCGCGGCAGTGGGAGCCGGCATGGCGCCGGGGTCGTCGGTGACGGGCTCCTCGCCGTGGGCGGCGAGCGGCAGGCTCAGGCAGAACAGCAGGGGCAGCAGATGACGTCGGGACATCGGAACTCCTTGTACGCTGATGAGCCGCCGGGCACCGCGCTCCGGGCGCTGTCCGGTCGCGGGGCCGGGCCTGTGTGTCCGGCCATGCGGCGCCGTCCGTACGCCGCCGCTCGCCGGTTTACGGCAGGACTTTCTTGAACGGCTTGACCACGACTTCGGCATAGACGCCGGCGGCGCGGTACGGGTCGGCATCGGCCCAGGCCTGGGCGGCGGCCAGCGACTCGAACTCGGCGACGATCAGGCTGCCGGTGAAGCCGGCCGCGCCCGGATCGGGGCTGTCGATCGCCGGGTGCGGCCCGGCCAGGACCAGGCGGCCCTCGTCCTTGAGCTGCTCGAGGCGGGCCAGGTGCGCCGGCCGCGCGGCCAGGCGGCGTTCTTGGGAAGCGGTGATGTCGCGGGCGATGATTGCGTAGAGCATGTCAGTCCTTGGGCTTTTCGCCGGTTGGGGCGTCGTGCATGTGGCGGGCCAGGAACACGCCCTGGCCGATCAGGAAGAGCAGGGTCATGCCCAGGCTGCCGAACACCTTGAAGTCCACCCAGAAACGCTCGAAGGTGAAGGCGACGAACAGCTGGACGCAGCCGCAGAACACGAAGAACAGAACCCAGGCCAGGTTCAGGCGCTGCCAGATCGGTTCCGGCAGGTGCACGGCATGGCCCATGATGCGCTGGATCAGCGGCCGGCGGTCGCCCACCAGGGTGCTGCCGAGGAAGCCCAGGGCGAACAGCCAGTTGACCACCGGGGCCTTCCACTTGAGGAAGGTCTCGCTGTGGAAGGCCAGGGTCATGCCGCCGAACACCAGGCAGGCGGCCAGGGTCAGCCACTGGCCCTTGTCCAGCTTGCGCTGCTTGATCAGCAGCGCGCCGTAGACCACCACCGAGGAGGCGATCAGCACCGCCGTGGCGCTGTAGATGCCGCCCAGGCTGAAGGAGTGTCCGGCGAGTTCGACCGTGCGCGGGTCCAGCTTGTAGACGATGAAGAACAGGATGAGGGGGATGAAATCGATGAATTGCTTCATTACGGCAGCCAGAGCCCAGTTGTGGCGGCATAATACCAACCTGCGGAAGAACTGAAATAGTCACCCGTCTCGTGCCGTTGCGCTCGCACGCCGTGAATCGCCGCCGCGCAGCGTCTATACAGAAGTAAAACCCGTCCCGGTATGCCCATGCGTGTCGACCTGCATTGCCATAGCACCGCCTCCGACGGCCAGCTGCCGCCCGCCGCCGTGGTGGCCCGCGCGCACCAGCGCGGCGTACGCCTGCTCGCCCTGAGCGACCACGACACCCTGGAAGGTTTGCCCGAGGCGCGCGCCGCCGCCGAGGCGCTGGGGGTGACCCTGGTCAACGGCGTGGAGCTGTCCTGCACCTGGGGCGGGGCGACCATCCACGTCCTGGGTTACGCCTTCGACAGCGCCGCCGAGCCACTGGTTCGCGCCCTCGATGACCTGCACCGCGGGCGCTGGGCGCGAGCCGAGGAGATCGGCCGGCGCCTGGAAGCCAAGGGCATGCCCGGCGCCTTCGAGGGCGCGCGGGCCGTCCAGCGCGAGCTGGGCGACAGTGAAAATGCCCCGGCGCGCCCACACTTCGCCGAGTTCCTGGTGCGCGCCGGTCACGTCGCCGAGCGCGCCGAAGCCTTCCGCAAGTGGTTGGGCGCCGGCAAGCTGGGCGACGTCAAGCAGCACTGGCCGAGCCTCGCCGAGGCGGTGGGCACCCTGCGCGCGGCGGGCGCCTGGGTCAGCCTGGCGCACCCCTACCAGTACGATTTCACCCGCACCAAGCGGCGCAAGCTGATTGCCGACTTCATCGACGCCGGCGGCCACGCCATCGAAGTGGTCAACGGCCTGCAGCCGGCCGAGCAGGTCGGCGTGCTGAGCATCCTGGCCCGCGAATTCGGCCTGCTGGTCAGCGCCGGCAGCGATTTCCACGGCCCCAGCGACTGGTCGGAGCTGGGGCTGTACCGGCCCGTGCCGGACGACCTTCCGCCCTTGTGGACGCGCTTCGCCGGCGCGGCCCGGGCCCTCGAGGAGACTTCATGAGCCAGTTCTTCCAGGTCCACCCGGAAAACCCCCAGCCACGCCTGATCAAGCAGGCGGTGGAGATCGTCCGCCAGGGCGGGGTGATCGCCTATCCCACCGACTCCTCCTACGCCCTGGGCTGCCGCCTGGGCGAGAAGGGCGCGGTGGAGCGCATCCGCCGGCTGCGCAAGCTCGACGACAAGCACAACTTCACCCTGGTGTGCCGTGACCTGTCCGAGCTGGGCCTGTACGCCAAGGTCGACACCCGCCTGTTCCGCCTGCTCAAGGCCCACACGCCGGGGCCCTACACCTTCATCCTCGACGCCACCCGCGAGGTGCCGCGCATGCTGCTGCACCCCAAGCGCCGCACCATCGGCCTGCGCGTGCCGGCCTGCCCGATCGCCCAGGCGCTGCTGCAGGAGCTGGGCGAGCCGCTGATGAGCGTGAGCCTGATCATGCCCGGCGAGACCGAGCCGATGAGCGACCCCTATGAAATGCGCGGCGCGCTGGAACACCAGGTGGACCTGGTGCTGGACGGCGGCTACGGCGGCGTCGAGGCTTCCACGGTGATCAACCTCACCGGCGAGGAGCCGGAGGTGGTGCGCGTCGGCTGCGGCGACCCGGCCCCCTTCGAGGCCTACGCCTGAAGCGCTCTTCCATACTGCCGCCCTTGCCGAGGTCCCGCGCTTGAGCAATGTCGAATCCCAGCGCCGTGTGCTGTCCGGCATGCGCCCCACCGGGCGCCTGCACCTGGGCCACCTGCACGGCGTGCTGCGGAACTGGGTGCGCCTGCAGCACGAGTACGAATGCTTCTTCTCCATCGTCGACTGGCACGCCCTGACCACCGAGTACGATGACGTCGGGCCGATCCGCCAGCACGTCCGCGACATGGCCGTGGACTGGCTGGCGGTGGGCGTCAGCCCCAGCGCCGCGACCCTCTTCATCCAGTCCCAGGTGCCCGAGCACGCCGAGCTGCACCTGCTGCTGTCGATGATCTGTCCGCTGCCCTGGCTGGAGCGGGTGCCGACCTACAAGGAGCTGCAGGAAAAGCTCGGCCACAAGGACCTGTCGACCTACGGCTTCCTCGGTTACCCGCTGCTGCAGGCGGCGGACATCCTGGTCTACCGCGCCGGCCTGGTGCCGGTGGGCTCGGACCAGCTGGCCCACGTCGAGTTCGCCCGCGAGGTGGCGCGGCGCTTCAACCACCTCTATGGCGGCGAGGTGGACTTCGAGGACAAGGCCCAGGCCGCCGTCGCACGCCTGGGCAAGAGGACCTCGAAGCTCTACAGCAGCCTGCGCAAGGCCTGGCAGGAACAGGGCGACGAGGATGCCCTGGAAACCGCGCGGGCACTGCTCAAGGAGCAGCAGAACCTGACCCTCGGCGACCGCGAGCGGCTGTTCGGCTACCTCGAAGGCAGCAGCCGCGTGCTGCTGCCCGAGCCGCAGACGCTGGTCGGCAGCACCTCGCGCATGCCGGGGCTGGACGGGCAGAAGATGTCCAAGTCCCACGACAACACCATCAGCCTGCGCGAAAGCCCGGCGGAAGTGGAGGAGAAGATCGCGCGCATGCCCACCGACCCGGCGCGGGTGCGGCGCAACGACCCGGGCGACCCGCAGCGCTGCCCGGTGTGGCAGTGGCACCTGATCTACTCCGACGACGCCTGCCGCCAGTGGGTGCAGGAGGGCTGCAGCAGCGCCGGCATCGGCTGCCTGGACTGCAAACGGCCGCTGATCGAGTCGATCAACCAGGAACTGGCGCCGATCCGCGAGCGCGCCCAGGACTACGAGGACAACCCTGAACTGGTGCGCAGCATCCTCGCCGAGGGCGCCGAACACGCCCGCGAGGCGGCGCGCGAGACCCTGGTGGAAGTGCGCCAGGCCATGGGGCTGGTGTACCGCTAGGTTGCCCGGTATTGCGGACAAAATCCTGCGTTGCAGGCGAGCATGGCTTTTCGTAGGAGCGAGCTTGCTCGCGAACAAACGCGGTGCCATGCGGTTCGCGAGCAAGCTCGCTCCTACAGGGAAATGGCGTGGGTGGGGCAGCGTAGGAGCGGATCTCATCCGCGAATCGCGCCGGCGGTTCCGGCTATCGCGGACAAGGTCCGCTCCTACGGGGGAGGAATACCGTGCAACCTGTAGGAGCGGGCCCTGCCCGCGATTCGCGCGCAGGGCGCGCTCCTACAGGGGATGGTGTGGGTGGGCGCCATTCCGTCCAATTCCCTCACCATCGCCGCTGAAAAGCAGGGATAATGCCGCTCTGAGCCCGCCCCGCCCGACGAGAGGCCGATGAGCGACCTGAACGAGCCGCAAACCCCGCCCAGCCCCGCCGAATATCGCGAACCGGTGCAGCTGGCGCTCGTCTATGGCGAGGCGGTCACCGAGCTGCCCCAGGACCTGTACATCCCGCCGGACGCCCTGGAGGTCTTCCTCGAAGCCTTCGAAGGCCCGCTCGACCTGCTGCTGTACCTGATCCGCAAGCAGAACATCGACGTCCTCGACATTCCGGTGGCGGAAATCACCCGCCAGTACATGACCTACGTCGAGCTGATGAAGTCGGTGCGCCTGGAGCTGGCCGCCGAATACCTGGTGATGGCCGCCATGCTCGCCGAGATCAAGTCGCGCATGCTGCTGCCGCGCTCGGCCGAGGCCGAGGAGGACGAGGAAGACCCGCGCGCCGAGCTGATCCGCCGCCTGCAGGAATACGAGCGCTTCAAGCAGGCCGCCGAGGACCTCGACGGCCTGCCGCGCCAGGGCCGCGACTACGTGGTGCCGACCGTGGCGGCGCCGGAGGCCAAGGCGCGCAAGCTGTTGCCGCAGGTGGACATGCAGGAGCTGATGCTGTGCATGGCCGAGGTGCTGCGCCGCGCCGACCTGTTCGAGAGCCACCAGGTGACCCGCGAGATGCTCTCCACCCGCGAGCGCATGAGCGAAATCCTCGAACGCCTCAAGGACGCCGGCTTCGTGCCCTTCATCGAGCTGTTCAGCGTCGAGGAAGGCCGCCTGGGCGTGGTGGTGACCTTCATGGCGGTGCTGGAACTGGTCAAGGAACAACTGGTGGAGCTGGTGCAGAACCAGGCCTTCGCGCCCATCCACGTGCGCGCCCGGATCGAGGTGGAGGAGGGCGCAGCGCCGCTCGAGGAGCTGGAAGAGGGCGACGAGGGCGTCTTCGAGCCGGTCGAGGCGCCGGCGCCGGAGCCGACCTTCGAGGACGGCGGCTTCGACGAGACGGCGGACGCCGAGGACTTCGACGAAGAGCCGCTCTGAGCCGCCGGCGTTGCCCTGGCGCCGCGCATTGAGTAGTTTTCCCGCCAGACCGGCGATTCCCGCAACCCGAACCGAGCGACCCGATGAACCTCTCCGACCCCCACGAACTGGCGACCCTGCTCGAAGGCATCCTGCTGGCTTCCGGCCGGCCGCTGTCGCTGGAGCGCCTCGGCGAGCTGTTCGAGGAGGCCGAGCGCCCGGAGCCGCAGCAATTCCGCGACGCCCTGGCGATCCTGTCGCTGTCCTGCGCCGGGCGCGCCTTCGAACTCAAGGAAGTGGCCAGCGGCTACCGCCTGCAGATCCGCGAGCCGCTCTCACCCTGGGTCGGCCGGCTATGGGAGGAGCGCCCGCAGCGCTACTCCCGCGCGCTGCTGGAAACCCTGGCGCTGATCGCCTACCGCCAGCCCATCACCCGCGGCGAGATCGAGGACATCCGCGGCGTGGCGGTGAACACCCAGATCGTCAAGACGCTGATGGAGCGCGAGTGGATCCGCATCGTCGGCTACCGCGAGGTGCCGGGGCGCCCGGCGATGCTCGCCACCACCCGCACCTTCCTCGACTACTTCAACCTCAAGAGCCTGGAAGAGCTGCCGCCGCTGGCCGAGCTGCGCGAGATGGAAGCCGAGCCGGAAGACGTGCAACTGGTGCCGGTCCACCTGCCCAGCCCGATCCTCGATGAGGACTACGTGCCGGCATCCATCCAGGCCCTGGCCGACCAGGCGCTGCGCGAGGCCGGCGAGGAGCCGGAAGCCGCGCCGCCGGAGGAGAAGCCCGAGGAAACCAGCTTCCGCAGCCTGCTGGCCGAACTGGACGAGATGGAGCAGGGCCTGAAGACCGACTTCGACGACCTGATCGAACCGCCGCCGGTCGCCGAAGCGGACGCCGTGGACGACCCAGCAGCGGCCGAAGAAGCCCCTCCGGCAGCGCCCGACGACGCCGTCGAGGTAGCCCCGGAACCCGCCGCAGAGCCCGCCGCGCCGGCGCCCGAGGCCGAGGAATACGACGAGGAGCGCGCCCTGGCCGAGGCCATGCGTGAGGAACTCGAGGCCATGGCCAGGGAACGCGACCACTGATCCGCGCGTCCGAAAGTCGGGGGCGCCGCCCCTGAAAGCTTTCAACCGTTGACTTCCATCGCGCGCGGGACGACCTTATGTGCCGCGCCGCACGGGCGCCGGCGGCAGCACCTGGGGGAGCCGCCGGAACAGCGCCGGGCATGGCCGTCATCGATCCTTCCAACATTCAACAGTCGGCCGCCGCCCTGGCGCGGGCCACTGAGTGCGCATACATAATGAAGAGAACACACCTCTGCCTCGGCCTCCTGCTGGGGTTGAACAGCGTTTCCCTGTTCGCTGCCGAGGGGCCGGCGGTTCCGCTGCCGGGGCAGTCCAAGGACGCCTTCATCAGCCAACTGATGCAGCAGATGACGCAGGACGAGAAGATCGGCCAACTGCGCCTGGTCAGCGTCGGCCCCGAGCATCCCAAGCCGGTGCTGCTGGAAGAGATCAAGACCGGCAATACCGGCGCCATCTTCAACACCGTGGTCCGCCCGGGCATCCGCGACCTGCAGGACGCGGCCATGCGCAGCCGCCTGAAAATCCCGCTGTTCTTCGCCTACGACGTGGTCCACGGCCATCGCACCGTGTTCCCCATCGGCCTGGGCCTGGCCGCCAGCTGGGACATGGACGCGGTCGCTACCAGCGCGCGCATCGCCGCTCTGGAAGCCAGCGCCGACGGCCTCAACCTGACCTACTCGCCCACCGTCGATATCGCCCGCGACCCGCGCTGGGGGCGCGTGTCCGAAGGCTTCGGCGAGGACACCTACCTGGTCAGCCGCATCGCCGGGACCGTGGTCAAGGCCTACCAGGGCAAGGGCCTGGACCAGCCGGGCACCATCATGGCCGGGGTCAAGCACTTCGCCCTGTACGGCGCCGGCGAAGGCGGGCGCGACTACAACACCGTGGACATGAGCCTGCCGCGCATGTTCCAGGACTACCTGCCGCCGTACCGCGCGGCCATCGACGCCGGCGCCGGCGCGGTGATGGTCTCGCTGAACAGCGTCAACGGCGTGCCGGCCACCGCCAACAAGTGGCTGCTGCAGGACGTGTTGCGCAAGCAGTGGGGCTACAAGGGCGTGCTGCTCAGCGACCATGGCGCGGTGATGGAGCTGATCAAGCACGGCGTCGCCGGCGAACCGCGCGAGGCCGCGCGCCTGGCGATGACCGCGGGCGTCGAGATGAACATGAACGACGACCTCTACGGCAAGGAGCTGCCGGAGCTGCTCAAGACCGGGGCCATCACCCAGGCCGACATCGACCGCGCCTGCCGCGACGTGCTGGCGGCCAAGTGGGACATGGGCCTGTTCAAGGACCCGTACCGCTACCTGCAGGGCGCCGACCCGCTCGACACCGACGCCGAAAGCCGCCTGCACCGCGCCGAGGCCCGCGACGTGGCGCGCCGCGGCATGGTGCTGCTGAAGAACGAAGGCGACGTGCTGCCGCTCAAGCGCGGCGGCACCATCGCCCTGGTCGGCCCGCTGGCTGACAGCAAGCGCGACGTGATGGGCAGCTGGTCCGCCGCCGGCAAGGCCTTCCAGGCGGTGACCCTGCTCGAAGGCATGGGCCACGCCACCCGCGGCAAGGCCGCGCTGCTGTACGCGAAGGGCGCCAACGTCACCAATGACGAAGAGATCATCAAGTACCTCAACGAATACAACGAGGACGTGAAGATCGACCCGCGCAGCCCGCAGGCAATGATCGACGAGGCGGTGGCCAAGGCCAGGCAGGCCGACGTGATCGTGGCGGCGATCGGCGAGGCCCAGGGCATGGCCCACGAGGCATCGAGCAAGACCAACTTGCACATCGCCCAGAGCCAGTACGACCTGCTCAAGGCGCTGAAGGCCACCGGCAAGCCGCTGGTGCTGGTGCTGATGAATGGCCGCCCGCTGGACCTGCGTTGGGAAACCGCGAACGCCGACGCGGTGCTGGAGACCTGGTTCAGCGGCACCGAGGGCGGCAACGCCATCGCCGACGTGCTGTTCGGCGACTACAACCCCTCGGGCAAGCTGCCGATGACTTTCCCGCGCTCGGTGGGGCAGATCCCGATCTACTACAACCACCTCAACACCGGCCGCCCGTTCGACCACGAGCACCCGAACAAGTACACCTCGCGCTACTTCGACTCGCAGAACGGCCCGCTGTACCCCTTCGGCTACGGCCTGAGCTACACCCGCTTCAGCGTTTCCGACGTGCAGATGTCCAGCCCGAAGCTGCACAAGGGTGACACCCTGAAGGCGTGGGTGACGGTGAAGAACACCGGCAAGCGCGCCGGCGAGACCGTGGTGCAGCTGTACCTGCGCGACGAGGTGGCTTCCATCAGCCGTCCGGTGAAGGAGCTCAAGGGCTTCCGCAAGGTCATGCTGCAGCCGGGCGAGTCGAAGGTGGTGGAATTCCCGATTCGCGAGGAAGACCTGCGCTTCTACGACAGCAACCTGCGCTACGCCTCGGAACCGGGCGAGTTCAAGGTGATGATCGGCCTGGACTCGGATGATGTGAAGGAAGGCCAGTTCACCCTGCTCTGAGCCGGCTTGCCGAACCACGACATCGCCCTGATTGGCCCGGCCAATCGGGGCGATGTCTTTTCTGCGTTGGACCTTTCGTCGCCTGTGCCTTCAAGTAGGCCCGGCGCACCCCCATGGTGGAGGTGTGCGGAACGCACCGGGAGGCCCTGTGAAAGATCCCTGCATCAAGGTCTGCGAATTCGACGACGGCGTCTGCCGCGGCTGCGGCCGCAGCCGCGCCGAGGTCAAGGCCTGGAAAAAACTCGACAAGCCCGAACGCCTGGCGGTGCTGGCCGAAGCCGACATGCGCCTGCTGGTGCTGCAGGCGCAGGGGCGGCGCAAATACCGCTAGCGGTGACAGGGAAGCACGGGCGTAGGAGCGGACTCCGTCCGCGATTGGATTCACCCGCCACGCCGGATGCCCCGGTGGCACGGCGGCGGCGTATAACCGCGAACGTTTATCCGCCCTGCGGTTCTGTTCGCGAGCAAGCTCGCTCCTACGAAGAGCGGCTTGGCACGGCCTTGCAGGCTGGCTCTGTACTTGCCGCCGCTCAGGACGGCCCCCTCTCCCTTCAGGGAGAGGGCTGGGGAGAGGGAACGGAGTTCGCCCGGACAAGGGAATCATCTCCTACGGTTCAGGGAAGCACGGGCGTAGGAGCGGACTCCGTCCGCGATGGGATCCACCGGTCACACCGGACGCCCCGGTGGCACGGATGGCGGCGGATAACCGCGAACGGTTATCCGCCCTGTGGTTCTGTTCGCGAGCAAGCTCGCTCCTACGAAGAGCGCCTTGGCACGGCCTTGCAGGCTGACTCTGTACTTGCCGTCCGCACCGGACGGCCCCCTCTCCCTTCAGGGAGAGGGTTGGGGAGAGGGAGCGGAGTTCGCCCAAACAATGGGGTCTCCGGTAAGGCACCCGCCGCAAAGGCCGATGGACGCCAGCTATCAATTCCCCCTGGACAGGAAAAGGCCCACGACACTCGCGGAACCAGGGCCTTCAGCGAGAGCCGGGCTCTGATGTTAAGTGGCGCCAACCTCAACCGAGCCACCAGGAGCCCCGATGAACGAATCCCACTGCTGCCCGCACCATGCACCCGAGGACCCGCGCCGCCGCGCCCTGCTCAAGGGCGGCGCCGGCCTCGCCGCCCTCGGCCTGCTCGGGGCCGCCGGCTGGCTGGGCGCGCCGGGCCAGGCCCATGCCGCTGCGCTGGGCAAGGCCGAGCGCGACGCCCTGACGCCCGACCAGGTCATCGAACGCCTGCGCCAGGGTAACCGGCGCTTCCGCAGCGGCCAGGCATCGCAGCATGACTACCTGGCACAGAAGCGCGCCAGCCGCGACGGCCAGTATCCGGCGGCAGTGATCCTCAGCTGCATCGACTCCCGCGCGCCGGCGGAAATCCTCTTCGACCTCGGCATCGCCGACACCTTCAACACCCGCGTGGCGGGCAACGTGATCAACGCCGATCTGCTCGGCAGCCTGGAATACTCCTGCGCGGTGGCCGGCGCCAAACTGGTGCTGGTCATGGGGCACACCGGCTGCGGCGCGATCAAGGGCGCCATCGACGATGCCCGGCTCGGCCACCTGACCGGCCTGCTGGACAAGATCGAGCCGGCCGTCGCCGCAACGCCCTATGACGGCGAGCGCAACGCCAGAAATGCCGCCTTCGTCGATGCCGTGGCCAGGACCAACGTGCGCCTCACCCTCGAACACATCCGCAAGGAGAGTGAGGTGCTGGCCCAGCTGGAGCGGGAAGGGCGGATCAAGCTGGCCGGGGCGCTCTATCACCTGAACGGCGGCGAGGTCGAGTTCTTCGCCTGAGTTCGTTCGCAGCGGCGGGGCGCAAGGCCCTGCCGCCTTCTGCGCCGCCACGCCTCAGGCCGGTGCGCGCCACAGCGCCAGGGCGTTGTCCAGCATGCGGTTGGAGAAGCCCCATTCGTTGTCGTACCAGGCCATGACCTTGAGCAGCCGGCCGCTGACCTTCGTGTGGTTGGCGTCGAAGATGGCCGAGCGCGGGTCGTGGTTGAAGTCCACCGAGACCAGCGGCTGGCTGTTGTAGCCGAGGATGCGCGAGCCCTGGCTGGCTATCCTGAACAACTGGTTGACCTCCTCGACCGTGGTGTCGCGGCCGACCTGCACGGTCAGGTCTACCAGCGAGACGTTGATCACCGGCACCCGCACCGCAAGGCCGGTGAGCTTGCCGGCCAGCTCCGGCAGCACCAGGCCCACCGCCTCGGCGGCGCCGGTGCGCGTGGGGATCATCGACTGGGTGGCCGAGCGCGCGCGGTAGACATCGCTGTGGTACACGTCGGACAGGCTCTGGTCGTTGGTGTAGGCGTGTATGGTGGTCATCAGGCCCTGTTCGATGCCCAGCTCGCGGTGCAGCACCTGGGCCACCGGGGCCAGGCAGTTGGTGGTGCAGGAGGCATTCGAGATGATCTGGTGCGAGGCGCGCAGCAGCTCGTGGTTGACGCCATGGACGATGGTGGCGTCGACGCCGGCCCCCGGCGCCGAGACGATCACCTTGCGCGCGCCGGCGGCCAGGTGCGCGGCGGCCTTGTCGCGCCGGGTGAAATGTCCGCTGCACTCCAGGACGATATCGACGTCCAGGCCTTTCCAGGGCAACTGCGCCGGCTCGCGCAGGGCCGTGACGGCGATGCGGTCGCCGTTCACCGTGAGGCTCTCGTCGTCGTGCTCGACCTGCCCGGGGAAGCGCCCGTGGACGCTGTCGTACTGCAGCAGGTGGGCGTTGATGGCGGCGTCGCCGAGGTCGTTGATGGCCACCACTTCGAGCTGTTGGCGGTAGTCGGCGGTATAAAGGGCGCGGAGGACGTTGCGGCCGATGCGGCCGAACCCGTTGATCGCCAGGCGAATGGTCATGGAGGTCGTCTCTTTTGTGTTTTTGTGGTAAAAACCATTAAATTTTTTCGTCAAACAAAAGTAAATATCCTTTAACCGATGATTATGTTGTAAAAACAACAATCGTTAGTCTGCAGGAGAATGCTGCCATGCACCCGCGCGTGCTCGAAGTCACCCGTCGCATCCAGGAACGCAGCGCCGCCACCCGCCAGCGCTACCTCGCCATGGTCAAGGCCGCCGCCACCAAGGGCCCGCACCGCGGCACGCTGCCCTGCGGCAACCTGGCCCACGGCGTGGCCGCCTGCGGCGAGCACGACAAGCAGGCGCTGCGCCTGATGAACCAGGCCAACGTCGGCATCGTCTCTGCCTATAACGATATGCTCTCGGCGCACCAGCCGCTGGAGCGCTTCCCAGAGCTGATCAAGGACGCCCTGCGCGAGATCGGCTCGGTGGGCCAGTTCGCCGGCGGCGTGCCGGCCATGTGCGACGGCGTGACCCAGGGCGAGCCGGGCATGGAGCTGTCCCTGGCCAGCCGCGACGTGATCGCCATGGGCACCGCCATCGCGCTGTCCCACAACATGTTCGACGCCGCGCTGTGCCTGGGCGTGTGCGACAAGATCGTCCCCGGCCTGCTGATCGGCGCGCTGCGCTTCGGCCACCTGCCGGTGGTGTTCGTCCCCGCCGGGCCCATGCCCACCGGCATCTCCAACAAGGAGAAGGCCGCGGTGCGCCAGCTCTACGCCGAAGGCAAGGCCAGCCGCGAGGAACTGCTGGTCTCGGAGATGGCCTCCTACCACGCCCCGGGCACCTGCACCTTCTATGGCACCGCCAACACCAACCAGCTGCTGGTGGAAGTGATGGGTCTGCACCTGCCGGGCGCCTCCTTCGTCAACCCGAACACCCCGCTGCGCGACGAGCTGACCCGCGAGGCCGCGCGCCAGGCCAGCCGCCTGACCCCGGAGAACGGCCAGTACGCGCCCATGGCCGAGGTCATCGACGAGCGCGCCATCGTCAACTCGGTGGTGGCCCTGCTGGCCACCGGCGGCTCCACCAACCACACCCTGCACCTGCTGGCCATCGCCCAGGCCGCCGGCATCCAGCTGACCTGGCAGGACATGGCCGAGCTCTCCGAGGTGGTGCCGCTGCTGGCGCGCATCTATCCCAACGGCCAGGCCGACATCAACCACTTCCAGGCCGCCGGCGGCATGTCCTTCCTGATCCGCCAGCTGCTCGACGGCGGGCTGCTCCACGAAGACGTGCAGACCGTGGTCGGCAAGGGCCTGCGCCGCTACCTGCAGGAACCCTTCCTCGACGGCGGCAAGCTGGTCTGGCGCGAGGGCCCGGCCGACAGCCTGGACGAGGACATCCTGCGCCCGCTGTCGCGCCCGTTCTCCGCCGAGGGCGGCCTGCGCCTGATGGAGGGCAACCTCGGCCGCGGCGTGATGAAGGTTTCCGCCGTGGCCGCCGAACACCAGGTGGTCGAGGCGCCGGTGCGCATCTTCCACGACCAGGCCAGCCTGGCCGCGGCCTTCAAGGCCGGCGAGCTGGAGCGCGACCTGGTCGCCGTGGTGCGCTTCCAGGGCCCGCGCTTCAACGGCATGCCCGAGCTGCACAAGCTGACTCCGTTCCTCGGCGTGCTGCAGGACCGCGGCTTCAAGGTGGCGCTGGTCACCGACGGGCGCATGTCCGGCGCCTCCGGCAAGGTGCCGGCGGCGATCCACGTGTCCCCGGAAGCCAGCGCCGGCGGCCCGCTGGCGCGCCTGCGCGACGGCGACGTGGTGCGCGTCGACGGCACCACCGGCGAGCTGCGCGTGCTGGTCGACGCCGCCGAATGGCAGGCCCGCCCGCTGGCGCCGCTGCCCGAGGACGACGGCAGCGGCATGGGCCGCGAGCTGTTCGCCTTCATGCGCCAGTCGTTCAGTTCCGCGGAGCAGGGCGCCTGCGCCTTCACCGCCGAGCTGGACAGCTTGCGGTAGGGGCTATGCTTGGCGGAGCATTCGCCTCCCGGAACCCGCTCAAACCTTTCAGTTGCCCGAGCTTGCGATGAATTCCAACAACAAATCCCAAGCACCGACCGGCATCGCGCTGGTCGGCGACATCGGCGGGACCAACGCCCGCTTCGCCCTCTGGCGCGAGCAGCGCCTGGAGGCCATCGAGGTGCTGGCCTGCGCCGACTACCCGCGCCCGGAAGACGCCGTGCTGGAGTACCTGCAGCGCGTCGGCCAGCCGCTCGGCGCCATCCATAGCGTCTGCCTGGCCTGCGCCGGGCCCGTGGGCGATGCCGACTTCCGCTTCACCAACAACCACTGGGTCATCAGGCGCGAGGCCTTCCGCGCCGAGCTGGGCCTGAACCACCTGCTGCTGGTCAACGACTTCAGCACCATGGCCTGGGCCGCCTCGCGCCTGGGCGGCGAGGACCTGGTGCAGGTGCGCGACGGCCAGGCCCTGCCGGGCCGCGCCAAGCTGATCATCGGCCCCGGCACCGGCCTGGGCGTCGGCAGCCTGGTGCCGCTGCCCGGCGGCGGCTGGGACGTGCTGCCCTGCGAGGGCGGCCACGTCGACCTGCCGGTGACCGGCGAGCGCGACTTCGCCATCTGGCAGCAGCTGCGCGAGAAGTACGGCCACGTCTCGGCCGAGCGCGCGCTCTCCGGCAGCGGCCTGGAGAACATCTACCAGGCCAGCTGCAAGGTCGACGGCATCGAGCCGCTGGCGCTCTCCGCGGCGCAGATCGGCGAGCGCGCCCTGGCCGGCGACGCCTACTGCGACGCGGTGCTGGAGCACTTCTTCGTGTGGCTGGCGCGGGTCGCCGGCAACGCGGTGATGACGGTCGGCGCCCTGGGCGGCGTGTACATCACCGGCGGCATAGTCCCGCGCTTCCTCGAACGCTTCCAGCGCAGCGGCTTCGCCGAGGCCTTCTGCACCCGCGGCAAGACCAGCGGCCCCTACCTGAGCCAGGTGCCGGTATGGGTGATGACCGCCAGCCATCCGGGCCTGTTCGGCGCCGGCGTGGCTCTGGAGCAGGCGCTGCAGGCAAAAGCCTGAACGACCAACGGCAACCACTAGAACAACAACAAGGGATGCCCCGTGAACGCACCCGCCAAATCCATCCTGCTGGTGGATGACGACCAGGAAATCCGCGAGCTGCTGGAAACCTACCTGAGCCGCGCCGGCTTCCAGGTGCGCAGCGCCGCCGACGGCGCGGCCTTCCGCCAGGCATTGCTGGAAGAGGAGGCCGCCCTGGCCATCCTCGACGTGATGCTGCCCGACGAGGACGGCTTCAGCCTGTGCCGCTGGATCCGCTCGCACCAGCGCCTGGCCTGCATGCCGGTGATCATGCTCACCGCCAGTTCCGACGAAACCGACCGGGTGATCGGCCTGGAGCTGGGCGCCGACGACTACCTGGGCAAGCCCTTCAGCCCGCGCGAGCTGCTGGCGCGGATCAAGGCCCTGCTGCGCCGCGCGCAGTTCGCCCAGGTGCGCGGCGGCGAGGTGCTGGCCTTCGACGACTGGCGCCTGGATACGGTCAGCCACCGGCTGTTCCACGAGGACGGCGAGGAGTTCTTCCTCAGCGGCGCCGACTTCGCCCTGCTCAAGCTGTTCCTCGACCACCCGCAGCAGATCCTCGACCGCGACACCATCGCCAACGCCACCCGCGGCCGCGAGGTGCTGCCGCTGGAGCGCATCGTCGACATGGCGGTCAGCCGCCTGCGCCAGCGCCTGCGCGACACCGGCAAGGCGCCGCGGCTGATCCAGACCGTGCGCGGCAGCGGCTACCTGCTGGCGGCGCAGGTCCGCCCGCACCTGGGGCTGTGATGGGCGAGCGGCGGCGCTGGCCGCTGGTCCCGCGTTCGCTGCTGGGGCGCATGCTGCTGCTGACGCTGCTGGCGATCCTCGTCGCCCAGGGCCTGTCCAGCCTGTTCTGGCTCTCGCACCTGCGCTCCAGCCAGCGCGAGGGCCTGCTCACCAGCTCGCGCAGCCTGGCCTATTCCATGGCCGCCAGCGTCAGCTACTTCCGCTCGCTGCCCATCGGCTACCGCCCGCTGGTGCTGGACCAACTGCGCAGCATGGGCGGCACGCGCTTCTTCGTCTCGCTCAACGAGCGCCCGCTGCAGATGCAGAGCCTGCCGGACACGCCGAACAAGCAGGCGGTGCTGGACATCGTCCGCGACGTGCTGCAGCAGAAGCTGGGCAAGGACGTGGAGCTGGAAGTGGAGTTCGTCGCCCCGGACGACCTGCGCCTGTTCAACAGCCAGCTGAAGCTGGAGGAGCTGCCGCGCTCCTGGGCCCACTACGCGCTGACCCTGGAGCCGGTGAACCCGCCGGTGCTGGTGACGCAGATCCGCATCGGCGAGAACGAATGGCTCTACATCGCCAGCCTGATGCCGGCGCCCTACGTCAGCCTGGAGCCAGAGGCGCTGCAGCCGCAGCAACTGCTCTCCATCGGCCTGACCAGCCTGTTGCTGCTGCTCTTCGCTGGCCTGTTGGTGCACCAGCAGAGCCGCCCGCTGAAGCGCCTGGCCCGCGCCGCCCGCGAAGTCGCCCTGGGCAGCCCGGCGGCGCCGCTGGAAGAGCGCGGCGCCCGCGAGCTGGTGGAAGTCAGCCGCGCCTTCAACACCATGCGCGAGAGCATCGACCGCTACCTCAGCGAGCGCGGCCAGCTGTTCAGCGCCATCTCCCACGACCTGCGCACGCCCATCACCCGCCTGCGCCTGCGCGTCGAACTGCTCGACGACGAGCCGCAGCGCGACAAGCTCAACCAGGACCTCGACGAGCTGGAACTGCTGGTCAAGGGTGCCCTGCAATGCGTGAAGGACACCGACATCCACGAGAACATCGAGCCGGTGGACGTCAACCAGCTGCTACAGCACGTCGCCGGCCCCTACCTGGCCGACGGCCGCGTGAAGCTGCTGGGGGAGGCGGGCGAACCCTATCCCGGCAAGCCCCTGGCCCTGCGCCGCTGCATCGGCAACCTGCTGGACAACGCCCTGAAGTACGGCGAGCGCGCGCAACTGCAGGTCGAGGACGGCCCGGAAGCGCTGCTCGTGCACGTCGACGACGAGGGGCCCGGGGTGCCGGAGCAGCGCCTGGAGCAGGTGTTCGAACCGCGGGTGCGCCTGTCGCAGCGGGGGCAGGGGTATGGGTTGGGGCTGGGGATCGCGCGGAATATCGCGCACACCCATGGTGGGGAGGTGAGTTTGCAGAATCGGCGGGAAGGGGGGCTGAGGGTGACCTTGCGGTTGCCCAGGTTGGTGGTCGAGTAAAGACGCTTCCTTTCCTCAGCTCAGAAGGTTCCGGCGTGCTCCATGATTGCGCCTTGCAGAGGACAGCCCCCTCTCTCTTCAGGGAGAGGGTTGGGGAGAGGGGCTCTTCAACCAAGGCCGAGTAACTTCCCTGATCTCACAAAAAAGGAGATCAAGGATGTCCCCCTCATACCGAGACTTCTCCCGCCAACTCCGCAAGGACCAGACCGACGCTGAACGCGCCCTGTGGCAACAACTCCGTGCCTACCGCTTCATGGAGCTGAAGTTCAAGCGCCAGAAAGTGGTAGGCCACTACATAGTCGACTTCATCTGCCTGGAAAGAATGCTGGTGATCGAACTGGACGGCGGCCAGCACCTGGGCTCTGTTACCGATCTGGAGCGGGACGCCTGGCTCTGCGCCCGAGGTTTCCAGGTGCTACGGTTCTGGAATCATGATGTGCTGTCGAAGATGGATTCGGTGCTGGAGGCGATACGCTTAACGCTCGATTCGAGTCCGCAACCCTCTCCCCAGCCCTCTCCCTGAAGGGAGAGGGGGCCGTTCGGAGTGAAGTGAAGCGATGGCGCTCGCCGGCAACACCTTGCTATCAGGATGACGCCGAACATATAGCCCCTCAGGACCAGCCCCTCTCCTTGACGGGAGAGGGGGCAGTTCGGAGTGAAGCGAGGCGATGGCGCTCGCTGGCAACATTCGACTATCAGGATGACTCAGGACATATAGCCCCTCAGGACCAGTCCCCTCTCCCTTCAGGGAGAGGGCTGGGGTGAGGGGCTCTCGGCTCTTCAACCCCAACCCGACCAACCCCCAAATGTCACCACCCCGTGACAATCCCCCATCCCTTCGTTACCCGGAGCAGGAAATGCCTTGGATAGACTCGGACTACCGCAAGCGCAGACTTGCCCCGAATAACAAGAACAGGTCCTTCCCCATGAATGCGCTCCGCCGCCTTTCCGCCGCTGTCTGTCTGTCCTCGCTCTATCTCGCCACCCCGGCCCACGCTGGCGAAGTCGAAGTCCTGCACTGGTGGACTTCCCCCGGCGAGGCGCGCGCCGCCGAAACCCTGAAGAAACTCGTCCAGGCCAAGGGCCACACCTGGAAGGACTTCGCCGTCGCCGGCGGCGGTGGCGAGGCCGCCATGACCGTGCTGAAGACCCGCGCCGTGTCCGGCAACCCGCCGGCCGCCGCGCAGATCAAGGGGCCGGACATCCAGGAGTGGGGCCAGCTCGGCCTGCTCGCCGACCTCAACCAGGTCGCCGCCGAGGGCAGGTGGGACCAACTGCTGCCGCCGCAGGTGGCGCAGGTCATGAAGTACCAGGGCGACTACGTCGCCGTGCCGGTCAACGTGCACCGGGTGAACTGGCTGTACATCAACCCCGAGGTCTTCAAGAAGGCCGGCGCCACGCCGCCGACCACCCTCGACGAGTTCTTCGCCGCCGCCGACAAGCTCAAGGCCGCCGGCTTCGTGGCCCTGGCCCACGGCAGCCAGCCCTGGCAGGACGGCACCCTGTTCGAGAACCTGGTGCTCAGCAAGATGGGTCCGGACGGCTACCGCAAGGCCTTCGTCGAGCAGGACAAGGCCACCCTCACCGGGCCGCAGATGGTCGAGGTGTTCAGCGCGCTGAAGAAACTGCGCGGCTACATCGACGCCGACGCCGCCGGGCGCGAGTGGAACGTCGCCACCAGCATGGTCATCAACGGCAAGGCCGGCATGCAGATCATGGGCGACTGGGCCAAGAGCGAGTTCACCGCCGCCAGCAAGGTCGCCGGCAAGGACTACCAGTGCCTGCCGTTCCCCGGCACGCAGAAGGACTTCGACTACAACATCGACTCCCTGGTGATGTTCAAGCTGAGCAACGCCGAGAACCGCAAGGCCCAGGAAGACCTGGCCCGCGCGGTGCTCGACCCCTCGTTCCAGAAGGACTTCAACCTGGCCAAGGGCTCCATCCCGGTGCGCCTGGACGCCGACATGGCGCCCTTCGACGCCTGCGCCCAGCAGTCGATGAAGGACTTCAAGGCGGCCTCCGCGGCCGGCAACCTGGTGCCGAGCATGGCCCACAGCATGGCCGCCTCCAGCTACGTGCAGGGCGCCATCTTCGACGTGGTGACCAACTTCTTCAACGACCCCTCCGCGGACCCGCAGAAGGCTGCCCAGCAGCTCTACGCGGCCATCGAGGCGGCGGCGCAGTAAGCCGCGCGGCGCCTTCCGCCAGGCGCCGCCCCACTCCCAGCCGACCCACTCCGGGCCATCGCCATGGCCCGGACGGCTTCACTCGCACCCGGGAAGACCCATGGCGACAGAAAACCCCACCTTCACCCCCGCGGCGGCCCCGCGCGCCTCGCTGCTCGACGGCCTGCAGCGCTGGCTGCCGAAACTGGTGCTGGCCCCGAGCATGCTCGTGGTGCTGGTCTGCGTGTACGGCTACATCGGCTGGACGCTGCTGCTGTCCTTCACCAACTCGCGCTTCATGCCCAGCTACAGCTGGGCCGGGCTCGGGCAGTACCTGCGCCTGTGGGACAACGACCGCTGGTGGGTGGCCAGCCGCAACCTGCTGCTGTTCGGCGGCCTGTTCATCGTCATCTGCCTGCTGCTCGGGGTGTTCCTCGCCGTGCTGCTGGACCAGCGCATCCGCCGCGAGGGCTTCATCCGCACCGTCTACCTGTACCCCATGGCGCTGTCGATGATCGTCACCGGCACCGCCTGGAAGTGGCTGCTCAACCCCGGCCTGGGCCTGGACAAGCTGCTGCGCGACTGGGGCTGGACGGGCTTTCGCTTCGACTGGCTGGTGGACCCGCAGCGCGTCGTCTACTGCCTGGTGATCGCCGCCGTGTGGCAGGCCTCGGGCTTCGTCATGGCGCTGTTCCTCGCCGGCCTGCGCGGCGTCGACCCGGCCATCGTGCGCGCCGCCCAGGTGGACGGCGCGAGCCTGCCGACCATCTACCTGCGCATCGTCCTGCCGAGCCTGCGCCCGGTGTTCTTCAGCGCGCTGATGATCCTCGCGCACATCGCCATCAAGAGCTTCGACCTGGTCGCCGCCATGACCGCCGGCGGCCCCGGCTACTCCTCCGACCTGCCGGCGATGTTCATGTACGCCCACACCTTCACCCGCGGCCAGATGGGCCTGGGCGCGGCGAGCGCGATGCTGATGCTCGGCGCGGTGCTGGCCATCGTCGTGCCCTACCTGTATTCCGAACTGCGAGGCAAGCGCCATGCGTGACGCGACCTTCAAGCCCAGCCTCGGCCGCCTGGCGGTCCACGCCACCCTCTGGGGCGCCGTGGCGTTGTACCTGATCCCGTTGCTGGTGATGCTGCTGACCAGCTTCAAGAGCCCCGAGGACATCCGCAACAGCAACCTGCTGGCGCTGCCGGAGGTGTTCACCCTGATCGGCTGGGTGAAGGCCTGGGGCGCGGTGGGCGACTTCTTCTGGAACTCGGTTCGCATCACGGTGCCCGGCGTGCTGATCTCCACCTTCATCGGCGCGCTGAACGGCTACGTGCTGTCCATGTGGCGCTTCCGCGGCTCGCAGCTGTTCTTCGGCGCGCTGCTGTTCGGCTGCTTCCTGCCGTTCCAGGTGATCCTCCTGCCGATGTCCTTCACCCTCGGCAAGCTGGGCCTGGCCAACACCACCACGGGCCTGGTGATGGTCCACTGCATCTACGGCCTGGCCTTCACCACGCTGTTCTTCCGCAACTACTTCGTGGCCATCCCTGATGCCCTGGTGAAGGCCGCGCGGCTCGACGGCGCCGGCTTCTTCACCATCTTCACGCGCATCCTCCTGCCGATGTCCACGCCCATCGTCATGGTCTGCCTGATCTGGCAGTTCACCCAGATCTGGAACGACTTCCTCTTCGGCGTGGTGTTCGCCAGCGGCGACGCCCAGCCGATCACGGTGGCGCTGAACAACCTGGTGAACATCAGCACCGGGGTCAAGGAATACAACGTCGACATGGCCGCGGCGATGATCGCCGCGCTGCCGACGCTGATCGTCTACGTACTGGCTGGAAAGTATTTCGTGCGCGGCCTGACCGCCGGCGCGGTCAAGGGGTAATCGGACATGGCAACACTCGAACTGCGCAACCTGCACAAGTCCTACGGCGGCGGCCTGGCGGACACCCTCAAGTCCATCGACCTGGCGATCGAGTCCGGCGAGTTCCTGATCCTGGTCGGCCCCTCCGGCTGCGGCAAGTCCACGCTGATGAACTGCATCGCCGGCCTGGAGGACATCAGCGGCGGCGCCATCCTGGTGGATGGCCGCGACATCAGCGGCATGAGCCCGAAGGACCGCGACATCGCCATGGTGTTCCAGTCCTACGCGCTGTACCCGACCATGACGGTGCGCGAGAACATCGCCTTCGGCCTGAAGATCCGCAAGCTGCCCCAGGCGGCCATCGACGAAGAGGTGGCGCGGGTGGCCAAGCTGCTGCAGATCGAGCACCTGCTGCAGCGCAAGCCCTCGCAGCTCTCCGGCGGCCAGCAGCAGCGCGTGGCCATGGGCCGGGCGCTGGCGCGGCGGCCGAAGATCTACCTGTTCGACGAGCCGCTGTCGAACCTCGACGCCAAGCTGCGGGTGGAGATGCGCACCGAAATCAAGCTGATGCACCAGCGCCTGAAGACCACCACGGTCTACGTCACCCACGACCAGATCGAGGCCATGACCCTCGGCGACAAGGTGGCGGTGATGAAGGACGGCATCGTCCAGCAGTTCGGCACCCCGCAGCAGATCTACAACGACCCGGCCAACCTGTTCGTCGCCAGCTTCATCGGCTCGCCGCCGATGAACTTCATCCCGCTGCGCGTGCAGCGCCAGGGTAGCCGCCTGGTCGGCCTGCTGGACAGCGGCCAGGACCGCTGCGAGCTGCCGCTGGAGCTGGACGCCGAAGTGGCCGAGGGCCGCGAGCTGATCCTCGGCGTGCGTCCGGAACAGATCGGCGTGGCCGAGAACGGCAACGGCCTGGTGGACGTGCGCGCCGAGGTCGAGGTGCTGGAGCCCACCGGCCCGGACACCCTGGCCTTCGTCACCCTCAACGGCGCCAAGGTCTGCTGCCGCCTGGCCCCGGACGCCGCGCCGGCCCTGGGCTCGACCCTGCAACTGCGCATGGACCCGGCGCGGGTACTGCTGTTCGACACGGGCAGCGGCGAGCGCCTGCGCAAGGCACCGGGCGGGGCGGGGGAGGCCAAGGTCACCCCGCTGGCCCGGCACAAGCACTGAACGCCGCAAGGCATTTCACCAACGAGGACGTCAGCAATGCATAAGAACAACAAGATCCGGCCCGCCCTGGGCTGCCTGCTCGCCCTGGGCGCCGTCGGCCTGAATGGCCTGGCCTGCGCCGATGAGGCCTTCTCCGCCGATTCGAAATGGGGCCTGGGGGATTGGGGCGGCACCCGCAGCGAGCTGCTGGAGAAGGGCTACGACTTCAAGCTGGACTACGTCGGCGAGGCCGCGGGCAACCTGCACGGCGGCTACAACGACGACAAGACCGCGCGCTACACCGACCAGTGGGCGCTGGGCACCCACCTGGACCTGCAGAAGATCCTCGGCTGGCATGGCGCCGAGTTCCAGCTGACGGTGACCGAGCGCAGCGGCAACAACCTCTCCAACGACCGTATCAGCGATCCGCGCGCCGGCCAGCTCAGCTCGGTGCAGGAAGTCTGGGGCCGCGGCCAGACCTGGCGGCTGACGCAGATGTGGTACAAGCAGACCTTCCTCGACGACGCCCTGGACATCAAGGTCGGCCAGTTCGGCGAGGGCGAGGACTTCAACAGCTTCCCCTGTGACTTCCAGAACCTGGCCTTCTGCGGCTCGCAGGTGGGCAACTGGGTGGGCGGCATCTGGTACAACTGGCCGGTGGCGCAGTGGGCGCTGCGGGTGAAGTACAACTTGAGCCCGGAGTTCTTCGTGCAGGTCGGCGCCTACGAGCAGAACCCCTCGAACCTGGAGACCGGCAACGGCTTCAAGCTCAGCGGCAGCGGCACCAAGGGCGCGATCCTGCCGGTGGAGCTGGTGTGGTCGCCGAAGGTCGGCGGGCTGCCGGGCGAATACCGCCTGGGCTACTACTACAGCACCGCCAAGGCCGACGACGTCTACGAGGACGTCAACGGCCAGCCCCAGGCGCTGACCGGCAACGCCTTCAAGTCCCACGGCAGCAAGCACGGCTGGTGGGTGGTGGCGCAGCAGCAGGTCACCGCGCACAACGGTGACGCCTCGCGCGGCCTGAGCCTGTTCGCCAACTTCACCGTGCATGACCAGGCGACCAACAGCGTCGACAACTACCAGCAGGTCGGCATGGTCTACAAAGGCCTGTTCGATGCCCGGCCGAAGGACGACATCGGCCTGGCGGTGGCGCGCATCCACATCAACGACGACGTGACCAAGCACCAGAAGCAGATCAACGAGGTCGCCGGCCTCGACGACTACGACAACCCGCTATTCCAGCCTGTGCAGCACAGCGAATACGACGCCGAGCTGTACTACGGCGTGCACGTGACCAACTGGCTGACGGTGCGGCCGAACCTGCAGTACATCAAGCATCCCGGCGGCGTCTACGAGGTGGACAATGCCCTGGTCGCCGGCCTGAAGATCCAGTCCAGCTTCTGATGCGCCAAACGACTCGCTCCTGAGGTGCTGCTGTACTTGGCCCGCCCGCCATCACCGGGGCGGGCTTTTTGTTCGTAGGGCGGATAACCGTTCGCGGTTATCCGCCGATACGCCGGGGCCACAGCCAACGCCCAGGCCACCCTGGGAGCCGCCGGGCAGCGAGGCTAGACGGCGGATAACGCCGTAGGCGTTATCCGCCCTACGTGGCTGACACCTCTATTACCCCGTCATTCCCGCGAACGCGGGAACCCAGCGGCTTTCGTGGTCCGGTTCGCGAGCAAGCTCGCTCCTACGGGGGCTTATTGCTCCCGCGGACGAAAAAATCCGGACATGTGACTGGGGTTCTATGCTTTTCAGGTAGAATCTGCGCTTTTTTCACCAACGTGTAGTAAAACTACATAGATGTCATGCCCCGGGAGCGTCCGGGAAGGGATTGATTCAGGACCTCCGGACAATGCTCGAGCATCCGCTGCAGCGCTTCTTCCATTCCATGCGTGCCAAGCGTCCCTTCGACTGGGTGCGCTTCCAGCGCCGCGACCTGCTGCTGATCGATCACCCCCTGTGCCAGGCGGTCTTCAGCCGCCAGGGCGCGCAGTTGCTGCATTTCCGCCCCCAGGGCGAGCGTTCCATGCTGTGGTGTTCCAGCCAGTGGCCGGCGCTGAGCACGGCGCCCATCCGCGGCGGCATCCCGGTGTGCTGGCCGTGGTTCGGCAGCCACCCCAGCGAGCCCGACTGGCCGCCCCACGGCTGGGCCCGCCAGCGCGAATGGCGCCTGCTCGACGCCCACGCCGACGAGAGCCTGGTGCAGGTGAGCTGGCAACTGGACATCGAGGACTGGCACGTGCGCCTGGACGCGCGCCTGGGCCGCGAGCTGGAAATGGAACTGTCCAGCTACCACGAGGACGACAGCGACTGTCTGTTCAGCTTCGCCCTGCAACCCTACTGGCGCATCGGCTCGTTGCGCCGCAGCGTGGTCCACGGCATGGAGCTGGAGGGCGGCCAGCGCCCGGCGGCGCCGCTGCCCAACACCTGGACGCCGCGGGGCGCGGTCAAGCAGGTGCTGTACAACACCGGCGCGCTGGTGCTGGAAGACGCCGGCTGGCAGCGCCGCCTGCGCATCGACAAGAACGCCGCCGCCGGCAGCGTCATCTGGCACCCCGGCAGCCGCGCGGTGGAGCAGGTGGAGCCGGGCGAGGCCGACCGCTTCCTGTGCATCGGCGCCGCCGGCTACCGCCCCGGCGGCCTGATCCTGGCCCAGGGCGAGCGCATGCGCCTGCGGCTGAAGGCCGGGTTGGTCTGACGGTTTCCGCTGCACGGGGCTTGAGCGTAGGAACAACGGTCTTGCCGACTGCGCCAAGGCGCTCTTCGTAGGATGGGTTGAGCTTGCGATACCCATCGAACCATGGTGATGGGTATCGCTTCGCTCAACACCATCCTACGACGGTGCTCCTCCTGCCATGTAGGAGCGGACTCCGTCCGCGATCGGCCGATCCCCTGCGCCGAAATCGCGGATGAATCCGCTCCTACGATCGTGCCTCCCTGGAGCTATAGGAGCGGGCAGGGCGCCAGAGTCTCTGGGTTCCCGCGTTCGCGGGAATGACGTCGGAAAACACGATTCTCAACCCGTCATTCCCGCGAACGCGGGAACCCAGAAAACAGCGTAGGAGCGGACTCCATCCGCGATTGGTCGATCCCCTGCGCCGAAATCGCGTATGAATCCGCTCCTACGAAATCACCGCGACGGGGCGTCAGTCTTCCTCGTCCAACTGGTACCGCGTCGGCACCAGGCTCTCCTTGATCCTGCGCAGGTGCGGCTGGAAGTCCACGCCGCGGCGCAGGGTCACGCCGGTGGCCAGCACGTCGAGCACCGTCAGCTGGATGATCCGCGAGGTCATCGGCATGTAGATGTCGGTGTCTTCCGGCAACGGGATGTCCAGGGTCAGGGTGCAGACCTTGGCCAGCGGCGAGTCGGCGGCGGTCAGGCCGAGCACCGAGGCGCCGTTGTCCCGCGCCAGGCGCGCCACGTCCACCAGTTCGCGGGTGCGGCCGGTATAGGAAATCACCACGAACAGGTCGCCGGTGTGCGCCACCGAGGCGATCATCCGCTGCATCAGCACGTCGCTCTGCGCCGACACCGCCAGGTTGAAGCGGAAGAACTTGTGCTGCGCGTCCAGCGCCACCGAGCTGGAGGCGCCGAGGCCGAAGAAGTGGATCTGCCGGGCCTGGATGAGCAGGTCCACGGCGCGGTCCACCGCGCGTGCGTCGATCAGCTTGTAGGCGGCGTCCAGCGAAGCGATGGTGCTGCTGAATATCTTCCGCGTGTACGCCTCCGGGCCGTCGTCCTCGGCCACCGCCTGGGTGACGAAGGCCGCGCCGCTGGCCAGGCTCTGCGCCAACTGGATCTTCAGCTCCGGGTAGCCGCTCATGCCGAAGGAACGGCAGAAGCGGTTCACCGTCGGCTCGCTGACGCTCGCGGCCTGGGCCAGCGCGGCGATGCTGAAGCGGGTGGCCTGCTGCGGGTTCTGCAGTATCACCTCGGCGACCTTGCGTTCGGCCTTGTTCAAGTCTTCCAGGCGCGTCTGGATCTGCTCCAGCAGGTTCTTCATCCGTTCTCCTTGGTGGCCCCTGTGGGGCAATCGACGGCCGGGGACGTGCCTGCGGCCAGCGGCGCTATCCTAACGTCAGGTCGGCAGACGACCAACTGGACCGTGCCTTGGGAAAAATATGTTGTTTAATTACTACATTTTTGCCTTAATGGCGCGGTGTATTCGGCAAATGTTCCTCAAAATCTGTTTGGTAACAACAAATGCCTGATGTCCGCGTTCTGCCTTGCACCCTGGCGCTGTTCGGCGCGCTGGGCGACCTCGCCCTCCGCAAGCTGATCCCCGCCCTCTACCAGCTCGACCGTGAAGGCCTGCTCCACGGCGACACCCGCATCCTCGCCCTGGCCCGCGAAGAAGGCGACCCCGCCGCCCACCTGGCCACCCTCGAGAAACGCCTGCGCCTGGCCGTGCCGGCGCGCGAATGGGACGACGCCGTGTGGGCGCGCTTCCAGCAGCGCCTGAGCTACCTGAGCATGGACTTCCTCGACGCCGCTTCCTACCCGGCGCTGCGCGACGCGGTGCCGGCCGGCCTGCCGCTGGTGGCCTATTTCGCCACCCCGGCCGCGGTCTACGGCGGCATTTGCGAGAACCTCGCCGCCCTCGGCCTGGCCGAGCGTACCCGGGTGGTGCTGGAGAAGCCCATCGGCCACGACCTGGCGTCCTCCCGCGAGGTCAACGAGGCGGTGGCGAAGTTCTTTCCGGAGAACCGCATCTACCGGATCGACCACTACCTGGGCAAGGAAACGGTACAGAACCTCATCGCCCTGCGCTTCGCCAACAGCCTGTTCGAGACGCAGTGGAACCAGAACCACATCTCCCACGTGGAGATCACCGTGGCCGAGAAGGTCGGCATCGAAGGCCGCTGGGGCTACTTCGACCAGGCCGGCCAGCTGCGCGATATGGTGCAGAACCACCTGCTGCAGCTGCTCTGCCTGATCGCAATGGACCCGCCCAGCGACCTCTCCGCCGACAGCATCCGCGACGAGAAGGTCAAGGTGCTGCGCGCCCTGGAGCCGATCCCGCCGGAGCAACTGGCCAGCCGCGTGGTGCGCGGCCAGTACACCGCCGGCTTCATCGACGGCAAGGCGGTGCCCGGCTACCTGGAAGAGGAACACGCCAACCGTATGAGCGGCGCCGAGACCTTCGTCGCCCTGCGCGTGGACATCCGCAACTGGCGCTGGTCCGGCGTGCCGTTCTACCTGCGCACCGGCAAGCGCATGCCGCAGAAGCTGTCGCAGATCGTCATCCACTTCAAGAACCCGCCGCACTACATCTTCGCCCCGGAGCAGCGCTCGCTGATCAGCAACCGCCTGATCATCCGCCTGCAGCCGGACGAGGGCATCTCCCTGCAGGTGATGACCAAGGACCAGGGCCTGGGCAAGGGCATGCAGCTGCGCACCGGGCCGCTGCAGCTGAGCTTCTCCGAGGCGTACCAGGCCGCGCGCGTGCCGGACGCCTACGAGCGGCTGCTGCTGGAGGTGATGCAGGGCAACCAGTACCTGTTCGTGCGCAAGGACGAAGTGGAGTTCGCCTGGAAGTGGTGCGACCACCTGATCGCCGGCTGGGAACGCCTGGGCGACGCCCCCAAACCCTACGCCGCCGGCACCTGGGGACCCCAGGCGGCCGTGGCGCTGATCGCGAGAGACGGGAAGGACTGGTATGGCGACCATTGATCTGAAACTGCCGGCCGGCGTGCGCTGGACGGCCTGGGAAAGCCCGGTGGCGCAGGCCCGCGGCCTGGCCGCCAATGTGGCCGAACAACTGCGCGGGGCCATCGCCGAGCGCGGCCGCGCGCTGCTGGCGGTGTCCGGCGGGCGCAGCCCGGTGGCGTTCCTCGAAGCCCTGAGCGGCGAAGTCCTCGATTGGGACAAGGTGACCGTGACCCTCGCCGACGAGCGCTGGGTGCCGGAAGTCCACCCGGACAGCAATGCCGGCCTGGTGCGCCGCCACCTGCTCAAGGGCGCGGCGGCCAAGGCGCTGTTCTGCGGCCTGTATCACTCGGCGCCGAGCCTGGAGGAAGCGGCGGCCATCGCCGACCGCCAGGTCGCCGAGCTGGCCCTGCCCATCGACGTGCTGGTGCTGGGCATGGGCGACGACGGCCACACCGCCTCGCTGTTCCCGGCCAGCCCCGGCCTGGCCGAGGCCCTCGACCCCGCCGGCGCGCGCCATTGCCTGCCGGCCTGGGCGCCGAGCGTGCCGCACCAGCGTCTGACCCTCAGCCGTGCGCTGCTGGCCGCTTCGCGGGTGCAACTGCTGGCGATCCAGGGCGAGGCCAAGCTGGCCACCCTGAAGGCCGCGCTGGCCGCCGAAGACGAAGCAAGCATACCGGTGAGCGCCTTCCTCCGCGCTCCCCTGTCGATCCACTGGTGCCCTTGAGGCACGGAGTTACCGCAACATGAGCCTTGATTCCCACATCCAGCGCATCGACGCCCTCGCCGAGCGCGCCCGCATCCTGCCGGTGATCACCATCGATCGCGAGCAGGACATCCTGCCCATGGCCGACGCCCTGGCCGCCGGCGGCATCACCGTGCTGGAAGTGACCCTGCGCACCCCGCTGGGCCTGACCGCCATCCGCACCCTGGCCGAACAGCGCCCGGAATTGTGCGTGGGCGCCGGCACCGTGCTGGACCCGCAAACCTTCCGCCAGGCGGAAGAGGCCGGCGCGCAGTTCATCGTCACCCCCGGCTGCACCGAGGAACTGCTGCAGCACGCGGTGAGCCGCCCGGTGCCGCTGCTGCCCGGCGTGGCCACCGCCTCCGAGATCATGGCCGCCTACCGCCACGGCCTGCGCCGCTTCAAGCTGTTCCCGGCCAAGGTGTGCGGCGGCGTGGAAGCGCTCAAGGCCTTCGCCGGCCCCTTCCCGGAAGTGCGCTTCTGCCCCACCGGCGGGGTAGGACCGGACAACCTGAACGACTATTACCGCCTGGACAACGTGATGTGCGTGGGGGGCACCTGGATGCTGCCCAAGGCTGCGGTCGCCAGCGGTGACTGGGCCGCGGTCGAGCGCCTGTCGCGCGAGGCCCTGGCGCTGCTCGAATCACACTGAGCTGTCCCACGATCGGACGTGCCCGGCCTTGTGCCGGGCTTTTTTATGGGGGCGGGGAGCTCGGTGATTCCAATCGCGGACGGAGTCCGCTCCTACGACCGTGCTTCCCTGAACCGTAGGAGCGGACTCTGTCCGCGATTCGGCGGATAACGCCGTAGACGTTATGCGCCCTACGACGAGCAGCCTTCCAGATAATGCCGCAACCGCTCCTGCAGATAGGGCACCGCCTCCCCCTCATCCAACCCGAGGTACTCCTCCACCGCCATCAGCCGCCAATACTGCCCCTCGTCGCCGAAGCGGATCGCCGCGAACTCCGCCGCCCTCAGCCGCGCCACCAGGAACCAGGCCCAGGGCGCCGGGCCGTGGGTGGCGCGGTAGCGGCGCTGCCATTCGATGCGCTCCTGGCCCAGGCGGATGGCGAACTCCTCCTCCAGTTCGCGCAACGCGCATTCGGCCGGGGTTTCCGCACCTTCGCGGCCGCCGCCGGGAAAGTCCCAGCAGCCGGGGAAGGGAATGCCGGGCTTTTTGTCGCGGCGGTAGACCACCAGGTGGCCGTCGTGGAACAGCGCCAGCTTGGCGCCGGTGAAGGCGGATTCGTCGCTCAACTCGGTTTTCCCCTGAAAGCGGCGCGAATGGCAAAAGCGGCTAGGCTTTCCCGATCACGGACGGTGCTTTGCCGCGCCCAAGCGCGTATGATGCGCGACCTTTTTCTTCGTTGCATGACACACCGGGAGGTGCCCAGATGAACGACACGCACGAAAACCCAGAAATTTCCCCCGCCGGCGAGAAGCTGCAGAAGGTCCTGGCCCGTCTGGGCGTCGGCTCGCGCCGTGACGTCGAGGCCTGGATCGAGGAAGGCCGGGTCAAGGTCAACGGCGTGGTCGCCAGCCTCGGCCAGCGCGTGGAAGGCCACGACGCCATCGCCGTCGACGAGCACCTGATCCGCCGCGAGCAGGCCGAAGAGCACGTGCGCCGCGTGCTGATCTACAACAAGCCCGAGGGCGAGGTCTGCACCCGCGACGACCCGGAAGGCCGTCCCACCGTGTTCGACCGCCTGCCGCGCCTGCGCAGCGGCCGCTGGATCAACGTCGGCCGCCTGGACATCAACACCACCGGCCTGCTGCTGTTCACCACCGACGGCGAGTTGGCCAACCGCCTGATGCACCCGTCCTACGAGATGGACCGCGAGTACGCCGTGCGTGTGCGCGGCGAAGTCGACGAAGAGATGATCGAGCGCCTGAAAGCCGGCGTGATGCTCGAAGACGGCCCGGCCAAGTTCAGCGACATCCAGCAGGCGCCCGGCGGCGAAGGCTTCAACCACTGGTACCACGTGGTGGTGATGGAAGGCCGCAACCGCGAAGTGCGCCGCCTGTGGGAATCCCAGGGCGTGGTGGTGAGCCGCCTGAAGCGCGTGCGCTTCGGCCCGGTGTTCCTCACCTCCGAGCTGACCATGGGCCGCTACCGCGAGATGGACCAGCGCGAACTGGACATCCTCAGCGAAGAGGTCGGCCTGAAGCCGGTGAAACTGCCGGAGATGACCACCAAGGCCAAGGACAAGCTCGAACGCCAGCAGCGCAAGCTGGCCAAGCCGCTGGCGCGCAGCGAGCGCCCGGATGCCGGTCGCGGCAACCGTCAGCGCAAGGAGTCCTTCGAGGGCGAGCGTCCGAGCCGCAGCCCGCGTCCGGGCGCCAGCGAGCGTCCGGCCCGTGGCCCGCATCAGGATTCGGATCGTCCGGCTCGCGGTCCGCGCCAGGACTCCGATCGTCCGGTTCGCGGTCCGCGCCAGGATTCGGATCGTCCGGTTCGTGGTCCGCGCAAGGACTCCGATCGTCCGGCCCGTGGTCCGCGTCAGGATTCCGATCGTCCGGCCCGTGGTCCGCGCCAGGATGCCGACCGTCCGGCCCGCGGCCCGCGCAAGGACTCCGACCGCCCGGCCCGTGGCCCGCGCCAGGATTCCGAGCGTCCGGCCCGCGCGCCGCGTCCGGAAGGCCGTGGCAAGGCTCCGGTCGGCGAGGCGCCGCGTTCGCGTCCGGCCAAGCCGAGCGCCGAGCGTGACGAGCGCCCGTCCAAGCCGGTGGCGCGCAAGCCGCTGAACAAGCGCCGCCCGCAGCCGGCCGGCGACGGCATGCGCCCGGGCTTCAAGCGCTAAGCGTCAGGCATGAAAAAAGGGCTCCGCGGAGCCCTTTTTTTTCGTCTTCCGGAAAGTCCGCTCAGCCAGCGCAGGCCAGGCGGTTGCGGCCGTCGCGCTTGGCCGCGTAGAGCGCGGCGTCGGCCCGGTGCAGCAGGTCGTCGACGCGCTCGCCGGCGATCAGGGTGGCGCAGCCGAGGCTGACGGACAGCGGCACCGGCTTGCCATCGACGGCAAAGGCCAGCTCCTGGATGGCATGCCGCAGCCTTTCGCCGACCTGGGCGGCGCTGCTGCTCGGCGTGTTGGACAGCAGCACGAGGAACTCCTCGCCGCCGAAGCGGAAGACCATGTCGACGTTGCGCAGGCTCGCCTTGATCGCCCTGGCCACGCAGCGCAGGGCTTCGTCGCCGTGGCTGTGGCCGTACTGGTCGTTGATGCGCTTGAAGTGGTCCAGGTCGAGCATCAGCACCGACAGCGGCTGCAGGCTGCGCCGCGCCAGCTCGACCTCGCGGCCCAGGGCCTGGTCCATGGCGATGCGGTTGCCGGTGCCGGTCAGCGCGTCGCGCAGGGCGGCCTGGATGGCGGCGCGGTAGAGCAGGGCGTTGCGCAGCGGGTAGAGCAGGCTGGCGATCAGGCTTTCCAGCTGGCCCAGTTCGGTCTCGTCGAAGGGGCGGCGGCGGCGGAAGGCCAGCTCGCCCAGGTATTCCCCGGCATGGTTGAGGTTGTAGGTGGCGCCGTGGCTGGCCGCTTCGCCGAACTCCAGGCGCAGGTCGGCGCTGCCGTTCTGGTAGCTCAGGTAGTCCAGCGGCAGCAGCGCCTGGATCTCCTGGAAGAACAGGCCCAGGACGCGCTCGGCCTCGAGGCTGGTCTGCAGCTGCACGGCGAGCTGCCGGCGCACGTCCGTCAGGCTGGCCGGGCGCCGGCCGCGCGGGCGGGCGTTCTCGCCCAGGCTCAGGCGCTGGAGCTTGGCGGTGTCGAAATCGATGGTGTTGGACTGCTTGGGCGGGGCCATGACGCGTGGCGACCTCTGGCGCAAAACGGCGACAGTGAGGGCTGAGCTATTTTCGTGCCAACCCGCGGAAAGTTCTGTTCTGACGGCTCAAGGGACCGTCTGGCGCGGGCTTGGTTCCGTAGGCTGGGAGTGCCCCGGAGGGTGGGATGTCAAAATGATGGCGAATTTTCCGGGGTGGCCGTAGGCGCTTTCCCCGGGCGTAGCCGGAAAACCGGCGGGGCGACTATCGCGCCGCCCCGTGCCGGTCAGGCCTGGGCGTCGAAGGCCTGGCCGTTGACGCCGATGCTGTCCGGGCCCATCAGGTACAGGTAGACCGGCATGATCTCGTCGGGCGCCGGGTTGTTCGCCGGGTTCTCGCCCGGGTAGGCCATGGCGCGCATGCTGGTGCGGGTGGCGCCGGGGTTGACGCTGTTGGCGCGGACGGCGTTGGTGCCGTCGCACTCGTCGGCCATCACCTGCATCAGGCCCTCGGTGGCGAACTTGGACACCGCGTAGGCGCCCCAGTAGGCGCGGCCCTTACGCCCGACGCCGCTGGAGGTGAAGATCACCGAGGCGTCGCTGGCCAGCTTGAGCAGCGGCAGCATGGCGTGGGTCAGCATGAACACGGCGTTGACGTTGACCTGCATGACGCGCATGAAGTTTTCCCCGGAAATCTGCTCGATGGGCGAGCGCAGGCCGAGGATGGAGGCGTTGTGCAGCAGGCCGTCGAGCTTGCCGCATTCCTTCTCGATGGTCGCCGCCAGCTCGTCGTACTGGTGCGGCTGGGCGGTTTCCAGGTTGAAGGGGATGACCACCGGCTGCGGGTGGCCGGCGGCCTCGATCTGGTCGTAGGTCTGGTTGAGGTTTTCTTCGCTCTTGCCCAGCAGCAGCACGGTGGCGCCGTGGGCGGCATAGGCCCGCGCGGCGGCGGCACCGATGCCGCGGCCGGCGCCGGTGACCAGGATCACCCGGTCCTTGAGCAGGTCGGAGGGGGCGCAATAGTCGAACATGGAATCTCCTTCGGCGAGCGGCAAGCTTCAAGCTGCAAGCGACAAAGAGCGGCTTGAGCTTGAGGCTTGCAGCTTGTTGCTTGGGGCTGCTGCTCTAGCAGCTACAGAGGGCGCGGTCGAGCACCGCCAGCAGGTCGCGCGGATGGTCGACGATCACGTCGGCGCCCCAGTGCGCGGGGTTGTCCTCGGGGTGGATGTAGCCGTAGCGCACCGCCGCGGTCTTGGTGCCGGCGGCGCGGCCGGACTCGATGTCGCGCAGGTCGTCGCCGATGAACAGCACCTGCGCCGGGTCGATGCCCAGCTGGCTGCAGGCCAGCAGCAGCGGCTCCGGGTCGGGCTTGCTGTTGGTCACGTGGTCCGGGCAGACCAGCACCGCCGAGCGCTCGGCCAGGCCCAGCTGCTGCATGATCGGTTCGGCGAAGCGCACCGGCTTGTTGGTCACCACGCCCCAGATCAGGTTGGCCCGCTCGATGCTTTCCAGCAGCTCCGGCATGCCGTCGTACAGGCGGCTGTAGACCGCGCAGTGGTCCTGGTAGCGGTCGAGGAATTCCTGGCGCAGCGTCTCGAAGCCGTCGGCTTCCGGGTCCATGTCGAAGGTCGCGGCGACCATGGCGCGGGCGCCGCCGGAGACCACGTCGGCGATGCGCTGGGCGTCGATCGGCGCGCGGCCATGGGCGGCGAGCATGGCCTGGCACACGGCGATGAAGTCCGGCGCAGTGTCCAGCAGGGTGCCGTCCATGTCGAAGAGAACCGCTCTGAGCTGCATCGCCGTCATTCCTCGCGCAGGGTCTGGATCATGTAGTTGACGTCGACGTCGTCGGCCAGCTTGTAGTGCTTGGTCAGCGGGTTGTAGGTCAGGCCGATGATGTCCTTGACCGCCAGACCCGCATCGCGCGACCAGGCGCCCAGCTCGGAGGGGCGGATGAACTTCTTGAAGTCGTGGGTGCCGCGCGGCAGCAGGCGCATGACGTACTCGGCGCCGACGATGGCGAACAGGTAGGCCTTGGGGTTGCGGTTGATGGTGGAGAAGAACACCTGGCCGCCGGGCTTGACCATCTTGTGGCAGGCGCGGATCACCGAGGCCGGGTCGGGCACGTGCTCGAGCATTTCCAGGCAGGTGACCACGTCGAACCGCCCGGGCATTTCCTCGGCCAGCTGTTCGGCGGTGATGCGCCGGTATTCCACCGGCACCCCGGATTCCAGCTGGTGCAGCTGGGCCACTGCCAGCGGCGCCTCGCCCATGTCGATGCCCATGACGGTGGCGCCGCGCTGGGCCATGGCCTCGCTGAGGATGCCGCCGCCGCAGCCGACGTCCAGCACCTTCTTGCCGGCCAGGCTGGCGCGCTCGTCGATCCAGTTGACGCGCAGCGGGTTGATGTCGTGCAGCGGCTTGAACTCGCTCTCGCGGTCCCACCAGCGATGGGCCAGTGCCTCGAATTTGGCGATCTCGGCGTGGTCGACGTTGCTCATGGCGTACCTTCGTTGCAAATCATGGGAAATCGTGGCGCGCAGGCCGACTATGATGCCAGCTTCGCGCGGCGGATGGGCGCGGCATGACAGATTGTCGCAGCCGCGCCCGGCAGTGTTCAGGCGCCGGCGATGCGCCGGCCCCAGGCGCCGACCTCGGCGGCCAGGCGGCCCTCGTCCAGGCGCGTCAGGCGGCCGGCGTCCAGCAGCTGCTTGCCGCTGACCCACAGGTGGCGCACGCAGTCGCGGCCGGTGGCGTAGATCAGTTGCGAGACCGGCTCGTAGACCGGCTGCTGGGCCAGCCCGGAAAGGTCGAAGGCCACCAGGTCCGCGGACTTGCCCAGCTCCAGCGAGCCGATTTCCTGCTCCAGGCCCAGGGCGCGGGCGCCGTTCAGGGTGGCCATGCGCAGCGCGCGGTGGGCATCCAAGGCAGTGGCCTGGCCGGCCACTGCCTTGGCCAGCAGGGCGGCGGTGCGGGTTTCGCCGAGCAGGTCGAGGTCGTTGTTGCTGGCCGCGCCGTCGGTGCCTATGGCGACGTTGACCCCGGCCTGCCACAGGCGTTCCACCGGGCAGAAGCCGCTGGCCAGCTTGAGGTTGGATTCCGGGCAGTGGATCACCGAGCTGTTGGTTTCCACCAGCAGTTCCAGGTCCTCGTCGCTCACCTGGGTCATGTGCACGGCCTGGAAGCGCGGCCCCAGCAGGCCCAGGCGGTGCAGCCGGGCCAGCGGGCGCTCGGCGCTCTTCTCCAGGGCCTGCTGGACCTCGAAGGCAGTCTCGTGGACGTGCATCTGGATGCCGGCGTCGAGTTCCTCGGCCAGCATCAGCACGTTCTCCAGCTTGTCATCGCCGACCGTGTAGGGCGCGTGCGGGCCGAAGGCCACGCGGATGCGCGGGTGGTGCTTGAGGTCGTCGTGCAGCGCCACGCCCTGGCGGATCGCCTCCTGGGCGTCGCGGGCGCCGGGCATGGGGAAGTCCAGCACCGGCACGCAGACCTGGGCGCGGATGCCGCTGTCGTGGACCGCCTCGCAGGTCACCCGCGGGTGGAAGTACATGTCCGAGAAGCAGCTGATGCCGCCCTTGATCTGTTCGGCGATGGCCAGCTCGCTGCCGGTGCGCACGAAGTCCTCGTCCACCCATTTCGCCTCGGCCGGCCAGATGTGCTCCTGCAGCCAGGTCATCAGCGGCAGGTCGTCGGCCAGGCCGCGGAACAGGCTCATGGCGGCGTGGCCATGGGCGTTGACCAGGCCCGGAGCGAGCAGCATGCCCGGCAGCTCGCGGGTTTCCGCCGCCGGCTGGCGCAGGGCTTCGGCGCGCGGGGCGAGGAGGGCGATGCGGCCGTCGCGGATGCCCAGCGCATGGTCGCGCAGGACCACGCCGGCGGGCTCCACCGGGACTATCCAGGTCGGCAGCAGAAGCAGGTCGAGAGGGGCTTTGGCGTCGGGCATGGGGCGCTTCCTGCGGCGCGGGAACGGGTGGCCGGCAGTATACCCGAGCACCTTGGCCTGCGGCTCGTTATACTCGCGGGTTTTCCCGGCCCTGGCCGGGCTCGATATCGGCGCGCCGCCCGGCGCGCCCGGACCTGATAGAAGAACGAGGTGTTCCATGCGTGAGCGACTGTTGGCGGCCGAGCGGGTCACGGCCATTGATTGGCGCAAGGGCACCCTTCGTCTGCTCGACCAGCGCCTGTTGCCGCTGGAGGAAACCTGGCTGAGCTACGACAGCGCCGCCGGCGTCGCCGAGGCCATCCGCCAGATGGTGGTGCGCGGCGCCCCGGCCATCGGCATCGCCGCGGCCTACGGCCTGGTGCTGGGCCTGCAGGCCCGCCTGAACAATGGCGGCGCCTGGCGCGAGGCCCTGGAGGACGACTTCCGCGTGCTGGCCGAATCGCGGCCCACGGCGGTCAACCTGTTCTGGGCGCTGAACCGCATGCGCGAGCGCCTCGAACGCCTGAAGCCGGGCGACGACCCGCTGCAGGTGCTGGAAGCCGAGGCTATCGCCATCCACGAGAGCGACCGCGAGGCCAACCTGACCATGGCCCAGCTCGGTGTCGAGCTGATCCGCAAGCAGCACTCCGGCCCGCAGAAGATCCTCACTCACTGCAACACCGGCGCCCTGGCCACCGGCGGCTTCGGCACCGCCCTGGGGGTGATCCGAGCGGCGCACCTGGAGGGCCTGGTCGAGCGCATCTACGCCGATGAGACGCGCCCCTGGCTGCAGGGCGCGCGCCTGACCGCCTGGGAGCTGGCCAACGAGGGCGTGCCGGTCACCCTGAATGTCGACGCCGCGGCGGCGCACCTGATGAAGACCCAGAGCATCACCTGGGTCATCGTCGGCGCCGACCGCATCACCGCCAACGGCGACGTGGCGAACAAGATCGGCACCTACCAGCTGGCGATCAACGCCATGCACCACGGCGTGCGCTTCATGGTGGTGGCGCCCAGCTCGACCATCGACATGAACCTGGAAAGCGGCGAGGACATCCCCATCGAGGAGCGTGACGGCCGCGAACTCCTGGAAATCGGCGGCAAGCGGATAGCCGCCGAGGTGGATGCCTACAATCCGGTGTTCGACGTGACCCCGGCCGACCTGATCGATGCCATCGTGACCGAGCGCGGCGTCGTCGAGCGTCCGGACACCGAGCGCATGGCCCAGTTGATGAGCCGCAAGCGCCTGCATTGAGGGCGCCCGGCGGGGATAGGTGTTCCCCCTGGCTTGTGGTAAGCTCCGACGGTTCTCAGTGGGGCCTTTTCAGGGCCCCGTCGATTGCGCGGATCATTGACCTAAGTCGTTGATTTGTTGTGAGTCGATGGCGTTCTGATAGCGCTGTCGCACTCCGCCGGGCTCGGGACGGGCGAGGCGGAGTTCCATCTGCAAAAGGAACCAGGCTTCTCATGGGCGAACTGGCCAAAGAAATCCTCCCGGTCAACATCGAAGACGAACTCCGACAGTCCTACCTCGATTACGCCATGAGCGTGATCGTCGGTCGTGCCCTGCCCGATGCACGCGATGGCCTCAAGCCCGTGCACCGCCGCGTCCTGTACGCCATGAGCGAACTGGGCAACGACTGGAACAAGCCCTACAAGAAATCCGCCCGTGTGGTCGGCGACGTGATCGGTAAATACCACCCGCACGGCGACACCGCGGTGTACGACACCATCGTGCGTATGGCCCAGCCGTTCTCGCTGCGCTACATGCTGGTGGACGGCCAGGGCAACTTCGGTTCGGTGGACGGCGACAACGCCGCGGCCATGCGCTACACCGAAGTGCGCATGGCCAAGCTGGCCCACGAGCTGCTGGCGGACCTGGACAAGGAAACCGTCGACTGGGTGCCCAACTACGACGGCACCGAGCAGATCCCGGCGGTCATGCCGACCAAGATCCCCAACCTGCTGGTCAACGGCTCCAGCGGCATCGCCGTGGGCATGGCGACCAACATCCCGCCGCACAACCTGGGCGAGGTGATCGACGGCTGCCTGGCGCTGATGGACAACCCCGAGCTGTCCGTCGACGACCTGATGCAGTACATCCCCGGTCCCGACTTCCCGACCGCCGGCATCATCAACGGCCGCGCCGGCATCATCGAGGCCTACCGTACCGGCCGCGGGCGCATCTACATCCGTGCCCGCGCCGATATCGAGGACATGGAGAAGGGCGGCAACCGCCAGCAGATCATCATCACCGAGCTGCCCTACCAGCTGAACAAGGCGCGGCTGATCGAGAAGATCGCCGAGCTGGTGAAAGAGAAGAAGATCGAAGGCATCACCGAGCTGCGCGACGAGTCCGACAAGGACGGCATGCGCGTGGTCATCGAGCTGCGCCGCGGCGAAGTCGGCGAGGTGGTGCTGAACAACCTCTACGCCCAGACCCAGCTGCAGAGCGTGTTCGGCATCAACGTGGTGGCCCTGGTCGACGGCCAGCCGCGCACGCTGAACCTCAAGGACATGCTCGAAGTCTTCATCCGCCACCGCCGCGAAGTGGTGACCCGGCGGACCGTCTACGAGCTGCGCAAGGCCCGCGAGCGCGGCCACATCCTCGAAGGCCAGGCGGTCGCGCTGTCGAACATCGACCCGGTGATCGAGCTGATCAAGACCTCGCCGACCCCGGCCGAGGCCAAGGAGCGCCTGATCGCCACCGCCTGGGAATCCAGTGCGGTGGAAGCCATGGTCGAGCGCGCCGGCGCCGATGCCTGCCGCCCGGAAGACCTGGACCCGCAGTACGGCCTGCGCGAGGGCAAGTACTACCTGTCGCCGGAGCAGGCCCAGGCCATCCTGGAACTGCGCCTGCACCGCCTGACCGGCCTGGAGCACGAGAAGCTCCTGTCCGAATATCAGGAAATCCTCACCCTGATCGGCGAGCTGATCCGTATCCTGACCAACCCGCAGCGCCTGATGGAAGTCATCCGCGAGGAGCTGGAGAAGGTCAAGGCCGAGTTCGGCGACGCCCGCCGCACCGAGATCGTCGCCTCCCAGGTGGACCTGACCATCGCCGACCTCATCACCGAGGAAGAGCGCGTGGTGACCATCTCCCACGGTGGCTACGCCAAGTCGCAGCCGCTGGCCGCCTATGAGGCCCAGCGCCGCGGTGGCAAGGGCAAGTCGGCCAGCTCGGTGAAGGAAGAGGACTACATCGAACACCTGCTGGTGGCCAACAGCCATGCCACCCTGCTGCTGTTCTCCAGCAAGGGCAAGGTCTACTGGCTGCGCACCTTCGAGATCCCGGAAGCCTCGCGCACCGCGCGCGGCCGTCCGCTGGTCAACCTGCTGCCGCTGGACGAGGGCGAACGCATCACCGCCATGCTGCAGATCGACCTGGAAGCCGTGCGCGCCCAGTTCGCTGGCGAGGAAGGCGATGACGACGACGTGGTCGCCGAGCAGGTCGCCGAAGTGGTGGAAGCCGAAGAGGGCGAAGAGGGCGACGACGCCGACTTCAGCCAGGATGAGCCGACCGGCGCCTACATCTTCATGGCCACCATGAAGGGCACCGTGAAGAAGACCCCGCTGATCCAGTTCACCAAGCCGCGTTCCAACGGCCTGATCGCGCTGAAACTGGAGGAGGGCGACTCGCTGATCGCCGCCGCCATCACCGACGGCTCGAAGGACGTGATGATGTTCTCCGACGCCGGCAAGGTGATCCGCTTCAAGGAAAGCAAGGTGCGCATCATGGGCCGTAACGCCCGTGGCGTGCGCGGCATGCGCCTGGCCGAAGACCAGCGCATCATCTCCATGCTGATCCCCGAATGCCGCGAGGCGCAGATTCTCAGCGCCTCCGAGCGCGGTTACGGCAAGCGCACCCCGCTGGCCGACTATCCGCGTCGCGGCCGCGGTGGCCAGGGCGTGATCGCCATGGTCATCAACGAGCGCAACGGCAAGCTGGTGGGCGCCGTGCAGGTGCTGGACGGCGAGGAGATCATGCTGATTTCCGACCAGGGCACCCTGGTCCGCACCCGCGTCGACGAAGTCCGCGGCGCGGGCCGCAACACCCAGGGCGTGATCCTCATCAAGCTGGCCGCCGACGAGACCCTGGTGGGCCTGGAGCGGGTGCAGGAGCCGACCGTGGTCGAGGGCGAAGTCGTGGACGACGAAGCGTTCGACGAGAATCAAGAAGCAGGCGAAGCCGCGGCCGAGGAAGCGCCGCAGGCCAGCGAAGACTGATTAGCGAGAGTGGATGTGAGCAAGCGAGCCTATAACTTCTGCGCAGGTCCAGCTGCGCTTCCCACCGAGGTGCTGGAGCGCGCCCGCGAAGAGCTGCTCGACTGGCAGGGCAAGGGCCTGTCGGTCATGGAGATGAGCCACCGCAGCGACGACTACGTGGCCATCGCCGAGAAGGCCGAGCAGGACCTGCGCGACCTGATGGGCGTGCCGTCGAACTACAAGGTGCTGTTCCTCCAGGGCGGCGCCAGCCAGCAGTTCGCCGAGATTCCGCTGAACCTGCTGCCCGAGGACGGCGTGGCCGACTACGTGGAAACCGGCATCTGGTCGAAGAAGGCCATCGAGGAAGCGCGCCGTTTCGGCAACGTCAACGTAGTCGCCAGCGCCTCCAGGTACGACTATTTCGCCATCCCCGGGCAGAACGAGTGGAACCTGACGCCGAACGCAGCCTACCTGCACTACGCGTCCAACGAGACCATCGGCGGCCTGGAGTTCGACTGGATTCCGGAAGTGGGTGACGTGCCGCTGGTGGTGGACATGTCCTCGGACATCCTCTCGCGCCCGGTCGACGTGTCGAAGTTCGGCCTGATCTACGCCGGCGCGCAGAAGAACATCGGCCCGTCCGGCCTGGTGGTGGTCATCGTCCGCGAAGACCTGCTCGGCCGCGCCCGCAGCATCTGCCCGACCATGCTCAACTACAAGGTCGCCGCCGACAACGGCTCCATGTACAACACCCCGGCCACCTATTCCTGGTACCTCTCCGGCCTGGTCTTCCAGTGGCTGAAGGAGCAGGGCGGCGTCGAGGCCATGGAGCGGCGCAACCGCGCGAAGAAGGACCTGCTGTACTCCTTCATCGACGCCAGCGATTTCTACACCAACCCGATCCAGCACAGCGCCCGTTCCTGGATGAACGTGCCGTTCCGCCTGGCCGACGAGAAGCTCGACAAGGCCTTCCTCGCCGGCGCCGACGCCCGTGGCCTGCTCAACCTCAAGGGCCACCGTTCGGTGGGCGGTATGCGCGCCTCCATCTACAACGCCCTGGGCCTGGACGCCATCGAGGCCCTGGTGGCCTACATGGCCGAGTTCGAGAAGGAGCACGGCTGATGAGCGACGCTGACCAGCTCAAGGCTTTGCGCGTACGCATCGACAGCCTCGACGAGAAGATCCTCGAGCTGATCAGCGAACGCGCCCGCTGCGCCACCGACGTGGCGCGGGTGAAGATGCAGTCCCTGGCCGAGGGCGAGAAGCCGGTGTTCTACCGGCCCGAGCGCGAGGCCTGGGTGCTCAAGCACATCATGGAGCTGAACAAGGGCCCGCTGGGCAACGAGGAAGTGGCGCGGCTGTTCCGCGAGATCATGTCTTCCTGCCTGGCCCTGGAGCAGCCGCTCAAGGTCGCCTACCTCGGCCCCGAGGGCACCTTCACCCAGGCCGCGGCGCTCAAGCACTTCGGCCATGCGGTGATCAGCACGCCGATGGCGGCCATCGACGAAGTGTTCCGCGAAGTGGCCGCCGGCGCGGTGAACTTCGGCGTGGTGCCGGTGGAAAACTCCACCGAGGGCGCGGTGAACCACACCCTGGACAGCTTCCTCGAACACGACATGGTGATCTGCGGCGAGGTCGAGCTGCGCATCCACCACCACCTGCTGGTGGGCGAGAACACCAAGACCGACAGCATCACCCGCATCTATTCCCACGCCCAGTCCCTGGCCCAGTGCCGCAAGTGGCTGGACGCGCACTACCCGAACGTCGAGCGCGTGGCGGTGCCGAGCAACGCCGACGCCGCCAAGCGGGTGAAGAGCGAGTGGAACAGCGCGGCCATCGCCGGCGACATGGCGGCCAGCTTGTACGGCCTGGACAAGCTGCACGAGAAGATCGAGGACCGCCCGGACAACTCCACGCGCTTCCTCATCATCGGCAGCCAGGAAGTGCCGCCGACCGGCGACGACAAGACCTCGATCATCGTCTCCATGCGCAACAAGCCCGGCGCGCTGCACGAGTTGCTGGTGCCGTTCCACACCAACGGCATCGACCTGACGCGCATCGAGACCCGCCCGTCGCGCAGCGGCAAGTGGACCTACGTGTTCTTCATCGACTTCGTCGGCCACCACAAGGACCCGCTGATCAAGGACGTGCTGGAGAAGATCAACGGCGAAGCCGTGGCGCTGAAGGTGCTGGGCTCCTATCCCAAAGCGGTACTTTAACTGCGGCGGCAGGCGGCAGGCGGCAGGCTACAGGCGGTGAAGAGCGTCTATGCCTGCAGCCTGGGGCCTGTAGCCTGAGGCCTTTTATATGTCTTGCGACTTCCTCGCCCTGGCCCAGCCGGGCGTACAGAAACTCTCGCCCTACGTGCCGGGCAAGCCGGTGGACGAACTGGCCCGCGAGCTGAACCTGGACCCGGCGAAGATCGTCAAGCTGGCCAGCAACGAGAACCCGCTGGGCCCCAGCGCCAAGGTCCTGGAAGCGATCCGCGGCGAACTGGCGGAAATGACCCGCTATCCCGACGGCAACGGCTTCGAGCTGAAGAGCAAACTGGCTGCCCGCTGCGGCGTTTCCACCGCCGAGGTGACCCTCGGCAACGGCTCCAACGACATCCTCGACCTGGTCGCCCGCGCCTACCTGGCGCCGGGCCTTAACGCCGTGTTCAGCCAGTACGCCTTCGCCGTCTACCCGATCTCCACCCAGGCCGTCGGCGCCGAGGGCAGGGCTGTGCCGGCGAAAGACTGGGGGCATGACCTGGAAGCCATGCTGGCGGCCATCGACGCCAACACCCGCGTGGTCTTCATCGCCAACCCGAACAACCCCACCGGCACCTGGTTCGGCCCGGACGCGCTGGAGCAATTCCTCTCCCGCGTGCCGGAAAACGTCCTGGTGGTGCTGGACGAGGCCTACATCGAGTACGCCGAGGGCGACGAACTGCCCGACGGCCTGGCCTACCTGGCCCGCTACCCGAACCTGCTGGTCTCGCGCACCTTCTCCAAGGCCTACGGCCTGGCTTCGCTACGCGTCGGCTACGCCATCTCCTCGGCGCAGATCGCCGACGTGCTGAACCGCGTGCGCCAGCCGTTCAATGTCAACAGCCTGGCCCTGGCCGCCGCCTGCGCCGCGCTGGACGACGCCGAGTACCTGGCCGAAGGCAAGCGCATCAACGACGCCGGCATGCAGCAGCTGCAGGACGGCCTGCGCGCCCTGGGCCTGGCCTGGATTCCGTCGAAAGGCAACTTCCTCGCCGTCGACCTGCAGCGCGACGCCGGCCCGGTCTACCAGGCCCTGCTGGCAGAAGGCGTGATCGTCCGTCCGGTGGGCGGCTACGGCATGCCGCAGCACCTGCGCATCTCCATCGGCCTGCCGGAAGAGAACGCACGTTTCCTCGAAGCCCTGGCCAAGGTGCTCGCCCGTGCCTGAGGTGACGCCACGCAAGCTCCGCCGCCTGGTGGTGGTGGGGCTGGGCCTGATCGGCGGCTCCTTCGCCAAAGGGCTGCGCGAGAAAGGCCTGTTCGAGGAAGTGGTCGGCGTTGACCGCGACCCGCAGACCCGCCGCCTGGCGGTGCAGCTGGGCGTGGTCGACCGTTGCGAGGAGAGCCTGCGCGAAGGCTGCCGCGACGCCGACGTGATCCAGCTCGCCGTGCCCATCCTGGCCATGGAGAAGGTGCTGGCCGAACTGGCCACCTTCGACCTCGGTCACGCTGTGCTCACCGACGTCGGCAGCGCCAAGGGCAACGTGGTGCGCGCGGCCAGGGCCGTCTTCGGCGAGATGCCGGCGCGCTTCGTTCCTGGCCATCCCATCGCCGGCTCCGAGCAGAGCGGGGTGGAAGCGGCCAACGGCAAACTGTTCCGCCGTCATAAAGTCATCCTCACGCCGCTGGATAATGCCGACGCGGACGCGATCCAGTGCGTCGAGGCGCTGTGGCGCGAGCTGGGCGCGGACGTCGAGCTGATGGAAGTCGAGCACCATGACGAAGTGCTCGCCGCCACCAGCCACCTGCCGCACCTGCTGGCCTTCACGCTGGTCGACTCGCTGGCCAAGCGCAGCGAAAATCTGGAAATCTTCCGTTATGCCGCCGGCGGCTTCCGCGACTTCACGCGGATCGCCGGCAGCGACCCGACGATGTGGCACGACATCTTCCTTGCCAACCGCAAGGCGGTGCTGCGCATCCTCGACGTTTTCCGCGACGACCTCGACGCCCTGCGCGAGGCCGTCGATGCAGGGGACGGGCAGCAACTGATGGGCGTCTTCACCCGCGCCCGCGTCGCCCGTGAACATTTCAGCAAAATCCTGGCCCGCCGGGCCTATGTGGACGCCATGCACAACAACGACCTGATTTACCTGGCCCAGCCGGGTGGCCGCCTGTCCGGGCGCGTACGCGTTCCGGGCGACAAGTCCATCTCCCACCGCTCGATCATGCTCGGCTCCCTGGCCGAAGGCACCACCGAGGTGGAAGGCTTCCTCGAGGGCGAGGACGCCCTGGCCACCATTCAGGCGTTCCGCGACATGGGCGTGGTCATCGAAGGCCCGCACCACGGCCGCGTGACCGTCCACGGCGTCGGCCTGCACGGCCTGAAGCCGGCGCCGGGCCCCATCTACCTGGGCAACTCCGGAACCTCCATGCGCCTGCTCAGCGGCCTGCTGGCGGCGCAGCCGTTCGACAGCACCCTGACCGGCGACGCCTCGCTGACCAAGCGTCCGATGAACCGCGTGGCCAAACCGCTGCGCGAGATGGGCGCGGTGATCGAGACCGCCGCCGAAGGGCGCCCGCCACTGACCATCAAGGGCGGCCAGAAGCTGACCGGCATGCACTACGACATGCCCATGGCCAGCGCCCAGGTGAAATCCTGCCTGCTGCTCGCCGGCCTCTACGCCGCCGGTGAAACCTCGGTGACCGAGCCGGCGCCGACCCGCGACCACACCGAGCGCATGCTGCGCGGCTTCGGCTACCCGGTGGACGTGGAAGGCAGTACCGCCAAGGTCGAAAGCGGCCACAAGCTCAGCGCCACCAACATCGAAGTACCGGCGGACATCTCCTCCGCGGCCTTCTTCCTGGTCGCGGCGAGCATCGCCGAAGGTTCGGAGATCGTCCTCGAACACGTCGGCATCAACCCGACCCGCACCGGCGTCATCGACATCCTCAAGCTGATGGGCGCCGACATCACCCTGGAGAACCAGCGTGAAGTGGGCGGCGAGCCGGTGGCCGACCTGCGCGTGCGCTCGGCCAAGCTGAAAGGCATCGACATCCCCGAGGACCTGGTGCCCCTGGCCATCGACGAATTCCCCGTGCTGTTCGTCGCCGCCGCCAACGCAGAAGGTCGTACCGTGCTGCGCGGCGCCGAAGAACTGCGGGTGAAGGAATCCGACCGCATCCAGGTCATGGCCGACGGCCTGCTGGCCCTGGGCGTGAAGTGCGAGCCGACCCCGGACGGCATCATCATCGACGGCGGCGCCTACGGCGGCGGCGAAGTCTGGAGCCACGGCGACCATCGCATCGCCATGTCCTTCAGCGTGGCCTCGCTGCGCGCCTCGGCGCCGATCCGCATCCACGACTGCGCCAACGTCGCCACTTCCTTCCCGAACTTCCTCGGCCTGGCCGCGGGCGCCGGCATCCGCGTGGCGGAGGAGGGCAACTGATGGCCGCTTCCGACTTCGCCGCGGCCTGGCCGGTGGTCGCCATCGACGGCCCCAGCGGCTCCGGCAAGGGCACCGTGGCCGGCATCCTGGCCAAGCGCCTGGGCTGGAACCTGCTGGACTCCGGCGCGCTGTACCGCCTGCTGGCCTTCGCCGCCGGCAACCACGGCATCGACCTGACCAACGAGGAAGCCCTCAAGGTCCTGGCCGCGCACCTGGACGTGCAGTTCACCCACGCCAAGGGCGGCGAGGGCCAGCACATCATCCTCGAAGGCGAAGACGTCACCGACACCATCCGCACCGAACAGGTCGGCGCCGGCGCCTCCCAGGTCGCCGCGCTGCCGGCGGTGCGCGACGCCCTGCTGCAGCGCCAGCGCGCCTTCCTCGAAGCCCCGGGCCTGGTGGCCGACGGCCGCGACATGGGCACCGTGGTATTCCCCGGCGCGCCGCTGAAGATCTTCCTCACCGCTTCGGCCGAGGAGCGCGCCCGCCGCCGCTACCTGCAGCTCAAGGGCAAGGGCGTGGACTGCGACATGGCCGCGCTCACCGAGGAAATCCGCGCCCGCGACGAACGCGACAGCCAGCGCAGCGTGGCCCCGCTGAAGCCAGCCGAAGGCGCCATCGTGGTCGACTCCACCAGCATGAGCATCGAGGCGGTGGTGGACAGCATTCTTGGTGAGGTCGAGAGGCTCGGTCTGACCGACTGAGACCTGGGAATCCTTCAGCTGCGGCAGTTTTCGGCGTCGCGTGCTTGAAGATATTTCTGAGGATGATTCCTCTTGATGCTGAGGACGTTTCTTCTAGAGACGTCTTGCCCGGGCTGCCAAACTTCCGCGCTGTTCAATAGCGCCCGCTCGACCCGAGCGGGCCGTGAATAGCGTGGAGGCCCCTTGTCCGACAGTCCCGTCCCCGCCGCACTGCATTCCTCGCAGGGCGCGTGGGTCCAGTTGTTGCTCGCACTGACCCGGCGGGAAATCCTGGCGCGCTACCAGGGCGCCCTGTTCGGGCGGCTGTGGCTGCTGCTGTCGCCCTTCCTGCTGCTGGCGGTCTACACCTTCGTTTTCGGCCAGGTGCTCAAGTCGCGCTGGGGGACGGAGCAAAGCACGGCCTCCTTCGCCTTGACGCTCTTCGCCGGGCTGCTGCTCCACGGCATGCTGGCGGACAGCCTGTCCCGCGCGGTCACGGTGATGCACAACCACCGCAACCAGGTGAAGAAGCTGGTCTTCCCGCTGGAACTCCTGCCGCTTTCGCTGGCCCTGTCCGCCCTGTCGAACGTCGTCATCGGCTTTCTCGTACTGCTCCTGCTGATGCCCTGGCTCGGGCAACCGCTGGGCTGGAGCATCCTCTACCTGCCGTTGGTCCTGCTGCCCTTCGTGCTGTGCGTGTGCGGCCTGAGCTGGATCATCGCCGTGTTCGGCACCTATTTCCGCGATACCAGCCAGTTCATCCAGTTTCTTCTCGTATTGCTGCTGTTCCTCAGCCCGGTGTTCTACCCCGTGAGCGCCTTGCCGGAAGCCTTGCGCCCCTACCTGTTGCTCAATCCGCTGAGCGTTCCGGTGGAAGCGGTGAGGGCCTGCCTGTTCGGCATGCCGATGCCGCCGATGGGCGTCCAACTGGGTTATGCCGCCATCGCCTGTCTGTTGGCGGTACTGGGCTGGCTGTGGTTCCGGCGTATGAAGGACGGTTTCGCCGATGTCCTCTGAACCGCTCGCCGACACCGTGCCGGCGGTCGTTGCCGATGCCCGCCCGCTGGGGCAGATGCTCATCGAGCGCGGCCTGTGCAACGCCCAGGAGCTGGAGCGCGCGCTGGAACTGCAGGCCAGGATCGGCGGGCGCCTTGGGGCGCTATTGCTGCGCTCGGGCGGTGTTTCGGAGGCGGCCCTGCTGGAAGTGCTCGCCGAACAACTGCGCATGCCTTTGGTGGGCGTGGACCTGGAGTCCCCCGGCAACGCCGAGTTGCTGGCTTTCCTCGAAGCGACCTCCATCGGTGTGGAATGGTTCGTCGCCGAACAGGTGGTCGTCTGGAACGATGCCCAGGGCGGCCTGCTGGTCGCTTCCCGTGACCCGATGGCGTCCTTCGTCCTGGAGGTCCTGCGCTATTTCCATCCCGGACAGCCTCTGCGCACGCTGCTGTGCCGTTCCCAGGATCTCGACGCCTGGCTGGAGCTGCTCAAGGAGCGCCTGCAGCAGGAGAGCCGCGAGGGGCTGCGCTTCGCCTCCGATGACATCCGCCAGCTGCGGGAAATGGCGGAGGAGGCGCCCATCGTCGAACTGGTCAACAACGTCATGAGCCAGGCGGTGGAGAAACGCGCCTCGGACATCCACATCGAGCCGCGCGAATTCAATTTCCATATCCGCTTCCGCATCGATGGCGTCCTGCAATCGCAGCTGAGCCTGCCGCGGGAGCGCTTCGCCGCGGTGGTCTCGCGGATCAAGCTGATCTCCGCCATCGACATCGCCGAACGGCGCCTGCCCCAGGACGGGCGGATGAGCACCAGAGTGGGCGGGCAGGATATGGACGTCCGCGTTTCCACGCTGCCCGGGGTGCATGGCGAGTCGGTGGTGATGCGCCTGCTGCCCAAGGCCCGCGAAGGTCTGCGCCTGGACCGCCTGGGAATGCTGGCGGACCATCTGGACCTGATGCGCGCCTGGATCGCCGAGCCCCACGGCATCGTGCTGGTCACCGGCCCGACCGGCTCCGGCAAGTCGACGACCCTCTACGGCACGCTCGAGGCCATCAACGACGGCATCCGCAAGATCATCACGGTGGAGGACCCGGTCGAGTACCAGGTGCCGAACATCACCCAGGTCCAGGCCCACGCCGACATCGGCCTGACCTTCGCCGCCGCCCTGCGCTCGATCCTGCGCCAGGACCCGGACGTGATCATGATCGGCGAGATACGCGACCTGGAGACGGCGGAGATCGCCGTGCAGTCGTCCCTCACCGGGCACCTGGTGTTCTCCACGCTGCACACCAACGATTCGCTCAGCGCTTTCACCCGCCTGATCGACATGGGCATCGAGCCGTTCCTGGTCGCCTCGCCGGTACGCGGCGTCCAGGCCCAGCGCCTGGTGCGCACTCTGTGCCGGCATTGCGCGGAGCCCTACGAGCCCGGCCTGGCGGCAGAGGACAAGGCCGCGCTGGACGCGGCGATCCAGCGCCTCTACCCCGGGCAGGCACCGAACTGGCTCCGCGCGAAGGGCTGCGAGCAGTGCCAGGGCACGGGCTATCACGGGCGGCTGGGAATCTACGAGATGGTGGACGTCGGCCCCGAACTGCAGGCGCTCATCCTGCAACAGGCTCCCGTCGAACAGATGCGCCGGCTGGCGGCCAGCCAGGGCTTCCGCAGCATGCGCGAAGACGGCTTCATCAAGGCCTGGCTGGGCCTGACCTCGCTGGACGAGGTACATCGGGTCACCAGCGGTTAACGGCATGCGCTTCGAATACCAGGCAGTGGACCGGCAAGGCCGGCGTTGCAGCGGTGACCTCGATACTGGTTCTCACAGCGACGCGCTTCGCCAGCTGGAGGCACAGGGCCTGACGCCCCTGAGCCTGGAGGCGGGCCAGCGTGCGCTGCAACCCGGGCGCCGGCGCCTGCGCGCGGAAGAACTGAACATGGCACTGCACGAGTTGGCGACCCTGCTGGCGGCGGGCGTCGCCCTGGCCGATGCGGTCTCCGCCCAAGAGCGCTCGAGCAGCCATCCACGCCTCTGCGCGGCGCTGCAGAGCATGAGCGAAGGTCTGCGCCAGGGGCGTTCCTTCCCTCAGGTGCTGGAGAAAGCCGGCTTGCCCCTGCCACGTTACGCCTACCAGTTGGTGGCGGCGGGCGAGATGACCGGCAACCTGGCGGCGGCGCTGCGGGACTGCGTGACGCAGATGGAGTACGAGCGGCGCACCCGCGAGGAAGTGCGCAACGCTCTGATCTACCCGAGCGTGCTGGTGCTCAGCGGAATCGGGGCGGTCATGGTGATGTTCGTCTTCGTCGTACCCAAGTTCGCCAACCTGCTGGAGCACGCCGACAAGCTGCCTTGGCTGGCCTGGGCAGTGCTCAGTACCGGCGTCTGGAGCAAGGCCAATGCCTTGCCGTTGCTGCTCGCCGGCCTGCTGCTGGGTGCCCTGGGGCTGCCGTTGGCCAGGAGCGAGAAGGTTCGCGGCCGCTTCCTCAACGGCTTGTTGCGTTTGCCATTGCTCGGCGACTGGCTGTTGCAGGCGGAGATCGCCCAGTGGGCCAAGGTCCTCGGCACCCTGCTGGGCAACCGCGTGGCGCTGGTCGAGGCCCTGCGCCTGGCCAGCGCGGGCGTGCGCATCGGTCTGCAACGCGAGCTGCTGGAAAGGGTCACCCAGGACGTCAGGGGCGGAACTTCCCTGTCCGAGGCATTGGAACTGCGCAGGGCGATCACCGCCACGGGCGGCAACCTGGTGCGCGTCGGCGAAAGGTCCGGGCGCCTGGCCGAGATGCTCGACAGCCTCGCCGAACTCTACGAGGGACTGGGGCGCTCACGGATGCGCAAGGTCCTGGCGCTGATCGAGCCGCTGGCGATCCTGCTGATCGGCTCGCTGTTCGGCGTGATCATCACCGGCGTGGTGCTGGCCATCACCAGCGCCAACGACATTGTGTTCTGAAAAAGGGGGAGTGGATGCGCGACGGGCATGAGGGAAGAGGACCCCGGGCGGGGAACAGGAAAGTGCCGGCGCCGGGACGCGAGCGCGGCTTCACCCTGCTGGAAATGATCGTGGTGCTGGTGATCATCGGGCTGCTCATGGGGCTGGTCGGGCCGCGCCTGTTCAGCCAGGCCGACAAGGCCAAGGTGCAGACCGCGGATACCCAGGTGAAGATGCTCAAGGGCGCGCTGATGACCATGCGCCTGGACATCGGCCGCCTGCCCAGCGAACAGGAGGGGCTGGCCCTGCTCAACGCGGCGCCTGCGGACGACCGGATCAAGGCCTTCTGGAAAGGCCCCTATCTGGACGGCGGGGTGCCGCTGGATCCCTGGAACCGTGCCTACGTCTACAGCAATGCGCCCAGTGCCGAACAGCCGTTCTCGCTGTACAGCCTGGGCGCCGACGGGCAGCCTGGCGGGGAAGGGGAGAATGCGGACATCGGCTTCCTGCCCCGGCAATGAGCGCTGCGGCGGTTTCACCCTGCTCGAACTGCTGGTGGTGCTGGCCCTGGTCGCCGCGGTGGGCGCCGTCGTCATGCCCAACCTGCTGAACATGCAGGAGGCCTGGCGTCGTCGTGTCGACCTGCAGGACATCGCCAACCAGCTGCAGACGCTGGGCTACCGGGCCCGGCTGGAAGCCCGGCAGACCCTCATCGGGCCGGCTGGCGTCGAGCCGCCGCAGATGCTGAAGCTGCCCCAGGGCTGGAAGCTGAGCGCAAGCGCGCCCGTCATCTACCTGGCCAATGGCGTCTGCCTGGGGGGGACGCTGGAGTTGCGGCAGGGGGATGTCGCTCGGCAGTTGCAACTGGTTCCGCCGCAATGCCTGCCGGAGTTCGTCCAGTGAAGCGCGGGCGGCAAGCCGGTTTCACACTGCTGGAAGCGGTGGTCGCCCTGACGCTGCTGGCTGTGGTGGGCAGCGCGCTGCTGGCCTGGCTGGGGACGGGCTTCCGCAGCCTGGAGCGAATGAACGAGGTTCAGCGCCGCATCGATGCGACCCGCACCGGCCTGGCGTTTCTCGAGGGGCTCAACCCGATGCTCCAGCCGAGCGGCAGCGCCGCCCTTGGAAGCTACCGGCTGGACTGGGAGAGCCGGCTTCTCGCCGCTCCGCGCCCCGTCGTCAGCCGCTACAGCGGCCACCCCGGGCCCTTCGACAGCGCCCTGTATCGTGTCCAGGCGACCTTGTTCGGCGAGGACCTGCCGCCGCTGCCCTTGAGCCTGGAGCTGGCGGGGTACCGGATGGCTCGCCTGCCGGACGGCGGGGATGCGCCATGAGCCGGCGCATTTCGCGGGGGCGGGAGCGGGGCTTCACCCTGCTGGAACTCATCGTGGTCCTGTTGTTGGCGGCGATGGTCACCACCCTGTTGATGCAGGGGATGGACTATGTCTCGCGGGCCAACGACAGCTTCCTGCGCCAGGGCGAGTCACGGCAACTACGGGTGTTGGCCTTCGGCTGGTTCGACGACGCGATAGCGCAGCTGGCTGCGCCGGCCAGGGGAGATGCGCCGGCTCGTTTCCGCGGCGATCCGCTCAGCTTCGAAGCCGTCTCCCTGGCCAGCGCCGAGCGTATCGAAGGCATCCCGGTGCCCTTTGCCTTTCGCCTGGAACGGCTTGGCGAGCCGGGCCGGGAGCGGACCGCGATGATCTACGTGCGCCGGTTGCAGGCCAGCCGCTGGCCACTGCTGGAACTGCAGGGGCCGGCGCATTTCCTTTATCGCGACGAGCAGGGAGCCTGGCATGACAACTGGCCGCCCTTGCCGGTGCTGGCCGACAGCCTTCCCGCGGCGGTGGCGTTGAACGCGCCCGCGGAGCGCCTGTTCCGCCTGGCCAGGGTCGCGACGCCGCTTCGACGGGTGAATGCGGATGCGGACTGAGCGTGGCTTCGTGCTGGTCGGCGTCATCTGGTTTCTCGCCATCATGACCTTGGTGGTGGCCTCGGCCGTGACCTGGATCGAACGCTCGCTGGACGGTATCGAAAAGGAGCGCCAGGGGTTGCTGCGCGACATGACGGAACGCTCCATGCTCAGCCGGCTGACCTGGCTGGCGTCGACCCAGCGCTTGACCCTGGCCGGATTGACCACACCCGACAGCCCGGCTCCGAGCCTTGCCGACATGGATATGTCGGTCCTGCCGGTAGGGGCCGAGCTGGCCCTGGATGGCCGCGAATACTGCCTGGCCAACGGCTGGTGCTTCGCCTTCGTCGACCGCGCATCGCGTCTTGGCCTGGAACAGGCCCCGCCGGCGGCCTTGGCCTCGTTGTTGGAAGGGCTGGGGATAGCGCCGGAGAGGATAGCGCCAATGCTGGCGGAGCTTGCCGGCCATTTGCGTGGCCCACCGGGTAGCGCCGTGCTGCGCAGCCTGCATGCCCCGCAGGAAGTCTTCGTCCTCGACAGCTGGCGCCCCTGGGAGGCCGCGTTGCGGGCTGCCGGCTGGGAGGAACTGGTCACGGTCGGCGAGCCGTCCCTGAACGTGAACACCGCCAGCGGCCAGCTCCTGCGCCTGGCCTGGCGGCTGCCGGAGGACAGCCTGGCGCTGTTGCTCGCGGCGCGCCATGAGCGGCCGTTGCGGGGCGTGGGCGACCTCGAGGGCGTGTTGGGCATGTACCTGCAGCAATTACCCGCGGAGAACTGGTCGCGCCTGGCCAGTGCCACCCTGTTCATCCGCCTGCGCCCCGCGGACGCCGTGGCGCGTTACGAATACCAACTGCGATTCGAGAGCGACGACCTGCAAGGGTCGCCCTGGCAATTTCTGCAACGGAGGTCCCTGCCGCGCAATGTCCCCATCACCGACACAGCGCCCATCCATCATGAGGCGCCTGGACTGCTTTCCGCCCCGCTTGTGGCAAGCCCATGACGCGGATGGCTCGCCCTGCCTGGAGTGGCGGCGCCAGCCCCATGGTCTGGGGCGGATGCTCCGCACGCAATGGGTCATCGAGCGTTCGCAATGCCTGTACCGCTGCCTGGACCTGTCCCATGTGCCGGCCAGCGGGAGGGCCCAGGCCCTTGCCCTGAAGCTCGCCGGCCTGTCTCCGTTCCGCTTGCCGGGGCACTACGCGGTCTGGCGCGACGGCTGGGTGCAGCTGTGGCTCTGGGACGAACAGCAGCGCCAGCGACTCGCCGAAGCGCAACAGGCTGCGTCCGGCTGCCTCTGCCTGCCGGAAACCCTGCTGCAGGCTCCGCCGGCGACAACGCCGGAGCCAAGTGTTCGCCTGGTGCGCGTCCAGGGCGGTGTGGACCTGCAGGTCTGGCGGGCCGGCGTGCTGCGGGCGAGCGTCTTCCAGGATGGTCTGCCACTGTCCGCGGAGGCCTGGCAGGCAGTGCGAGGGGTTCCCGGCGTTCGCCTGCCCGCGCGATTGGAGGAAGAGGTTCCGCCCAGTCTCAAGCGTCCCTGGGCCTCCGGCGCCAGCCTGGTGGGACGGGACTGGGAGCGCTGGCTGCCCTATGGCCTGGCGGTCGCTCTGTTGGCGGGCAGTGCTTTCCACCTGACGCAGGGGGCGCAATGGTGGTGGGCCGAGCGCGGTCTGGCGGGGCAGCAGGCTGCGCTGGCCCAGCAGGTTGAGCCGGTGCTGGCGGCGCGCACCCGGGCGATGCAGGCCGAGAGCGAAATCCAGGCCCTGCTGCGCTTGCAGGATACGCCTTCGCAGGTCGAGCTGCTGCGCACCGTGGCGGGGTTGCTGCCGGAGGATAGCCGCCTGCTGAGCTGGCGCTTCCGGGAAAACGCACTGGAGCTGCTCATCCAGACCAGTCGGGCGGACCCGCGGTTCTTCGTCCAGCGGCTGCAGGAGGGCGGCAGGTTCCAAGACGTCAGGGTCGAACCCTCGCCCAGGGGCGATGGCCTGCAACTGGCCATGAACATTCGGCAGGGGGAATAGATGGACACTCGATTGCAAGAGCTGTTGCCCCACTGGTCTCGGTTGCGCGAGCAGTGGCGGGAGCAGCTTCGCCTGCGCCTGGCGGGATGGATGATCCTGGCGCTGCTGGTCGTGCACCTGCTGCTGTTGGGCAACGATTGGCGCGACGCCCGCCGTCAGGCGTTCGAGGAGTCGGCCAGGCGCCTGGCGCAGATGCGCGCGCTGGCCGCCCAGGAGCACTGGCCGGACCGTGCCGTCCAAGCGGAAGACGTGCGCAGCGCATTGCGCACGCGTTTGTGGCAGGCGCAGAACCCCTCCTTGGCCAGGGCCGATGTGCAGGCCTGGCTGGATGCCCAGGCCAGGCAGAGCGGCCTGCAGGATGTGCGCATCTCGGTGTTGCCGCCCCTGGACTTCGACAAGGGGGGCATCGGTGCCAGGGTCCAGGCACAAGTGCGCGGACGCTTCGAGCCGAAGAGTTTCGGCCACTTGCTGCATGCACTGGAAACGGCGGAGCACTGGGTGAGCATCGATGCCCTTGAATTGAACGACCGCGGTTCGCCGTCGGTGAACCTGCAACTCACCTTCCATTTTCGTCCGAACGCAACGCTCCCTTGAGCGGATGAGCACGGAAGGCCCAGCTTCGGACGGACATTCAGGCGCTGCCGATCGTTCGCATGCCCGGGTTGGGAAACTTCCTTCATGGAAAGCGGCAAGGGCAGCATTTCTGTAATGACAGAATCTCGCCTTCAACATGCTTCGAATGCACCTTTCCTTAGCGGTATCGATTCATCGGTTTCCTATGACTTCCTCCTTCCCCTTCCGATTGGCCTGGGCGGCGCTTGCCGGAGGCGTTCTGTTGGCGCTGCTCTGGCAGCCGCGGACGGCCATACCCGAGGCCCCGGCTGACGCTGCGCAGTGGCAGTTGCCGGAGGTCCAGTCTGTCTCCCGCAATGCCGGCATCCCGGCGCAGATCGCCAGCATGGCTTGGTGGGGTAGCGCCAGGGAGGAGGCCGAGAAAGCGCGTTCGGCGCGCATCAGCGTGGACGAGCAGGGCGTGGCCCGGGTCAAGGTCCAATGGCTGTTTCGCGGTATGGTCGCCGAGGGTGGACAGCGTTTCGCCCTGATCGCCAAGGATTCAGCCACGCCGCTGTTGCGCTATGTCCCGGGCGACCAGCTACCGGGAGGCGAACGTCTCGAACGGATCGAAGGGCAGGGCATTCGTTTCTCGCTGTCCGAGGATGGCGCAACACAGGACTTTGAAAGGAAACTCTATGCCCCCCTCGAATAATGCCCTTGCGGCCTTTCCCCGGCACCCGCTGTTGCTCGCGATCTGCCTGGGGCTGCTGGGAGGTTGCGGTACGGCGCAGCTTCAGTTACCCGCACCCTTGCTGGAGCAGCGTCAGGCCACGGAAGAAAGCCTGCCGCAGGAAGAGGGCAAAGGGCCTTCGCAGCGATCGCAGCAACCCATGGGGCCGTTGGTGAGTGCGACGCCGACGCCACCCGCTGGGCCCATCGGCGGGCGCGTGGACAAGGCCGATCGCCTGGTGCTTGATGACAAGAATGCCGACCTGCAGGTGAACGTCGAGGATATCGCCCTGCCGGGCTTCATCAACGAAGTCTTCGGCAACCTGCTGGGGCTATCGTTCGAGATCGATGGCAATCTGAAAAATCGCAACGACCGGGTCACCCTGCGCCTGGAGCAGGCGCAGACCCGGCAGACGGTCTATGACATCGCCTCGCAGGTCATGGCCAATTACGGTGTCGAGATCGTCAAGCAGGGTGACATCCTGCGCTTCCAGGTCAAGCAGGTCGGCCTGAGCCCCGAGGAGCCGCCGATCCTTATCAGCGGCGAAGCCCGACCGGACGTGCCTATAGCCTACCGGCCGGTCTTCCAGTTCGTGCCGCTGCACAATGTTGACCCGAAGGACGTGATCCCCTGGTTGAACAGCGCCTACGACAAATCCGGGCTGTCGGCCAGCGCGGACAATCCGCGGGGCGGTCTGATGCTCAAGGGGATGGCCTCCATCGTCAGTCAGGCGGCGCAGGCTGTGCGGCTGCTCGACCAGCCGTTCATGCGGGGTCAGTACAGCCTGCGCATCGATCCGGCATTCATCACGTCGGCGGAGATGGCCAAGCAACTGAAGACATTGCTTGAGGCCCAGGGCTACAGCGTCAGCATCGGCGAAGCCTCCGGGAGCGTTGTACTGGTGCCGCTGGAAAACTCTAATGGCCTGATCGTGTTTTCCAACCGGCGCTCGCTGCTGGACCTGGCGCGCGACTGGGCCGGACAGGTGGACCGGGTGCCGCTGGCCAGCGCGGTGGATTCCGCTGGTGCCGGAGTGGAAAGCGAAGGGCTGTTCTTTTATGAGGTGCGTAACACCCGGGCCCAGGAGGTCGCCCGCTCCCTGCGATCGTTGGTTTCTGGCCTGGGGGCGGGGGGCGCCTATGGGCTGACGCCTGGCCTGGGCAATAGCGCTTCGAGCCGGGCCGCGGTCGCCGCTGGCAACAATGCCCCGTCTTCGCGCCTGGCGACGGGGCGGAGCGACGGTGACATGGGGGCCGGACGATCCGGCGTCGCCCCGCTCGTGCGCCTGGCCGGCGCTCAGGCTCTGCTCTCGGGCAACAACAGCAGCCTGATGGACAGCCTGGCGGCCGGCGTGTCGGGCAGCGGTACCATCGTCGAGGACGAGAATCGCAACGCCATCCTGTTCCGTGGTCCGGCCAGGGTCTGGCAGCAGATGCAGCCGTTGCTGCGGCAGTTGGACAAGCCGGCGCGCCAGGTATTGATCGAGGTAACGGTTGCCAGCGTCACCCTGGGCGACAACCAGACAATGGGTGCGAACTGGTCGTTCCTGAGTGGGGCTGCGAATGTTGATCCCAGGTTCGCACGGGATATCTCGGGAGGAGAGTCCGGCTTCAAATACATGATCAACACCGCCGGGGGGACGAAGGCGACATTGACGGCCCTGGCCAACGACTCTCGTACGCGAATCCTGGCCACTCCACGGATCTTGGTGAAAAGTGGCGAGCAAGCCAACATCAATGTCGGCACCGACATTCCGATCGTGACCGGCCGGCAAACCGATGGCAGCAACACCGGCGGAAATTCCAACCTGCTGCAATCGATCTCCTATCGCTCCACCGGCGTCATCCTCAACGTTTCCCCGGTCGTCTACTCGAACAACCGGGTCGACCTGACGGTCAGCCAGGAGGTCAGCGATGGTGGTGCCGGGGCTTCTACGGGGAGCGATGGCGGCGATGTTTCCTCTCCACCGATCAAGCGAACGTCGCTGGAGACCTCTCTGACTCTGCAGAGCGGCGGCTCCATCTTCATGGGCGGATTGATCAACGAGAGCCATGTGGACAGCAATGCCGGTGTGCCGTGGCTGAAGGACCTGCCGGTCCTGGGCTATCTGTTTGGCAAGCAGTCCCGGACCAAGTCCAAGGACGAGGTAGTGATGCTGATCCAGCCCTACATCATCGACGGCGCGGAAGACGCCAGGGAGATCACCGAGAAACTTCGGCGGATGATCGAACCCGCAATCAACTGTGACAGGTCGCTGGCCGAGTGTCGCAGCGTGTAAGAATCGATTTTTATATTTTTGGTTTCAGTCCGAAATAAAATTAATGTTTCGTAGGAGATTTCCTGTTTTTTCAAATTTGCTTATGCGGTCTTATTTGGGGAGGTTGTTGGGTTCATGACGTTGCAATTTATTCACCAGGGACGGGAATATCCACTCGTGGAGTGTCAGGCTAGCCTGTCGTTTCATATTCAGTTCTTGGGACGGTGCCGCTGAGGCTGAGTTCCTATTCTGGTAGTGATTAAGGAAACGGTTTGATTTGTTTCGGGCGAAAAGTTTCGCTCGGAGAAAATCGGAGTTCGGTCTATTGCCAGTGCTCGACTGAATGGAGTGGGTCAAAAACAAATGGAGATTGAGATGAGAAAGACAATTCTGAGTGCGGCTATCGCTTCCATGGTTTTCGCAGGTGGAGCCAGCGCAGGGGTTATCAGTATTGCAAGTGGTCAGGGCGGGGAAGGTGTCATCAAGAACTCTCCGGGCGTAGTAGATCAGTATGCTCCGGGGCAGGGCAACTACAAGTCAGGGGTAAGCTTGGGGAGTGGCGCCAGCTATACCAGCCGAGCTGCCAACATGACCATAGCCCAAGAGGTGTTCGGTAGGAATGCCGAACGAGTCGAAGTGGTCCTTCCTGATGTCGAGTACCAGTTGGATGCGGTCAAGGCAAAGCATGTCAGGGCTGGGCACTCGATCCGTGTGACCCTGGACCGGTCAGGTGGACGTTTTGCCAACAGCGTGACAGCAAACCAGATCCAGATAGGTACGCTTGCTCCTGGCAAGGGGTTCGTTGTCGAGGGTAACGTGGGGACCAGTACGCTGGACCTGACGCTGGATGAGCTTGGTGCTCTGGAGCTTGCAAAGGGGAGTGCCGAGAGTTCTATCGTTCGTTTCAATTTTCGAACACCTAATACTTCCAGCCGGCAGTCCACATCGGTCAATGATCTGCGCAATTCATTGCAGGGGGATGCGACTCTCCTGGGGCAGTCTGATATCGGTATAGCGGGAGGCGAGTTGCCGGAAGATCGGCCGTTCCATGTGACACTGTCCGCCCTGCTGGATACGACTGTTGGCCCCAATGCCGGGAGTGCGCAGAATAATGATTCGACTCAGCCCTTGATGGTATTCACTTCCTTGCCCGCGATATATTGGGATGTGTTGAATGTCAACAAATACGGTCAGAACAGGGTTCTGTATCCGTTGAATGGCACTGATCGAAAATTTGATACCACTGCCTCTGCGAATCCGGAAGTACGTGATAACTCCAATTATGGCGATAGCTATGCTCGTTTGGGTAGCGTGCGCCTGGGGGTGAATCAGGATGTGCTGAACGCTCGAAGGGAAGGGGAAAGGCAGTTCTTCATCGAAACCAGTGATCAGCTTTCCACTTACATCGCTGGTAACTTCTCTGGTATCAAGTCGGTTGCCCTGACGACGTCCAGTTGTCGAGAGTATAAAGAGGGCGTTGCCGGAGCTGCACATGTATGGCAGGGAAAGGAACTTGTTGGAAAGCCTGAGGCCGATGGTGTAGCCCAGCTGTGGTTCGGGTTGTCGAATAATGACGCGAACAAGGTGTACAACATATGCGCGGTTGCCGATGGCGTAACGCCAATGGCTGCTCAGCAGAACTTTGCAGTCGGAAACTTGATCGTGAACTTCACGAATTACAATTATGTCGATCGGGTGCTCCCTGGCGGCAAGCTCGATCATTTCTGGAGAAACAGCTGCGTTGCAAGCCTGTTCAACCTTCCAAACTCGAGTAACTCCGATATCTTTTATATTCGTTTGACGAATACCAGTAACGATGGTCGTTCTGGAGGGGTGCGTGGTGTTCTATATGATGAGAACGGAAAGCGCTACCCCGCGAAAGGCAGTGCGTCTCTTGTCGATCAGAGCGGAAAAACGGCACTGCGTGCGCATGAGACGGGTATCTACACCGTTCGGCAGGTAGCCTCGGCTTTTGGTGTGGATGGCGCAAACTGGAACGGTGCGAATGGTCGAGCGCGTTTGGTCTTGGAGGGCGACTTCCCGTCTTGTGAGGCTTTGGGCTTACTGCGGATGGCGAACGGCACTCTGGTGAACATGACTGCGACTACCCAGGGCAATTTCAATGGTGATGGTCCTTCCACTACCGTTGGGCACCGCGCGGGCAACAATCGCAACTGATTTTCACCGGGACGGGGAGAGGTGGGCTATCTCTCTCCGCCCTTTTCGAAGGTGTCTGCCTGGGCGCCGCACCGCAAGCATGAGGTCCGCATGAGCAGGCGGTTCACGAGTCTGCCGGCATTTGACGCCTGGTGCTGCGGTTGCTAACATTCCAGACCTTGTATTGGGAGGCTTTCGTCCATATCTGGCGGAGCAGCCCGTAAAAAATTGAATGTGGAGTGCCCGGCTTCGGTCGGACACAGCCAGGGGCCGACAGGATACCAGTCTCGATCCTGCTGGCTTCTTTTTCATCACTTGACCGCGTTCGCTGGTGGCGCGGAGCCGGGCCTACAGGCCTTTGACTACAGGTATAAACATGAGCGAAAGCTTCGCAGAACTCTTTGAAGAAAGTCTGAAATCCCTCGACATGCAGCCGGGTGCCATCATCACCGGCATCGTGGTCGACATCGACGGTGACTGGGTCACCGTGCATGCCGGCCTGAAGTCCGAGGGCGTCATCCCGGTCGAGCAGTTCTACAACGAACAGGGCGAGCTGACCATCAAGGTGGGTGACGAAGTCCACGTTGCGCTGGACGCGGTTGAAGATGGCTTCGGTGAAACCAAGCTGTCCCGCGAGAAAGCCAAGCGTGCCGAATCCTGGCTGGTTCTGGAAGCTGCCTTCAACGCTGATGAAGTGGTCAAGGGCGTTATCAACGGCAAGGTCAAGGGCGGCTTCACCGTCGACGTCAGCGGCATCCGCGCGTTCCTGCCGGGTTCCCTGGTCGATGTCCGTCCGGTGCGTGATACCACTCACCTGGAAGGCAAAGAGCTCGAGTTCAAGGTCATCAAGCTGGACCAGAAGCGCAACAACGTTGTCGTTTCCCGTCGTAGCGTCCTGGAAGCCGAGAACAGCGCCGAGCGCGAAGCCCTGCTGGAATCCCTGCAGGAAGGCCAGCAAGTCAAGGGTATCGTCAAGAACCTCACCGACTACGGCGCATTCGTGGACCTGGGCGGCGTAGACGGCCTGCTGCACATCACCGACATGGCTTGGAAGCGCATCAAGCACCCGTCGGAAATCGTCAACGTCGGCGACGAGATCGATGTCAAGGTTCTGAAGTTCGACCGCGAGCGCAACCGCGTATCCCTGGGCCTGAAGCAACTGGGCGAAGACCCGTGGGTTGCCATCAAGGCTCGTTACCCGGAAGGCACCCGCGTCATGGCCCGCGTCACCAACCTCACCGACTACGGCTGCTTCGCCGAGCTGGAAGAGGGTGTGGAAGGCCTGGTACACGTCTCCGAAATGGACTGGACCAACAAGAACATCCACCCGTCGAAAGTCGTTCAGGTTGGCGACGAAGTGGAAGTTCAGGTTCTGGACATCGACGAAGAGCGTCGTCGTATCTCCCTGGGCATCAAGCAGTGCAAATCCAACCCGTGGGAAGACTTCTCCGGCCGCTTCAACAAGGGCGACAAGATCTCCGGCACCATCAAGTCGATCACCGACTTCGGTATCTTCATCGGTCTGGAAGGCGGCATCGACGGCCTGGTTCACCTGTCCGACATCTCCTGGAACGAAGCCGGTGAAGAAGCCGTGCGTCGCTTCAAGAAGGGCGACGAGCTGGAAACCGTCATCCTCTCCGTCGATCCGGAGCGCGAGCGCATCTCCCTGGGCATCAAGCAACTGGAAGACGATCCGTTCTCCAGCTACGCCGGCCAGCACGAGAAGGGCAGCATCGTTCGCGGCATCGTTAAGGAAGTTGACGCCAAAGGCGCCGTCATCAGCCTGGGCGACGAGATCGAAGGCGTTCTGAAGGCTTCCGAAATCAGCCGCGACCGCGTCGAAGACGCCCGCAACGTGCTGAAGGAAGGCGAAGAAGTCGAAGCCAAGATCATCAGCATCGACCGCAAGAGCCGCGTCATCAGCCTCTCCATCAAGTCCAAGGACGTCGATGACGAGAAGGATGCGATGAAAGAGCTGCGTAGCAAGCAAGAAGTAGAAAACACCGGTCCGACCACCATTGGTGATCTGATTCGTGCGCAAATGGAGAATCAGGGCTAAGTCCTGATTCCTCTAAGAAAAAGGGCGACCTCGGTCGCCCTTTTTCGTTTTCCCTCCTTTAGGCTGTTCAAAGCTTGAGCTGCGTGCTAAAAGAACCTAGAGCTGATCTAGCCGCTTGAAAAAGAAGGGAAAACCATGACCAAGTCGGAGTTGATCGAGAGAATCGTCACCCATCAGGGGCAGCTTTCCGCAAAGGATGTGGAGCTGGCGATCAAGACGATGCTTGAGCAGATGTCCCAGGCTCTGGCTACCGGCGATCGCATCGAGATTCGTGGGTTCGGCAGTTTCTCTCTGCATTACCGCGCACCGCGCGTCGGCCGGAATCCGAAGACCGGCGAATCGGTGCGCCTGGATGGTAAATTCGTTCCGCACTTCAAGCCGGGCAAGGAATTGCGCGATCGGGTGAACGAGCCCGTGTAGCCGGCTAGAGAACGATCGAGGATTTTTCATGCTTCGGCTCAAACGCTTTCTGGCCTTCCTGGCTGCCATCCTGCTCTGCGCAGTGGTCGTCGTCTTCGTCTTGGAGAACCTTCAGCGGGTTCAACTGGCCTTCCTGGGCTGGCAGACGCCGGAGTGGCCGCTGGTGGTCTTCATTACCCTGTCCTTCGTCTTGGGTGGTGTCATCGGCCTGCTGCTGAGCATTCCATTCCGGGCGCGCACGCGCCTGCATCTCTCGGGGCTGCGTTCCGAAGTGTCGCGCTTCCGCAAGGAAAACCAGGCCCTGCGCGACCAGTCGCTGAAGACCCAGTGACACCGGGATGTCCAGCGTTGTAGCGATGCTGCTGTTCGTTTTGGCCCTGGCCGTCGGTTGGTGGCTGGGGCGACGCTCGTTGCGCCCGGGCTCTTGGCCGGCTTCGGCTGACGAGGCGTTGCGCGAGCGGGTGCGCAACATGCACAACCTGCTCGACCGGCATTCCGACGACGCGCTGGAGCGTCTTTCCCAAGGGCTTTCGCTGAACGAGGAAACACTCGAAAGCCACGTTCATGTCGGCAATCTGTTCCGTCGCCGTGGGGATATCGAGAAGGCCATCCAGATCCACCAGGAACTGCTGGACAAGGCATCGGCCAACCCCGAGCTGTCCGCGCAGATCAGTCTCGAACTCGCTCGTGATTACATCGCCGGAGGCTTGCTCGGTAGTGCCGAGCAACTGCTGGATGAGCTGATGCAGCGAGATGGCCAGGCCATCTCACTGGAGGCGCTGGACGAGTTGCGTCGCATCGCCGAGCGTGAGAAGGATTGGGCGCGTGCCGTTGAACTCGCTGCGCGCCTGGTGGGGCGGCGCTCTCAGCTGAAGACGGTGCTGGCCAACTATTATTGCGAGCAGGCTCAGGAGCGCATTCGCGCGGGTGACCGCGACGGTGCCCGCGAGCTTCTCAAGGAAGCCCGGCGGGTCGACCCCCAATGCGTGCGCGCCTTGCTGATGCGCCTGGACTGTGAGCTGTGGCAGCGCAACTTCCAGGCTGCCGACGCCTCCATCACCGAGCTCTGCGCGGCCGATGCCGGCTTTCTCGGCGAGCTGCTGCCCATGTTGCGGCGCCGCGAGTGTTGTGCCGAGCCGGAAATCCTCGCCTGCCTGCGCCGTCTTGCGGAGGCGCCGGATGCATCGCCGGCGCTGCTGGCGATCCTGGCCCAGCTCGATGCGGATGGGCAGGGCTGGCGTGGCCGCTTGCTGGCCAAGGTCCAGCAACAGCCGTCCTGGCGAGGGCTGCTGGACATGCTCGGTACGCTGGGTGGTGGAAGGGCGGACCAGGAGCTGTTCACCCACATGCAGCCGATCATCCTCGGCCTGTATCGATCGATGCCGCACTATCGCTGTGGCAATTGCGGTTTCGCCGGGCGCGAACTGCACTGGCAATGTCCGGGCTGCCACGCGTGGAATACGCTCAGGCCGATCGCTGCTCCCCAGCAGTGATGCCGATGCCCGGAATCATGGATGGTGCCCCGGCGCCCTGAATCTCTAGGAGTGGTGTTGAAAGTACTTCTGACCGGTGCGACCGGTTTTGTCGGGCGGGGCATTCTCGAAGCCTTTGCCGCGATACCGGAGCTGCGCCTGGCGGTGGCGGTGCGTTCCCGTCTGTCTGGCGAATTTCCCGGCGTGGAGATCCACTCCATCGATGGCCTGGACGCGACCCAGGACTGGGCTTCTGCACTGGCTGGCGTGGACGTCGTGATCCATGCCGCGGCCCGGGTGCATGTCATGCGCGAAACCGCGGACGACCCCCAGGCCGAGTTCCGCGCGGTCAACGTCGAGGGCACCCTCAACCTGGCGCGCCAGGCTGCAGCCGCAGGGGTGCGGCGTTTCATCTTCATCAGTTCGATCAAGGTCAACGGTGAGCTGACGCCGCCCGGCCGGCCGTTCCGTGCCGAGGATCGGCCGGAGCCGGCCGATCCCTACGGCCAGTCGAAGCTGGAGGCGGAGAGGGCGCTGTCGCACTTGGCCGAAGGGAGCGCGATGGAGTGGGTGATCATCCGCCCTCCGCTCATCTACGGCCCGGGTGTGGGGGCCAACTTCGCCAGCCTGATGCGTGCGGTGCAGCGGCAGCTGCCCCTGCCGTTCGCTCGGGTGCGCAACCAGCGGAGCCTGGTGGCCAGGGATAATCTGGTCGATCTGCTGCGCGTATGCCTGGAGCACGAGCGTGCCGCCAACCAGGTCTTCCTGGTCAGCGACGACCACGATCTTTCCAGTGCCGAGCTGTGCCGTCGCCTGGCCATGGCTCTCGGCGTACGCTCGCGGCTGCTGCCTGTGCCGGTGGCCCTGCTGCAGGGGCTGGCCGCGCTATTTGGGCGAGGAGCCCAGGCGCAGCGCGTGCTGGGCTCGTTGCAGGTCGATATCGGCAAGACCCGCGAGCTGCTGGGCTGGCAGCCGCCGGTGAGCGTCGACCAGGCGCTCGCGGAGACGGCGCGCTGGTACCGGGAGGCCCGGGCATGATCTTCCTCCTGCTGTTTCTCGCCCTGCTGCTGGCTTGGGCCGGTACCGCCGGGGTTCGCCACTATGCTCTGGCGCGCAGCGTGATGGACGTGCCCAACGAGCGCAGCTCCCACAGTGTGCCGACGCCAAGGGGCGGCGGGGTGGCGATAGTCCTGAGCTTCCTGCTGGCGCTGCTGCTGTCCTGGGGGATGGGCCTGACCGATACGCGCGCCATGCTTGCCCTGCTGCTGTCGGGGGGCTGGATAGCCCTGGTGGGATTCATCGACGATCACCGTCACGTACCGGCGCGCTGGCGCCTGCTCGGCCATTTCCTCGGCGCGGCCTTCCTGCTCTACATGCTGGGGGGGCTGCCGGCCCTGTCGTTCGCCGGCGTTCGCTGGGACCTGGGGCTATTCGGCTCGCTGCTGGCGTTGTTCTACCTGGTGTGGCTGCTGAACCTCTACAACTTCATGGACGGCATCGACGGCATCGCCAGCCTGGAGGCGATTACCGTCTGCGGCGGCGCGGCGCTCTGCTGCTGGTTGGCGGGGGTGGGGTCGGCCGCCTGGCTGCCGCTGTTGCTCGCCGCGGCCACCGCGGGGTTCCTGGCCTGGAACTACCCACCCGCGCGGATATTCATGGGCGATGCCGGCAGCGGCTTCCTCGGCATCATGCTGGGCGGGCTCTCGCTGCAGGCGGCCTGGCAGGCGCCGCAGTTGTTCTGGTCGTGGCTGATCTTGCTGGGCGCCTTCGTCGTCGATGCCACCTGGACCTTGGCGCGGCGCTTGCTGCGCGGCGAACGGGTCCACGAAGCGCACCGCAGCCATGCCTATCAGCGGGCTTCGCGGCGTCTTGGCCAGCATCGCGCCATCAGTTTGTCGGTGGCTGCGATCAATCTGATATGGCTGTCGCCGATCGCCGTTTTCGTGGCGCTGGGCCGAATCGACGGCGTCGCCGGTCTGTTTCTTGCCTATGCTCCATTGGTGCTGGTCGTGGCATTGCTGGGCGCCGGTGGGCCTGAAAACGGCAAATCGAAGTGAACTCCATGGGAAATGGTGGTCAATGTAACGGGAGACTGCGCTCCCGGACTGGGAAGGATGAAAGGATATGCTGCGAGAGCGCCTGCTGAGGTTGCCCCGACGTTACAAGCGAATGCTGCAGGTCGTCACGGACGTGCTCCTGGTCTGGCTGGCCCTGTGGCTCTCTTTCGTGGTGCGCCTGGGTACGGATGACCTGACCTATCCCTTCCGTGTGCATGCCTGGCTGTTCATCGCCGCGCCGTTGATCGCGATACCGTTGTTCATCCGCTTCGGCATGTACCGGGCGGTCATGCGTTACCTGGGCAACGATGCGCTGATCGCCATCTGGAAGGCGGTGACCATTTCGGCCCTGGTGCTTTCGCTGGTGGTCTACTGGAACCGCTCGGTCGTCGAGGCGGTGCCGCGCTCCCTGGTGCTCAACTATTGGTGGCTGAGCCTGCTGATGGTCGGCGGCCTGCGCCTGGCCATGCGCCAGTACTTCATGGGCGACTGGTACAGCGCGATCCAGGTCGTGCCTTTCCTCAAGCAGGATGATGGCCTGATCAAGGTCGCGGTGTATGGCGCCGGTACCGCGGGTAACCAACTGGTCGCCGCGCTGCGCCTGGGACGGGTGATGCGCCCGGTGGCCTTCATCGACGACGATGACGAGATCGCCAACCGGGTGATTGCCGGCCTGCGGGTGTTCAAGCCCAAACATATCCAGCAGATGATCGAGGAGACCGGGGCCCAGGAAATCCTCCTGGCGATTCCTTCCGCCTCGCGGGCGCGCCGTCGCGAAATCCTCGGCCTGCTCGAACCCTATCCGCTGCACGTGCGCAGCGTGCCCGGCATCATCGACCTGGCCAACGGTCGGGTGAAGGTGGACGACATCCAGGAGGTGGACATCGCCGACCTGCTGGGGCGCGACCCGGTGGCGCCGCGCAAGGAGCTGCTGGAGCACTGCATCCGCGGCCAGGCGGTGATGGTCACCGGGGCGGGCGGCTCCATCGGTTCGGAATTGTGCCGCCAGATCCTGCCTTGCGGGCCCACGGTGATGGTGCTGTTCGAGCACTGCGAGTTCAATCTCTACCGCATCCACCAGGAACTGGAGCAGCGCGTCCGGCGGCAATCCCTGCCGGTGCAGCTCGTGCCCATCCTGGGCTCGGTACGCAGCGCCGAGCGCCTGCTGGAGGTGCTGGGCAGCTGGAAGATCAACACCGTCTACCACGCGGCCGCCTACAAGCATGTGCCCATCGTCGAGCACAATATTTCCGAAGGGGTGCTGAACAACGTCCTGGGGACGCTGTATGCGGCCCAGGCCTCGATCCAGGCTGGCGTGCAGAACTTCGTGCTGATCTCCACCGACAAGGCTGTGCGACCGACCAACGTCATGGGCGGGACCAAGCGCCTGGCCGAGATGATCCTCCAGGCGCTCAGTCTGGAGCCCGCGCCGGTGCTCTTCGGCGACAAGACCGGGGTCCACCATGTGAACAAGACCCGCTTCACCATGGTGCGTTTCGGCAACGTGCTGGGCTCGTCCGGCTCGGTCATCCCGCTGTTCCGTGAGCAGATCAAGCGTGGCGGCCCGGTGACCGTCACCCATCCGGCGATCACCCGCTATTTCATGACCATTCCCGAGGCTGCGCAGTTGGTGATCCAGGCGGGCTCCATGGGGCGCGGCGGCGACGTCTTCGTGCTCGACATGGGCCAGCCGGTGAAAATCCTCGAGCTGGCCCAGCGGATGATCCACCTTTCCGGGCTCAGCGTGCGCTCGGAGAGTTCGCCTCACGGTGACATCGCCATCGAGTTCAGTGGCCTGCGTCCCGGCGAGAAGCTCTATGAGGAGTTGTTGATCGGCGACGAGGTAGGCGCCACCGAGCACCCGATGATCATGAAGGCGAACGAGGAAATGCTGCCTTGGGAGGCGTTCAAGACGGTGCTGGTCTCGCTGCTGAAGGCGGTGGAGCGGGGCGACTACGCCCAGGTGCGTATGCTGCTGCGCGAGACGGTCAACGGCTACTGCCCGGATGGCGACATCGTCGACCTGGTCCACCAGCAGCGTCGTATGGAGCCCTGACAGACCGATACCGGTGCTCGGTCGGACACTGCCTTGTTGCAGGAGGGGCTCTTCGTCCAATCGGCGAGGAAGCCCCTGATTCATTCAAAGTGTGATTTTCCCTTCTTCCCCTTGCCCCGCTCCTGTCGCTAAAGGTGAATGGCGAGCCCGTTCTGGCTCGCCATACCCAGTGACTAAAAGGAGTTGTTCATGCATAAGGCATTCGCGCTACTGCTGGTCGTGCTTTCCTCCCTTTCCCTGTCGGGCATGGCTGCCGCCGCTCCCGCGCCGGAGAAGCTGACGCCGGCGACGGTCACCATGCACGACGAGAAGGAAGGGCTGGTCAGCCTCAACACGGCGGACGCAGAGACGCTGCAAAAGCGGCTCAAGGGGATCGGCAAGGCCAAGGCCGAAGCCATAGTGGCCTATCGGCAGGCCAATGGCCCCTTCACCAGCCTGGATCAGTTGCTGGAAGTGAAGGGCATCGGCAAGGCGATCCTGGAGAGCAACCGGGAGGCGATCAGCCTCGACTGAGGCACTCCGCGATGGAAAGGCCGGTCCGGGTGACCGGCCTTTTTCGTTGCGTAGGGCGGATAACCGTTCGCGGTTATCCGCCGTTGTCTAGGGAAACGGCGGACAGGACGATTGGTGTGGACGTTTCCTCGTAGGAGCGGATTTATCCGCGATTCCGCCGGTAGGACCAGCATTCCGTCGAGCAGGGCGATGGGTATCGCTTCGCTCCACCCATCCTACGAAGAGCTGGGCGTCGCCCCAAAGAAAAAGCCCCCGGCATATGCCGAGGGCTTTTGAATTTTGGCTCCGCGACCTGGACTCGAACCAGGGACCCAATGATTAACAGTCATTTGCTCTACCGACTGAGCTATCGCGGAACAACGGGGCGTATCTTACTGATTAAGAAGGGGAAGTCAACATTCTGCCGATGACTTCCCCGGTTTTTTTCAGAGCACCTGGACGATGGCGCGGGTGACGGTTTCCAGGTTGCCGTTGTTCAGCGCGGCGACGCAGATGCGGCCGGTGCCGACGGCGTAGATGCCGAACTCGTTCTTCAGGCGCTCCACCTGCTCGGCGGTCAGGCCGGAGTAGGAGAACATGCCGCGCTGCTGGGCGACGAAGCCGAAGTCGCGCTTGGCGCCCAGGGCGGCCAGTTGCTCGACCATGGCGACGCGCATGTTGCGGATGCGGCTGCGCATTTCGCCCAGTTCCTCTTCCCACAGGGCGCGCAGTTCCGGGCTGTTGAGCACGGCGGAGACGACGCTGGCGCCGTGGGTCGGCGGGTTGGAGTAGTTGGTGCGGATCACGCGCTTGACCTGGGACAGGACGCGGGCGGACTCCTCGCGGCTGTTGGTGACCACCGACAGCGCGCCGACGCGCTCGCCGTACAGCGAGAACGACTTGGAGAAGGAGCTGGAAACGAAGAAGTTCAGGCCGGACTGGGCGAACAGGCGCACTGCGGCGGCGTCTTCGTCGATGCCGTCGCCGAAGCCCTGGTAGGCGATGTCGAGGAAGGGCACGTGGCCTTTGGCCTTGAGCACTTCCAGGACCTGTTTCCAGTCGTCCAGGCTCAGGTCGACGCCGGTCGGGTTGTGGCAGCAGGCGTGCAGGACCACGATGGACTGCGAAGGCAGGGCGTTGAGGTCTTCCAGCAGGCCGGCGCGGTTTACGCCGTGGCTGGCGGCGTCGTAGTAGCGGTAGTTCTGCACCGGGAAGCCGGCGGCCTCGAACAGCGCGCGGTGGTTTTCCCAGCTCGGATCGCTGATGGCCACGATGGCGTTGGGCAGCAGGCGCTTGAGGAAGTCGGCGCCGGTCTTCAGCGCGCCGGTGCCGCCCACGGCCTGGGTGGTGACCACGCGGCCTTCGGCCAGCAGCGCGGGGTCGGCGCCGAACAGCAGCTTCTGCACGCCCTGGTCATAGGCGGCGATGCCTTCGATCGGCAGGTAGCCGCGCGGAGCGTGTGCTTCGATGCGGGCTTTCTCCGCGGCCTGTACCGCGCGCAGCAACGGGAGGCGACCCTCTTCGTTGTAGTACACGCCAACGCCCAGGTTGATCTTGCCCGGGCGGGTATCGGCGTTGAAAGCTTCGTTCAGGCCCAGGATGGGGTCGCGGGGGGCCATTTCGACAGCGGAGAACAGACTCATTTTGGCAGCAGCTCTAGGGCGGGAGTGAAGATGCAATTGCAACCCCCGCGCACGGCGCTGGGGGATGCGTCGACGGGCCGGTATTATATAGGCCTCTATGGCAGGCGGCGAGTTGATCGCGCATGCTTTCGCCTGGTTTGACGCCGCAGCCGCGCCCGCGTCACACCCCACAGCGAGGTTCCCATGTCGACATTCCAACTGGATTCGCGCTTCAAGCCGGCGGGCGACCAGCCCGAGGCGATCCGACAGATGGTCGAGGGTCTGGAAGCGGGCCTTTCGCACCAGACGCTGCTGGGGGTGACCGGCTCCGGCAAGACCTTCAGCATCGCCAACGTCATCGCCCAGGTGCAGCGCCCGACCATGGTCCTGGCGCCGAACAAGACCCTGGCCGCGCAGCTCTACGGCGAATTCAAGACCTTCTTCCCGCACAACGCGGTGGAATACTTCGTCTCCTACTACGACTACTACCAGCCGGAAGCCTACGTGCCGTCCTCCGATACCTATATCGAGAAGGACTCGTCGATCAACGACCACATCGAGCAGATGCGCCTCTCCGCGACCAAGGCCCTGCTGGAGCGCGAGGACGCCATCATCGTCTGCACCGTGTCGTCGATCTACGGCCTGGGCGACCCGGCGTCCTACCTGAAGATGGTCCTGCACCTGGACCGCGGCGACCGCATGGACCAGCGCGAGCTGCTGCGCCGCCTGACCAGCCTGCAATACACCCGCAACGACATGGACTTCGCCCGCGCCAGCTTCCGCGTGCGCGGCGACGTGATCGACATCTTCCCGGCGGAATCCGAGCTGGAAGCCATCCGCGTCGAGCTGTTCGACGACGAGGTGGAGAACATTTCCGCCTTCGACCCGCTGACCGGTGAGGTGATCCGCAAGCTGCCACGCTTCACCTTCTACCCCAAGAGCCACTACGTGACGCCGCGGGAAACCCTGATGCAGGCGGTGGAGCAGATTAAGGAAGAGCTCAAGGTGCGCCTGGACTACCTGCGCAACAACAACAAGCTGGTGGAGGCCCAGCGCCTGGAGCAGCGCACCCGCTTCGACCTGGAGATGATCCTCGAGCTGGGCTACTGCAACGGCATCGAGAACTACTCGCGCTACCTCTCCGGGCGCGGCCCCGGCGAGCCGCCGCCGACCCTCTACGACTACCTGCCGGCCAACTCGCTGCTGGTGATCGACGAATCCCACGTCAGCGTTCCCCAGGTTGGCGCCATGTACAAGGGCGACCGTTCGCGCAAGGAAACCCTGGTGGAATACGGCTTCCGCCTGCCCTCGGCGCTGGACAACCGGCCGCTGCGCTTCGAGGAATGGGAGGCCATCAGCCCGCAGACCATCTTCGTCTCCGCCACCCCCGGCCCCTATGAAGAGCAGCATGCCGGGCGGGTGATCGAGCAGGTGGTGCGGCCCACCGGCCTGGTCGACCCGCAGATCGAGGTGCGCCCGGCCTCCACCCAGGTCGACGACCTGCTCTCGGAAATCCGCCGGCGCGTGGCCAGCGGGGAGCGCGTGCTGGTCACCACCCTGACCAAGCGCATGGCCGAGGACCTCACCGACTACCTGGGCGACCACGATGTGCGCGTGCGCTACCTGCACTCGGACATCGACACCGTCGAGCGCATGGAGATCATCCGCGACCTGCGCACCGGCGCCTTCGACGTGCTGGTGGGTATCAACCTGCTGCGCGAGGGCCTGGACATGCCCGAGGTGTCGCTGGTGGCCATCCTTGACGCCGACAAGGAAGGCTTCCTGCGTTCCGAGCGCTCGCTGATCCAGACCATCGGCCGCGCCGCGCGCAACCTCAACGGCAAGGCGATCCTTTATGCCGACAACGTCACCGGCTCGATGCAGCGCGCCATGGACGAGACCGAGCGGCGGCGCAACAAGCAGATCGCCTTCAACGAGCAGCACGGCATCGTGCCCAAGGGTGTGAAGAAGGACATCAAGGACATCCTCGAGGGCGCCAGCGTGCCGGGCGCCAAGGGCAAGCGCCGCGGCGTGGCCAAGGTGGCGGAGGAGAGCGGGCGCTACGAGGGCGAACTGCGCTCGCCGAACGAGATTGGCAAGCGCATCCGCCAGCTCGAAGAGAAGATGTACCAGCTGGCCCGGGACCTGGAGTTCGAAGCCGCCGCCGCGGTGCGCGACGAAATCCACAAGCTGCGCGAACGCCTGGTGGAGGTCGGCTGACCTCCACCGCGGGGCTCAGTGCGCGCCGGCGCCGGCGCCAGCCTGGGCGCCGAGGCCCGCGGGCAGGGGGCGTGTCAGCAGCGCGGCGAGCATGCTCACGGCGAGAACGATGCCGATGGCGTGGAAGGCGTCGTTGTAGGCCATGATCGCCGCCTGCTGGTGGACGATCACGCTCACTTCGCCCAGCGCCGCCTGCTGGCTGCCCAGTTGCGCGGCCAGTTGCGCCAGGCGCTCTTCCACCGCGCCATTCATCGGCACCACCGCTTCGCGCAGGTAGTCGTAATAGACCTTGGCGCGGCTATCCAGCAGCGTCGCCAGCAGGGCGATGCCGATGGCGCCGCCGAGGTTGCGCAGGATGTTGAACAGGCTGGAGGCGGAGCCGGCATCCTGCGGCTGCAGGTAGGCGGTGGCGATCAGCGAGATGGTCACCATCACCATCGGCTGGCCGAGGGCGCGCAGCAGCTGGATCTGGTTGAACTGCGGACCGGCGAAGTCCGGGTTGAGCACCCCGGAACTGAAGCTGGCCAGGCCGAACAGGCCGAAGCCCAGGGCGCACAGCAGGCGTGGCTCGATGATCTTCATCAGCTTGGGGATCAGCGGGATGAGGAACAGCTGCGGCACGCCCATCCACATGATCACCTCGCCGATCTGCATGGCGTTGTAGCCCTGGATCTGCGCCAGGTACAGCGGCAGCACGTAGATCGAGCCGTACAGCCCCATGCCCAGGCCGATGCTGGAGATGCTCGCCAGGCCGAAGTTGCGGTTGCGCAGGATGCCCAGGTTGATCAGCGGGTTGGGCCGCGAGGTCTGCAGGATGACGAAGAGGATCAGGCTGACCAGGGCGATGCTGCCCAGGGCGACGATCAGGTTCGACTCCAGCCAGTCCTTGCGGTGGCCTTCCTCGAGGAACACCTGCAGGCAGCCCAGGCCGATGGCCATGGTGACGATGCCGGCGTAGTCGGTGCTCTTGAGCAGTTCCCAGTGCGGCGCCTTCTTCTCCAGGCCGTAGAGCAGCCCGGCGATCATCAGCAGCCCCGGCGGGATGTTGATGTAGAAGATGTACTCCCAGCCGAAGTTCTCGGTCAGCCAGCCGCCCAGGGTGGGGCCGATGGACGGCGCGAAGGTGGCGGTGATGGCGAACAGCGCCATGCCCTTGGGCCGGTGGTGCTCCGGCAACTTGAGCAGGCTCAGGGTGAAGGCCAGGGGGATGAGCGCGCCGCCGGTGAAACCCTGCATGGCGCGGAACACGATCATGCTCTCCAGGTTCCAGGCGAAGGAGCACAGCAGCGAGGAGAACAGGAAACCGATCGACACCATCACCGCCAGGCGCCGCGCCGACAGCAACTGCACCAGCCAGGCGGTGAGCGGGATCATGATGATCTCGGCCACCAGGTAGGAGGTGGAGATCCACGAGCCTTCCTCCAGGGTGGCGGCCAGCGCGCCCTGGATGTCTTTCAGCGAGGAGTTGGTGATCTGGATGTCCAGCACCGCCATGAAGGCGCCGAGCATCGCCGAGAGCACGGCGACCCAGTCGCGCCGGGTGGGCTCCCCGGCCGGGCGGACGAGGGCGTCAGCGCTCACCGAGCTGCACCTCGGCCTCGACAGACATGCCCGGGCGGATCAGGCCCTTGAGCGGGTTGTCGGCGGCGAAGGTGATCTTCACCGGGATGCGTTGCACCACCTTGGTGAAGTTGCCGGTGGCATTGTCCGGCGGCAGCAGGCTGAACTGGGCGCCGGAGGCGGCGAAGAGGCTGTCCACGCAGCCTTCGATGGGGGTGTCGGGGAAGCTGTCGAGGATCAGCCGGGCCTTCTGCCCGGGGCGCATGTGGCCGACCTGGGTTTCCTTGAAGTTGGCCTGCACCCAGATGCCTTCGTCGGGCACCAGCGCCAGCAGCTGGCTGCCGACCTGCACGTACTGGCCCACCCGCGCGCTGCGCTGGCCGACCAGGCCGGCGACGGGCGCGCGCAGTTCGGTGCGCGCCAGGTTGATCTCGGCCTGGGCGATCTCCGCCCGGGAGGCGTCGATCTGCGCCTGCAGGCGCTTGATGTCGGCGTTCAGGGCGTCGATCTGGATGCGCTGGGCCTGCAGGTCGGCCTGGGCCTTGGCCACCTGCGAGCGGGCCACGTGGGAATCGGCGGTCAGGGTGGTGACGCGTTCCTCGGAAACGTAGCCGGGCTTGCGCAGGGTCTGGGCGCGGTTGAGGTCGATCTGGGTGCGGCCGAAGGTGGCCTGGGTGGCGTTCAGGTCGGCCTCGCTGGCGGCGATCATGCTGCCCTGGCCCTTGAGTTTGCTGCGTGCCTGGGCCAGCTCCGCCTCATGGGTGGCGAGGGCGGCCCGGGCGCGGTCCAGGGCCAGGCGGAAGTCGGCATCTTCCAGCTTGACCAGCAACTGGCCCTTTTCCACGTGCTGGTTGTCGGTGACCAGCACCTGGTCGATGCGCGCGCCCAGCTGGCTGGCGATGCGGGTGATCTCGCCCTGGACGTAGGCGTTGTCGGTGGTTTCCTGGAAGCGGCCGATGAAGTACCAGCGCGCCAGGAAGGCCAGGGCGACCAGGCAGAAAATGACGAAGAAGATGCTCAGGCGGCGTTTTAATTGTGCGGGCATGATAAACGAGCGTTTGTTTGGCAGAATTTTTCCCGCCAATGTAACAGTGTTCCCGGCCGGGGCGCAGTCGCTACAATTCGGAAACTTTGTTGTTTATAAGGAACAATAATGGGGCTGGATGATGCGCTGATCTTCACCCGTGTCGTGGAGTTCCACAGTTTCACCCAGGCCGCCCACAGCCTGGGCATGCAGAAGTCCACGGTCAGCCGGCGCATAGCGCTGCTGGAAGAGCGCCTGGGCGTGCGCCTGCTCAACCGCACCACGCGCAAGCTGCGCCTGACCGAGGTGGGGCAGGCCTACTACGACCGCTGCCGGCAGATCATGCTCGACTTCGCCGAGGCCGAGCAGGCGGTGATGCAGTTGCAGCAGGAGCCTTCGGGCCTGCTGCGGATCACCGCGCCCATCGAGTTCGGCCAGCTGTACCTGGCCGAGGTGCTCGGCGACTTCATGCGCCTCTACCCGCAGATTACCGCGGAAGTGGAGCTCAGCTCGCGCACCGTCGATCCGCTGGAGGAGGGCGTGGACATCGCCATCACCGTCGGCCAGCCGGAGGACTCGACGCTGATCGCCCGCCGCCTGCTGGTGACCAGCCGCTGCCTGTGCGCCAGCCCCGGCTACCTGCAGCAGCACGGGCGGCCGCTGCACGTCGAGGACCTGGCGCGGCATCGCGCGGTGCTGCTGGCGCAGGACTCGCAACGCTACTGGCCGCTGCTGAACGAGAGCGTGCCCTGCCAGCGCGTGCTGTCCTGCAACAACATCTCCTTCGCCCGCGAGGCGGTGCTGGCCGGGGCGGGCATCGCCTCGCTGCCGGAGCTGATCGTCGATGTGGCACTGGAAAGCGGCCGCCTGGAGCGCCTGTTGCCGGAGGTGCAGCTGCCCATCGGCGAACTCTATGCGGTCTATCCCTCGCGGCGCTTCCAGGCGATGAAGGTGAAGACCTTCCTCGACTACCTGATCCACCGCCTGCCCATCGACGAAGCCCATCGGCTGGAGCCGGGGGCGGCGCGCCTGATAACATCGCACCCATGAATGCGGGCCGCGGTCCGCATCTTTCATTCCGGTTTTCACGAGAGCTTTCATGACCACTGTCCGCACCCGCATCGCGCCGTCCCCCACCGGCGACCCGCACGTCGGCACCGCCTACATCGCGCTGTTCAACCTGTGCTTCGCCCGCCAGCATGGCGGCAAGTTCATCCTGCGCATCGAGGACACCGACCAGGTGCGTTCCACCCGCGAGTCGGAACAGCAGATCTTCGACGCCCTGCGCTGGCTGGGCATCGAGTGGGACGAAGGCCCGGACGTCGGCGGCCCGCACGGCCCGTACCGGCAGAGCGAGCGCGGCGCCATCTACAAGCGGTACAGCGACGAGCTGGTGGAGAAAGGCCACGCCTTCCCCTGCTTCTGCTCCGCCGAGCGCCTGGACGCCATCCGCGCCGAGCAGCAGGCGCGCAAGGAAACCCCGCGCTACGACGGCCACTGCATGCACCTGCCCAAAGAGGAGTCGCAGCGCCGCATCGCCGCCGGCGAATCCCACGTGGTGCGCATGAAGGTGCCGACCGAGGGCGTCTGCGTGGTCCCGGACATGCTTCGCGGCGACGTCGAGATCCCGTGGGACCGCATGGACATGCAGGTGCTGATGAAGGCCGACGGCCTGCCCACCTACTTCCTGGCCAACGTGGTCGACGACCACCTGATGGGCATCACCCACGTGCTGCGCGGCGAAGAGTGGCTGCCCTCGGCGCCCAAGCTGATCAAGCTGTACGAGTACTTCGGCTGGGAACAGCCGGTGCTCTGCTACATGCCGCTGCTGCGCAACCCGGACAAGAGCAAGCTGTCCAAGCGCAAGAACCCCACCTCCATCACCTTCTACGAGCGCATGGGCTTCCTGCCCCAGGCGCTGCTGAACTACCTGGGCCGTATGGGCTGGTCGATGCCCGACGAGCGCGAGAAGTTCAGCCTGCAGGAGATGATCGACAACTTCGACCTGTCCCGCGTGTCCCTCGGCGGGCCGATCTTCGACATGGAGAAGCTGTCCTGGCTGAACGGCCAGTGGATCCGCGAGCAGTCGGTCGAGGAGTTCGCCCGCGAAGTGCAGAAATGGGCGCTCAACCCCGAGTACCTGATGAAGATCGCCCCCCACGTCCAGGGCCGGGTGGAGAACTTCAGCCAGATCGCCCCGCTGGCCGGCTTCTTCTTCAGCGGCGGCGTGCCGCTGGACGCCAAGCTGTTCGAGCACAAGAAGCTCGACGCCACCCAGGTGCGCCAGGTCCTGCAACTGGTGCTGTGGAAGCTCGAAGCGCTGCGCCAGTGGGAGAAGGAGCGCATCACCGCGACTATCCAGGCCGTCGCCGAACACCTGGGCCTGAAGCTGCGCGACGTCATGCCGCTGATGTTCCCGGCCATCACCGGCCACGCCAGCTCGGTGTCGGTGCTCGACGCCATGGAAATCCTCGGCGCCGACCTGTCGCGCTATCGCCTGCGCCAGGCCCTGGAACTGCTGGGCGGGGCGTCGAAGAAGGAAGCCAAGGAGTGGGAGAAGATCCGCGACGCCATCGCCGGCTGACGGATTCCGCCTGACAAAAGGCCGGCCGCCTCCGGGCGCCCGGCCTTTTTCGTGTCCATAATCCCTGGGGCCGGGCCGCGGTTGTAAGGGGCCGAAGGCGCGGCGCAGGGGAGGGGAACCGGGCTCCTTTGCTAAGTGATTGTTCTTTGGGAGAAAAAATTTAAAAAAGTCGAAAATTCTTGTTGACAGGGTTACCTCCCGCCCCTAAGATGCGCCCCGTTCCAGCGACGAACTGAACGACAGAGCGAAGCGGAACGGTAGATGTAGCGGTACTTTGGGGCTATAGCTCAGCTGGGAGAGCGCTTGCATGGCATGCAAGAGGTCGACGGTTCGATCCCGTCTAGCTCCACCAAATTACCAGTAGGTTTCGCCACTTCGGGGCGGAGCCGAAAATCGAAGGTTTGCGTCCCCTTCGTCTAGTGGCCTAGGACACCGCCCTTTCACGGCGGTAACAGGGGTTCGAGTCCCCTAGGGGACGCCACTTATTCCAGCGACGATGCGCTCGCGTCGTCCGCCAGAGTCATCTGGGGCTATAGCTCAGCTGGGAGAGCGCTTGCATGGCATGCAAGAGGTCGACGGTTCGATCCCGTCTAGCTCCACCAATTCGCCAGAGTCCGCCAGGCGCGGATTTCCTCGAAGGATACGTCCCCTTCGTCTAGTGGCCTAGGACACCGCCCTTTCACGGCGGTAACAGGGGTTCGAGTCCCCTAGGGGACGCCAATTTTCCCGCTCTGCGGGGCCTATAGGGCCACTCAATTTTCGAGTGGCCTTTTGTTTTTTCCCCTTTCGAAAATCTTCTTTCCCGACCGACGGTCGTCTTCGCCGCTTGCCGATTTTTATTATGGGCATAATATTTCACTCATAATATTTTGGAGTGCGCCATGAGTCCGAAGATTGGCAGCAACGAAAAAGGCCTGGGCGAGAAGAAGGCCCAGACCCGCGAACGCATTCTTTGCGCGGCCGCCGACGCCCTGGTCCGCCGCGGCCCGCTGGAGCCCAGCGTGGCCGAGGTGATGGGCGCCGCCGGACTGACCGTCGGCGGCTTCTATGCGCATTTCCAGAGCAAGGATGCGCTGATGCTGGAAGCCTTCCGCCACCTGCTGTCCTCGCGCCGGGCCAAGCTCAAGCACTTCGACCCGGACATGCCGTTCAGCGAGCGCCGGCAACTGGTCGCGGCCTTCTACCTGTCGCGCAAGCACCGCGACAGCGAGGAGCCGGGCTGCCCCATTCCCAGTTCCCTGGGCGACATGGCGCAACTGCCGGAGAGCTTCCACGAAGCCCTGGCCGAACACCTCGAACTCATGGTCGCCGAGCTGGCCGAGCGTCCCGAGGACGCCGACACCGTGCTCGCCGACATCGCCCTGATGGTGGGCGGACTGGCATTGGCGCGGGCCCTGGGCCCGAGCGACCTGTCCGACCGTGTCCTGCGTGCCGCCAAGAAAGCGGTGGATTGAGACCTCGAAGGAGGGCCTGGCAATGAGCAGCTTGACCTGGATCCGTGGCGTCAACGCCACCCTGGGGCGTGTGGCGCCGGAATGGGCGGCGCGACGCACGCGTGAAGTCTTCATGACGCCGCGGGCTCTGCAGCCGCGCGACTGGGAGTTGCCGCTGCTGGCCAGTTCCGAGCGCATCACCCTGCGCTTCGGCCTCTCCGCGCTGCGCTGGGGCGAGGGGCCGGCGGTGCTGCTGATGCACGGTTGGGAAGGACGGCCGACGCAGTTCGCCCACCTGATCCGTGAACTGGTCGGCGCCGGCTACGCCGTGGTGGCGCTGGATGGCCCGGCCCATGGCCGTTCGCCGGGGCGTGAGGCCCATCCGCTGCTGTTCGCCCGTGCCTTGCTGGAAGCGGTCAGCGAGTTGCCGCCGCTGCGCGCGGTGATCGGCCATTCCATGGGCGGCGCCAGCGCCCTGCTGGCGACGCAGATGGGGCTGCGCACCGAGGCGCTGGTCAGCATTGCCGCGCCGAGCCGGGTCATCTCCGTGCTGCGTCGCTTCGCCGGCTTCATGGGACTGCCGGCCGAGGCGAGGCACCGCTTCATCCGTCAGGTCGAGGCCTACACCGGCATGCCTGCGGCGCAACTGGATGTCAGCCGCTACACGCTGAATATGCCCGGGCTGGTGGTGCACGCCGAGGACGACCTGCAAGTGCCCGTGGCGGATGCGCAGGACATCCATGCGGCCTGGCCGCGCAGCCGCCTGTTGCGCCTGGAAGGCGGCGGCCACCAGCGCGTGCTGGCCGACCCGCGCCTGAGCGACGCCGTGCTGGTGCTGCTGGAGGGCCAGGAAGAGCAGTATCTGCTGCCCATGGCGTTGGCCTCCTGACGACAGGGGAGGGGCGGGACGCCGCCGAGCCCTGTAAACTGCCGGCTTCGATCATGCGGCCGGGTCCCGGACCCGGCCCCGGACTGGAGCAAGCGCATGGCCTGGGACCTGCCCGACCCCTTCGTCATCGACATCAGCGTGAACGCCGAGGACATCGACGGCCTCGGCCACGCCAACAACGCCGTCTACGTCAGCTGGCTGGAGCGTTGCGCCTGGCGCCATTCGCAGCGCCTGGGCCTGGACCTGGCCGAATACCGCCGGCTCGACCGCGCGATGGCGGTGGTGCGCCACGAAATCGACTACCTCGCTGCCGCCTACGAGGGCGAGGAACTGCAGATGGCCACCTGGATCGTCGAGTCCGATCAGAAGCTGCGCATGGACCGTCGCTTCCAGCTGGTGCGCCCGGCCGACGGCGTGACCCTGCTGCGCGCCCGCACCACCTTCGTCTGCATCGAACTGTCCAGCGGCCGGCCCAGGCGCATGCCGGTGGAGTTCATCGAAGGCTACGGCCGCGCGCTGCTCGGCGCCGCGCCGGCCTGACGGCACTTTGCGCGGGCGGCGAGTCCCCCTAGAATTCGCCGCCTTCGACAGTAAAGGTTCCCCGCCGTGCAAATTGCCCTGGCCCCGATGGAGGGGCTGGTCGACGAAATCCTCCGCGACGTACTGACCCGCGTCGGTGGCATCGACTGGTGCGTCACCGAGTTCATCCGCGTCACCGACCGCCTGCATCCGCTGGCCACCTACGAGAAGCTGGCGCCGGAGCTGCTGCACGGCAGTCGCACCCGCGCCGGCACGCCGATGCGCGTGCAGTTCCTCGGTTCCGACCCGCAGTGCCTGGCGGAAAACGCCGCCTACGCCTGCGAACTGGGCGCCCCGGCGATCGACCTGAACTTCGGCTGCCCGGCGAAGACGGTGAACAAGTCCCGCGGTGGCGCGGTCCTGCTCAAGGAGCCGGAGCTGATGTTCGCCATCGTCGAGGCCGTGCGCCGCGCGGTGCCGGCGCACATCCCGGTGACCTCGAAGATGCGCCTGGGCTACGAGTCCCCGGACGGCGTGCTGGATTGCGCCCGCGCCCTGGCCGACGGCGGTTCCGCTCACGTGGTGGTCCACGCGCGGACCAAGAGCGACGGCTACAAGCCGCCGGCTCATTGGGAGTGGGTGGCGAAGGTGGCGGATGCGGTGAGGGTGCCGGTGTTCGCCAATGGCGAGGTCTGGACCCTCGACGACTACCTGCGCTGCCGCGCCATCAGCGGCGTCGACGACATCATGCTGGGCCGCGGCCTGGTCTCGCGCCCCGATCTGGCCCGACAGATAGCCGCCTGGCGCGAGGGCAGGGAAGTGCGGCCGATGCCCTGGCACGAAGTGCACGTGCTGCTCGACGACTTCTGGCGCCAGGCCCGGCGCAAGCTGGCGCCACGTTATGCGCCAGGCCGCCTGAAGCAGTGGCTGGGCATGCTCACCCGCAGCTATCCCGAGGCGCTGGAGCTGTTCGCGCAGATCCGCCGCGAGAGCGACTGCGAGCTGATCGACCGGCTGTTGCAGGTCGAGGTGGAAGACGCCGCGTAGGATGGATTGCGCCGGTGCTCTTCGTAGGAGCGAGCTTGCTCGCGAATGAGCCCCGCAGCGGAGTCTGTTCGCGAGCAAGCTCGCTCCTACGAGAAGCCGTGCCCGAACAACCTTGTCCGCGATAGCCGGACGTCCCGGCGCGATTCGCGGATGAGATCCGCTCCTACGCTGTCCCGTCCACGTCATTCCCATGTAGGTGCGGGGAAATGCAGTGCCTCACGGAGCGCGTAGGGGCACGGAATCGAGCGAGCAGGCCTGCGGCCCCCTCACCCCAGCCCTCTCCCGGAGGGAGAGGGCTGGGGTGAGGGGAAAGCCCGAGCGCCGATGTCATGTCATTCCCCTGTAGGAGCGCGCCCTGCGCGCGAATCGCGGGCAGGGCCCGCTCCTACAGTTCGCCGTGAGGCATGGTGTTTCCCCGCCCTACCGCCCGCCACTGACATCGATGAATGTCCCGGTGCTGTAGCTCGACTCGTCCCCGGCCAGGAACAGGATCGCCCGCGCCACTTCCTCCGGTTCCCCGCCACGGCCCAGCGGAATGGCGCTCTTCAGCCGCTCCACGCGCCCCGGCTCGCCGCCGCTGGCGTGGATTTCCGTGTCGATCAGCCCCGGCCGCACGGCGTTGACGCGGATGCCTTCGGCCGCCACTTCCTTGGCCAGGCCGATGGTCATGCTGTCGATGGCGCCTTTGGCCGCGGCGTAGTCGATGTACTCGTTGGGCGAGCCCAGGCGCGAGGCCATGGACGACACATTGACGATGCTGCCGCCCGCGCCGCCATGGGATTTCGCCATGCGCCGCACCGCCTCGCGGGCGCAGAGGAAGCTGCCGGTGACGTTGACCGCGAACACCCGCTGCAGGCGCGCCGCGTCCATGTCTTCCAGGCGCATCTGGCGCTCCAGCATGCCGGCATTGTTCACCAGCACGTCGAGGCGGCCGAAGGCCTGGTCCAGTTCCCGGAACAGCTTCACCACTTCCTCTTCGCAGGCGACGTCCGCGGCGAAGGCCTCGGCCTGGCCACCGGCGTCGCGGATGCGCCGTACCAGCCCGTCGGCCGCTTCGCGCTGGCGGTGGTAGTTGATGGCGACGGCATAGCCGCGTTCGGCGGCGAGCAGCGCGGTGGCGGCCCCTATGCCGCGGCTGGCGCCGGTGATCAGCATGACTTTGCGCATGTGGCTGTTCCTTCGACGAGTGGGCTTGAAAGGCTGCGAGGCGACCCTATCTGTATCCGTGCGGGAGGCCGAAACCGGGTCCCGCTTCCGGAGTCCTGCTGACAGGCTCCACCAATGACCTTGCTGAATTATTCAGGAGATTCGCCATGAGCAACGTACTTTCTCTTGCCCCGCTGTTCCGCCAGTCGATCGGCTTCGATCGTTTCAACGACCTCTTCGAATCGGCGTTGCGCAGCGAGAACGGCAGTTCCTACCCGCCCTACAACGTCGAGAAGCACGGTGACGACCAGTACCGCATCGTCGTCGCCGCCGCCGGCCTGCAGGAGGAAGACCTGGAGCTGCAAGTGGAGCGCGATGTGCTGACCGTCAGCGGCGGCAAGCGCGAGAAGGCTGCCAGCGACGTCACCTACCTGCACCAGGGCATCGCCCAGCGCGCCTTCAAGCTGTCCTTCCGCCTCGCCGACCACATCGAGGTCCGCGGCGCATCGCTGAAGAACGGCCTGCTGAGCATCGAACTGGTGCGCATCGTTCCGGAAGAGGCCAAGCCCAAGCGGATCGCCATCAACGGCCAGCGCCCGGCGCTGGAGGGTTGATGACCCAGCCATGAAAAAGGCGCCGAAAGGCGCCTTTTTCTTTTCCGTCGCTTCAGACCACGCAGGCCATGGGCGCCACCGCCTGGGCGTCGAGCAGGGCCATGAAGGCCCGCGCGGCATTGGACAGGGTGCGCTCGGTGTGCAGGATGTAGCCCAGCTGGCGGCTGAGCTGGATGTCCTGCAGCGGCAGGCGCACCACCGTCTCGTCGAGCATGGTGCGCGGCAGCACGCTCCAGGCCAGGCCGATGGAGACCATCATCTTGATGGTCTCCATATAGTTGGTGCTCATGCCGATGTTCGGCGTCAGCCCCTCGGCCTCGAACATGCGCCGCACGATGTGGTGGGTGAAGGTGTTGCCGCCGGGGAACACCGCCGGGTGCCGCGCCACGTCGGCGAGGAACACCGGGCCCTGCATGGCCAGCGGGTGCTCGGGGGCGGCGACGAAGTCCAGCGGGTCGTCCCACACCGGCACCGCGCGCACCGGCTCGGCGGTTTCCGGGGCCAGGGTGATGACCGCCAGCTCGGCGCGGCCGTGGAGGATTTCCTCGTAGGCCACTTCCGAGTCACAGAACTGGATGTCCAGCGCCACCTGCGGGTGCGCCCGGGTGAAGGCGCGCAGCAGCGTCGGCAGGCGGTGCAGGCCGATGTGGTGGCTGGTGGCGAGGACCAGGCGGCCGCTGACCTCGCCGCTGAGGTTGGTCAGCGCGCGGCGTGTGTCGTCCAGCACATTGAGGATCTGGTAGGCCCGCGGCAGCAGGGCGCGGCCGGCCTCGGTCAGGCTCACTTCGCGGCCGACGCGGTCGAACAGGCGCACGCCGAGCTGGCTTTCCAGGGCGGCGATGCGCTTGCTTACCGCCGGCTGGGTCAGGTGCAGGCGCTCGCCGGCCTCGGAAAAGCTGCCGGACTCGGCGATGGCGAGGAAGGTGTTGAGGCTGGTCAGGTCCATCGAGGGGGCTCCAGGCGGCAGGCTACAGGCGGCAGGCGAAGGGCGGTCGGGGCGCTCTTGCCTGCAGCCTGCAGCTTATAGCCTGTAGCATTCCTCTTGGGAATCCTTTGAATAAAAAATATGAATTTGAGTTATTCGTCGACAGACCATAGCATCATCCCCACAAGCCCAAGGGGCATAGAAAGACGCTGATGAGGAATCTCTGATGGCCGGCAAGACGCTCTACGACAAACTCTGGGAATTGCATGAGGTGAAGCGCCGCGATGATGGCTCGTCACTGATCTACATCGACCGCCACATCCTCCACGAAGTGACCTCGCCGCAAGCCTTCGAAGGCCTGCGCCTGGCCGGCCGCAAGCCGTGGCGCATCGACGCCAACATCGCCACCCCGGACCACAACGTGCCGACCACCCAGGCCGAGCGCAAGGGCGGCCTCGAAGCCATCGCCGACGAAGTCTCGCGCATCCAGGTCAAGACCCTGGACGAGAACTGCGACGACTTCGGCATCCTCGAATTCAAGATGAACGACGTGCGCCAGGGCATCGTCCACGTGGTCGGCCCGGAGCAGGGCGCGACCCTGCCGGGCATGACCGTGGTCTGCGGCGACTCGCACACCTCCACCCACGGCGCCTTCGGCGCGCTGGCCCACGGCATCGGCACCTCCGAGGTCGAGCACGTGCTCGCCACCCAGTGCCTGGTAGCCAAGAAGATGAAGAACATGCAGGTGCGCGTGGAGGGCAAGCTGCCCTTCGGCGTGACCGCCAAGGACATCGTCCTCGCGGTGATCGGCAAGATCGGCACCGCCGGCGGCAATGGCCATGCCCTGGAGTTCGCCGGCAGCGCCATCCGCGACCTGTCCATGGAAGGCCGCATGACCATCTGCAACATGTCCATCGAGGCCGGCGCCCGCGTGGGCATGGTGGCGGTGGACGAGAAGACCATCGAGTACGTCAAGGGCCGCCCGTTCGCGCCCCAGGGCAGCGACTGGGACAAGGCCGTGGAAGCCTGGTCGGACCTCGTGTCCGATGAAGACGCCCACTTCGACACCATCGTCGAGCTGCGCGCCGAGGACATCAAGCCGCAGGTCAGTTGGGGCACCTCGCCGGAAATGGTCCTGGCCGTTGATCAGAACGTGCCGGACCCGGCCGTCGAGGCCGACCCGGTCAAGCGCGACTCCATCGTCCGCGCCCTCAAGTACATGGGCCTGAACGCCAACCAGGCGATCACCGACATCCAGCTGGACCGCGTGTTCATCGGCTCCTGCACCAACTCGCGGATCGAAGACCTGCGCGCCGCCGCCGCCGTGGCCAAGGGCCGCAAGGTCGCCTCCAGCGTCAAGCAGGCGCTGGTGGTGCCGGGCTCGGGCCTGGTCAAGGCGCAGGCCGAGCAGGAAGGGCTGGACAAGATTTTCATCGAGGCCGGCTTCGAGTGGCGTGAACCGGGCTGCTCCATGTGCCTGGCGATGAACCCGGACCGCCTGGAGAGCGGCGAGCACTGCGCGTCCACCTCCAACCGCAACTTCGAGGGCCGCCAGGGCGCCGGTGGCCGCACCCACCTGGTGAGCCCGGCCATGGCCGCCGCCGCCGCGGTGACCGGCCGCTTCATCGACGTCCGTGAATTGATGCAGGCCTGAGGAGACCGAACATGAAAGCCTTTACCCAGCACACCGGTCTCGTCGCGCCGCTCGATCGCGCCAACGTCGACACCGACCAGATCATTCCCAAGCAATTCCTCAAGTCGATCAAGCGCACCGGCTTCGGCCCCAACCTGTTCGACGAGTGGCGCTACCTGGACGTCGGCCAGCCGAACCAGGACAACTCCAAGCGCCCGATCAACCAGGACTTCGTGCTGAACTTCCCGCGCTACCAGGGCGCCAGCGTGCTCCTGGCCCGCGAGAACTTCGGCTGCGGCTCCTCCCGCGAGCACGCGCCCTGGGCCCTGGACGAGTACGGCTTCCGTACGGTCATCGCGCCGAGCTTCGCCGACATCTTCTTCAACAACAGCTTCAAGAACGGCCTGCTGCCGATCATCCTGAAGGACGAGGAAGTCGACGAACTCTTCCAGCAGTGCGAGGCCACCGAGGGCTACCAACTGACCGTCGACCTCGCCGCGCAGACCGTGACCCGCCCGGACGGCAAGCAGTACCACTTCGAAGTGGACGCCTTCCGCAAGCACTGCCTGCTCAACGGCCTGGACGACATCGGCCTGACGCTGCAGGACGCGGACGCCATCCGCGACTTCGAGGCCGGCTACAGGCAGCGCCAGCCCTGGTTGTTCCGCGACGCCTGACGGCGTCGCATCATCACCCCGCGAGGAGAAAGTCATGACCCAGAGTCGCCACGAAGCCGTGGTCGAGCGCCAGTTCGGCGCCCAGGCCAACGCTTACCTGAACAGCGCCGTGCATGCCCAGGGCGAAGAGTTCGCCCAGCTGCGCGAGCGACTGTCGGCGAGCAGCGGCGCCCGCGTGCTGGACCTGGGTTGCGGAGCGGGGCACGTCAGCTTCCATGTCGCGCCGCTGGCCGGCGAAGTGGTGGCCTACGACCTCTCCGAGCAGATGCTCGTCGTGGTGGCCTCGGCCGCCGCCGAGCGTGGCCTGGACAACATCCGCACGCGCCAGGGCGTGGCCGAGCGCCTGCCGTTCGAGGACGGCGAGTTCGACTTCGTCTTCAGCCGCTACTCGGCGCACCACTGGCGCGACGTCGGCCAGGCCCTGCGCGAAGTGCGCCGGGTGCTGAAGCCGGGCGGCGTGGCCTGCTTCATCGACGTGGCGGCCCCCGGGCTGCCGCTGCTGGACACCCACCTGCAAGCGGTGGAAGTGCTGCGCGACACCAGCCACGTGCGCGACTATTCGCCGTCCGAGTGGGCGCGCCTGGTCGGCGAGGCGGGCCTGGCGCTCACCGCGTGCAGCCGCCAGCGCCTGCGCCTGGAGTTCACCTCCTGGGTCGAGCGCATGCGCACGCCGGAGGTGATGCGCCAGGCCATCCGCGCCCTGCAGCTTTCCGTGGGCATTGAGGTGCGCGAGTATTTCGAGATCGACGCCGAGGGTTCCTTCAGCACCGACGTGCTGGTGCTCTGGGCGAACAAGTAACGGCTGCAAGCGACGAGCTGCAGGCGACAACAAGCGCCTGCAGCCTTTTACCTATTCCGAAGGAAGAAAGTGATGAGCAAACAGATTCTGGTTCTCCCCGGCGACGGTATCGGCCCGGAAATCATGGCCGAGGCGGTCAAGGTCCTGCAGCTGGCCAACGACAGGTTCCAGCTGGGCTTCGAGCTGACCGAGGACGTCATCGGCGGCGCCGCCATCGACAAGCACGGCGTGCCGCTGGCCGACGAGACCCTGGAGCGCGCGCGCAAGGCCGACGCCGTGCTGCTGGGCGCCGTGGGCGGGCCGAAATGGGACAAGATCGAGCGCGACATCCGCCCCGAGCGCGGCCTGCTGAAGATCCGTTCGCAACTGGGCCTGTTCGCCAACCTGCGCCCGGCCATCCTCTACCCGCAACTGGCCGACGCCTCCAGCCTGAAGCCGGAAATCGTCGCCGGCCTGGACATCCTCATCGTCCGCGAGCTGACCGGCGGCATCTACTTCGGCGCCCCGCGCGGCACCCGCGAGCTGGAGAACGGCGAGCGCCAGTCCTACGACACCCTGCCGTACAGCGAGAGCGAGATCCGTCGCATCGCCCGCGTCGGCTTCGACATGGCCCGCGTGCGCGGCAAGAAGCTGTGCTCGGTGGACAAGGCCAACGTCCTGGCCTCCAGCCAGCTGTGGCGCGAGATCGTCGGAGAAGTGGCCAAGGACTACCCGGACGTCGAGCTGAGCCACATGTACGTCGACAACGCCGCCATGCAGCTGGTGCGCGCGCCCAAGCAGTTCGACGTGATGGTCACCGACAACATGTTCGGCGACATCCTGTCGGATGAGGCTTCCATGCTCACCGGTTCCATCGGCATGCTGCCTTCAGCGTCCCTGGACGCCAACAACAAGGGCATGTACGAGCCGTGCCACGGCTCGGCGCCGGACATCGCAGGCAAAGGCATCGCCAACCCGCTGGCGACCATCCTCTCGGTGTCCATGATGCTGCGCTACAGCTTCAACCAGGGCGCCGCGGCGGACGCCATCGAGAAGGCGGTGAGCCAGGTCCTCGACCAGGGCCTGCGCACCGGCGACATCTGGTCCGAAGGCTGCAAGAAGGTCGGAACCCGCGAAATGGGCGATGCGGTAGTCGCCGCGCTGCGGAATCTGTAATCTCTCCGGTTCGCCCGCCCCTGGGCACCCGCACAGAGCGGGCAGGGGCGGCGGTCCACTACTTATTCGAAGGTGTAGTAGCGATGAAGCGTGTAGGTCTGATCGGTTGGCGTGGCATGGTGGGTTCGGTGCTCATGCAGCGGATGCTGGAAGAGCGGGACTTCGACCTGATCGAGCCGGTGTTCTTCACCACCTCCAACGTCGGTGGCGAAGGTCCGTCCATCGGCAAGGACATCGCCACCCTCAAGGACGCCTACAGCATCGAGGAACTCAAGAGCCTCGACGTCATCCTGACCTGCCAGGGCGGCGACTACACCAACGAAGTCTTCCCCAAGCTGCGTGAAGCCGGCTGGCAGGGCTATTGGATCGATGCCGCCTCCAGCCTGCGCATGCAGGACGACGCGGTGATCGTCCTCGACCCGGTGAACCGTCGCGTGATCGACCAGTCGCTGGACGCCGGCGCCAAGAACTACATCGGCGGCAACTGCACCGTCAGCCTGATGCTGATGGCCCTGGGCGGCCTGTTCGAAGCCGGCCTGGTCGAGTGGATGAGCGCCATGACCTACCAGGCCGCCTCCGGCGCCGGCGCGCAGAACATGCGCGAGCTGATCAAGCAGATGGGCGCCATCAACGCCGCCGTGGCCGACGACCTGGCCAACCCGGCCAGCGCCATCCTCGACATCGACCGCAAGGTCGCCGAGGCCATCCGCAGCGAAGCCCTGCCCACCGAGCACTTCGGCGCGCCCCTGGCCGGCAGCCTGATCCCGTGGATCGACAAGGAGCTGCCGAACGGCCAGAGCCGCGAAGAGTGGAAGGGCCAGGCCGAGACCAACAAGATCCTCGGCCGCTTCAAGAATCCGATCCCGGTGGACGGCATCTGCGTGCGTATCGGCGCCATGCGCTGCCACAGCCAGGCGCTGACCATCAAGCTGAACAAGGACGTGCCGCTGACCGACATCGAAGGCCTGATCAGCCAGCACAATCCCTGGGTCAAGCTGATCCCCAACCAGCGTGAAGCCAGCATGCGCGAGCTGACCCCGGCCGCCGTCACCGGCACCCTGAGCGTCCCGGTCGGCCGCCTGCGCAAGCTCAACATGGGCTCGCAGTACCTCGGCGCCTTCACCGTCGGCGACCAACTGCTGTGGGGCGCGGCCGAGCCGCTGCGGCGCATGCTGCGCATCCTGCTGGAGCGCTGATCGCAGCCTCCTCGAAGACGCCGGCCCTGTGCCGGCGTCTTGCTTTGTACAGGCGGAAAAAGTCGATCACTCGACAGAACGGCGAAGTCGCCGGCGCCGGCGTCGTTTTCTGTGACGGAGCGCGGGCTGGTGTCCGGCGCCCTGTGATTATCCTCGCTGCCCGGCCCGTTCGGGCCGGCCGGTGGGTTGGGGCCGCCGGGGGGAGTCATCGACAGCAGGGGATGGGGATGTTCCGCTTCGCGCACGTATTTCTGGCCGCCGCCGTCGCGGCCGCTTTCCTGCCGGCACGCGCCAGCGCGCTGGAACTGGGGGATATCGCTTCGCAGGCCGCGCTGGGCCAGACGCTGGATGCGCGGATCGAGCTGCGCGGCATGGGCGATCTCGGCAGCGAGGACCTCAAGGTCAGCCTGGTGCCGCAGCAGGAGGCCGAGCGGCTGGGCATGGAGCCCAACTACGTCTTCCTTTCCGGCTTGCGCTTCACCCCGGAGGTCGGGCGCAACGGCCGCGGGGTGATCCGCGTGCAATCCAGCGGCCCGGTGCGCGAGCCCTACGTCAACTTCGTCCTGCAGGTGGCCTGGCCGCAAGGGCGGGCCATGCGCGAATACACCCTGCTGCTCGATCCGCCGAACTACCAGGCCGTCGCCCTGGTGCCCAGCGCGCCGGTCGTTTCCGCCGCGCCGTCGGCGGCCATCGCGGCGCCGGTGAAGGCGCCGGGCGTCGCCGCGTCGGCGCCCTCGGGCAGCCACCGCATCGCCGCCGGCGACACCCTGTGGGCCATCGCCTCCCGCCACCGGCCGGCCGGGGATGCCTCGGTGATGCAGACCATGCGGGCGATCCAGGCGCTGAACCCGCAGGCCTTCATCGACGGCAACGCCAACCTGCCGCGGGTCGGCGCCGTGCTGCGCTTGCCCGACGCCAGCCAGGTCCGTGCCCAGGGGCATGCCGAGGCGGTGAGCCACTTCCAGGCCCAGGAAGCCCGCTGGCGCGAACGCCCCCGCGCACTGGACGCCACCCGCAAGGCGGCACCCGGTGCCGCGCCTGCCGTGGCGGAGGTGCGTGACCAACTGCGCCTGCAGTCCGGGCAGGCCTCGAAGCAACCCCAGGCGAAGGCCGCCGCGGAGCGCCTGGCGCTATTGCAGGAAGACCTGGACAGCGCACGCCGCCAGGGCGAGGAGCTGACCAGCCGGATCGGCGACCTGCAGAGCCAGCTGGACAAGCTGAACAAGCTGATCGAACTCAAGGGTGCGCAGATCGCCACCCTGGTGGCGCGCCTGGCGGCGCAGTCGCGGCAACAGGCCGCGGGCGCTCCGGCCGAGCCGCCGGTCGCCGTGGTAGGCAGTCCAACACCGCAGGCGGCGCCGGCCGCCGCGCAGGAAGTCGCCCGATAGGGGGAAGGCGAACGGCGATCGACGGGCACGGGCGCGATTGCCTGGGCGGGGAAGGGGGCAGTAAAGTGCTGCGTCTTGTTTCCTTCTAGTCCATGGGATTTTCGATGTCCGTCGACGTTGCTGTAGTAGGGGCCACCGGTCTGGTTGGCGAAGCGCTGGTCGAGTTGCTGGAAGAGCTGGACTGCCCCGTGGCCGAGCTGCACCTGCTGGCCAGCGGCGAGTCCGCCGGCAAGAGCGTGCCCTTCCGCGGCCGCAATCTGCGGGTGCGCGAGCTGGACGGTTTCTCCTTCACCCAGGTGAAGCTGGCGCTGTTCGCCACCTCGGCCGAGGTCGCCGGCGAGCACGCCGCGCGCGCCCTGGCCCAGGGTTGCACGGTGATCGACCTGAGCGGCAGCGTGGAAGGCGCCCTGGTACTGACGGCGCTGAACCCGGCGCGCCTGGACGAGCTCAGCTTCCCGGCGCTGCTGCGCGTACCCTGCGCCCCGGCTGCCGAGGTGGCCGAAGTGGTCGCCGCCCTGGGCGATTGCGTCGAACTGCAGGAACTGTCGCTGACCGCCTGCCTGTCCGCCTCGCAACTGGGCCGCGAAGGCGTGCAGGAGCTGGCCCGGCAGACCGCCGAGCTGCTCAACGCGCGCCCGGTGGAGCCGCGCCTCGTCGATCGCCAGTACGCCTTCAACCTGCTGGGCCTGGTCGGTGCGGCCGACGCCTCGGGCTACAGCGCCATCGAGCGGCGCCTGAACGCCGAGCTGAACGAACTGCTGCCGCAGCTGCAGGGCAGGGTGCAGGCGGACTGCCTGCTGGCCCCGGTGTTCTTCGGCGACGCCCTGAACCTCAACTTGCGCAGCGCCGTGCCGATAGATTTGTCGGAAGTGCGAGCCGCTCTGGAGGCGGCCGAGGGCATCGAACTGGTCGAGGACGATTACCCGACGGTGATCGGCGATGCCCTGGGCCAGGATGCCATCCACGTCGGCCGGGTGCGTCAGGGTGCCGCCGGCCCTTGCAACCTCAATTTGTGGATTGCGTCTGATAATGTGCGAAAAGGCCTGGGACTGAATGCTGCGAACCTGGCTGCATTATTGATAAAACACTATCTGTAAAAGATACTTATCGAATATTTGAAGAAGCATTCTAGCTTGGCAATACTGGCTTGGACGGCCCTGGCGGGGGGATATCCCGGCGTTTTCGACGCCGGGAATAGCGGGCGCCAGGTGTTGTTCCGAAACGCTCGAATCCAGAAGAAAGCTGTTAAAACAAGGGATTAGATTATGGTCCGGCTTCGTAAACTGGTGCAGGCAATTGCGGCTGCTTCGGCGTTGACCACCGGCATGGCGCATGCGCTGGGGTTGGGAGACATCCACCTGCACTCGGCGCTGAACCAGCCGCTGAATGCCGATATCGACGTGACGGACGTCCGCGACCTGACGGCCGGCGAGATCATTCCCAAGCTGGCTTCGCCGGAGGACTTCAGCAAGTCCGGCGTCGATCGCAACTTCTTCCTCACCGGGCTCAAGTTCACCGCGGTGGTCCAGCCCAACGGCAAGAGCGTCATCCATGTGACCTCCGACAAGCCGGTGCAGGAGCCCTACCTGAACTTCCTCGTGGAAGTGCTCTGGCCCAGCGGCCGGGTGCTTCGCGAATACACCGTGCTGCTCGACCCGCCGCTGTACTCGCCGCAGGTGGCTGCCGCCGCCGCGCCGCGTGCGCCGGTCGCCGCGCCCGCGCCCATCGCGCGCCAGCCCGTGGCCCCGGCCGCGCCCCGCGCCGTGGAGCCGGCCCCCGCGGCCAGCGCGCCGCGCCAGGCCCGCCTGGACGGTAACGAGTACCGCACCGGTTCCCGCGACACCCTGTGGGAAATCGCCTCCCGCGCGCGTCCCGACGGCAGCGTGACCGTCAACCAGACCATGCTAGCGATCCAGGACCTCAACCCCGACGCCTTCCTCGACGGCAACATCAACCGTCTGAAGAGCGGCCAGGTGCTGCGCCTGCCCGATGCCGAGCAGATCCGCAGCCGCTCCGCGGGCGAGGCCGACGTGCAGGTGCGCGAGCAGCGCAGCGCCTGGCGCGAAGGCCGCAGCCTGGCCGGTTCCTCCCGCCAGCTGGACGCCACCCGCCGAGCCAATGCCGGCGCTGCGCCCGAGCAGGCCGAGAGCAAGGACAACCTGCGCCTGGTCTCCGGCGAAGCCGGCAAGGCCAAGGGCTCCGACAAGGGCGCGAAGAACGGCAAGGCGCTTTCCGACAAGCTGGCCGTCACCCAGGAAAGCCTGGACAGCACCCGCCGCGAGAACGACGAACTGCAGAGCCGCATGACCGACCTGCAGAGCCAGTTGGACAAGCTGCAGAAGCTGATCGAACTGAAGGACGCGCAACTGGCCAAGTTGCAGGGCGAGCTGGCGACTACGCCGCAGCCCGCCGCGCCGGGCTCCGCGCCCGCGGGACAGCCGCCGGCGCCTGGCGCCGAAGCTCCGGCCGCCCCGGCAGCGGCTCAGCAGCCCGATGCCACGCCTGCCGCCCCCGCTCAACCGGCCGCGCCGGCAGCCGCCAAGCCGGCCGAACCCAAACCGGCGGCGCCCAAGCCCGCTGCACCTGCACCGGCCGCCGAAAACGAGCCGGGGCTGATCGAGGAACTGCTGGCCAACCCGACGCTGCTGGCCGCCATCGGCGGCAGCCTGGTGCTGGTCCTGCTGCTGGTGCTGCTCCTGCTGCGCCGCCGCGCGGCCCAGGCCGAGGCCGCCAAGGTCGAGCCCGCCGTGGCCGGCCCGAGCGGAACGGACGAGCCGCTGGAACTGGCTGCCGGCGAATTCGACAGCCTGAGCCTGGAAGACGAGGACGCAGCCCCGGCAAGCGCGCCGGCCGCCGGTGACAAGGTCGCCGCGCAGACCAGCGATCCGCTGGGCGAGGCCGATATCTACATCGCCTACGGCCGCTTCAACCAGGCCGCCGAACTGCTGCAGGGCGCCATCTACGACGAACCGCAGCGCGCCGACCTGCGCCTGAAGCTGATGGAGGTCCTGGCCGAGATCGGCGACCGCGAAGGCTTCGCCCGCCAGGAAAACGAACTGCGCGAACTGGGCGGCGCCGAACCGCAGGTGGAGCAGCTGAAGTCGCGCTACCCGGGCATGGTCGCGGCGGCTGCCGTGGCCGGCGGCCTGGCCGCGGCCGCAGCCAGCAGCGACGAGCTGGATCACTTCAGCCTCGATGACCTCGACCTGACCCACGACGGCGATGCGCCCGTCGGCGAACCGGTCGCACAGGCCGCCGGCGACCTGGACGACGCTTTCGACCTGGGCCTGGACGACCTGCAGCTCGACGACGAGGTGCCGCACGCCGCAGCCGAGCCGCAAGCCAAGGCCGACGAACTGTCGCTGGAGGACTTCGACCTCGACGACGACCTGCGCCTGGACGAGCCCACCGCCGTGGCCCAGCCGGCCCAGTCGGACGACGACTTCGCCTTCGACCTCGATCTGGAAGACGACCTGGCCAAGGCCGCCCCCGCGGCGCCCACGGCCAGCGACGCGCTGGACGATTTCACCCTGGACCTGCCGGACGAGCCGGCAGCCCCCGCGGCCAAGGAAGAGGACTTCCTCTTCGACCTGGGCGAGGAGGGCGCCGGGCTCGCCGCGAGCGCCGACGACGACTTCAGCTTCGACCTGGGCGCCGAGAGCGAGCCCGCGGCCAAGCCGGTCGAGGGCCTGGCGGACGACTTCGACCTGTCGCTGCCCGAAGAGGCCCCCCAGGAGCTGCCGGCCGACGACAGCTTCGCGGCCCAGCTGGACCAGGTCAGCGCCGAGCTGGACAAGCTCGCCAGCGACCTTGAGCAACCGGCCAGCCCGGCGGCATCGCTGGAGCCCGAGGTCGAGCCGTCGCTGGACTCCGCACTGGACGAGGGCGACGTGGACGACGAGTTCGACTTCCTCTCCGGCGCCGACGAGGCCGCGACCAAGCTCGACCTGGCCCGTGCCTACATCGACATGGGCGACGCCGAGGGCGCGCGCGACATCCTCGACGAGGTCATCAGCGAAGGCAGCGACCAGCAGCAGCAGGAAGCCCGCGAGCTGCTCGAACGCCTGTCCTGAGCAGGTCGCAGGTAAAGCGATGGCAGCCTTCGGGCTGCCATCGTCGTTTCAGGGCGTGGACATTGCGCGCCTGGCGGCGCCGCGCCGATCGCGGCGCATCGCCCGGGCACGGCAATCCAGGCAGAATAGCCCGCTGAGTTGCCTTTTCGGGATGGCCTGAGCAGTTGAACGAGTTCGAGAGCGCGGTGGGCGAGGTCGCCACCGCTGACGTCACCAGGATCGCCCTGGGCGTCGAATACAAGGGCGCGCGCTACCGCGGCTGGCAGCGCCAGGAGGACGGCGTGCCGTCGGTGCAGGGAGCGCTGGAGCGGGCCCTGTCCAAGGTCGCGGCAGAGCCGATCGGGGTGATGTGCGCCGGCCGCACCGATGCCTCGGTGCACGGCAGTGGCCAGGTGGTGCACTTCGACACCCGCGTCGAGCGCCCGCTGAAGGCCTGGGTGATGGGCAGCAATGCCAACCTGCCGGCGGATATCAGCGTGACCTGGGCCAAGGTCATGCCGGCAGACTTCCATGCGCGCTTCTCGGCCGTGGCGCGGCGTTACCGCTACGTCATCTACAACGATCCGATCCGCCCGGCGCACATGGCCGAGGAGGTCACCTGGAACCACCGGCCGCTGGACGTCGAGCGCATGCGCGCGGCGGCGCAGAAGCTGGTCGGCACCCATGACTTCACCTCGTTCCGCGCCGTGCAGTGCCAGGCCAAGTCGCCGGTCAAGACGGTGCACCACCTGCAGGTGCTGGAGCACGGCCGCTTCATCGTGCTGGACGTGCGCGCCAACGCCTTCCTCCACCACATGGTGCGTAACTTCGCCGGGGTGCTGATGTCGGTAGGGGCGGGCGAGCGGGAGCCGGAGTGGGTCGACGAGGTGCTGGCGGCGCGCGACCGCCGCGCCGGCGGAGTGACCGCGCACCCCTTCGGGCTCTACCTGGTGCGGGTGGAATACCCCGAGGCCTTCGCGCTGCCGCAGCGCTACCTGGGGCCACATTTCCTTTCATCTTTGCCCGATACGCTCGGCTGACGCTGTCCGGGTCATTTGCTACCATCGACGGATTGCTTTGAAGGAAGGTCGCCGCATCTTGTCCGCCGTTCGCATCAAAATCTGTGGCATTACCCGTGTCGAGGACGCCCTGGCCGCCGCCGAGGCGGGCGCCGACGCCATCGGCATGGTGTTCTACGCCAGGAGCCCGCGCGCGGTCAGCGTGCAGCAGGCGCGCGCCATAGTCGCGGCGCTGCCGCCCTTCGTCACCAGCGTGGGCCTGTTCGTCAATGCCAGCCGCTGCGAGATGGGGGAAATCCTCGATGCGGTGCCGCTGGACATGCTGCAGTTCCACGGCGACGAGCGCGCCGCGGACTGCGAGGGCTACCACAAGCCGTACCTGAAGGCGCTGCGGGTGAAGGCCGGCGACGACATCGCCGCCCAGGCCGCGCTTTATCCCGGCGCCGCCGGCATCCTGCTGGACACCTACGTCGAGGGCGTTCCCGGTGGAACCGGCGCGGCCTTCGACTGGTCCCTGATTCCCGAAGCCCTGCCGCGCCCGCTGGTGCTGGCCGGCGGCCTGAACGCCGACAACGCCGCCGCCGCGATCCGCCAGGTGCGCCCCTATGCCGTGGACGTCAGCGGCGGGGTGGAGGCGAGCAAGGGAATCAAGGACGCCGAGAAGATCCGCGCCTTCATCCGCCGCTGTCGCGAGGCGGATTCCCGGTGAGATGCATGTGACGGCGGGCGGTCTGCCACCGTCATTAGGAGCTGTTGACGTTTTGTCATGCGAGCGCCGACCCCGTGTCGGCCTGGCGAAGGCGCCGCCCAGGGCGCGCCGCGATTTCGAGGGGCCGTGGCCGAGCCACGGCGCCGATGGTGATTTTTTCTGCTCACGGGCAGGCGCAAGGCTTCGGGCCGCTGAGCGCACTGTCCCCGCATTGGAGAACAGAGCATGAGCAACTGGCTGGTAGACAAGCTGATCCCTTCCATCATGCGTTCCGAGGCGAAGAAGAGCTCGGTACCGGAAGGCCTGTGGCACAAGTGCCCGTCCTGCGACGCCGTGCTGTATCGGCCGGAGCTGGAAAAGACCCTGGACGTCTGCCCCAAGTGCGACCACCACATGCGCATTGGCGCGCGCACCCGTCTGGACATCTTCCTCGACGAGGAAGGCCGCGAGGAGCTGGGCGCCGAGCTGGAGCCGGTGGATCGCCTGAAGTTCCGCGACACCAAGAAGTACAAGGACCGCCTGGCCGCCGCGCAGAAGGACACCGGCGAGAAGGACGCGCTGATCGCCATGAGCGGCAAGCTGCAGGGCCTGCCCGTCGTGGCCGCGGCCTTCGAGTTCTCGTTCATGGGCGGCTCCATGGGCTCCATCGTCGGTGAGCGCTTCGTGCGTGCCGCCAACTACGCCCTGGAGCACCGCTGCCCGATGATCTGCTTCTCCGCCTCCGGCGGCGCGCGCATGCAGGAAGCGCTGATCTCGCTGATGCAGATGGCCAAGACTTCCGCCGCCCTGGCGCGCCTGCGCGAGGAAGGCATCCCGTTCATCTCCGTGCTGACCGACCCGGTCTACGGCGGCGTTTCCGCCAGCCTGGCCATGCTCGGCGACGTGATCGTCGGCGAGCCCAAGGCCCTGGTCGGCTTCGCCGGCCCGCGGGTGATCGAGCAGACCGTGCGCGAGAAGCTGCCCGAAGGCTTCCAGCGCAGCGAGTTCCTCCTCGAACACGGCGCCATCGACATGATCGTGCACCGCGCGGAAATGCGCGACCGCCTGGCCAAGCTGCTGGCCAAGTTCACCAATACCCCCAGCACCGCCCTCGCAGGATGAGCCAGCGTTCCCTGGCCGACTGGCTCGGCTACCTCGAACAGCTGCATCCCTCGGCCATCGACATGGGCCTGGAGCGCTCCCGCGAGGTGGCCGTCCGCCTCGGCCTGGGGCGCCCCGCGCCGCGCGTGGTGACCGTCACCGGCACCAACGGCAAGGGCTCCACCTGCGCCTTCCTCGCCGAGCTGCTCGGCGAGCAGGGCCTGAAGGTCGGCGTGTACGCCTCGCCGCACCTGCTGCGCTACAACGAGCGCGTGCTCATTCAGGGCCGCGAGGCCAGCGATGAAGCGCTCTGCGAGGCCTTCGCCGCGGTCGAGGCGGCGCGCGGCGAAATCTCCCTGACCTATTTCGAGATGGGCACCCTGGCGGCCTTCTGGCTGTTCGAGCGCGCCGGTCTCGATGCGGTTGTGCTGGAAGTCGGCCTCGGTGGCCGGCTCGACGCGGTCAATCTGGTGGACGCCGACGTCGCCGTGGTCACCAGCATCGGTCTCGACCATGCCGAATGGCTGGGCGACAACCGCGACAGCGTGGCCTTCGAGAAGGCCGGCATCTTCCGCGCCGGCAAGCCGGCCGTGTGCGGCGACCTGGAACCGCCGCAGCCGCTGCTGGACCAGGCCCGCGCCCTGGGCGCGCCGCTGCTGCTGCGCGGCCGCGACTTCGACCTGGCCATCGGCGAGCACGACTGGCACTGGCACGGCCGTGGCGCCGACGGCACCCCGCTGCGCCTGCACCACCTGAGCCTGCTCGACCTGCCCATGGAGAATGCCGCCCTGGCGCTGCAGGTCTATGCGCTGCTGGGCCTGCCTTGGCAGCCCGAGCGCCTGCTCGCGGCCCTGCTGCGGACCCGCGTGAGCGGCCGCCTGGACCGCCGCGTGGCGACCTGGCAGGGGCAGCCGCGCCACCTGCTGCTGGACGTCGGGCACAACCCCCATGCCGCCGACTACCTGGCCCGCCGCCTCGCCGCGCGGCCGCCGAAGGGCCGGCGCCTGGCGGTTTTCGGCCTGCTTTCGGACAAGGATCTGGACGGGGTGCTGGAACCCTTGCTCGGCTTGGTGCAGGATTGGGCGGTCGCCCCCTTGCCCACGCCGCGCTCGCGCCCGGCCGGCGAGCTGGCGGCAGCCTTGCTTGCGCGTGGCGCGCAGGCCAGCGTGCATGACGACATCGCCGCGGCGCTCGAAGCACAGTGCGCGCAGGCGACGGCGGACGACGAGATCCTGGTGTTTGGCTCCTTCTACAGCGTGGCGGATGCCCTGAGCTGGCTGGACGGCAACCAGGACTGACAAGCGGTCAAGAAACGGGGGAGTGGCAATGGCTTTGCTGGATAAGGGGCTCAAGCAGCGGATCGTCGGTGCGCTGGTGTTGCTGGCGCTGGCGGTGATCTTCCTGCCGATGCTGTTCAGCCGCCAGGACGAGGTGCGCCAGGTGACGGTCGACGCCCCGGCGATGCCGAAGACGCCGGCCATGCCTGCGGTGGAAGTGCAGCCGACGCCGGTGCCCGAACCCCAGGCCCCGGTGGCCGAAGCGCCACAGGCCCCCGACGCTCAGCCCCAGGTTCAGGCGCCGGTGCCCAGTCCCGCGCCGACCACTGCGCCTTCGACGCCCATCGCCAGCCTGCCGCAAACGCCGGCCCAGCAGCCCGCCGCCCCGGCGCCGCGCCCTGCCCAGCAACCGGCCACGCCGCCGGCCCAGGCCAGCGCGCCCGCCGCTCCGGCCCAGCGCCTGGATGCCGACAAGCTGGCGGTGAGCTGGTCGGTGCAACTGGCCAGCCTGTCCAACCGCGCCCGCGCCGAGGAACTGCAGAAGAGCCTCCGCAGCCAGGGCTACAACGCCTACGTGCGCAGCTTCGACGGCATGAACCGGGTGTTCGTCGGGCCGGTGATCGAGCGCGCCGAGGCCGACCGCCTGAAGGAGCAGCTGAGCAAGCAGCAGAAGCTCAACGGCTTCGTGGTGCGCTTCCAGCCCGAACGCGGCTGACACCGATGAGCGGCTCCCGATGCATCGGGGGCTCCGCTAAACCCCGGGGCTCTGCTAAAATGCGGGGCCTTTTTCGTTTCTGGGCCGCAACGTGGCATTTACCTGGGTCGATTGGACGATGATCGGCATCATCGTCATTTCCAGCCTGATCAGTCTGAGCCGCGGCTTCGTCAAGGAAGCCCTGTCCCTGCTCACCTGGATTGTCGCGGGTGCGGTCGCCTGGATGTTCGGCGGCGCGCTGGCCGAACGTCTCGCGCCATACATCCAACTGCCGTCCGGCCGCGTCATCGCCGCCTGCGCGCTGCTTTTCGTGGTCACCCTGCTGCTGGGGGCGCTGGTCAATTTCCTCATCAGCGAACTGGTCCGGGTGACCGGCATGTCCGGCACCGACCGCGTGCTCGGCATGGCCTTCGGCGGCGCCCGCGGCGTGCTGCTGGTGGTTTTGCTGGTCGGCTTGCTGAGCCTGGCGCCGGTGCAACAGGACCCGTGGTGGCAGCAGTCGGTGCTGCTGCCGCACTTCCTGCTGGTCGCCGACTGGTCTAAGAACATCGTCCTCAACCTGGCCGGGCACTGGTTCGCCAGTGGCCAACTGGCACCGCCGGTCGGGATGGGGAGTATGCTGCCCAGCCAGTGACGGCTGGGCCAGGGTGGCGCAGTGCGCCGCCCGACGCCGGCCCGGGTGGGGCGGCGGGAACGGAATTTTTTAGCCTGTAAACCAACTAGGGGTTGCGTCGCATGTGTGGCATCGTCGGTATCGTGGGCAAGTCGAACGTCAATCAGGCGTTGTATGACGCGCTCACCGTTCTCCAGCATCGCGGCCAGGACGCTGCCGGCATCGTCACCTGTCAGGACGACAGGCTCTACCTGCGCAAGGACAACGGCCTGGTCCGTGACGTCTTCCAGCAGCGCCACATGCAGCGCCTGGTGGGCAAGGCCGGCATCGGCCACGTGCGCTATCCGACCGCCGGCAGCTCCAGCTCCGCCGAGGCCCAGCCGTTCTACGTCAACTCGCCCTACGGCATCACCCTGGCGCACAACGGCAACCTGACCAACGTCGAGCAGTTGGCCAAGGAGATCTACGAATCCGACCTGCGCCACGTCAACACCAACTCCGACTCGGAAGTGCTGCTCAACGTCTTCGCCCATGAGCTGGCGGTGCGCAACAAGCTGCAGCCCACCGAGGAAGACGTCTTCGCCGCGGTGGCCGGCGTGCACGCCCGCTGCGTCGGCGGCTACGCCGTGGTGGCGATGATCACCGGCTACGGCATCGTCGGCTTCCGCGACCCCAACGCGATCCGCCCGATCGTCTTCGGCCAGCGCCACACCGAGAACGGCGTGGAATACATGATCGCCTCGGAAAGCGTGGCCCTGGACGTCCTCGGCTTCACCCTGATCCGCGACCTGGCGCCGGGCGAAGCGGTGTACATCACCGAGGAAGGCAAGCTGTTCACCCGCCAGTGCGCGGCCAACCCGAAATACTCGCCGTGCATCTTCGAGCACGTCTACCTGGCCCGTCCGGACTCGCTGATGGACGGCATCTCGGTGTACAAGGCGCGCCTGCGCATGGGCGAGAAGCTGGCCGAGAAGATCCTCCGCGAGCGCCCGGAACACGACATCGACGTGGTCATCCCGATCCCCGACACCAGCCGCACCTCCGCCCTGGAGCTGGCCAACCGCCTGGGCGTGAAGTTCCGCGAAGGCTTCGTGAAGAACCGCTACATCGGCCGCACCTTCATCATGCCCGGCCAGGCCGCGCGCAAGAAGTCGGTGCGCCAGAAGCTCAATGCCATCGAGCTGGAATTCCGCGGCAAGAACGTGATGCTGGTGGACGACTCCATCGTCCGCGGCACCACCAGCAAGCAGATCATCCAGATGGCCCGCGAGGCCGGGGCGAAGAAGGTCTACTTCTGCTCCGCGGCGCCGGCCGTGCGCTACCCCAACGTCTACGGCATCGACATGCCGAGCGCCCACGAACTGATCGCCCATGACCGCAGCACCGAGCAAGTGGGCGAGCTGCTCGGCGCCGACTGGCTGGTCTACCAGGACCTGCCGGACCTGATCGACGCGGTCGGCGGCGGCAAGATCAAGATCGAGCACTTCGACTGCGCGGTCTTCGACGGCCAGTACGTGACCGGCGACGTCAACGAAGCCTATCTGAACCGGATCGAGCAGGCGCGCAACGACGCGACCAAGGCCAAGGCCAACGCGGTCAGCGCCATCATCGATCTGTACAACGACTGAAGGAGAGCAGGGGATGGCACAGGAATGGGAAGCCGGTCGCCTGGACAGTGACCTGGAAGGCGCCGCCTTCGACACCCTGGCGGTACGCGCCGGGCAGCAACGCACCCCGGAGGCGGAGCACGGCGAAGCGCTGTTCCCTACCTCCAGCTATGTGTTCCGCAGCGCCGCCGACGCCGCCGCGCGCTTCGCCGGCGAGGTGCCGGGCAACGTCTACTCGCGCTACACCAACCCGACGGTGCGCACCTTCGAGGAGCGCATCGCCGCCCTGGAAGGCGCCGAGCAGGCGGTGGCCACCTCCACCGGCATGTCGGCCATCCTCTCGCTGGTGATGACCCACTGCAGCGCCGGCGACCACGTGCTGGTCTCGCGCAGCGTGTTCGGCTCGACCATCAGCCTGTTCGAGAAGTACTTCAAGCGCTTCGGCGTGCAGGTGGACTACCCGCCGCTGAGCGACCTCAAGGCCTGGGAAGCGGCGATCAAGCCGAACACCAGGCTGCTGTTCGTCGAGTCGCCGTCCAACCCCCTGGCCGAGCTGGTGGACATCGCCGCACTGGCCGAGATCGCCCACGCCCATGGCGCGCTGCTGGCGGTGGACAACTGCTTCTGCACCCCGGCGCTGCAGCAGCCGCTGAAGCTCGGCGCCGACGTGGTGATCCACTCGGCGACCAAGTACATCGACGGCCAGGGCCGCAGCATGGGCGGCGTGGTCGCCGGCAGCCGCAAGCTGATGGAAGGCGTGGTCGGTTTCCTGCGCACCGCCGGCCCGACCCTCAGCCCGTTCAACGCCTGGATCTTCCTCAAGGGCCTGGAAACCCTGCGCGTGCGCATGCAGGCGCATTGCGCCGCGGCCCAGGACGTGGCCGAGTGGCTGGAACAGCAGCCGGGCATCGAGCGCGTCTACTACGCCGGCCTGGCCAGCCACCCGCAGCACGAGCTGGCCAAGCAGCAGCAGAAGGGCTTCGGCGCGGTGGTCAGCTTCGAGGTGAAGGGCGACAAGGCTGCGGCCTGGCGCTTCATCGACGCCACCCGGATGATCTCCATCACCACCAACCTGGGTGACACCAAGACCACCATCGCCCACCCGGCGACCACCTCCCACGGCCGCCTGTCGCCGCAGGAGCGCGAGAACGCCGGCATCCGCGACAACCTGATCCGCGTCGCGGTGGGCCTGGAAGACGTCGACGACATCAAGAAGGACCTGGCACGAGGCCTGGCGGCACTGTGAGCGACCTGGCAGCGATCATCGGCAACGGCAAGGTCGCGCTGGTCACCGGCGCGGCGCGGGGCATCGGCCTGGGGATCAGCGCCTGGCTGATCGCCGAGGGCTGGCAGGTGGTGCTGGTCGACCAGGACCGCGAGCGCGGCGCCAAGGTCGCCGAGGCGCTGGGCGACAAGGCCTGGTTCATCGCCCTGGACGTGTCCCAGGAGAGCCAGGTGGCGCAGACCGTGGCCGAGGTGCTCGGGCAGTTCGGCCGCCTCGACGCCCTGGTGTGCAACGCGGCCATCGCCCGCCCGGGCGTCACGTCGCTGGAGAGCCTGACGCTCAACGAGTGGAACCGCACCCTGGCGGTGAACCTCAGCGGCCCGATGCTGCTGGCCAAGCACTGCGCGCCCTACCTGCGGGCGCACCAGGGCAGCATCGTCAACATCGCCTCGACCCGCGCGCACCAGTCCGAGCGCAGCTCCGAAGCCTATGCGGCGAGCAAGGGCGGCATCCTCGCCCTGACCCACGCGCTGGCCATGAGCCTGGGCCCGGAAATCCGCGTCAACGCGGTCAGCCCCGGCTGGATCGACGCCCGTGACCTCCACGAGCGCCAGGCGGCGCCGCTCACCGAGCTGGACCACGACCAGCACCCGGTCGGCCGCGTCGGCACGGTGGAAGATGTCGCTGCGCTGGTGGCCTGGCTGCTGGGCGACAACGCTGGCTTCGTCACTGGCCAGGAGTTCGTCGTCGACGGCGGCATGACGCGCAAGATGATCTATCTCGACTGAGGTCGGGAGGGTGATGGAGGAGGGCGGCCCAGGGGCCGCCCTTTTTCGTATTTCTCAGGAGCCCCCTGGGCGTCCGGCGTGGCCGGTGAATCCAATCGCGGACAAAGTCCGCTCCTACGCCCGTGCTTCCCTGAACCGTAGGAGCTACACCGAGGTGCTTTCGTAGGATGGGTATCGCTTCGCTCAACACCATCCTACGGGGTTTGAACCCACCTGTAGGAGCGGACTCTGTCCGCGATTCGGCGGATGCTCGGAGCGGCGCGCTACACCCAACCCCAAAGGCAGCTGGCTTCCCGCGTTCCCCCCAAAACGCGAAATTTCAAAAAAATCCAACCAGGGCATTGACTTAGGAAATGCCGCCGGTAGAATGCGCCCCACTTCGAGACGAAGGGTGATTAGCTCAGCTGGGAGAGCATCTGCCTTACAAGCAGAGGGTCGGCGGTTCGATCCCGTCATCACCCACCATCTCGCAAGTTACGCGCAGCGGTAGTTCAGTCGGTTAGAATACCGGCCTGTCACGCCGGGGGTCGCGGGTTCGAGTCCCGTCCGCTGCGCCATCTTCCCCCTCCTGGAGTTCATCACCCCGAACTCACCGCCACGTAGAGTCAAGGCTCCGTAGCGACAGGCAGGATGGAAGGCCGTAACACCCTTGGACGCAAGTCCAGCCGACGCGCAGCGGTAGTTCAGTCGGTTAGAATACCGGCCTGTCACGCCGGGGGTCGCGGGTTCGAGTCCCGTCCGCTGCGCCATCTTCCAAGCCCTCAGGCAGCCATGCCTGGGGGCTTTTTCATTGCGCCGGGAAAAGTCCTCGGTCATGTGCGCTTCATCCGCGCCGGCTAGGCTGCATCCATGACCTTGTCGAACGCGATGGGAGGCAGCCATGGACGACTACCAGGAAGAACTGCTCGAAGAACACCGTACCGAATGCGATCCGCCGGAGCCGGCGGACGACGCCACCGAGATGTGATCAGCCGGCCTGCCGCTGCGCGCGGCGGTATTCCCCCGGCGGCTGGCCGCTCCAGCGCTTGAAGGCGCGCTGGAAGGCCTCGGCCGAGGCGAAGCCGAGCAGGTAGGCGATCTCGCCGAAGGCCAGGTCGGTGTCGCGGATGTAGATCATCGCCAGGTCGCGGCGCGTCTCGTTGAGGATGCTGCGGAACTGGGTGCCTTCCTCGGCCAGCTTGCGGCGCAGCGTCCAGGTCGGCAGCTTGAGGCGCGCGGCGACCTCTTCCAGGTCCGGCTCGCGGCCGTTGAGCAGCGGCCCCAGCAGTTGCACCACGCGCTCGCGCAGGGTGCGCGTGCGGGTGCGTTGCTCCAGTTCCTTCTCGCAGATTTCCTGCATCTGCCGCCAGGTGCTGGGGCAGTGCTCGCGGTTGCCCAGGGCCAGGCTGGCCTGGTCCAGGCGCAGGCGGTTGGCGCCGGCGGCGAACTCCACCGGGCAGCCGAAGAATTCCTCGTAGCGGGCCGCATAGTCCGGCGCCGGGTACTCGATCTCCACCCGGAGCGGGCGTACCGGCTGCCCGGCGATGCGCGCCAGGTAGCTGAGCCAGCCGGCCAGCACCGAGTCCACCACAAAGCGGTTGTAGGCGTTGTACGGGCTGATGGAATAGAAGCTCAGCCAGGCGCCGCCGGCGTCCTCGGTCAGGCTGGAGCGGCCGCGGTAGTTCTGCGCGTAGAGCGGTTCGAAGCGGATCAGCGCGCGGCTGGCGGCGCGCAGGTCGGGGGCCAGGGCGGCGCTGACGCCGGGCAGGCCAAGTTGCTGGATGCGGCTGAACTGGCCCATGCGCAGGCCCAGGGCGGGGTCGCCGCTGAGCTGGATGGCCGCGTGGCCCAGGCGCATGTAGCGCGGGATCGACAGGCGCCCGCCGGGCTCGGCGAGGCGCGCCGCGTCCAGGCCGTACTGCAGCAGCAGCGGCTGCGCCGGCACGCCGCGGTCTTCCAGGGCGTCGGCCAGGCCGTGGACGAAGCCTATGGAGAGGTCGCCCAGCCGCATGCCCGGTTGCTTCATGGTCACAGCCAGAGGTTGATCAGGCGCGCGCCGGGGCCGTCCTCGGCGAGCTGCTGGCCGCCACGGTCGACCACCAGGCCGGGGCCGGAGCTGCCCAGGTCCCACAGCTGCCCGCGGAGGAACACCGCGATGCCGGCCTGGGCGCCGCTGGCGGCCAGGCGCCCGCCGAGGGCCAACTGCTGCCAGGCCTGGCCTTCGCTCAGCTCGCCGGGTTTGAGCTGCACGTCGGAAGGCGTGCGCGCGCCGTTGTAGCCGCGCCAGGGCTGCTGCCACTGGCCGTTGCCGGTGAGGAAGGCGGGCACCGCCAGCAGCTCGACCTTTTCCGAGGCCAGCACCGCGTAGTTGATCGGGTACCAGCTGTCGGCGCAGATCAGCACGCCCAGGCGCCCGGCCGGCGTGTCCAGCACCTGCAGGTTGTCGCTGTGGCCGGCGCGGATGAAGGGCTTCTCGTCGTCGATGGGGAAGACCTTGCGCTGCGGCTGGCCCAGCGGCCTGCCGTCGCTGCCGAACACCAGGCTGGCGTTGTACAGGCTGCCGTTGCCGGTCACCAGTACGCCGTCCTCCACCTTGGGGTTGGGCAGGACGATGGAGCCGGCCACCAGGGTGACGCCGAACTGCCGGGCCAGGCCGCCGAACAGCGTCTGGTAGTCGTGGGCCATGTCCACCGCCTTCATGCGGAACAGGGCGTCGGTGAAACGGTCGCGGCCCTTGGCGATGAGCCAGCCGCGGGCCAGCTTCACCGGGTTGCTGACGGCCATCCACTGCATGGCCTCGGCCAGGTGCTGGGCCTGGTAGACCTCGGGCTTCTCGCCGGCGGCCACCAGCCAGGTGCCGATGTGTTCGGGGAACACCACCACCGTGCGCGGGCCGAGCAGGCCCTCGCTGCGGGCCTTCTCCAGGTAGGCCGCAAGCTTCAGGCGCAGGCGCTCGACGTTCTGGTAGTCGGCGGCATAGAGCTCGGGCTGCACGCCCAGCAGGTTGCCGCGTTCGGAAGGCGCGCCCTGGTTGAGCACCACCTGGCTGCGCAGGTCGGACAGGTAGTGGCCCACCGGGCGGCGCTCGGCCCAGCCGGCGTAGGCGGCGAAGAGGGTGACCAGGATGAGGAATGTCAGCTTGCGCATGCGGGGCTCCGGGACTGGCTGTCAGGGTAGGGGAGCGGCGCCGGCTTGCCAAGCCGTGCTGTCATCTTCGATCAGTAAGTTGTCATTTCCGGTCATTGAGCGCGCCCGGGGCGCTGCTTAGAGTCTGCCCCATACCGACCGTGGCCCGTCCGAGGCCCCGGCACCATGCCCGATGTGGAGGAATCATGACCGCCGCCCTGTACCCGCACCTGCTCGCGCCCCTCGACCTGGGCTTCACCACCCTGCGCAACCGCACCCTGATGGGCTCGATGCACACCGGCCTGGAAGAGAAGCCCAACGGCTTCGAACGCATGGCCGCCTATTTCGCCGAGCGCGCCCGCGGCGGCGTCGGCCTGATGGTCACCGGCGGCATCGGCCCGAACGAGGAAGGCGGCGTGTACGCCGGAGCGGCCAAGCTGACCACCGCCGAGGAAGCCGAGAAACACAAGGTCGTCACCCAGGCGGTGCACGAGGCTGGCGGCAAGATCTGCATGCAGATCCTCCACGCCGGGCGCTACGCCTACAGCCCGAAATCCGTGGCGCCCAGCGCCATCCAGGCGCCGATCAATCCGTTCAAGCCGCGCGAGCTGGACGAGGAGGGCATCCAGAAGCAGATCCAGGACTTCGTCACCTGCTCGGCCCTGGCCCAGCAGGCCGGCTACGACGGCGTCGAGATCATGGGATCGGAAGGCTACTTCATCAACCAGTTCCTGGTCGCCCACACCAACCAGCGCACCGACCGCTGGGGCGGCAGCTACGAGAACCGCATGCGCCTGCCGGTGGAGATCGTCCGCCGCGTGCGCGAGGCGGTGGGGCCGAACTTCATCATCATCTACCGCCTGTCGATGCTCGACCTGGTGGAAGGCGGCAGCACCTGGGACGAGATCGTCCTGCTGGCCAAGGCCATCGAGCAGGCCGGCGCCACCCTGATCAACACCGGCATCGGCTGGCACGAGGCGCGCATCCCGACCATCGCCACCAAGGTGCCGCGCGCGGCCTTCACCAAGGTCACCGCCAAGCTGCGCGGCGAGGTGGGCATCCCGCTGGTCACCACCAACCGCATCAACACCCCGGAAGTGGCCGAGCAGGTGCTGGCCGAGGGCGACGCCGACATGGTCTCCATGGCCCGGCCGTTCCTCGCCGACCCGGACTTCGTCAACAAGGCCGCCGAAGGCCGCGCCGACGAGATCAACACCTGCATCGGCTGCAACCAGGCCTGCCTGGACCACACCTTCGGCGGCAAGCTGACCAGTTGCCTGGTCAACCCGCGCGCCTGCCACGAGACCGAGCTGAACTACATCCCCACCACCCACGTGAAGAAGGTCGCCGTGGTCGGCGCCGGCCCGGCCGGCCTGGCCGCCGCCACCGTGGCCGCCGAGCGCGGCCACCAGGTGACGCTGTTCGACGCCGGCGGCGAGATCGGCGGGCAGTTCAACGTGGCCAAGCGCGTGCCGGGCAAGGAAGAGTTCTACGAGACCCTGCGCTACTTCAAGCGCAAGCTGGAAACCACCGGCGTCGACCTGCGCCTGAACACCCGCGTGTCGGTCGACGACCTGGCCAAGGGCGGCTTCGACGAGATCCTCCTGGCCACCGGTATCGTCCCGCGCACCCCGGCCATCCCCGGCATCGACAGCCCGAAGGTGATCAGCTACCTGGACGCCATCCTCGAGCGCAAGCCGGTGGGGCAGAAAGTGGCGGTGATCGGCGCCGGCGGCATCGGCTTCGACGTCTCCGAGTACGTCACCCATGACGGCGAATCCACCAGCCTGGATCGCCACGCCTTCTGGAAGGAGTGGGGCATCGACGAGAACCTGGAGGCCCGTGGCGGCGTCGCCGGCATCCAGCCGCACCCGCATGCCGCGGCGCGCCAGGTGTTCCTGCTGCAGCGCAAGAAGTCCAAGGTCGGCGACGGCCTGGGCAAGACCACCGGCTGGATCCACCGCACCGGGCTGAAGAACAAGCGGGTGCAGATGCTCAACAGCGTGGAGTACCTCAAGGTCGACGACGCCGGGCTGCACATCCGCATCGCCGAGGGCGAGCCGCAGGTGCTGCCGGTGGACACCGTGATCGTCTGCGCCGGCCAGGAGCCGCTGCGCGAGCTGCACGACGGCCTGGTCGCCGCCGGGCAGAAGGTGCACCTGATCGGCGGCGCCGACGTGGCCGCCGAGCTGGACGCCAAGCGCGCCATCAACCAGGGCTCGCGCCTGGCCGCCGAACTCTGATCCCTTGCCTTTGCCGCCCGGATGCGCCGTCCGGGCGGCAAAGGGCGGAGCCCGTCACAGTTTTCCGTCTGTCGTACGTCGTTTTCTTACGAACGGCCGAGCGACTGCCAACCCAGTCACATTGCCTGCGACATCATTTCCCCTAGACTTGCCCCGGCACCGGTGCGCTCGAGGCCCGGCCGCCGGCCCCTGTGCGGGCCCAACCCTGTTCGCGACAGTCCAGAGGTCCCGTCATGAGCCTGCAGAAGAAGCCTCAGATGGTCGAGGCCGTGGCCTTCTTCGATGAGCGAGGCATCTGCAAGCAGATGCTCTATCCCGAATTCGAGGCCCTGCTCGACAACGTCGTGCAGATGCACGAGTTCGCCGACCGGCAGATGTGCCTGGCCTATGTGCTGATCAACGCGCGCCTGCAGGTCAAGGCCGCGGTGTTCTTCTACCTGGATTTCGACGAGAACGGCGAGGCCGACCGCGGCTGGAACCTGCCGCTGCGCCAGCTCGCCGACCGCGCCGGGCGCGGCCCGGACATGGGCGCCGGGCCCATCCGCCTGGCCTGCCGCAGCCAGTGCCCGGTGTCCTGGCACCAGATGCACCTGTGGGACCCGAGCCTGGTGACGGGCAACAACCACCTGGTGATGCTGCGCGACGCGATCCGGCGCAACCACCTCGGCCTGCTGGTCGAGGAGGAGCCCGTCGCCGTCGAGCCGCAGCGCCTGAAGGTGGCTGCCGAGCACCAGTGGTACGCGACGCCGGCGCAGGACCCGCAGGAGCAGGCCGAGAAGCTGGCCCAGGCGATGCTGGAAGAACACCGGCAGAAGACCGCCGAGCTGCTCGGCCAGCAGGCAACGCGCCTGTCCACCCTGAGCCAGCAGCACGAGCAGGAGCTGCAACGCCTGCGCCTGGGCGCCGAGGAACAGGTCAAGGTGCTGCAGGCCGAACTGGCCGCGCTGCGCGAGGGGCTCAAGCGCGAGGAAGAAATCAATGCCGGCCTGCGCCGCGAGCTGGATGAGCGGGTGGACGGCTTCCAGCGCGGCCGCGAGGAACTGACCGCGCAACTGCGCAGCATCGAGCAGCAGGGGCGCGTGGAGCTGGAAGAGCTGCGCACGCAGTTCGAGGGCGAGGCCGATGCGAAGGTCGCGGCGGTGATCGCCCAGTACAAGGAACAGTTGGCGCTGCGCGATGCCGAACTGAGCTACCGCAACGAACTGGACCGCCAGCTGCAGCAGGACAACGAGGCGCTGCGCCGCGAACTGGCCGCCCAGGCGGCGCGGGCGGAGAGCGATGCGCTGCTGGAGAAGCTGACCTCGCTCGGGGTGATCTTCGTGGTCTATCATCCCGGCGCCGGGCATCTGACCATTCCGCTGCAGGACATCCCGCGCTACCAGGAAAACCCCATGGCCTACGCCGCCGCCAAATGCTTCGTCTCCGAAGCCCAGTACTGCCAGTGGCTGGCCCATTACCAGCAGCCAACCTGCGACGGCCGCCTGTCCAACGGCGAACGCTGCGCGCTGCCGGTCGACCGCGTGGACACCCCGGGCCGCTTCGTCGACGGCGACAGCAACTGCTGTGCCCGGCACAAGACCAGCGGCGGCCTGCGTGGCGTGACCGCGGGCTAGGTGGCTGCCCTGCGATTCCCCGACTGGCGCCCGCTACCCCCTTTGCAACAGCTGCGCCTCGATTGGCTGGAACAAGCTGGCGTCGAGCTGGCGCTGTTGCGCCTGGACCTGGTCGATGAGCGGGTGTCCGGCAACAAGTGGTTCAAGCTGGCGCCCTACCTGCGCCAGGCCGCCGAACAGGGCCTGGAAGGCCTGATCAGCCTGGGCGGCGCCCATTCCAACCACCTGCACGCCCTGGCCGCCGCCGGCCAGCGCTTCGGCTTCGCCACCGTTGGCCTGCTGCGCGGAAACGAGCAGGACACGCCCACGGTGCGCGACCTGCGCGCCTGGGGCATGCAACTGCACTGGCTCGGCTACGCCGGCTACCGCGAGCGCCATGCCGAAGGTTTCTGGGCGTCCTGGCGCGAACGCTACCCGCGCCTGCTGGCGGTGGACGAGGGCGGCGGCGGCCTGCCCGGCGCGCTGGGTTGCGCGCCGTTGGTGGAACAGTTGGGTGTGCAATTGCTGGGCATTGGCTGGAACGGTTACGACCAGCTCTGGGCTGCCTGCGGTACCGGCACCACCCTGGCCGGGTTGGTGCTGGGCGAGCAGGGTGCGCACCCGCTGATCGGCGCCCTGGCGGTGCCGCCTGGCCATGGCGTGGAAGCCATGCTGCCGCGGCTGCTGGCCGAGGCGGGACACGAAGACGCCTGTTATCGCCTGCTGGACGCCAGCCGCGGCGGTTTCGGCAAGGTGGATGCCGAGCTGGTGCGGTTCATGGCCGATTTCGAGGCGGCGACCGGTGTACCGCTGGAGCCGCTGTACACCGGCAAGCTGTTGCTGGCCCTGCACGACGAGGTAAGCGCCGGGCGGATACCCCGTGGCAGCCGTCTGGTCGCAGTGCACAGCGGCGGCCTGCAGGGTAGGCGGGCGATGGAAGAGCGCTTGGGGCGATTGCCGTAGGGCATTCGTTCGTGCCGGACGGATATATCGGCGTGGATCGCGGATGAGATCCGCTCCTACGACCCACCCACGTCATTCGCGCGCCCTGCGCGCGGAATCGCGGGCAGGGCCCGCTCCTACAGGTGTAGGCCGTACTCCACGGCGAACACGTAGGGCACGGATATAGGCGCGACTGTCTTGCCGACCGCGCCGCGGTGCTCTTCGTAGGAGCGAGCTTGCTCGCGAACAGATTCCCCAGCGGGGCTCATTCGCGAGCAAGCTCGCTCCTACGAGAAGCCATGCTCCTCTCAATGGGAATACCCGTTATGCACCCTTGGCCACTGGTCGCCGACCAGGAACAGCCGTTCGGCCTCGTACCACTCCCCCTGCTGTTCCTCCAGACGCACCAGCAACTGCGGGAAAGCATCCGCCGGCAGTTGCGCCAGCCAGGCATCGAAGCGCTCCGGCGCCCAGCTCTGCTCAGCGGCCTTGCGCGCCGGAGCCAGCCATTCGCTGCGCGGCAGCGGCTGCCAGCGCCCCGTGCCCTGGGCGCGGTACAGGGGCCAGTGGCGGCGGTGCAGCCAGGAGCCGCTCAGGTGCTCGGGGTTGGCGCCCTCCGGCGCCGCGCACTCGCCGGGCCAGGGGTAGAACAGGTAGCCGCCCAGCCAGAGCGCGGCTTGCACCGGGGCGCTGCTGAAACCGGCGATCAGGGCGCGGCCGTGCGGGGTGGAGGAGAGCGGTAGCTGGTGCTCGCGCAGGTGGCGCAGCTTGTTCGCCAGGCGGTCCTCGGCGCCGGGACCGAGCCAGTCGTCCGGGCCTTCGCGGCTGGGGCCCAGGTAGAGCTTGATGGCCAGCTCCAGGTGATGCAGGCCGTCGTCGTCCTCCAGTAGCAGGTCCAGCTCGCCCAGGGTGTGGCCGTTGTCGCGCACCGCCAGGTTGGCGCCGAGCAGGCGCAGGTCGGGGGCCTGCTGCAGGGCGAACTGCCAGAGGCGTTCGTAGTAGCGGCCCAGGCGTTGTTGCGGCGAACTCTGCAACCAGGCCTGCAACGCTTCGCTGTGCCTTTCCTGTTCGCGCAGCCAGTCGCCTAGAAGCCGCGGCTCGGCCAGCCAGCGGCTCGCCGCCAGCGGATGGCGCAGGGGCAGGGCGCCGGCATCCAGCAGAGGTTCGCCGAGCAGGGTCCAGGCGAGGTCGCGCACCGCGGGTTGGCGCAGTTCGGCTAGCAGCTCAGCGAGCAGGTGGGCGGTCGACTTCATCCGTGCAGCCTAGCCGAACGCCCGCGCTGCTGCGCGGGTTTGCCGCTGTTCGGGGGTTTCCCCCATAATTCCGCCATCCCCGCTCGCACTGCCGCCTGGAGTCTCATGGAATCCTTTCGCAACATCGGCATCATCGGCCGCCTCGGCAGCACCCAGGTGCTGGAAACCATCCGCCGGCTGAAGCGCTTCCTGACCGAGCGGCACCTGCACGTGATCCTCGAGGACACCATCGCCGAAGTGCTGCCCGGCCACGGCCTGCAGACCTGCTCGCGGAAGATCATGGGCGAGATCTGCGACCTGGTCGTCGTCGTCGGCGGCGATGGCAGCATGCTCGGCGCGGCGCGTGCGCTGGCCCGGCACAAGGTGCCGGTGCTGGGCATCAACCGCGGCAGCCTGGGCTTTCTCACCGACATCCGCCCGGACGAGCTGGAAACCAAGGTGGACGAGGTGCTCGGCGGCCAGTACATCGTCGAGAGCCGCTTCCTGCTCGACGCCCAGGTGCGCCGCCACGGCGAATCCATCGGCCAGGGCGACGCGCTCAACGACGTGGTGCTGCACCCCGGCAAGTCGACGCGGATGATCGAGTTCGAGCTGCACATCGACGGCCAGTTCGTCTGCAGCCAGAAGGCCGACGGCCTGATCGTCGCCACGCCCACCGGCTCCACCGCCTATTCGCTGTCCGCCGGCGGGCCGATCATGCATCCGAAGCTGGACGCCATCGTCATAGTGCCGATGTACCCGCACACCCTGTCCAGCCGGCCGATCGTGGTCGACGGCAACAGTGAGCTGAAGATAGTGGTGTCGCCGAACATGCAGATCTACCCGCAGGTCTCCTGCGACGGGCAGAACCACTTCACCTGCGCGCCGGGTGACATGGTCACGGTGAGCAAGAAGCCGCAGAAGCTGCGCCTGATCCACCCGATCGACCACAACTACTACGAGGTCTGCCGGACCAAGCTCGGCTGGGGCAGCCGGCTGGGGAGCAGCGAGTGAGCGAACTCGACCCGGGCCGTGGCTACGACCTGATCGGCGACGTCCACGGCTGCGCGCACACCCTCGACCGCCTGCTGGAGCGGCTGGGCTATCAGCTGCACGGCGGCGTCTGGCGCCACCCGCGGCGCCAGGCGCTGTTCCTCGGCGACATCATCGACCGCGGCCCGCGCATCCGCGAGGCGCTGCACCGGGTGCACGACATGGTCGCCGCCGGCGAGGCCCTGTGCATCATGGGCAACCACGAATTCAACCTGCTCGGCTGGTCCACCCCGGCGGCGCCGGGCAGCGGCCGCCAGTTCGTGCGCGAGCACACCCCGCGGCACGCACGGCTGATCCAGGAGACCCTCGACCAGTTCGAGGACCACCCCGGCGACTGGCGCGACTTCCTCGGCTGGTTCCAGCAGCTGCCGCTGTTCCTCGATGCCGGGCGCTTCCGCATGGTCCATGCCTGCTGGGACAACGAACTGATCGACTCGCTGCGCCGGCAGTTCCCCGACGGGCGCATCGACGAGGCCTTCGTCCAGGCATCCGCCGTGCACGGCAGCTTCGCCTACCAGGCGTGCAACCGGCTGCTGCGCGGCACCGACATGCGCCTGCCCAACGGCATGACGCTGACCGGCAGCGACGGCTACACCCGGGCCTTCTTCCGCACCAAGTTCTGGGAAGAGGACCGCGAGCCGGAGACCTACGGCGACATCGTCTTCCAGCCCGACGCGCTGCCCGACGAGGTGGCCGCCGAGCGCCTGAGCGCCGAGCAGAAGTCCAGCCTGCTGAGCTACGGCGCCGACGAGCCGATGCTGTTCGTCGGCCACTACTGGCGCCGCGGCACGCCGGCGCCGATCCGCCCGAACCTGGCCTGCCTGGACTACAGCGCGGTCATGTACGGCAAGCTGGTGGCCTACCGGCTGGACCAGGAAACGCGCCTGCAGCGCGACAAGTTCGTCTGGGTGGACGTGAAGCGTCCGGGAGAGGATGAGTGAGTGCAGTAGTGGCCATGCGCCTGCCCCTGGCGGCGGATCTCGGCGGTTTCGTCGGTCTGCTGCAACGCCTGAACGTGCCCTTCCGGGTCAGCGAGGAGGCTGGCGAACAGGTGCTCTGGGTGCCGGACGAAAGCCTGGCCGAGCAGGTGCGCGACCTCTACCGGCGCTACCCGCAGGGCGACCCCGAGCTGGCTTCCGCGGCCCAACCGCAGCGCCGCGGCCCAGGTTTCCTGGCCCAGGTGCGGGCCAGCAAGGTGACCGCCGCGGTGCTGCTGGTGACCTTCGCGGTCGCCGCCCTGACCCTGCTCGGCGGCAACCCGGACACCCTGCGCTGGTTCACCTTCCAGGACTTCCAGCTGGTCGGCACCGACCGGGTGCTGTTCCAGCCGCTGGCCGAGGGCCTGGCGGCGGGGCAGTGGTGGCGCCTGTTCACGCCCATGCTGATCCACTTCGGCTGGCTGCACCTGGCGATGAACGCCATGTGGTACTGGGAGCTGGGCCGGCGCATCGAATACCGCCAGGGTGGCGTCATGCTGCTGGGCCTGAGCCTGGGCTTCGGCCTGGTGTCCAACGTCGTGCAGTACCTGGCTTCCGGGCCGAGCCTGTTCGGCGGCCTGTCCGGCGTGCTCTACGGCCTGCTCGGGCACTGCTGGATCTTCCAGCTGCTGGCGCCGACCCCGGCCTACCGCCTGCCGAAGGGCGTGGTGGCGATGATGCTGATCTGGCTGCTGGTGTGCCTGTCCGGCGTCATCGACCTGCTGGGCTTCGGCTCCATCGCCAACGGCGCCCACGTCGGCGGGCTGGTGATCGGCTGCCTGACCGGCGCGCTGGGCGGCATGCTGGCGCGCGGGCGCCAGGCCTGATCCCACGCGCGCCGTAGGGCGTACAACCGTTAGCGGTTGTACGCCGTTACACCCGATTCGTCGCCGGCGCCAGGGACGAACCGGGCCGACGATTTCCCGCATGACCGCGAGCAGGCCGGCGGCCATGGCCAACCGGCGTATAACGCGGAACGTTATACGCCCTACGTCGATGCCACCGTTTGACCTCTGTTCGTGCGCCAGGCCGCCCGGCCCGGTAGAATGCCGGTTTTGCCCCCAGCAGGAGCCGGCCCCATGTCGTCCTTCGCCGAAACCATCGAGAACATCACCCCGGAAATCTACGAGAGCCTCAAGCTCGCCGTGGAGATCGGCAAATGGCCGGATGGCCGCAAGCTGAGCCTGGAGCAGAAGGAGCTGTGCCTGCAGGCGATGATCGCCTGGGAGCTGCAGAACCTGCCCGAGGACCAGCGCACCGGCTACATGGGTCCGCAGGAGTGCGAGTCCCACGCCGAGGCGATCCCCAACATCCTCTTCTCGTCCAATTCGCTGCACTGATGACCGGGCTTTGATGAAAGAGCTAGGACGCGGCGCCCTGAGCAAGATGTCGGCGCGCCTTGAAAGCCCCGTACAGTACGCCTTCCGCCTCGGCGAGGCGGAAGTGGCGGTCAACCCGCTGATCGGCAAGACCCTGCGCCTGGAGTACCTGGGCGCCATCCACTGCTGCCATTGCGGGCGCAAGACGAAGAAGAGCTTCAGCCAGGGCTACTGCTACCCCTGCTTCACCAAGCTGGCGCAGTGCGACAGCTGCATCGTCAGCCCGGAAAAGTGCCACTACGACGAGGGCACCTGCCGCGAGCCGGCGTGGGGCGAGCGCTTCTGCATGACCGACCACGTGGTCTACCTGGCCAACTCCTCGGGCGTGAAGGTGGGCATCACCCGTGCCACCCAGGTGCCGACGCGCTGGATCGACCAGGGCGCGCGCCAGGCGCTGCCGATCCTGCGGGTGGCCACGCGCCAGCAGTCCGGGCTGGTGGAAGACCTGCTGCGCAGCCAGGTGGCCGACCGCACCAACTGGCGCGCCCTGCTCAAGGGCGAGGCCGAGCCGCTGGACCTGGCGGCCATCCGTGAGCAGCTGTTCGACCACTGCGCCGAGGGCCTGCGCGAGCTGCAGCAGCGCTTCGGCCTGCAGGCCATCCAGCCGGTGAGCGACATCGAGCCGATCGAGATCCGCTACCCGGTGCAGGCCTACCTGGCCAAGATCACCAGCTTCGATCTGGACAAGACGCCGGTGGTGGAGGGTACCCTGCAAGGCATCAAGGGCCAGTACCTGATCTTCGACACCGGCGTCATCAATATCCGTAAGTACACAGCTTATCAGCTAGCCATCAGCTATAAGCCTCAAGCGGCAAGCTGAGCCGGCGAACCACGAACTTGCGGCTTGAAGCTCGAAGCTTGAAGCTGCCCGGAGGGCCACATGCGCACTGATCAACCGAAAGTCATCTACCTCAAGGACTACCAGGCGCCCGAGTACCTGATCGACGAGACCAACCTGACCTTCGAGCTGTACGAGGACCACACCCTGGTCCACGCGCAACTGGTCATGCGCCGCAACCCCGAGCGCGGCGAAGGCCTGCCGCCGCTGGTGCTCGACGGCCAGCAGCTGGAGCTGCAGTGGGTGGCCCTGGACGACCGCGTGCTGGAAGAGGGCGACTACCAGCTGGACGAGAACCACCTGACCCTGCAGCCGACCGCCAGGCAGTTCACCGTCGACAGCACCGTGCGCATCCACCCGGAGAAGAACACCGCGCTGGAAGGCCTGTACAAGTCCGGCAAGATGTTCTGCACCCAGTGCGAGGCCGAGGGCTTCCGCAAGATCACCTACTACCTCGACCGCCCGGACGTGATGAGCAGCTTCACCACCACCGTCTCGGCCGAGCAGCACAAGTACCCGGTGCTGCTGTCCAACGGCAACCCGGTGGCCAGCGGTTCGGAAGAGGACGGGCGGCACTGGGCCACCTGGCAGGACCCGTTCAAGAAGCCGGCCTACCTGTTCGCCCTGGTCGCCGGTGACCTCTGGGCGGTGGAAGACACCTACACCACCCTGAGCGAGCGCGAAGTCGCCCTGCGCATCTACGTCGAACCGGAGAACATCGACAAGTGCCAGCACGCCATGGACAGCCTGAAGAAGGCCATGCGCTGGGACGAGAAGGTCTACGGCCGCGAGTACGACCTGGACATCTTCATGATCGTCGCGGTCAATGACTTCAACATGGGCGCCATGGAGAACAAGGGGCTCAACATCTTCAATTCCAGCTGCGTGCTGGCCAAGGCCGAGACCGCCACCGACGCCGCGCACCAGCGCGTCGAGGGCGTGGTGGCCCACGAGTACTTCCACAACTGGTCGGGCAACCGCGTGACCTGCCGCGACTGGTTCCAGCTGTCGCTCAAGGAAGGCTTCACCGTGTTCCGCGACAGCGAGTTCTCCGCCGACATGAACTCGCGCACCGTCAAGCGCGTGGAAGACGTGGCTTTCCTGCGCACCAACCAGTTCGCCGAGGACGCCGGCCCCATGGCCCACCCGGTGCGCCCGGACTCCTTCATCGAAATCTCCAACTTCTACACCCTGACCGTCTACGAGAAGGGTTCGGAAGTGGTGCGCATGATCCACACCCTGCTCGGCGCCGAGGGCTTCCGCAAGGGCACCGACCTGTACTTCGAGCGCCATGACGGCCAGGCGGTGACCTGCGACGACTTCGTCAAGGCCATGGAAGACGCCAACGGCGTCGACCTGACGCAGTTCAAGCGCTGGTACAGCCAGTCCGGCACCCCGCGCCTGGCGGTGGAGGAAAGCTACGACGCCGCGGCGCAGCGTTACACCCTGACCTTCCGCCAGAGCTGCCCGCCGACCCCGGGCCAGAAGGACAAGCAGCCCTTCGTCATCCCGGTGGAAATGGGCCTGCTGGACCACCTGGGCAACCCGCTGCCGCTGCGCCTGGCCGGCGAGGAACACGCCCACGGTAGCAACCGCGTGCTGCAGGTGACCGAGGCAGAGCAATCCTTCACCTTCGTCGGCCTGGCCGAGAAGCCGCTGCCGTCGCTGCTGCGCGGCTTCTCCGCGCCGGTGAAGCTGAGCTTCCCCTACGACCGCGACCAGCTGATGTTCCTCATGCAGTACGACGAGGACGGCTTCAACCGCTGGGAAGCCGGCCAGCAGTTGTCGGTGCAGGTGCTCCAGGAACTGATCGGCCAGCACCAGCGCGGCGAGCAACTGGTGCTCGACGAGCGACTGATCACTGCCTTCCACACCCTGCTGCAGGACAACGCCCTGGACCAGGCGATGGTCGCCGAGATGCTCTCGCTGCCCAGCGAGGCCTACCTCACGGAGCTGAGCGAAGTGGCCGACGTCGAGGCCATCCACGCCGCCCGCGAGTTCGCCCGCAAGCGCATCGCCGAGGCCCTGCGCGAGCCGCTGTGGCAGCGCTACCAGGCCAACCGCGAGGCCTCGCGCAAGACGCCGTACGTGGCCGAGGCCGAGCACATCGCCCGGCGCAGCCTGCAGAACATCGCGCTGTCCTACCTGATGCTGGTGGGCGGCGATGAAGTGCTGGCGGCTTGCCTTGAGCAGTACGAGGGCTGCGACAACATGACCGAACGCCTCACCGCCCTGGCGGTGCTGGTCAATTCGCCATACGACGACGAGAAGGCCAAGGGCCTGGAAATGTTCGCCGACTACTTCAAGGACAACCCGCTGGTGATGGACCAGTGGTTCAGCGTGCAGGCCGGCTGCACCCTGCCCGGCGGCCTGGAGCGCGTACAGGCGCTGATGGGCCACCCGGCCTTCACCCTGAAGAACCCGAACAAGATCCGCGCCCTGATCGGCGCCTTCGCCAACCAGAACCTGGTCAACTTCCACCGCGCCGACGGGGCGGGCTACCGCTTCCTGGCCGACCAGGTGATCACCCTCAACGCGCTCAACCCGCAGATCGCCTCGCGCCTGCTGGCGCCGCTGACCCGCTGGCGCAAATACGCCCCGGCGCGCCAGGCCCTGATGCGCGCCGAGCTGGAGCGCATCCTGGCCTCCGGCGAGCTGTCCAGCGACGTCTACGAGGTGGTCAGCAAGAGCCTCGCCTGACGCTGCTCCCGGCTGACGAAAAAAGGTGTTATCGGCCCTGCCGGTAACACCTTTTTTTCGCCTGTGGACTTGCTGTCTCGCCAATCGCGCCGAGGCGTTCTTCGTAGGATGGGTTGAGCCTGCGAAACCCATGCGGTGGTGGTGATGGGTATCGCTGCGCTCAACACCATCCTACGGCGGTGCTCCTCCTGCCATGCAGGCCGACAGCGCCGAGGCGCTTTTCGTAGGAGCGAGCTTGCTCGCGAACCCGCCAGTCACTGGGTCATTCCCCTTCGGGCCAGCGCAAGCGCTGTTCGCGATGAAGCCGCGTCCCGCGTTCGCGGGAATGACGGGATATAGGACGGGATATAGATAGGCGTTTCAGGATGACTCTGGAGTTTCCGGCAACTCAGGACAGCCCCCTCTCCCGCTTGCGGGAGAGGGCTGGGGAGAGGGTGCTCTAAAGCCCAGCACCTAAAGTCCCCGGCAAACCCCATTCGCGAGCAAGCTCGCTCCTACGGGAAAGCACCCACGCGGCGAAAGCCACGCAGCAAATTCCCAAGTGTTCCCACGAGCACCTCCAGGTACCCGGAAATACCCGGAGTGTTACCGTCGGTATCTTTTTTCCTGTCCGCTGGAGGCCGCGTGGCGACTGGGCTGCAGCTTTACCTAGTCCTTTTGGATGACTCCCGCTGCGCTTAACAAAAGATAACGTGCCTTTAATTGTCAGGCTGCAGAAAGGCTGGCATATAACGACCACTCCCTATCCGCCTGCAATAAAAACAAAGAGGTAAGGCTATATGCGTGAGCATCTGCGGCACGCCACCGGCGAGCTGTCCGTGCGTTCGTCCGGGCTCTCGGTTTCCGCCACCCCGTCCCCCCTGCGCAAATCGCTTTCGCTGCTCGGCGCGTTCTCGCTGCTGTGGCTGGCGGCCGCTCCGCTGCATGCCGGCGCGACCGAAGCGCCGGCCAGCGACACCGATGGCTACGCCATCGCCTCGGCCAAGGCCCCGAGCAGCCTGCTGCTGAGCGTCAGCCACGCCGGCAAGCGCCTGGTGGCGGTCGGCGACCGGGGGCACATCCTCTATTCCGACGACAACGGCAAGACCTGGGCCCAGGCCAAGGTGCCCACCCGCCAGCTGCTGACCGCGGTGTTCTTCGTCAACGACAAGAAGGGCTGGGCGGTCGGCCACGACGCGCAGATCCTCGCCAGCGAGGACGGCGGCGCCACCTGGACGCGCCAGTTCGAAGACCTCAAGCGCGAAGCGCCGCTGCTGGACGTGTGGTTCCAGGACGAGAGCCACGGCCTGGCCGTGGGCGCCTACGGCGCCATGCTGGAAACCCACGACGGCGGCAAGAACTGGGAAGACGTCAGCGAACGCCTGGACAACGAAGACCAGTTCCACCTCAACGGCATCGCCGCGGTGAAGGATTCCGGCCTGCTGGTGGTGGGCGAATCCGGCAGCCTGTTCCGCTCGAAGGACTGGGGCGCCACCTGGGAGAAACTGCAGGGCCCCTACGAGGGTTCGCTGTTCGGCGCCGTCGGCACCGCCCAGCCCGGCACCGTGCTGATCTACGGCCTGCGCGGGCACCTGTTCCGCTCCACCGATTTCGGCGACACCTGGCAACAGGTGGCGCTGCCCATCGCCGGTGACGGCACCCTGGAGTTCGGCCTGGCCGAAGGCTCGCTGCTGCCCGATGGCAGCATCGCCGTGGTCGGCAACAGCGGCAGCGTGCTGGTGAGCAAGGACGACGGCCGCACCTTCAACATCTTCAACCGGCCCGACCGCCTGGCGCTGGCCGGGGTCGGCGCGGCCGGCGACGGCAACCTGGTCCTGGTCGGCCAGGGCGGCATCCACCTGGCTTCGGCGACCGGCGCCGAGCTGACAGAACAACAATGAGCCGGGGAAGCCCTATGAACGCAGTCAACTCGCATCACCAGGACAAGGCGACCCTGCTCGAACGCCTGATCTTCAACAACCGCCCGGTCGTGATCGTCATCTGCCTGCTGGTGACCCTGTTCCTCGCCTTCCAGGCGACCCAGGTACGGCCGTCCACCAGCTTCGAGAAGATGATCCCGCTCAAGCACCCGTTCATCCAGAACATGCTGAGCCACATCAACGACCTCTCCAACCTCGGCAACACCGTGCGCATCTCGGTGGAAGCGGTGAACGGCGACATCTTCACCAAGGAATACATGGACACCCTGCGGCAGATCCATGACGAGGTGTTCTACATCCCCGGCGTCGACCGTTCCGGCCTGAAGTCGCTGTGGAGCCCCAGCGTGCGCTGGACCGAGGTGACGGAAGAGGGCTTCGCCGGCGGCGAGGTCATCCCGCAGACCTACGACGGCTCGGCCAAGGCCCTGGACAAGCTGCGCGACAACGTCCTCAAATCCGGCCAGATCGGCCGCCTGGTGGCGAACAACTTCAAGTCCAGCATCGTCGACGTGCCGCTGCTGGAGGTCTACCCCGACGCCCAGGACCAGAGCAAGCTGCTGAAGCTGGACTACCGCCAGTTCTCCCATGAGCTGGAAGAGAAGATCCGCGACAAGTACCAGGCGCAGAATCCGAACGTGAAGATCCACATCGTCGGCTTCGCCAAGAAGGTCGGCGACCTGATCGACGGCCTGGTCATGGTGGTGGGCTTCTTCGGCATCTGCTTCGTCATCACCCTGGTGCTGCTGCTGTGGTTCACCAAGTGCGTGCGCTCCACCATCGCCGTGCTCTCCACCACCCTGGTGGCGGTGATCTGGCAACTCGGCCTGCTGCACACCATCGGCTTCGGGCTGGACCCGTACTCGATGCTGGTGCCCTTCCTGATCTTCGCCATCGGTATTTCCCACGGGGTGCAGAAGATCAACGGCATCGCCCTGCAGTCCAGTGACGCGGAAACCCCGCTGCTGGCCGCTCGGCGCACCTTCCGCCAGCTGTTCCTGCCGGGCATGATCGCCATCCTCGCCGACGCCGTGGGCTTCATCACCCTGCTGGTGATCGATATCGGGGTGATCCGCGAACTGGCCATCGGCGCTTCCATCGGCGTGGCGGTGATCGTCTTCACCAACCTGATCCTGCTGCCGGTGGCGATCTCCTACATCGGCATCAGCAAGCGCGCCGTGGAGCGCAGCAAGAAGGACGCGGTGCGCGAGCATCCGTTCTGGCGCCTGCTGTCCAACTTCGCCAGCGCCAAGGTGGCGCCCATCTCCATCCTGATCGCCCTGGTGATGTTCGCCGGCGGCCTCTGGCAGGGCCACCACCTGAAGATCGGCGACCTCGACCAGGGCGCCCCGGAACTGCGTCCGGACTCGCGCTACAACCTCGACAACGACTTCATCATCCGCAACTACTCCACCAGCTCCGACGTGCTGGTGGTGATGGTCGAGTCGGCGGCCGAGGGCTGCTCCGCGCACCAGACGCTGCAGGCCATCGACGAGCTGTCGTGGAAGCTGGAGAACACCGAGGGCGTGCAGTCGGCCATCTCCCTGGTCACCGTGTCCAAGCAGGTGATCAAGGGCATGAACGAGGGCAACCTGAAGTGGGAGACCCTGTCGCGCAACAAGGACGTGCTGAACAACTCCATCAGCCGCGCCGACGGCCTGTACAACAGCGCCTGCTCGCTGGCGCCGCTGCTGGTGTTCCTCAACGACCACAAGGCCGAGACCCTCGACCGCGCCGTGCTCGCCGTGCAGGAGTTCGCCAAGGACCACGAGAAGGATGACCTGAAGTTCAAGCTGGCCGCGGGCAACGCCGGCATCGAGGCGGCCACCAACGAGGTGATCAAGCAGTCCGAGCTGATCATCCTGGTGCTGGTGTACATCTGCGTGGCGGTCATGTGCATGATCACCTTCCGCTCCTTCACCGCGACCCTCTGCATCGTCCTGCCGCTGATCCTCACCTCGGTGCTGGGCAACGCGCTGATGGCCACCCTCGGCATCGGCGTGAAGGTGGCGACGCTGCCGGTGATCGCCCTCGGCGTGGGCATCGGCGTGGACTACGGGATCTACATCTACACCCGCCTGGAGTCCTTCCTGCGCCAGGGCCTGTCGCTGCAGGAGGCCTACTACGAGACGCTGAAGTCCACCGGCAAGGCCGTGCTGTTCACCGGCCTGTGCCTGGCCATCGGCGTGGCCACCTGGATCTTCTCGGCGATCAAGTTCCAGGCCGACATGGGCCTGATGCTGACCTTCATGCTGCTGTGGAACATGTTCGGCGCGCTCTGGCTGCTGCCGGCCCTGGCCCGCTTCCTGATCAACCCGGAGAAGGTCCGGGCGAAGAAGGCGTCGATCCTGGTCCACTGATCCTGGCGTGACCCAGAAAACCGCGGCTCCGGCCGCGGTTTTTTTTGCTCGCCGGGGCGACGGCGGGCGGATCCGCGGACGGGAAATATCCGGACGTGTAGGAGCGGGCCCTGCCCGCGAATCGCGCGCAGGGCGCGCTCCTACAAGGAAGCGCTGCCGAGGTGCTTTTCGTAGGAGCGAGCTTGCTCGCGAACGGGGTTTGCCGGTGGCGTAGGTGTTGGGCTCAAGAGCGCCCTCTCCCCAACCCTCTCCCGCAAGCGGGAGAGGGGGCTGTCCTGAGCGGCCGGAAAATCCGCAGCCATCCTGATACTCCTGGCTACGTCGCCGCTCCCGCCGTTGGCCTCGGCCGCCCTTCGGGATTTCGTCGGAAATCCGCGCCACACCTGGCTCCGGCAAAGTTGGAACACTTCCTGCAAATACCCTGTCGGCGCCACTCTCGGCGTCAAAAGTTTGTTGTACCAGGGTAGGGGAGTTCGGGGTGGATCGTACGCAATTGATCGGAACAGTGCGCAGCAACCTGGCCGGCCTGGGCCGTGGCAACCTGGGTGTGCCGCTGCTGCTGCTGGCGATGCTGGGCATGATGACCCTGCCGATCCCGCCGTTCCTGCTGGACGTGCTGTTCACCTTCAACATTGCCCTGTCCATCGTCGTCCTGCTGGTCTGCGTGTACGCCTTGCGCCCGCTGGACTTCGCCGTGTTCCCGACCATCCTGCTGGTCGCCACCCTGCTGCGCCTGGCGCTGAACGTCGCCTCTACCCGCGTGGTGCTGCTCCACGGCCACGACGGCCACGCCGCTGCCGGCAAGGTGATCCAGGCCTTCGGCGAAGTGGTGATCGGCGGCAACTACGTGGTCGGCATCGTGGTCTTCGCCATCCTCATGATCATCAACTTCGTGGTGGTCACCAAGGGCGCCGGGCGTATCTCCGAGGTGAGCGCACGCTTCACCCTCGACGCCATGCCCGGCAAGCAGATGGCCATCGACGCCGACCTCAACGCCGGCCTCATCGAGCAGGCCGAGGCCAAGAAGCGCCGCGCCGAGGTGGCCCAGGAAGCCGACTTCTACGGCTCCATGGACGGTGCCTCGAAATTCGTCCGCGGCGACGCCGTCGCCGGCCTGCTGATCCTCTTCATCAACCTGATCGGCGGCGTCGCCATCGGCGTGATCCAGCACTCCATGTCCTTCGGCGACGCCGGCAAGGTCTACGCCCTGCTGACCATCGGTGACGGCCTGGTGGCGCAGCTGCCGTCGCTGCTGCTGTCCACCGCCGCGGCGATCATGGTGACCCGCGTGTCTTCCTCCGAGGACATGGGCCAGCAGGTCAACCGGCAGATGTTCGCCTCGCCCAAGGCGCTGGCCATCTCCGCCGCCATCCTCATCGCCATGGGCCTGGTCCCGGGCATGCCGCACGTGTCCTTCATCGGCCTCGGCGCCGTGGCCGCCGGCGGCGCCTGGATGATCGTCCAGCGCCAGCGCAAGGCGGCCCAGGCCGAGGTCCAGGAAGCCCAGCGCCAGCAGGAACTGCTGCCGGCCCAGCGCAGCCAGGAAACCAAGGAGTTGGGCTGGGACGATGTGACCCCGGTGGACATGGTCGGCCTGGAGGTCGGCTACCGGCTGATCCCGCTGGTGGACCGCAACCAGGGCGGCCAGCTGCTGGCGCGGATCAAGGGCGTGCGCAAGAAGCTGTCCCAGGACATGGGCTTCCTGATGCCCTCGGTGCACATCCGCGACAACCTCGACCTGCTGCCCAACGCCTATCGTTTGACGCTCATGGGCGTCAGCGTGGCGGAAGCGGAGATCTACCCGGACCGCGAGCTGGCGATCAACCCCGGCCAGGTGTTCGGCACCCTCAACGGCATCGCCGGCAAGGACCCGGCCTTCGGCCTGGAAGCGGTGTGGATCGAGCCCGGCCAGCGCGACCAGGCGCAGTCCCTGGGCTACACCGTGGTGGACGCCAGCACCGTGGTCGCCACCCACCTCAACCAGGTGTTGCACAAGCATGCCCACGAGCTGCTCGGCCATGAGGAGGTCCAGCAACTGCTGCAGCTGCTGGCCAAGACCTCGCCGAAGCTGGCGGAAGAACTGGTTCCGGGGCTGATTTCCCTGTCCACCCTGCTCAAGGTCCTGCAGAACCTGCTGCAGGAGCAGGTGCCGGTGCGCGACATCCGCACCATTGCCGAGGCCATCGCCAACGTTGCCGCCAAGAGTCAAGATCCCGCCGCCATGGTGGCAGCGGTACGCGTGGCGCTGAGCCGCGCAATCGTCCAAGGCATTGTGGGACTAGAGCCGGAGCTGCCTGTGATCACCCTGGAACCCAGGTTGGAACAGATCTTGCTCAACAGTATGCAGAAGGCCGGGCAAGGTTCGGAAGACGGCATTCTGCTGGAGCCGGGCATGGCGGAAAAACTGCAACGCTCGCTGGTCGAGACCGCGCAGCGCCAGGAAATGCTCGGCAAGCCGGCGATCCTGCTGGTGGCCGGGCCGATCCGCGCGATGATGTCGCGTTTCGCGCGGATGGCGGTGCCGAGCATGAGCGTGCTGGCCTACCAGGAAATTCCGGATAACAAGCAAGTCACCATCGTCGCCACCGTTGGACAGAACTGAAGGACAGCGCCATGCAGGTTAAACGCTTCTTCGCCGCCGATATGCGTCAGGCCATGAAACTGGTCCGTGACGAGCTGGGCGCGGATGCCGCCATCATCGGCAACCGCCGGGTCGCCGGCGGTGTCGAGCTGACCGCGGCGCTGGACTATCAACCGCCGGCAGCGGCCAGCAAGCCGAACCCGGCGCTGGAGGCCGAGCTGCGCCAGACCCAGGCGCGCATCGCCCAGGCCCGCGCCGAGCTGGACAGCCCGGTGCGCGCCGCCGCCACCGCGCGCAAGGACCGTCAATTGTACGGCGCCGAGCCGGCCAAGCGCCCGAGCCTGGCCGAGGCCATGGCCGCCCCGGCGCCCGCCGCCGCGCCGGCCGCCGTCAGCCAGCAGGCGCTGGATGCCATGCGCTTCGAACTCAACGGCCTGCGCGAGCTGCTCGAAGTGCAGCTGGGCTCCATCGCCTGGGGCCAGCTGCAGCACCAGCGCCCGAAGCAGGCCGGCCTGTGGCGCCGCCTGCAGCGCATGGGCCTGCCGGCGGACCTGAGCCGCCAGCTGCTCGAACGCGTGGCCTCCATCGCCGAGCCCAAGCAGGCCTGGCGCATGCTCCTGGCCCACCTGGCGCGCTCGATCCGCACCCCCGAAGAAGACCTGCTGGAGCAGGGCGGGGTGATCGCCCTGGTCGGCCCGGCCGGCATGGGCAAGACCACCACCCTGGCCAAGCTGGCGGCGCGCTACGTCCTCAAGTACGGTGCGCACAACCTGGCGCTGGTCAGCATGGACAGCTTCCGCCTGGGCGCCCAGGAGCAGATCAAGTCCCTGGGCCGCATCCTCAACGTACCGGTGAGCCTGGTCGACCCTGGCCAGTCGCTGCTGCAGGCCATGGCGCCGCTGGCGGGCAAGCGCCTGGTGCTGATCGACACCGCCGGCCTGCCGGCCAGCGACCCGGCGCTGCGCATGCAGCTGGAAGCCCTGGCGGCGCAGAGCCTGAACGTGAAGAATTACCTGGTGCTGGCCGCGACCAGCCAGAGCCAGGTGCTCAAGGCTGCCTTGCACGCCTATCGCAGCTGCGGCCTGGCCGGTTGCATACTGACCAAGCTGGACGAGGCGGGCAGCCTGGGCGAGGCCCTGGCGCTGGCGATAGCACAACGCTTGCCGGTTGCCTATCTGGCGGACGGGCCGCGAATTCCGGATGATCTGCAGGTGGCGCGCGCGCACCAGCTGGTCAGCCGCGCGGTCAGCCTGCAGGCTCCTGAGGAGCCGTGCGAAGACACCATGGCCGGCATGTTCGCCGGCCTCTATCAGCAGCCGGCGCGACACGTCGGCTGACGGATTCCAGGGGCGCTCCCGCACGCGGGGGCGCCAGGCGGATACGGATGCTCGAGCAGATCCGTAAGCGCTGGTGGCGGGAGAGCACCGCGACCGGCAGACCCAGGCGCCAGCCGCGCCGGGGACGATGAAGAGACAAGGTAAGACTATGGGTATGCATCCCGTTCAGGTAATCGCGGTCACCGGTGGCAAGGGTGGCGTCGGCAAGACCAACGTCTCGGTGAACCTGGCGATGGCGCTGGCCGACCTCGGCCGCCGCGTCATGCTGCTGGACGCCGACCTCGGCCTGGCCAACGTCGACGTGCTGCTGGGGCTTTCGCCCAAGCGCACCCTGGCTGACGTCATCGAAGGCGAATGCGACCTGCGTGACGTCATCCTCCAGGGCCCCGGCGGCATCCGCATCGTCCCGGCGGCCTCGGGCACGCAGAGCATGGTGCAGCTCTCGCCCATGCAGCACGCCGGGCTGATCCAGGCCTTCAGCGACATCAGCGAGAACATCGACGTGCTGCTGGTGGACACTGCCGCCGGCATCGGCGATTCGGTGGTCAGCTTCGTCCGCGCGGCCCAGGAAGTGCTGCTGGTCGTCTGCGACGAACCGACCTCGATCACCGATGCCTATGCGCTGATCAAGCTGCTGAACCGCGACTATGGCATGACGCGTTTCCGCGTGCTGGCGAACATGGCGCACAGCCCGCAGGAAGGGCGCAACCTGTTCGCCAAGCTGACCAAGGTCACCGACCGCTTCCTCGACGTGGCGCTGCAGTACGTCGGCGCCATTCCCTACGACGAGTCGGTGCGCAAGGCCGTGCAGAAGCAGCGCTCGGTCTATGAAGCCTTCCCGCGCAGCAAGGCCTCGCTGGCCTTCCGCGCCATCGCCCAGAAAGTCGACAGCTGGCCGCTGCCGGCCAACCCGCGCGGGCACCTGGAGTTCTTCGTGGAGCGCCTGGTGCAGCATCCGACCACGGGTTCGACCGTATGATGAGCGGCTCCGGAGCGCTTATGTACAGCAAGACGCAGGCGCGCAATGCCCAGGAAGAGCTGATCCAGCGCTATGCGCCGCTGGTCAAGCGGATCGCCTACCACCTGCTGGGCCGGCTGCCGGCCAGCGTGCAGGTGGAAGACCTGATGCAGGCCGGGATGATCGGCCTGCTCGAGGCGGCGAAGAAGTACGACCAGGGCAAGGGCGCCAGCTTCGAGACGTACGCCGGCATCCGCATCCGCGGGGCCATGCTCGACGAGGTGCGCAAGGGCGACTGGGCGCCGCGTTCGGTGCACCGCAACACCCGCCTGGTGAGTGACGCCATCCGCACCATCGAGGCGCGGACCGGACGCGATGCTAAAGATCAGGAGGTCGCTGCCGAACTCAATATGAGTCTCGACGATTACTACGCGATCCTGAGCGACACCCAGGGCAGCCGCCTGTACAGCTTCGACGACCTGCTGCAGGAAGGCGCCCAGGGCCCGGCGGAAGACACCACGCACCTGGACAACGAGCCCTCCCACGGCCTGGAGGACGAGCGTTTCCAGCAGGCGCTGGCCGACGCCATCACCAAGCTGCCCGAGCGCGAGCGCCTGGTGCTGGCGCTGTACTACGACGAGGAGCTCAACCTCAAGGAGATCGGCGAGGTGCTGGGGGTCAGCGAGTCGCGCGTCAGCCAGCTGCACAGCCAGTGCGCCGCGCGCCTGCGGGCCCGGCTCTCGGAGTGGCGGGCGCACTGATCGACCGGTGGACGCAAGGAAGTAACGGAATTTTCCGGCGGGGCGTATAGAATCCCGTCGGTTCGACACTGCTGGCCCTTTGCTATGAGGGCGGCGAAAAGGGCGGGGCACCCCGCCACCGACAAGCAACACGGCAGGCGCCGCCAAGGGCGCCCGCCCAAGGGTATTCAAGGCGCGCCCGCCACGGCGCGCCGGGACTGGACGGAGGCAGGTTTGGACAAGAACATGAAAATTCTCATCGTGGACGACTTCTCCACGATGAGGCGCATCATCAAGAACCTCCTGCGTGACCTGGGGTTCACCAACACCGCGGAAGCCGATGACGGCACCACCGCGCTGCCCATGCTGCACAGCGGCAACTTCGACTTCCTCGTCACCGACTGGAACATGCCCGGCATGACCGGCATCGACCTGTTGCGCGCGGTGCGCGCCGACGAGCGCCTGAAGCACCTGCCGGTGCTGATGGTCACCGCCGAGGCCAAGCGCGACCAGATCATCGAAGCGGCCCAGGCCGGGGTCAACGGCTACGTGGTCAAGCCTTTCACCGCCCAGGTGCTGAAAGAGAAGATCGAGAAGATATTCGAGCGGGTCGGCGGCTGAAGCCGACCAAGAGGGCGTCATGGATCTCGTCAACGAATCCAAGGGGGGCGACTTCGAGTCGACCCTGAAGAAACACGCGCGCGAATTGGTCGAGAGCCTGGAGCGCGGCGAAGTGCAGCAGGCCGTGCAGCTCATCCAGGAGCTCAACGAAGCCCGTGACCGCGGCCTCTACCAGGAGGTCGGCAAGCTCACCCGCGAGCTGCACAACGCCATCGTCAATTTCCAGATCGACCCGCGCTCGCGCCACGCCGAGGAAATGTCGCAGATCGCCGACGCCACCGACCGCCTGTCGTACGTGGTGCAGATGACCGAGAAAGCGGCCAACCGCACCATGGACCTGGTGGAAGAGTGCACGCCGCTGGTCGGCCACATCGAGGGCGAGGCCAAGGAGCTGCAGGAACAGTGGTCGCGCTTCATGCGCCGCGAGCTGGGCCCGGAGGCCTTCCGCGAGCTGGCCAAGCGCGTCGAGGCCTTCCTCTACAGCAGCGCCCAGGACAGCCGCAAGCTCTCCGCGCACCTGAACGACATCCTGCTGGCGCAGGACTTCCAGGACCTCACCGGGCAGGTGATCAAGCGCGTCACCAGGCTGGTCACCGAGGTGGAGAGCAACCTGGTCAAGCTGGTCTGGATGGCCGGGCAGGTGGATCGCTACGCCGGCATCGAGCACGACCACGAGGGCCTGCGCACGGCGGTGGAAAAAGAAAGATCGTCCAAGGGTGAAGGTCCGCAGGTTGCTGCCGATAAGAGAGTGGACGTCGTATCCGGTCAGGACGATGTCGATGACCTGTTGTCCAGCCTTGGTTTTTGAGGTGTGTGAACACACCGTGGGGAGCACCGAATGAGCTTCGACGCCGATGATGAGATCCTCCAGGACTTTCTGGTGGAGGCCGGCGAGATTCTCGAGCAACTGTCCGAGCAACTCGTCGAGCTGGAAAGCCGGCCCGACGACATGGACCTGCTCAATGCCATCTTCCGTGGTTTCCACACCGTCAAGGGCGGCGCCGGCTTCCTCCAGCTGAACGCCCTGGTGGAGTGCTGCCATATCGCGGAGAACGTCTTCGACATCCTGCGCAAGGGCGAACGCCGCGTCACCTCCGAGCTGATGGACGTGGTCCTGCAGGCGCTGGACACGGTCAACGTCATGTTCGCCCAGGTCCGCGACCAGGAAGAGCCGACCCCGGCCACCCCGGAGCTGCTCGCCGCGCTGGCGCGCCTGGCCGAGCCGGGCGACGACGACGCCGTCGAAGCCGCGCCCCAGGAGGAAGCCGCCGCGCCGGAGCCCGCCGCCGAGCCGGCCGCCTATGGCGACATCACCGACGCCGAGTTCGAGCAGCTGCTCGACGCCCTGCAGCCGGGCAGCCAGGCCGCGCCGGCCGAACAGCCGCCGCAGGCTGAAGCGCCACAGGCCGAGGCCGCCGGCACCGGCGATGAGATCACCGACGACGAATTCGAGGCCCTGCTCGACCAGTTGCATGGCAAGGGCCAGTTCAGCGGCGCCAGCAGCCAGCCGGAAGAGCCGGCCGCTGCCGCGCCCGCTCCGGCCGAAGCGCCGGCCGCCGGCGACGAGATCACCGACGACGAGTTCGAAGCGCTGCTCGATCAGCTGCACGGCAAGGGCAAGTTCGGCGCTGCGGCGGAAGAACCCGCTGCGCCGGCCGAAGCCGAGGCGCCCGCCGCCGCTGGCGACAACATCACCGACGATGAATTCGAAGCGCTGCTCGACCAGTTGCACGGCAAGGGCAAGTTCAGTGCCGACGCTGCCGCCACGCCGGCCCCGCCTGCCGCCCCCGCGCCGGCCAAGGCCGTCGAGCCTGCCGCCGTGGCCAAGCCCAAGCCCGCGCCCAAGCCGGCCGCCAAGCCTGCGGACAGCCCGCGCCCGGCCGCGGCTCCCGCGCCGGCCCACGAAAAGAGCGCCAGCGAGGCGGAAACCACGGTGCGCGTGGACACCGCGCGCCTGGACGAGATCATGAACATGGTCGGCGAGCTGGTGCTGGTGCGTAACCGCCTGGTGCGCCTGGGCAGCAACAGCGGCGACGAAGCCATGGCCAAGGCCGTGGCCAACCTCGACGTGGTCACCGCCGACCTGCAGATGTCGGTGATGAAGACGCGCATGCAGCCGATCAAGAAGGTCTTCGGACGCTTCCCGCGGCTGGTGCGCGACCTGGCGCGCAACCTGAAGAAAGAGATCAACCTGGAGCTTGTGGGCGAGGAGACCGACCTGGACAAGAACCTGGTCGAGGCCCTGGCCGACCCGCTGGTGCACCTGGTGCGCAACGCCGTGGACCACGGCATCGAGTCGCCCGAGGAGCGCGAGGCCTCCGGCAAGGCGCGTGGCGGCCGGGTGGTGCTGTCCGCCGAGCAGGAGGGCGACCACATCCTGCTGTCGATCTCCGACGACGGCAAGGGCATGGACCCGGACATCCTCCGCGCCAAGGCGGTGGAGAAGGGCCTGCTGGACAAGGACGCCGCCGAGCGCCTGAGCGAGTCCGACTGCTACAACCTGATCTTCGCCCCGGGCTTCTCGACCAAGACCGAGATTTCCGACGTGTCCGGCCGCGGTGTCGGCATGGACGTGGTGAAGACCAAGATTTCCCAGCTCAACGGCATCATCAACATCTACTCGGCCAAGGGCCAGGGCTCGAAGATCGTCATCAAGGTGCCGCTGACCCTGGCGATCATGCCGACGCTGATGGTGATGCTGGGCGACCAGGCCTTCGCCTTCCCGTTGGTCAACGTCAACGAGATCTTCCACCTCGACCTGTCGCGCACCAACGTGGTCGACGGCCAGGAGGTGGTGATCGTCCGCGACAAGGCCCTGCCGCTGTTCTACCTCAAGCGCTGGCTGGTGCCGGGCGCCGAGTGCGACGAATCCAGCGAGGGCCACGTGGTGATCATCTCGGTGGGCACCCAGCGCATCGGCTTCGTGGTCGACCAGCTGGTGGGCCAGGAAGAAGTGGTGATCAAGCCCCTGGGCAAGATGCTCCAGGGCACCCCCGGCATGGCCGGGGCGACCATCACCGGCGACGGGCGCATCGCGTTGATCCTCGATGTGCCGAGCATGCTCAAGCGCTACGCGCGGCGTATCTGATCCGGCGCGCGGGGACGCCCGCGCGCCCGCAAGGCTTTAATCAGGAGTGTTTATGGCTGTCAAAGTCCTGGTAGTGGACGATTCGGGATTCTTCCGCCGCCGCGTCTCGGAGATTCTTTCCGCCGACCCGCAGATCCAGGTGGTCGGCACGGCCACCAACGGCCGCGAGGCGATCGAGCAGGCGCTGGCGCTCAAGCCCGACGTCATCACCATGGACTACGAGATGCCGCTGATGGACGGCATCACCGCGGTGCGCAACATCATGCAGCGCTGCCCGACGCCGGTCCTGATGTTCTCCTCGCTGACCCACGAAGGCGCCCGCGTCACCCTCGACGCCCTGGATGCCGGCGCGGTGGACTACCTGCCGAAGAACTTCGAGGACATCTCGCGCACCCCCGAGAAGGTGCGCCAGCTGCTCTGCGAGAAGGTCCACAGCATCGCCCGCGCCAACCGCCGCTACGCGTCCTTCCTCAGCACGCCGAGCAGCAGCGCCAGCGCCCCGGCGCCGGCCAGCAGCGCGCCGCGAGCCTCCGCGCAGCCGGCGCCTGCCTCGGCCCCGGCGGCTTCCGCCGCGCCAAAGCGTAAGCCCTACCGGCTGGTCGCCATCGGTACTTCCACCGGTGGGCCGGTAGCCTTGCAGCGGGTGCTGACCCAGCTGCCGGCCAACTTCCCCGCGCCCCTGGTGCTCATCCAGCACATGCCGGCGGCCTTCACCAAGGCCTTCGCCGAGCGCCTGGACAAGCTCTGCAAGATCAGCGTCAAGGAAGCCGAGGACGGCGACCACCTGCGCCCCGGCCTGGCCCTGCTGGCGCCCGGCGGCAAGCAGATGATGATCGACTCGCGCGGGGTGGTGCGCATCCTCCCCGGCGACGAGCGACTGAACTACAAGCCCTGCGTCGACGTCACCTTCGGCTCGGCGTCCAAGGCCTACGGCGACAAGGTCCTGGCGGTGGTCCTCACCGGCATGGGCGCCGACGGCCGCGAGGGCGCGCGGATGCTCAAGCAGAGCGGCAGCCAGGTGTGGGCCCAGGACGAGGCCAGCTGCGTGATCTACGGCATGCCCATGGCCATCGCCAAGGCCGGCCTGGCCGACGCCGTGTACAGCCTCGACGACATCGGCCGGCACCTCTCCGAGGCCTGTGGCTGATGGATGTGCTGAGCCTCGTTGGCCTGATCCTCGCGCTGGTCGCCATCATCGGCGGCAACTTCCTCGAGGGTGGGCACATCAGCGCCCTGGCCAACGGTCCGGCGGCGCTCATCGTGGTCGGTGGCACCCTGGCCGCGGCCCTGGTGCAAACCCCGGTGCTGGTGCTCAAGCGCGCCCTGAGCCTGCTGCGCTGGATAGTGCTGCCGCCGAAGGTCGACCTGCCCGGCGGCATCAACCGCGTGGTGGGCTGGAGCATGACCGCGCGCAAGGAAGGCCTGCTGGGCCTGGAGACCATCGCTGACGCCGAGCCCGACCCCTACGCCCGCAAGGGCCTGCAGCTGCTGGTGGACGGCGTGGAGCCGGAGGCCATCCGCAGCATCCTCGAAGTCGACCTGTTCAACCAGGAAGGCCGCGACCTGCAGGCCGCCAAGGTGTTCGAAGCCATGGGCGGCTATGCGCCGACCATCGGCATCATCGGCGCGGTCATGGGCCTGATCCACGTGATGGGCAACCTGGCCGACCCCAGCCAGCTGGGCAACGGCATCGCCGTGGCCTTCGTCGCCACCATCTACGGCGTGGGCATGGCCAACCTGCTGCTGCTGCCGGTGGGCAACAAGCTCAAGAGCCTGGTGATGCGCCAGTCCAGCTACCGCGAGATGCTGATGGAAGGCCTGCTGTCCATCGCCGAGGGCGAGAACCCGCGCTCCATCGAACTGAAGCTGCAAGGCTTCGTCGGCTGAGGGGCGCTGCGCCATGGCCCGTCGACCGCCCCGCGAGGAGCACGAGAATCACGAGCGCTGGCTGGTGTCCTACGCGGACTTCATCACCCTGCTGTTCGCCTTCTTCGTGGTCATGTACTCCATCTCCTCGATCAACGAGGGCAAGTACAAGATCCTCTCCGAGACGCTGACCGGCGTGTTCAACCAGCCGGACCGTTCGATCAAGCCGATCCCGGTGGGCGACGACCGCCCGCGCACCACCCAGCAGCCCAACGACGCCATGCAGCAGGGCGGCGACGACAACGTCGACGGCGACCCGCTGACGCAGATCGCCGATGCCGTGCGTGAGCAGTTCGGCGACCTGATCGGCAGCGACCAGTTGAGCGTGCGCGGCAACGAGCTGTGGATCGAGATCACCCTCAACTCCAGCCTGCTGTTCCCCAGCGGCGACGCCATGCCGGCGGACGCCGCCTTCGGCATCGTCGAGAAGGTCGCCAGGATTCTGGCGCCCTACCAGAACCCCATCCACGTCGAGGGCTTCACCGACAACGTGCCCATCCACAACGCCCAGTACCCCACCAACTGGGAGTTGTCCACGGCGCGGGCAGCGAGCATAGTCCGCCTGCTGGCCCAGGACGGCGTCGCCCCCTCGCGCCTGGCCGCGGTGGGCTACGGCGAGTTCCAGCCGGTGGCGGACAACGCCAGCGCCGAGGGCCGCGCGCGCAACCGCCGGGTGGTGCTGGTGATCTCCCGCAACCTGGAAGTGCGCCGCAGCGTGAGCGGCGTGGGCAGCGCCAAGGCGCAGCCCGATGGCGCCCTGCGGCAGGCTGGCACGCAACCTGCACCGGTGGCTGCCAGTGGTGCGCCCGCGGCCGGAGGCGTCAATTCCCCGCCGCCGGCGCCGGCCCCTGGAAGCTGAGAAAGATGAAGTACATGAACCGAGCATACGGACCGGGGAGAGCAGCATGAAAGTCTGGGCGGTAGCCAACCAGAAGGGCGGCGTCGGCAAGACCACCTCGTCCATCGCCCTGGCCGGCCTGCTGGCCGACGCCGGCAAGCGCGTGGTGGTGGTCGACCTCGACCCCCACGGCTCCATGACCAGCTACTTCGGGCACGATCCGGACACCCTGGAGCACAGCGTCTTCGACCTGTTCCAGCACCAGGGCGCGGTGCCCGAGGGCCTGCCGCGGCAACTGCTGCTGCCCACCAGCCACGAGAAGATCGCCCTGCTGCCGTCGAGCACCGCCCTGGCCACCCTGGAGCGCCAGTCTCCCGGGCAGAACGGCCTGGGCCTGGTGATCTCCAAGGCCCTGGCGCAGCTGTGGCAGGACTTCGACCACGCCATCATCGACAGCCCGCCGCTGCTGGGCGTGCTGATGGTCAACGCCATGGCTGCCAGCCAGCACCTGGTGATCCCGGTGCAGACCGAATTCCTCGCCCTGAAGGGCCTGGAACGCATGGTCAACACCCTCAACATGGTCAACCGCTCGCGGCGCCAGGCGCTGCCCTTCACCATAGTGCCGACGCTGTTCGACCGCCGCACCCAGGCCTCCATCGGCGCCCTGCGCATGCTGCGCGACACCTACCCGGAGACCCTCTGGCCGGCGTTCATCCCGATCGACACCCGCCTGCGCGACGCCAGCCGCCACGGCGTGGTGCCGTCGCGCCACGATGCCAACAGCCGCGGGGTGATCGCCTACCGCGCGCTGCTCAAGCACCTGCTCGGCCAGGTGCCGGCGAGCCAGGTGGCCTGAGCGATGTTTTTCCGACGGCTGCCTTCAAGTCCGGGCCCGGTCCAGCCGATAGACTGGGTGAACCCTTTGCGCGGATTTTCTGCATGAGCCGTTCCGCTACCGCCACACGCCCCCAGCTCGCGCTGCAGTCCTACCTGGACGCGCTGCTGCAGGAGGCCACATTCGACGATTTCGAGGTCGAGGCGCCGGCCCCCGCGCCGGCCGCCCCGGTCCTGGCCGCCGTGCCGGCTCCCGCGCCGGCGCCGGTCGCCGAGCCCGTCAGCAGCGTCAGCCTCGACGAGTTCGAGGCCGCGGTGCTCGAGGAACAGGTGCGCGATGCCCACCGCGTCACCCGCGCCGCTGTCCCGCTGCCGGTGGCCGAGGCGCCGTTGCCCGTCGCGCCGGTGGTCGAAGCCGCTCAGCCGGTGGAGGCTGCCGACGAGGTGATCGACCTGCACCGCCCGGGCAGCGCGCAGATGCCCCCGGCGCCGCTGGCGCTGCTCGACGACGGCCGCCCGGAGTGGGCCGCCGAGCCCTTCGAGTGCCTGCTGTTCGACGTCGCCGGGCTGACCCTGGCGGTGCCGCTGGTGTGCCTGGGCTCCATCTACCCGCTGGCCGGCAAGGAACTGACGCCGCTGTTCGGCCAGCCGGACTGGTTCCTCGGCATCCTGCCCAGCCAGTCGGGCAACCTGAAGGTGCTGGACACCGCGCGCTGGGTGATGCCCGAGCGCTACCGCGACGACTACCGCGAGGGCCTGCAGTACGTGATTTCCGTGCAGGGCTACGAATGGGGCCTGGCGGTGCACCAGGTCAGCCGCTCGGTGCGCCTGGACCCGTCCGAGGTGAAATGGCGCAGCCAGCGCCAGCAACGCCCGTGGCTGGCCGGCACGGTGATCGAACAGATGTGCGCGCTGCTCGACGTCTCGGCCCTGGCCGGGCTGATCGACAGCGGCGCGCTCCGCAGCCAGGCCCGTCACTGACGGGCCGGCAACGCAATTGAACGACAACCGCCGCGCTACCCTTGAAGCGTGGCCGAACACGAGAGGCTAGGGATATGAACAAGACGTCTGCGCAAGGTGCCGAGGATCCGATCCTGCAGTGGGTCACCTTCCGTCTGGACAACGAGACCTACGGCATCAACGTGATGCAGGTCCAGGAAGTGCTGCGCTACACCGAGATCGCCCCGGTGCCGGGCGCGCCCAGCTACGTGCTGGGGATCATCAACCTGCGCGGCAACGTGGTCACCGTCATCGACACCCGTCAGCGCTTCGGCCTGGCTCCGGCGCCGGTCTCGGACAACACCCGCATCGTCATCATCGAGGCGGACAAGCAGGTGGTGGGCATCCTGGTCGACAGCGTCGCCGAGGTGGTCTACCTGCGCCAGTCGGAGATCGAGACCGCGCCCAACGTCGGCAACGACGAGTCGGCCAAGTTCATCCAGGGCGTGTGCAACAAGAACGGCGAGCTGCTGATCCTGGTCGAGCTGGACAAGATGATGACCGAGGAAGAGTGGTCGGAGCTGGAGAGCATCTGAGGTGCTCGAGCTCGTCATCCTGCTCGCCGTCGCCTGCCTTGGGCTGGGCGGCTTCTGCGCCTGGCTGCTGCAGGGGCAGCGCCGCCAGGCCGCGCAACTGGCCGAGCAGGCCACGCGCCAGGCCGCCCTGGAACAGCGCCTGAAGGAGCTGGCCAAGCGCAGCGAGGCCTACCAGCGCGTCAACGTGCGCATGGGCGAGGAACTGGGCGAGCTGCGCAAGCAGCTGGCCAACCTGCCCGAGCGCCTGGCGCGCCTGGAGCAGCGCGACCCCACCAGCCTGTCCTTCAGCCAGGCCGCGCGCCTGGCCGGGATGGGCGCCTCGGCCTCCGACCTGGCCCAGGCCTGCGGGCTGTCCCAGGCCGAGGCGGAGCTGATCACCCGCCTGCACAGCGGCCACAGGCCCGAGGAATGATGCCGGGCGGCCGCTCGGTATACCCTTAGGTGCTTTTCGGATTTGTCCGATCTCTTTCCTCGGAAGCTGTCTTTACAGTGGCTGCTGTCGCCATCTTCGAGGAAACCGCCATGTTGCCGCTGTCGCGCCGCACCCTGGTGTTCTGCCCGCATCCCGGCTGCCTGCAGCAGTACGGCATCCTGCTGAACCGCCTGGAAGTCTTCCACCTGAGCCTGTGCGTGAGCCTGGCCGAGGTGGACCAGGCGCTGTCCGGCGGGCAGCACTACAACCTGTTCATCTACGACAAGTTCAGCCTCTGCGAGGACGACCTCGCAACCCTGCTGCACCTGAGCCGCAACCCGCAGATCCAGCAGTTCCTGCTGGTCGGCAGCTTCAGCGACACGCAGCGCCGCGAACTGCTGGACTGGGCCTGGAACCAGCACGTGCCGCTGCTGCAGGTGCTGGAGCGGCCGTTCAGCCTCGGCCAACTGCGCGCGGTTGTCGCCAGCCTTGTCGACTATTCCGAAGCCGACCAGGGAAGCTTCCCGGGTGCCCACCCGCTGGTTCCCAGCGAAGCCCCGTCGCTGAAGCCGGTCCGCGGCATGCCGGAGTGGCCGGCGCGCGGGTAGGGCTGGCGTCCGCAAAGCCACGCCATCGATAGCGAAGGCACTTCACCCTGAAGTGCCTTCGCTGTTTCGCTAGGGCCGCAACATCAACGCCTTCGCGGCATTCTCTGGCGCTCGCGGCGCCGGGCTCTTGCCCTTGAGGTACCAGGCGAAGGCGATGATTTCCGCCAGGGTGCGGTACAACGGCTCGGGGATGGCGTCGCCCAGCTCCAGGCGGGCCAGCAGGCGCACCAGTTCGCCGTTCTCGTAGATCGGCACTTCGTGTTCGCGGGCGATGGCCAGGATGGCTTCGGCCAGTTCGGCGTCGCCCTTGGCGCTCAGCGTCGGGGTGTTCTGCCCGTCGTAGTTGAGGGCGATGGCCTGGCGCGGCGCGGTCTGTCTGTTCATGCCTTTTCGTCCACCCAGCGTTGTTCCAGTGCGGTGCGTGCGCCTTGTGGCGCGCGGCCTTTGTTGCAGCACAGCTCGCGCACGGTGAAGCCGGCGTCCTGCAGGCGCTGGCGCAGGTAGCCGAGTTCGCTTTCCATCAGGTTCGCGGTGCTTTCGCGTTCAGCCCAGAACTGGCTGCTCAGGCCCAGCGGCGCCAGGGTGGCCTGGACCTGCAGCGGCCCCAGCGGGTCGAGGTCGAAGGCCAGGTCGATGCGCCACAGGCTTTCCCGCGGCTGTTCCGGGTCGTTGGATTCGCGCCGGTCCTCGTGCTGGATGCGCACCTGCAGCGGTACCAGCGAATCCTCGGTGCGCATGGGCACCTCCATCTGCCAGGTGTGCAGTTGGCCGCCGCCACGCAGCGGCTCGCTCTGCACCAGGCTGCTCAGCTGGTGCGTCTGCAGCCGCGCCACGGCGGCCGCGGCCAGTTTCAGCAGCGACTCCAGGTCGTCTTCGTCTTCCAGCTTCTGCAGCATGCGCGAGGGCAGCGGGAAATCCGCCTGCTGCAGGCGCGGGCTGCCGTTCTGGTTGAGCGCGCCCAGGGCGTTGCGCACGAACGCCGGCAGGCTGCTGGCCAGGTTGGCGGCGGCGTTGTTGGCGAGGTTCGCCAGCAGGCCCGGCGTGGCGTTGCCCTGTTCGGCGGGCAGCAGTTGGCCGAGCAGGCGCAGCAGGTTGGCCTTGAAGTCGCCCGGCAGCGGCGCCAGTCCCTGGAGCAGGCGCGCCTCGAGGAAGCCGCCGCTCTGTTGCAGGGCCTGGGCCAGGCCCTTGGCGTCGCTCAACTGGCGCACGTCGGGCAGGCCGGCGAGCAGGCGCTCGACGGCGCCGCGCAGGGTCTCGGGCAACTGGTTGCCGGCCTTCAGCGCCAGCAAGTTGTCGAGCAGGCCCTCGGTCGAGGCCTGGCGGGCCTGCTGGGTGCCCAGCTGGCTGGTCAGTTCGAGTCGGTCGAGGCGCCCGGCCAGGGGCAGGAAGAGCAGGGCGCGGCTGTCCTGGACCTGGGCGCTGAGCAGGCTGCCGGCCTTCAGCGGGCGCGCCGAGTCGATGTCCAGCAGGCGGCCGGCCAGGGGGCCGCCGAGCAGGCTGAGCAGTACCCGGTAGCTGGCCGGCTGCGCCGGGGTGCCGCCCTGGGGCGTGCTGGACAGCACCTTGCCCTGCAGCAGGCTGCCCACCGGCAGTTGTTCCAGGTCGAGGCTGTCCAGCGGCGGCAGGTCGCCCAGCGCCTGCTGGGCGCTGGAGAGCAGGGTGGCGGCCAGGCTGGTAGCGCTCAGGGCGGAGATGTTCAGGGTGCTGCCCTGGGGCAGGGCCTGCGGGCTCTCGGCGGTGACCAGCGTCTGCTGGCCGCCGGCCAGGGTCAGGCGCAGCAGCAACTGGAAGTTGTAGGCCGCCTGCTTCACGCCCAGCACCTCGGCCTGGGCGCTCTGCCCGGGCGGCAGCAGGTCGCCCAGGCTGCGGGCGAGCGTGAGCGACAGCTGCGCGGCGTTCTGCACGGAGCGGCTGGCCGTGGCCATGGGGAGCGGGCGGGAAGCGCCAATCTCGCTCGGCATCTGCGTCCTTCAGGGCTTGCGGCGCATCGTCGCGGGGGCGGCGAATGCCTGAAAAGCCTTAACAAGCTGTCGAAATTGCCGGCGCCGGGGCCGGAAACAGGCGTGTATAATGCGCCGCCCGTGGCCACTATAGCGGCCTGCGCTGCACCGACTTTAGCCTGAATTCGATTTTCCCGATGGGTGCCGATGCCTTGACCAGCCCGCTTCTCGAAACCGTGGCGCTCGCCTGCGAGCGGGACTGGCGCATGCTCTTCGAGCGCCTGGACCTGCGCCTGGGCGCCGGCGAGATGCTGCAGGTGGTCGGCCCCAACGGCAGCGGCAAGACCAGCCTGCTGCGCCTGCTCTGCGGGCTGATGCAGCCCACCGCCGGGCAGGTGCGCCTGAACGGCCGGCCGCTGGAGGAACAGCGCGGCGAACTGGCGCGCAACCTGCTGTGGATCGGTCACGCCGCCGGCATCAAGGGCCTGCTCAGCGCCGAGGAGAACCTCGCCTGGCTCTGCGCCCTGCACCAGCCGGCGGACCACGCGGCGATCTGGCGCGCCCTGGAGGCGGTCGGCCTGCGCGGTTTCGAGGACGTGCCCTGCCACACCCTGTCCGCCGGCCAGCAGCGCCGCGTCGCCCTGGCGCGCCTGTACCTGGAGGCGCCGCCGCTGTGGATCCTCGACGAACCCTTCACCGCCCTCGACAGGCAGGGCGTCGCCCAGCTCGAGGAACACCTGGCGCGGCACTGCGAGGAGGGCGGCCTGGTGGTGCTCACCACCCACCACACGCTGAGCCGCATGCCCGGCGGCTATCGTGACCTGGACCTCGGCCAGCACGCCCGCGAAACGGCCGGGGAGGGCGCATGAGCAACGTCTTCGGCCTGCTCCTGGCGCGCGAGGCGCGCCTGCAGTTCCGCCGCCCGGCGGAGCTGGCCAACCCGCTGGTGTTCTTCGCCATCGTCATCGCCCTGTTCCCCCTGGCCGTCGGCCCGGAAACCCGGATGCTGCAGGACCTCTCGCCCGGCCTGGTGTGGGTGGCGGCGCTGCTGGCGGTGCTGCTGTCGCTGGACGGTCTGTTCCGCAGCGATTTCGAGGACGGCTCCCTGGAACAGTGGGTCCTTTCGCCGCACCCCCTGCCTCTTCTGGTCCTGGCCAAGGTGCTGGCACACTGGCTGGTTTCGGGGCTGGCCCTGGTCCTGCTGTCGCCGCTGCTGGCCCTGATGCTGGGTTTGCCGGTACGCTGCCTGCCGGTGCTGCTGCTGTCGCTGTTGCTCGGCACCCCGGTGCTGAGCCTGCTCGGCGCGGTCGGCGCGGCGCTGACCGTGGGGCTCAAGCGCGGAGGGCTGCTGCTGGCGCTGCTGATCCTGCCGCTGTACATCCCCGTACTGATTCTCGGCAGCGGTGCCCTCCAGGCCTCGCTGCAGGGGCTGCCGACCGCCGGGCACCTGCTCTGGTTGGCCAGCCTGACGGCGTTAGCATTGACGCTGACGCCCTTCGCCATCGCTGCCGGCCTGAAGATCAGCGTGGGCGAATGACGCCTGCCGGTGCCGCTGGAGCGGCGCCGGCACTAGAAAAAAGTGCCCTGACACACAGAGCCTGATGATGAACTGGACTTGGTTTCACAAGCTTGGGTCGCCCAAGTGGTTCTACGAGATCAGCGGACGCTGGCTGCCCTGGTTCGCCGTCGCCGCGGCGTTGCTGATGGCCGTCGGCCTCGTCTGGGGCCTGGCCTTCGCGCCGCCGGACTACCAGCAGGGCGACAGCTTCCGCATCATCTATATCCACGTGCCGGCGGCCTTCCTGGCGCAGTCCTGCTACGTGATGCTGGCGGTGGCCGGCGCCATCGGCCTGATCTGGAAGATGAAGATCGCCGACGTCGCCGTGCAGTGCGCCGCGCCCATCGGCGCCTGGATGACCTTCGTCGCCCTGGTCACCGGGGCCATCTGGGGCAAGCCGACCTGGGGCGCCTGGTGGGTGTGGGACGCGCGCCTGACCTCGATGCTGATCCTGCTGTTCCTCTATTTCGGCGTCATCGCCCTCGGCCAGGCCATCGGCAACCGCGACAGCGCGGCCAAGGCCAGCGCGGTGCTGGCCATCGTCGGGGTGGTCAACATCCCGATCATCAAGTTCTCCGTGGAGTGGTGGAACACCCTGCACCAGCCGGCCACCTTCACCCTCACCGAGAAGCCGCCGATGCCGCCGGAGATGTGGATTCCGCTGCTGCTGATGGTGCTCGGCTTCTACTGCTTCTTCGCCGCCGTGCTGCTGATGCGCATGCGCCTGGAAGTGCTCAAGCGCGAAGCCCGCGCGTCCTGGGTCAAGGCTGAGGTGGAGCGCGCGCTATGAGTTTCCATTCCTTCGGCGAATTCCTCGCCATGGGCCACCACGGCCCCTATGTGTGGTCGGCCTACGCCATCAGCCTGGTGGTGCTGGCGATCAACGTGGCCGCGCCCATCCTGGCGCGCAAGCGTTACCTGCAAGAAGAGGCGCGCCGTCTGCGCCGGGAGGCCAGCAAGTGAATCCGGTCCGCAAGAAGCGTCTGTACATCGTCCTCGCCATCGTCGCCGGTGTCGGCGTCGCCGTGGCCCTGGCGCTGTCCGCGCTGCAGCAGAACATCAACCTGTTCTACACGCCGACGCAGATCGCCAACGGCGAAGCGCCGCACGACACGCGCATCCGCGCCGGCGGCATGGTCGAGAAGGGCTCGCTGAAACGCTCGGCCGACTCCCTGGACGTGGAATTCGTGGTCACCGACTTCGCCAAGGAAGTCACGGTGAGATACCGCGGCATCCTCCCGGACCTGTTCCGCGAAGGGCAGGGCATCGTCGCCCTCGGCAAGCTTGACCAGAACGGCGTGCTGACCGCCGACGAGGTGCTGGCCAAGCACGACGAGAAATACATGCCGCCGGAAGTCACCAAGGCGCTGAAGGACAGCGGCAAGCTCGGTGAATACCAGCAGGGCGGCCAGCCCGGCGCCGCGGCCCAGGGGAGCAACTGACGATGATCCCGGAACTCGGCCACCTGTCGCTGATCCTGGCGCTGTGCATGGCGCTGGTGATGTCCTTCTTCCCGCTGGTCGGCGCCTGGCGCGGCGACCGCCAGTGGATGAGCCTGGCGCGCCCGGCGGCCTGGGGGCAGTTCGCCTTCCTGGTGTTCGCCTTCGCCTGCCTGGCCTGGGCCTTCCTGCATGACGACTTCTCCGTGGCCTACGTGGCCAGCAACTCCAACAGCGCGCTGCCCTGGTACTACAAGTTCAGCGCCGTGTGGGGCGCCCACGAGGGCTCGCTGCTGCTCTGGGCGCTGATCCTCGGCGGCTGGACCTTCGCCGTGTCGATCTTCTCCCGCGAGCTGCCCGAGCCGATGCTGGCGCGGGTGCTGGCGGTGATGGGGATGATCAGCACCGGCTTCCTGCTGTTCCTGATCATCACCTCCAACCCCTTCAGCCGCCTGCTGCCACAGGCGCCGGCCGACGGCAACGACCTCAACCCGCTGCTGCAGGACCCGGGCCTGATCATCCACCCGCCGATGCTCTACATGGGCTACGTCGGCTTCTCGGTGGCCTTCGCCTTCGCCATCGCCGCGCTGCTCGGCGGCCGCCTCGACGCGGCCTGGGCGCGCTGGTCGCGGCCCTGGACCCTGGTGGCCTGGACCTTCCTCGGCATCGGCATCGTGCTCGGCTCCTGGTGGGCCTACTACGAACTGGGCTGGGGCGGCTGGTGGTTCTGGGACCCGGTGGAGAACGCCTCCTTCATGCCCTGGCTGGTGGGCACCGCGCTGATCCACTCGCTGGCGGTGACCGAGAAGCGCGGGGTGTTCAAGAGCTGGACGGTGCTGCTGGCCATCGCCGCCTTCTCCCTCAGCCTGCTGGGCACCTTCCTGGTCCGTTCCGGGGTGCTGACCTCGGTGCACGCCTTCGCCTCCGACCCGGAGCGCGGGGTGTTCATCCTGGCCTTCCTGCTGGTGGTGGTCGGCGGCTCGCTGACGCTGTTCGCTCTGCGCGCGCCGGTGGTCAAGAGCCAGGTCGGCTTCGCCCTGTGGTCGCGCGAGACCCTGCTGCTGCTGAACAACGTGGTGCTGGTGGTGACCGCCGCGATGATCCTGCTCGGCACCCTCTACCCGCTGGTGCTCGACGCCATCAGCGGCGCCAAGCTGTCGGTCGGCCCGCCGTACTTCAACGCGCTGTTCGTGCCGCTGATGACGGGGATGATGCTGGCCCTGACCGTGGGCGTGCTGGTGCGCTGGAAGGACACCCCGACGCAGTGGCTGCTGCGCATGCTGACGCCGGTGCTGATCGGCGCCGTGGTGCTCGGCGGCGTCGCCACCTTCCTCTACGGCGACCTGCACTGGCCGGTGCTGGCGGTGTTCCTGCTGGCCTTCTGGGTGATCCTCGGCGGGGTGCGCGACTTCCTCGACAAGGTCCGCCACAAGGGCCTGGTGGCCGGCGCCGCGAGCCTCAACCGCAGCTACTGGGGCATGCAGGTGGCGCACCTGGGCATCGCCGTGTGCGCCATCGGCATCGTCCTCACCAGCCAGTTCAGCGCCCAGCGCGACCTGCGCATGGCCCCGGGCGAGAGCGTGGAGCTGGGCGGCTACCAGTTCGCCTTCGAAGGCACCAAGCACTTCGAAGGCCCCAACTTCACCTCCGACAAGGGCACCATCCGCGTCACCCGCAACGGTAGCGAAGTGGCCGTGCTGCACCCGGAGAAGCGCCTGTACAGCGTGCAGCGCTCGATGATGACCGAGGCCGGCATCCACGGCAGCCTGACCCGCGACCTCTACGTCGCCCTGGGCGAGCCGCTGGACGACGGCGCCTGGGCCGTGCGCCTGCACATCAAGCCGTTCGTCCGCTTCATCTGGCTGGGCGGCCTGCTCACCGCCCTGGGCGGCGTGCTGGCGGCGTGCGACCGGCGCTACCGGCTGAAAGTGAAAACCAAGGTGCGCGAGGCGCTGGGCCTCGCCGCCGGACAGGGAGCCTGAGTGTGAAGCGTGCGATCCTGCTGTTGCCGCTGGCGATCTTCCTGGTCGTCGCGGTATTCCTGTTCCGCGGCCTGTGGCTCGACCCCAGCGAGCTGCCCTCGGCGTTGATCGACAAGCCGTTCCCGGCCTTCGCCCTGCCCGGCGTGCTGGAGCCGGGCAAGACCTATACCCAGGCCGACCTCAAGGGCCGCCCGGCGCTGGTCAACGTCTGGGGCACCTGGTGCCCGACCTGCCGCTTCGAGCACCCGGTGCTGGCCAAGCTGGCCGAGCAGGGCGTGGTGATCGTCGGCATCAACTACAAGGACGACAACGCCGCCGCGCAGAAGTGGCTGCAGGACCTGCACGACCCCTACGTGCTGAACATCGCCGATGCCCAGGGCACCCTGGGCCTGGACCTGGGCGTGTACGGCGCGCCGGAGACCTACGTGATCGACAAGGACGGCATCATCCGCCACAAGCTGGTCGGCGCCGTCGACGAGAAGGTCTGGCGCGAGCAACTGGCGCCGATCTACCAGCGCCTGGTGGACGAGGCGGGGGGCAAATGAAGCGACTCCTCGCCGCGGCCCTGCTGGGCCTGAGTCTCGCCGGCGTGGCCCACGCCGCCATCGACACCTACGAATTCCCCAACGAGGCCGAGCGCCAGCGCTTCCGCAGCCTGACCACCGAGCTGCGCTGCCCGAAGTGCCAGAACCAGGACATCGCCGACTCCAACGCGCCCATCGCCGCCGACCTGCGCAAGCAGATCTACGAGCAGCTGCAGCAGGGCAAGAGCGACGAGCAGATCGTCGACTACATGGTCGACCGTTACGGCGACTTCGTGCGCTACAAGCCGCCGGTCAACGCCCGCACCTGGCTGCTCTGGTTCGGCCCCGCGGCCCTGCTGGGCCTGGGCGTGCTGGTGGTGGGCGTGCTGGTGGCGCGCCGCCGCCGCAGCGCCGCCGGTCCGTCCGCCAGCCTGTCCGCCGAGGAACAGGCCCGCCTGAATCAATTGCTGGATAACCAAGACAAATGATCGACTTCTGGCTCGCCGCCGGCCTGCTTGCGCTGGTGGCCATGGCTTTCCTGCTGATTCCGCTGCTGCGTGGCCGCCGCGCCCAGGCCGAGGAAGACCGCACCGCCCTCAACGTCGCCCTGTACCAGGAACGCCTCGCCGAGCTGGACGCCCAGCACGCCGCCGGCACCCTCGACGACGCCCAGCTGCAGTCCGGGCGCGCCGAGGCCGCCCGCGAACTGCTGGCCGACACCGAAGGCGAGGGCGAGCGCCGCTCGCGCCTGGGCCGCGCCGCGCCGCTGCTGGCGGCCGTGCTGCTGCCGCTGCTGGGCCTGGGCCTGTACCTGCACTGGGGCGCCAGCGAGAAGCTGGCGCTGTCCCGCGAGTTAGCCGAGCCGCCGCACTCCATGGCGGAGATGACCGAGCGCCTGGAGAAGGCCGTGCAGGCCCAGCCGGATTCCGCCGAGGGCTGGTACTTCCTCGGTCGCACCTACATGACCCAGGAGCGCTTCGAGGATGCCGCCAAGGCCTTCGAGCGCGCCGCCAACCTGTCTGGGCGCCAGTCCGAGGTGCTCGGCCAGTGGGCCCAGGCGCTGTACTTCGCCAACGGCAAGAAGATGGCCGGCGCCGCCCAGGCCCTGGCCGACGAGGCGCTCAAGCAGAACCCGGAAGAGGTCACCACCCTCGGCCTGATGGGCATCGCCGCCTTCGAAGACCAGCGCTACGCCGATGCCGTGGACTACTGGCAACGCCTGGTCGCCGCGCTGCCGGCCGACGACCCGTCGCGCGCGGCCATCCAGAGCGGCATCGAGCGCGCCCGCCAGCACCTGGCCGAGCGCGGCGAGAAGCTGCCGGAAGCGCCGGCCGCGGCAGCCACTGCCGGCGTGACGTTGAAGGTGCGGGTGGACCTCAGCGACGCGGTGAAGGGCCAGGTCAAGCCGGACGACAGCGTGTTCGTCTTCGCCCGCGCGGTGAACGGCCCGCCGATGCCGCTGGCGGTCAAGCGCCTGAAGGTGGCCGACCTGCCGGACGAGGTGTCGCTCAGCGATGCCGACGCCATGATGCCGCAACTGAAGCTGTCGGCCTTCCCGAAGGTGGAGCTGGTGGCGCGGGTGTCGCGCGCCGGCAATGCCATCAGCGGCGAATGGATCGGACGCAGCCAGCCGTTGTCTACTGCCGGCGCGGGCGATCAGGCGGTGACCATCGACAGCCCGGACCAGCATTGACCGAACCCTTCCTGGAGGTGCGCCCGTGAAAGGCCGAATCCTCGCCCTCGCGGCCCTGCTCGCCCTGGCCGGTTGCGCCGGCCAGCAGCCCCACACGCAAGCCCCGGCGCCGGCCCCGCAACCCGGCGCCAGCGGCCAGGTGCCGGCGGCCACGCCGTCGAACAAGCCGGCGCCGCGCACGGCCATCACGCCGAACCCGCAGAACCCTTCGAACAAGCCACGCAGCACCCACACCCAGTTCGCCCCGCCGCCGGGCGGCAAGGGCCGCTGGGACCCGAACCTGGGCGTCTACGTGATCCAGGGGCAGCAGGACCTGTACTACCGCCAGCGCACCTACTACCACTGGGACGGCGCCTGGTATTGGGGCGTGAGCCCGCAGGGCCCCTGGACCGCCACCGATGCCAACGGCGTGCCGCCGGGGTTGAGCCGCCGCTACGCGCAGCCCTGAGGCCGGTGATTTTCGTAGGAGCGAGCTTGCTCGCGAATGAATTTCCCGGCTGCTGCGACGTTTGGGGTTGACGCCGTACCCTCACCCCAGCCCTCTCCCAGAGGGAGAGGGGGCCGTTCGGAGCGAGCGGCGAATTCGGAGTCATCCTGAAACTCCCATCTATTTCCTCCATTCCCGCGTTCGCGGGAATGACGAGGGAGAAGGATCACGCCTGACTTCCAGGCCGCTCAGGACAGCCCCCTCTCCCTTCAGGGAGAGGGTTGGGGAGAGGGAACGGCGTCAACCCCAAACACCGTAGCCGCCGGGAAACGCTGTTCGCGAGCAAGCTCGCTCCTACACAGAAGCGTTCCCGATCCTCACTCCAACGTCCCATGGGGCGCTGCATCCATCACCTCCACCCGGTTGCGCCCGCTGGCCTTGGCCCGGTACAGAGCCTGGTCCGCCGTGCTGTAGAGCCTCTCGTAGGTACTCGACACACCGCTGGCCAGGCCGGCGATGCCGAAGCTGGCGGTGAGGTAGAGCAGGCCGTCCTTCATCGGCAGCGGGGTGTCTTCCAGCAGCTTGCGCAGCTTCTCGGCGATCACCCGGGCCTGGGGCGCGGCGGTGTCCGGTAGCAGCAGGAGGAACTCCTCGCCGCCCAGGCGCGCCACGCTGTCGCTGCTGCGGGTGTGCTTGCGCAGCAGGGTGGCGGTGTGGCGGATCACCTCGTCGCCCAGTGGGTGGCCGTAGCGGTCGTTGATGAACTTGAAGTGGTCCAGGTCGATCATCAGCAGACTCACCGGCATCGGCTGGCGGTCGCAGCGCGCCAGTTCCTGCTTCACCAACTGGTCGAACTGGCGGCGGTTGAACAGCCCGGTCAGCGGGTCGTGGCCTGCCAGGTATTCCAGCTGCAGGTTCTTCTCCTCCAGCTCCTTGCGCTGCCGGCGCAGGTGCTGGCGCTGGCGCAGGTTGCGCAGGTGGCCGAACCAGAGGATCTGCGACAGCAGCAGGCCGATGCCGCAGATGGTCAGGCCGCCCATCTGGTTGGACAGGCGCAGCTGCGGGTCCGGCTGGGCCACTTCCATGGCCAGTTCGAAGGCGATGAACAGCACGACGTAGAGCAGCGTGGCGAACACCGGGCGCAGCAGCAGGATCAGCGCCGTGGCCACCGCGCCCATGAGGAAGGGCGTGATGCTGCTGGTCACCTCCTGGTCGAAGCAGGTGATGACCAGGCCGAAGCCCAGCAGCACGCAGGCGCCCAGCAGCGCCAGCAGCTCGCAGTACCACGGCGGCGGCGCCTGCGGGCGCTGGCGGGCCTGCCAGGCGAGCAGGCCGAGGCCGAGCAGCAGCACGGCCACCACCGCGTGGGTGAGGATGATGTGCTGGCGCCAGCCGTCGAACTCCGGGAGGCTGCCCTGCAGGTTGAGCCAGAACACCAGGATGTGCACCAGGCCGAAGGGCACCGCCAGCAGCGCCAGCCAGGCCAGGCGCCTGAGGTTCTCGGTGGCCACCGGTCGCGCCAGGGAGCGGGCGAGCCGGAATTGCTGGCGAAGGCGTTGCGGGAACGGCTGGGACACGGGGCTCGTCCTGTGCGCGATGGCATCCGGCTATGAGCATAGCCATATGCCGCCAGGCTGTCCCGCCGCCTGCCGGGATCGCGCGGCTTTTCGCTTGCAGCCTGGCGTGGCGGCTGGGCATAGTCCGCTACCTGTCAGGCAGCACGGCGAGAGGAGTAGGACATGGGCGAACGGGTATTGCGGTTTTCCGCGCAAGACGGCCTGGATGCCGAACGCGCCGCCCTGGACCAGGTGTTCAGCGGCCAGGCCGACAGCCGCCTGCTGTTCTGGCGCCCGCTGCAGCAGGCGCTGGTGATGCCGCGCCGGCTCAGCCGCCTGGCCGGTTTCGCCGAGGCCGAGGCGCGCTGCGCCGAACTCGGCTGGCCGATCGCCCTGCGCGACACCGGCGGCGAACCGGTGCCGCAGTCACCGGCGGTGCTCAACGTCGCCCTGTGCTACGCGGTGCCCGACGGCGACAACGAGCAGACGCGCATCGACACCGCCTACCTGCGCCTGTGCCAGCCGCTCTGCGACTGGCTCGCGGCCATGGGCCTGGACGCCGGCGTGGGCGAGGTCGACGGCGCCTTCTGCGATGGCCGCTACAACGTCAACATCGGCGGCCGCAAGCTGGTCGGCACCGCCCAGCGCTGGCGCCGCCGGCAGAGCGACGGGCGCTACGTGGTGCTGGCCCACGGCGCCATCCTCATGGAGAACCAGCGCCAGGCCATGGCCGAGGTGGTCAACGCCTTCTACCGCGCCGTCGAATTGCCGGCCGACATCCGTGGCACCAGCCACGTCGCGCTGGATGAACGGCACGCGCAGCCCTGGCAGCAGGTCGAAGCACTCGCCGGGCAGTTCCAGCGCCACCTGATCAGCCAGGGCCTGCCGCCGGTCTGATCGACACCCTTTCCGTTCCACCCGCCCGGCCGCGCGCCGGGCCTCATCCTGCCAAGGAGCGTTCCGGCATGGAGCATGGTTCCAACTATCTGCAATCGGCGGTGGTCTTCCTCATCGCCACCGTCTTCATGGTGCCGCTGGCCAAGCGCCTGCAGCTGGGCGCGGTGCTCGGCTACCTGCTGGCCGGGGTGCTGATCGGGCCTTCGGTGCTGCGCCTGATCGACGACCCGGAAAGCGTCGCCAGCCTGTCCGAGCTGGGCGTGGTGCTGCTGCTGTTCATCATCGGCCTGGAGCTGTCGCCCAAGCGCCTGTGGGTGATGCGCAAGGCGGTGTTCGGCATCGGCCTGGCCCAGGTGCTGCTCACCGCGCTGGTGATCGGCGTGCTGGCGCACCTGGCCTTCGAGCTGCCGCTGAACACCTCGGTGGTGCTCGGCGGCGGCCTGGCGCTGTCGTCCACCGCCTTCGGCCTGCAGATCCTCGCCGAGCGCAAGGAACTGGCCAGCCCCCACGGCCGCCTGGCCTTCGCCATCCTGCTGTTCCAGGACATCGCCGCCATCCCGCTGATCGCCGCCGTGTCGCTGCTCGGCGCGCGGGCCGACGAGGCCGCGCCGGGCGGCGACTGGCGCCACTTCCTGGAAGTGGTGGGGAGCATCGCCGTGGTGGTGGTCGGCGGGCGCTACCTGCTGCGCCCGGTGTTCCGCACGGTGGCGCGCACCGGCATGGCCGACCTGTCCACCGCCACCGCGCTGCTGGTGGTGGTGGGCACCGCCTGGCTGATGGAGCTGGCCGGGGTGTCCATGGGCCTGGGCGCCTTCCTCGCCGGCCTGCTGCTGGCCGACTCGGAGTACCGCCACGAGCTGGAATCGCAGATCGAACCCTTCAAGGGCCTGCTGCTGGGGCTGTTCTTCATCAGCGTGGGGATGAGCGCCGACCTCGGCCTGCTGCTGCATTCGCCACTGCTGGTGCTGGGCCTGACGCTGCTGCTGATCGGCCTGAAGCTGCCGCTGCTGTACCTGCTCGGGCGCCTCACCGGCGGCCTCGACAGCCATTCGGCGCTGCGCCTGGGCATCGTCCTGGCGGCCGGCGGCGAATTCGCCTTCGTGGTGTTCAAGCTGGCCCGCGCCGAAGGGCTGCTGGACGCCAACCTGCACAGCCTGCTGGTGCTCTGCATCACCCTGTCGATGGCGGTGACGCCGCTGCTGGTGCTGCTGGCCGCGCGCCTGATGAAGCCCGAGCCCGTGCCGGTGCGCGAGGCGCCGGAGGAGTACAAGCGCATCGAGGGCGACGCGCCGCGGGTGGTGATCGCCGGCATGGGCCGCATGGGCCAGGTGGTCGCGCGGATCATGCGCGCCCAGCGCGTGCCCTTCATCGCCCTGGACACCTCGGTGGACACCATCGAGCTGAGCCGCAGCTACGGCAGCATCCCGATCTTCTACGGCGACCCGCTGCGCCCGGAAATCCTCCGCGCGGCCCAGGTGGACAAGGCCGAGTTCTTCGTCGTCGCCACCGACGACCCGCAGACCAACATCGACACCGCGCGCCTGGTGCGCAAGCTCTATCCGCACGTGAAGATCATCGCCCGCGCGCGCAACCGCCAGCACGTCTACCACCTGCTCGACGCCGGGGCCAGCCCGGTGCGCGAGCTGTTCCACTCCAGCCTGGAGATGAGCCGGCGGGTGCTGGTGGAAATGGGCCTTTCCGAGGAGCAGGCGCTGGCGCGCATCCGCCGCTTCCGCCGCCACGACGAGGAAGTGCTGATGGCCCAGTACAAGGTCTACGACGACGCCTCGGCGGTGATCCAGACCGCCCGCGAGGCGCGCCAGGAACTGGAGACGCTGTTCGAGGGCGACCAGTTGGAAGACCGCGGCGTGGGCAAGCCCTGAGCGGGCCGGCCGCGCTTCAGCCGCGGATGCGGCGGCGCGGCGGTTCGTCGATGCGGATGGGCTCGCCGGGCGAGCGCAGGGTGAGCACGCCGATGGCGGCCAGCAGCAGGGTCGCGGCCAGGCCGATGGCCGCCAGCGCGACGTAGAGCAGCAGCTCCGCCAGGGAGCCGATGATGAGCAGAAGATCCAGTGCGGCCTGCATGGTGCGTTCCTCCTCCGTCAGCCTCGTGGTCAGCGGGGCGTTCCGGGAGTGCACGCTCAGGCCGCCTCGCGGCCCCGGGGTTCGCGGGGCCATGGGCTCATGCTCGCGTCCGCGCGCGGCGAAGGGAATTGAATCCGCCTGCTGGTGACTATCGACGCTATCGATGCCCCGGCGGCAGGGGCGCCAGCAGTTGCATGGGGCGCACCGGCATACCGTCGCTCCAGTTGCCCATGGACAGTTGCGCGCGGGTGCCGCCCAGGGCCCAGTCGCGGTTGCGGCCGGCGAAGGCGGCGTCGCACAGCGCATCGAACAGCTTCCAGGGGCCGTACCAGTCCAGGGCGTCGGTATCCAGGGCGTTGTGGTTCGTCGACGCGCGGCCTTCGGCCTGGCGCCGTTTCTGGCGCTCCTGCACCCGTTGCAGCAGCCAGCTGCCGGAGTCCGAAGGCGGGTAGCGCGGGTCGAAGCGCGGCGCGGTGGGCGCCGCATGGTTGGCCAGCAGCGGCGGGCTGCCGTGGCGGTCGCTGCGCAGTAGCAGGAGGTTCTTGTCGGCGCCGTCGACCTGGGTGCTCTCGCTGTAGATGCGCCGGGCGTCGTCGCAACCCACGCGCTCGTCCTCGTCGCCGCACAGGGCCAGCAGCAGGGTGCCCGGCGGGATGCCGGACAGCGGCTCCAGCGGCACCTGGCGCCAGCGCGGGCCCTGGCTGCGCCCCGGCTCCACGGCGAACAGGGCGCGTGGCCGGGGCAGGCCCAGGCGCTGGTAGCCGGCGGCCAGGCCGCTGGCGATCAGGCCGCCGGCGGAATGCCCGACATAGGCCAGGCGCTGCAGGTCGGCGCGTACCCCGAGCCGCCCGGACTGCAGTTCGGCGATGCCCTGGCGCACCGCCTCGGCGGCATTGGGCAGGAACTCGCCGGCCGGCGTCTTCAGGTTCTGCTGGTAGCGCGGGTAGAGGACGATGGCGCCACGCCGCACGATGTGCTCGATCCAGGCGCGGTAGAGGTCCGGCTGCATCACGCTCCAGCCATGGACGAAGACCACCAGCGGGGCCTGCGCCGGCACTGGCGCGGCGGGGGTGAACAGCCAGTATTCGCTGCCCTGTTCGCCGCCGTGCCATTGGCGCAGGTCGGCGTGGGCCAGGCGCGAGCCGCCGGGGCCGTCCAGCGGCTGCGGCGGCGGGGCCGCGGGGCCGGCCTGGGCACCGCGGGCCAGGAGGCCGCAGAGCAGCAGGGTGGCGAGCCGGCACGGGCGTTCGGCCATGGGTCTGCCTCTTGCCAGGGAGTTTTCCTCAGCCTAGCCGGCGTGGCTCAGCGCGGGTAGAGCGGTGGCAGGCTGTTGCCCTCGGCCGTCGCCGCGCCGCCGCCTTCCGCGGCGGGCAGGGTGCGGATCGCCCGCCAGAGGTCCTCGCCTTCCCAGTTGTGGCCACCCTCGCTGTCGCTGTAGAGCGCGCCGTTGAGGCCGTCCATGGCGTCGGACAGCGGCACGAAGCGCGCCGCCATGTCGGCCAGGGTTTCCGGCTGCTGGCGCGCCCAGGCGTCGAGGGCCTGGCGGGTGGCGTGGGGGTCGTTGGCCTGGCAGCAGCGGCGCAGTTCGTCGAGCAGGGTGCGGGCGCTGGGCGCGTTGGCCGCGGCGCGGACGATGGCCGGCTGGCGCCGGGCGTGCCACCAGAGGCCGAAGCCGAGCAGGCTGGTCAGGGCCAGCAGCAGGGTCGCCAGCTGCCATGGCCAGAGGCGCTGGCCGTCGCTGCTCACGGCGCCTTCCAGCGGCGCCGGGGGCGGGGCCGCCAGTTGCGGGTTGGCGCCGACGTCCAGGCTGCGGCCGGGCAGGGTGGTGTGCTCCAGGCGGTCTTCCTGGGTGTTCCACCAGGTGATCTCGATGTCCGGCAGGCTCAGCTGGCCGGCCTGCTCCGGGATCAGGGCCTGGCGCTCCTCGCGGCTGCCGATCACCCCCTGGTCGCCCTGTTCCTCGGCCAGCTGCGGCTGGTCGGGGTAGTGCCGCAGCCCGGCCGGCAGGGCCTGGGGCAGCGGCGGCAGCTGGGCGCTGGAGAGGCCTTCCACGCGCAGCATCAGGTTGCGCGTCAGGGCTTCGCCGGCCTTGGCCTGCTCCGGCTGCGGCGCCCAGCTTTCGCTGAGGGCGACGGCGCGGGCCGGCAGCCAGGGCGCGTCGGCCGGGTAGTCGGCGGGCTTGGGTTTCACTTCCAGGGGAATTTCCGGCGAGCTCACCCGCAGGCGCTTGCCGGGCAGCACGCCGAAGGTGTCGCCGGGGTTGTTGCGCGCCACCCGGGTGGCGCTGAAGTTCAGCGCCGGGATGGTCAGCTCGCCGCTGTGCTGCGGGAAGATCGCGAAGCGCACCTCGATGACGCCGTGGCGCACGCCGTTGATTTCCTTCTCGTAGGTGCGCGGCTGGCCGAGCTGCTCGACCTTGGCGTCGTCGATCTGCAGCGGGCTGAGGCTGCTGTCGTCGTACAGCGACACCGAGTGGTAGATGCGCAGGGTGAGGATGGCCTGGGCCTGCACGTAGACCGTTTCGTGGTCGAGGCTGGCGTCGATGAACACCGGCGAGAGTTTCTGCTGCTCGTCCGCGTCCTCGGCCTTGAGCACCTGCAGGGCGATCGGCTGGGTCTGCCCGTTGCCCATGCGCAGCGCCGGTATCTGCAGGGCGCCGCTGCGGGTGGGGCGCAGGGTGATGATCCAGCGCGTGGTGGCCTGGGCCTGGCCGTCGAGGGTGGTCAGGCGGTTGACCTGGCGGGTGCCGAGGATTTCGAAAGCGTCGCCCAGGGGCGTGAGGTCCGGCTTGCCGAACTGCGTGGGGTCGTCGGACTCCAGCGTCAGGTCCAGGCTCTCGCCCTCGGTCAGGCGCGCGCGGTCGACGCTGGCGGTGAAGCTGGCCTGCGCCTGGAATGCGAGCAGGCTGAGCAGGATCAGGCAGATCATCCGTTTCATGGCAGGTTTTCCTGGCGCTGCTGCTGTTGGTACCAGAACTTGCGGCGCAGCAGTTCGGAGGGTTCGTCGGGAATCTGCCGCAGCCACTGTTCCAGGGCCTGGCGGCTTTCGTCGCTGAGTTTCCCTTCGTCCGCCGTGGGGGCGGGGAGTTCCGTCGAATCGGCGGGCGGCTCGTCGTCCGGGTCGGTGGCCTGCAGGCGCTCGGCGCTGGCCTGCTGGCGGTTCTGCAGGGCCGCGGAGGGGCGCGTCGGCCGTTCTTCCAGGTTCTGCTGCTCCGAGGGCTTGGCCGCTGCCGTCGGCGCCGGCTCGGTTTCGCCGCTTCGGCTGGCCTGGGAGGCATTGGGGCGCTGTTGGGCGGCGTCCTGCTCGTGCTGGCGCAGCAGGTCCTCCAGCAGCGCCTTGTTGCGCAGGGCCTGTTGCAGGCCGGGCTGCAGTTCCAGCGCCCGCTCGTAGGCGTCGATGGCCGCCTCGTACTGCTCGGCGCGGGCCAGGGCGTTGCCGCGGTTGTAGTGGTCGGCGGCGCTGTCGCCCAGGGCGAAGGCGCGGGCCGCGCCGTCGTAGTCGCCGGCCTGGTAGAGGGCCAGGCCGCGCCAGCGGAAGTCGGCGAAGCGCCGGGCGGCGTCGGCCGGGCGCTGCTCGGCGAGCAGGCGCTGGCCCTGCTGGTCGGGGCGCAGCCAGAGGTCGGCGAACTCGAAGGCCATGGCCGGTTGCGGCGCGCCCAGCCACAGCGGCAGCAATAGCGGCAGGCTGAACAGCCAGCCGCGGCGCCCGGCGCAGGCGGCCAGCAAGAGCAGCGGCAGGAGCAGCCAGTAACCCTGGTCGGCCCAGCGCTGCAGGCGCAGCACGGCGTCGTTGCCGGCGGCTTCCAGGCCGCGGTTGGCGTCCAGCAGGCCGAGGGCCCTGAGGTCGCGGTCGCTGGCGCCCAGGCGCTGGTAGCCGGCGTCGAGGCTGGTGGCGAACTGGCGCAGCCCGGCTTCGTCGAGGCGTGGCAGGAGGATGCCGCCCTGGTCGTCCTTCAGGTAGGTGCCGTCTTCCTGGGGGATGGGCGCGCCGCCGACAGTGCCCACGGCGAGGATGGCGAAGTCCCGGCCGTGGCCGTGCAGGGCCTGGCGGATGCCCTGCTGTTCGCTTTCCTCCAGCCCGCCGGTGAGCAGCAGCAGGCGCCCGTTGCCCTGGGCGCCCTGGTCGAGCAGGCGGCGCGCCTGCTGTACGGCGAGGTCGGCGCGCTGCCCCGGCTCGGGCATGATCGACGGCTTGAGCGCATCGAGCAGGTTGCGCGCGGTGAACAGGTCGTTGGACAGCGGCACCAGGGTGTGGGCGCTGCCGGCGTAGACGACGATGGCGGTCTGCGCGTCGGGGCGCGCGCGCAGCAGGTCGAGGAGCTTGCGCCGGGCCTGTTCCAGGCGGCTGGGCGGCAGGTCGCCGGCGAGCATCCGCGGCGTCAGTTCGAGGATCACCACCAGCGGGTCGCTGCGCTGCATGGCCGGCTGCTCGACGCGCTCCCAGCTCGGCCCGAGCAGCGCCAGCACCGCCAGCAGCCAGGCCAGGCCCAGGTACAGCCAGGGGCGGCGGTCGGGGCGGCCGCTGCCGCCCTGGAGCAGCCAGGGGTGGAAGGCCGCCGGCAGCAGCAGTTGCCAGCGGCCGGCGCGGCGCTGGCGGTGCAGCAGCTTCCACAGCAGCCAGGCGAGCAGCGGCAACAGCAGCAGCCAGCCGGGGTAGAGCAGGTGCGGCCAGAGGCTCATGGACGCCTCCACGGCCAGCGCCAGTGTTGCGCCGGCCAGAGTTCCGCGGCCACCAGCAGCAGGCTCAGCAGCAGCGCGGCGGCCAGCGGCCAGTGGTAGAGGGCCAGGGCCGGGCGCGCCTGGGTGGGTTTCTGCGTCACCGGTTCGAGGCTGTCCAGGGTGCTGGAGACGGCCTCCAGCTCGGCGCCGTTGCGGGCGCGGAAGTATTCGCCGCCGGTGAGGCCGGCGATCGCCTTCAGGGTGGCTTCGTCCAGGTCCAGGCCGGGGTTGAGGCCGAGCATGCCGAGCACGCCGCCGGGCTGCGGGTCGGCGCCGATGCCGATGGTGTAGATCTTCACGCTTTCCTCGGCGGCCAGGCGCGCGGCGGTCAGCGGCGGGATCTCGCCGGCGGTGTTGGCGCCGTCGGTGATCAGCACCAGCACGCGGCTCTGCGCCGGGCGCTGGCGCAGGCGCTTGAGCGCCAGGCCGATGGCGTCGCCCAGGGCGGTGTCCTTGCCGGCGATGCCGATCAGCGCCTCGTCCAGCCAGACGCGCACGGTGTGGCGGTCGAAGGTCAGCGGCGCCTGCAGGTAGGCCTTGCTGCCGAACAGGATGAGGCCGACGCGGTCGCCGCGGCGCGCCTCGATGAAGTCGCCGAAGAGTTTCTGCACCAGGTTCAGGCGGCTGATCTCGCTGCCCTGCCAGGTGAGGTCGGCGGTGTCCATGGAGCCGGAGACGTCCACCGCCAGCAGCAGGTCGCGGCCGCTGGCGGGGATCGGCAGCGGCTCGCCGACCCACTGCGGGCGCGCCGCCGCCAGCAGCAACAGCAGCCAGAGCAGCACGAAGGGCGCCTGCAGGCGCCAGGCCGGCAGTTGCGCGCGGGCGCGGCGGCCGGCCAGGCCTTCGAGTTCGGCGAGGAAGCTGACCTTCAGCGCCGCCTCGCCGCTGTCGGCCGGCGGCAGCAGCACGCGCAGCAGCCAGGGCAGCGGGGCGAGCAGGAAGACCCAGGGCCAGGCGAACTCAAACATGCTTGCGCACCCAGGTTTCCACGGCGGCGGCGAGGCCGTCGATGGCCTTGTCGTCGAGCTTGCATTCGGCGCGGTAGCCGCCTTCCACCAGGATCATCCAGCGCGTCAGGCCGGCGGCCGGGCAGCGGTTGTCGAGGAACGCCAGCCAGGCGCGGCCGCTCAGGGTGTGGCAGCTGTCGTCCGGCCAGCGCGCCCGCGACAGGCGCTTGAGCAGGGCGTTCTGCGCCTGCAGCCAGGGGCCGGCGGGGGCGCCGTCGTAGGGCCGCGGCAGGCGCGCCAGTTCTTCCAGGGCGGCGACGCGGATGGGCTCCAGCGGCGCTTCCGCCGGGGCCTGCGCGCGGCGGCGCGGCAGCAGGCGGTGGCGCCAGCGCCATAGCGCCCAGGCCAGCGGCGGCAGCAGCGCGGCCAGCAGCCACCAGCCCGGCGCTGGCGGCCACCAGGGCACGGCGGCGGGCTGGATCAGCGGTTCCAGGGCGTCGAGGGGATTCACGAGCGCAGCCTCGCGGTGGGCTGTTCGAGGTGGTCGAGCAACTGTTCGACCAGGTCCAGCTGGGTGCTCAGCGGCAGCAGCGGCACGCCCAGGCGCTGGCTGACCCGCGCCCAGCGCTCGCGGCGCGCCTCGCCCAGGGCGCGGTAGGCCAGGCGTTGTTCGTCGACGTGGGTGTCCACTTCGAGCAGGGCCTGGCCTTCGGCGAAGCGCATCAGCCCGGCGGCTGGCAGGGCGTGGTCGAGCGGGTCGGACACCGGCAGCAGGACCAGGTCGGTGTGCCGCGCCAGCAGGCCCAGTTGCTGCTCGGCCAGGTCGCCCTGGGGCGAGTGGGCGAGGGCGCGTTCGTCGCAGACGATCATCACCAGGCTGCCCGGCCGCAGCACCTCGCGGGCGCGGCGCAGGGCCAGGCCGAAACCGTCGCCGGAGGGCGCTGCGGCGCCGTCGGCGAGCAGCGCGTGGTTGGCGCGGACGATCAGGTTGAGCAACTGCAGCTGGCTCTGCTTGCTGCGCCGCGGCTTGATCTCGTGGGTGTCGTGGTCGCTCAGCACCAGGCCGCCGATGCGGTCGTTGTGGGCCAGCGCGGCCCAGCCGAGCAGGGCGGCGGCGCGCGCGGCCAGCACTGACTTCAAACACAGGCCGGAGCCGAAGAAGGTCCGCCGGCTCTGCTCGACGAGGACGAACACCGGGCGTTCGCGCTCCTCGTGGAACAGCTTGGTGTGCGGCTCGCGGGTGCGAGCGGTGACGCGCCAGTCGATGGTGCGCACGTCGTCGCCGGGCTGGTACACGCGCACCTGGTCGAAGTCCACGCCGCGCCCGCGCAGGCGCGAGTGGTGCAGGCCGATCAGCGGGCTGCGCCGGGCCGGGGTGGAGAACAGCTGCACCTCGCGCAGGCGATGGCGCATGTCGATCAGCTCTTGCAGGCTGACCGTCACGCCGTTGCTGGCGGTGTCCGGCATCAGGCCACGGCGACCACGTCGAGGATGCGCTGGACCACTCGGTCCTGGTCGATCCCCGCGGCTTCCGCCTCGAAGGAGAGGATCAGGCGGTGGCGCAGCACGTCGAACAGCACGGCCTGGATGTCCTCGGGGCTGACGAAATCGCGCCCGCCCAGCCAGGCGTGGGCGCGGGCGCAGCGGTCCAGGGCGATGGAGCCGCGCGGGCTGGCGCCGTAGGCGATCCACTCGGCCAGCTCGGGATCGAACTTGGCCGCGGTGCGGGTGGCCATGACCAGCTGCACCAGGTATTCCTCCACCGCGTCGGCCATGTACAGGCCGAGGATTTCCTTGCGCGCGGCGAAGATCGCTTCCTGGGTCACCTGGCGTTCCGGCCGCGTCTCGCCGTTGAGCGCCTCGCCCCGGGCCTGCTGGAGGATGCGGCGCTCCACCGAGGCTTCCGGGTAGCCGATCTTCACGTGCATCAGGAAGCGGTCGAGCTGGGCCTCGGGCAGCGGGTAGGTGCCTTCCTGCTCGATGGGGTTCTGGGTGGCCATCACCAGGAACAGCGGCGGCAGGTCGTAGGTGCTGCGGCCGATGCTGACCTGGCGCTCGGCCATGGCTTCCAGCAGCGCCGACTGTACCTTGGCCGGGGCGCGGTTGATCTCGTCGGCCAGCACCAGGTGGTGGAAGATCGGCCCCTGCTGGAAGCAGAAGGTGCCGTTTTCCGGGCGGTAGATCTCGGTGCCGGTGATGTCCGCCGGGAGCAGGTCGGGGGTGAACTGGATGCGATGGAACTCGGCCTCCAGGCCTTCGGCGAGGTCCTTGATGGCCTTGGTCTTGGCCAGCCCGGGCGCGCCTTCCACCAGCAGGTGGCCGTCGGCGAGCAGGGCGATGAGCAGGCGCTCGACGAGCTTTTCCTGGCCGAGGATCTGGCTGGAGAGGAAATGTCGCAACGCGAGGAGCGACTCACGGTGTTCCATCGAATGCGGGTTCCTGGAATGGGGAAGGCGGCGTGCCGGGGCCGCCGGGGGCATTACTTTACTGCATCGGCGCAGGCGCGTGCAGGGTGGCGTGGAGCCGCCGCGCGGCTCCACGCTTCCACGGGCCGACGAGGAGGCTTCCCACGGGACAAGGACGCGTTTCCGAAGCGCACTGCCACTAATTTGGGAAGCTCCTCATGGACAACGTGGAGTAGATGGACATGGAACGCAATGCTCTGCATTTCCCGGCCGTCCTGGCCGGTCTGCTGTTCTTCGCTCACCCGCACGCCGCGGCCGCGCCGCTGAGCCTGGACCCCGGTTCCGGCAATGCCGGCCTGGGTTCCGCCGGCAACGGCGTGCCCGTGGTCAACATCGCCAGCCCCAACGCCAATGGCCTGTCGCACAACAAGTTCGGCCAGTTCAACGTCGGCCGCGAAGGCCTGATCCTCAACAACTCGCCGGGCGGGGCGCAGTCGCAGCTGGGCGGCGCCATCGCCGGCAACCCCAACCTGGGCAAGGGCGCGGCGCGCAAGATCCTCGGCGAGGTCACCGGCGGCAGCCCCTCGCAGCTGCTGGGCGCCATCGAGATCGCCGGGCCGGGCGCGCACTTCATCCTCGCCAACCCCCACGGGGTGACCTGCAACGGCTGCGGCTTCATCAACATGCCGCGGGCCACCCTGACCACCGGCAAGCCGATATTCGACGGCGAGCGCCTGGCGGGCTACGACGTCGACGGCGGGCACATCGGCATCGAAGGCGCCGGGCTCGATGCCCGCGAGGTGGGGCGCTTCGAGCTGATCACCCGCAGCGCCACGCTCAATGCCGCGCTGCATGCGCAGCAGCTCGACGTGGTGGCCGGGCGCAACCGCGTGGACGGCGAAAGCCTGGCGGCCAGCGCCAAGGCAGACGATGGCCGCCTGCGGCCGCGCCTGGCCATCGACAGCTCGGCGCTGGGCGGCATGTACGCCAACGCCATCCGCCTGGTCGGCACCGAGCAGGGCGTGGGCGTGAAGCTGGCCGGGGAACTGGCCGCCAGCGCCGGCGACATCCGCATCGACGCCAATGGCCGCCTGGAGCTGGCGCGCCTGCAGAGCGCCGGCGGCGTGCGCCTGAAGGCCGGGGATATGCACCTGAGCGGGCCGGTCAGCGCAGGGGGCGACACCGAGTTGTGGGCTTCCGGGAGCCTGACCAACCAGGGCCGGCTGGACAGCGCCGGCCGCCTGTTCATGCGCCTGGGCGGCGGCCTGGTCAACCAGGGCGGCGAGCTGCGCGCCCAGAGCATGGACCTCAGCCTGGCCGGGGCGCTGGACAACAGCCGGGGGCTGATCGAAAGCCGCGGCGGCCTGCGCCTGTACGCCGTGTCCCTGAGCAACGGCCAGGGGCGCATCCGCGCCCGTGGCTGGGAGGGCGGCACCGACATCGGCATCAGTGGTGTGCTGGACAACCGCAACGGCAGCCTGGAGACCTACGCCCGCGACCTCGACCTGCGCAGCGGCAGCCTGCTCAACGACAACGGCTGGGTCTGGCACGGCGGCAACGGCCGCTTCGGCATCGACCTGGCGCAGCTGGGCCTGGCCGGTGGCCGCTTCGTCACCCGTTCCGTGCTGCACATCAAGCGCGACCACTGGCTCAACAACAGCAGCCTGCAGGCCCGCGAGCTGATCCTGGAGGTGGGCGAACTGGAGCAGGGCGCCAGCGGGCGCCTGAACGGCACCCTCGGCGTGCGCGGCAGCGGCCACGACTGGCGCAATGCCGGGCTGATCACCAGCGAGTCCGGGCTGTCGCTGGAGCTGAGCGGGCGCTACAGCGGCAGCGGCCGGTTGCTCAGCCAGGATGGCCTGAGGATCAGTGCCGACTCTCTGGAGCTGGAGCGTGGTGGCAGCTTGATAAGTGGGATGTATGCCCAGCTCGATATCCGCAACGCATTCGTCAACCACGGCACTCTTCTGGCCTATGACGAGATCTGGCTGAATGCTGGGCGGTTGGTCAACTATGGTGTGCTGGGCAGTGGTTCCGAGCTTTATCTGGACGTGGGGAGCCTGGAGGATGAGGGGGATATCTTCAGCAACGGCGATGTCGAGTCGCATATTCCCTGGAAGTGGACGCTCTAGGCCGGTGCTGCGAGCCTGATGCTGTTTGCTTGAGAAAGAGTGCCGTTTCTCTCCATGGGAGAAACGGCATTTTTTCATCTGGGATGGGGCTGTGGCTTCGCTTGCGAATCCTGATCCCTCGCTCCGATCCTCACCCTCGTCATTCCCGCGAACGCGGGAACCCAGAGACTTGGGGCTCGGTGTAGCGCGCCGCTCCGAGTGCGTTGATATCTCTCGTTTCGCCCCCTCGGGCGAGTCCCTTTTGTCAAACGCCACAAAAGGAACCAAAAAGGCTTGCCCGCATACGGGCCCGACAGAGTCGGGCTACCCTCACGAACTCCCCCGCCACGGAGGGCCGCCCCGAGGGTACATCCCTGTAGCCCGCGGGGCTTTCGCGACATCCATGTCGCATGACCTCCTGAGCGCGGGTTTCGCTCGGCCTTCTGAAGGGGCGTTTGGAGTGCGTGGATGTTTCTCTGGAAGTCCCAAAGCAAAAGCCAGAGCAAGAGCGGGCGTGCTTTTGCTTTTCGTAGGAGCGAGCTTGCTCGCGAACCCCGTGAACTGACCGGCAACATCTGCGCACTGGTTCCACTCCGCCCCTCTCCCCAACCCTCTCCCTTCAGGGAGAGGGTTGGGGAGAGGGCGCTCTCGAACCCAGCACCTAAAGCTCTCGGGAAGTCCGTAGGGCGCATAACGCCTCCGGCGTTATCCGCCGAATCGCGGACAGAGTCCGCTCCTACGGTTCCAGAAAGCACGGGTGTAGGAGCGGACTCCGTCCGCGATTGGATTCACCGGCTACGCCGGACACCCCGGTGGCACGAACAGCCCCCTCTCCCGCTTGCGGGAGAGGGCCGGGGAGAGGGTGCTCTCGAACCCAGCACCTAAAGCTCTCGGGAAATCCGTAGGGCGCATAACGCCTCCGGCGTTATCCGCCGAATCGCGGACGGAGTCCGCTCCTACGGTTCCAGAAAGCACGGGCGTAGGAGCGGACTCCGTCCGCGATTGGATTCACCGGCTACGCCGGACACCCCGGTGGCACGAACAGCCCCCTCTCCCGCTTGCGGGAGAGGGTTGGGGAGAGGGCGCTCTTGAACCCAGCAGCTAAAGCTCTCGGGAAATCCGTAGGGCGCATAACGCCTACGGAGTTATCCGCCGAATCGCGGACAGAGTCCGCTCCTACGGTTCCAGAAAGCACGGGTGTAGGAGCGGACTCCGTCCGCGATTGGATTCACCGGCTACGCCGGACACCCCGGTGGCACGAACAGCCCCCTCTCCCGCTTGCGGGAGAGGGCCGGGGAGAGGGCGCTCTTGAACCCAGCAGCTAAAGCTCTCGGGAAATCCGTAGGGCGCATAACGCCTCCGGCGTTATCCGCCGAATCGCGGACAGAGTCCGCTCCTACGGTTCCAGAAAGCACGGGCGTAGGAGCGGACTCCGTCCGCGATTGGATTCACCGGCTACGCCGGACACCCCGGTGGCACGAACAGCCCCCTCTCCCGCTGCGGGAGAGGGTTGGGGTGATGGGCCCCCGGAAAGGGACGCTTAGCCCTTGCCCGAATGAACCGCATCAGGCACCCCGAGCCGGGTTTCCCCCAGTGGCCCGGCGGCCGCGCCGGGGATCGGCGTCAGGCAGCGCAGCGGGCTGTTGCCGTTGCGCACCTGGCGCATCTTCGGCGCGCCGCCGAGCACCACCGCCAGGTAATAGACCCAGGCCAGCGGGCGGGGCATGCCGGCATCTCGCAGCATCCGCAGGAACAGGCGGTCGGCGCTGGCCTTGTCCAGCGGCGAGACGTTGAGGAACTGGTAGAGCGCGTCGTGCACCAGGCTGGCGTGGTGCGCCACCGGCCAGAACACCTGCCTGCGGCGGATTTCGCCGTCGCGGATGCAGGCCACGTCTTCCAGGTGCTCCCACCAGTCCGGGGTGCCGAAGATCGCCAGCCAGTAGAAGGGCACCTTCGGCGAGCAACCATCCCAGGCATAGGTGCGCGGCCGGTTGAAATGGTAACGCACCTCGCCGCGGGCCAGGTCGACCTCGCTGTGCCCGGGGTTGACGATGATGCGCCCGTCGTGGATCACCAGCCATTCGCTATAGAAGAAGCGGCCACGGGCCTCTTCGCAGAACACCGTCAGCGGGAAGTCGATATAGTTGACCCAGGGGCCGGGCCTGTCGCGGCTGCAGAAGCCCCAGCGCTCCACCGAGGCTGCCCGCGCGGCACGGACGCGCCGCAGGCGCTCGCGGCGGCCGACCAGTTGCGGCAGCAGTACGCCCAGGTACACCGGCAGCGCGCCGGCCAGCAGGTACTGCAGCAACAGCGGCTGCAGCAGCCAGGCCAGGCCCAGCAGGAGCAGGCCGAGCAGGGTGACCAGCAGGTTGGCGAGGTGGCGTAGCAGCGGGCGCTGCAACGGGGGAACGGCTTGCATGGCATCCTCCGTGATGTCTGGAAGATGCCATTGTGCCACTGTCGTCGGCCGGCTTCAGTCGACCTGTCGCCATTGCGCCAATAGGCGCCGGTGCGCTGCCAGCGCCGCGGGTTGCACGCTGGGCCGCAGGCGCAGCTCGGCGCCCGGCAGGCATTGCGCCAGGCGCGCCAGGGCCCTGGGGCTGAGGGCGCCCAGGCGCGGGTAGCCGCCGATGGTCTGGCGGTCGTTGAGCAGCACGATCGGCTGGCCGTCCGGCGGCACCTGCACGGCGCCCAGGGGAATGCCCTCGGAGATCATCGGCCGGCCCAGGTACTGCAACGCCGGGCCGAGCAGGCGCATGCCCATGCGGTCGGCGCGCTGGTCGAGGCTCCAGGTGGCGTCGAAGGCGTCGAACAGGCTCTGCCCGGCGAAGTCGCCGGCCTGGGCGCCGAGCACCAGTTCCAGTTCCGCCGGGCCGTCGTAGCGCGGCTGCTGGTGGGCCTGCATATGGCGCCGCGGGGGCGTTCCGCCGGCGGCGCGCAGCTCGTCGCCGGTCATCAGCGGCTTGCCCTGGCCGTCGAGGCCGCCGAGCCCTTCGCGGACGACGGTGGCGCAACTGCCCAGCACCGCCTCGCCGAGGAAACCGCCGGGCGCCGCCAGGTAGGCGCGGGCACCGCTGCGTGGCTGGATGAAGGCCAGGCGTTGGCCGCTGCGCAGTTCGAAGGCCTGCCAGGGCGCCAGCGGCTGGCCGTCGATCTCCGCCGCCAGGTCCGCGCCGGCCAGGGCCAGGCGCACGTCGGCATGGGCGCGCAGGGTCACGCCGCCCAGGGGAATCTCCAGCACCGCCGCGTCCAGGCGGTTGCCCAGCAGCCAGTTGGCCCAGGCCTGGGCTTCCCAGTCCAGGGCGCCGCCCTGGGTCACGCCCAGATGGCGCACGCCGAAGCGGCCGCCGTCCTGCAGCTGGGCCAGCGGGGTGCTCTTTTCCACGTGGAGGATTTTCATGCCTGGCCCTCCTCGGCGGGCATGGGCGTGTCGTCGCCGCCCAGGCGGATGAATTCGGCGCGGTCGATGGCCTCGAAGCGCACCCGGTCGCCGGGCTGCAGCAGGCTGTAGCCGTCGCGCCCGCGGTCGAACAGGCGCGCCGGGGTGCGCCCCAGCAGGTTCCAGCCGCCAGGGGAGGCCAGCGGGTAGGCGGCGGTCTGGCGCTCGGCGATGCCGACGCTGCCGGCGGCGACGCGCTGCCGCGGGGTGGCCAGGCGCGGGGTGGCCAGGGCCGGCTCGACCAGGCCCATGAAGGCGAAGCCCGGGGCGAAGCCGAGGGCGAACACCTGGTAGGAGCGGCCGCTGTGGCGGCGGATCACCTCGGCCATGCCCAGCCCGCTGTGCCGCGCCAGGCGCGCCAGGTCGGGGCCGACGCTGGGGTCGTACCACACCGGCATAACCTGCTCGCGGCTGTTCTCCCCGGCCAGCGGCTGCAGGCCGTCGAGGGCGGCGAACAGGCGCTCGCGGATCGTCAGCGGCTCCAGCCGCAGCGGGTCGAAGCGCAGCATCAGGGTGGTATAGGAAGGCACCAGCTCCAGCAGCTCGTCGCCGAAGACCGCGCGCAGGCGCTGCGCGGCGGCTAGCAGCCAGGGCATGTTGGCTTCGTCGATGGCGTCGAACAGGCGCAGCATGTAGCTGTCCAGGGCGACCACTTCCAGGCGTGGTCTCATGCCGGCACCAGGGCGTCCAGGGCGACGCGCAACTGGCGCACGGCCTCCACCGAGCCGGGGTTGTCGCCGTGCACGCAGATACTGTCGGCGCGCAGGTGCAGCGCGCTGCCGTCGCTGGCGCCGAGGGCCTCGCCGCGGGCCAGGGTCAGCGCCTGGGCGATCACCTGGCGGCTGTCGTGGTGCACCGCGCCGGGCAACTGGCGCGAGACCAGGTGGCCTTCGGGGGTGTAGGCGCGATCGGCGAAGGTCTCGAACCACAGGCGCAGGCCGAACTCGGCGGCCATGGCCAGGGCGCCCTGGTTGTCGCGGGTGGACAGCAGCATCAGCGGCAGCCCGCGGTCGTAGGCCGCGACCGCGCGCATCACCGCGCGCAGTTGCTCGGGCTTGCGCATCATGTCGTTGTACAGCGCGCCGTGCGGCTTGACGTAGCTCACCCGCGCGCCCTGGGCGCGGCAGATGCCGTCGAGGGCGCCGATCTGGTAGTGCAGCATGTCCTCGATCTCCTGCGCGCTGCATTCCAGCGAGCGGCGGCCGAAGCCGAGCAGGTCTGGGTAGCCGGGATGGGCGCCGATGCGCACGTCGTGTGCCAGCGCCAGGGCCACGGTGCGGCGCATGCTGCCGGGATCGCCGGCGTGGTAGCCGCAGGCGACGTTGGCACAGTCGATGTACGGCATGACCTCGGCGTCCAGGCCCATTTTCCAGGCGCCGAAGCTTTCGCCGATGTCGCAGTTGAGCAGGGGGAGGTGCATGGTCGTCCTCGTAGGTCGCTGCGGTTCAGGGTTCCAACTGCTTGCCGCGGGTTTCCGGCAGGCTCAGGGCGGCGAGGATGACCACGCCATAGGACACCGCGGCGAAGCCGCCAATGCCCAGGCCCAGCGGCACGTGCTGGCTGATCATGCCGATGAGCATGGGGAAGAGCGCGGCGATGGCGCGCCCGGCGTTGTAGCAGAAGCCCTGGCCCGAGCCGCGGATGCGGGTGGGGAAGAGTTCGGTGAGGAAGGCGCCCATGCCGCTGAAGATGCCCGAGGCGAAGAAGCCCAGGGGGAAGCCCAGCCAGAGCATGGCCGCGTTGGCGATCGGCAGCTGGGTGTAGAGCAGCACCACGATGAACGAGCCGACCGCGAACAGGATGAAGTTCTTCTTGCGCCCCAGCAGGTCGGTGAGGAAGGCGCTGACCACATAGCCGACGTAGGAGCCGAGGATGACCATGGCCAGGTAGCCGCCGGTGCCGAGCACGCTGAGATGGCGTTCGGTCTTCAGGTAGGTCGGCAGCCAGGAGGTGATGGCGTAGTAGCCGCCCAGGGCGCCGGTGGTGAGCAGCGAGGCGCGCAGGGTGATGCTGAGCATGCCGGGGGCGAAGATTTCGTGGAAGCCGATCTTTTCGCCGCTCTCCAGGGCCTTGGCGCGCTGGTAGACCTCCGGTTCCTTGACCAGGCGACGGACGAGCAGCACGAACAGCGCCGGCAGCAGGCCGAGGAGGAACAGCGAGCGCCAGGCGTACTCGGGCGACAGCACGCTGAACAGCAGGGCGTAGAGCAGGGCGGTGACGCCCCAGCCCAGCGCCCAGCCGGACTGCACCAGGCCCACGGCCTTGCCGCGGTCGCGGGCGCGGATCACCTCGCCGATCAGCACCGCGCCGGCGGTCCACTCGCCGCCGAAGCCGAAGCCCATCAGGGTGCGCGCGATCAGCAACTGCTCGTAGTTCTGCGCCAGCCCGCAAAGGAAGGTGAAGAAAGCGAACCACAGCACCGTCAACTGCAGGGTGAGGACGCGGCCGATGCGGTCGGAGAGGATGCCGGCAACCCAGCCGCCGGCGGCGGAGGCCAGCAGGGTGAGGGTGTGGATCAGGCCCGCCTCGCCGGTGCTTATGCCCCACAGGGCGATCAGCGTGGGAATGACGAAGCTGAGCATCTGGGTATCCATGCCGTCCAGGCCGTAGCCGATCTTGCAGCTCCAGAAGGTCCGTCGTTCCTGCTTGTCCAGTTCACGGTACCAGCCGAAATAGCTGCCGCTGCCCACGTCGAGGGGGACGGCCGGGCTCGCCTGCTTTTCCATGGGGGATCTCCGCTCTTGCGTTCTTGGAATTGTTCTAGCGGCCGGTACCACATCTCGCCGTCGCCTGGGCCCGGATTCTTCGAGGCCCGGGGGCATGCGTCCAACTAATTTATGCGGTCGCCGGTGACAAGAATTTCCGATACCCGCCCCTGGCGCGGCATTCGCGGTGCCGGCGGGGTGGGGTTATGCTTGCGCGTCCCCGCCCGGTACCGGCCATGAACCTGAAATTCCTCGAGACCTTCGTCTGGGTCGCCCGCCTGAAGAGCTTCCGCCTCACCGCCGAGAAGCTCTTCAGCACCCAGGCCGCCATTTCCAGCCGTATCGCCGTGCTCGAAGGCGATCTGGGCGTGAAGCTGTTCGTTCGCGATTCCCGCGGCGTGACCCTGACCCCCGAGGGCCACCAGGTGCTGGAGTACGCCGAGCGCATGCTCGACACCGCGCAGTCGCTGCGCCAGGCCATAGACGCCGGCCGCGTCGGCCAGGGGCGTATCCGCATCGGCGCCATGGACACGGTCATCCACACCTGGCTCAGCCCCCTGGTGGCGCGTGGCATGGAGCGCTTCCCGGACCTCGAGATCGAGCTGATGGCGGACACCGCGATCAACCTCGCCGAGCAGTTGCGCAAGGGCTACCTGGACCTGATCTTCCAGACCGACGCCATCCGCCACGAATCGGTGCTCAACCTGGAGCTGGGCAGCTACCCGCTGCGCTGGGTGGTGCCCCGGGGCTCGCCCTACGACCGCGACTACACGGGGCTGGAGGACCTGTTCCGCGAACGCGTGCTGACCTTCTCCAAGCATTCGCGACCGCACCTGGACCTGCTCACCATGCTCCAGGCCCGCGACGTCAGCCTGCCGCGCCTGAACTGCGTGAACTCGGTGGCGGCGATGACGCGCCTGGTGCGCGATGGCTTCGGCATAGGCGCGCTGCCGCCGGCGCTGGTGGTCCAGGAGCTGGAGCGCGGCGAACTGCGGGTGCTGGACGTGGAGCCGTCGCCGCCGGAGCTGCCATTGGTGGCCTCCTGGCGCGGCGGCAGCGGCCTGGAGCTGGTGGAGCAGGTGGTGGAAATGAGCCGGACGGTGCTCGCCGACTATGCGGCCAGCGCCGGCGAGTCGCGCATCGTGCTGCTGCCGGCGGGCCGCTGAATAAATTTTTCCGATGCCCGGGGACGGAAACTATTTGTTGGACGGCCTCGGCGCCGGCCGACTAGAACGGGGGCCTTGCCCACCATCAGGAGACCGCCGATGACCCCGGCCCAGCCCCACGATCTCGCCTCCCTGAGCCCGCTCGAACTGCGCCGGCTGATCCGCCGCGGCGACTACGCCGGGCACACCAGCGGCCTCGGCCAGCGCCACCTGCAGGCCAACATCGTGATCCTGCAGCGTTCCTGGGCCGACGAATTCCTGCGCTTCTGCGTGCTCAACCCGCGCGCCTGCCCGCTGCTGGACGTCACCGAGCCCGGCTCGCCGCGCTTCCACAAGCTCGGCGTCGACATCGACGTGCGCAGCGACGTGCCGCTGTACCGCGTGTACCGCCGCGGCCAGCCCCACCGCGAAACGAGCGACATCGGCGAGCTGTGGGAGGCCGACTTCGTCGCCTTCGCCATCGGCTGCTCCTTCTCCTTCGAGCAGGCGCTGCAGGACGAAGGCATAGCCCTGCGCCACATCGAGCAGGGGCGCAACGTGGCCATGTACCGCACCCATATCGCCAACACCCCCTCCGGGCGCCTGGCCGGCCACATGGTGGTGTCGATGCGCCCGCTGAAGGCCGCCGACGCGGTGCGCGCCAGCCAGATCACCGGGCGTTTCCCGCTGACCCACGGTGCCCCGGTGCACATCGGCGACCCGGCGCTGATCGGCATCGCCGACCTGCAGGCGCCGGACTACGGCGAGCCGGTGGCCCTGGCCGCCGACGAACTGCCGGTGTTCTGGGCCTGCGGCGTCACCCCGCAGGCGGTGCTGGCCGAGGCCGAGCCGGAGCTGTTCATCACCCATGCGCCGGGCTGCATGCTGGTCAGCGACCTGCTCTACGGCCAGCTCTGAGTCCCGCGCCCGGGGCGCCTGTTGCGGGGGAAGCTCGGCTGCCTGGGCGCCCCCGCTACCCTTGCATGCCCGCTACCGCGCAGGCGCTGCGCCAGGCCATCTACGCCTGGCTCAGCCCGCAGGCGGCACGGATAACGGAGCGTTTCCCGGCGTGTTACCGGCCACCTTAGGCCGTGCAGCCTGCTCGTTGCCTGGTTTGTCGCTGTTACCGCCGGGGCGCTGGGTAGCCTTTCGCTAGCACGCTGCTCCATTTGGTAACGCCCGCCCCGTAGTGGGGCATGTGGGGGCCGGCACTTCCCCCCAAAAGAGCGGATTTTTTCCTTCCCAACGCCATTTTCAGTCGGCCTTCTTATTAATTGGCATCAAGTTTGATTACTCGTAACGGAAATATTGTTGAACAATCACCATGCGAGGGCTTCACCATGAAACAGCGATTTGCAGGCAAGGCGGGCTGGCTGGCGGCACTGGCGTTGCCCGGCGTACTGGCGCTGGCCGCACCGGCCATGGCGGCGGTAACCGGCACCCTGGAGGAGGGCCGCTTGAGCATCGGCTCGGACCTCACCTACCCACCCTACGCCTACCTCGAGCAGAGCCAGCCCGCCGGCTTCGACCCGGAGTTCATGAGGGCGCTGGGCAAGCAGTTGAAGCTGCAGCCGGAGTTCCGCGACACCCGCTTCGCCAACCTGGTGATGGGTGTCAACGCGCGGCGCTTCGACGTGGTCGCCTCGGCGCTCTACGTCACCCCCGAGCGCGCCCGCCAGGTGGACTTCCTGCCGTACCTGAAGAGCGGCGCCTCGCTGATGGTGCGCAGCGACGACGACTTCCGCCCGCAGCGCGCCGAGGACCTGTGCGGCAAGCGCGTGGCCTCGATCAAGGGCGGTTCGTGGATTCCCAAGTTGCTGGAGGTGTCGCGCGACTACTGCGAGGCCCAGGGCAAGCCGGCGATCCAGTCGCGCGAGTTCCCCACCTCGCCCGAGGCCGCCCAGGCGCTGCTGGCCAAGGCGGTGGACGTGCAGTTCGAGAACGCCGCGGTGGCCAAGATCACCGCCGAGAAGCTGCAGGGCCGCCTGCAGATCGCCTCCCGCGAGCTGATCTACCCGGTGGTCATCGGCCTGGCCGTGCGCAAGGGCAACGGCGAACTGCTCGACGGCCTGCGCCAGGGCTTCGAGGCCATGAAGCAGGACGGCGAATACCAGGCCCTGCTGGCGCGCTACAACCTCGCCGAACCGAGCGCGGCGGACGTCGCCCAGGCGCTGGGCAACTGAACCGACGACCGGCCGAGCAATACGGAGCAAGAACATGCATTTCGATTGGCACTATGCCCTGGGCCTGCTGTGGAACGCCGATTTCTGGCGCGCGGTGGGCACCGTGGTGGAGCTGAGCCTGGAAACCTGGCTGCTGGGCATCGTCCTCGGCTTCCTGGTGGCCCTGGCCCGGCAATCGTCGCGGCGCTACCTGCGCGACGCGGCGGCGCTGTATATCTGGTTCTTCCGCAGCCTGCCGCTGCTGGTGCTGCTGATCTTCGTCTACAACCTGCCGCAGGTCTTCCCCGGCACCAGCGCGCTGCTCTCCAACCCCTACGGCGCTGGGCTGATCGCCATGGTCCTGAGCGAGACGGCCTATATCGCGGAAATCCATCGCGGCGGCCTGCTGGCGATCGCCAAGGGCCAGCTGGAGGCCGGCAAGGCGCTGGGCATCGGCTACCGCGGCGTGCAGTGGCTGATCGTGATTCCCCAGGCGCTGCGCGTGGCGTTGCCGACCCTGGCCAACGAGTACATCACCATCGTCAAGCTGACCTCGCTGGTCTCGGTGATTTCCCTCAGCGAAATCCTGTTGGTCGGCCAGCAGCTCTACACGCAGAACTTCCTGGTGATGGAGACCATGCTGGCGGTGGCCTTCTACTATGTGTTCATCGTCACCGTGTTCAGCTACCTGCTGCGGCGCCTGGAGAACCATCTCGACGTCACCCGCCGGCAGCCGCGCCCGGTGCCGGTCGGCGAGCTGCCGGCGGTGGTTTCGCGGCGCAGCGAGGCCAGCGCCGGGCAGGGCGCCTTCGCCCTGCAGGTGCGTGGGGCGCGCAAGCACTACGGCCAGTTGGAGGTGCTCAAGGGCATCGACCTCGACGTGCGCTGGGGCGAGGTGGTGTCGATCATCGGCCCCTCGGGTTCGGGCAAGACCACCCTGATCCGCACCCTCAACGGCCTGGAAGCGCTCGACCAGGGCGAGGTGACTCTCTGCGGCAAGCCGTTCCTGCGCGGCGCGCGCGAGCCGGGCGGGCCGCTGGGCAACAAGGTGCACATGCAGGGCATCGTCCAGGTCGGCATGGTGTTCCAGGGCTTCAACCTGTTCCCGCACAAGACGGTGTTGGAGAACGTCATGCTCGCCCCGCACCACCATGGTCACGCCGACGCCGCCGAGCTGCGCCAGCTGAGTCTGGCGCTGCTGAACAAGGTGGGCATGCTCGAACACGCCGGCAAGTACCCGCACCAGCTCTCCGGCGGCCAGCAGCAGCGCGTGGCCATCGCCCGCGCGCTGGCCATGCGCCCGGCGGTGATGCTGTTCGACGAGCCGACCTCGGCGCTGGACCCGGAGCTGGTCGGCGACGTGCTGGCGGTGATCGAGGAGCTGGCCAAGGAGGGCATGACCATGGTCATCGTCACCCACGAAATGAACTTCGCCTTCCGTCTGTCCGACCGCGTGGTGTTCATGGAGGCCGGGCGCATCGTCCAGGCCGGGCCGCCGCGCGAGCTGCTGGAGCAGCGCAGCGAGCGCATGGGGCGGTTCCTCAAGGACGTCCAACTGGCCTGAGGAGGGCCGCAGATGAAAAACAAAGATGCCGGCGGCCTGTCGCTGTCGGCCCAGGTCGCCAACGAACTGCGCGAGGACATCATCGGCGGGCGCCTGCTGCCGGGCATGGCGCTGGTCGAGAGCGAGCTGGTGAAGGGCTACAACGCCTCGCGCAACACCATCCGCGAGGCCCTGCACCAGCTCGGCCGCGAGGGCCTGGCCACCTACGTGCGCAACAAGGGCGTGATGGTGCGCCGCCTGGGCCTGGCCGAGGTGCGCGACATCTTCCTGGTGCGGCGCACCCTGGAGCTGCAGGCGATCCTCGCCAGCAAGCCGCTGCGCGAGTACCAGTCCGACCGCATGCTGGAGGCCATAGAGGCCGCCGAGCTGGCCCAGGATCGCGAGGACTGGCAGGCCTTCGGCACCCACAGCCTGCACTTCCACCAGCACATCGTCGGGCTGATGCGCAGCCCGCTGTTCGACGAGTTCTTCGCCAACGTCGCGGCGCAGATGCGCCTGGTGTTCTCCCTCGCGCCCAACGAGGAGAACTTCCAGCGCCCCTGGATCGACCGCGACCGGCACATCCACGACCTGCTCGGCGCCGGTCGCAAGCACGAGGCGGCGGAGGCCATGGCCAGCTACCTCGAGGATTCCGAAAACGCGCTGCTGGACCTGCTCAGCACGCCCCACTCCCTCTGAACCAGGAGACACCGAACATGTACAAGGACTATCCCGCCGCCTACCAGGCCAACAAGGGTTCCGCCCTGCAGGTGGACAAGGCGTTCTACGACCGCCTGCGCGAGGGCAAGGGCGCGCGCAGCCTGATCGAGCAGTTCGAGGTGCCGATCCGCACCGGCCGCGCCTGGAAGGTGCCGGCCGGGCACCTGTTCCGCGTCACCACCCCGGTGGGCCCGCAGGTCGGCGACTTCAACGTGTGGAACGCCAACGACCCGCGCGAGCGCATGTGGGCCGCACGCACCCGCCAGCTGCAGGGCGCCCACGTCAGCACCTACGACCGCCTGTGGTCGAACCTGCCGTTCCTCCGCCCGCTGCTGACCATCACCGACGACAGCCTGGCCGCCTACGGCATCGACGAGCACGGCGGGCGCGTGCACGACCTGCTGGGCACGCGCTGCGACCCCTACGTCAACAAGATGCTCACCGGCGAGGACTTCCACCACCATTGCCACTCGAACCTGACCCGCGCGGTGCTGCCCCACGGCCTCACCGAGTTCGACGTGCACGACGTGCTGAACATCTTCCAGTGCACCGGCCTGAACCACGACGACATGTACTTCATGAAGGCCTGCCCGGCGAAGCAGGGCGACTACCTGGAGTTCTTCGCCGAGATCGACGTGCTCTGCGCGCTGTCCACCTGCCCGGGCGGCGACCTGTCGCTGCCCATGTGGGGCCCCGAGGCGCAGGACCCGTTGAGCGTCTGCCGCCCGCTGGGCGTGGAGATCTACCGCGTCGAGCCGGCCCTGCTCGAAGGCTGGCAGCCGCCGCAGCGCGCGGCCTACGACGGCCTCCACGGCCTGCGCCTGCAGAAGCCCGACTGGGAGCGCTGAGCCCGCCGCGACGGGCGTGCCGGCCAGCGGCCGGCACGCCCCGTTACCCCTGCATGAACGAATATGTCGCGGCTTGGTAATCCCATTGCCGCGCCGTCTCGTTAAGCTCCGCAAGTGAATCGTGACCGGGCGGTCCGGCCGCCTACCTGGATGCTTCCCCTGCCTGGATTAATGCCCAGCATCTGCTGAACTTCATCGGAAGACGGTGGCTCGGCGCCACTCCCGGGGCGATTCGCAGCTCGAGAAAGCCCTTGCTTCACCCAATGACAAGCCAAGCGGAGCATTGACCATGGCGTTCTTCACCGCGGCCAGCAAAGCCGATTTCCAGCAGCAACTGCAATCGGCCCTGGCGCAGCACGTCGGCGAAAAGGTGCTGCCACAAGTAGCCCTGTTCGCCGAACAGTTCTTCAGCCTCATCTCCCTCGACGAATTGACCCAGCGCCGCCTGTCCGACCTGGTCGGCTGCACCCTGTCCTCCTGGCGCCTGCTGGAGCGCTTCGACCCGGCCGAGCCGGAAGTGCGCGTGTACAACCCCGACTACGAGAAGCACGGCTGGCAGTCCACGCACACCGCCGTGCAGGTGCTGCACCCGGACCAGCCGTTCCTGGTCGACTCGGTGCGCATGGAGCTGAACCGCCGCGGCTACAGCATCCACACCCTGCAGACCACCGTGGTCAGCGTGCGCCGCAACGCCAAGGGCGAGCTGCTGGAAGTGCTGCCGAAGAACAGCCAGGGCAAGGACGTGCGCCATGAGTCGCTGATGTACCTGGAGATCGACCGCGCCTCCCACGTCGGCGAGCTGCGCACCCTGGAGAAGACCCTGCTGGAAGTGCTGGGCGAGGTGCGCCTGGCGGTGGCCGACTTCCCGGCCATGCGCGGCAAGGCCGAGGAACTGCTGGCCTGGCTCGGCAAGTCGAAGGCCAAGGCCCGCGCCGAGGAGACCGCCGAGGTCCGCGCCTTCCTCGAATGGCTGCTGGACAACCACTTCACCTTCCTCGGCTACGAGGAATTCACCGTGGTCGACGAGGGCGACGGCGGCCGGGTGAACTACGACGAGAAGTCCTTCCTCGGCGTGACCAAGCTGCTGCGCACCGGCCTGAGCAAGGAAGACCTGCACATCGAGGACTACGCGGTGGCCTACCTGCGCGAGCCGCTGCTGCTGTCCTTCGCCAAGGCCTCGCATCCCAGCCGCGTGCACCGCCCGGCCTACCCGGACTACGTGTCCATCCGCGAGATCGACGCCAAGGGCAAGGTACTGCGCGAATTCCGCTTCATGGGCCTGTTCACCTCCTCGGTGTACAACGAGAGCGTCAGCCACATCCCGTCGATCCGCGGCAAGGTCGCCGAGGTCGAGCGCCGCTCCGGCTTCGACGCCAACGGCCACCTGGGCAAGGAGCTGGCCCAGGTGCTGGAAGTGCTGCCGCGCGACGACCTGTTCCAGACGCCGGTGGACGAGCTGTACAGCACCGCCATGGCCATCGTGCAGATCCAGGAGCGCAACAAGATCCGCCTGTTCCTGCGCAAGGACCCGTACGGCCGCTTCGCCTACTGCCTGGCCTACGTGCCGCGCGACATCTATTCCACCGAGACGCGGATCAAGATCGAGCAGGTCCTGCGCGAGCGCCTGAAGGCCAGCGACTGCGAGTTCTGGACCTTCTTCTCCGAATCGACCCTGGCCCGCGTGCAGTTCATCCTGCGGGTGGACCCGAAGACGCGCATCGACATCGACACCAAGCTGCTCGAGGAAGAGGCCATCCAGGCCTGCCGTTCCTGGCAGGACGACTACGCCGCGCTGGTGGTGGAGAACTTCGGCGAAGGGCAGGGCACCAACATCCTCGAGGACTTCCCCAAGGGCTTCCCGGCCGGCTACCGCGAGCGTTTCGCCCCGCACTTCGCGGTGGTCGACCTGCAGCACCTGCTCAGCCTGTCCGATGCCCGCCCGCTGGTGATGAGCTTCTACCAGCCGCTGGCGCAGAGCGAGCAGCAACTGCACTGCAAGCTGTACCACGCCGACGCGCCGCTGGCGCTGTCCGACGTGCTGCCGATCCTGGAGAACCTCGGCCTGCGCGTGCTCGGCGAGTTCCCCTACCGCCTGCGCCACGCCAACGGCCGCGAGTACTGGATCCACGACTTCGCCTTCACCTACGCCGAAGGCCTGGACGTGGACATCCAGCAGCTCAACGAAATCCTCCAGGACGCCTTCATCCACATCGTCAACGGCGACGCCGAGAACGACGCCTTCAACCGCCTGGTGCTGACCGCCAGCCTGCCGTGGCGCGACGTCGCCCTGCTGCGCGCCTATGCCCGCTACCTCAAGCAGATCCGCCTGGGCTTCGACCTGGGCTACATCGCCAGCGCGCTGAACGCCCACGTGGACATCGCCCGCGAACTGGTGCGGCTGTTCAAGACGCGCTTCTACCTGGCCCGCAAGCTCACCGCCGAGGACCTGGAAGACAAGCAGCAGAAGCTCGAACAGGCCATCCTCAGCGCCCTGGACGACGTCCAGGTGCTCAACGAGGACCGCATCCTGCGGCGCTACCTGGACCTGATCAAGGCCACCCTGCGCACCAACTTCTACCAGCCCGACGCCGCCGGCCAGAACAAGAGCTACTTCAGCTTCAAGTTCAACCCCAAGGCGATCCCCGAGCTGCCCAAGCCGGTGCCCAAGTACGAAATCTTCGTCTACTGCCCGCGCGTCGAGGGCGTGCACCTGCGCGGCGGCAAGGTCGCTCGCGGCGGCCTGCGCTGGTCCGACCGCGAGGAGGACTACCGCACCGAAGTGCTCGGCCTGGTCAAGGCCCAGCAGGTGAAGAACGCGGTGATCGTCCCGGTCGGCGCCAAGGGCGGCTTCATCCCGCGGCGCCTGCCGGTGGGCGGCAGCCGCGACGAGATCCAGGCCGAGGCCATCGCCTGCTACCGCATCTTCATCTCCGGCCTGCTGGACATCACCGACAACCTCAAGGAGGGCGAGGTGGTGCCGCCGGCCAACGTGGTGCGCCACGACGAGGACGACCCCTACCTGGTGGTGGCCGCCGACAAGGGCACCGCGACCTTCTCCGACATCGCCAACGGCATCGCCGCCGAGTACGGCTTCTGGCTGGGCGACGCCTTCGCCTCCGGCGGCTCGGCCGGCTACGACCACAAGGGCATGGGCATCACCGCCCGCGGCGCCTGGGTCTCGGTGCAGCGGCACTTCCGCGAGCGCGGCATCGACGTGCAGAAGGACAGCGTCACCGTCATCGGCATCGGCGACATGGCCGGCGACGTGTTCGGCAACGGCCTGCTGATGTCCGACAAGCTGCAGCTGGTGGCCGCTTTCAACCACCTGCACATCTTCCTCGACCCCAACCCGGACCCGGCGGTGAGCTTCGCCGAGCGCCAGCGCCTGTTCAACCTGCCGCGCTCGGCCTGGTCGGACTACGACGCCTCGCTGATCTCCGCCGGCGGCGGCGTGTTCCCGCGCAGCGCCAAGAGCATCACCCTGAGCCCCGAGGTGCGCGCGCGCTTCGACATCCAGGCCGAACGCCTGACCCCCACCGAGCTGATCAACGCCCTGCTCAAGGCGCCGGTCGACCTGCTGTGGAACGGCGGCATCGGCACCTACGTCAAGTCCAGCAAGGAAAGCCACGCCGACGTCGGCGACAAGGCCAACGACGCCCTGCGCGTGGACGGCCGCGAGCTGCGCGTGAAGGTGGTGGGCGAGGGCGGCAACCTGGGCGTGACCCAGCTCGGCCGCGTCGAGTTCGGCCTCAACGGCGGCGCCTGCAACACCGACTTCATCGACAACGCCGGTGGCGTGGACTGCTCCGACCACGAGGTCAACATCAAGATCCTGCTCAACGAGGTGGTGGCCGCCGGCGACATGACCGGCAAGCAGCGCAACGTGCTGCTCGCCGAGATGACCGAGCAGGTCGGCGACCTGGTGCTGGGCAACAACTACAAGCAGACCCAGGCGCTGAGCCTGGCCGAGCGCCGCGCCCGCGAGCGCATCGCCGAGTACAAGCGGCTGATGAGCGACCTGGAGGCGCGCGGAAAGCTCGACCGCGCCCTGGAGTTCCTGCCCAACGACGAGGCCCTGGCCGAACGCATCGCCGCCGGCCAGGGGCTGACCCGCGCCGAGCTGTCGGTGCTGATCTCCTACAGCAAGATCGACCTCAAGGAGTCGCTGCTCAAGTCGCTGGTGCCGGACGACGACTACCTCACCCGCGACATGGAGACGGCCTTCCCGCAGACCCTGGTGGCCAAGTTCGGCACGGCCATGCGCCGGCACCGGCTGAAGCGCGAGATCGTCAGCACGCAGATCGCCAACGACCTGGTCAACCACATGGGCATCACCTTCGTGCAGCGCCTGAAGGAGTCCACCGGCATGACCCCGGCCAACGTCGCCGGCGCCTACGTGATCGTCCGCGACGTGTTCCACCTGCCGCACTGGTTCCGCCAGATCGAGCAGCTCGACTACCAGGTGCCGGCGGAAGTCCAGCTGACCCTGATGGACGAACTGATGCGCCTGGGCCGCCGCGCCACCCGCTGGTTCCTGCGCAGCCGCCGCAACGAGCAGGACGCCGCTCGCGACGTGGCCCACTTCGGCCCGCGCATCGCGGCCCTGGGCCTGAAGCTCAACGAACTGCTCGAAGGCCCGACCCGCGAGCTGTGGCAGGCGCGCTACCAGGCCTACGTCGACGCCGGCGTGCCGGAACTGCTGGCGCGCATGGTCGCCGGCACCAGCCACCTCTACACCCTGTTGCCGATCATCGAGGCGGCGGACGTCACCGGCCGCGACCCGGCCGACGTGGCGCGCGCCTACTTCGCCATCGGCAGCGAGCTGGAGCTGACCTGGTACCTGCAGCAGATCAGCAACCTGCCGGTGGAGAACAACTGGCAGGCGCTGGCCCGCGAAGCCTTCCGCGACGACCTCGACTGGCAGCAGCGGGCGATCACCGTCTCGGTGTTGCAGATGCAGGACGGCCCGCAGGACATGGGCGAGCGCGTGGCGCTGTGGATCGACCAGCACCGCGAAATGGCCGAGCGCTGGCGCGCCATGCTGGTGGAACTGCGTGCCTCCACCAGCACCGACTACGCCATGTACGCGGTGGCCAACCGCGAACTGCTGGACCTGGCGCAGAGCAGCCAGCACGGCGCGAGCGTCGCTGCCTGATGCCCGCCGGCTGAGCCGGTCGTTGTTCCCGAGCCCCGCCTTGTGCGGGGCTTTTTTTGCCCGGACGTCAGGTGGGGAGCTGCCTTGCCGCTTTTCGTAGGATGGGTTGAGCCTTGGCGAAACCCATGCGGCCATGGCGATGGGTATCGCTTCGCTCAACGCCATCCTACGACGGCCCCACCCACACCATTTCCATGTAGGAGCGCGCCCTGCGCGCGAATCGCGGACAGAGTCCGCTCCTACCATACCGGCGGGCACGGCTTCTCGTAGGAGCGAGCTTGCTCGCGAACAGACTCCGCTGCGGGGCTCATTCGCGAGCAAGCTCGCTCCTACGAAGAGCCCCGCGGCGCGGCCTATGGAGAAGGAGAACCACCGTCGTAGCAGCGGACCTTGTCCGCGATAGCCAGACATATCGGCGCGGTTCGCGGATAGGATCTCCTACCCCACACCCACCTCCGATCCCACCTGTAGGAGCGCGCCCTGCGCGCGAATCACGGACAGGACCTGGGCACGGCTTCTCGTAGGAGCGAGCTTGCTCGCGAACAGACTCCGCTGCGGGGGGGCTCATTCGCGAGCAAGCTCGCTCCTACGAGGAAATGTCGCCCGAAGGATCCGTTTGAGATCCTTTCGCGTTTCACTCTATTTCGAAATGTTTGGTTACATTTCTGGCCGCTCTTTCGGAAGGAACGGCTATGGTCAATGGCTATTAGCCATCTTTCGACAGTTTTCCGGAAGACAGGAATCAATGTCGATATTTATCGATATTAAAGGTCCTGAATGACATGTATGGCTAAGCCGTAGCTTGCCTCCGTCAAAAAATCGCTTTGCCAGGTTTTGCCCTTGTTCGTCAATTTACTGGCTTTTATCCGGATAGGCTGGGTGGATCGCTGTAGGACGTCAGCGTTTTTTCACGAACGGCAGTTGACTAAATTCTGACGGAAAGCTTTTCTTCTCGCCTGAATGTCAATAAACCGGCATGCGGCGGCTGCGTCAGTTATCGACAGAGTGTCGGCTTTCGCGCGGCTTCCATGCAGTTAGGGATGATTGCTTCGTGGTGCCCAAAACTTCCTTGTCCTTCCTTGCTTCACGGCCGCTCCCGCGAGGGCTGTCCCTTGGCGGGTGCCTGGCCGTGCTGCTGCTCGGCAGCGCCTGGGCCCAGGCCGCCGAGGATTACGACCAACTCGTGCGCGAGGCCCGCGCCGGCAATTACCAGCCGGCCTTGCAGCGCCTGCGGCAGAGCCCCGACGACCCCGCGCGCCTGGACGATCACCTGATCATCGCCGGCTGGGCGGGACTGGACGAGGAGGTGCTGCAGACCTACCAGCGCCATCCTCAGGCGCGGTTGTCCAGCGGCGCCTGGGCCTCGGTGGCGCGGGCCTATCGCAACCTCAAGCACTGGCCCCAGGCATTGGAGGCCTACCGTCGCGGCCTGGCCGCCTACCCCGGCGACCAGGTCCTGCTGCAAGGCCAGGCGATGACCCTGGTGGATGCCGGGCGTGGTCCTGAGGCGCTGCAGAAGGCCGCGGCCCTGGTCGCCGCCGCGCCGCGCGATGCCGAGCGGCGCCTGGCCCTGGCCTATGTCCACCAGCAGATGGGCGAGCCCTATGCGGCGCTGTTCCAGGTGGACCAGGCCCGCCAACTGGCCCCGCAGCAAAGCCGCGTGCTCAGCGAATACGTCGATGCCTTGCAGGCCGCCGGCCTGCCGCGCCAGGCGCTGGCCTTCGGCGAGCGCCACCCCGGTGTGCTGTCGGCGGCGCAGCAGCGCAGCCTGCAGGCCGACCGCGTCGCCGAGCTGGTGCGCCTGGCGGAAGTGTCGCCCCTGCGCGACAGCGAGCGCTTCGTGGTCGCTGACCGGGCCATCGCCCTGGCCGACCAGTCCCTCGCGCAATGGGCCGGCGACCCGGCCGCGGCGCAGGAAGTGCGCCGGGTGCGCATCGACCGCCTGGGCGGCCTCTATGCCCGGGCGCGCATGGCCGAGGTGGTCGAGGAATACGAGCGGCTGCATGCCGAGGGCGTGCAACTGCCGCCCTACGCCCTGCGCTGGGTCGCCGGCGCCAGCCTGTACCAGCGCCAGCCGGAGCGGGCCGCGGAACTCTACCGCCAGGTGATCGCCAGCGAGAACGACAAGGACAGCGACTGGATGGACGACCACCAGGGGCTGTTCTACGCCCTGGTGGAAAGCGAACGACTCGACGAGGTGCCCTCCCTGAGCGATGGCCTGGTGGCGCAGCAACCGATGCGGCTGCATCCGCCGGGCATGGGTGTGGCCCTGCCCAACGACGACTGGCTGGAGGCCCGCCTGCTGCAGGCCAACGGCCGGTTGTACCGCAACGACCTGCCGGCGGCGCAGCAGGACTACGAAAGCCTGGTGGAAAGCGCGCCGGACAACTCGCGGCTGCGCACCGGCCTGGCCAGCACCTACCTGTCCCGCGGTTGGCCACGGCGCGCCGAAGACCAGCTGAAGATCGCCGAAAGCACCGACCCGCGCGGCGTGGCCCTGGAAACCGAGCAGGGCATGGTGGCGCGCGAGCTGCAGGAATGGCGGCAGCTGGACCTGCTGGCCGACGACGTCATCCAGCGCTTCCCCGAACAGTTGCAGGCCCAGCGCCTGGACTACCTGCGCCAGGTCCACCACATGGCCGAGCTGCGCATCAGCGCCTACGGCGGCCATGCCAATGGCGGCGAGGTCAACGGCAGCCGCGACCTGGGCTTCGACAGCGTGCTCTACAGCCCGCCCATCGCCGACCACTGGCGGCTGTTCGGCGGCGCCGGCTATGCCACCGGCGATTTCGAGGAAGGCACCGGGCACTATCGCTGGCAGCGCGTCGGCACCGAGTGGACCGGGCGCAACACCACGCTGGAGGCGGAGGTGTCGCACAACGATTACGGCGACGGCGACAAGCTGGGCCTGCGGCTGTCCGGCGTCCACGACATCGATGACCAATGGCAGTACGGCTGGAGCGCCGCGCGCCTGTCCCGCGAGACACCGCTGCGGGCGCTCAACAGCGGCATCCGCTCCGACCGCCTGGACGGCTACCTGCGCTGGCGCCAGAACGAGCAGCGCGAATGGCGCCTGGCCTATTCACCCTCGCACTTCAGCGACGGCAACATGCGCCACGAACTCGCCCTCACCGGCAGCCAGCGTGTCTACAGCTCGCCCTACCTGGTGGCGGACCTGGGCCTGGAGGTTTCCGGCAGCCGCAACAGCAAGTCGGAGGACGTTCCCTATTTCAACCCGAAGTCGGACTTGCTGCTGCTGCCCAGCCTGAACCTGGAGCACACCCTCTACCGCCGCTACCAGACGCGCTGGACCCAGCAGGGCCAGCTCGGCGCCGGCAGCTACAGCCAGCAGCACCACGGCACCGGCGCCGTCGGCCTGCTCGGCTACGGCCAGCGCCTGAGCCTGGACGACCGCTTCGACGCAGGCTTCAACCTGTCCGCCGTCAGCCGCCCCTACGACGGCGACCGCGAACTGGACTACCGCCTGGTCTTCGACCTCAGCTACCGCTTCTAGGACCCGAACATGAGAGCCACCTACCGTTTCCTGCTGTTGGGGCTGGCGCTGCTGATCGGGGCTTGCGCCAGCGAGGCGCCCCCCTTCGTCGAGCCGGCGCAACGCACCCTCGCCGCCAACGAGAAGCCCTGGCCGTCGGGGCGCATCCTGACCCTGGCCTACCACGAGATCGCCGACAGCGACGCCAACCAGGCCTTCATGACCGTGCGCACCGCCAACCTGGTGGACCAACTGGCCTGGCTGCACGAGCAGGGCTTCCAGGCGATTTCCGTGGACCAGCTGCTGGCCGCCCGCGCCGGCCGCGGCAGCCTGCCGGAGAAACCCCTGCTGCTGAGCTTCGACGACGGCTACAGCAGCTTCTACCAGCGCGTGCTGCCGATCCTGAAGGCCTACGACTGGCCGGCGATCATGGCGCCGGTGGGCGTCTGGCTGGATACCCCGGACCAGCAGCGCGTGGACTTCGGCGGCCTGGCGGTGGAGCGCCGGCGCTTCCTCACCCGCCAGCAGCTCGCGGAAATCGCCCGGTCCGGCCTGGTGGAAATAGGCGCGCACACCGAGGCCCTGCACTTCGGCGGCCCCGGCAACCCGCAGGGCAGTCAGCTGCCGGCAGCGGCCAACCGCCTGTACCTGGCCAATGCCGGGCGCTACGAAACCGAGGCCGAATACCGCAACCGCGTGGGCATCGACGTCAAGCGCATCAGCCGCACCCTGCAGGGCATCACCGGCAAGGCGCCGCGGGTGTGGGTGTGGCCCTACGGCGCGGCCAGCGGCACCGCCTTGCAGGTGGTCGGCGACGACGGCTACGCCCTGGCCCTGACCCTCGAGGATGGCCTGGGCAGCATCGACCACCTGGACAACCTGCCGCGCTTCCTGCTCAACGGCGACCCCAACCTGCATCACTTCACCTCGGCCATCAGCCGCGTCCAGGCGCAGGACAACCTGCGCGTTGCCCACGTCGACCTGGACTACGTCTACGATCCCGACCCGCAGCAGATGGAGGCCAACCTCGGGCAACTGGTGCAGCGCATCGCCGACCTGCGCATCAACACCGTGTTCCTCCAGGCCTATGCCGACCCGGTGGGCGATGGCACGGTGAAAGCGCTGTACTTCCCCAACCGGCACCTGCCGATGCGCGCCGACCTGTTCAACCGCGCCGCCTGGCAGCTGCGCACCCGCGCCGGCGTGGAAGTGTTCGCCTGGATGCCGGTGCTGGCCTTCGACCTGTCGCCGCAGCTGCCGCGGGTGCAGCGCTGGGACCCGCACAGCGGGCGCCTGGAGATCGACCCGCAGCAGTACCGGCGGCTGTCGCCGTTCGACCCCGAAGTGCGCCAGCAGATCACCGAGATCTACGAGGACCTGGCCGGGCACGCCGCCTTCGCCGGCCTGCTGTTCCACGACGACGCGCTGCTCTCCGACTTCGAGGATGCCGGGCCCCAGGCGCTGGCGGCCTACCGCGCGGCCGGCCTGCCGGGCGACATCGCCAGCCTGCGCGGCGATGCGCAGACGTTGCAGCGCTGGACGCGCTTCAAGAGCCGCTACCTCATCGACTTCACCCGCCAGCTCGCCGAGCGCGTGCGCGCCGTCCGCGGCCCGCAGGTGCAGACGGCGCGCAACATCTATGCGCTGCCGATCCTCGAACCGCAGAGCGAAGCCTGGTTCGCGCAGAACCTGGACGACTTCCTCGCCGCCTACGACTGGACCGCGCCCATGGCCATGCCGCTGATGGAAGGCGTGCCCCTGGAGCAGTCCGAGGCCTGGCTGCAGCGCCTGGTGCGCGAAGTGGCCAAGCGCCCCGGCGCGCTGCAGCGCAGCGTCTTCGAACTGCAGGCGCGCGACTGGCGCGAGGGGCGCGAGGCGCCCATCGACGCCGCGCAGCTGCGGCGCTGGATGCACCGCCTGCAGTGGGAGGGCGTGCGCAGCTTCGGTTACTACCCGGACGATTTCGTCAACGACCAGCCCGAGCTCAAGGCGCTGCGTCCGGCCATCTCCAACGCCTGGTACCCCGAGCCATGATCGATCGCATCGTTGCCTTGCTGGTCCTGCTGCTGTTGCTCGGCGGCCCGATCGGCGTAGCCATCGTCCTCACCGGCGAGATACTGCTGAACTTCGTGTTCTTCTACCCACTGTTCATGTCGGCCCTGTGGATGGCCGGCGGCATCTATTTCTGGGCGCACTGGGAGCGCCACTGGGCCTGGCCGGAGGACGTCCCGCATCTCGCCGGCGAGCCGCTGGTGTCGATCCTGATCCCCTGCTTCAACGAGGGTGACAACGCCGCCGACACCATAGGCGCGGCCCTCGCGCAGCACTACCCGAACATCGAAGTCATCGCCATCAACGACGGTTCCTCCGACAACACCGCGCAGGTGCTCGATGCCCTGGCCGAAGGCGAGCCGCGGCTGCGCGTGCTGCACCTGGCGCAGAACCAGGGCAAGGCCGTGGCCCTGCGCATGGGCGCGCTGGCCGCGCGCAGCGAGTACCTGGTGTGCATCGACGGTGACGCGCTGCTCGACCCCAACGCCGCGGCCTACCTGGTGGCCCCGCTGATCGACAACCCGCGGGTCGGCGCGGTGACCGGCAACCCGCGCATCCGCACGCGCTCGACGCTGATCGGCCGCGTCCAGGTCGGCGAGTTCTCCTCCATCATCGGCCTGATCAAGCGCACCCAGCGCGTCTACGGGCGGGTCTTCACCGTCTCCGGCGTGGTCGCCGCGTTCCGCCGCACGGCCCTGGCGCGGGTCGACTACTGGAGCACGGACATGATCACCGAGGACATCGACATCAGCTGGAAGCTGCAGCTGGACCACTGGTCGATCTTCTACGAGCCCCGCGCATTGTGCTGGATCCTCATGCCCGAGACCCTCCGCGGCCTGTGGAAGCAGCGCCTGCGCTGGGCGCAGGGCGGGGCCGAAGTGCTGCTGAAGAACATCCGCAGCATCTGGACCTGGCGCTACCGCTACATGTGGCCGCTGCTCATCGAGTTCAGCCTGTCGGCGGCCTGGGCCTTCACCTTCCTGCTGTCGATCCTGCTCTGGGCGCTCGGCCTGGTGGTCGAGATGCCGCCCAGCCTGCGCGTCGCCGACATAGTGCCGCCGGCCTTCACCGGGCTGCTGCTGGCCTGCGTGTGCCTGCTGCAGTTCGCCCTGAGCCTGCTGATCGAGCGGCGCTACGAGCGTCACCTGGCGAGTTCGCTGTTCTGGGTGATCTGGTACCCCTTCGCCTTCTGGCTGGTCACCTTGCTGACCACCCTGGTGAGTTTCCCCAAGGTGATGCTCAAGGCGCGCCAGACCCGGGCGCGCTGGACCAGCCCCGACCGTGGCATCAAGAGGAGTTCGTGATGAACCTGATCAAGACACCGCAGCACTGGCTGCCCCGGAGCCTGGATGTTCTGCTGACCCTGTGCGCCTGGGCGGTCTTCGTCTGGCTGATGGAGCGCGGCATCGCCAGCCTGCTCGCCAGCGGCTGGCGAGGGCCGCGCCTGGACTGGGGCGGGCAGTTCCTGCAGACGCTCGATACGCTGATGGTCTATGTGCTGTGCAGCGCCTTGATCGCCGCGCTGCTGGTGTCCTGGGCCCGCTACAACCAGATTCGCGCGGCGCGCTACGAGCGCCGCTCACGCATGCCCGACCTGTCCCGGCAGGCGCTGTCGCGCAGCTTCAACATCAGTGGCGATACCCTGGCCCGCCTGCACGGGGCCCAGGTGGTGACCCTGCACAACGACGAGCATGGCAACCTGGTGTGGGTGGAGAACCCGGCGGAGATGGAAGTCGAGGCGCCCTGAGCGGCCTCAGCTGCCGGTGTCGTCGTTGCGCTCGTGGTGCGGTTCGGTCAGGGCGCGGCGGTAGCGCGCGTAGAGGTCGCTGTCCATGTTGCTGGCGCTGAGGATCTTCAGGGCGAAGGCCTTGACCTCGGCGTCGCTGTACGCCCGCTGGGGCTCGGTGGCGGCCGGTTGCGCGGCGCAGCCCACCAGCACGGGGACGGCCAGCACCAGGCTGGAGAGGGATCGGAACATGGCGGGTTCACCCGGGGCATGGAAAGTGGGAATGGACTAAGGCTAGCGATGGCCCGCCGGCCAGGGAAATCATCCCGGTCGATAGTCGCTATCGTCCGAGCCGACTTCCGACACCCGGGAGCGCCAATAGGTTCCGGCGGCCCAGCAAGCCGGGCCGAATCCGGCTATCCTTCGCGGCCTTCGCCACTTCCCGGGACCGCGCCATGAAAGAACAGCTCGTCGAACTCCTCACCCTGATCAGCTCCGGCTGCATGGGCGCGGAGGAAATCCGCCAGATCGCCGAGGATGCCGCCGCGGCCTACGCCGGCCCCGAGGCCTTCCTCGCCGCCAACCCGGACATCAACTACGACGACAGCTTCCCCATCCCGCTGGGCGAGTGGGTGGTGGTCGGCAGCCTGCCGGACATCGTGCTGTTCCAGGGTGATGACTACAAGGAACTGTTCGAAGGCATCCGCGCCTCGTTCGACGCCAGCGTGAACTTCGTGCTGCAGGCCAAGCAGCTGCACAAGGCCGAGCCGCTCGCCGCGCTGAAGCGCATCCAGGTGCAGCTCGGCGCGCTCTATCCGGAAAAGGGCGGCTACGTGCTGCTGGACTTCAGCGAACCACTGGACGACGAGCTGCAGGCGGTGCTGGTGTACCGCTGCGACCTGGAAAAGGTCATGGCCCTGTGCCTGGAAATCGGCATTCCGGCGGCGCCGGCCTACGAGAGCCTGGTCGAGGCCAGCCGGGAAGAGTGATGCCCCCTCGGCCGCCGTCCTTCCGGCGGCCCCTGCCAGGGAAAAACGCCCTGGCTATTCTCCAGGCACGGCGGATGACCACGCACCTGCTCCCGGTGGGCTGCTTATAAGTGTGGGAGTTCCGGCGTGTTCAGGGCTTTGGTTTCCCGTCTGAGCGTAGGAATTCTCTGAGGTCAACCAGGCGATGTCCTGCAATTACCCGCGTCGGCAGCTTGCCGTTGGCGATCCATTCCTCCAGAACCTCCGGCTGATCGGACATCCCGAGCAATTCGGCGAAACGCTCGAGGCTCAAGTAATAGGTTTCGTCCTCGGGAGCGGGGGAGAAGGGTTCTTCCACTTTCATGTGGTGTCCTGCACCATGGCCTGCGCTATTAGGGGAGGGAGACTAAATGACTCTCTCGAGACAATACACTAAATATTAGTGTTTTTGTATGGTGCTTCGAATGTCCGGAAATGGATTACAGATCGTGAAGAAACGTTTCCTTTTTACCGCTGGGGAAAGACTGCGTGGCCTGCGTGAGCTGACCGGGCTCAAACGCCCGGAATTCGCCAAGATCGTCGGCATGAAGGCCAAGACGGTGGAGAACATCGAGTTCGGTCGCCAGCGCATGCGCGACGAGGATTTCGAGAAGGTCTGCAGCGTCTATCCGGATTTCGCCCGCTGGATCACCTACGAAGGGCCCATCGACTCGGCGTCGGTGGCCTGGGAGATCGCCGATTCGGCGCAGTCCGCCGCCGTCTACCTGGTGGAGCAGAACCCCGCATTGCTGGAGAGCAGCAGCCTCAGCCTGGAGGAGTGGCGCAACCGCCACCACGACGTGCTCGAGCGCCTGCGCCAGGAGCCGGGGCGCGAGCTCGTCGCAGAGACCGACGACGATGACGACGAGTCCGAAGAAGAGACGCGGGACTAGGCGACGCAGCCGCGCAGGTAGCCCAGCAGGTCCGGGGCACCGATGTTGCGCAGGCCGGCGCCGAATTCGTCGGCTTGCGGGTGGTCCTTGGGCAGCAGCAGGGATTCCGGCGTTTCGCTGTTGAACAGGCCGAAGCGCGCATAGGGCAGGCCGGTGTCCAGCAGCAGGCCCATGAACCCGGCATCGCTCCAGGCCTGGGTCGGCATCGCCAGCATGTGGTAGCGCCGCTCCAGGTCGTCCAGGGCGCTGCCCTGCAGGCTGAACTGGCGCACCCTGCCGGGCAGGCGCAGTTCCAGGCCGCGGCGGCGCGCATAGGCCACCGCGCAGGCGAACGCCTCGGTGTGGTTGTCCAGCTCCAGGAACAGCCGCTGGCCATGCCAGTCGGCCCGGCGCAATTGCAGCTCGATGCCGCGCTCGAAGCCGGGCAGGGCCTGCCCAAGCGCCTTGCCGAAGTCCCGGTAGCTGATGATCCGCACCTTGCGTCCGGCATCACCGGCCGCCACGGCTTCGAAGTCGGGTAGCGCCGAATTCGCCAGGGAGCCGCGGGTGCACAGGCCGTCCACCTCGCGCAGGTCGACATCGTGCAGCTCCAGCAGACGGGAGCCAACCAGTTTCTTCAGTGCGGCATGGGCGCGCGCCTTGTCTTCCTGCACCGGCCCGGACAGGGCGCCGCGCGGCAGGTCGATCAGGCGGTACAGCGGCGCGCCGGACTGCCAGCCGATGCCGCTGGGCGGGCTCGCCGGTGCGCTGAAGCTCAGGGCCAGGGACCGGGTGCGCTGCGAGACCTTGTGCAGGTCGGCGTTGCCGAGCCCCAGGCGCTGGGCGATGGCCGCGAGACGCTGGACCATGTTGCGGGGTGGATTCATGATCGAAGGCAAACTCCCGATGCCCGGCCGACAGCCTTAAGCATAGGTAAGCCAGTCGCGGTTGTGCTTCCGGGCAGTGACAAATGTTGCTTCCTTCCTTTCAAGGGCGAGCGCCATGCCGGGCCCGCCGCGGCCGCGCCTCGCCTAGGGGCAGGCCGGCCGGCTATACTAGCGCCCCATTTTGCCGACCGATGCCCGACCATGTATAGCCTGGCCCGCGAGCTGCTGTTCAAACTCTCCCCGGAAACCTCCCACGAGCTGTCCATCGATCTGATCGGCGCCGGCGGCCGCCTGGGGCTCAACGGCCTGTTCTGCCCGAAGCCGGCCAGCCTGCCGGTGCAGGTCATGGGCATCGACTTCCCCAACCCGGTGGGCCTGGCCGCCGGCCTGGACAAGAACGGCGACGCCATCGACGGCTTCGCCCAACTGGGCTTCGGCTTCGTCGAGATCGGCACCGTCACCCCGCGCCCGCAGCCGGGCAACCCCAAGCCGCGGCTGTTCCGCCTGCCGCAGGCCACCGCGATCATCAACCGCATGGGCTTCAACAACCTGGGCGTCGACCACCTGGTGGAGCGGGTCAAGGCCGCGAAGTACCGCGGCGTGCTGGGCATCAACATCGGCAAGAATTTCGACACACCGGTCGAGCGCGCGGTGGACGACTACCTGATCTGTCTGGACAAGGTCTACGCCCACGCCAGCTACGTCACGGTCAACGTCAGTTCGCCGAACACCCCGGGCCTGCGCAGCCTGCAGTTCGGCGACTCGCTCAAGCAACTGCTGGAGGCCCTGCGCCAGCGCCAGGAAGACCTGGCCGAACAGCATGGCCGCCGCGTGCCGCTGGCGATCAAGATCGCCCCGGACATGACCGACGAGGAAACCGCCCTGGTCGCCGCGGCGCTGGTGGAGGCGGGGATGGATGCGGTGATCGCCACCAACACCACCCTGGGCCGCGAAGGCGTCGAGGGGCTGCCGTTCGGTGACGAGGCCGGTGGCCTGTCGGGCGCGCCGGTGCGCGAGAAGAGCACCCACACGGTCAAGGTGCTGGCTGGCGAGTTGGGTGGCCGCCTGCCGATCATCGCCGCGGGCGGCATCACCGAGGGCGCCCATGCGGCGGAGAAGATCGCCGCCGGCGCGAGCCTGGTGCAGATCTACTCGGGCTTCATCTACAAGGGGCCGGCGCTGATCCGCGAAGCGGTGGACGCCATCGCCCAGGCGCAGCGCGCGGGCAAATAAAAAGGGCTCCTTTCGGAGCCCTTGGGCTTACGCCCTGCCGCCCGGATGGGGCGTGCCTTGGGGAAATCGGTGTGATCCTTTGGTCAACTGGTGGCGTGTTGCATCTGATTCAGACGTTGAAGACCGGCGGTGCCGGTGAGGCCATCCCAGTTGTCGCCGCGACCCTCGCGCCAGCCGTTGAGCCAGGACTGCCGGGTGGTGGGATGGGTGAAAGGACAGAGATCGCGAGACTTGCCACTGATGCCGTACTGGTAACCGCGCATAAAGGCTCTTTCCAACGGATCACGCTTGAGTCTTCTCATAGGGTGTTGCCCTCACTTGTTGACTGTTATGTCCCGTTGGCCCCCTTGGGAGGCCTGGCGGACAGTTCCGCCAAAAAGGGGCCTGTTGCCGGCGTGACAGACCCCGCCCGACACCTTTGCGGCGACGGGTTAAGCTGAGTTCTAAACCATGGGCTTCGAGCCTGTGAACAACCAATTTGTCATAAAGACTTAACTCTTATGGGTTCAAGCCATAAGTTTTTCCCCCGGGCGGGTCGGGCAAATTGCCCGAAACCGCATGTTCAGGGGCTTGTGCGAGGCAGCCTGGCGAACTGCCAGGAAATTGAGAGGTTCTCTCATCCCGACGAGCGGGCAAGTAGCTGCGACCTCGGGTCGCGGGTTTTGTGAAACCTTTTGAAATGAACCATGGCCGGGTGCCAGCGTTTTCACGCGGCATCCGGTCAACAGGGGCCGAGGCCCCTCTGGAAAGGGCTGCGGCCCGGGAATGGCGATGTCGGAACACTACGAACTCTTCCTCACCTGCCCCAAGGGCCTCGACGGCCTGCTGCTGGACGAGGCGCAGGCGCTGGGCCTGAGCGATGCCCGCGCGCAGGTGTCCGCCGTGCGCGGCCGCGGCGACCTGGAGACGGCCTACCGGCTGTGCCTCTGGTCGCGCCTGGCCAACCGCGTGCTGCTGGTGCTGGCGCGCTTCCCGGTGGCCAACGCCGAGGAACTGTACCTGGGCGTGAACGCGGTCAACTGGAGCGATCACCTGGACCCCGGCGGCAGCCTGGCGGTGGAGTTCAGCGGCAAGGGCTCGGGCATCGACAACACCCACTTCGGCGCGCTCAAGGTCAAGGACGCCATCGTCGACAACCTGCGCGCCGAGTTCGGCCGGCGGCCGACGGTGGACAAGGTCAACCCTGACATCCGCGTCCACCTGCACCTGGACCGCGGCCAGGCGGTGCTGTCCCTGGACCTCTCCGGGCACAGCCTGCACCAGCGCGGCTACCGCCTGCAGCAGGGCGCCGCGCCGCTGAAGGAAAACCTCGCCGCGGCCATCCTCATCCGCGCCGGCTGGCCGCAGCTGGCCGCCGAGGGCGGGGCGCTGTCCGACCCCATGTGCGGCGTCGGCACCTTCCTGATCGAGGCCGGCCTGATGGCCGCCGACATCGCCCCCAACCTCAAGCGCGAGCACTGGGGCTTCGACAAGTGGCTGGGCCACGTCCCGGTCCTCTGGCGCAAACTGCTGGCCGAGGCCGAGCAACGCGCCGCCGTCGGCCTGGCGCGGCCGCCGCTGTGGATCCGCGGCTACGAGGCGGACCCGCGGCTGATCCAGCCGGCGCGCAACAACATCGAGCGCGCCGGTCTGGGCGAGTGGGTGAAGGTCTACCAGGGCGAGCTGGCCACCTTCGAACCGCGCCCGGACAAGGGCCAGCGCGGCCTGGTGATCTGCAACCCGCCCTACGGCGAGCGCCTGGGCGACGAGGCCAGCCTGCTGTACCTCTACCAGCACCTCGGCGAGCGCCTGCGCCAGGCCTGCCTGGGCTGGAACGCCGCGGTCTTCACCGGGGCGCCGGAACTGGGCAAGCGCATGGGCATCCGTAGCCACAAGCAGTACGCCTTCTGGAACGGCGCGTTGCCGTGCAAGCTGCTGATGTTCGAGGTGGAGCCGCGTCAGTTCGTCACCGGCGAGCGCGGTGCCGAGGCGCGCCAGGATGGCGCCGTGCAAGCTCCGGCGGAGCCGGCGCGCCTGAGCGAGGGCGGGCAGATGTTCGCCAACCGCCTGCAGAAGAATCTCAAGCAACTGGGCAAATGGGCCAGGCGCGAGAAAATCGAATGCTACCGCGTGTATGACGCGGACATGCCCGAGTACGCCCTGGCCGTGGACCTGTACCGCGACTGGGTGCACGTGCAGGAATACGCCGCGCCCAAGTCCATCGACCCGGCCAAGGCCCAGGCCCGCCTGCTCGACGCCCTGGCGGCGCTGCCGCAGGCCCTCGGCATTCCCAGCGAGCGCATCGTCATCAAGCGCCGCGAGCGCCAGGCCGGCAGGAAGCAGTACGAACGGCAGAACAGCGAAGGCCGCTTCATGGAAGTGGAGGAGGGCGGCGTGCGCCTGCTGGTCAACCTCACCGACTACCTGGACACCGGGCTGTTCCTCGACCACCGGCCGATGCGCCTGCGCCTGCAGCGCGAGGCCGCCGGCAAGCGTTTCCTCAACCTGTTCTGCTACACCGCCACCGCCACCGTGCATGCGGCCAAGGGCGGCGCGCGCAGCACCACCAGCGTCGACCTGTCGAAGACCTACCTGGACTGGGCGCGGCGCAACCTGTCGCTCAACGGTTTCTCCGACAAGCAGAAGCTGGTGCAGAGCGACGTCATGGAATGGCTGCGGGCGGACCGCGGCGAATACGACCTGATCTTCATCGACCCGCCGACCTTCTCCAACTCCAAGCGCATGGAAGGGGTGTTCGACGTGCAGCGCGACCAGGTCGAGCTGATCGACCTGGCCATGACCCGTCTGGCCAAGGGCGGCGTGCTGTACTTCTCCAACAACTTCCGCAAGTTCGAGCTGGAGCCGAGCCTGGCAGCGCGCTACCAGGTCGAGGACATCAGCGCCCAGACCCTCGACCAGGACTTCGCCCGCAACCCGAAGATCCACCGGGCCTGGCGCATCAGCGCTCGCTGATTCGCCAGGGCCCCGCGGCTGGTTTCACTGGCCGCGGGTGGAGGCGTAGAGGTCCAGCAGCACCTGGTCGAGGATGGACGAAGCGCCCCACGGCCGGTTGCTGTTGAGGATGGCCACCACCACCCAGTTGTTGCCGCGGGCGTCGCGGCTGAACCCGGCCAGGGCGCGGACGGTGTTGAGGGTGCCGGTCTTGACGTGGGCCTCGCCGGTCATGGGCGTGTGGCGCAGGCGCTTGCGCATGGTGCCGTCGATGCCGACGATCGGCAGCGAGGAGATGTACTCCGAGGCGTAGGGGCTGTGCCAGGCAGCTTGCAGCATGGCGGCCATCTCGCGGGCGCTGACGCGCTCGTCGCGGGACAGCCCGGAGCCGTTCTCCATCACCAGGTGCGAAGCGGTGATGCCCTTGCGCGCCAGCCACTGGCGGATCACCCGCTGCGCCGCCAGGCCGTCGTTGGCGTCCGCGCTGGTGCGGTTCTGCGCGCCGATGCTGAGGAACACCTGGCGGGCCATGGTGTTGTTACTGTACTTGTTGATGTCGCGGATGATGTCCACGGTGTCCGGCGACAGCGCGCGGGCCAGCAGGGTGGCGTTCTTCGGCACCGTGCCCTGGCGGTCGGCACCGCTGATGCTGCCGCCCAGTTCCTGCCAGATGCCGCGGATGGCGCCGGCGGTGTAGCCCGGATGGTTGAGCAGCGACATGTAGGTCTGCGCGCTGCAGCCGCGCGGAATCTCGCCGGCGGCCACCAGCACGGTGCCCTCGGCGCGGGTTTCCGGGACGAAACGCAGCTTCGGCCAGGCCGGGCAGTTGGCCGGGCCACTGACCTTGATCTGGTTCTCCAGGCGCACGTTGGCCAGCGGCGGGTCCATCATCACCGAGGCCTGGTTGCCTTCGCTGCGCACCACCAGGCGCACGCTCTTGAGGTTGACCATGGCAGCGTCGGGGCCGACGAGGAACGGTTTGTTGTCGTCGCCACCATCATCGTTGAACACCGGCAGCTGCGGTTGGTTGAAGTAGCTGCGGTCCAGCACCAGGTCGCCGTTGACCTTGAGCACGCCGTTGGCGCGCAGGTCGCGCATCATCAGCCAGAGCTTTTCCAGGTTCAGCTTGGGGTCGCCGCCACCCTTGAGGTAGAGGTTGCCGTTGAGCACGCCGTCCTGCAGCTTGCCGTCGGTGTAGAACTCGGTCTTCCACTGGTAGGTGGGGCCCAGCAACTCCAGGGCGGCATAGGTGGTGAACAGCTTCATGGTCGAGGCCGGGTTCACCGAGACGTCGGCGTTGAAGTAGGTGGGCGCACCCGGGCCGTCCAGGGGGATCATCACCAGCGACAGGGCGTCGTTGGTCAGCTTGCTGGCCCTGAGCGCCTTCTCCACCCGTTCGGGCAGGGCGGACTTGATCGGGGCGGCCAGGGTGGGCAGGGCGAAGGGCAGCAGGGTAGCGAAGGCGAGAACACGCAGCGACTTGAACATATTTGAAGTGAAATCCCGGTTCAGGGCATCGACATGACGAAGGTGACGAAAGAAAACACTGACGATAGACGATTGCGCCAGTGACGCGGCAACGCGCCGGCGCATTATGCCGCAAGCCGTTGCGGGATGCGCTGGGGTTTGTAAGCCGATGCGCGTGGGAGCGCTGCGCCCGAACTGCTAGAGTCTGTGCGGGGCGGCTTCCGCCCGTGTCCCGCATGCCGTCATCAATCGAGGAGATTCGCCACATGGCCAGCAACCGTTCCCGTCGTCTGCGCAAGAAGCTCTGCGTCGATGAATTCCAGGAACTGGGGTTCGAGTTGTCGCTCGACTATCGCGAAGGGCTCCCCGAGCAGGCGCGGCAGGCCTTCCTGAAGCGCTTCGTGGAGCAGGCCATCACCGCCAACGGCCTGGCCTATACCGGTTGCGACGATTTCGGCTTCGTGTGCCTGGCGCGCCGCGGCTCGGTCACCGGGGAGCAGCGCAAGGCCGTGGAGGACTGGCTGAAGCAGCAGGATGAGCTGAGCGGCAGTTCGGTCAGCCCCCTGCAGGATGCCTGGTATCCGGAGCAGCCCATTCACCAACAAGATTGAAACGGGCGTCTACTCCGGGCTCAGCCCGGTGGCGTGCGCACGCCCTCCAGTTCCAGCGCGGAGCCGGCTTCCGGCTCCGGCGGTTGCAGGTCGACGCCGGTCCAGTGGCGATAGGCGTCCTCCGACATCGGCCGGGCGAACAGGAAGCCCTGGCCGAACCGGCAGCCCAGTTCGCGCATGCGCTGCAGTTGCTGGTAGGTCTCGATGCCCTCGGCTATCACCCGCAACTGCAGGTGGCGCGCCAGCACCAGGGTGCTGGCGACCGACTCGTGAGTGCGCGGGTTGTGCTGCATGTCGCGGATGAAGGAGGCGTCCAGCTTGATTTCGTTGCAGGGCAGGTCGCAAAGACGCTGCAGCGAGGAGTAGCCGGTGCCGAAGTCGTCGATGGCGACGTTGCAGCCGAGCAGGCGCAGGCGGGTGAGGTTCTCCAGGCTGGCCAGGGGCGTGGTCGCCAGCCCCCCTTCGATGATCTCGATGGTCAGGCTGGCGGGGTCGACGCCGGTCTGCCGCAGTTTTTCCTTCAGGTGGCCGGCCAGGTCGCGCTGCTGCAGCACCTCAAGGTCGATGTTGATCGACAGCGCTCGCTGGGTGCCGTGGCGCAGCTCGCGCCGGGCGAAATCCAGGGCCTGGTCCAGAACCAGGTCGAAGAGGTCGGGCAGCAGTTTCATCCGGCGGATCGCGGCGAGGAAGTAGGCCGGGCGCAACAGCCCGTAGACCGGGTGGTCCCAGCGCACCAGCACCTCGGCGCCGATCTCCTGCAGAGTGTCGAGGTCGACCTTGGGCTGGTAGTAGGCCCTGAGCTCCCGGTTGCGCATGGCCTGCCAGACCTCCAGCGCCGATGGCGTCGGCCGCGGCAGCGGCGGGGCGGCGGCGGGCGCAGGGCTGTAGTGGCGCAGGCGCGCCTGCAGGCTGGACATCTGCAGCGGCTTGGTCAGCTCGCCGAGCACCGACAGGCCGTACAGCGTGGCGATGTGGGCAATGGCCCGGCGCAGGTCGGCGGGTACCTCGCTGACCACGATGATCGCCCGCAGCAGCTTCTCCTGGGCCGCCAGGCGCAGGAACCCGAGCAGGTCCATGCCCGGCGGCAGCACGTCGCAGATGCAGATGTCGACTCCGCCCTTCTGCCTCAGCAGTTCGATGGCGCTGTCCCCGTCGCCGGCGGCCAGGACCTGCTCGTAGCCGAGGACCCGCAAGCCGTGCACGGTGGCCTCGCGCAGAAATGCATGGTCCTCCAGCACCAGCAGGCTGGATGGGATCGATATGTTCATGGTCGCGCGTACCGAATTGGATAACGGCCGCAGTGTGCCGGCTGGCGGGTGCCATTTATTTAAAAAACTTCCATTTCCGTTGTAGGAATTTGCATTAGGAGATGTTGAAAAAGTCCGGCTTGAAAGTTAACGGAAGTTGGTCGATCAAGTTTGTGTAGGAATTTATACTTTGATGTATGGGAATTTACTTAAGATGTTAAAAGTGGCACCAGTTAATCTCGACACTGATTTCCTAGACGATATCTTACGGCGCACTCTTGGGAAGTCTGTCGGAGATTGAAAATTGAGCAAGGTTCTTATCGTCGATGATCATCCGGTGATACGGATGGCAATGCGCGTTCTGCTGGAAAAGGAAGGTCATACCATCATCGGGGAAACCGACAACGGCGTGGACGCCCTGTCCCTGGTGAAGGATCTGCTGCCGGAGCTGGTGGTGCTGGACATCGGCATCCCCAAGCTGGACGGGCTCGAAGTCATCAGCCGTCTGACCGCGTTCAACCTGCCCCTGAAGATCCTCGTGCTGACCGGCCAGAGCGCCTCGCTCTACGCCATGCGCTGCATGCAGGCCGGGGCCTCCGGGTTCGTCTGCAAGCAGGGCGGGCTGGCCGAGTTGATCAGCGCGGTCAATGCGGTGATCGCCGGGTACAACTATTTCCCCAGCACGGCCGTGCGCCCGGCGCGCAAGAACAACGGCAGCATGGATGACCATGAACTCATCCAGCGCCTCTCCGACCGGGAAATGTCGGTATTGCAATACCTGGCCAATGGTTATTCGAACAAGGACATCTCCGAGCAGATGTTCATCAGCAACAAGACCGTCAGTACCTACAAGACGCGCCTGCTGCTGAAGCTCAATGCCCATTCGCTGGTCGACCTGATCGAGTTCGCCAAGCGCAACGCACTGGTCTGAGACAGTCGCCATGGGCTCGAAGTGCAGGGCGCTGCTGGGTGCCGTTCTCGGTGCGATGCTGGCGATGGGGGCCTGGGCCGCAGAGGTCCAGGCCCCCGCGCCCTGGACGCAACTCGCCTTGCTGGCCCGTACGGCGGCGCTTCCCGAGAGGCCGCGGGTCGAGCTGCCGGAGTCGGACTGGCAGTGGCTGCGCGAGAAGCGCACGCTGGTGGTGGGGGTGGCCGCGCCGGACTATGCGCCACTGATCGTCACCGTCAGCGGCAGCGAGCTGGAGGGGGTCACCGCCGACTACCTCGGGCTGGTCAGCGAAGCGCTCAACGTCCGCATCGAGATGCGTCGCTACCCGTCCCGGCGCCAGACCATCCAGGCGCTGCAGGATGGAGAGATCGACCTGATCGGCCGCGCCACCGGCTTCGAGGCCGAGATCCCGGACCTGCTGCTGTCGCGCCCGTATTCCCTGAACCAGCCGGTGATCGTCGGGCAGCAGGACATGCGCCTGGAAGGCGACCTGCAACTGGCCGGCCGGCGGCTCGCCGTGGTGGGCGACTACTTCTCGCCGAAGGAGCTGGCCGACCATTTCCCCGATGCCGAGGTGGTGCATTTCGACTCGCTGCGCCGCGCCCTGGAATCCGTCGCCCTCGGGCAGGTGGACGCCTACGTCGGCGACGCCCTGAGCGCGCAGTACCTGATCAGCCAGGGTTACCTGGTCAACCTCAAGCTGCTGAACTTCGCCAACTTCAACGGCGTCGGCTTTTCCTTCGCCGCGCGCAAGGACGGCAGCCCGCTGCTCTACAGCGTCAACGAGGTGCTGCAGAACATCAGCGCCCAGCAACACCTGTCCATCCAGCGGCGCTGGAGCGTGGGCGGCGTGTTCTCCATCTCCAACCACCGGCTGAACCTCACGCCCCAGGAGCTTCGCTGGCTGGAGCGCAACCGGCGGCCGCGCCTGGGCATCGACCAGTCGCTGGCCCCGCTGACCTTCTTCGACTCCCAGGGCAATTTCCGCGGCATAGTCGCGGACCTGCTGGACCTGATCCGCACCCGTACCGGCCTGCAGTTCGAGGTGGTGCCGACCTCGTCGATCTCCGGCATGTTCACCCAGGTGCGCCGGGGCCAGGTCGATGCCCTGGCCACCATGTCGCCCACCGTCGAGCGCGAGGCGCACGTAGACTTCACCCGGCCTTACCTGAGTACCTCCTTCGTGCTGCTCACGCACAAGGACAACACCCGGCTGAACAACCTCGCCGACCTCAACGGCAAGCGCGTGGCGGTGGCCCATGGCAGTTCGCTGGTGTCCTACGTGCGCGAGCAGTTCCCGCGGGTGAAGCTGGTTGAGGTGGACAACTACAGCGATGCCTTGCCGTTGCTGCAGGAGGGGAAGGCGGATGCCGCGCTGCAGCCGATGCTCACCGCCACCTTCCTGGTCAATCGCTACTACCGCGACCTGCGCATCGCCGCGACCCTGGACCTGGAGCCGGCGCAGATCTCCCTGGGCGTCTCGCGGGCCGACCCGGAGCTGCTGAGCATCCTCAACAAGGCCCTGCTGGCGATCTCGCCGGAAGACATGGCCAGTATCATCAGCCGCTGGTCCACCAGCGGCGCGTCGCCGGACAGCGTCTGGGAAGGCTACCGCTCGCAGTTCTTCTGGTTGCTGTGGGGCGGACTGGCGCTGCTCGGGCTGATCCTGCTGTGGAACTGGTACCTGCTGCTGCGGATGCGCGCGCGCCGCCGCGCCGAGCTGGAGCTGCAGGACCGCCTGGCGTTCAAGCGCGCACTGATCGACGGCATTCCCCAGCCGGTCTCGGTGCGCGACGCCGATGGGCGCCTGATCACCTGCAACAGGGCGTTCCGCGAGGCCACCGGGCTGCCGGAAGACCTGGCGGTGGGCTCGCAGCTGGCGGACTGCACCTGGCTTTCGGCGGAACAGGCCGAGGGCCTGCACCGGGAATACCTCCAGGTAATGGCCAGCGGGGAGTCGGTCGCCGTCGACCGCATGCTGGAGATCAACGGCGAGACGCGCCAGGTGCACCATTGGCTCACGCCCTACCACAGCGCGTCCGGCAAGCTCCGCGGCGTGGTTTCCGGCTGGGTCGACGTCACCGAGCGCGAGCGCCTGCTTCAGCAACTGGAGATCGCCAAGGAGCAGGCCGAGGAAGCCAGCCGGGCGAAGAGCACCTTCCTGGCGACCATGAGCCACGAGATCCGCACGCCGATGAATGCGGTGATCGGCATGCTCGAACTGGCGTTGACGCGCAATCGCTGCGGCGGTTGCGGCGAACAGGGGCCGATCGAGGTGGCCTACGAGTCGGCCAAGTCGCTGCTGCTGTTGATCGGCGACATCCTTGACGTCGCCAAGATCGAGTCCGGCCGCCTGACACTGCTGCCCGAACGGGCGCGCCTGCGCGAGCTGATCGAATCGGTGGCCCGCGTCTTCGACGGCCTGGCCCGGCAGAAGGGCCTGCTGCTGAAGCTGGAGATCGAAACCGAGGCAGCCTGCGACGTACTCATCGACCCGCTGCGCTTCAAGCAGATTCTCTCCAACCTGGTGAGCAACGCCATCAAGTTCACCGACGCGGGCAGCGTCTGGGTGCGGGTGTCGGGCGAGCCGCTGCCGAACGAGCGGCTGGCGCTGGAGGTGTGTGTCGAGGACAGCGGCATCGGCATCGCCGAGGAAGACCAGAAGCAGCTCTTCGAACCCTTCAGCCAGGTACAGCGCGAGGGGAGCACCAACCATGGCGGCACGGGGCTGGGGCTGACCATCTGCCGCAAGCTGGCGGAAATGATGGGGGGCTCGGTGCGCCTGGAGAGCGTGGCCGGCGTGGGCACCAAGGTGCACGTCAGGTTGGTGCTGCAGGTGCTGGAGCCCCTGGCGCCGGAAGACGATTCGATCATCCTGCGCAGTGCGGTGGTGCAGAGGACGCTGCGCGTACTGGTGGTGGACGATCACCCGGTCAACCGCCTGCTGCTGGCGCAGCAGCTGGAACACCTCGGGCACACCGTGGCCATGGCTACGGACGGCGGTGAGGCGCTGCAGATGTGGCGGCCCGGCGAATTCGACCTGGTCATCACCGACTGCAACATGCCGGTGCTCAGCGGCTACAGCCTGGCCCGGCGGATTCGCGAGATCGAGCGGGAGAGCGGCGCGGCGCGTTCCCCCATCCTCGGTTTCACGGCCAATGCCCAGCCCGACGAAACCATCCGTTGCAAGGAGGCCGGCATGGACGACTGCCTGTTCAAGCCGATCAGCATCGAGCAGCTGCGTGAGCAACTGGAGCAACTTCAGCGCGGCGAGATCATGCCGCCGGAACCGGTTCCTGAAAAACACCCGCAGGAGGAGGGCGACCTGGACATCGGCGCCCTGCTGGAGATGACCGGCGGCAACGCCCAGCTGACGCGCAACCTGATGGCCGAGCTGGTGTCGAGCAACGAGGCGGACGCCGAACAGCTCGAACCCTTGCTGCACGCCCAGGACAGGCGGCGCCTGGCCGAGCTGGCCCACCGCATCAAGGGCGCGGCGCGGCTGGTGGGCGCCATGGCCCTGCATGATCGTTGCGCGGAGCTGGAGAAGGTCTGCACCGAGCGCGCCGAGTTCTCGACCTTGCGCAGTGCCGTGGAGCAACTGCGCAGGGCGCTGGATGCGCTGCAGGCCAGCCTGCATGGCCACCTGAAGCGACTGGACGAGGAGGGCCAGATCCGCCCGCTGCAGTCGGCCACCGAGGACGATCCGGCCTAGCGCCGTAAGGATGCCGTTTCTCCGTCTGGGAGAAACGGCATTTTTCATTTGGGCTCATGGCGTGGTCCGGGAGCCCAATCGCGGACGGAGTCCGCTCCTACCCCCGGTAAACACCACACCCCGTGCCACCGCCGCATGGGTTTCGCAGGCTCAACCCATCCTACGGGGCTGCCTTGCCGGCCACGCCGTGGGGCTCTTCGTAGGAGCGGACCCTGTCCGCGATAGCCGGACATATCGGCGCGATTCGCGGATGAGAGCCGCTCCTACGCCGCCCACCCGCACCATTCCCATGTAGGAGCGCGCCCTGCGCGCGAAATCGCGGGCAGGGCCCGCTCCTACAGTTCCAGGAAGGCACGGACGTAGGACTCCGTCCGCGATTGGGCTCACCGGCCACGCCGGAAATCCCGGTGGCACGGATGGCGGTGGAGGTCATGCGCCCTACGCTCCTGCCTTCGCCAACTCAAAGCATCGCTTAAATGAACGGCATTAGGCCTAGCGCCGGGGTTTCGTCGCGGCCGCGACGAAACCGGGCCTCACACCGGGCTGGAGCGCCCGGTCATCTCCCGCGCCATTTCGGTGGCGTAGCTGTCGGTCATCCCGGCGATGAAGTCGATGACGCGCAGGAAGGCCTTGTGCAGCGGCCAGTCGGGGTCCGGTGCGTTGTGCCCGAGCAGGTCGAGGATTCGCTGGTTCTTGAACGACGGGCTGCGCCCGCCATGCTGTTCCAGGGCCGCGCCGCAGAAGGAGTTGAGGAGGATTTCCAGGGTGGTGTAGGCGCCGATCTCGTGCAGCGTCTTGCGCTTGTCCTGGAAGATTTTCTGCCGCGCCAGGGCTTTGGCCTGCTGCACGCAGCGCTTGGCCGGGCCGCTCATGTGCTCGACCAGGTCGCCGACCAGGCGTCCGTCCAGCAGGGCCTGCTTCTGCTCGACGAAGGCTCGTGCGGCGGCATTGCTCAGGTGCTCGATGGCCTTGCCGCGGAGGATAGCCAGGCGCCGCCGGCGGGAATCGCTGGGGCCGAGTTGGCGGTAGGTCTCGGGGATGTCGTCGCCGACCAGGTCGAGCAGCAGGGCTTCCACCTCGGGGTAGTCGAGAAGTTCCATTTCCAGGCCGTCTTCCAGGTCGATCAGGCCGTAGCAGATGTCGTCCGCCGCCTCCATCAGGTAGACCAGCGGGTGGCGCGCCCAGCGCTCGTCGTCGAGCTTGGGCATGCCCAGCTTCTCGGTGATCTGCTCCAGCAGCGGCAGCTCGCTCTGGTAGCAACCGAACTTGTGCTTCTTGTAGCCAAGGGAGTCGGCGTGGCGCGCGGTCCAGGGGTACTTCAGGTAGCTGCCCAGGGTGGCGAAGGTCAGGCGCATGCCGCCGTCGAACTGGTGGTACTCCAGCTGGGTGAGCACCCGGAAGCCCTGGGCGTTGCCCTCGAAATTGAGGAAGTCGGCGCGCTCGTCGGCGTCCATGGCATCGAGCCAGCCGCGCGCGGCGGCCTGCTGGAACCAGTGGCGGATGGCGTCCTCGCCGGAATGGCCGAACGGCGGGTTGCCGATGTCGTGAGCCAGGCAGGCCGACTGGACGATCACCCCGAGGTCGCTCGGGTCGCACCATTCCGGCAGTTCGCCGCGCAGCATCTCGCCGACGCGCATGCCCAGCGAACGGCCGACGCAGCCGACCTCCAGGGAGTGGGTCAGGCGCGTGTGGATGTGGTCGTTGCTCGACACCGGGTGGACCTGGGTCTTGCGCCCCAGGCGGCGGAAGGCGCCGGAGAAGATGATGCGGTCGTGGTCCTTGTGGAAAGCGCTGCGGCCGAGTTCCGCGCTGCTGTGCACGGGTTTGCCGAGGCGCTCGCGGGGGAGCAGGGTATGCCAGTCCATTCGCTCGTCCGATTGCTCGTGGTGCAGCCAACGCTACCCCTTGCCCGCGGCAATCTCAATCGCGGCCTACAGGCCTTCGGCGTCGATGTCGATCAGCAGCAGGCGGCGGCCCTGGTCGATGAACTGCCCGGCGGTCATGCAGTACTGGTTGGAGGTGGCGTCGCGGTAGGTGTTGGACAGCGTCAGCCGGCGCTCTTCCCAGCCCTCGGCGAGCAACTGGTAGAAGTAGGGGCGCCAGGACCAGTTGTGGCCGACGTAGCGCCGGTCCTCCTTCCAGAACAGGCCGTTCCATTCCAGGTTGGGCGAGATCTGCGTGCCGTGGCGGTCGCACTGGTAGACGCGCAGCAGGCGCGGGAAGCCGTCGGGCGTGGGCAGGCTGGCCAGGCGCGCGCCGCCCTCGGCCCAGGGGCGCAGGTTGGCGACCAGCTCGGCCAGTTGCTGGCGCAGCTGCACCAGCCGGGCGCGTTCGCTCAGCTTGCGCTGCACGTAGCGGTCGCGCCACTGGCCGAAGGCGTCGAGGTAGGCGTCGCTGGCGGGGAAGTCCAGGGCCGGGCGGGCGAACAGGTAGCCCTGGACGAAGCGCGCGCCGCATTCCAGGGCGAAGTCCAGTTCCGCCTCGGTTTCCACGCCTTCGGCGATGATCCAGCACCCGGTCTTCTCGGCCATCTGCGCCAGGGCCTTGACCACCTCGCCGCTGGGGCCGCCACGGGCGGCCTGCTGGAACAGGCGCATGTCCAGCTTGAGGATGTCCGGCTGCAGCGCCAGCACGCGGTCGAGCTGGGAATAGCCGGCGCCGAAATCGTCGATGGCGATGCGCGCGCCGGCTTCGCGGTAGCGCGCCACCACCTCGGGCAGGCGTTGGTTGCCGCCGCCCAGCTCGGTGATCTCGAAGACCACCCGGTGCGGGTCGACGCCGTGCTGTTGCAGTTGCTTGAGGCTGGGCAGCGGCTGGTTGGGGCGCAGCCGGCTGATCCAGCGCGGCGAGATGTTCAGGCTGAGGAACCAGTCCGCCGGCGCTTCCGGCAGGCGCGCCAGGGCGTCGTCGCGGATCTGCCGGTCGAGGCGGCGCAAGGTGGCCGGGGGAATCTTCGGATCGACGAACAGCGGGCCCACCGAGAGCAACTGGCCGTCGGCCTGGCGCATGCGGCCGAGGGCCTCGACCCCGGCGATGAGGCCGGTGGCGGTATCGATGAAGGGCTGGAAGCAGGCGATCGGTTGCCCGTCGATCAAGGGACACATCCTTAGTGGGAGGAAAAGGAAGGCGTTGCCGCCGGCCCGGGATTGCCTCCTAGCAAGAATGCAGCCAGGGCGCTCAGCCGCCCTGGTCCGCAGTCGGTTTCGTCGGTTTGTCCGCCGTCTTCCGCAGCTTGAGCAGCAGGGGCGCCAGCACCACGGCTAGGCGCAGCAGACGCACCAGGCCGCGTTTGCGACGCAGCATCAGGGCGGCCGCGGCTGCGGCGCCACCGGCGGCCCACAGGGAGGCGCCGCCGCTAAACTGCTGGCGCACGCCCTGGCCCAGGTCGCGGGCCTGGCGCAGTGGCTGCAGGAGCTTCTCGCTTTCCTGGCGCAGTTGCTGGCGCTGGACTTCCAGGCGCAGGCGCAGCACCGCCTTGCGCAGTTCCCGCCGCGAGGGGCGGGGGGAGAGTGGCGGCAGTTCACTCATGGCAGCAGTTGCTCCCGGTCGCGGGCCAGTTCTTCCAGGGTGGCGCTGAACGGCGAGCTGTCGTCGTCCACCAGTTGGTACAGGCGCCAGGCGCACAGCCCGCCGCCCAGCGCATAGAAGGCGCACAGGCCGAGCACCGCGGCCAGCCGGTCGCTGTCCCAGAACAGCACCAGCACCAGCAGCGACAGGCCCAGTATCAGCAGCAGGGCGAACAGCAACGCCAGCCCGGCGAACAGCAACAGCGCCAGGGTACGGCTCTTCTGTTCCTGCAGTTCCAGGCCGAAGAGTTCGACATGGCCATGCAGCAGGCCCAGCAGTGCGGCGCCGAAGCGCCGCACGGAAGGGCCATGGTGTTGCGGGGCGTCCGTGGCGTCGCTCATCGGTCAGCGCCGTCCGACCAGCAGGCCGAGCAGGAAGCCGACGCCGGCAGCCACGCCCACGGCCTGCCAGGGATGTTCGCCGACGTAGTCCTCGGTGGCGTCTACCGCCGCGCGGCCCTGGTCGCGCACGGCGCTCTGCGCCGCATCGATGCGTTCGCGGGCCCGGCCAAGGCCGGAGCGCAGTTGCTCGCGCAGGGCGTCGGCTTCCTCGCCGGCCAGTTCCGCGGAGGTCTGCAGGAGTTTCTCGGTATCGGCCACCAGGGCCTGGAATTCGGCCAGCAGTTCGTCCTTGGTGGTATTCGCGGTGCTCTTGCGGGGCATTGTGAGGCTCCTTGTGTTTGCGAGGGGTTCACTGGTTTCTGAGCCCCATGGCGTTGGGAAGTTTCCCATAAATCGCCGGCGAAGCGGCGACGCAGAGCAGGGCACAGGCCCGTTCATTGAAGACCAGTCCGCGCCGCTTCGCCCGTTTCACGCATGGTATGCCGCTTGCAACGCCATGGTGCGTCATCCGGTGCGAGTGCCCCAGAGAGGGGCGTTCAGGGACGTCCGAAGACCGCCGGAAAATCCATTAACCAACTGAAAGACAAAAGAAAAATCAAAAAAACAGAGGTACCCCTGCGCATCCTCGTGTGCTGTGTGGAGCAGTGGGGTGGACCTTATCGGTGCGCCTGCGCTTCATGCTGGTGCGGTGCGCCGGGGCGATGAGCTGTTTTGGTGCTTTTTCGGTCTGATCCGGGGCTGCCTGATTCATGGAAAACCTCAACAGTGCCGTGGAAACCCTGATCCACGGTTCCAACACCCTGTTCATCCTGCTGGGCGCCGTGATGGTGCTGGCCATGCACGCCGGCTTCGCCTTCCTCGAGGTCGGCACGGTGCGCCTGAAGAACCAGGTCAATGCGCTGTCGAAGATCCTCTCGGACTTCGCCGTGTCCAGCCTGGCGTACTTCTTCGTCGGCTACTGGATCGCCTACGGCGTGGATTTCCTCAAGCCGGCCAGCGAGCTGAGTGCGGAAAACGGCTACGCGCTGGTCAGGTTCTTCTTCCTGCTGACCTTCGCCGCCGCCATCCCCGCGATCATTTCCGGAGGCATCGCCGAGCGCGCCAGATTCGCCCCGCAACTGTGCGCCACGGCGCTGATCGTGGCCTTCGTCTACCCCTTCTTCGAGGGCATGGCATGGAACGGCAACCATGGCCTGCAGGCCTGGCTGGCGCTGAAATTCGGCGCGCCTTTCCATGACTTCGCCGGCTCCGTCGTGGTGCATGCCTTCGGCGGTTGGCTGGCGCTGGCCGCGGTGCTGCTGCTGGGCCCGCGCAACGGCCGCTATCGCGAGGGCCGGCTGGTGGCCTTCGCGCCGTCGAACATCCCGTTCCTGGCCCTGGGCGCCTGGATCCTGGTGGTCGGCTGGTTCGGCTTCAACGTGATGAGCGCACAGACCCTGGACCACGCCAGCGGCCTGGTGGCGGTGAACTCGTTGCTGGCCATGGTCGGCGGCACCATCGCCTCGCTGCTGGTGGGGCGCAACGACCCCGGCTTCCTGCACAACGGCCCGTTGGCCGGGCTGGTAGCAGTGTGCGCCGGTTCCGACCTGATGCACCCGGTGGGCGCCCTGGCCACTGGCCTTGTGGCCGGTGCGCTGTTCGTCTGGGTGTTCACCGCGGCGCAGACACGCTGGAGGCTCGACGACGTGCTCGGCGTATGGCCGCTGCACGGCCTGTGCGGCGCCTGGGGCGGCATCGCCTGCGGCGTCTTCGGCCAGCAGGCGCTGGGTGGTTTGGGTGGGGTGAGTCTGGTCAGCCAGGTGTTGGGCACTCTGCTGGGCGTGGTCATCGCCTTCGTCGGTGGGCTGTTGGTCTACGGCGGGATCAAGGCGGTGGTGGGTATTCGCCTGAGCCAGGAGGAGGAGTATTACGGTGCCGACCTGTCGATCCACAAGATCGGGGCGATCAACCACGATTGAATGCTGTCCGTGCCATTGGGGTATGTGGTGTGGCTGGTGAGTCTGCTCCTATGATCGTGCTCAGCGTAGGGCGTATAACCGTTCGCGGTTATACGCCGTTGGTCGATGCACCGAAGCCAAGAAAAACGGCGGATAACGCCGTAGGCGTTATGCGCCCTACGGATTTGCTGAGGACTTTGGGTGCAGGGCTTTAGAGCGCCCTCTCCCCAGCCCTCTCCCTGAAGGGAGAGGGGGCTGTTCGGAGCGAAGGGAGAATCCTGAGTCATCCTGATACTCCTCACCCACCCTCGTCATTCCCGCGAACGCGGGAACCCAGTGGCTTTGGGTTCGCGAGCAAGCTCGCTCCTACGAAGAGCAAAAGCGCGTTTGCTCTTGGACTTCCAGAGAAACACCCGCGCGCACCGAAACGCCCCTTCAGAAGGCCGAGCGAAACCCGCGCTCAGGAGGTCATGCGACATGGATGTCGCGAGAGCCCCGCGGGCTACAGGGACGTACCCTCGGGGCGGGCCTCCGTGGCGGGGGAATTCGTGAGGGTAGCCCGGCTTCATCGGGCCCGTATGTTGGGGCAAGCCTTTTTGGTTCCTTTTGTGGCGTTTGACAAAAGGGACTCGCCCGAGGGGGCGAAACAAAAAATCTCCGCAGACTCGGAGCGGCGCAGAAACGCCCAAGCCAAGGCAACTGGGTTCCCGCGTTCGCGGGAATGACGAGGTGGGAGGCGGAGCACGGGACAAAGCTCCGCAAGCGTAGCCAGAGCCCATCCCACATAAAAATGCCGTTTCCCCCAGGGAGAGAAACGGCATTTTCATGAGTAGCCCAAATTACCATCAAGGCCACTGGCACCAGGCCGGAAGGCCACTACGCATGGCCCCCGCCGGCAGTCCGCTACCAGAGCGGCATGGTATAGCTGAGGATCAGACGGTTCTCATCCGCAGCGTTGCTGGCCGCCGAGTTCCGGCTGAAGTTGCTGCGGGTAGTCGCGTTACGCCATTTCACGCCAAAGCCCTTCAGCGCACCGTCCTGGAACACGTAGGCGATATCGGTATCGCGTTCCCATTCCTTGCCTTCACCGCTGGTGGTCAGCAGGTCGATGTTGTCGCCCTTGACATAGCGGGTCATGAAGGTCAGGCCGGGGATGCCGATGCCGGCGAAGTTGTAGTCGTAGCGGGCCTGCCAGGACTTCTCGTCCTTGTTGGCGAAGTCGTTGATCTGTACGAAGTTCACCAGGTAGGGATCGGTGCCGTTGATGTAGGCGAAGCCGGTGTCGCCGCTCATCTTCTGGTAGCCGAGGCCGAAGGCGTGGTAGCCCAGGCTGTAGGTGAACATGGCGTTGAGCGCCTTGTTGTCGACGTTGCTGGTGCCGTCGTCGTTGGACTTGGCCCAGCGCAGGTCGGTCTTCAGCGACTGGCCCTCGGTGATCGGCAGGAGGTAGGTCGCGGTCAGGAAGTGCTGCTTGTAGAAGTCCTCCAGCTGGCCGTAGTGGTAACCGGTGCTGAAGTTCTTGGTCCAGGCGTAGGTGCCGCCGGCGAAGTCGAATTCGTTGGTGGTGGCGCCGGTGCGGAAGGTGATGTTCTTCTTGCCGCCGCCGGTGATGGTCATCTCCTGGTAGTCGGAGGAATCACGCAGGTTGGTCTGGTTCAGGCGGCCGGCGTCGAAGGTCAGGCCGTCGAGCTGGGTGGAGTTGAAGGCGCCGCCCAGGAACACCTGCGGCAGCAGGCGGCTGTCGTTGGGCATGATCACCGGCAGTTTCGGGATCAGGGTGCCGACCTTCAGGGTGTTCTTCTCGTAGCGCAGCTTGGCGGTCATGCCCAGCTTGCTGTAGTCGTCGGCGGCGTCGCCGCTGGCGGTCTTGGGCAGCAGGCCGGTGCCGGTGCGGTCCGCGCTGGAGTCCAGCTTCAGGCCGAGCATGCCGATGGCGTCTACCCCCACGCCAATGGTGCCCTCGGTATAGCCGGACTCGTAACGCAGGATGAAGCCCTGCGCCCACTCTTCGGCCTTGCTCTGCTGGGCCGGAGTGGAGGTGCGGAAATCGCGGTTGAAGTAGAAGTTGCGCAGTTCGACGCTGGCCTTGCTGTCCGAGATGAAGTCGGCGTGAGCCAGGGCGGGGATGATGCAGGTGGAACCCAGCGTGGCCATGGCCACGGCGCGGGCGATCGGAGTCTTGCTCATTGTTATTGTCTCCTCGAGCGCTTTGAGCAGTTCGGTGATGCCTGGACTACGCCGGCATGTCGATCTGTTACAGCCTGCCTACTAAATCATTACAGGCTTTTTCCGACTCTTAGACCTTAGTCGCTGTTCTCCGAGTTATCCCGCTGATTTGCCTGGAGTTGGCCTACCCCCTGCGCTCTGCACCAAAGGAGGGCCTTTCATTGCACCCAGTGCGGGTAGTAGCCGAGGCGGTCCTGTACCTGCGCGTCGTGCGCCGGGACCACGGTGATTTCCGGGTGCGCCAGGAGCATTTCGTGGACCTTCGCCAGTTGCGCCAGGGTCTGCCCGCGGTCGCGGTCCACCAGGCGGCTGCTGACCCAGAACTTCTGCCGCGGACCGCTGAAGCCTTCCAGGCGCCAGCTGGTATCGCCGCTGAAGAAGAAGCGGCGGCCGTCCTCCAGCGTGAGGAACAGGCCGACCGAGCCGGGCGTGTGGCCGGGCATCGGCACCAGCACCAGGCTGCCGTCGCCGAACAGGTCCAGGCTCTCGTCGAAGGCCAGGAAGGGCGTGGGCGAGAACACGTAGGGCCGCCAGGGCGTCGCCGCGCTGAACTGGCTGGGGAACACCGCCGGCGGCGTGGCGATGTGGGCGTAGTCGATTTCCGCATAGGGCGCCCATACCGGCACCTCGGGGAAGTCCACCAGTGCCGAGGCATGGTCCCAGTGTGCGTGGGACAGGTAGATGCGGTCGATGCGGATGCCGCTGCCGGCCAGTTGCTCGCGCACCGGATGCACCTCGCCGAAACGGAACAGCGGCTTGTCCCACCAGGGCATGTCCTGGGCGAACTGCGCCTGCGCCTGGCTGCCCAGGCCGGTGTCGAACAGCAGCGTGGCCGCATGGTGCTGGATGAGCAGCGCTGTGTGGTTGACGCGCACCTTTCGCGTCCAGTCGCCGTCGGCGAGGGTCAGGGCGTCGAGGGTGGTGAGCCCGGAGGTGCGCACCAGGGCGAAGCGCAGCCCGTCGGCGTGGCCGGGCAGGCTGGCCAACCCCAGCAGCAGGGCGAGGAAGCATCTGGCGAGGCGCATGTTCGGCATCCTTTTCGACGGCTCAGAGCGTGGGCAGGGGGAGGTAGCCGGGGAGGGCGCGGATGCGTTCCTGCCAGGCCTGCACGTGGGGGTAGGCAGTGGTGTCCAGGCCGCCTTCGGGGGCCAGGGCGACGTAGGGGTAGACCGCGATGTCGGCGATGCTCGGCCCGGCCGTACGGGCCAGCCAGGGATGCCGCGACAGTTCCCCGTCGAGCAGTTCCAGGGCCTGGCGCGCCTTGGCCTGGGCTGCGCCGAGGTCGCCGGGGCGCTTGAACAGCTGGATGACCCGCGCCTGTGCCGGCCCGTGCTGGATCTCGTTGGCGGCGAAGCTCAGCCAGTGGGCGATGCGCCCCTGGGGCTCGGCGTCCAGCGGGTACCAGGACGGCTCGGCATAGCGGCGCGCCAGGTAGACAAGGATGGCCTGGGAGTCGCCCAGGCCGAAATCGCCATCCTCTAGGGCCGGCACCTGGCCGCGCGGGTTGATGGCGAGGAAGGCGGGGCGCTTGTGCACGCCGTTGCGCAGGTCGACGTTGACCAGTTCGGCGCTCTGACCGATCAGGCTGAGGAACAGGCGGACCTTGTAGGCATTTCCGGAGAGCGGGATGTCATGCAGTTTCATGGCGGTGTTCCTGCTGGGTGTTGTTGTCGGGAACGGCTTCGGTAAATATTAGACAGACAAGTCTGTATAGTTCAAGCTCGAAATACGGCCATCCCGTGCCCGCCGGTTCAAGAGCGCCGACGCCTCGCGCATAATGACCGCCCAGGAGGTGCCCATGACGTCCAGCAAGGCTTCCAGCAAGCGCGAGCAGTTGCTCAATACCGCCCTTGACCTGTTCTACCGCGAGGGCTACCACGCCACGGGCATCGACCGCATCCTGGCCGAGTCCGGGGTGGCCAAGATGACCCTGTACAAGCACTTCAAGTCCAAGGACGAGCTGATCATGGCCGCCCTGGAGGAACGCCATGCGCGCACCTTGCGGCGTTTCGGCGATGCACCGCGGCGGGCACCGCGCGAGGCCATCCTGGCGGTCTTCGACAACCTGCACGGCTACCTGCACGAGGACGGCTTCAGCGGTTGCGCCTTCATCCACGCGGCCGCCGAGTTCCATGACCGCGGGCACCCGATCCACCGCCAGGCCGCCGAGCACAAGGGCTTCATCGAGGCGTTCTTCCGTCGCCAACTGGAGGCCCTCGGCGTGCACGAACCGGGCAAGCTGGCGCGGCAGCTGCAATATTTGCTGGAAGGGGTGCTGGTCATGGCGCACATGCACGGTCCGGCCGACCAGGCCCTGGAAGCGCGCGAGGTGGCGGAAACCTTGCTGCGCCAGGCCGGCCATTGACGGGGGAGGAGACGATGGGCCCTGAATGCCAACTGTTCGGAACCCTGGGTTGCCACCTGTGCGAGGTGGCGGAAGCGGTGTTGATGCCTTTCGTCGAGCACGGCCTGCTGGTGGAACTGATCGACATCGCCGACCGCGAGGAATGGGTCGAGCGCTACGGCCTCAGCATCCCGGTGCTGCGCCGCTGTGACACGGGAGCGGAGCTGAACTGGCCGTTCGACGCCGAACAGGTAGCTGCTTTTTTGCGCTGCTGATTTTTCCTCCGACGTTTCTGTGCCTGGCGCTGCTCTGTGTCAGTCTTGCGCTGTCGTACCCTTTCGTTGGAGACAGCACTTATGAAAATCGGATTCCTCGGTCTTGGCGGCATGGGCGCCGGCATGGCCGCGAACCTCATCCGCGGCGGTCACCAGGTGCACCTGTGGAACCGCTCGCCGGCGGCGCTGGAGCCATTGCTGGCCCTGGGCGGCCTGGCGGCGGCCGACCCGGTCGCGGCCTTCGATGCCGACGTGGTGATTTCCATGCTCGCCGACGACACCGCGACCCGTGCGGTGCTCCTCGACAGCGGCGCCCTGGACTCGGCGCGGCCGGGGCTGATCCACCTGAGCATGGCCACGCTGTCGGTGGCCCTGGTGGGTGAGCTGGCCGAGCGCCATCGCCAGCGCGACGTCGCCTTCATCGCCGCGCCGGTGTTCGGCCGCACCGACGTGGCCGAGGCCGGCAAGCTCAACATCCTCGCCGCCGGGCCCGCCGAGGCCATCGCCGAAGTGCAGCCGCTGCTCGACCTGATGGGGCAGAAGACCTGGCCGCTGGGCGACGAGCCGCTGAGCGCGGCGGCGGTGAAGATCGCCGGCAACTTCATGATCGCCAGCGCCATCGAGGCCATGGGCGAGGCCTCGGCTCTGGCCAAGGGCTTCGGGGTGGAGCCGGCGCAGTTGCTGGATATCATGGGCAGCACCCTGTTCAACGCGCCGGTGTACCGCAACTATGGCGCGCTGATCGCCGAGCAGCGCTACGAGCCGGCGGCGTTCCGCCTGGTGCTCGGCCTGAAGGACGTGGGCCTGGCCCTGGCGGCGGGGCAGAGCCGCCACGTGCCGCTGCCGTTCGCCAGCGTGCTGCGCGACAACCTGCTGGAAGCGGTGGCCCAGGGCGACGGCGAGCGGGACTGGGCGGCGCTGGCGCAGGTGGCGATGCGCCGTTCGGGGCAGGCCTGAAGCCAGACACGTGTAGGAGCGGACTCCGTCCGCGATGGCATGCGCGCCGGCCTTGCCGGCGGAATCGCGGATAAATCCGCTCCTACGCTCTCCCGGACAGCATGTAGGCGCGCGCCCAGCGCGTGATTCGCGGGTGGGGAAATGCCTGCCGGGAAAAATCGCAGGCAATAAAAAACCCGCCGGTTAAGGCGGGTTTTTCGGGAATTGGTCGGAGCGACTGGATTCGAACCAGCGACCTTCTCGTCCCGAACGAGACGCGCTACCAAGCTGCGCTACGCTCCGTTTGATGGCGCGCATTCTACCGAAAAACTTTTGATGCACAAGGGGTTAGCGAAAATTTTTTCAGAAATATTTTCCGCCCCCCGAAAAAGCCGACGCCCCGCGGGACTCGGAGTCCGGCGGGGCGCCCTGGTGCTGGAGGTCGGGGATCAGAGATCCTTGACGGTACGCACCTGGTCCTTGTTCACGCGTACGCGTTTGCCGTCCAGTTGTTCGAATTCATAGAAACCGGTGTCGTCGTCGTACTTGGGCGTGTCGACGGACTGGATCTCGCGGCCGTCGTTCAGGGTGATGACGCTGGGGCTGGAGCAGCCAGCGAGTGCGCCAAGGCCCAGGACGAGCAGGAAAGCTGGGAGCGCGCGATTGATCATTCGTATATCTCCTGTACGAATCGAGGTTTGTTCGGAGTTTCCGACTGGGAGAGTAGTGGCAAAGTTCCCGGTAAATTCTCGAAAGACAGCGTATCGGCTGTCTAGCCCGGGCCGTTCAGCAGTTCGGGGGAGTTCAGGTTGGCCAGGCAGGGGTCCCCCTTGGTACAGGCTACCGGACGCGCGCCCAGGGGCAGCAGGACCTGGCGCGGGCTGCGCTCGCCGCGCTGCCAGGCGGCTTCCAGCTGCGGCGCCAGGGCCTTGGGCAGGATGCAGAACAGCGGTTCCCAGTGGTCGCCGTCGTGCAGCATGTGCGGCGCCTGTGGTTGCGCCGCGGCGGCCTGGCGTAGGCGTTCGATAAGCTCTTCGTCGAACAGCGGGGCGTCGCAGGGCAGCACTAGCAGCCAGGGGTGGCGGGCGGCCTGCAGGCCGGCGCGGATGCCGGCGAGCGGGCCGGGGTAGTCCGGGGTGTCGTCGTGCACCAGCTGGTCGGCGTAGGCCCGGTAGATGTCGGCGTTGCGGTTGCAGGAGATGATCAGGTCGTCGCTCAGCGGGCGCACGCGTTCGTGCAGGTAGCTGATCAACGGGCGCCCGCGCCATTCCAGCAGGCCCTTGTCGCGTCCTCCCATGCGCTGGCCGCGCCCCCCGGCGAGCAGCAGGACGGAACAGGGCGGCAGGGTGGCGTCAGGCATGGCGAGGTCTCCGGAACGGGCCTGTGATATAACACCGGCATCCCCGTCTCTCAAGCAAGGACACCGTCCATGAGCCATTTGGCCACGCCCGAATTCGTGCCGCTGAACATCGCCGTGCTCACCGTCAGCGACACCCGCATGTTGGAGACCGACACCTCCGGCCAGCTGTTCGTCGACCGCCTGACCGCCGCCGGGCACAACCTGGCCGCGCGGGTGCTGCTGAAGGACGACCTCTATCGCATCCGCGCCCAGGTCGCCGCCTGGATCGCCGAGGAGCAGGTGCAGGTGGTGCTGGTCACCGGCGGCACCGGCTTCACCGGCCGCGACAGCACCCCGGAGGCGGTCACCTGCCTGCTGGACAAGCTGGTGGACGGCTTCGGCGAGCTGTTCCGGCAGATCTCGGTGGCCGACATCGGCACCTCCACCGTACAGTCCCGCGCCCTGGCCGGGCTGGCCAACGGTACCCTGGTGTGCTGCCTGCCGGGTTCCACCAACGCCTGCCGCACCGCCTGGGACGGCATCCTCGCCGAGCAACTGGACGCCCGCCACCGCCCGTGCAACTTCGTGCCGCACCTGAAGCAGGCCGCGCCCTGCGAGAGCCGCGGATGAGCGGCTGCGACAAGCCCGGCCTGCTGCCGGTCGAGGAGGCCCTGGCGCGGCTGATGGCGCTGGCGGCGCAGGCACCGATCGCGGAAGTGGAACAGGTTCCCCTGGGCGAGGCCGAGGGCCGCGTGCTGGCCGAGCCGCTGTTGGCCGGCCTGGACCTGCCGCCCTGGGACAACAGCGCCATGGACGGCTACGCGCTGCGCCTGGCCGACTGGCAGGGCGAGCCGCTGCTGGTGAGCCAGAAGATTTTTGCCGGCATCGCCCCCGAGCCGCTGCAACCCGGCACCTGCGCACGCATCTTCACCGGCGCGCCGGTGCCCCATGGCGCGGATTGCGTGGAGATGCAGGAAAACGTCGAGGTGCTGGAGGACGGCCGCGTGCGCTTCCGCGAAGCGCTGCGCTTCGGCCAGCACATCCGCCCGCAGGGCCAGGAGACCCGCCAGGGCGACCAGGTGCTGCCCGCCGGCACGCGCCTGGGCGCCATCGAGCTTGGCCTGGCCGCCTCGCTTGGCCAGGCCGTGCTGAACGTGCGGCGCAAGCCGCGGGTGGCGCTGCTGTCCACCGGCGACGAGCTGGTGGAGCCGGGCCAGCCGCTGCGCACCGGGCAGATCTACAACAGCAACCGCGCCGTGCTGAAGGCCTGGCTGCTGCGTTCCGGCTGCGAGGTGCGGGATGCCGGCATCCTCCCCGACGACCTGGCGAAGACCCGCGAAGTGCTTGGCTCGCTGGGCGGCGCCGACCTGATCCTGACCACCGGCGGCGTCTCCGTGGGCGAAGCCGACTTCCTCGGCGCGGCCCTGCGCGAGGCTGGCGAGCTGGCGCTGTGGAAGCTGGCGATCAAGCCGGGCAAGCCGCTGACCGTGGGCCACTACCAGGGGACGCCGGTGATCGGTCTGCCGGGCAACCCGGCCTCCACCCTGGTCACCTTCGCCCTGCTGGCGCGCCCCTACCTGCTGCGCCGCCTGGGCGTCGAGGCGGTGACGCCGCTGCGCTTCGAGGTGCCCGCCGGCTTCGCCTGGAAGCACGCCGGCAACCGCCGCGAATACCTGCGCGCGCGCCTGGAGAACGGCCGTGCGCTGATCTACCCGAACCAGAGCTCCGGCGTGCTGCGCAGCGCCGCCTGGGCCGATGGCCTGGTGGAAGTGCGCGAGGGGCGGACACTGGAAGAGGGCGAGATGGTGCCCTTCATTCCTCTGAGCGAAGTGCTGTTGTAGGTGCAACTGTCTTGCCGGCTGCGCCGGGGTGCTCTTCGTAGGAGCGAGCTTGCTCGCGAATGAGCCCAGCAGCGGAGTCTGTTCGCGAGCAAGCTCGCTCCTACGAAAAGCCGTGCTCGCCGGTAATGTAGGCGCGGCCCTTGTCCGCGATAGCCGAGGATATCGGCGCGACTCGCGGATGAGATCCACTCCTATGCCGCCCCACCCGCACCATTCCATGTAGGAGCGCGCCCTGCGCGCGAATCGCGGGCAGGGCCCGCTCCTACACCTTCGGCAAACACAAGGCCCCGTAGGATGGGTTGAGCGAAGCGATACCCATCACCGCCACCGCATGGGTTTCGCAAGCTCAACCCATCCTACGAAGAGCACCCCGGCGCGGCCGGCAAGACAGTTGCTCCTACAGGGGACATGCCGTGCCTCCCGGCATCTGCCCGCGAATCTACTCACCCCGCCGCCGGCCGATGGCGCTGGCGGTATTCCCCCGGCGTCTCCCCGGTCCAGCCCTTGAAGCTGCGGTGGAAGGAGCGCGACTCGGTGAAGCCCAGGTACTGGGCGATGTCCTGGATCTGCAGGTCGCTGTGCAGCAGGTAGTGCTCGGCCAGTTCCTGGCGCAGCGTGTCGAGGATCTGCTGGTAGCTGGTGCCGGCCTGCTGCAGGTGGCGTTGCAGGGTACGCACGGTCATGTCGAAGCGCTCGGCGACGCGTTCCTTGCGCGGCAGGCCGTCCTTCATCAGCAGGCGCAGGGCGTTCTTCACCCGTAGCGGCAGCGGTTCGTCGTCGTCCAGTTCGGCCATCATGGCCAGGGCGTGTTCTTCCAGGGTGCGCAGCAGGTTGGCGTCGGCCTGGCGCAGCGGGAAGGCCAGCAGGGGCAGCGGCACCAGCAGGGCGCTGCAGGGTTTCTCGAAGCGCACCGGGCAGCCGAACAGCCGCTCGTACTCGGCCAGCTCGGTGCCGGCCGGTTGCGCGTGCTCGAACCAGACTTCCTCGGGCGAGCCTTCGAAATCGGCGATCCAGCGCGCATAGAGCAGCCAGGAGGCCAGCACGTTCTCCACCATGTGGCGGCGGATGTCGGCGGCCTGGTGGCGGCAGTTCCAGACCAGGCGCACGTGGCCGTCGCCCGGCTCGACGCGGCTCACGCCCATGTCCCCCACCAGCTTCTCGTAGGGAATGATGCGGTTCATCGCCTCGCCCAGGGTGGCGCAGTTCATGGTGATGTAGCCGAGCACGCTCCAGGAGCCCGGCTGCACGAAGCGCGCGGCGTGCAGGCCGAACAGCGGGTCGTCGGCGTGTTCGCAGAAATACCCCAGCAGGCGTTCGTGGGCTTCACTGGGCAGGCGCTGGCTGTTGTCGGCCAGCTGTGCGCGGGTGAGGTCGGCGGCCAGCAGGGCGGCGTCGACGTCCAGGCCGAGGTGCTCGGCCTGGCGCAGGTACTTGAGCAGGGCGGGTACGGAGGTATAGCCGAGGGCGTGCATGGTGCGCTCTTGTTCTGGTGGCTCTATTGGCGACTGGCGCTGGCCCGATCCGACAGTGACAGGCCCGGGCGGCCGACTAGTATAGGCAGCCATTGCGAGCGACCGGAACAGGAGCACGGCAGGCATGCGACGCTGGAATGGCTGGGGTGAGGAAAGCACTTCGATGGAACTGCCCGGCTCGGGCCGGACCTTTCTCGCCGAGCAGATCGGCCCCGGCCTCGCGCTGCCCGACGCCAGCCTCGACGCCGTGCTGGCCAAGGTGCCGGCCTCGCGCCTGGCCGAGCACCCGCTGCTGCTTCGCGAGCCCATGGACCGCCTGCTGCACGCCCGCGGCCAGAGCCTGCCGGACTGGCTGGCCATGCGCGAGGGCGAGTTCGGCCGCTTCCCCGACGGCGTGGCCTACCCGCAGAGCGCCGAGCAGATCCGCGAACTGCTGCGCTATGCCGAACGCACCGATTGCCTGCTGATCCCCTACGGCGGTGGCACCTCGGTGGCCGGGCACATCAACCCGCCGGCCTCCGACAAGCCGGTGCTGACCGTTTCCCTGGCGCACATGAACCGCCTGCTGGAGCTGGACGAGGAGAGCCTGGTGGCCACCTTCGGCCCCGGCGCCAACGGCCCGCAGGTGGAAAGCCAGCTGCGCGCCCGCGGCTACACCCTCGGCCACTTCCCGCAGTCCTGGGAGCTGTCTACCCTCGGCGGCTGGGTGGCCAGCCGCTCCAGCGGCCAGCAATCGCTGCGCTACGGGCGCATCGAGCAACTGTTCGCCGGCGGCACCCTGGAGACCTTCGCCGGGCCGCTGGAAATCCCCACCTTCCCGGCATCCTCCGCCGGCCCCGACCTGCGCGAGCTGGTGCTGGGCTCGGAGGGCCGCTTCGGCGTCATCTCCTCGGTCAAGGTGCGCGTCTCGCGACTGGCCGAGCAGGAGCGCTTCTACGTGGTCTTCCTGCCGTCCTGGGAACAGGGCCTGGCGGCCATCCGCAGCCTGGCCCAGGCGCGGGTGCAACTGTCCATGCTGCGCCTGTCCAACGCGGTGGAAACCCGCACCCAGCTGACCCTGGCCGGCCATCCCGGGCAGATCGCCTGGCTGGAGCGCTACCTGAAGTGGCGCGGGGCGGGCGAGGGCAAGTGCATGCTGACCTTCGGCGTCACCGGCAGCCGCGCGCAGAACGTCGCCTCGCTGAAGCTCGCGCGGCGCCAGCTGAAGGGCTTCGGCGGGGTGTTCACCGGCACCCTGCTGGGGCGCAAGTGGGAAGCCAGCCGCTTCCGCTCGCCCTACCTGCGCGAGACGCTCTGGCAGGCCGGCTACGTGGTGGACACCCTGGAGACCGCCACCGACTGGAGCAACGTCGACAACCTGATGCAGCGCATCGAGGCCAGCCTGCACGACGGCCTGGCGGCGGAGGGCGAGCGGGTGCACGTGTTCAGCCACCTGTCCCACGTCTATGGCGAAGGCTCCAGCATCTACACCACCTACGTGTTCCGCCCGGCGTCCAGCTATGCCGCCACCCATGAGCGCTGGCGCCGGCTCAAGCAGGCCGCCAGCCGGACGATCGTCGAGAACCGCGGCACCATCAGCCACCAGCACGGCGTGGGCCGCGACCACGCGCCCTACCTGGCGCTGGAGAAGGGCGAACTGGGCATGGCCACCCTGTGCGCCCTGGCCGGCCATTTCGACCCCGCGGGCCGGCTCAACCCCGGCACCCTGCTGCAGGACTGACGCCATGTGGAACGCCGCCTGGCGTCGGCAGGCGCTGGCAGAACTGGCCGGGCGCGACTGGGACCTGATCGTGGTCGGCGGCGGCATCACCGGCGCCGGCATCCTCCGCGAGGCCGCCCGGCGCGGCTGGCGCTGCCTGCTGCTGGAACAGCGCGACTTCGCCTGGGGCACTTCCAGCCGTTCCTCGAAGATGGTCCACGGCGGCCTGCGCTACATCGCCAAGGGCCAGTTCGGCCTGACCCGCGACTCGGTGCGCGAGCGCCAGCGTCTGCTCGGCGAGGCGGCGGGGCTGGTGGAACCGTTGAGCTTCATCATGCCGCACTACCGCGGCGGCTTCCCCGGGCCGAAGGTGTTCGGCGGCCTGCTGGCCGTGTACGACGCCCTGGCCGGCAAGCGCAACCACCTCTATTACCCGCTGCAGCAACTGCGCTACCTGGCGCCGGGGCTGAAGGAGGATGGCCTGCTGGGCGGCACGCGCTTCGCCGATGCGGTGGTGGACGACGCCCGCCTGGTCATGCGCGTGCTGGACGAGGCCCGTGCCGACGGCGGCGAGGCGCTCAACGGCCTGCGCGTGCTGGAACTGAGCCGGGACGGCGGCCGGGTGACCGGCCTACTGGCCGAGGACCGGGAAAGCGGCGAGCGCTTCGCCTTGCGCGCCGGCGCGGTGGCCCTGGCCACCGGCGCCTGGGCCGACGGCTTGCGCCGCAGGGAAGGCGACGAGCACATTCGCCCCTTGCGCGGCAGCCATCTGCTGCTGCCGGCCTGGCGCCTGCCGGTGGCTCACGCCTTCAGCTTCATGCACGCGGCAGACCGGCGCCCGGTGTTCGTCTTCCCCTGGGAAGGCGCCAGCGTGGTCGGCACCACCGACCTGGACCATGGCGACGGCCTGGACAGCGATGCCTGCATCAGCGAGGAGGAAGTCGACTACCTGCTGGCCGCCTGCGCGCAGCAGTTCCCCGCCGCGTGCATCGGCCGGGCCGACATCCGTTCGACCTGGGCCGGCGTGCGTCCGGTGGTCAGCAGCGGCGCGGCGCAGAAGAAACCCTCGGACGAAAAGCGCGAGCACGCCCTGTGGCAGGAGCCCGGCTGCGTGACCCTGGCCGGCGGCAAGCTGACCACCTTCCGCCTGCTGGCCCTGGAAGTGCTGCAGGCCTGCGCGCCCATGCTTGGCAAGACGCTGGAGGACAGCGGCTCAGCAATTTTTGCCGCAGTGCCCGAGGTCGACCTGCCCGGCCTGGGTCCGCAGCAGCGGCGGCGCCTGGCCGGCCGCCACGGCCGCAACCTGCCGCAACTGGCGAGGTTGCTGGCGGAAATCGGCAACGGGCGAGTGGGCGACAGCGACTGCCTGTGGGCCGAACTGGCCTGGGCCGCCGAAGGCGAGCTGGTGCTGCACCTGGACGACCTGCTGCTGCGCCGCACGCGCCTGGGCCTGCTGCTGGAGAACGGCGGCGCCGGCGAACTGCCGGCCATCCGCGCGCTGTGCCAGGCGCGACTGGGCTGGGACGACGGGCGCTGGCATGAAGAAGAGCGCGCCTACCTGGAGCTTTGGCGGCGCTGCTATAGCTTGCCGGGGGGAGAGTGATGGGTATCGCAAGCTCAACCCATGCTACGTGGAGCCCGTGCCATCGGCGCGACGAGACCCATCACCGGCAAGGCCCCCTGACGAGAAGGATCGCACCTTGAGCGAACAGAGCTACCTGCTGGCCATCGACAACGGCACCCAGAGCGTGCGGGCGCTGCTCTTCGACCTCGCCGGCAATCTGGTGGGCAAGGGCAAGGTCGAGCTGGAGGCCTACTATTCCAGCCAGCCCGGCTGGGCCGAGCAGGATCCGGAGTACTACTGGGCCAAGCTCGGCGAGGCCTGCCAGCTGCTCTGGGCGCAGAGCGGCATCGACCGCAGCCTGATCCGCGGCGTGTCGCTGACCACCCAGCGCGGCACCGTGATTCATGTCGACGGGCAGGGCAAGCCGCTGCGCCCGGCGATCCTCTGGCTGGACCAGCGCCGCGCGGAAGTCGAGGGCCGCATCAAGGGGCCCTGGGGCTGGCTGTTCAAGCTGGCCGGCGCCGAGGGCGCGGTGGATTACTTCCGCAGCCAGGCCGAGGTCAACTGGGTGGCGCAACAACAGCCGGAGCTGCACGCGGCCACGCACAAGGTGCTGCTGCTGTCCGGCTTCCTCACCCATCGTCTGTGTGGGCGTTTCGTCGACTCCCTGGCATGCAGCGTGGCCTACCTGCCGTTCGACTACAAACGCCTGAAGTGGGCCGCCCCGCGGGACTGGAAATGGCAGGCGGTGAAGGTGCGCCAGGAGCAACTGCCCGAGCTGTTCAAGCCCGGCGCCAAGCTCGGCGCGATCAGCGCCGAGGCCAGCCGCCACACTGGCATCCCCGAGGGCCTGCCGCTGATCGCCGCCGGCGCCGACAAGGCCTGCGAGGTGCTCGGCGCCGGGGCCATCGAGCCCAGCGTGGCCTGCCTGTCCTACGGCACCACGGCGACCATCAACACCACCCGCGCGCGCTACCTGGAGACTATCCCGCTGATCCCGCCGTACCCGGCGGCGATCCCGGACCATTTCAACACCGAAGTCATGATCTACCGCGGCTTCTGGATGGTCAGCTGGTTCAAGCGCGAGTTCGGCCTGCGCGAGATGCAGCGCGCCGCCGAGCTGGGCGTGGAGCCGGAGAAGCTGTTCGACGAACTGGTCGAGCAGGTGCCGCCCGGTTCCATGGGCCTGATGCTGCAGCCCTACTGGACGCCGGGCATCCGCGAGCCGGGGCTGGAGGCGAAAGGCGCGGTGATCGGCTTCGGCGACGTGCACACCCGTGCGCACCTGTACCGCGCCATCCTCGAAGGCCTGGCCTATGCGCTGCGCCAGGGCAAGGAGCGCATCGAGAAGCGCTCCGGCACCCGCATCGAGCGCCTGCGCGTGGCCGGCGGCGGCTCGCAGAGCGACGCGGCCATGCAACTGACCGCCGACATCTTCGGCCTGCCGGCGGAGCGCCCGCACGTCTACGAGGCCTCCGGCCTGGGCGCGGCCATCGACTGCGCGGTGGGGCTGGGGCTGTTCCCGGACTTCGCCGCCGCCATCGCCGCCATGACCCGCGTCGGTGAGGTGTTCCAGCCGCGCCCGCAGGCGCAGCGCACCTACGAGCGGCTGTACCGCGAGGTCTACCAGCGCATGTACCGGCAATTGAAGCCGCTGTACCGGAGCATCCGCGAGATCACCGGCTACCCGGCCTGAACTTCGCGCCCGGGTCCGATGGTCCATAGTGAATGGACTTCAAGGAGGGGAGAGGGACCATGGCGAAACCCGAGGCGATGCTCATCCTGCACGGCAAGCAGGCGGCCAACGACGCGGTGCGCGCGGCGGTGCTGGCGCGCCGCGAGGCCGGCTGGCGGCTGGACGTGCGGGTCACCTGGGAGGAGGGCGATGCCGAACGCCTGGTCGGCGAGGCCCTGGCGGCCGGCTACCCGACGCTGGTCGCCGGCGGCGGCGACGGCACCGCGCGGGCCGTGGCCGAGGCGCTGTACCGGGCCGATGCCGCGGCCAGCCTGGCGCTGCTGCCGCTGGGCACGGCCAACGACTTCGCCCGCGCCGCCGGCATCCCGCTGGAACCGGCCGCGGCGCTGGGCCTGCTGGAGCAAGCGGCGCGGCCCATCGACCTGGGCGAGGTGGAGGGGCGCATCTTCCTCAACATGGCCACCGGCGGCTTCGGTTCCACGGTCACGGCCAATACTTCCGAAGACCTGAAGAAGGCCCTGGGCGGCGCGGCCTACCTGCTGACCGGGATCAGCCGCTTCTCCGAGGTGCACTCGGCCGAAGGCCACTTCCGCGGCCCGGGCTTCGACTGGCAGGGCGAATTCCTCGCCCTGGGCATCGGCAACGGCCGCCAGGCCGGCGGCGGGCACCCGTTGTGCGCCCAGGCGCTGGCCGACGACGGCCTGCTCGACGTCAGCATATTGCCGGCGCCGGGCGACATGCTGTCCGCCCTGGGCAGCCTGCTCGGCAGCGGCGGCGGACTGCAGGAACTGTTCGTCCGCGCGCGCCTGCCGTGGCTCGAACTGGAGGCCGGCGAGGGCCTGGCGATCAACCTCGACGGCGAGCCCCTTCAGGCGCGCCGGGCGCGCTTCGAGGTGCGCCCGGCGGCGTTGCGCCTGCATCTGCCGGCGGATTCGCCGCTGCTCGGCGGCTGATCGCCGGGGCTGGCCCGGGACGGGCTTCTGAGGCATGATGGCGTTGCGCCAGTATTTCGTCGCCGGAATTCTGGCCGATACAGCGACACGCTATTCATCCCGATTTCAGGAGCCCCCATGGCCGGCATTCTCGACAGCGTCGATCAACGCACCCGACTGGTGGGGCAGAACCGCCTGGAAATCCTGGTATTCCGCCTGGCCGGCCGGCAGCAGTTCGCGATCAACGTGTTCAAGGTCCAGGAGGTGCTGCAGCTGCCGCGCCTGACGCTGATCCCGCAGCGCCACCCGATGATCTGCGGGGTGATCAACCTGCGCGGCCAGACGCTGCCGGTGATCGACCTGTCCCACGCCATCGGCATGCGCCCGCTGCGCCCCGAGGAGCGCAGCACCATCATCGTCACCGAGTACAACCGCTCGGTGCAGGCCTTCCTGGTCGGCGGCGTGGAGCGCATCCTCAACCTCAACTGGGAGGCGGTGCAGCCGCCGCCCGGCGGGGCCGGGCGCCAGCACTACCTGACCGCCATCACCCGCATCGACGAGCGCCTGGTGGAAATCATCGACGTGGAGAAGGTGCTGGCCGAGATCGTGCCGATGAACACCCGCGTCTCCGCCGAACGCCTGGACGACGACCTGCTGGCGCAGACCAGTGGCCGCGAAGTGCTGGTGGTGGACGACTCCAGCGTCGCCGTCAACCAGCTGCGCGACACCCTCGGCCAGCTCGGCCTGAAGCTGCACGTGGCCACCGACGGCCTGCGCGCGCTGCGCCAGCTGCAGGCCTGGGCCAACGCCGGCGAGGACATGGACGAGAAGCTGCTGATGGTCTTCACCGACGCCGAGATGCCGGAGATGGACGGCTACCGCCTGACCACCGAGATTCGCAACGACCCGCGCCTGGCCGGGCTCTACGTGGTGCTGCACACCTCGCTGTCGGGCAGCTTCAACGAAGCCATGGTGCGCAAGGTGGGCTGCGACGACTTCCTCTCCAAGTTCCAGCCGGACCTGCTGGTGGACGTGATCCGCCGGCGCCTGGAGAAGCTGCCGGCCTGAGCCGCGATGGTGTGAACGCCGGCGCCTGCCGGCGCAATCGCGGATGAGATCCGCTCCTACCATACGGGCGGGCACGGCTTCTCGTAGGAGCGAGCATCCCGGCGCGGCCTGCTCACCTACCTGTAGGAGCGGGCCCTGCCCGCGATTCGCGCGCAGGGCGCGCTCCTACAGGGGAATGGCGCGGGTGGAGCGGCGTAGGAGCGGATCCTATCCGCGAATCGCGCCGACAGGTCCGCGATGCGCTGATTGCGAGGCGCCGGCCCGCCCCGTATAACGGCTTCTTTGCCGCATCAAGGAAGCCGCCAGCATGATTACCCTCAGCGCCCTCTACCGTTACCCGCTCAAGTCCGGGCAGTTCGAGCCCCTGGAGCGCATCGGGCTGGACGCCCTCGGCCTGCAGGGCGACCGCCGCTGGATGGTGGTGGAGGCTTCCAACGGGCGCTTCCTCACCCAGCGCCTGCTGCCGCAACTGGGCCGCATCGAGGCGCGCTGGCAGGACGGCGGCCAGGCCCTGCGCCTGCGCGCGCCGGGCATGGAGGACCTGCTGGTGGCAGTGCCCGGCGTGGACGATGCGCTGCGCGGCGTGACCATCTGGCGCGACAGCCTGCAGGTGCCGGATGCCGGCGATGCCGCGGCGGACTGGCTGAGCCGCTTCCTCGGCCGCCCGTGCCGGCTGGTGGAAATCCCCGAGCAGCGCGCGCGGCAGGTGGACACCGCCTATGCCGAGCCGGGCGAGAAGGTACATTTCGCCGATGGCTTCCCGTTGCTGCTGATGAGCCAGGCCTCGGTGGACGACCTGGCCGCGCGCGTCGGCCAGCCCCTGGAGATGCTGCGCTTCCGCCCCAACCTGGTGCTGGAGGGCAGCGCGCCCTATGCCGAGGACGGCTGGAAGCGCATCCGCATCGGCGAAGTCGAGTTCCGCGTGGCCAAGCCCTGCGGCCGCTGCATCCTCACCACCATCGACCCGCACACCGGCGAGCGCGACCCCAACCGCGAACCCCTGGCGACGCTGCTCAAGTACCGCCAGGTGGACGGCGAGGCGCTGCTCGGGCAGAACCTGCTCCCCCTCGGCCGCGGCGAGCTGCGCGTGGGCATGCCGGTGGAAATCCTGGAGTGATCCAGCTCCCGCGGATGGGCTTTCGCCCGCACCTGTAGGAGCGGGCCCTGCCCGCGATTTCGCGCGCAGGGCGCGCTCCTACAGGGGGAATGGCGTTGGGAATAACGGTCTTGCCGACTGCGCCGAGATGCTCTTCGTAGGAGCGAGCCGTGCCCGCCCGTATGGTAGGAGCGGATCTCATCCGCGAATCGCGCCGATACCCCCGGCTATCGCGGACATGGTCCGCTCCTGCGTTCTCCGGCAAACACCACCGTAGGATGGGTCGAGCGAAGCGATACCCATCGCCACGATTCTGAAAGGCGCTCCGGCCCGCGCTCGCAGTGCGCGGATGCGAAGGTCAGGCGGCGGATAACCGCGAACGGTTATCCGCCCTACGCCAAGGGGCGGTCAGAGCTCGTCGAAGAAGCGCTCGTGCCAGTCCACCAGCGGCTGCGGCACGCCGATCTTCTGGCCGTAGATGACCGCGTAGGACAGCACGTTCTGCACGTACTGGCGGGTTTCGTCGAAGGGGATGCTCTCCACCCAGACGTCGAAGGACAGGTGGCGGGCGTCCTTCAGCCACTGGCGCACGCGGCCGGGGCCGGCGTTGTAGGCGGCGGTGGCGAGCACGCGGTTGCCGTTGAACTGGCCCTGCACCTGGCTGAGGTAGGCGGCGCCGAGGCGGATGTTGAGGTCCGGCACTATCAACTGCTGCGGCCCGGCCAGGGGAATGCCGAACTTCTTCGAGGTTTCCTTGGCGGTGGCCGGCATCAGCTGCATCAGGCCGGTGGCGCCGACGCCGGAGCGCGCATCGGACATGAAGGCGCTTTCCTGGCGGGTGATGGCGAACACCCAGCTGGGGTGCAGGTCGCGGTTGCGCGCTTCGCGCAGCAGGCTGTCGCGGTGCGCCACCGGGAAGCGGATGTCGAGGTCGTCCCAGTACTGCGCCTGGCTGATGGCGCGGATGGCCGGGAAGTACCACTGCATGTCGTAGGCCATGCGGGCCTGGGCCAGCAGTTCGTCGCGGTTGAACACCCGCGCGGCGTAGTACCACTCGCGGCGGGCGCTGATCACGTCGCCGCGGGCGTAGAACTCCAGGGCGCGGCGGGTGCTGGCGGCGTTGCGCACGCGCTGCATCACCTGCGGGCTGATGCTCACCGGGCGGTTGTTCAGCTGGTAGGGCGCGTTGATCCGGTCGGCGGCGAGGAAGCCGTAGAAGTCGCGCTCGCGCGCCAGCGGCTGGTACAGCGCTATGGCCTGCGGGTTCTGCGGCTGGGCCAGCTGCAGGGTGCGTGCCTGCCAGTAGCGCCAGCGGTTGGTCTCGGCGAGGTCCTTGGGCAACTGGCGCGTCAACTGGTAGGCGTCTTCCCAGCGGCCCAGGCGCATCAGCAGGCGCAGGCGCCATTCGCTGACGGTGTTGTCGCGCAGCTCGGGATCGTAGCGGGTCATCAGCGGCAGGGCGCGTGGGTCGTAGCGGCGCGCCAGGCCCAGGCCGATCTGCCGGGCGATGTTGACCTTCTCCTCGCCGGTGAACGGCAGGCTGCTCTCGTAGCCGTCGAGCAGGCCCAGGGCGCGCTCCGGGTCCTGCTTGGCCAGGCGCCGCAGGCCCAGGCCGACGACGTCGGCCATGGCGTGGGTGCGCAGGCTGAAGCGTTCGGTCTGGCTCAGCTGGGCGGGGTTCTGCGCCACCTTGACCATCAGCTCGCCGAGGCTGCCGAGGGTCGGCAGGCGCTTGGCGAGGGTGGTGGCCAGGCCGTAGTTGCCGTTCTCGGCCGCCAGCTTCAGGCGCTTCCAGACCATGTCCTCGGTGAGCTGGCCGTCGGCCTGCCAGAGGTTGAACAGGGTGTCGCAGGCGTCGGGCTGCGACTTGCCCACCAGCCACAGCTTCTGAGCGGTCTCGTAGCCGGCGGCCTTCTGCCCGTGGGTGAGCTGGTACTGGCCGTACAGGCAGTCCAGCTCGGTGAAGTTCATCTTCGGGTCGTAGTAGTCGAGGAAGGTCTTCCAGTCCTGGCGGTCGGCCAGCTGGCGCAGCCAGCGCAGCTTCAGCCAGTTGATCTGCGGCAGGTCGCCGTGCTCGGTGAGGAAGCCCTCGATCTCGGCGTCGCTGGCGCTTTTCAGACGGTTGGTCAGGTCGTCGTAGCCCAGGTAGGGTTCCAGCGGATAATCCGCCAGGGCCTGGCGGTAGCGCAGGTAGGGGCCGTTGTCGTTGCGCGCCAGGGCGGCCTTGGCCTCGTCGTACATCTGCCGCTGTTGCTGCAGCGGGGCAGCGTGCGCCGGCGCGGCGCTGGTCAGGGTGAGGATCAGGCAGGAGAACAATAGTGAAAGGCGACCGCGCATGACTCTTCCGCAAAATGATTCGTGGCGCAGTCTGGCCGGCGCCGATAGGCACAAGCTTAGCCTGTTGCGCGGCGGCGGCGGAAGCGTCGTGGGGCTACCGTCGGGCACAAAAGATGACAGCCGCGGCGCTCGTGCAAGGCTCTGACTTTTTTCGAGTTTCCCTTACACTGCGTCCCCAGTTTCCGGAGATGCCCCATGACCCTGCTGAAGTTCACCGATGTATCCCTCGCCTTTGGCACCACGCCGCTCCTGGACCAGGTGTCCTGGCAGATCGAGAAGGGCGAGCGGGTCTGCATCATCGGTCGCAACGGCACCGGCAAGTCGAGCATGCTCAAGCTGGTCAAGGGCGAGCAGATGCCCGACGACGGCGCCATCTGGCGCGCCCCGGCGCTGAAGATCGGCGAACTGCCGCAGGAGCTGCCGGTGGCCGACGAGCGCACGGTCTACGACGTGGTCGCCGAGGGCCTGGCCGAGGTCGGCGAGCTGCTCAGCCGCTACCACCACCTGAGCCAGCACATACAGGGCGAGGACGACCTGACCCAGCTGGCGCGCGTCCAGCAGGCCCTGGAAGCCCGCGACGGCTGGCGCCTGCAGCAACTGGTGGAAACCACCCTCACGCGCCTGCAGCTGCCGGCCGACAAGACCCTCTCCGAGCTTTCCGGTGGCTGGCGCCGCCGCGTGCTGCTGGCCCAGGCGCTGGTCGCCGAGCCGGACCTGCTGCTGCTGGACGAGCCGACCAACCACCTGGACATCGGCGCCATCGCCTGGCTGGAAGAGGCGCTGTCCGGCTTCCCCGGCGCGGTGCTGTTCATCACCCACGATCGCGCCTTCCTGCAGGCCGTGGCCAACCGCATCCTCGAACTGGACCGCGGCCACCTGATCGACTGGAAGGGCGACTACGCCAGCTTCCTGGTGCACAAGGAGCAGCAACTGGCGGCGGAAGAGGCGGCCAACGCGCTGTTCGACAAGCGCCTGGCCCAGGAGGAAGTGTGGATCCGCCAGGGCATCAAGGCCCGGCGCACCCGCAACGAGGGCCGCGTGCGCGCGCTCAAGGCCATGCGCAACGAGCGTGCCGAACGCCGCGAGCGCACCGGCAAGGCCAGCTTCCAGATGGAGACGGCGGAGAAGTCCGGCAAGCAGGTGATAGTCGCCGAGAAGGTCGGCTTCGCCCATCCCGGCGGCGAGCCGCTGATCCGCGATTTCTCCCTGGTGCTGCAGCGCGGCGACCGCATCGGCCTGCTGGGCGCCAACGGCACCGGCAAGACCACCCTGCTCAAGCTGCTGCTGGGCGACCTGCAGCCGACTTCCGGCAGCATCAAGGAAGGCACGCGCCTGGAAGTGGCCTATTTCGACCAGTTGCGTCACCAGCTGGAGCCGGAAAAGACCGTCATCGACAACATCGCCGAAGGCCGCGAATTCATCACCATCAACGGCCAGAACCGCCACGTGCTGAGCTACCTGGGCGACTTCCTGTTCTCCCCGCAGCGCGCCCGCACGCCGGTCAAGGCGCTGTCCGGCGGCGAACGGGCACGGCTGTTGCTGGCCAAGCTGTTCAGCAAGCCGGCCAACCTGCTGGTGCTGGACGAACCGACCAACGACCTGGACGTGGAAACCCTGGAGCTGCTGGAAGAGGTGCTGCTGAGTTTCGACGGCACCGTGCTGATGGTCAGCCACGACCGCGCCTTCCTCGACAACGTGGTGACCAGCACCCTGGTGTTCGAAGGCGAGGGCCGCGTGCGCGAGTTCGTCGGCGGCTACCAGGACTGGCTGCGCCAGGGCGGTTCGCCGCGCCTGCTGGGCGTGGGCGAGGAGAAGGCGGCGAAATCCGAGCCCGCCCCGCAGGCAGTTGCGGCACCGGCCGCGGCGCCGGAGGCGGCGAAGAAGAAGCTCAGCTACAAGCTGCAGCGCGAACTGGAGGCCATCCCCGGGCAGATCGACGCCCTGGAGGCCGAACTGGCCGGCGTGCAGGAAGAAATCTCGGCGCCCAGCTTCTACCAGCGCCCGGCGGAGGAGACCCGCGTGGTGCTGGAGCGCCTGGACAGCCTGCAGGCCGAGCTGGACCGGCTGATCGAGCGCTGGGCCGAACTGGAAGAATGACCTGCCCCGTCGGGAAGGTGCCCGGGGGCTGCCGCTGTGGCGGCGATCGGCGAGTTGGGGAAGGGCATGGCGATCGAGTACCGCATCAATCTGGATGACGAACAGGGCTTCAGCTACCGCATCGAGCTGGAACGCCGCTTCGATGGCGAGCAGGCCACCGGGGCGCCGGCGTGGACGCGCCTGGAGCACAACCAGTGCAGCAACTGCCCGCTGTCCCGCGAGCAGCACAGGTATTGCCCGGCGGCGGTGGACCTGCACCGGGTGATCGAGGATTTCCGCGGCCTGCCGGCGCTGAAGAGGGTGGATGTGCTGGTGCGCACCCCCGAGCGCGAGTACCACAAGCAGGTCGGCCTGGAGGAGGGCCTGCGGGCGCTGCTGGGGGTGATCATGGCCACCAGCGCCTGCCCGCTGCTGGGGCGGCTCAAGCCCATGGCCCAGCAGCACCTGCCGTTCGCCAGCAACCAGGAGTTCATCACCCGCGCGGTGTCGCTGTACCTGATGCGCCAGTACTTCAACTACCGCGAGGGGCGCCACGCCGACTGGGAACTGAAGGGGCTGGTGCGCCTGTACCAGCAGCTGCAACTGGTCAACCAGGCGTTCTGGCAGCGCATCCACGACAGCTGCGTGGGCGACTCCAACCTCAAGGCCTTCCTCAGCTTCTTCTCCATGTCCTCGAGCATGAGCTATTCGCTGGAGGCGCAGTTGCAGAAGGTTCGCCCGGCATTGATGAGCGGGGGAGAGGTGTTCTGAAACCGGGCGCCCGCCGCGACGGGCGCCCGGGCTGACTCACTCGGTCTTCTGCAGGCGCACCGCCAGCACGTCGCAGGGCGCGCCGTGCAGCACGTCGTTGGCGGTGGAGCCCAGCAGCAGGGCCAGGCCGTGGCGGCCGTGGCTGCCGACGATGATCAGGTCGCAGCCCTGCTCCTTGGCCAGGCGGTGGATTTCCTGGCGCGGCTGGCCGTAGACCAGGTGGCTCTGGGCGATGGATACCTGCGGGTAGCAGAGGGTGAACTGGTGCATGCGCTCCTTGGCCTGGTCGAACTGCTGTTGCTGCAGCATCGACAGGTCCATCGGCACGTCACCGCCGAAGGCCATGGCCATGGGCTCGACCACGTGCACGGTGGACAGCTGCGCCTGGGTGCTGGAGGCCAGCGCCACGGCGCGCTTCATCACCGGATCGCATTCGTCGGTGAGGTCCACGGCGACCAGGATGTGTTGGTAGGGCATGAGCGTCTCCTCCGGGGGACAGTTATGAATGCAAGTATGGCTCTTTGGGCCGAGGTATACCCGATATGACGGTCTGGTGGTCGATTCTGCTCCTGGCGCTGGTGCTCAGCCCGCTGGCCTGGCTGATGCCTTCGCGCGGCCAGCGCGGGCAGATGGACCTGCGCCTGCAGGCGCGGCGCCTGGGGCTGGCCATGCAGATGGCGCGCCAGGAGTGGCCGCACTGGCTGGAGCGGCAACCGCCGCAGAGCTGCGCGCAGTACCACCGCGGCCGCAGCCGTGGGCGCAACGACGAGTGGCGCTACTGGCAGAGCGCACCGGGCGTCTGGCTGGACCGCTGGCGCGAGCCCTGCGCCGACGAGGAACTGCTCGCCGACCTGGCGACGCTGCCGGGCGACGTGTACATGGTCGAGGCTTCGGCGCAGTTCATCGCCCTGTACTGGGGCGAGCGCGGCGACGCCAGCCACCTGCAGCGCATCGCCGACTTCCTTTCCCGGCGCGCCTGAGCGCCGTGGCGCTGCCGTCATTCAGAGTTGCGCCGCGGCATAGCGGCCGGAGACCTGCTCCAGGTCGGCGATGATGCCGTCGGAGTACTTGTCGATGAGGAAGGGCACGTTACTCTGCGCGGCGCCCTGCAGCGATTTCTCGATGAACCGCCACTTGGTGGAGATGGCCCGCAGCTCGCGGCCGATCTCCGGGCTGGTCTGCGGCGCCTGCTGCAGTTGCAGCAGGTTGATGGCGAAGCGGTTGGTCAGGTCGTCGAGGGCCTGCTGGTCCTCGCTGCGCACCGGGTTGGCGCCCACCGAGGCGTTGCGCGACACGTAGTTCCAGGTGATCGACTGCATCAGCAGGCTCTGCTCGCGGCTCTGCTGGGTGAGCGGCGGCACCTGCTGGCCGCTGTCCTTCTGGATGCCCTCGTAGAGCTGTTCGGCGGTATCCAGCAGCTGGCTGTTGCGGCTGGCCAGGTCGCCCAGGGGCTGGAAGTCGTTGTAGCCGTTCTGCTTCTGCGCCTGCAGCTGCTGCTCCAGGGCCTGGCGGTAGCCGTCCCACTGTTCCTGCAGCTTGCTCCTGAGCTGCGCCGAGGCGCTGCCGGGCATCTGCCCCAGGCGTTCCAGGGCGGCGCCGGCGTCGGCCGTGGAGCTGGCCACCAGGCCCGCGTAGCGCGGGTCCCCGGCCATGGCGTTGAGCAGGAACAGGTCGCTCAGGCTGCGCTGGGCGGCCAAGCGCATCTGGTGCAGCGCCAGCAGGTCGCCGGCGGGCTCGGCGTGGGCCAGAAAGGGCAGGGCGGACAGGACGAACAGGGACAACAGGCGGGCCAGCGGTCGGCATGGCATGGGCGCGTCTCCTTGGGGCCGTGGGGCTTCTTGTTGTTCTTCGCGATGCTCGGCGACAAGCGATTCGCCGGACTCTAACCCGCGTCCGGGCATTTTGCCAACGACGTGGCTGGCCCCGGGCCAGACAGCGGCACGGGGCGCCATGGTTTTGCTGAATGTCGCGGCAGAACCTCGCTGAATGCGGCGAACCAGAGGCCTTTCGGACAGCCGTCCGCGATTGACAAGCGCAGGCTTTTCGAAGAAGGTGTGCACACCCGAATCAAACGGGCGTATGAATCGAGCGTTTGCCATGTACGAACGGTCGAACCAAGGCCCCGACTATCGCATCGGCGGGTGTGCCGCAGGCTTTGGGACTATGCTCCGCGACTGCGGAACGGTCCCGATACACGGCGTCCGATGCGTGAGTTCAAGCTTCCCTAGCGTGGAGATCAGTTGATGATTTACCAAGGTAAAGCCATCACGGTTAAGGCTCTTGAGAGCGGCATCGTCGAGCTGAATTTCGACCTCAAGGGCGAGTCCGTCAACAAGTTCAACCGGCTCACCCTGAACGAACTGCGTGAAGCAGTCGATGCGATCAAGGCCGATGCGTCCGTCAAGGGCGTGATCGTGACCAGCGGCAAAGGCGTGTTCATCGTCGGCGCCGACATCACCGAATTCGTCGACAACTTCAAGCTGCCGGACGAAGAACTGCTGGCCGGCAACCTCGAAGCCAACACGATCTTCAGCGCCTTCGAGGACCTCGAGGTCCCGACCGTCGCCGCGATCAACGGCATCGCCCTGGGCGGCGGCCTGGAAATGTGCCTGGCCGCGGACTTCCGCGTGATGAGCGCCACCGCCAAGATCGGCCTGCCGGAAGTCAAGCTGGGCATCTACCCGGGCTTCGGCGGCACCGTGCGCCTGCCGCGCCTGATCGGCGTGGACAACGCCGTGGAGTGGATCGCCTCGGGCAAGGAAAACCGTGCCGAGGACGCCCTGAAGGTCGGCGCCGTCGACGCCGTGGTCGCCCCCGAGCAACTGCAGGCCGCGGCCCTGGACCTGGTCAAGCGCGCCATCGCCGGCGAGCTGGACCACAAGGCCCGCCGCCAGCCCAAGCTGGAAAAGATCAAGCTCAACGCCATCGAGCAGATGATGGCCTTCGAGACCGCCAAGGGCTTCGTCGCTGGCCAGGCCGGCCCGAACTACCCGGCCCCGGTCGAAGCCATCAAGTCGATCCAGAAGGCCGCCAACTTCGGCCGTGACAAGGCGCTGGAAGTCGAGGCCCAGGGCTTCGTCAAGCTGGCCAAGACCTCGGTCGCGCAAAGCCTGATCGGCCTGTTCCTGAACGACCAGGAACTGAAGAAGAAAGCCAAGCAGTACGACGAAGTCGCCAAGGACGTGAAACTGGCCGCCGTGCTCGGCGCCGGCATCATGGGCGGCGGCATCGCCTACCAGTCGGCGGTCAAGGGCACCCCGATCCTGATGAAGGATATCCGCGAAGAGGGTATCCAGATGGGCCTGAACGAGGCCTCCAAGCTGCTCGGCAAGCGCGTCGAGAAGGGCCGCCTGACCCCGGCCAAGATGGCCGAGGCGCTGAACGCCATCCGCCCGACCATGTCCTATGGCGACTTCGGCAACGTCGACATCGTCGTCGAAGCCGTGGTCGAGAACCCCAAGGTCAAGCAGATCGTGCTGGCCGAGGTGGAAGGCGTGGTCAAGGAGGACGCGATCCTCGCTTCCAACACCTCGACCATCTCCATCAGCCTGCTGGCCCAGGCCCTGAAGCGCCCGGAAAACTTCGTCGGCATGCACTTCTTCAACCCGGTGCACATGATGCCCCTGGTCGAAGTCATCCGCGGCGAGAAGTCCGGTGACGTGGCCGTCGCCACCACCGTGGCCTACGCCAAGAAGATGGGCAAGAACCCCATCGTGGTGAATGACTGCCCCGGCTTCCTGGTCAACCGCGTGCTGTTCCCGTACTTCGGCGGCTTCTCCAAGCTGCTGGGCTTCGGCGTCGACTTCGCGCGCATCGACAAGGTCATGGAGAAGTTCGGCTGGCCCATGGGCCCGGCCTACCTGTCCGACGTGGTCGGCATCGACACCGGCCACCATGGCCGCGACGTGATGGCCGAAGGCTTCCCGGACCGCATGGCGGTGGAAGGCAAGACCGCCGTCGACGTCATGTACGAGGCCAACCGCCTGGGCCAGAAGAACGGCAAGGGCTTCTACGCCTACGAGACCGACAAGCGCGGCAAGCCGAAGAAGGTCAGCGACCCGCAGGCCTACGAACTGCTCAAGGCCATCGTCAGCGAGCAGCGTGAGCTGACCGACGAGGACATCATCAACTACATGATGATCCCGCTGTGCCTGGAGACCGTGCGCTGCCTGGAAGACGGCATCGTCGAAACCGCCGCCGAGGCCGACATGGGCCTGATCTACGGCATCGGCTTCCCGCCCTTCCGTGGTGGTGCGCTGCGCTACATCGACTCCATCGGCGTGGCCGAATTCGTCGCCCTGGCCGACAAGTACGCCGACCTGGGCCCGCTGTACCACCCGACCGCGAAGCTGCGTGAAATGGCCAAGAACGGCCAGAAGTTCTTCGGTTGAGTGCGAACGAATAGAGCGAGAGTGAATTTATGAGCCTGAATCCGAGAGACGCCGTCATTGTCGACTTCGGCCGCACCCCGATGGGCCGTTCCAAGGGCGGGATGCACCGCAACACCCGCGCGGAGAACATGTCCGCGCACCTGATCAGCGGCGTGCTTGCACGCAACCCGAAGGTCGACCCGGCGGAAGTCGAGGACGTCATCTGGGGCTGCGTGAACCAGACCCTGGAACAGGGCTGGAACATCGCGCGCATGGCCTCGCTGATGACCCCGATCCCCCACACCAGCGCCGGCCAGACCGTCAGCCGCCTGTGCGGCTCGTCGATGAGCGCCCTGCACACCGCCGTGCAGGCGATCCAGACCGGCAACGGCGACGTCTTCGTCGTCGGCGGCGTGGAGCACATGGGCCACGTCGGCATGATGCACGGCGTCGACCCGAACCCGCACCTGTCGCTGTACGCCGCCAAGGCCTCCGGCATGATGGGCCTGACCGCCGAGATGCTGGGCAAGATGCACGGCATCACCCGCGAGGCCCAGGACAAGTTCGGCGTGCGTTCGCACCAGTTGGCGTGGAAGGCCACCCAGGAAGGCAAGTTCAAGGACGAGATCATCCCGATGGAAGGGTATGACGAGAACGGCTTCCTGAAGGTCTTCGACTTCGACGAGACCATTCGTCCGGAAACCTCCCTGGAAAGCCTGGCCGCGCTGAAGCCGGCGTTCAACCCGAAAGGCGGCACCGTGACTGCGGGTACCTCCTCGCAGATCACCGACGGCGCTTCCTGCATGATCGTCATGAGCGCCCAGCGCGCCAAGGACCTGGGCATCCAGCCGATGGCCGTGGTCCGCGCCATGGCCGTGGCGGGCGTCGACCCGGCGATCATGGGCTACGGCCCGGTGCCCTCGACCAACAAGGCGCTCAAGCGCGCCGGCCTGACCATCGACGACATCGACTTCGTCGAGCTCAACGAGGCCTTCGCCGCCCAGGCCCTGCCGGTGCTGAAGGACCTCAAGCTGCTCGACAAGATGGACCAGAAGGTCAACCTGCACGGCGGCGCCATCGCCCTGGGCCACCCGTTCGGCTGCTCCGGTGCGCGTATCTCCGGTACCCTGCTGAACGTGATGAAACAGAACGGCGGCACCCTGGGCGTGTCCACCATGTGCGTGGGCCTCGGCCAGGGCATCACCACCATCTTCGAACGCGTCTAGGAACCTGCCCACGATCTGCTGCGCCAGCTAGCGAGATCGTGAACAGATTCTAAGCTTTCGTCGATGGACGAGCCGGGGCCCTGTGCCCCGGCTTTCGTTTTTCCGGGAATGGGGGATTGCCCCGATCGCCCGGGGCCTGGAGAATCGCGGCTTTTTTGCCGAGGAGGGCAGCGTATGGAACTGCAGACCGGCCTGTACCGTCACTACAAGGGCCAGCACTACCGCGTGCTGGGCGTGGCGCGGCATTCGGAGAGCGAGGAGACCCTGGTGGTCTACCAGGCGCTGTACGGCGAGTTCGGCCTCTGGGTGCGCCCGCTGGGCATGTTCACCGAAGCGGTGGAGGTGGACGGCGAGCTGGTTCCGCGCTTTGCTCTGGTGAGCGCCGAAAGCGACCCGCTGGGATTGACCCAGGTCGGTTTCGGCGAATCCTGAACTTGACCTTGGGCGGACCACCACTATATATAGCGGTGCCGTTCCGGGCGCCTCCCTCCTTATATTCACCTTCTCGAAGCAGGAATCTTCCGATCCATGGGTAAATCGCTGGTCATCGTGGAATCACCGGCCAAGGCCAAGACCATCAACAAGTACCTGGGCAGCCAGTACGTGGTGAAGTCGAGCATCGGCCACATTCGCGACCTGCCCACCAGCGGTTCGTCCAGCGCGAAGGAGCCGGCCGCGGCCAAGGCCCGCAAGAGCGCCGCCGAAGCCCCTGCGCTGTCGCCGAAGGAGAAGGCCAAGCGCCAGCTGTTCACCCGCATGGGCGTGGACCCGGAGCACGGCTGGAAGGCCAAGTACGAGATCCTCCCCGGCAAGGAGAAGGTGATCGACGAACTGCGCCGCCTGGCCAAGGATGCCGACACCATCTATCTCGCAACCGACTTGGACCGCGAAGGGGAGGCCATCGCCTGGCACCTGCGCGAGGCCATCGGCGGCGACGACAGCCGCTACAAGCGCGTGGTGTTCAACGAGATCACCAAGAAGGCCATCCAGGAGGCCTTCTCGCAGCCCGGCGAGCTGGACATCAACCGCGTCAACGCCCAGCAGGCGCGGCGCTTCCTCGACCGCGTGGTGGGCTACATGGTCTCGCCGCTGCTGTGGGCCAAGATCGCCCGCGGCCTGTCCGCCGGCCGCGTGCAGTCGGTGGCGGTGAAGCTGGTGGTGGAGCGCGAGCGCGAGATCCGCGCCTTCGTCCCCGAGGAATACTGGGAAATCCACGCCGACCTGAACAGCCCGCGCGGCGAGAAGGCCCGCTTCGAAGTGGTGCGCGAGAAGGGCGAAGCCTTCAAGCCGCTCAACGAAGCCCAGGCCATGGCCGCCCTGGAGAAGCTCAAGGCCTCCAGCTACAGCGTGGCCAAGCGCGAGGACAAACCGACCTCCAGCCGGCCCTCGGCGCCCTTCATCACCTCGACCCTGCAGCAGGCCGCGAGCAACCGCCTGGGCTTCGGCGTGAAGAAGACCATGATGATGGCCCAGCGTCTCTACGAAGCCGGCTACATCACCTACATGCGTACCGACTCGACCAACCTGTCGGCCGACGCCATCGACATGGTGCGCGGCTTCATCGACAGCGAGTTCGGCAAGAAATACCTGCCGGCCAAGCCGAACTTCTATTCCAGCAAGGAAGGCGCCCAGGAAGCGCACGAAGCGATTCGTCCGTCCGACGTCAACCTGCGTCCGACCCAGCTGTCGGGCATGGAGCGCGACGCCGAGCGCCTGTACGACCTGATCTGGCGCCAGTTCGTGGCCTGCCAGATGCCGCCGGCCGAATACCTGTCCACCACCGTCAGCGTCGCCGCCGGTGACTTCGAGCTGCGCGCCAAGGGCCGCATCCTCAAGTTCGACGGCTACACCAAAGTGCTGCCGCAGCAGAGCAGGCCGGGCGAGGACGACGTCCTGCCGATGATGGACCAGGGCGATGCGATGAAGCTGCTCAAGCTCGACCCGAGCCAGCACTTCACCAAGCCGCCGGCGCGCTATTCCGAAGCCAGCCTGGTCAAGGAACTGGAGAAGCGCGGCATCGGCCGTCCGTCGACCTACGCGGCGATCATCTCGACCATCCAGGAGCGCGGCTACGTCACCACCCACAACCGCCGCTTCTACGCCGAGAAGATGGGCGACATCGTCACCGACCGCCTCAACGAGAGCTTCTCCAACCTGATGGACTACGGCTTCACCGCCGGCATGGAAGAGCACCTGGATGACGTGGCCCAGGGCGAGCGCGACTGGAAGCACCTGCTCGACGAGTTCTACGGCGACTTCAAGAAGAAGCTCGAAGTGGCCGAGGTCAGCGAGAAAGGCATGCGCGCCAACCAGCCGACCCTGACCAGCATCCCCTGCCGCGAGTGCGGCCGGCCGATGATGATCCGCACCGCCTCCACCGGCGTGTTCCTCGGCTGCTCCGGCTACAGCCTGCCGCCGAAGGAGCGCTGCAAGGCGACCATCAACCTCATCCCCGGCGACGAGATCGCCGCGGACGACGAGGGTGAGTCCGAATCCCGCGTGCTGCGCGGCAAGCACCGCTGCCCGATCTGCAGCACGGCGATGGACGCCTACCTGCTGGACGAGAAGCACAAGCTGCATATCTGCGGCAACAACCCGGATTGCCCGGGCTACGAGATCGAGGAAGGCCAGTACCGCATCAAGGGCTACGAAGGCCCGAGCCTGGAATGCGACAAGTGCGGCAGCCAGATGCAGCTCAAGACCGGCCGCTTCGGCAAGTTCTTCGGTTGCACCAACCCGGCCTGCAAGAACACCCGCAAGCTGCTGAAGAACGGCGAGCCGGCGCCGCCGAAGATGGACGCCATCCGCATGCCCGAGCTCAAGTGCGAGAAGGTCGACGACGTCTACGTGCTGCGCGACGGCGCTTCCGGCCTGTTCCTGGCCGCCAGCCAGTTCCCCAAGAACCGCGAGACCCGCGCGCCCCTGGTGAGCGAGCTGATCCCGCACAAGGACGAGCTGGACCCGAAATACCACTTCCTGCTCGCCGCGCCGCAGAAGGACCCGGATGGCCGCCCGGCGGTGATCCGCTTCAGCCGCAAGACCAAGGAGCAATACGTGCAGTCCGAGGTGGACGGCAAGCCCAGCGGCTGGCGCGCCTTCTTCGACGGCGGCAAGTGGAAGGTCGAGGACAAGCGCTGATGGGCGGCGCGCCCCGCGCAGGCGGGGCGCGCATATACTGCCAAGTGACCGCATGAGGGCGCGCTGATGGCTCAGGAACTCTACACCCGCACCAACCAGAAGCTGTATTTCGCCGGCCTGGCCCTGGAAGCCTGGCGCAAGGCGGAAGAGGCGCGGCCGATGAACGCCCAGGCGCTGGTGCAGGCCGAGCGCGAGGCGGCGCTGTTCCACCTGTACGGCGCGGTGCTGGGCGTGGCCCACGAGATCGCCGGCTACTACCGCCTGCCCGAGGCCAATGCGCCGCGCGTCGAGCTGCTGCTCAACGCCGAGGTGCTGGCGGCCTCGCCGAGCCCGGAACTGGCCGAGCTGGTGGAGCTGGCGCAGCAGCCGGAAACCTGGCTGGCGCAGCTGTTGGCCGCCTACGCCGAGCTGTTCCTGCCGCCGCGCGAGCCGCGCAAGGCCAAGGTCGACCCGACCCAGCCGCTGATCCAGGCCGTCAGCCTGGACGAGGAAGAGCCGCAGGCCCTGGGCAACGCCGAACTGGAAGCCTGGCGCAAGTCGCTGAAGGAAATGGTGTTGCGCTTCCGTGGGGCGCTGACCGAGCTCTGAGCCTGCCGGAAGTCGGTTGGGCTAGGGGAGAGCGGCCATGACTGTTACAATGGCCGTTCTGCTGTGAGAGAACCTAGCCATGCCGACCTCATTCCTGGAAATCGTTGAACTGCCCGATGGGCGCATCGTACTGCGCCGCGCGGAAGACGAGGAGGCGCTGGTGACCCTGGAGTTCTCCAACGACGCCAAGGGCTTCCTGCAGGGCCAGCACATCGAGATCGCCAAGGCGATGTTCAACGTCGGCGTGCAACTGGCCGGCCGCCTCGCCGAAGGTGGCGAGGTCGAGCAGGACGGCCCGCGCGTCCTGCACTGATCCCTTCCTTTACTACCCCAGACGGATATTCAGGCTCTGCGCCTGCCCGGCGAGCGCCGCGCGGGACAGTTGCGCGCGCGCCTTGCCGCTGAGCGCCGGCAACCAGCTGACCACCGTGTGGCTGTGGCCCAGGCGCAGCGCCTCGCAGGCCAGGCTCAGGGCGGATGCCTGGTCGCGCGCCGGCAGCAGCAGGATGCGCTCGCGGTTCAGCCCGGCCTTGCGCAGCCAGTCGTGGGTGAGGCTGGCCGGCGGGGCGATCAGCGTCAGCCAGCGGGCATCCTTCTCTTCGCTGAGTTCGCGCAGGATGGGCGCCAGCAGGCTCTGGCAGTGGCCCGGCAGACCGCGCAGCGACAGCTCGCTGAAGGCTTCGTCCTCGACGGCATCCGGTTCTGCCAGCTTGGCCAGCAGGGGCTCTTCGGCGTTGGCCCAGAGCGCCTCCTGGAACAGCGGCAGTTGGGGCAGGTCCAGCGGCTGGGGATACTGCATGGTGCCTCCTGTCAGCGGCGGATGACGCCGACGCTCAAGCCTTCGATGATCAGTTCCTGTTCCTTGAGGTCGACCTCGATGGGGGCGAACTCGGGGTTCTCGGCGATCAGCCAGACCTTGCTGCCCTCGCGCTTGAAGCGCTTCACCGTGACTTCCTCGCCAAGGCGGGCGACGACGATCTGGCCGTTGCGCGCCTCGCGGGTGACGTGCACGGCGAGCAGGTCGCCGTCGAGGATGCCGACGTCCTTCATGCTTTGCCCGCGCACGCGCAGCAGGTAGTCGGCGCGCGGGTTGAAGAAGGCCGGGTTGATGCGGCAGGCGTCCTCGACGTTCTGCTCGGCGAGGATTGGCGCGCCGGCGGCGACGCGGCCGATGATCGGCAGTTCGTCCTCGTTGGCGGCGGCCTTGGGTTCGAAGCCGGGGATGCGGATGCCGCGCGAGGCGCCGGGGGTCATCTCGATGGCGCCCTTGCGGGCCAGTGCCTTGAGGTGCTCCTCGGCGGCGTTGGGCGACTTGAAGCCGAGCTCCTGGGCGATCTCGGCGCGCGTCGGCGGGTAGCCGTTGTCTTCCAGGCAACGCTTGATGAAGGCGAGGATCTCGGCTTGGCGCGGCGTCAGCTTCTGCATGTCCCTACTCTGTCTTTTTGTACAGTTGCTGGGATTATATACAGTGGTCGGCCGCTGGCAACGAATTATTTCATCGGCCGGAGGCTGTAATTCGGCGGATTCGGCCAACGTCCCGCTGGTATCGTTCGTCGTATTGCCCGAGAATCCGCAACAATCCCTCTGCGCCAGGCTTGACAATGGATTGCTGTGAAACGTAAGTTTCAAACAAGTGTTTGTCAGGTGAATTCATCCATGGCCCAGTCGGAAACCGTCGAACGTATCCTCGATGCTGCGGAGCAGCTGTTCGCGGAAAAAGGCTTCGCCGAGACCTCGTTGCGTCTGATCACCAGCAAGGCCGGGGTCAACCTGGCGGCGGTGAACTACCATTTCGGCTCGAAGAAGGCGCTGATCCAGGCGGTCTTCTCGCGCTTCCTCGGGCCCTTCTGCGCCAGTCTGGAAAAGGAACTGGACCGGCGCCAGGCCAAGCCCGACGCGCCGCGCGCCAGCCTCGAGGAACTGCTCGAACTGCTGGTGGTGCAGGCCATGGCGGTGAAGCCGCGCAGCGGCAACGACCTGTCGATCTTCATGCGCCTGCTGGGCCTGGCCTTCAGCCAGAGCCAGGGGCACCTGCGCAAGTACCTCGAAGAGGTCTACGGCAAGGTGTTCCGCCGCTACATGCTGTTGGTCAACGAGGCTGCGCCGCGCCTGCCGCCCATCGAGCTGTTCTGGCGCGTGCACTTCATGCTCGGTGCCGCCGCCTTCAGCATGTCCGGGATCAAGGCGCTGCGCGCCATGGCCGAAAACGACTTCGGGGTGAACACCTCCATCGAGCAGGTGATGCGACTGATGGTGCCGTTCCTCGCCGCCGGCATGCGCGCCGACAGCGGCGTCAGCGACCCGTCCCTGGCCGGCGCCCAGCCCAAGCCGCGGAGCAAGGCGCCGGCGCCAGCCAAGGTCTGACCGCGCTGGGCCTGCCACGGCCGATCGGCTAAAGTAGCGGGCCATTCCTGCTGTCACTGGCGGACGATGCCCGATCTCGACCTGCTGCACATTTCCCTCGCCGACCAGATGCTCTACGGCTTCGCCGCGCGGCGTCTGGTGCTGCGTTTGCCCGTCTCCACCGCGCTGAATGGCGCCGGCGAGCGCCAAGGCTCCGGCTGCACGCCGCGCGGCCTGCACCAGGTTCGGGCGAAGATCGGCGAAGGCCTGCCTTGCGGCGCGGTGTTGCGTGGCCGGCGCTGGACCGGCGAGGTGTGGAGCCCGGCGCTGCACGAGCAGTTTCCCGGGCGCGACTGGATCCTCACCCGCATCCTCTGGCTGAGCGGCTGCGAGCCCGGCGTCAACCGCCTGGGCGAGGTGGATACCTTCCGTCGCTACATCTACCTGCACGGCACGCCGGATTGCGAACCCATGGGCGCGCCGTTGTCCCATGGCTGCGTGCGCCTGCGCAACGCCGACCTGCTGCAACTCTTCCCCCGTGTGCCGCTGCACTGCCCCGTGCGCCTCGACGAGGCGCCGCAGCCGCAGTGGCGCGCGGCCGAACTCTGTTAAGGATTCCCCCATGCAAGGCTCCCTGATGCTCGACATCGGCGGCACCTGGCTCACCGCCGAGGACCGCCGGATCCTGCGCCACCCCGAAGTGGGCGGGCTGATCATCTTCGCCCGCAACATCGAAAGCCCGCGCCAGGTGCGCGAACTCTGCGCGGCCATCCGCGCCCTGCGCCCGGACCTGCTGCTGGCGGTGGACCAGGAGGGCGGCCGCGTGCAGCGCCTGCGCCAGGGCTTCCTGCGCCTGCCGGCGATGCGCGCCATCGCCGATAACGACAATGCCGAGCGCCTGGCCGAGCAGTGCGGCTGGCTGATGGCCACCGAGGTGCTGGCGGTGGGCCTGGACCTGAGCTTCGCTCCGGTGCTGGACCTGGACCACCAGCGCAGCGCCGTGGTCGGCAGCCGCGCCTTCGAGGGCGACCCCGAGCGCGCCACGCGGCTGGCCGGCGCCTTCATCCGTGGCATGCACGCCGCCGGCATGGCCGCCACCGGCAAGCACTTCCCCGGCCACGGCTGGGCCGAGGTGGATTCCCACGTGGGGATTCCCGAGGACGAGCGCAGCCTCGACGAGATCCGCCGCAGCGACCTGGTGCCTTTCCAGCGCCTGGCCGGCGAGCTGGATGCGGTGATGCCCGCCCACGTCATCTACCCGCAGGTGGATGCCGGCCCTGCCGGTTTCTCGCGGCGCTGGCTGCAGGACATCCTGCGCGGCGAGCTGGGCTTCGACGGGGTGATCTTCAGCGACGACCTGTCCATGGCCGGCGCCCACGTGGCGGGCGACGCCGCCAGCCGCATCCAGGCCGCACTGAACGCCGGCTGCGACATGGGCCTGGTATGCAACGACCGCGGCTCGGCCGAACTGGCCCTGGGCGCCCTGCAGCGCCTGAAGGCGAAGGCCCCCGAGCGCCTGGCGCGGATGCGCGCCAAGGCCTGGCCGGGCATCGAATACAAGCAGCTGCCGCGCTGGCAGCAGGCCGTGGGCGAACTGCGCGCGGCACAACTGATCGACTGAGGATTCGCCATGACCGTCTACGCCATCATCGGCGGCACCGGCCTGACCCAGCTGGAAGGCCTGACCCTGAAGGATTCGCTGAACCTGGACACGCCCTACGGCGCACCCTCGGCGCCGATCCAGCGCGGCGAGTACGCCGGCCGCGAGGTGCTGTTCCTGGCCCGCCACGGCCACCCGCACCGCTTCCCGCCGCACCAGGTGAACTACCGCGCCAACCTCTGGGCGCTCAAGCAGGCCGGCGCCCAGGCGGTGCTGGCGGTCAACGCGGTGGGCGGCATCCATGCCGCCATGGGCAGCGGCCACCTCTGCGTGCCGCACCAGATCATCGACTACACCTACGGCCGCGAGCACACCTACTTCGCCGGCGACATCGACCACGTCACCCATATCGACTTCAGCCATCCCTATGACGAAGGGCTGCGCCAGAAGCTGGTGGCGGCGTTGCAGGCGCTGGGGCACCCGCACAGCAGCCATGGCGTCTACGCCGCGACCCAGGGCCCGCGTCTGGAAACGGTGGCGGAAATCGCCCGGCTGGAGCGCGACGGCTGCGACATCGTCGGCATGACCGGCATGCCCGAAGCCGCCCTGGCCCGTGAGCTGGAGCTGCCCTATGCCTGCCTGTCGCTGGTGGTCAACCCGGCGGCGGGCAAGTCCAGCGGCATCATCACCATGGCCGAGATCGAACAGGCCCTGCACGAGGGCATCGGCAAGGTGCGCGAGGTGCTGGCGCGGGTGTTGGTGGGCTGAAAGGCCTCGTACCGCGATTCACGCCGGGATGTCCGGTTATCATGGACAAGTCCTACCATACCGGCGGATATGGCTTCTCGTAGGAGCGAGCTTGCTCGCGAATGAGCCCCGCAGCGGAGTCTGTTCGCGAGCAAGCTCGCTCCTACGAAGAGCACCCCGGCGCGGTCTGCCCGCGATTTCGGGCGCAGGGCGCGCGTATGGTGTGAGGGCGTACCCGTAGGAGCGGATCTCATCCGCGAATCGCGCCGGATCGTCCGGCGATCGCGGACAAGGTCCGCTCCTACAATGGAACGCCATGCCTCCCGGTGGGCTGTAGGAGCGGGCCCTGCCCGCGATTTCGCGCGCAGGGCGCGCTCCTACATGAGAATCGTGCGGCAGGTCAGGTTTTCGGCAGAGGGGCGAAGAGGGCGTCTATATCGCTGTCCTGCAGCTGCAGGCCGCCGTCCTTGCCTTCTTCCAATACGCCGGCCGCCAGCGCCGCCTTCCTTGCCTGCAACTGCTGGATCTTCTCTTCCAGGGTGCCGCGGGCGATCAGCTTGTAGACGAACACCGGCTTGTCCTGGCCGATGCGGTAGGCGCGGTCGGTGGCCTGCTGTTCCACCGCCGGGTTCCACCAGGGGTCGTAGTGGATCACGGTGTCGGCGGCGGTGAGGTTGAGGCCGGTGCCGCCGGCCTTCAGGCTGATCAGGAACAGCGGCACGCGGCCCCGCTGGAAGTCTTCCACCGGCTGGCGGCGGTCGCGGGTGTCGCCGGTGAGCAGGGCGTAGGGGATGCCGCGTTGCTCCAGCTCCGCCTGGATCAGTTCGAGCATCGAGGTGAACTGCGAGAACAGCAGCACGCGGCGGCCTTCCTCCAGCAGTTCGTCGAGCATTTCCAGCAGGCCGGCGAGCTTGCCCGAGCCTACCGCCGGCAGGGTGCTGTCCAGCAGGCGCGGGTCGCAGCAGACCTGGCGCAGCTTGAGCAGGGCTTCGAGGACCACGATGTGGCTGCGCGCCAGGCCCTTGCGCTGGATTTCCGCGCGGACCTTGCTGTCCATGGCCAGGCGCACGGTCTCGTAGAGGTCGCGCTGGATGTCGCTGAGTTCCACCCAGTGGGTGATCTCGCTCTTGGGCGGCAGCTCGCTGGCCACCTGTTCCTTCTTGCGCCGCAGCAGGAAGGGCTTGATGCGGGCGTTGAGGTGGGCCAGGCGCTGGCTGTCGCCGGCCTTTTCGATGGGGTTGCGGTAGAGACGGGCGAAGCCGCGCGCATCGCCCAGCCAGCCGGGCATGATCAGGTCGAACAGCGCCCAGAGTTCGCCCAGGTGGTTCTCCAGCGGCGTGCCGGTCAGGCACAGGCGCTGGCGGGCGTCGAGCTTCGCCGCGGCCTGGGCCGACTTGCTGCTGGCGTTCTTCAGGTACTGCGCCTCGTCGAATACCGCCAGGTGCAGCGGCTGCCGGTTCAGCGCCTCGATGTCCCGCGGCAGCAGGGCGTAGGTGCTGAGCAGCAGGTCGTACTGGCCAAGCTCGTCGAAGCCCTTGTGGCGGTCGCTGCCGTGCAGGGTGAGCACGCGCAGGTCCGGGGCGAAGCGCGCGGCCTCGTCCTGCCAGTTGGCCACCAGGCTGGTGGGCATCAGCACCAGGGCCGGGCGGTCCAGGCGCCCGGCGCGCTTCTCCGTGAGGATGTGCGCCAGCACCTGCAGCGTCTTGCCCAGGCCCATGTCGTCGCCGAGGATGCTGCCCACTTCCAGTTCGCGCAGCGCCTGCATCCAGGCCAGGCCCTGAAGCTGGTAGGGGCGCAGTTCGGCTCGCAAGCCCGCTGGCGCCGCGCAGGGCTGTTGCTGGTGGCCGCGCAGGCGCTTGGCGAAGCGCAGCAGGCGCTCGCCGCCCTGCCAGTGCAGGGGGTGTTCGTCGAGCGGGGCGAGCAGGCCGGCGTCGGCGCTCGACAGGCGCAGGCTGGCGTCGTCCCGCTGCGCGCTGGCCAGCAGCAGGCCTTCGAGGAGCTGGAGCATGGCCTGCACGCGGGCCAGGGGCAGGCTCACGCTCAGGGGCTTGCCATCGGCCCGGCGGCGGGCATCGAGGCGGATCGGCAGTTCGGCACCGGCGCCGCCATGCAGCGCCGCAGGGCGATGCCGGATCAGTTCCAGCAACGGTTGCAGCAGGCTGATCTGCTGGCCGTCGACCACGATGCCCAGTTCCAGGTCGAACCAGGCGTGGCCGGGCTCTTCGTCGATGCGGGCGTACCAGTCCTCGACCTCGCTGAAGTCGAAGGGGAAGTCCGCGTCGATCTCGACCTCCCAGCCCTGGGCGCGCAGCTCCGGGAGCTGCCGGACGATGCGCGCCCATTGCCCGTCGTCGACCGGGCGGTAGCAGTCGTAGCGGCTTTCCAGGCCGTGGGACGTTGCGCCCTTGTCGAGCTTCCTCAGGCCCAGGCGCTGCAGGACCTTGCGCAAGGCCTGCTCGGCCTTGGGCTGGCGCTCGACGACGACGAAGGCGCCGTCCTCCAGATAGCGGACCGGCTGGCCGCTGCGCGCCGGCCCGTGCACGCGCTCCTTGCCATAGGCGAATTCGAGGCAGGCCTGGTGCTTGTCGCGGTCGCCGAAGATGTGGTCGCGCAGGGTGCTCAGTCGCAGGTGCGGCACCGGCTGCACGTCATCCAGCCGGCGTTCGCCGGTGGAGACCGGCAAGGGCGCGGTGGGCGCCAGTTCCTTCAGTTGCAGGGCGAACAGCGTGGCCTGCTCCGCCGGTACCGGCGGGGCGTTCAGCAGGTAGCCGGCCAGGGCGTCGGGCAGGCCGTGGCGCAGGGGCCCGGCGCGCCGGCCCTGGCGGTCGACGTACCAGGGCGGCGTCAGTTGCGTCAGCAGTTGCGGTCGGGGCTCGGCGTCGGTTTCCCAGGCGATGGCGTAGCAGTTGTCCTCGCGGTAGTGCCAGGCGAGCCGGGCGGGTAGCTCCGGCCCCGGCTGCAGGCGGCTGGAGAGGTCGTCGAGTTCGAGGAACAGCTGCCCGCTACGCAGGAGCAGCGTCAGCAGCTCGGCGCCATCGCTGCCTTGCAGGAGCACTTCGTTGTCGTGGGGCTGCACGCCCGCGGCGCCCAGCGCACGCATCAGGATCGGCCGGTCCTGCTCGGCGACGCCGCGGCCCAGGGCCAGGGCGATCGACTGGATGCGCGGGTAGCCCAGGGGGCGGCCGTCCTCGCCGTACGCCGCGGTATGGATGAACACCCGGCCGCTCTTCGTCAGCCGGTAGTGCAGGGGCGCGCTGTACGCTTGCCGGGCTGCCGGCTGCGCCTTGAGGGTCGCGGGCAGCTTCTTCAGCCAGGTCTGCAGCAGGGGCGACAGGTTGCTGGCGGGCTGGCTGACTGGCGGCGGCGCGGGCGGAGGTGGCGACGGCGTGGCAGCGGAGGCCGGCTGTTCCTCCAGCAACTGCAGCAGCGCCGCCACGCAGTGCTTGCAGTCGAAGCCGACCGGGCAGTCGCACTGGCAGTCGAGGGTGTCGCCGCTGCGGGAGAAGCTGATGCGCTGGCGGTAGCGGTTGCCGCCCGAGCCCTGGCACAGGCTGTCCAGCGCACGCTCGGTGAGGCGGCTGAGTTGCACCCGGCCCTCGCGGGCGTAGGCCTCGCCGCGCACCAGGGTGACGGCGGGGAACAGGCGGCGCCAGGGGATGCGTTGCAGGTGTTCGGCGAACGGAACCATGGCGCGGCCTTCAGGGCGGGTTTACTGCTGGTCGGGCTCGCTCGCCGGCGGGGCGTCGAAGCCGCCGTTGGCCGGGGCTTCCGGGGCGGGCTGCTGCGGTTGCCCGGCCGGCGCCTCTTCCTGCATCTCCGCCGGCGGCGGGGTGGTCGGCTTGGCGTTGAGCGGGCTGACGCGGATCAGCATGCCCAGGCTGGGGTGGTCGAGGTAGGCCAGCACGTCGTTCTTCAGGCTGACGTCCTGGACCATGTGCTGGCTGTTGGCGAGCAGGCCGTCGGCGCCGAACTGGTTGATCCAGAAGTCCACCTGGGTGTCGACGAAACGCTGCTGGCGCAGGCTGATGGTGCCTTCCACGGGGAAGTGGTCATCCTGCTGGCGGCCTTCGCTGAGGGCGATCTTCACCGGCGTGTCGCCGATGGACTGTTTCCAGGCCTTGTGCATCAGCACGTGGTAGCCCTGGGTCTGGGCCAGCTTGTTGGCCTGGGCGTCCATCGCCGTCGGCCGGCGGCTGTCCTCGCCCAGCGGCTGGGCGCCCTTGGCCCAGTCGTCGGGCGCCGGCTGGCTGGAGTAGACGACGTCGCCTTCCTGCTGGAACAGGATCAGTTCGACCTGGTAGAGGTCGTCGGCGAAGCTCGCCGGGGCGATAAGGGCAAGCAGCAGCGGCAGGTAGCGGAACATACTGGTCCTTTAGGAAACGTTGGGCGCGAGGCGCTCGAACAGCGCCTCGAGGGTGTTGAAGCGTTCTTCCGGGCGCTCCATGGGCACCTGGAACTTGAACAGGGTCGCGCCTTCGAACCTGTAGCGGTTCGGCTGGCTCTGGATCAGCTTGATCAGCACCAGCGGGTCGACGCAGGTATCGGCGGCGAATTCTACCCGGCCTCCCTGGGGCCCGGCATCCACCTTGACGATGCCGAGCTTCTCCGCCTGCAGTTTCAGGAGCGTCAGACGCACCAGGTTCTTCGCCGGGTCGGGCAGCAGGCCGAAACGGTCGATCATTTCCACCTGCAGTTCGCGCAGGCCGTCCTCGTCCAGCTGGTTGGCGATGCGCTTGTAGAGGATCAGCCGCGCGTGCACGTCGGGCAGGTAGTCCTCGGGGATCAGCGCCGGCACCCGCAGGTTGATGTCCGGGCCGCCGCCCAGGGGTTGCTCCAGGTTGGGCTGCTCGCCCTTGCGGATGGCCTTGACCGCGCGTTCGAGCATTTCCATGTAGAGGGTGAAGCCCACCGCCTGGATCTGCCCGCTCTGGCCTTCGCCGAGCAGTTCGCCGGCGCCGCGGATTTCCAGGTCGTGGGTGGCCAGGACGAAGCCGGCGCCCAGGTCCTGGGCGTTGGCGATGGCTTCCAGGCGCTTCTCGGCGTCGGGCGTCATCTGCTTGCGCGGCGGCGTGAGCAGGTAGGCGTAGGCCTGGTGGTGGCTGCGGCCGACGCGCCCGCGCAGCTGGTGCAGCTGGGCCAGGCCGAACTTGTCGGCGCGCTCGATGAGGATGGTGTTGGCGCTGGGCACGTCGATGCCGGTCTCGATGATGGTCGAGGCCACCAGCACGTTGAAGCGCTTGTGGTAGAAGTCGCTCATCACTCGTTCCAGATCGCGTTCGTGCATCTGCCCGTGGCCGATGCCGATGCGCGCCTCGGGCACCAGTTCGGCCAGGTCGCGGGCGCACTTCTCGATGCTCTTCACCTCGTTGTGCAGGTAGTAGACCTGGCCGCCGCGCAGCAGCTCGCGCAGCAGCGCTTCCTTGATCACCGCCTTCTGCTCTTCCATGACGAAGGTGCGCACCGACAGGCGGCGCGCCGGCGGCGTGGCGATGATCGACAGGTCGCGCATGCCGGCCACGGCCATGTTCAGCGTGCGCGGGATCGGCGTGGCGGTGAGGGTGAGGATGTCCACCTCGCTGCGCAGGGCCTTGAGCTGCTCCTTCTGGCGCACGCCGAAGCGGTGCTCCTCGTCGATGATGACCAGGCCGAGATTCTTGAACTTGACGTCGCCCTGCAGCAGCTTGTGGGTGCCGATGACGATGTCCACCTTGCCTTCGGCGAGCTGGCCGATCGCGCCTTCGACTTCCTTGGCGGTCTTGAAGCGGCTCATCACCTCGACGTTCACCGGCCAGTCGGCGAAGCGGTCGCGGAAGCTGTTGTAGTGCTGCTGGGCGAGGAGGGTGGTGGGCACCAGCACCGCCACCTGCCTGCCGCTGTGCACGGCGACGAAGGCGGCGCGCATGGCCACCTCGGTCTTGCCGAAGCCGACGTCGCCGCAGACCAGGCGGTCCATCGGCTTGTCGGCGAGCATGTCGGCCACCACGGCGTCGATGGCCGCCTGCTGGTCCGGCGTCTCCTCGAAGGGGAAGCCGGCGGAGAAGGTGGCGTAGTCGGCCTGCGGGTCCTTGAACGCATAGCCCTTGCGCGCGGCGCGGCGGGCATAGATGTCGAGCAGTTCGGCGGCGACGTCGCGGACCTGCTCGGCGGCCTTGCGCTTGGCCTTCTGCCAGGCCTCGGAGCCGAGCTTGTGCAGCGGCGCCAGGGCGTCGTCGCTGCCGGTGTAGCGGGCGATCAGGTGCAGGTTGGCCACCGGCACGTAGAGCTTGGCCTCGTCGGCGTACTGCAGGGCCAGGAATTCGGCGCTCTGCCCGTCGATCTCCAGGGTGATCAGGCCCATGTAGCGGCCGACGCCGTGGTCGATGTGCACCACCGGCGCGCCTTCGCGCAGTTCGGTGAGGTTCTTGATGACGTTCTCGCCGCCGTCGCGGCTCTTCTCGCGGCGCCGGCGCTGCATCACGCGCTGGCCGAACAGCGGGCTCTCGGCGATCAGCGCCACCTCGTCCTGCAGCAGCAGACCGTCGTCCAGCGGCGCGATGGTGATGGCCAGGCGCTCGGGCTGGGCGAGGAACGCCGGCCAGCCGTCCACCTCGCCGGGGCGCAGCTTCAGCCGCGCCAGCAGTTCCAGCAGCACCTCGCGGCGCCCGGCGGATTCGGCGCTGAACAGGATGCGCCCGGGGAATTCCTCGATGAAGCGGCGCAGCTTGGCCAGCGGCTCCGTGGCCTTGGCCTCGATGGCCAGGTCCGGCAGCGGCTCGGCGGGGAAGCTCTCGCGGCCCACGCCCGGCTCGACGGGCTCGGCGCTGACCACCACGCGCGGCCAGTTCTTCAGGCGGGCGAAACAGTCCTCCACCGGCAGGAACAGCTCGGCCGGCGGCAGCAGCGGCCGCTCGGGGTCGTAGCGGCGGTCCTCGTAGCGGCTGCGCACGTCGTTCCAGAACTGCTCGGCGGCCTGCTCGATGCCCGGCAGGGAGAACACCTGGGTGTCCTGCGGCAGGTAGTCGAACAGGGTGGAGGTCTCGCCTTCCTCGAAGAACAGCGGCAGGTAGTACTCGATGCCGGCGGGGGTCAGGCCGCTGGTCAGGTCCTGGTAGATCGGGCAGCGCCGGTAGTCGACGTCGAAGCGCTCGCGGAAGCGCGCGCGAAAGCCGGCGACCGCCTCCTTGCGCAGGGGGAACTCGCGCGCCGGCAGCAGGCGGATGCTCTGCACCTTGTCGATGGAGCGCTGGTTCTCCGGGTCGAAGGTGCGCAGCGTCTCGATCTCGTCGTCGAACAGGTCGATGCGGTAGGGCAACTCGCTGCCCATCGGGAACAGGTCGATGAGCGCGCCGCGCACGGCGAACTCGCCGTGTTCGTAGACGGTGTCCACGCAGCGGTAGCCGGCGGCTTCCAGGCGCAGGCGCATCTGCTCGACGTCGAGCTTCTGGCCGACGTCCAGCACCAGGCTGCTGCCCAGCAGGAACCTGGCCGGCGCCAGGCGGTGCAGGGCGGTGCTGATCGGCACCACCAGCACGCCGTGCTTGAGACCGGGCAACTGGTAGAGGGCGGCGACGCGCTGGGAAATGATGTCCTGGTGCGGCGAGAACACGTCGTAGGGCAGGGTTTCCCAGTCCGGCAGCTGCAGCACCGGCAGGTCCGGGGCGAAGAAACGCAGCTCCTGCTCCAGCCGTTCGGCGTTCTGGCTGTCGGCGGTGAGCAACAGGGTGAATCGTTTCGCCTGGGCGGCGGCCTCGGCGATCGCCAGGCTCAGGGCGGCGCCGGGCAGGTTGCCCCAGGTTTGCTTGCCAGCCGCGGCCGGCAAGGCGGGAATACGCAATACGGACACGGGCGTAGCGGGCTCCGGTCGGAAATTTGACCGGGTGGATTGTAACTATCCCGATTGACGGCTGTCAGTCTTTGCAGCGCTGCAGATTGCCGGCGATGGCCTGCACCGTCATAATGTAGCCCCTTTTTTCTTCTCCTACATGTGGAAGGTAATGCCCGTGAATCAGAAGCCCGACCAGTGTCTCGGTGAGTGGATCGATCGTGAAGCCCTCGCGGAAGCCATGATTCCGCTGATCGGCCAGCTCTACCGCAACAACAACGTGGTGACCTCGATCTACGGCCGTGGCCTGATCAACCGTTCGGTGATCGACATCCTCAAGGCTCACCGTTTCGCCCGCCACCGCCTGGCCGACGAAGCCGAGCTGTCGGTCCACGACACCTTCCCCATCCTCAAGGCCATGAGCGACCTGAAGCTCGGCGCAGCTTCCGTCGACCTGGGCAAGATGGTCGCCAAGTTCAAGGCCGAGGGTAATGGCCGCAGCATCGAACAGTTCACCAAGGACGAGCTGGCCGACGTGGTCGGCAAGCAGAACGGCGCCGCCCGCGAAGGCACCGACGTCGTGCTGTACGGCTTCGGCCGCATCGGCCGCCTGCTGGCGCGCATCCTCATCGAGAAGACCGGTGGCGGCGACGGCCTGCGCCTGCGCGCCATCGTCGTGCGCAAGGGCGCCGAGAACGACCTGGTCAAGCGCGCCAGCCTGCTGCGCCGCGACTCCGTGCATGGCAAGTTCGACGGCACCATCACCATCGATGAGGCCAACAACACCATCACCGCCAACGGCAACCTGATCCAGGTGATCTACTCCAACGATCCGTCCTCGGTGGACTACACCCAGTACGGCATCAAGAACGCCCTGCTGGTCGACAACACCGGCAAGTGGCGCGACGCCGAGGGCCTGGGCCAGCACCTGAAGTGCGCCGGCGTCGACCGCGTGATCCTCACCGCCCCGGGCAAGGGTGCGCTGAAGAACATCGTCCACGGCATCAACCATGGCGAGATCACCGCCGACGACAAGATCGTCTCCGCCGCCTCCTGCACCACCAACGCCATCGTGCCGGTGCTCAAGGCAGTCGATGACCAGTACGGCATCGTCAACGGCCACGTCGAAACCGTTCACTCGTACACCAACGACCAGAACCTGATCGACAACTTCCACAAGGGCAGCCGCCGCGGCCGCAGCGCTCCGCTGAACATGGTGATCACCGAGACCGGTGCCGCCACCGCCGCCGCCAAGGCCCTGCCGGTGCTCAAGGGCAAGCTGACCGGCAACGCCATCCGCGTTCCCACCCCGAACGTGTCCATGGCCATCCTCAACCTGAACCTGAACAAGTCGACCTCCCGCGAGGAGATCAACGAGTACCTGCGCCAGATGGCCATGCACTCGGACCTGCAGAAGCAGATCGACTTCGTCAGCTCGCAGGAAGTGGTCTCCACCGACTTCGTCGGTTCCCGCCACGCCGGCGTGGTCGATGCCGAAGCCACCATCTGCAACGACAACCGAGTCGTGCTGTACGTGTGGTACGACAACGAGTTCGGCTACAGCTGCCAGGTGGTCCGCGTGATGGAAGAGATGGCAGGGGTCAACCCGCCGGCCTTCCCGCGCTGATTCACGCCTGAAAATCGAAAACGGGAGCTCTCGGGCTCCCGTTTTTCGTTAGTCTTCGCGCTTACCCCGCGCACCATAACGATAAAAATGCCAACCCCCTCTACCGAGGAACCCCGCAATGGATGGACACCCCCATCTGCATGAAGGCTCGCTCAAACGCGGCCTGAAGAACCGCCACATCCAGCTGATCGCCCTGGGTGGCGCCATCGGTACCGGCCTGTTCCTGGGCTCGGCCGGTGTCCTGCAATCCGCCGGCCCGTCGATGATCCTCGGCTACGCCATCGGCGGCTTCATCGCCTTCCTGATCATGCGCCAACTCGGCGAGATGATCGTCGAGGAGCCGGTCGCCGGTTCCTTCAGCCACTTCGCCCACAAGTACTGGGGCGGCTTCGCCGGCTTCATGTCCGGCTGGAACTACTGGGTGCTGTACATCCTGGTCGGCATGTCGGAACTGACGGCGGTCGGCAAGTACATCCAGTTCTGGTGGCCGGAGTTCCCCACCTGGGCCACCGCGGCGGTGTTCTTCGTGCTGATCAACGCCATCAACCTGTTCAACGTGAAGGCCTTCGGCGAGACCGAGTTCTGGTTCGCGATCATCAAGGTCGCCGCCATCATCGGCATGATCCTGCTCGGCATCTGGCTGCTGGCCAGCGGCCACGGCGGCCCGCAGGCCTCGGTGAGCAACCTGTGGAGCCACGGCGGCTTCTTCCCCAACGGCATTTCCGGCCTGGTGATGGTCCTGGCGATCATCATGTTCTCCTTCGGCGGCCTGGAGCTGGTGGGCATCACCGCGGCAGAAGCGGCGGAACCGAAGAAGGTGATCCCCAAGGCGATCAACCAGGTGATCTACCGCATCCTGATCTTCTACATCGGCGCCCTGGCCGTGCTGCTCTCGCTGTACCCGTGGGATGCGCTGCTGCAGAGCATCAACAGCTCCGGCGACCCGTACAGCGGCAGCCCCTTCGTGAAGGTGTTCTCGCTGCTGGGCAGTGATGTCGCGGCCAACGTGCTGAACTTCGTGGTGCTGACCGCGGCGCTGTCGGTCTACAACAGCTGCGTGTACTGCAACAGCCGCATGCTCTTCGGCCTGGCCGAGCAGGGCGACGCCCCGCGCGCCTTCGCCAAGGTCGACGACCGCGGCGTGCCGTTGCTGGCCATCGGCGTCTCGGCCTTCATCACCCTGGCCTGCGTGGTGGTCAACTACGTGATCCCGCACCAGGCGCTGGAGCTGCTGATGTCGCTGGTGGTGGCGGCGCTGGTGATCAACTGGGCGATGATCAGCTTGGCCCACCTGATGTTCCGCCGCGCCAAGAACCGCGAGGGCGTGCGCACCAGCTTCCGCGCCCTGTGGTACCCGTTCAGCAACTGGCTGTGCCTGGCCTTCGTGGTGTTCATCCTCGGCATCATGCTGCAGATCCCGGGCATCGACGTGTCGGTGTACGCCATCCCGGTGTGGGTGGTGCTGATGGGCATCTGCTACCTGGTCAAGCGCAAGGGCGAGGCACGGGCTACCGCCTGATCCCGCCGGCGCTGGACGAGAAAGGGCCGCATTCCTACCGGGGTGCGGCCTTTTTGTTTCCAGCGGCGGATAACCGCGAACGGTTATGCGCCCTACGTCATGGTTGGGCATTGCGTAGGGCGCATAACGCCTACGGCGTTATCCGCCGTTTGACCGTGATTCCAGGCGCGTTCCGGGTTCGAGCCCGGAGCACCTGTTCCCGGGCACTCCGGGCCCGACCCGCCATGGCGATGGGTATCGCTTCGCTCAACCCATCCTACGAAAAGCCGTGCTTCCTGGAACCGTAGGAGCGGACTCCGTCCGCGATGGGCCCCACCGGCGGCGCTGTAGGCCGGCCAGCGCCGTACTACACCCGCCCGTCGCGATAATCCCGCGCCACCGCCTCCAGCCCGGCCTGGGCGAACAGCTGCAGGTGGCGGGCGAGGTCTTCCGGCGGCTGTTCGAACAGGCCGGTCAGCGGCGTGGGGATTTCCCGGCTGATCACCTGCAGCGTCAGGTAGGGCGCTATCACGCTGAACAGGCAGCGCAGCAGCGCCGGCTCCTGGGCGGGGATGCCGGTGACCTCGCCGAGCAGCGCCAGCACCAGGCGCACCTTGGGCATGGCCTCCTGGTCGATGAGTTCGGAGAGGAAGGGCGAGGGCGTCAGCAGCTCGCGGGCCCACAGGCGTGCCTGCCAGCGCTGGCCGTTGGCGACGTTGAGGGTCAGCGCCCCGATCAGGCCGGCGAGCTTGTCGCGGGGCGGGCGCTCGTTGCGGGTCAGCTGTTCGAGCTGGTCGTAGCTGATCAGGTGCTTGTGCATGTCCTGCAGCACCGCGCGGTAGAGCCCGTCGCGGCTGCCGAAGTGGTAGTTCACCGCGGCCATGTTGCACTGCGCGCGCTGGCAGATGGCCTTGCTGGTGGTGTCGGCGTAGCCACGCTCGGCGAACAGTTCGCCGGCCGCCAGGAGAATGCGCTGGCGGGTGGCTTCGCCGTCCTGGCGGGGCGCACGTTGCGGCGCTTGGCGGGGCTTGGGAGGAGAGCTAGGCATGACGGCACCCTGCTGGATCAGGTGTAGCAGACTAAAGCCTGCATAGATAAAATTCAAATTTGAATTACTGGTCTATGCTTGTATGCTTGTTTCTCGTCGCCACTGGCTAGCGGGTCGTCATCATGCGCAAGAAGCTCATCGTTGTCCTGGCATTGCTCGCCGTAGCAGGCCTGGGAGCCTGGTACTACTTCCACTCGAAGGCCGAGCAGGGCGGCGACCTGGTGCTCTACGGCAACGTCGACATCCGCCAGGTGTCCCTGGCCTTCACCGGCAGCGAGCGCATCGCCGAGATGCGCGTGGAGGAGGGCGACGCGGTCAAGGCCGGGCAGGTCCTGGCCAGCCTCGACAGCCGCACCCTGAAGCTGCAGATCGACCAGGCCAAGGCGCAGATAGCCGCCCAGGAAGCCAACGTCCTGCGCCTGCACAACGGCTCGCGCCCCGAGGACATCGACCGCGCCAAGGCCCAGGTGGATGGCGCCAGGGCCCAGGTCGAACTGGCCGGCATCCAGCTGCGCCGTCTGCAGGGCATCCGCGCCAACAGCCCCGGCGGGCGCGCCGTCAGCCAGCAGGACCTGGACAACGCCAGCGCCCAGCTGAAGGTCGACCAGGCCCAGTTGGAGGATGCGCAGAAGTCCTTGCGCCTGGCGAAGATCGGCCCGCGCGCCGAGGACATCGCCCAGGCCGAGGCCCAGTTGCAGGGCGCCCGCGCCCAGCTCGCGCTGCTGCAGCACAACCTCGACGAGACCCAGTTGCGAGCCCCGCAGGACTCCACGGTGCGCTCGCGCCTGCTGGAGCCGGGCGACATGGCTTCGCCGCAGCGCGCGGTCTACGCCCTGGCCATCACCGATCCGAAGTGGGTGCGGGTGTACGTCAACGAAACCCAGCTCGGCCACATCAAGCCGGGCATGCGCGCCAGCGTCAGCACCGACAGCCATCCGGAGCAGCCGGTACAGGGGCACGTCGGCTACATCTCCGACGTCGCCGAGTTCACCCCCAAGGCCGTGCAGACTGAGGAGCTGCGCACCGCGCTGGTCTACGAGGTGCGGGTGATAGTCGAGGACAAGGACAACCGCCTGCGCCTGGGCATGCCGGCCACGGTGCGCATCGCCGAGGGCGACCAGCTGCGCGACGGGAAGGCCGACTGATGGACCTGGTGATAGACGCCCGCGGCGTCGCCAGGCAGTTCCTGGTCAAGGAGTCCGGGCAGATCGTGCAGGCCCTGCACGGCCTCGACCTGCAGGTGCGCAAGGGTGCGTTGACCGCGCTGGTGGGCCCGGACGGCGCCGGCAAGACCACCTTCCTGCGCCTGGTGGCCGGGCTGCTGCGCGCCGACGGCGGCGAGTTGGAGGTGCTGGGCATCGACGTCAAGGCGCACCCGCAGCGCGTGCAGGACCTGATCAGCTACATGCCGCAGCGCTTCGGCCTCTACGAGGACCTGAGCGTGCAGGAGAACCTCGACCTCTACGCCGACCTCCACGGCGTCGTTGCGGAGCAACGCCGTCAGCGCTTCGAGCGCCTGCTGGAGATGACCGACCTGGCGCGCTTCACCGACCGCCCGGCGGGCAAGCTGTCCGGCGGCATGAAGCAGAAGCTGGGGCTGGCCTGCACCCTGGTGCGCTCGCCGCAACTGTTGCTGCTCGACGAGCCGACCGTGGGCGTCGACCCGCTGTCGCGCCGCGAGCTGTGGGAGATCGTCCAGCAACTGGTGGAGGAGGAGAGCCTGAGCGTGCTGCTGACCACCTCCTACATGGATGAGGCCGAGCGCTGCGCGGAGGTGTACCTGCTGCACCAGGGCCAGTTGTTGGCCCAGGGCCTGCCCGAGGACATCCGCCGCCACGCCGACGGCCTCTGCCGCGTCGCCGTGCCGCCGGCCGACCAGCCGGCGCGCAAGCTGCAGGCGCGGCTGCTGGACGACCCGCAGCTGATCATCGACGCGGTGCCCCAGGGCGGCGAGGTGCGTTTCATCCGCCAGCGCGATGCCGATGAAAAACGCCTGGACGAACTGCTCGACGGCGCCCCGGTGCGCGAGGTGGAAGCGCGCCTGGAGGACGGCTTCATGGTCCTGCTGCGGGCCAGGAGCGGTGCCGAGCAGGTGGACACCGAGGCGCTCAAGGCCGCCGCGCCGGGCAGCACGTCCGACAATGGCGGGGCGGTGATCGAAGTGAAGGACCTGGTGCGCAAGTTCGGCGACTTCACCGCGGTGGACCGCACCAGCTTCAGCGTGGCCCGCGGCGAAATCTTCGGCCTGCTGGGGCCCAACGGCGCCGGCAAGACCACCACCTTCCGCATGCTCTGCGGGCTGCTGCCGGCGTCTTCCGGCAGCCTGCAGGTGGCCGGCGTCAACCTGCGCCACGCCCGCGCCCAGGCGCGCCGGCGCATCGGCTACGTGTCGCAGAAGTTCTCGCTGTACGGCAACCTCTCGGTGCGCGAGAACCTGCAGTTCTTCGGCGGCGCCTACGGCCTGGCCGGCAAGCAGCTGGGGCGGCGCATGGACGAGGTGTCGCGGCAGTTCGACCTTTCCGGCCACGAGGGCGAGCCCAGCGGCCAGTTGCCCGGCGGCTACAAGCAGCGACTGGCCATGGCCGTGGGCCTGCTCCACGAGCCGGAAATCCTCTTCCTCGACGAACCCACCAGCGGCGCCGACCCCCTGGCCCGGCGCGGTTTCTGGCAGCGCATCACGGCGCTGGCGGCCGGCGGCACCACCATCATCATCACCACCCACTTCATGGAAGAGGCCGAGTACTGCGACCGCATCGTCATCCAGGACGCCGGGCGCATCCTCGCCATGGGCACGCCGCAGCAGGTGCGCGAGCAGGCCGGCGGCCAGGGTAGCTCGCTGAACATGGAGCAGGCCTTCATCGAGATCGTCGAGCAGGCCCGCCAGCACCAGCAGGAGGTGCGCGCATGAGCGGTTCGTTCTGGCGCCGGCTGCTGTCGCTGACGCGCAAGGAAGTGCGCCAACTGCTGCGCGACCATAGCAACCTGATGATCGGCATCGGCCTGCCCATCGCGCTGATCCTGATCTTCGGCTACGGCCTGTCGCTGGACGTGCGCCACAGCCTGGTGGCGGTGGTGCAGGACGACCCGGCGCCGCAGTCCCGCGACCTGCTCGCCAGCATCAGCGACTCGGAATACCTGCGGCCGCTGCCGCTGAAGTCCTTCGAGGAGGGCCGGCGCATGCTGGAGTCGCGCCAGGCCGACGCCCTGGTCTACCTGCCCGCCGACTTCAGCCGCCGCCTGCAGGACGGCAACGCCCAGGTGCTGGTGCTGGTGCAGGGCTCCGACGCCACCCGCGCCTCGGGGGTGAGCAACTACCTCAACCAGGCCCTGGCGCTGTGGGGCGAGAAGCAGGCGGCGCGCAACGCCGGGCTGCAATCCGGCGGCGTGCGCATCGAGCAGCGCATGTGGTTCAACGCCGCCAACACCAGCACCTGGTACCTGGTGCCGGGGCTTATCGTACTGATCATGACCCTGGTGGGCGCCTTCCTCACCGCGCTGGTGATGGCCCGCGAATGGGAGCGCGGCACCCTGGAAGCGCTGTTCGTCACCCCGGTGCGTTCGGTGGAAATCCTCCTGGCGAAGATCATCCCCTGCTTCCTGGTCGGCCTGCTGGGCCTGGCGCTGTGCCTGCTGGCGGCGCGCCTGCTGTTCCACGTGCCGATCTACGGCTCGCTGCTGGCGCTGCTGGTCAGCTCCATGCTCTACCTGTTCGTCGCCCTGGGCATCGGCCTGCTGATCTCGGCGGTGACCAAGAACCAGTTCCTCGCCAGCCAGATCTCCCTGCTCGCCAGCTTCCTGCCGGCGATGATGCTCTCGGGCTTCATCTTCGACCTGCGCAACGTGCCCACCGCCGTGCGGGTGGTCGGCAACCTGCTGCCGGCGACCTACTTCATGGAGCTGGTGAAATCGTTGTTCCTGGCCGGCGACTTCTGGCCGCTGATCATCCGCAACTGCCTGATCCTCGCCGGCTACGCCGTGGTCCTGCTGGGCCTGGCGCGCCTGGCCACGCGCAAGAGGCTGGACTGAGATGGGCGCTTTCGCCGAATTCCTCCGCCGCCTGGCCAACCTCTGGCGCAAGGAACTGCTGGTGATCCTCAAGGACCCGGCCAACCGCATCGTGCTGCTGGCGCCGGTGCTGATGCAGAGCCTGCTGTTCGGCTACGCGGTGACCTTCGACCTCAACGACGCGCCCTACGCGCTGCTCGACCAGAGCCACAGCGAATCCTCCCAGCGCCTGGCCAACCGCCTGGACGGCAGCGGCATCTTCCACCGCGTGGCGACCTTGCGCGCGCCGCGCGACATCGCCAGCGTGATCGACGCCGAGAAAGCGCTGCTGGTGATCCAGATTCCCGCCGACTTCGAAACCCGCCTGACCCGCGGCGAGCCGGCGCCGCTGCAGGTGATCCTCGACGGGCGCAACTCCACCACCGCCGGCGCCGCGGCGGCCGGGCTGGCCAGCGTGGTCAGCGACTTCAACCGCGAGCGCGGCCTGGCCCAGGCGCCGCTGAGCGTGGTCACCCGCGCCTGGTACAACCCCAACCTGGAGACGCGCTGGCCGCTGATCCCGGCGCTGATCGCCTCGCTGAGCATGCTGCAGACCCTGCTGCTCTCCGCGCTGTCGGTGGCCCGCGAGCGCGAGCAGGGCACCTTCGACCAGTTGCTGGTCACGCCCTATTCGCCGATGGAGATCATGCTCGGCAAGGCCCTGCCGCCGATCCTCATCGGTCTGACGCAGGCGTCCCTGGTGCTGCTGATGGCGCTGTTCTGGTTCCGCATCCCCATGGCCGGCTCGCTGCTCGACCTCTACGGCGGGCTGCTGATCTTCATGGTTTCCTGCGTCGGCCTGGGCCTGTCGATCTCGGCGGTGTCGCTGAACATGCAGCAGGCGATGCTCTACACCTTCGTGCTGATCATGCCGCTGATGCTGCTCTCGGGCCTGGCCACGCCGGTGCGCAACATGCCCGAGGCGCTGCAGATGGCCACGTACATCAACCCGCTGCGTTTCGCCATCGACCTGATCCAGCGCATCTACCTGGAAGGCGTGGGCCTGTTCGAGGTGGCCCATGACCTGTTGCCGATGCTGGTGGTGGCGAGCGTGACCCTGCCGCTGTCCGCCTGGCTGTTCCGCAATCGACTCGCCTGACCGGAGGCCACCATGCCGTCGTCGCCCAATCCCTACCTCCTCCTGCCGCTGCTGCTGGCGCTGGGCGCCTGCGCGGTGGGGCCGGACTACCAGGCGCCGCAACCGCAGGCCCCGGCCGACTGGCGCGCGGCCCATGCCGGCGATGCCGCGCTGCTGGGCGCGGGGCAGGGCGGCCAGGCCATCCCGGCGCAGTGGTGGACGCAGTTCTCCGACCCGGCGCTGGACTACCTGCAACGCCGCGCCACGGCGGCCAGCCCGGACCTGCAGAGCGCCGCGCTGCGCTTCGCCCAGGCGCGCATGCAGCGGCAGATGGTCGCCGCCCAGCGCGGGGTGAATGTCGACGGCAGCGCCGACGTGCAGCGCCAACGACAGAGCGAACGCGGCGCCAGTGCGCGGATGATCTCCAGCCTGGCGCCGGGCGACAGCGACGAGCTGGTGAAGACCCTGGCCCAGCCTTTCACCCTCTACGAAGCCGGCTTCGACGCCTCCTGGGAAATCGACTTCTGGGGCCGCGTGCGCCGCTCCATCGAGGCCGCCGACGCCCGCGTCGAGCAGCAGCGCGCCCTGCTGGAACAGGCGCGGCTGCTGGTCGCCAGCGAAGTGGCGCGCGGCTACTTCGAGCTGCGCCGGGTGCAGCAGCAGATCGCCGTGACCCGCGAAGACCTGCGTGCCACCGAGGAGTCCCTGGAACTGGTGCAGGCCCGCGCCGACGGCGGCCTGGTGGACGACTTCGACCTGGTGCGCCAGCGCAGCCAACTGGAGGAACTGCGCTCGCGCCTGCCGCAACTGCAGGCGGCCGAGAGCCAGGCGATCAACCAGCTCGGCGTGCTGGTCGGCGCGCAGCCGGGCGAACTGCAGGCGCAACTGAAGACGCCGCCCGCGCAGCCCGCCGCCTTGCCCGACCTCAGCCCCGGCCTGCCCTCGGAAGTGGCGCGGCGGCGCCCGGACATCCGCGCCGCCGAAGCCCAGCTGCACGCCGCAACGGCCAACATCGGGGTGGCGGTGGCCGAGCTGTACCCGAGCATCCGCCTGGGCGCCAGCTTCGGCTATTCCTCCTTCGAGAGCGGCGACGTCTCCGACTGGGGCAGCCGCCAGTGGGCGGTGGGGCCGAGCCTGAGCGTGCCGATCTTCGACAACGGCCGGCGCCGTTCCCAGGTGACTCTGCGCAAGCTGGAGCAGCAGGAGGCCGCGGTGAACTACCAGCAGACCGTGCTCAAGGCCTGGCAGGAAGTCGACGACGCCCTCAGCGGCTACGGCGCCGAGCGCCAGCGCAACGCCCAGTTGCAGGCACGGCTGGGCAGCGCCGGGCAGGCCTACGACATGGCCAAGGCACGCTATGCCGGCGGCATGACCGATTTCCTGGTGGAGCTGGACGCCCAGCGCAACTACCTGCAGGCGCGCCGCGACCTGGTGGACAGCGACGGCCAGCTGCGCCTGGACCTGGTGGCGCTGTACAAGGCCCTGGGCGGAGCTGACTTACATGATCAGGCTCGCCCTGGGGCGCTAATCGAAAAGCGGTAAGGGTATCGACATGGGGATAAACCTCGTGCCGATTGTGGCCTTGTTGAAGTGAGAGACACCGGCACAAGGCCGGTGTCGGTGGTTACGTCAATTTCATGCTTCTTTAGAAGACGAAAATGCATAAAAGTAACATTAGGTCAATTGTTAAGATGATTTGGCCTAGAGTGCAAAATTTTTGGGCGCTATTTGTATAGCTTTTTCTGTATAAACACCACCAGGGACCAACTGCTATAATTCTTTGCCCTGTCTTGGCATAGGGATATGCCGCAATCATTAAAGTTAGATAGAATAGGCTAAGTGCTGCAAAGAGATAAGGAGTCATTGGATTAATACTCAATAGGGCCAGTACTGAAGTTTGGTCCAGGAATACCACCCATAAGTCCTCCGTAAGCGCAAAATGTTCCGTCGGGGTTTAACTGCCCACCTACAAATAGCCCTGCGCGTCCGGGAGCTCCGGACACTGCTCCCCCACTGGGAATATTGTCTTTCCAGTCTGGACCGCAGCTTGTTTCGGGTGGTGGTGGCATTTCGCATACTAATATCGCAGCTCCTAAGCCGCCAACACCAATACTTCCTGTTGCTGCTGAGTCCCCTTGAATATACGAAACACAGTACATCCCGATGCATCCAGTGATACCATAACGTGCAACTTGTTTTCCTGGTGGCAGGGTTGGCCCATTAGGGTAGCCCATCAGTCCCTTAGGATCGATGATAGTCAAGGGATTCCCCTCTACATATCCATAAGTGTTTAGACCTCCCTCAAGCCCAATCGGATCACTCTCCACATACCGTCCGGTCTGCGGATCGTAATCGCGGAAGTAGTTGTAGTGCAGGCCGCTCTCGGCGTCGTAGTACTGCCCCGGGAAGCGCAGGTTCACCACGGTGTTGTCCGGGCTGCTGGGCTGGCCGTTGCCGAAGGCGTCGGATTGCCATTGCCAGGCCAGGCGCTGGTCGTCGTCGCTGGCCAGCCGCGGGGTGTCGAGGTGGTCGCTGTGCAGGTAGAGCACGCGGGGGTTGCCCGGATGGCCCTGGTCGTCATAGGCCGTGCTCAGGGTGGCCAGGGGCAGGCGGTCGAGCCACAGGTAGTACTGTTCGCGGCGGGACTGGCCATTCCGGTCGTAGGCGGCTTCGCCGAGCAGTTGGCCGTCGGGGCCGTAGAGGTAGGTGGTGAAGCCTTGCGCGGTCAGCTTGGCGATGCGCTGGCCGTGGGCGTTGTAGCGGTACTGGGCGACTTCCTGGCCGTCGATCCGCACATTTGCCAGGCGGCCCTGGGCGTCGTAGCCGAGCAGGCGGCTGGCGCGGTCCTGGAGCAGGTTGCCGGCGGCATCGCTGGTCACCGTGTGGCCATTGAGGGCGGTGAGGCGGTTGCTGTCGCTGGCGTAGCGGTAGCTGTCCTGCAGGGATTCGCCGTCAGCCAGGCGCGTGGCGCTCTTCTCGGTGCGGTTGCCCACGGCGTCGTAGCCGTAGCGGCGCTCGGCCTGGCTGCTGCGTTCCGTGGTCAGGCGGTCCAGGGGGTCGTACTGGTAGTCCAGCGTGCCCCAGAGGCTGTGGGCCAGTTGGGTGATGTTGCCGTTGGCGTCGTGCCGGTAGTCGCTCTGCCAGGGGCCGATGCGCTGGCGGACCAGTTGGTAGTCCTGGTCGTACTCGCGGGCCAGGCTGATGCCGTTGGCCCAGCTCAGGCGTTGCAGGGGGCCGAAGGGCAGATAGGCGATATCGCTGGCCAGGACGAGGGGTGCCTGACTGCCTACACCCAGGGTGACGCTGCTCACCTGGCCGCCGGCATTGCGCGGGTAGCCGAGGGTGTAGCCGGACGGATAGCCGATGCCAGCCAGGCGGTCGGCGGCGTCGTACTGGAAGCTCAGGGACTCTTCCAATACCTGGCCGTTGATGCTCAGGCTGCGCGTCTGCTGCAGCAGATTGCCGCGAGCATCGTAGCGATAGGCGAGACGGCCGCTGCCATCCTCGATGGCCGTCAGGCGGCCGATGCCGTGGTTGCCGTCGGCACTGCCGTCGTACTGGTAGCGCACATCGAAGGCCGGGGTGGCCGGGTAGCGGCGTTCGCTCAGGCGGTTCAGGGCGTCGTAGCTGAACTCCACCACCACGCCACGGGCATCGGTCTGGCGGATGACGTTACCGGCGGCGTCGTACTCGAAGTGGGTGGTGCCGCTGTCGGGGCTGATGCGCTGGGTGAGGTTGCCCAGTCCGTCATACCGGTAACCTGTCGTGACGCCGCGGGGATCGCTGACCTGGGTGAGGTTGTCCTGAGCGTCGTAAGTCAGTTGGGTGACGCCATCGAGCGCGTCGGTATGGCTGACCAGGCGATCGAGGGCGTCGAACGCCCGAGTGCTGGCGTACTGGCGCGGGTTGGTCCGGCCGGTGGGGTTGTCGTTGAGGTCGTACCGGTAGCTGTGGGTCTGGCCAGCGGCGCCGACCGCGCGCAGCAGCCGGCCGAGTTCGTCGTATACCCACTGCTGCTGGCGCACCAGGCTGCCGTTGGCGTCCTTCAGCCGCTGCGCCGTGCGGTTGCCCTGGGCGTCGACGTCGTATTCCAGGCGCTCGCCGAGGTTGTTGGCGATGGCCACCAGGCGCCGCGCGTCGTCGTAGGTGTAGGCCAGCCAACTGCCGTCGCCGCGGGTCAGGCGGGTGATCTGCCCGACCGCGTCGTACTCGAAGCGGGTGGTGCTGCCGGCGCTGCTGATGGACGCCAGGCGGGCGTCGATGCCGCTGTAGGTCAGGGTGCTGACCACGCCGTTGGCGTCGGTAAGGGTGCCGGGGTTGCCGCGCTCGTCGTGGTCGGCCAGGCGGGTGACGTGGCCCAGGGCGTTGGTCACGGCGGTGAGGTTGCCCTTGGCGTCGTAGCTGTAGCGGGTGACGTCCTGCACGTCGGTGCGCGGGCCGTCGGCGCTTTCGATCAGGCCCAGGTCGTTGTAGCTGTAGGACCAGCTGCGCTCGGCAGCTTGGATGCCCAGGCTCAAGGTGCAGGCCAGGGCGAGAGCCCCAAGCCGGAAGCTGTATGGCTTACGCATGATCGACATCCTTGTTCAGTGAGTGGAAAAGGTCTGGCTGATCTGCCGCCCTTGTTCGTCGTACTGGTAGCGGATGGTTCGTCCGGGCTCCTCCACCTGGCTAGGCAGGTAGAAGCGGGGATGCCACTGCGTGAGGATGGTGCGTTCCTGGGGCGTGCCCAGCGCTTCGCGGCGGGAGGTCTCCAGTCCGCGCTCGTTGTATTCGTAGAGGGTGACGTTGCCGTTGTTGTCCGTACGACGCGTCAACAACCCGCGCTCGTCGTAGGCGAAGGTGGAGTTGCTGGCAGGGCAGTTCGGCGAAGGCTCGCCCTCGACAGCCACGAGCTTGCGAACGCCCTGGACCACCTGGAAACGGTAGGTAGCCTTCTTGCCGTATTCGTTGGTGACCGTGGTCGAGCCGTCCTGGTTGTACGCCAGAACGATTTTCTCGGCGCCATTGGCGTGCTCGCTGGAAATGGCACGCCCCTGGCCGTCGTATGTCCAGGTTGCGTAGCGGACTCCGTTTTCGTCGACGATGCCAGTCAGGTGTTTGGGATTTCGAGTGTCGTCATAGATAAAAGATTTTGTCTTGCTGTTGACAGTTCCTTTTGAGGTCTTTGTCAGTTTTATAAGATTTTGGTTGGAGGAGTATTTATAGATAATTTTGGTGTCATTCGTATCGACTGTCAGCGGTTGTCCAAGATTATCGCTGGAAATTATTAAGCGATCCCCTCTATTACTCTCGATAGAAATTGAATTCTCAGTGTGGCTGAGGTTGTATTCCAAGTGAGAGGCGGTAATCCATTTTTTTAGTTTCCCTTCGTTGGTGAATTCGTAAATATTATTTTCAGGTGCAATGTAGGTCCAGCTAGTACTGTTCTTTTCCAGTTTTCCATACTCAGGGCGGTCAGAAATGAGAGCTGAGTTGGATGTTTTTATGAAGCTTTCATGGCCATCAGCGCGCACAAGGGAAATGTAGCCGGAGGCAAATCTAAGGTGTGTCGAGAAATTATGCCTCCATATAGTGTCGATGCTGTTGTAAGTACGAGAAAAAGTTAATCCTGTTTTTGGGTTTATATAGTCTTGTTCAAATTGGTATTTGTTTCCAATGGTAGGGTTTATTGGGTTTCCAATACAAGGCTCCCTAGGTGGAAGGCCTTTTTGTTCGTCAAGGCCACAGTCTCCCGTGGTTTTATTGAAGGTTTCTGGTGATTTACACTTCCCATGATAGAAGACTCCTAGGTGGAATATACCTCTATTATCTGCTAGCCATCCGGCTTCCCATAGCGGCTCATAGTAGGCGTGATGGCAGTAGTCTGCTGTATATCCCAGATTTTTCGAGAATTCTTGGCAGCGCTGGAGTGCTTTTTCGTTGGATGGGAAGTTGTCAACATGTTTTAGATGGGATCCTGTGCCAAATATATCAACTATTATTTCGGCTTGGCTATTTGTCATGCCAAGTGAAACTAGCGTGATTTGACTTAATAGTTGCGTGAGAAAATATTTTGGTTTCATTTTTATATCCTGTCCTTGGTGTGCCTTGGTAAGAAGTAGCAGGCAATTGGTTTGCCTTTGCAGGGAATGAGCCTTAAAGGCTTTTTCCTACTCTCTTATTGGAATTTTCTTTTTTCTTGCCTCTGATGGGAGGGCTTTGGTCAATATGCTGACGTGGTCAACGAACCTTTACCGCCTGGGCAACAGTAAGCCCCGCCGTTTCCGGTAGAATGTGCGCCGCCCGTGCCGGGGCAGGGGAATGGAGGTGGCGCGTTGCGAGGCATCTGGCTGTGCTTGGGGCTGTTGGCGTTGGCCGGTTGCGGCGAGCGTGTCGAGCGCTTCGGCGGCCCGACCATGGGCAGCAGCTATTCCGTGCAGTACCTGCCGACGGCGCAGAGCCCCGCGCCGCAGCGCCTGCAGGCGGAGGTCGAGGGCATTCTCGGCGAACTCGACCGGCAGTTCTCCACCTACCGCGACGACTCCGAGGTCTCGCGCTTCAACGCCTTGCCGGCCGGCGCCTGCCAAGCCATGCCGACCGAGCTGGTGGAGCTGCTGCGCTACGGCAACGAGCTGTCCGAGGCCAGCGCCGGCGCCTTCGACCTCACCGTCGAGCCGCTGATGAACCTCTGGGGCTTCGGCCCGCAGTCCCGTGGCGAGCTGGTGCCGGCGCCCGACGCGCTGGAGCGCGAGCGGGCGCGCGTCGGTTACCGCCATGTGCGGGTGGACGGCAGCCTGGTGTGCAAGGACGTGGCAACGCAGCTGGACTTCGACAGCATCGTCGCCGGCTACGCGGTGGACCGCGTTAGCCAGCGCCTGGTCGAGCTGGGTGTGAAGAATTACCTAGTGGAGATCACCGGCGAACTCAAGGCCGTGGGCCACAAGCCCGACGGCTCGCCCTGGCGGGTGGCGCTGGAAGTGCCCAGCGGCGAACGCGAGCGCAGCGTGGCGCGCTCGCTGGCGGTGGACGGCTACGGGGTCTCGACCTCGGGCGATTACCGCAACTATTTCGAGGAAGGTGGGCAGCGCTACTCGCACACCTTCGACGCGCGCAGTGGCACGCCGGTGCGCCACAGGCTGGCGGCGGTGACCGTGGTCGACCGCTCGACGCTGCACGCCGACGGGTTGTCGACCCTGCTCATGGTGCTGGGCCCGGACGAGGGCTACCGCTACGCCGAGCAGCACGGGCTGGCCGCCTGGTTCGTCGTGCACCAGGGGCAGGGCTTCGCCATGCGCGCCACACCGCGCTTCGCCGAGCTTTTCCCGGACCCGGCGCGGCCCGAAAAGCCACATGAAATGTAGTGGTGGCAAAATTCGCCTACCGCACGACCAAGCGCTAATGTGCAGCAATTTGTCGCGCGGCTAAGCTGCCAACATCGATTCGATCGCTCCCGGCGCCAGGCGCGCCGGGACTTTGCCGGAAGCGCCACAGGGGCGCCCCGGCCTGTTCTGAAGGAGTACGCATGGCTGTCTACAACTACGACGTGGTGATTCTCGGCACGGGCCCGGCGGGCGAGGGGGCGGCGATGAACGCCTCCAAGTACGGGCGCAAGCTGGCGGTGGTGGACAGCCGTCGCGTGGTCGGCGGCAACTGCACGCACCTGGGCACCATCCCGTCCAAGGCACTGCGTCACTCGGTGAAGCAGATCATCGAGTTCAACACCAACCCGATGTTCCGCCAGATCGGCGAGCCGCGCTGGTTCTCCTTCCCCGACGTGCTGAAGAGCGCCGAGAAGGTGATCAACAAGCAGGTTTCCTCGCGCACCGGCTACTACGCGCGCAACCGCATCGACATGTTCAACGGCACCGCCAGCTTCGTCGACGAGCGCACCGTCGAGGTGGTGACCCCCAGCGGCGCCGTGGAGCGCCTGGTCGCAGACCAGTTCGTCATCGCCACCGGCTCGCGCCCCTATCGCCCGGCGGACATCAACTTCAACCACCCGCGGGTCTACGACAGCGACACTATCCTTTCGCTGAGCCACACCCCGCGCCGCCTGATCATCTACGGAGCTGGGGTGATCGGCTGCGAGTACGCCTCGATCTTCAGCGGCCTGGGCGTGATGGTCGACCTGATCGACACCCGTGACCAACTGCTGAGCTTCCTCGACGACGAAATCTCCGACGCCCTGAGCTACCACCTGCGCAACAACAACGTGCTGGTGCGCCACAACGAGGAATACGAGCGCGTCGAGGGCCTGGACAACGGCGTGATCCTGCACCTGAAGTCGGGCAAGAAGATCAAGGCCGACGCGCTGCTGTGGTGTAACGGCCGTACCGGCAACACCGACCGCCTGGGCCTGGAGAACATCGGCATCAAGGTCAATAGCCGCGGCCAGATCGAGGTGGACGAGAACTACCGCACCTCGGTGTCGAACATCTACGCCGCCGGCGATGTGATCGGCTGGCCGAGCCTGGCCAGCGCCGCCTATGACCAGGGCCGCTCGGCCGCCGGCAACATCGTCGAGCAGGACAGCTGGCGCTTCGTCAACGACGTGCCCACCGGCATCTACACCATCCCGGAGATCAGCTCCATCGGCAAGAACGAGCACGAGCTGACCGCGGCGAAGATTCCCTACGAGGTGGGCAAGGCGTTCTTCAAGGGCATGGCCCGCGCGCAGATTTCCAACGAGCCGGTGGGCATGCTGAAGATTCTCTTCCACCGCGAGACACTGGAAATCCTCGGCGTGCACTGCTTCGGCGACCAGGCCTCGGAGATCGTCCACATCGGCCAGGCGATCATGAACCAGCCGGGCGAGCTGAACACCCTGAAGTACTTCGTCAACACCACCTTCAACTACCCGACCATGGCCGAAGCCTACCGCGTAGCGGCGTTCGACGGCCTCAACCGGCTTTTCTGAAATACCCCGACCGGCGGCCTGAGCCGGCCGGGGGCGACCCGCTCAGCGATTCCCGAGCGTGGCAGTGGCCAAACCGGGAAAGTCTGTAATCAGGCTGTCCACGCCGAAGTCGGCGAGCCGGCGCATCAGCGCCGGTTCGTTGACCGTCCACACCGACACGTGCAGTCCCTGCTTCTGCGCCTTGAGCAGCCGCTCCGGGGTGCACAGCGTCCAGTTCAGCGCCAGCAGCTCGCAGCCATAGTTCGCCGCCACCTTCAGCGGGTCGAGCCAGGCGTATTCGGCCACCAGCCCGCGGGAGAGGTCCGGCGTCAGTTGCTGCAGCGCGCGCAGCACGGTGCGCGAACTGGAGGTCACGGTGATGCGCTCGCGCAGGCCGAAGCGCCCGACCAATTGGTGGATGGCCTGCACGGTGCGCGCCGCGCGCTCGCGCGAAGCGCTCTTCACTTCCAGCTGCCAATGCTCGAACTCGCAGCGCTCGAACAGCTCGGCCAGCCGCGGGATGGGGCAGGGGCGCACCCAGCCCGGGCCGCCCTGGCGCGCGTCGTAGGTGACCAGGTCCTCGGCCAGTTGCTCGGACACCTTGCCGCGGCGCCCAGTGGTGCGCTTGAGCGTCGGGTCGTGGATCACCATCAGTTCGCCGTCGCGGGACAGGTGCAGGTCCAGTTCGCAACGCGTCACGCCGTGTTCCAGGCAGCGCTGGAAGCTGGGCAGGGTGTTTTCCGGCGCTTCGCCTTTGGCGCCGCGATGGCCATAGATGAGAGTCACTGGGGCTCCTTGGGAGAGGGAAGGATCGGGTTCTGCGGGCGATGCGCGCGAACCGCGTCGACCACGTGATCGTATTCGAAATAGACGCTGAATTCGCGGTAGTCCCAGCGGGTGATCGGCGGGCTGCCCACGGCCGGGTGCTCCTCGTCGGGCAGGCCGAAGCGCTCCAGCACGGCGCGCCGGCTCTCGCCACGGGCGGGCAGGGCGACGCGGGCGTCGCCCTGGGCGCCGACGGGGATTTCCCGGGTGTCGGCCGCGGCCGGCAGGGCCATGCCCAGGCACAGCAGCAGGAAGGGGATGTACAGGGCTTTCATGAGTCGTCGCGGTCCTTCGCCTGGCGCCGTTCGGCCGCCTGTTTCTGCAGGATGTGCCGGGCCAGCAGCTGGCGCTGCGGCTCCTCGATGTTCTCGAACAGGGTGCCGATCTCGTATTCGCCCAGCCCGCGCGACTCGCAATGGGTGACCCGCGCGCGCAGGCTCAGGCCCAGGGCCTGGGGCAGCAACACCAGCCTCAGCGCCAGCAGCTGGCCGGCGAGCAGGGGCTCGGGAGCGGTGAAGGCGATGCCGCCCTCGGAGAGAACCACCGGCTGCGCCGGGCCGACCTGCTCCAGCAGCCCCTGGGCGAGGGCGCCGGCCACCAGGTCCAGGCGCTTGTCGAGCAGCTTCAGGTAGCTGGCCAGGGAACGGTCGCGCTCGGCGATCTGCCGCAGCAGGTGCTGCGCCTCCACCTCCAACAGGTGCAGGTCGCCGAGCAGGTTGAACAGCGGCGAATCATCCTGTAACGCTTGCGCCACCTGCTCCGCGTCCTCCGCAAGAGGGCGAAATTCCAGTGCGAGGCGATCCTCGATACGGTAGTATTCGCGGCGGTCATCCGCGTCTGGAGTGGACATGGCGAACCCACGGCGGCAGTGATGGTCTGAGTGTAAAGCCGCCCGCCGTAGCTCGCCACAACGGCCTCCGCAAACCCTTGCGCGGTAGCGGACGCCGGCCGGACCGACGCCCCAATCCCCTGACAACGGCCCCACATGTTCAGACCTCTTTCCGTCTATATCGGGACGCGCTACACCCGCGCCAAGCGCCGCAGCCACTTCGTTTCCTTCATCTCCCTGACTTCCATGATCGGCCTGGCGCTCGGCGTCATGGTGATGATCGTGGTGCTCTCGGTGATGAACGGCTTCGACCACGAGATGCGCACCCGGGTGCTGGGCATGGTGCCGCACGCCACCGTCGAGGCCTACCAGCCGATCGACGACTGGCGCGGCCTGGCCACGCAGATCAAGGCGCAGCACCCCAACGTGCTGGAAGTGGCGCCCTTCATCCAGATGCAGGGCCTGCTGAGCAACAACGGCGTGGTGCAGAAGGTGCTGATCAACGCCGTGGACCCGGCCGAGGAAGGCAAGGTCTCGATCATCGGCGACTTCTTCAGGCAAGGCAGCCTGGCCAGCCTCAAGCCCGGCGAGTTCGGCATCATCATCGGCGACAAGGCCGCGGCCAACCTGGGAGTGAAGGTCGGCGACAAGGTCACCTTCGTCGCCCCCGAGGTCTCGGTGACCCCCGCCGGCATCTTCCCGCGCATGAAGCGCTTCACCGTGGCCGGCATCTTCCACGTCGGCGCCGGCGAGCTGGACGGCTACGTGGCCATGACCCACGTCGAGGACGCCGCGCGCATGCAGCGCTTCAAGGACGGCGAGGTCCAGGGCCTGCGCCTGAAGCTCGACGACCTGTTCCAGGCGCCGCGCACCGCCTGGGAAATCGCCCAGACGCTGAAGGGCAACGACTTCTACGCCCGCGACTGGACGCGCACCCACGGCAACCTCTACCAGGCCATCCAGATGGAGAAATCCATGATCGGCCTGCTGCTGCTGCTGATAGTCGCGGTGGCCGCCTTCAACATCATCTCCACCCTGGTCATGGTGGTCACCGACAAGAAGTCGGACATCGCCATCCTCCGCACCCTGGGCGCCACGCCGGGGCAGATCATGGCCATCTTCATGGTCCAGGGCAGCGTGATCGGCGTGATCGGCACCCTGATCGGCGGCGTGCTCGGCGTGCTCGCGGCGCTCAAGGTGAGCGACGCCATCGCCCTGCTGGAGAAGCTGATCGGCCACAAGTTCCTCAGCTCGGACGTCTACTTCATCGATTACCTGCCCTCGCAGCTGATGCGCGAGGACGTGATCCTGGTGTGCGCCGCCGCGCTGATCCTGAGTTTCTTCGCCACCCTGTATCCGGCCTGGCGTGCCGCCCGCACCCAGCCCGCGGAGGCCCTGCGTTATGAGTGACAAGACCGTCCTGAGCTGCCGCAACCTGCGCAAGAGCTACGAGGAGGGCCCGCAGTCGGTCGAGGTGCTGGTCGACGTGCAACTGGAGCTGTTCCCCGGCGAGCGCGTGGCCATCGTCGGCAGCTCCGGCTCCGGCAAGAGCACCCTGCTGAACATGCTCGGCGGCCTCGACATCCCCAGCAGCGGCAGCGTCTGGCTGGCCGGCGAGGAGCTGTCGGCGCTCAACGAGAAGCAGCGCGGCCTGCTGCGCAACCGCGCGCTGGGCTTCGTCTACCAGTTCCACCACCTGCTGCCGGAATTCACCGCCCTGGAGAACGTCTGCATGCCGCTGCTGATCGGCCGCATGCCGATCCCTGAGGCCCGCGAGCGCGCCGCCGCGCTGCTGGAGCGGGTGGGCCTGAAACCGCGCCTGCAGCACAAGCCGTCCGAGCTGTCCGGCGGCGAGCGCCAGCGCGTGGCCATCGCCCGCGCCCTGGTCAACCGCCCTCAGCTGGTGCTGCTCGACGAACCCACCGGCAACCTCGACCAGCACACCGCGCATTCCATCCAGGAGCTGATGCTCGAACTGTCGCAGTCGCTGCAGACGGCCTTCCTGGTGGTAACCCACGACCCGCACCTGGCGCAGCAGATGGACCGCGTGCTGCGCCTGGAGGACGGCCGCCTGATCGCTGCCTGATCGAGCCGCAGACGCCATGTTCAGACCCTTATCGATCTTCGTCGGCACCCGCTACACCCGGGCCAAGAAGCGCAACCACTACATTTCCTTCATCTCCCTGACCTCGATGATCGGCCTGACCCTCGGGGTGCTGGCGATGATCGTGGTGCTCTCGGTGATGAACGGCTTCCAGAAGGAAATGCGCTCGCGCATCCTCGGCATGGTGCCCCACGCCGTACTGCAGAACGCCGACGGCAAGCCGCTGGCCGACTGGCAGGCGGTGGCCGCCGCGGCCTCGAAGCAGCGCGAGGTGGTTGGTGCGGTGCCCTACACCGAGCTGGACGGCATGCTCTCGTTCAAGGGCATGATGCAGCCGATCGAGGTGGACGGCGTCGACCCGGCCCTGGAGCCGAAGGTCTCGATCATCGGCTCGCACATGGTCCAGGGCAGCCTGGACGCGCTGAAGTCCGGCGAGTCCGGGGTGGTGATCGGCCAAATCACCGCGCGGCGCTTCCGCGTCAACGTCGGCGACAGCCTGCTGCTGATCGTCCCCGAGTCCACCTCCGCCGCCGGCGGCGTGACGCCGCGCATGCAGCGGTTGAATGTGGTCGGGGTGTTCAAGGTCGGCGCCGAGCTGGACGGCACCCTGGCGCTGGTCCACGTCGACGACGCCGCGCACCTGCTGCGCTGGGAGCCGGGCCAGGTGCAGAGCGTGCGCATCGCCCTGAAGGACCTGTTCCAGGCGCCGGAAGTGGGACAGCGCATCGCCGCCGACCTGGGGCCGGGCTTCCGTTCGGTGGACTGGACGCACACCCAGGGCAGCCTGTTCGGCGCCATGAAGATGGAGAAGACCATGATCGGCCTGCTGCTGCTGCTGATCGTCGCGGTGGCGGCCTTCAACATCATCGCCACGCTGATCATGGTGGTGGCCGACAAGCGCACCGACATCGCCATCCTCCGCACCCTGGGCGCGACGCCGGGGCAGATCATGACCATCTTCATGGTCCAGGGCACGGTGATCGGGGTGATCGGTACCCTGGTCGGCGGCACCCTGGGCGTGCTGGCGGCGTTCAACGTCACCGCCATCGTCTCGGCCATGGAGAAGGCCCTGGGCACCCACGTGTTCAGCTCCGATGTCTACTTCATCAACTACCTGCCCTCCGACGTCCAGGTGACGGACGTGGTGCTGGTGTGCTGCGCGGCCCTGTTGATGAGCTTCCTCGCCACGCTGTATCCGGCCTGGCGCGCCGCCAGGACGCAGCCGGCCGAAGCGCTGCGCTACGAATGAACGAAGCCGCCCCGAGGGGCGGCTTCTTCTTTTCGTAGGATGGGTTGAGCTTGCGAAACCCATCGGGCCATGGTGATGGGTATCGCTTCGCTCAACCCATCCTACGGAGGCGTGTTTGCCGAAGGGGGTAGGAGCGGGCCCTGCCCGCGAAATCGCGCGCAGGGCGCGCTCCTACAGGGGAATGGCATGGGTGGGGCAGCGTAGGAGCGGATCTCATCCGCGAACCGCGCCGATACCTCCGGCCATCGCGGACAAGGTCCGCTCCTACGGGGAGGAATACCGTGGCTCCCCGCGAACTGTAGGAGCGGACTCCGTCCGCGATTTCACGCGCAGGGCGCGCTCCTACAGGGGAATGGCATGGGTGGGGCAGCGTAGGAGCGGATCTCATCCGCGAACCGCGCCGATACCTCCGGCTATCGCGGACAAGGGGGCTCACAACCCCTGCCGCAAATTGCGCAACGCCTGGCGCCGTCGCCAGCTGCGGCCTATCCACCAGCGCCAGTAGGCCTGGGTGGCCAGGTAGCCGAGCACGCCCACCAGCAGACCGCAGATGATCGAACCGAGCAGGAACGGCTGCCAGAGCAGCGTCAGCTCGCCGCTGATCCATTCCCAGGTGAGGTTCTCCGGCAGCGTGCGCGCCGGCACGCCCATGACCCAGGCCCCCAGCTTGTAGGTGCAATAGAACACCGGCGGCATGGTGATGGGGTTGGTCAGCCAGACCAGGCCCACCGAGATCGGCAGGTTGGCCCGTACCCACACCGCCAGCGTGGCGGCCAGCAGCATCTGCAGGGGGATGGGCACGAAGGCGGCGAACAGGCCCATGCCCATGGCGCGGGATACCGACCTTCGATTCAGGTGCCAGAGGTTGGGCGAGTGCAGCAGGGTCCCGAAGCAGCGCAGGGACTTGTGGTTCCTGATCAGCTCGGGGTCCGGCATGTAGCGCTGGAAAAGTCGGCGCGGCATGGGGAAATCTCTGGCAGACGAACACCGGTCATTATGCCTAGCTAGATGACAGCTTCTGTTCACCAACTATGTCCATGTGTAACCGGGTGCGGTGCACCGGACTTCGCTGCCAGGGAGGCAACCCGTGCGCACAGGGATGATGGCGCTGGCCTGCGGCCTGTTGCTGCTGCGTTTCCTGCCCCAGCTGCCACCCCTGGCGGCCCTGCTGCCGTTGGTCGGAATGGCGCTGCTGTGCCTGTATCGGCGGCATCACGCGGTGGCGCTCTTCCTGCTCGGCTTCGCCTGGGCCTGCCTGTTCGCCCACTATTCATGGGAAGGACGGCTGGCGCCCGAGCTGGATGGGCGGACGCTGTGGCTGGAAGGGCAGGTCGCCGGCCTGCCGTCGGCCACGGGCGGCATCGTCCGCTTCGAGCTGGAGGACGTCCAGGCGCGCCTGGACCTGCCCGGGCGCATCCGTGTGTCCTGGTATGGCGGCCCGGAGGTGCGGGCCGGGGAGCGCTGGCGCCTGGCCGTGACCCTGCGCCGTCCCCATGGCCTGGCCAACGATTTCGGCTTCGACTACGAGGCCTGGCTGGCGGCCGACGGCATAGGCGCCACCGGCAGCGTCAAGGATGGCCGGCGCCTGGCCGAGGCCGCGGGCCCCATGGCCTGGCGCGAGGCCTGGAAGGACCGGCTGCTGGCCGTGGATGCCCGGGGGCGCAACGCCTACCTGGTGGCCCTGGTCCTCGGCGACGGCAGCGGCCTGGGCCGGGAAGACTGGGACATTCTGCAGGACACCGGCACCCTGCACCTGATGGTGATCTCCGGCTCGCATATCTCCCTGCTGGGCGGCTTGCTCTACGCCCTGGTGGCGGGCCTGGCGCGCCTGGGGGCCTGGCCGGCGCGCATCCCCTGGCTGCCCTGCGCCTGTGCCATCGCGCTCGCCGGCGCCTGGGGCTATGGCTGGATCGCCGGGCTGCAGGTGCCGGCATTGCGCGCCTGCCTGATGCTCAGCATGGTGCTGCTGTGGCGCCTGCACTTTCGTCGCCAGGGCGTCTGGCTACCGCTGCTCGGCGCTCTGCTGGTGGTGCTGCTGGTCGATCCATTGGTCAGCCTGACGCCCGGCTTCTGGCTGTCCTTCGCCGCCGTGGCGCTGCTCGTCTACGGCTTCGCCGGGCGTCTGGGACGCGGGGCCGGCTGGCTGGCCTGGGTACGCGCGCAGTGGCTCATGGCCCTTGGCCTGGCCCCGGTGCTGCTGGCCCTGGGTCTGCCGCTGAGCCCCGCCGGCGCCCTGGCGAACCTGGTGGCGGTGCCCTGCGTCGAACTGCTGGTGGTGCCGCTGGCACTGATCGGTAGCCTGCTGCTATGGCTGCCGGTGGTGGGCGAGGGGCTGCTGTGGCTGGCGGGTGGCGTGCTCGACGTGCTGCTGGGCCTGCTCGGGCGCCTGTCGCTGTACTCGCCGGCCTGGCACCCCATGGCGCCGCCGCCCTGGAGCATCGCCCTGGCCCTGTTCGGCGCGCTGCTGTGCCTGGCGCCGGCCGGGCTGCCGCTGCGTCCGCTGGGCCTGGCGTCGCTGCTGCCGATGTTCTGGCCGCATTCCAGTGCGCCGCCCCACGGTCATGCCGAAGTGCGGGTGCTGGACGTGGGCCAGGGGCTGTCCGTGCTGATCCGCACCCGTCACCACGCCTGGCTGTACGATGCCGGGCCGCGCCGGGGCGATTTCGACCTCGGCGAGGTGGCGGTGCTGCCGACCCTCCGTGGCCTGGGCGTCGAACGCCTGGACGTGCTGCTGCTCAGCCATGCCGACAACGACCACGCCGGCGGTGCCCGCTCGGTGTCGGCGGCCATGCCGGTGACGCGGATCATCAGCGGCGAGCCCGGGCGCCTGCCGGGCAGCCTACCTGCCGATCCTTGCGGCAACGAAGCGTGGCAGCTGGACGGCGTGCGCTTCTCCACCTGGCAGTGGTCCGGCGCGATGGACAGCAATGGCCGCTCCTGCGTGCTGCACGTCGAGGCCGGCGGCGAGAGCCTGCTGCTCACCGGCGACCTGCCGGCCGCAGGCGAGGCCGCCTGGCTGGCCAGCCATCCAGGGCTTGGTGCCGACTGGCTGCTGGCCGGCCACCATGGCAGCCGCAGCGCCTCTTCCGAGGCCTTCGTCAGGCAGCTGGCGCCCCGCGCGGCGCTGGTTTCCCGTTCGCGGCACAATGCCCATGGCCATCCGTCCAGCGAGGTGCTGCAACGCTTTGCCGAGCAGGGGACGAAGGTGCACGATGTGGCCCGGGAGGGCGCCCTGCGCCTGCTCCTGGGGCAGCGCGGAACGCTGCGCGGCGTGCGCGAAAATGCCGGATTCTGGAGGGAAAAATGAGAACGGCGACGGTCGGCGGGGCAGGGGCCCTGTGCTAGAGTGTCGCCACTTTTTTTCAGGGGATTCGCCACTGTGTGGGAACTGGTCAAAGCCGGCGGCTGGATGATGCTGCCGATCATTCTGAGCTCCATCGCCGCCACCGCCATCGTCGCCGAACGACTCTGGACCCTGCGCCGCAGCCGCATCGCCCCGCCGCAGTTGCTGGGCCAGGTGTGGAAGCAGATCAAGGACAAGAAGCTGAACAGTCAGGCGCTCAAGGAGCTCAAGGCGTCTTCCCCGCTGGGCGAGGTGCTCGCCGCCGGCCTGGTCAACTCCAAGCATGGCCGCGAGATCATGAAGGAGTGCATCGAAGAAGCCGCCGGCCGGGTGATCCACGAGATGGAGCGCTACCTCAACGCCCTCGGCACCATCGCCGCCATGGCCCCGCTGCTCGGCCTGCTGGGCACGGTGTTCGGCATGATCCAGATCTTCAACGCCTTCATGGGCGACGGCATGGCCAACGCCCCGCAACTCGCCGGCGGCATCTCCAAGGCCCTGGTGACCACCGCCTCCGGCCTGATCGTGGCCATCCCGGCGGTGTTCTTCCACCGCTACCTGCTGCGCCGCGTCGATGAGCTGGTGGTGGCCATGGAGCAGGAAGCGATCAAGCTGGTGGAAATGGTCCAGGGCGACCGCGAGGTCGACCTCTCCGAGGATGGCAAAGCGTGAAATTCCGCCGCAGAAACGGCAGCGCCGCCCGCGATGACGTGTTCATCAACCTGGCGTCGCTGATCGACGTGATCTTCGTCCTGCTGCTGTTCTTCGTGGTCACCACCACCTTCAGCCGGCCGACGCAGCTGAAGGTCGAGCTGCCCGAGGCGGTCAGCGGCACGCCGCCGGAAGCCACCGACATCAAGCCGCTGGAGCTGGACATCGACGCCGCCGGCCACTACGCGCTGAACGGCCAGAGCCTGGTCAACGGCGACATCGCCACCCTGATGGCGGCGATGCAGAAGGAATCCGGCGGCGACAGCAACCTGCCGCTGGTGATCACCGCCGACGGCAAGGCCACCCATCAGTCGGTGGTCACCGCCATGGACGCCGCCGGCAAGCTCGGCTTCAGTCACCTGCGCATCACCACCGTCGAGGCGCAGCCGGCGGCCAAGCCCTGATGGCGTTTTCCGAGCGCCTGCTGCAGGCCTGGTACCAGGGCCACCCGGCCCTCGGCCTGCTGCGTCCGCTGGAGGCGCTGTACCGGCGGATCGCCCTGCGCAAGCGCGCCGACTACCTGGAAGGCCGCCGCCAGGCCTACCGCGCGCCGGTGCCGGTCATCGTGGTCGGCAACGTCACCGTCGGCGGCACCGGCAAGACGCCGATGATCCTCTGGCTGATCGATCACTGCCGCGCCCGTGGCCTCAAGGTCGGCGTGGTCAGCCGCGGCTACGGCGCCAAGCCGCCGAGCCTGCCCTGGCGGGTGCGCGCCGAACAGAACGCGGCGCAGGCCGGCGACGAGCCGCTGATGATCGTCCAGCGCAGCGGCGTGCCCCTGGTCATCGACCCGGACCGCCCGGCCGCAGTGCGCGCGCTGCTGGCCGAGGAGCCGGTGGACCTGATCCTCTGCGACGACGGCCTGCAGCACTACCGCCTGGCCCGTGACCTGGAGCTGGTGCTGATCGACGCCGCGCGCGGCCTGGGCAACCGCCGCTGCCTGCCGGCCGGCCCCCTGCGCGAGCCGGCCGAACGCCTGGAGTCGGTGGACGCGGTGCTCTACAACGGCGCCAGCAGCGATCCGGCCGGTGCCTTTTCCTTCGTCCTGCGGCCGAGCGCGCTGGTCAACCTGCGCAGCGGCGAGCGCGGCGACCTGACGCACTTCCCGCCGGGCCAGCAGGTCCACGCCCTGGCCGGCATCGGCAACCCCCGGCGTTTCTTCGCGACGCTCGAGGCGCTACACTGGTGGCCTGTTCCGCACGCCTTCCCGGACCACGCCGCCTACAGCGCCGAGCAGCTGCAATTCAGCCCGCCGCTGCCGCTGCTGATGACCGAGAAGGACGCGGTGAAATGCCGGGCCTTCGCCGCCGCCGACTGGTGGTACCTCGCGGTCGACGCGCAGCCATCCCCGGCCTTCGTCGCCTGGTTCGACGCCCAGCTCGAGCGTCTGATCGCGCGCTGACGGGTGGCGCCGCCACCCATTGCTTTCCAAGGATTCCGCCATGGACCCGAAACTCCTCGACATCCTCGCCTGCCCGCTGTGCAAGGGGCCGCTGAAGCTCACCGACGACAAGTCCGAACTGATCTGCAAGGCCGACGGCCTGGCCTACCCGGTGCGCGACGGCATCCCGGTGATGCTCGAGGGTGAGGCCCGCACCCTGAACGTCGATGAACGCCTGGACAAGTGACTGAGACGCAGCGATGAGCCAAGCCTTCACCGTCGTCATCCCGGCCCGCTTCGCCTCCACCCGCCTGCCCGGCAAGCCGCTGCAGGACATCTGCGGCAAGCCCATGGTCCAGCACGTCTGGGAGCAGGCGCGCAAGAGCGCCGCCAACCGCGTGGTGATCGCCACCGACGATGCGCACATCCTCGAGGCGGCCAACGTCTTCGGCGCCGAGGCGCTGCTGACCCGCGTCGACCACAACTCCGGCACCGACCGCCTGGCCGAGGTGGCCGATGCCCTGGGCCTGGCCGACGACGCCATTGTGGTCAACGTGCAGGGCGACGAGCCGCTGATCCCGCCGGCCATCATCGACCAGGTGGCGGCCAACCTGGCGGCCCACCCGGAAGCCGGCATCGCCACCCTGGCCGAGCCGATCCACGAGCTGGCCGCGCTGTTCAACCCGAACGTGGTGAAGGTGGTGACCGACCTCAACGGCCTGGCGCTGACCTTCAGCCGCGCGCCGCTGCCCTGGGCCCGCGACGCCTTCGCCAAGGAGCCGGACGGCCTGCCGCAGGGTGTGCCCTACCGCCGCCACATCGGCATCTACGCCTACCGCGCGCGCTTCCTCCGCGACTTCGTCGCCTGGGGCCCGTGCTGGCTGGAAGACACCGAGTGCCTGGAGCAGCTGCGCGCGCTCTGGCACGGCGTGCGCATCCACGTCGCCGACGCCCTGGAGGCGCCGCAGGCCGGGGTGGACACTGTCGAGGACCTGGAGCGCGTCAGGCGCATCCTGGGGGGCTGATGCGGGTTCTCTTCGTCTGCCTGGGCAACATCTGCCGTTCGCCCACCGCCGAGGGCGTGTTCCGCCACAAGCTGCGCGAGGCCGGGCTGGAGGCGCGGGTGACCGTCGATTCCGCCGGCACCGGCGACTGGCACGTGGGCAAGGCGCCGGATGCCCGCACCCGCGTTGCCGCCATGCGTCGTGGCTATGACCTGTCGGCGCTGCGTGCGCGCCAGGTGAGCACTGCCGATTTCGCCGACTTCGACCTGATCCTGGCCATGGACCTGAGCAACCTGGCTCATCTCGAATGCCTGCGGGGAAGTGGCCCGGCTGAGCTGGACCTGTTCCTGCGCCGCTACGCCGGCGCGCTGGACGAGGTGCCCGATCCCTATTACGGCGGCGAGGCCGGTTTCGAACAGGTGCTGGACCTGATCGAGCTGGCCTGCGACGCCCTGCTGCTGGAAGTGAAGGGGCGCCTGTGAGCCTGGTTTTGCAGAGAGACGTTTCCCTGAAAGCCTTCAATACCTTCGGCATCGAAGCGCACGCGCAGCTGTTCGCCGAAGCCCACGACGACCAGGAAGTGATGCAGGGCCTTGCCCTGGCGGTGGAGCACGACCTGCCGCTGCTGGTGCTCGGCGGCGGCAGCAACCTGCTGCTGACCCGTGACGTCGAGGCCCTGGTACTGCGCATGGCCAGCCGTGGCGTGCGCATCCTCGAAGACGACGGTGATCGGGTGCGCATCGAAGCCGAGGCCGGCGAGGTCTGGGACGACCTGGTGCGCTGGAGCCTGGAGCAGGGCTTCGCCGGCCTGGAGAACCTCAGCCTGATCCCCGGTACCGTCGGCGCCGCGCCCATGCAGAACATCGGCGCCTACGGCGTGGAGCTGAAGGACGTGTTCGACAGCCTGGTGGCGCTGGACCGCCATAGCGGCGGTCTGCGCGAATTCCACCTGGACGATTGCGCCTTCGCCTACCGCGAGAGCCTGTTCAAGCGCGAGCCGGGGCGCTGGGTGATCCTGCGCGTGCGCCTGAAGCTCGCGCGCCGGGCCAGCCTGCATCTGGACTATGGTCCGGTGCGTCAGCGCCTGGTGGAGGAGGGCATAGACGCCCCTGGCCCCGCCGACGTGGCGCGGGTGATCTGCGCCATCCGCCGCGAGAAGCTGCCCGACCCGGCAGTGCTGGGCAATGCCGGCAGCTTCTTCAAGAACCCGCTGGTGTCCGCCGCCGTGGCCGAGCGCTTGCGTGGCGAATACCCGGACCTGGTGGCCTATCCCCAGGCCGACGGCCAGGTCAAGCTGGCCGCCGGCTGGCTGATCGACAAGGCCGGCTGGAAGGGCTTCCGCGATGGCGCCGCCGGCGTGCATGCCCAGCAGGCGCTGGTGCTGGTCAACTACGGTGGCGCCAGCGGGGCGCAGATCCAGGCACTGGCCGAGCGCATCCGCGAGGACATTCGGCAGCGATTCGGAGTGGAGCTGGAGATGGAGCCCAACCTCTACTGAGGTTTGCAGGCTTGAAAAAAGGCGCTTGCCGGCAACGGCAAGCGCCTTTTTTGGGTTCTTCGCGGAGTCTGGGGAAAGAGCGGATTGACAGTCAGGGAAGCGGGTAGATTGGCAGTCGCCAAACGAACCAACCCCCACCCCCTGCTGTCGCCGTGCATCCTATTGATCTTGCTGCTTTCTGGCCAGGCTACGAAGTCATCGCCTGCCACCCATCTGCCGACAGCACCCTGCTGATCGAGCTCAAGCCTCACGCCAGCGCTGTCCCCAAATGCGGGCGCTGCGGTCAGGCCAGTCCATTAATCCACGAACGGCGGATTCGCCGGGTGCGTGATCGCGATCTGTTCGACCAGCGCGTCCTGCTCCAACTGCCGGTGCGCCGCGTCGACTGCCTGCGCTGTGGTCGGGTGACCGAGCGGATCGACTGGCTGGAGCCAGCGTCGCGCTTGACCCAGCGCTTGCGCATCTGGCTCGAGGCTTTGCTGCAATTACTGCCCATCAGTCACGTCAGTCGCCTCGTCGGTCTGCATTGGCACACGCTCAAGCAGCTCGACAAACGTCGTCTAGAGGCCGCAGTCGGTGCTTTCGAGCCGGGTGACGTTCGCCGTCTGGTGATGGACGAGTTCGCTCTTCACAAAGGACATCGTTACGCCACCGTGATCATGGATGCGCAGCGGACACGCGTGCTGTGGGTCGGGCATGGCAACAGCCGCGAGGCGATTCAGCCGTTCTTCGAACTGCTCGGTGAGCGCTGCCAGCAAATCGAGGCCGTGGCGATGGACATGAACACCGCCTTCGATCTGGAAGTAAAACAGCATTGCCCCCGTGCCGAAGTGGTCTACGACCTATTCCACGTGGTGGCTCGCTATGGCCGGGAGGTGATCGACCGCATCCGTGTCGATCAGGCCAACGCGCTACGCCAGGACAAAGCGGCACGCAAGGTAATCAAGCAGAGTCGTTGGTTGCTGCTGCGCAATCGCGAAAACCTCAAGGATCAGCAAGCCGTGCAGTTGCAGGAAATCCTCGAGGCCAACCAGCCACTGGCCACGGTCTACGTGCTCAAGGATACGCTCAAGGAAATCTGGTACGCCCCCAGCGTGCGGGAGGGTTGGCGCCGCTGGCGGGACTGGTTGCGCCACGCCAGGGACAGTGGCCTGGCCCCGCTGCAACGCTTCGCTCGCAATCTGCGCAAATACGTCCGAGGCATCCTGGCCAGCGCTCGCTTCCCCATGCACACCAGCCTGCTGGAAGGGGTAAACAACCGCATCAAGGTGATCAAGCGCATGGCCTATGGCTTCAGGGACTCCGCCTACTTTTTCCTGAAAATCAAGGCCGCCTTCCCCGGGAAAGCGCGATGAACCCTTTTTTGTCCGTGGTGCTTTTCGTAGGAGCGAGCCGTGCCCACCGGTATGGGTGTAGGAGCGGACCTTGTCCGCGATAGCCGGACATCCCGGCGCGATTCGCGGATGAGATCCGCTCCTACTCCGCCCCACCCGCACCATTCCCCTGTAGGAGGCATGGCTATCTTCCCCACGCAACCCAGGAACCATAAAAAAAGGGGATGCCTAGGCATCCCCTTTTTCAACACGCGGGCGATCAGCCGTGGTGCTTTTCCACCTCGTCGCGGTGCTCGGCCTTGTCGGCCTCGACTTGCTCCTCGACGGCCTGGATGGCCTGCTCGCCTTCGGCAGCTTCGGCAGCTTCGGCAGCTTCGGCAGCGGGTGCTTCGACGGCCTCGGTGGTGGCGGACGCTTCGACAGTCTCCTGGGCCGCTTCCACGACGCTTTCTTCCGCGGCCTCGACTTGTTGCTCGGCGACGACTTCCACCTCGGCGGCCTGCTCGACCACGGCGGTTTCCACTACGGCCGGAGCGGCAGCGGCGGCTTCCGCGGCTTCACGGGCCAGGCGCTCGGCTTCGCGCTGCAGGCGACGGCGCTCGCGCGGGTCGTTCAGGGCGCGGCCGCTGGCGTTGGCTGCCGGCTGGGCTTCGTCCTGGCTCGGCGCGGCGACATCAGGCTCGGCCTCGGCGACCGGGGCTTCGACCACCTGGGGCTCGACGGGGGCGCTTTCGACGACCGGAGCGGCCTCGACCACGGCTTCCGCGGCAGGCTGCTCGACCGGCTCGGCGGCGGCCGGGGCGGATTCGCTCGGCTGCAGGCTGAACTCGACGATCTGCTCGCCGGCGCTTTCCTCGTGGGTCTCGGTGACTACCACGGCTTCGGCGCTGGCTTCGACGGCAGCGACCGGCTCGGCGGTTTGCTCGCTGGCGGCTTCGACGACCTGCTCGGCGACCACGGCTACCGCGGCAACGCCGGTTGCGGCCAGGGCCGGGACGGACGGCGACTCGCTGCCTTGCGGCTGCTCACCGGCCTCCGGGCCTTCCACGCCGACTTCGCGCTGACGCTCGCGGCGGTTGCTGCGGCGGCGCTGGCCACGGGAGCGGCGGCGCGGACGATCGTCATCGCTGCCTTCCTGGTCGTCCTGCTCCAGCAGTTCCTCGTTGTTCGGCAGCTCTTCGGCTTCCAGCGCGGCTTCGCGGGCCTGGCGCTCCTCGCGGGGCTGGCGTTCGCCACGTTCGCGACGCTCACCACGCTCTTCGCGCGGCTGGCGTTCTTCACGGGGCTGACGCTCTTCGCCCGGCTGGCGCTCGGCACGTTCTTCGCGCGGCTGACGTTCCTCGCGGGGCTGACGCTCGGCGCGCTCTTCACGCGGTTGACGCTCCTCGCGGGGTTGGCGCTCGGCGCGTTCTTCACGCGGTTGACGCTCCTCGCGGGGCTGGCGCTCGGCGCGTTCTTCACGCGGCTGGCGTTCCTCGCGGGGCTGACGCTCGGCACGCTCTTCACGCGGTTGACGTTCCTCGCGCGGCTGGCGCTCGGCACGTTCTTCACGCGGTTGACGCTCCTCGCGCGGCTGGCGTTCGGCGCGTTCTTCACGGGGCTGGCGTTCTTCGCGGGCCGGACGCTCGGCGCGTTCTTCGCGACGGCGCTCGTTGCGCTCGCCGCGCTCCTCGCGGGGCTTGCGGTCATCGTCGCGACGGCCGCCATCACGGCGACGGTTCTGCTGGCGGCCATTGCGGCGCTCGTCCGGGGTCGAGCTGCGCTCGTTGGCGGGCTTCTCCGCGCTGACGGCCGGCTTGGCCTGTTCTTCCTTGCCGGCGAACAGGCTCACCAGCGACTTGACCAGGCCCTGGAACAGGCTCGGCTGCGGCATCGGCTTGGCGGCTTCCACCGGTTGCGGCGCGGCGGCAGCCTGCTCGGCTTGTTGCGGGGCAGGAGTCTGCGGGGAGACGGTCTTCACCGCGGCTTCCTGGCGTACCAGGGTGCGGGTGGCGCTGACCGGCTGGACTTCCTCGTGCTCGACCTGGGCCATCTCGTAGCTGGTGTGGCCGACCAGCAGGTCCGGGTTGTCGTCACGCAGGCGCTGCACTTCGAAGTGCGGGGTCTCCAGATGCTCGTCCGGCAGGATGAAGATGCGCGCGCGGGTGCGCAGCTCGATCTTGGTGATGGCGTTGCGCTTCTCGTTGAGCAGGAAGGCGGCGACCTGGAAGGGCACGCGGGCGCGGACTTCCGCGGTGCGGTCCTTCAGCGCTTCTTCCTCGATCAGGCGCAGGATGGCCAGCGACAGGGATTCCACGTCGCGGATGATGCCCTGGCCGTTGCAACGCGGGCAGACGATGCCGCTGGTCTCGCCGAGGGATGGACGCAGGCGCTGGCGGGACATCTCCAGCAGGCCGAAGCGCGAGATGCGCCCGACCTGCACGCGCGCACGGTCGGCCTCGAGGGCTTCGCGCACGCGCTCTTCCACGGCGCGCTGGTTCTTCGCCGGGGTCATGTCGATGAAGTCGATGACGATCAGGCCGCCGATGTCACGCAGGCGCAGCTGGCGGGCGATTTCCTCGGCCGCTTCCAGGTTGGTCTGCAGGGCGGTTTCCTCGATGTCGCCGCCTTTGGTGGCGCGCGCCGAGTTGATGTCGATGGAGACCAGGGCCTCGGTCGGGTCGATGACGATGGAACCGCCGGAGGGCAGCTTCACTTCGCGCTGGAAGGCGGTCTCGATCTGGCTCTCGATCTGGAAGCGGTTGAACAGCGGAACGCTGTCCTGGTACAGCTTGACCTTGCTGGCGTACTGCGGCATCACCTGGCGGATGAAGTTCAGGGCTTCTTCCTGGGCGTCGATGCTGTCGATCAGCACTTCGCCGATGTCCTGGCGCAGGTAGTCGCGGATGGCGCGGATGATGACGTTGCTTTCCTGGTAGATCAGGAAGGGCGCGCCGCGCTCGCCGGAGGCTTCCTTGATGGCGCCCCACAGTTGCAGCAGGTAGTCCAGGTCCCACTGCAGCTCTTCGGAGCTGCGGCCCAGGCCCGCGGTGCGGACGATCAGGCCCATGTCGGCGGGAGCGTTGAGGCCGTTCAGGGCTTCGCGCAGTTCGTTGCGCTCTTCGCCTTCGATGCGGCGGGAGATACCGCCGGCGCGGGGGTTGTTCGGCATCAGCACCAGGTAACGGCCGGCCAGGCTGATGAAGGTGGTCAGGGCCGCGCCCTTGTTGCCGCGCTCTTCCTTCTCGACCTGGACGATGACTTCCTGGCCTTCGCTGAGCACTTCCTTGATGTTGATGCGCCCTTCGGGGCTCTTCTTGAAGTACTCGCGGGAAATTTCCTTGAGGGGGAGGAAACCGTGGCGCTCGGCGCCGAAGTCGACGAAGGCGGCTTCCAGGCTGGGCTCGACGCGGGTGATGCGGCCCTTGTAGATGTTGGCCTTCTTCTGTTCGCGCGCGCCGGACTCGATGTCCAGGTCGAACAGACGCTGGCCATCTACCAGCGCTACACGCAACTCTTCGGGTTGAGTTGCGTTGATCAGCATTCTTTTCATGTAGTACCAATGGTTTCCGGGGCCACCGGAAACGGCAATCGGCACCCACGACTCTCACGGTCGGTGCTCAGGCGCGTACTCAGGAACGGCGGACCATTCCCGTGTCCAGCGACGTCCGGCCAACAACGGGCCGGGTCGCGACTACGTCTCCTGCTTGTCCTGCGAACAAGCAATCAACAGGAGGAGGAATCAGCTGTCGGAGGCGGACGAAAGAGTGCGTCTGAAACAAGGCTGTGCCAGCTACGCGGTCCGACAGTTGTGCATCTCCACCCTGCACGTTTCCTATTGAAGAAGCGGGTGCCGCTCGCAGAATCCGGGAGCGGGTTGGCTTTTCACGGCTACCGAGGCAGCCGTGCGTCATGTCTCAAGGCTCGGGTTCCGAATCGTTGCGGCGAGGGATTCATGGGTCCGTCACGGCAACGCTTCGCAGGACTGCCTCACGTCCGTTCAATGTGCTTGCAGGCAGCGGGGATGGCGATTTCGCTGACATCCGCGGGCCCGGCCACTTTTGGCGGCCTCCCGAATATAGCAGCAATGATTAAGTGCTTCAATTGAATGAAAAATTGCTATGATGGGCGGATGACGACTTCCACCCCTCCGACTTCCGGCGTCCAGCTGCTTGAAGTCGCGCCGGAATATGCCGGCCAGCGCATCGACAATTTCCTCAGAACCCAGCTCAAAGGCGTACCCAAGACCTTGATCTATCGCATCCTGCGCAAGGGCGAGGTGCGGGTGAACAAGGGGCGGATCAAGCCCGAGTACAAGCTGCAGGCCGGGGACGTGGTGCGCGTGCCGCCGCTGCGCCTGGCCGAGCGCGACGAGCCGGCGCCGCTGGCCCAGGGGCTGCTCGAGCGCCTGGAGGCCGCCATCGTCTACGAGGACAAGGCGCTGATCGTGATCAACAAGCCCGCCGGCATCGCCGTGCACGGCGGCAGCGGCCTCAGCTATGGCGTGATCGAGGCCTTCCGCCAGCTGCGCCCGGAGGCCAAGGACCTGGAGCTGGTGCACCGTCTGGATCGCGACACTTCCGGCCTGCTGATGATCGCCAAGAAGCGCAGCATGCTGCGCCACCTGCATGATGCGCTGCGCAACGAGCACGTGGTGGACAAGCGCTACCACGCCCTGGTGCGCGGCAGCTGGCCGGCGGCGAAGAAGCAGATCCGCGCGCCGCTGCTGAAGAACAACCTGCGTTCCGGCGAGCGCATGGTGGAAGTCAACGTCGAAGGCAAGGACGCGCTCACCGAGTTCAAGGTGCTGCGCCGCTTCGGCGATTTCGCCACCCTGGTGGAGGCGCGGCCGATCACCGGGCGCACCCATCAGATCCGCGTGCATGCCAAGCACGCCGGGCATTCCATCGCCGGCGACGCCAAGTACGGCGACGACGAGTTCTCCCGCGAGATCCGCGAGCTGGGCGGCAAGCGCCTGTTCCTGCATTCTGCGCAGCTGCGTGTGCCCATGCCTGACGGCTCCACCCTGGAGCTGGACGCCGAGGTGGACGACATCTGGCGCAGCACGCTGGAGCGCCTGGATGCCTGATTACGCGCTGCTGGTCTTCGACTGGGACGGCACCCTGGTCGACTCCGTCGGCCGCATCGTCGAGTCGATGCGGGTGGCGGCCGAGCGTTCCGGCCTGCCGCGGCGCAGCGACGAAGCCATAAAAGGCATCATCGGCCTGGGGCTGCCGGAGGCGATCCAGACGCTGTACCCGGAAGTCGACGACGAAGCGGCGCTGACAGTCTTTCGTGGCGACTACGCCGAGCATTATCTGATGCTGGAGGTCGAGCCTTCTCCTTTGTTCCCCTGCGTGGCCGACGCGCTGGAGCATTTCCGCCAGTCCGGCTACCGTCTGGCGGTCGCCACCGGCAAGAGTCGCCGCGGCCTGGACCGGGTGCTGAAGGGGCAGGGCTGGGAAGGCTTCTTCGATATCACCCGTGCCGCCGATGAGTCGGCGAGCAAGCCCGATCCGCGCATGCTGCATGAAATCCTCGCGCATTGCCTGGTCGAGCCGGGCCGCGCGCTGATGGTCGGGGATGCGCCCTTCGACCTGGAGATGGCGCGCCGGGCGGGCATGGATTCGGTGGCGGTGTCCTACGGGGCGCAGCCGCTGTCCGTGCTGCGCGAATACGGCCCGCGCCTGGAGATCGGGCATTTCAACGAATTGCGCGCCTGGCTGGATGGCCGGGCGCAGGACCTACGGATCGAGGTGAACGAGCATGTCGGATGAGTGGAAGGCCGAGGAGCCCGGCAAGGAAGACGCGAAGAGCTGGAAACTGCTGGAGAAGGCAGTGCTGGCGGGCGTTCAGGAACAGCGCCGGGCTCGTCGCTGGGGCATCTTCTTCAAGCTGCTGACCTTCATCTACCTGTTCGGCGCCCTGGCGCTGTTCACCCCCTTGAGCGGCCTGTCCAAGTCCGCCTCGCGCAGCGGCAGCCATACCGCCCTGATCGAGGTGAAGGGCATGATCGCCGACGACGAGCCGGCCAGCGCCGACAATGTCGTCGGGGCGCTGAAGGCGGCCTTCGAGGACAGCGGCACCAAGGGCATCGTCCTGCGCATCAACAGCCCGGGCGGCAGTCCGGTGCAGTCCGGCTATATATATGACGAGATCAAGCGCCAGCGCGGCCTGCACCCGGACGTGAAGGTCTACGCGGTGATCAGCGACCTGGGGGCGTCCGGCGCCTACTACATCGCCAGCGCCGCCGATGAGATCTATGCCGACAAGGCCAGCCTGGTCGGCTCCATCGGCGTGACCGCCGCCACCTTCGGCTTCGTCGGCACCATGGAGAAGCTCGGCGTCGATCGCCGCGTCTACACCTCCGGCGAGCACAAGGCCTTTCTCGATCCCTTCCAGCCGCCCAAGGCCGAAGAGACGCAGTTCTGGCAGGGCGTGCTGGACACCACCCACAAGCAGTTCATCGACAGCGTGAAGAAAGGGCGCGGCGATCGCCTGAAGGACAAGGATCATCCCGAGCTGTTCTCCGGGCTGATCTGGTCCGGCGAGCAGGCGCTGCAACTCGGCCTGATCGATGGCCTGGGCAGCACCAGCTACGTGGCGCGCGACGTGATCAAGGAAAAGGAAATCGTCGACTACACCGTGCAGGAAACGCCGTTCGACCGCTTCGCCAAGAAGATCGGCGCCAGCGTCGCCGAGCGTTTGGCGCTGTGGATGGGCTGGCAGGGGCCGGCGTTGCGCTGAGGCCCTGGCGCTCGAAACGAGCCGCTGCCTTATATATGAGGCGGCGGCTTTTTCGTTTCCGGGGCGACAGGTATCGGGATGCTCTTCGTGCTCTTCGTAGGAGCGAGCTTGCTCGCGAATAGCCTCGTGGCGGAATCCGTTCGCGAGCAAGCTCGCTCCTACGAAAAGCCGTGCTCGCCTGCAGCGTAGGAGCGGTCAGGGAACCTGTACGCCTTCCGCCAGCAGCATATCCACCAGGCGAATCAGCGGCAGGCCGACCAGGCTGGTGCCATCCTCGCCCTCTGTCGCGCGGAACAGGCTGACGCCCAGGCCCTCGGCCTTGAAGCTGCCGGCGCAATCGAAGGGTTGTTCGGCTTCCAGGTAGCGGTGGATGCGCGCCTCGTCCAGTTCGCGGAAGTGCACGCGGAAGGGGATGCAATCCACCTGGCAGCGGCCGCTGGCGCTGTCCAGCAGGGCCAGGCCGGTGAGGAAGCTGACGCTGCTGCCGCTGGAGGCCTTGAGTTGCTCCATGGCCCGCTCCAGGGTGTGCGGCTTGCCGAGGATCGCCTGGCCCTGGACGGCGGCCTGGTCCGAGCCGATGATCAGGTGCTCGGGAAAGCGCGCCGCCAGCGCCCGCGCCTTGGCTTCGGCGAGGCGGCGCACCAGTTGTTCGGCGCTTTCGCCGGGCAGCGGGCTTTCATCTATATCCGGGCTTGCGCATTCGAAGGGCAGGCGCAGGCGTTGCAGCAATTCGCGGCGGTAGGGCGAGCTTGAGGCGAGAATCAGTGGGCGCATCGGGAGTCTCCTGGGCGAAGTCCGCGATTCTAGCGAAAAGGCTGTCCATACAGCGGTTTATGCCTAATTTCCTTTGACAGGGACGGGGGCATCCCTATAATGGCGCGCTTATGTTGAATGGGCCGATACCACCTCACGTCGATCCGCGCAAATTGGTAGAGCGCGAAGCCACCCTCGAGGGTGTGCTGCCGCTCGCCAGTATGCCGCGGGTTTGCGAACAGCTGACCAGCAGCGAAGGCAACGTCCGGGCGAAGTTTTTCTTCCACCGCGACGAGCAGAAGCTGGCGGTCATGCATGTCGAAGTCGACGCGCAGGTGAGCATGGTATGCCAACGCTGCCTCGAGCCGGCGACCTTCCAGGTCACCAGCGAGTCCGACTTCGCCATCCTCTGGGAAGGCCAGTCTGCCGAAGGGCTGCCGAAGGGGTACGATGCGCTGGAAGTGGGGGAGGAACCCCTCGACCTGCCGCCTCTGGTCGAGGACGAGCTGTTGCTCGCCTTGCCCATCGTTCCGGCCCATGACCCTGAAGAATGCCAGCATCCGGCGGGATTTGCAGCAGCGCCCGAGCCGAGCGAGAACGTGGAAGAACGTCCCAACCCGTTCAGCGTACTGGCGCAGTTGAAGCGTGACCCAAACGTTTAGGAGTTAATCAATCATGGCTGTTCAGCAGAACAAAAAATCCCGTTCCGCTCGTGACATGCGTCGTTCCCACGATGCGCTCGATGCGAACGCTCTGTCCGTGGAAAAGAGCACCGGTGAAGTCCACCTGCGCCACCACGTCTCCCCGGACGGCTTCTATCGCGGCCGCAAGGTCGTAGACAAGGGCTCTGACGAGTAATCCTTGTCCGCACCAATCATCGCGATTGATGCAATGGGTGGGGACTTCGGTCCCCACTGCATTGTTCCGGCCAGCATTTCCTTCCTGGCCCAGCACCCCGCTCTGCAACTGGTCCTCGTCGGCCAGGCTCCCCTCCTCGAAGAACTCTGCACCCGCGTTCCCGCGGTCGACCGCCCGCGCCTGCACATCCAGCACGCCAGCGAAGTCATCGGCATGGACGAACGCCCGTCCCAGGCCCTGCGCAGCAAGCCCGACTCCTCCATGCGCGTCGCCCTGGAACTGGTCCGCGACGGTACGGCCCATGCCTGCGTCAGTGCCGGCAACACCGGCGCGCTGATGGCCCTGTCGCGCTATCTGCTCAAGACCTTGCCGGGCATCGACCGGCCGGCCATGGTCACCGCCGTGCCGACCCAGACCGGGCATTGCCACCTGCTGGACCTGGGAGCGAACGTCGATTGCAGCGCCGAGCACCTCTACCAGTTCGCCGTGATGGGCGCGGTGGCGGCCGAGGCGCTGGGCAAGGCCAACCCGAGGGTGGCGCTGCTCAACGTCGGCACCGAGGAAATCAAGGGCAACCAGCAGGTCAAGCTGGCCTCGACCCTGCTGGAGCAGGCGCGCGGCATCAACTACATCGGCTACATAGAAGGCGATGGCCTGTACCGTGGCCTGGCCGACGTGGTGGTGTGCGACGGTTTCGTTGGCAACATCCTGCTGAAGGCCAGCGAGGGGCTGGCGGCCATGGTGGTCAGCCGCCTGGAGCAACTGTTCGCGTCCAGCCTGTCGGCGAAAGCCATTGGCCTGGTGGCCATGCCGCTGCTGCGCCGCCTGCGCAGCGACCTGACGCCGGCCCGGCACAACGGCGCGAGCTTCCTGGGGCTGCAGGGCATCGTGGTGAAGAGCCACGGCAGCGCGGCCGAGGAGGGCATCCAGAGCGCTCTGCGCCGGGCCCTGGTGGAAATCCGCGAGAACCTGCCGCAGCGGCTCCATGGGCGGCTTGAAAGCCTTCTCTAAGTAGCTGAATAGAAAGGAAATAGAGATTTCTGGCGGTAATGGAAGTATGCTTGCGCACCGCGCTCGCAAGGCCGCCCGGCGAGATGATGTCTTCGCCCTGGCGATGTGACCGCGCGGTCGAGGCCGTCATCCAACTGTCAGTTCCATGCGCCAGGCTGCTGCTGGCGTTACCCTTCGACGAAACAGACACAAGGGACCCGTTGCAATGTCCGCATCCCTCGCATTCGTTTTCCCCGGCCAGGGCTCGCAATCCCTCGGCATGCTGGCCGAGCTGGGCGCGCAGCACGCACTGGTGCGTGACACCTTCGCCGAAGCCTCCGCGGCCCTGGGCTACGACCTCTGGGCGCTGGTGCAGGAAGGCCCGGAAGAGCGCCTGAACCAGACCGACAAGACCCAGCCCGCCATCCTCACCGCCTCCATCGCGCTGTGGCGCCTGTGGCAGGCCGAGGGTGGCGCCGCGCCGGCCTACGTCGCTGGCCACAGCCTGGGCGAGTACTCGGCCCTGGTCGCCGCCGGCAGCCTGGGCTTCGCCGATGCGGTGAAACTGGTCGAGCGCCGCGGCCAATTGATGCAGGAAGCGGTGCCCGCCGGTACCGGCGGCATGGCCGCGATCCTCGGCCTGGAAGACGCCGACGTGCTGGCCGCCTGCGCCGAAGCTGCGCAGGGTGACGTAGTCAGCGCCGTGAACTTCAACGCTCCCGGCCAGGTGGTGATCGCCGGTGCCGCCGCCGCGGTCGAGCGCGCCATCGAGGCTTGCAAGGCGCGTGGCGCCAAGCGCGCCGTGGCGCTGCCGGTCAGCGTGCCGTCGCACTGCGCGCTGATGCGTCCGGCCGCCGAGCGCTTCGCCGAGTCGGTGGAAGCCATCGCCTGGCAGGTTCCGCAGATCGCCCTGGTGCAGAACGTCAGCGCCCAGGTGCCGGCGGACCTCGATACCCTCAAGCGCGACCTTCTGGCGCAGCTGTACAGCCCGGTGCGCTGGGTCGAGACCGTGCAACTGCTCGCCGCCAAGGGCGTGAGCGATCTGGTAGAGTGCGGCCCTGGCAAGGTCCTGGCCGGCCTGAACAAGCGTTGCGCCAAGGGCGTGAACACCCACAATCTGGATTCGGCGGACGCCTTCGCGGCGGCTCGTGCGGCTCTGGCTTGAACAGGAGATAAGAGCATGAGTCTGCAAGGTAAGGTTGCCCTGGTCACCGGCGCGAGCCGCGGCATCGGCCAGGCCATCGCCCTGGAACTGGGCCGCCTGGGCGCCATCGTCATCGGCACCGCCACCAGCGCCTCGGGCGCCGAGAAGATCGCCGAATACCTCAAGGCCAACGGCATCGAAGGCGCCGGCCTGGTCCTGGACGTTTCCAGCGACGAGTCCGTCGCCTCCACCCTCGAACACATCCAGCAGCACCTCGGTCAGCCGCTGATCGTGGTCAACAACGCCGGCATCACCCGTGACAACCTGCTGATGCGGATGAAGGACGACGAGTGGTTCGACGTGGTCAACACCAACCTCAACAGCCTCTACCGTCTGTCGAAAGCCGTGCTGCGCGGCATGACCAAGGCTCGCTGGGGTCGCATCATCAACATCGGCTCGGTGGTCGGCGCCATGGGCAATGCCGGGCAGACCAACTACGCCGCGGCGAAGGCCGGTCTAGAGGGCTTCACCCGCGCCCTGGCGCGCGAAGTGGGCTCCCGTGCCATCACCGTCAACGCGGTGGCCCCGGGCTTCATCGACACCGACATGACCCGCGAGCTGCCCGAAGCCCAGCGCGAAGCGCTGCTCGGCCAGATTCCGCTCGGGCGTCTCGGCCAAGCCGAAGAGATCGCCAAGGTGGTAGGATTCCTCGCCTCCGATGGTGCCGCCTATGTGACCGGCGCCACGGTACCGGTGAATGGCGGAATGTACATGAGCTGAATGTGACCTTACTCTTCGCGGATGTGTCATATGCGCTGTCTAAAATCCGTTATATAGATGCAACTGGGTTATAGACAGAACATCGTGGTGGTCGCGAAGGGGCGTCGGCGTTCAGCTTGAAATGCAGAAAACCCTTTCTATACACTTACCCGCAGCCCAGCTGTACGGATTGTCCATAGGAGTGAAAACAAGGTATGAGCACCATCGAAGAACGCGTCAAGAAGATCGTTGCTGAGCAACTCGGCGTTAAGGAAGAAGAAGTCACCAACAGCGCTTCCTTCGTCGAAGACCTGGGCGCCGACTCCCTTGACACCGTTGAGCTGGTGATGGCTCTGGAAGAGGAATTCGAGACCGAAATCCCCGACGAGCAAGCCGAAAAGATCACCACCGTGCAGGAAGCCATCGACTACATCGTTGCCCACCAGCAATAAGTAGCCGTTTCCGACGGAAGAAGCCGCACGGCCTGCAAAGGCGTGCGGCTTTTCTTTAGCATGGCGCTGGACAGCCCTGGTCGCGGTCCGGCGCCTATGCCGTGTATTCGCAAAATGAGGAAGTCGTAGTGTCGCGCAGACGCGTCGTCATCACTGGCATGGGTATGCTCTCGCCGCTGGGCGTGGACGTGCCGAGTTCCTGGCAGGGTATCCTGGCCGGCCGCAGCGGTATCGCCCCGATCGAGCACATGGACCTTTCCGCCTTTTCCACCCGCTTCGGCGGTTCGGTGAGGGGGTTCGACGTCGAGCAGTACATGTCCGCCAAGGAAGCCCGCAAACTCGACCTGTTCATCCAGTACGGCCTGGCCGCCAGCTACCAGGCGGTGCGCGATTCCGGCCTGGAAGTCAGCGACGCCAACCGCGAGCGCATCGGCGTCGCCATCGGCTCCGGCATCGGCGGCCTGACCAACATCGAGAACACCTGCCGTTCTCTGTTCGAGCAGGGGCCGCGGCGCATTTCGCCGTTCTTCGTGCCCGGCTCGGTCATCAACATGGTTTCCGGGTTCCTGTCGATCAACCTCGGTCTGCAGGGCCCCAACTACGCCATCACCACCGCCTGCACCACCGGCACCCACAACATCGGCATGGCCGCGCGCAACATCGCCTACGGCGAGGCTGACGTGATGGTCGCCGGCGGTTCGGAAATGGCCACCTGCGGCCTGGGCATCGGCGGTTTCGGCGCAGCCCGCGCGCTGTCCACCCGCAACGACGAGCCGGCCAGGGCCAGCCGCCCGTGGGACAGGGACCGCGACGGTTTCGTGCTCTCCGACGGCGCCGGCGCCGTGGTGCTGGAAGAGCTGGAGCACGCCAAGGCCCGCGGCGCGCGCATCTACGCCGAGCTGGTCGGCTTCGGCATGAGCGGCGACGCCTTCCACATGACCGCGCCGCCGGAAGATGGCGCCGGCGCTGCCCGTTGCATGAAGAACGCCCTGCGCGACGCCGGCCTGAACCCGGAGCAGGTCGACTACATCAACGCCCACGGCACCTCCACCCCGGCCGGCGACATCGCCGAGATCTCCGCGGTGAAGTCGATCTTCGGCGAGCACGCCTACAAGCTGTCGATGAGCTCGACCAAGTCCATGACCGGCCACCTGCTCGGTGCCGCCGGCGCGGTGGAAGCCATCTTCTGCATCCTGGCGCTGCGCGACCAGGTGGCGCCGCCGACCATCAACCTGGACAACCCGGACGAAGGCTGCGACCTCGACCTGGTGGCGAACCGGCTCAAGGAGCGCAGCATCGAAGTGGCGGTGTCCAACTCCTTCGGCTTCGGCGGCACCAACGGTTCCCTGGTGTTCCGCCGGTTCAACGGCTGATGTCCGCCTGGGTCGACGGCCGGCCCGCCGAGGCCCTGTCCGTGCGCGATCGCGGGCTGGCCTACGGCGATGGCCTGTTCGAGACCATCGCCGTGCGCGCCGGCCGGCCGCGCCTGCTGGCGCGGCACCTGGCGCGCCTGGAAGAGGGCGCGCGGCGCCTGTTCCTGCCGGTGTCGCTGGCCCAGGTCGAGCAGGAACTGCTGGCCTTCGCCGCGCAACTGGGCGAAGGCGTGGCCAAGCTGATGCTGACCCGCGGCGAAGGCCTGCGCGGTTATGCCGCGCCGGCCGATGCCCAGGTGCGGCGCATCCTCATCGGCTCGCCGGCGCCGGCCTACCCGGCGGCCAATTTCGACGAGGGCATCGCACTTTTCCCCTGCGCCACCCGCCTGGCCGAGCAGCCGTTGCTGGCCGGCCTCAAGCACCTCAACCGCCTGGAGCAGGTCCTGGCCCGCAGCGAGTGGAGCGACCCGGCCTTCGCCGAGGGGCTGATGCGCGACCAGGGCGGGCGCGTGGTCGAAGGCGTATTCAGCAACCTGTTCCTGGTCCGCGACGGCCAATTGATCACGCCCGAACTGAGCCGCTGCGGAGTGGCCGGGGTGATGCGCGCCGAACTGCTGGAATGGGCGGCGGGGCAGGGCATTCCCACTGCGGTTCGGGATGTTGCCTACGCCGAACTGTTGCAGGCCGATGAGGTCTTTCTCTGCAACAGCCTCTATGGTGTCTGGCCGGTGCGTCGACTCGAAGCCCATGCCTGGCCGGTCGGGGCGATCACCCGTAAACTGCAAGCCCACTTCCGCGAACGCCTGGATTCCTGACCTGTGATGCGCAAATTGCTGGTGCTGCTGGAAAGCGGCCTGCTGTTGGCCGGGCTGTTGCTCGGCCTGGCCGGCTGGGAGCAGCGCCGGGCCCTGCAGCAGCCGCTGCAGCTGACCGAAGAACGCCTGCTGGACGTCCCTTCCGGCGCCACCCCGGGGGCGCTGCTGACGCGCCTGCAGGACGAGGAAGTGCTGCACGGCGCCTTCTGGCTGCGCCTGTACTGGCGCTTCAACCTGGCCGGGCAGGCCCTGCACAGTGGCGAATACCGGCTCAAGCCGGGGATGAGCGGCGATGACCTGCTGGAACTGTGGCGCGAAGGCGAGGTGGTGCAGTACAGCCTGACCCTGGTCGAGGGCTGGACCTTCCACCAGTTCCGCGAACTGCTGGCGCGCCAGCCCAAGCTGGAAGCCACCCTGGCCGGCCTGAGCGACGAAGAGGTGATGACGCGCCTGGGCAAGGCCGGCGTCGTGCCCGAGGGGCAGTTCTTCCCGGACACCTACCGCTACGTCCGCGGCATGCGCGACATCGACCTGCTCAAGCTGGCCTACCAGCGCATGGAGCGCATCCTCGACCAGGAGTGGCAGGCCCGCAGCGGCGACCTGCCCTACAAGGACCCGTACCAGGCGCTGATCATGGCTTCGCTGATCGAGAAGGAAACCGGTGTGCCCCAGGAGCGCCAGCAGATCGCCGGGGTCTTCGTGCGCCGCCTGCAGAAGAACATGCTGCTGCAGACCGACCCGACCGTGATCTACGGCATGGGCGAGCGCTACAACGGCAAGATCAGCCGCGCCGACCTGCGCGAGCCCACCCCCTACAACACCTATCTGATCGCCGGCCTGCCGCCGACGCCGATCGCCATGCCCGGGCGCGAGGCGATCCACGCCGCGCTCAACCCGGCCAATGGCCAGAGCCTGTATTTCGTCGCCCGTGGCGATGGCAGCCACGTGTTTTCCGACAACCTCGACGACCACAACAAGGCGGTGCAGGAATACCAGATGAAGCGGCGCGCGGACTACCGGTCCAGCCCTGCGCCGATTCCCGCACCGGCGCCGGCGGAGGCTCCCGAGCAACCGCCGGCGCAGCAGTAGCACAGACAGAAGGAGAGCCGAGTGAGCGGCCTGTTCGTCACCCTGGAAGGCCCCGAAGGCGCGGGCAAGACCACCAACCGCGAGTACCTGGCCGAGCGCCTGCGCGAACGCGGCGTGGAAGTGCAGCTGACCCGCGAGCCCGGCGGCACGCCGCTGGCCGAGCGCATCCGCGACCTGCTGCTGGCCCCCAGTGACGAGCCGATGGCGGTGGATACCGAGCTGCTGCTGATGTTCGCCGCCCGCGCCCAGCACATCGCCCAGGTCATCCGCCCGGCCCTGGCCCGCGGCGCCGTGGTGCTCTGCGACCGCTTCACCGACGCCACCTACGCCTACCAGGGTGGCGGCCGCGGCCTGCCGGAGTCGCGCATCGCCGAGCTGGAACGCTTCGTCCAGGGCGACCTGCGCCCGGACCTGACGCTGGTCTTCGACCTGCCGGTGGAAGTCGGCCTGGCCCGCGCGGCCGCCCGTGGCCGCCTGGACCGCTTCGAGCAGGAAGGCCGTGAATTCTTCGAGGCGGTGCGCCAGACCTACCTGCGTCGCGCCGCCGCCGAGCCGCGGCGCTACCAGGTGCTCGACGCCGCGCAGCCACTGGCGCGCGTGCAGGCCGACATCGAGGCCCTGCTGCCGAACCTGCTGGAGCGCCTGCATGGCTGAGACCTATCCCTGGCAGGCCACGCTCTGGCAGCAGCTCAGCGGCCGCCCGCGGCATGCCCACGCCTACCTGCTGCACGGCCCGGCCGGCATCGGCAAGCGTGCCCTGGCTGACAACCTGGTGGCCCTGCTGCTCTGTCAGCACCCCGCCGGCGGCCGCGCCTGTGGCCAGTGCAAGGGCTGCCAGCTGCTGGCCGCCGGCACCCATCCGGACTTCTTCCTGCTGGAGCCGGAAGAGCCGGAGAAGCCGATCCGCGTCGACCAGGTCCGCGAACTGGTGGACTTCGTGGTGCAGACTGCGCAGCTGGGCGGGCGCAAGGTGGTGCTGCTGGAACCGGCCGAGGCGATGAACCTCAACTCCGCCAACGCCCTGCTCAAGAGCCTGGAGGAGCCCTCCGGCGATACCGTGCTGCTGCTGATCAGCCACCAGCCCAGCCGCCTGCTGCCGACCATCAAGAGCCGCTGCGTGCAGCAGGCCTGCCCGCAGCCGAGCGCCGAGCAGAGCCGCGCCTACCTGGCCAGCGTGCTGCCCGGCGAGGACGCCGCCGCGCTCGACGAACTGCTGGTCCTGGCCGGCGGCTCGCCGCTGACCGCCCAGCGCCTGTACGGCCAGGGCGTGCGCGAACAGCGCGCGCTGGTGGTGGAGGGCGTGAAGAAGCTGCTCAAGCAGCAGATCGCCCCCGGCCAGTTGGCGGAGAGCTGGAACGCCGTGCCGCTGCCGCTGCTGTTCGACTGGTTCTGCGACTGGGCGCTGGGCATCCTGCGCTACCAGCTGACCCGCGACGAAGCGGGGCTGGGCCTGGCGGACATGCGCAAGGTGGTGCAGTACCTGGCGGAGAAGTCCACGCAGCCCAAGGTCATGGCGATCCAGGACTGGTTGCTGGAGCACCGGCAGAAAGTCCTGAACAAGGCCAACCTCAACCGTGCCCTGCTTCTCGAAGCCCTGCTCGCGCAGTGGGCAAGCCTGCCGGGGCCGGGCTAGAATCGGCCAATCGGATCATCGCTAGGACAGCCGCATGAGCTTGCCACCGAACCTGGGACCGCGTAACGGTATCCTGTCCCTGACCATCAAGGACAAGTCCGTACTCTATGCCGCGTACATGCCGTTCATCCGCAACGGCGGGCTGTTCATCCCGACCAACAAGACCTACAAGCTGGGCGACGAGGTCTTCATGCTGCTCAACCTGATGGACGAGCCGGAGAAGATCCCGGTGGCCGGCAAGGTGGTCTGGATTACCCCGAAGGGCGCCCAGGGCAACCGCGCCGCGGGCATCGGCGTGCAGTTCAACGACGGCGACAACACCGCGCGCAACAAGATCGAGACCTACCTGGCCGGGGCGCTGAAGTCCGACAGGCCGACCCACACCATGTAATCCGCGGCAGACGTACCGTCGAACGCAGGAGGCGCCCGAAGGGGCGCTTCGTCATTTCCGGAGTAGCCTTTCCATGCTCGTCGATTCCCATTGCCACCTCGACCGCCTCGACCTGGCCGCCCACGGCGGCTCGCTCGACGCCGCCCTGGACGCCGCGCGCGCCCGGGGCGTCGGGCAGTTCCTGTGCATCGGCGTCAGCGCCGACAACGCCAGGGCGGTCAAGGACCTGGCCGAGCGCTACGCCGACGTGCACTGCTCGGTGGGCGTCCACCCGCTGGACCTGGAACCCGGCGCAGCCCCGGCCCTGGACTGGCTGCTGGCCGAACTGAATCACCCACGGGTGGTGGCCATCGGCGAAACCGGCCTGGACTACCACTACGAACCCGAAGCCGCCGAACTGCAGCAGGAAGCCTTCCGCCTGCACCTGGAAGCGGCGAAGCTCACCGGCAAGCCGGTCATCGTCCACACCCGCGAGGCCCGCGCCGACACCCTGGCGCTGCTGCGCGAGGCGGCGCTGCCCCAGGCCGGCGTGCTGCACTGCTTCACCGAGGACTGGGAAATGGCCAAGGCGGCCCTGGACATCGGTTTCTACATCTCGCTGTCGGGCATAGTCACCTTCCGCAACGCCGAAGCCCTGCGCGAAGTGGCCCGCCAGGTACCGGCCGACCGCCTGCTGGTGGAAACCGATTCGCCGTACCTGGCGCCGGTACCGCACCGCGGCAAGCCGAACCTGCCGGAGTATGTGCGCGAGGTGGCTGAGTACCTGGCTGTGCTGCGGGGGGTGAGTTTCGAGGTGTTGGCTGAGCAGACTACGGCTAATTTCAGGCGGTTGTTCCCGTTGGCGGCGTGATGCTCGGTGGTTCGTGCCACCGGCTAGCTCCATGCACGGCGAGCCCAATCGCGGACGGAGTCCGCTCCTACGACCGTGCTTTCCTGGACCCTCTGCGGACGTCTCCGGGGCGCCGAGGCGCTCTTCGTAGGATGGGTTGAGCCTTGGCGAAACCCATGCGGTCGTGGTGATGGGTATCGCTTCGCTCAACCCATCCTACGGGGTGTCATATTTGCCGGAAGGTGTAGGAGCGGACTCCGTCCGCGATTCGGCGGATAACGCCCTACGGCTTTACAGAAAGAGGGCACACAACCCCAATTATTTCACGCACATAAAAAAAACCCGGGTTCTGGGGGATGAATCCGGGTCAAGACCATTAGGAGTGTAACAATAAGGTACGCGATCCTCGGTACCTTCACTGGCGGGGCACTTGGGGGGAGATGCCGCACACCAGTAAGTTGAAGTATTGGCCAAGATGGCAGAGCTTCCACAACCACCCGGCGGTTTTTTAAACAGATTTGGAATACTGCCGGGCCCATGGCCTGCCATTTGCCGCTTGCCAGCGGGGCCAGGCCCCCTGGCTCGCGGGTTGCGGCTTATTCCCGGGCCAGGGCCGAGATGATGGCCAATGTGTCCTCTATCACGTTTTCCGGCGTGTAGAAGTGCGGCGAGAAGCGCACCCCGGCGCCGCGCTGGATGCAGACTACCTGTTCGGCCTTCAGCCGCTCGTGCAGGCGGGCGTTGTCCCAGCCGTCGAGGCTGAAGGTCAGGATGCCGGCCCGGCGCTCGGGTTGCAGCGGGCTGTGCAGGCGCGCTCCGGGGATGCCTTTCAGGCCATCTTGCAAGGCCTGTACCCGTTCGGCCAGGGCTGCGCCGACCGCCGGCATGCCGAATTCCTCCAGCAGCCCCAGGCTGGCGTCCAGGGCCACGGCACCGAGCATGTTCGGGCTGCCGCATTCGAAGCGCCGTGCGCTGCGCGCCGGCTGCCAATCGGTCTGGTTGTAGTTGCCGGCGTTCTCCAGCATGTGCCAGCCGTATTCCTGCAGCGACAGTAGGTCGCGCTCGGCGGCGCGGCAGTAGAACACCCCCAGGCCCTCGGGGCCGAGCATCCACTTGTGGCCGTCGGCCATGGCGAAGGCGCAGTCGTAGGCCTGGGCGTCGAAGGGCAGGGCGCCCAGTTGCTGGATGGCATCGATGCAGAACAGCACACCACGCTGGCGGCAGCCGGCGCCGAGGCGCTCCAGGTCCATGCGCAGGCCGCTGGCGTACTGCACGGCGCTGATCGACAGCAGGCGCGTGCGCGGCCCGCAGGCGGCCAGCAGGTCGGCCTCGGGATCGGCGCCTTCCAGGCTCACCTGGATGACCTCCACCCCGCGGGGTTTCAGGGCTTCCCAGACGACGCGGTTGGAGGGGAATTCCTGGTCGCTGATCACCACCTGGTCGCCGGGGCGCCAGTCGAGTCCGAAGGCCACGAAGGAAAGGGCTTCGGACGTATTCTTCACCAGGGCGACGTCGCCCGTGGTGGCGGCGCCGACCAGCTGCGCAAGGCGCTGGCGCAGGCGGTTCTCCACCTGCAGCCACTGCGGATAGTCGCGCGCTCCCAGGCGGATGTTCTCGCTGGCGAAGGCGGCGACGGCGTCGGCGCTACGCTTGGGCCAGGGCGCCACGGCGGCGTGGTTCAGGTAGCGCAGGCCGGGTTCCTGGGGAAACTCGAAAGAAAGCGGATTCATGGCGGATGTTCCGTGCATTTTGTCGCTGAATAGGCATAATACGCGGCTCCGGATTTTGACTATTTTTGACCGAACAGTCTTTTTATGCAGAAAGAGCCACGCAAGGTTCGCGAATTCCGTCGTCGCGAACAGGAGATCCTCGACACCGCCCTCAAGCTGTTCCTTGAGCAGGGCGAAGACAGTGTCACGGTCGAGATGATCGCCGATGCCGTGGGTATCGGCAAAGGCACCATCTACAAGCACTTCAAGTCGAAGGCGGAGATCTACCTGCGCCTGATGCTCGACTACGAGCGCGACCTGGCGGCGCTGTTCCACTCCGAGGACGTCGCCCGCGACAAGGAACGCCTGTCGCGCGCCTACTTCGAGTTCCGCATGCGCGATCCGCAGCGCTACCGCCTGTTCGACCGCCTGGAAGAGAAGGTGGTGAAGAACAGCCAGGTGCCGGAGATGGTCGAGGAACTGCACAAGATCCGCGAATCCAACTTCGAGCGCTTGAGTCAGTTGATCAAGGAGCGCATCGCCGCCGGCAAGCTGGAGGACGTTCCCGCGTACTTCCACTACTGCGCGGCCTGGGCCCTGGTGCACGGCGCCGTGGCGCTGTACCACTCGCCGTTCTGGCGCGAGGTGCTGGAGGACCAGGAGGGCTTCTTCCAGTTCCTCATGGACATCGGCGTGCGCATGGGCAACAAGCGCAAGCGCGACGGCGACACCCCTGCCGCCTGAGCCAATGCCGGCGGCGCTTTCGGGCCGCCGCCGCGGCCCGGCGGGGATATACTGACAGAACCACTCTCCGCCGGAGTCGATCGATGATCGTCGACCGCCAGGGCAGGCGCTTCCGCAACCTGCGCGTCAGCCTTACCGCCGCCTGCAACTACGCCTGCACCTATTGCGTGCCGGACGGCAAGCGCCTGGTCGCCGCGCAGGACGAGCTGTCCGCGCAGAGCCTGGTGCGCGGCGTGGCCTACCTGATCGAGGCCGCCGGCATCGAACGCCTGCGCGTCACCGGCGGCGAACCCCTGGTCAGCCCCAAGCTCGACGAATTCCTGCATGGCGTCAGCCGCCTGGGCCTGAAGGACATCAGCCTGACCAGCAACGGCCAGCTGCTTTCGCGCAAGCTGCCGCTGCTGCTGGAATGCGGCATCCGCCGGCTGAACGTCTCCCTCGACACCCTGGACGCCGCGGCCTTCCGCGGCATCGCCCGCGGCGGCGACCTGGCCACGGTGCTCAAGGGGTTGGACGAAGCCAGCGCCGCGGGCATGAAGGTCAAGGTCAACATGGTGCCGCTGCGCGGGCAGAACCTCGACCAGGTCGTCCCGCTACTGGACTACTGCCTGGCGCGCGGCTTCGAACTGCGCTTCATCGAGCTGATGCGCATGGGCCACCTGGCCCGCGACGGCAACGCCTTCGCCAGCCAGTTCGTCGGCCTGCGGGAACTGCTCGAACTGATCGGCCGCGACCATCCCTACATCCAGGCCGACGCCCCGGTGGACGCCACCGCGCTGCGCTACGAAGTGCCTGGGCAGGGCTTCTTCGGCGTGATCGCCAACGAAAGCGTACCCTTCTGCCGCACCTGCTCGCGCCTGCGCCTGTCCTCCACCGGCTGGCTGCACGGCTGCCTGTCCTCCAGCAACCGCCACTACGTCGGCGACCTGCTCGACAAGCCGCGCCACCAGGCCCTGCCGGCACTGCAGCGGCTGCTGGTGAAGGCCCTGGCGGACAAGCAGGAAGTGGCCTTCTCCGGCGGCGTCACGGTGATGAAGATCATCGGCGGCTGAAACCCGACATTCCCCAAGCCAAGCGATCCATGCACGACTTCCCCATTTCCTATATCGAACCGGTGTTCCGCCCGCCGAGCGAGGCGCATTCGCTGATCCTGCCGGTGACCAACGGCTGTTCCTGGAACCAGTGCGGGTTCTGCGAGATGTATACGCAGCCGCAGAAGAAGTTCCGCGCCCGCGACGAGGCCGAAGTGCTGGAGGAGATCCGCCGCTGCGGCGAGCGCCTGATCGTCCAGCGCGTGTTCCTCGCCGACGGCGATGCCCTGGTGCTGCCGACGCGGCGCCTGCTGAACGTCCTGCGGGCGATCCGCGAGCACCTGCCGGAGGTGCGGCGGGTGTCCAGCTATTGCCTGCCGCGCAACCTGCGCAAGAAGTCGGTGGCGGAGCTGAAGGAACTGGCCGACGCCGGGCTGGGCATGGCCTACGTCGGCGCCGAGTCCGGCGACGACGAGGTGCTGGCGCGGGTGAACAAGGGCGAGACCTACGCCTCGACCCTCGATGCCCTGGACAAGCTCGGCCAGGCCGGCATCAAGCGCTCGGTGATGATCCTCAACGGCCTCGGCGGCCAGGGCCTGAGCGAGCAGCACGCGGACAACTCGGCGCGCCTGATGAACGCCGCGCAGCCGGAGTTCCTCTCCACCCTGGTGGTCAGCTTCCCCACCGGCGAGCAGCGTTTCCGCGAAGGCTTCCCCGACTTCCAGCCGTTGGGCCAGGCCCAGCTGTTCGCCGAGGTCGAGCGCCTGCTGCAGGGCCTGGAGCTGCGCGACACCGTGTTCCGCAGCGACCACGCCTCCAACTACCTGGTGCTCAAGGGTGTGCTCGGCGCCGACAAGCCGCGCCTGCTGGCCCAGGTGCGAGAGGCCATCGAACGGCCGCAGCAGGCGAAGCTGCGCCAGGAATGGCAGCGCGGCCTGTGATGGCGCGGAAGCTGCATCCGTCCGGCCAACGCCGGTTTTTCGACGCCGGCCGCGGAGAGATCGAATGCGCTACCTGTTGTTGACCCTGGCCCTGGCTGCGCTGGCCGGCTGCATGAAGCCCAGCGACATGGCCGAACGCACCGGCTACTACATGGGCGATGCCGGCTTCCTCGACCACAGCCACACCCGCCGCACGGGGAACTGGCGGGTGCAGCCGGATTCCTTCATCTACATCGCCCAGGGGCACTTCGTGCCGCCGGGGCATCCCTATGCGCGGCCCAACGTGGTGGCGGAGGAGGCCTTCAAGGGCTTCGTCGAATACTTCCCGCAGGTGCGCCGGGCCAAGGCCCCGGAGGGCCTGGACGAGGCCATGCAGGAGGCGCGGGCGGCCGGCGCCGACTACCTGCTGTACACGCGCTTCGCCCGTGGCGAGGACAATGTGGGAAACTGGGAAGAGTACGAAGACACCGACAATGACGTCGGACGTGACCGCAGCGTGATCCAGGTGATGCTGATCGACACCGGCAACCGCTTCCTGCTGGACAGCGCCACCATCCGCAGCCGCGGCGGTTTCCTGACGTTCTACGACGCCCGGCCCGAGGACCTGATCGGGCCGCCGCTGGAAGACTACGCCCGCAGCCTGCTGGGGGTGAAGGCGACCGAGGAGTTCCAATGACCGATACAGGCAAGGCCGGCGACCTGCTGGCGCAGATTCCCGCCAGCAAGGGCCTGCCGCCCGTGCACCTGTGGAACCCGCCGTTCTGCGGCGACATCGATATGCGCATCGCCCGCGATGGCACCTGGTACTACCTGGGCACGCCCATCGGGCGCAAGCCGATGGTCAGGCTGTTCTCCAGCATCATCCGCCGCGATGGCGACGACTACTTCCTGATCACCCCGGTGGAGAAGTGCGGCATCCGCGTCGACGACGCGCCTTTCGTCGCCGTGACGCTGAGCGTGGAAGGGCAGGGCGAGGCTCAGCAACTGCGCTTCACCAGCAACGTCGAGGACGAGTTCGTCGCCGGCCCCGAACACCCGATCCGCGTCGACATCGACCCGCAGACCCAGGAACCGGCGCCCTACGTGCTGGTGCGCAGCAACCTGGAGGCGCTGATCCACCGCAACGTCTTCTACCAACTGGTCGAACTGGCCGTGCCGCGCCTGATCGATGGCCGGGAATGGCTGGGCGTGTGGAGTGGCGGCGAGTTCTTCGCCATCGGCCCGCAGCCGTGACCGGTGGGTCCCGGAGCGGCCGGTAGTTCGCGGAAGGTGTCGCTACAGCGGTTGGGGCCTCAAGCCCCTGCGCCCGCACTCCTTGTAGGAGCGCGCCCTGCGCGCGATTCGCGGGCAGGGCCCGCTCCTACAGTCCAGCAACTGTCTTGCCGGCTGCGCCGAGGTGCTCTTCGTAGGAGCGAGCTTGCTCGCGAATGAGCCCTGCAACGGAGTCTGTTCGCGAGCAAGCTCGCTCCTACGAAAAGCCGTGCTCGCCTGCAATGTAGGAGCGGACTCCGGCCGCGCCAGGTTTGCTCTTACGACAGGCACAAAAAACGCCGTTTCCTGTGAGGGAAACGGCGTTCTTCATTACACGGCGGCCTTACATGTTGGGATAGTTCGGCCCGCCGGTGCCTTCCGGGGCGATCCAGGTGATGTTCTGCGCCGGGTCCTTGATGTCGCAGGTCTTGCAGTGCACGCAGTTCTGCGCGTTGATCTGGAAGCGCTTGCTGCCGTCGTCGTTGCTCACCACTTCGTACACGCCGGCCGGGCAGTAGCGCTGCGCGGGCTCGTCGTAGAGCGGCAGGTTCTTGGCGATCGGCACGCTCGGGTCGGTCAGCTTGAGGTGGATCGGCTGGTCTTCCTCGTGGTTGGTGTTGGAGAGGAACACCGAGGAGAGCTTGTCGAAGCTGAGCTTGCCGTCCGGTTTCGGGTAGTCGATCTTCGGCGCTTCGCTGGCCTTCTTCAGGCTGGCGTAGTCCGGGGTGGTGTCGTGCAGGGTGACCGGGATCTTGCCGCCGAAGAAGTTCTGGTCGATGAAGTTGAAGGCACCGCCGCCGATGGCGCCGAACTTGTGGATGGCCGCGCCGAAGTTGCGGCTGCGGAACAGCTCGTCGTACAGCCAGCTGGCCTTGAAGGCGTCCACGTAGTTGCTCAGCTCGTCGCCGCCTTCACGGCCGGCGGCCAGGGCTTCGGCGATGGCCTCGGCGGCCAGCATGCCGGACTTCATGGCGGTGTGGCTGCCCTTGATCTTGGCGAAGTTCAGGGTGCCCAGGTCGCAGCCGATCAGCGCGCCGCCGGGGAAGACCATCTTCGGCAGCGAGTTCAGGCCGCCCTTGCAGATGGCGCGGGCGCCGTAGGCCACGCGCTTGCCGCCTTCGAGGTACTGCTTGATCACCGGGTGGTGCTTGTAGCGCTGGAACTCGTCGAAGGGCGACAGGTGCGGGTTGCTGTAGGACAGGTCGATGATCAGGCCGACCACCACCTGGTTGTTCTCCAGGTGATAGAGGAAGGAGCCGCCCGGGTTGTCGTCGTTCAGCGGCCAGCCGGCGGTGTGCACCACCAGGCCCTGGTCGTGCTTGGCCGGGTCGATGTCCCAGATTTCCTTGATGCCGATGCCGTAGTGCTGGGCGTCGGCTTCGCTGTCGAGCTTGTACTTCCTGATCAACTGTTTGCCGATGTGGCCACGGCAGCCTTCGGCGAACAGGGTGTACTTGGCGCGCAGCTCCATACCCGGGGTGTAGTACCCTTCTTTCGGATTGCCCTCACGGTCGACGCCCAGGTCGCCGGTGACGATGCCACGGACCACGCCGTTCTCGTCGATCAGCGCTTCCTGGGCGGCGAAGCCCGGGTAGATCTCGACGCCCAGGCCCTCGGCCTGCTGGGCCAGCCAGCGGCACAGGTTGCCCAGGGAGATGATGTAGTTGCCCTCGTTGTGCATGGTCTTGGGCACGAAGAAGTTCGGCACCTTGGTGGCGGCCTGGTCGTTCTTCAGGACGTAGATGTCGTCGCGCTTGACCGGAGTGTTCAGCGGGGCTTCGAGTTCCTTCCAGTTGGGGAACAGCTCGTTCAGCGCGCGGGGCTCGAACACGGCGCCGGAGAGGATGTGGGCGCCTACTTCGGAACCCTTCTCGACCACGCAGACGCTGATTTCCTGACCCGCGTCGGCGGCCTTCTGCTTCAGTCGGCATGCGGCGGACAGACCGGCAGGGCCGGCGCCGACGATGACGACGTCGAATTCCATGTATTCGCGTTCCACTTCTCGATCTCTCCTAACTCAAGGCTCTACAGGCTATTTGTTGGTATGGGGCCGGGGGCGCTACCCCGGACAGAGCGGGGCGCAATTATAGCGACAGGGCCCAGCATAGTTATACCCCCCGTTTTGGGCAATACAAACGTTTGTTTGAAATGCGCGGAAGCCTGATAGAATCGGCTTCCGCGCCTTATGAACGGGCATTCACGCGTATTGACCCGACAGGGCGATGCGGTCAAGATAGCCACGGTTTTGCGGTCGCGGTCTCGCTGGATGTAGTCGCAGATGGCGTGCACTACCGGCCAGGCCTGTCTGGCGACATTCCTATTCACCGGAGAAAAACGAGGAATCCATGAAGGTTCTTGTAGCTGTCAAACGAGTGGTTGACTATAACGTCAAGGTCCGCGTCAAGGCGGACAACTCCGGCGTCGATCTCGCCAACGTGAAAATGTCCATGAACCCCTTCTGCGAAATCGCCGTGGAAGAGGCCGTGCGTCTGAAGGAAAAAGGCGTCGCCACTGAAATCGTCGCCGTCTCCGTCGGCCCGACCGCGGCCCAGGAACAACTGCGCACCGCCCTGGCTCTGGGCTCCGATCGCGCCATCCTGGTCGAGACCAACGAAGAACTGAGCTCCCTGGCCATCGCCAAGGCGCTGAAAGCCGTGGTCGACAAAGAGCAGCCGCAGCTGGTCATCCTCGGCAAGCAGGCTATCGACAGCGACAACAACCAGACCGGCCAGATGCTCGCCGCGCTGACCGGCTACGCCCAGGGCACCTTCGCCTCCAAGGTCGAAGTGGCTGGCGACAAGGTCAACGTCACCCGTGAAATCGACGGCGGTCTGCAGACCGTTGCGCTGAACCTGCCGGCGATCGTCACCACCGACCTGCGCCTGAACGAGCCGCGCTACGCGTCGCTGCCGAACATCATGAAAGCGAAGAAGAAGCCGCTGGACGTGGTGACCCCGGACGCCCTCGGCGTTTCCACCGCTTCCACCGTGAAGACCCTGAAAGTGGAAGCTCCGGCTGCCCGCAGCGCCGGCATCAAGGTCAAGTCCGTGGCTGAACTGGTCGAGAAACTGAAGAACGAGGCGAAAGTAATCTGATGGCTATCCTGGTAATCGCTGAGCACAACAACGGCGTCCTGGGCGCTGCCACCCTGAACACCGTCGCTGCCGCACAGAAGATCGGTGGCGATGTCGCCGTGCTGGTCGCCGGCCAGAACGTCGGCGCCGTGGCCGAAGCCGCCGCCAAGATCGCGGGCGTTGCCAAGGTGCTGGTCGCCGACAACGCCGCCTACGCCCACCAACTGCCGGAGAACGTCGCTCCGCTGGTGGCCGACCTCGGCAAGGGCTACAGCCACATCCTGGCCGCCGCCACCACCAACGGCAAGAACTACCTGCCGCGCGTCGCCGCGCTGCTGGACGTCGACCAGATCTCCGAGATCATCGACGTGGTCAGCGCCGACACCTTCAAGCGCCCGATCTACGCCGGCAACGCCATCGCCACCGTGCAGTCCTCGGCCCCGGTCAAGGTCATCACCGTGCGCACCACCGGCTTCGACGCCGTCGCCGCCGAAGGCGGTTCGGCTGCCGTCGAGCAGGTTTCCGGCCCAGCCGATGCCGGCAAGTCCGCCTTCGTCGGCGAAGAGCTGGCCAAGTCCGACCGTCCGGAACTGACCGCCGCCAAGATCGTGGTCTCCGGTGGCCGCGGCATGGGCAACGGCGACAACTTCAAGATCCTCTACGCCCTGGCCGACAAGCTGGGCGCCGCCGTCGGTGCTTCCCGCGCCGCCGTCGACGCCGGTTTCGTGCCGAACGACATGCAGGTCGGCCAGACCGGCAAGATCGTCGCCCCGCAGCTGTACATCGCCGTGGGCATCTCCGGTGCCATCCAGCACCTGGCGGGCATGAAGGACTCGAAAGTCATCGTCGCCATCAACAAGGACGAAGAGGCGCCGATCTTCCAGGTCGCCGACTACGGCCTGGTGGGCGATCTGTTCGAGCTCGTACCGGAGCTGGAAAAGGCCGTCTGAGCCTGAACCGCTGACGAAGGAACCCGCTCCCAGGAGCGGGTTCTTTCATTTCGGGCCCCTGGTTTCCCGTGTTCGCCGCAGGGGATGACCCACTGGTCACGAATCTTCTCCCGGTTGCGCCCAAGAGAAGGTGTCTCATCTACAATGCGCAACGTCTTCAGTACCTGAACCTGTTCTAACGGCACCTGGCAAACGAGGTTTTCATGATCATCAAACCGCGCGTGCGTGGCTTCATCTGCGTCACTACCCATCCGACCGGCTGCGAAGCCAACGTCAAGGAACAGATCGAGTACGTCGAGGCGCATGGCCCCATCGCCAACGGTCCGAAGAAGGTCCTGGTGATCGGCTCGTCCACCGGCTACGGCCTGGCCGCGCGCATCAGCGCCGCCTTCGGCGCCGGCGCCGCCACCCTGGGCGTGTTCTTCGAGCGCCCGGGCAGCGAGACCAAGGCTGGCACCGCCGGCTGGTACAACTCGGCGGCCTTCGAGAAGTTCGCCCACGCCAAGGGCCTGTACGCCCGCAGCATCAATGGCGACGCCTTCTCCGACGCGGTGAAGAAAGCCACCATCGAAACCATCAGGCAGGACCTGGGCAAGGTCGACCTGGTGGTCTACAGCCTGGCTGCCCCGCGCCGCACCCATCCGAAGACCGGCGAAGTCTTCAACTCGGTGCTCAAGCCGGTGGGCAAGGCCGTCAACTTCCGCGGCCTGGATACCGACAAGGAAGTGATCAAGGAAAGCGTGATGGAGCCGGCGACCCCCGAGGAGATCGCCAACACCGTCGCGGTGATGGGTGGCGAAGACTGGCAGATGTGGATGGACGCGCTGCAGGAGGCCGGCGTACTGGCCGATGGCGTGAAGACCACCGCCTTCACCTACCTGGGCGAAGAGATCACCCACGACCTGTACTGGAACGGCTCCATCGGCGCGGCCAAGAAGGACCTGGACCAGAAGGTCCTGGGCATTCGCGAGAAGCTGGCCGCCACCGGCGGTGACGCCCGCGTGTCGGTGCTCAAGGCCGTGGTCACCCAGGCCAGCTCGGCCATCCCGATGATGCCGCTGTACCTGTCGCTGCTGTTCAAGGTGATGAAGGAGAAGGGCACCCACGAGGGTTGCATCGAGCAGGTCGACGGCCTGTTCCGCGACAGCCTCTACGGCAGCCAGCCGCACCTGGACGCCGACGGCCGCCTGCGCGCCGACTACAAGGAGCTGCAGCCGGACGTGCAGGACAAGGTGAAGACGCTGTGGAACCAGGTGACCAACGAGAACCTGTACCAGCTGACCGACTTCACCGGCTACAAGACCGAGTTCCTGCGCCTGTTCGGCTTCGAGATCGCCGGCGTGGACTACGAGCAGGACGTCAATCCGGACGTGCAGATTCCCGGTCTGATCCAGCTTTAAGCGCTGATCTTCGCTCCGCACAGAACCGGCGCCCAGGCGCCGGTTCTGCATTTGTGTCTCAGCGAGCCGCGGTGCGCTGGGCCTTGGCCTGTTCGAGGAAGTCCAGGTAGTGGCTGGCGGTCTCTTCCGGGCGCTCGATCATCGGCACGTGGCCGCAGTCGCGCAGGATGGCCACGCTGGGATGCCTGAGCAGCGGCTTCATCACCTCGATGCTGGAAACGTCCAGCACGCGGTCGCGGTCGCCCCACAGCAGCAGGGTGGGCGCGGTGATCTTCGGCAGCTCCGGCTCCAGCGGGATGTAGCGCTCGCGCAGCTGGCCGAAGATGTAGGCGTTGAGCTGGCTGCGCTGCACGCCGCGCTCGCCCAGGTACAGTTGCAGGCGCTCGGGCATCGGCGGGCGCTGGTAGAAGACGAAGTCCATCAGCCCGGAAAAGTCCTCGGGGCGGCTCAGCACCAGCGGGTTGGGCTGCCCGCCGAGCAGGCGCTTGAACAGCTCGCTCTGTTGCGGGGCCATGATCCCGGCGTTGTCGAACAGGCCCACGGAGAAGGCCATGTCCGGATGCCGCGCGGCCATCAGCGCGACTATCTGCCCGCCCATGGAATTGCCCACCAGGTGCAGGCGGCCGATGTCCAGGGCCTTGGCGAAGTCCACCAGGCGCTCGGCCTGGGTGCCGACGTCGTAGCTGATGGCCTGGGGCTGGCTGCTTTCGCCGAAACCGGGCAGGTCGGGGATGAGCACGTGGTAGCGCGAGGTCAGGTAGCGGGCGAAGCGCGGCCAGTTGTCCTTGTCGGCGCCGAAGCCGTGGACCAGCAGGACAGTCTCCGCCTCGCGCGGGCCGCCCTCGTAGTAGCGGATGTCCAGGCCGTCGACGCGCACGCTCTGCTCGTCCAGTCCGGCGCGGGTGCGCTCGACGAACTGGGCGCTGGCCAGCAGGGTGGAAGGGAAGGCGTAGAGCACGCCGGCGCCGGCGGCCAGCAGCAGGACGAGGGCGAGCAGGACTTTCTTCATCGGTGATCCTTGTGACCGGGGTAACGGAAATTCAGAGTCGGGACGGGAACGCGACGGTTCCCGGCATGGCGTATCCACCTGAACAGTGACATGCTGCACTGGCGTCCGAATTCGCCTAGTCTGACCCTTCGCTCAGAACTTTTTCTTACAGAAGCTAGCATGCCGTCGTCATACGCATCGCCCTCCCTTTCGCCGGTTCGCGAGGACCGCGCATGATCAGGCGCAGCCGCGTCCTGCTGGCCATGGTCGGCCTGCTGGCGCTGCATGCCCACGCCCAGAGCAGCCAGTGTTCGGTGCTGGTGGCCAGCGGCAACCCGGAATACCCGCCGTTCCTCTGGCGCGACCCCGCCCAGCCGGAGCGCCTGGTCGGGGCCAGCGCCGAGCTGCTGGAGCAACTGGGCAAGTCCATGGGCGTGAGCATCCGCGTGCGCTACACCGGCTCCTGGGCCCGCGCCCAGGAAGAGGCGCGCCTGGGCCGCGTCGACCTGCTCGCTGGCGCCTTCCTCACGCCCGAGCGCGAGGCGATCATGGACTACATCCGCCCGGCCTTCCTCAGCACCGACAACGTGGTCTGGGTGCACAAGGGCGAAGGCTTCCCCTACGCCCGCTGGGAAGACCTGCGCGGCCACAAGGGCGGCACCCTGGTGAACAACAGCTTCGGCGCCGCCTTCGACGACTTCGCCGAGCAGCAGCTGACCCTGGAAGAGGTGCCCAGCGTGGCCCAGGCCTTCCAGAAGCTGGCCCTGGGGCGCACCGACTACGTGCTCTACGAGCGCTTCCCCGGCCTGGCCACGGCGGCCCGGCTGGGCCTGCAGCAGCGCCTGCAGCCGCTGGAACCGCCGATCTCCAGCGAAGGGCTGTACCTGACCCTGGCCCACGCCTCGCCCTGCTACGGCCCGGAACTGCGCGGACAACTGCAGGAAAAGATGACAGAATTGATCGCCGCCGGCGTACCGCAGCGCCTGTTGCAGCGCAACCTGCAGCGCTGGCAGGCCGAGCAAGCGCGGTCCGCCGCCTCTCCCACGCAGTAGAGAAGATTTCGTGAGCAAGCCAAGCATGACCCTCCCCGGGCTGTTGCTGTGCGCCCTGGCGGGATGCGCCAACGACCCGCTTCCCAACGAGCAGATGCGCCTCACCGAGCAGGCCCTGGACCAGGCCCGGGCGGTCGGCGCCACGGACGAGGTGGCCGAGTTCAAGCTGGCCGAGGACAAGTACCAGGCTGCCCGCGAAGCCATGGCCGGCGCCGCCAACAAGCGCGCCCGGCAGCTCGCCGAGCAGGCCGAGCTGGACGCGCGCCTGGCCGAGGCCAAGGTGCTGACCGGCAAGAGCGCCGCGCAACTGGCCGAGCAGGGCAAGAGCATCCAGCGCCTGCGCCGCCAACTGGGGGAAGTGAAATGAGCCCGCGCCAGTTGATGCCATGCGGCCTGGTCGCCGCCGCCCTGGCCCTGGCGGGCTGCACCCACGGGCAGCTCGCCGAGCAGTCCCTGGAGCGCGCGCGCAGCGAGTTCCAGGCGGTCAAGGACGACACCGGCGTGCTGCACAGCGCGCCGCGCGACGTGATCCGCGCCGGCGAGTCGCTGGCCCGCGCCGAGCGCCTGTCCAGCTACTGGGGCAGCAACGACGACGTGCTGCAGTACGCCTACCTCAGCCAGCGCTACAGCGAGATCGCCCGCGAGCGCAGCAACCTGACGCTGAACCAGGAGCGCCTGGCCCGCCAGCAGCTCGACCGCGAGCGCCTGCAGCTGGCCCTGCGCGAGGCCAAGCTGGCCAGCGTGCAGGAGCAGAGCAAGTGGCTGGAAGAGCAGATGGTCAGCCTGGCCACCGACCAGACCGAGCGCGGCCTGGTGCTGACCCTCGGCGACGTGCTGTTCGACAGCGGCGAGTCCGACCTCAAGCCCGCCGCCAACCGCACCGTGCTCAAGCTGGTGCAGTTCCTCCAGCTCAACCCGCGGCGGGTGATCCGCATCGAGGGCTACACCGACAACCAGGGCGACGAGCAGGAGAACCAGCAGTTGTCCCGGGACCGCGCCCAGGCGGTGGCCGACGTGCTCACCGACCTCGGCGTGGACGCCAAGCGCATCCAGGTGCAGGGCTTCGGCGAGGCCTACCCGGTGGCGGACAACGCCTCGTCCCTGGGCCGCGCGCAGAACCGCCGCGTGGAAATCGTCTTCTCCGACGACAAGGGCCAGCTCGGCGCCCAGCGCTGAGCCCCCGGCGCCGGGCAGGCAGGCCCGGCGCTGCTAACCTGTTGGCAGGGCGGCATCTCGAAGCTGTTCGAGGGTCGCCTTGGCGAAAATACGCCGATGGGACCACCCCACTCCGGGGCGTCCGCCAGCAGGAACCCGCAATGCCCTTCAAACGTGAAACTCTCAAAGCCCTCGTCGCCGATGCCCAGCCGCTGACCGGCTGGGGGTTGCAGCGCTACCTGGCCGACCAGGGCCAGGTGCAGGTGCTGGACTGGGTCACCGATACAGATTCGCTGCTGCGCCAGTTGAGCGAACGCCCCGACCTCGATCTGCTGATCACCGAGATGGCCTTGCCCGGCTCGCGCGGGCGCGATGGCGTGCACTTGCTCGAATGGCTGCAGCGCAACTACCCGCAGCTCAAGGTGCTGGTCTACTCGGTGTCGGGGGCGCCGCTGATGGCGCGGGCCTCGCTCAAGTGCGGCGCCAGCGCCTATGTCTGCAAGCGCAGCCCGTTGTCGGTACTGGACGAGGCGGTGACGCGGATTCGCCAGGGGCTGACCTACACCGACCCCACCCTGCGCCCGCAGCGCCATACCGGCCAGCCGCTGAGCCCCACCGAGATCGACATCCTGCTCCGCCTGTCCCATGGCGCCACGGTAGGCGAGATCGCCGAGCGCACCAGCCGCAGCGTTTCCACCATCAGCACCCACAAGCGCAACGCCATGAGGAAGCTGGGCGTGACCAACGACGCGCAACTGGTGATCGCCGGCATGCTGGACTGGCTCGGCGAGTTCTGAGGCGCTCTGGCGCGCGGCCTGCGCCGATCATCGGCGGCGGGCTGTATCGGTATGTTTCCCTGCTACTGTTCTGGAACAGTTTCGAGTTTTTGGCTACTGTTTCGGTCCAATGCCCGAGGGATCGCCGCCATGAGCAATCTGCTTCTGTACCAACGCATCGCCCAGCAACTCGCCGAGGACATCCGCCGCGGCGTCTACCAGCCGGGCGAGCGCGTGCCCTCGGTACGCAAGCTGAGCACCCAGCTCAACGTCAGCCACGCCACCGTGCTGCAGGCCTACGCCACCCTGGAGGACCAGGGGCTGATCCGCGCGCGCCCGCAGTCCGGCTTCTACGTGCACCACACCCCGGCGCTGACCGCCTCGACCCCGGACATCGCGCGGGTCGAGCGCCCCGGCCTGGTGACCCGCAGCAGCATCATCAACCAGGTGCTGGCCGAGGCGCGCCGCGAGGGCGTGTTCCCCCTGGGCGCGGCGGTGCCGCACGTGGACTACCTGCCGGTGCGCGCGCTGCACCAGCAACTGGCCAAGGTCACCCGCTTCTCCAGCCCGCGGGCCTTCAGCTACATGTTCAGCCCCGGCTACGAGCCGCTGCGCCGTCAGGTGGCGATCCGCATGCGCGACGCCGGCGTGGTGGTCGATCCCAGCCAGGTGACCATCACCCACGGCTGCGTGGATGCCATCCACATGGCGCTGCGGGTGATGACCCGCCCCGGCGACCTGATCGCCACCGAGTCGCCCAGCTACTACGGCCTGCTGCAACTGGCCGACATCCTCGGCCTGAAGGTCATCGAGATCCCCAGCGACCCGCTCACCGGCATCAGCCTGGAAGCCCTGCAGCTGGCCGCCAACCAGTGGCCGATCAAGGCCCTGGTGCTGACCGCGCGGCTGTCCAACCCGCTGGGCGGGACCATCCCCGAGGAGCGCCAGAAGCAACTGCTCAAGCTCACCTCCGAGCACAACATCGGGGTGATCGAGGACGACATCTACGGCGAGCTGATGTTCGACGAGGGCCAGACCAAGTCACTCAAGGCCCACGACCGCGAGGGCAGGGTGGTGTACTGCTCGAGCTTCTCCAAGACCATCTCGCCGGGGGTGCGCATCGGCTGGATCATCGCCGAGCGCTACCAGGAGGAAATCCGCCGCCTGCAGACCTTCACCACCCATTCGGCGTGCACGGTGACGCAGATGGGCGTGGCCGCCTACCTGGAGAACGGCGGCTACGACCGCCACCTGCGCTACATCCGCCAGGAGTACCGCAAGAACATGACCGCCTACCAGCTGGCGGTGCAGCAGTACTTCCCGGAGGGCACGCAGATGACCCGGCCCAAGGGCGGCTTCATCCTCTGGGTCAGCCTGCCGGCCAAGGTGAACACCAAGGAACTGCACGTGCGCGCGCTGGAGCAGGGCATCAGCATCGCCCCGGGGCTGATCTTCAGCAACACCGAGCAGTTCAACAACTGCCTGCGCCTGACCTGCGGCATCCCGTGGAACCGTGAGGCGGAGCGGGCGATCATGACCCTCGGCATGCTGGCCTGCCAGCTGTGCCAGGAGGAGCAGATCGCTGCCTGAAACAAGGGCGTAGGGCGTATAACCGTTCGCGGTTATACGCCGCCTGGCCTCGATCCCAGACGACTCCGAGGTCAACCCGGGCGTTGGCTGCAACCTGGGTGTAACGGCGTACAACCGCGAACGGTTGTACGCCCTACGTTGATGCTTAACCCGTTTTGGCTGACGGCCTCGTCTGAAGGTTTGACTCCTTCACCGAGGCCGCCGTCATGTCCCTTCCCGCTTCCGCCTTCCGTCCCGTCGCCATCGGCCTGCTGCTGGCCGTGGGCGGTTGTGGCCAGTCCACCCAGCAACAGGCCGCCCAGCCTTCGATGACGAAACAGGCGCCGCTCGCCGACCTGGCCGCCAAGAGCGAGGCCCGCCGTGCTGCCACGCCGATGCTGGAAAGCTACGCCTTGCCGGTGGCGCCCGAGCCGCTGCCGGCCGGCTACCGCGACCAGGACCGCGAGCAGTACCAGAAGCTGGCGCAGAACCCGGTGCACAGCGTCGCCGAGGCGCCGGTATCGACCTTCAGCATCGACGTGGACACCGGCAGCTACGCCAACGTCCGCCGCCTGCTCAACGAGGGCCGCCTGCCGCCCCAGGGTGCGGTGCGCCTGGAAGAGATGCTCAACTACTTCCCCTATGCCTACGCGCCGCCCAGCGACGACAGCCCCTTCGGCATCACCACCGAGCTGGCGCCGTCGCCGTGGAACCCGCACACCCGGCTGCTGCGCATCGGCATCAAGGCTTCGGAGCGCAGCGTCGAGCAACTGCCGCCGGCCAACCTGGTGTTCCTGGTGGACGTCTCCGGCTCCATGGACCGCCGCGAAGGCCTGCCGCTGGTGAAGGGCACCCTCAAGCTGCTGGTGGACCAGTTGCGGCCGCAGGACAAGGTGTCGCTGGTGGTCTATGCCGGCGACTCGCGGGTGGTGCTGGAACCCACTTCCGGCAAGGACAAGGCGAAGATCCGCGCCGCCATCGAGCAATTGCAGGCCGGTGGCTCCACCGCTGGCGCGGCAGGCATCGAACTGGCCTACCGCATGGCGCAGCAGGGCTTCATCGACAAGGGCATCAACCGCATCCTGCTGGCCACCGACGGTGACTTCAACGTCGGCGTCAGCGACTTCGAGACGCTCAAGGCCATGGCCGCCGAGAAGCGCCGCAGCGGGGTGTCGCTGACCACCCTGGGCTTTGGCGTGGACAACTACAACGAGCGCCTGATGGAGCAGCTGGCCGACGCCGGCGACGGCAACTACGCCTACATCGACAACCTGCGCGAGGCGCGCAAGGTGCTAGTGGAACAGCTCAGCTCGACCCTCGCGGTGCTGGCGAAGAACGTGAAGCTCCAGTTGGAATTCAATCCCGCGCAGGTCAGCGAGTACCGCCTGCTGGGCTGCGAGAACCGCGCGCTGAAGCGCGAGGACTTCAACAACGACCAGGTCGACGCCGGCGAGATCGGCGCCGGGCATACGGTCACCGCGCTCTACGAGATCGTCCCGAAAGGGCAGAGGGGCTGGCTCGAGCCGCTGCGCTACCAGGCCGAGGCCAAGCCCGCCGGCAAGGGCGACGAACTGGCCTGGCTGCGGGTGCGCTGGCAGAAGCCGGAGGGCGGGCCCAGCCAGCTCGTCGAACGCCCGATAGCCACAACCGGCGCTACCGATCTGGCCCGGGCCAGCGACGACCTGCGCTTCGCCGCGGCGGTGGCGGCCTTCGCCCAGCAACTCGACGGCGCGCGCTACACCGGCGGCTTCGACCTGGGCGATACTCTGGCCCTGGCCCGAAGCGCGCGCGGCGAGGACCCGTTCGGCCTGCGCGGCGAATTCCTCCAGCTCGTCGAGCTGGCGCGCAGCCTGCAAACCCCTTTGGCACGGAACCCCTGACTTGACCACGGACGAAGACGACGCCGCGCTGCTGCGGCGCTACCGCAAAGGCGATGCCGAGGCCTTCGCCACGCTCTACGCGCGCCATCGCCTGGGCTTGTACCGCTTCCTCTGCGGCCTGGGCGGCGACATCGCGCAGGCCGAGGAAGTGTTCCAGGAAACCTGGCTGAGCCTGATCCGCAGCGACAGCGAGCCCGAGGGCCGGGCCAGCTTCCGCACCTGGCTGTACCGGATCGCCCGCAACCGGCTGATCGACCACTGGCGGCGCAACGGCCGGCGCAGCGCGCAGCACGAGGCCTTCGACGAGCAGTTGCACGGCGAGGCTCTACCCGGCGAGGCCGAGGACCCGCTGCGGCAACTGAGCCTGAGCCGCGACCGCGAGCGTCTGCAACAGGCCCTGGAGGCATTGCCCGGCGAGCAGCGCGAAGTGTTCCTGCTGCGCGCCCACGGTGACCTGGAGCTGCAGGAGATCGCCGAACTGACCCGCACGCCCGCCGAGACGGTGAAGAGCCGCCTGCGCTACGCGTTGCAGAAACTGCGCCGGTTGCTCGCCGACCCGGCGGCGACCCAGGAGGTAGCCCCATGACCCGCCATCCGCAGCGGCCGGACGCCGAGGAAGCCGAGCTGCTCGAACATTTCCGCCGGCACGGTGGCGAGCAGCCCCCGGCGCAGCTGGACGCCCGCATCCTGGCTGCGGCCCGCGCCGCCGTGCAGCCGCGCGCGAGTGCCTGGCAACGCCTGGGCCGCTGGCTGTTCGGCCGGCCACAGCGCTGGTCGGTGGCCCTGGCCGGGGTGGCGACCCTGGGCATCGGCCTGAGCCTGACCTTGCGCACCTTCGAAGAAGCCCCGCACTACGATGCCGTCGCACCGGCCATGGCCCCGGCGCCCAAGGCCGAATCCATGGCCCGCTCCGCCCGCCAGGCCGCCCCGGCGCTGTACTCGGCGCCGGCCGCCCCCGCCGCGGCGCCGGCTCCGCAACTGGAGCAACGCAAGCAGATGGCGGAAAGCGCGGTAGCAGCCGACGCGGCCGCGCCCATGGCCAAGCGCAGCGCCGAGCCGGTCCCGGCGGAACCGCAGGCCAGCCTGCGGCGCCTGGCCGAGCTGCGGCGGCAGGGCGACCAGGCGGCCGCCACGAGGCTGCGCGAGGACCTGCAGCGGCGCTATCCGCGACTGGATATCGACGCCGAGCTGCGGCGCCTGGAGGCCCGCCCTTGAGAGCCTGAGCGCGTCTATCGGAATTGCCTTCGGATTGATCTGAGCCTCTTGTCTTACAGATCAACTAAGGCGAGGATGACGCGCCCCTGGCCATTTGCCTGCCCCGTGATGTTGCGACGCTTCGTTCTGCTGACCCTCCTGCCGCTGTTGCTGAGCGCCTGCGGCGATGCCGACAAGACGCCACGGGCCAAGGCCGAGGCGCCCGCGGTGGCGCCTGCCGCCCCGGCGGAAAAGGCCCCGCCGCCCGAACCCGCGGCGCAGCCCAGGCCGGCGCCCGCCGCCAGCGCGAAGCCAGTTGCGCCCAAGGCGGAACTGGGCAAGCCCCTGGCCCCCGAGCGCCTGCCGGTGGCCGACGCCAAGCCGAAGAAAGCCGCCGAACCCAGCGTGAACAAGCCGCTGCCGCCCTCCAAGCTCGACCTGCGCCTGCCCAGGGACGTGCTGCACGGCCTGGAGCCGGGCCGTGCCCTGCGCGAGGACCTGGACAAGCCGCTGCTGCCGCCGATGTTCGAGGAGAAGGAGAGCCCGTTCCAGGTGGGTGGCCGGTTGATCCAGCGGGAGCGGGGGGAGCGTAGCGATCCCAGTGATGACAGCTGGCATTCGGAGATTCGTGGGGCGGAGGTGCAGTTTCAGTTTCGGAATTGAGTCGGGGGGCTTTTCGTAGGAGCGAGCTTGCTCGCGAATGGTGTTTCCCGGCGGTTCTGGTGCTGGGCCTGGAGAGCGCCCTCTCCCTAACCCTCTCCCTGAAGGGAGAGGGGACCGTTGGGCAGAGGCTGATGTTCTGGAGTCAGCCGGCAGCATTGAAAGTTACTGGCTGAAACCTGGCCTCCTCTCGGCACGGACTAGCCCCCTCTCCCTTCAGGGAGAGGGTTGGGGAGAGGGGACGGACTTCGACATCGCTCCGGAGTCGGGCTTGACTCGGTTGTTCGCGAGCAAGCTCGCTCCTACGAAAGAAAAGACCGTCAGAACCGATGTTCCCCGCGCTGGATCGCCCCGAACACCCCCTCATCCAGCAGCCGATAATCCACTTCCCCCGGCAACCGCACGAACAGCGCCTCGCCAACCTGCCGCGGATCGAACCCGGCGCTCTTCAGGTCGGCCTTCTTGTACTTGAAGGTCCCCGTGGTCTCCACCTGCTGCAGCAGCCGCAGGAACAGCGGCACGGCGTAGGCCGGTAGTTCGCGGTCCAGGTGTTCGGCCAGGGCCTGGCCGTCCAGCGCCTGGCCGGGGGCCAGGCGTAGCGCGGCCATGCCGCAGCGGCCGTCGGTGCCGGGGATCTCCACGCCGTAGACCACCGCGTCTTCCACGCCGGGGAAGGCGCCGAGGACGTTTTCCACCTCGGTGGTGGAGACGTTCTCGCCCTTCCAGCGGAAGGTGTCGCCCAGGCGGTCGACGAACTGGGTGTGCTTGAAGCCCAGGTCGCGCATCAGGTCGCCGGTGTTGAACCAGGCGTCGCCCTGCTTGAACACGTCGCGGTAGATCACCGCCTGGGTCTTGGCCGGGTCGGTGTAGCCGTCGAACGGCCACTTGTCGCTGATCTCGCTGATCAGCAGGCCCGACTCGCCCTTGCCGACCTTCTCCATGAAGCCCTTGGCGTCGCGCAGCGGGTGGTCGTTCTCCAGGTCGTAGCGGACGATGGCGTAGGTGGCCGGGGAGAAGCCCACGGTGTTGTCGAAATTGAAGACGTTGGTGAAGCCGATGTTGCCTTCGCTTGCGGCATAGAACTCGGTGATCCGCTCGATGCCGAAGCGCGCCTTGAACTCGCCCCAGATGGACGGGCGCAGGCCGTTGCCGATCATGCAGGTCAGGCTGTTGTCGCGCTCTTCCTCGCAGGCCGGCTGGTTGAGCAGGTAGCGGCACAGTTCGCCGATATAGCCGAAGCAGGTCGCGTTGTAATGGCGTACGTCCTTCCAGAAGGCCTTGGCGGAGAACTTGCGGCGCAGGGCGATGGCCGCGCCGCCGGCCAGCACCGCGCTCCAGCACACGGTGACGGCGTTGTTGTGGTAGCAGGGCAGGGTCAGGTAGAGCACGTCGTCGCGGCCCAGGCCCAGGCCGGAGTGGCCGAAGCCGCCGTAGGCCTTGATCCAGCGCCCGTGGCTCATGATCGAGGCCTTCGGCAGGCCGGTGGTGCCGGAGGTGTAGATGTAGAAGCAGGCGTCCTTCAGGCGCACCTGGGTGGTCTCGGCCAGGTTGTCGGAGGCCTGGGACTGCGCCAGGCGCATCAGGTTGGCCCAGCCCGCCGGGGCCTGGCCGGGGTCGCGCAGGGTGTCGTCGTCGGCCACCCAGTACAGGCGTTCGGCGCCGCCCTGCAGGCTGGCGCGGACTTCGTCGAAGGCCTCGCGCAGTTCCTCGCCGACCACGAAGTGGCCGGGGCTGACCAGGTTCAGGCTGTGGGCCAGCACCTGGCCGCGCTGGGTGGTGTTGATCAGCGCGCCCACGGCGCCGAGCTTGGCCAGGGCGGCGAGGGTCACCAGCAGTTCGGCGCGGTTCTCCAGCATCACCGCGACCACGCTGCCGTGCTTCACGCCCTCGGCCTGGAAGGCGCGCGCCAGGCGGTTGGCCCAGCCGTTGAACAGGGCGTAGGACAGGCGCCGCGGGCCTTCCAGCAGGGCCGGGGCGTCCGGGTACAGGCGCGCCGCGCGCTCCAGGGCCCAGCCCAGGGACAGGTTCTTCTCGCGGTTGCGGATGCCGGTGTAGTAGAGCCCGCGCAGCATACGCGGCACGCGCCCGAGGGTGGCGGGCAGGTGGGCGATGAAGCGGGTGGGGGTGATCAGGTCGGCATGGCTCATTGACGCGGGCCCTTGTTGTCGTTGTTGTCTGGCGTGTGCACGCCCGTTCGACTCTAGGACGCTGGCGAGGCTGGGGCTATGACCTTGGCGCGCGCACGGCCGGGCAGTTCGGCAAACCGGGCAGGGCTCTTCGTAGGAGCGAGCTTGCTCGCGAACAAGCCCCGCTGCGGAATGGGTTCGCGAGCAAGCTCGCTCCTACAGGGATGGCACGCAGCCTCAATCCAGGAATAGATCGGGCACCAGCGGCCCGCCCTGCGGATCGAAGCGGTATTGCTCGAAGTCGCTCACGCCCTGTTCGCGGAGGATGTCTTCGTCGATCAGCAGGCGCCCGCTGATGCTGCGGCCCGTGCTGCCGAGAATGGCGTAGGCGGCGTCGGCCATGATCGCCGGGGTGCGGGCCCGCTTGAAGGCGTCGCGGCTGCCCAGTTCGAACTCGATGGCGGCGGTGGCGATCATGGTCTTCGGCCACAGGGCGTTGACGCTGATGCCGTACTTCCTGAACTCCTCGTGCATGCCGAGGGTGAGCATGCTCATGCCGTACTTGGTGACGGTGTAGGGGCCGTGCTGGGCGAACCATTTTTCCGCCAGGTTCAGCGGCGGCGACAGGCTGAGGATATGGCCCTGGCTCTGCTTCAGGTAGGGCAGGGCGGCCTGGCTGCAGACCATCACCGCGCGGGTGTTGATCTGGAACATCAGGTCGAAGCGCTTGGGCTCCAGGCGCTCCACGCCCACCAGCTTGATGGCGCCGGCGTTGTTGACCAGCCCGTCGATGCCGCCGAAATGCTCTGCGGCGCGGGCCATGGCCTCGCGCACGGCGTTCTCGTCGCGCACGTCCAGTTGCAGGGCCAGGGCCTTGCCGCCGGCGGCCTCGACTTCCTCGGCGACGCTGTGGATGGTGCCGGCCAGCTTGGGATGGGGTTCGGCGCTCTTGGCCGCGATCACGACGTTGGCGCCGTCGCGCGCGGCGCGCAGGGCGATCTCGCGGCCGATGCCGCGGCTGGCGCCGGTGATGAAGAGGGTCTTGGCGTTCAGGGACATGGTTTGGCTCCGTGTTCTTGTTGTGTTCGGACTGCACCTGTAGGAGCGAGCTTGCTCGCGAATGGTGTTCTGCTGGTGGCTTCGGTGCTGGGCCTGAAGAGCGCCCTCTCCCTAACCCTCTCCCTGAAGGGAGAGGGGACCGTTGGGCAGATGCTGATAGTTCGGCATTAGCCGGCTAGCACAGTGATTACCGACTGAAACCATACCTTCTCTCGGCACGGACAAGCCCCCTCTCCCTTCAGGGAGAGGGTTGGGGAGAGGGTACGGAGTCCATCGAAAACACTGTAGCTACCGGGAAGCTCCATTCGCGAGCAAGCTCGCTCCTACGAAAAGCGTTTCAGGCGTCTTCGGCTTCCACTTCCACCAGCAACTGGCGGCTCTTGACCTGTTCGCCCTTGCTCACCTGGATGCGGCGGATAATGCCGTCGACCCCGGCCTTGAGCGGATGTTCCATCTTCATCGCCTCCAGCACGAGCAGCAGTTGGCCCTTGCTGACCCGCGCGCCTTCGCTGACCAGCACGTCGACGATGGCGCCGTCCATCGGCGCCTTGACCGTACCCGACGCCGCGCCGCCCTGGGCGCCGGCGGGCTCGTGGGTGATGTCGCGCAGTTCCAGGTTGCCGCCGGCGCCATACAGCCAGATGCGTTCGCCTTGGGTGTGATGGGCGATGCGCCGGCGGATGCCGTCGATCTCCGCCACGACCCAGCGCTCGTCGATGGCGATCAGCCACAGCGCCACCACCGATTCGCCGATGTAGGCCAGCAGCTTGGGCTGCGCGCCGGGCTCCAGCACGTCCAGCTCCACCGCGTGTTTCTGCTCGCCGTCGTGCAGTTGGTAGCGCCAGGGCAGGCTGCCGGCGTTGCGCCAGCCGGACAGGCCGCCCTGGTGCGCGCGGGCGCTGGCCGAGGCCTGGTAGAGCAGGGCGGCGGCCAGGGCCAGTTCTGCGGGCTGTGGCGCTTGCGGGTGCAGGCTGGGGTCGTCGGCGAAGTGTTCGGCGATGAACGCCGTGGTGGCCTCGCCGGCGGCGAATTCGGGGTGCCGGAGCAGGTTGGCGAGGAAGCGCTGGTTGGCCTTCACGCCGAGCAGCACGCAGTCTTCCACGGCGCGCACCAGCTTGCGCCGGGCCTCGTCGCGGGTGGCGCCGTAGGCGATCACCTTGGCCAGCATGGGGTCGTAGAAGGGCGTCACCGCCTGGCCTTCCACCAGGCCGTGGTCGATTCGGATGCCGTCCAGCAGCTGCGGCTCCCAGCGCAGCACCTCGCCGGTCTGCGGCAGGAAGCCGTTGCCGGCGTCCTCGGCGTACAGGCGCACCTCGATGGCGTGGCCGCGCAGCTGGATTTCCTCCTGCTTCAGCGGCAGCGGCTGGCCCTCGGCCACGCGGATCTGCCAGGCCACCAGGTCCTGGCCGGTGACCAGCTCGGTGACCGGGTGCTCGACCTGCAGGCGGGTGTTCATCTCCAGGAAGTAGAAGGCGCCGCTGGCGTCCAGCAGGAACTCCACGGTGCCGGCGCCGATGTAGTTCACCCGCGCGGCGGCCTTCACCGCCGCCTCGCCCATGGCCTGGCGCAGTTCGGCGCTCAGCACCGGGCAGGGCGCTTCTTCGATGACCTTCTGGTGGCGGCGCTGCACCGAGCAGTCGCGCTCGCCGAGGTAGACGAGGTTGCCGTGGCTATCGCCGAATACCTGGATTTCCACGTGGCGCGGGCGGATCACCGCTTTCTCCAGGATCAGTTCGTCGCTGCCGAAGGCGTTCAGCGCCTCGGAGCGCGCGGTGCGCAGCTGCGCGGCCAGCTCGTCCGCCGCTTGCACCAGGCGCATGCCGCGGCCGCCGCCGCCGGCGCTGGCCTTGATCATCAGCGGGTAGCCGATGCGCTCGGCCTCGCGGGCCAGGGTGGCGTCGTCCTGCTCGGCGCCTTCGTAGCCGGGGATGCAGGGCACGCTGGCTTCGAGCATGGCCAGCTTGGACAGGCGTTTGCTGCCCATCAGGTGGATGGCTTCCACGCTGGGGCCGATGAAGACGATGCCGGCGGCCTCGCAGGCGCGGGCGAATTCGGCGTTCTCCGAGAGGAAGCCGTAGCCGGGGTGCACGGCGCCAGCGCCTGTACGCTGAGCTGCGTCGAGGATGGCGGCGGCCTTCAGGTAGGACTGGCCGACCGGCGCCGGGCCGATGCACACGGCCTCGTCGGCCAACTGCACGTGGCGCGCCTCGGCGTCGGCCTCGCTGTACACCGCCACCGTGCGGTAGCCCAGGGCCTGGGCGGTGCGGATCACCCGGCAGGCGATCTCGCCGCGGTTGGCGATGAGGATCTTGTCGAAGCTGGGCATGGATGTGCTCCTGCTGGCTTGGGTGCTGGTCGTGGGTTCCCGCGTTCGCGGGAATGACGGGGGATGTTCCGTCATCCTCGCGAATGCGGGGAGCCAGCGACTATTGTGCCCAGTTGGGTTTGCGTTTCTGCACGAAGGCCAGGGTGCCTTCGGCGCCTTCCGCGCCGGTCACGGCGGCGGCGAACTGTTTTGCGGCCTCGTCCAGCAGCGGGCCCAGGGCCTCGGTCTCGGTGGCCAGCAGCAGCGCCTTGGTCTGCGCGTTGGCGCCGGGGGCGCAGCGGCGCACCTGCTCCAGGCATTCCGCCAGGCGCTGGCCGAGCGCATCGGCGCTGGCTTCGCTGAAGTGCACCAGGCCCAGGCGCAGCGCCTCGCGGCCGTCGAAGCGGGCGGCGCTGAGCGCCAGGCGGCGGGCCTGGGTCAGGCCGATGCGCTTGACCACGAAGGGGGCGATCTGCGCCGGCAGGATGCCCAGGCTGGTTTCCGGCAGGCCGAACTGGGCGCCGTCGGCGGCGATGGCGATGTCCGACACGCAGGCCAGGCCGAAGCCGCCGCCGAGCACCGCGCCTTCCAGCACCGCGACCAGCACCTGCGGCTGCGCCTGGGCCTCTTCCAGCAGGCCGCCGAAGGCGCGGTTCAGCGCGGCGTAGGCGTCCGGGCCGGCGGCACGGGCGCCGGCCATGTCCTTGATGTCGCCGCCGGCGCAGAAGTGCCCGCCGGCGCCGCGCAGGACGATGGCGCGCACTTCGCGTTGGTCGCGCACGGCGGCCAGCACCGCGCGCAGTTCGCCGACCATGGCCAGGCTCATGGCATTGCGGCTGTCCGGGCGGTCGAGGGTGACGTGCAGCACGCCGCCATCGCGTTCCAGCAGCAGGGTTTCGCAGTTCGGCAATTCGCTCATGCCGGAATTCCTCGTCGATTCATCGTCTTTGCTTTTCGTAGGAGCGAGCTTGCTCGCGAACGCTTCCGCAGCGGGGCTGGTTCGCGAGCAAGCTCGCTCCTACGAGGGCGAAAGCGCTCAGCTCTTTTTCTTGCCCGGCAGGGTGCCCATCAGCTTGCAGATGATGCCGAGCATGATCTCGTCGGCGCCGCCGCCGATGGACACCAGGCGGGTGTCGCGGTAGGCGCGGGAGATCGGGTTCTCCCACATGAAGCCCTGGCCGCCCCAGTACTGCAGGCAGGCGTCGGTGACCTCGCGGGCCAGGCGGCCGACCTTGAGCTTGGCCATGGAGGCCAGGCGGGTCACGTCCTTGCCGCGGATGTACTGCTCGGTGGCCTGGTAGGTGAGGGCGCGCAGGCACTCGATCTCGGTCATCAGCTCGGCCATGCGGAAGTGGATGACCTGGTTGTCGATCAGCGCCTGGCCGAAGGTCTTGCGCTCCTTGCAGTAGTCGATGGTGGCGTTGACGCAGTACTCCATGCCCTTGATCCCGCTGGCCGCGCCGAACAGGCGTTCCTCCTGGAACTGCAGCATCTGCATCATGAAGCCCGCGCCCTCGGCGCCGATGCGGTTGCGCTGCGGCACGCGCACGTCGTCGAAGAACACCTGGGCGGTCTCCGAGCTGCGCATGCCGAGCTTGTCCAGGTGCGGGCTGACGCTGATGCCCTTGCTCTTCATCGGCACCATGATCAGCGACTTGTTGACGTGGGGCTTGTCGTCGGAGGTGTTGGCCAGCAGGCAGATGAAGTCGGCCGACGGCGAGTTGGTGATCCACATCTTGCTGCCGTTGATCACGTAGTCGTCGCCATCCTTGCGCGCGGTGGTCTTCAGCCCGGCCACGTCGGAACCGGCGCCGACCTCGGAGACGCCGATGCAGCCGACCATCTCGCCGGCGATGGCCGGGCGCAGGAACTCCTCGCGCAGCTCGTCGGAGCCGAAGCGCGCCAGGGCCGGGGTGCACATGTCGGTCTGCACGCCGATGGACATGGGCACGCCGCCGCAGTGGATGGTGCCGAACTCTTCGGCGGCGACCACCGAGTAGCTGTAGTCCAGGCCCATGCCGCCGAACTTCTCCGGCTTGGAGATGCCCAGCAGGCCGAGCGCGCCGGCCTTCTTGAACACTTCATGGATGGGGAAGCGGCCGTCCTTTTCCCATTGGTCGACGTAGGGGTTGATCTCCTTGTCGACGAAGTTGCGGACGGTGCGGCGGAGTTCTTCGTGTTCCTGGGTGAAGAGCATTTGTTGTTTTCCTCCTGAGCCTTGGGTGTTCACTTCCCTTTTCCCTCCCCCCAACCCTCTCCCTGAAGGGAGAGGGGCTGTTCGGAGCGGGCGGGAAGTTCGCTTTACGCCGGATCGCTTTGGCACCCTCTCCCTGGGAGAGGGCGCCTGTATCAGAACCTCGCTACCCCGAAACTGTTGCCCTTGAGCGGCCGTACCGCCGCCTCCGCGCAGATGTCCAGCAGATAGCCCAGCAGCCGGCGGCTGTCGCGCGGGTCGATCAGCCCGTCGTCCCACAGGCTGGCGGTGCCGTAGAGCGCGGTGGACTGGGCGTCGAGCTTCTGCGCGGTCATCTGTTCGAGCATGTCGAGCATCTTCGCGTCGGCTTCCTTGCCCTCCTTGGCGTGCTTTTCCTCGGTGACGATGCGCAGCACCTTGCCGGCCTGGGCGCCGCCCATCACCGCGGTGCGGCTGTTGGGCCAGGCGAAGATGAAGCGCGGGTCCAGGCCGCGGCCGCACATGGCGTAGTTGCCGGCGCCGTAGGAGCCGCCGACCACCAGGGTGAGCTTGGGCACCGTGGCGTTGGCCACCGCCTGGATCATCTTCGAGCCGTGCTTGATCACGCCCAGGCGCTCGGACTCGGTGCCGACCATGAAGCCGGTGGTGTTGTGCAGGAACAGGATCGGCGTGTTGCTCTGCTCGCACAGCTGGATGAACTGCGCCGCCTTGGCCGCGCCCTGCGGGGTGATCGGGCCGTTGTTGCCGATCAGCCCGCAGGCGTGGCCTTCGATGTGCAGGTGGCCGCAGACGGTCTGGGCGTCGAATTCGTTCTTGAAGGCGAGAAAGCGCGAGCCGTCGGCGATGCGCGCGACGATCTCGCGCACGTCGTAGGGCTTGCGGGCGTCCGCCGGGACCACGCCGAGAAGCTCTTCGGCCGGGTACAGCGGCTCGTCCCATTGCCTTGCCGGGCGCGCCGGCAACTGGGCGTTCCATGGCAGGGCGGCGAGAATCTCGCGGGCCAGGCGCACGCCGTCGGCGTCGTTCTCGGCCAGGTACTCGGCGGTGCCGGCGACCTGGGCGTGCAGTTCGGCGCCGCCCAGTTCCTCGTCCGTGGCCACCTCGCCGGTGGCGGCCTTGAGCAGCGGCGGGCCGGCGAGGAACATCTTGGCCTTGCCGCGCACCACCACCACGTAGTCCGACAGCCCCGGCTGGTAAGCGCCGCCGGCGGTGCTGGAGCCGTGCACCACGGTGACCTGCGGGATGCCGGCGGCCGACAGCCGCGCCTGGTTGGCGAAGCCGCGCGCGCCTTCGACGAAGATTTCCGCCGCGTAGTTGAGGTTGGCGCCGCCGCTCTCGGTCAGGGCCACCAGCGGCAGCTTGTTCTCCAGCGCCACCTGCTGCAGGCGCAGGGTCTTCTTCAGCCCGGTGGGCGAGATGGTGCCGCCCTTGATCGCGCTGTTGCTGGCGCTGACCAGGCAGCGCACCCCGGCCACGTAGCCGATGCCGGAGATGATGCCGCCGCCGGCCTGGGTGCCGTCCTTGTCGTCGTGCAGCTTGTAGCCGGCCAGGGAGCAGAGTTCGAGGAAGGGCGCGCCGGGGTCGAGCAGCAGGTTCAGGCGCTCGCGCGGCAGCAGCTGGCCGCGCTTGTCGAACTTCGGCTTGGCCTCGGCGGCCTTGTCCAGCACCTTCTGCTCGACCTCGCGGAAGCTCGCCACGGCGGCCAGCATGGCCTCGCGGTTGCGGGCGAAGTCCTCGCCCTGGGTGTCGATTTCCGACTGGATCAGCGGCATGGCTTACTCCTGGTCCTTCAGCACGTCGGGCAGGTAGGCGCGGTGGAAGCCGTTGTAGGAACGGCTCTGTCCGGGCTTGGCCTTGCTCAGTGGGAAGGCACGGCTGCCCTGGCTGGCGGCGCCATCGATACGGATGGTGTTGCCGCTGATGAAGGCGGCGCCGGGGGAGAGCAGGAAGACGATGGCGGAGGCCACTTCCGACTCGGTGCCGATGCGCTTGAGTGGCACGTGCTCGCGCAGGGTCGGGATCACCGCCTTGAAGGCGCCCTCGTAGGTATCCATGCCGCTGGAGGCGATCCAGCCCGGCGCCACGGCGTTGACCCGCACCCCGGCGTGGCCCCACTCGACGGCGGCGGTCTTGGTGAAGTTCTCCATGCCCGCGCGGGCGGCGCCGGAGTGGCCCATGCCGGGCATGCCGCCCCACATGTCGGCGAGCATGTTGACGATGCTGCCGCCGTGCTTGCTCATGCTCTGGTTGAACACTTCGCGGGCCATGAGGAAGCCGCCCACCAGGTTGGTGCGCACCACCGCCTCGAAGCCCTTGAGGTTGATCGAGGCCAGCGGCGCGGGGTACTGGCCGCCGGCGTTGTTGACCAGGTGCCGGATCGGCCCGCGCTCGGCGAGCACCTGCGCCACCAGCGCCTTCACCGCCTCCTCGTCGCGGATGTCGCAGCTGTGCCAGCTGGCGCTGCCGCCGTCCTCGACGATCTCGCCGGCGGTCTTCTCCAGCTTCTCGGCCTTGCGCCCGACCAGCACCACGTGGGCGCCCAGGGCCGCCAGCTCATGGGCGGTGCAGCGGCCGATGCCGCTGCCGCCGCCGGTGACGATTACAGTCTGGCCGGCGAACAGGCCGGGCTTGAAGATCGAGTCGTATGCCATTGTTCTTGTCATCCTGCTCAAGCGTTCGTTCTTGTTGTAGGAGCGAGCTTGCTCGCGAACCAACCCGGCAACGCAACTGCCGGGAAATCCATTCGCGAGCGAGCCCGCTCCTACGAAGAGCTGAGTTCATCGGCGATGTGTTTTGGCACCGCCACCGGGAATTCCAGCAACTGCTGGGCGAAGGCCTTGCCCTGCGGGTCGATGCGCAGGCTGGCCACGCCGCCGCCGCCCAGGGCGTGCTCCAGCAGGAAGTTCAGGCTGTGGCTGGCCGGCAGGTACCAGCGGCTGACGCGGCCCAGCTGCGGGTCCAGCACGTGCTGCATCCACTCGGCCACCGCGCCTTCGCTCAGCGCCTCGGCGATCCACGGCAGGTATTCGGGCTTGCGCGCCATCACGCCGATGTTGCTGTGGTCGCCCTTGTCGCCGGAGCGCGCCACCGCCAGCTTCACCAGCGCCACGCTGGCCGTGGCCTGGCCGTTGGCGGCAGGGGCTTGCGCGGCCTCGGCCAGGTCCGCCGGGTCGAAGTGCTCCAGCTGCGGCAGGACGACGGCATGGCTGTCCTCGCCGATGCGCACCGCCAGTTGGCAGCGCGCCTTGTCCACCAGGAAGGAGAACAGGCGGATTACCGGGTAAACCGTGGGCCGCCCGCCGACGATGCCGGTCAGGCCCGGAGCCATGCCGGTGGCGGCTTGGGCGATCTCGCGGGAGAACAGCAGCAGCGCCTCCTTGCGGGCGTGGCGCACGGCGAGCTTGACCACAATCTCGCGGCTGTCCCGGCGCCGGCCATGGGGGCCGTAGGTGGCTTCGCTGCCCAGCAGCTCGATGCTCGTTTCGCGGTAGGGGCCCCAGCCGCGTTCGGCGAACATCTCCTCGGTCCTGGCGATGATCGCCCGGCTCACGCGCTCGGCCTTCTTCACTGCGTCGATGCCGGCGATCAGGCAACTGGCGGTGCAGCGGAAGCCGTCGGGATAGGTGGCGCTGACCTTGTACTGGCCGGTGGGCGGCAGGCCGCGGGCGCCGCTGAGGGCGACGCGGTCGGGGCCGGCCTGGCGCAGCTGCACGCCGGTGAAGTCGCAGACTACGTCGGGCAGCAGATAGGCGCGCGGGTCGCCGATCTCGTAGAGCATCTGCTCGCCGACGCTCAGCGGGGTGACCAGGCCGCCCGTGCCTTGCGGCTTGGTGACCACGAAGTCGCCGCTGGCCTGCACTTCGACGATGGGGAAGCCGATGTGCTCGTAGTCCGGCACGCTTTCCCAGTCGGTGAAGTTGCCGCCGGTGCACTGCGCGCCGCATTCGATGATGTGCCCGGCCAGCGCGGCCTGGGCCAGTTTGTCGTAGTCGTTCCAGGCCCAGCCGAACTCGTGCACCAGGGCGGCGCTGACCACCGCGCTGTCCACCACGCGGCCGGTGATGACGATGTCCGCGCCCAGCGCCAGCGCCTCGACTATGCCGGGCGCGCCCAGGTAGGCGTTCATCGACACGCACATCGGCGGCAGCGGGGCGCCGCTGAACATTTCCACGGTCCCGGCCTTGGCCAGTTCGCCGGCCAGGGGCTGCAGGTTGTCGCCCTCCAGCACGGCGATCTTCAGCTGTACCCCGGCCTTCTCGCAGGCGGCTGCCAGGGCCTTGGCGCAGGCTTGCGGGTTGACCCCGCCGGCATTGCTGATGACGCGGACGCGCTTGCCGGCGATCTCGCCCAGCAGCGGCGCCAGCACTTCGACGAAGTCGGTGGCGTAGCCCGCCTCGGGGTTCTTCAGGCGCGCGCCGGCCATGATCGACAGGGTGATTTCGGCCAGGTAGTCGAACACCAGGTAGTCCAGCTCCGCGCCCTTCACCAGCTGGGCGGCGGCGCTGCAGGTGTCGCCCCAGAAAGCCGAGGCGCAGCCGATGCGTACGGTCTTGGTCATTGTTCTGCCCGTGACGGTCGAGAGGTGTTTCGACATTACCAAGCAAGCGCTTGGTTGAAAAGAGGGCATAAGCGCCAGACAACCCAACCAAGTGATGGCCAAGCGCTTGCTTGGTTGCCGCCGCAGGCATACATTTCACCTGTATGCACAAGTACTTGCGTGGCGATCATGGAATCGCCCTGAACAGTGGCGGCCGGATGGCGGACGAGGGGAGAGCAGAGCGTGGATGACCAGAAAGCGCGCGAAGTGATGCTGGAGCTGGTGGCGAACGGGCAGGTCACCGACCCGGAGAGCGCCCGCGGCAAGCTGCTGCAGACTGCCGCCCACCTGTTCCGCGCCAAGGGCTACGAACGCACCACGGTGCGCGACCTGGCCGGCGCCGTGGGCATCCAGTCCGGCAGCATCTTCCACCACTTCAAGAGCAAGGACGAAATCCTGCGCTCGGTGATGGAGGAGACCATCCTCTACAACACCGCTCTGATGCGCGCCGCCCTGGCCGACGCCGAGGACCTGCGCGAGCGCCTGCTGGCGCTGATCCGCTGCGAGCTGCAATCGATCATGGGCGGCACCGGCGAGGCCATGGCGGTGCTGGTCTACGAGTGGCGCTCGCTGTCGCCGGAGGGCCAGGCCTACATCCTCGGCCTGCGCGACATCTACGAGCAGATGTGGCTGGACGTGCTCGGCGAGGCGCGCGCCGCCGGCTACTGCGAGGGCGACCCGTTCATCCTGCGGCGTTTCCTCACCGGCGCGCTGTCCTGGACCATGACCTGGTTCCGCCAGGACGGCAGCATGACCCTCGACGACCTGGCCGAGCAGGCCCTGCTGCTGGTCTACAAGGCCGCCTGATCAGCCCAGGCCCAGGTGCAGCGGGTAGCTCAGCAGCAACAGGTGCACGCTGTTGACCACCCCGTGCAGGAGGATGGGCACCAGCATGCGCCCGCTGAAGTGCAGCGCCAGGCCGTAGCCGAGCCCGGCGATGCCGGCCACCACGGCGAACTGGCCGCTGAAGGGCAGGTGCGCCAGGCCGAACAGCAGGCTGCTGACAATGATCCCGGCGGGGGCGCCCAGGCGCTCCACCAGCGAGGTCTGCAGCAGGCCGCGGAAGATCAGTTCCTCGGTCAGGGCGATCACCGCGAAATTCACCAATAGCCAGATCCACAGGCCGTCCGGCCATTTCGGCCGCCACACCACCAGGCCCAGGGCGGTGGCCAGCAGCGGCACGGCGAACAGGGTGGCGACCACGGTGATGCCGGCATAGTCCGGCGAGGCCCCCGCCAGCGGCGGCCGGCGCAGCCACCAGGCGAGCAGGGTGACGCCGGCCAGCGCCTTGTCCCAGGACAGGCGCAGCGCGTAGGCCGGGGCGTCGGCGGAGAGCTGCCGCGGCGGCCAGAGCGTCCACGACTGGGTGCCGGGCAGCAGGTGCGCGGCCAGGGCGAAGCTCGCCAGCAGGCACACCGGCCACCAGAGCAGCCAGGGCAGGCGTTGTTCGCCGTAGAGTGTCCAGGCGACGAAGAGTGCGCCTATCAAGAGCCCCAGGGGTTGGACGAATCCGAGGGCGAAACCGCCGAGCAGGAGCAACCCTGGCAGCAGCGGGAGTAGCTTCCTGAGCATCGTGTCCTCCATCCACCGGCCGCAGTCTAGGCAATTCGCCCAGCCTGATCCATGCCTGTGGCGGTGAATGAGGGAAATGACCTCGGGCGCCGGGGCGGCCGGCGGCGCTCAACGCTTGTCGTCGCGGGCGTCCTGGGCGTCCATTTCGGCGTTGCGCTGATGGATGCGCTTGAGCTGCTCCTCGGTCAGCGGCAGCTTGCGGGCGCTGTCGCGCAGCAACAACAGGCCGCCGAGGATGGAGCCCAGGGCGAGGACGATGATCAACCAGGCGTACCAGGGCATGGCGTTCTCCTTGGGATGCGAGCTTTCACCATAAACCCGCGCGCCCGGCTTGTCAGTGTGTGGCGGTGGTCGGAGGCAGGCTTGTTGCCTGCGTATGACCTTCCCGTGAAGGATGCGTGGCGCGCGACCGCTGTCACATGATGGCAATCTGGACCTGATTGACTGGCGGGCATTTCAGCCAGCGGAGTCCGCCGATGACCACCAGCGCCCTGCACGCACTCCTGCGCGCCGTGGAACCGCTGCAGGCGCAGATGAGCCTCAGCGACGTCGCCGACCGCCTGCTCACCGCCGAGCACCGCGCCTTCCTCTCGCTGCCGGTGGTGGATGGGCAGGGCCGCCCGCTGGGTCTGATCAGCCGCTACACCCTGCAGGACATCTTCATGCAGCGCTTCGGCCGCGACCTCTGGGGCCGCCGCCCGGTCAGCGAGATGATGAACGCAAGCCCGCTGCGGGTGGACATCGAGTGGAGCCTGGAACAGGCGGCGCAGCAGGTCACCGCGCAACTGAAGTACCCGATCACCGAGGACTTCATCCTGGTCGACGGCGAAGGCGCCTACCTGGGCCTGGGCACCGTGCTCGACCTGCTCAAGGCCATGGAGGCGCGCATCGCCCAGCGCAACCGCGTGCTGCGCAAGGCCCTGGTCGACCTGCGGGAATCCCAGGCGCAGCTGGTGCAGTCGGAGAAGATGGCTTCCCTGGGGCAGATGGTCGCCGGCGTCGCCCACGAGCTGAACACCCCGCTGGGCTACGTGCGCAACAACCTCGAACTGATCCGCGAACAGCTCCTGCCGCTGCTGCAACTGGCCGAGAGCCAGGCCGAGCTGGCGGACTGCCTGAACGATGCAGCCTGCGACGAGGCGCGCCTGGCCCGCGCCCTGCAAGCCGCCGGGCAGGCCCGTGCGGAGGCGCCCCTGGAGCAACTGCTGGGTGACCTCGACCAACTGTTCGGCGACACCACCTACGGCCTGGCGCAGATCGGCGAGCTGGTCGGCGGGCTCAAGGACTTCGCCCGCCTGGACCGCGCCATGAGCGAGGAGGTGGACCTCAACGAGTGCGTGAAGAGCGCGCTGCTGATCGCCCGCAACAGCATCAAGGACAAGGCCGAGATCATCCGCCAGCTCGGCGAGCTGCCGCCCATCGCCTGCGCGCCCTCGCAGATCAACCAGGTGCTGCTCAACCTGTTCACCAACGCCGCCCAGGCCATGGACGGCTACGGCCACATCCACGTCAAGACCTGGGCCGACGAGGCGGCGGTGTACGTCTCGGTGCAGGACAACGGCAAGGGCATGCCCGCCGAGGTGCTGGCGCGCATCTTCGACCCCTTCTTCACCACCAAGCCGCCGGGCCAGGGCACCGGCCTGGGCCTGTCGATCAGCTACAAGATCGTCCAGGACCACGGCGGCAGCATCCGCGTCGCCTCCGAGCCGGGGCGCGGCACGCGATTCCTCATCCGCCTGCCGCGCGCGCAGGCCAGCGACCTGAAACGGAGTGCCTGACATGACCCAGCCGCTCAAGGCCCTGCCGCAGTCCGGCCAGGCCCGGCCCACCGGCCTGACCCGCATCCTCTTCGTCGACGACGAGGAGCGCATCCTGCGCAGCCTGGCGATGCAGTTCCGCCGGCACTACGAGGTGCTCACCGAGAGCGACCCGCGGCGCGCCCTGGAGCGCCTGCGCAGCGAGCCGGTGCAGATCCTCGTCAGCGACCAGCGCATGCCGCAGATGAGCGGCGCCGAGCTGCTGGCCCGGGCCCGCGAGATCGCCCCGGACTGCCTGCGCATCCTGCTCACCGGCTACTCCGACCTGGACGCGGCGGTGGAAGCGCTGAACAACGGCGGCATCTTCCGCTACCTGACCAAGCCCTGGGACCCGCAGGAAATGGCCTTCACCCTGCGCCAGGCGGCGGAGATCGCCGGGCGCCAGGCCGTCGCGCCCGACCTGCAGGCCATCAGCCGGCTGGCCGCGCCGCTCAACGTATTGCTGCTGGACGACGACGCCGACACCCTGGCCTGCGTCGGCGACTTCTGCGCCGCCGGCAATCACCAGCTGCACCGCGCGCGCAACCTGGCCGAGGCATTGCTGCGGCTCAACGCCGAGCCCATCGACATCCTGGTCAGCGACCTGAAGCTTGCCGGCGAGGACACTGCGCCGCTGCTCAAGTCCCTGGCCCAGGCCCACCCGCGCCTGCTCAGCCTGGTGGTGACGCCGTTCCGCGACACCCAGGACCTGCTGGCGCTGATCAACCAGGCGCAGATCTTCCGCTACCTGCCCAAGCCGATCCGCCGCGGCCTCTTCGAAAAGGGCCTGAAGGCCGCCGCCGAGCAGGCCCAGCTGTGGCGCGCGCAACCGCAGCCGCAGGTGGCGCGCCTGGCCGAGGCGCCGCGCGAGGAGCGCGAGCGGGAGAAGGTCGGCAGCCTGCTGGGCATGCTCGGCCGCCTGCGCGAGCGCCTGAGCGTATAGGGCGGGCAACGCGTCGCCGGAAGCTGCCGGCGGCGGCGCTTTCTGCGACAATGCGCGGCGTTTTTCAGAATCCCCCCGCGAGAGAGCCCATGTCCGTCTGCCAGACCCCGATCATCGTCGCCCTGGATTTCCCCACCCGCGAGGCCGCCCTGGCGCTGGCCGACCAGCTCGACCCGAAACTGTGCCGGGTGAAGGTGGGCAAGGAACTCTTCACCAGTTGCGCCGCGGGTATCGTCGAGACGCTGAACGGCCGCGGCTTCGAGGTGTTCCTCGACCTGAAATTCCACGACATCCCCAACACCACCGCGATGGCCGTGCGCGCCGCCGCCGAGATGGGCGTGTGGATGGTCAACGTGCACTGCTCCGGCGGCCTGCGCATGATGGCGGCCTGCCGCGAGACCCTCGACGCCTTCGATGGCCCGAAACCGCTGCTGATCGGCGTGACCGTGCTGACCAGCATGGAGCGCGAGGACCTGGCCGGCATCGGCCTGGACGTCGAGCCCCAGGAACAGGTGCTGCGCCTGGCGGCCCTGGCCGAGAAGGCGGGCATGGACGGGCTGGTCTGCTCGGCCCAGGAAGCCCCGGCCTTGAAAGCCGCGCACCCGGCCCTGCAACTGGTCACCCCTGGCATCCGCCCGGCCGGCAGCGCCCAGGACGACCAGCGCCGCATCCTCACCCCGCGCCAGGCCCTGGACGCTGGCTCCGACTACCTGGTGATCGGCCGCCCGATCAGCCAGGCCGCCGATCCGGCTGCGGCGCTGGCGGCGATAGTCGCTTCCCTGGCTTGAATGAGGGGGCTGTTCGTGCCACCGGGGTGTCCGGCGTGGTTGATGAACCAATCGCGGACGGAGTCCGCTCCTACGTCCGTGCTTCCCTGAACCCATCCTACGAAAAGCCGAGCTTCCTGGAACCGTAGGAGCGGACTCCGTCCGCGATTCTGACTTCCAGAGAAACCTCCGAGTGCACCGGAACGCCCCTTCAGAAGGCCGAACGAAACCCCCGCTCAGGAGGTCATGCGACATGGATGTCGCGAGAGCCCCGCGGGCTACAGGGACGTACGCTCGGGGGGGGACGCCTAGTTCGGGCCTCCGTGGCGGGGGAATTCGTGAGGGTAGCCCGACTCTGTCGGGCCCGTATGTCGGGGCAAGCCTTTTTGGTTCCTTTTTACGGGGGTGGCCTTCCACCGTTTGACAAAAGGGACTCGCCCGAGGGGGCGAAACCAGAGACATCCGAGCACTCGGAGCGGCGCGCTACACCCAAACAAGACGTCTCTGGGTTATTCCCCTTCGGGCCAGCGCAAGCGCTGTTCGCGATGGAGCCGCGTCCCGCGTTCGCGGGAATGACGGGGTTGGGAGGATGGTGCCGGACTTCCAAGTTGCTCAGGACAGCCCCCTCTCCCTTCAGGGAGAGGGTTGGGGAGAGGGCGCTCTTAACCCCAGCACCACAGCTCCCGGCAAACCCCCTTCGCGAGCAAGCTCGCTCCTACAAGTGCCAAGTCCCCCCCCTCAACGCACCAAAACCTCCCGCGGCCGCTCCACCCACCGCGCCCGCAGCGCGTCATACACCCAGTTGAAGCCAATGGTGTACGGCAGGAAGAACAGAATCAGCCCGATATCCAGCACAAACGCCTCCACCAGGCCGATACCCAGCCACCAGGCCGCCAGCGGCACCAGCATGAAAATCAGGCCCAGCTCGAACAGCGAGGCGTGCAGCACACGCACCGGCAGGGTGCGGGCGAACTGCAGGCGCCGCTGGGCGCGGTCGAACAGGGTGTTGTAGACCATGTTCCACAGCGTGGCGATCAGCGAGAACATCAGCGTCAGGGCGCCCATGTGGCCCAGCGGCTGGTCCATCAGCCAGGCCAGGGTCGGGGCGCAGATGGCCAGGGCGATGAATTCGAAGAGCAGGGCGTGGAACAGCCTTTCCTTCAGCGTCTTTTGCATGCTCATGGGTTTTCTCCAGATAAAGAGGGGCCCCACCGGGCCGGCTGGCGGCTATTCTCATCGGTTGAAGGGTTGTTTCGAAGTTGGCTAGCATCGGCAAAACCGATGGACGAGGCCCCCATGCAATATTCCCCCGAATCCCTCCAGGCCTTCGCCGAGGCCGCCTGCCTGGGTTCCTTCAGCGCCGCCGCGCGCAAGCTGGGCAAGAGCCAGTCCACCGTCAGCGAGGCCATCGCCCGCCTGGAGATCGACCTGGGCCTGGAGCTGTTCGACCGCAGCGCGCGCCAGCCGAAACTGACCGAGGCCGGCAAGGCCCTGCTCGGCCGCGTCGAGGAAGTGCTGATGGCCAACGACCGCCTCGGCCAGTTGGCCGGGCAGCTCTCGGCGGGAATGGAGCCGCGGCTGACCCTGGCGATGTCCGATACCTACCAGTCCGGACCCTTCGAGAAGCGCCTGGCGGAAATCGACCAGCACTTCCCGGACATCGAGTTCGAATGGCTGATCGCCGAGCACGGCGACGTCATCGACCTGGTCGGCCAGGGCCGCGCTTCCCTCGGCCTGCTCGCCGCGCAGCCGAACTACCCGCCGGACATCGGCTCGGCCACCCTCGGCGAATGCGCCGAGTTCGGCCTGTTCGTCAGCCGCGGGCACCCGCTGGCGCAGCTGGAGAAGGTCGAGCGCAGCGATTTGCTGGCCCATCGCAACCTGCGCCTGAACACCTTCATCGACGACGCCGAGCCGCCCCTGGGCGGGCGCTGCTGGTCGGCGCCGACCTACCTGTTGCTGCTGGACATGGCGGTGCTCGGCTTCGGCTGGGTGGAGCTGCCGACCTGGATGAACCAGCGCTTCGCCAACGGCCGCCTGCACCCGCTGCAGGTGCCCGGCTGGCCGCGCAGCGTGGCGGTCGACGTGGTCTGGTCGCGGCAGCGCAGCCTGGGCCCGGCGGCGCGCTGGCTGGTGGAGCGGCTGCTGGGCAGTTGAGCCGGCCCCGTCACAGTTTGTGGCGAAGCGGCCTGTTCGCTGCCGCGGCGGGCCAGTAGGATCGGACTTTTCGTCTGCATGGCACGAGGTGAGGATGCGCGGCAAGCTGGAGCAATGCCTGGAAGCGGTGGACCGGATCCTGCTGGGCAAGCAAGTCCAGGTGCGCCTGGCCATGACCTGCCTGCTGGCCCGCGGGCACCTGCTGATCGAAGACCTGCCGGGGATGGGCAAGACCACCCTCAGCCACGCCCTGGCGCGGGTGCTGGGGCTGAGTTTCCAGCGCATCCAGTTCACCTCCGACCTGCTGCCCGGCGACGTGCTCGGCACCTCGGTGTTCGACAAGGACACCGGGCAGTTCGTCTTCCACCCCGGGCCGATCTTCGCCGAGCTGGTGCTGGCAGACGAGATCAACCGCGCCACGCCCAAGGCGCAGAGCGCGCTGCTGGAGGCCATGGAAGAGGGCCAGGTGACCATCGAGGGCGCCACCCGGCCGCTGCCCGAGCCCTTCTTCGTGATCGCCACGCAGAACCCGGTGACCCAGGGCGGCACCTTCGCTCTGCCCGAATCCCAGCTCGACCGCTTCCTCATGCGCCTGTCCCTGGGCTACCCGGGGCGCGCGGCGGAGAAGGCCCTGCTGCTGGGCGAGGCGCGGCGCGACCTGCTGCCGCGGCTGGAGCCGATCCTCACCCCCGCCGAGCTGGCGGCGCTGCAGGCCGAGGTGCCGAAGGTCCACGTCAGCGACGCCCTGGTCGACTACGTGCTGCGCCTGGCCGAAGCCACCCGCAGCCAGCCGGCCTTCGCCCTCGGCCTGTCGCCGCGCGGCAGCCTGGCGCTGCTTGCCGCGGCGCGTGCCTGGGCCCTGCTGGCCGGGCGCGACTACGCCATCCCCGAGGACGTCCAGGCGGTGCTGCCGTCGGTGGCCGGGCACCGCCTGCGCGACCAGGCCGACCCTTCTGGCCACGGTGGCGGCGCCCTGGTGCAGTGGCTGCAGCGCGAAGTCCCGGCGCTGTGAGCGGGGCCCGGCCATGCTGGTGAAGGTCCGCCCGCTGTGGCAGAGCTGGATCGCCCGGCGCATCCCGCCATCGCCCTCGCTGCAACTGAACCAGCGGCGCATCTTCATCATCCCCTCGGGGCAGGGCGTGGCCTTCGGCGTCGCCGTGGTCCTGCTGCTGCTCACCGCCATCAACTACCAGAACAGCCTGGCCTACGGCCTGACCTTCCTGCTGCTGTCGCTGTTCATCGTCGCCATCCTGCACACCTACCGTAACCTCGGCGGCCTGCGCCTGACCGCGCTGGGCGCGCTGCCGGTGTTCGTCGGCGAGCAGGTCTGCTTCCGCGTGCGCCTGGAAGGCGAAGGCCGCGAACGCCGGGCCATCGGCCTCGGCTGGTCGGAACAGGCGCTGCAGTACGCCGACGTGCGCGCCAATGGCGCCGAGGAACTGCTGCTGACGCTGCCGGCCGAGCGCCGCGGCTGGCTGCGGCCGGGCCGCCTGCGGGTGGAGAGCCGCTTCCCCCTGGGCCTGCTGGTGGCCTGGAGCTGGCTCGACCTGGACCAGGCCGGCCTGGTCTACCCGCGCCCGCTGCCCGCCGACCTGCCCCTGGAAGGCGGCCGCGCCGACGAGCACGACGAGGGCCTGCGCGCCAGCGGCAGCGGCGCCGACGACTTCCAGGGCCTGCGCCCCTACCAGAGCGGCGACTCGCGCCGGCGCCTGCACTGGAAGGCCTACTCCCGCGGCCAGGGCCTGCTGGTGAAGGACTTCGCCGCGCTCAGCGGGCGCGACCTCTGGCTGGACTTCGAGCTGCTCGGCGGCGACGTCGAGACGCGCCTGTCCTGCCTCTGCCACTGGGTGCTGCAACTGTCCCAGCGCGGCCAGAGCTTCGGCCTGCGCCTGCCCGGCGTGCAACTGCCGCTGGCCAGCGGCGACGCCCACCGCGGCGCCTGTCTGCGCGAGCTGGCGCTGTTCGGAGTACGGCCGTGAGCCAGCAGCCGATCCCGCGCATCGCCCTGACCTGGCTGCTGGTGGCCCAGGCCCTGGTGATACTGCCGCACCTGGAGCACCTGCCGTTCTGGGTGGTGGGCTTCTGGCTCGGCTGCGCGGCCTGGCGCGTGCAGGTCTACCGCATGCGCGCGCGCTACCCCAACGGCCTGGCCAAGCTGGCCCTGGTGATCGCCGCCGGCATCGGCGTGTGGCTGTCGCGCGGCTCGCTGATCGGCCTGGACGCCGGCGTGGTGCTGCTGATCGCCGCCTTCGTCATCAAGCTGGTGGAGCTGAAGACGCGGCGCGACGCCCTGGTGCTGATCCTGCTCGGCTTCTTCGCCGTGGCCACCAGCTACCTGTTCGACGCCAGCCTGCTGGCCGCGGCCTTCAGCCTGCTGCCGGTCACCGCGCTGCTGGCGGCGCTGATCGGCCTGCAGCAGAGCAGCTTCGCCGAAGGCCCCTGGCGCACCCTGCGCCTGGCCGGCGGCCTGCTGCTGCAGGCGCTGCCGCTGATGCTCCTGCTGTTCCTGCTGTTCCCGCGGCTGGGCCCGCTGTGGTCGCTGCCGCTGCCCGGCGGCCAGGCCACCACCGGGCTCAGCGACTCGATGATGCCCGGCGACTTCGTCGAGCTGAGCCAGTCCACCGAACTGGCCTTCCGCGTCAAGTTCGACGACGCCGCGCCGCCCCAGGACCAGCTCTACTGGCGCGCCCTGACCCTGGAGAATTTCGACGGCCAGCGCTGGACGCAGTCCTGGCAGGGGCGCAGCGAACGGGCGCCGGACTGGCGCAGGCAGGGGCCATCGCTGAGCTACCAGGTGATCATGCAGCCCAGCTCGCGGCCCTGGCTGTTCACCCTCGACGTCGCTGAGGGCGGCCCGGACGATGCGCGCATGATGAGCGACTTCCGCCTGGAGCGGCGGCGCCCGGTGCAGGACGTGCTGATGTACCGCGCCAGCTCCTGGCCCCGGGCCCTGCGCGAGCCGGACAGCAGCGCCACGGCGCTGCGCCGCGACCTGCAGTTGCCGGCCCGCGGCAACCCGCGCTCGCGCGCCTGGGCCGCAGAGCTGCGCGAGCGCTACCCGCAGCCCGAGGCGCTGGTGCAGGCGGTGCTGCGCCACTTCCACGACCAACCCTACGCCTACACCCTGCGTCCGCCGGCCACCGGCGAGGAGCGCATCGACGGCTTCCTGTTCGACACCCGCCGCGGCTTCTGCGAGCACTACGCCGGGGCCATGACCTTCGTCCTGCGCGCGGCGGGCATCCCGGCGCGGGTGGTCACCGGCTACCAGGGCGGCGAGCTGAACCCGGCCGGCGACTACCTGCTGGTGCACCAGTTCGACGCCCACGCCTGGGTCGAGTACTGGTCGCCGGGCGCGGGTTGGCGCAGCGTCGACCCGACCTTCCAGGTCGCCCCCTCGCGCATCGAGCGCGGCCTGCAGGCGGCGCTGGCGGAGGAGGGCAGCTTCCTCGCCGACTCGCCCTTCGCCCGCCTGCGCTATGGCGGTTTCGGCCTGCTCAGCCAACTGCGCCTGGGCTGGGATAACCTCAACTACGACTGGCAGCGCTGGGTGCTGGGCTACCAGGGCGAGCAGCAGGCGGGCCTGCTGCGGGCCTGGTTCGGCGATCGCGACAGCCTCTGGACCGGCGTGCTGCTGGTGGGCGGCGGGGCGCTGTCGCTGGGCCTGCTGGCGCTGCTGCTGTTCAAGCCCTGGCGGCGGACGCGGGATGTGCAACTGCGCAGCTTCGAGCGCTTCGAACAACTGTTGGCCGGCCAGGGCCTGCAGCGCCACGCCGGCGAAGGGCCGCGCGCGTTCGCCGAGCGGGCGATGGCTGCGCTGCCGGCCCAGGCCGCGAGCATCCAGGCCTACCTGGCGGCGTTCGAACGCCAGCGCTACGCCGGCGCCGGCTCTGCGCCGCAGGAACTGCGCGAGCACCTGGCGCGGCTGCGCCGGCAACTGCCCTGGCGGCTGGCCCGGCGTGGCCGCTGAAATACCATGCGACCATCGGCCACGGGCGGCGGCTTGCCGCCGATGCGCCGCCAGCTAACCTCATAGATTCCAGGCCCCGACGGACGGAGTTCGCCGTGTCATCCTTCAGCGACTATCTGGTTTCCCATGTGATCGAGCAGGAGGTGGCCTTGTTCGCGGCCTCCGAGCGCCTGCGCGCGCGCTCCGACAGCGAGGCGCTGCACGACCTGCGCATCGCCGTGCGGCGCCTGCGCAGCCTGCTGCATCCGGCCCAGGGCATGCCCGGCATCGACGAGATCGAGGCGGCGCTGAGCGAACTGGGCCGCCTGAGCGGGCCGCTGCGCGACCTCGAAGTGCTGCTGCCGGTGCTGGAAGCCGAAGGCCTGGAAAAGGCCGCCGCATTGCGCCGGCCGGCACTGACCTCCGGCTACCTGGCGCTGCTCGCCAGCCCGCAGTGGGACCGGCTGATGCGCCTGCTCGACGGCTGGCCGATGCTCTGGCGCACCGCCGAACGCCACGGCGTGCTCGAAGGCCTGCACGCCCAGGTGCGCAAGCGCCTGGCCAAGCAGTGGCACAAGCTGCGCATCGCCCTGAAGGACCCGGCCCACGACCGCCATCGCCTGCGCCTGCTGATCAAGCGCGTGCGCTACGCCCTGGAGGCCTACCCGAAGGATTCGCCCTTGCCGCAGAAGGTGCTGGCGCCGCTGAAGGAGGCCCAGTCCACCCTGGGCACCTGGCACGACTACGAGCAGTGGCTGATCCGCAGCGAGCGCGAACTCGACCTGATGCCCCTGCAGCCGCACTGGAACGCCCTGCACGACCTGGCCGAGCGGGATGCCGACGAGAGCCTGGAGCGGTTGCTCAAGGCGTTGGGCTGAGCGCCATCCGCCGTTTTCAGCGACGGATAATCGCGGACGGAGTCCGCTCGGTTCAGGGAAGCACGGTCGTAGGAGCGGACTCCGTCCGCGATTGGTTCATCAACCACGCCGGACGCCCCGGTGGCACGGCCGACGGCGTATAGCCGCGAACGGTTATACGCCCTACGCGCCAGGATGACTCCGAACTCCCCATCCGCTCCGGACAGCCCCCTCTCCCTTCAGGGCGGGGCGCGCAGCCGAGGGTTGGGGAGAGGGCGCTCTTAAAGCCCTGCACATATGCCCCACGACCAACCCTACTCCCATGTATGAACGAACATTCGCCCCTTGAGTGGACCCGCGTTCAGCCCTAAGGATGGTTGCCAGCCCCGCCGCCTTTCCCCCTAAGATGCCCCCTGACCCACTCAGCAGGAGGCGACGATGACCTTTCCCGAACTCATCCAGGCGGTGCGCAGTGCACCCACAAGCGTGGTGATCCCGGCGCAGTGGGGCCAGGGGCGCGCCAGCTTCGGCGGCCTGGTGGCGGCCATGGCCTACGAGGCGATGGCCGGCGTCGCCGAGGCCGGGCGGCCATTGCGCTCGCTGGCCGTCACCTTCGTCGGCCCGGTGGAGCCGGAAGTGCCGGTGAGCTTCCAGGCCGAGGTGCTGCGCGAGGGCAAGGCGGTCAGCCAGGTGTTCTGCCGCGCCGTGCAGAACGGCCAGGTGCTGACCCTGGCCCAGGCCAGCTTCGGCCTGCCGCGCGAGTCGGTGGTGCAGGTCGAGGGCCTGCCGGCGCCGGCCTTCAAGGCGGTGGACGACTGCCAGGAGCTGCCTTTCATCCGCAAGCTGATGCCCGAGTTCACCCGCCACATCGCCATGCGCTGGGCTGTGGGCGGCATGCCCTTTTCGTCGAGCACTTCACGGGAGATGGGTGGCTGGATGCGCTTCCGCGGCGATGGCGTGGGCGACGAGCCGATGGAGGTCTGCCACCTACTGGCGCTGATCGACGCCTGGCCGCCGGCGACCCTGCCGATGCTCAAGACGCCGGCGCCGTCCAGCTCGCTGACCTGGACCATCGAGTTCGTCCAGCCGCAACCGGCCCTGCCGGCCAACGGCTGGTGCCAGTACCTGGCGACCATCGAACACGCCCGCGACGGCTACGGGCACATCGCCGCCCAGTGCTGGACGGCGGACGGCCAGCTGCTGGCGATCTCGCGGCAGACCGCGACCATCTTCGGCTAGGGCTCAGCGCCGGCGGTTACGCCAGGCGCGCCACCAGGCGCCGCTGAGGACGAAGCGCGGGAAGGTGACGAACTGCTCGGCGAGCAGGCGGCCCACGGCGTCCTTGCGGTCGCTGAACGGCTCGGGGGGCTGCTCTTCCAGCTTGTGTCCGCGGCCCTGGATGGCCAGCGCCGCGACCATGCCGATGACGCCCAGCAGGATGCTGCCCAGGCTCAGCTTGAACAGCCCGCTCAGCAGCACCAGGGCGGCGACCACGAACAGCGGCACCGCCACCAGGTGCAACGCCAGGTTGGTCGGGTTGCGGTGATTGGCGGCATAGCCCTGCCATTGCCAGGCGAACAGGTTGGGATGACGTTTGCCCATGGGCGGACTCCTTTTCCGGTCTTGCCCGTTTTCACGGACGCCTACACAAAGTCTAGGTCCGCGGCGGGTGGGCGGCGAATGACTATCGCCTATGGCTTCGATAGCCGGAAACGGCGCGGCCCGGACAGTGCCGGGCCGCGTGGCTGGGCGGAGGGGCTACAGGCGCAGCTGGCGGATCGCCCGGCTCAGCTCGCCGGCCAGCTCGGCCAGCTCGTGGCTGGTGCCGGCCGAATCCACCGTCTGCTGCACGGTCAGCTCGGTGACGTCGCGGATACCCACCACCGAGCGTGTCATCTCCTCGGCCACCTGGCTCTGCTGCTCGGCGGCCACGGCGATCTGCGTGTTGCTCTCGCGCATTAGCGCCACCGCCCCGGCGATGGCCGCCAGCGCCTCGCCGGCTTCCTGGGCCTGCTCGACGCAGCCGTCGGCCTTGAACGAGCTTTCCTGCATGAATTCCACCGCGTCGCGGGTGCCGGACTGCAGCGCGTTGATCATCTGGGTGATCTCGTCTGTGGAGTCCTGCACGCGCTTGGCCAGGTTGCGCACCTCGTCGGCCACCACGGCGAAGCCGCGGCCCATCTCGCCGGCGCGGGCGGCCTCGATGGCGGCGTTGAGGGCGAGCAGGTTGGTCTGCTCGGCGATGCCATGGATGACGCTGACCACGCTGCTGATCTTCTGGCTGTCCTCGGCCAGCTGCTGGATCATCTGCGCGGTCTGCTGCACGCCCTGGGACAGCCCGGCGATGGACTCGCCGACGCGGCCCACCACCTGCTGGCCGGCGCCGGCCAGGCGGTCGGCTTCCTGCGACTGGTCGCGGGTGTCGGCGGCGTGCTGGGCGATGTGGTGCACGGTGGTGGACATCTCGTTGATCGCGGTGGCGGCCTGGTCGGTCTCGCTCTGCTGGCCGAGCATGCCCTGGCGCACCTGGCCCATGCTCTGGGCGAGGGTGCGCGCGCCTTCGTCGAGGCGCCCGGCGGCCTGGGCCACGGTGCCGACCACGCGCTGGTAGCCGGCCTGCATGGCGTTGAAGGCAGTGGCCATCTGGCCCACCTCGTCGCGGCTGTCCAGCGGCACGCGGGCGGAAAGGTCGCCGCTGCGCTCCACGTGCTGCATCACGTCGCGCAGCTTCAGCAGGTGGGTGAGGATGAAGCGGATCAGCAACTGCGAGGCGGCCAGCAGGGCCATCATCAGCACCAGCACCGCGCCGGCGTAAGCCAGGGCGCGCTCGCTGAACACCTGCCAGAGGTCGGCCCCGGGGGCCAGCACCGCGATGCGCTGGCCGTCGCCGGCATCCCGCACCCAGGCGCCGGCCAGCGGGCCGAGGCGGCTGGAGGCGCCGCCCAGGTCGACCCAGCCGTTGCCGCGAGCCAGCGCGCCGGTGTCCACGCCCGGCAGTTGCGGGGCGCTGCCGCTGGCGAAGCTCAGCAGGTTGTCGGCGCTGGGCAGCGCCGTGCCGGCCGGCCAGTTCTGCAGCAGCCGGGCCTGGACCTCGGCGCCCTGGCGGGCGGCCTGGTTGCGTGCGTCCACTTCCTGGTGCATGGAGAACAGCACGAGCAGCAAGGTGGTGAAGAAGGCGACCGCGTTCACGGCCCAGAACTTGTACTTCAGAGAGATATCGCGGATCCAGGCGCCCATGGGGATGCTTCTTGTAGTGGGAATGATGGCTTTTGGCCTTCATTCTCGTTGAAGAGAAGAAGTCTGTCTTGATGAGGGTCAAGACAGCTTCGCCTCCCAGGTTAGCGTCGCTTTCCGGACATTCTTGAGGGGTATTCGTCAGCCTTGTTCGGCAATTTCCGACAGGCCGAAGAAGCGCCGGGCGCAGGCCGTGGTATGGGCCGCCAGGTCGTCTTCCGTCTCGCCGCGATGCAGGGCGGTGACGCGCAACACCTCGGGGAGGAAGGCCGGCTCGTTCTGCCCGTGCTTCGGCTTGGGCCGCAGGCTGCGCGGCAGCAGGTAGGGGGCGTCGCTCTCCAGCATCAGGCGGCCGCGGGGGATCTCCCGCACCAGTTCCTGCAGGTGGGTGCCGCGGCGTTCGTCGCAGATCCAGCCGGTGATGCCGATGTGCAGGTCGAGATCGAGATAGTTGTAGAGCGTGCGCCGCTCGCCGGTGAAACAATGCACCACGGCGGCGGGCAACTGGTCGCGGAAGCCCTTGAGGATGGCCAGCAGGCGCTCGCCGGCGTCGCGCTCGTGGATGAACACCGGGCGCTGCAGCTCCACGGCCAGGGCCAACTGCTCCTCGAAGGCCTTTTCCTGTTGCGGTCGCGGCGAGAAATCCCGATTGAAGTCAAGGCCGCACTCGCCGACCGCGCGTACCCTGTCTTCCGCCAGCAGGCCCCGCAGGGTGGCGGCGCTGGCGCTGTTCCACTGCGAAGCATCGTGCGGGTGGACACCGGCGGTGCAGAACAGCCGCTGGCCGCTTTCGTCGCGTTCGCGGCACAGGCGCAGGGCGGCTTCGCTCTCGTCGAGGCTGGTGCCGGTCAGCACCATCTGCACCACGCCGGCGCCGATGGCCTGATCGATGACCGCCGGCAACCGGTTGGCGAAAGTCGGATGAGTGAGGTTGACGCCAATGTCGATCAGTTGCATGGTTCACCGGGGTCTGAAGATGTTTGATCACGAACCGCGTTGCTGCGTCAAATGGCGCCAGGTTAGGCGCGGGACGCCGGGAATGGTGCCCCCTTGCCAAGTCCCGCAACGACGCATGGCGCCATTTGCCGCGCAACCCGAAGGGACGGGCCTGTTTTTGTGCGGTACGTCGTTGCTCGTCGTTTATTTGGAATGACCAAACCGCTCTCCTCGCGCCTAGTCCCGCACAAAAACAGGCGCCGTCGCGATCGTGATCAAACATCTTCAGACCCCTGTGGATTCGGGCGGGCAGCATAGCAGAATCCCCTGTTTTCTTAAGAAAGTCTTAAAAAACAGCCTGTTGAATGCACTTGTGAAAGTGCTTCGGGAATTTTGGATTGGCATCAGTCTCCGCTTGTGAGACGCTCGCGCCCCTTTTTTCGGGGCCGGGAACTTGCGGAGGGCGCCGCTTTCTCAGTGGGCCGCTGGTGAATGACCGATCCTTGGAGACCTGGATGACGCGACTGCTGCTGCTCACTCTCTGCTTGCTGGCATGGCTGCCGCAGCCGGCGGCCGCGCGCCTGACCAGCCAGCCGGACAACTGGCAGCGCGAGAGCGCCGACACCCGCGACCTGGCCAGCATCCGCAGCAGCGGCGTGCTGCGCGTGCTGGTCAACCAGAGCCGCAACAGCTCCGGCGAGATCAAGGGCGAGCCTATCGGCGTCGAGTACAACCGCCTGCGCGCCTTCGAGCAATACCTCAACGACAACGCCCCCGGGCGCAAGCCGCTCACCCTGAAGTTCATTCCCAAGGCCAAGGACCAGTTGCTGGCCGCGCTGCTGCGTGGCGAAGGCGACCTGGTCGCCCCCGGCGAGGTGCTGGTGGCCCGCGACGGCCAGGACGTCGCCGCCAGCCTGCCGTGGCGCCAGGATGTGCCGCTGGTGCTGGTCTCGCGCCAGGGCAACAAGCGCTACGCGCGCCTGGAACAACTGGCCGGCAAGCGTATCGCCCTGGCCCCCGGCAGCGCCGCCGGCGAGGCCATCGGGCAGGTCAACGAGCGCCTGGCGCAACGCCGCCTGGCGCCCATCGGCATCGACTGGGTGGACCCGTCCCTGGCGGTGGAAGACGTGCTGGAGATGGTCCAGGCCGGCATCTATCCCTGCACCGTGGTGGAACAGCCGATCGCCGAGCGCTGGGCCAAGGTGTTCAAGAAGATCCGCATCGACCGCCACCTGGTGCTCGACAACCGCCAGAACATGACCTGGTACGTGCGCCGCGACGCCTCCATGCTGCACGCCAGCGTCGACCGCTTCCTCAAGGACTACCACGCCCCGGCGGAGCAGGACGGCAACTTCCAGCGCCTGTACCGCCACGCCTACCAGGTGCGCAACCCGCTGGAGAAGGGCGACCGCAAGAAGCTCGAAGCGGTGCGCCCGACCCTGCAGCGCTTCGCCGAGCAGTACCGCCTCGACTGGCTGGCCCTGGCCGCGGTGGCCTACAAGGAATCCAACCTCACCCCCGGCGCCCGCGGCGCGTCCGGCGCCACCGGGCTGATGCAGGTCACCCCGGCGGCGGCGCGCAGCGTCGGGCTGCGTTCGGTGGAAGGCAAGGAGAACAACGTCCAGGCCGCCAGCAAGTACCTGGCCATGCTGCGCCGCGACTACTTCAACAGCCCGCGCATGGACGAGCACGAGCGCCTGGGCTTCATCCTCGCCGCCTACAACGTCGGCGCCGAGCGCGTCCAGGGCCTGCGCGCCCAGGCCCGCCGCCAGGGCCTGAACCCGGATCGCTGGTTCTTCCAGGTGGAGCGCGTGGCGGCCCAGGAAGTGGGCATGGGTGTGGTGAACTACGTCAGCAGCGTCAACAAGTACTATCTTGCCTATCAGCGGGAGCGTGATGGGTTGGAGTCCCGGCAGCGGGTAGCTTCCGTCCAGAAGTGATCGGTCGTTTCGATATTTTTTAGCGTGTTTTTGCGCTTTTTATATCGAATCGATGATCTATATTGCTGCTCAAGCAACGACGGTTGCCTCACCCACTTTCCTCTGCACAAGGATGCACCATGAACGCTCTCGTCAAATCCGTCCTGTCCACCAACGCCGGCGTCGGCCTGGCCGTGCTGCGCATCACCACCGGCCTGACCTTCATGGCCCACGGCTCGCAGAAACTCTTCGGCCTGTTCGGCGGCCCGGGCCTGTCGGGCATGGCCCAGTGGCTGGAATCCCTCGGCGTGACCCCCGGCTACCTGATGGCCACCCTGGCGGGCAGCGCGGAGTTCTTCGGCGGGCTGTTCCTGGTGCTCGGCCTGCTGGTGCGCCTGGCCAGCATCCCGCTGATCGTCGCCATGCTGGTGGCCGTGTTCAGCGTGCACATCGCCAACGGCTTCTTCATCACCAACAACGGCTTCGAATACGCCTTCACCCTGATCATGATCAGTGTGGCCCTGCTCATCAGCGGCGCCGGTCCCTTCTCCCTGGACCGCAAGCTCTCCAGCTGAGCGATCCCGCAGCCATGAAAAAGGCGGATGCCCAGCGGCATCCGCCTTTTTTATTTTCATTGTGCTTCAGCCCAGCAGGTGCTGCACGCCGCTGTTGATCAGGCCACCGCCCACCAGCAGGAAGACGAACAGCCCGGCGCCCAGCAGCAGCGGTTTGGGGCCTTCGCGGCGCAGGTCGCCGAGGCGGGTGGCCAGGCCCAGGGCGGCCATGGCCATGCCCAGCAATACGTCGTCCAGCTGTTGCAGCGGCGCCAGCCAGGCGTGCGGCACCAGGCCCAGCGAACGCAGGCCGGTGACCAGCAGGAAGGCCACGGCGAAGCCGGGAATGTGCAGGCGGCGCCGGCCTTCGCTGGCTGCCTCGTCGCTGGCGGCGAAACGCCCCAGGCAGAGCAGCGCCGGGGCCAGCAGCAGGACGCGGAGCATCTTGCTGATCAGCGCGGCGTCGGCTGCGGCCGGGTCCATGGCGCGGCCGGCGGCGACCACCTGGGCCACCTCGTGGATGGTCGAGCCGCTGAAGATGCCGAAGGCCTTGGCGCTGCCGAACAGGTTCGGCAGGTGGGCGAACAGCAGCGGGTGCAGAAGCATGGCCAGGGTGCCGAACAGCACCACGGTGGCCACCGCCACGGCGGTGTGCTCGGCGCGGGCGCGCAGCACCGGGCTGCTCGCCATGACCGCGGCGGCGCCGCAGATGGCGCTGCCGGCGCCGATCAGCAGGGCGCTCTCGCGCGGCAGCTTGAGCCAGCGCACGCCGACCCAGCCGGCGACCAGCAGGGTGCTGGTGACCATCAGCACATCGATCACCAGCGCCGCCGGGCCGAGGGCGGCGATATCCTGGAAGGTCAGGCGCAGGCCGTAGAGCACCACGCCCAGGCGCAGCAGTTGCTGGCGCGACAGCTCGACGCCGGGGCGCAGGCCGCCGAAACGGGCCAGGCCGAGGTTGCCCAGCAGCAGGCCGAGGAGGATGGCCAGGGTCAGGCTGCCGAGGCCGAGGTGGCTGATGGCGGGGATGCGCACCAGCAGGTTGGCGGCGCCGGCGATCAGCAGGCAGAGCAGGGCGCCGGGGACCAGGTAGGGTGTGCGGCGCAGGCGGGTAAGCATGACGGGCTCCTTGTGTAAGGTGCTGCCATGGTGTGCGCTGCCTGCTTAGTGTAAAAACGGATTGTTCTTATTGGATCAAACGGTTTTATCGATATGGCCCCGCGAATCACCCTGCGCCAGCTGGCCACCTTCACCTCCATCGCCGAGCACGGCAACGTGACCCAGGCGGCGGCCGCCATCGCGCTTTCGCAATCGGCGGCCAGCCAGGCGCTGCAGGAACTGGAGCGCACCCTGCAGACGCGCCTGTTCGACCGCAGCGGCAAGCGCCTGGCGCTCAACGACAACGGTCGCGCCCTGTATCCCCGGGCCTGCGCCCTGCTGGCCCAGGGCGCCGAGCTGGAGACGCTGTTCCAGCACGCGCCGGTGCAGCTGGCCCTGGGCGCCAGCCGCAGCATCGGTGGCTACCTGCTGCCGCGGGTGATGGCCGGGTTTCTCGCCGAACTGCCGGACAGCCGCCTGCAACTGCAGGTGGCCAACAGCCGCGAGATCCTGGCCGCGCTCTGCGAGTTCCGCCTGGACGTGGCCTACATCGAGTCGCCCATCCAGCATCCGCAGGTGCAATTGTTGCCGTGGATCGAGGATGAGCTGTTGCTGGTCGCGGCGCCCGAGCATCCGCTGGCGCGGGCGGCGCAGGTGACCTTCGAGCAGTTGGCGGCGACACGCTGGATCCTCCGCGAGGCCGGCTCCGGCACCCGGGTGACCTTCGAGCAGCAGGTGCTGCCGCGCCTGGGCAGCCTGGCGGCGCCGCTGGAGGTGAGCAACGCCGAGGCGATCAAGCACCTGGTGGCCAGCGGGGCCGGCATCAGTTGCCTGTCGCGGCGGGTGGTGGCCGATGAGCTGGCCGGCGGCGAGCTGGTCGCCCTGGACAATCCCCTGGGGCCGTTGCGGCGCACCTTCTTCCGCGCCCTGCACGTGGACAAGTACCCGACCCAGGGGCTGCGCCGCTTCCTCGATTACGCCGAGGCGTGGGCCGCGCTCAATCGCTGAGTGCCCGTTCGCCGTCCAGGGGCCAGCGGCCGATGGCCCGGTAATGCACGCCGTGGGGACCGTTCTCCGAGCTGTACAGCACCAGCTCGCGGGCCGGCCAGGCGAACTGCGCCATGGCGTCGGGTGTCTGGCGGCAGTGACGGGCCAGGGTCAGGTGCGGGCGGAAGGGCCGCCGCTCGATCTCGAAGCCGCTGAGCTGCAGGGCATCTTGCAGGGCCTGGACCAGGCCGGGCAGCGCTGGCGGGATGGCCGTCGGCGCCAGGTGCAGGATGCCGTTGCGCCAGCGTTCCAGGCGATCCAGCAGCAGTTCGAAGGGTGCGCGCGGCAGGCTCGCGCCCAGGGCCAGCAGCTCGGCCTTGCGGGCGCGCGGCACCGCGCCGAGGAAGGCCAGGGTGAGGTGCAGGTTGGCCGCCGCCACCGGCTGGCCGTCGATGGCCAGGCTGTCGCGCCAGGCGGCCAGGGGCGCGCGGATTTCCTCCGGGCAGGGCAGGGCGAAGAACAGGCGCAGGGGTGGGGTGCTCATCGGGGCTCTCTCGTCAGCCGGAAGTCGCCTTGACAGTATCGCCGGGGCTTCTCTAGGATGCCGCACAGCGCCGATTTAAGTAGCAACTTGCGGGGCGCTGATGCTCCAGGGGCATCGAAATACCGCTAAAGCGCTGGTTCGGTGTGCCTCTCGCCGCGTCCAGCAGGACCCCAGAGGCGGAGACATGACACCATGACCTGTCCCAATCCCCAGGTGCGCCTGGCCCCCATCACCACCGGCCTGCTGCGGCGCAACCCGCGCATACTGCTATGCGGCCACCACCAGCCCACCCTGGTTCGCTACCTCGAAGGCTGGCCGAAGCGCTGGCAGGGCTCGCGCACCTTCCTTATCCAGTTCGCCGCCGACCTTGCGGAAATCGCCCGCTTCCCCCGCGACCATTTCGACTTCGCCGTGATCCAGTCGCCGCGCGCCGAGGAACTACAGCCGCTAGTTCACGAGCTGACCCGCGTCGCCCGCCAGGGGCTGATCACCCGGCGGCCGCCGGTGTTCTGAGGCCGCGATAGCCGGAACCACCGGCGCGATTCGTGGATGAGATCCGCTCCTACGCTGCCCCGCCCGCGCCATTCCCTTGTAGGAGCGCGCCCTGCGCGCGAAATCGCGAGCAGGCCTGCGGCCCCCTCACCCCAGCCCTCTCCCGGAGGGAGAGGGGACCGTTCGGAGTACATGGGTGTTTCGGCGTTAGCCGGCTAGCACAGGGATCGCCGGCTGAAACCAGGCCGTCTCTCGGCACGGCCTAGCTCCCTCTCCCTCCGGGAGAGGGCTGGGGTGAGGGGAAAGCCCGCGCGCCGATGTCATTCCCCTGTAGGAGCGCGCCCTGCGCGCGATTCGCGGGCAGGGCCCGCTCCTACAGTCTGCAATGAGGCACGGAGTTTCCCCGTAGGAGCGGACTCCGTCCGCGATTGGCTTCCCTGGCCACGCCGGATGCCCCGGTGGCACGAACAGCCCCCTCTCCCGCTTGCGGGAGAGGGGGCTGTTAACCCCGACCGCCGGCGTTATCCGCCGAATCGCGGACGGAGTCCGCTCCTACGGCCGTGCTTCCCTGCGCCCTACGGTGCTGGGCGCCAAACTCCGCTTTTGGTCGAGAGGAAAATTATGCCGCGTTATCGGTTCCGATAACTTTGCTTGCCGGGCTTTATCGGCGGGCAGCTATCGACCTGGCCAGGAGCCGCCTGCGCGATTGACCGAGGGAAAGAAAATGATCGAGGCCCAAGCGTTCAACAGCGTCTTCGACGCCATCGCAGACACCGCCGAGGTGGAAAAGCTGCGCCTGCGCGCGACCCTCCTGCAGGCGATCCAGAAGGAGGCGGCCAGTTGGGATGGCACCGACCGCAGCCGCGCCAAACGTCTGGGTATCACTGCACCGCGCTATACCCTGCTCAAGCGCGGCCAGTTGGGTGAGTTCAGCCTGGATGCCCTGGTTGTGCTCGCCGTTCACGCCGGACTGTCCATCGGCCTGACCATAGAACATCAGGTGGCGTGACCGTCCCCGGTGAGCAAGTTGCGTAGGGCGTACAACCGTTCGCGGTTGTACGCCGCTTCACCTTCCTTGTCGGCAACTCCGTGGTTGAGCCGGGCGCGGTTTCGAGGGCGGCTCCGTGCTTGGCAGCGAGCGGGATGGGGCCAAGGTCAAACGGCGGATAACGCGGAGCGTTATTCGCCCTACGAACTGTGCACGCGCATCCCCTGGCGCCGAACCCTGTAGGAGCGAGCTTGCTCGCGAACAACCACAGGCACGCGGCCCGTTCGCGAGCAAGCTCGCTCCTACGAAAAGACGCCGCCCCGTTGGATGAAGGGAGCGCGGCGATACCCATGCTGCCGCGCCATCGATGGGTATCGCTTCGCTCAACGCCATCCTACGAATAGGCCACGGTGTTCAGCGGGTAGGGTAGGTGTTCAACTGCGGCCATTGCCGGTAGGGCACCCAGAGCATGCCTTGCCAGTGCAGCACCGTCAGGGCCTGGGTGGGGCCGTGGAGGGTTTCGCGGCGGGGTTGGCGGGTGTCGTGGCGGTAGCTGTCGCGCAGGGCCGGGACCACCTCTTGGGTGATCCATTGGCGGATGCAGCGGTTTTCCGGGTGGAAGTAGTGGATCAGCGTGGCGTACACGGCGGATTCGCTGAGCAGTAGTTCGTCCTCGTAGTCGCCATTGCCGCCGCGCAACCAGGCGCGGCGGTACTGGTCGTCGTCCAGGTTGCGCTGCACGCGCTCTTCCAGCATCGGCACGCCCATCAGCCGGCCGAGGTCGCGGGTGCTGAACCAGCATTGGTCTTCCAGCAGCAGGGCTCGCAGCTGGCGCTTGTGGCGGGTGAACAGGGTGGGGATCAGGACCTCTTCAGACATGGTGCACCTCCGCGGTGGAGGGGGAAGAGGGCAGGTACGGCGAAGCGCCTTCGGGCTGAAGGCTGGGGGTGATAGGCATATCCATTACCTCTACGTGATATGGCCAGCTTTCTTAGGGCTGGGTGCCGGGAGCTAAGAAACCCCACGTAGAGGGCCGGACGTATTCCCCTTTCGGGTCTTGTATTAGCCCACTCCCGACGTCGCAGAGGTTTTTTGAGGACGAGAAAAACCCGCAGGCTCAAAAAAGCCGCTTTCTTTCGGGAGCGGTCAGGCCGCTACGTGACAGGCGTTTCTTAGGCGCCGGTCATAGGGTAATTTTTCCAGTGTTACAGGTCAATAAATATAACTAAAGTTTCAGGTTGTCTACTCCGGTGGAGATTGTCTTGAATATGTTTCCTTGAGGAACATCTCTCGAGTAGGTAAAGTGCCCTTCAGCTTTGATTGTGGCTCGCTCTTGTTCGTTGGATAGGCAGTATCGAACCAAAATTTTAGAGTAATCAATTAGCCCGCTTTCTCTTGTTGAGTCGGGAAATACTTCAGAAATTATCGTTGAGTAGTCGTTTGATCTTGTAAGAAGAGGAATGATCTCTGGTCTTTCAGCCTTGCAGTAACAAACAATTGCGCTAGCTACCTGATAGTGATCGTTGTATTCGTTTTTGGTGCTATTGTAAATTATTGACACATAAGATAATGTTTTTTCAATTCCGCGTAAGCTTGTCTGGTTTTGTCTGAATATCTCGGTCAATAGGCTGAAGGTTGTTTCGTTCTTTAATTTTTCGCCTTCTGATAAAAGTCGGGGGATTAAGAAATCTATATATTTCTCTGGATGGCTCTCGTACTCGTTGTCAATTCTTGGGAGAGAAAGCCAGAGGTCAATAAATTTTTGCAGATATAGATGCGAATCTATTTCTGCTCCATACTTCTTCTTGATCGAGGCTAGTAATTGACGCTTATTTGTAACGATTAGGAAGTTCAAGTTCTTTGTGGAGAATAAATGCTTGAGCTGCTCTAAGAGTTCGAGGCAGTAATCTGGACGGCATCTGTCTAGCTCGTCAATGATGAATGTTACCGGCTTTCCTTTGCCAATGGCTTTGGTGATTTTTTCCAGTTCTATTTTGAAGTTATTTAGGGCTTCCTTTTCCTCGTAGGCGCCGTCGAGCTTTTCAGATAAAAATTTATCCAATGCAGATGACGCGTCCTCACCAATGTCGTCAGAAACGCCAAGGTCGTCGAGAATCGTTTCATCCAATGCACCTGCTGTGGCCGCTTTTATCCCAATTCGTAGAGCTCCTCTCGCGAGAATTTTTGTGGTTTTCAGCGCTGATTTTTTGAAAGACTCTTTCGCCTTTGAGGATGCCTTGGTCTGCTGGATTATCTGAGCGGCAATAGCAAGAAAAGGATCCTTTTGGTAGTCATTCTCGAATGCGTCAAAGTAGATTGTTTTGATTTCTCTACTTTTTTGTAAATGTCCCCTTAGCATTTTTGCAAAGGTGCTTTTCCCTTCGCCCCATGCTCCATCGATTCCGATAATAAGGCCTTCGTGCGATGCCTCTAGTAAGTAGGATAGCCTTTCCCCTATTGTTATTCTCTTGAATATGTCTATCTTGGGGTCAAATCCGGTGCTCTCGTCGATATTTAGCGGCGCCGCCTTTATTCTCATTTTATGGTGTCCTGATGAGCGTGGAGGGGAAGTTGGTTATTTGAAATAAAAAGCCCCGCACTAGGCGGGGCTTTTGTCTTTCTAATCACTGCCCCAAAATTCCATTTCGAGTATCAGTGTTTCTAATGGTCTTGACTTGCTGCTTTGCTACTACCGTACCTTTTCAGATGGATTTATCCCAGGTGCCGAATATTATCAATAGGTTACCAACCGGCTGGATTTGCTCCGTTTCACCAATTCCTGGAATATGTGCTTTCTTTTGCGCTAAGTACTGGACTGATAGGGAGTCGGAATTGGCCACGAGGGTGAATGACGGTTGTGGCGGATCATTGGGGCACGCTGCGTGCTGGTAGGGGAAGAGCGTGTGACGGAGAGGAGAAACTAAGAGGGAAGTGGATTAATACTCAGGGGATGCTCTATAGATAGCGTCAAGCTCTGCTCTTAAAATTGTATTTTGACCTTTGAGAAAGTCCTTGTGGGAGGGAGGAAGAGGATGAATTCTATTTTTCGCTATTTGCTGCTGAATTCTTTTTGGACTTAGTCGGTACTCAGTTCTCGCCGTCTTTTCAGTAGTGTAGGTTTTGAAGTGATTTTTCACCTTCTCGGCGTCTAGAGAACTCATCAGTGATGTAGTTGTTAGCTTGATTTCTTTAATGAAGCTTGCAGAAACAAATCGGGCATGGATCATGATTGTTGAGCAGCCTGAGAGCTTCTCAACCTCCAAAAACGTGAGAAGCCGACTTCTCCAGCGTAGGGCCTGATACAGGCTTTTGCGGGTACATAGATCCCTGCCAGGAAGTCCTGTGCTCCGAATGGCCGGAGCAGTCTCCAAAATGCCCATCTTGATGAGGGTCGGGATATCCTTGACGCCCAATCGTAGTTTGCTGGCTGCTTCGCTAAATAATATTCCTGAGCAGGAGGAGGTCTGGAGTCTGGGGGCTGTAGGAGGCCTAGGAGTGGTAAGAAATGAGAGAAGCTCTGCGGAGATTTTGTCCTTTCGATAGGCGACGAGTGATGAGCCGAAAGCCCTGTTACGTACCTCCTGGATACCCGCCGAAGTCAATAGTTTCTGTACAGTCTTGGGTTTGATTCCTAGATTCTTGGAGATTTCACGGTTGAGTACATAGGTCTGGTGGAACCTTTCGACCTCACTGCAAGGGAATAGCACCCCAACTTTCCTCTGAAACCGCTCTCCCTTAAGTAAGCCAAAGTAGTGAAGACGCTTTATCGTCTGCTTACTCGTGGTCAATGCGTATGCTGCTTCCGTTGCATTCATAAGCCTATTGGCGTTGCACGGATAGGGCTGATGATCGAAGTCATCCCAACTGATTTTGGGACACTCCATCAGTAAGCGGCAGAGATCCTGTACTTGGAATAGTTTGATAGTGGTTCCGGTAGGCCTGCTCTGATTTGGGATCTTGCTCTTCTGGGATCTTTCAATCTTGAAGGTAAATCTGAGCTCTGCTGGATTGAATAATAGTTGGCTACACTCACAGGCGTGAGCTCGGGATGAGGGTTTCTGCTGCGATGCGGCAAAAAAGTACTCGATGGCATAAGTGCGCAATTGGGTGTTGTCTGTCAGTAGCCATGGTGCCAGAATTGCCCGCCGATGTAGGCAAGGGTAAAGAGATTGTTGCTTTCTGATATGGCTGAAGAAGTAGTCTTTATCACCGGTGGCGACGTTTTGGCAATCGGCTAGCAAGTCATGGCTGCGTATTGGGCTTTCTAGATAGCGTGTGCATTTTATCGCTGTGCAGAGGTTTTTCATATAAATATGGTCAGCCTCTTGGAGTGCCTGCGCAACTAGCATCGTGGAGTAACTATTGGCGGGTTGAGTCGTGAGTTGGCGTAAGTCTTGGCCGCAGGCGCAAATCCAGCCTTTTAGGTTGCGCCAGCTAATAGGGACGTTACAGCTAGGGCACGTCAGATAGTAATATTGGCTGTGTTTGGGGCAGATATCACAGAACTCATAAGCATGCATGTGGTGTAAGTAGCCCTCTCTCAGGCAGTCTGGACATATGGCCAGATCTTGGCGCAGCATGTGAGTCGGTAACCGTATCCCGTTAATCGTGAATACGTCGGTGCGATAGCGCATGGACTTGGTGTTAAATATAGATTTAAGTAGTTCTCGATCTTCGTTTCTCAGTGTGGGTTGCCCCAATATCAATCTATATAGATTCGATCCTACCCATTGATTAGCGGGGATCCCACTATTCCCCAGGCCAAAAGACTTAAGGAATTGGTCCACGCAGAGATAACCATTTCTTTGAGCCATTCTCAGGATGGTGCTTGCAAAGCTTTCCTCATCCAGTGGAAGGGCGACATAAGGGATTCTCATCATTATAGCTTACCAAAAAGAATTCCCTGCAGCTCTGCTAGCGAAAGTTCAAAGGGGTTCTTCTTCGTCAGGCGTCGCGCATAATGAATTCGTGTCGCGGCATAAGCCAGGTCTTCACGGATAAACTTTCGGTCGTTTCTTTCCAGTGCCTGTTTCAAGGCGGAGTGTAGCAATAGCCTGAGGATGCGCAGGTTTCCAGCAGTGAAAATAAAAAGTGCCAACAGAAGTTTTTCGTCGCAAAGAACCAACACTTCATCAAACGGCATGGCATTGCTGATTTCTCGGGCAAAGGCCGCCACGAGTGTGGCGTAAACGTCCTGTTCCTCTGGTGTGCCCAGCGAGAAGTTGTACAGGTAAGCCCTGAACGGAAATCTGCCCGCCAGTTGCTCATCTTCATCCACGATCTCCTCACTTTTTCGAGTGCCGGAGAGAATGACAGTGCCTTTGAACGTATTGATCAATACCTTAACCCAGTCGCATACTCCGTTGCGTGTGGGCTCGGCTCCTCGTGATATTAGATGTTGCCACTCATCCAAAATGATGATTTTCGTGCAGCAAGTAGCTAGCAAGGTAAACAATCGACTCTCCAGGTTACTGAGAGATTGATTGTTCTTGTGTGAGCCCAGCTCCTTAAGAATACGATCGACGAGGCCTTTGATCGTTGCATGAGGTGGGACTACACAGCTGATAACCGGCCGCAGGATCGTGACGCCGTCCTTGCTGCGGGTAACTCGGGAGTCACCGACCCGGGCGGTGAGGATTTGACAAATTCGCGTTTTGCCGGTGCCGGCATCGCCGAGCAATAGCACCGAACTTGGCTCGTGGCGGTCACGGGTCATTTCGATTGCCTCATTGATGGTGTCCATCGCATTCTTGAAATACGGGTGGACCACGGTAAATGAGGAAAATCTGGTAAGAATGTCTGTTGTGTCAGGACTCTTCATGCTGAATATCCTCGACGTTAAATGTTTCGAACTTCTCGGTCTCGATGATGCTCAAGGAAACTGAAATTGGGCGGAAATTGGCCTCCTCAGAGTGTACGTAAGGGCGTTCCAGCGATTTGTTTTTCCCGGAGGGACAACTCTTTTTGCCTCGTTGCTTGGCAGAGCGTTGAGCAGCCTTCCTTTTGATCTCTTGGATGTCCTCGAAGAGTTCCTTGCGCACTTTCAATGCCAAGCTCTCATTGAAGTTTGTCCGGCTCTCATTGATCTCTCGCATGACGTTGAGGTGTTCGCTTAAGGTCAATTCATGCTGATATGCTGGTCGGGTTGCAAATGCCGGAATCATCTCTTTAGGCGAATTGCGATGAGCAACCCAGACCTCAGAGAGGTCACATGGGTCGTAATAGACGATAGCGGTTTGTTTTTTTCCCAAGCGTGCGGCAGTTTCTGCAATTCCAGGCCCGGTCCATAAGAGATTGAACATTCTCACACGGCCATTGGACAGTCTGCGATAACAGATGCTACGTGTCAGTTGCTTGAGGTCGGATGAACTGTAGCGTTCTGGCGGTGGTGATTTCTGAAGGAGTTCCAGGCGCTTTTGGTGAGGCGACATGTACAGTTCATCGTGGTAACTGTTATGGTAAATCTTCAGCCACTTGATAAATGCGGTGCGAAGTTCCTGGAGTGTGAGGCAGGCATGCTCTTTTGACTTGTAATCACCCAGCTTGGCGGGCGACTCCTTGGTCGTACCGGGCAGCATATGCACCAACCCCTGATCAACGGTTCGGAAGAAGCGCTCAATAAAGGCTTTCGCGTCCGGTTGTCCTGGAGGGACGTAGCGCAGCGAGATGCCCAGGGTATTGGCAATGTTCTGAAGCCAGTCGTTGGCGTTTTCTGAACCATTATCCAGATCAGCGTTACGCATCTTTCCCCCGCTGTCAGGATCATCCTCGTCTCCTTGAATGGCATTAATGAGAGCTAAAACCACGTGTTCTGCGCAGACGGCGCCAAGCGACATGTGCCAGCCCGTGCATTCTCGCGTGCTAGGGTTGAGTCCTGCGACCAGGACTGGCCGTCCCAAGGGTTGGCCGGTTTCGTCGACAACCACCACATCCATGGTTTTTGTATCAAATTGCACTGTGGCGTACAGGTCGTCCTCCACATAGAGAGCTCGGCCGTGTTTAAAGGTCCTTTGTGCCGCCTTGTTTCCTTCGCGCATACGTACGGCGAGGTAGCGGTCGGTGCTCACCACTTGCCGCCAGAACGTGGCATAGGAGGGCGGTTTTAGTAGCGGCATGTCCGCCTTCGCACGCTTAACGTTTTCCGCCTGAATATGTCCTTTCAGCAAACGGTAGGTGTATTGAATGGTCGGGCGTTCGCGAGTCAAATAGACCGTGTTGATGTAATGTTTCATCATTTCGATTACGGCTAGTTTGATCGCGCGTGACCGATGTGTGGGATAGTTGGGTAGCAATGCCAACGGATTACGATTGTTGCGCAGATAGCGCATGGTCCAGCAGTACACTGTGACGGGGGAGGGTTTGCGCTGATCGCCGAGAGAGGCGGCGGTCACGTCAATCAGTTTGCGCAGACGGCTTCTCGTGCAGCCCGTAAGTTCTTTCTGTTCCAGATAGGCTTCTACATAGGCACGGCGATAGTCATATTTCTGCCGGTCGGCTGCCGAGCGGAGCAACCGAGAAGCGTCGCTGAGCTCGCCAGGGGCGGCCACCTTTTTAGTGATGCTGCCCTGATGTTCCAACACGGCAAACTCCGCGCGTGAGAGGTAGCGTCGCTGGAATCCAGTAAGTGAGCACAGAGAGATCTGGTCATCCAAGACGCAGGTGACGACATAGGTGTCGTGTTCCAGATCGTACTGGGCACCGACCATTGGGGGGCTTGAATGGCTCATGATAATACCTCCAGCGTCGTGCTTGTTGTTAATAAACGGTCCAGATCAACGCCGAAGACCTCGTTGAAAATGGCCAAGTATTTGGCCGAACAGCTGATGGCTGGTAGTTCTCGTAGCAAGGCGTCGAGTGTCAGATGTCTCGGCAAAAGAGGTATTTGGCTAATGAGGTAGGCGTATTCTTCGGGGCGGGTATTGAACGAGCGTGAGTACAGCAGTTTTAGATTTCTCAATAGATGGTGTGGGCGGATATCACTGGTGTCTAAAAGTTGAAGTTCGCTACCGCGCTCGTTGAGTAATTTTTTTGCAGCCGTTAATTTTCGAAGATATTTTGAGGGTAATCGATTTCGATCTGGTTTTACCTCTACATAAAATAGCTCTTCACTACTGTTTACGCAGAAGTCCGGTGTGTAGATAAAAGTTTCGCCGTCATCGAGAAGCGTCAAGGTTTCAGGTTGGCTCCGATAGTCCAAGACTTGCTTATCGAACTCAAGTAGGAGGCAGTAATCTGCTTCCAGCACGCTTTCGCAGATTACTTGACAGTTATTCTTACGGGACGGGAAAAAAACAACATTTTTTCCATAGTGACAGCGAGTCACGTTTCGTGCTGTTTCATTAGCTGCAGCCATGATGAGTCCCCTGGGCTGGATGGGCCTAACCAGGTGCCGTACTCAGTACGCGACGAGAGCAATTCGCATCCTCGCCATGTGTCGACACTCAAGGTCGAGAGTCCTCCTCTTTACGGCCCGGTGTAATACGGAATTTCGAATTTTTTCTTGAGGCTAAATGCGTCTAAACCGGGGCTTAGATAGGGGTGTTGCTTTAGCATTTGCTAGGCGTATGGTGAGGGGGTGTTCTGCTTGGTACGGTATGGGTCGATGGAGCTAGGCAGGCAGCCAACGCGGCATGTCACGCGTTTGCGTTCGCTCTTCATGGGGCACTCGTTGCCTCAGGTGTTTGGTTGTGCGCATAAACCCTATGCCCTAATGACCGCAGGGAATATGTGGGCTGATCGTCAAGTACTGAACGGACTGATGGACAATCCTTATCAAGACTGGCGGGTCTGTTTTCGGGGCGGAAAAATCCGAGATGAAGTGCGTATTCGCTTGTGCGCGGAGTTTCCGATGTTGTCCGAGGTCTATAATAATCCACTCTGGGATGTTCTAAGGGTGCTGGCCACTCAACAACCTACCGATAGCCTTGTGGAACACTTTAAACTGAACGGTCATGATATTGCCGGCTTCTCCAATCCAGACATGGAACGCCTTTGCGGCGTGCCGAGCTGGCAGCGCTTTGGATTGCTATTGGCGATGCTTTTCTCATTCTCTTTGAAGTGGCAGCTGCACAGTCTATGGTTGCAGAAGAATTTTTCGAATTACTTTGAGATAGCTTGTTTGCGCGAACCACTTTGCTTCGTTTCGACGGAACTGTATGAAGTGCTGAGTTCTCTGCTCGCTAAGCGTCAGGATATCGTCATAAATAATTGGCCAGAAACCGCCGAAGCACTTCATCAATCCATCAAATTCAGGAATTATTTGTTTTGCCTGATGCGTGAAATGCAGTGGGCAAAAGACGCGGATGATCGAGGCTATGAACTACTCTGGAAGCTAATGGATCGTCATTGGGCTTGCGAACTCAAGGTGCTGCTGATTGACAGTACGCAGGGGAGTAGAAGGCCCTGTTCCACTGCGTTGCTGCAAAGTGCGAGACGGGCACTAGACTACCAGCGGCGAACTCAACTGCAGTTTGTCGCGTAGGGTGCACACCAAGGCGTCACTCTTACCGGGTCTCTTGTCTGGCGAGGGTACTGGCCTGAGCAATTCGTTCAGGAAGCGTGTGTTGCAGTACCGTCTGCAACTGTTCGATTTGACGGCGCTGGTCACGCAACTGGTGTTGTTGCACGCGTAGCGCTGTTAGGTGCGGACGGAGGCGCTTTTTCAGCGATGATGCTTCTTCCTCTGCATCCAACCGCGCGCGTTGCAGATGTGCCTGTTCGGTGTTCCATGCCGCTTGGCTCTGTTCGATTTGCGCGTGCAGTTCGCGCAGTTCCCGCTCCTTCTCAAACTCCCGCTGAGTCAGCATTTGAGCTTCGGCGATGAGTCGTTCATTGGCGCGATTGAGGGCGACGACATCGTTTTGCTGGCTCATCAACTGGTCTCGCACGATGCGAAGCTCCTTCTTTAACTGTTGGAGTTGCGCTTCATGGCGGCTCAGTTCTTGGGTTCTTAGCTCCTGTTGGTGTTGCCGATAATGTTCGAGGGAGTCGCGCGCATGTCGAAGCTTCTCTTCTAGCGATCGCAGCTGTGCCGCACGCTCCTCCAGCAACAGTTGAGCATTGGTGTCGGCTTGCAGTAGGCGGCGAATCTCGACTTCCCCGTGTTGCTGTTGATTCAGCAACAGGTGTTCACGCTCACGTTGCTCTTGCGCCAGTTGCTTCAGCTGGCTGACTTGCTCCTGCAACTGCTGGATCCGCTCGACCTGAAGTTGTCGTTGATGGCGAAACTCCTCCTTCTCTCTCGCCAGGGCTTCGCGTTGCGTGATGATCGCGTCCTCGGCCGCGGCCTGCAGACGTTCCGCCACGGGTAGCAAGAGATGCTCGAGCTCCCGAATCAACGAGGGCGTTGGATCAGGTCTAGGCTGATTAATGAGTTCCTTCAGATAGCGTTGAATGGTGCTTTTGGATCCGGTGTTACCTAGCTCGATACGGACGTTGTCGATGGTAGGGCGCAAGCCTCGCGCAAGCAGCGCATCGCGAGCCTGTTTGACCAAGGCTTTGTTGACTCCGGCATTGGCCATGGCGACCTCCGACAATTTCGTAGCGTGTCATGGAGTATGGAATTACAGGTGTACTGCCGCCGAATTTTGGCATCAACAGCTGACGAACTGACGTTAGAGAATTGGGATTTCTCTAACGTGAGGCGTGAAAAGCACCGTTATAGGCGGTTATTCGGTACGCGGGAGGTGGCTCATGGCGACTGACCGGGTGACGCACTATATCCAGGCCGGCACGCGTGACAGTACGCTGCGCCGCTATCGCCAGGCCCTGGAGCATTTCGAGGTGGTCTGGGGTGGTTTCCTGCCGGCGACTGCCGAGTCTGTTGCGGCCTACCTGGCGGACTACGCCGGTGAGTTGTCGAGCAGCACGCTGCGCGGGCGTTTGGCGGCGTTGGCGAAATGGCATACGCGCAATGGCTTTGTCGATCCCACCAAATCGTTGCGGGTGCGCGAGGTGTTTCGTGGTATCCGAGCCGAACATCCGCAGGTGGAGCGGCAGGCAGAACCGTTGCAACTGCAGGCGTTGAACCAATGTGTGGAATGGTTGGAGCAGTGCGAGCAGTCGGAGGATGCCGCTGAACGACTGCGCGCTCACCGTGATCGCGCGCTGATCCTATTGGGCTTCTGGCGGGCCTTTCGCAGCGACGAGCTGTGCCGACTGCAGGTGGAACACATCCACGTGCAGCCGTCGCGAAAGCTCGTGGTCTTCGTCCCGCGCAGCAAGGGGGATCGCGAGAACCGCGGGCAACACTTCAGCGTACCGGCCTTGCAGCGTTTGTGCCCGGTGCAGGCCTATGAGACCTGGCTGGCCGTTTCTGGCCTGCAGCAGGGGCCGGTGTTTCGGGCGCTGGATCGCTGGGGGCATCTGGCCGAGGAGGCGCTGCACCCGAACAGCGTGTCACGCATCTTGCGCCAGGCGCTGCTGCACAGTGGTTTGGCGGCTGAGCGTTATAGCAGCCACTCGCTGCGTCGTGGTTTTGCGACCTGGGCCAGCGACAATCGCTGGAGTCAGAAGGCCCTGATGGAGTATGTCGGCTGGCGTGATGGGCGTTCGGCCTTGCGCTATATCGAGCCGGAGATGCCCTTCGGCGAATTGCTGCGCCAGCCCTCCCGGTCGTGACGCGCCAGGGGGAAGGTGGCTGAAGAAAAAATCGACCAGAACCCCCGAAGTGAAGATTTTCTGCGGGGAGTGAGGAAAACTTTCAGGCGGGCGGCGGCCGTGAAGATTTCCTTGCGGCAAGAGGACTGCCGACAAGCATTGCGCGAGGAGTCGTACTACTCAGGTTGGCCATTTGCGCGCATGCTGCATTCAAAGGGGCGGACAACGAGGGGTGTTATGGACGCCGTGGATTTACCGAGGATGTCGGTACCAGCGCTGATGGAGTACCTGCGCGCTGCGGATGGAGTAAGCGTTTCGCTGGAGCGCTACCTTCAGGTGTTCGCCATGCACCCGGAAACCTTGGCGGCTCGGGCGGGCGTGACGTGCAGGGAGCTCTCGCATACGCCGGAGTCGGCGCCAGTGCAGGCGTTTATCCGGGATGCGCTGCGGGTGGTACTGATGTTAGCGGAGAGTGGTTCCTCGCTCGACCGCGTGATTTTCTGTTTCCGTAACGAGCCGCTGCCGGCCTTCGATTATCGAACGGCAGAAGAGTTGGTCAGTGCGGGCAAGACCGACCACGTACTCCAGTTCATCGAGTCTTGGCTAGCAGGGGCTCAAGGATGAGTCGCAAGGCTTCCCTTGGCCCCTCTGCCTATGTCTATGTGGCGTGTTATCGAACACTCCTCAGGGCAGTGGATCGCCGTTATGACGTTCGTGGCTATCTACTGCATGACATGGTGCTGCTATGCCTCGCGAATCATGGCCGGCTGCCACCGGCAAGACGATGCTGTTACCGGGAGTTTGTCCAAGATGAGGCCCTTGATTATCTGGAGCGCATGGCAACTTGGCTACTCTATGGGGCCATGGGACTGCTGGGGCCGAACCGAATAGTGAGCGTTAGTTCTACAGGCGCTGATTAACGTCTACCAGTCTTGGGGGGCGTGGTCTGTTGAATCTCCTGGAGGAAGCGGTTGCGCCGTCTTGAAGGCTGCAACCGTCTCGTTGTTCGATGACTCGGGCATGGGAGCGCGCCATACTTGCATGTGGCGAGGAGAGTGCGCTTAGTCTTTCCCGAGGTGAGGTTATGACCGCTGTTGGGCGAAGACGACCAACTGCCATTGAATCTTACCGGCCCCTGGTGCGTGTTGGTGATGGTTTTGTGGCGGCAGTGTGTGCCCCTTGGCAATTGCGATTTCATCTCCGCAGGCGGTGCATCGGTAAATTCCCGGATTGGTTGCCGTTGCGCCGGGCGCGTGTGTTTCATCAAAGGCGGGATGATTGTTCTGCTGCAAGATTTGCGAATATTTATATTGGGCCATAGTTGTCTGTTCTCGCTGTTTTTAGTTCTCTTCGCAGCGTATAAAGTGCTCGCTGTTCTTGATGTACATTTCTATTCGTTGGTTTTCCCAATGATATTTTTCTGTTTTCTTGTATGAAATGGATGGTTTCCAGATACCGAAAAAGATGTACTCCTCCCCTGGGTTGAAATGTGTGGCGAGATCGGGAGTGGTGACAACGATCTGGGGTTGAGGTTTCTTGATGACGTTCTGGGCGTTTGGGCTGACAAATGGGGGGACGAGCTTGAGTGTATGATATTTCCGTTGGGTCGAAGGCTGCTCGATTCTGTCAATGTGGCCGTTAATAGCTAGGGGAATGGTGTATTGGTCTTTGGGGTAGTACTTGAGAAAAGTATGGAGATTCTCATGGTCAAAGAAAAATCTTGACCACGGGACTTTCATTCCTTTGTGATCTAGGGTGATGAGTTCCTTTAGTTCTTCATTGTTTGCGCAAAGATTGCGAAGCTCAAGTATCTGTTTGAGTGTTTTTAAATAGGTGCTGAGCTTCCCATGGCTGGAGTAGCTCTTCTCTGGGGTGTCTGGGCGCGGTGGTCTAGCTTTTCGTTCGAAAGCCGCCTTTGTAGACTCCCAATATGCATTTTGCAGAATGTGGAGACGCAATTCGTAGCGTGCGTTTTCGATCGCGCCAAATAAGTCGGAATCAGATTCTCTTGCAACAACCGAAAGCGCACCTTTCAAGTTGTATTTACAGTTCTGGTGATGCTCTGAGCTCTTCTTCAGGCGATAGCAAGGGAGAACCTCTATCGTCTGGTCAGCGCATTTTCGAAGGTGTCGTTTGACAAAGCTTATTTCTGCATTGCACACATGGGAGTCGCAGTAGGGTTGGGGGCTTGTGCTGAGCGCTTCATACTGTAGCGCAGTGATGCCGCCCAACCCTTGGATGAGTGCTCGAGGTATCTTGCTCCCCACAGGATCTCCTTGCTATGACTGTATCTCTACTGAATACACTCCTGTGTTTTGCGGAGGAATGCAAGCCTCCGCTACCCTGCTAGGGATTAGACATTCGTTGTGTTTGTTTCCGAAGAGAGCTAACTGTGAGGGTAACTTTTGCATCACTGCTACGAATCGTAGCAGCAATACTCGATTCGACTACCGTAGAGGTCATCCCATATGCTGGTGTGGCTGTGCGGTCGTACTGCTTGTGAAGTTGGCGCTTGTTGTGGCGTGTCTTTTTGTAGAGACGTTGGTTGGCAGCGCACTGGACAGAGAAGAGAAATACTTGGCGATGATCTCCCTTTGGTGCGTAGATTACTTCTACGGTATAGTCTGAACGCTGAGTTAATCCCTTGGGTAGGGATAGTTAAATGTCAAAGCTTGTCGAGTTCCGAGCCGCAGAGAAGGCGCTGGCTGAACAGCTGGCACACTTGGAGTCACTGAAAAACGATGCCGCGCTCAAGGCAGAAATCGAGTTCGAAACGAAAATCAAGGAACTGATGGCGGCCTATGGAAAATCGCTACGAGATATAGTTTCGATTCTCGATCCGGAGACGGTACGTGAAGCCGGTGTGCGTGGCGCTCGCATATCTCAATCGACGCGACGTGCGCGTGCTGTCAAGGTGTATAGGAATCCGCATACTAGTGAGATGGTAGAAACCAAAGGTGGTAACCACAAGGTATTGAAAGCCTGGAAAGCGGAGTATGGCAACGATGTCGTTGAGTCCTGGTTACAAAGCTGATCCGCTGGCTCGCTACGCTTTTGCAGCGTGAGGGGCTGCGACAGGAAGTTGAGGAGGCAGTATAGAAACGACCACTCCTGTCGCAGTATTGACTCCGGAGCTGTACTTCATCTTCCGCTGCATCCTAATGACTTGCTTGTTACTCTTTTGTATTGGCATGGCAATCTGGTTTTCGCTGATCCCCTTGAGTCGCGCCACCAAACACAGTCAAACCGCGAAGCCAGCCTCAATGGTTTCAAGCATATGTATGGTGGTGGTCAGAGTAGGCTGATCGTTATGCCAGTATGCCAGCTAAGAAGAGGTGAGCAGCTCCGCTGAAAAAAGATGTGAACACTTGCTCCTATGTCGGGGGCAGTCCATTGCTGGCACCCTGTTAGGAGTCGTCAAATCGCCTGAGGTGGCAACTGCTGCAGACAGTTGCTTCGAGCTTAGCCCTCGCCGTGCATTTAGCCCCACCAAAGTCACCGCCAACCATCACTCCCGCAGCTGTCATCCGTGCTTTTCGGGAGCATCGCTCTGTGGCTCGAGTGAAGCTGTTCGGGGTGCAGTAGTATCTGTGCGTGCCCGTTGGCCATGGTGTTTCCTACCACCTGCCATGCGCTGATCGGGGGGGAGGAGCCTTGGCTGGCACATCGCTACCAGCGAGCAGAAGGTTTCGAAGCGGCCGGCGAGAGTCCAGAAGATACCTATATGGGCAGCGTTACGCATGATGTCATCGATTGTTTATTACGATACACTTGAACAGTATTTTGTATTTCGTTCATGATTTGGGGCTCCTAATGCTGTCTGCCAGCAATGACCCATAGCGAGAAATGACAGCTTCCAGTCTTTTCGATCAGATGGATTTGTTAGATAGGGTGGCAAACTGATGGTGCATTATTCAAATAAAAACTTCGTGCCTGGCCAGAATATAGGTTTCATGTTGGTCAAGGCGCGGAACATTGTCTCGTGTGAGGCGGATGCTGCCCTGAAGGAACTGGGGGTTACTGGGCAGCAAATGGGCGTGCTGTTAACTCTACGCCGAGGTGAGGCGATTACCTCGGTGGCGCTATCCAAACTCTTCTGTATCGACACTGGTTCGGTCTCACGCATGCTTGACCGGCTTGAGAGCAAAGGACTCGTTCGTCGCATCCGGAGTACCGAGGACCGTCGAGTGATCGTCCTGCGCCTGACTCCGGAGGGGGAGCGAATAGCTGACAGGGGGACTGAGTTCATAGTCCCTTTGCTGAATTCTCGGCTATCGAGGTTCAGTGAGGAAGAGTTCTCCGAATTTTTCCGCTTTCTTCAGATGTTTCTATCTGACTGATCATTAGAGAAATAGGCTGTGTGCTTACGATGCAGATGTGAATGCGAATTCGTGGGCTTCTTTCAAGCGAGGTGGTTTGCCAGGATGAAGCTGAATCGGCCAATTTTCTTTGCTTAGCCCCCTATGTAGACTGCACGTGGTACATCCGTCTTGGGGGCTAGGTTCACCATGCGCCGGCAGTACTCATTTTTGAAATTTCTGATATGTAATACCCACTACTGCAAGTTGTGTCAGAAATTCGACCAACGCGTCGAGCCGGCGGCTTGGTAGGCGCCATTCCGGATAATCGTCAAGGATAGTCATTACACTACGAACGACCAACGTCAGTTTTCCCTCATCCCTAACATACTTGCTCGATATTTGCTTGATGATTCCCCGCATATGCTCAATCTGAGCCAGTCGAATTACCATTATCGCGTTCTTTTGCTCGTTGGTGAGCTGGCGGAGTTCTAGGCGAGATAATACCTGCCTGCCGTGATTAGCAAGACTGAAGTGCACATGTGAATGGATATATTGCCGTAGGCGCTGCAAGCCGCTGGCATTACTCGGATCTTCTGCCCGGAGTGTGTCCAGCAGATCTGACTCATGCTCTTCGATTAGCTCGAACAGCAATGCCTGCTTGCTGTCCATGTGGTTGTATAGCGATCCGGCCTGCATGCCGAGAGCATTGGCGAGCTGGCGCAGGCTGACGCTCTGGAAGCCTTGCTCGACGAACAGCTGGAGTGCCACCCGACGAAGTCTTTCGTGAGCGCAAGGCTGTTTGACCAATTGCGGCTTTGTGTATTCCTCGTGCCGATATAGCATCGATTCGGCGGCTGGGCAGTCGGACTCGGCAGTCGATATGGTTTGTTTCACGATTAATCTCGATGCAGCGTCAAGGCAAGCCCCTGGCCTCCGCCGATGCACAGCGTGACAAGGCCCTTCCTGGCATCGCGGCGGATCATTTCGTACAGGAGGGGAACCAGTACCTGGCAGCCGGAAGGGTCGATCGGGTGGTCAAGAGCGATGGCACCACCATTGACTTTGTCGATGTCCCAACCCTGCTCCCCGCCAACTGACAGAGCCTGCGCGGCGAAGGTTTCGTTGGCTTCTATCAGGTCGAGATCGGCCAGTGCCCAGCCGGCCTTTTCCAGGTATTTGCGGCTGGCTGGGACCGGCCAACACCCATGATTCCCATCGCGGCAGCGGATCGTCTGGGCCGCCATGGCGACTGTCTCAGACCCGACCCGCACAGCTTGCTCATGGGCGGGCACGACATAAGGCAGCCCGGCAGTGATTGCCGCCCGGCGTGCCGGATTCTGTCCGCAGCCCTCGATAAGCACCTGGCAGAGAATCACTTCATCTACGTAGGTTGTAGCCAAGCCTGTTTTGTCTAGCAGGGTGCGGATTACGGCGCTGCCTAATTCGACGGCACTGAAGTCGGCCAGGCTGTCCTGGAAGACACCGATGGCGGTACGGTCGGCGGCGACGACGTCTTGCATGCTACCTCTCCGAATAAAACTGTCTTCGGCCCGAGCTCTCGTCGTGGTCACAACTGGGTGACCTGGATGTGTGCACTCATGCCAGTTGTCTGAGTGGCGTCGTGGAACTGTGCTTCACCACGCAACCGGGCTAGCAATCGTGTCTTGCGCTCTTCGGCGTGGGCTAGATAGCGCTCCTTGACCTGGCCATAGCCGCGTACGGCATCCGGCAATCGAGCTAGCTCCACCGCAGCGGCAAAGTTGTCGGTAGTGAAGCGGGCCAGCACTTCGTCGAGGATCGCCTCGTAGCTTTCCAGCCATGCGCGCTCGACCTTGCGCTCATGGGTGCGAGCGAAGGGGTCGAGCCAGGTGTTACGCAGGCGCCGGAAACGGGCGAGCAGGCGGAAGCCCTTGAGCATCCATGGACCGAAGCTGCGCTTGGCCGGTTCTACACCCGGTGCAGTCTTGTTGAGCAGTGGTGGGGCCAGATGGAAGTTCAGGTGGTAATTGCCCTCGAAGGTTGCCTCGATCTTACGAATGAACTCGTCGTTGGCGAAAAGACGGGCTACTTCATACTCGTCCTTGATCGCCAGTGCCTTGAAGTAATAGCGCGCCACTGCCTCGGTGAGGGCGCCGGGCTGGCCATTGAGGGTGCTTTCCGCGACGCTGAAGCGTTCGACGCGCTTACGATAGCGCTCGGCGTAGGCAGCGTCCTGATAGTCGGTCAGGAACTTGGTGCGCCGGGCAACGATCTCGTCCAGGTTCTGCGACAACTGCCGGTCGCGGCTCTCGACCCTGCCCGCTGCGAGCAACTGGCGTACTCGTTGCGAGTCAACTGCGTAGCGGCGGCCCCAGACGAAGGCAGTGCGATTGAACTCAACCGCCGTGCCGTTAAGTTCGATGGCCTCCAGCAGGGCCGTCTCGCCTATCGGCAACCAACCTTTCTGGTAGGCATAGCCGAGCATGAGGGTATTAGTGGCGATGGAGTCGCCCATCAGAGCGGTAGCGATCGCGCTGGCATCGACAAATTCCGCCCGCTCCGCGCCGACTGCTTCGTTGATTTGTGCGGCCATTTCGTGACTGCGGAAGCGAGGGTCGGGGTTTTCCAGCAGGTCACCGGTTTCCGCCTGGCGGGCGAAGGTGCGGACGAAGGCGCTGGTGATGCTTTCTTCGCTGTTGATCAGGGCTTGACTGACGCCCTGGCGCAGCTTGGCCAGGGTCTCTGTGTTGGCACTCACCACCAGGTCGCAGCCCAGCAACAGGCTGGCCTCGCCCTCTGCGATGCGGGGGGCGAACAGTTGTTCCTGGCGAGCGGCGATGCGGATGTGTGACCAAACCGCGCCACCTTTCTGCGCCATCCCGGCCATGTCCAGGTTCAGCACGCCCTTGCCCTCAAGGAAAGCTGCCATACCCAGGAGGGCGCCGATGGTGACCACTCCGGTGCCACCGACGCCGGTGACTAGGATGCTGTAGGGCTGCCCGAGGTCGGGCAGCAACGGCTCGGGAAGCTCCCAGACATCCCCGGCGCTCTGCACCAGCGCTTTGGGCTTGCGCAGCCGGCCGCCTTCGACGGTGACAAAGCTTGGGCAGAATCCAGAGAGGCAGGTGAAGTCCTTGTTGCAGGACGACTGGTCAATCTCTCGCTTGCTACCGAACTCGGTCTCCACTGCGACTACCGACATGCAGTTGGACTTATTACTGCAATCGCCGCAGCCTTCGCAAACCGCCTCGTTGATCACTACCCGTCGCGCTGGATCGGGAAATTTGCCGCGCTTGCGACGGCGGCGTTTCTCGGCAGCACAGGTTTGGTCATAGATGATCGCGGATACACCGGGAAATTCACGCAGCTGCTTCTGCACTTCTTCCATCAGGTCGCGATGCCGGACCGGTACCCCGGCTGCCAGGTCGTGTACCTCCTGGTATCTGTCCGGATCGTCGCTGACTACCACGATACGCTGAACGCCTTCGGCGGCGAGTTGTCGGGAGATCTGCGCCACGCTCAGGCTGCCGTCCACCGGTTGCCCTCCGGTCATCGCCACAGCATCGTTGTAGAGGATCTTGTAGGTGATCGGCACCTTGGCCGCCACGGCCGCGCGGATGGCTAGCAGGCCAGAGTGGAAATAGGTGCCATCGCCGAGATTGGCGAACACGTGGCGGGTTTCTGTGAATGGCGCCTGGCCGACCCAGGCCACGCCTTCGCCGCCCATCTGGCTGAAGGTCTCGGTGCGCGGATAGATCCAGGCCGCCATGTAGTGGCAGCCGATGCCTGCCAGAGCTCGGCTGCCCTCCGGTACTTTGGTTGAGGAGTTGTGAGGACATCCGGAGCAGTAGTGCGGTACCCGCTCCATCAGGTTGCTGAATTGCTGCTTGCAACCGAACTGGGCGTCTAGCACCGCCAGGTGCATCTGTAACGGACCGTGCGGGTGCATGCGCAAGATGCGCTTGGCCAGGGCTCGGGCGATCTGCGCCGGCGTCAAGTCGTTGATTGCCGGCAGCAGCCAATCGGTGTGCGGCAGGCTCCACTCGCCCTTGTCGTCGAACTTGCCGACGATGCGCGGGCGCACATCCTCGCGCCAGTTGTACAGCTCCTCCTTGAGCTGGTACTCGATCATGTGGCGCTTTTCCTCGACCACCACGATCTCTTCCAGCCCTTCGGCGAACTGGCGCACTCCCTCGGCCTCTAGCGGCCAGACCATGCCGACCTTGTAGACTCGCAGGCCTATCCGCTCGGCCTGCTCCTGGTCGATTCCGAGAATCTCCAGCGCCTGGCACACATCCAGATAGGACTTGCCGGAGGTGATGATGCCGATGCGTGCCCGACTCGAGTCCAGAGTCACTCGGTTGAGGCCGTTGGCCCGGGCATAGGCGGCGGCTGCGTAGAGTTTGTGCTCCAGCAATCGCTGTTCCTGGGCCAGCGGTGGGTCCGGCCAGCGGATGTTGAGTCCGCCTTCGGGCAGAGCGAAATCGGGAGTGACCGGCTGCACGCGATTGATGTCAAGGTCGACGATGGCCGCGCTTTCTACGGTATCGGCTACCGCCTTGAGCGCTACCCAGCACCCGGAGTAACGCGACATGGCGAATCCGTGCAGACCATAGTCAAGGTACTCCTGCACGCCGGATGGTGCCAGCACCGGCATCATCACGGCCTTGAATATGTGTTCGGTCTGGTGCGGAAGCGAGGAGGAGCGAGCACCGTGGTCATCGCCGGCAATGGCCAGCACGCCGCCGAAGCGTGAGGTACCGGCGGCATTGGCGTGACGGAATACATCGCCGCAGCGGTCCACGCCGGGGCCCTTGCCGTACCAGATACCAAACACGCCGTCGTGCTTGGCGCCGGGGAACAGGTTGACCTGCTGGGTACCCCACAACGAGGTGGCCGCGAGGTCTTCATTGACCCCCGGCTGGAACAACACCTGGTGCTGCTTGAGGTGGTCGCGGGCTTTCCACAGCGCCTGGTCGAAGCCGCCGAGGGGGGAGCCGCGATAGCCGGAGATAAAGCCTGCGGTGTCGAGGCCGCTGTCGAGGTCGCGCTGGCGTTGCATCAATGGTAGCCGGACCAGTGCCTGGATCCCTGTCATCAGGGCCTTTCCGGTCTGCTGGACGTACTTGTCTTCCAAGGAGAGTGGTGTGCTCACGGCTAACCTCCAATTGTTCTTGTCGTTGCGACCGCGCCAGGACGTCTCGCATTTTGTTGAACGAATTATTGGTTAGTGTTCATTTTTTGTTGAGTGATAAAAATTACTTATAGGTATCTGAAAATCTAATGCCTTGGTTTTCGCCTGTGCTTTTCGGCAATAGATTTCTGTGTTTCGGCGATACCCCGATTCGTTGTTTCCGGCCCCGCCCTTCCCGTCTACTAGTACTGCGGTCGTGCCGAGAGACCGTCAGCACCGGCTGAAAATAACAACGAGCAAGACGGAGACTGCTGATGTCGAGTGCCAACCTGATCTGGGGCCATTTGCTGCTGGGTATGCTGGCGGCTCTGGCGTGTGGGGGCATGGTCCAGGCGCAGGAGTTCGAAACTGCCAACCCGGACCTGAAGCTGCGCAGGGACAATACTCTGCGCTACAACCTTGGGGTCCGGACTGAAGGGCGTGATAGTGCCCTGGCCAATAACGCCACCTACGATGAGTCCGATTCGAAGTTTGATCGTGGGGGCGTGGTGACCAACCGCGTTGACCTGATGAGCGAATTCGAACTGACCTGCCGGGAGTACCATGGCTTCCGCGTCAGCGGTGCAGCCTGGTATGACCAGGCCTATGCCGATACGGATGTCGAGACGGCCTCCGGTAACGTCTACTACGCCGGCGCGGGGGCTGGCTCGAGTACCTCCAGTTACAGCGGCAGGCACTGCTCCGGATTCACAAAGCGCTATCACCGAGGCTTGAGCGGCGAGCTGCTTGATGCTTTTGCCTTCACCCGCTTCAACCTCGGCGACGTACCGATCAGCGTACGTGCAGGTCGTCATACGGTGTATTGGGGCAATGGGGTGCTGATCGCCGGCCATGCAGTGTCCTATTCGCAGGCCCCGTTGGATGGACGCAAGGCGGTTAGCAGCCCGGGGACCGAGACACGCGAGATATTTCTGCCCCTGGGCAGTTATCCGCCCAGGCCCAGTTCACCGAGAACCTGTCCGTCGCCGCCCAGTATTTCCTCGAGTGGGAGTCGACCCGCGCGCCGGAGAGTGGCACCTATCTCGCTTCTGCCGGCGTCGCTCTTGAGGGCCCTGACCGGATGCCGTTGTTCACCGGCGTCGCCCGACCGATCAACGATCCGGTGACGCCGCGAAACCGCAGCAACTGGGGGGGGATGGGCACCTATAGCCTGGATTTCCTGCACTCGGACCTCAGTCTGTTCTACCGCCGGTTCGACGACTACAACCCGTGGGGGCTGCAGGTCGGCAGTGACTTCGCACGCTACGTCTACGCCAGGGACGTTCGACTTTACGGCCTGGGGTGGTCGGTGGGACCGGTATAAGGTGGCGGGTCGGTTGGTGTCGACCTTTCCTATCGGCAAAACGCCCCGCTGGTATCGAGCAACTTCAGTATGGCCGACAACGCGGGAGGCCGTGGTGACACCTGAACATCCCCAATGCACTGGACATGCCCTTGCCCCAGGCCGAAGACATTGTCGCCTTGGCTCTGCAGGAGCTGCCTAACGGTCCGACCCTGGTCCATCCCCAATACGTCGACATTACTGGCTCCGGGCAGGCGCCGGGCCGGGTGCGACGCGAGCACGTGATCGCCAAGAGTGCCGAGGCCGCGGTTTTCATCGGCAACGACTGACACACTTACCACGAGAGTGAACGAGGCCTGCTCATGAAAGGTTTCAACAACGCGGAATTAAAGCGGGGCTGGCACGTGATAATTCTGGTAGTCGTCGGAGTGGCGACAAGCTCTAGTTCGCTGCTGCTGTACAGCTTTGGCGCCATGGTTATACCGCTGGAACGGGCCATGGGGTGGGCGCGCACTGACCTGCAGGCGGCGATCACTGCCCTGTCACTGGGCACCATCGTCGGCGTGCAACTGGCCGGCTGGCTCAACCTGCGCTATGACCTGCGCGCCGTCACGCTGGTTTCGCTGGTCGCGCTAGCCCTGAGTGTCTGCACGCTAGCGCGCATCGGTGGTTTTATCTGGACGCTCTACTTGGGGTTCTTCCTAGTGCCGCTAGCCGGGCTGGGTACCTTGCAGATCACTTGGTCGCATCTGGTCAATCTATGGTTCGAAGAAAATCGCGGGCTTGCCCTGGCAATCATCCTCAGCGGCTCCGGTCTTGCCGCAATCGGTTTGGCTTCTGCTTCGTCTGCTTTCTGGTCGGCCCGTTATTGCTGCTGACGCTGGGGGTGTATCCGCGCTTCAGGCAGGAGTCGGCGGTAGTGCATGGATAATTTTCTGGACAAATTATTAAAATGTGCTCAATTAATTGGCTTCTGAAATCGTGTAGAAAAAATAAGAAGGAGGCTGTATGCGCGCTGCTGTGATTTCCGAACGCAATGTTCCGCCGCTGGTGGGCGATTTCTGTGAACCCGAGCTGCAGGACGGTGCGGTCCTGATCGACGTCGACACTGCCGGTCTCGGCGGCTGGGATGTGCTCGGTGCCTATCGCCTAGGGGTGGAGTACCCCTGCGTGATCCGTGGAGAGGGTGTGGGGCACACCACCGATGGCCGCCGCGTGTATTTTGGTGAGCGCTCGGTAGCGCCGTTTGGTGCCTGGGCCGAGCGTACCCTGGTACCTGCTCCCGAGGTGTGGGAGGTACCGGATGACGTCGACGACAAGACCGCCATCAGTATGGGCATCGCCGCTACCGGGGCCATAGTGCCGTTGGAGAAAGCCGAGATCCAGAAGGGCGAGAAGGTGCTCATCCTTGGTGCCACTGGTACCCTCGGCCAAATAGCTCTACAACTGGCTCGTGGTATGGGGGCGGGTAAGGTGGTGGGTGCCGCACGCGCGGAGCAAGCCCTGTTGGGCCTGAAAACGCGTGGTATCGCTGATGAGGTGGTGACTTTGGGGGGAGCGGACGACGTGGCCGCCCTAAAGGACGCCGCCGACGGTGGGTTCGACGTGGTCCTCGATCTGGTCTGTGGCCAACCGATGCTCACCGCCCTGAAGGCCACCAACTGGGGAGCGCGGATCATGACTATCGGTACCGGGGCGGGGCGGCAAGTCAACCTGGACATTGCCGACCTGCTGTTCCGCTCGTTGTCTTGTATCGGCACCGGTCAGCGTCCACCGGCTGAGCGCGAGCAGATCTGGCGGCGTCTTCTGAAGATTGCCAAGGAACAGAATATTTGGATCGACTATATGGACTACACCCTGGACCAGGCCACCGAGGCCTGGGCTGCACAAGTGGCCGGCCCGCACGCGAAGATCACTGCAAGCATCAAACGCTGAGTCGCTTGGGAGCCCGCGGCCTGCATCCCGGCGGTTAAGAAGTCTAATGCTTGCCGGGGTGCGGAGCGGAATGTACTGCTGGTCCGCTAAGAGGGACTGTAATTGCTGCGCTGATGACGGAATTCCTCTGGTGTCATTCCAACCTCCTTGCGAAAGGCTGCGGTGAAAGCAGCAGCATTCTGGAAACCGGCACCATGGGCGACCTGCTTGATCAGCAGATGCCTGTCGGCTAGCAGCACCATGGCTTTGCGGATACGGATTTCCGCCGCGTAACAGCGTAGAGTCTTGCCGGTGGTGTGCTTGAAATACGCCGATAGCTTTCTCACTGGCAGTGAGCAGGCATCTGCTAGGCGATGCAAGGAAGCGTCCTCGGCAGATCCATACTCTAGCATTTCACGTAGTAGTTTCAGCTGACGGGGCGTTAGTTTGCCGCATGCCTCATCGTCGCGATGGCTGCCTAGGAACTCCCGGCGCAGATCCAAGGCGATGCTGGTTAGCAAGCATTCGGTATGCAGCTCACTGGCGAAGCCCGGTGCGACAACTTCTTCGGCCAGGCGTTGCAGTGTGCTTTGCAGGTAGTGACTCTGTAGGTCGAGCATGTTCTCGTCGGTGCGGCCTGCCCAATCCCAACGGTAGGCTGCCAGGTCACCGAGGTCTGCCGGATCGAATAGGCAGATCACGGCTTTTTGCTGGCAGGCGTCATGTTTGAGATGGAACTCGGTACCATGGGGAATGAATAGAAGTTGGCCGAGTGGTTTGAATTCGTGCTGAATGTGGCCGCGGAAGCTACCGAGGTTGTGCGCTTTTTCGTTGCACCCGAAGCCCGAAGGGGTGAGTAGCATGCGTATCAGACAGCCCTTGCGGGTCTCGATCAGTGCAGTTCCGGCGCTAGGCCAGAAGGCATGTTCCTGGCGCACGTCAAAGCCTTTCTTGCAAAGCGATGCTTCTGTCACGAAAGCCCCCGATTGCTCGGATTCGTACTCGCAGTAATTGATCGCGTTCATCTTCAACCTTCAGCAATTCTTGTTATTGGCGCTGAAATGCGAACGGTCGCAGGAGCACCGAGCGCAGGCTCGCTCGGTGGTGCTTTCGTCTAAGCCCGAGTCTACCCAGGGAGATCACGAAGGCGATTCATAAAAATAAGAGGCAGGTATCGGAAAAGCAGATGGCGAGAGGTAAGGACATTTCCATGCGGCAACTCCGTTACTTTGTAGCGGCAGCTGACGCCGGCCAGTTCTCCCAGGCCGCACTCAAGGTGCATGTGTCGCAATCGGCAATCACTGCGGCCGTCCTGCAGCTTGAGGAAACGTTGGGGGCTAGTCTGTTCGAGCGCTTACCTTATGGAGTGGCACTGACTGCCGAGGGGCACAAGTTTGCCCTGCATGCCCGACATATTCTGGATACCCTGCAGGATGCCCTTAGTGAGCCGCTGTTACTCGGTCATTCGATGCAGGGAGTCGTGAGGGTCGGTGCGTCTTACACGGTGCTCGGCTACTTCCTACCGGCACTTCTGGCGCGTTTCAAACGCAGTTACCCTCAGGTGGAAATCGACCTCATTGACATGGACCGTTCGAGCATCGAGGCTGCAGTGGCCGACGGTTGCCTTGACCTGGGTTTGGTGATCACCTCCAATAGTCAGGACCTGTCTCGCTTCGAGCATCATGTACTGATCCGTTCTCGGCGCCAGCTCTGGCTTGCTAGTCAGCATCCTCTAATGACGGCGAGCTCGGTCACTCTCGAGGATGTCGCCGGGCACGCCTATATTCTGGCAACAGTGGACGAGGGTGACGTCTCCACTAACCGTTACTGGGAGGCGCAGGGGCTAGCGCCACAGGTGGCGTTCCGTACCTCTTCGATGGAAGCTCTGCGTGGTCTGGTGGCGCACGGTTTTGGCGTCGCCATCCTGTCCGACATGCTTTATCGCGCCTGGTCCCTGGAGGGCAAGAAAATCGAGGCACGTCCATTGGCCGATGCCATTCCGCCCATGGAACTCGGATTGGTTTGGCGTCCCGACGCCGACCTACCGGAGCCCGCCCAGGCATTCCGGCAGTTCCTGATCATGGCATGTGCTTCCTAAACGCGCTGATAGGCATCGGCCGAGAGGGAATGCACAGCCCACCCCGGCTCGATGAGATCAGGGGCGGTTTCTAGTGCTTGTCCAGTTCGATTTCGATGGCCTGAAGTAGACGCGAATCGTCCGTCGCCACATCCGGGGCGAAGCGGCCAACCACCTGTCCGTCACGGCTGACCAGGAACTTCTCGAAGTTCCACAGTACCGCGGGAATCGGTCCCGCTTCTATGCCATAGCCTTTGAGGCGTTCGCGCATCGGACCTTCGCCTACGGTGTGTGGTTGCGCCTCCGTCAGCAGTCGGTACAGGGGATGGCGGTATTCGCCGGTCACCGCGATCTTGGAGAACAGGGGGAACCGGACGGCGTAGTTCAGTTCGCAGAATGCCTTGATTTCCTCGTCGCTGCCGGGCTCTTGTTCCCTGAAGTCATTGGCTGGGAAGCCCAGGATCTCGAGCCCGGCCGGCCCCTTGTCCTCGTAGAGCTTTTCCAGACCGGCATACTGGGGGGTGAGCCCGCACTTCGAAGCAACGTTCACCACCAGAAGTACCTTGCCCTTGAAGCGCTCGAGCGTCAGGGCATCGCCTTCGATGCTCTTGAGTGGGATGTCGTAGATCGTCTGGGTCATGTTGTTCTGCTCCTTTCGTTTGGGACGGGGAGTCGACTCTTTCAGGCTTGTTCGTTGCGCTTCCGGGCTGTTTCGACGAAATCGCGTTTGAGGGTAGGGAAATAGGCTATCTGCCCACCCATGCCACCGCTGATGTCAATGGACGCGGCGCTGATGAACGAAGCGTACTCGCTGGCCAGGAACAGAGCCATGCCGGCGACGTCCTCGGGCTTGCCGAAGCGACCGAGTGGAACCACCTTGAGCACCATCTCGTTGAACTCCTCGCGGCTTACGCCGGGCGGCATCTCTTTGTAATGGCGCTCCCACTGCCCGGTGTCGATCCAGCCCATGTTCAGACTGTTGACGAGGATGTTGTCTTGCGCCAGGGACATGCCTAATGAGCGCGAGAGGGCGATGCAGGAGGCTCGGTTGATCACCGAGGGGATGCCGTCCGGGGTGGGCACGCTCCCCGCGAGAGCGTTGATTTCTATGATCCGTCCCCAGCGTTGAGCACGCATGTATGGAACCACTGCCTGGACGAAACGATAGTGACCCAGCTGCAGGATATTGGCGTGTTCGAGAATGGCCTCTGGTGTCAGGGTGTCCAGGTTGCCGCCCTTGCCCTGACCTGCATTGTTGACCAGGACGTCCACGCCACCCCAGGTCTCGGCGACCTCGGTGACAAATGCTTTGACCCCTGTTGTATTGGTGACATCGACGGCACGAGCAATGACTGCCTGCGCGGTGCTTTCCAGTTCCTGGCCAGCGGTCGTCACAGCTTCCAGGGTACGGGCGCAAATAGCCACTTTCGCGCCTTCGTTGGCAAATGCCTGGGCGATTGCCTTGCCAATGCCTCGTGACGCGCCGGTTATGATGACTCGTTTACCTCTGAGATCGATGTGCATGGAGCCTCCTGCTGTGGCCGATGGCCGGGGGTATCCGATGGATGCCGGCCTGTTGCGCCGCATTAAATCCCAGAGAGCGGGTTTTTTAAAGAAAATATTGAACAAAAAATATGTTTGTGTTTATTTTGGATTCGCCTCTCGCATTCTGCCTGACCCGGTGTCTGTGAAGGTCCCGTATGGGGCCAAACTGCGCGCATTCCGGGAGCGTGGGGCGCCTCTAAGCAGGGACCTCAGTCTGTGCACGTGATTCTGAATATAGAATTGAAATCTGCATATGGAATTATTTGCGCTGATCGGCTAGGGTGCTGATAGGTTTGATGGAACGTTTCTGCGATTGGTGTGCATAAATTGCCAAGGGGCCCCAGGCGAGGCCGATGGGAGTATTAGTACGATTCTGCTCCTAAGTGTTTGAAAATAAAAATAAAAGGATCTGAGATGAACGCGATGGCAATGAAGAGGTCTGGGCGCAAGTCCCTCGTTCTCAGTGGTCTGGCCCTGGCTGTCATGGGGCAGGTCGGTGGTGTGATGGCGATGGACATCGATGTCGGCAATCCCGACCTACGGCTGCGATGGGACAACACTGTGCGGTACAACCTCGGGGTTCGGACCGAGGGTCAGGACCACAAGATCATGAACAACCCGAACTACGACGAGTCCGACGGCAAATTCGACAAGGGCGATGTCGTCACCAATCGCCTGGATTTGCTCAGTGAACTTGACCTCTCCTTCCGCGATCAGTACGGCGCACGCCTGAGCGCCGCGGCCTGGTACGACGATGCCTACCACGATACTGATGTGAAGAGTAACGTCCCGGGCTATTCGACCAGTTACAACCGGGATCGCTACAGTTCCGAAACCAAGCGCTATGCGCTCGGACCCTCCGGTGAAATCCTCGATGCCTTTGTGTGGAGCAACTTCCAGCTGGGGCAGACGCCCATCAACGTAAAGGTCGGCCGGCACACCAATTACTGGGGGGAGGGGCTGCTGTTCGGTGCCCATGCTGTGTCCTACTCCCAGGCACCAACCGATGGTATGAAGGCAGTAGTTAGCCCCGGTATCGAGACCAAGGAAGTCTTCCTGCCGATCGGGCAGATTTCCGCGAAAGCCCAGGTCACCGACAACCTTTCCATTGCCGGTCAGTACTTCTACGAGTGGGACAATACCCGCTTCCCTTATGGTGGAACTTACTTCGGCGCAGCAGATCCCTTCTTCGAAGGCCCTGATAGGTTGCCTGCGGCTCCAGGCTTCAACCTCAATCATGCGTCTTCTAAGCGTGGGCGCGATGGTGAGAACTGGGGAGTGATGGCCAAGCTAAATGTCGAGGCTATCGAAACTACCTTTGGTGCTTATTATCGCCAATTCGACGACTACCAACCCTGGCTATCGCCACAGGTTGATGCTGCCCATCGCCAATACCGACTGGTTTATCCGCGTGACGTCAAGCTGGTGGGCGTCAGCGCTTCCCGGGCCATTGGCAGCGCCGCAGTAGGTGCAGAACTGTCCTATCGCAAGGATGGGGCGCTCAATGCTACTGGCGTCAGCTTGCTGGACGATGAGGGGCCACGTGGTGACACCATCCACTTCGTGGCCAACGCCGTGTACGGCGTACCGCGCAACTTCATCGCCGATAACGCAACGCTGGTCACTGAGTTCGCCTACAGCCATCTGGACAAGGTGACGGAGCACAAGGAGCTTTACAAAGGCGAAGGCTACAACTGCGTGGATGTCCAAACCGGCGGCAAGGGTGACAAATCCGATGGCTGCTCTACCCGTGACTACTACGCCGTGGCGGTGAACTACACCCCGCAATATGTCGAGATCCTGCCGTCATGGACTCTTGATGTGCCGCTGACCATTAACTATGGCCTGCACGGTAATGCTGCCAGCGCCGGTGGTGGTAGCGAGGGCGCGCTTTCCTGGTCGGTCGGTGCGAAGATGACCTACCGTCAGGAACACGAATTCAGCCTGCGCTACGCCGACGTATCCGCGCAGGAGAAGAATTCCCTGAATGCCAATGGAGAGCGGATGGTCAATGGCAACGGTAACGTTGGCGGTACCGACCGTGGTTGGTTGGTCTTCACCTACAAAACCTCCTTTTAATAATTCCAAGAACGGAGACTGGTCATGAAACTTCGACTCGCCTTAGCCCTTGCCTTGGGTGGACTCTCTTTGCCGGTACTGGCTGCCGTGAGCCAGCAGGAGGCCGCCGAACTCGGCAAGGACCTGACGCCCTGGGGGGCGATCAAAGCTGGTAATGCCGATGGTACCATCCCTGCCTATGAGGGTGGCCTGAAGAAGGCCCCGCCAGGGTTCCAGCCGGACAGCGGATTCTGGGTCGATCCCTTCAAGGATGAGAAGCCCCTGTTCCGCATCACCGCTGCGAATGCCGACAAATACGCAGACAAGCTCAGCGAGGGGCAAAAGGCCCTCCTCAAGCGCAATCCCGAGACCTGGTACATGGACGTCTACCCGAGTCATCGGACAACCGCCTATCCCGACGCCGTGGTCAACGCGACGCTACGCAATGCCACTGGTTGCCAGGTGCAAAAGGATGGCCTAGCGGTCGACCCCGCCTGTCGTGGCGGCCTGCCGTTCCCTATCCCGAAAAACGGCAACGAGGTGATGTGGAACCAGCAGCTGCGCTACAAGATCGGTCCGGGCTATTCCACTACCAGTTCTTCCAACAGTTGGGTGATCGATACCAATGGCCAGGTGACCAAGACTGCCGAGCAGGCGACCTTCGAGGAAACGCCGTTCTACCAGACCAGCCAGACCGATCGTGATCCGATGATGTACGCCAGGGTGTTCTCGCTGAACAACTTCCCGGCGCGGCGGGCGGGGGAGGTGATCGTCCTCAACGATTACCTCGACCCGGAAGCCAAGCCACGTCGTTCCTTCAGCTACACCCCAGGGCAGCGCCGGGTCAAGCTGGCTCCTGAGTTCAACTTCGACACCCCCGTTGCCAGCCAGGGCGGGGTAACTCTGTTCGACGAACTGCAGATGTTTTCCGGCAGCCAGGACCGCTTCGACTACAAGCTGGTAGGCCGCAAGGAAATGTACATTCCCTATAACGCGTACAAGTTCTACTTCGATTGCAAGCAGGACGAGCAATTCCTCAAGAACCACGCCAATCCTGCCTGCGAGCGTTGGGAACTGCACCGTGTCTGGGTGGTCGAGGCAACTCTCAAGCCTGGCATGCGCCACGTCTACAGCAAACGGACCTACTACCTCGATGAAGACACCTTCGGCATCGGCCTGTACGACGCCTGGGACAAGAGCGGTGCGCTGTACCGGGCGATCTTCCTCAGCGGCGTGCAGATTTACGACAAGAACATCCCTTACAACGTGAAGAACGTCGTGTACGACTTCAACAAGGGGATGTGGGCACTGTTGAACGATGCGCTGAAAGGTGGTTATCGCTTCACTGACGAGCCCTATTCGGAGCGTCAGATGAACCCGGAGGCGATCGTCTCCCGCGTCACCCAGCGTTGACTGTGAGCCCGCGCGACATTGCTTGCGTGGGCAGATGACAAGAAATGGGCGCGTCGGTGTGCTTGCTTTGGCCGGACGCGCCCGGTGGTTGAGGAAAATAACAATGACAAGCCCTTGCCGTGACCTGATCCATTCGATGCACTGCCTGCTGACTGGCAGATGGCAAGTTCGCCGGCAGGTGTTGTTGGCTGTGGCTTCGACTCCTCTGTTGCTGTTCGCCCCGTTGTTCGCTGGCGCGGCGACGATTGTCGGGAATGACGTCCTGAGCAAGCCTGCTCCGAAGGTAAGTCCTCATATACGCCCTCCAATTGTTGCTGTGACCCACTCTGGCGAGGCACTGCTCGGTGTCGGTCCACATGGTGTGATCCTACGCTCGGAAGACAATGGCCAGAATTGGAGCCAGGTTCCCAGTCCGGTTTCCAGCGATCTGGTGCAAGTACGCTTCACCGATACGAAGAATGGCTGGATCGTCGGCCACGACGCTTTGCTATTGCACAGTGGCGATGGCGGCCGGAGTTGGCAGATACGCCTGGATGGAAGGCAGGTACTGGTGCTCCTGCGCGAGCACTACTCGCGAGCAGAGAAAGCTGGAGATCAGCAGGCTGGCGACCTGTTGCGTGAAATCGACCTGGCAATGAAAACCTCGGCAACGTCGGATGTCTTGCCCACGCCGTTGCTCGATGTTGCCTTCGATGACAAGGGTAATGGCTTTGTAGTGGGCGCTTTCGGCCTGATGCTGCACAGCACGGATGCCGGCGCCACTTGGGAGCCCTGGATTGAGCGCTCGGATAACGAGCGGCGTATGCACCTCTATGGACTCGCCCAGGACCATGGTCAGTTCTACGCCTGTGGCGAGCAGGGACTGCTGCTGCGCCTGAACCCCGAGTCGCAGCATTTCGTCAAGGTTGAGACGCCCTATGGCGGTACCTTCTTTGGTATCGCCGCTCGTGACGGTCTTCTGCTTGCCTATGGCCTGCGCGGCAACTTGTATGCGAGCCAGGATGATGGCCGGGACTGGCGCAAGGTCGAAACCGGGTTGGACAGTAGTGTGGTGGGGTTGGTTGATGAGGCTGGTTCGCTGGTGCTGGTCAGCCAGAGCGGGCAACTGGCGGTACTGGCCCCGAGTTCATTGCTGGTACGGGCCCTTGAGCCGGTACGCTCCAGCGAAGTTTATGCGGCGAGCCGAACTGGCCGAGATGGCCGCTTGCTTGTGGCTACCTACGCCGGCGCACGGGTCGTGCAGATCGCCACAGCGGAATGAGCCTGCGGCTCCCCTCCAGAGAGAACGTAGAAATGGTCGAGCAGAAATACAACAGTGGAATGCCGGTGATCCCTGACCTTCGGGACTTCGACATGACCTCCGGCGGGTTTCTCGAGCGAGTGATCTTCAACAATCGCATCTTGGTGTTGCTGGCATGCCTTGTTGCCACCCTGGTACTGGGCTTCCATGCGACTCGATTGCAGGTTAACGCCAGCTTCGAAAAGATGATTCCTAGCGCCAGCCCGTATATCAAGAATTATCTTGCCTACAAGAGCGAGTTGCCTGGGCTCGGTAACAGCGTGCGGATCGTGGTGGAGAACAAGAAGGGAGACATCTATGACCATGACTACTTGACCGCGCTGCAGAAGGTGAATGACACCCTGTACCTGATTCCCGGGGTCGATCGTTCTTGGATGAAGTCTCTGTGGATGCCGATCGTGCGCTGGAAGGAGGTTACCGAGGAAGGCATCGACGGTGGTGCGGTGATGCCCGCCGATTACAACGGTAGCCAGGCGTCCATTAACAAGCTTCGGCGCAATATCGCGCGCGCAGGCATTCTGGGAAGTTTGGTGGCCAACGACAGTCGCTCCAGCATGATCGTCGCCCCCCTCTTGGAGACCAATCCCCAGACTGGCCAGCCGCTGAACTACCGCGAGTTCTCCCGCCAGTTGGAGACCCAACTACGGTCGATGGAGAACGACTCGGTTGGTATCCATATCGTTGGTTTCAGCAAGCTGGTCGGTGATCTGATCGATGGTCTCTACGCGGTAATGCTGTTCTTCGGCGCGTCGGTGATCATCGCCGCAGTCTTCGTCTACTTCTATACCCGCTGCCTGCGCAGCACTTTGCTGTTGGTTGGCATCGCCGTGGCTGGCGTAATCTGGCTGCTCGGCCTGATGGAGCTACTCGGCTACGAACTGGATCCCTACTCGATCCTGGTGCCGTTTCTGATCTTCGCCATCGGGATTTCCCATGGCACGCAGAAGATGAACGGCATTCTCCAGGACATCGGGCGTGGTACACACAAGTACATTGCTGCCCGCTACACCTTCCGCCGTTTGTTCCTGACCGGGTTGACAGCGTTGCTGTGTAATATCGTCGGCTTCGCCGTCCTGGTGATCATCGATATCCCGGTGATCCGCGACTTGGCCTTGACCACCAGTATCGGTGTGGCTGTGCTGATCTTCACCAAACTGCTGCTGATCCCCGTAGCGCTGTCCTATCTCGGGGTCAGTCAGAAGGCCGCGCGGATCGCCATCGAGAAGGATCGCGCCGGGGAAGCCAACCGCGGTTTCCTCGGCCATATCTGGCACGGTCTTGACCGCTTCACCGAACGTCCCTGGTCGATAGGGGTGATCGCCCTGTCCGTTATCGTTACCGCTGCATGCAGTGTGGTAATGCTTCATCTCAAGGTCGGTGACCTTGACCCTGGGGCGCCGGAGTTGCGCGCTGACTCGCGCTACAATCAGGACAACGCGTTCATCACCGCCAACTATGGCCTGTCCAGCGACCAGTTCGTGGTGATCATGAAGACCAACGAGGACAACTGCCGCCTCTATCAGCCGTTGCAGACTATGGACCGGCTGGCCTGGCAATTGCGTCAGACCGAGGGCGTGCAGACCACCAGTTCGCTGGCCGAGACTGTGCGTTTCTTCACTGCGGGCATGGCCGAAGGCAGCGGCAAGTGGCTGACCATCAGTCGTGACCAGGCGATCACTAATTCCTCGGTAGACTCGGCGATGATCTCCTCGCCGGGGATCACCAACCAGAAGTGCTCGATCACACCGCTGATTGCCTATCTGGCCGATCACAAGGCCGACACGCTCAACCGCGTGCTGCGGGTTGCTGAGGAGTTCGCCAGGCAGAACAACATCAGTACCGGAGAGCAACCGGTCGAGTTCCTCCTTGCCGCCGGTAACGCCGGTATCGAGGCTGCTACAAACATCGAGGTGGAGCGGGGTATCGTCACCATGTACCTGGCGGTGTATGGCGCCACAGCATTACTTTGCCTGCTCACTTTCCGTAGCTGGCGTGCCACGCTGGTAGCGCTGATTCCGTTGCTGATGACAACCATCATCTGCAAGGCCCTGATGGTGTGGCTGGGTATTGGCTTGAAGGTGGCGACCTTGCCGGTCATCGCCGTCGGCGTCGGCGTCGGCGTCGACTATGCCCTGTACCTGCTCAGCGTGCAGTTGGCGGTGCAGGAGCGTGGTGGCAGCCTGACTGTGGCTTATCGGCGCTCCCTAGACTTCACTGGCAGAGTGGTAGCCCTGATCGGTTTGACTATGGCGGCGGGCGTCGTTACCTGGGCCTGGTCACCCATCAAGTTCCAGGCCGACATGGGCATCCTGCTGACCTTCATGTTCCTCTGGAACATGCTCGGCGCTCTTGTGCTCATACCGGCCCTGTCCCATTTCCTGCTCAACCCGAAAGCTCGTCCCGCAGAACCCTTGATGGCTGGCAACACTGTGCCCGGCCCTCTCGGGAAAGGCACGGACGTAAACGTCCACGTTGCTACCGCCCATTGATCAACCCGGCCTACAGGGGCGGATGCTCGGTGGTATGTCTCCGCGCCTGGCCGACGACTAGAGGAAAGTTGCATGTTCGAATTGTTGATGAGCGCCGACATGATGGTGCCGGACCCCGACGGGATGACCGAGAAGCTAGTGGACAAGCTCGGTGTCTATAAGCATGAGCGCTGGCGGCAGGCGTTCGATAACCACCCCTACATCGCGCATTTCCTGCGGGTGCACAAATCCTTGGCGGTGGCGCCTACGCGCATCGAGCCGCAGTGGCACCTCGACAAGCCGAACCCCGGAGACCCGTTGTTCCACGATTTCCTAGAAAGCCTCAAGGACTATCAGGGGCATCATCGGCCGATGATGACCCACTCCATTGTCCTGGCCCTGCACCGCGAGAAGTTCTCTGTGCTGGTAGATAAGTTGATGCGCCGCCGCCTGCCGTTCCGCATGGCGCAGCGCACGCCGGAGATGCCGTTTGATCGCCTATGGCTCGGTGCCACGCCGGAGCAGCCGTATTACCAGCCTTCGGTCGACGGAGGCCTATGCATCGAGATCATGGAGACCGAGCCGCTGCAGATGCCGGCGGAAACCTACGCGCTGCCGCCGGTGCAGCCCCGTGACCTGGCGCCCGGCGGTATGGTGCGGGTGACTGCCCGCGGCTTCCTGGTGCGTGATCTGGACGAGACCTTGCGCAAGGTGTCCGCCAATCTTGACTGGGAGCCCAGCGGTCCGGTGGAGCAACTGCGTGAGGAAGGTTATCGCCGAGCGCGCATGGGCTTTACTGTGGCCAACAGCGCGACTCTCGATGTGCTCGAAGCGACCCACTGGAACACCGATGCCGGTCACTATTTGAACAACTGGGGCCCGGGCCCGTACTACATCCGCATTGGTGTCAACGACTTGGCTGCGAAGGCTGAGGAGTTGCGCGCGCGGGGGACTGCCTTCCAGTGGATCGAGTCGAGCGAAGCTGTTGGTGGTCGGCCACTGATCAAGGTCGACCCGAAGGAACTGGACGGCCAGGTGTTCGAGTTCGAGGAGGTGCTTGTATGACTTCCAGTTCGGAGGTATTGGATCCGCTGGTGATCAATGGAGCTGTTCGCATCGAGCGCGATTCCACCCTGGGTTGGATCGTGCTGACCCGGCCCGGACAGATCAACGCTATTAATGACGATATCCGCATCGGCGTGCCGAAGGCTTTGGCGCAGCTGGAGACCGACCCGCAGGTGCGGGTCATCCTAATTCGCGGCGAGGGTGACCGAGGTTTTTGCGCCGGTGCGGACATCAAGGAAAAACGTGGTGATGAGTCGGCCATACAGGTTCGTCAGCGTATGGAGCATTCCCGCTGGATAGAGTCCCTGGACCGCATCTCCAAGCCAGTGATAGCCGCCATCCATGGCTACTGCATGGGGGGAGGTCTGGAGCTGGCTCTGGCTTGCGATATCCGCTTCGCCGCGCCAAGTGCGGTATTTGCCCTACCGGAAACCGGGCTCGGCCTCATTCCCGGTGGCGGCGGAACCCAGCGCTTGGCGCGAGTCGTTGCTCCGGGGCTAGCCATGGACCTCCTGTTGACTGGTGAGCGGATTAGAGCGGATGAAGCCCGCCGGGTTGGTCTGATCACCCGCCTGGCGAGCGACGAGACCAACTGGCTTGATGAGGTTGCGGCACTCGCCCGGTTGATAGCCACCAAGCCGCCTGCCGCTTCTGCTTACGTCAAACAGGCCGCGCGGGCTGCGTTGGAGCTGGACATCAAGCGCGGACTGGATCTTGAATTAGATCTGTTTGCGCTCCTGGCACCAACCAAGGACCGCCGAGAGGCCGCGCTAGCGTTTGCCGAGCGGCGTGTACCGCGCTTCACCGGTGAATGACGGGAATGAGTTGAAAGTAGTGTGGAGAACAAGGTTATGACCAGTATGGGAAAACTATCTGGACGCGTTGCGATCGTCACTGGCTCCGGTGGCGGACTGGGGGCCGAATGCGCGCGGGTTTTGGCCTCCCATGGGGCCTCCATTGCCGTAGTCGACATCAATGGAGAGGCTGCCGCGGAAGTGGCGGCCTCCTTGATATCTTCTGGTCACGAGGCGCTGGGCATCCGCACCGATGTCTCGTCGGAAGAGGACGTCCACGCCATGGTTGGCCAGGTCAAGGAGCATTTCGGTCGCATTGACGTGCTGCATAACAATGCTGCAGTGCTCAATGCCGGGCAGCGACAGCGCGATCGCGACCTGGCTAATCTCGACATGGACGCTTTCGACCGGGCCATCGCTGTCAACCTACGTGGAGCGGTGCTATGCACCAAACACGTCGTTCCGGTGATGCTGGAGCAAGGTGGCGGCTCGATTATTTTCGCCACCTCCGGTCTGGGTGTGCAGGGGGATATGTCGCTGACAGGCTACGCCACCTCCAAGGCGGCGCTGCTGATGCTGCCTAAGCTGGTTGCTGCGCAGTACGGCAAGCAGGGGGTTCGCGGCAACGCTGTACAGATCGGTCTTGCGCCGCAGCACCCATTGCCTGACGCCCTGCTGGACATCATGCGTGACAACCACTGCACGCCGGAGCTGGGCACCCCTCGGCAGATCGCCGACGTGGTGGCTTTCCTGGCCTCCGACGAGTCCTCGTTCATCACCGGCAGTACCGTGGTGGCCGATGGCGGCTTCAGTAGCCACACTCCGTCACTGGTAGCGGTGCGCAAGCTGTTCGACCAGATGGGGCGCAATAGCATGTGAGCGAAGCGGGCCGGTAGGGGCGGTCAGGCCTCACGCCTGCGTGCTGAAGCTCAATCCGCACCAATCCGAATGGACCCGGGCGAGAAGTGTGGTCGTCAGTGCCCGGAGACGCCAAGCATTCCCCCGACTGGCCACTACCTGCTGTAGCTTGGCAATTTGCTGGCCACCTGGATGAGCAGCCCTTGTAGCTGCCGATAGTCATGCCCTTGCGCCCGCATCGACCGTTCCCTTTAGAAAACTTTTATTCGTGGTCACCGATGTCGATATCGGCGAGGGCTGTGCCTTGCGCCGCAAGAGTCGCTGGAGAATTGTTTGACCGCCGGTAAAACGATGCCCAACCACTGCCGGTTGGTTGTTGCTAGCGTTGCCTTCCCGGTGAAAGGCAGGACCCTAGCCTTCTGCCAAGCAGGTAGTAGTGGTCTGGTGAGAGATTGCCAGAGCCACCAGGCACTTACTCAAAACAGCGATGAACAAGAACAATCAAGCCATGAAAAATGACAACACGGATTTCGATGTAATTATCGTGGGTGGTGGTACCAACGGCCTGTCGGCGGGTTGCTACCTAGGGATGGATGGCAAGAAGGTGTTGGTGCTTGAGGCGCTGGACAAGGTTGGCGGAATGGCCTCATCGGGCTACCTGATTCCCGAGGCGCCGCAACACCTCGTACACCCTTGCGCGATGGATATGATGTCCATGCGCGTTCATGCCCACGTACCCCACGAGCTGCAGCTCGAACGGCATGGGTTCAAGTCGATCGAGCTGTCGCCGGGCTACGTGTACTTGCACCCGGATGGCACCTCGCTGGTGTTCTGGCGTGATCGTCAAAAGACGGCCGCGGAAATCCGCCGTTACAGCACCAGGGACGCTGAGGCATTCCTTGAGTTCATGGCGGTCATCGACCTGTTCCTCGACATCGCTTTGCCGATGATGCGGATCGACCCGGCTCGGACCAACATCATGACCAAGCTGAAGGTCGTAGGTACTGCACTCAAACACCGCAAGCTCAAGCCCGAGCTGATGGCGCTGATGACCGGTTCGGCACACCAGGCCGCGCGGGAGCGCTTCGAGCACCCGGTGACCATCTCTGCCATGTGTGCGCTCACTGGCCTGGCCGGCGACATCAGTGCCGATGGTGGTGGCATCTATTACGCCCTGCTGGGTTTCCTCCATCGCTTCGGTGTTGGTCGGGTGATCGGTGGCATGCAGCAGCTCAGTAACGCCATGCGCGCGCGCCTGGAGGAGCTTGGTGGCCAGGTCCTGACCCTGGCCCGTGTCGAGGAAATCCTCGCCAGCCGGGGCAAGGTTCGGGGTGTACGGTTAGCTGATGGACGTGAGTTCACGGCCCGTGCGGTTGTTGCCGGCTGCCATCCCAAGGTCGCGCTGGAAATGGTCAGCGCCGGAGAAATGCCACGCAACCTGCTGACCCGTATCGCCATGGCACCGGCCAACGCCAGGGGCTCTGGGCCGCTTAAGGTGGACCTGGCACTTGATGGACAGATCGCAGTACCTCGTTTCGAGGCTGCCAGAGGCGATGGTGTCGACCTGCGCAAGGCCTGCCTGATGATAGGTACCGAAGAGGCGGTACTGGAGAACTTCGCCTCTAGCGCCCGGGGAGAAGTGCCGCGCCTGCCCTACATCACCATGGTAGCTCCCAACTCGGTGGATCCTTCGCAGTCGCCGGAGGGACAGGACGTGCTCTATATCTACCCGCCGGTAATGCCGGTCGCTCCTCTTGAAGGGTGGGATGCGCTCAGGGAGCGAGTGGCTGACCAAGTGGTCGAACAACTGTCCGAATACGTCGAGGGTATTCAGGGGCATGTAATTGGGCGCTGGATCGAGGCGGCGCCGGATTTCACTGCACGCTTGAATACAGTGAACGGTTGCGTGGTGCATATCGACACCACGTCCATGCGCTCCAGTGCCATGCGGCCAGCCTATGGCCTCGGTGGAGAGACTCTCCCGGTCGAAGGGTTGTACTTGGGGAGCGCCGGTATCCACCCAGGCGGTGGCGTCAACGGCATGGCCGGGCGGCTGGCGGCCGGCCGGGTGAAGCGCTACTTGGCGCAAGTCGGAAGAAAGTAGCCGATGGCCGTGTAGGTGTCCTCTGGCACGGTCGTTCTAGTGCAGGGCGATGCTGGCGAGGATGAAGTCCGCAGAATGTTGGCGCCAGGTGGTCATGCCTTCCTCTGAGGTGGTGTCCAGGCCGGCCAGCGCCGACATCGAATAGCGGTTGGTGAACCAGCCGGTAGTAACCAGCGCGGCGGTGGCGAGAAACAGCCGGGGGTTGATCCCGGCCTTGAAGTCCCCAGCCTCGGCGCCGCGTCGCAGGATGCCGTCGAGCTTGTCTATCAGCCTTGGCGTCAGCTCCAGGAAGCGGTTGCGCGGTGTCTCGTGGGTGTTGTGGTAGTGGATGCCCTCCAGGGCTAGTGCGCCGAGCAGCGGATCGTGACGATACTGGTCGAAAAAGTGGTTGAGCATTCCCTGCATGGCTTGCATCGGTGGTAGTAAGTCGACATCCAACTCCACCAGCTCGGACATGACGCGCTCGGAGCATTCGTCCAGCACGGCGATGAACAGACCTTCCTTGGAGCCGTAGTAGTGGTAGACCAACTGTTTGGTGATCCCCGCTTCGCGGGCGAGCTCCTCCATGCGCACGCCGGTGAGACCCTTCTTCGCGAATTCCAAGCGGGCTACCTCGATCAGGCGGCGGATCGTGTTGCGTTTTCCGGGTTCATTCTGCACCGCGGTTTTCACCCTGGGCTCCTTATGGCAGCGATGGGCTGACGTACTTCGTTTGACCTTGGGTAAAACGAATCGAGTCGCAGAAAAGAGGCAGCTCGTTAGTATCCCAAGTCGGTGATTCCGAAAGGATACCGCTACTTGCGGCCTGGCGAGCAAGCCGGGGTGTTTCCAAATGAAATATCGCAGCGGGACCCTTACCCCGTGATGCTGATGGCCTGCCACCGTGCCGGCGTCGGTCGACTTCGACAACAACAATTTAGAGTGTTTAATCTCATGAGCACTAATAGCGCTTCTGCCCTTGATCTCAAGGAAAACTACTCCGCAGTCTCCGAAACCTATCGTGGTACCGACCTGGACATCCATGCCGTTTGCCGAGAGCAGCGGTTGAAGTCACCGATCTACGAAGGTGACTTCATCACTCAGTTCGGGGTGCCGACCAATGCGGGTATCCAGCAAGGTACCCGGCCAACTTTCGCGCTGTTTAAGTATCAGGACGTGCTGGCGGTGCTGCGCGACGGGAGCACCTTCACCAACGGCTTCATCGCCGAAGGCCTGGGCGCCTTCTTCGACGGCCTGGTGATCCTGGCCATGGACGGCGAGCCGCACCGAAAGGTGCGTGCCCTGCTGCAACCGGCATTCATGCCGGAGAATGTGAACAAGTGGCGTGGACAGATCGACGAGGTGATTCGCAGGGAGTTTCTTGAGCCGCTGGTATCGAAGAAGAGCGCCGACCTGATGGAGTTCGGCCTGGAGCTGCCGATTCGCATCATGTACGCGCTGATGGGGTTCCCCACAGACGATCCGTCGAAATACAAGCAATACGCTGCCTGGGCACTGGCCATGGTTGGTGGCAATCAGATCGACCCAGCGAAGATGGACGAAGCGCGTAAGCGTGCCGGCATCGCAGTAAAGGGACTTTACGACGCTATCCACGCCGTCGTGGTGCAGCGGCGTGCCGAGGGCAGCCACGGCGACGATGTGGTCGGCCGCCTGCTGCGTGCCGAATTCGAAGGACGCACTCTGGACGATCATGAGGTAGTCACCTTCACCCGTTCGCTATTGCCCGCTGCTGGTGAAACCACCACGCGCATGTTCAGCTCGGTGATGGCCCTGTTGCTCACCACTCCGGGCTTGCTGGAGCGGGTGAAGGCAGATCGCTCACTCGTTCCCAAGTTGATGGACGAAACCGCGCGCTTTGAGCCGGTGGCGACCTTCAAGGTTCGTGAGACAGCAAAGGACGTGGAGTTCCATGGGGTGAAAATTCCCAAGGGCTCCTTCGTTCAATGCATGGTGGTTTCCGCCAACCGCGACGAGGACGCTTTCGAGAACCCTGACGTGTTTGACATCGACCGCAAGCTCAAGCCTTCCTTCGGCTTCGGTTTTGGCCCGCATATGTGCATTGGTCAGTTCATTGCCAAGGTCGAGATCAACTGCTCGATCAACGCCATCCTCGACCTGTTCCCCAATATCCGTCTGGATCCGTCGAAGTCGGTGCCGGTCATCGAGGGTGCACAGTTACGCGGTGCCTCGTCGCTCCCGGTGATCTGGGACTGAGCCTCGCTGCCCCTTTGCCTTGCGTGCCCTCGACAATTACGACAAGAGAGAATCCCCATGAGAACTTTCAAGACGATTCCCGTGCGTGGTGACTTTGGTTTCCAGCAACTGGTCGGCCCGCATCAAGTCAGCGGTGCCTCGATGGGTGGTATCCGGGGTTATTTCGGCTTGCAGTTGAGCAAATCCTCGCCGTTCGGCTCGGTGCGTGACGAGGAGGGCAACATCTATTCATTCGTGCGTTCGCTGATGGCGCCGGGCGGTACGCCGAACCCGACCAAGTTCTTCTACCTGAACAACCATGTCGACGGTATCAACCTGCGCATGGATCACGAGAAGATGGCTCGCCAGGCGTCGACGCCGATGCCGGTGCAGACCCTGGAGGGCGACACCGTGCGCTGGACCAGCCAACCCGGCGAGGCCGGTAATGGTTGGGAAATCACGGCCAACAGTGAACGCCTGAGCTGGCGCGAGGACGGCCTGTTCCAACTGGAAGGACGGCTGCTCGGCCCGGGCCTGCAGTGGTATCTGCCGGGAGTGGAATGGGGCACCTTCTATGTGTCCCAACTCTGGGAACTGGCCGGCATCTGCGAAGGACGGCCGGTGAAGGGGGCGATGGCGCTGGACCAGTTCTACATGGCAGAGGGCGGTGCAATCCACTTCAAGAAGGACCTTGTAGTCAATAACAACAAGCACGTGCTCTGGTGGTCGTTTGTCACTGTCTACAAGGACGGCAGTTGGGACGCCGGTTCCTTCATGGTTGGCCACGATCACCTGGGCTATGCGATCTTCACCAACGATAAAGGTGAGGTGCGTGTGACCACCGATATCGAAGGACAAACCCGGCACAAGGAAGGTAGCTACTTCCTTGAGTCGGCTCGAATTGTGCTCGAAGGTGAGGAGGAGTGGGAGTTTCTTCCCGACACCAGGGGTGAAATGATCGACTTTGTCGGTGGCTTCCCGATCACCGCACAGCAGGAGGGGCGCTGGCGCCGTGTCGGAGACACCCGAGAGCCTTCGCACTGGCTAGGCTGGGGAGAGTCCGACCGGCGCAACGGTTCGGCGCGCAACATGCCGGGCCGGGATATCTGATCTGGCCGCTCGAGCTCCGTGCGGCCCAAGCTCCGCGGGAGTGTTCCGTACAAGAACAGGGGAAACAGCCGATGAGGTTCAAGAACAAGGTGGTGCTGGTCACCGGTGCCGGGCGAGGCATGGGGCGAGCCATCGCGCTGGCGTACGCGAGCGAAGGGGCAAAGGTGATAGTGTCTGCTCGTACGCCACGCCATGGCGAGGAAACCGTCGCGCAGATCGCGGCACTGGGCAGCGAGGCTCACCTGGTCGGTGGTGACATTGCCGACCGCTCGTCGGTCAAGACCATGATTGAGGGTGGTGTGGAGCATTTTGGCGCACTGGACATCCTTGTCCATTGTGCCGCGGATACATCATCCGGGTTGGTCGTCGAGATGACGGACGAGACGTTCGATCATTTGGTGCGCAGCAATATCCAGTCGCTGTTCTGGCTGGCCAAGGATGCGGCACCCCATCTTTCTAAGGCGCAGGACAAGGGCCGGATCGTATTCATCTCCTCTGGCGAGGCCAATCGCAAGTACACGCCAACGCTGATCCCGTACAGTTCCAGCAAGGCGTTCATGAACGCCTTTGCCCGTGGGCTGGCGGTGGAGTTCGGCGCACTGAACATTCTGGTCAACGTGATCGAGCCGGGGCTGATAGGCACCGATCACATGTTCGAGTCCCTGGGGGAAGAGCTACCGCACCGCCTGGCCGAGCGCTTCCCTGTGCCCCGTTTGGGGCAGTCGGCGGATATCGCCGCCGCTGCGTTGTTCCTGACCTCCGACGACGCTTCCTATATCACTGGTACCTCCCTGCTGGTCGACGGCGGCGCCACTATGGTGGCCATGCCCAAGGTCGAAGAAATCCTCAAGGGGCATTGAGCCCGGATTGCGCAGGCTGCCAACGGGCGATTGCGTCAGGAGTCCCTGTATGTCCGATACCTCCAATTCATACTGGCGCTCAGCTTTCGACATTGCTGAGTTCAGGCGTGGCTGGCGCATCCTGCTACTCGGTCTCGTGGGGATCTGCACCAGTATCAGCGCCGGTTTGCTTTATGGCTTCGGCACCCTGGTCATTCCCCTTGAGCAGGCCTTTGGTTGGAGCCGGGGCGAGCTACAAGCGTCTATCACCTTCCTGTTTGCCGGTGTGGCCGTTTCCACCCAACTGGTCGGCCCGCTGTATCACCGTTTCGGCCTGCGGCGGGTGGCGATCGTATCGATCCTGCTGCAGGTGGTCGGCTATGTGGCAATCACGCGGATCGAGCATTCCATCGGTTGGCTGTACCTGGCGTTCTTCTCCATGCCGTTGGTCTGTGCAGGCACTATTGCCATTACCTGGACGCAACTGGTCAACCTGTGGTTCGAGCGCAACCGTGGTTTGGCCTTGGCGGCTATCCTCTGCGGCACTGGGATGATGGCGCTGCTGCTGCCGCCATTACTGGCCGGCCTGATCGCCCGGTTCGGCTGGCAGGCTGGCTTTTTCGCCCTAGCGGCGCTGCCCTTGCTGTTTACCTTGCCTATGGCCTTGGCATGGATGCGTTTGCCAACGGAGGTCGAGTCCATGTCCTCGACGGAGCGTGCGTTGGCTACACAACTGAACGGTTTCAGCTTCCGCCAGGCACTGCGCTCGCCGGTATATTGGAGTTTCAATGTCGCGCTGATCCTATCGGTGTGCCTTACCGTCGGTATGGTCACCAATATAGTGCCCATGTTGCAGAGCAAGGGGCTTTCCGCCCAAGTAGCGAGCCAGATCTTCAGCAGCTTCGGCATTTCCATCATCGCCGGGCGTCTATTGGTAGGCTATCTGCTGGACCGCTACCCTCCGGTCCTGGTCGCAGTGACGAGCCTGGCGCTACCGGCCATCGGTTGCGCGGTCTTTCTGTTCGCTGGTGTGCAGAGTACCGCGCTGCTGGTGTTCGCCACCCTGTGCGTCGGTGTCAGCGCCGGTGCTGAATTCGACCTGGCGGCATTCCTCATAGCGCGTTATTTCGGGCTGCGCGACTACGCGCGTATCTTCGGCCTGCACCTGGCCTTGGTCACAGTCATGTCCGGCTTGATGCCGGTGTTCTTCGGTTATCTCTACGAGGCGTACCAGGGCTATTCGGCGGTGCTGCTGTGCTGCCTGGCCTGTTCCCTCATCGGGCCGTCGATCCTGCTCTGGCTGCGGCCGGCAGCGGTGGTCGCGGTCCAAGCAACGGCATGCCTGAAGCGGTGTGCGAACGTCCGGCGGGCCTGCCCGTCTGCGGATACTAGGAGTAAGCAATGAGTGCGCAAGAAACCATCGAGCATTTCCTGCATGGCCAGATCGATTGCTGGAACAACGGCGACAAGGAGGGGTTCTTCGAGCATTACCGGCGGATGTCGCCCGCTGGCCTGAACATCGAGTACGTTGGCCGTGCTCTGCCGACCGACCCATGGCAGATCCTCGAAGGCATGTGGGAAAACCAGCAGCCGCGTTTTCGCGTGGAGGTCAAGGAAACCATCATCAACGGCGAGGAAGCCGCCTGCCATCATCGCAATGCGTTGCGTGACGGCAATGGCGGTATCGAGACCATCGAGCTGTACCGTTTCCAGGACGGCAGGTTGTGGGTGCGATATTTCATCAAGGCGTGAAGGAAGCCACGGGGCACGCAGGCGCGCGCCCCTGACGCTCAGCCGCGAGCGGCCCGCTCCTGCCTGCGCGCTGCCCGCCAGCCCTGGAACAGGAGCAGCGGCAGGCGTAGGATCACGCCGATGCCGAGCAGCTGGGCGGCCTGCCAGCAGTCTTGCGGGTGGACCAGGATGGTGGTGCTCATGGCACCCATGACCTTGCCCTTGATCACCAGTCGTTGACCCTCGCGAGTGATGGATTTGACGTCCACCATCTCCACGCCTTCCTTGCTGAACATCTTCATGCTGCGCTTGCTCCTGCCTGGGGCTCAGGCCCCGACCAGTTCGTCGAAGTCCAGGCCGGATTCCTCCAGCAGCACCCGCGCCACGTTGCGCCCGGAGGCGGCGGTGACACCGCCGCCGGGGTGGGTGCTGGCGCCGGCCAGGTACAGGCCCGCCACCGGCGACTTGTACTGGGCGTAGCCGGGAGCAGGGCGGTTGCCGGCGATCTGCCAGGAGTAGGAGCCGAAATGCAGGATGTCGGCGCCGATCATGGCGTTGTTGTGGCGTTCGATGTCCAGCGGGGTCATCCACGAGAAGCCGAGGATGTTGTCGTCGTCCATGTTGGTGGTGAGCTTGCGCAGATCATCGAGAAAAGCGTGGGCCACCTCTTTGCCGATCTCGTCCCAGCGCTGGGCGCCGCCCTTGAGGTGGTAGGGGCAGAAGGCGTACATGTTGAGCACGCGACTGCCTTCAGGGGCGCGGGTCTTATCGTAGGTGTCCTGGGTCACGTAGGCGATGAAGTCGCGGCGCGGGATGCCGTACTCCAGGTCGCGGAAGGCGCGGGCGAATTCCTCGGGGTCGGAATGCGAGCGTTCCACCCAGAAGAAGTCGTCCACCGCCGGGCCGACCTTATAGCGCGGTGCCTCGCGCAGGGCGACGTGCATGTTGAACGGCTGGAAGCTGCTGTGCTTGAGGGTGCGGATGCGCTGCTCGAAGCCTTCGGGCAACTCGCAGCCGGGGACCATGGCGGGGAATACCTGCTTGGCATGCAGGGTGGAGATCACGCCCTGGCGAGCGAGGATTTCCTCGCCGCTGTCGAGGATCACGCCGGTCGTCTTGCCGCCGTCAATCTTGAACTGTTTGATCGGCGCCTCAGTGCGCACCTCGCCGCCATGGTGTTCCAGGCAGGCGCGCAGGGCGTCGGCGAAGGCTCCGGAACCGCCGACCGGGATGCCCACGCCGTAGCGGTGCATCAGCGGCAGGATGATGTAGAAGCCGAAGCCGGTGCCGTTGTCGAACGGGTTCATCATCGCCTCGGAAGCGTAGCGGGCCAGGGCGATCTTGACCTTGTCGTTCTCGAACCATTCGCTGATGTAGTCCCAGGCGCTCATCGCCTGGGTGCGCATCAGTTCCTGGCCGACCTGGCTCTGTTCCATCATCAGCGCTTGGTGCGAAGCGCTAGGCGGCGTGTTGAACATGCCCATGACCAGCATGTCGAGGTTCTGGAACACCTGGTAGTTGAAGCGGCGGTAGGCGTCGGCGTCACGCTCGGAAAACTTGGCGATGGCCTGGCAGGTGCGCTCTAGGTCGGTGTAGAACTCCAGGGTGCTGCCGTCGTCGTAGAAGATCGCGGTCATCTTGTCGGGGTTGATGTATTTCAGGCCGAACTTCGCTTTCAGCTCCAGCTCGTCGTTGCGTAGCAGCGGGTTGGCCTGCAGCAGGGTGTGCGCCACCGAGCAGACGTCGTGCTTGAAGCCGGGAATGGTCAGCTCGCGGGTCATGACCCCGCCGCCGACCTTGTCGTTCTTCTCCACCACGCACACGCTGCGCCCGGCCTTGGCCAGGTAGCAGGCGGCGACCAGACCGTTGTGGCCGCCGCCGGCGATGACGATGTCGTAGGTCTTGCTCATCTTCTTGTCCTTTTTCTGTCGATGTTGGTGTTGGATTCACGCGCTCAGTCGTCGGGGTAGCGCTCCACGGGCATGACGCTGGGGCCAAGGATCGGTCCGGCCCGCTCATGGCCCCAAACGCTCAGATGCTCGGGGTTCAGCTCGAAGCCGTCGTGGTGCCAGGGCTCCAATTCATGGATGCACTCAACCGCGAACCCGGACGGGCTGAAGTGGTAGAAGGAAACGTGCGGGTCCTGACAGTGCTGGCCGAGGGTCATCTGCATCGGCAGCTCGCGCTGGCGCACGATGTCGTAGGTCTTGCCGAGATCGCTCAGGCTCTTGACGAACAGGCCGATGTGCTGCACCCCCTTCATGCCGGGGGCATGGCCGAAGGCGATGTCGTGGCTGGTCTTGTCGTTCAGCTTGGCCCGGAAGAAGCCGGTACGGCCCTTGCCGGCGCCCGCGCCGTACCAGTGGAAGCCCATCAGCTCGATGAAGAAGGCTTCCAGTTCGGGACCGTAGTCCGGCGTCATCAGGACGATATGGCCGACGCCGCGCTCGTCGGCGACGAAACCGCCGTGGGGGCGACCGGGAACGAACGAGCGCGGCGTCCACTTCTGTCCGTAGAAGAGTTCGTGCTGGTAGCCCGCCGGGCAGCGGAAGCGCACCAGTTCGCGCACTCCGCGTATCTCGCGCAAGGCGTCATCGCCGATTTCCAGGGCCACCCCGGTTGCGCGAAAGCGCGCCACTGCGGCGTCGAAGGCCTGCCGTCCGCGGGCTTCCCAGCCGATATAGGCGATGTGGTCGATGGGGCCGGGGTGAAAGGCGATGCGGTGACGGCGGTCGTCGCTGCGCAGGTACAGTGAGTCGGGGTCGCCCGCCGGGGCGTTGCCCAGCCCCAGGCCGAGCACCTGCGGTGCGTACTCGCGCCAGGCGTCCAGGTTCGGGCTTTCGAAGCCCAGGTAGCCAATGCCGATGATGTCCATGCTGGCCTCGTGTCGTGGTCTTGAACCGTCCCCTCCCGGCCTTTGCCCGGGAGGGGCGCCATGGCCTTTCCTACAACGCGGTCTGGGCGTCCGCCTGGGCGAACATCGCGTTGATGTCGCCGGAGGTCACCGGCTGGCCTTTCTCGCGCTTGGGCGCGGCTCCGCCCATGCCCAGTGCCGGCTCGATATTGACGTGCGTGGCCTGGGCGCGCAGCGCGCCGACGGTGCAATTCTCCCGACCGAGCAGGGGGAACGGGTCGTAGGAGAACTCACGCATGGCGTTGAGGTGGGTGACCTTGTGGATGGTCGCCTCGGGCAGCTTGCGCAGGCTTTCCCAGGCCACTTCCGGCGAATTCGGCCAGGTGCAGTCGGAGTGCGGGTAGTCGCATTCCCAGGTGACCATGTTCTCACCCACGTCCGGCAGGTTGCGCAGGCCGAAATCGTCCTCGATGAAGCAGGTGATTATGTGCTTGCGGAAGATGTCGCTGGGCTTCTTGCCGCCGAAGTCGGCGTTGGTCCAGGCGTGGTGGTGGCGATGGGTGAAGTCGGCGCGTTCCAGCAGGTAGGGGATCCAGCCGATGCCGCCTTCGGACAGGGCCATGCGCAGGTTGGGGAACTTCTTCCACATCGGCGCCCAGATCCAGTCGGCGGCCGAGTTGGCGATGGAGATCGGCATGGAGGTGATCCAGGCATCGATCGGCGACAGCTCGGATGCGTGCTCGGCCTTGATGCCGGTGCCGATGTGGCAGCAGATCACCACGTTGTTGTCGGAGCAGGCTTTCCACAGTGGGTCCCAGTAGTCGCTGTGGATCGACGGGAAGCCGTGCAGCGCTGGGTTGTCGGACAGCGACAGGGCATGCACGCCGAGTTTGGCCAGACGCTCGACTTCGGCGGCGGCGGCCTGCATGTCCCACCAGGGCACCAGCATCAGCGGGATGAAACGTCCCGGCGCGACGTTGCACCAGTCGTGCAGGTGCCAGTCGTTGTAGGCCTGGATGGCCGCCAGGGACACGGCGCGGTCCGGGTGGTTCTGGAAGCGCTGGCCGGCGAAGCCGGGGAAGGTGGGGAAGCAGATCGAGCCGAGGATGCCGTTGGCGCTCATGTCATCGACGCGGGCCTTGATGTCCCAGGTGCCGCGGCGCATGTGCTCGTAGCCCAGCGGCTCCATACCGTATTCCTCCTTGGGCCGGCCGACCACCGAGTTGAGGCCCATGTAGCCCGTGGCCTGGCCTTCGAATACCCAGACATCACGGCCGCCGTGCTGCTCGACGCGCGGCTGGCGGCCCTTGAAGCGTGCCGGCATGTGGCGGTCGAAGGCGCCGGCCGGTTCGATGGCGTGGTCGTCCACGCTGACGAGGATCATGTCTTCGAGTTGCATTGTCGTTCTCCGTGGTTGGCCGCAGCGGCTGCGGCCTATACTTCTGTCGGGTCGATCAAAGGAAAATGCCGAGGTTCGGGGTGCCGATCACCGCCTGGTCCAGCAGGATTTCGCGCCGCGCCAGTTTCAGTTGGCCGTTCTCGCGGCGCAGGATGTCGTGGCGTTCGCAGGGGATCAGGTCGAAGTCGTCGAAGTCGAAGCGGCTGCGGGTCACCAGCAGGTAGCTCAGTACCTTGTATTCGTCGGCCTTGTCGGTGCCGAACACGCGGACGTTGCTGACCAGGCGCCGGGTGCGCGAGGGCGGGTCCTCGCCCCAGGCGCTGCGGGTGTCGGTGATGCGCATGATGCGCACCATCAGCGAGCCATGGCTCTCATGCAGGTGCTGGACGTTGCGCACCACGGTCTGCTGTTGCTGGCGGTTGGGACGGGTGAGGCGCGCCGGGGCGTTGTACTCGATATCCAGGGTCAGGGTTTCGCTCCACTGTTTGAGTTGCAGGGTGTCCAGCAACTCCGCTTCGTCGTAGAGGAAGTCGACGATTTCGCTATGCAGCGGGCTGCCGCTGGAGATGCGCTTGCTGCGATCGGTCGGCGGCAGGGGCGTGGGGGCGAGCAGGGTCTGTAGGTCGTTCATGGCGATCTCCGTGAGGCTGTGCGTGCCATCGGCTGCGCTGCGCAGCCGGGCAGGGTGTACGAGGATTGGGGGTCAGGCCGTCATCAGCGCGTGCCAGTATTTCCACCACTGCCACTGGGTATCGTCCTTGGTGAAGCCCTCGCCGACATAACCGGGGCCGGGCCAGTCGGCAGGCTTGGTGTCGTCTTCGTACAAGGCCTGATACTTGAGGGTGATGTCCTCGCTCATCGCTCCCTTGGCCGCCAGGGTCATGTGTGGCCAGGTGTCGGAGTCGTCCTGTTCGACCATGCCGGAGGTGCCGAGCAGTTGGATCGACTGGCGCAGCATGCGCGCCTTGATTTCCGGCGGGGTGTCCTTCTCGGCGAGGATCCAGTTGACGAATTCCAGCTTGTCCGGCCCCTTGGGGATATAGGCGTGCAGGGCCATGGCGCCGAGCACGGTGCCGTCCGGCTGAGGCAGGTAGATGAACTCGAACAGGCCATTGGGGAAGAAGTTGCCCACCTGCGGCGGGCGCCAGCTCATGACGTGCAACTGCTCGGGGCTGAAGCGCTTGAGCAGCTCCGGGACCATTTCCCGGGTGATGCCCGGTGGTGGCAGTAGGGTGAGTTTTTCCTCGGCGCTCATGGTGGACGGGTCGCGTCCGGTGAGGCGCTGGATCTTGCGGTCCAGTTCGATGCAGCGCATGGTATGGCCGTGTTCGGTCCAGACTTCGACGCCGTACATTTCCGGGCTGAGGTCGCCGCCCTTGCCTTCGGCATCCGGCTTCTTCGCATAGGGGCCGACCTCGCCCAGCCAGCGGTGCAGGGTCAGGGTGTGGAAACCGTCCGAGGCGGATTGCTCGCAGGCGGTCTTCCAGTTGGCGCGGATGATGAAGCGCTGTGGTGGGCCGAGCACTTCCATGCCGGCGGTGGTGCGGCACCAGAGCGTGTCGAAATACCATTTGGCATCGCCGAGGAAGTCCTCGAAGGACTGGCCGTCGATGTTCCAGGTGGCGAAGATTAGGCCGCCATAGACGGACACGCGGGCCTTGTGCAGGCCGAGTTCGGCCTTCGTGCGCATCTTGCCGTGCATGCACTCCTTTTCCACCGGCGCGGCGATGAAGTCGCCGTTGGGGCGGAAGGTCCAGCCATGGTAGATGCACACATGGGCGGCGGCGTTGCCGCCATCGACGGTGGAGATCTTCATGCCTCGGTGCGGGCAGACGTTCAGCGAGACATGGATCTGCTCGTCGCTGGAGCGGGCGACGATCACCGAGTCAGAGCCCATGTCGCGGACGACGAAGTCGCCCTTGTTCGGAATCTCGGTTTCGTGGCCAAGGAAGACCCAGGTCCTGGCGAAGATTTTCTTCATTTCAAGGGTATAAAGCTCGGGGTCGGACAGCGTCCGCATCTTCACTTCATGTTTTTCCAGGTCGATCAGGTCCGAAATCCTCGTGCCGTCGCTCAGCGCCGGGTTGGTAGTGCTGGTCATAGTCGGTCTTCGCTCTTGTTGTTTAATATGAACAAAAAATAGTTTTTTGTTCATTTGCGAGCCGATTATCTGCCCCGTGGAGGGCTTTTTAATTGATCTGAGTCAACGGCTGCTCAGGGCCGGAAACCACCGGTCAGGCACGTTGCTGCTCCCGTTGGGCAGCCTTTCAGATCTATGGAATGGGGCTTGTGGAGTAGGGTGTGGCGGGTTTGCCGGCGGCCGGGGCGCTGGTTGCAGAATGCAGGTATCGATTTGTATGGGCAATATTATTGAAATTGTTCAGTTATGCTTCGACCGCCAGCGCCCCACTCTTCACTGGCCGGGGCGCTGGCGCAGGTACAGCACCAGGGTAAGGCCGAGGGTCGAGAGCAGGGCTGAGCAGAAGAAAATCCATGGCAGACCGAAATGCGCGGCCACCAGGCCCATCAGTGGGCCGGCCAGCCCTACGGCCAGGTCGAAGAACAGCGACAGTGTGCTCAGGGCCGAATTACGGTTGCTCTCCGGCGTGCGCGCCAGGGTTTCCACCCCCAGCCCCGGATAGACCCAGGACACCCCCAGGCCGGTCAGCGCCGAGCCGAGGATCGCCACCAGGGGCGTAGGTGCCAGCCAAACGAGCAGCAGCCCAAGGGTTTGTACCGTCAGGCAGAGCGCGACCACCCGGTAGCCGCCGAAGCGTGGCAGCGCGTTGGGCGATGCCAGCCGGGCGCAGATGAAGGCGATGCCGAAGGCGCTCAGGCAATAGGCCGCGTTGTTCCAGCCCCGGCTGTCGAAGTACAGGGCGACGAAGGCGGTCAGGCTGCCGAAGCCCACCGAGCTGCAGGCGATGGCCAGGCCGTTGGGCAGCACGGCGAGGAACACGCAGTGGAATGGCAGGCGTATGCCCGGCAGCAACGGGGCCGGCGGTCGGCTCCGGGCGAACAGCAGGGGCAGCAAGCCGAGCAGGGTGATGCCGATACCGATGCCGGCAAGCCCCAGCTGGTCCCGTACTAGAACGCCGAGCGGCGCGCCGAGGGCGGTTCCGCCATAGGCGGCGATGCCATTCCAGGACATCACCTGTGCGGTACGTGTCGTGCCATGCAGGCCAATGGCCCAGGTGCAGCAGGGTGTCGAGATCAGAGCCGAAGAGATGCCCTGGAGGATGCGCCCGGTGAGCAGCAGCGCCAGGCCGGCCCCCGGGGGCAGCGGCAGGATGATCGCCAGAGCCGTCAGCAGGCCGCTGCCGGTCAGCACGGCTAGTCCGGTCATCACCGTGCGTTTGGCGCCATGGGTGTCGGCAAGCAGGCCAGCCAGTGGGCGCGACAGCAGGGTCGTCAGGTACTGCATGCCGATCACCAGGCCAACCATGGCGCTGCTGAATCCGAGGGTATTCAGGACATGGCCGGGCAACACGGCAAGGGGGAGTCCGTTGGCGATGTAGGAGGCGAAGTTGAAGCAGACGATCGAGACGATCGACAGGCCGGTGGAAAGCGATTGGCTACGGGCGTTCATCAGGTGTCGCCTTGAGCGGACGGCAGTCGGTGCAGGCTCGTTCGGCAGGGAGCGGGATTGGCCGTGGCGCTGGCCGAAGCCGCGCCCTGCGGTGGGCGCGGCGGCGGTCGTTCAGTCGCGGTTGGCGGCTTCCCAGGCCTTGAGCTCGAAGCCTTCGGCGGCGGCCTCGGCGGCGCTCAGCTGCGGCGGGCGGGAGAGAATCTTGCGCGCGGCCATGTGGTCGCCCGGTCGGTTGCAGGATTCCACCGCGATCAATTGGTCGTCGCGGAAACACAGCACAGAGAGCTGCTGGGTTTCCGTCGAGCCGAGGGTCACTGTGCTGTCGTAGCCGGTGGAAAGCCCGGCGATCTGCAGCTTGAGGTTGCCCTGATCGGTCCAGAACCAGGGCAGTGCGGCGTAGGGTGCCGATTTGCCAAGCAGTCGCGTTGCCACGTTGCGCGCCTGGTCGACGGCGTTCTGTACGGATTCCAGGCGGGTCGGTTGTTCGCCGTTCTGCAGGCAAGGGAAGCAGGCGACGTCACCGATGGCGGAGATGTGCGGATCGGAGGTCAGCAGGTTGGCGTCAACGCGGATGCCGTTTTCGATGGTTAGGCCAGCCTCGCTGGCCAGTTGGGTGTTGGGGATCACGCCAATACCGAAGACCACCAGGTCGGCCGGCAGCAGGCGTCCATCCGAAGTCTGCACACCACTGACTCGGCCGGCATTGCCTTCGATCCGGGTCAGGCCCTGGCGGAAATCGAACTTTACCCCCCAGGCCTCATGTGCTTGGCGGAACAACTGGGACATCTCCGCTGAGACGGCGCGTGCCATCGGGCGGTCGCCGAGCTCCAAGACGTGCACGCTGGCACCCTGTTCGGCGGCCACTGCGGCGAACTCCAGGCCGATGAAGCCGGCACCGACTACCACAACGTTGCGGATTTCCTTCACCAGCGGGGCTAGGGCGTCGGCATCCTGTTTGGTCTTGACGCCGAATACGCCCTGCAGTTCGGCACCGGGGACCGGCAGTGGGCGGTTATGGGCTCCGGTGGCGAGGACCAGATGATCGTAGGAGACCGCCTCGCCGGAGGCTAGCAGAACCCGACGGTTCTGCCTGTCGATGGCGGTAGCTTGGTCGTGGCGAAGGTCGATGCGCTGGGTGGTGAAAAACTCGGCTGGACGGAATAGAAGAGCGTTCTCGTTGATCTTGCCAAGCAGGTAGGCCTTAGACAGCGGTGGCCGCTGGTACGGGAGGCCCGGCTCGTCACCGATCAGAGTGATAGTGCCGTCATATCCTTCTTGGCGCAGCGAGGCCGCGATCTGAAAACCGGCCTGTCCGGCGCCGACGATGACTACTGAGGCAAGTGACATAAGGACCTCTTCTTCAGAATTGCGATGCAGGCAGGTGCAGCACTAGGCCGTCGAGTTCTTCGCTGATGAATACCTGGCAGGTCAGGCGGCTGTTGTCGCGGCGCTCGAAGGCGCAGTCGAGCATGTCGTTTTCGGTGCTCTCCGGCGCAGGCAAACGTGCCAGCCAGGCTTCGTCGACATAGGCATGGCAGGTGGCGCAGGCACAGGCACCACCGCAATCTGCCGGGATGCCGGGTATCGAAGCGAAGGTGGCGGCCTGCATTACCGATTGGCCGATATCCCCGATCACCTTGTGCTCGGTGCCGTTGTGCTCAATGAAGGTCAGTGTGGGCATGGTCTTCTCCTTGGGTGTCGGGTCAGGGGTGGGACGCGATCGGCGTCGAGACGAAGCGGGGAGCGCTGCCCAGAGTCAGTAGCAACAGGGGGCCGATCAAGCTGCAGGCAAGGGAATAGACCAGCATTGCCGAATAGCCTCCGGTGCGGCTGAGAAGGAAGGCGAACAACAGTGGCGCGAGGGCTGATGCCACGGTATTCAGACCCTGGTGTACACCGAACAGGCGGCCGTACTCGCGCAGGCCGAAGTAGCGTGCGACCAGGAAGGCGGCGATGTCGAACTCGGCACCGGCGCCGAAACCCACCAGCACGGCGGCCAGCAGTAGCGGAGCGAACTCTGTGGTGCCGCCGAGGTAGACCAGGCAGCCGATGGCCGGCAACGCCAGGCTGATGGCGGCCACCATTGGTGGCCAGAGGCGGTCGAGCAGGTAGCCGATGAGCATGCGGCCAAAGATCAGGGCAATGCCGAAGCCACTGAAGATCAGGTTTGCCTCTGCGGCTGGCAGGCCTTTGGTCTGCAACATGGGGACGGTGCTGGTGACCATGCCGACGATAGAGGAAATCACAAGCGCCAGGGCCAGGTTGCAGGTCCAGAACTTGGTCGAGTACATGCCTTCACGGAAGCTCAGGCCGGGCAGTTCTAGCAGGGTACTGGTGTCGCCCTGCGCGCGTTGGCCGGCTCTGTCGGAAAGCTTGAACCAAAGCAGGGTCAGCGGTAATAGCAGCAGCAAGTTGAGCAGGGCGAGAAGAACGAAGGCTGCGCGCCAGTCCCATTGCTCGATGCTCCAGGACATCAGGCGCGGGACGACCGCCGCGGTCAAGCCGGTACCGGACAGGCCGATAGCCAGGGCCAGCCCGCGATTGCGGTCGTACCAGAGGCTGAGTAACTGGGTCCAGGTTACCGCCAGCGCTCCCATGCCGATCAAAGGCAGGACAGCGAAAGCTAGGTATAGCGACCAGATCGACCCGTTCAGCTGAGTGGTGCCTAGGTAGCCCAGAGACAGCAGGATCAGCGAGATGACTGTCACCTGCTTCATGCCGTAGCGCAAGTTGAACCAGCCAACCAGCTGCAGCGAGATTACTGCGCCACCGAAGAGGAAAGTGATCGCCGCCTGAAGTTCGCTCTTGTTCCACCCGAATGCCGCTTCCAGCGGCACTACCAGGGTACCGAACCCGTAGAGCAGGGCAGCATTGATGCTGACAGCAACCCCAACCACGGACAGTAGCAGGATGCGCCATCCCCGTTTGAACTCGGTGAAGTCAATAGCCGCTTCGTTTCGGGCGGTAGGCATGGTTTGGCGTCCTTTATTGGTTTTGTAGGGCCGGGGTCTCGAGCAGGCAAGGCGTCTTATTTGATGTTATGTACATAAACGTGAATACTGTGCAAATAGTATGGCGGGGCAGCGTGCCTGTCCAGCTATCTTCCATAACAACAAGAACGGTGAGTGCCATGATGTTTCTGAGAGGGCTTTCGATCGGCGCCAAGCTTCTCGTGCTGCCAGGGTTGTTCGTGCTGTCACTACTGATCGTGTCGGGGATGGCCTATAGGGGGCTGCTCAAGCAGCAGGCAGTGATTGAGGAAATCGACCACCTGCGTTTCCATCAGTATCGCCAGGTGCTCGAAACCTCCTCGGCTTCGCAAGCGGCGATGGTGGGCGCCTATGCTGTGGTAGTGCGAATCCTCGAGTCGAATGGCTCGGCCTCCAGGGAGGAGCTCGAGTCCTATCTCGAGGATATGCAGGACAGTATCGATGACATGCATACAGGGATGGGCAAGCTGGCTCAGGAGACCCGCCTGGGCGGCGAGGAGAAAACCCTCTATCGAGCCGTGGAAGAGCAGGCTGGGGTGGTCGGTGAAGGCTTGTCTGACTTCAAACGCACGGCCGTTGACGATCAGTTGCAGGCGGCGGCGTTGCTGGGGCGAATGCGTGCCGAATACAACGGTTTGCAGGGGCAGTTCAACCGGTTGCTGGGGTTGCAGGCGGAGTTGACCTCCAATGCCTTCATCGAGGCTGGCGATCTGCAGCGGCAGTTGTCCAGGATGCTGATTGTTGTCCTCGTTGCGGCTAGCGCTCTAGCTCTGTTTGTCAGTCTGCTGCTGCGTCGACAGATTGTTCGAGCCATTCGGGAAATTGAGCAAGCTTCCGTTAGGTTGCGCGATGGCGACCTGACCCTCCGTGTGCGGGTAATGGGGCGTGACGAGATAGCCCATACTGCGCAGGCTTTCAACGAGCTGATTGACAGTTTCCAGCAGGCAATGTGGCAGGTCACCAATGTGGCAATTTCGGTTGGCACTTCAGCGGAACAGTTGGTGGAGGCCTCCGCACAGGTGGCTGAGAGCTCCACTGCGCAGGTCGATGCTGTGGCCTCGGTATCGCTCATTATCGGGCAGATGAGCGACGGTATAGCGACTATTTCCAGTCATGCGGAAAGCTTGCGCAGTTCGGCGGAGGCGAGCCTGCACGGGGCGGAGAATGGTCATCTGGCGCTGTCACGCTTGCTCGAGAATATCGACAGCGTGCGTCACGCGTTCTCAGAAATACGGGGATCGGTAAGCGACTTCGTGGAAAGCACCACGGCCATCACTGCGAGCATTACTCAGGTCAAGGACCTGTCGGCCCAAACAAACCTGCTGGCCCTCAATGCGGCTATCGAAGCCGCGCGCGCCGGCGAAAGTGGGCGTGGATTCAGCGTGGTGGCGGACGAGGTGCGCAGTCTGGCGCAGCGTTCCGCCCTAGCGGCCAACTCGATCAACGAGCTGACCTCGAAGTTGGAAGGGCAGTCTGAGGTGGTGGACGAAGCCTTGCGTGCTGGCACTGTGGCGCTGGAGGACAGCAGCAGGCTGCTGGCTGACCTGGAGTCCACGTTACAGCAGGCGGCGGAATTGGTGGGGGATTCCACTCGTGGCGTGGAACAGATTGCCGATGCGGTCCGCGTGCAGAATGTCGGTGGACGGGACGTGGCTCTGAATGTCGAGCGCATTGCGCGCATGGCTGGAGAGGGGGATGCGATTGCTCATAGTGTCTCCAGTGCCGTTATTTCGTTGCGAGGGCTCTCCGAGGAGTTGACCCTGGCGGTAGGTCGCTTCCGCTTTCAGGGAGAGTCGGAGGCGGCCGACTGCACCTTGGTCTGATCCTGTGCGGGAGCATCGATTGCGTTTGCCTTTCTGTTACCGGCGGATCGGCGGTAGTTAGCCGGTTTTGAGCGGTCTGGGGGGATAGGTCGCAGCTATTCGAGGCGAGATGACTTTGGTTTTTGGAAGCGTACTGGGCTTTTATTTACAAATTTAAGAAAAGTGTTCATTATTTTTGCGCCTGCTTGGATAAGGAGAATAAGATGAGTTCCGACAAGGCCCGATTCGAGGTTGTGGTCGAGCGCAGCCGCTGCTGTGGCTACGGTCTTTGTGCTGCGATCTGTCCCAGCATCTACAAGCTGGATGCCGATGGTTTGGTTTACGTCGATAACAAGGCTGTTCCCGTCGAACTGGAAGACGAGGCACGAGAGGGCGCCGAAGCTTGCCCGGCCGAAGCCATCTGGCTCGAAGAGATCAAGCCTGAGGGGCAATAGCGGTATCCGATCTGAGAAAATCAGAACAAGAAATGGAGAATGCAATGACTGGGCGTCTTGAAGGTAAGGTCGCGCTGATCACCGGAACTGGCGGTGGCCAGGGTAGGGCGGCGGCGCTGCGCTTCGCCCGTGAGGGCGCTATCGTCGTGGGCTGCGACCTCAATGGTGCAGCACACGAGGAAACCGCCGCTCTGCTGAGCGCCCAGGGACTTCGTCTGCATGGTCGAGCGCCCGTCGACCTCGGTGACTATGAGCAGGCCAGGGCCTGGGTCGAGGCGGCTGTGGTTGAGCATGGTGGCATTGATATCCTGTACAACAACGCATCGGCGGCACGCTTCGGCAAGGTCAATGAACTGTCTGTCGAGGATTGGCATTACACCATTCGCAACGAGATCGACCTGCTGTTTTATACCACTAAGTACGCCTGGGGCCATCTGGCTGCGCGGCGTGGAGTCATTATCAATGTTTCTTCCACGGCAGCCTGGGGTGGCTCCAAGGTCGCGGGAATTTCCGCACATGCCGCAGCGAAGGGGGCGGTTGTGTCCTTTACTCGGCAACTGGCTGTCGAAGGGGCTCCCCTGGGGATTCGCGCCGTTAGTCTCAGCCCTGGCTTCGTCGCTACCCCAGGGACCTTGGAGTTTCTGGAAAATCCGGTGGCGCGAGCGGCGCTTCTCGATGGTGTCCTGATGGACCGCCCTGGCGAACCCGAGGAAGTGGTCGCCCTGGCCCTATTCCTGGCATCCGGCGAGGCCTCCTTCGTGACCGGATCTGATTTCGTCATCGATGGCGGTCTGCTGGCTATCTAGCTAGGCATAGCCGTTCCTCCCAAGACATTCGAACAAGAAGGTGAAGGCATGGATATCATCGGCATCGGCTACATGGGGTTCGAGACCGCGAGCCTTGACGCCTGGCGCGAATATGGCCCGCAGGTCATGGGTTTCGGCATTGGCAAGTCGCCGGACAGCGATCTGGCGTCGTTGTATTTCAGGATCGACGACCGGCGGCACCGCTTTGCCTTTCACCCTGGCAAGGTGGATCGCCTTGCCTATATCGGTTGGGAGGCGGTCGGACGTATGGCTTTCGAGGCTGGTCTGAGGAAGCTCGAGGCTGCGGGAGTGGAGTTCGTGAGAGGCGATACGGCGTTCTGCGAGCTACGTGGAGTGCGTGAAGTAGTACGTTTCCGCGACCCGGTGGGCTACCAGTACGAACTGTTCTACGGACAGAAGTGGACGCCACGCTCTTTCATTCCCGGTCGTCCGCATACCGGCTTCCTGGCCGATGAACGTGGTGCTGGGCACGTAGTGGTGATCACTCCGGAATACACTCCGGAGTTGGAGCATTTCCTGCTCGATGTGATGGGTTTCCACTGGTACGGAGCCGGCGCCGGCAAGGGCCGAACCGGCTTCTTCCGCGCCAAGCTGAACAACCATACCAGCCACGACATCGCCTACGGCCACGGTCCAGGGCGCATGGGGGTGCAGCATGTCGGCCTGTTCGTGCGCAATGTGCGTGATGTGGGTGAAACCTACGATATCGTGCGCAAGCGCGAACTGCCGATGATGATGACCCTTGGCCAGCACAGCCAGGATCCGCATCTGTCCTTCTACCACTTCACACCGTCCGGCTTTGCCTTCGAGACCATAGCTGAGATTGAGCCGTGGCAGGGCGATCCCTATGAGCTCAACCCCGAGACCCTGAGTTTATGGGGCCATGAGATGGTTGGTCCGATCCTTGGACCGAGCGTGCGTACCCCCGAGGAAGTGCTGGACGCCGAGTACCTAGCCGGCAAGAAGCGCTGAGCATGCGCCTGGCGAGGGTTGAGGTAGCCGGTGAGGTATTCTGGGCATTGCTCGATTCGGATCTGCAGCGCCTTCGCCGCATTCGCGAGCCATTCGCTGCCTGGGCGCAGGTGATCGGGCAGGGGGGGATGATCAACCTGGGACTCGATGATGACTGCCTTGCGCTGTCGGCGTGCCGCTTGCTGCCGCCCTTGGAGCCGGGGGCGCGTGTTTTTGGCGTGGGCTTGAACTATCGCAGCCATCTTGAGCGTCTTGGCAGTTCGCCTCCGGCTCATCCGCTGGCCTACTTGAAGCCGGATTCCGCGCTGGTTGGCGCGTACGACGAAATAGCCTATCCGGCCCTGACCGGACAGCTCGACTATGAGGTCGAGTTGGTCGCTGTGGTTGCCCGGCCGCTAGGCGAGGAAGCGCTGGCCAGTGCTTGTCTACTCGGCTACACGGTCGGCAATGACGTCAGTGCGCGGGACGCGGGGAGGCGTATCGGTCGCCTCGACCTGCTAACTCAGAAAGCCATGGATCGCACTACACCGATCGGTCCCTGGATCGTCACTCTCGACGAATTGGGCGGCACCGGACAGCCTGAGTTGGAGATGGGCCTAGAGGTCAACGGTGAACCGCGTCAGCGGGACAATACTCGGCAGATGATCTTCCCGGTGGACGAATTGCTCGATTATCTTGATGCGCGTATTAGCTTGCGGCCGGGCGACCTGGTGTTCACCGGCTCGACTCACGGTGTGGGCATGGAGGATGGTCGCTTCCTTGCGCCGGGTGATTTGGTCGAGGCGCGCATCGACGGGATCGGCGAGCTGCGCAACCGTGTTGGTCCCCGGCGTATACTGTCTGCTGCGCGAAGTGCCGGGCGGCTGGGCAGGCCTGACGGCGAATGAGTATGGACAGGCAGGCCAACTCTGCTTTGGCAGTGGCGGAACACTCCTCGTTTTGGGCGCCGTTGCGTCATGGCCTGTTCGTCGGCCTTTGGCTGGCCTGTGCGGTCGCCAACCTGGCGATCTGGATGCAGACCGTGGGGGCAGCCTGGATCATGACCCAGCTATCAGCATCACCCCTGATGGTTTCCCTGGTACAGACGGCCATTACCCTGCCTGTCTTCCTGTTCGCTTTGCCGGGCGGGGTGCTCGCTGACCGCATGGATCCACGCCGTTTGTTGCTTCTCACCCAGGCGGTCATCTTGGTGGCGGCCGCAGCGCTCTGCCTGCTGGATTGGGGGGAACTGCTGGAGGCCTGGTCGCTGCTGCTGTTCACGTTCCTGCTGGGGGTCGGTAGCGCCTTGGGTATGGCGGCCTGGATGGTGACGGTGGTCGGAGTCATTCCACGTGAGCAGGTGCCGGCGGCGGTCTCTCTCAATGGTATTTCCGTTAATGCCACTCGGGCCCTGGGGCCGGCTCTGGCCGGCGCACTGATCGTCTGGTGGACCAGCGCCGCAGTATTCCTGGTCATCGCACTATGCATGGCTGCAGTGCTCGTATTCATCTTCCGTCTGCCGGCTCGCGTCCATGCCGACGGCTTGCCACCTGAAACCTTAGTCGGCGGCATGCGCAGCGGCCTGCGCTACATCCGCCACTCGACGGTTCTGTCTAGCGCGCTCAAGCGGGTATTCGTGTTCACCAGTTGCGCCAGCGCGTTATGGGCACTGATGCCGCTGGTAGCCAAGGAGGAGCTGCGCATGGACGCCGGTGGCTATGGGCTGCTGATGGCGTTTATGGGGGCTGGGGCGGTCCTCGCTGCGCTCGGTCTGACCAGCATCTATCGCCGTTTTGCCCTGCGGCGGTTGATCGACGCCGGGGCGCTCGCCTTTGCTGTGGCGACCCTGGCGGCGGCGCTGTCGCGCAGCCAGGTGGTGATCTGTGCCACGCTCCTGCTGGCCGGCATGGGCTGGATGGCGGTGAACGCGACCATTTCCACCGTGGTACAGACTTATGCTGCGAACTGGGTGCGAGCCCGTGTCGCCTCGGTTTACCTCCTGGTGCTGATGGGCTCAATGGCCCTTGGTGGCGCCCTGTGGGGGGCTCTCGCGCAATATCTGGGGTTGCAGCAAAGTCTGCTGCTATCGGCATCGAGCATCTTCCTGGGCTTGTTCCTGACTCGTGGTGGGGCGATCGAGATGGGCCGCGAAGCTGACTTCGCCGATGCCCAGCAAACGGACAAGCCGATGCTGGTCACTGAGGGCGTCGCCCACGGCGACGGGCCGGTGTGCATCGAAGTCGGCTACCGGGTGGATGCTGCCGGGCGTGAGGCGTTTCTGCGTGTGGTCTATGCCGTCGGCCAGACGCGACGGCGTAATGGTGCGCGGAATTGGTGCCTGTACCGTGATCTGGAGGAGTCCAACCGCTACGTCGAGCGCTTCATCGTCGAGTCGTGGCTGGATTACCTGCGCCAGTGCGGACGCATGACCCAGGGGGACGAAGCGCAGGCAGTACCACTTTCGCCTTTTCGCGAGGGCCGATCGACCCGACGCTATGTCAATCAAGCACCGGTAGAGGGCTTCTAGAAATCTCTATATTAAATTTGCTAGTCAATAGTGTTCTCGTTATAGAATTGATCGATAGAAAATAATAGAGAGCACGCCTATGGAAAGCCCAGAGCTCACGGAGGTTGGCAATAGTCGCAAGGGCTCCAGCGTCACGGTGAAACCGGTCGCCAACGCGATTCGCATACTCCGTCATTTGAGCCAGAGCGGGGCGCCGGAGCGTTCGGTGGACATTGCTCGGCGCCTGTCGATCAACCCCAGCACCTGCTTCAACATCCTGCGTACCTTGGCCATGGAGGATGTGATCGATTTCAACCCGATGTCCAAGCGCTATTCGGCCGGCCTGGGATTGGCCCGCCTAGTTGGGCAACTGGTTACCCAAGGGCAGCGTGTGCAATTGGTTAAGCCGCTGCTGCAGGAGTTCGCCGCGCGCATGCAGGTAACTATCACCCTTTGGCGGCGCATGGGGGAGGATCGCATCGTCATCGTTAGCTCGGCGGCCAGTCCTGCCGATGTGCGCATTGACATGGCCGAGGGGCAGCGCTTTCCGATGCTGATGGGGGCCAGCGGTCGGCTGTTCTCGACCCAGCTGGACCTGGACACGCCGGCATTCGAGGATATCTACCATCGGATACGCTGGGCGCGCCACTTGCCAATCGAGACCTATCGCGAGGAAGTTCACCTAGCCGCGGAACGGGGTTGGGCGGTGGACGATGGGTATTTCTCGGTTGGCATCCAGGCGGTCGCTGCGCCGGTGTATTCCCCTGAGGGCGCAATCGATTTCACTGTCTCCGCCGTGATGTTCCGCGGCCAGCGAGACGACGAGGGGGTTGGTGAACTGGCCGCCGAGCTCATCGAGTTCTGTACCTCACTGGCGGGTATTCTGTTCTGATCTCTTGGCTGGTGACCGCGTCAGTCGCAGGCCAGCAGCAGGCTGCCGCCCAATGGGCCGCCGCCGGCGGCCACCACAGAGAGGGAATGTGGTGCAGTCTGGCGTCCTTCCGCGCGTCCCCATAACTGCAGACAGGCTTCGTGGACATAGCCCAGGCCGTGGGTGCGTCCACCGGACAGTTGGCCACCGTTGGTATTGAGTGGCAGCCCGCCGTCCAGGGCGATCCTCGCACCGCCTTCAACAAAGGCGCCGCTTTGTCCCACCGGGCACAGACCCAGGGCTTCCAGCCAGATCATGGTGAGGATCGAAAAGCCGTCGTAGAGTTGAGCCGAGCCGACATCAGCTGGCGTGTAGTCGGTGCGCGCCCACATCATCCGGGCAACGTCGAAGGCTGCCATCTCAGTCAGCGAGATCTGATCCCAGGACCACGGTTGGTTCAGCGCGGCCCCGATGGCCTCTATACGAATAGGAGCATTGCGCGTGTCCCGCGCAGCATCGCGGCGCGATAGGACGATGGCGGTGGATGCATCGCAGTGCACATCACAGTCGTACATGCGCAGGGGGGTGGAAATCATCCGCGAGTGCAGGTAATCGTCCATCGTCATCGGCGTGCGGTAGATGGCCTTGGGATTACGTGCAGCATTGCGTCGGCAGGTCAATGCGATCTGCGCGAGTTGTTCGGGGCGGGTGCCGTATTCGTGGAAATGGCGCTGCGCATAAAGTGCCATCAGGTTGATGCCGGACATGACATTGAAGGGCGTCAGCCATTGCCAAGCGTAGCTACTATCGCGCCCTTGGGTCTTGTTGGTCAGCGCTCCTGCCTGCCTGTTGTGCAGGCGCGCCGTGGCCTCGGTGATGGTTCGGAATACCAGGACGTGGCGGCAAAGACCGGCGGCGATGGCCATTGCCCCGTTGATCACCCCGGCCAGAGGGCCAGGCCCCTCGTAGCCGGCGCCAAACCAGTTGACGTTCAACCCTAGGGCGCTTTTCAGGGCGCTGGGGCCGACTGGCGAGAAGGGATCGCCATTGTTGTTGTCGCCCGGCCAGCAGGCGACGCCATCGATGTCATGGCGCTCAAGGCCTGCATCGGCAATTGCTTCCAGGCAGGCATCGAGGGTCAGGTGCATAGCTGACTTGCTAGACGGCCGGGCCACCTCGGACTGGCCGATGCCGGTGATAGCGACCTCTTTTTCGTAGCGATGAGGGGGCATCATTGATCCTTCTCAAACAGAGGGAGCCAGACATCCTCGATGTGGAGGAAGCTGACCCGTACCAGCATGTCGATCCGCACTTGGAGCGGGTCCATCCCAATTACATTGCTGACGAAACGCAGGCCCTGCTGCTCGACCAGCTCGATAATGGCGACGACGTAGGGTACTTCCAGGTCGGCGACCCAAGGCTGGTAGTTGAGGGTGTAGCTCAGCACCTTGCCTCTTCCTGACACCGCGCGAGGTGCGACCTCCCGGCTCGCGCAGCGGGGGCAGATTGGCCCGGGCGGGTGGAAATAGTGTGCGCAGCCCTGACAATGGTGGATCAACAGCTGGTCGTGCTCGCCACCCTGCCAGAAGGCGCGGTTGTCGGCGTTGAGGGCGGGCAGTTTTCTGGTCATTCGCGGAACCTGCGAGCACTGGCTTGGATGTATGTGCTCTAATAATTGCACATATTTTCTAGAAGTGTCATATATTTATGCCGGGTTATACGCTAACCACATAGCTCGCTATCTAACAACAAGAGGATCCTTTTGCCATGTCCCGGCCTTTGCAAGACAAGACAATCATCGTCACCGGCGGGTTCGGTGCTCTCGGCGGGGCCGTTGGTCGCCTGCTGCTGGAGCGCGGTGCGCAGGTTGCTCTGCTCGATCGCGCCGAAATTCCAGCTAGTCTGGGCGATGTTTCTGGGGTTCTGCCCTTGGGCGGCGTCGACCTGACCTCTACCGAGTCGGCGCGGCTTGCCGTGGCCCGGGTGGTGGAGCGCTTCGGACACCTCGACGGCCTAATCAACGTCGCTGGTGGGTTCGCCTGGGAATCCTTCGAGGATGGCGCTCTGGATACGTGGGATCGCCTGTATCAGATCAACCTTCGTACGGCTCTGGTGAGCAGCCAGGCTGCGCTGCCCTATTTGCTTGCTGCCGAGTCCGGACGCATCGTGAACATTGGCGCTCTGGCGTCCCTGAAGGCGGGCCTGGGCATGGGCGCGTATGCCGCCTCCAAATCCGGGGTGGCACGCCTCACTGAAACACTGGCTGAAGAGCTCAAAGATCGTGGGGTCACCGTCAATGCGGTACTGCCAAGCATCATCGACACTCCAGCGAATCGCGCAGACATGCCGGACTCCGATGCCAGTCGCTGGGTAACGCCGGAGGCTTTGGCCAGAGTAATTGCATTCCTGCTCTCGGACGATGCCACACCCATTACGGGAGCCTGCCTGCCTGTGGCTGGTCGGGTATGACGCCCGTGGCCTTCTGCTGCTCTTCGACTGGAGTACAAAAGTCATGAGATTGGTAACCTTTACCGACGGCAACGGGTTTGCGCGTGCCGGGGCCTTGCTGGAGAACGACCAGATCGTCCTGGACCTACAGGCCGCCTGCCAGGCCCGATACGGAAGCGAGCGTCCCGAGTTGGTCAGCGTGCTGGCGCTGGTCGAGGCCGGGGAGGAGGGCTTGGCTCTTGCCCGTTCGATGGTGGAGCAGGTTCCTGCAAGAGCCGTGCGTGCCCGGGCGGCGGTGAAGCTGCACGCACCGATTCAGCCACCGCCGCAGATGCGCGATTGCTCCTGTTTCGAGCTACACCTGCGGCAGAGCTTTGCCGCAGCACGCCGGGCCCGTGCACTGCGAACGCCAGACCCGGAGGCTACGCTCAAGGCGATGAATACGCGTGCCGACGAGCGCGTCATCGAAACCTTCAACCGCCAACCCATCTACTACAAATGCAACCGCTTCGCGGTCATCGGTATTGACGACGAATTCCAGTGGCCGAGCTTCAGCAAGGCGCTGGACTTCGAGCTGGAGTTCGGTTGCTACATCGGCAAGCGTGGTAAGGACATCAGTCGCGATGCGGCCCGCTCGCACATCGTCGGTTACACCATCTTCAACGACATGAGCGCCCGCGACGCCCAGGCTGCGGAGATGCCCGGCATGCTCGGCCCTGCCAAGAGCAAGGACTTCGACACGGCGAACATCATGGGGCCATGCCTGGTGACGGCTGATGAGTTGGGCGACCCCTACGATCTGGAGATGGTCGCGAAGGTGAACGGCGAGGAGTGGGGGCGTGGCAACACTCGTGAGATGCGCTGGTCCTTCGAGGACGTCATCGCCCATGTGTCGCGTTCGGAAACGCTCTATCCCGGGGAGTTCCTCGGCTCCGGCACGGTCGGCAACGGCTGTGGCCTGGAGCAGTTGCGCTATCTGAAGTCTGGCGATTTGGTCGAACTGGCGGTGGAGGGTATTGGTGTGCTGCGCACCCGGGTGGGGCGCGCGGAGCAAGGGGGGGGCTGATATGTCTCAAGCCGCAGCTCTGTTGGCACGTGATATCCCAGAGCGTTGCTTTGCGCTTTATGTGTACATTTTGGTTAAAAGTGTCTTATATTCTGCCGAGGCTTTCATTCGCCGTAGTGCCCTGATCAGGAGGCAATCATGCTAACAAGAACAAGCCCTGTATTGTCCGACGGAACCAAGGTTTCCGACCTTATCTTCCCCGATACCCGCGAAGTACAGATGCGCGTGCTGTCGGACCGCGAGATCTACGAGCTGGAGATGGAGAAGATCTTCGGCAAGATCTGGGTGTTCCTCGGCCATGAGTCCGAGATTCCCAACTCCGGCGACTTCGTTGTGCGCGACATGGGCTCCGACTCAGTGATCGTCGCCCGTGGAAAGGATGGCGAGGTTTATGTAAACCTCAACGTCTGCCCCCACCGCGGCATGCGCATCAGCACCGCCGACTGCGGCAATACGCAAATCCACAAGTGCATCTACCACGGCTGGGCGTTCCGTCCCAACGGTGACTTCATCGGCTCGCCGGTGGAGCGCGAATGTATGCATGGCAAGATGTTACCCAAGGAGGCGCTTGGCCTGAAGAAGGCTCGGGTCACGCTCTATGGCGGGTTGATCTTCGCCACCTGGAACGTCGATGGTCCCTCCTTCGATGAGTTCCTCGGCGATGCCAAGTGGTACTATGACATGCTGTTCTGCCGTTCTGACAAGGGCATGGAAGTGCTCGGTCCGCCGCAGCGTTTCATTGTCAATGCCAACTGGAAGACTGCTGGTGAGCAGTCCGCCGCCGATGGCTTCCATACCTTGACACTGCACCGCTGGCTGGGCGAGGTCGGTAACTATGCGAAGAAAGGCGACGGTGAAGGTGAAGGCGCCGACCTCAGTCCGGAGATGATCGGTGTGGAGGTCAGTTCGCCGCACGGCCATGCTCTTCGCTGCATTGACCTAGCCCGCAAAATCAAACGCCTTACCGGTCTCGACCCTGCGGAACTGTCGGTGCAGGAGAAGCTGAACGCCTTGCCGCCGGCCGGGATGACGCGTGAAATGGTTGAGCAGTTGGCGCGCAATCTCAGTGAGGAGCAGCTTGAGGTACTGACTAGCATGCCACCGCAGGTTGGTGGGATGTTCCCGAACATACTGTTCGGGTTCGTCTATATCCCGCAGCCGGATGGATCGGTGGTTGGCTCCATGACCATGCACGCATACGTGCCTCAGGGGCCCGACAAGCTCGAGTTCGTCAACTGGATCTTCGCCGAGAAGGACGCACCAGCAGAACTGCGCGAGAAGATGCTCAGGCAGACTATCCAGCTATTCGGTACCTCCGGGATGGTCGAGCAGGATGACTCCGATACCTGGCCGCACATGACCCTGGCTGCCAAGGGGGCGATGGGCCGCCAGATGACCCTCAAGTACCAAGCCTGCTATGAGACCGGCGCGCCTGCGGGCTGGCCAGGGCCGGGCATCGTCAACGAGGGCTTCACCAAGGACGACACCCAGTGGCATTGGTGGTTGTACTGGCATGAACTGATGACGGCGGAGAGCTGATCGTCGCGTCGTTCCAGGCAAAACCACACATTTCAGGAGTTACACATGGCCCAAGTACAAGAGCGCGGCGTCGATCAGATCCAGCCGGGGTCGCCCGTCGGTATCAAGCGCGTCCCGGTAGGTTCGGATATCTACAACCAGGTGGTGACCTTCCTCTATGAGGAGGCGACCCTGTTGGATCAGATCCGTCTGCAGGAATGGGGTGCACGCTTGGCTCCAGACCTCGTCTATACCGTACCGCTTCGCCACACCCGCCTGCAGTCGGAATTGTCCACCACCATCGTGCGTACCGTGCAGCATTACCATGACGACTACCGTTCGATCATGGGGCGAATTCTGCGGCTGTCCGGCAAGAGCGCGTGGGCGGAGGATCCGCCCTCGCGCACCCGGCGCCTGGTGACCAACGTCTTCGTCGAGGAGACCGAAAAGTCCAACGAGTTCGTGGTGACCAGTTACTTGCTGTTGACCCGCAATCGCTTCAAGGACCACCATGTCGACATCATAAGTGGTGAGCGCCGGGATGTGTTGCGTTTGACTGATGAGGGCTTCAAGCTGGCGTGCCGCGAGGTCATTCTTGATCAGGCCGTGTTGGGCACGCCGAACCTCGCCGTGTTCCTCTGACGACCCTACCATGGCGCTCCCTTCTTTGAAGGGAGGCCTAATTCCGTTGTGGGCCTCGGTGCCGGGGCGAGTTATACCGGTACAGGTTTTTTTCATGTTGGCCCTCTCTTGGTGGGCGTGCTGACGTTTTCGGAGCGCACGTTATCTGCCGAAGCCAGCGTCATGTTGTGTCGGAGTTTTGTTTCATCCGGTTTGGCTCACCCCCTTCCCCTAAGGGGAAGGGGGCTGGTGAGTTGGCATCAGTGGCTGGCTGGTTATTCTCCGGCCAGCCAGTCTTGGTCGCCCGAGCATAGATGTGCTGCCGTGTCGCTGAAATCCCAAGTTGAACCCTTGATCCGTAGGGCTTGCGCAGCCCGTGCCGGTTGCTGGCTATAGCAGAGACTGGTGCTGGATGCATGGACCTGGGAGTCCAGTGGATGCTGGCGGCCCAGTGAAATCTGGGTGCACCTGCGTAGCAATAGCGCAGCTTCCGCATCTTCTTCGGGAAGATGGCTAAGGGCCCAGCGAGCCATTCCTTCGCGCAGATTTACCCCGCAGTAGGGCGCTGGCCCTTCGATGATCGAGCCTCGTACCTCCCAGCTCAGCAGGAGCCTCCCATCACGAAGCAGTACCGGTGTCGTGCGTTCGTTGACGCGGTCCGGTACTTGGACATCGTAGCATCGGCGGAGCGTTCCGCGGGCCGCATTGGCGATGGCCAGGCCGGCAAGGTCTAGCAGGTGTGTGCATTGATGCTGGGCATCGGTCTGCCGGGTCACTGTATGGGCGATATGGCTGAGTGGCATGCCGATCAGTTGCTCCAACTGATCGGTTGCTTGTGGGCAGGCGGAGTAGGGGTAGCGCAAGGCCTCCCCGCCAATCTCCCGTACGATGCCGTCACTATGGTGTAGCCAGACGCGGAAGTGATGGAAGTCGTCCTCAAGAGTAGCCCGTATCTCTCGCATGGCATCCTGTGGCGTAGAGACGATTTCCACTCGGCGGCGGAACATGCTGGTCATCGTTTTTTCCTTGCGCTGGTTTCCGCAGGTGCCTGATCTTGCGGATTGAAGTATATTTGAACAGTATACGCAAAAGTGTTCATCTAAAAACAAGAAGGAATTCGTTATGAAGCTATTGCAAGAGCAGATAGCGCTGGTAACTGGCGCTGGTGGCGGTATTGGTCGCGGCGTGGCGTTGAGCTTTGCCAAGGCCGGCGCCGCGGTAGTGATAGCCGAGCTGGACGAGGCCTCTGGCAAGGCTGTGGAGGGCGAGTTGCTGGCGCTTGGCGCGCGCGCGGTTTTCATCAGAACCGACGTGACCAGCAAGGTGGATATTGAGGCGGCTATCCAGGTGGCAGTGGAGCGTTTCGGAGGGCTGGATATTCTGGTCAACAATGCGTTCGCCCCCACGCCCAATGTGCTACTGGAGGAGAAGACCGACGAGATGCTGGCTCGGACCCTCGACTCCACCTTGTGGGCCGCTTGGTGGTCGATGAAGGCTGCACTGCCGCACATGCGCGTGCGCGGCGGCGGCAAGATCATCAACTTCTACTCCATCGACACCGAGGTCGGTGCTTGGCTGCATGGCGACTACAACGCAGCGAAGGCTGGTGTCGTCGGTTTGACCCGCAGTGCGGCCTCGGAGTGGGGGCGTTTCAACATCCGCGTGAACGCCATTGCGCCTACCGCCATGGGGGCAACCTTCCATAAGCTGGCGGCGGAGAGCCCGGGGTTTGCCGAGCGTTCCGCCGCTCTACGCCCGTTGGGGCGTTGCGGGGAGCCGGAGGAAGATATTGGGCCAGTAGTGGTATTTCTGGCTTCTGAGATGTCGCGCTTCGTCACCGGCGAGACTCTCCATGTCGATGGCGGGCTGCACCTCCCTGGCTACAATTCCCGACCGGCCACCGTACCTGTGCGCGAATACTGACGGGAGGCATCGAGCGCGGCTATTGCCACCGCGCTTTCTTCTGTAACACGGGGCGAGGTCGCAAGATCAGGGTGAGGTGCACACTAGTTCCATCGCGAGGAAGGATAGCGAGCCCCGGCCAGTCAGAAAGTGAGGCCGGGGCTGCATGGCGGGTCAGCGCTTGGCGATCTTGATATCAGTGTCTTCCAGGTCCCAGGTGTCGGCTGTCTTGCCTTCGTCGCGCAGCTCATACTTCAGCACGCGGCCCTGGGGGTTCTTCGGCAGGTTGGTGCGGAACTCGATGTAGCGGGGCAGGGCGTAATAAGGGACTGACTCGACAGCCCAGTGGAACAGCTCTTCCGGAGTCAGGCAGGCCCCTTCATGTAGCACTGCGGTCACCTTGACGTCGTCCTCGCCCTTGTCGGACGGCACGGCATGCACGGCAACCTCGGCCAGGGCCGGGTGCACAGCGAAGGCGGCTTCCATCTCGAAGCTGGAGATATTTTCGCCACGGCGGCGCAGGTAATCCTTCTTGCGATCGACGAAATAGAAGAAGCCTTCGTCGTCGAACTTGCCGACGTCGCCGGTGTGGAACCACATGTTGCGCATCAGCTTCAGGGTATCTGCGGGGCGATTCCAGTAGCCCTGGAACATGATGTCCGGACGTAATGGGCGGACGACGATTTCGCCGGGAGTGTTGGCGGGCAGTTCTTGGTCGTTGTCATCGACGATCCGCACGTCGAAGTCTGGGATGCGTTTGCCGGACGAGCCAGGCGCTGCGTATTCGCCGGCGGCCAGAGAAGTGACTACGCAAGCCTCGGTGAGGCCATAGCCATTTCCGCCGACCAGTTTGCTGCCGAAGCGTTCGCGCCAGATTTTCTTGGTTTCCTCGGTATAGGGGTTGCCGCGAGCAGTATGGATCTGACCATAGCAGCGTTTCATCGCCTCGTTGTCAGGGGCCTGAGCTAGCAGGCCACCCATTCCGCCGAGGATGGAGGCAATAGTAGCGCCGGAACGCTCGACTTCCTGCCAAAAGTTGGAGACCGAGAAGCGCGGTAGGATCGCTGCCCGTGCACCAACGAGGATGCTGGCGATGATGCTGACGCACAGGGCGTTCATGTGGAACAGCGGCAGGGGCGTGATGGTTACGTCGTTTTCGTTGGCCGGACCGGCTCGCAGCTGTAGGCGCGCCAGATTGCACATGAAGTTGTAACTGATCATGCAGCCCTTTGAGGGGCCGGTGGTGCCAGAGGTATAGATCAGACAAGCCAGGTCGGAAGCTTCCGGTTTGACGCTCAGAGGGGTGTCGTCGTTGCCACGGTGTTCGTCCAAGGCGGCGATAGGAATGCGGCAGTTCTTGGGAGCAATGAAGTCACCGCGACAGAGAATCCGGGTGACGTTAGTGAGCTGCTCGGCCAGCGGAGTGATGCGTGTCAGGTAGTCCGCTTCGCAGATGACCAGATGGGTTCCGGTGTCAGCGATCTGGTGACGGAGGAACTCGCCTTTGAGCGCGGTGTTGATCGGAACGCTAACTGCACGCAGCTTGTTGATCGCCAGCCAGCACACGACAGCGTCGATGTTGTTGTCCAGCATTGTCAGCACGGTCTCGCCTGGTAGCACGCCGAGGTTCGAGAGCGCATGGGCCATGCGGGTGGAAATCGAGTCGACTTCAGAATATGTGTATAACTTTCCGCTGAAATCCAATAGGACTCGGTCTGGATGCTTTGCTACCGCTCGTTCAAGCGCTGCGATAACAGTGTCTCGTTCCCCCATGGACCAGGTGTCCGGATGGCCAGTGCCGCTCATGTCTCGATCTCCTTAGGGCCTGCCCTGGTGCGGGCAAGCGATTTTATTTTGAAGAGAGAATGCCATTCTAGATTCAAATTTTACAGATGTCTTCAGTTAAAATTTGAACAGGTTTTGCTGATACTGCCTATATCTTGTGGTAGTGTTGCTCTTATTTAGCCGCTGAGAATCCTTGTCAATGACTTCGAAAGCCACCAGATCGAGCAAGGGCGCGAGTGACAAGCTCGCCAGAAAGAATGCCAGTCCTGCGGAGAAGCCTGCTACCGTCACGAAAAGGCCTGTTCAGAAAAATGGTGTTGCCTCGTCGGTGAATGGCAAGGTAAGGCCCAATAAGCGCTCCGAGGAGACCGTTACGAATATCCTGTCTGCCACCGAGGAGGTGGTGCTGCGCTCCGGCGCAGATCGGATATCGATCCTGGATGTTTGCCAGGTGGCTGGGGTGTCCCGGGGGACGTTCTATCGCTACTTCTCCTCCCAGGAGGACTTGCTGGATACCTTCTCCCGCCACAAACGGGACAGCTTCCATGAGTCGCTGGCCTTGGCGCTGGGGGATATTGCCGACCCCGACGCGCGTTTGAATGCGCTGATTACCTACCTCGATAATTACCTTGAGCAGAGCCGCGCCCGACGCTTGCTCGTGGTGGCGCCTGACTATGCCCTGGGTTTCTTCCGACGGATATTCCATGATTCCATCGTGCGCTTTCAGGATCTGCTGGGGATCGTGTTCGATGAGTGGGATGCCCGGCTAGGCATCAAGATCGACCGGGAGCTGGTCTGCGAAATGATCATTCGCTATGTCCTGAGCGAAGTGCTCGTGCCCGAGGGGGTTAGTCGTCGTCTCTTGCCGGTACGTGTACGGAAACTCGTCGTTGCCTTGACTGTCGGCTCCACCTCGCGCTCTCGCCGCTGATCGACCTTGCCGCCACCCTCTGCTAGGGGGTGGCTGGCTCCTTCCTCTCTCCCGTCCTCTCTGCTTTAGCCCCGCCCTCACTCAGTCGCACCCTTCCCATCCGATCTCGTCTCCCCCCTTTTTTTTGGTTCTTCGCGGAGTCTGGGGAAAGAGCGGATTGACAGTCAGGGAAGCGGGTAGATTGGCAGTCGCCAAACGAACCAACCCCCACCCCCTGCTGTCGCCGTGCATCCTATTGATCTTGCTGCTTTCTGGCCAGGCTACGAAGTCATCGCCTGCCACCCATCTGCCGACAGCACCCTGCTGATCGAGCTCAAGCCTCACGCCAGCGCTGTCCCCAAATGCGGGCGCTGCGGTCAGGCCAGTCCATTAATCCACGAACGGCGGATTCGCCGGGTGCGTGATCGCGATCTGTTCGACCAGCGCGTCCTGCTCCAACTGCCGGTGCGCCGCGTCGACTGCCTGCGCTGTGGTCGGGTGACCGAGCGGATCGACTGGCTGGAGCCAGCGTCGCGCTTGACCCAGCGCTTGCGCATCTGGCTCGAGGCTTTGCTGCAATTACTGCCCATCAGTCACGTCAGTCGCCTCGTCGGTCTGCATTGGCACACGCTCAAGCAGCTCGACAAACGTCGTCTAGAGGCCGCAGTCGGTGCTTTCGAGCCGGGTGACGTTCGCCGTCTGGTGATGGACGAGTTCGCTCTTCACAAAGGACATCGTTACGCCACCGTGATCATGGATGCGCAGCGGACACGCGTGCTGTGGGTCGGGCATGGCAACAGCCGCGAGGCGATTCAGCCGTTCTTCGAACTGCTCGGTGAGCGCTGCCAGCAAATCGAGGCCGTGGCGATGGACATGAACACCGCCTTCGATCTGGAAGTAAAACAGCATTGCCCCCGTGCCGAAGTGGTCTACGACCTATTCCACGTGGTGGCTCGCTATGGCCGGGAGGTGATCGACCGCATCCGTGTCGATCAGGCCAACGCGCTACGCCAGGACAAAGCGGCACGCAAGGTAATCAAGCAGAGTCGTTGGTTGCTGCTGCGCAATCGCGAAAACCTCAAGGATCAGCAAGCCGTGCAGTTGCAGGAAATCCTCGAGGCCAACCAGCCACTGGCCACGGTCTACGTGCTCAAGGATACGCTCAAGGAAATCTGGTACGCCCCCAGCGTGCGGGAGGGTTGGCGCCGCTGGCGGGACTGGTTGCGCCACGCCAGGGACAGTGGCCTGGCCCCGCTGCAACGCTTCGCTCGCAATCTGCGCAAATACGTCCGAGGCATCCTGGCCAGCGCTCGCTTCCCCATGCACACCAGCCTGCTGGAAGGGGTAAACAACCGCATCAAGGTGATCAAGCGCATGGCCTATGGCTTCAGGGACTCCGCCTACTTTTTCCTGAAAATCAAGGCCGCCTTCCCCGGGAAAGCGCGATGAACCTTTTTTTTTCCTTACCCATTCCTCCTGGGGCTGTTCTGCTACCGCTCGTCTCGAGAGGTTGGAGTCGGGGTTGTGTCTTGTGATCTTAAAAATAAATTGAACAGTTTTTTGATTTATGATCAATTTAAAATTATGCTTCACCATGAAAGCGGGCCTGACGCGCATGTTGAGTGATGTGTACCCGGCTAGGCCGGGTACGCCACGAGCGTTGCGCTACATAAACACAAAAAATGCCACTCTGAGGTATCCAGACTATGCTCATCGATCTTCACGCCCACGCGCCCCATCCCGACTACTACGACCAGCATCCCTACTGGGGACCGGCCTTCGAGCTGCAACCCGATGGCGACATCAAGCTGCGAGTGGGAGACTGGATACTGACCCTGGGTGCTCCGGAGCGTAAGAAGGCGCTGCGCGAGGCGCATGCTCGTGGCGAAACGCTGAACGTGGCGGAATACATGGCGAAATGGCGTGACCCGAGCCATCGCCTCGCTGCGATGGATGCGGCGGGTCAGGCTGCCCAGGTGCTCTCGGTGCCGAGCCATTGCTACATGTACTGGACGGAAGCCGAGTTCGCCGTGCCCTTTGCTCGCCGGGTCAATGATGCGCTGGCGAGCTACTGCTCTGCAGCGCCCAATCGCTTGATGTTCTGGGCACACGCGCCACTGAATGTACCGCACGAGGCGGCCAAGGAAATCCGTCGTGCCTGCACCGTACTGGGCGCCAAGGGCCTGGTTGCCGGTGGTTCCAACTTTGGCGGGCTGGAATACGACTCACCCGAGCTGGATCCCGTGTGGGAGACACTGTGCGACCTCGACCTGCCGATTTTCGTGCATGGCTACAACCAGTCCGTAACCTGGGGTAAGGACGCCAATACCGATCGCTATGAGACGACCGCGATCGTGGGTATGAACTATGACGAAACCAAGTGCTTCTGGTACCTGATCAATGGCGGTGTGCTGGATCGCTTCCCGAACCTGAAGGTCTACATCACTCATGGTGGTGGCTTCGTGCCCTATCAGTTGGGGCGCATGGCGCAGACCAACCCCAATCTCGACGTCTATCACAACAAGAAGCCATTCCTGGATTATCTGTCCAACTTCTATTTCGACGTGGAGTTGCACGAGCTCCCCATGCGTCAGGCCATGCTGGACGTCATTGGTGCTGATCGAGTGGTGTACGGCTCCAACTTCGGCGGCAGTGATGCGGTGCGCCATGACCTGACGGAAGGGCTGCGCCTATCCGACGAGGATCTGCAGAAGATCCGCTGGAAAAACGCCTGTGATCTCCTGCACCTGGATCCGACCAAATTGGGCAAGGTGGGTGCCTGATGAAGCTGGCGCGCTGTTCCTATTTCCAAACGGGGCCCTTCTGGGCTGTCGTTGACCCTGAGCGCGACGAGGTCCATGCCATCGATGGGGAATTTTCCCAGTGGGCCCCCGCATTGGCCAGGGGGGCAGGTATCAGTGCCCTGCGCCTTTCTGGACCGTCGCTACCGCTGTCTAAGATGTGCCTCCTACCTCCGATCGAACCGGTCAACCGGGTGGTGGTGGCGGGTGCAAACTATGCCAAGCACCTGGCTGATGACTTCGGCCTCGCCAGCCCTCCACAGCCGGTGGCCTTCCTCAAAGCCTACGGTGCGCTGATCGGCGCGAAAGACCCGATTCGCTATCCACCCCTGACCGAGGAGCTAGACCACGAGGTCGAATTGGTGGCGGTGATCGGTAATTCCGAGATAGACCTGGATGACCCGCTGGCCAGCGTTCTGGGCTACACCGTTGGCAACGACGTCAGCGCACGGGACCTGCAGCGCAGTGGTCCGGCGGGTATCGGCATGGACCTGTTTGCGGCCAAGAGTCAGGACTGTACCACCGGGCTTGGGCCCTGGATCGTCACCAAGGACGAGTTTCCAGTCGGCTCACCTGAGCTGCGCCTAATCCTTAAGGTCAACGGCGAGATTCGACAAGACGGCTCGACCGCGGAGATGACCTGGGATGTCGGCCAGCTGATTCGTTTCGTCCAGCAGCGATCCAGCTTTGCCTGTGGTGACGTGCTGTTCACCGGTTCGCCGGCCGGTGTCGGCATGGGAACTGGCCGATTCCTCAATCCCGGGGATGTCGTCGAGGCAACCATCGAGGGCATAGGCACATTGTGCAACGTAGTGGGCAAGAAGTCCCGCGACTGAATCGAGAGCGAAGCATGAGCACTGATAAACAAGAAAAGATCGTGGTAGTGGGGGCTGGTCTGATGGGGACCGGTATTGCGCACGGGTTCGCCAGTTCCGGCTATCCCACCGTGCTGGTGGATACCAACCCTGAGTCGTTGTCCCGCGCCAGGGGCAATATCGGCAAGATCCTCGAGGATGGTGTATCGCTTGGCAAAGTCTCCGCTGAGTCGGCGCAGGCATCCTTGGCGCGCCTGTCCACCAGCGGCGACCTGGCCGAGGCCGCGCAGGGGGCCGATTGGCTGGTGGAAACGGTTTCCGAGCGACTGGATGTGAAGAGGGCGGTGGTTGCCCAGGCCGAGCCGCTGCTCGCCCCCGGCGCAATCATCGCCACCAATACCTCGGCGCTGAGTGTGACCGAGATCGCCGCCGCCCTAGCCAGCCCCGAGCGGGTCATCGGCATGCATTTCTTCAATCCGGTGCACAAGATGAAGCTGGTGGAGCTGGTTCGCGGTCTGGCGACCAGTGACGAGGCGCTGGTGCGTACTCGTGAGCTGTGCGGTGCAATGGGTAAGACCTCGATCGTTGTCAACGAGTCGCCTGGCCTGACCACCAGCCGGATGTCCGCATTGCTCGGCAACGAGGCGATGTACATGCTCCAGGAGGGTACGGCCAGTGCTGAGGATATCGACACGGCTCTGCGTCTGGGTTTCAACCACCCCATGGGGCCTTTGGAGCTGGGTGACCTGACCGGCTGGGATACCCGATTGTCTGTCTTGCGCTACCTGCATCAGACCTTGGGCGAGAAGTTCCGGCCGTGCCCTCTGATTATCAAGATGGTCGCCGCCGGGCGCTTCGGCCGCAAGACCGGGCATGGCGTCTATCGCTATGAAGAGGGCACGCGGGTGCCGGGCTCCGGCCTCAAGGCGAGTGCACTATGAAAGACATAGTGATCGTCGATGCAGTACGTACGCCGATTGGCCGTTTCCGCGGTGGTTTGGCCGGTGTGCGTGCCGATCACCTGGGAGCACTGGTGATTGGCAAGCTGCTGGAGCGCGTAGGCCTGTCGCCAGCGCAGGTTGATGACGTGATACTCGGCTGCGTCACCCAGATCGGCGAACAGTCGGCCAACATTGCCCGAACCGCGTTACTTGGTGCCGGCTGGCCGGTGGATATCCCTGGGCTGACCATCGACCGCAAGTGCGGGTCGGGAGAGGTGGCGGTGCATGTCGCCGCTGGCGCCATTGCCGCCGGGGGCGTTGACATCGTGGTTGCCGGCGGGGCGGAGAACATGAGCCGTGTACCGATGGGGAGCAACCGCGAGATCCACGGCGAAGCTTTTGGTTGGATGGCTGCCGAGCGTTATGAGCTGACCAGTCAGGGTGAGGCCGCCGAGCGTATTGCCGACAAGTGGTCGCTCAGCCGTGACGAACTGGACGACTACGCCTTCGTCAGCCATAGCCGGGCGGCCGCTGCGGCTGATTCCGGGTATTTCGCTAATGAAATCGTCGAAGTACCGGTCGAGGGTTTGCGCGAGCATGGGTTTAGCGAACCTGTAGCACCGCTGCGGGCGGACGAGACCATTCGTCGTGACACGTCCCGGGGTAAGTTGTCGACCTTGAAGACCAGTTTCCGCCCTGAGGGCGGCCGCATCACCGCCGGAAACTCTTCACAGATTTCCGATGGTGCGGCAGCACTGCTGTTGATGTCGGTGGAAACTGCTCAGCGTCTGGGATTGAAGCCTCGGGCTCGGATTCGTGCGTTCACCACGGTGGGGGCTGACCCGACGCTGATGCTTACTGGCCCGATCGCTGCCACCTACAAGGTGCTGCAGAAAGCTGGCCTGGGCATCAGTGATATCGATTTGTTCGAGGTCAACGAGGCCTTCGCTTCGGTACCGCTAGCCTGGATGCATGAAACCGGTGTCTCGCACGAGCGACTCAATGTCAACGGTGGTGCCATCGCCCTGGGCCACCCGCTTGGCGCTAGTGGCGCACGGCTGATGACCACGCTGCTGAACGAGTTGGAGCGGCGCGGTGCCCGTTATGGGCTGCAGGCGATTTGCTGTGCCGGAGGCATGGGGACCGCAACCATCATCGAGCGCCTTGGTTGAACAGATGGAGAGGGCTGCAGGCATAGCGCGAATTTCCATGGTACCGCTGGAGGATATGCCGGCCGAGCTGCGCGAGGCCATCGTGTGGGGGCAGGAAACCCGCATGCTCAGTTCGACAAGGCCGATCCAGGTCTGGGCGCATCGCCCTGGCCTGGCCCTGGCCTGGCTGGAGCTGATGGCCGGCTTCTATCGGGACAGCTTGCTGGACGAGCGCTTGCGCGAGCTGTTGCGGCTGAAGATCGCCAGTATCACCACCTGCCAGGCATGCCAGTTGGCGCGCAAGTCCGATGAGGTCAGCGAGGACGATATTGCCTGCTTGGCGACCGACAGTGAGCGCTTCACTCCTGCCGAGCGGGCTGCTCTGCGTTTTGCCGAACTGTTCGCGGGTGACTACATGGCCATCGACGACGAGCACTACGCACGAATGGCCGAATTCTTCAGTCCGGCTCAGGTGACGGAAATCAACCTCTATTGTGCCCTGATGCTAGCCGGTGGTCGTATGACTTACGTCCAGCAAGCTTATTGAACGCATTGTTCATACGCCTTGGCTGGGCATTTCTTTTCTTGATTTTGGGCAAAATGTAAAAAATCGTTCAGATTTATGCATAGCGTGCCTAATATGCCCGATAGGGCGTGTCCCTCACGGGGCCACGCATACCGGCTACGTACAACAAGAAAGGAGATGTCCATGTCCGCCCCGGCCCAAAGCAACTTGGAGCAAGTCTTCGCCAATGTCGCGAGCAACTACCGAGGTGCCGATATCGATCTGCACGCGGTATATCGTGAGATGCGCGAGAAATCCCCGGTTCTCCCGGAGAACTTCATGGCGCGCCTGGGTGTGCCGTCGATTGCCGGACTTGATCCTGACCGTCCGGTTTTCACGCTGTTCAAGTACGACGATGTCATGGCGGTGATGCGCGATGCCACGAATTTCACCAGTGGCTTCATCGCCGAGGGGCTGGGGTCGTTCTTCGATGGCCTGATCCTCACCGCCATGGATGGACTCGCGCACAAGAACATCCGCAGCCTGCTGCAGCCGGTGTTCATGCCCGAGACAGTCAATCGCTGGAAGGAATCCAAGATCGATCGGGTTATCCGCGATGAGTATCTGAAGCCCATGGTTGCTAGCAAGCGTGCGGATCTCATGGAATTCGCCCTGTACTTCCCCATTCGCGTGATCTACTCGCTGATCGGCTTCCCCGAGGACCGTCCCGAGGAGATAGAGCAGTATGCCGCCTGGGCGCTGGCTATCCTGGCTGGTCCGCAGGTTGATCCCGAGAGGGCTGCCGCCGCACGTGGCGCGGCGATGGAGGCCGCCCAGGCTCTCTATGACGTGGTCAAGGTGGTAGTAGCGCAACGTCGTGCCGAAGGCGCTGCGGGCGATGACCTGATCAGCCGTCTGATTCGGGCCGAGTACGAGGGGCGCTCACTTGATGATCATGAGATCACCACCTTTGTCCGTTCGCTGCTCCCGGCGGCGAGCGAGACTACCACTCGTACCTTTGGCACCTTGATGGCACTGCTGCTGGAGCGGCCGGAGCTACTGGCGCGTATCCGTGAGGACCGCAGCCTAGTGCCCAGAGTCATCGACGAAACGGTGCGCTACGAGCCGGTGGCCACTTTCAAGGTGCGCCAGGCGGCCAAGGACGTCGAGATTCGTGGCGTGGCCATTCCCAAGGGGGCCATGGTCTCGTGCATTGTCAGCTCGGCCAACCGTGACGAGGACGCGTTCGAGCAGGCCGACAGCTTCAACATCGACCGCAAGTCCAGGCCGTCGTTCGGTTTCGGTTTCGGTCCGCATATGTGCATTGGTCAGTTCGTCGCCAAAACAGAAATCAACTGCGCGCTTAATGCCGTCCTCGACCTGATGCCCAATATTCGCCTCGATGTCGGCAAACCGGCCCCACAAATTATCGGAGCGCAACTGCGTGGCCCCCATCACCTACATGTGATCTGGGATTGAGCCACGTGGCCCTGGTCTTTGCGGGGCGTGCTCGATGTGTTCCTGATAGAATATGTAGTTGAACATATTTAAAAAAAGTGTTTAATTTATCTCGGTCGTGCTCTATGATCGGAAACACATCAGGAACCCGTAAGCCAAGGGGAAAACAACAATGAAGATTGAAGATCTGATTCTTGTCAGCGTTGATGACCACGCGATCGAGCCGCCGAATGCCTTTGCACGTCACATGCCGGCCCGCTTCAAGGGGCGCGAGCCCCACGTTGTCAAGCGCGGAGAGCGCGATGTGTGGGTCTTCGAGGAGCAGGCCACCGGTTATATGGGCCTCAACTCGGTGGTCGGGCGGCCCAAGGAGGAGTACGGCATGGAGCCGCTGGGCTATGAGCAGATGCGCCGCGGCACCTGGAACATCAGTGATCGTGTGGACGACATGAACGCCAATGGCGTACTCGGCTCACTCTGCTTCCCGACCTTTCCTGGCTTCGCCGGCCAGCGCTTCCAGAACCACTCGGACCGCGCCGTGTCCCTGGCGGCCATCCAGGCCTACAACGACTGGCACCTGCACGATTGGTGCAATGCCGCGCCGGGACGTTTCATCCCGCTGATGCTGGTGCCCTGGTGGGACATGCAGGCCGCAGCCGCGGAGGTTGCGCGCTTGGCCAAGCAAGGCGTGCATGCCCTCTCGCTATCCGACAACCCGGCGATTCACGGCTTCCCGTCGATCCACAGTGACTACTGGGACCCGCTATGGAAAGCCTGCGCCGACCACAACGTGGTGATCTGCTGCCACATCGGTACCGGCGTCAAGGCCGAGCACGCCTCCGACCTGTCTCCGATCGACGCCTGGATCACCTCTATGCCGATCTCCATCGCCAACTCGGCGGCCGACTGGATTTGGGCGCCGATGTGGAAGAAATTCCCGAGCCTACGTATGGCCCTGTCCGAAGGCAGCATCGGCTGGATTCCCTACTTGCTGGAACGCGCCGACTTCACCCATCGCCATCACAACGCTTGGACCAATTCCAACTTCGGTGGACAGATGCCTAGCGACATCTTCAAGAAGCATTTCATCACCTGCTTCATCGAGGATAACTTCGGGCTGCAGAACCTGAAGTTCATGAACGAAGAGATGGTGACCTGGGAAAGCGACTACCCGCACTCCGACTGCACCTGGCCGAACTCGCCGGAAACGGCCTGGGAAGGCCTGAGGCACTTGCCCAAGGAGACCATCGACAAGGTCACCCACCTCAACGCCATGCGCGAGTTCTCCTACGACCCGTTCGCGATTCTCGGTCGCGAGAACTGCACGGTCGGCGCCTTGCGCGCCCAAGCTGCGCACGTGAAAACCGAGCCGGCGCTGGGCCTTGGTGGCGCCGACCACGGGCGTGCCGATGGCAAGCCGGTCACTTCTGGCGACATCAATGCGATGTTTGCGAAGGCAGACGCCGGCACTGCTCTCTGATAAGGCGCCTACCAGCCCTCTCCCTTAATGTCGGGGAGGGCTGGCGGGTTTCGGCTCACCTGTCAGTGATTGGCCTTGTGCCCCATTTCGAGAGTTCGCATGTCTATCGCTCAATTCACTTACAGCAGGATTCCCCACGAAGCGGAGTTGCTCCGCCACGAGGTGCGGACATTTCTCCAGGACTATCTTGCCGAGTATCCGGCGACCGCCCGGGCGCAATCCTGGATGGGGTTCGATGCGGGGTTCAGTCGCCAGCTCGGCGCCCGGGGCTGGGTCGGCATGGCGTTGCCGAAGCGCTATGGCGGCATTGAAGCCGGTCCTTTCTCTCGCTACGTAATCATTGAGGAGTTGCTGGCCTCCGGTGCACCGGTGTCGGCGCACTGGATTGCTGACCGGCAGAGCGGCCCGCTGATAAACCGTTTCGGCAGCGAGGCGCAGAAAGACCGTTACCTTCCGTCGATCTGCCGCGGCGAAAGCTATTTCTGCATTGGTATGAGCGAGCCGAACTCAGGTTCCGACCTAGCTTCGATCAAGACCTCCGCTCGTCGCAATGACGGTGGTTGGTTGCTCAACGGACAGAAGGTGTGGACCACAAACGCCCAGCACTCGCATTTCATGATCGCCCTGGTGCGTACCGGCGAGAAGCAGGCGGCGCGCCATGAGGGTATGTCGCAGTTCATCGTCGACCTCAGCCTGCCGGGGATCATCATCCGTCCCATCCGAGACCTGGCCGGTGGCGAGCATTTCAACGAGGTGTTCTTCGACAACGTTCAGCTCGATGCGGATGCGCTGATCGGTACCGAAGGCAAGGGCTGGGAGCAGGTCACCGCCGAGCTGGCTTTCGAGCGTAGCGGTCCGGAACGCTTCCTCAGCTGCATGGCCTTGTTCAGGACACTGATCGATGCACTCGGCCACAGTCCGGATGCCCTACAGTGCCGCGAGGTTGGCCGCCTCACGGCGAAGCTGCTGACCTTGCGCAATATGTCATTGGCAGTCACCGCGCAACTGGCTGCCGGCGAGCATCCGACCTGGGCTGCTTCCTGCGTCAAGGATCTGGGCAATCTGTTCGAGCAGGAACTGCCCGAGGTCGCCCAACTGCTGGTCGAGGCCGAGCCTCGCCTAGTTGGTGGCAGCGAACACGCCCGGGTCCTGGCCTATCTGATGCAGATGGCACCTTCCTTCTCTCTGCGCGGTGGTACTCGCGAAATCCTGCGCGGCATCATCGCGCGTGGCCTGGGGTTGCGATAATCATGCGAGAACTATTTGAATCGACCATTGAGCGCCTGCTCGGCAATCTGGCCACGTCGGAATACGTGCTCGGCTGCGAAGGTGGTGCGTGGCCAGCAGAACTCTGGAGCGTCCTGGAGGACTCTGGTTTCACACTGGCTGCCGTACCTGAAGCCCTGGGTGGGGGCGAGGCGGGGTGGGCTGATCTCTATGTGCTGGCTCGCGCCGCCGGCCGTTTTGCTGCGCCAGTGCCCCTGGGTGAAGCGCTGCTGGCCAACTGGTTGCTTGGCAAGGCCGGGCTCGAAGGACATAGTGGCGTCCTCAGCTTTGGCGCCAGCGTTCAACTCAGCCTGCGGCGCGACAAGGTGGATGGCTCCGTGCATGACGTGCCTTGGGGGCGGTATGTCGATGCGGTGGTGGCCGTTGCCGATACCGCTGATGGTCCACGTGTAGTCCTGTTGGACCGTGCCGCGGCGGCTGAACAGATCCTGGCCCTGAACGTGGCTGGAGAGCCACGCGATGGCCTGCGCTTCAGCTCGGCTCCGGTGCTCGCCAGTGCACCCCTGCCGGCGGGGATGCCGGGTGATGTTCTTTTGTTGGGGGGGGCGTTGCTGCGTTCCGCACAGATCGCCGGGGCCTTGCGAGCGCTGCTGGACATGACCTCTGACTACGCCTGCGAGCGCAACCAGTTTGGCCGCCCGATCGGCGCCTTCCAGGCTATCCAGCAACAGCTCGCGGTATTCGCCGAGCAGGCGGCGGCCGCTGGTGTCGCTGCGGAGGCTGCCTTCGTCGAATCGGACACTGACCTGGCCGCCCTCAGTATTGCTGTTGCAAAGGTCAGTACCGCCGAGGCAGCCAGCGTCGGCGCCAGTATCGCCCATTCTGTGCACGGCGCCATCGGCTTTACCCAGGAGTATTCGCTGCACCTGCTGTCGCGTCGCCTGTGGGCCTGGCGTAGCGAGTTTGGTTCGGCCAGCCTGTGGAGCCAGCGTATCGGCCAACTGGCCTGCGCCGCTGGTGGCCAAGGCTACTGGCCGTTGCTTACAGGGCACGCAACCCAATCTCTACCTGGACTCGGGGGACATACAGCATGAATCCCTTTCTGCAGATCGAGCGGGACGGCGCCATCGTCACCGTGCGCATGAACCACCCGGAAACCCGCAACGCGCTGACCTCGCCGGAGCAAATCCAGGAGTTCGTCGACCTTTGCGCCGAACTGCGTCGGGATCACTCGGCGCGGGTTATGGTACTGACCGGCAACGGCAGCGCCTTCTGCGCCGGCGGCAACGTCAAGGACATGCGCAGTCGCGAGGGGATATTCGCCGGGTCCCCTTACGAACTGCGTAATACCTATCGTGATGGTATCCAGCGCATCCCGCTGGCGTTGTACGAGCTGGATATTCCGGTGATTGCCGCTATCAACGGCCCGGCGATTGGCGCCGGACTGGACCTGGCTTGCATGTGTGATATTCGCCTGGCGTCGACTTCGGCACTGTTCGCGGAAAGTTTTGTCCGACTGGGGATTGTACCGGGCGATGGGGGGGCTTGGTTGCTGCCACGCATCATCGGCATCCCCAAGGCAAGTCTGATGGCTTTCACCGGTGACACCGTCAATGCCGCCAAGGCTCTGGAGTGGGGGTTGGTGGAGCAAGTCTGCACCCACGAGACGCTCCAGGCCGAGGCCCGGTCGCTGGCACAGCGCATCTCTGTGAATCCGGGGCATGCCCTGCGCCTGTGCAAGCGATTGCTGCGAGAGGGCCAGCACATGCGCCTCGATTCGCTGCTGGAGTTGTCCGCCGCTTACCAGTCGCTGGCCCACCACACGGAAGACCATCAGGAAGCGGTCTCCGCCTTCTTGGACAAGCGCAAGCCGGATTATCTGGACCGTTGAGAAGACCGACTGAACTGGAGTGATAGTTATGCGTGGTGTTTTCCGTGAAGACCACAACTTGTTCCGCGAGCAGGCGCGACGTTTCGTCGATCGCGAGATCGTGCCTCACCTGCATGAGTGGGAAAAGAACGGCATCGTGCCCAAGGAGATCTGGCTGAAGGCGGGCGAGACCGGGCTGCTGTGCTCCACCGTGCCGGAAGAATATGGCGGCTCCGGTGGCGATTTCGGCCACTCCGCTGTGATGATCGAAGAGTTGGCCAGGGCCAATGCGACTGCCGTGGGCTTCACCACTCACTCGGAGATAGTCGCACCCTACATCGTCGCCTATGGCAGCGAAGAGCAGAAGCAGAAGTGGCTGCCACGGATGGTCAGTGGCGAGCTGATTGGCGTGATAGCCATGAGCGAACCTGGCATCGGCAGCGACCTGCGCTCGATGCGCACTCTGGCACGCCGCGACGGTGGCGACTACATCGTTTCCGGACAGAAGACCTTCATCACCAATGGCGGTAATGCCGGACTGGTAGTCACCGCCACCAAGCTCGACCCGGCGGCCAAGGAACTGACGCTGATCTGTATCGAGGAAGAGCGCAAGGGCTTCTCCAAGGGGCGCTTGCTGGAGAAGATAGGCCTCAAGGGCCAGGATACCGCCGAGCTGTTCTTCGACGAGGTGCGGGTACCGGCTAGCAACCGCCTGGGTGAGGAGGGGCAGGGCTTCAAGTATCTGACCCACCAGTTGGCCTGGGAGCGTCTGATCATCGCCATCCGTGCGGCGCAGTCAATCCATACCCTACTGGAAGAAACCATCGAATACACCCGCGATCGTAAGGTATTTGGTAAGCCGGTACTGGATTTCCAGAACACCCGTTTCAAGCTAGCCGAGGCCAAGGCGCAGGCGACCATGTTGCGGGTTTTCGTCGACGACTGCCTAGCCAAGGTTATGCGTGGTGAACTACCGGCGGATGTCGCCGCCATGGCCAAGTTGCTCGGTTCGGAGATGCAGGGCAAGTTGCTCGACGAATTCCTTCAACTGCACGGTGGCTACGGCTTCATGAGCGAATACAAGGTCAGTCGCGCCTGGGTGGATGCACGAGTTGCACGCATCTATGGCGGCACCTCTGAAATCATGAAAGAAATCATTGGACGTACCCTGTAATCGGAGGGCTTCGAGCCAATGACTATTGCTGACACCGAGGCCTCCAAGTTGTCTATTTTTCGCCATGTATTGCTACTGCTGCTCGGTGTGCTTTGCCTGTCCAGCGCCCTGGCCCAAGACGAAGGAAATTATGCGGCGGAGGCTATGCAGGCTAATCGTCTGTTGGACCGAGCTGTTGCCTACTACCGGGAAAAGGGGGAGGCTGCTTTTGCTGCCTTCAGTCGTCAGGGAGAGTTCGTCGATGGCGAATTCTATGTTTATGTCGTCGACACTAGCGGCGTGATGTTGGCCAGCGGAGGGCCGTCGGCGAACTTGGTGGGGCGCAATATCGGTGGCGTGCTTGACGCTGAATTGAACAAGTCCTTCAAGGCGGCGTTGGCGTTGCCAGAGGATGGTGAAACCCATAGCGCCGATTACCACTGGGTGAACTGGGTTGATGGCAAGACCGAGCGCAAGCGAGTGTTTTTCAGGCGTGTTGGTGAGCGGATCTTCGCGGTCGGCTATTACATGCCTCGCTCCAGCAAGCAGGAGGCTATCCAACTGTTGGAGCGCGCGAGTGCCGCGATAGCAGTCAACCCCGCGAAGGTGATCGAGCAGGTCAACAGCCTGGACATGGAGTTTATCCGTGATGATCTGTATGTCTTCATCGTCGACCTGGATACTCTGAAGTTCAGCGCCCACGGTTACAACCTGCGCTTGGTTGGTACTGAATTCCGTGCTTTGCAGTCCGCCGACCAAAAGCGGATCGGTATACAGATGCTCGATGCGCTGAAGAAGGGTGGTGGATATGCAGAGGTGAGCTATCTGTGGCGCAACCCTGCGAGCAATCGCCTTGAGCAGAAGAGCACCCTGCTTCGCCAAGTAGGGCGATACGCCGTGGCGGTCGGTTACTACATACGCCCTGGGACCTGAAGGGCGTTGTGGTACGCGAAGCGGGGAGCCTGTGGAGCTTGTCTGGATGTGCGCTGGTTTCCAGTGACTCCTGGGTTCGTTAGGACGGATGACTCATGATCTATCTGTTCCCCATTCTAGCTTCGCTGATCTGGGCCGGTAGCACGGTAGTCAATCGACTGGCCGTCGGTGCTATCGAGCCGGCGGCCATTTCCTTCTATCGCTGGCTCCTGGCGTTCATCTTGCTCAGCCCCTGGTTGCTGCCCAGGGCCTGGAAGCAACGGCGGTTGATCCGCCGGCACTTCTGGCAGCTGTTTGCCCTCGGAGTGTTGGGCATGGCCCTGTATCAGTCGCTAGCCTACTTCGCCGCGCATACGGTTTCTGCCACCTCGATGGGCCTGATTCTCGGTACCATGCCGCTGCTGACCACGCTGCTGGCATTACCGTTGATGGGGGTGCGGCCGACGCCTTCTGTCTGGCTCGGTTGTCTGGTCTCATTCTGCGGGCTCGCCCTGCTTATCAGTGCCGGACAGCCGAGTCGGCTGTGGCGGGAAGGAATGGGCTTGGGCGAGTTCCTCATGCTCATGGCGTCGCTGTCCTATGCGGTCTACTGCCTGCTGCTCAAGCGCTGGCAATTACCGATAGCGACCTGGGAGTCACTCTATGTGCAGGTGTTCTGTGGCTTGATCGTGTTGCTACCAGCGTTCCTGCTGGCCCCTTCGGTGCAACTGACAGCGCACAACTTGCCGCTGGTGGTCTATGCCGGTCTGTTCGCGTCGGCGCTGGCGCCCGGGCTCTGGAACCATGCGCTTGGGGAGATCGGAGCGGAGAGGATTGCGGTGTTTATGAACCTTACGCCATTGTTCACCGGCTTGCTGGCAGTGGTGCTACTGGGTGAGGAACTGCATGGCTATCACGCTATTGGTGGTGGCCTGATTCTGTTTGGCATCGCTGTGGTACAGGGACTCGTACCGATGCCGCGCAGGGGGACCAGGACCGGTACGGGAGGGACGGGACCCAGGTGCTCCGACACCTGAGCCCGCTTGGGGATGATCAGCGGCTGACCTGGGGCTCCAGTTTGAGCAGGCGGATCGCGTTGCCACTGCGAATCTTCTCCCGGTCATCTCCGCTCAGGCCCAGGTTCTCGGTGAGGTCGCCATGGGCATAGGCTCCCCCGAAGTTAGTGCCGTAGACCAGCCGATCCACGCCGACGACCTCCACCACGCCACGGCGCAGGCCTAGCGCATGTACGTCGAGGTCGAAGTAGAAGTTGTCCAGGTAGTCCATCAACGGCCTGCGGTTGCGGGCATCCGGTGCCATGGCCTGGTTCAGTTCGCTGAGGCGGCCGAGCTGAAACACCGCCATACCGCCAGCATGGGTGATGTAGGCCTTGAGTTTAGGATACGCATCCAGCGCACCACCGCAGATCAGGTACCAGAAGAACAGCGTTTCATCGACGCAGTCACCAACGATCGAGGTGGTCTCGAACTTGTCGTCGGTGTGCTTCTCGCCCCAGTAGATGGACTGGTTGAAGCCGTGCACCATGATAGGCACATCCAACTGCTCGATTTTCTCCCAGACCGGAAACAGGCGTTCGTCATGGGTTTCGATACCATTGAAATTGGTACCGCCGACACAGACTCCCTTGGCGCCCAACTGCTGGACAGCGCGCTCGATCTCCCTTGTTGCTGCTTCCGGCTCGGCCAGGTTTGCATGGCACCAGAAGTCGAAATGCTGCGGATCCTGACGGCAATAGGCGGCCATTTCGTCATTGCATATGCGTGCGTATTCGGTCCCGAACTCACCTGCCCAGTACATGAATGCATGAGAGGGTACTGAAACTACCAGTTTGTCTACGCCGCGCTCGGCCATCAGGCGTCGGCGGCTTTCATGGGTCATGCGACCCAGTAGGTTGGCTTCGGCTTCCTCGTCGCTTCGCGCCTTGGACGGCTGCTTGGTGCCCAAGGAAAAGTGACCGACTGTAAAGCCTGTGGTCTTCATGAAGGGGCCCCAGAACTCATGGCGGTTCAGCATTCCCTTTGTCACGAGGTGGGCATGGATATCGATCAGCACGGTGTAGTCCTCAGGGTGGGTTGCAAGGCAGTGGCACGGATTTATAAAATCTTATTTGAACATAAATTAAAAATTTGTTCATATGCTTTCCAGGCAACCATCAAGCCGGCCTTCGACATTGGCTGGCCCAGGAATCCACCGAGCCCGGAGATCAACAATGAATAAGACTTGGTTCGTCACGGGGGCCACCCGTGGTCTCGGCGAGGCCATTGCCAGAGCAGCGCTGGAAGCAGGTGACAATGTTGTTGCGACAGGTCGCCATCTGACTCGTCTCGAACGGGTGTTCGAGCCCTTTGCTGAGCGTGTACTGGCTCTGCAATTGGATGTCACCGAGGCTGGCCAGGCGGCCGCCGTGGTTGAGGCAGCAGTACAACGTTTCGGGCGTATTGACGTTGTCGTGAATAATGCGGGATATGGCCAACTGGGTCCCTTCGAGGAGAACGACGCCGGAGCAGCAGAGCGGCAGTTTGCAACCAATGTCTTCGGCCTGTTCCATGTCTGCCGTGCAGTGCTGCCAACGTTGCGCCGACAGCGCAGTGGACACATCTTCAATGTTTCCTCCATTGCTGGTCTGACCGGTATGGCTGGTGCGGCGCTGTATTGTTCGGCGAAGTTCGCTGTGGAGGGGTTTTCCGAATCCCTTGCCCAAGAGGTCGCGCAATTCGGCATACGCGTAACTCTGATCGAGCCTGGCGCCTTTCGTACCGACTTTCTCGATGGCAGTTCGGCCGCTTTGGGTAGCAACAGCCTGGAGGACTATGCCGAGCTCAGTCGTCGTATCAAGGCGTCGTCGGCGGCTAACAATCACCAACAGAAGGGCGATCCCGCCAAGCTGGGTGTGATGCTTGTGAGGCTGGCCGGTGAAGAGCATCCGCCGCTGCGCTACCTGGCCGGTTCCGATGCCCTGCAAGTAATGACAGGAAAACTGGTGGCGTTGACTCGCGAAGTGGAGCAGTGGCGCGATTGGTCGGCACTCACCGACGGGAATTTCAGCTGAGGCCAGGGAGATCGTTGAGGGTGGGTTCGGCTCTGCCTGGAGCCGGACATTGCCATTGGGTCGAAGGCATCACAGGATTTGTGAAGGAACTTCTACTTGAATCGCGATAACAAGAAAGACAATCGGTTTCGGAGTTACCTGCTGATATTGATGCTGCTGGCTTGTGCCAGGGGAGAGGCTTTGGGGGCACAGGACCGACAGGCGTTGCACGGGATGCGCACTCTGGCGACCCGGGCGGCCGTCAATGCGCTGCTCTACTACAACCTCAACGGCACCCCCTATGAGGCAGAGAACATCGAAGTCTCCACCCGTGAACTGGAGCGCTTGCACGAAATGGCCACGCAAGTGGGGGATGCGTCTCTGATTGAGCAGGTCCGCCGGTTCGACAATGCGGTTGTCGAACTCAAGCACCTGCCACAAAGCATCGCTGACGCTCGCCAGGTTCAGGCAGCTTATACACGTTGGTTGCCCGCTGTCGTTGAGGGGTATTCCAACCTAGAAAGGTTACTGACCGAGCACTACGACGCTGCTCCTGATCCGGGGAAGATGCAAGACGAACTGCACGAGCTAAGTCAGAATATCGGGCAGATGTTGATCTCGTACCAACTGGCGTCCTTTCCGAACTTCGGCGGCGACCTCTGGATTCTCGACGATCAAGCACTCGCCTCGCTGGATAGCAGTATCGAACGGCACTTTGCTGAGCTATCCGCGCGCGGCCACGATCTGTCCACGACTCTGAACGCTCCACAGCGTGACTACCATTTCGTGCGTCCGCGCCTTCTGGAGCCGTCAAGGCACTGGGCGCCGAATGCGGTAGCGCTGTACCTGATGAAAGCGATGACCGCCCTTGATGATGAAGTACGGCGCTTGGGGACTAGGTCCAGATAATTCGCGCGTGTAGTTGCTTGGTCTCTTAGAAACCAGAAATTACCCTACCGGAGGACTGTAATGATGTTTACGCATTTGACTGTGGGCACCAATGACCTGGTAAAGGCGCACGCCTTCTACAATCTTGTTCTTCCCACACTGGGCTACGTCTGTTTGGCATCCATGGAAAATTCCGCAGTCTGGGGAGGAGCAGATTCTCGCTTCGTGGTCCTGAAGCCAACTGATGGCAATGTCGCAACAGTAGGTAACGGCGTAACGATAGGTTTCACCGCCCCCACCCGGGCTGCGGTGGATGAATTTCACAAGGTGGCTCTGCAGGCTGGAGGCGTCGATGCGGGGGCCCCCGGTCCGCGGAACTACGGCCCTCACGTATATTCCGCGTATGTACGTGATCTGGATGGCCACAAGATCGTTGCCACTTGTCTGAACCTCGAATGAGTCGGGCAGACGTAGAGTGCATCCATGTGCCGACGTCAGTCGAGGTGTCGCAAATTCTGGCGGATGCCCGGTTGAGCGCTTCTGCCTGGCTAGTCCGGCAAATAGCCTGGTGTTGGGGCGGCTGCTCTGTGTCGATGGCGTCACCGAAGTTCTGGAGCGGGGGGGGGGGCACTGGTAAGCCCGAAGTGCTAGGTTGTCAGGTTCAATGGAGTCGCTGTTGAAGATGCTGCGACTTTATTTAATGCAGCGGTTCGACAAACTGGTAATGGTTCAGGCATAGGCTGACGAGCCGGTTTTTTCCACGAGCTTTTGCTGTGACTTTGGAATGGCCTGTTTTCAGCGGTTGAAAAGAATGGTCATGACACTTGGTTTTGCCTCTAGGTGCGAGTACTTGGGGTGATTGTGGCTATGTCAAGTTGTTGAGTGTCGCTAGAGTAATTCTGGCCTGCCGCCAATAGACCTGCCAGGAAGAAACTATGGAAGAAGTCTAAGAGCGCGGCGGCTGTAGTTTTCTTCATGTCGATGGTGGGATTTTTGTAAGTGTTTTCCATGAGTAGAGCAATACAAGGTCCGACAATGCAGAGTACGAAGTACGGCAGGTCGGGAGCGGTTCTAGGAATGCCGCTAATCTGGCTAGAAATCTCCAGTAGTCTCGATATTTGAGCATCACCCTCTTTTTCAAAGAGCTTCTGAAGTCTCGAAGATGGCTGGAATAGTTCTCTTATAAGTATCTGGACATACCATATGTCTTTTGTTGTAATTATGTCGATCAGACGCTCTAAGGTGCGACGCAATTGTATCGATGCCGGGAGCCCTAGGTCAGAGGTAGGGCTCAGTTCTGGAAGGCGATCTATTCGCCTTTTAGCTTCGGAAATAACCTCCTCGTAAAGCTTTGCGCGACTGCCAAAATGGTAATTTATTGAGGCAGAGCTGGTGCCAGATTTCTCTGCAATTAATGCGCTTTTCACTCCTGCCAGACCGTACTTAGCAATAAGCCGACCGGCCTCCTCAATAATGTGCTCGCGAGTGGCAGCGCCGTCTGATCTTGATGAGGAATGACTGTTGGTCACGTGAGTCTCCGCTTTGATCTGCTTTGTGGCCTGATCCGCAACTGATGTGCAGTTAGTTAAGGCTATTACTTGCATTTCGCCGCTCAAACTCCATCGGACGGAGATTGCCCAATATCGAGTGGCGACGGAGGTGATTGTAAAGGTAGATGCAGTCGAGCAAGTCACTTTTCGCATTCTGGTTGCTGGTGTAGTGCGTCAGGTACAGCCGTTCTGCTTTCGGCGAGCGGAAGAAACGCTCCACCTCCGTATTGTCCCGGCAAGCCTCTGGTTGCGAGGGGCTGTGCAGGATGCGAATTTGCCGGGACCAAGGCTAAGTAGTCGTAGGTACAGCCGTACCAACCGTTCCTTCGCCGACTTCAACAACACCATGTGCCTGAGCCCGGCGCTGACCATCGACCGCGAACAGGCCGACCAGATCCTTTCGATCCTCGATGAGGCTCTGGCAGAGGAGGGGAAAGTTTTCTAATGAAGTCCCATGGGCAACGACGGGAAGCGGTGTCGATGGGCTTTGTCAGAGCGATTCCGGTGCTGTCCCTAACATGCCCCCTTGAAGTGAAAAATTCCAGCTCATAGTGACAAATGACGCAAATAGAGCAACGTGGTTACATCTTCACTTTCGCGGTTTCGACATAAAGAAAGTCGATCTCGAAGTAGTCAGATATACATATTTTTCACTCTAGATCACCAAAGTATCTGTGATTTTGCACATACTAACGATCAGGGTGTCTTGGAAGGCGTGGATGTTCCGCTGGGCGGCGGCGTTGGTTCTCCGGCAAGGGTTTTGGCGCTTCTTGATTTGTCAATCCCCCAAACGGCCTTCGCTACCTCTTCAATTTTTGCAACGAACTTGTCGACGTTGAAACCGGCGATGAATGCAAGGGCGAAGAAACCAATCTCGCTTGCGTCGGCCTTTGAGCTCGACTCCAGCACAAGGAGGCCAGCTTTGAGGAATAGAAAACTGACTGCCCCGGCAATAGTGCTGGTGATGGGGCGAATGAAATACCAGATGTGCCAGTCTGGGTCCCAACGCTTATGAACGCATTTGTTTAGGTATATCGCCCGGAAGCAATACAGCGCCCCGCCCACATAAGCGATAGCGCCACACATGAGCGGCACGCGCAATGGCGCGTAGGGGACTGGTAACCAACCTAATGCCATGGCACCTATCGAGTAGGTTGCGAAGATGAGCCAGCCCAATAGATAGAACAGGATCCCTAGGATCATCCATATGTGCTTGGCTGGAGCGTCCCCTGTTACGCCGTTATCACTCATTTTGCTGTGCCTCCCCTATAGGAATATGTTCCTCGATGCGAAGCATGACGATTTGCTGGGAGTCATTCACGGGGTCGCCCGCCTTGAGATTCAAGTTCAGGCGGCGATTGAGGTAGTAGAGCTGGGCTTTGCGGGCACGAAGCTTGGTTTCTCCATTTACCATTTGGTAGTCGTGCTCAATCGCTCGGCGCTTATTAGGGGGGTAAGTCGGATTGGGTCCGATGACTACGTCGATCAATGTTTCCCACTCTGCATCTCGTGGGATAGGTGAGGGGGGGGGGGAGGAGTTGATGACCTCTGTAATTCGCCCCAGTACAAAGTCCTTGAAAATGAGCGACCTGAAACAGAATGCTCGGACGTGCCACCGGAAGCCGTCGCTTGCAAACGACGTCGGGTAAATGGTTCGTAGTGTCGGCTCATCGAAGTGAGTCATTGAGCGATAGTCAACGGTGAGCGCCTCACTTCTTTGGATCGCTCTGATCAGATGTATGAGTATTTGCGCGTCGACCTGTCGGGTAGGTGAGGGCAGGCTTGCCACTGGTGGTGCCCACCCAACGAAGCTGTCACTGGCAGCGACCGTACCAGTCTCTCGCAACAGCAGTTCATTGAGGTAATGGCTGCTGCTTGGATTAGTCAGGACGGGCCGAAATGCTGAAGTGGCCACGTAGGTCTTCAGCGTGCGGTCATAGACCATATTGCCTGGCGCCAGCTCTTGATAAGCCGCAAGGTCAAGTGATGCCTGGGGTACCGATATCCGGAAGAAGGTCGTCAGATCAGAGCGGTTAAGCCGCCCCTCCCAAAGCAATCGAAAATCGATGAACTCCAGGCGACGATCTTGTCCCCAGCGTCCGGTGCGAGCTGTTGGACTGGTCATAGGCGTTCCGCTAAAGTAATTGTGGGCATAAAAAATAGTCGCATAAAGTCTAGACGGGTAGTTTTTCTATGCGTATCTTAGCGTGCCTGTTGGCTTTCTCAAGCTCGCGTAGCGACCCGGGGAGGGTTTTATGGCGGCGAAGATCACATTTTTCCAAGTCGGCAATGGTGACATGACGCTTGTTCGTCTCGCGGACACGCGTGTTACAACTATTCTCATTGACAGCAATATTCGTGCAGCAGCTGATGATCCTGATGATGAGACGCCAGACGTCGCAAAGGCGCTTCGCAAGCGGCTGATGATCGACAAGGACGGACGTCCGTTTGTTGATGTGTTTCTGCTGAGTCACCCCGACCAGGACCACTGTCGAGGTCTGATTAAGCATTTCTGGCTGGGTGATCCCGCCGATTATCCCGACGACGATCTGGATCAGGCTGACAGGCGCATCCTGATCGGTGAGATCTGGTCTTCGCCCCTGATTTTCCGTCGTCGCTCAGCAAACCATACGCTGTGTAACGATGCCGGGGCATTCGACAAGGAAGCCCGGCGCAGGGTCAAATACTGGCGTACCTATAGGAGTGCCAGCACCGGCAACCGTATCCTCATCATGGGAGAGGACATCAAGGGTAAGACTGACGACCTTGGATCGATTGTCATCAAGTCGGGCGACAAGTTCAGCCGAATTGACGGAGAGGATTGCTCTGCATTTTTTAGAGCTCACCTGCTGGCCCCGACGCCGCATGACGATGATGAGGCGCTCGAGGAGCAGCTCAGCAAGAATGAGTCCAGCGTTGTCATGAATATGGAGATCTCTCAATCGGCGTATTCGCCTTCTAAGGCTCGTTTCCTGATTGGCGGTGACGCAGCGGTGCTTATCTGGGAGCGCCTGTGGGATCGTTTTGAGCGGTCCCCTGAGACCCTTGAGTACGATCTACTTCTTGCTCCCCACCATTGCTCTTGGCGCACCCTGTCTTACGACAGTTGGTCGGAGAATGGGGAGGACGCCAGGCTCAACGAAGGTGCGCGTAATGCCCTTGGCCAAGCCCGTAGTGGCGCAACCATTGTCTCCAGTAGCAAAGAGATTCTCGACGACGACATCGACCCGCCGAACATTCGTGCAAAGCGTGAGTACAAGGATATCCTGGACGGGGTGGATGGCTGGTTTGGCTGCACGGGAGATCTGAAGGATGAAGCAGTTCTGGAGTTCACGGTGGAGTCGGGCGGTACAGTCAGGCGGGCCACTGTGGCGGCGGTCCTGGCTGGGGCTGCAACGACTTCGGTAGCGGCTGCAGTCGCGCCGCGGGCTGGAAGCGGAAAATGATCGAGTACTTCGAGCTCGGCGACGCTGTGGCGTGCTTCCAGGAGGATGCACTCTATCCCGAGACGATCACGCTTCTGAACGCTTGTCGTGCGAGCCCGCACATCGATGTACGCGAATTGCGGTGTGAGACGATTGATGGGGCTCGCACGGATTACATTATCATTGATGCTGGCGACGGCACCGTAGACTCTGGAAACCCCGCTGGCATTCGTCGACGAGAGCGCTTGGCAATAGGGATCAATCCGCAGTATCGGGTACCTATTTTGGTACACACGCTGCGTAAGGATTTTCCTGCGCTCTCACATCAGCACCCGACCGTGCTTGGGCGTCCTAGGATGCTCTGCTTGTATGATTCTGCATGGGCAGCAGTGCAGCGCGGTTGGACGCCACAGCGCTTCATTGCACGGATGTTCTGGTGGCTAAGAGAGTCGGCACAACTCAAACTACATCGGGAGGATCAGCCTCTCGAGCCGCTTTTCTATATGAGCCCCTGCCAGCTGATTCTTCCTGCCAATTATGCGGATTACATCGCCTCAGATGATCAGGCACTTAACTTTTTGAGGGTGCCGTCAGAAGAATCGATCATCCTTCGGGCTGTACCAGCTGATCCGTCAAATCAATCCAAAGCCGTTAGGGTAATCTCCATCAACGTGCCACCCGTGGATTCAACCGCAGTGGTTGCTCTGCCTGGCACGCTTGGTTCATTGCAGGAGCAGTTGGAGGCCTGGGGGAGCGATCTAGCAGAACAGTTGTACACCAGTGTCTTTGACGCCATCCCAGATGGTGTTGTGCTCGCTGACGGGGCTGGTGAGGGGATGTTGATCCTCCTGTGGGTTCCTCGCACTCGCGCTGGGGCTCTCGAGCGGGCAGATGTGATCGGTTACTTGATGACTTCGTCCCTGCTTGAGCTTGCTGATGCGTTTGAGATGCTTGGTATGCCCGATCAGAATGGTCGTCGCTTGCGGATCGCTCTGCTTGATGGGTACCGGGGCTCTGGATGGCGCTCCCTGCCGCTATTGCCGGTAGAGGTGCGTTCGGCTCTCACTGCACAATTCGCTCGAGAGCTGTCTGCGGTGGAGCCAGAGAGCGCACAGTTCGACGGAGTCTTAGCCGGTGTAGGTGCGCTAGGTAGTGCTTTGGCTGACCTCTGGGTTCGTCAGGGCTGGGGGCGGTGGACGTATGTCGATCCGGATCGGCTCATGCCACACAACCTCAGTCGTCACCTAGCATCCGATGACTGCATCGGCTTTCTTAAAGCTGACGTCATGCGCGCATTTGCACGGGACATTTACCCCAATGAACTGGCGCCAGTTGCCATTGCAAAAAGCATTGTCGCCGATGACGAACAGGTCCATGCCGCATTGGATAAAGCTCAACTCGTCGTCGACGTTACGACTACCTTCGAAGTTCCTCGCGAGCTGGCTCATATGCAGGATGCACCTCGTACGGTGAGCCTTTTCCTGGCGCCGTCGGGGCTTTCGAGCGTGATGATTCTTGAAGACCAGGATCGAAAGCAACGCATCGATGGACTCGAGGGACAGTACTACCGGGCGATTTTGACCAGCGAATGGGGTAGCACACATTTAGCCAATCACTTGGGCGATCGCTGGGTCGGTGGTGGATGCCGAGATATTTCGGTACGGATGTCCAATGAGAGTGTTCATACCCACGCAGGTATTCTGTCGCGTCAGCTGCGGCAGTCGGTGCTTAGGCCGGACGCGCGCCTCTGCATCTGGACCTATGAGGAGCATTCCGGAGCAGTGTCTGCTCATGAAGTGCCGGTATGGGACGTAGTTTCCCGGGAGTCGAACGGCTGGACAATTAAATACGATACTTTCTTGGTCGAGAAGCTCAGGCACGCTCGGGTTGCGGCTCTTCCTAATGAAACTGGTGGAAGCGTCCTAGGTGTCACGGATTTTAAGTCCAAGACTATTGTTGTTGTCGACGTGCTTCCCACTCCGAGTGATAGTCGGGCTAGCTCCAGTCATTTCATTAGAGGGGAAGAGGGCCAGCAAGAGATGCTTGAGGAGGTGCACCGCCGAACTGCGCGAGTGGTGGACTATATTGGCGAATGGCATTCCCACCCAGATGGTTGTTCTTCTCGCCCAAGCCAAGATGATGAGAAATTGCTCGATACGTTGCACCGCAAGATGAGTGCGGAGGGCCTCCCTGCCTTGATGGTCATTGTCGCCAGGGATGAGGAGTCATTCCTTGTGCGTTAGCGCACTCCGCAGGCAAGCAGCGCGCATAGATTATGCTGTAGGGGGGGGGATTTAGTCCTGCGCTAGGTGATTGATTGCTTGGAGTTTGGAGGTGTTCTTGAAAGTCTTTTGGTATTTGTTGAACTCAATATCTGGTATGTTTTTCATGGGGGACATGCTACTTCAAACCGAAAAGGCTAGGCAGTTTATGCAAGAGGTTGATCGTGGTTATTTTTCGATGATCTCTATAGCTAGGCGTTCGCAAGTCTCGGTGGTATTGGTTTGGGTCGCCAAGGTCTTTGGTGGATTGGCTTTCTTTTCTTTTTTAATGATTCTAATCGCAGGCTGGTTTCGTTGGAGGCTGGATGGTATCGGCTTCGCTTTAGTTACCACGTTTCTTGGGGCTGTGCTACTTACAGGGTCTTTATTTTGGGTTCTCCGACATAGAATAATTATTCGGGAGTTTCTGGGGATTGCCGGATTTTTTGGGGGTTCCTGCCTGATGCTGCCAATGGGAGATATGCTATTGAATATAAATGTCACCCAAGGTATCGCATCTCTGATTGCTCGTGATTATGGCTACTTGTGGGGTGGTGCTATTCCTGTTGGTTTACTTCAAAGTGCTCTTGTTCTGGGGAGTATCTTTATTATATCGCTTGCGTGCCTATACCTGTTTGCCTGGGTGTACGCAGCACCAGTAGCTCTGTTTGCGATTTCTATTGTCGCCATGCCGATACTTTGGGCTCGGCTTAATTTGAGGTTGTTCCCGAAGCGACCAATAGTCCTTTTGTTTTTGGTTGTCTTTTTAATTAGTACTGCTGCTCTTGTTTTCTTCAATTGGGATTGACGTCTAGGTGATGGTTTGCCAGGTTTCTCGTTGAGCCTCGTCCGTGCTGTGCAGATACTTGCTTCTCATTTGTGTTTTCGAACTATCAATCTGTTCACCATCGGCAAAGAGTCACCTAGCTATGATAATGATGAGCTGTTCGTCAATCACGTGCTCAGGGACGATCGTGATGTCTTTCATACGCAGGCTACGGACACCGTAGTCGAGTTCGGCGTGACAATTTTGGCACAGGCAGATACTGATGGATGAATGCCAGCAAAGCTATGCGGAGACGTCGCATCCTGGGCCGAGTTTTAGCAAGAGGCATTGGAAGCGACGACATCTGTACCACAAATACAACAGAACCCACCGAACGGTCGTATGATGGCTTCTGGTTTTAGTTTTAATCTCGTGCTGACTCTTACGCTCACGCGTTAAAGCGAAATACAATCATCTCTCCCGTGGCACACACTTGGCCATTGGCACTCAGAGAAAGTTCTATAATCGCCTTTCTACCCTCCAGAGACTTAAGCTTCCCCTCGAGACTCAACTCGACACAGAGCGGGGTTGGCTTGCGATAAACAACCGTGAGTGTTCCGGTGACAAATCGAATCGCCTCAACCTCGTCGCCCATCTGGCGATTCTCAGCTAGATAGCAGAAGGCGGCTGCGCTTGCGGCACCGTGGCAATCGAGGAGCGATGCAATCAGTCCGCCGTAGGCATTGCCTGGATAACCACCGCTGTACATCGGGTCGGGAAGAAATCGTGCTTGCACCACGTCCCCGATTAGGTAGCTCTTCAGCTTGTGGCCATTTTCATTCTCCGTGCCGCAGTCATAGCAGTGTGCGAACTCCTCCGGATAGTGATCCTGAGTTGCCAACATACCGTTCCTTCTTTTGATTGGTCGTAAACGCACATTGATATTGCCTTCCTGTCGCAACGTATCAGAGCAATCTGCTGGTGGTCATCTATTAAATTGTGAGAATGCGCATGTGGGGACACTTGGATTGCAGCGAGGCTCAGGGCTGTGTGAAAGGTTGTTCGAAGAGCTCATCGGAGGCGAGACAGGCTTTGTGCCTGTTCACTTTCACTCATTCGATGACGGAAGGCAGTATGCCGTCTGTGTTTGAAATGGCTCAATACCGGCCTCGGACCGGTGAATGCCTGAATGCGGCCCAAGCTGTGTGAAAATCTCTGCTGAGTTCTGCCGCTGGTCCGGAGCACCGAAGGGCCGTTTTCGGGGAGCACATAACCCCACCGTGCAAGGCACCTGAAGGAGTATCGTGTGTCGGATAAACGATGTCGTACATGTACCCGAGCAGGAGGTTCTCAATGAAGATCACAGCTATGGAACAGACCGAATCGGTCAGAGATGTCCTATGCGACGTTTGTGGCGATAGCACGCGTGTTGAAGGGTATGGATTGCAATTTGGTACTCTTCGCGCCAGTTGGGGTTATGGCTCGTCCCATGATGGTGAGCGCTATGAGGTCCATCTGTGCGAGCCCTGCTTTTTTAGGGTGCTTTCCGGGCTCAGGCGAGAGCGCATGGTGAGCTTCATGTTCGGCGATGAGGACCAAGAGCTCAGCCATTTTGGACGCCTTGCTCGCGATGATTTCTTCAATGACTGCGGTAGCACGACCTCCTGATTTCCTGCTACGAGGGCTTTGCCCAGCGCTGGCATGCGGATATGCGGTGAGCGAAAGGCGGCAGGAGGAATAAGCCATGAAGGGAGTACTCCAGCCAGCGGCGCTATCGGTCGCCGAGCTGATCGACTGCCTGCGTCCCACGAACGAGGCGCCCTATTCGGTTGAGCACTATGCCGAGATCTTTGGCCTCAGCCCTGCCGTGTTTGCCGACCAGATCATTGCCTATCGTCGCAGCCACCTATCGCACTGTCTTGCGCTCCGTGGATGAGCGTTATGACGTTCGCGGCTATGACGGTGGCGGCCTACCTGGCGCACCGCGCCACCCTGCCTGAGGCGCAGCGGGCATACTTCGAGCAGCATGCACCAGCGGAGGTGGATGGCCTGCCTGGAAAAGTTCACGGCCAAGTTGCTGTTTGGCTGCAAGGGGCGCTTTTCGCCGCAAGAGTACCGTTACTAATGAGCGACTGATCTCGAGTTCGGAGTCGCATGCGAGAACCGCACGTCAAAATACCTACGATGACATCACGTGACGAGGACATGGGCCATAGTTGACCTCAGTACCTGGCGAGCGGTTGGCGTCGCCGCGCCGCTGGCGAATCAGCGACAGATCGGAGTCGTTGAAGGTGTAGTAACGGACCAGGTCATCCTGGCTTTCCGGCAGCGCGAGCAGGCTATCCCGCCCCGTGGCTGAGAGGATCAAGCGACGCGGCATGTATCAATCGTCCGTGCGGAGGTACTGATAGAGGGTTTCCCGGCTGATGTTGAATTCACGGGCGAGTTGCGCCTTGGACTGGCCGGCCCTCACCCGCTGCCGCAGGGTAACAGCTTGCTCGTCGGACAGGGCTTTCTTGCGGCCCCGATACGCGCCGCGTTGCTTCGTCAGGACAATACCTTCGCGCTGCCGATCACGGATCAGGGTGCGCTCGAATTCAGCAAAGGCCCCCATCATCGACAGCATTAGGTTGGTCATCGGCGAGTCCTCACCAGCGAATACTAGGCCCTCCTTCAGGAGTTCATGAGGAGATCGGCAGCTTCGTGAATATTTTTCGATCTCAGTTTTATATTTTCAGGCCGCCCAAGCTGAGTATATTTCAAGGTATCTACCATGCTTCCCCAAAACTTGCACCGCTCTACAGTCTCCTTTTCCTCAGCGACTGATCTTTTACAAATCTCCGCAACAACCTGTTCATACCAGTCAGCAGACATAGAGTTAATAGCATTATTTGCAATCAGTTGAATGCCGGGGCGATCTATTATATTAATTATTTTTGCCTCATTAATTAAATTTTCGATTAGCTCTGTGCAAAAAGTCATTCGCAGCATTCCGCTCATGAGCCCTCGCCAAGGCATGTAGCTTACATTTTTTACCACCATTGGAAGCAGCATTGACATGCGGAATAGAAGTCGAGCAATGAAGGAGGCGGATTGAACAGCGTTCACAGGTAGAAGCGTTCCAAGCACTGTCATAGCTCCTAGTGCAAGCATACCGCTAGCGGTTGCTCCGTGTCCGCCATCTACTGGAATAGTATCGCAAGCACTGAGCAATACAATAGGAGGCATATTGATCTGGCTCTGTAACTCCCAAACATTTAATTCCTCGCCCCCAACTATAATTGAGCCCATAGCAGAATCTGTTTTTAGTGAGCCGTGACCATCAAAAATCATCAGCGCCCCTTTGAAGCTATTAATTATAGCAACAAATTCTTCAGATGACTCAATATCAACAATCCTGTATTTTGGATATTCCTCATGCATGTTGGTCCAATGCTGAAGAGTGGTTTCAAGAGTGTATTTGATTTTGTCGCTTTCCGAGAAAGATCGAACAATCAATATCTCATCAAAGTCAGAGAGAGCTATTGTCTTATGTCGACTTCTAAGGGTTTGGAGTAAGTTTATATTGCCTGGAGTTGCTGGTATCCGGCTGACGTCACATCTTAACATCAATGGCAACCCCCTCAGCGGAAGCCATTCAAGTGGTAAATCAGTTACTATAGACACCCCGGAAAACTCGGGAAGCTTTTCTTTAAAAAAAGACAAAAATCGCTTGTCAACCAACAAGAGCATTCGCTCCTTAAGTGTCATTCCGAGCTTGTTTAATTTAAAATTGGCATGACAGCCATTCCCTCTGGCGCAATTGGCTAGATTGATTAAATCGCCTTTGATCTTATTTATTTTAGGCTCAATTCGGATGATCGGAAATAAATCAGACAAGCCCAATATGCCCAAGGAGATATTGAACAACTCAAGCTCTTGCCGATGTAGCGAAATAAAAGTTTTCCCCACAGAATCTGAGGTTATGGCAGCTATCGCTTCTGATTGATAGCCAACCAATCTTCTAATGTAATTCTCAGACTTTACAGCTGAGTTAACATAGATTCTGAGGGCGGCGACAAGTTCTTTTTTTAGAGAGCCATCAGGGAATAGCTTATCTAAATCTACCTTGTAGATTCTCCATAGAATCGGCTCTACACTGATACATAAACGGTTTTCAGTAGAAGCGTTATCTGTCAGGCTCGATCTGCTCCCCCATAGCGCTCGACTACTACGTAGTATCGCCGGGATGTAGTTTTCATTGCCGCTGGGCATGAGTCTCCCCTCGCGGACAATGTCCAAGCATAAACTTTCGGCTATCAATTCATTTGCATATGTCAGCCCATGACGATAGCCAGGGAAAGCTAATCGCTTCCAAGACTTTTTCTTGGGCCCTAGCACTTCACTTACTGCCTCAAAAAACTCTTGCGGCACTCTACCGTCTTCTAGAAGAGCAAGAGCTCTTGCTATGGCATAGTTACCTATTTTTCTTGGACTAAAATCCCTTTCTTCCTTGCTCGCTGATTTTGCGGTAGATATGTGCAAGAACCCATTCCCGTACTCGCTCGAGAGGAAGTCTTTGACGGGGAGATACATTCGCTCGTCGGATAGCACTATTTTTAATACTGGAGTTGACTTTGCGTGCGTGTACATTGACTCGATATTAACTGGTATGCACACAAAGCTAGTTATGCCAGAAGCTCTAGCAGTTGCCACGCTTTTCCTACTGGCCTTGATCTCTCTTACATCAAATGGAAGTTTTGCTGCAAAATCTAACAGCCATCTGGATTTTACAACTTCAGGCCAATACGCTAGAAAGAAAGTTTCCGTATTGTACTCACGAAAGTGCGGGATAAAATAACTGATAGCGAATCTTATATCTCGAAAATGTTCTTCTTCAAAAATCCGCTCCGCTAAATCAGATTCACTTACATATGATTTTCTTGTCATTTGAAAATCCTTTTCAATTACTCACTAGCCACCGAAAAGCTTCTTGCGTTGTGCGGTTCGTTCCCTGCGTAGGTTTTCGTAGGCGGTTCGCCGCTTGGCCGCTTCGTTGATTAGCTCCAAGATCAGAGTGATGTCGCTGTGCAATTCCTCGCGCGTGGGCAGTGGCAGTTGGCGTTCACCCGGGGTGTCATGGGCCTCAGTGGCTTCACAAGCCCGAGCATAAACCGCCAGCATCTTCTCCCACTCATCTGCAGGGTGGCCGATGACGGCGCCAAAGGCCTCGACGCTCACCACGTCGCTGAACGGTTGAACCGTATTGTTCAGGAAAACTTCCCGGATGGCGCGCTCGACGGTACCTCTGAGGCTTGAGTAGCCCGCAGCGATTTGCCGCTCAAGTTCATCATCCGGGTAGCTGTCTTCCGGAGCGCTCAACGCTTTCGCACGATCACGCAGATCAGCCAGGCGGGCTTTGGTGTCCATCGTGGCCCATGTTAGCCCTTCGCTTACCAGTCCTGGCGACTCATCCCAACCAATGGTCTTGTAACTGGCCGGGCGATCAGCGCGCTGAAGTGCCATGGCCAGTTCGGTCAGGAATACCGCGTCATGTGTGAACACCAACACCTGGCGGGTCTCGGCTAGCGCAACCAAACGCCGAGCGATGGCCCGACGATAAACATGGTCTAGAGAGGTTGAGGGGTCGTCAAAAATGACCGTCGAGGTATGTGGCAGAGATTCGAGTTCGGCGATGAACATGGCCATCCCCAAAGCACGCTGTTCCCCCTCGGAAAGCACTTTAGAAGCCTTCGCCGTGATTTCCTGCAGGCGTAGGGTAACCTTGGTCACCCCCAGCTCCGTGCGTCCGGTCAGGTCGGGTTGCACTCGGCGTTTATAGCCCAAGGCTTTCAATTCGGCATTCATGGCGGCGGCCAATGCCTCGGTTACATACGTCGCGGCCAGAGCCGTCAGCTTGCGTGATACCGTTCCAGGATTTAGGGCTGCATGACAGCGGCTTAACACAGCATGAGTCTGCTTGTCCTGAATGAAGCGCTCCACCGCGCCGAGCTGGCCGGAAAGGCGCTGACGCGCATCCAGGTCTGCCAGTTCTTGGCTCAGCGCTAAACGCACAGCAGGATCGGTGGAGGTCCGGAGGGTACTGGCGTCAGCGCGCAGCGAAGCAGCCTTGCTGGCGAACTCACTGTCTAGGTTCGCTTCCGGTGAAAGTGGCTCTGATTCAGGAGACCAGTCTCCCGCTTCCAATGTTTGACTGACCCAAGTGTGCCGGACGGCCCAAACCGAGGCCGCTGTAGTAATGGTGGCGTGTAGATCGGGGAGCCGCTCCGCCACTTCAGCCAGCGTGGGCGCATCCAGGATGCTGAGGTCAACGGCCTTCACTTTCCCCAGAGCGGTCATACGGGCATCGTTGGCTGTTTGTGCATCTGCTGTCGCAGTATCCGAGATAAAAGCTGCAAAACGCCGCATGCGTTCCGCTGCATCGACTGAGTAGGGTTGCTGGCAGAGCACGCAGCGTGCGTCGAGTTCCAGGTGCGGGAATAAATGTCCGGAATATGCTGCCCGCTGAGAGAAGGCTTCAGCGGCCCGGTACATCGTTTGCCAAAGCACATCGCCGGTGCCCTCTAACAGAGTGGCGGTGTGTGAAGCCAATGTTGGTGGTTCCGTGGTGTCCTGTGTCCCCCGCCCCTGGAGGCGCGCTTGTGCTAGTTGCATGGCGAGGTGTGCAGCTTTTTCCGCGGTGATGAGTTCCTTTGCCCTCGCAATGGCCCGGTCACCCACCCATCGTTGTGCCGCCTCGGCACGGCGTTGCGCTTGGTCCAGGCGGGTCGCCAGGCGCTCCAAGGCCAGCGCTTGGGGAGTAGGATCGGTTTCCAGCAGTGTCCGCTTCAGAAACTCAAGCCTTCGGAGTTCCTCGTCAGTGAGCGTTCCCAATCGAACCAGTACTGCGCGATCCGAGTCTGCCCCCAGGCTGGCGATGTAACGGCCGACTTCGGTATTACCCTTCAGCGGCTCGAACTGCTGGGAATCCAGAACCAACGCATTGCGCTCAGCTCCAATCCGGGTCTGCAAGTCGCGCTGCAGCAGGACCAGGCGCGTCAGGTGGATCAGTCCGTATGGCTGAAATGCCGGGGTGCCTTCCGCATCGATATAGTCGTTGGCACAGGCTACGTCGTATACCGATACCGCGCTCAAATGTGGATGGGCTGGCCCGCTCTGAACCCAACGCGCAGTTTCCGGCGTGCCATCCACCAGGATGGAGAATTCAGCAGATGGAGGCCGAGGTGGAGTTGCGGCCCCAAAGGCGTTGGGCAGCACCTCCACTCGATGTCGGGCTTTGCAGGCGTTCTTGAAGACGCGGGCATAGCCGGATTTGCCGGCCCCGTTGTGACCAAAAAAGATGGTCATGCCCTCCGGCACGAGGTCAAATGCTCGACCAGAAGGGAAACCGTTGACCTGATCCAGCCCGGAGACACCGGTCAGTCGCACGGTGGCGCCACTGCAGGCCCCCGGAACGTCATCCAATGTGAATGGTTTGGTGGCCCCTGTGGTCGCATTTTCCCGTTCTTGCTCGCGAACCATTTGCAGGATGGTTTCGATGTCATCTTGGGCGAGTTCGGGCCGCGTAAAAATCCGGCGCAGTGCCTCTTGTTGCCAGGGCCTAAGTCCACCAGTCCACGCGATGATCTCGTCCAGCAATGACATAGCAGTCTCCTTTGCCTGGGCACCCGATTAAAGGACGAGGCTGCACAAATGGCAAGTAGCCATCTGGGGTAGATCGAGGCCATCAGCTGACCGCTACGCACAAGAAATACCGCATGCTTCTGCCTCGGTATCCGTCCCGAACTGGTTGTTGCCAGGCGCCATAGCATCGCCCCCCGGAATCAGATCGATCAGTTATCCCTGTGCCTTCACTCCTGTCACCTGTCGATGTGAGCGAGCAAATGCGTCGAAGTGCCCACAGAGGATTCCAATGCTGGCCTCGCCGCGAGGCTACCGAAGGAGATCGCCGGGTCGGTGTAGCGCATCGCTGATTTAATGTCCTTCCAGCCCACGTAGGTCATCAGCGCTTTGAGATCCCAGCCATTGGCCGTGGCCCAGGTGGCGAAGCCGCGGCTCAGCGAATGACTGGTGTACAGCTCAGCCGGGACACCGGCGCGCAACAATATCTGGCGTAGCAGGCTGATCAGGCTGCCGGGGTGCAGCGCCTTGTTGTTCAGGTGCCCCCAGCGATCCAGGCGGCGAAACACGGCCCCGCGCGCCATGCCGGCGAACTTCGAGGTTCTTGGCATCCATCTGGTGACTCCTTTCCTGCGGCAGTCTGAGTCTAGCGTTCAGTCTCGTACGCAGCCTGTCTGCGATGTGCCGGGAGTGGCTTTATACACATAGGCCACGCCCGCTTAGATTTTTCGGTGTGTGGCGGACGCTTGCGTTTGGCGGGCATCATCAAAAAAAGGCCGGTGTGCATAGCAGCACTCCGGCCCTTTCGACTGCTCCTCTTCACCGCCATCCTTAACGGCTCCAAGGTTCTTGCTTGTTACACTCCGCACTCATTTGGTGCGTTTATTCCACTTTGAAGTGAATAAATTCCAATTCTTAGTGAAAAATGACGACTACTTCCGTCAGTCCCAGCTCAGCGCGCCGCCGGTCTGGTACTCGATCACGCGGGTCTCGAAGAAGTTCTTTTCCTTCTTCAGGTCCATGATTTCGCTCATCCACGGGAACGGGTTGGTCGTGCCCGGGTATTCTTCCTTCAGGCCGATCTGGGTCAGGCGGCGGTTGGCGATGAATTTGAGGTAGTCCTCCATCATCGCTGCGTTCATACCCAGGACGCCGCGCGGCATGGTGTCGCGGGCGTATTCGATTTCCAGCTGGGTGCCCTGCAGGATCATCTGCGTGGCTTCGTCCTTCATCTGGGCATCCCACAGGTGCGGGTTTTCGATCTTGATCTGGTTGATCACGTCGATGCCGAAGTTCAGGTGCATGGATTCGTCGCGCAGGATGTACTGGAACTGCTCGGCGGTGCCGGTCATCTTGTTGCGGCGGCCCATGGAGAGGATCTGGGTGAAGCCGCAGTAGAAGAAGATGCCTTCGAGCACGCAGTAGTAGGCGATCAGGTTGCGCAGGAACTGGCGGTCGGTTTCCGGGGTGCCGGTCTGGAACTGCGGGTCGGAGATCGAGCGGGTGTACTTCAGGCCCCAGGACGCCTTTTTCGCGACGCTCGGGATCTCGTGGTACATGTTGAAGATTTCGCCTTCGTCCATGCCCAGCGACTCGATGCAGTACTGGTAGGCGTGGGTGTGGATGGCTTCCTCGAAGGCCTGGCGCAGGATGTACTGGCGGCATTCGGGGTTGGTGATCAGGCGGTACACGGCCAGCACCAGGTTGTTCGCCACCAGGGAGTCGGCGGTGGAGAAGAAGCCGAGGTTGCGCATGACGATGCGGCGCTCGTCCTCGGACAGGCCGTCCTTGCTCTTCCACAGGGCAATGTCGGCGTTCATGTTCACTTCCTGCGGCATCCAGTGGTTGGCGCAACCATCCAGATACTTCTGCCAGGCCCAGTCGTACTTGAAGGGTACGAGCTGGTTGAGGTCGGCGCGGGCGTTGATCATCTGCTTGTCGCCGACCTGCACGCGGGCGGAGGCGCCTTCGAGGTCGTCCAGGCCTTCCTGGATGTCGAGGGCGTCGAGGGCCTGCTTGGCGCGGGCGACCGCGTCGGAGTCGCTGGCGGAGACGGCGCGGGCTTCTTCCACGGAGCCGGCGGCTTCGTCGTCCAGCTTGTCGGCGGCCTGGGCGGCGGCTTTGGCCACGGCCGGGGCGGCCTTGGCTTCGGTGGGGTCTTCTTTGTCGAATTCGTCCCAGCTCAGCATTGGTTCCTCTCCTGGTCTGGTTGCGTGATGGGGGGCACGCTAAAGCTTGCTTGGCTTCCCTTCTCTGGGTTCCCGCGTCCGCGGGAATGACGAGGGGAAGCTGTTATGTCTGGGGGAGGAGGGGACAAGAGCCCCTCTCCCTAGCCCTCTCCCTGAAGAGAGAGGGGATATCCGTGCTGCGTGGAAACGCGGCCCTCGGGCGAGGGCCGCTGCTTCCTTACTGGCAGGCTTCGCAGTCCGGGTTATCGATGCTGCAGGCTTGCGGCACCGGAGCCGGTTTCGGCTCGGCCGGGGCGGCTTGCAGGCCCTCGTCGATCACCGAGCTCACGGCGTTCAGCTTGCCGGTGTTGATGGTGGACTTCTCGGTGCTGGTGGCGGCCAGGGCGCGGAGGTAGTAGGTGGTTTTCAGGCCACGGTACCAGGCCATGCGGTAGGTCACGTCCAGCTTCTTGCCCGAGGCGCCGGCGATGTAGAGGTTCAGCGACTGGGCCTGGTCGATCCACTTCTGGCGGCGGCTGGCGGCGTCGACGATCCACTTGGTCTCCACTTCGAAGGCGGTGGCGTACAGGTCTTTCAGATCTTGCGGGATGCGCTCGATCTGCTGCACGGAGCCGTCATAGTACTTCAGGTCGTTGACCATGACCGGGTCCCACAGGCCGCGGGCTTTGAGGTCGCGCACCAGGTAGGGGTTGATCACGGTGAACTCGCCGGAGAGGTTCGACTTCACGTAGAGGTTCTGGTAGGTCGGCTCGATGGACTGCGACACGCCGGTGATGTTGGCGATGGTCGCGGTCGGCGCGATGGCCATGATGTTCGAGTTGCGGATGCCTTTCTGTACGCGCTCGCGCACCGGGGCCCAGTCCAGGCTCTCGCTCTGGTCGACTTCGATGTACTTGGCGCCGCGGGCTTCGATCAGCAGCTTCTGCGAGTCGATCGGCAGGATGCCTTGCGACCACAGCGAGCCGGCGAAGGTCTCGTAGGCGCCGCGCTCCTCGGCCAGGTCGCAGGAGGCCTGGATGGCGAAGTAGCTGATGGCTTCCATGGACTTGTCGGCGAAGTCGATGGCGGCGTCGGAGCCGTAGGCGATGTGCTGCAGGTACAGGGCGTCCTGGAAGCCCATGATGCCCAGGCCCACCGGACGGTGCTTGAGGTTGGAGTTCTCCGCCTGGGGCACCGAGTAGTAGTTGATGTCGATGACGTTGTCGAGCATGCGGACCGCGGTCTTCACGGTGCGGCCGAGCTTCTCGACGTCCAGCTTGCCGTCGACGATGTGGTTGACCAGGTTCACCGAGCCCAGGTTGCAGACGGCGATCTCGTCCTTGTTGGTGTTCAGGGTGATCTCGGTGCACAGGTTCGAGCTGTGCACCACGCCCACGTGCTGCTGCGGGCTGCGCAGGTTGCACGGGTCCTTGAAGGTCAGCCACGGGTGGCCGGTCTCGAACAGCATGGAGAGCATCTTGCGCCACAGGTCCTTGGCCTGGACGACCTTGTGCAGCTTGAGCTTGCCGTACTGGGTCAGGGCTTCGTAGTACTCGTAGCGCTCTTCGAAGGCCTTGCCGTAGAGGTCGTGCAGGTCGGGGACGTCGGCCGGGGAGAACAGCGTCCAGGTGCCGTCTTCGAACACGCGCTTCATGAACAGGTCGGGAATCCAGTTCGCGGTGTTCATGTCGTGGGTGCGGCGGCGGTCGTCACCGGTGTTCTTGCGCAGCTCCAGGAACTCTTCGATGTCCAGGTGCCAGGTTTCCAGGTAGGCGCACACGGCGCCCTTGCGCTTGCCGCCCTGGTTCACGGCCACGGCGGTGTCGTTGACCACTTTCAGGAACGGGACCACGCCCTGGGACTTGCCGTTGGTGCCCTTGATGTAGGAGCCCAGCGCGCGCACCGGGGTCCAGTCGTTGCCCAGGCCGCCGGCGAATTTCGACAGCATGGCGTTGTCGTGGATGGCGCTGTAGATGCCCGACAGGTCGTCCGGCACGGTGGTCAGGTAGCAGCTGGACAGCTGCGGACGCAGGGTGCCGGCGTTGAACAGGGTGGGGGTCGACGACATGTAGTCGAAGGACGACAGCAGGTTGTAGAACTCGATCGCGCGTTCTTCCTTCTGCGGCTCTTCGATGGCCAGGCCCATGGCCACGCGCATGAAGAATACCTGCGGCAGTTCGAAGCGGATGCCGTCCTTGTGGATGAAGTAGCGGTCGTACAGGGTCTGCAGGCCCAGGTAGGTGAACTGCTGGTCGCGCTCGTGGTTCAGCGCGGCGCCCAGTTTGGCCAGGTCGTAGCCCTTGAGCTTGGAATCGAGCAGTTCGAACTCGACGCCTTTCTCGATGTAGGCCGGCAGGGCGCGGGCGTACAGCTCGGCCATTTCGTGATGGGTGGCGCTCTCGACCACGCCGAGGAAGCCCAGGGCTTCGGCGCGCAGGGTGTCCATCAGCAGGCGGGCGGTGACGTAGGAGTAGTTCGGCTCGCGCTCCACCAGGGTGCGGGCGGTCATCACCAGGGCGGTGTTGACGTCCTTCTCGGCCACGCCGTCGTAGAGGTTCTTCAGGGTTTCGCGTTCGATCAGCCCGCCGTCGACTTCGGCCAGGCCTTCGCAGGCCTCGCGGATGATGGTCTGTAGGCGGCCCATGTCCAGCGGCTGGGTGCTGCCGTCGGCCTTGGTGATGCGGATGCTCGGGTGCGGCTGGGCGACTTCGCCGGCGGCGCTGGCGGTCTTGCGCTCGTTGGCGCGGGCTTCGCGGTAGATCACGTAGTCGCGGGCGACTTTCTGCTCGCCGGCGCGCATCAGGGCCAGTTCGACCTGGTCCTGGATTTCTTCGATGTGGATGGTGCCACCGGAGGGCATGCGGCGCTTGAAGGTCGCGGTGACCTGCTCGGTCAGGCGCGCGACGGTTTCGTGGATGCGCGACGAGGCGGCAGCGGTGCCGCCTTCCACGGCGAGGAACGCCTTGGTGATGGCTACGGTGATCTTGTCATCGGTGTAGGGAACTACGGTGCCGTTGCGCTTGATCACGCGCAGCTGGCCGGGCGCGGTGGCGGCCAGATCCTGGGCGGATTCGGCTGCCTGCGGCGCTGCGGCCTGCGGGTTCTCGCGAGTGGTGTCGGTCTGCATGGGGGGTTGTCTCCACATTCTCTTAGTGGGTTCTGTCACTGGCGCCGGGGGCGCCGCTCCGGAAAAACAGCAATAAAGAGCGTGTGCGTCCGGCGGGGCCGGCCGCATGAAAACTTGCGTAACAGGGGAAGGGGACTCAAGCGCCTCCCTGGCCCAAGTCGGGTGTCCGGCTTTACGGGCCGGAACCACAATACCTAGTGGTGTTGACCGATCGGTTGCAACACCCGTACCGCATGGCCATCGACATCGATCACTCCTTTGCGGCCTACGCCGCGTCGGACTTTCGTACGCCTGGATGCAGCTGCTGGGGGAACCGGAGGAGCCGTGGAAAAGGCTCGCGACCTCGTGCTTCTTCTTGTGTCCGGTTCCAGGTTGCGGACCCAACATGTAGGGGTTATCCGCAACGGGGATACAAGATAATGCGCTATGGGAGGCTTTGCAAGGCGGGAGGCTGGGGGAAACCTGTGGATAAATTGTGGGTGGCGTGTGCGTGATCGCGTAGGGATCGCGCCAGGCCGCACCGCTGCTGATTTTCACCGTTCGTCATGAGCGACTGACAGATTCAGGAGTTGGCCTGAGGCTGTCAGGGTGTGAACCCTACCACAATATCTTGTGGTCCTGCCCCATCGCGTTCCGCCCGTGCCATGGCGCGGCTTCCTGGCTACAATGCGGCACGTCCCGCCTGCCTCGCGGCGGTGCGCGGCGGACCCGTTCAGGTGCATTGGGAGGCGGTGTGGAGCAAGAGGCGCGAATCCTCATTGTCGAGGACGACCAGCGGTTGGCCGAGCTGACCCAGGACTATCTGGAAAGCAACGGCCTGAAGGTGGGCGTCGAGGCCGACGGCGCCCGCGCGGTGGACCGCGTGCTGGCGGAACGGCCGGACCTGGTGGTGCTGGACCTGATGCTGCCCGGCGAGGACGGCCTGTCGATCTGCCGGCGCCTGCGCCCGGACTACGACGGCCCGATCCTGATGCTCACCGCGCGCACCGACGACATGGACCAGATCCAGGGCCTGGAGATGGGCGCCGACGACTACGTGTGCAAGCCAGTGCGCCCGCGCCTGCTGCTGGCGCGCATCCGCGCCCTGCTGCGGCGCAGCGAGGGGCCGGACGAGGCGCCCGCGGCGGGCAGCAAGCGCCTGACCTTCGGCAAGCTGGTGATCGACAACGCCATGCGCGAGGCCTGGCTGGACGGCCAGACCATCGAGCTGACCAGCGCCGAGTTCGACCTGCTGTGGCTGCTGGCGGCCAACACCGGGCGCATCCTTTCCCGCGAGGAAATCTTCAATTCCCTGCGCGGCATCGAATACGACGGCCAGGACCGCTCCATCGACGTGCGCATCTCGCGCATCCGCCCGAAGATCGGCGACGACCCCATGCACCCGCGGCTGATCAAGACGGTGCGCAGCAAGGGGTACCTGTTCGTTGGCGAGCAGTAGGGGGCTTGCGCTGATTCGCTGCCTGGCTTCGGGGTCGTGCGTTGCTGCGGCTGTTCATTGGGTTCCCGCGTGCGCGGGAATGACGGGGGTGGGTTCGGTGTTTCCCGCACCCTGCGCAGCAACCCCCCGGCATCCAGACTCCCCGGCGTCATTCCCGCGCACGCGGGAACCCAGCGACTTCACCCCGGCCCATGAACCCGGCACAGGGCTTCGCCGATGAAATCCATCTTCCTGCGCATCTACGGCGGCATGCTGCTGACCCTGGTGCTGGTCGCCGTCCTCGGCGTGCTGACACTGCACCTGGTCAACGAGGTGCGCGGCGACCGCTACCGCGAGGAGCTGGCGCGCGGCACCTTCCGCCTGATGGCCGACGAGATGGCAGGCATGGAGGAGGTGGACCGCAAGCGCGCGCTGCTGCAGTGGAGCCGCCTGATGGGCATCCCGCTGAGCCTGCAGAAGCTCGACGCCCTGGGCATGGACGGCCGTGACCGCGCGCGGCTGATGAACGACCAGGTGCTGGTGGAGGCCGACGGGCCGCACCAGGTGCGCATCCATACCCAGGTCAGCCTGCAGGAGGGCCTGGTGCTCACCGGCGAGGTGGAGCAGGTCAGCGAGCAACTGGCGCGGGCCACCATCTATATGCTGATGGACGAGCTGCGCCGCTTCCCCGCCAGCGAGCAGCCCTACCACCTGGCGCGCATCGTGCGCGACAAGCGCTTCGGCTTCGACGTGCACCTGCTGCGCCTGAAGGAGATCGACCTGGACGACGACCAGAGCCGCCGGGTGGAGGAGGGCGACACCGTGCTGGCGCTGGGCAAGAACGGCGACTCCATCCGCGTGGTGGCCGGCATCGTCGACACGCCCTGGGTGCTGGAGCTGGGGCCGATCTACCAGATGAACCCCTATCCGCCGCAACTGCTGTTGCTGATCGCCGCCGTCGGCCTGTCGCTGATCGGCCTCACCCTGTACCTGCTGATCAGCCGCCTGGAGCAGCGCCTGCGCGGCCTGGAGTCGGCCGCCTCGCGCATCGCCCGCGGCAGCCTGGACACCCGGGTGGAGGAACGCGGCAGCGACTCGGTGGGGCGCCTGGCCGGCACCTTCAACCACATGGCCGAGCAGATCCAGCGCCTGATCAGCGTGCAGCGCGAGCTGGTCCGCGCGGTGTCCCACGAGCTGCGCACGCCGGTGGCGCGGCTGCGCTTCGGCCTGGAGATGATCGAGTCCGCCGAGGACGACAAGACCCGGCGCAAGTACCTGGAGGGCATGGACGGCGACATCCAGGACCTCGACCAGCTGGTGGACGAGATGCTCACCTACGCGCGCCTGGAGCAGGGCTCGCCGGCGCTGACCTACCAGAGCGTGGAGCTGGGCGAGTTGGTGCGCCAGGTGGCGGCGGAGATCGCCCCGCTGCGCGGCGAGGTGCAGGTGACCTGCGAGGCCGGCGCGCTGGTGCCCTTCGACCAGGGCAGCTGGATCGAGGCCGAGCCGCGCTACCTGCACCGCGCCCTGCAGAACCTGCTGAGCAACGCCATCCGCTACGCCGAGACGCGGGTGCGGGTGAGCTACCGGGTCAGCCTGGACCGCTGCCAGGTGGACGTCGAGGACGACGGCCCGGGCGTGCCGGAGGACCGCTGGGAGCGCCTGTTCACACCGTTCTTCCGCGTCGACGACAGCCGCACGCGGGTCACCGGCGGGCACGGCCTGGGGCTGTCCATCGTGCGGCGGATCATCCGCTGGCACGGCGGCCGGGTGTCCATCGCCCGCAGCCAGGCCCTGGGCGGCGCCTGCTTCACCCTGGCCTGGCCGCGGCGCCAGGCGCCCAAGGAATAGCCCGCGGCGGGCTAGGGTAGACGTTCTGCGGGTTTATATTATATATTTTTATATATTGTAATTTCATAGAGCGTTCCCATGCCCGCCACCCCAGCCATCGATCTGCAACGCCTGCGCCGCTCCGCCGACCAGGCCGGGCGCCTGCTCAAGGCCCTGGGCAACCCCGACCGCCTGTTGCTGCTGTGCATGCTGTCCCAGGAGGAGCTGCACGTCGGCGCCCTGGAGGAGCGGGTGGGCGTCGGCCAGCCGACGCTGTCCCAGCAACTGGGCGTGCTGCGCCGCGAAGGTCTGGTGGCGACGCGCAAGGAGGGCAAGCAGGTGTACTACCGCATCAGCAGCCCGCAGGCGCTGGCGGTGATCCAGACTCTCTACCAATTGTTCTGCGCAGAGGATGCCGAATGAACATCGACTGGACTGCCTTCACCCCCTGGAGCGCCCTGGCCGGCGGCGCGCTGATCGGCCTTTCCGCCGGCCTGTTCGCCCTGCTCAACGGCCGCGTGGCTGGCATCAGCGGGTTGCTCGGCGGCCTGCTGGCCAGGGGCGGCGTCGGCGGCGAGCGCCTGGCGTTCCTCCTCGGGCTGCTGCTGGCGCCGCTGCTGTGGCTGGCCTTCGGTCCGCTGCCGGCGCTGCACTTCGACAGCGCCTGGCCAGCGCTGCTGCTGGCCGGGCTGCTGGTGGGGCTGGGCAGCCGCTATGGCGCCGGCTGCACCAGCGGCCATGGCGTGTGCGGCCTGGCGCGGCTGTCGCCGCGGTCGCTGCTGGCCACGCTGTGCTTCATGGCCAGCGGCTTCGCCACCGTCTTCTGCATCCGCCACCTGCTGGGAGCCTGAGCATGGCCCGCCTGAGCGCTTTCCTCTGCGGCCTGCTGTTCGGCCTGGGCCTGCTGCTGGCCGGCATGGCCGACCCGGCCAAGGTGCTGGCCTTCCTCGACCTGGCCGGGGCCTGGGACCCGTCCCTGGCGCTGGTGATGGTCGGCGCCATCCTCACCGCCTTGCCGTTCTTCGGCCTGGCCCGCGGCAAGGCGCACGGCCTGCTCGGCGGCGCCATGCAGCTGCCGACGCGCCGCGACCTGGACCGCCGCCTGGTGCTGGGCAGCCTGGTGTTCGGCGTCGGCTGGGGCATCGCCGGCATCTGCCCGGGGCCGGCGCTGGTCGGCCTGGGCGCCGGCCACTGGCAGGCGGCGCTGTTCGTGCTGGGGATGCTGGCCGGCATGGCGGTGTTCGAATGGCAGCAGCGGCGCAAGGGCGCGGGGGCATGAAGCCGTGCCTTAGACGCAGCGCCGCCCGCCGCCTACGCTACCCGGAGATTCCCCTGCGAACCGAGGCCCCATGTCCGACCTGAACGACCCCCGCGTCTTCTTCGCCGCCGAGCGCACCCTGCTGGCCTGGAACCGTACCGCCCTGGCGCTGATCGCCTTCGGCTTCGTGGTGGAGCGCACCGGCCTGCTGCTGCGCCTGATGCACGCCGGCCTGGAGACCGCGGCGGCGCTGCGCATGTCGTTCTGGGTGGGGCTGGGCTTCATCCTGCTCGGCTGCGTGGCCGCCTGCAGCTCGGCGCTGCAGTACCGCAACGTGGTGCGCGGGCTGAAGCCGGTGGAGATTCCCGAGGGCTACCGGGTCAACGCCGGGCCCTGGCTCAACCTGACGGTGGCCGGCCTGGGCCTGCTGCTGACGCTGTACCTGGCGTTGTAGCCTTGCGGAAAAATTGACCTTTAGGTCAATAAATGCAGAATGCTGGCGTGCCCATCGGCACCGACGCCCGTGGCCAAGCCCATGGCGTTGCCCTTAATGGGTATTGCTGCGGCGCGGGTATCGTTATGTAATTTTTGATATAACGATTCTCCGGCAGTGGGCCCCGGACAGACCGGGGCCCTCCAGCGTCGCGCCGTGGCATCCGTCAGGAAGGAACACCGAGAATCACATGGGAAGCCTTGATCACCGCCGTGGCCTTGACGCCGGCCGCCAGCCCCAGCTCGGCGACGGCGTCGCGGGTGACCACCGCCACCACTTCGCTGCCACCGCCAAGGTCCAGCACCACCTCGGCGTTCACCGCGCCGTCGGCCACCGACTTCACCGTGCCGGCCAGGCAGTTGCGCGCCGACAGGCGAATGCCCTCGGCATCGGTCATCAGCATCACCCAGGGCGCCTTGACCAGCGCCACCACGTCCTTGCCCTGGGCCAGGCCCAGGCTCTTCACGCTTTCCTCGGTGACGATGGCCACCAGGTCGTTGCCGCCGGGCAGTTGCACCACCACCTCGGCATTCACCGCGCCGTTGCGCAGTTGCTTGACCGTGCCGCGGAACACATTGCGCGCGCTGACTTTCATGTCTTTCTCTCCTTGGTTTCAGTGAGGTCAGGAAGGTATAGCAGAGCCGGCGGGCCCTTCGAAGCAGAACAACAGCCAACCACTGGAGCACATCGATGAAACAGACATTCGCCCGCCTTTCCCTGGCCCTGGCGGCCTGCCTGGCCACCCACGCGGCGCTGGCCGACGAGGTGCAGGTCGCGGTCGCGGCCAACTTCACCGCGCCCATCCAGGCCATCGCCAAGGACTTCGAGAAGGACACCGGGCACAAGCTGGTGGCCTCCTTCGGCGCCACCGGGCAGTTCTACGCGCAGATCAAGAACGGCGCGCCCTTCGAGGTGTTCCTCGCCGCCGACGACAGCACCCCGGCCAAGCTGGAGCAGGAGAAGGCGGTGGTCCCCGGCTCGCGCTTCACCTACGCCATCGGCAAGCTGGCGCTGTGGTCGCCGAAGGACGGCTACGTCGATGCCAAGGGCGAGGTCCTGAAGAAAGGCGGCTTCCAGCACCTGTCCATCGCCAACCCGAAGACCGCGCCCTACGGCCTGGCCGCCACCCAGGTGCTGGACAAGCTCGGCCTGAAGGACAAGCTGACCGGCAAGATCGTCGAGGGCCAGAATATCGGCCAGGCCTACCAGTTCGTGTCCAGCGGCAATGCCGAACTGGGCTTCGTGGCGTTGTCGCAGATCTACAAGGATGGCAAGGTGACGGCCGGTTCGGCCTGGATCGTCCCGGCCGACCTCTATGAGCCGATCCGCCAGGACGCGGTCATCCTCGAAAAAGGCAAGGACAACGCCGCGGCCAAGGCCCTGGTGGACTACCTGAAGGGGCCGAAGGCGGCAGCGGTGATCAAGGCCTACGGCTACGAGCTGTAAACAGGGAAAACGATGCACCTGACCGCGGCGGACCTCACGGCGATCCGGCTCACCCTCGAGCTGGCCACCGTCAGCACCCTGATCCTGTTGCTGCTGGGCACCCCCATCGCCTGGTGGCTGGCGCGCACCCGTTCGTGGCTCAAGGGCCCGCTGGGTGCGCTGGTGGCCCTGCCACTGGTGCTGCCGCCGACGGTCATCGGCTTCTACCTGCTGGTCACGCTGGGCCCCAACGGCCCGGTGGGCCAGCTCACCGACGCCCTCGGCTGGCAGCGCCTGCCGTTCAGCTTCGCCGGGCTGGTGGTGGGCTCGGTGATCTACTCGCTGCCCTTCGTGGTGCAGCCGCTGCAGAACGCCTTCGAGGCCATCGGCACGCGCCCGCTGGAGGCCGCGGCGACCTTGCGCGCCGGGCCCCTGGACACCTTCTTCAGCGTGGTCCTGCCGCTGGCGCGGCCGGGCTTCGTCACCGCCGCCATCCTCGGCTTCGCCCATACCGTGGGCGAGTTCGGCGTGGTGCTGATGATCGGCGGCAACATCCCCGGCCAGACCCGCGTGGTCTCGGTGCAGATCTTCGACCACGTCGAGGCCATGGAGTACGCCCAGGCGCACTGGCTGGCCGGCGGCATGGTGGTGTTCTCCTTCTTCGTGCTGCTGGCGCTGTACTCCACGCGCCGCAGCCACTCGGCCTGGAACTGAGATGCCGGCAGACATCCAAGCGCGCTTCCTGCTCGAATACCGCAGCTTCACCCTGGACGTCGACCTGCGCCTGCCGGGCCGCGGAGTGACCGCGCTGTTCGGCCACTCCGGCTCCGGCAAGACCACCGTGCTGCGCTGCGTGGCCGGCCTGGAAAGGCCGCGCGAGGCGCGCCTGGTGGTCAATGGCGAAACCTGGCAGGACAGCGCCCAGGGCCTGTTCCTGGCGCCGCACAAGCGCGCCATCGGCTATGTATTCCAGGATGCCAACCTGTTCGAGCACCTGTCGGTGAAACGCAACCTGCGCTATGGCATGAAGCGCGTGCCGGCGCGCGAGCACCGCGTGGCCATGGACCAGGCCTGCGAGCTGCTGGGCATCGGCCACCTGCTCGAACGCATGCCGCGCCACCTGTCCGGCGGCGAGCGCCAGCGGGTGGGCATCGCCCGCGCCCTGCTGACCAGCCCGCGGCTGCTGCTGATGGACGAACCGCTGGCAGCCCTGGACCTCAAGCGCAAGGCGGAAATCCTGCCCTACCTGGAACGCCTGCACGACGAGCTGGACATCCCCATCCTCTACGTCAGCCACTCGCCGGATGAAGTGGCGCGCCTGGCCGACCACCTGGTGCTGCTGGAAGCCGGCCGCGCGCTGGCCAGCGGCGCGGTGGGCGAGACCCTGGCGCGCACCGACCTGCCCACCTCGCTGCTGGAAGACGCCGGCGTGGTGATCGACGGCCAGGTACTGGGCCACGACGCCGAATACGGCCTGCTCGACCTCGGCCTGCCCAACTGCGGCGAACGCATCCGCCTGGCCCATGGCCCGCTGCCGGTGGGCAAGGCGCTACGCATCAAGGTGCAGGCCCGCGACGTCAGCCTGACTCTGCAGCGCCCGCAGCAGAGCAGCATCCTCAACCTGCTGCCGGCCACGGTGACCGAGCTGGCTCCCACGGATACGCCGGCGCATCTGCTGGTGCGGCTGGATGTGGGGGGGAATCCGTTGTTGGCGCGGATTACCCGGTATTCCTGCGAGCAACTGGGGTTGCGGGTGGGGGAGGGGGTGTGGGCGCAGGTGAAGTCGGTGGCGGTGTTGGCCTGAGGGCGGATGGCTTTATGGCTTTTCGTAGGAGCGAGCTTGCTCGCGAACAAATACGGTGCCATGCGGTTCGCGAGCAAGCTCGCTCCTACGAAGAGCATCCTGGCGCGGCCCGGTGGCTTTCGTGCCTTGGGTTGGCTCCGTTCCCTCTCCCTGAAGGGAGAGGGAGCTTGTCCGTGCCGGCGGACAGCAATGGTTTCAACCTGAACCGTCATCTCCGGCTGACGCCGAAACATCCACTCACTCCGAACGGTCCCCTCTCCCTTCAGGGAGAGGGTTAGGGAGAGGGGCTCTTGGCTCTTGACTCCAACAACCCCCACTCCAGACCTAGAACAACGGCAATGTATAACTCACGATCAACCGGTTCTCATCCTGATCCCGCTGCGTCGCCGTGCCCGAGCCGCTGACCGGCAGGCCGCTGCGCATGGTGGCATTCTTCCAGGCCAGGCCCAGGCCCTTGAAGGTGCCCTCGGGGACCACGTAGCCCACCGCGATGTCGCGTTCCCATTCGCCCTGGTCGCCGCGGCCGGTCTTGATATCGTCGGCGTTGAGGTAGAGCACGCTGAAGGTCAGGCCCGGCACGCCGAGCTTGGCGAAGTCGTAGGCGTAGCGGCCGATCCAGGTGCGCTCGCCGGCGTGGTTGAACTTCAGCAACTGGGCGTCGGTGTGCAGGTAGGTGCTGGTGCCTTCGCCGTCGCCGCGGTTCAGGTAGGGGAAGTCGCTGTCGCCGGTGAGCACCTGGTAGCCGGCGCCGATGCTGTGGCCGGCGAGGCTGTAGGTGAGCAGGCCGCTGTAGACGTTGTTGTCCACCTCGCCCTTGGTCACGCCGCTGCCGTAGTAGCCGCTGCTGACGTAGCCGTCGGCGCGGCCGGAGGCGCTGCCGTTCTTGCCGTCGGAATCGCTGATGAACACCCGCAGGTCGGTCTTCAGGGTGCCCGGGCCGACTGCCCAGTTGTGCGTCAGGCCGAGGAAGTGCTGCTGGTAGAAGTCGGTCAGTTGGCCGTAGTAGTACTGCAGCGTCAGGTCCTTGGTGGCCTTGTAGTCGCCGCCGGCGAAGTAGAACTTGTTGCTGTCGCGGGAGCTGGCGCTGCTGCCGTTGGCGCCGGCGATGGACATGCTGCGCCAGTCGGTGGAGTTGCGGCCCTTGGTGTGGGTCAGCTGGCCGCCGATCAGCGTCAGGTCCTTGAACTCGTTGGAGGTGACCTGGCCGCCCTCGTAGGTCATCGGCAGCAGGCGCGCGTCGTTGTAGACCACCACCGGCAGCTTGGGCTGCAGGGTGCCGTAGCGGAACTCGGTCTTCGACACTTTCGCCTTGGCGGTCAGGCCCAGGCTGCTGAACTCGTCCACCGCGCTGCCGTCGCTCTCCAGCGGGAAGATGGTGCCGGGCTGGCGGTCGATGCCGCTCTTGCCGGACTTGCCGCCGCCGTCCAGGCGCAGGCCGAGCAGGCCCAGGGCGTCGACGCCGAAGCCGACGGTGCCTTCGGTGAAGCCGGAGGCGTAGTTGAGCATGAAGCCCTGGCCCCATTCTTCCTGCTTGCTGGGCGAGGCGGGGCCGTTGCGGTTGTCGGTGTTGATGTAGAAGTTGCGCAGGCCGAGGCTGGCCTTGCTGTCTTCGATGAACCCGCCGGCGCTGGCCTGCTGGGCGAGGACGCCCGCGGCGATCGCCAGGGCGAGGGTGGATCGCTTCATTGTCATGCTCCTTGGTCCGTTCTTTTTCTATGTATGTGGCCGGGGTGGCGCCGTCCGCGCCGGCCAAGGTAGCCGCGGCTGATGTCCATCGCTATATGTTTTTGTATATAGCGATAGGCGCAAGACGCGATTGCCGTGACGATGACGCGGTCAGGCAAAGGCTAGGGTCGGTCGCTGGACGCGGTGCATGAGGCCAAATTCTGACTTTCCAGTCAATGGCCGCGATGCCGCACCTTGGCGGCGGAGCGCTAGGCGACCGCCACCAGGCTCAGCAGGCGTCCGTCGAACAGCGCGTACTGCGCCTCCAGCTCGCGGCCGTGGTGCCATTCCGCGGACAGGTCGCAGAGCAGGCGCAGGCGCGCGCGGCCTTCGGCGTCCCAGGCCAGCAGTTCGGCATCCTCGAAGTAGAAGCGCCGGCCCACCAGAGGGTAGAGGGCCTTGAACAGGCTTTCCTTGAGCGAGAAGGTCAGGGTCACGCCCAGGCCGACCTGCTCCGGCGCCAGGCGTTCGCGCTCGGCGGGGGTGAGGATTTCCTCCAGCAGGCGGCTGGCGCGGGCGTCGTCCAGCAGCGTCTCGACGTCCAGGCCGAGGCTGCGCCAGGCGTCGCGGCGGGCCACCACGGCGGCGGCCCAGTCGTCGCCATGGGTGATGGAGCCGACCAGCCCGCCCGGCCAGATCGGCGCGCGGTCCGGCGCCAGGCCCGGCGTCTGCGGCAGGCCGGTGAGGCGCTGGATGCCGGCGCGGGCGCACAGGCGCCCGGCGAGGAATTCGGCGCGGCGCTTGGCCACCGCGCGGCCGATGTTCGGCGGCAGGTCCACGCCGTGGCGGCCGAAGGCCTGGGCGTCGAGCTTCTGCGGCTGGAAGCGGCAGCTGTGGAGCAGGGCGCCGGGCAGCACCTGGGGCAGCGGCCAGTGCGCCTGGGGCGGGGTGAGGAAGTCGTCGGTGTCGGGCATGGCGGGGATTCTGCCCGGCCGCCGGACGCGGTGCCAGTGGATTCGTGTGGCGAGTGACCGCCCAGTCGCGTCCGGGCGGTCACGCGGCGTTTACATTCGCTTGCAAAGGCTTACCGAAGCGCTACGGATCGGCGGCCGGGGAATTTGCCACACTGCGCCTCGCGTTCCTTTGCCGGAACGCAGGTGAGGTTGTTGTCGGAGCCGCGCGCTCCGGCCTTTTCACAGATCGTGGCGGGAGCCCCTTTTCGGGCTCCCGTTTTTTTTTGCCCGGTCCGGCCAGGGACAACTCCCCGTAGGATGGGTTGAGCTTGCGAAACCCATCGGGCAATGGTGATGGGTATCGCTTCGCTCAACCCATCCTACGAAGAGCATCCCGCTTCAGTCGGCCTTCTGCTGGAAGATGTCCTTGAGGAAGGCCTGCAGGTCGGCCCAGGACTTCTGGTCGGCGGCCTTGTCGTAGCCCACGTCCAGGCCGTGGCCCTTGTGCTTGTCGGCGTCGGGGTTGGTGAAGCTGTGCTTGGCGTTGGGCTGGACGACGAACCTGTAGTCCACCTTGGCGGCGTCCATCTCCTGCTTGAAGGCGGCCACGCTGTCGGCCGGCACCAGGGTGTCGGCGCCGCCGTGCTCCACCAGCACCTTGGCGCTGACCGCGCCCGGCTGCGCCGGGGTGGCGGTGGCCAGCACCCCGTGGAAGCTGGCCACGCCCAGCAGCGGCAGGCCCTGGCGGGCCATGTCCAGCACCACCTTGCCGCCGAAGCAGTAGCCGATGGCGGCGATCTTCGCCGGGTCGGTCTGCGGCTGTTTCTTCAGCAGGTCCAGGCCGGCCTGGAAGCGCGCCTTGGCGGCGTCGGCATTCTTCAATGCTTCCTGCATGAAGGCCTGGGCCTGCTCGGGGTGCTCGGTGGCCTTGCCCTCGCCGTACATGTCGATGGACAGCGCCGCGTAGCCCAGCGCGGCGAGGTCGCGGGCGCGGCGCTTGGCGTAATCGTTCAGGCCCCACCATTCGTGGACCACGATGATCCCCGGGCGGATGCCGGCCTGGGCGTCGTCGTAGGCGAAGTAGCCGACCAGCTTGGTGCCGTCGGTGGCCTGGTAGGGGATTTCCTGGGTCTTGACCTCCGCCTGGGCGGCGAAGCCCAGGCCGAGCAGCAGCAGGGTGGCGAGCAGGCGCATGGGCGTTTTCTCCAGAGGGTGGACTGAAAAAGATAGCCGGTTGTGCGGCGGCGGTCGGATTTCCCCCGCGCAACCGCTCAAGCCCGCGGCATGGCGTGAAAGCCGCGGCGCCATCGGCTACCCTTGCCGGGCCAGTCAGCCGTGCGGGACCCACAACGGATGTTCGACCTCAGTACCTGGAACCTCACCCTTCCCGAAGGCCGCCCGGCCAGGACCATTTCCACCCCGGCGCTGCAGCGCGACTACCAGAGCCCGTATTTCCACCGCAGCGCCGACGGCGTGGAGTTCTGGGTGCCGGTGAACGGCAGCCACACGCGCAACAGCGAGTTCCCGCGCACCGAACTGCGCGAGACGCGCAGCGACGGCTCGCCCTACACCTGGCGCTATCCCAACGTCGACAGCCTGCTGCGCGCCACCCTGCACGTGGACGCGGTGCCCTCCATGCGGCGCATGGTGATCGGCCAGATCCACAGCGATGGCGCCGGCAGCGGCGATGCCGCGCCGCTGCTGAAGCTGGTCTACCAGCTGCGCCTGGACCAGGGCCGGGTGCTGGCGCAGATCCGCGAGCGCCCGGGCGACGCCACCGCCATCACCTACACGGTGCTGGACGGCATCCCCCTGGGGCGCAGCTTCGACTACCGCATCGGCGTGTCGCGCTCGGGCGTGCTGAGCATCGAGGTCAACGACCAGCGCCTGGTCCGCCAACTCGACCCGCAGTGGGCGCGCCAGGGCCTGTACTTCAAGGCGGGGCTGTACCTGCAGGATAATCGCGGCCCCGCCAGCGAAGGCGGGCGGGCGACCTTCAGCGCCCTGTCGATCATGCACCGTTGAGGAACTGCCCCATGCTGCCTTCCCGAATCCTCCCGGCCCTGCTGCTCGCCGCCGGCCTGTCCCAGGCCCCGGGCGCCGTGGCCGACGAGTTCTCCGCCTGCCTCGCGCGCCTGCAGCCGCAGGCCGCCGCCAAGGGCGTGAGCGCCGCCGCCTACCAGCGCTACACCGGCGGCCTTGCGGCCGACCTCAGCGTGCTCGACCTGCTCAACGCCCAGCCGGAATTCGTCACCCCGCTGTGGGACTACCTGGCCGGGCTGGTGGACGAACAGCGCGTCGCCGACGGCAAGGCCATGCTGGCGCAGCATGCCGAGCTGTTCGAGCGCGTCGCCCGCCAGTACCGGGTGGACAAGTACACGGTGGCGGCAGTGTGGGGCGTGGAGAGCGACTTCGGCCGCATCACCGGCAAGCGCCCGCTGCTGGTCTCGCTGGGCACGCTGTCGTGCTACGGGCGGCGCCAGGCGTTCTTCCAGGGCGAGTTCTTCGCCACCCTCAAGCTGCTGCAGCAGGGCGACCTGCGCGATCCGGCCATCACCGGCTCCTGGGCCGGCGCCTTCGGCCAGACGCAGTTCATGCCCAGCACCTACGCGCGCATCGCCGAGGACTTCGACGGCGACGGCCACCGCGACCTGGTGGGCAGCGTGCCCGATGCCCTGGCCTCCACCGCCAACTACCTGCGCAAGGCCGGCTGGGTGCCGGGCGCGGCCTGGGGCTACGAGGTGAAGCTGCCGGCGAACTTCGCCGAGTCCCAGGCCGGGCGCACCAAGCGGCGCACGGTGGCAGACTGGCAGGCCCTGGGCGTGAAGCGCATCGACGGCGGGCCGCTGCCGGCCGGCGACGCCCGCGCCGCCATCCTGCTGCCCACCGGCAAGGCCGGCCCGGCCTTCCTGGTGCTGCGCAACTACGACGCGATCTATTCGTACAACGCGGCGGAAAGCTACGCGCTGGCCATCGCCCTGCTGTCCGACCGCCTGCGCGGCGAGCCGGGCCTGCGCACCCCCTGGCCGACCGACGACCCCGGCCTGAGCCGCGCCCAGCGCAAGGAGTTGCAGCGACTGCTGCTGGCCCGCGGCCACGCCATCGGCGAGCCGGACGGGCTGATCGGCGACAACACCCGCCGCGCCATCCAGGCCGAGCAGCAGCGCCTGGGCCTGCAGCCGGCCGATGGCCGCGCCGGGCAGAAGATCCTCAAGGCCCTGCAAGCCGCGCACTGAGCCGTGCCTTCCCGAACCGTAGGGCGAATAACCGTTCGCGGTTATCCGCCGATACACCGAGGCTACAGCCAACGCCAAGGTCAACCCCGGAGCCGCCGAGGGCCGAGGCCAAACGGCGGATAACGTCGAACGTTATCCGCCCTACGCCAGGCCCGACCTTGACGTAGGGCGTATAACCGTTCGCGGTTATACGCCGATACACCGAGGCCACAGCCAACGCCCAGGTCAACCCCGGAGCCGCCGGGAACCAAGGTCAAACGACGGATAACGCCATAGGCGTCATGCGTCCTACTTTCCGTTCAGGCCAGGTTCAGCGGCGCGTCAGGTAGCGTTCAGTGGCCGCCCCTTAACCTGCACTCCGTCAACCACTTACCCACATCCTTGACGGAGAAACACCATGAACCTGCTGCAGAAGCTCACCCTCGCCACCGCCATCCTCGGCGCCTCCGCAGGTATCGCCCAGGCCTCGGAAAACTTCGCCGGCCTGACCTGGGGCGAAACCAGCAACAACATCCAGAAGTCCGACGCGCTGAACCGCAACCTCAACGATCCCAAGCTCGACAGCGTGATCAACAACAGCAGCACCTGGGGCGTGCGCGCCGGCCAGCAGAATGAGCAGGGCCGCTACTACGCCACCTACGAGAACACCTCCGACACCTACCGCGGCCTGAAGCTGCGCCAGCAGAACCTGCTCGGCAGCTACGACGCCTTCCTGCCGCTCAACGACCAGGGCACCAAGCTGTTCGGCGGCGGCACCCTGGGCCTGACCAAGCTGGAACAGGACTCCCGCGGCTACAGCCGTGACAGCGACATCGGCTACGCCATCGGCGCCCAGGCCGGTATCCTCCAGGACATCGGCCGGAACGCCTCGCTGGAAGGCGGCTATCGTTACCTGCGTACCAATGCCAGCACGGAGATGAGCCCGCACGGCGGCGACAAGGTCGGCTCGCTGGACCTGCACAGCAGCGCGCAGCTCTACCTGGGCGCCAACTACCGGTTCTGACTGGCAGGGGGCCGGGCTCGCGGCCCGGCCCCGCATAAGGAGGAAGTCCCATGAAACTACTGGTGGTGGAGGACGAGGCGCTGTTGCGTCATCACCTGTACACCCGCCTCGGCGAACAGGGCCACGTGGTCGACGCCGTGGGCAACGCCGAAGAGGCCCTGTACCGGGCCCACGAATACCATCACGACCTGGCGATCATCGACCTCGGCCTGCCGGGCATGAGCGGCCTGGACCTGATCCGCGAGTTCCGCAGCCAGGGCAAGGCCTTCCCGATCCTCATCCTCACCGCCCGCGGCAACTGGCAGGACAAGGTCGAAGGCCTGGCCGCCGGCGCCGACGACTACGTGGTCAAGCCGTTCCAGTTCGAGGAGCTGGAAGCGCGCCTGAACGCCCTGCTGCGCCGCTCCAGCGGCTTCGTCCAGGCCACCATCGAGGCCGGCCCGCTGTCGCTCGACCTCAACCGCAAGCAGGCCTCGGTGGACGGCCAGGTGCTGGGCCTGACCGCCTTCGAGTACCGCATCCTCGAATACCTCATGCGCCACCACCAGCAGGTGGTGAGCAAGGAGCGGCTGATCGAGCAGCTCTACCCGGACGACGACGAGCGCGACCCCAACGTCATCGAGGTGCTGGTCGGCCGCCTGCGGCGCAAGCTGGAGTCGCACGAGGGCTTCCGCCCGATCGACACCGTGCGCGGCCAGGGCTACCTGTTCACCGAGCGTTGCCGCTGATGCGCTCGCTGCGCCTGCGCCTGATGCTGGGGGCCGCGGCCCTGGCGATCCTGTTCATGCTGGCCCTGCTGCCGGCGCTGCAGCGGGCTTTCAGCATCGCCCTGGTGAACGCCATCCAGCAGCGCCTGGCCTCGGACGTCGCCACGTTGGTGTCGTCCGCGCGCATCGACGGCGACCGCCTGAACATGCCCGAGCACCTGGCGGTGGAGGACTTCAACCTGCCGGAGTCCAAGCTGCTGGGCTACATCTACGACCGCGAGGGGCGGATGGTCTGGCGCTCCACCTCGACCCAGGACGAGAGCGTGCAGTACGTGCCGCTCTACGACGGCGAGCCCGACGTGTTCACCCGCGCCCGCGACGACCACGGCAACGAATTCTTCGTCTACGACGTGGAGATCGACCTGGTGGGCGGCAAGCAGGCCGCCTACAGCATCGTCACCATGCAGCCGGTGAGCGCCTTTCGCGAGCTGGTGCACGGCTTCCGCGAGCAGCTGTACATCTGGCTCGGCGGCGCGCTGCTGCTGTTGCTCGGGCTGCTCTGGCTCGGCCTGGGCTGGGGCTTCCGCTCCATGCGCGGAATACGCGAGGAGCTGGACCAGATCGAGGCTGGCGAGCGCGAACGCCTGAGCGACGAACACCCCAGCGAGATGCTGCGCCTGACCGACTCGCTGAACCGCCTGCTGGACGGCGAGCGCAGCCAGCGCGAGCGCTACCGCAACTCCCTGGCGGACCTCGCGCACAGCCTGAAGACGCCGCTGGCGGTGCTGCAGGGGGTGAGCGAAAACCTCGCCGACGAGCCGCGCAACCGCGAGCAGGTGCAGGTGCTGCAGAGCCAGATCGAGCGCATGAGCCAGCAGATCGGCTACCAGCTGCAGCGCGCCAGCCTGCGCAAGAGCGGCCTGGTGCGCCACCGCGTGCAGCTCGGCCCGCTGCTGGACACCCTGGCCGGCGCGCTGGACAAGGTCTACCGCGACAAGCGGGTGATCCTCGAACGCGACTTCCCCGAGCACCTGAGCCTGCCGCTGGAGCAGGGCGCGCTGCTGGAACTGCTCGGCAACCTGCTGGAGAACGCCTACCGCCTGTGCCTGGCCCGGGTGCGCATCAGCGCCCGCCAGCAGGACGGCGGCTACGAACTGCGGGTGGAAGACGACGGCCCGGGCATCCCCCCGGACCAGCGCCAGCGCATCCTCCAGCGCGGCGAACGGCTGGACACCCAGCACCCGGGGCAGGGCATAGGTACGGCGGTGGTGATGGACATCCTCGACAGCTACGGCGGCAGCCTGGCGCTGGATGACTCCGAGCTGGGCGGCGCCTGTTTCCGCATCCGTTTGCCGGGGTAGGAATACCGTGTTTCCCGGCAACCTGTAGGAGCGGGCCCTGCCCGCGAAATCGCGCGCAGGGCGCTCTCCTACGGGGGAATGGCGCGGGTGGGGCAGCGTAGGAGCGGATCTCATCCGCGAATCGCGCCGGGACGGCCGGCTATCGCGGACAAGGTCCGCTCCTACGGGGGAGGAATACCGTGTTTCCCGGCAACCTGTAGGAGCGGGCCCTGCCCGCGATTTCGCGCGCAGGGCGCGCTCCTACAGGGGAATGGTGCGGGTGGGGCCGCGTAGGAGCGGATCTTATCCGCGAACCGCGCCGGGACCTCCGGCTATCGCGGACAAGGTCCGCTCCGGGGGAGGAATACCGTGTTTCCCGGCAACCTGTAGGAGCGGGCCCTGCCCGCGAAATCGCGCGCAGGGCGCGCTCCTACAGGGGAATGGCGTGGGGGGGCGGCGTAGGAGCGGATCTTATCCGCGAACCGCGCCGGGACCTCCGGCTATCGCGGACAAGGTCCGCTCCGGGGGAGGAATACCGTGTTTCCCGGCAACCTGTAGGAGCGGGCCCTGCCCGCGATTTCGCGCGCAGGGCGCGCTCCTACATGGGAATGGCGTAGGTGGGGCAGCGTAGGAGCGGATCTCATCCGCGAATCGCGCCTGGACCTCCGGCTATCGCGGACAAGGTCCGCTCCGGGGGCAGGAAAAACGCTGTCGTAGGATGGCGTTGAGCGCAGCGATACCCATCGCCCGCAAACACGTCACTCCCCCTGCCGCGCCCGGTACGCCCCCGGCGTCAGCCCGGTCCATTTCTTGAACGCGCGGTGGAACGCCGAGGGCTCGGAGAAGCCGAGCTGGTCGGCGATGTCCTGGATCGACAGTTCGTCGCGGCCCAGGTGGTAGATGGCCAGGTCGCGGCGCAGCTGGTCCTTGAGCTCCTGGAAGTTCGGGCCTTCCTCGCGCAGGTGGCGGCGCAGCGTCTGCGGGCTCATGTGCAGCTGCTGCGCCACGCTTTCCAGGTCTGGCCAGCGCCGGCAGTCGCGGCCGAGCAGGCGGCGGATCTGGCTGGTCAGGCTGTCGCCGCCGTCCGGGCGGGCCAGCAGGTCGGCCGGGGAGTCCTTGAGGAAGTGCTTGAGGCTGCGTTCGTCCTGCAGCAGCGGCATGTCCAGGTAGCGCGCGTGGAAGCTCAGCCCGGTGCTGTCGGCGGCGAAGCGCCGCGGGCAGGGAAACAGCAGGTCGTACTCGGCGGCGTGGCTCGGCTCGGGGTAGGCGAAGCGGGCCTCCTCCAGGCGGATGCGCTGGCCGATCAGCCAACTGCCCAGGCGGTGCCAGATCACCAGCAGGCTCTCGGTGAGGAAGTGTTCCGGGTCCTGCAGCGCGCTGTGGTCGATGACCAGTTCGGCGCGCTCGCCGTCGCGGCGCAGCTCGATGCGCGGCGCGGCGGGGAACAGGTCGTAGAAGAGCGCGCCGCGGCCCAGGGCCTTCTCCAGGGTGCGGCACTGGATGATGGCGTGGCACATCATGGCGAAGGTGCCGCGCTTGCTGCGCACCTCGCCGAAGCCCATGTACTCGTCGTCGAGGTCTTCCCAGACCAGTTGGATCAGCCGGCCGAACTGCTCGGGCGAGACCCGCGCCCGCGGCTCTTCGAGCAAGGCCGGCTGGATGCCGGCGGCGCGCAGCAGGGGCAGGGGGTCGTGGCCCTGCTGGCGGGCGCCGCGCAGGGCGGCGCGGACGAAATGGCTGGCGATGGTGCGTTCACGCATGGGTTTTCCTTGTTCTGCTGCGTGTGTGCCGGGCGCCGGTTCGCGGCGGCCGTGGGGCAAATCTAAGGCACCCGGGGCCCTGGCGGATACCCGCCAAGTGGCGGGAAACCCGCCGCGGGCTTGGCGGGTTTCCGCCATCGATCAGCCCGCATGTTGCTTTAGTGATTTATTAAGTTGTTGAAATTTAAGTGAAAATTAAAGGATGGCGATTTGGCACAGGGCTTGCCAATAGGGTTCAAGGCCTGCCGACGGGCAGGACGAAAACAAATTCTCCCACTGAAGGGAGATAACGCTTCGGGCAACGCGCCGCCGCCAGGAAGGCGGGCCGCCAGCTCAAGAGGACCCTGCCGCAATGACCAAGCAACCCTTCTACAAGAGCCTGTACGTGCAGGTGCTGATCGCCATCGCCATCGGCATCGCCCTGGGCCACTACTATCCGCAGACCGCCGTGCTGATGAAGCCCCTGGGCGACGGCTTCGTCAAACTGATCAAGATGGCCATCGCGCCGATCATCTTCTGCACCGTGGTCACCGGCATCGCCGGCATGCAGAGCATGAAGGCTGTAGGCAAGACCGGCGGCATGGCCCTGCTGTATTTCGAGATCGTCTCGACCATCGCGCTGATCATCGGCCTGGTGGTGGTCAACGTGGTCCAGCCCGGCGCCGGCATGCACGTCGACCCGGCCAGCCTGGACACCAGCAAGATCGCTGCCTACGCCGCCGCCGGCGCGAAGCAGAGCACCGTCGACTTCCTGATGAACATCATCCCCAACACCGTGGTCGGCGCTTTCGCCAACGGTGACATCCTGCAGGTGCTGTTCTTCTCCGTGCTGTTCGGCTACGCCCTGCACCGCCTGGGCAGCTACGGCCAGCCGATCTTCCAGTTCATCGAGCGCTTCACCCAGGTGATGTTCAACATCATCAACGTGATCATGAAGGTCGCCCCCATCGGTGCCTTCGGCGCCATGGCCTTCACCATCGGCGCCTACGGCGTGGGCTCGCTGGTGCAGCTGGGCCAGCTGATGGCCTGCTTCTACATCACCTGCCTGCTGTTCGTGCTCATCGTCCTGGGCGGCATCGCCCGCGCCCACGGCTTCAACATCCTGAAGTTCATCAAGTACATCCGCGAGGAGCTGCTGATCGTCCTCGGCACCTCGTCCTCGGAATCGGCGCTGCCGCGCATGATCGCCAAGATGGAGAAGCTGGGCTGCGACAAGAGCGTGGTCGGCCTGGTGATCCCCACCGGCTACTCGTTCAACCTCGACGGCACCTCGATCTACCTGACCATGGCCGCGGTATTCATCGCCCAGGCCACCGACACCCCGATGGACATCACCCACCAGCTGACCCTGCTGCTGGTGCTGCTGATCGCCTCCAAGGGCGCGGCGGGCGTCACCGGTTCGGGCTTCATCGTCCTGGCCGCCACCCTGTCCGCCGTGGGCCACCTGCCGGTCGCCGGCCTGGCGCTGATCCTCGGCATCGACCGCTTCATGTCCGAGGCCCGCGCGCTGACCAACCTGGTGGGCAACGGCGTGGCCACCGTGGTGGTCGCCAAGTGGTGCAAGCAGCTGGACTCCGCGCAACTGGAGCGCGAACTGGCCGCCGGCCCGTCGGCGCTGGAAGCCAAGGAGGCCCAGGCCGCCTGATACCTCCCGGTTCTCCGGTTGGGCGTGGCGACGTGAAGCGCCGCGCCTCCTTCAAGCCCGCCCCCGCAGCGGGCTTTTTTATGGGCGGGGAGATTGTAGGAGCGAGGGGGACGCTTAGTTCTTGCTCGCGAACGAGGTTTACCGGTGGCTGTCGTGTTTCAGGTTGACTCCGCCCCCTCTCCCCAACCCTCTCCCTGAAGGGAGAGGGAGCTGTCCGTGCCGAGAAAGGATTTGGTGTCGGCCGGCAACTCTGGAGCTGCCGGCTGACTCTGGAAAGCCCAACTGCTCCGAACGGCCCCTCTTCCTTCAGGGAGAGGGAAAGGAGTCACCCCAAAGTCTCTGGGTTCCCGCGTTCGCGGGAATGACGGGGTGGAAGGATGGTGCCTGACTTGCAGCCCGCTCAGGACAGCCCCCTCTCCCTTCAGGGAGAGGGTTGGGGAGAGGGTGCTCTAATTACCCAGCACCGCAGCCACCGGCAAACCCCGTTCGCGAGCAAGCTCGCTCCTACAAAGGCAGCCAGCGGCACAAGCTCAAAGAATGATCTTGTCCTTGAGCTTCTCCACCGCCTGCTGCAGCGCCTGGATCACCCGGTCCTTGTCGAAGTTCTGCACGTTGTTGGTGTCCAGGTACATGGAGAACCCCGGCAACTCGTGCTCGATGAAGCTGGGGTTGGCGCCCAGGTCGCGGCGGAAGTCCACCGCCTGGTAGATCTGCACCGGCTTGCTGAAGCCCTTGACGCTGATCTGGCCCTTGTCGCGGCACATGATCACGTCCTTCACCAGCGAGTAGCTCTCGTGGCTGAGGAGGATCTCGCCGGCCTCGGCGGCGCTTTCCAGGCGGCTGGCGAGGTTCACCTCGCGGCCGATGATGGTGTAGTCCATGCGCGTGTCGGCGCCGAAGTTGCCCACCGTGCAGTAGCCGGTGTTGATGCCCATGCGCACCTCCAGCGGCTTGGTGATGCCCTGGGCGCGCCATTGCTGGCGCAGCACCTTCATGTGCTTGCGCATGGCCACGGCCATGGACACCGCGGCCACGGCGTCCTTCTTCGCGCCCTGGGTGGCGGGGTCGCCGAAGAACACCATCACGCAGTCGCCGACGAACTTGTCGATGGTGCCGCCGTACTTGAGGGCGATCTTCGACATTTCGTTGAGGTAGTTGTTGAGCATGTCGGTCAGGGTTTCGGCTTCCAGCTCCTCGGACAGCTCGGTGAAACCCTTGATGTCGGAGAAGAACACCGTGAGCTTCTTGCGCTGGGTTTCCAGGCGCACGCTGCGCTTGCCGCTGAAGATGGATTCCCAGACCTGCGGCGACAGGTACTTGGCCAGGTTGTGCGCCAGCCTCGCGGCCTTTTCCTGCTCGCGGGCGATCTCGCCGCGCACCTGGGCCAGGCGCAGGCCCTGCTGGTGGGTGAAGTAGGCGGTGACGCAGATGTAGAAGGCGCAGAACAGCACGCTGACCAGGTTCACCAGCAGCGGCGCGTTGCCCTTGAAGCCCGGGCCGGCCAGCGCGCCGGTGAGCACCGCGGCGCTCAGCGCCATCAGCAGGGCCAGGCCGAGGGTGCGCAGGCCGCCGACGACCAGCGAGGAGAAGGCCAGGATCAGCACCAGCATCAGCGCCGGCACCACCGAGAAGCCCAGCAGGGCGGCGCCGGCGCCGGTGTGCAGGGCGTCCAGGGCCTGCAGGACCAGGCGTGTCTGCTGCGGGTGGCTGTGCTTGTAGCGGCGGCTCAGGTTCTGCGCCAGGTGCGGGTAGAGCAGGGCGTAGGGGACCATCCAGAGCGCGTCGTAGCCGAAGTACTGGCTGAAGGTGCCGGCGCTGACGGTGGCGGCCACGGCGAGGTAGGCCAGGACGCGCGAATGGTACTCGCGCAGGGGGGCGGCGCCAGGTCGGGACGGCGTTTCGGAACGGTTGGGCTTCATGCGCTCGGATTATCCCTGATCGGTGATGGCGCATTCTGACGTGCGCCTTCCACAAGTACGACCTGGGGATCTTAACCAAGCGCCCATCCGCCGGCCAGTGACGATTCATCGCCCCGGCCGGCGGCCGGTTTCAGTCGGCGTCCCGCGCCATGTAGATGGACTGCCGCGGCTTGGCGAAGACGCGCCGCAGCATCGGCTCGAAGAACTCCAGCGGCAGCGTCTCGCCCTCGGGGTCGAAGGCCGCGGCGTCGTAGCGCGCGCAGAACTCGATGGTCTGCTCGAACTGCGGGTGGTCCTTGAACTGCTCGCGCAGGTGGCGGTCCAGGCCCAGGTGGTGGAAGAAGTAGTAGCCCTGGAAGATCGCGTGCTTCTCGATCATCCAGTGGTTCTCCGGGCTGACGAAGGGCTTGAGGATGGCCGCGGCGATGTCGGCGTGGTTGTAGGAACCGAGGGTGTCGCCGATGTCGTGGAGCAGGGCGCAGACCACGTATTCCTCGTCGCGGCCGTCGCGGTGGGCCAGGGTGGCGGTCTGCAGCGAGTGGCTCAGGCGGTCCACCGGGAAGCCGCCGAAGTCGCCGTCGAGCAGGCGCAGGTGGGTGAGGATGCGGTCGGGCAACTGGGTGGCGTAGGCGGCGAAGTCCTGGGCGATGATCGACCAGTCCTCGACGCTGCCGTCTTCCATGTGGGTGAACTTGGCGCGGGCATTCATCGGGCTGTCCTCTTGTGATTGTCGTTTGGACGGCCTTCAGTCTAGGGGCCCGGCCGTAGCCGGCCAGTGGCCGCGGCGGACAGGCTGCTGTCTCTCCGGACACGCCCATTCAGGCCGCGAAGCTCCCCGCGCGGGCGCATTCGCCGGGTCGATGGAGCCTGCTTCAGGGGTTCTCCGGGTCGTGTCCGAGGGACTGCAGGAACAGCGAGAACAGCTCCGGCTGCGAGGAGATGTCGAGCTTGGCGTAGAGGTGCCGGCGGTGGACCTTGATGGTCTCCGGAGAGATCGCCAGGCGCTCGGCCATGGCCTTGGAGGAGTAGCCGCGCAGGATCAGCCGGGCGATCTCCAGCTCGCGCTCGGAGAGCACCCCGGCGCCGAAGTGGCTGAGGGCGTCGCGCACCTGGGTGGCCACGCCCTCCGGGTTCGCCGGCAGCAGGCGCTGGCTGCGCTGCTGCCAGTGCTGCTGCATCAGCGCCAGCACCCAGGGGCAGAGCATCGCCAGCAGGCCGCACTGTGCGGCGTCGAACGGCTTGCGCATGCCCAGGGACAGCGACAGCGCGCCCTGGCCGGGCAACTGCAGGATGAACTGCACCTCGTCTTCCAGCACGTTGTCGTGGAAGTAGTTGAGGAAGTACTCGCTCTGGCGGAACTGGTCCGGGGCGACTTCCTCCAGGCGGTACAGGCCGCTGGGCAGGCCTTCGCGGCAGGCCTGGTAGAAGGGGTCGAGCTGGTACAGGCCGCTGAGGTAGGCGGGCATGGCCGCCGAGACGGCCTGTGGATCGGCGTCGTATTCCTCCAGCGCCACCGGGATGGCGTTGGCGGGGTAGAAGGCCGCCAGGGCGTTGTCGAACGGCAGCCACTGGTGCAGCAGCAGGATCAACTGCTTCCAGAAGCGCGGCTGGCCGATCTGCTCGATGGCGCGGCCGAGGTTGGCGTGCATGCCGACTTCGCGAAACAGGTTGTGCATCCCCGGGGCTCCGGCGCGAAAGGTCACCCGGTTTCCTCTTTTTCAGGCCCCGCCGTCAAGGGGCGTAACCCCAAATGGTGATTGGCCGCCAGGGCCCGGCCGCCCAGACTGCGGGCCATGCAGCGCCCCGCGCAGAGGGCGCCACAAGGGTTTTCGTTCCTGCCTCAACCGCCAATAACAATTCGAGGAAAACGACATGAGCTCTCCCGCAGCGCCGGACGGCGCGCTCAAGCCCAGCCTGGGCGTGTTCGACGTGGTCGCCATCACCGTCTCGGCGGTCACCCCCGCCAGCAGCGTATTCGTCATCGCTCCCTTCGCCATCCAGCAGGCCGGCAGCGGCGCCTTCCTGGCCTTCGTCATGGCCGCGGCGCTGGCGCTGATGTTCGCCTGGTGCTACGCCGAGCTGGGCCGCGCGCACAGCTCGGCCGGCGGCGAGTACGTCTACGCCAAGCGGGTGTTCGGCGGCATGGCCGGCTACGCCACCTTCCTCGCCGTGCTGGTCTCGCTGCTGTTCATCCCGCCGGTGCTGGCCACGGGCGCGGCCACCTACCTCAACGGCGCGCTGGGCACGCAGTTCGACACCCAGACCGTGGCCCTGGTCATAGTCGCCGCCAGCTACGTGCTGGGCATCCTCAACATCCGCGTCAACGCCTGGGTCACCGGGGTCTTCCTGCTCTGCGAAGTGGCCGCGCTGCTGGTGATAGTGGTGCTCGGCTTCGGCCACGCCAGCCAGCCGCTGAGCGTGCTGCTGCAGCCGCAGACGCTGAGCGGCGGCGTGCTGGCGGCGGCGCCCTGGGCGCTGGTGATAGGCGCGGTGGGCACAGCGGTGTTCTCCTACAACGGCTTCGGCGGCGCGGTGCTCCTGGCCGAGGACATGAAGGACGGCGGCCGCAGCGTGCACCGCGCGGTGCTCTGGTCGCTGGTGCTGGTGGTGGTGATCGAACTGGTGCCGCTGACCGCGCTGCTGATCGGCGCGCCCTCGCTCAAGGACATGCTCGCCAGCCCCGACCCCATCGGCTACCTGCTCACTGCTCACGGCAACGCCACGCTGTCGCGGCTGGTCAGCGCCGGCATCTTCCTCTCGGTGTTCAACGCCATAGTCGCGATCGTCATCCAGGTCGGCCGGGTGATCTTCAGCAGCGGCCGCGACGCCCTCTGGACGCCAACGCTGAACCGCGCCTTCACCCGCATCCACCCGCGCTGGGAGTCGCCCTGGCTGGCCACGCTGTTCCTCGGCGTGCCCTCGGCGGCGCTGAGCTTCAGCTCCAACCTGGAGGAACTGACCTCCTTCACCGTGTTGCTGCTGGTGCTGATCTACCTGGTGGTGGCCCTGTGCGCGCTGTTCAGCCGCGTGCTGCGCCGCGACCGCGAGCACCCCTACCGCATGCCGCTGTGGCCGCTGCCGGCGCTGCTGGCGGTGGTCGGCGCCGGCTACCTGCTGCTCAACCTGTTGCTGGAAGCCTCGGCGCGGGATGTGATGACCATTATCGGGATACTGGCCGTGTCGGTGATTCTCTACGGCACCTACGGCAAGTTGAGCCCGGCTTTCCAGAAACTCTGAAGACCACAGGAGTCCCCATGCGCGCTCGTCAACTCGGCATCACCCTGGGCCTGGGCACGCCCGGCGCATTCAATGCCATCACCGATGTCCCCGGCGTCCGCGTCGGCCACAGCACCCTGATCGCCGAGCGCGATGGCAAGCAGGTGTGCACCGGCGTCACCATTGTCCAGCCCCGCGCCGGCGAGGCCCGCCTGCAACCCTGCTTCGCCGGCGTCCACGTGCTCAACGGCAACGGCGATGCCACGGGCCTGGAGTGGATCCGCGAGGCCGGCCTGCTGACCACGCCGATCGCCATCACCAACACCCACAGCGTCGGCGTGGTGCGCGACGCCCTGGTGGCCGCCGAGCGCGACGCCCTGGCCGACCCGGCAGTGTATTGGTGCATGCCGGTGGTGATGGAGACCTACGACGGCCTGCTCAACGACATCTGGGGCCAGCACGTCGGCCCCGAGCAGGTGCGCCAGGCCCTGGCCGGCGCCGAGTCCGGGCCCGTGGCCGAAGGCCCGGTGGGCGGCGGCACCGGGATGATCTGCCACGAGTTCAAGGGCGGCATCGGCAGCGCCTCGCGCAAGCTGCCGGCGGAGCAGGGCGGCTGGACTGTCGGTGTGCTGGTGCAGGCCAACCACGGCCAGCGCCGCGAACTGCGCGTCGACGGCTACCCGGTGGGCCGGGTGCTGGGCGACATTCCCTCGCCCTTCGCGGAAAAGGGCGAGCCGGGCATGGGCTCGATAGTGGTCATCATCGCCACCGACGCGCCGCTGCTGCCGCACCAGTGCCAGCGCCTGGCGCAGCGCGCCTCCATCGGCATCGCCCGCACCGGCGGCGGCACCGAGGACAGCAGCGGCGACATCTTCCTGGCCTTCGCCACCGGCAACCGGGACCTGCCGCCGGCCGACTACGGGCGCAAGGGCCTGCCGCAGAGCACGCCGCTGCAGATGCTCAACAACGAGCACATCTCGCCGCTGTTCGCCGCGGCGGCGGAAGCGGTGGAGGAAGCCATCGTCAACGCCATCCTGGCCGGCCGCGAGATGCGCACGGCGGACGGCACGCTGGTGCCGGCGCTGGGCGGGGAGCGCCTGCTGGAGGCGTTGCGCGAGGTGGGGTGGCGGCAGCGCTGAGGAGGCGGGGCTTCCGTCCGCGATTCATGCGCAGGTCGCGATGACATCGGTGCGCGGGCTTTCCCCTCACCCCAGCCCTCTCCCGGAGGGAGAGGGGGCTGGTCCGTGCCGAGAGGCGGCCTGGTTTCAGCCGGCAATCCCTGTGCTGGCCGGCTAACGCCGAAATACCAACGCACTCCGAACGGTCCCCTCTCCCTCTGGGAGAGGGTTAGGGTGAGGGGGCCGCAGGCCTGCCCAGGCCGTGAGGCACGGCATTTCCCCTGCCCGCGAATCGCGCGCAGGGCGCGCTCCTACAGGGGAATGGAGTGGTGGGGCCGCGTAGGAGCGGATCTCATCCGCGAATCGCGCCGGGACGTCCGGCCATCGCGGACAAGGTCCGCTCCTACGGTACGGGCAGGCCCGGCTTCTCGTAGGAGCGAGCTTGCTCGCGAACAAACGCTGTGCCATGCGGTTCGCGAGCAAGCTCGCTCCTACGAAGAGCACCTCGGCGCAGCTGGCGCTGTCAGTTACCGCTATAGATCTGGTCGAACACCCCGCCATCGGCGAAGTGGGTTTTCTGCACCGTGCGCCAGTCGCCGAAGGTCTTCTCCACCGAGAAGAAGTCCACCTTCGGGAAGCGGTCCGAGTATTTCGCCAGGATCGCCGGGTTGCGCGGGCGCAGGTAGTTGTCGGCGGCGATGGTCTGGCCCTCGTCGGACCACAGGTACTTCAGGTAGGCCTCGGCCTGTTCGCGGGTGCCTTTCTTCTCGACCACCTTGTCGACCACCGCCACCGGCGGCTCGGCCTCGGCGGAGACGCTCGGGTAGACCACCTCGAAGCCGCCGCGGCCGAATTCGCGGGCGATCATCTCGGCCTCGTTCTCGAAGGTCACCAGCACGTCGCCGATCTGGTTCTGCATGAAGGTGGTGGTCGCCGCGCGGCCGCCGGTGTCCAGCACCGGCACGTGCTTGAACAGCTGGCCGACGAATTCCTTGGCCTTGGCTTCATCGCCGCCGTGCTTGAGCGAGTAGCCCCAGGCGGAAAGGTAGGTGTAGCGGCCGTTGCCCGAGGTCTTCGGGTTGGGCACCACCACCTGCACGCCGTCCTTGAGCAGGTCCGGCCAGTCGTGCAGGCCCTTGGGGTTGCCCTTGCGCACGATGAACACGGTGGCCGAGGTGAAGGGCGCGCTGTTGTTCGGCAGGCGGGTGGCCCAGTCCTTCGGCACCAGGCCGCCGTTGTCGGCCAGGGCGTCGATGTCGGTGGCCTGGTTCATGGTGATGACGTCGGCCGGCAGGCCGTCGATCACCGAGCGCGCCTGCTTGCTGGAGCCGCCGTGGGACATCTGGATGGTGATCTTCTCGCCTTTCTCCGCTTCCCAGTGCTTCTGGAAGGCGGGGTTGTACTCCTTGTAGAAGTCGCGCATCACGTCGTAGGAGACGTTGAGCAGCGGCGGCGCGGCCTGGGCGGCGCCGGCCAGGGCCATTCCGGCGGCCAGCAGGGAGGCGGCGAAGAGTCGTTTCACGGGCGGTTCCTTCTCGGCAGTGTTGGATCGCCCGATTATGCCCATGGGTTATATGGCGCTTAAATACCCAAAGGCTATTTGCTTATGCAGGGACGCGCCCCGCGGGGCGCGTCCCTGGCTCAGCGCTTCTCGCCCAGGCCCGCCTCGCCGGCTGCCGGCTCCTCGGCCAGGCAGGCCGCGGCGGTGAAGATCACGTCGGTGGAGGAGTTCAGCGCGGTTTCCGCCGAGTCCTGCAGGATGCTGATGACGAAGCCCACCGCCACCACCTGCATGGCCACCTCGCCGGAGATGCCGAACAGCCCGCAGGCCAGCGGGATCATCAGCAGCGAGCCGCCGGCCACGCCGGAGGCGCCGCAGGCGCACACCGCCGAGACCACGCACAGCAGCAGGGCGCTGGGCAGGTCGATGGCGATGCCCAGGGTGTGGGCCGCGGCCAGGCTCAGCACGCTGATGGTCACGGCGGCGCCGGCCATGTTGATGGTGGCGCCCAGCGGGATCGACACCGAGTAGGTGTCCTCGTGCAGGCCCAGGCGTTCGCACAGCTGCAGGTTGACCGGGATGTTGGCCGCCGAGCTGCGGGTGAAGAAGGCGGTCACGCCGCTCTCGCGCAGGCAGGTGAAGACCAGCGGGTAGGGGTTGCGGCGCAGCTTCCAGAACACGATCGCCGGGTTCACCACCAGCGCCACGAAGAGCATGCAGCCCAGCAGCACGGCGAGCAGCTGCAGGTAGCCGAGCAGGGCATCGAGGCCGGATTCGGCGAAGGTGCTGGCCACCAGGCCGAAGATGCCCAGCGGGGCGAAGGCGATCACCACGCGGACGATCAGCGTCACCCCGCCGGCCAGGTCGTCGAGCAGGTCGCGGGTGCTCTGCCGGGCATGGCGCAGGGCCAGGCCGAGGCCCACGGCCCAGGCCAGGATGCCGATGAAGTTGGCCTCCAGCAGCGCCTTCACCGGGTTGCTGGCGACGCTGAACAGCAGGCCATTGAGCACGTCGCCGATGCCGCCGGGCGGAGCGTTGCCGCTGGCCGGGGCGTCGAGCACCAGGGTGGAGGGGAAGGCGAAGCTGGCCGCCACCGCCACCACCGCGGCGGCGAAGGTACCCAGCAGGTACAGCGCCAGGATCGGGCGGATGTGGGTGCGCTGCCCGGCCTTGTGGTTGGCGATGGAGGCGCACACCAGGACCAGGACCAGCACCGGCGCCACGGCCTTGAGCGCCGCGATGAACAGTTTGCCGAGCAGGCCGACGGCCAGGGCGGCGTCGGGGGCGACCAGCGCCAGGGCGATGCCGGCCAGCATGCCGACGAAGATGCGCATCACCAGGCTGCTGCGCTGGATGCGTTGGAACAGGGTGGGGGAGGGAAGCGTCATGACCTTACCGCTGCTTGCAAATGGAAACGCGAACCCGGCGGGCCGCGGAAGGGCGCGGATTATGCCGTCACGGGCGGGAAAATGCGCGGCGGTCGTCGGAAACCAGGCCCACGCCTCGCCAGCATGGCGGCGTGGAGCCGGGCCGGCCTTGACTTATGCCGGCCTGGATGGGATTGCCATGTGACATGGCGTCACGGTTGGCGGTCAGCGCAGGCATTCCGCGTGCAGGCGCATCTCGCCGATGCGTTGCACGGCGCCGCGCATGTGCACGCGGAAGTCGTCCTCGACACGGATGCGCAGCTGGCCGCCGGCCAGGTGCACGCGAACCTCGCCGTCGCAGTAGCCCTTGCGCCGTGCCATGGCGGCGGCCGCGCAGCTGCTGGTGCCCGAGGCCAGGGTGTAGCCGGCGCCGCGCTCCCAGATTTCCACGCGCAGGTCGTTGCGCCCGAGCACCTCGACGAATTGCACGTTGCTGCGGTTGGGGAACAGGGGGTGGCGTTCCAGCAACGGGCCGAAGGTCTTCGCCAGTTCCGCCGAGGTGCGTTCGACGAACACCACGCAGTGCGGATTACCCATGGAGACCGCGTTGAGCCGGAAGGCCTGGCCTTCCAGCTCGACGGGCAGGTCCAGGGCCTCTGGCGTGGCGACCTGCACGGGAATGCGGGCGCTGGCGAACTCGGCGTGCCCCATGTCCACTTCGACTTCGCGGCCCTGGTCGAATACCTGGCTGACTACTGGCCCTGCGACTGTGACGATGCGGAAGGGGGCATCGCCCACCAGGGCCTGGTCCCACAGGTAGCGCGAGAAGATGCGCAGGCCGTTGCCGCTGCGTTCGGCCAGGGAGCCGTCGGGGTTGAGGATGCGCAGGCCGAAGCCATCGTCGCCGTGCCCGTCGGGCACCAGGATGCCATCGGAGCCGAGGCCACGATGGCGGTCGCAGATGCGCACCACGGCCGCGTCGTCGAAGGGGAAGGGCGTGGTGTCGGCGTAGACCAGGTAGTCGTTGCCCAGGGCGTGGTACTTGTGGAAGCGCATCGCGGGTCGGGTTCCAGACGGCGGGGGCCTTGCACTATAGCCAGCCCCGCGCGCGCCTGGCCAATCCGCCTCAGCTACCGGCCAGCGGTGCGCGGCGCGAGGCCGGGCGCAGCAGGCGTTCGCCCAGCAGCACTAGCAGGCAGGCGAAGATGAAGGGCGCGGTCATGAAGGGGATGCCCAGGGCGACCATGGCCTGTTGCAGGATGAGCGCCAGCACGGCGCCGGCCAGCGGGGCCAAGGGGCCGGGGCCGCGCAGGGCCAGGGCGAGGGCGGCGAGGGCGCTGTTCATGCCGGGCAGGCCGCTGTGCACGTCGTCCAGGGGAATGCCGGCGAACACCGCCACCGGCAGCACCATCACTGCGCCGAACAGCGCCCAGGTGGCGGCGCGCGGCGCGCCCAGCAGCAGGCCGAGGAAGATCAGCGCGCCGGCCAGCGGGGCATCGAGGAAGATCACCTGGCCGAAGGCGCGGGACGTGGCTTCGAGCAGCGTCGGCAGCGGCAGCTCGACCAGCCCGGCCAGGGGCGCGGCAGTTGGCAGCGACAGCAGCGTGCCCAGCGCCGGCAGCGTCCAGCCGAGCAGGACGAAGGCCAGGGTGTAGGGCGGCAGGCCGTGGCGCTGGCGCGAGGCGCGCAGCAGCAGGCGCTGCAGCAACACGCTGGCGAGGCTGGCGAACAGCGCGAGCGCCACCAGCATGGGCGACCAGGCGAACTTCAGCGGCAGCAGCAGGCCGATCAGCACAGCGTTGTAGCCGTACAGGCCGGCGTCTATGTCGCCCTGGCGGCAGCGCAGCAGGTGGGCGAAGGCCGGGCCGGCAGCGGCGCCGATCACGGCGCCGGGGAGCAGGCCGGGGGCGCAGGCGCCGATCAGGGCCAGGCAGAGCAGGCCGAACAGCGGCGAGGGTTGCAGGAACACCTGGCTGAAGCCGCGCAGCCAGAGGCTCAGTAACGGTAGTGGGCGCATCGAGGGTCTGGGCAGTTGAAGGGGATGTCCGGGGCGTCTCCGGTTCCGCATCGGCGGCCGTGCCCTCCATCGGGGGAGGGCATCGCGGGAAGCTCCGTGGGCTGTGTCAGCGGGCGCATTCTGCCATGGCACCATTTTGGGGCGTGAATAAAAAAGAGGCCGGTCCCCGGGATCGCCGGAGGGTGGCCTCGAATGTCCATAGCCTGCGTGGGAGGGTGCGAGGGTGGCTATGGCCGACAGAACTGCTGGCCGTTCAAGGCCAATCCCGGACGGACGGGGTCGCGGCCCCGTTTTCCCGGCCCCGTCCGTCCGGGAGTGACGCGGTGTGGAACCAGGCTTTGGCAGGGTTCCGGAACTCTGTTTTTTCTCTCTCCAGGTTTTTCCTGAAGAGGGGGGAGGGGGCCAGGCCTGGCTCCGGTGTTGGCGGTGGGCCTGGTTCCCTCACCCTAGCCCTCTCCCAGAGGGAGAGGGGACTTGCGTGGCAGAAGGCGGAACACCGGCATTACCGGCGGCGCCGAACTGCTCCCTCTCCCTCCGGGAGAGGGTTGGGGAGAGGGGCTCTTTGCTCTTCAGGCCGACAACGCCGGCGCCACCGTCTCGATCCTCAACATATTGGTACTCCCCGGCTGCCCGAACGGCAGCCCCGCCGTCACCACCACGGTATCGCCACGCTGGGCCATGCGTTGGGCCAGGGCGATCTCCAGGGCGGTGGCGCAGATCTCGTCGACGTGGGCCAGTTGCTCGTTGACCACCGAGTACACGCCCCAGGCCACGCTCAGCCGCCGTGCCGCCTTGAGGTTGGGCGTCAGGCTGAGGATCGGCGCCTTCGGCCGTTCCCGCGAGGCGCGCAGGGTGGAGCTGCCGGACTCGGTGTAGTTGACCAGCACCGCCACCGGCAGGATGCGGCTGATGCGGCGGATGGCGCAGCTGATGGCGTCGGACACGGTGGCGTCCGGCTCCGGGCGGTTCAGTTCCAGTTGGCCCTGGTAGTCCGGTTCGGCTTCCACCTGGCGGATGATCTTGGCCATCATTTCCACCGCTTCCACCGGGTACTGGCCGGAGGCGGTCTCGGCGCTGAGCATCACGCAGTCGGCGCCCTCGCTGACCGCGGTGGCCACGTCGGTGACCTCGGCGCGCGTCGGCGCCGGAGAGAAGCGCATGGATTCGAGCATCTGCGTGGCCACCACCACCGGTCGGCCGAGCTGGCGGCAGACCTGGATGATGCGCTTCTGGATGCCCGGCACGTTCTGCGCCGGCACTTCCACGCCGAGGTCGCCGCGGGCGACCATGATGGCGTCGGCCAGGCGGGCGATCTCTTCGATGCACTGCACCGCCGAGGGCTTCTCGATCTTGGCCATGATGAAGGCCTTGTCGCCGATCAGCGCGCGGGCTTCCTCTATATCTTCCGGGCGCTGCACGAAGGACAGCGCCACCCAGTCCACGCCCAGCTCCAGGCCGAATTCCAGGTCGCGGCGGTCCTTGGCGGTCAGTGGGCTGAGCTTGAGCACCGCCTCGGGCACGTTGACGCCCTTGCGGTCGGACAGCTCGCCGCTGTTGAGCACGCGGGTCTCGATGGCGTCGCCGTGGTTGTTCAGCACCTGCAGGCGGATGCGCCCGTCGTCCAGCAGCAGGCTCATGCCCGGCTCCAGGGCCTGGATGATCTCCGGGTGCGGCAGCGTCACGCGGCGCTCGTCGCCGGCGGCGTCCATCAGGTCGAGGGTGAAGCTCTGGCCTTTCTGCAGCATCACCGCGCCGTTCTCGAAACGCCCGACGCGCAGCTTCGGCCCCTGCAGGTCCATGAGGATGCCGATGGGCGTGCCCAGCTCGGCCTCCACTTCACGCACCCACTGGTAGCGCTGGGAGTGGTCGGCGTACTCGCCGTGGCTGAAGTTCAGGCGGAACAGGTTGGCGCCGGCGTCCACCAGGGCGCGGATGTCCTCGCGGCCCTTGATGGCCGGGCCGAGGGTGGCGAGGATCTTGACCTTCTTGTCGCTGTTCATTGCTCGTCACTCTCGAGGATCAGGATGGCGCGGAAGTCGTTGACGTTGGTGCGGGTCGGCCCGGTGACCACCAGGTCGTCCAGTTCGGCGAAGAAGCCGTAGCCATTGTTGTCGTCCAGTTCGTGCAGCGGGTTCAGCCCGGCGGCCAGCGCGCGCCGGTAGCTGCATGGGCTCATCAGCGCGCCGGCGTTGTTCTCCATGCCGTCGATGCCGTCGGTGTCGCCGGCCAGCGCCCAGATGCCCGGCTCGCCCTTGAGCGCGGCGCTGAGGCTGAGCAGGAACTCGGCGTTGCGCCCGCCGCGGCCCTTGCCGCGCACGGTGACGGTGGTCTCGCCGCCGGAGAGCAGCAGGCAGGGCGCGGCCAGCGGCTGGCCGTGCTTGCGCACCTGGCGGGCGATGCCGGCGTGGACCTTGGCCACGTCGCGGGATTCGCCTTCCAGGTCGCCGAGGATCAGCACCTCCAGGCCGGCGGCGCGGGCCTTGGCGGCGGCCGCGTCGAGGGCCTGCTGCGGCGTGGCGATGAGGGTGAAATAGCTGCGCGACAGGCAGTCGTCGCCGGGCTTGACGGTCTCCGAGCGCGGGTCTTCCAGCCAGGCGCGGATGTGCGCCGGGGTGTCGATGGCGTAGCGCTTGAGAATGGCCAGGGCGTCGGTGGAGGTGGTCGGGTCGCCCACGGTGGGGCCGGAGGCGATCACCGTGGCCTCGTCGCCGGGCACGTCGGAAATCGCGTAGGTGTACACGCTGGCCGGCCAGCAGGCGCGGGCCAGGCGACCGCCCTTGATGGCCGAGAGGTGCTTGCGCACGCAGTTCATTTCGTCGATGGCGGCGCCGGACTTGAGCAGCGCCTTGTTCAGCGCGCGCTTGTCATCCAGGGAGATGCCTTCGGCGGGCAGGGCGAGCAGGGCCGAGCCGCCGCCGGAGAGCAGGAAGATCACCCGGTCGTCTTCGCTCAGGTCGCTGACCAGCTCCAGCACGCGGCGGGCCACGCGCTCGCCGGCGTCGTCCGGCACCGGGTGCGCGGCTTCCACCACTTCGATGCGCTGGCAGTTGGCGCCGTAGCCGTAGGGGGCGACCACCAGGCCGTCCACCTGCTCGTCCTTCCAGTGCGCCTCGACCACTTCGGCCATGGCCCCGGCGGCCTTGCCGGCGCCGATGACGATGGTGCGCCCGCCATGCACCCGCGGCAGGTGGCGGGCCAGCGTCTGCGCCGGGTGGGCGGCGGCGATGGCGGTGTCGAACAGCTCGCGCAGCAGGGCGCGTGGGTCGAGGCTCATCTGGGGCTCCTCAGGTTCTTGTCGTTGTTCTTTTATTGCGGCATTGCGCAGGCGCCTGGGGGCAAGCGCCTGGGCAATGCCTTCGAAACGCCCGGCCGGCGAGGCCGTGTTCACGCCGGCCGGGGTTCGAAAGCGAGTCGCTGGGCCCCCGCGTTCGCGGGGGTGACGTTCATGCTTCAACTCTGCTTCATCACTCCCATAACGAAGCCGAGTGTGTTCCCGTCATTCCCGCGAACGCGGGAAACCAGTGACTGGCCCGTAGGATGGGTTGAGCTTGCGAAACCCATGCTGCATGAATCGATGGGTATCGCTGCGCTCAACACCATCCTACGGTCCGGTTTCTCAGTCCTTGCGGATCGAGAAGTTGGCCATGTGCTCCAGGCCCTTGATCAGCCCGGAGTGGTCCCAGTTGCTGCCGCCCAGCGCCGCGCAGGTGCTGAACACCTGTTGGGCGTTGGCGGTGTTGGGCAGGTTCAGGCCCAGTTCGCGGGCACCGGCCAGGGCCAGGTTGAGGTCCTTCTGGTGCAGGCTGATGCGGAAGCCCGGGTCGAAGGTGCCCTTGACCATGCGCTCGCCGTGCACCTCGAGGATGCGCGAGGAGGCGAAGCCGCCCATCAGCGCCTCGCGCACCTTGGCCGGGTCGGCGCCGTTGCGCGCGGCGAACAGCAGGGCCTCGGCCACCGCCTGGATGTTCAGCGCGACGATGATCTGGTTGGCCACCTTGGCGGTCTGGCCGTCGCCGTTGCCGCCGACGCGGGTGATGTTCTTGCCCATGGCCTGGAACAGCGGCAGGGCGCGCTCGAAGGTGTTCGGGCAGCCGCCGACCATGATGCTCAGGCTGCCGGCCTTGGCGCCGACCTCGCCGCCGGAGACCGGGGCGTCCAGGTACTGCGCGCCGGTGGCCTTGATCTTCTCGGCGAAGGCCTTGGTGGCGGTGGGCGAGATGGAGCTCATGTCGATCACCACCTTGTTCGGGCCGACGCCCTCGGCGATGCCGTCCTGGCGGAACAGCACGTCCTCGACCTGCGGGGTGTCCGGGACCATGACGATGATGAACTCGGCTTCCTGGGCCACTTCCTTGGGGTTGGCCAGGGCCACGGCGCCGGCTTCGACCAGCGCGGCCGGGGCCTTGTCGTGGTGGGCGGAGAGGAACAGCTGGTGGCCGGCTTTCTGCAGGTTCTGCGCCATGGGCAGGCCCATGATGCCGGTGCCGATGAATCCGATCTTGGCCATGAGGGTGTCTCCTGGTTTCTCGTAGGGGTTTATTGGGCCCCCGCGTTCGCGGGGGTGACGGTGGGAAGATTCGTTTTTCCCGTCATTCCCGCGAACGCGGGAACCCAGTAAAAAAGTTGCCGGTTCGAGTCCCGCTCCGAGTATCGAACTCGCAGCGGGCATCGCATTCAGATCGCGTTATGGCTCTTCAGCCAGCCCAGCCCCACCTCGGTGGTGGTGGCCGGCTTGTACTCGCAGCCGATCCAGCCCTGGTAGCCGATGCGGTCCAGGTGACCGAACAGGAAGCGGTAGTTGATCTCGCCGGTGCCCGGTTCGTGGCGGCCGGGGTTGTCGGCCAGCTGGATGTGGTTGATGGCCGCCAGGTTTTTCTCCATGGTCCGGGCCAGGTCACCTTCCATGATCTGCATGTGGTAGATGTCGTACTGCAGGAACAGGTTGGGGCTGCCGACCTTCTCGCGCACGTCCAGCGCCTGCTGGGTGGTCTGCAGGTAGAAGCCGGGGATGTCGATCGTGTTGATCATCTCCATGACCAGCTTGATGCCCGCGGCCTCGAGCTTCTCGGCGGCGTACTCCAGGTTGTTCAGGAAGGTGTTCTCGATGGTGGCGCAGTCGTAGCCCTGCGGGCGGATGCCGGCCAGGCAGTTGACCTGCTTGTTGCCCAGCACCTTGGCGTAGGCGATGGCCTTGTCGACGCCGGCGCGGAATTCCTCGACGCGGTCGGGGTGGCAGGCGATGCCGCGTTCGCCCTTGCCCCAGTCGCCGGCGGGCAGGTTGAACAGCACCTGCTCCAGGCCATTGGCGTCGAGCTTGGCCTTGATGGCCTCGGCCTCGAAGTCATAGGGGAAGAGGTATTCGACGCCGCTGAAACCGGCCTTGGCGGCGGCTTCGAAGCGGTCGAGGAAGTCCACCTCGGTGAAGAGCATGGACAGGTTGGCGCAGAAACGGGGCATGTCGGGGCCTCCTGGTGATGAAACACGTATTTCCGTAAGGGGTGGGCCCCGCCGTGCGCAGGCTGTGGTTTTCCCTGCCACGGCTCCCGTGCACGCGGGGCCCGGTACTTCGTCAGTCCAGTAGCGAGATGGCGGTAGGCGCGTCGTCGCGGCTCTGGGCCAGCTCCTCGAACTCGTTGATGGCGTTGATCTCGGTGCCCATGGCGATGTTGGTCACACGCTCCAGGATCACTTCCACCACCACCGGCACGCGGTGCTGCTGCATCAGTTCGCGGGCCTGGGCGAAGGCGGCGCCGATCTGGTTCGGGTCGAACACGCGGATCGCCTTGCAGCCGAGGCCTTCCACCACGGCGACGTGGTCCACGCCGTAGCCATTGAGTTCCGGCGCGTTGACGTTGTCGAACGCCAGCTGCACGCAGTAGTCGATCTCGAAGCCGCGCTGGGCCTGGCGGATCAGCCCCAGGTAGGAGTTGTTCACCAGCACGTGGATGTACGGCAGGTTGAACTGCGCGCCGGCGGCCAGCTCCTCGATCATGAACTGGAAGTCGTAGTCGCCGGACAGCGCCACCACCTGGCGGCTGGGGTCGGCCTTGACCACGCCCAGGGCGGCGGGGATGGTCCAGCCCAGCGGGCCGGCCTGGCCGCAGTTGATCCAGTGGCGCGGCTTGTAGACGTGGAGGAACTGCGCGCCGGCGATCTGCGACAGGCCGATGGTGCTGACGTAGCAGGTGTCCTTGCCGAAGAACTCGTTCATCTCCTCGTACACGCGCTGCGGCTTGACCGGCACGTTGTCGAAGTGGGTCTTGCGTTGCAGGGTGCGCTTGCGCTCGCGGCAGGCTTCGACCCAGGCGCTGCGGTCCTTGAGCTTGCCGGCGGCTTTCCACTCGTGGGCCACTTCGAGGAAGGCGTCCAGCGCGGCGCCGGCATCGGAGACGATGCCCAGGTCCGGGGTGAACACGCGGCCGATCTGGGTGGGTTCGATGTCCACGTGGATGAACTTGCGGCCGGCGGTGTAGACGTCGACCGAACCGGTGTGGCGGTTGGCCCAGCGGTTGCCGATGCCGAACACCAGATCGGACTCCAGCAGGGTGGCGTTGCCATAGCGGTGCGAGGTCTGCAGGCCGCACATGCCGGCCATCAGCGGGTGGTCGTCGGGGATAGTGCCCCAGCCCATCAGGGTCGGGATCACCGGCACGCCGAGCAGTTCGGCGAATTCCACCAGCCTGGTCGAGGCGTCGGCGTTGATGATGCCGCCGCCGGCGACCAGCAGCGGGCGCTCGGCGTCGTTGAGCAGGGCCAGGGCCTTCTCGGCCTGGGCGCGGGTGGCGCTCGGGCGGTGCACCGGCAGCGGCTCGTAGGCGTCGATGTCGAACTCGATCTCGGCCATCTGCACGTCGAACGGCAGGTCGATCAGCACCGGGCCGGGGCGGCCGCTGCGCATCTCGAAGAAGGCCTTCTGGAAGGCGTAGGGCACCTGGCCCGGCTCCAGCACGGTGGTGGCCCACTTGGTCACCGGCTTGACGATGCTGGTGATGTCCACGGCCTGGAAGTCTTCCTTGTGCAGGCGGGCACGCGGCGCCTGGCCGGTGATGCAGAGGATCGGGATGGAGTCGGCGGAGGCCGAGTACAGGCCGGTGACCATGTCGGTGCCGGCCGGGCCGGAGGTGCCGATGCACACGCCGATGTTGCCGGCGTTGGTGCGGGTGTAGCCTTCGGCCATGTGCGAGGCGCCTTCGACGTGGCGGGCCAGCACGTGGTCGATGCCGCCGAGCTTCTTCATCGCCGCGTACATGGGGTTGATGGCGGCGCCCGGTACGCCGAAGGCGGTGTCCACGCCTTCGCGGCGCATGACCAGGACGGCCGCCTCGATCGCTCTCATTTTGGCCATGACCTTTCCTCTTGAGTCGGTGGTTTTCTTGTTGGGGGCAAGGATGCCGGCTGTGCCAAAGCGACGGAATTGATGGATACTTCAGTTCTGTCGATATCTGGAGTATCGAATGGACCGCTATACCCTCATCCGCAGTTTCGTCCTGGTAGCGGACAACGGCAGCTTCGCCTCGGCGGCGCTGAGTGAAGGCGTGACCCCGGTGGTCATGGGCCGGCGTCTTGATGCGCTGGAGCAGCACCTGGGCGTGAAGCTGATGCACCGCTCGACCCGCGGCCTGCAGCTGACCGACCTCGGCGAGCAGTACCTGGAGCGCGCGCGCAGCCTGCTCAAGGACTTCGACGAGGCCGACGCCAGCGTCGCCCGCGGCGGCAACTCGGTGCGCGGGCACCTGGTGGTGTCGGCCCCGGCGGCCTTCGGCCGGCGCCACATCGCGCCCCACGCGCCGGCCTTCCTGGAGCGCTTCCCGGACCTGAAGCTGTCGTTCAACTTCACCGACAGCCTGGTGGACCTGGTGCGCCAGGGCTACGACATGGGCATCCGCATCGGCGAGGTCACCGACCCCAACTACGTGGCGGTGAAGCTGTTCCCCAACCGCCGGGTGGTCTGCGGCGCGCCCTCGTACTTCGAGCTGCACGGCGTGCCGCGGGTGTTGGAAGACCTGACGCGGCACAACTGCCTGGCCTTCAACCTGCAGGGCGGCCAGCAGCGCGGCTGGACCTTCCTGCGCGACGGCCGGCAGGTGGCGGTGCGGGTGTCCGGCAACCTCGACTGCAACGACGGCGAGCTGCTCTACGACTGGGTCAAGCAGGGCCTGGGCATCGGCTGGCGCTCCACCTGGGAAATCCAGGCCGAGCTCAAGGCCGGCGAGCTGGTGACGGTGCTCGACGAGTACGAGATTCCCGCCTACGACATCCAGGCGGTGTACCCGCAGCAGCGCTACCTGCCGGCCAAGGTGCGCTTCTTCATCGACTACCTGAAGGCCATCTACAACACCCCGGGGTACTGGGAAACCCGGCATCCTTGAGCGGTTGATTCGATACTGGTGTTGTATTTTTCTGGTTTTAGTGTTGTGTACAAAATGTCTAATGATTGTATTTAGTCGTTGCGTCCGGGGTTGCCTTCGGCTATTCCATCAAGGGCTTTGCAACGCCGCGCCGTTTTTCGAAAAAGGCGCGGGCGCACGTCTCATCCCTTTGCGAGGAACCCCTCATGAGCGAAATCAACCTGGACACCGCCCTGGCCATCACCCGCAGCGCCCTGGCCGCTGGCCGCGAACTTTCCACCGCGCCGCTGACCGTGGCGGTGCTCGACGCCGGCGGCCACCTGGTGGCCCTGCAGCGCGAGGACGGCGCCAGCCTGCTGCGCCCGCAGGTGGCCATCGGCAAGGCCTGGGGCGCGGTGGCCCTGGGCAAGTCCTCGCGCGCGCTGGCCGCCGACGCCCAGCAGCGCCCGTCGTTCATTGCCGCGGTGAACACCCTGGCCCAGGGCAACGTGGTGCCGGCGCCGGGCGGCGTGCTGATCCGCGACAAGAGCAACCGGGTAATCGGCGCCATCGGCATCAGCGGCGACGCCTCGGACATCGACGAGCAATGCGCCATCCGCGGCATCCAGGCCGCCGGCCTGGTGGCCGACGCGGGGTAATTACCTGTAGGAGCAGGGCGGAGAAGTGCTCTTGTAGGAGCGAGCTTGCTCGCGAACGGCTCCGCTGCGGGGTTGGTTCGCGAGCAAGCTCGCTCCTACGAAAAGCAGCCGGGTAGGGCGTATAACCGTTCTCGGTTATACGCCGCTACGCCGATGCCATCGCAAATGCCATGGCCAACCCTGGCGAACATTTCTCACGCCCAGGTCGACCCCGAGCGGGCAGGTAGCCAAGGTCAAGCGGCGTATAACGCGGAGCGTTATACGCCCTACGCAGCAGAGATGATTTAGAGCGGCAACGGCCGCATGCGGCCGCTGGTCTTGGCCGGCTCGCCGGCGTCCGGCGCGGTGCCGCGCAGCACCAGGCGGGTGATGGTCTCGGCGGCGGCCTCGAAGTCGGCGTCGCTGAGGCTGTCCTTGCCGGTGACCATGGAGATCTGCCAGTCGAAGTCGGCGTAGGTCTGGGTCGCCGCCCAGATGGTGAACAGCAGGTGGTGCGGGTCCACCGGGGCCAGCAGGCCGCGGTCGATCCAGCTCTGCAGGCAGGCGATGTTGCGCTGGGCCTGGGCGTTCAGCTCGTCCAGGTATTCCCTGGGCAGGTGCGGCGCGCCGTGCATCAGCTCGCTGGCGAACACCTTGGAGGCGTGCGGCAGCTCCTGGGAAATGCGGATCTTCGAACGGATGTAGGCGCGCAGCGCCTCGGCCGGCTCGTCGTCCTCGCGGAACGGCGCGGAAGCCTGCAGCAGCGGCTCCACCACGCTTTCCAGCACGCTGCGGTAGAGGTTTTCCTTGGACTGGAAGTAGTAGTAGACGTTGGGCTTGGGCAGCCCGGCGCGCGCCGCTATGTCGCTGGTCTTGGTGGCGGCGAAGCCCTTTTCGGCGAACTCTTCGCTGGCGGCGCGGAGGATCAGGCGTCGGTTGCGTTCGCGAATGCTGGTCATGGTCTGCTGGGTCTTCTTGTGCGCGGGTAGCCCATGGCTGGGCCGGCGATGGTAGCACCGGCTCCGCGGGCCTCTCAAGCAAGGGCCCGGCGGCTGAAGTTGACCCGCGGTTCAGGTTTTCTGTAGAGTCTGCCGGACCCCGGCGCCGCCACGGCGCCCGGCCTTCCAAGAGCTCGCCGCCATGTCCGACAGCCAACTGGTCGACCCCTTCGGCCGCCGCATCACCTACCTGCGCCTGTCGGTGACCGACCGTTGCGACTTCCGCTGCACCTACTGCATGAGCGAAGACATGCAGTTCCTGCCGCGCGACCAGGTGCTGAGCCTGGAAGAACTCTACGCGGTGGCCGACGCCTTCATCGCCCTGGGCGTGCGGCGCATCCGCATCACCGGCGGCGAGCCGCTGGTGCGCAAGGGCCTGACCTCGCTGCTGGCGCGGCTCGGCGCGCGCCCCGAACTGGAAGACCTGGCGATCACCAGCAACGGCTCGCAACTGGCCGGCCGCGCGGCCGAGCTGCGCGCCGCCGGCGTGCGCCGGTTGAACATCAGCCTGGATTCGCTGCGCCGCGAACGCTTCGCCGCCTTCACCCGCAGCGACCGCCTGCCCCAGGTGTTGGCGGGGATAGAGGCTGCGCGGGTGGCGGGTTTCGAACGCATCAAGCTCAACTGCGTGGTGCAGAAGGGGCGCAACGACGACGAAGTCTGCGAACTGGTGGAGTACGCGCTGGCCCGCGGGCTGGACATCAGCTTCATCGAGGAGATGCCGCTGGGCAGCATCAGCAGCCATGACCGCGCGCAGACCCTGTGCAGCAGCGACGAGGTGCGCGCCCGCCTGGCCGAACACTGGCAACTGACGCCCAGCCTGGAGCGCAGCGGCGGCCCCTCGCGCTACTACCGCGTCGACGGGCTGCCCAGCCGCATCGGCTTCATCTCGCCGCACAGCCACAACTTCTGCGGCGACTGCAACCGTGTACGTGTCACTGCCGAGGGCAGGCTGGTGCTTTGCCTCGGCCACGAAGGCGCGCTGGACCTGCGCCAACTGCTGCGCAGCCACCCCGGCGACGGTGCCCGGCTGCGCGCGGCGCTGGTCGAGGCGCTGCAGCTCAAGCCGCAGCGCCACCACTTCGACGCCGCCGAGCAGGTCCAGGTGCTGCGCTTCATGAGCATGACCGGCGGCTGAGCCACACCCGGGAACAACAAAACCAACAAGGAGAGCCCATGAAGCTCGCGGTCCTCGGCTGGGCGCTCGGCGCCGCCGTTTCCTCCCAGGCCATGGCGCAGACCTACGTGGTCGGCGTCGAAGACCTGCAATTCCTGCCGCACTACAGCACCGACGCCCAGGGGCGCTACCAGGGTTTCGCCCGCGAACTGCTCGACCGCTTCGCCAGCAGTTGCGGCGTGCAGCTGGAGTACCGCCCGCTGCCGGTGGAGCGCCTGCTGCCGGCCCTGCTGGAAGGGCGCGTCGACCTCAAGTATCCGGACAACCCGGCCTGGGCCGAGACGCAGAAGGCCGGGCACGCCCTGGTCTACAGCCAGCCGGTGGTGCAGTACGTCGACGGCGTGCTGGTCGCCCCCGAGCGCGTGGGCCAGGGCCTGCCGGCGCTCAAGCGCCTGGCCGTGGTGGACGGCTGGACGCCGCGCGGCTACCAGCAGGCCATCGAGCAGGGCCAGCTGGCGCGACTGCCCAGCGCCGACCTGCGGCAGATGATCCACCAGGCCTTGAAGAAGGAGGCCGACGGCGCCTACTTCAACGTGGTGGTCGCCACCTATTACCTGGACAACCTCCGCGCCCGGCCCGGCGCCCTGGTCTTCGACCCGGGCCTGCCGCACACCCGCAGCGACTTCCGACTGTCCAGCGAGCGGCATCCCGAGCTGGTCCGTTGCTTCGACCGCTTCCTCGTCGAGCAGGCGGCGCAAGTGGCCGCGCTGAAAGCCCGTCATGGCGTGGAGGCCAGCCTCGATCCGGCGCACCTGGGCGTCGAGCAGTGGAGGCTGGACTATCTGGAGCGGCAAAAGGCCCGGCAGCAGGGAGGAACGCTCTGACGGGGCTTTCCGTAGGCCACGGGCTTTCCCTAGAATCACGCGGCCGATGTGCTGCGAGGCTGATGTGAGCGAGAGTCAACTGCGAATTCCACTGGGCGATTGCTGCCTGGTTTGCGAGGGTTTCCGCCAGCGGGTGGCGGGGCGGCCGTCGCTGGAAGTCGATGGCGACCTGCTCTGGGCGCTGGAGCACAGCAGTTGGCAGGCGCTGGCGGTGATGCTGGAGCCGCTGGCCGACGGCGCCCGGGTCTGCCCGCTGCCGCTGGAACGCCAGGCCGCCTTCGATGCGCCGCGGGCGCTGGACTGGCGCGACGACGAGGTGCGGATCGCCTGCCTGCCCGCCGTGCGCGATGCCCGGGCACTGCTCGACTGGTGCCGGGCGCGTTGGCCGGGGGCGGCCTTCGGCGCGCAGGCGATCGATGCCCAGTCCTATGCCTGGGGCCGCCTGCTGCGCCTGGACTGCCGGCGCGCCGGGCTGGCCGTGGCCGGTCACGAGCACTTCCTGCTGCCCCATGCCTACCCTTGCGTGTACCTCGGCCACCTGGCCGTGGACTGGCGACGCTTGCGCTTCGAACCAAACGCCTGACGCCGTGATCTGAACAGAAGGTGCCGCGTTCGGCGACGGCGCCCGGGCTTTGCTTGTGCAACCGTGCTTGGCGGCGCGGAACCTCCGGCTTTACCCGGCGGTCTGCTAGCGCGTCAAAGTGGAGGAGACCCAGAATGACAATCACAAAACGGGTGAAGCGCCTGGCGGCCGTGCTGGTGCTGGCGCAGTTGGGCGTGGTGGCCGAGGTGCCTTTGGCGCAGGCGGCCATGGTGGGCACCGGCGAGGTGCTGCAGGCGCAACAGCAGCACGTCGACCGCGAGCAGCTGCTGCGCATGCTCGATGACCAGGGCGTGCAGAAGAAGCTGCAATCCATGGGCGTGGAGCGCAGCCAGGTCGAGCAGCGCATCAAGAGCCTGTCCAACGAGGAGCTGGCGCAGTTCAACCAGCAGCTGGACCAGGCGCCGGCCGGTGGCATCATCGGCATCATCATCCTGTTCCTGCTGATCTTCATCATCACCGACATGCTCTGCATCACGCATATCTTCACCTTCGTGCGGTGCCAGCGTTGAGGCACGCCGTCGCTGCCGTGGCCCTGGCCGCGCTGCTGCTCGGCGGCTGCGCCACGGCGCCGCGGCTGCCGGCGGAGGTCGACGCGCTGCCACGGCGCGTCGAGCTTTCCGCGGTGCAGTTCTTCCCGCAGCAGCAATACCAGTGCGGCCCGGCGGCGCTTGCCACCGTGCTCAACCAGCGTGGCGTGCGAGTGACGCCGAACCAGTTGAGGGAGCGGGTGTTCCTGCCGCAGCGCCAGGGCAGCCTGCAGGTCGAGCTGGTGGCCGCGGCGCGTGAGCGGGGCCTGCTGGTCTACCCGCTGCGCCCGCGCCTGGAGGACGTGCTCAAGGAAGTGGCCGCCGGCAACCCGGTGCTGGTGCTGCAGAACAACGGCCTGGACTGGTTGCCGATGTGGCATTACGCCGTGGTGGTCGGCTACGACCGCGACCGCCACGAACTGCTGCTGCGCTCCGGCATCACCCAGCGCCTGGTGATCGACTTCACTGCCTTCGACGTCACCTGGCGGCGCAGCGGCCGTTGGGCGGTGCTGACGCTGCCGGCCGACCGGCTGCCGGCCAGCGTCGAACCGACACGCTGGCTGCGCGCGGCCCACGACCTGGAGGAAACCGGGCAACAGGCCCTCGCCGACCAGGCCTACCGCACCGCCACCCGGGCCTGGCCGCAGGAGCCGCTGGGCTGGTTCGCCCTGGCCAACGCCCGCTACGCCGCCGGCGACCTGGGCGAGGCCGAAGCGGCGCTGCGCCACAGCGTGGCCGCGCGGCCGGACTTCGCCGCCGCCTGGTACAACCTGGCCAACGTCATGGCGGAACGCGGCTGCGCCGAGCAGGCCCGCGCCCCGGCGAGCTGTGCGCACCAACTGGCGCCGTCGGATGCGCGTTTCCTCCAGGCGCCCCAGGCGGCACCGGTGGCTGCCGGGCAATGCAGCGCCGCGCCGGCCTGCCCCGTGCGCTGAGGCGCAGCGGGGCATTTTCTTTGAACCGCTGCGCTTGATCGCCGGCCTAAGTTGCATCCCTTGATGAGGTGCAACCCATGGCCAGCGACAAGCAGCAGCCGGCACGCGATGCCGCCGGCAAGGGCGATACCGCGGACGATCTTTCCGCCGAGGAGCGCCGCAAGGTCGAGAAGGCCCAGCCACCCCGGGCGCTGGTGCTGCATGAGGTGATCCGCCTGCAGGGCAACCACGAGCTGGAGCGCACCCTGGCGGCGCTCTGGTGGTCGGCCCTGGCCGCCGGGCTGACCATCGGCCTGTCGCTGATGGCCATGGGGCTGTTCCGCGCCAGGCTGCCGGAGCACGACAGCGCGACCATCGTCACCAGCCTGGGCTACCCGGTGGGCTTCCTCGCCATCATCCTCGCCCGCCAGCAGCTGTTCACCGAGAACACCCTCACCGCGGTGCTGCCGCTGATGAGCGAGCCGACCCTGCGCAAGGCTGGGCAACTGCTGCGCCTGTGGGGCGTGGTGCTGCTGGGCAACGTCGCCGGCGCGTTGCTGTTCGCCTACGCCATGCTGCACCTGCCGATCTTCGATGCGAAGACCGACCAGGCCTTCCTCGAGATTGGCCGCGAAGTCATGGAGAACGACGGCTGGCAGATGTTCTCCCGCGGCATCGTCTCCGGCTGGATGATCGCCACCATGGTCTGGCTGGTGCCGGCGGCGGAGAGCGCCAAGGTGTGGATCATCATCCTGGTCACCTACCTGATGTCGCTGGGCAGCTTCAGCCACATCGTGGTCGGCACCTGCGAGGTCGGCTACCTGATGTGGGCCGGCGAGCTGGGCTGGAAGGCCTTCCTGCTGGACTTCGCGCTGCCGACGCTGGCCGGCAACATCGTCGGCGGCAGCCTGATCTTCGCCCTGATCAGCCACGCGCAGATCCGCAGCGACAGCGGCGCGCCAACGAAAACGGCGCCCTAGGGCGCCGTCGTCGTCGTTCGCAGGGCGGGTTACACGCCCAGCTTGTCGCGCAGGTTGTAGTACCAGGCGCCGATCGCGGAGAACGGCACCTGGAACATGCGCCCGCCCGGGAAGGGGTAGTGCGGCAGGTCGGCGAAGGCGTCGAAACGCTCGGCCTGGCCGCGCAGGGCCTCGGCCAGCACCTTGCCGGCCAGGTGCGTGTAGGTGACGCCGTGGCCGCTGCAACCCTGGGAGTAGTAGATGTTGTCGCCGATCCGGCCGACCTGCGGCAGGCGCGAGAGGGTCAGCAGGAAGTTGCCGGTCCAGGCGAAGTCGATCTTCACGTCCTTCAGCTGCGGGAAGACCTTGAGCATCTTCGGACGGATGATCGCCTCGATGTTCGACGGATCGCGGGCACCGTAGACCACGCCGCCGCCGAAGATCAGGCGCTTGTCGCTGGTCAGGCGGTAGTAGTCGAGCAGGTAGTTGCAGTCCTCGACGCAGTAGTCCTGGGGCAGCAGGGTCTTGGCCAGCTCGTCGCCCAGCGGCTCGGTGGTGATCACCTGGGTGCCGCAGGGCATGGACTTGGAGGCCAGCTCCGGGACCAGGCCGCCGAGGTAGGCGTTGCCGGCGACTACCACGAACTTGGCCTTCACCCGGCCTTGCGGGGTGTGCACCACCGGGTTGGCGCCACGCTCGATCTTCACCGCCGGGGATTGCTCGTGGATCACGCCGCCAAGCGATTCCACCGCCGCTGCTTCGCCCAGGGCGAGGTTCAGCGGGTGGATGTGGCCGCCGCTCATGTCGAGCATGCCGCCGACGTAGCTGTCGGTGTTCACCACTTCGCGGATGCGCTTGGCGTCCATCAGCTCCAGCTGGGTGTGGCCGAAGCGCTCCCAGAGCTTCTTCTGCGACTCCAGGTGGCCCATCTGCTTGGCGCTGAGGGCGGCGAATACGCCACCGTCCTTCAGGTCGCACTGGATGTCGTACTTGGCGATGCGCTCGCGAATGATGCGGCCGCCCTCGAAGGCCATCTGGCCGAGCAGTTGCGCCTGCTTCGGGCCGACGGTGCGTTCGATGACGTCGATGTCGCGGCTGTAGCTGTTGACGATCTGGCCACCGTTGCGGCCGGACGCGCCGAAGCCGACCTTGGCGGCCTCCAGCACGGTCACCTTGAAGCCGTTCTCCAGCAGGAAGAGGGCGGTGGACAGGCCGGTGTAGCCCGCGCCGATGATGCACACGTCGGTTTCGGTCTCGCCCTTGAGTTCGGGGCGCGCAGGGACCGGATTGGCCGAGGCTGCATAGTAGGAAGTGGGATAAGAAGTGTGCGGCATATTGCACCTGTGTTTGTTATTTTTTACGAGATGGGCTGATGCTACCCGAGTCGAAATCACTCGGCTAGTGGCCGTGCAAAATTTTTTACGCAAGGACGAACATAAAAAAATTCCCTTTTTCAGGGGGTTAGCGAAAAAATGCTTGACGGTTCAACGCCTTCGCGTAGAATGCGCCCCCATCGCTAGGCACATAGCTCAGTTGGTTAGAGCACCACCTTGACATGGTGGGGGTCGTTGGTTCGAGTCCAATTGTGCCTACCAAATTCCCGCTTCGGCGGTAGCGAGAGGGCGATCTTAAGCGGTCGCCCTTTTCTTTAGGCACATAGCTCAGCTGGTTAGAGCACCACCTTGACATGGTGGGGGTCGTTGGTTCGAGTCCAATTGTGCCTACCAATTCACCGCTTCGGCGGTAGCAGAAAGGGCGATCCGAGAGGGTCGCCCTTTTTGTTTGCGCGCGATTTGGGGTGATCGCGGACGGAGTCCGCTCCTACGCTTCCAGGGACACATGGCTTTTCGTAGGAGCGAGCTTGCTCGCGAATGGGTCCTGCAGCGGAGCTTGTTCGCGAGCAAGCTCGCTCCTACCAAGGGCGCCTCGGCGCAGCCGGAAAGACGGTTGCTCCTACGATTCCGGGAAAGCGCGGGCGTAGGAGCGGACTCCGTCCGCGATTGGATTCACCGGTCGCGCCGGGTGCCCCTGCGTGCTCAACGGCGCTCGAAGCCGGGCCCGCCGCCATGGCCGCCACCGCCGTGTCCGCCACCTCCCGGCCCACCGAAGGGCGGGAAGAACGGCCAGCAGCCGGAGAGCGAGACGAGGGCGAGCAGCAGGGCGACTTTGGTCAATCTGGAAAGCATGGCGACACCAGGGTTGGAAAAATGGGCGCAAAGTAGACACGCCCGCGGCGCGGGTGTCCCGAGAAACTTGGTATCGGCAGGGTAAGGTTTGTATCGGCGCCGATGCGTTCGTCCGGCGGCTCAGGCGGCGCTGGCGCTGTGCCTGAGGCCGGGGATCAGGGCGCGCAGTGCATGGCAGGGCAGCGGGCGGCCGGTGAAGTAGCCCTGCACCAGGCGGCAGCCGTTGTCGTGCAGCCAGGCGAGCTGGCCGGCGGTTTCCACGCCTTCGGCGACTATGGGGATGCCCAGGGAGTCGCCGATGCCGATGATGGCGCGGACGATGGTCTGGCAATCATGGCGCTCGAGCACGCCGCTGACGAAGGAGCGGTCGACCTTCATCTTGTCGAAGGGGAAGCGCAGCAGGTAGTTGAGCGAGGCGAAGCCGGTGCCGAAGTCGTCGAGCACTATCTGCACGCCCAGGCTGCGCAGTTCCTCGAGTATCGCCACGTTCTCCGGCGAGGCTTCCAGGACGGTGCTTTCGGTCACTTCCAGCATCAGCCGGCCGGCGGGCAGGCGGAATTCGGCCAGGGTCTGCGCCACCAGGGGCGGCAGCGCCCGGTTGATCTGCGCCGGCGAGACGTTCACCGAGATGCTGATGTTGCCGGGCCAGGACGCGGCCTCCCGGCAGGCCTCGCGCAGCACCCAGGTGCCGATGGGGATGATCATGCCGTTCTTCTCTGCCAGCGGAATGAACTCCGAGGGCGGCACCTGGCCCAGTTGCGGGTGGTTCCAGCGCAGCAGCGTCTCGGCGGCGACCAGGCGCCGCTCCGGGGTGGCGACGATCGGCTGGTAGGCCAGGGTCAGTTCGCCGAATTGCAGCGCGCGGCGCAGGTTCAGCTGAGGCGCCGGGTTCAGCGGCGGCAGGCTGGACTCCAGTTCCGGGGTATATTGCCGCCACTTGTCCAGCGGCTGCGCGTGGGCGTCGCGCTTGGCCAGGATGGCGTTGCGCAGCAGGCGGTCGGCGCTGAGCTGTTCGTCGGAGGTGGAGGCGAGGCCGGCGGTGACGGTCAGCGAGAGGCTGCGTTCATCGAGGATGAAGGGCTCGCCCAGTTGCTCGATGGCGTTGCCCAGCAGTTGCGTCAGAGCTTGTTCGTCCAGGCGCTGCGGAAGCAGGGCGGCGAATTCGTCGGCGCCGAGGTGGGCGAGCAGTTCGGCCTGCGGGAAGCAGTCTTCCAGCCGCCCGGCGAAGGCTCGCAGCAGGGCGTCGGTCTCGCGTGGGTCGAGGCCGTTGCGCAGCTGTTCGAAATCCTCGATGTCGAGGGTGATCAGCGTGGGGAAGTCGTCGTCGAGGTGGTAGTGGCCCAGCTTGTCGGCGAGCACCCGCAGCAATGCCTGGCGGTTGGGCAGGCCGCTGACCGGGTCGCGATCGGTTTCCTGGGAGATTTTCTGGTCGCGCTGGATCAGGGCGGAAATGCAGTCGGCCAGGTCGCGCAGGTGGCCGAGTTCCTCCTCGCTGGCGCTGCGCGGCTGGGTGTCCACCACGCAGAGCACGCCCAGGGCGCGGCCGCTGGCGTCCTTGACGGCCACTCCGGCATAGAAGCGAAAGCCGAGCGGGCCGGTGACCAGGGGGTTGTCGGCGAATTCGGGGTGGAGCGAGGCGTCCTCGACGATCATCACGCCGCCGGGCTTGAGGCTGCAGCGCGCGCAGAAGGAGTCTTCGCGCGGCGTGTTCAGGCCGTGGGGCAGGCCGTGTGCGGAGAGCAGCCAGGCGCGCTTGGCGGCGATCAGCGAGATGGCCGAGATGGGGGCCCCGTAGAGATGCGCGGCCAGGCGGGTGAAGGAGTCGAACTGCGGGTTGGCCGGCGCGTCGAGATAACCGGTGGCGTAGAGTGAGCGCAGCCGTTCCTGCTCGTCGCTGGCGACCGGGAACAGCGGGGGCGCTTCCGGCGTCTCGTCGGGTGTCGGGGTGGCGAAGGGTTGCCTGGCGTCCTTGGATTTTTCGCTGCGCATCACGTATTCCCTCGTGGGCGTTGCCGGTCCCTGGCGTGGCGGGTGCATCGAGCGACGAATTGCCGGCCGGGGCTCAACAGCCAATCGACGGCAATCAGTGTAGTTTGTCTGGCAAAAGTGCAGTGGCGTTTCGCGACTACTGCTGGTCGGGAAGTGTGGGAGGCGTGGCATGAGTGGTGGGTGGGGCCGGGGGCTCGGGGTGTTTCTGCTGTGCGCGGCGAGTGGGTTGGCAACGGCTGCCGGGCTGGCGGAATGGCCGGAGGGCTGGCAGGTGACGCGTTCGCCCGAGGCGCCGGACGACGCTGCGGCGCTGCGTCGCGAGCGCGGCGTCAGGCTGGCGGCGGATGGCTCCCAGGCGCTGGTGGTGGAAATCACCCGCAGCCGCCTGGCCGAGGTGAAGGGTGTGGACCTGCAGCGGGTGATCCTGCAGATGCGCAAGTCGCTGCAGGTCGATTTCCTGCGCCAGGGCTTCCAGGCGGCCTGCAGCAAGCCGCGGCAGGCATCCCTTGGGGGATTGGACGGCCTGGAGCTGGTCTGCTCGATCAGCCAGAACGGCAGCGAGGCCATGAAGCAGGGTGTGCAGGTCGCGCTGGGCAAGGAGGCGGCCTATTCGCTGACCTATGCCGCGCCGGCGGCTGATTACCCGCAGCGACTTGCCGAGGTGGCGGCGCTCAAGGCTGGTCTGCGCCTGGAGTGAGCGGGCCGGAAATGAAAAAGCCCCGCATTCGCGGGGCTTTTCGTCGGGTGCCGATCAGGCGGCCAGGGTGCTCTGCACGCGGGCGATGACGGCCTGCAGCGGCTCTGCGGCCTGGTATTGCTGCGGATAGAGTCGCTCGCTATGGCAGGCGATGCCGTGTTCGTCCACCAGGGCGAAGCTGAAGCTGTCTTTGCGCGGCGCCAGGATGATGCAGTTGAGCGGGGCGAAAGCTGCCTTGAGGGTGCGGATCGCCTCCTGGATCTGAGTGCTTTTTTTCATATTGTCTTTCTTCCAAATAGTCACGGTCCTATGACCGCGTGAAACGTAAAAAACTCCGGTCGAACGCAGAATGCGTGATATCCATGACCGGAATGTGGCAGCGAATGAAAACTCGAAGAGGTCTTTCGAGGGCGCCATGGCGGGAGAATACGCCAGCCCCCGAAGTTCGGGCTTGCCAAATATGTAAGGACGATTTACTGCACCTCAAGGGGTGCTCTGGATACGCCTGCCAGTGACTGGCTGCTGGCCGTGGCCCTGTGTATCCCGGCTGCGGCGCCCTGGTTGGGGTGGGCGGCGTCGGGAGGGGCGACCTGAAGTTCATGACTCGCGGGCGGCATTATCCGGATGCCGGGCGGGTCTTTCAAGTGCGGGTCGTCAGCGGATGTTTCCGCGAAGGTTCCCGCGGCGGCATCGGCCGCCGCGGGACGGGCATCACTTCTGCAGCCAGGACTCCACGGTCTCGGCGCCGTACTGCTGTTTCCAGGCCTTCAGCGTCTTGTGGTTGCCACCCTTGGTTTCCACCACTTCGCCGTTGTTCGGGTTCTTGTACACCTTCAGTTGGCGGCTGCGGCGCGGGGCGCTGGCAGCCGGCGCGGCGGCGGTGTTGTTGGCGGTGCCCTGCGGGTCGAGGATATCGATGACGTTGCGCAGGTTCATGCCGTATTCATCCATCAGCGCCTGCAGCTGATCCTTGAATTCCAGTTCCTTCTTCAGGGAGCTGTCGTTCTTCAGTTTTTCCAGCAGGGCCAGTTGTTCTTTGAGCAGGCGTTCGGCTTCACGGAATTCCGCGAGTTTGGACATGTTTGCACTCCAGGGCAGGTCATTCCGAAACGGATATCGGTGCGCAGCTATTCGGCGACCATTGTGTTCGGAAAGTTATGTGGGCGGCGAATTATTAATTTAAATAAGCGGGCGATGCAATAATTAATCTTCGACCAGGTATTTTTCGCGGCATTGCAAAGGTCCTTCCGAATGTATGGCTTTATCGCCATGGCGCGAATCACGGATAATCGCCCTCCATCAAACTAGATGGCGGTTCGCCATGGGAGCCGCCGATAACTTGCGTGCGCCATGGGGTGGGGATGTAGATGCTTTCGAATATCCAGTCGTATTCGCTCAATGGGCATGAACTGGCGTACCTGGAGCAAGGGGAGGGCGTGCCGCTGGTTCTGGTGCACGGCTCGCTCTGCGATTACCGCTACTGGCAATGGCAGTTGCGCGGGCTGGGCGAACGCTATCGTCTGCTGGCGCCCAGTCTTCGACATTATTATCCGCAGCGCTGGAATGGCGAGGGCGCGGACTTCACTACCGGGCAACATGTCGAGGACCTGCTCGCGCTGATCGACATGCAGGGCGAGCCGGTACACCTGCTGGGGCATTCGCGCGGCGGCAATATCTGCCTGCGCCTGGCGCTGGAGGCGCCCGGGCGCCTGCGTTCGCTGGTGCTGTGCGACCCGGGCGGGGATTTCGCCGCCGACCTGTTCCAGGCGGCCGGTGTGCCCGTGCCGGCGGCGCCAGCCGAGCGCAACCGTTTCCGCGAGCAGGCGCTGCAGCTGATCCGCCAGGGCGAGGTCGAGGCGGGCCTGGAGCTGTTTGTCGACACCGTCAGCGGGTCAGGGATCTGGCGGCGTTCCTCGCGGCACTTCCGTGACATGGCCACCGATAACGCCATGACGCTGATCGGCCAGGTCGCCGATCGGCCGGAGCCGCTCGGGCGCGCGCGCCTGGCCACGCTGGCGGTGCCGGCCCTGCTGCTGCGCGGCGAACTCAGCCCTGAGCCCTTCCCGCAGGTGGTCGAGGCCCTGGCGCAGGCGCTGCCGGACGTGCACAGCCAAGTCATCGCCGGCGCTTCCCATGGCATGAACGCCACGCGGCCGGCCGCCTTCAATCGCGTCGTGCTGGAGTTTATCGACGCGCACTGATGCCGCTCGTCAGTTGCCTCCACATGCAGTACCATGGCGACCTGCCCCGCTTGTCGGGGCTTCGTTCGTTTTTCTTCCAGTGATCTCCGTCCGCGCGCGCAAGCGCAGGGTGCCGAAAAGGCGCCTGCCACTGTGAGGCAGGCCTGCCCGGCGGGCGACGCTTACTGGCACATCCCAACCCATGTGGCCTTTCGTAGGGGTCACCACTAGGAGAGGAGGCGCCATGCCCATCATTACTCTTCCCGACGGTAGTCAGCGGTCCTTCGATCACCCGGTCAGCGTGGCCGAGGTGGCGCAATCCATTGGCGCGGGCCTGGCCAAGGCCACCGTGGCCGGCAAGGTCAACGGCAAGCTGGTGGATGCTTGCGACAAGATCGAACACGACGCGACCCTGCAGATCATCACCCCGAAGGACGAGGAAGGGCTGGAAATCATCCGCCACTCCTGCGCGCACTTGGTCGGCCATGCGGTCAAGCAGCTATACCCGAGCGCGAAGATGGTCATCGGCCCGGTGATCGACGAAGGCTTCTATTACGACATCTCCTTCGAGCGCCCCTTCACCCCCGAGGACATGGCGGCGATCGAGAAGCGCATGGCCGAGCTGATCGACAAGGACTACGACGTCATCAAGAAGATGACCCCGCGTGCCGAAGTCATCGAGGTGTTCAAGTCCCGCGGCGAGGACTACAAGCTGCGCCTGGTCGAGGACATGCCCGACGAGAAGGCGATGGGCCTGTACTACCACGAAGAGTACGTGGACATGTGCCGCGGCCCGCACGTGCCCAACACCCGCTTCCTCAAGGCCTTCAAGCTGACCAAGATTTCCGGCGCCTACTGGCGCGGCGACTCGAAGAACGAGCAGCTGCAGCGCATCTACGGCACCGCCTGGGCCGACAAGAAGCAGCTGGCCGCCTACGTCCAGCGCATCGAAGAGGCCGAGAAGCGCGACCACCGCCGCATCGGCAAGCAGCTGGACCTGTTCCACCTGCAGGAAGAAGCGCCGGGCATGGTGTTCTGGCACCCCAACGGCTGGACCGTCTATCAGGTGCTCGAGCAGTACATGCGCAAGGTGCAGCGCGAGCACGGCTACGTCGAGGTGCGCACCCCGCAGGTTGTCGACCGCATCCTCTGGGAGCGTTCGGGCCACTGGTCGAACTACGCCGAGAACATGTTCACCACTTCGTCGGAAAGTCGCGACTTCGCGGTCAAGCCGATGAACTGCCCGTGCCACGTGCAGATCTTCAACCAGGGCCTGAAGTCCTACCGCGACCTGCCGCTGCGCCTGGCCGAGTTCGGCGCCTGCCACCGCAACGAGCCTTCGGGCGCGCTGCACGGCATCATGCGCGTGCGCGGCTTCACCCAGGACGACGCGCACATCTTCTGCACCGAGGACCAGGTGAAGAAGGAAGCGGCCGACTTCATCAAGCTGACCCTGCAGGTCTACGCCGACTTCGGCTTCTCCGACATCTCCATGAAGCTGTCCACCCGTCCGGCCAAGCGCGTGGGCTCCGAAGAACTGTGGGATCGTGCCGAAGGCGCGCTGGCGGACGCTCTGAACGAATCCGGCCTGGAATGGGAATACCAGCCGGGCGAGGGCGCCTTCTACGGCCCGAAGATCGAGTTCACCCTGAAGGACTGCCTGGGCCGTAACTGGCAGTGCGGCACCCTGCAGTACGACCCGAACCTGCCGGAGCGCCTGGACGCCAGCTACATCGCCGAAGACAACAACCGCAAGCGCCCGGTCATGCTGCACCGCGCCATCCTCGGTTCCTTCGAGCGCTTCATCGGCATGCTGATCGAGCACTACGCCGGCCTGTTCCCGGCCTGGCTGGCGCCGACCCAGGCGGTGGTCATGAACATCACCGACAAGCAGGCCGATTTCGCCGAGGAAGTGGTCCGCGCGCTCGAGGAAAGCGGATTCCGTGCCAAGTCCGACTTGAGAAACGAGAAAATCGGCTTTAAAATCCGCGAGCATACTTTGCTCAAGGTTCCCTATCTCCTGGTTATTGGAGACAGGGAGGTTGAATCGAAGGCCGTCGCCGTACGCACGCGCGAAGGGGAAGACCTCGGCTCGATGCCGCTTTCCCAGTTCGTCGAGCTGTTGACTCGGGCGGTTTCCCGGCGTGGTCGCCAAGACTCGGAGTAATCATTATTAAGCGTGAAATGAGGCAGGATAAGCGGGCTCTCCCGAAACCACCGATCAACGAGAACATCACCGCACGCGAAGTGCGTCTGATCGGTGCCGACGGTCAGCAGATCGGCGTAGTGACCCTTGATGAGGCGCTGCGCCACGCCGACGAGGCCAAGCTGGACCTGGTTGAAATCTCTGCCGATGCGGTGCCTCCTGTCTGCCGCATCATGGATTACGGCAAGCACCTGTTCGAGAAGAAGAAGCAGGCGGCTGCGGCGAAGAAGAACCAGCACCAGCAACAGATCAAAGAAATCAAGTTTCGTCCAGGGACGGAAGAAGGGGATTACCAGGTAAAACTACGCAACCTGGTACGTTTCCTTAGTGAAGGGGACAAGGCCAAGGTATCCCTGCGATTCCGTGGTCGTGAGATGGCTCACCAGGAGCTGGGCATGGAGCTGTTGAAGCGGGTCGAGACCGACCTGGCCGAATACGGCACCGTGGAACAGCATCCTAAGCTGGAAGGACGCCAGCTGATGATGGTCATCGCTCCCAAGAAGCGTAAATAACCTCCCGGGCACTGGCAGGCCTGATGGTTATCAGTTGTTAACGAATGCGGAGTACCAAACATGCCAAAGATGAAAACCAAGAGTGGCGCCAAGAAGCGCTTCAAAGTGACTGCTGGTGGCATCAAGCACAAGCACGCTTTCAAGAGCCACATCCTGACCAAAATGACCACCAAGCGTAAGCGTCAGCTGCGCGGCACCTCGATGCTCGCTGCTTCCGACGTTCGCCGTGTAGAACGCTCCCTGCGTCTGCGTTGATTTCTGGTAGAGGATAGATAAATGGCTCGTGTTAAGCGTGGCGTGATCGCCCGTCGTCGTCACAAGAAGATTCTGAAACTCGCCAAAGGCTACTACGGCGCGCGTTCCCGCGTGTTCCGCGTTGCCAAGCAGGCGGTGATCAAGGCTGGCCAATACGCCTACCGTGACCGTCGTCAGCGCAAGCGTCAGTTCCGCGCCCTGTGGATCGCCCGTATCAACGCTGGTGCTCGTCAGAACGGTCTGTCCTACAGCCGTCTGATCGCCGGCCTGAAAAAGGCGGCCATCGAGATCGACCGTAAGGTCCTGGCCGATCTGGCTGTGAACGAAAAAGCGGCGTTTACCGCGATTGTCGAAAAAGCGAAGGCAAGCTTGGCTTAAGCCCTAAGACAATCACCGGATTCTTATCCGGGACGTAACGTCACCGATAGGGGAAGAGCCTAACCGCTCTTCCCCTATTTCGTATCTGGAGTTGGTACATGGAAAACCTGGACGCGCTGGTCTCCCAAGCCCTGGAGGCTGTGCGACATACCGAAGACGTCAATGCCCTGGAACAGATCCGGGTCCACTATCTTGGCAAGAAAGGCGAGCTGACCCAGGTGATGAAGACCTTGGGCGACCTGCCGGCCGAGGAGCGCCCCAAGGTGGGTGCGCTGATCAACGTTGCCAAGGAAAAGGTCCAGGAGGCGCTCAACGTCCGCAAGACCGACCTGGAAGGCGCCGCGCTGGCGGCGAAGCTTGCGGCCGAGCGCGTCGATGTGACCCTGCCGGGCCGCGGCCAGACCTCCGGCGGCCTGCACCCGGTGACCCGTACCAAGGAACGCATCGAGCAATGCTTCACCCGCATCGGCTATGAAGTGGCCGAGGGCCCGGAAGTCGAAGACGACTACCACAACTTCGAAGCGCTCAACATCCCCGGCCACCACCCGGCGCGGGCGATGCACGACACCTTCTACTTCAACGCGAACATGCTGCTGCGTACCCACACCTCTCCGGTACAGGTGCGCACCATGGAGAGCCAGCGCCCGCCGATCCGCATCGTCTGCCCCGGCCGCGTGTACCGCTGCGACTCCGACCTGACCCACTCGCCGATGTTCCACCAGGTCGAAGGCCTGCTGATCGACGAAGACGTCAGCTTTGCCGACCTCAAGGGCACCATCGAGGAGTTCCTGCGCGCCTTCTTCGAGAAGGAGTTCTCGGTGCGCTTCCGTCCGTCGTTCTTCCCCTTCACTGAGCCTTCGGCGGAAGTCGACATCCAGTGCGTGCTGTGCAGCGGCAAGGGCTGCCGCGTGTGCAAGCAGACCGGCTGGCTGGAGGTCATGGGCTGCGGCATGGTGCACCCCAACGTGCTGCGCATGTCCGGCATCGACCCGGAGAAATACCAGGGCTTCGCCTTCGGCATGGGCATCGAACGCTTGGCCATGCTGCGCTACGGCGTCAACGACTTGCGCCTGTTCTTCGACAACGACCTGCGCTTCCTCGGGCAATTCCGCTAGGCCGCGTACGACGTCAACGAATTCTTAGGAGAACAGGATGAAATTCAGTGAACAATGGCTGCGGAGCTGGGTGAATCCGCAGGTTTCCCGCGACGAGCTGGTGGCTCGTCTGTCCATGGCCGGCCTCGAGGTCGACGCCGTGATCCCCGTCGCCGGCGCCTTCAGCGGCGTGGTGGTGGGCGAGGTGCTGAGCACCGAACAACACCCGGACGCCGACAAGCTGCGCGTCTGCCAGGTCAGCAACGGCAGCGAGACCTTCCAGGTCGTCTGCGGCGCGCCCAACGTGCGCCCGGGCCTGAAGATCCCCTTCGCCATGATCGGCGCCGAACTGCCGGGCGACTTCAAGATCAAGAAGGCCAAGCTGCGCGGCGTCGAGTCCAACGGCATGCTGTGCTCGGCCAAAGAGCTGGAAATCAGCGACGACAACGCCGGCCTGATGGAACTGGCTGCCGACGCCCCGGTGGGCGCGAGCATCCGCGACTACCTGGGGCTGGACGACGCCTCCATCGAAATCGGCCTGACCCCCAATCGTGGCGATTGCCTGTCCCTGACCGGCCTGGCCCGCGAAGTGGGCGCGCTGTACTCGGCGCCGGTCACTTTCGTCGATGTGCAGCCGGTTGCTCCCAGCATCGATGAAGTCCGCTCCATCGAACTGCTGGCGCCGAACGCCTGCCCGCGCTACCTGGGCCGCGTCATCCGCAACGTCGACCTGAACAAGCCGACGCCGCTGTGGATGGTCGAGCGCCTGCGCCGCTCCGACATCCGCAGCATCGACGCCGCAGTGGACATCACCAACTACGTGATGCTGGAGCTGGGCCAGCCGATGCATGCCTTCGACCTCGACGAGATCAAGGGCGGCATCCGCGTGCGCATGGCCGAAGAGGGCGAGAAGCTGGTGCTGCTGGACGGCCAGGAAGTCGCCCTGCGTACCGACACCCTGGTCATCGCCGACCACGAACGCGCCCTGGCCATGGCCGGCGTGATGGGGGGCGAGCACAGCGGCGTCAGCGCCAAGACCCGCGACCTGTTCCTGGAAAGTGCCTTCTTCGACAACATCGCCGTCGCCGGCAAGGCCCGTTCCTATGGCCTGCACACCGATGCCTCGCACCGCTACGAGCGTGGCGTGGACTTCCAGCTGGCCCGCCGCGCCATGGAGCGCGCCACCGAGCTGCTGCTGCAGATCGTCGGCGGCGAAGCCGGTCCGGTGGTCGAGCAGGTCAGCCAGGCCCACCTGCCCAAGGTCGAGCCGGTGGTGCTGCGCATCGAGCGCGTCACCCAGATGCTCGGCATGGAAATGGATGCTGCGGAAATCGAGCGTCTGCTCACCGCGCTGGAGTTCCAGGTGCAAGCCGATGGGGAAGGGCGCTGGAAGGTCGGCGTGCCCAGCCACCGCTTCGACGTTTCCCTGGAAGTCGACCTGATCGAGGAACTGGGCCGCCTGTACGGCTACAACCGCCTGCCGGTGCGCTACCCGCAGGCGCGCCTGGCACCCAACACCAAGTCGGAAACCCAGGCCGAGCTGCCGGCGCTGCGCCGCCTGCTGGTCGCCCGCGACTACCAGGAAGCCATCACCTACAGCTTCATCGATCCCAAGCTGTTCGAACTGTTCAGCCCGGGCGTGCAGCCGCTGATGTTGGCCAACCCGATCTCCGCCGACATGGCCGCCATGCGCGCCTCGTTGTGGCCGGGCCTGGTCAAGGCGCTGCAGCACAACCTGAACCGCCAGCAGACCCGCGTGCGCCTGTTCGAGAGCGGCCTGCGCTTCGTCGGCCAGCTCGAGGGCCTGCAGCAGGAAAACATGCTGGCCGGCGTCATCTGCGGTAGCCGCGAGCCGGAAGGCTGGAGCAACGTGCGCGAAGGCGTCGACTTCTTCGACATCAAGGCCGACGTCGAAGCCCTGCTGGCTAGTGCCAGCGCCGCCGATGCCTTCGCCTTCGTCCCCGGCGAACACCCGGCGCTGCACCCGGGCCAGACCGCCCGCGTCGAGCGCGATGGCGAACTGGTCGGCTACGTCGGCGCCCTGCACCCTGAACTGGCCAAGGCTCTGGACCTGGATCGCCCGGTCTACCTGTTCGAGCTGGTGCTGGGCGAACTGGTCCGCGGCCGCCTGCCGAAGTTCAGCGAACTGTCGCGTTTCCCCGAGGTGCGCCGCGACCTGGCGCTGGTGGTCAACCGCGATATTCCAGCCGAATCCGTCCTGTCGACCATCCGCGAAGAGGCCGGCGAATTCCTGACCGACCTCAGGCTGTTTGATGTCTATCAGGGTAAAGGTATTGATCCGCTTGGAAAAAGCTTGGCCGTCGGCTTGACCTGGCAGCATCCATCACGCACTCTTAACGATGACGAGGTGAACGCGACTACGCAGAAAATCGTCGCCTCGCTGGAGCAAAGGTTCAACGCCACGTTAAGGAAGTAGCGTATGGGGGCTCTGACGAAAGCTGAGATTGCCGAACGTCTGTATGAAGAGCTGGGCCTGAACAAACGGGAAGCCAAGGAACTGGTGGAACTCTTCTTCGAAGAGATCCGCCAGGCGCTGGAGCACAACGAACAGGTGAAACTGTCCGGTTTCGGCAATTTCGACCTGCGCGACAAACGCCAGCGCCCGGGTCGCAACCCGAAGACGGGAGAGGAAATCCCGATCACGGCCCGCCGCGTCGTCACCTTTCGTCCAGGCCAGAAACTGAAAGCCAGGGTTGAGGCTTATGCTGGAACCAAGTCATAACGACGAACTGCCCCCCATTCCGGGCAAGCGCTACTTCACCATCGGTGAAGTGAGCGATTTGTGCGCAGTGAAACCGCACGTGCTGCGGTATTGGGAACAGGAGTTCCCGCAGCTCAACCCGGTCAAGCGCCGCGGCAACCGCCGGTACTATCAGCGCCAGGACGTGCTGATGATCCGCCAGATCCGCGCGCTCCTGTACGACCAGGGCTTCACCATCGGCGGGGCGCGCCAGCGCCTCTCCGGCGACGAAGCCCGCGAAGACATCACCCAGTACAAGCAACTCATCCGCCAGATGATCGCGGAACTGGAAGACGTTCTTCACGTGCTGCGCAAGTAGCTGAAAAAAATGAAAAAAGTGCTTTGCCGAAAGAAAACCTTACGGTATAGTGCGATCCGCCAACCGGGCAACCGGAAGGCAACGTCGGGGCGTAGCGCAGCCTGGTAGCGCACTTGCATGGGGTGCAAGGGGTCGAGTGTTCGAATCACTCCGTCCCGACCAAAAATCCCTAAAAAATCCAGTCACTTAGCGGTGGCTGGATTTTTTTATGCCTGATGTTTTTGTGGGGCTTGGGAATTTTGCCCCACTTTTTACCCCACCGGCGCTTTTTGCTCTGGTTACTGCATGAGGAGGGATTGGTGGGTCTTCGTGTGATCCGAGCCGGCCGGGGTGTTCCTACCTTGCGAGTGATTAAATGGACTGCAGTGGGAGGAATAAGCGACGGTTACCCGAGCCAAGCGGCAAGAACCCGTATTGCTCGTAGAATCCCCGAACCTGGTCGTTGATGACGTCGACGACCAGGGCGTAGATTGTGATCTGGTTGCTGACAGCCAGCGTGTGCTTGATGGCATCGGCCAGCAGCAATATCGACGAACACCAGGTTCGCCGGTATCTTTAGATGGTGGCAGTTCTGAATTCCTAGACAACTGACAGATCTGTGTCTGCATCCTCATGCTAGGGAGCTACTTGGCCTGCTTGCTAGGGGGCCATGGTTCGTCTGATTGATACGAATCATGGTCAAACGACGCCTACACCAAGAGCGTCATGAGAATAGCGGCAACCTCGCATGGTTGTTGGTCAAGGGCAATTGGTGATATCGATTAGATTGCAATTCTAGAGGTCAGCCTGTAGAGCTATATTCTAGGCGTACAGCTCTTTCGCGTTGTGATTCGCAACAGTCTCTTCGCGATTGTGCATGACTACCTACACCTTGAGGTTGCGCTCAAAGTTTCAAAAAGCCCCAGCACATATGCTGGGTTTTTTCTTTACTAGATATATCATTGAAAAACTATATGATCAAGTTTCGGGGAGTCTAGTGACTTCGCACTCAGGAACTAGGTTTTGTAGGAAAAGTACTGCCGTAGACAGCGCAGCGTGCAGACCAGCGTGACCATAGCGGCAAAACTTCTGGCAAACTTGTCGTAGTGGGTGCCGATCCTCCGGCTTTTTTTTAGCCAGCCAAACATCCGCTCGATGATGTTCCGCTGTCGGTATTTCGGGCGGTCGACAGCCGAGGTCGCCCCGGCTTGGGTTTGCGCTTCATGGTGCGCTGCGGAATCACCGGCTGCATGTGGTAGCGGTCGCAGTACTGACGCAGGTGCTCGGCGTCGTAGCCCTTGCCAGCCAGTAACCAGCGGTAGAGCTTGCGAGGTCGCCCCGGCTTTCCGGGAATGCGTATCTGATCCAGGAGTGGCTGGGCCTGTCCAATATCGCTGGCTTGCCCGGACGACAGCAAGAAGCGCAGAGGCACACCGTTGGCACGCAGAGCAGGGGCAGGCCGCCTCGGCTGCGTCCCAAGGCGTGGTCTAGCGGTTCTTCCGCCCCCTTTTTTTCCGGCGCCTGAAGAGGCTCGGGTTGCACATACCACGGTGGAGTCGATCATCCAGGTATCCAGATCGATCAGCCCTTCCTGATTCAGCCGAACATGCAGACGCTCAAGAACCTGGTCGAACGTGTCGTCGTCTCGCCAGTCACGGAAACGCTGATACATCGTCGACCAAGGGCCGAAGCGCTCCGGGCCCCGGAGCAGAGGATCCAGAAGATGCCGTTGAGCACTAACTGATCATCACGGCGCGGCCGGCCCATCTTCTGTTCTGGAGAAACCAGATCCTTGATCAACCTCCAGGCCGCATCCGGGAGTTCGTATCGCTTTCCATGTGGCCCCCAGCCAATCATGGCGGCGATTCTACCTGTACCGACTTTTCGTACAGAACCTAGGAGCTGAAACTAACGGCCACTCTGCTCTCGGTTATGAGGATTATGAGTGCTGTGGGGTACTGCTTATTTAGCAAAGCCTCACAGAAGCACCGTAAGGTACGTTATCAGATGCCAGTCAAGTCCGAAGGTCTGCGTAGGCTAACGAATCCATATAAATTTAGCTACTGTACCGAGAGTGGGAGACGATAGTAAAGGAGTGTATAAACGCATTGGCAGGCAGGCGTACTAGCTGTTCGACGTCTCCGTCCTCGAGTGCAGCATCAGCAGAGTTTCGTCCAGAAACGCAATTTCTCTAGTTTGGCATTCCCAGATAACCAGAACATGCCAGCCCATATTAGTAAGTGCCTCAATGTTTGCCTTGTCTCTATTAATGTTTTTCTGAAATTTATTGGACCAAAATTCAGCTCTGGTTTTAGGGAATGTGGCGTATCTACACATTGGATGACGATGCCAAAAGCAGCCATGCACAAAAATTACAGTCTTATATTTTTTTAAGACTATATCCGGTGATCCTGGTAGTGTTTTTTGATGAAGCCGAAATCGGTAACCCAGTCGGTGTAGTGCCTTACGTACGGTTATCTCTGGGGTTGTATTCTTTCGGCGTACGGAGCGCATTCGAAATGATGTTTCTGGCGTCAACTCCATAGAAAATTCTCAGTTATTAGTAAATAAGCCTGCCAGTCGAGACGCCAGTAGAGACTCTTCCTCTTCGATGCTGGCGTGGTTTAAATCAATAAATAGAGTGTAGAATTTCATGCCGGGCAACTCTCCTATCAAATTTAAGCTTGATGGGTTTTTATCATTTGCAGGTAATATCAAAATTCCGTGGGTTGCACTGTATGAGGCAGCGTAGGAGATAATCTGGTTGAGATCATCACGATCTGGGATTTTTTCTACGGACTTGTATTTCACATCGATAACAATGGATAAAACTTCATTGCCCCTGGAGACTTTCAAGACGATGTCCGGGGTTGCCATGATCGGCTTTTGGGGGGGGTGGATGTTTGTTAGAGGCGTTAGCAAAGGCTTTTTTCCACCATCCACTCCTCCTTTGTTTCCGTCTAGAACTTTAATGTCATCCCGGTTTTGGTAGGCAGTCCGTAATACCTCCAGAACATACCACTCGAAGGCTTCTGCTAAGTTTAAAATTAAAGAGTTGGCGCTTGTGGAACCCGTTAGGCCAAAGCTTATTCCTTTTCCAGATACAAGGATTAAAGCTAAACTTATCGCATCTTGGTAGTTTTCTTTTAGGTTCTCTATTTTTAGGTTGGTGTCATGTTGTGCACCTTGCAGATCATATTTGTCCGAAACCTCGGCCAGAGAATTTAAGATGTACTGTATGGATAAGCGGCGGCGTTTGTCTTTAATGATTTCCGAGTTTTGTGAAAAGCCTAGACAAACTTTCTTTAGAAAACGGTTCGGTGGATTGTCGATCGTGCGCTCGTAGTGGGAGGTTACGACGTGCACGCCGTTAAGTTTTCCACGGGCTCTGATCGTCTTGTTAAAGTCTATTTTCCCCGAAGGAAATAAAGTTCTCTTTTCGACTTCTATGAACTTTTTGAAAAGACCAGTATTTATAATTTCCTCGATATGCTTGAGCAAGCAGTCAGTCAAAAATTCGCTGAGGTTTTTTGAGGAATAATCATGAGGGGAGTAGCGACGTTTGAAATTTTTAAGGGCTTCAGGTTTGTGGTTGGAAAGAAAGACAAGCCGTTCAAGGTTGCTGATAGGCACCTTGGGAATTATGTTGAGGCACAGCTTATCATTTATCGGAATGACGCCGACCCAACCCCCCGCTTGAAATATTGGCTTCCCTTTTTTATATCGAATAGAAAAAAAATTTTTCTCGAGCGCCTCGGGATAAGCTAAAAGCTCGCCGCTTGGAAGTAATAGAGACTCAGGGACGTCAATGTCCCTGAATTCTGCGATAGTTAGTGTTGTTGCGTTTTCACTCTTCATCGAAAATACGATTCCAAGCGGACTTGATTTGGGCTAACTGCTCTGGGTCGTTCTTGAGTACTCTCTCGAAATGGAAGGAAAGCTGGTGATCCCAAAGGCGCCTAAGGCTGCTGTCATCCTTTGCCTTTAAAAAATATGCATGACCGAGACTGCATAGCCGGTTGGAGTGCCTTGAGGTAAGAAAGAAAAACTGTTCAACTTTTCTTTTTCGCTCATCGCTCAGCTTGCTTTCCGCCAGTGCCTCTTTCAAGAGTTCAATTTTGGGTTCGAAGTGAATTTTTGCGAATCGACGTTCGAGAGCTAGGTCTAGCTCTTCAACCCCCCTATCCCAAGGGTTCATTGTACAAAGAACCACTAAGTTATCGGGAACCGAATAAGGTCTACCGGAGGACAGAGTGAAATTCAATTCTCTATTAGATTGCTCGAGATATGTGAGTGCTTCCCCGAACACCCGCACTACGTCAGTTCGGCTGAGCTCATCGATAACAAGTACTGAGGTCGATGCAGGGTTTTTTCGTGCTGACTCACAGGCTCTTAGGAAGATCTTGTCAACTAGGTCAAATCCTCCTTTCTCGTTTGGGATGTAGGATTCTACGAAATCTTCGTATTGATAACCCGGATGGAACTGAATAAACCTCATGAGATCCTGATTGCCGTCAGCCAATTTTAGCGCTATCTGTCGAGCAAACCAGCTCTTACTAGTTCCTGGATCTCCAGTGAAGATTACTCCTCCATAGCCATCATCCAAAAGCTCCAAGACCTTAACATAAATCTCATTGTCTTCGGCTATGAGAGATTGTGATTTGGTATGAGTCAAGTCGTTTTGAGCCTCTTTGAAAGAGAATCCTTGGCGGCTGGGGCTAAAATGCTGGCCTTTCAAGTTTTTAAAGTGCATCAAGTAAAATTCTTCTACCGCGCTGTTTGCACTTATGTTTGAAAGTAGAAAGACAGGCGTAGCCGTGCCCGTGGCCCCTTTCGCTGCTTCCATGAATAGTATGGTTTCTAATCCGTGATACAAAAATTTTCGGCAGTCGTTGATTAGCTTTTCCAATGCATTTGGGTCTGTCACTACATAGACTACATGTTGTGCATCTTGTGCTCCCAACTGCTCCTTTACTCTGTTTCCAGCTTGGCGGGTTTCATTAACGATGCTGGCACGTGCGGTCGCACCGAAGTTTTCAGAGAACCAATCTTTAATCAGTTTCCCTTTGCTGTTATTTTGAGAGTCAGCCTCTCGGAGGTATTGTACTGCTTCAAAAAAGTCATCTATGGAAATTGCTTTTAAGTCCATTTTCATTTATATCCTGAATGACTGCTGAGTATTTCTAGAAACCCTTCCGGGTATTTTAGGTTGCCCTTGTATGCTCGAGATAAAAAGCCTATGGTTGCGCGCGCTGATAGAGGCTTGACAGGGTGTAGGAGAAAGTCTGATATTCGAGCTATTCTAGAGTTGAAAGGCCAATCTGAGCTGGTAGATTCATATCTTTGCTTGTCGATAGACCAAGCTGCCATAGGCCATTTTTTGCCTAAAGGTTGATCTTTAGAAGCATCGTACTGAGTCGGTTTCAGGATTTTGTGCGCGATCCATTCTGAAACGTTCACAGTTACAGAGTTACCTAGCAAACGCCATCTAATTGATGGTTTGGCTACTTCTTCGGCTGGTTTAGTCCAGTCTTCATGGAAGCCTTGCACTCGCTCTGCATCTCTGATGTCTGGAGTTCCTACCAACCCGTTCGGAAAACAGATAGCGGGTGGAGAGGGTATGCCTATTGTGGAGCCAGCCTTTAGTGGTGGAATTGCATTCCTATTTAGCCCAGCAGCAAACGCACCTTCTGTCCAGTAAAAGCCAATCGGTTCTTCAATGGACAAGTTCTTCAGGACTTCGGGTCTGCTGCTGTCATCGGAAAGGATGACATTTCTAGGATCCTCTACGCGGGATGCTACGAAATACACCCGATGTCGACGTTGCGGCACTCCGAAAGATTGAGAATCAATGACTCGATAGGCCCAGTTGTATCCAAGTCGCTCGAAGTTGTCGACTATTCGTCTCATTGCCTCACCTCGATTGAGATGAAGCATGAAACGGACATTTTCAATTACTACCCACTTGGGGTGATTGCTTTCGAGCAGTCGAAAAATTTCATCTACCAATGAAGACTGGCTACCGCTAATACCTGCTTTATTTCCTGACGAACTAAGGTTCTGGCATGGAAAGCCAGCACACAAAACGTCCGCATTGCGAAGAGATGATACATCCCGCACGTCACTGATGAGTTCTACGCCGGGAAACCTAACTTTCAAAACGTGCGTTGCTACAGGATCGATCTCGCAAAGCATTTGAGATTGGAATCCGTTTAAGTGGAAGCCAAGCTCCAGGCCACCAATTCCCGAGAATAGCCCACAAACCGTAGGTGCTAGTTGGGGGGGGGGTACAGTTTCATGAGTCATGGGCGATCGCTACAGAGCAGACTATAAGCAAAAATATAAGATAGTTTAGGGGGAACGGCATTACCGATTATTTTTGCAATTGCAGTTCGAGAACCCGCTGCTCCAAATTTAAAATAATCTGGGAAAAACTGCAGCCTAGCGGCTTCTCTCGCTGTCAATGTGCGTCGACGACTCGGATGTACATACCTCCCCATACACATGCTGTAAAAGCCACTTGTAATAGTTTGCGATGGTTCATTCCATTTCAAGCGACCATAAATGCTTTTATAAGAATGATTGCCATGGGCATGGCAAGGTGGTCTCATGTGATTAGGTAAATCGTCTAGATTATTTTCAAATAGATAGTTTATTCTAGCCATATTGTTTTTTGATGGTTTCGAAGGAGTTTCCTCCAAGCTAGAAGAGTTTCGGTCTTCGAGATCTTTGATGGCCCACTCAAGACTGCGCGTCGTAGTGCTAAATCTCTCTACTGCGTCCGTAATGTCTGGGCTCTTTGCTTTTGAAGCAATTATGATGAGTCTGCGTCGGGTTTGAGGAACACCGATTACCGTTAGATCTACAGGAGCCATCTCAACTTGATATCCTAGCTCCTGAAGGGCAGAAATGGTCTTGTGAACAACGCCGTTTTTGTCATGGCGTGCACCTAGAACATTCTCAATCATTATGTGAGATGGTTGGAGTACATAAGCCGCGCGAGCCATTATGAAATAAAGACTATTCTTAGGGTCGTCTCGCCTTGAATAATTATTTAGATCCGAGTGGCCCTGGCACGGTGGCCCACCAACTAAAATATCAACTTTCCCTATGTTCTCTTTTAATTTTTGTTCCGCATCTGTAAGTTGCGTAAACTGGTCGGAATTACTAAAAATATCGCTAACATCTGCCTGGACTACATTGGCAAATTTGAAGTTTTCTTTGTATACATTCACCGCCGCTGCCTCAAAATCGACAGCTAGTGGGATGCGCATACTAAAGCCAAGGTCTTGAGCCGCTTCAGATATACCGAGGGAAATCCCACCCGCGCCACAGAAAAGGTCTACAAGGGAAACGTGATTACCCCCGCTAGAAAAGGAGGGCGCATTTTGCTTTCTCAGAAAGTCATGGTCTGAACCATTGATTTGTTTCCCTAGCCCTATAACAACTCGATCAAATAAGCCTTCCATTGCTGGTTCGCAGTTGCCCCCAGAGATAGTGAACAGGTCATTCATCAGCGGAAACCTTTGTCTTATTGCCGAGCGAATCAGAAGAAATGGCTTGCAGAGACAGTTCAAGCCCGAGAATTTTAAGGATTGCAAGCAGCTTTCTGGAACCGAGCTCCTCCGAACGTCCACGCTCGAAGCGGGACAGGCACTCCTGAGAAATCCCAGCCTCAGTTGCCACAAGACCTTGTTTTAGCCCTAGTCGGTGTCTACGTTCAGCAACCGCTCTGCCTAGCTCTTGAACCGTGCGCAAGGCGCATTTCCTCGATGAGTTAACAGGTCGAGAGAATACCTTTTTTTGACGTAATTGTCAAAAAAAGGTTGGCTTTGGTACTGATTCATTTGCGGTCATTACGGTCGCTTGATTCGTAGCCGCTGATTCCTTCTGGGAAGGCTTCAGTGATGTACTTGAGAGCTAATATTTTCTCATCAGAGAGTTCGTTTTTAAATATAGTATCTAAAAATTTCATGGTAAAAATTTCTATTTTTTATTGGCTCATCTGCGAAATATTTTTCTATGGCGTGAATCTTTCAATTTTCGCCTCCTTCGTATGAGCCCAATCAGGTTCGGACGAGTCATGACATTGTGTATGTGATTTCTGTGTTGACTTTAACTTCCCATGCTCAATGCGTATGTTTGACAGTCGGTTCTTCAACAGTACGGTGGTTCTCCCAATCTCGCCATTGACTTTGCATAAATCGGCCACCGCTTGTAGGTCAACTATCGAGCGTATAGGCGTGTTTCTTCCTGCGTGCATATAAGTGCGTTAGCGCCAAGGGGAGTGGAGGTACAGCCTGACCCAGCGGCTGCAGTTGGGCTTGCAGGCGCAGAACGAGCATTTTCGTTTCCAGGGCGAGCGGTGAGATTATTTTGATGATTTCGACGAGCGCATGTTGGGCAGTTCGGTGTCATATCTGCTTGGCAGCCAGACCATGGTGTATGACGGTGCAGCCTATACGCGCTGCACCCAGGAGCAGGACTCGGCGAGTAACTGGGAGTACATGGCCAACCTGGGGGATCTACCACCTGTTCGACCTGGGCGTGAACCTCAACCTCATGGCCTTGTACCGAACCACCCGCTACGACGAGCCGGATTATTTCCTCGGCGGGTTGCGCAAGGACAAGCAGCAGATCTACATCGCTAACCTGGGTATGCCGCATTTCGCACTGGGCGGGGTGGTGCCCAACCTGTACGTCAAACATACCGACAACCACAGCAGCATCGACTGGGCATATTCCTATCGCTAGACGGAAGTGGCGCTGAAGTTCGAGAAGAGCTTCTGAGTTCTGCGCCTCCTTCCTGTAAAACCCGTCACCCTTCGACCCGCAGTTGCAGGTAGGGGTTATTAGGTGGCATCTCTGCAAACAACTGCTGGGGCTCCTTAAGCAGGTAGCCGTGCAGTCGTCGCGACTTGCGCGGCCCTGTCACCTCACAGGTCCAGATGTTCCGGCCACTGTCTTGTTTACGGTGCAGCTGCAGTTTCTCGAAGCGCTTTTGTACCCACTGCCAGTCTGCTACCTGATCCTGCTTGGCGAGCGATGCTGTCTGTGGATGTTCCTGGGCGTAGCGCTGGAAGACGCCGGGGCTAACCAGGAACACCGTGTCGTTCACGGTATGCACTAGCGCCCGGGCGTCGTTGATGATGAGCGTGCGGCTCTGGATGCGCAGGCGCAGCCAACCCATGAAATGTTCGCACGGCGGCAACTCCCGCGAATTTCCGCCGCTTTCGGTGGGGAGGAGCGCAGGGGGCGGCGGTATTGAGTCGATCTGCGGGGAAGGGGTGGGTGATTTATCGGCGCAGGTTGCCGGCGGGTGCTCTGCTTCCAGTTCCTGCGGTGGCGGTTCGGTATCGGAGGCACCGAATAACGCCAGCAGTGCATCGATGCTATCGACAGAAGGGGCAGCAGGCTGCACCGCTGGGGCGCTGGACTCCAGAGGCCTATCACTGCTAACGGCGGATGGCGTTGAGGGTGATTCGCGGGTCTCCACCTCCACGACGACGGTACCCGCGAACGGCACCGGGCGATCATCTGCGTCCCAGATCAAGGCCGGGGCCAGTCGCAGCAGCGTGAACGCATGCGACCAGCCCGCATCGCTCATGACGGTTGCCCGCCAGATCGCCTTGCCGTCCGGTGTGGGCTGCAGCATGCCGTGGTCCTGCAGCACGTTGAAGATGGCGGTGTTGTTCGCGGGGATGCCGTCGATGCCCTGGGCCAGCAAATGGGCACGCAATTTATCCGAGACGGTTTTGCTGACCAGCCAGAGTGCGTCCTGAGTCAGCCAACCATCCGAAGCCTGGGACTGGTTGAGCTTCAGTTCCTCTTTCAGCAGGTAGCGCAGGCCGTCGAGCAGCTTGCGCTGCAGGGTACGCGTCGGCGCCGACATGGCCCGGGCTGGATCGCCTCCCAGGGCCTGGGAGGCGGATGCGCGGTCCGCCTGCACGACCAGTTCGCCCAGCGTACCAGCATGCTCGTACTGGCCGGCCAGCACGTACAGCAGCGCAGACCAGGGCGAGGGATAGGTGCTGAGCCAATCCAGGATCTCGCCATCGAGCACCTGCCGGTACAGCAGGCCCGTCGCCGCGCTGTGCAGTCGGTACTCGCGGTTCTGGCGATAGCGGAATCGATATGCGTGCCTCAGCGGACCGTGCCAGGGGTGCCAGGAACTGCCATCGGCCCATTCGACGTGCAGGTCGACCGCGATCTTGCCGAGGTCATGCAGTAAGGCGGCATAGGCTACGGCGGCGGTCCAGGCCTCTGCCTGCACAACCTGATCTTCAGGCGTGGTACCAGTGGGCAGCAGGTGTGACTGTCGCAGTTTGAGGGCGTAGGCCACGATTTCCAAGCCATGGTCCAGCATGCCCCCTGGATAGGCATGGTGATGGCTTTCGGAGGCGGGAAATTGCTGGACCAGTTCGGCGAAGCGCTCCAGCGGCGCACGGTACAGGTTGGCGAATTGCCTGCGAGAGAGCGAGGTGCGTTGCCAGATGTGTTCCAGCAGGAGCTGTCGACGTGGCGTAGCCAGTAGGATGGAGGCGGGTTCTGGGCGTAGCCAGTTTCCCATGGTGGCGCTCTTCTCCTGGAGGTTTTCTGCGGGCGAAGGGTGTTTCCAATGAAAGAGTGCAAGCATCGAAGGCACCTGGTGGTGGGGAGCCTTTTCCTTTTCCGGGTAGGCCCATTTCCCTTGGGCCCCATTCCCTTGGCCATTATGGCCTTTTGCGGTGATGAGCCCTTTCATCGTGGGCATGACGCGTGTCCGCCTGGCGAAACAAGCCGGAAATCAGATCGCCTTTTTTGTGGCGGTCCCACAGATCTCCAGGGGGGGATGTCTGAAATAGAAGAGCCGTGCGATGCACGGCTCAAGGATGTAGGTTTCAATGAATATTGAATCCGCCGCACTCTCGAAGGAACGCTTCGAATTCGCGGACATTTTCGACCGAGAAGGGGTAATGCTTCTCGAAGCTCGGAGTATGGCCGGAGCCGTTGCAGCAATTGCATGGCTGCATACCGGGACCGATGGTCGGCGGTGCAGTGCGCTTGCCTGTTGCACCACAAACGGTGCAAGGCTCATCAGGTAGCGATTCGAGGTAGGCAGAGTAGCGCTGCGCATACTGCTCCGTCTCACCAGATGCGAGAGCGGTGGCTAGGCGATCAGCCAGCTTGAGTGCAGCGCGGTTGCTGAGTCCCCAACCATCATTGGAATGACCCAGGTTGTCGCTAGGGATGATGTCGGGAGCGAGTCGCTCGCAGTAGTCCCATAAGGGATGCCACCACCACACGTTGTTGCGGAAATACTTGCCGCGTTCGGAGGTAGGGGATTTGCCGAAAACATCCATACCCATGGTCAGTACTCCTGGGACAGGAGCAGCCGTCTAGAGGACAACACCTCGGGAAGGAAGTGAGGAGAACGGATGCTCTGGGATAGAAGAACAGGGCATCCGGGCGGAAGGGCACGAATGCCCCACCGGGGGAGAACAGCGGTTCCGGGAGCCTGCTGAGGTCAATCAGCGGGCTGCAGCGTTGCCAAGTGGCACCGGAAGAAGCTGCTATGGGGAATCGCCTGGTAGGCGATGCAGTGTCCGCAGACTGCGAACTGGTTGCAGGACCATCGAAGCACGGGCAGGAGAGGCCAAGGCCAGCCAATCCGGCATGACGTCGCCCGGATTATCCGTGGGTTGTTGGAATTTTTCAGCGATATACCGGCTATCAGGTGCGATGCACCTTGCTGAGCTTTTGGCGTTTCATAGAATGAGGTCGCAGCACTTTGTCGTTGCACCGACGCGTGGGCTTCAATTGCGAAGCAGGAGATTTTTGGAGAGCACAGACAGAGCAACCATGAGGTAGTGACCATGAAACCTTCGGCATCGACCTCTTTGGCAGAACGGCTGGGTCAGACGCTAGGTCGAGTATGCCGCGGATACGTTCGCCAGGAGCGGAGGGTGAATGGCTGGTTGGTTGGACAGGGGGTATCTGCCGGTGGCGCTACGGTGCTGCTCTGGGGTATCAAGCTGGTGGTGCTTGGCGTGCTTCTTTACAGCGCTTTTTGGTTGGCGCTTCTGCTTGTGGTTCTACTGACAGCTAGCCTTGCTTTCCCACAAAGTATGTCGCAAGAAAATATCTGGCCGCCCAATGATGAAATGCGTCATGGTGAGGCGGGCTTTGGTCTGTATTCCTCCGGTGGGCACCGGCTTGATCCTCACGAGCCTAATGATCCCTACGACGACTGATTTCGTAGCGCACTAACCTACATGACCTTACCCGACACTTTGCTCACCCCTGCTCCTGTGCTGTCTCTGACATCCTTGGAGCCGACCGCAATATTCTGAGCAATCACACCTGCATGTATGCCGACCCATCCCAAGGCTGCGATCCAGAACGTGGGCAGCACGATAAACATCGTCGCCATCACGAAGCTGATCAGCAGATCGCCGAAGGCGTTGTTCAGCCCGATCATCGGATCGAAGTTCGTGTGCGGGCGATTCCACCCCCAGCCTGTCCCATAGAGCGCGTCCAGGATCGTCGAGTCGATCCAGCGAGCGAGCTGGAACCAGAAGTCGACGAAGAACAGCGCGAATTGCACCACGCTGACGGTGACTACGATCTTGAGGTCATAGGTACCGATCACCAGCATGAGCGGAATGCAGATCACCAGCGCCATCTTGAGCAACGCCAGAACCATCGGCAGTGCCTGGCGCATGGCATCCATCGCGGGGAAGAAGGCCACGGAGCCCAGCGCCAGTCCGACATCACCGGTGGCGCGAGCGGCCACGTTCGGCGCAGTCATGCTGACCTGGCCACCGTAGTCGCTGTAGACAGCTCCTTGGTTGAGCTTCTGCTGCTGGGGCGAGGCGATGGCCCGGATTACCGAGTCGTTGACCTGGTCCTGGGAGAGGAAGCCTGCCCAGTTGGCGATCCTGGTCAGCAGATTGGGGTCGACCTGGCTGAGCAGCCGCGCACGCAGGCCGTTGCTATCCGACCACCACTGCTGGCAGGTGGGGTAGCCAGCACCGCTGGGGACCTCGGCGAGCCCTGCGTCGCGGTTGCTGTCATAGGCCCAACCCTCGCGGGGCGTACTGGAGTGGTAGGTGTCGTAGTAGCCGCTGTGGTCGAGGAAGAAGCGCGAGCCTATCCAGGTCACATCGTACATCTGCTCCTCAGTCATCTCGGGGCGGTTCATGAAGAACTTGGCGCGTGCGGGCCCGTAACAGTCGTGTGTGAAATCGCTGACCTCCTGGGCCAGCAGCGGATCGTCGATACGTGTGGCGTCGATATCCATGCGAATCTGGCGCACGTCCGTGCCGCAGGGGATGGCCGCCACCGAAGCGCCGGTGATCGCGCGTGAGAGGGCATGCATGAAGAACCACCACACTGGCACCTTCGCCGATTGGTTGTTGAGCGTGCTGAAGGACTGCGACCAGCCTGTTTTGGCAGGTTGAGGGGCATTCACCTGGCACTGGGTGGAGCGGGATTGATCGAACTGCAACGTGTTGAAGTCCACGTCGATGAATGGGATGCCGGCGAACATGATGACGACGATCGCCACGAAAACGCGGTTCTCGATGCGGCTGGCCGACAGCGCGCCTTTGTTGCCCTCGTCGGCGCCTTCGGCACGGGCGCGGAGCCACTCCTGGAGGATGATCGCCAGGAATGGCAGGGCGAAAGCGCCACTGGCCGTCAGCACTGACCAGATGCCGTTATGGATGATCCAGCTCACCAGCGTCAGGTAATACTCCAGGTAGTCGGTGGTGTAGAGCGTCATCGTCAGCTCCAGGTCAGCCGTGCTGAGCGAGTGACAGCGTTTCCTGCACGGCGAGTGCGGCGACTGCGGCAAACTCGGTGCACAGCAGTCGTAGCCGGGCAGCGGGATCCGGTTCGCGTGCCAGCACGCGTTTGCGCATCCACAGCCAGCCCCGAGCGGTGGTGGCATAGAGCAGTATTCGCCAGGCTAGGAAGTAGCTGCTGTGTGTCGTCAGCCATACTTGCCAGGTCAAGGCGCTACCCGCCAGGCGGAGGCCTATCGCATTGATCACGGCAATGACTGCAAGCAGCAGGATGCCCCAGGCAAGGAGCGCGCCTTTGCGCCGTAGCCATCGAGGGCATTGCAAGGTGCGACTCACGGAGTGGCTCCGTCGCTTGAAGGCTGCTGCAGCTTGTCCAGGCGGTCGCGTGTCGGGTCGCCCTGGTAGATACCGCGAGAGCCGGCGGCGCGCGTACTGTGCCGTTGGATGATGGTGGTCGGTGAGTTGGCAGCCAGCTCACGGCGCAGCTCCAACTCGGTTTTCAGGCTGAGGATCTCCCGGTCGAGGACATCGCTCTCGTTCGAAACCGCTTTCTGTGCCAGGTCGTTCGCGGCGACGTTCGGCTCCTTTCGGCCAGTCAGCAAGGTGCGCTGCAGCAGGAGGGCCTTCTCCAACACGCTCGCCAGCGCAACCTCGGAGGCCAGGCGCCGGGCGAGCAGGTCCTGGTCGGGTTCGTCCCTGAGCGCCTCGATGACGCCGCGGGTGATGGGCAGGGAACTGCTGCCGGCGGCCTGCAGGTTTTCGATGCTCATGGTGCGGCTGCCGGCAACCAGCTGCTGCAGCGCCTCCAGCTTCGCCTCGTACTCTTCTTGGATCAGTGGGGTGAGGCCCACTCCCGGGGTGGCGACGCTCTTGGTGCAGGCTTCGCAGGTCCGTTGTTCCTGTTCGCCTAGCACCCGTACCGCCCAGTTGGCAGCGGCGTCTGGAGAGCTCCAGGTCTGGCAGGCGAGATTGCCGCCACATTGGCTTGTGTCGATCGAGCTGCCGTCGGTGGCATCGCGGCCGTTGACCAGGTTGTAGCCGGCGCGCGTAACGTCGCTGACGATGCGTATCGGGCGTTGTCCTGAGCCGCCGGCATTGTCGCCGCCGACCCAGGGCACGCCGTCGTTGCCGTGACTGGTTTCGGCTTGCTCGACGGCGGAGACGGCGTCATGGCTGGCTACCGCCTGCTTCAACGCCATGCCTTCGGCTAGCTGGTCCCATCCGAGCTGGCCGCCGGCTGTGCTGGCCATCTTGTCGGCCATGCTGCGGCAGGTCAGCTTGGAGCGGTCGAAGTCGAGCCGGGCTTGCAATACTCCATTGGTGAGCAGGTTGTAGAGCCCCGGATCGGCGCGCTGGATGATCAGCGCCGGCAGCGACGCCACGGCCGAGGTGGCGTTCTGGATGACACTGCTCATGATCGTTTGGAAGCCGTTGGTCAGGCCGTTCAACTGGTTCTGGATGGTCGTGGACAGCGACATGTTTCCGCAGATCAGGTTGTTGTTCCAACCCACTCCGACACCAAGGCCATGCATGCTCGAGGCCGGTGACATCGAAACGGCCTGGCCACCGCCGATGCTGTACAGGACATCGTCGCCGATGACCGAGCCTTGCTGCTGCGCGCTGTACTCGCTGGCTTGTGCTCCGAACAGTGGACAGGCCATCGCGAAGGCTCCCATGAGCAGCGCCAGACTGCCGAAGCGAATAGGTGAGGGGGAGGGCCGACGCACGCGGGCATTCCTCACTCGAAATCCGTGCTGCCGACAAGCACTTGGCCGCGTCGCTGGCAGCAGCGGTAGGGACGCCACAACACCCAGGCGTAGTCTCCCTGCGGCGCCTGCACATGCTGCGCTACGTTGGGGAAAACCGCGCAGGTGGACGACAACGACGGAGTCAGCTCCTGCCATTTGCCTGTCGCCTCATCGCTCTCGATGAGAGCCCCTGCAGGCCAGTAGCCGTCTCGAGGAGTGGCGAGCAGAGGCTGGTAGACATGGATCTGTCCGCGGCGAGTGACGATGTCGCCAGCGCGTTGAGCCACCACGGCAGCGGCTTTGTAGTCATCGGCCTGGTGAAGAAAACCGCCGCGCGGATAGACGTTGCCCCAGAGGTTCAGGGATGAGCGCCTACCTATCTCGCGTGTGCCCGGCGTGAGGGCCTCGGGATAAGCCAGCTCCGGCACATCGTAGCGCCAGGCGAGCGTATCGAGGGTGCTCAGCAGGTAGGGCATGAAGGCGATCCCTGCACCTCGGCAGGCGTAGCCCGAGGCTGCGGCGAAGCGGCTGAGGGCATAGCCTCCGGGATGGCCGAGCACGTCCGTATTCTTGAATTTCGCCAGGTTGTTTTCGGTGTCGTGATTGGTCGTGCCGTCTCCACCGGCTTGTGCGGTGAAGTTGGGAGGGCTGAGTGGGCGTACTTCCACCCAGGGGTTCGCTCCGGTATCCGAGTAGCTGGACACCACCGCATCGGGCACGTAGTGCCTGACCTTCACCGAGGTGCGTATCGAGCAACCGCCATGGCTGCAGTACAGCCAATAACAGATGCCCACGACGCGGTAAGCCAGGCAGTCGGGGGAGACGACCGAGGCCACGATGGTCGCCGTGTCGAGGGCAAACGATGGCGAGGCAGCCAGCAGGAAAAGGGTGGCGATGCCGGCGCGCAGGCGGCGAGGGCGCGTCATGGTTGCGTCCCTCGGTGCGCCTCGATGAGCGCAACCGCCTTGGCGACGTCCGGCTCGCCATAAACCACGTAATGTCGGTCGACGACCACTGCAGGGAGCGTGGTGATGCCCAGGCTCCAGGCTTCCACCACACCCTGGTAGGCAGCTCCTAGACGTTGCCGAAGCTCTTTACCGTCGTTGGCCAGACGCTGCTGGATGAGTGCTGTGCTGTGATTGATATCGTGGGGCAACCGGGCTGCCAGCTCGGTCTCTATTCGTGTCGGCCGGTCCAGTTCGATGATCCGGGCATCGGCGGGCGCTTGTACGGGATGGTGGCTGTCGGTGATGACGAGCGTTCCGTCGGCTCGTACCTGCGAAACAATCAATAGCCCACAGAGCGTTACGACGAGCCGGAGCTGCCGAGAAGAGCCTGGGCGAGCGAACGGAGATGGCATGTCGAACTACCGCGAGATTGGTCATGGCGATAGTTGACTTTGGGAGGTGGGAGGGTGGCGACAATCAAACGGGAATTGTGGCGTCCGGATTTCAAGTAGCGATAAATCAGCACACGCCAGTGTTGCTCATCACGGTCAGGGCCGACAGGAGCAACTCATCCAATGAATCCACCAACAGCCAGCACTTGTTACGACTCTCGCAATTCGATTTGGGGGAATAGACTTCCAGTTCTGATCAGAGTCCCAATCCTTCCAATGCCGGCGTGTTGACGAGGAGTAAGTGCCTAAAGAACAATTCGTTGAGTGAATGCTACTCCCGCCTGTTGAGCCAGTCGTCGATACTCTTGTTCGATAGTCACCCTGCATTCGCCAATGCTGGTTGCGTGGCGCTGCAAAATGACCTCACAGTGCTCGGACGGCAGTATTGGAGACCAACCAGCGACGGCAGACACCACCTCGGCAACGTAAGAAATTGCTTGGAAAGTCGTGTTCACCAAGCGGTGGGGCAGTTGCTGGGTCAGTATCGCTCGCAACATCTCCCCGGCCTGCTCCAGTCGCGCGAGGTGAATTCCCTTGTCGGAGAGCAATCGCCCTTCATTCAACTGGTCTTGAAGGCTATAAACGGCAGCCATGGCCTCATAGGTTGCGCATTCCGCGAGCCAGGCTACGCGAACCTCTTCGAGCAAAGCAGATCGCTCAGATCGAGTTCGATCTCGGTTGTGCGTTCGCTCCGCTATCCATATCGCAGCTCCGATTGCCAATACAGATCCGATCGCCTGAACCCAGCCAGGGGCGTTATTGCTTTCCCATGGCAAACTCCATACCCATACTGCAGCAATTACCGCGAGTGGCGACAGCAGAGCTCCAGTCACCAGGCTACGCGGCCGCAGCGTAATTTCGAGTTTCTCGGGCAACATGGCTACTCCTTGCCATCTAAAGGTGAGGTTGCTGTTTGGAACAGCTTCGGTCCAGGGGCATAGCATAGGCACAGCTTCAAGTCTTCACCACGGAGGCTCGTTGGCAGGTGCTTCGGGGCCAGAGGTATCGATGAGAGGTTGGCTCTTGAGTTGCCGCAGAATGTTCTCTGCCTCATCCCTGATGCGTTCTGCCATCGGTCTGAGCCTTTGGACGCGCCCGTGCAGCAGTTGCTCTCTGGTAACGCCGCCGCCCTGGATAGGCCTGTTCTGGCTGAAGAATTTAAGCCAGTTATGGAGGTGCAGCCTCAAACGCATTCCTACCTTCATTCGATCCGCATTCAGTTCACCTTGCTGGGCGTTGGTCAACCGAGCTAATAGATCGGTGAGGACCGTGCGCTGCATTTCGTCGGTGATGTCGTAGTCAGCGAACATCTCCTCATCGTCAAATCCATCCACAATCTCAACAGCCTCGCGACACAGCACCAACAATTGTTCGGAACGGGCAACCTCACTAGTCCTCTCCATCTCTACGCGAGCCGAGTGCTCATGTATCAATTGGTAAAGTGGGATTAGGACCGCGACCAGAATTGCCAGGATCGCCCCAATCGCTTGAACCCAGCCCGAAGCATCCGCCGGTAGGTAGTGATGCTTCACCCAGTAGGAAACACTCCCTACCAACAGCCAAAAAGAGGCTCCCACAAGCAGCAGCCACCATAGTGCCCACAACGTCCGCTCAACCATCTTCGGTGGAAGTGTTAATCTCACGTCGCACGCCTCCCTTCTGTATCGCGCAATAAAAGAGCTTGCCTGCTGCTGCTCCACCCGTCCACGGAGGTACAGCGTGGCAGGCACGGCCTCGCCAAGGCAGTCGCATGGCTAGGGCCTAGCGCCGTCGTAGCGAGGCTGCGCTTCGTCATACTCTGCAACTGGCTGAAGCCCACACAGCGCTTCCCCTTTCGGCAACCGGAACTGGGTGAAGACGTGATGATTCCGTCGTCGATCCAAGACGACGCGCAAATTCGCGAGAAATTCCTCCAAGGCTACAAGACCTTGTGCCCCCAAGGGCTCTTGACGTCATAGCCGGGGCGGCATAGCAGAGTTCAGTCAAGTGTCATACTTGGCCGGGCTTCCAAATTATTTCTCTGTTGGTAGGAAAATAAAAAACGACAGGCCTTTGAGTTTGGCGCGCTGGAGGCGTCAGTCCAAGTCCAGTTTTTCGGCGACATGGGCGATGAGCTTGCGTGGCTCTGTGCTGTTGATGATCGAGAACATCAGATCGCGTTTGCTGCGTGGTAGTGCCTGCGCACAGCGCTTGGCTGTGGCTTTCACCGCTTTATCGGTACCATGGATTTTTGCGGTAAGCAGCAGGGTGATTGTCGCGTCAGTCAGTGTCACTGCGAGGGCTCGTCAACCGGGCAAGGGATTGGTGGGCGGGTAGTGTACCGCGCAATGGCGGGCGATACGGTAGGGACGAACTGGCTCTGTGCCTTCCCAGGTAAGGTGGATGAGTTTGCCTAGGGTTCATTTTGGGTGCAAAATAAGTGCATGCTCTCTGCGTCAGGAGTTCGACAGATGAATACTGTGCTGCAAGAACCCTTTGTCGAGCGGTTCCGCGAGCCCAACACGCCCTATCTGTCTCCGTCCAAGGTGGGTGACTTCTTTGGATTTCGGGTCCAGGAGTTGGCCGAGCGTGCGCACGTGCATCGCAATACTCCGACAGCTCGGCCCCAGGCGCCGCAGTTGCAGAAGTACCTGCAGGACATGGTGCGAGTGCTGGCGGTGGCCGCCGAGATGACCGGCGACGTCCATCGGGCGGTCTTTCTGCTGCGCAATGAACCGCTGCGTGCGTTTGGCTACAAGACCGCTGACACTCTGATTCAGGAAGGTCGCGCCGATGCGGTCATCGCCTACCTGGAATCCTTCGCCGGCGGTGCGGCCGGATGATCTCGAAGACGCTCGGCGCCGACGGCGACGAAGCCTTTTACCGAGTCATCGTGCCGGCCTATGCCGGCACGCCCTTGTCCGGGATGGGAGCGGCGCGCCAGGGAGGGCGGTTCAACCGTCCGGACCAGGAGGCGCTGTACCTGGCGCTGGATGAGTCGACGGCGTTGGCCGAATACAAGCAGGACAACCCGTGGCTGCGTCCGGGCACGATCTGCACGTTCTTCGTTAACGGCCTGCGCGTCGCTGACTTGAGCGCCGGTTTCGATCCGGATCGCTGGCCGCCGCTCTGGGCTGACTACACGGTGGACTGGCGAGCGGAGTGGTTCGATAAGTCGGTCGAGCCGCCTACTTGGTACATGGCTGACGATGTGGTTGCCGCTGGGCTGGATGGTATTCTGTTTCCTTCGCAGGCGAGGCCGGGTGGAACCAACCTAGTGATCTACCACAGCTCGTCCCGGCCTGCGGCGCAACTGCGTGTCTATGATCCGGACGGAGCCTTGCAGCGCCTGATAAATCGATGAGGCGATTGCGCGCTCAGTGCCCGAGTCCCGTCATACCAGTACAGGGTGCAATGCCCCTGTCCCGGTCGATGGCTTCTGCAATCCGAAGAGCTGCATCCAACTCGCTGATGTCGTATTGCTGCATGAGCTGGTAGCGTTCAGCTTTCTCCTCTGGCTCGGTCTGTGCCAGGGCGAGGTAGAGGCTGGGCGGAACGGCTCGAAACAGCAGTTCCATGCTGCGCGACAGGATCACGCCCTCCGAGAACTTGCCGGACTCTTTGCGTGCGGAGAGCATCAACGTCTTCTGGGCTGGCGTGAGTTCGCGGAACTTGGCAATTTTTTCCACCTCGTCTGGCGGCATGCTGAGGCAGAGCCACCATTCCATCATGTTCAGCATCGGCTCGGCGGCCTTGGGCAGGTCATCCAGATTCTGTGTGGCCAGCCAGAACCACAACCCGAGCTTCCTCCACATTTTCGCTATTTTCACCACATAAGGCGCGAGCAACGGGTTCTTGGTGATGATGTGCCCTTCGTCGGTGACGTTGATCATCGGGCGGCCGAGGAACTGGTCGCGCTCGGCGATGTTGTTCACCGTGTTGATCAGCGAGATGTAGGCGATCGAAAGCTGGGCGTTGTAGCCCTCGCGGGCATAGGTGGCCAGATCCACGATGGTGATGTCGGCCTCTGGCCACGGCGACCCTGGGCGGTCGAACATGTCGCCATCCGCCCCTTGGCAGAACATGTCCATTGCGTCTGCCATTTCCAACAGTCGCGCGCGTCGGGTCTCCGGCAGCGTGCTGTCGCGGCCGCGTTCGCGCAGCGCGTCCCGCACGTCACGCGTAAGTGTCGTGCGCTGCTCGGTGACGCAACGTTGCGCCGCATCGAGGATGCACTGGCGGATCAGGCTGCGATCGGCACGCGTCATGCGCGCCTCTTCCTTGTCCTCGCCGCCGGTGATCATCAGTCGCGCGGTGATCTCCAACTCGCCGAGCACGTCGCGCTGCTCGTCGCCTTCGTCGGCCGAGTTGTTGTCGTCATCGAGCGCCTCGGTATCGAGCGTCCGTACCTGGCTCGGCGTATCAACTAAGCGCCAGGCATCGGCGAACGGCGCGAGACTCACACCTGCACCGGGCGCGAGTTTCACACGGTGCACCGTCAGTCCCAGCCGGGCAGCGAAATCGCCGAACAGGCCGAACGAGTTGCCAGCCTCGACGATGAATAGCCGCGGGCGGTAGACCGCCATGACCTGGTTGAGCAGGTTGTTGAGGGTGGCGCTCTTGCCTGAGCCAGTCGGGCCAACCAGGAACAGATGGGCGTTCATTTGCCGGTCGGCCCTGTTCAGCGGATCAAAGGTCAGCGTGCTGCCACCACGGTTGAACAGGGTGATGCCTGGATGTCCTGTACCCTGGCTGCGCCCCCATAAAGGGGCCAGGTTGGCCGCGTGTTGGGCAAACATCAGCTGGGTGTACCACTGCCGCTTGTCCTTGCCCGGATCGTAGACGCAGGGGAGCCAGCGCAGATACGTGTTGAGCGGGGCTACCTCATCATCCTCCCGCACAGGCTGCAGGCCGGCACCGAGCAGCACATTGCCGAGTTGCAGACCACGGGCGTCCAGTTCAGTCTGATCGTGCCCGCGCAGGTAGAAAGTGAGGGCACCTCGAAAGAGCTTGTGCGCGCTGCCGATCAGTCCACGAGCCTGCTGCACGTCGCGCCGGGTCTGCTCGGACGCCAGGGTGTCACCGACCGCCTTGCGGGCCAGGTGGTTGAGGTGCGCCTCTAGGACATCCTGCGGAGTGATGACCAGCGTCAGGCACAAGATCGTGTCCTCCGGCATCTGGTCCATCAGCGCATTGATGGCATCGCCCTTGTGCGTCTCGCCGGTGAGGTGTCCGGTGGACGGTGCCGTACGGAGGCGGTCGATGGTTATGGCGCGGTGTGGCCATCCATCGAAGTGCCAGGTGCCTTGGGATACATCGGATCGTGGCTGGCCGAAGAACAAGCGCTGAGCGAAATCGGTGCCGCTGGCCAACTCGATCTCGCCGGCTTCCTGCTCCTGCGGGTAGCGGGTCAGTGCGTAGAAGCGCTCCTGATCGGGGGGGGCGGTACCGAGCAAGGTCGGGTACGGGTTGAACCAGCGCAGTAGCCAGGCATGGATTTCCGGAGCGTCGATTCGCTGGCAACGCACACCGGCATTGGCCAGGCCTCCGGTGAGGCGATCGCAGACCAGGTTGAGGGCCTGTTCGGGTGTTTGTCCGCGGCGAGCAGTGGCCTGGCCAACGTGACGATAGACGACCAGGCGGGTACGGCGGATCTGGCCACGCCAGGGCAGGCGGGTAATGGTCTTGTCTTCGAACAGCCCGCCTGGCTTGGCGATAGCACCCAGATGGTGGCGGAAGAAGCGTAGGTAGAACTCGGTAAATGCCGAGCCTTGGGCTCGGGGCTGGATGTAGTCGCGCAGCGTGCCAAGGTAGGGCTCCCAGTCTGCCTCGTCCTGGGCGTAGAGCTGGACTACCCACGGGTTGTCATCCAGTTCGTCGAACGCGTCCTGTAGCACGTTCTCCAGCGTGTCGCGCACCTGCAACAGCCAACTCGGCTCACGGCCTTCAGTGCCGATCGGCTGCAGCTCGAAGAACGCCGCCACGGAGTGCCCGTCGTCCAGCAGCATGCAGCGCGATTCGGGTAAGTACTCGACCCATGGCAGTAGGTCGACGAAAGAGGGGGATGCGTTATAGAGCGCCTGCTCGTCGGCCCGGGTAGCTGGTTGCTGGCAAAAGCGTGCGCTGCCAGGCTCGGAAATGCCGTGGGCATGCAGTTCAGCAACATGGCGCTGCCAAGTATCTTGACTAGGTTCTGTATTCTGCTCGCGCGACATGCCCACGCCTTTTGATGATTGGGCTGCCACTATTGAGGAGGCGGGCATTTACCGCGTGCAATAAACCGCTTTTCCACTCTCCTGTTTATGCTGCTAGGACAGTGGCGCCTCAGAGAAAAGGCGGTCGAGCTTCAAAGGGGGGCCTTTCCCCTGTCATTTTTCTGCCCGCATAATCCCGGATGAACTGCCAGGCAGTTGCCTGTTAGGTATTCGCCGGCGGTTTGTATGCTTTCAGCTTTGAGAAGCTCTTCTTTGCATTTTTGACTTTATATTTCCGCCCTAAGACATCTTCAATCTGAAGGTCCTGAGCCTCTCTCTGATCATCCTCAAAGAAATCATAAAGTATACGGTCATCGTCATGATGGATAATCATCTCGAAAATTTCACCTTCAGACAACCGGGTAGAAGTATTTTGTGAAACAAACCTCTCGATTAATGGTCGGCCCTCGGTAATGGCTTCTTGTAATTCGCTACCTCCGAGTGTTCGAAGAGGAATAAACCAGTTGCCTTGATCGCTTATAACAATAAATTGAGTTATTGTGATTGGTCGGCGTCCCGCATTAATGATGCGCACTCTCATGCTGGGCTCTGGTTCTAAGCTACGAGTGCTATCGTAGAAAATCTCTGACCGTGCGTACACTTGTGCACGGTCGCGGCGAACATTATGGAAGGAGATTGCGAGGCTGAGTCCCGAAATAACGGCTGCGAAAATTGAAACTATCAGGGAAATTTCGTTGGGCATGAGTAGGGCCTGGTTCTGAGTAAGTAGCTCTGTATCATTCGTACTCCAGCTCGAGAGGCGAGCGAGTTGGACCACTAGTTAGTTTGCAAATTTGACTTTTCCCTCTAGATTCTTTTTATATCCAGAAGTAAGTAGATCAACGACCTCGGGTATATCAAAAATATCTAAAAAGGGGGCGGTGATTGTCTTGCCTAATGGGTTTATTACTCCTTTGGTTGCTCGTTGTTTTAATGTGTGGCCAGGCATGAATATTTCTATGAAGAATCCCTCGAACAGGAAGCAGAAAGAAATCTTGTGATTCGGTAATTTCCTGAAAAGTGGGGAGATGATAATGCTCTTTAGGTCTTTTAAACTAAAGCCGTCTTTTACGCTTCTGTCTATTAGGCGAGAGATTTTTACGGTCATAAAACGTAAAGGGATACGTTTTTTGTTCAGGAGATGAATTCGAAGGTCGTTGTTCCAGGGCTCAGGGATGAAGACCTTTTGATACGCCTCATTTCTTGAGTTGGCTGCGCGCCAAAAAATGGATAGAAAGAATAGTTGTATTTTTAATGTGTCTATCTCGCTAAAGGTCACACCAAGTTTATGTTTAAAGATCTTGCCTTTCCCAGCCCTGATCACGGAAAGAGAGTATTGTTCATAGTTCAGATTCAGGTGCTGCTCGCAGTCACCGCAGAGCTGGTATTCCCACCAGCTATCGCTTGAGTAGTCGATTGGAGATGTGTCATCGTCATTGAGCCTAATGGACTGGCCATTGTTTTCCTTGGAGACTCTTTTAAAGACAGAATCTGGGATGGCATGTGATCGCCTAAGCTCGGCAACAACTAGGCAAAGTGCACACTTACCGATTGGCATAGTTATTCCTTTTGCAACCTAATACCTGAATCAGGCTGTGCCACGAACGGCATCGGCTTGACGAGTGTTAGGTGGACTCTGGCAGGTTGATCGCCCTCCTGGACGCCGCTAGATCCGCTCGGCAGGTGCTATGTACCTTTGTCCTGCAGGAGCTGTAGGAGGGCAGCAAGATGGAGGGAGCTTCGAGCATGGTGCCTCCGTGTCAGGGATTGATCAGGATGTAGTCGCTACGCTGTAGCACGCCACTGTGCGAGCCGCCTGGTACCAAGTGCACGTATCGGCCCTCTACCCGATCCACGGGCAGGCAATCGTCCACATCCAGTAGGGCATCGGTATGCGGCTTGTACCAGTCCTGCAGCAGGCGTTGCTTGCCTTTGGCCTTGGCTTCGGCCTTGTTTCGGGCGATCACCAACAGGTATCGGTGCGCCTCGCCGAACACACCATCTTCATAGCCGCCAAGGTTGATGAAGTACAGTCGCAGGTCGTCGTCGGCCGGCGCCTGGGTGCTCAACTCGACCTTGCAGTCGCCGATACCGTCCACTGCCATCCAGCAGTCAATGTGCAGTCCGTCCTGGCTGCCGAACCAGGCGTTACGCAGTTGTGGGTAGGTGTCTTCCAGGCTATCGGCAACGGCGAAGACCACATCGTGAATTTCGATCCTGGCCCGCGGATGTTTGCCTCCCAGCATTACGATATAGAGCATTGGGTTGTCCGTGCATGAAGGTCTGAGGAACGGCGATTTCGCAATATTCTGGTTGAGGCAGCGAGTGAATGACCAGCTTGAATGGCTTCCTCTCGCTGGCTTTTGGTCGAATACAGCTCTACTGAAGAGACCAGGTGTTTCAGTAGTCCTCGATCCGCTCACCGGGCATGGCGTATTGCACTCGCTGGTACAGAGGGAACACGGAGGTGTAGCCAGGCACCGGGACGGGATCGCTGCCGGCAAGATGCGGGTACACGTACATCACCAGGTCGGGATTGGGCAGGCGGTGGAACTGCCGATAGATTTCATTGGCCGCGGTGCGGGTATAGCGGGCCTGTTCCGCCATTGCCGCCTGCCGGTCGGGCGTCTGCAGAGGGCGGCGCAGCGACTGGTGCGCATCGAGCAACTGCCGGGCTGCCTGGCCGCCGCCGGCGCTGCCGCCTGTACCGGCATTCCAGACATCGAGCATGGTGGCGTTGTCGTGTGGCAGCAGTTCTTCCTTGCTGGTCGTACAGCCTGCAAGGATGAGCGTGATGGCCAGCAGCGCTGGTCCGTCAATCCAGGTCCTGCGCATGGGGCGTTCCTCCAAGGCGATGGTCGACCCGGCGGCCGGCCGGTGCGTAGTCGATAGTCAGGGGCTCCTCGAGGTGTACGGCGACCTTGGCGCCGGGCTTGACGTACACGGCGGCAAAGGCCTGTCCATACAATTTGTTGACCCACTGCGACATGTCCTGCACGCCACCCGCGAGGATGCGGCCCATGGCCTCGTTGGCACCGATGCCGACGGTGCCGATGGCGCCGTTGCTATTCACGTAGGAGAGCTGCCCGCTGCTGGTGTCGAGCAGGGAGGCGACGCCGGCTCCCGCAGCAGTGATCAGGGCCTGGCTGCCGAGGTACTGCTGGGCGTTGCTGCGCCGCTCGCCGCTGACGCAGGGAATGCCGTAGGGATCGCTGATCCAGCCCAATCCGTTCTGTGTGGAGCTGTTGTTCCCGGCGCGTTGCGAGGTGGTATTGCGCCCGTGGTCTTCCGGAAGGGTGCGGATGGTGCCGTCCTGGAACACGAAGGTGACCGAGCGCACCTGGCCGCGGACGCAAGAGAGCGTCCAATCCCCGGAGGCGGTGCCACTGATCACGGCGCCGGCGACGTCGGGAAGATCGATGCCGTTGGCGGTGAGGTTGTCCGGACCGATCAAGATTTTGAAGGGGTAGGGGTCGTTGACCGTGCCGTCCACCGGGACTCGGCCGATCAGCGCCGTCATGGCGATCGAACCGATCAGCGTGGCATTGGTGGGGAGGGTGTAGATCGCCTGCGTTGCCGGTACGCCAGCGGCCTGACGCCCCGCGTCGAGCGCGGTGCCGGCTACCGTCTCGAGTGTCTTCTGCGCCGGGCCGAAACTGGTGGGGAAGGCGGAGCCCAGGGTGTTCTTCCCAGTACGATGCTTGTCGTCATGGGTGTCATCTGGCTCTACCCAACGCAGGGTCTCCTCGCCATCCCCGGGCTCCAAGCCCAGCCCGACCGGTAGGTCCGCGGGCTTACTTTTGCCACCGCCGATGCCGTCGAGGCGTTGTTGTAGCTCCTGCAGTAGGCCCTGAGTTCGCTGGCGTTCGTTCGCAACCTGGTCCCGGTCCTCGCGCAGTTGGTTGCGTCCGCTCTCGAGGGCGCTCTGGATGCGCCGATCGATACTGCTCTCCCGTTGGCGCAGGCGCGTATTCTCTTCGCGTTGAGTCTTGTTGTCGGCCAGCGCGGTCTGCAGTTCGGTGCGCAGTTGGCGAACCTGCGCAACCAGGGTGGCCACCGTGTCGCGCGGCGTGTCGCCCTCGATGCCAAGTGCCTTGGCTTCCTCTGGTGTGAGGCGGCTGCTGGCGTCCGATGAGGGGGGGGTAGCACCGCGGCCGGAGAAGAGCTTGACGCCGACGAATACCAGTAGCAGGAGCATCGGGATCATCAGCCACTTGAGCAGGCCATTACTGCGCATCGTGGCCTCCGTCTTGCGCCGCTGGTTGGTTGAGCGAGGCATCGATGGGCGAGAGACTCGGCAGCAACGCTCGCTCCAGGCCGTGTCCGCGGGTCACGAGGTAGACGACGGTGGTGTCCTCAGGCGTGCCGACGGGGCCCAGGGTGGGGTGTTGGAAAGTTGCTGCCAGAAAATCCCCCTGGAGCGACCGCGGGTCCAGGTCGAACCAACGTGGGCTGGTATTGCGCAGCTGCACGGCGGTGACCCAGAGATTGTCCAGGCGCCAGGCGGCTAACCCCTGGGCTTGCACCGGCAAGGTTGGCAGAAGGGTATCCAGTGGCATCCCTGCTGGCAGGTTGGCGCGAGTAATGCCGGGCAGGAGCTCGACGGTGCGCAGCGGCGCATAGAGGTTCTGAGCGGCATAGCGAGTCAGCACCACTGGGAGTGGTGTTTCGTGCTTGGGTAGAGGCGTTGGTGAGTCACCGGTTTCGGTAGGCTCCTTGGCCGCCGAGGCGACGCCGTACCGGGGGTTGGCGGTTGGCTCTTCGACGATGCGTACCGGTTCCAGTGGCTGCTGCTTGTCCTGTGCGGGCTCAGCCGCAATGTCGAGCAGGATGACTGCACCGGTATCGGCGTCCTGGAGTTGCAGGCGTATGGGCTTGATCGGTTCGTTTGCCAACAGGTAGACGGCGCCGGCAGCGCTCTGTACGCGCAGGCGGTTGCCCAGCGAGACGGGGACACCGACGCGGACGTTACGGTCGATGAAGACGATGCGTTCCTGGCCGACCACCAGTGGGACGGCCAGGGGCAGGCGTTCCCAGCGCAGAATCTCGGTGGCATTGACGGAGTTGAAGGCGGCCAGCGCGAGCACGGCGATAGTTAGCGGGATACGACTCATGGGACGTCTTCCGGTGGCGGGGGCGCGGTATGTGCGGAGTCGATCGGAGCGACGATACGCTGCGGGGCTCCTTCGTAGCAGTCGATGACCAGGCCGAACGGATTTCGTTGTGGATCGACGTCGAGCCGCAGGACCTTCAGCGGGTAGCGCACCAGGGCGCGCTTGACCTGTTCCGAGGCGTAGTACTCGTCGGCGGTGACATCCAGGGTGACCACCCATGCCTGGTTGGAAATCGTGCGCACGCGCAGGGGCGGGTTGTCGCTATAGCCGCGACCGGGAATCTCGTAGATGCCCCGCACACGGCGGCGCAGTTCGCCGGCGTTGCGGCGATACTCGTAGTCCTGTTGCAGGAAGGCTTTGCAGGCAGGGGTGAAGTAGCTCGACAGGGCATACAGGTTGCGGGGGTAGTCGTCATCGCCGTTGGTGGGCCAGCGCTGCAGTTGTTGCCAGACATAGAAGGCGAAGGCGTACACGCTTTCCGGTGGTACTTCCCACCAGGGGCGGGTACTGCCCGAGCGCAGGTCCGGTGGTACATGAATCGTCAGGTTGCGTGGCGCACTCCACCAGCCGATACCCATGACCAGGGCCAGCGCGGTGAGCACACTGGCGCCGGTACGCAGGGTACGAATATGTGCCTGCAGATGCAGGACCTCGTTCTTGAACCGGCTCATGGCGCGCGGCTCCTGCGCGTCGTCCAATGGCCGGAGCGGGTCACCAGTGTATGTCCGCCGACGAAGGCTGCAGCATGGGGCAGGTGCGTCGCGGTCCACCATTGTAACTGCCGATACAGCCAGGTCTCAGGACGGCCGCGTTTGATGCGGCGGAGCGCTCCACCACCGGCGAAGATCCCACCCGTGATGGCCAGCAGCATCGCAGAGGGCACCACTGCGAGGGTCGAGCAGGCGATAGCCAGTGGAATCCCGCAGAGCAGGCCGATTGCGCCTGAGGAGCCGGCGCACACCCACAGTTCGTTAGCGGTGAGACCGCGCACCACGACCGGGTGGCGGTTGAGCCGATGGGGTAGGAAGGCCACTGTGCCGTCCGCGCGGATATCGTCGCTCATGGTGGGAGGGTCACAGCACGCCGGTGGCTTCGGTCAGCAACCAGATGCCGACCACCAGCAGCATCGCGCCGACCGCCACCGTCAGTCCGAACTGACCCCAGGTGGCGCGGCCGGTGTGGATCTCCGCGTAGCGGGCGTAGGCGTGGTAGCACACACCCACGAACATCGAGGCGACCACCAGCAGCGCGATGAGCATCACGATGTCATAGCCGTAGTTGCGCAGCGTCTCGAGGATGCCGGAGCCGGCGCCCCGAGATGGGTTTTCCAGAGTAGGCAGGTCGGCCTGGGCGAAGGATGACAAGGCGGCAACTACGGACAGCCCTGACCAGCGACCAACATGGCTGAGACGCACACGAAGAAAGGACCTCATGGCGACGACCTCTACGACAGCAGGAAGAAGGTCAGCACCAGATACAGGGCGATGATGCGCACCATGACGCCTGTAAGCTGACGTTGGGACAATTGGGCTTCGGCCCAGCCGCTGTAGGCACCTCGGAGCGCCCAGGCGCTCCACAGCAGCAGCGTGGCGAAGACGGTGCACAGGAGTACTGTTGAGACACCTGACGGCGTGAGGCCGCTGTTGGCCTGGAATGCACTGGCTTGGGCGGCGTTCATGGAGTGCCCCCTGTGTCCGCGGGTACAACGGTGGCCTGGCGGTAATCACCGAAGAGCTGGCTGGCATCGCGCGGCTGAGCGCGGGAGGGGGACAGATAACCGTGAATGCCGGCGCGGATGCGCTCCAGATCGGCGTTCAGGCGGGCATAGTCGAAGTAGTAGCGAGCCCGCTCGTTGAGCGACTGCTCAGCCTGTGGTGCGACGAGTCGTTCAATGCTGTCGAGTTGGCGCAAAGCGGCAGTGAGGCGCTCTTGCTCTGGCATGGCATCGACCGCGCCGGCTTGCGCAGAAATTCCCAGACTGCTGAGGCTGAGCAGGAGTACCAGTAGCCTGTCGAAAGAACTCTGTTTGCTGACTGGAACGTAGGATTGCATCGACATTGGCCTATCCACGATGGTGGAGGAATGGTGTGATGCTCTCCAGATACTTGTCGTTTCGCCTCAAGCAATCGGATTCTGTGTGTCACCGGATTGCTGGATGATCATTATTTCCTGAGGTATCAGAAAGATATAGGGGGAGTTCGGATGGCAATGGGGCGAATAAAAGTGTGGAGGGATTGCGATGTAATTCGGATTTTAGGGGGGGATTTGAGGTTTCAGGAGCGTTTCGTAGATGGTTTTTTGGGGGGCGAGAGAGTGGTATGTAATTAATTTGATGCTTAGAAGGTTGTGGAGCTCTAAAGCATCTATTTTGGCGGAGTGTCGGCGAAATTGTACTAACGAAACATGCGGCTGGGTTCGGAGCGGTAATTTCAACCTGTCTCGGTGCAGAGGTGAAGCTGTTTGGTGTCATGAAGGTGCTGCTCGGAATTCTATCCTTCTGTAATGGTGTCTTCTGTTAATGTGCTCAATAGAGAAATTGAAATGAGAGTGGCTATTTCCAAATTATTTCAACTTGCACTAGCCGGTCATCAATGAAGCGTAGCTTCCTGTATACACCTCCATCAGGTCCGTAAGTCCAGAATTCAACATGAGCAGCGCCTTTTTTAGGGGTTTTCGTATTTTGGTTTCGAACCCCAGGCTCCCAAATCTCTTTATTGATGGGCTCGCCACATTTATCTATTACCTCCTGCCTCGTATCTCCTTCGCTAGCAATTCCACGACTGCATCTCATTGATGAAGCGTCAGCGAAATTGCTGGAAAGAAGGAAGATGCCAATTGCGAAAGAGATCTTTGAATGTTTCATGGGGCGGACCCTTGAGATTTGGAAGCCTGAATGTGTACTTTTAACCAGCAGCGCTAAGTATGTCAAGTATAAGGCTTAGAGTGAAATTGGTTAGCCCTACGGAGCTCACTACTATTTGAGTTGTAGGCTGCGCGGCTTGTAGCGCTCGTACTACCCAATTTCCGTCAGTAGGCGTAACTACTAATTGGGCTCCATTGTAGTTTGGGGAGAGGTTTGTGTGCCCGGATGAGGAAATCATCCCAAGCATTACGCTTAGCTGAGGTATTTGGGCAGCAGAAATCGATATGTAGGTTCCGGAGGTTCCTGCGCCCACTGCGTCCTGCATTTGTATATTTGTTGCTTGCTCTGCACTGAAGTTTATGGAGAGCTTTTTGGTTCCTGAGGTGTTGATTATGTCAACTAGGTTTGGGGCAGTTATGCCCTGCGCTATGTCTATAATTAGACTTGTTGAGTTAGTGGCAGCAGCAGCAAGGCTTTTGAGATTCTGGGCGGTGATAAGCGTTGCATTGAACTCTAGACTGAGGCTTCGATTGCCCGCCAGTGTGATGGCGGACAGTAGGTCTGACATCGGTATGTAGGATCCATTGACTACGCTCAATGAGGCAGCAGAACCGTTCGCAGCATTAATTACTTCTTTGAGCTTATTTCCAGAAGTGTTTTTTCCATCTAGTGATGCAGTAAAGGTCTTTCCTTGGGCTGCTTGAAATACGGCAGTGACACCGGCAGTAGTTAGTGCATTTAATGAGTCGACTGAAAAAGACAGACCTCTGCTGGTCGCTGCACTAATGGCGTTCGTCACGTCGTTTTGTGATGCCGTTGCGCAGTCAATGCCAATTGAAAGCTTTTTGTTAGCTCCGGCTTGAGTGATATTTTTGACAGCTTGCGTGGTTTGGCTGGTAATAGAAGATATGTTTATGCTTGTGTTAGATCCTGAGGCTGAGTTTATAATCTGTATTGCCTGTGATTCAGATGCTTTTGTTCCGTCAATTTGGAGGGAGAGGTGTCTGCTTCCGGCAGCGCTGATAATTGGGGTAAGTCCGCCGACGGGGTTTGCTTGTGCATTTGATAGTACTAATAGCGTGTTGCTTCCGACTCCAGAAAGCACGCTATTGAAATTGTTATTAGATATGTAGCCGCCCTCGCATATCATGGTCAGTTTCATGCGGATCTCCTTGGGTTTTCCCGCTGTGTTTTGAGATGTTGCGTCGGGAAACATAGACTGTGACAAGGAGATTTCAATGGTTAAAAATTGATCTGAGTCAATGTTCTGAGAGTTTAAGAGCTTCGAAAATTCTTTTGCGATTTATAGGAAAGTGTTTTTCGGTTTTGCTAAGGGATAGGGATGTAAATGTATAGGTGATGCACTCACAAATATTTCTTGAAACTGCTCGCGGTAATACAGACCACCGCGCCAAGCAGCGCTGCACTCGGCAGCAGTATCAGCAGTGGGTGAACACTGATGGGGAGGGTGAGGTAGAGGATCCAGGGCATCACCGCAATGGGCATAAGTGCAGCCTTGGCACGGTGGTAGACGAAGCCGGACTCATGACCAGCGCCGAACTTGCGGATGTCGCGTCGTACCAACCCATCCACGAAACCGACGAAGGCTGCCATGACGAACAGCGGTAGCGTCAGGATCAGCACCAGTAATCGCACCAGGAAGGTGAGCACGGTGAATGCCGCGGCGATCAGGTAGCCTTCCGTCCAGCGATAGACCTGACTCAGGTAATAGCGGATGTCCCATGTGTTGCTCTGGCTTGGAGCGCGAGCGTGTGCCGAGGCGTTTTCTATCCATTCGAGCAGACCGGTTTTCACGAAGATCCACTCATAGGTGCCATTGATGACCTGCTGTGCCGTGTGTCCTGGTTCCTGGACGAGCAGGCTGCGGGTGAACTGGCTGGACAACTGCGCCAACTCGTAGTCCAGCATGCCCTGGGCGTGGTGCCAGCCTTGGTCAGGCCAGAAGCAGTACATACCCACGCATTCGATGACGATGGACAGCAGCAGCGACCCCATCAGTACGCCGAGCATGCGTAGCGGCAGGGTGATGGTATTGACGACCAGGCTCTGCTGTCTGACCTGTTGGCGTTGCGCGGTAGCGGCCGGGTCCCTCATGGCCGGGCCTCGTCGTTGCCCTTGCCGGCACTGGCTGAGGGAGAAACGCCTTCGAGCAGGTCATCAGGCAGTTGGCCCTCTTGAAGGCCTGGCAGCTCCTGGCCATTCCACCATTCGCCCGCTTCGGCATAGTGCTGTCGCATGTAGCCTGCGAGTTCCTGTAGGTTCGCCGGAATGGTCTCGTCCGGATCGGGGGCCGGTAGCGGCATGCGAATCTTCCACAACTGACCGCCTTGCAGAAGGGCGAACGCTTGGCCCTTCGGCAAGCTGACCAGATGCGCCGGCTCGATCAGGGGCACGCTCGAAGTGGTGACACGGTCCTGAGCGGTGGAAGTGAAGGCTGTCGAACCATGGATGTCGGAGCTGTCGGTAGCTCCGCTGACCAGGGTAGTGGTATGCACCTCGACCTTGGGCAACTGCTTGGTCAGCAATTCAGCGGTGGCGGTTTCCCGTACCCGCAGCATGATCAGGTTATTGAAGTTGCCGATCGTTTGGCCTGCTTTGGCACGGTTGCCAATGCGCGCCTCGATGTCCGAGAGTGTCTGGGTGTAGGCCGTGACCCGCAGCCCGGCACCGCCCCCTTTGTTGATCAGCGGAATGAACTCATCACCCATCAGTTCGTTGAACTCATCCGCGTGGACGTTGATCGGCAACGTACTGCTGCTACCTCCGCTTGGTAAGCCATCGTCGATGCCGAATTTGTAGATGTGCCCAGCTACCGACACCAGGTCGGCGAACATCGAGTTGCCGACGGCCGCGGCAACCTCCGCGTCAGAGAGCGCATCGAGGCCGACATAGACCACCGCACGTTGGCGTACGATCTGCATCCAGTCGAAGATCGGCCTTGGGTCCGCGAGGTCGGCATAGTCTGGCGCAAGCAGTTGGGCGATCTTGCCGGTGGTCAGCTTCTCGAGGAGTGGTAGGAGGCTTGCAACAATCTTGTCGAAGTAGGTGCGGTCGTATCTGACCGCGCTGCGCAGGCCGTCGAGCACGGGGTCATATACCCGGACTTGCGACAGGTACTGCTCAAGCGCGACCACGCGCTTCTCCCGACCGATCATGTTGCGCGGGGTGTTCTTGTCGTTCAGCCGGCCCTCGATCTGGACGATGATCTCCCAGGCCTTGGGCTCGGTGCGGGCGAAATAGTGAGCGGCGTACTCGATGAACAGGGCATCGATGTTGACCACGTGCCGCTGGATCAGCAGGTAGTCGGGTCGTTGCCCCAATTCGACCAGCGCGCGGGCGATGATGTTGACGAAACGCCAGGCAAACTCCCGGAATGCGGCCGAGTTGCCTTCACCCGAAAGCTGTCCCGCGATACGCGTGGCGACTTCGCTGATGCGCCCGAACCGGCCCACCGCGTTATAGCGCGCCGAGAGGTTCGGCCAGCCGAGGTGGAACATGTAGAACTCACCTTCGCGGCCAGCGCGTTTGGCCTCCACGTACATCCGTTTGAGTAAGTCCCCATCGCCTTTGGGATCGAAGACGATCACCGGTTCGAACTCGCCGTCGGTATTGCGCCGGCGGATGTCCTGGGTGATGAGCAATTCGGCGAGCCTGGTCTTGCCGACGCGCGTCGAGCCCAGCACCAGGGTCTGCCCGACACGTTCGGCCAGCGGCAGGCTGACGTCGGATTCGTGAGGTTCGATACCGTGTAGCCGTGGCAGGCCGCCGACTGGAGGCAGCGGTCGCACGGGGTTGAAGGGGCTGTCCCAGCCTGTGAGCCTGGCTAGACAGGACACTGGGAAGGGCGCGAACTCCAGGCGCTCCTCCAGGTGACGGGCCAGGTTGTACGTCGCGGAGGGTTCGACGTAGCGGCGAAACTCCGGTCGGTAGGTTTGCATCAGCCGGTGGGTGTGGCGTTGCTCCCAGCGAAAGCCCCTACCGATGAACAGACGTTGCTGACTGACCGGCACTTCGCGGCTGGTCATGACGTAGCGTGGTAGGCGACGGAGATTGCGACGATAACGGAGAATCACCAGCGCTTCGCATAGGCGGATGCTGCCGAACACCAAGAAAGCCAGCGCGCTACCCAGGCCCAGCGACGGGTTCAGCGCCAATGACCAGGGGGCCGCCAGACACAACGCGGCGGCACCTGCGCAAACCGCGACGGAATACAGCTCTACGGCTGGCCGCAGTAGCACCTCGATCGCATAGGCCTGCGCCATGGCGAATAGGTCACTGCTCGATCCCGGTCGAGGTGATCAAGGCCGGGTAGTGGCGCAGCTCCAGGCGTTGTGCCAGGTCGTCGCCGGGCGTCGGGGCCAGGTGGAGCTCTGGGGCCAGGGCTCGCAGCGCTGCCAGATCGGCGGGGTTCTGGACATTGACTACCAGCCCCACGGCGCCGAGTGCCTTCAGGCGGCCGGCATGCCGGCGAAGCCAGGTGCGGGAGAGCTCGTCGTTGCCGATGATGAAAAGGGGCGGTAGCCCTGGCGCCTGGATCACTCGCCGTTCTACTGGACCTGGTGTCAGCAACGTCGACTGCACAGGCAGCATGTCGGCTTCGTTGAAAGAGTCAGTGGGTACGGGAGGCGCTTCGATTTCCAGCGCTGGTTCTTCCGGGCGTGATTGGAGATCCAGGGCCTCGTAGTAGGGGAGTGCAGAGGTGCCGCCGCGGTCTTCGACGACGATCAGAGGCTTGGTTGTGTGATCGCCGTTTGAGGTAGTGGCGAGGGCAAGGAGGGTCGTAGCGAGCAAGAACTTCACGGCCGACCTCCATGGAAGGCCGAGGCGATCTGGGCATCACCAAGTACCCGGGCCAGGTGCAGGCCGACGCTCTGCCGATAATGGGCGGCGGGTGCTCCTCCGGCGGGGCGGTGGTAGCGTCCGATCGTGATCAGCCAGTCCTGCCTCGGGGTGTGCTGCTCGCGCAGGATTTCGGCGGCGATGGCGAGGTTGCGGTACGGATCCAGAAGCTCGCAGGGATGCTTGTAGCGCTGTTGCTGGTGACCCAGGTTGATCTGGCCCAGGCCGGCATCGATGCGAGTTGGCGAGGTGTGTTGCAAGGCCTGCTGGAGCCCGGAGCAGGCTGCGGCCTGATGTGCATAGCGATAGGCCCTGCCAGCAATATTCAGCGTCCACGGCCAGGGCACCAGACGTTCGTTGAGCCAGGTACCGCTCTCCTGCAGGGCAATGGCATACAGCACGACGGAGGGGATGCCGGCCTGTTGTGCGGCGATCTGGTAAGCCGGCGGTGGTGTCTCCTGGGCTTGGGCGTCGGCAGTCAAAAGGCAGGCCAGCAGCACGCAGGTCGTCCATGGCGAACGTTCTATTGCCGCTGCCATTGTCCATTCACCTGGTGCAGTACGGCCGGTAGTTCACCGGGCTGACCGAGTAGCAACCAGCGACCGGCATCGTGGTTGAGGGTGATGTGGCGGGCGCGCACTTTGCTCGGATCGACGCCTACGCGCTGCGCCCAGGAGCGGATCTGAGCGTCGTCGGCATGGCTACCGACGAGGTAGATGTCGAACTCCATGCCTGCAGACTGCAACTGGCGCACGACCTGATCGCAGGCCGGGCACTCGTCCTTGACGAACACGGCGGCTCGCTCATTGGTGGACGAGGCAATAGACATAGTACTGACGTCGAGTGGCGTCACCCGTGACGCGGCCGGGTATAGCTGTTGCCAGGCGTCGTCATAGGCGTGCTGGTAGGCGAGCAGCTTCTCGACCCGGCGAGCTTCGGCCTGGACCTGAAGTTCGGCATAGTGGCGCCGCTCTTCGTCGGAGCGTGCTTCGATGCCGAGAGCAGAAAGCGGATCCAGGTGAGGGGAATAGACACCCAGGGGACCATGCATCAGGGCCTGGAAACGTGCCCACTCGTCCGTGTTCAGTCCCCAGTCACGAGCCTGTTGCTCGCCGCTGGTCTCGGTCAGTGTTGGTCGTTCACGGCTGTCTTGGGTGGGGGACGTCCGGCTATCCATACCCAGCACCAGTCCACAGACCAGCAGGCCGGCAATCACCCGGGAAGCGCCGGCCCAGCGGTTCATTGGGTGGGCTCGGTTGGGATCGGCAGGCGTCGGGTGTCGTCGCCATGTCGAAAGAGGGCGGTGCTGCCTTCGATGCCCTCCAGCCGCCAGCCTGCTTCTCCCTCTCCGGGATGCAGCAGTTGTAGTCGAGTGAGACTGTCGTTTGGCGTGTTGATCGGGAGCAGAAGAAGGAACTGCTCGCCTGCTCGTTGCTCGAGGCCAACTATCTGGAACGGCGCTTTGGACTTCCGTGGTTTGGCCGGAGCTGGCCGGTGGTGCTGGACTACGACTGGAGGCGTGGCGCGTTGTGCGGCCAGCTGTCCCTCCAACTGTTCAAGGCGGGCCTGCAATGGCAGCAGGCTTTCTGCTGCGGAGTGACCGTCGAGTGATTTCTCAAGGATTCTCAGCCGCTGTCCGAAGGCCTGGCTGTCTGCTTCGTAACGGGATAGGGAAAGAACATCCGACGGCGGTTGATACTCGTCGATCAGTTGGCTGAGGTGGGCTACTTGCTGATGCAACGCCTCGACCTGCTGTGCCGTAGCGCGCGTATTGAGCTGTGCAGCGAGTCGAGCCTGTGTCCTGTGTTCGATCCCCAGGACCGTGGTGAGCGACAACAGCCAGATGACCGCGATCATGTCCATCAGCCGGAGGGGACGGCGCTGTTCTGGCCTTGGCAGGATCATGGTTGCGTCTCCATGGCTGATGCCGATGGAGCGCTGGGAGTTACCGGGGCAGCAGGTATTCCTGAGTGATTCGCGTGGGTGAAGCAGACGTGGCGGGTACTGTCGTCGGCGTGCATCGACCAAGCAGGGCCGACCAGAGTCAGCAGCGCCTCGCGTAGGGGGAGGGGGCCCAGGTGATAGTGCGGTGCCGGCAACGGCAGGCTGTCCAAGAGGTGGGTTTCGCTCGTGTTGCAGAGCTGGTAGCCGGAGCGGAGCAATGCATGCCGTAGGCCGTCACCGACACTGGCATGCAGTGTGTCGGGGATGCTGAGGTCGACCACTTGCTGCAATAGGTCCTGTTGTGCAGCCGTTGGTGCCAGTTCGACCAGGCTGTAGCGGCCATAGCGCTCGACCGGAATCTGCCGTGGTACTTGCTCTGTTGTTGCCACTGGTGCCGGCACCGATGGTGGAGAAGAGGCGGAGCATCCCGACACCAGAGCGGCCAGCAGCAGAGCGCTACGGTAGATGTATTGCGTGATGGGCATGGGATGACTCCCGGCTGGGTCTAGCCGGGAGCATCACCATTCTGCGAAGAGCTATCTGCGAACAAGGGGAATCTCCATGTTGCCGATTCCTGGGCGGTGGAAAGATGCCGTGGACATCTCAGGTCGCTGGAGCCGTTTCCGAGGCTTTGGGTTGACGCCGCCGCGCGTGATAGGCACGGACTCGCTCGCGCCACTCCCTGGACTGCTCGGGTGCCAGCTCCAGGTAGCGAAGTGGGCATGTGTAGTAGTAAGGGTGCATCGACTCGTCCAAGGGCTTGTAGCCCCACTCGTTGCCATGTCGCTGCAGCAGGTCGCAGCGGATGTAGCGGAGCGATTGCCCAGGAGCGAGATTCGGGGACACGCCTTCCACCTTGGCGGTCACTTCGACGACGGACCACAGGACGTTGCCACGCAGTGTGTGAGCAATGACCTTGGCGCTTGCGCGCTCGGTTTCCTGCGGTTCAACCAGTTCCGCGATCAACTCGGAGCGGGACTGGGGAGAGAAGAACCAACCCATGATGAGATCTCCAGTAAATGGCCGGAGACCTCCCCGAGGGGACGGTACCCCGGCGGGTGAGTTGATGCCGCTACTGCGGTGCGAATGGTGTTGCTGACGCTCAGGCCTTGAGCCGGCGCATGCCTTCGGCCAGCAGCCAAAGCGCGCGATTCAGGCGGACGTTCTGGTCGATGCCCTGGACCGGCCGGGTTCGTTGATGGCGGCCGTTGGCTGCACGACCGGAAAGACCGCCTTTGACGAGGTTTTCCTGGACCCGATTGAAGATCGACCAGAGGTCGGCATGCCGATCTTCGAAGCGCCTTGGTGCGAGCACCTGGTCCTCGGTGATCGGCTGCGGCTTGTTGGGATCGTCGTACTTGAGCGCCAGGGCGGAATGGGCGAACAACGCTGCTTCATTCGCATCGAGGGTAATGGCGCACATGGCGTCACGAGAGTCCTGGACTTGTTCGAAGCCTTGCAAGACTTCGTACGCCCCTTCGACCACCTGCTGGGCGACATTGCCTTTGTGAGGCACTCGAACATCGGCCACGGTGTCGCCGTAGACCAGGCCATTGTGGCAAACAAACCTGAACAGGCCGGCGAGCATCTGGTAGCTGCTGGTGCCGTCGTGCGAGTTCAGCAGGATGATTTCGTTGGCCTCGTCACCATTGATCTGGCTGGCATGGCGAAGACGCAGCATGTGCTTGGTGAATTCGCGGCGATCCTCATGGCGCACTCGGGTCTGGCACACCATGAAGGGTTCGAAGCCCTCCTGGCGAAGTTCGGCGAGGATGGTAGCGGTCGGGATGTAGCTGTAGCGCTCGGACCGACTTTCGTGAGGTGTTTCCGCAAAGATGGAAGGGGCCACCGAGCGAATCTGGTCATCCGAGAGCGGATGGTTCGCGCGCAGGATCGGGGACTGGGGCGCAAAATGAGAGGCGAGTTGCATGATCGTTCTCCTGGAGTAATGCGCAGTCGCCCGCCGAGGCAGAACCTTGGGGGCGATTGCGAGGGATGAAGAGAGCCCAGGGCGTGGGCCGATTGCAGCGCAGGAGGTAGCCCGGGCATGCCACCGACACCGAGGTGTCGGGGCACGGGGCAGGGGAGGAAAGCAGGCTTGGAAGGCCTGTGGCTTAGAACGAAGCCGCTAGTGCGGGGGCTTCAGGCGCCTGGGAGGGCGCGGCGGTTTGTGAGCCCTCACTGTCTGTCGGGACAGAGTCGATCGTTTCGGTTTCAGGGGCGTCGGATTGAGAGGGATAGACTTGCTGCCCGTCGATCTTGATCAGGCTCACGTGGATCAGCTTTGACTTCAGGCTTGCGCCGACTTCACCGGCATGCTCGCCCTTGGTGCGGTTGTAGGCCTCGGCTCGCATGTCGTTGAGCTTGAAAGCAAGTAGCACCTTCTGCTTGGCTTCAACGGCCTGGACGCAGCGCTGGAGCAACTCCTGGGCGCTGTCGTCAGCGACGACGGTCTCGATGTAGCGATACTCGGGACTGTCAGTCGGGCCGGCCAATACCGCGAGGGAGCAGGACATGAGCGGGGCGCCGTCGTTCGACAGCATCCTGGGATTATTCAAATAGCCGATGCCGTTGGTGTGCAGTTCATGCTGCTCGATATCTCGCAGCACGCTGCGGTCCAGCAGTTCAGCCTTGAGCAAGCGGGCTTTCATGCTGGCTGCCGGTTCCCCCGATGAGGGACGACGGAACGGATCGAGCCACAAATCGCCGAGGCGAAAGCGAATCAACGGTCGTTGCTGACGATCTTCGATACCGAGGTAGGGTTGGACCAGTTTCTTGGCTTCGGCGCCGGAGACGCGCACATCGAAGTAGCGCAGGATGGGATCCCTGGCAGGCCCGACCAGTGCGGCGATGGTGCAGGCCAGGAATGGCTGGGCTTTACGGCCGCCCTTGACGGGAACCTCGCGGACACGCTGAAGGTAGCCGATGCCGGAGGTATGAATATCGAAGTACGACTTCTGCTCGGAAGAGGTGTCGTTCATGGCGAGTCTCCAATGCTTGAGGACAAGACGGCGGAGACACGCTGACCCTGGGCGGGGGGCGTAACCCCGCGGCGGGTTGAGGAAGGTCGGCATCCACCACCGGGTGGTGGCTGTTCGCGTGAAGGATGCGATACGAACGGGCTTGGTCACGCAGCTGTCGCTGCGCGGCAACCGGGAGGACCATGGTTGCCTGGCATGTCGCTGACGAGATCAGCAGAACATGACGCTAGCGTACGGATGGGGTCTCTTAGTGGCTAGGGGGAATCGGAACTGATGACGAATCGTATTTGTATGACTCGGGTGCTGGCGTTCTGCCGCTTTTCTTCTTTTTGAGCTCCCACAGATAGCTGCCATTTGCTACCGACTACTTTCGACCGAGATTGTTGGCTCTCATGCTCGGTAGTATTTTTATCTCTTTTTATTTTATACATATCATTTTTAATTCCTTTAGGTTTTGTTTTTCGCCGCGATACCCTCCTATTAGCCATACGGCGGGGCGCACCGGACCAGTGGACGCCGATATGAATTGAACGCTGCATAGCCTTCGAAGGTGCCGCGCAGCTATCGACAAGCGTGATCACCATGACGGTCTCAGGGATAGGAAATCGGGAGCAGATCGGCCAACTGTTCAAACTCAACTATGCGTGGCTCTGCGCCAGGGTGCGGTCCAGGCTGGGCTGCCCGCACAGCGCCGAAGACATCGCCGCCGAAACCTTCGCCCGTGTGTTGTCCTTGCCGGATCCCTCGGCCTTCCGCGAACCGAGGGCTTTGCTGACCACGATCGCCCAGCGGGTGATGTACGAAGGTTGGCGGCGGCGTGATCTGGAACAGGCCTATCTGGAGGCGTTGCGCGGCGTACCGGAGCCGCTGCAGCCCGGGCCGGAGGAGCATCTGATGCTGATCGAGAGCCTGGTGGCCATTGACCAGTTGTTTGACGGACTGCCCAACCAGGGCAAGACAGTGTTTCTGCTCAATCAGATCGAAGGACTGACCTATATCCAGATCAGCGACCGGCTGGGCCTGTCGTTGGGCGCCATACACAAGTACATGGCGCAGGCGCTGCGTTGCGTCTACCAGGTCTGCGAGCCATGACTTCCTCGGTGAAACGCCCACTGGACGACGCCGCAGCCGAGGCTGCGGTGTTGTGGATGGTCCGCCTGCACTCCGGCGAGATGAGCTCGCAAGAGCGCGAGGCCTTTGAGGCCTGGCATGCCAGTGACAGCCGCAATGCAGCCGCGTTCGGCCGTATCCAGCGCAACTTGGGAGCTGCACCTTTCTCGCAGTGGAGGGGGCGTGCGACCGATCCATTACTGCAGGCACTCAACGCACCCAATGGGCGCCGTCAGTTCCTGCGTAACAGCCTGGTATTCGGTGGCCTGGCGATCTCCCTCGGACTGTTCGGCCGGGCGGCGGACTGGCCCTGGTTGGCGCCCGGTAACCTGCACACTGGCACCGCCGAGCGACGCCGCTGGCAACTGGAGGACGGCAGCCTACTGCAACTCAATGCTCGCAGCCGGGTCTCCACCGACCTGGTCGATGGGCACCGGCAATTGCAATTGCACCAGGGCGAATTGTTACTGGAAATCCACCGAGGTGGCGTCCGGCCGTTCCAGTTGGAAACCCAGCAGGGCACTGTCAGTGCCAGTGGGGGGCGGCTGGTGCTGCGCCAGGGCGACGAGGCTTCGCGCCTGACCACTCTCGACGGGCCATTGCTGTTGCGGCCCAAAGGTGGTGCGGAAATACAGATATCCGCTGGTCAGAGCGTGTTGTTCGACCGATACGCGGTCCTCGAACAGCAGCCGATGAACAGCAGCGAAACCGCCTGGCTGGATGGCTGGTTGGAGGCGCGTAAGCAACCGCTGGGCGAGGTGGTCGACACACTGCGCAGCTACCGGCCGGGCATCATCCGCCTCGATCCGTACCTGGCGGCCTTGCCGGTGAGCGGTCTGTATCCACTAGACAACAGCGACCAGACGCTGGAAATGCTCGAGCGCCAGTTGCCGATCCGGGTCCACCGATTCAGCGCCTACTGGATCAGTATCGAACAAGCGTGAGGCGGTTATATGCATAGGCTGCATCAATCTAATCGGGCGTGAAAATTCGAGGCTGTCACTGCACAAGGGGGGAAATGACCTGCCCACATAGTGACTAGCCCATGCCCACACCGAACCGTCGTTTCCCCTTCGCTCCCCTGGCTTGCGCCGTGCTCCTGGGGGCTGTGATTCTGCCACCGCTGTCCGTCGCCGATCAGTTGCAGCATGCCTTCGCCATTGAGGCCGGCCCGCTGGCCGATACCCTGATCGCCATTTCGCGGCAGACCCATACGCCGATCTCTTTCGACCAGGCCGCCATCGAGGGCCTGAACGGCAAGGCTATCCGCGGTACGCTCAGCCGCGACCAGGCCATCGATCAGGCACTGCAGGGTACGGGGTTGCGCGCTGACTATACCGCCAGTGGCGCCGTGATGATCAGCAGCGAGGGCATCCCGTCGACCCAGGTCCTGCCGGCGGGGAATCCGCCGGTGCAGACTTCGCGGGTGAGTGGCTCCAATGACCCTGTCCTGGATACGGTGGTCACTCTGGGTACCCGCCGTCAGGATGTCACGGCGCTGCAGAGTCTGGCGCCGGTAGAACTGATCACCCCCGAGCAATTGCAGAACTCTGGCGCAGTGACGCTGAACCAGGCGTTGAGCCAACTGGTGCCGTCCTTCAACTTTCCCCAGGGGCAGAACGCGTCCAAGGGCACCAGCGCGGTGCGTTCGGCATCGCTGCGTGGCTTGAGTCCCGCATATACCCTGGTACTGGTCAACGGAAAGCGGCGCAATCCGACCGGCCGGCTGTCCGGCGTGGATCCTTGGGGGGCCGACCAACTGGTCGAGCTGAACAACATCCCCATCAGTGCCATCGAGCGGGTGGAGGTGCTGCGTGATGGCGCCTCGGCGCAGTACGGTTCCGACGCCATCGCCGGGGTGTTGAACATCGTGCTCAAGGAGCGCGACAGCGGCGGCGCTTTGCAAACTCGCTACGGTCAGTACAACAAGGGCGACGGCGAAACCCGCAACGCCAGTGGCTGGTGGGGTACCAGCCTGCCGGGCGATGGCTTCCTGACTCTGAGCGCCGATGGGTTGAGCAACAATCCGGTGGACCGCAGCGGCATCGACCATCAGTACGTCAACGCCGGCCCGGCCGGCGACCTGCGTACGGGGCGCTGGGGGCAGGGTGGTCGCGAGCAAGGCTCGCTGCTGGCCAACGCCGAGCTCGGGCTCAACGACCAGGCCAGGCTCTACACCACGCTCAACTATGGCTATTCGGACAACTACAACGACGTCAACCCGAACTATTCCAGCTCCAAGGACAACATCAAGGCGATCTACCCCAACGGTTTCCAGCCGCGAGTCAGTGAGCGGCGGTACGATTTTTCTTCGGTGGTCGGGCTCAAGTACACCGACCTCCTGCTCGGCAACTTCGACCTGTCGGCGTCCTACGGCAGAAACGAGGTCAAGGGCTACCTGGACAACAGCCTGAGCCCTAGCTATGGACTGGACAGCGCCACGCATTTCTACCGCGGCGCCAGTCAAAGCAAGACCTCCAGCCTGACCCTGGACTGGGACCGCGAGCTACCGCTGAGCTGGGCTCCCTCGCCCTGGACGGTGTCCGGCGGCATCGCCTACCGGCACGAGGACTTCGCCACCGACGAGATCGGTGACGAACAGTCGTGGAACTATGGCGGTGGGTTGATTCCGGCCGGTCAGCTGAATGCCGGGCAGCCGGCACGCTTCGGCGCAGTCGACATCGCGGGTATCAATCCTGAGGACTTGGGCAGCCTGTCGCGCAATGTCTACGGCCTCTATGCCGGGCTGGAAGGGCACCTGACCGAGAAACTGGAGCTGGGCGCCGCGCTGCGCGCCGAGAACTATTCGGACTTCGGCGACACGGTCAACGGCAAGCTGTCGGCACGCTATACCTTTACCCCGCAATTCGCCGTGCGCTCCACGTTCAGCACCGGCTATCGCGCGCCGAGTCTGGCCCAACTCGATACCCAAACCACCACCTACACCGGCAACTGGTCGTTCGATGGCGGCCAGGCAGCGGCCGGGCGCACCCGGTTGTTCCGCCCTGGCGACAGTGCGGTAGCCGCATTCGGCGCCAAGGACCTGGATCCGGTGAAGGCCAAGAGCCTGTCTCTGGGATTCGTCTGGACGCCGACCGATCGGACTTCGCTGACAGTGGATGCTTATCGCATCGACATCGACGGCAACATCCTTTCCACCTCGACCCTGCAGGACCCGGCCAACAACAGCTCCACCGCAGTGCGCGACATCCTCGCCGCGGCTGGTCTGAGCAACTTTACCGGCGCGTCGTTCTATACGAACGGCTACGACACCAAGACCCGTGGCGTCGACTCGCAGCTCAAACACCGGTTGGACCTGGCTGGCTACGGCAAGCTCGACCTGGGCGCTGGGCTGAGTGTCACCGACACCAAGGTCAGCAACATCAAACAGGGGACGGTGCTCACCCGTACCGGTACCTCGCTGTTCACTCGAGACGTGCTGCGCAACCCGGAGAATGGCACGCCGGAGAACAAGCTGATCCTGTCCGGCGATTACAGCATCGGCAAATGGGGCGTCAACGTACAGGCTACGCGCTTCGGCGAGTACACCTACAACCACCCGACGCTGGCCAGCCAGGACCAGACCTTCAGTCCGCAGTGGGTGGTCGACCTCGATGTGCGCTACCAACTGACCAAGGCCCTCGGGCTCAACGCCGGGGCCAACAACCTGTTCGATACCTACCCGGAGAAGTACAAGTCCTACAACCAGGTCAACGGCATCAACCGCTACGGGTTCATCCCTCCGGCCGGGGCTTCGGGCGGCTTCTACTACGTTGGCCTGAACTACCAGTTCTGAGCCGGGAGCGACACGCATGCGAACCCTTGTCGCCGCTCGCCGGCGTAGCCTCACCCGGGTGGCTTGGAGCCTGCCGTTGGGAGGGATGATCCTGGTGCTGTTCGTCTGGCCGCTGGTGATGCTGGTGGCCGGGGCGTTCCGCAGCCAGGCGCCGTTCCTGCCCGGCGAGTGGACCCTGGCCGCGTGGCGGGTGGCCTTGTACAACCCGGGCATGCTTGCCGCGGTGTGGGCCTCGGTCAAACTGGCGCTGGTCAGCACCCTGGCGGCACTGCTGCTGGCCGTGGGCCTGGCCTTCGTCAGCGAGCGCACCGACCTGCGGGTACGCCGGTTGATCATGCCCAGCATGCTGCTGGTGTTCGTCACCCCGGGCATCTTCTACGCCGTCGCCTTCACCCAACTGGCCAACCCCTGGACCGGCCTGGTCAACGATGCCTTGCGTCACGCGCTGGGAATCGATACCCCCTGGCTCAACATCCAGGGCTGGTGGGGGATCTACACGGTACTGATCCTGAAGAAGGTGGCGCTGACCTACCTGTTCATCGCCGGTGCCTTCCGTGCCCTGGACAGTTCCCATGACGAAGCTTCGTACCTGTCCGGCGCCGGCCCGCTGCACACCTTTGTACGCATAAACCTGCCGAGCCTGGCTCCCGCGCTCACCAGCGTCGCGCTGCTGGGCTTGATCGCCGGGCTGCAGGTGTTCGAACCGATACTGATCCTCGGCGGGCCGGACAATATCGTGGTGATCGCCACCTTGCTGCTGAACCTGCTCGGCGGTGGCGCGGGGCCTGCGGACTACGCCCAGGCCAGCGTCCTGTCGAGCCTGTTCGTCGCCTGCGTAGCGCTGATCTACCTGGGGCAGCTTCACCTGCTGGGGCGCAAGGGCTACGTGTCGATCAGCGGAAAGTTCTCACGGCCGCGGCTGTTGTCGCTCGGCAGGGGGCGGCCGTTGGTGTCGATACTGGTATCGCTGTTTCTGTTGGTGTCGTTCGTGATGCCGTTGGGCGCCTTGCTGTTTTCCTCGCTGCAGCCGTACCCAGGCGTCTACAGCGGTTTTTCCTTCGATCGTTACGCCACCGTGCTACAGCAACCGAGGGTCCTGGAGGCAATCCGAGTGACCCTGGTACTGGGTGTGATAGTCGGCGGCGTGGTGATGACTCTGGGTTTCGCTGTTGCTGTGCTGTCGCGCAGGTTGGGGCGCCGCAGCCAGGCGGCGTTGCGCTTCGCTACGCTGATTCCGCTGGCGATGCCTGGCGCGGTGACCACCGTGGCGATTTCCTGGGCGTGGTTGAGCATCCCGGCGTTTGCTCAACTGTACGGCTCGATCTGGCTGGTGGCGCTGGCGCTGATTGTCACCGCCATGCCGTTCGCCAGCCAGATCGCCCTGTCGGCCACCGCGCAGATCGCCCCGTCTCTATCGGAAGCTGCGCGGATGAGCGGGGCGGGGCCGACGCAGACCTTCGTCGAAGTCATCCTGGCGCTGGCTGCACCGAGCTTCATCGCCGGCTGGTTCATGACCGCGCTGATGGTCTCGGGCAACCTCGAAGTGCCTCTGCTGCTCAAGTCGCCGGGAGTCAATACCCTGGCGGTGATCACCTACAACCTGCAGAGCGCGGGCGACTACAGCATGGCGGCGGCGCTGCTGATGGTGCTGATGGGCGTCTCGCTGCTGCTGTGGGGCGCCAGCCAGGCCACCCTTTGGCTGTTCCGCCGCGCCCGCCACCTCAATCATCAACGTACCCGGCAACGGGCCCTGGCCTTGGCCGCCGGTACGTCTGGAGGCCTACGCCCATGAGCCGAGTGATCCTCAATGACCTGCGCAAGGCCTTCGACGGCCGCGTCAACGCCATTCGCCAACTGGACCTGCAGATCGAAGCCGGCGAGTTCTTCGTGCTGCTTGGCCCCAGCGGCTGCGGCAAGACCACCACCCTACGCTGTATCGCTGGCCTGGAAGAGCCCGATGGCGGCCAGGTGCGGCTCGGTGAACGGGTGGTGGCCGACGCCGGGAGCGGGTTGTTCGTGGTGCCCGAACAGCGGCACATCGGCATGGTGTTCCAGAACTATGCGCTGTGGCCGCACATGACGGTGCGTCAGAACGTGGCCTACCCCCTGAAGACCCGTGGCCGGCTCGGCGAGGAGGAACAGAGGCGCATCCTCGAAGTACTGCAACTGGTCGGTCTCGATGGGCATGCCGAACGCTATCCGGCGGAGCTCTCCGGCGGCCAGCAGCAACGCGTGGCACTGGCCCGCGCGCTGGTGGCGCGGCCGGGGCTGATGCTGTTCGACGAACCGTTGTCGAACATGGACGCACAACTGCGCATCCGTCTGCGCCAGGACCTGCGGCGGATCCATGACGAACTGGGCTACACCGCGGTCTATGTCACCCACGATCATGCCGAGGCTCTCGCCCTGGCCGACCGCGTCGCGGTGATGAATGCTGGCCGGCTGGAGCAGGTGGGTACGCCAGGGGAAATATTCCTGGCGCCACGTACTCGTTTCGTCGCCGATTTCGTCGGCATCGAGAACATCCTTCCAGGGCGGATCGATGCGCTGGACGGCGACCAGGCCCAGGTCAGCCTGGAGCAGGGCGGCTTGCGCCTGGTTGTCCGCAACCCCAGCCGGTTGCCGCCGGGAGCTCCCGTATGGATCGCGCTGCGTGCCGCGCAGTTGCAGGCCTTGCCTACCGGCCATGGCGTTCCGGCACAGGCGCTGACGTTGCACGGGGTGGTCAGCGAGGCGACCTATGCTGGCGACCGCTATACCGGCCAGGTCGAGGCCCTTGGCCTGTCACTGGCGGTGACCCTTGGACTGGATGCCTGGGGGAGCCCGCTGCTCGGTCGCGATGCTCTTGTCGGCCAGGCGGTGCGGGTGGCGCTGCAACCCGGAGCCGCACTGGCCATCCCGCGCGAGGCGGCGAGTGAGCCGTTACCAGCGATGCGCCGGCCCCAGGAGGCGCTGGCATGAGGCGCATTCCCTATGGCCTTCGCCTGGTGCTGCTGGGGGCCGCATTGGCCGGTGTGTTCGCGCTCGGTACCCGGCAGGCAGCCTTCACCGACGAGGTGGTCACTGCGCGCAGTCGCGCACTGAGCGGTAGCGAGGGGCAGCGACAGGCCATGGAGGCACTGTACCGCGAGGCGCTGCAGCACGGCGAGGACCAGGTGGTGGTGTACCAGGCGGCGATGGACTACGAGTGGCAACCGCTCTGGTCGCGTTTCGCCCAGGTCTTTCCCGGCATCCGGGTGACCTACATGCATCTGTCACCCACCGGGGTGACCGACCGCCTGGACATCGAAGGCGTCACCGGGGCGCATTACGGCGACCTGGTCAGCCAGCCGGTCAACGTGGTGCTGGACATTGCCGACCGTGGTTATCTGTCGACCTGGCGCCCCGTCACCGCCCAGGCCCTGGATCCGCGTTGGCAATACCGCGAACAGGTCTACTTCGTCTTCAACAAGGTTTACGGGCTGGGCTACAACACCCGGCGCACCAGCGATGCCACCTTGCCCCGGGACCTTGGCCAACTGCTCGCTGGCGACTGGCGCAATGCCTTCGAATACGGCGCCCCTGGCGGCGGTGCCGGCACCACCGACGTGGCGCTGCTGCAACTGCTTGGTCAGCAACGCATCGACCAGCAGCAACTGCGCCAATTGCGCATCCAGGGCGGTGCCGGTGGTGCGCAGGAGGCGGGGGTGATCAGCCTCGCCCAGGGCCGCCGTGCGCTCAATCCCTGGGCCTACCTGCCACCGCTCATGCGCCAACAGCGCCTCGGCGTGCCGGTGGCGATGGCCTATCCACCGGACTTCACCCTGCTGGTGCCCTTCGGCCAGGGGCTGGTGCGCCAGCCGGCCCATCCCCACGCAGCGAAGCTGCTACTGACCTGGCTGATGAGCCCCGACGCCCAGGCCTTGCTGGCCAGTGAAACATTCGCGCTGGGCAACATGCCCGGCGCGCCGCTGCCGCCTGGACTTCCTGCCGAGGCGGAGCAACGTGCGCGGCAGGCGATGCTGGCGCCGCTGGAAACTGCCCGCGCGCTCAAGGACTGGGTGCCGAAGTTCCGTGCCCTGTGGCAACAGACTCTGTGAGGTTTCTACCATGAGTGATGAGTGGGCTCTGCCCAAGATTGATCTGCACAGTCACTGGTTCGCGCCCTCGACGGTGCGTCTGCTCGGCGGGCGGCGCACGGGCGTACGAATGGACGGTGTAGCCGAGGGGCGGCCGGTGCTGCTGCGGGGCGTACAGGACGGGTTGCCGGAGCGCTTCGAACTCGGCCCCCAGTGGTTCGATCTGGAACTGCGCCTGGCGCACCTGGAAACGGTGGGCATTGTCCATCAGTTGCTGTCCTGGCCGACCACCCTTGGGCTCGATCCGCTATCCGCTCCTGGCGAACTGCTGGGTCTGTGGCAGGCTTACAACGATGATCTCGGGCAGTTGCTGCGTGCCCACCCGCGGCGCTTTTCTGCGCTGGCCGCGCTGTCGACGTCCGACATCGCCTGGTCGGTGCGGGAGCTGGCTCGGGCTCACCAGGAACTGGGCCTGATCGGCGCGGTGCTGCCGGTGGGCGCGTTCGCCTCACGACAGGCCGCATTGCACTTGCGCCCGTTGCTGGAGGAGGGGCAGCGTCAACGTTCGCACCTCTACCTGCACACGGGCCTGGCCCATGCCAGCGTGCCCGGACAACCTCCACTGCCCGCCGATCCGGACCTGCCGGGGATCCGTTCGGCGTTGGCCACCGCGGTGGTATTCGCGAATGCCGTCTTCACCCTGCTGTACACCGACGTGCTCGACGACTATCCGGACCTCACCGTGCAGGTCGCCATGCTTGGCGGATCAGGCATCTTCGCCAACCTGCTCGAACAGTTCCTCGCCGCGCCGCAGCGCTACGACAACACCGACGTGGCCCGGCGCCTCGAGCAGCTGAGCTTCGACACGGGAGCGGCCGGCAGCGGCAGCGGGGCGATCAGCCAAGTGGCCCGCCTGATCGGTTCCCGCTACCTGGTGTTCGGTACCGACTACGCGCCGCTCGCCGACACTGCTGCGGTGATCGGCAACCTGCTCCATGCCGAGCTGGATGTCGCTGAACGTCGGGCGATCTTCTTCGACAACCCCGCCCGGCTGCTGCGCAGCAAGGGCGTTTCCCTTCCCACACCCGTTACCCTGAACGAGGCCTAGCCATGACCCAAGCTGCACTGTTGCCCCCTGTTCCCGACGTGCCGGCGCAGATCGATGAGATCGTCGCCTGGCACAGCCATATCTATTTTTCCGAGGAGACCCGGCATATCGCCGAGCGTTTGAACGAGGAACTGCAGGACCGCTTCAAGATCTGGGATTACCGCTGGCTGGATCAGGCCAATGGCCTGCATCCTTCGCCGATGTTCCGCTTTGCCCTCCTCAAGGAGGACTTCGAGCGCTACGTGTACTGGATCCTTGAGGCCCGCCAGGGGCTCAGCGTGCTCTTGCATGCGATCACCGAGAACGTCTACATCGACCATTCCTACCTGACCCTGTGGTTCGGCAAGCAGCTCGACCTGGGGCTCGAGCGCATGCGCGAGCAGGAGGCGCGGCGTCTCGCTGGCGAGCCTACCGAGGTCAGCGGTGTACTTCTCGTCGGCCAGCAGAGCCACCTGGCCGGCACGGTGCGCTACCGTCCCGGCGACGACACCTACAAGACCCGCGACTTCCCACCCGTCAGGGCGCTATGAGCCGGCGCGCGGGGCCGCTCCGGCAACGGCCCCGCGCGTCCTCTTGAACCTTTTCCCGTCGTCGCCCGCACCAGGACCGCCATGATCACCCCCTGCTCAGATTTCGATGCCCATCCCCCCGAGCTGGCTTCCAGCCCGTTTCGCTTCACCTTGCAGTTTGCCCGTCATTTCCTTCTCTGGTACCTGATGATCGTGACCTTGCAGGTGCTGTCTTCAGCCTGCGGCGTCAGCGTTTCGCTGGCGCTGGGACAGGTGGTGGGGGCCATCAACCATGACTCGGGCGGGGCTCGCCTGCTTTCGGCGGTGTGGCCGCCGCTGACGCTTTTTGTCGCACTGAACGTGGGGGAGTTGGTGTTCGGTCGCATCGCCGGCTTCGCCCGGGTATATGTGGCGCCACTGCAACGTACCCGTGTCACCGCGCAGTTGTTCGCTTACCTGCAACACCATTCGCAGCGCTATATAGGCAGCAACTTTGCCGGCTCGCTGGCTAACCGCATCTCGGAAACGTCCATGGGCGTGAACATGACTCTGTGGGCGCTGATCTTCGATGTGTTGCCGGTGATAGTCACCATGAGCGTGGCGGTCGTCATTCTCACGACCGCCAGCAGTCTGCTGGCACTGTTCACGCTGGCCTGGTCGGTGCTGTTCGTAGCCTGCTCCTACTGGCTGGCGCGCCATTGCCAGCAATACTCCCGGGCTTTCTCTGCCGCCCGCAGTGAAACAACCGGCCGGGTGGTGGACGCAGTGAGCAACCTGACGGCGGTACGACTGTTCGCCCGCCTGGGCTACGAACGTGCGCACCTGCAGCGCTTCCTCGGCCGCGAGGTGGATGCGGCGCGCCGTTCGTTCGGCTTCAACGAGAAGATCGTGCTGTTCCAGCTGGCGGCTTCGCTGGTGCTGAAAGTGGGACTGCTCGGTTTTGCATTGTGGCTCTGGCAGCAAGGCCGGATTGGCGTGCCGGAATTCGTGATGAGCACCACGCTGTCCTTCGTGGTGATCTCCGAGGCCCGCAACATCAGCCGGCGCTTCCTCGACCTGTTCGAATACATCGGCAACATCGAGAACGGCGTGCGGACCATCGTCGTGCCCCATGAAATCACCGACACCCGCCAGGCACGGGCGATCCGTGTGACCCAAGGGCGCATCGTCCTGCGCGACGTGACCTTCGGCTACCAGCCCGAACGGCCCCTATTCCACAACCTCGACCTGGAGATAGAACCGGGCCAGCGCGTCGGTCTGGTCGGCTACTCGGGGTCCGGCAAGTCGACCCTGCTCAACTTGCTGATGCGCCTGTACGAGCCGCAGCACGGCAGCATCAGTATCGACGGCGAGGACATCCGCCACTTCACCCAGCAATCGCTGCATTCGCAGATCAGCCTGATTCCCCAGGAGCCGGGGTTGTTCCACCGCAGCCTGCTGGAGAACATCCGCTACGGCAAGCCGGAGGCGTCCGAAGCCGAGGTCGAGGCGGCGGCGCGCAAAGCCCATGCCCATGACTTCATCGAGCGAATGGAGCAGGGCTACCACTCGCTGGTAGGCGAGCGCGGGGTACGTTTGTCCGGTGGCCAGCGGCAACGCATCGCCATTGCCCGGGTGATCGTCAAGAACGCGCCGATCCTGATCATGGACGAAGCCACCTCGGCCCTCGACTCGGTCACCGAGAAGGCCATCCAGCAGACCCTCACCGAGGTGATGCGCGGCAAGACCGTGATCGTCGTGGCGCACCGACTGTCCACCGTTGCGCAGTTGGACCGCATCTTGTTTTTCGAGAATGGCCGGATAATCGAGGATGGCAGCCATGAGGCGTTACTGGCTCGGCCGAACGGTGCCTACCGTCGTTTGTGGGAACGCCAGGTGGGGGGGATTTTTCCGCAACGACCTCTTGCATCGACATTGCAGGATTGATGTTGCGCTCGTTGACGGGGGGGCTGGCTGCTCGGACGAGACACGGCACTCATTGCACTCTTATCCGAGGGGGCAAGCGGAACGGTTGGGGCGGTGTGATGCAGGTCGCCTTGTTATCGGCGGATCGTGTCGATCGGCGGAGTCCAGTGGGATTCCTATTGAACGAAGCAGGCATGGGGGACTACGAGAAAAGAGAACGCTCCCGAAGGAGCGTTCATTGCCGCGGTCAGGGTTTCACCTCCAGCAGTTTCCCTTCGCTATCGAAGACCAGTCGAACTACTGCCTTGGCGAGCTTGGGCTGGGAGGCGAAGCGCAGCGCGCGAGGTAGTAGTGCTTTTACGACTTCACTGGGCACCTGTGAGCAGCCTACGGCGATGAAGGTCGACAGCGTCTCGTCATCCTCCACTTCGGCATCCTCGTCGTATCGATCATCGAAGATGTAGTCGGATACGAGTGGCGTCACGCAGTCGGCGCTCGGTGTCAGGTAGAGCGTATCGTCCTGGCGGAGTACCTTCACCGGGTACTGGCCTGGCTCACCTTTCAAGCTGACGTTCAGCGCTTCGACCAGGACCAGTTCGAGGGCCTCGGCCAAAGGAGGCGTGTCCTCGCGATAGAGTATGGCGCCATGGTGGACGCACACCTGATCAGATGTGGTGGTTCGGCGTACCTGCCGCAGCCAGTGCTGTTCATCGAGACGAGGTTCTTCCAGCAGGAAGGCTTGCCGCGCGGCGAGGTAGCTTTCCGCTGCCCACTCCTCGCGGCCATCGCTCTCGATGGACCAGACGCCTTTCTCCTCCAGCTCCAGGCGGGTCACGATCCCACTCAGCGGATGATGGTCCCAGAAGCGACGATAGCCAGGTGGCTCGCCCTCCCAGTTGCGGAACCATGCACGGGGCACGAAGGGGACGTCATTCAGCAGGTCCGCATTCGAGGATGACAGGCAGGTCTCGGCATACGACGACACGAAGTCGCTGCCCGACAGTTGCTCCTTGGCTTCGAACAGTGCCTGCCGGTAGGCGGCGTTGATGGCGTCCCGTATCCGCCGATTGTCCGTCTCTTCGTTGAGCAGGTGCTGGCGATCGGGCAGGCGAGCGATCATGTCATCGCGCAACAGTACGACCTGCTGCCTGGGATCGGTCGAGTAACGGCCGCCAAGGGGGAGCCCCTGAAGGAAGCAGCGCCACCGTGACGGAGGGGTGTCGAGGTTGAGTAGAACCTTACCCACGGCTGTTTCAAGCCAGGGCAAGGTGGGGTCGGCCAAGGGTCGAGGAAGGTCGACACCGTTGAACGAGATGGGCACGGGGAATGCCTCGCATAGACGCTCTAGCTGTGCCGCTGCCCATTGCGACAAGGTGAGCGTAGCCTGCGGTGATTGCACGCCCTCCAGCTGTATTTCACTACCGAGGCGCGGTATGGCGGGATGAACCTCGATGGCATCGCCGTGGATGATGGCTGCAGTGGCTGCGCGGAAGGCCTGGTCGCGCGAATGTACCGACAGGTATTCGGCGAAGTAGAGGGTCGACAGGACACCGAGGCCGAATGCGTTCTCCCGCTCTTTCAGCTCTTGGTCCCAACCGGACTCGGCGATGAAGATCAGGGTTTGCAGGTCGGCAATGCCGGTACCGTCGTCGCGCACGATGAGCGTGTTGTTGTCGACGATGACCTCGATGTGCTGAGCCTTGGCCCGGCGAGCGTTCTGCAGCAGCTCACCCAGCATGGAGGCCGGGGTGAAGGCATGTCGCAGGTTGGCGATAAACTGATGCTGGTTGGTCTTGAGACGAATCGTACTCATGGCATAGCTCCTGCTTGAGGGCCCGAAGGGGCGTGAAAGAAGAGGCCCGTGGGGCAGCGCGAGGGCGCTGCGGATGATTGAGGCGGCATCGACGCCGAGGGCTGGCGTATGTCCGCAAAGGCGATGCGGGCGGACGGCTGTGGTCACTACGGGACGTAGCGCAACCTTGAAGACCTTGGTTGCCGGGGACGCTGACGAGCAGCGATACCTGCGGCAAGACTGGGGAACCTGGTCTGGCGTGTCGTGGAATTATCGGAAGGTGGGCGTGTCCGGTTCCTGTCGGTCACTGGGCTGCGCCTTCAATTGGTTGCGTGAGCGGCAGGAGAAGGCCGCCGAAGGCTGTGCCTCCGGCGTTTGAGGAAGTCGCCACAGTGGGCTGGTTGAACGGTCTGGCTGTCGTCAAAGCCATCCGTTGTCGCAGCAATCGCACTCGGCCCGTGTCGTGGCTGGGGCCGATACCCTTCGGCACGCATCCGCGCACAAAAGGAACCCGTTGTTTCGCCGGTAGGCGCCGGCACTGATTACCGTTCGACCCGGATGGGTCTCCTGGCAACTCGCTGGTAATTCGGCAAGGTGCCAGGGGACCCATCGCGGGCAACGGAAGAGACTGATCAGCTGAAGGGGCGTTCCGCGATTCTCGGAGGAGTGACCTTCGCACCGCACAGAGACAGCTGCAGGCTGGCGGGGGCACACCATTGCGGAAGGGAAGGTGTGCTTGGGAGGTCCCACCGGGCCGGCGGGACGTCTGCCGCAGTACCGAATACTGGCACGACAGAGGGGCTCAGGAAGTCTTAGCGCGTGACCTTCGTACGTGGCGAGCCTTGTCCGGCTGTCGGCTGCTCGATGGGGCGGGAACCCTTGCAGTCTGGGTAGCGACTGCATGACCAGAACGCGCCATTCTTGCCGGTGCGTTGGCGCATCGGTGCCTTGCATTGGGGACAAGTGGGGGCTTTGGGTAGCAGGATGGCCAACGTGCTGTTGCGGTACTGCTGGACCAGTTGCCTCACCCATGAGGCCTGTCTGGAGATAAAGCTCTCCAGCGTCATCTGCCCGGTTTCGATCATATCCAGCGCCTGCTCCCAGAGTGCTGTAGTGCCAGGATCAGCAATCGCCGCAGGTACTGCATCGATGAGCGTGAAGGCGGCACCGGATGCGCGCACGGCACGACTTTTCTTCAGCAGGTAACCACGCCCGAGCAGGCCGTTGATGATGCTGGCACGCGTCGCCTCGGTGCCTATACCCGCAGTCTCCTTGAGCTTCTGCTTCAGGCGCGGATCGGTGACGAACTTGGCGACGCTCTTCATGGTCTTGACCAGTTCACCCTGGGTATAGGGCTTGGGCGGCTGTGTCTTCAAGCTCTTCAGGTCGACCTTGTTGACCTGGCAAGAAGTGCCAGCATGCAAAGGCGGCAGCACTTGAGGCTGTGCCGTTTCCTCGGTCTGCGCGTCCTCTTCTGGGGGCATTGCCAGCGCTTCGCGCCAACCCATTACGGCAACCTGTTTACCAACGGCAGTCAGCTGTTGCCCAGCACAGACCAGCCGTACCTCTGTGCGATCGAACTCGTGGTGCGGCAGAAACTGCGCGAGGTAATGCCCGCGGATCAGGCGGTAGACCGCGAGCTCCATTTCGCTCATGGCTGACAGATTGGTGGGCTCCTGCGTCGGAATGATGCCGTGGTGAGCGGTTACCTTGTTGTCGTCCCAGGCGCGAGATTTCTGTGTCCTGTCCAGGCAGCTGAGCACTGATTGCAGACAGGGATCGGTGGTGAGCAGGGCTGCAAGAACCGCTGGCGCTTCAGAGAGCATGTTTTCGGGCAGGTGGCCTGAATCTGAGCGAGGGTAGGTCGTTGCCTTGTGCGTTTCGTACAGGGCCTGCGCGATATCCAGTGTCTCCTGGACACCCAGCCCCAACTGCTTGGAGCACACCTCCTGAAGCGTCCCGAGGTCGAACGGCAGCGGTGGACCTTCGCGTACGCGCTCCGTCTCGGCCGACTCGACGGTCGCACTGCCAGTTGTGCGAAGGCGCTCGTAGGCCTGTTGTGCCGTTGTCGGCTGCAGGCAGCGGCCGGCTTTGTCCACCGTGCTATTGGGAGGCGTCCAGGTCGCGATGAAGCTCTTTCCGCCATGGGACAGCTCGACATCGATTGCCCAGAAGGGGACGGAGACAAAGCACGCGATCTCACGGTCGCGATCCACCACCAGCTTTAGCGTTGGTGTCTGCACCCGACCAACCGACAGCACACCGTCATATCCGACTTGCCGACCGAGCAGGGTGAACAGTCGGCTCAGATTCATGCCGATCAGCCAGTCCGCCCGGGCGCGGGCGAGCGCAGAGTGGTACAGCGGTAGCGTTTCGTTTGCTGGCTTGAGCGTACTCAGCGCCTTGCGGATGGAGGCATCGTTGAGGGCTGACAACCACAGCCGCTGGATGGGACCGCGGTAGCCACATAGCTCGATGAGCTCGCGGGCGATCATCTCGCCCTCACGGTCTGCGTCCGTGGCGATTACCAGTTCGGAGGCCTTGGCGAGGAACTGTCTGACGATCTTGAACTGCGCGGCGGTTGCCGGCTTGGGCTCGACACGCCATTGCTCAGGGATGATGGGGAGTTGGTCGAGCCTCCAGTGTTTGTACTGCTCACCGTAGCCTTCTGGCGGAACCGCCTCGACCAGGTGGCCGATGCACCAGGTGACGATGAGTCCGGTGCCGCTATAGCACCCAGCTCCGCGTTGCCTGGCGCCTAACACGCGGGCGATGTCCTTACCTTGGGAGGGCTTCTCGCACAGGAACACACGCATAAGTTCTCCAGGTCGCTGGCGATCATGGAATGACTGCCAGGGTTCCCGGGTGTGGTGTACGGAGCAGCAAACTAGGCGGAGACAGTGAGCCCGCTTTCAGTAGAGAGAATGGCGAGTAGCTCGGTTGGCGAGTGCAGGGGTCAAAGGATCTTGGTCGAAGCTTGCGCCGTTATGAAAAGTCCAACTCCGATTGCCATGCCAACACACATGCGCTCATTGACGAGGAGAGAGGTCTCAACTCGTTATGTTGGATTGCATGAGTATCTTTATATTTTATATGGTTATCTCTTGCTTTTACTCTGGCTGCCATTAGGTTGGCTGTCTTATAATAATTTTGTTTTCCCTCTACCTAATAATAGGAGTCCAATATGTCCCGTCTGGCAGAGTTTCGTGCCGCCGAAAAGGCTCTTGCCGAGCAGCTTGCATACCTGGAGTCGCTCAAGAACGACTCGAGCCTGAAGAAGGAAATCGAGTTCGAAGAAAAGCTAAAGAAGCTGATGAGCACTTATGGAAAAAACCTGAAAGATATCATTGGGATCCTGGATCCGGCAGCTGGCGCTATTGGCCGTAAGGGCAGCCACAAGGTCGATGCCCGGCGCAAGGCGCGTGTCGTGAAGGTCTACAAGAACCCTCACACCGGTGAAACTGTGGAAACCAAGGGGGGGAACCACAAAGTGCTGAAGACATGGAAGACCGAATACGGTAACGATACCGTCGAGTCCTGGTTGGTCAAGTGATGGGAGGACCAGTGAGTGGTCCTTCCGAATGGGGCTTGGTTGTAGGGGGCGAAATCGTGCCCGGTGCTGCTGACTAGTGAATGTAGGCCAAGGCATCCAAGGATGTGGGACTTTCAGGCAGGAGTGCCTTATGACCAGTAATATCGTTCAGAGAGCGCTGGAACTCGATGGACATCAGTGGAACTATCCCCGGGGGATAGTTCCACTGAATGCTTAGATCTGCGACTCGTTGGCAGAACCTGTTTCAGTCGCCTGTTTTGGGCTCAGTACTACTGACTCCAGCCTATAAGGCAGAATCCCAACACGTCGGGCCTCGATCTTGAAGGTCACCCGCTCATTCTCTTCGGCATCCTCCCATGCATCGCGGACAGTACGCCCCTCCACCAGCACCCGCATGCCTTTCTGATACAGCGACTGCCAATGCTCGGCATCTCGGTGCCACAGTTCCACAGGTGCCCAGAAGCCGCCGCGGTCCTCGAAGCTACCATCCTTCTTGGGAACGGGGTTGTCGAAATAGACATTCAGGCGCAGAAGGCGGTTGGGCTCGTCGTTGCCGTTAGCAAATTCCCGGTATTCCGGCGCAGAGCCGATATTGCCCTCGCCAACGTAGTGAGTGCTCATGGTGTTTCCTCGAGATGGGTGGTGTGGAGAGGCGCGGCGTGTCCGTGGATCCGTCGCAGGTATATCGATTCGGCCAGAGCCACCTTGCTGGCGCATTCCTGGGCTTGGCGGCCCAGCGTGTGCAGCAGGCTGATCTGCATGTTGAGGACGATGCGCTGGACTTCCATCGCGTGGAGATCATCAATCAGTGCGTCGGGTGTCGAGCGGCTGGCGATCAGTTCCTGCCACAACGCTACCCCCATTGCCGAGCGGTTGGGCTTGCGCCAGCGTAGAAACACGGTTCCTGCGCCAGTCGTTTGCTGGGCCAGTTGTACGGGCAACAAGCGGAAGGGGTAGGCGTTGGCCTGCGCCAGCACGCGCCGCTGCGCCAGCGCGATCAGCTCGTCACGTAGCGCGTGGCACTGGCTGGCCCACTCAATCAGCGCCCCCTTACCCTTAAAAGGAAAGGGACGCAAAAGGCCTTTTAGAGAGGCTGCCTGTTCCAGACTCTGGAAGTCAGCCTGTTCCAGGGGGATAAAGCGGCGGACTGCCGCAGATGCCGAGGTGTTCGTCATGCTGGCGCATCTCCGCTGTCGTGCGCCTCAGTCGCCGGCTCATCAGTACTTTCAGCCGGCAAATCGTCATCGCCTGCGGTAACTCCAGCAGAGGTCGCCAGTGCCGAACGCCGGACGATGGGGGGGGCATAGCGAGAGCGACGGATGCCTTCGAGCACGTCCTGCGGCAGCTCGCCGAATTTCTCGATCGCCGCTCGGGCGGCGGCATTTTTCGCCGCGAAGTCGTCTCGGGTGCAGCCGGAGAATCGATATTGCTGGGCCAGGCTGAACAGGCTGCGCAAGGCGTGGGCACCCTCGTTAAGCCAGCGTTCTAGGGTGTTGCGGTCGATGAGTGCGGTGTGGTGCGCGAGGATCAACTTGCGCGCCAGGTCGTCGTAGTCGGCCAGCAGATACACCGCGAGAAAGCCAAGCTGCGCGTTTACGAACAAGGGCAGCTTCACCGGCTGCACATTCATGTTTTCGCCAAGGCTCAGGGCGGATGGCACATCGGCCAGGGCCTGGTCGACCTGCTCACGCAACACCTGCAGCGTGTCTTTGGTCTGCGTCAGCTTCTCCTCGATGCGCAACATCCACCAATCGCTGTACGGGTCGTCCTGCTCAGCGCCCCGTTTGATCTTGTTGGCGATCGCGATGAAACCGTTGAGGCCGACGATGCCGGGCTTTCCTTCGCTGGCTGCGCGACCGTGCCAGATGCGCGAGGCGTGGTGCGTGTGCAGCGTCAATGCCATTGAGCTGCGCAGCGCTCCGAGATTGAGCAGCAGTGGTTTTTCTTCGTTGGCCATGAAGACGACTCGTGGTGGAGGACACGAGTCGCCAGCTTGGGATGAGGGCGGAAGGCGGTCAGTCAACAAACCGAACCCGATGCCAGCCGGGTTTGCTGACCGGAGGGCTGTCTGTTTTGGTTATCCCCGGGGGATAGCGCTCTGGAAGTCCACTGCGCTATGACTCGCTTCCGTGTCGGTTGAGCAGGGCATGGAGGGTGGCCAGATGCGCCTTGACGACTTCGGGGTCCGCAGGACGAGAAGCCGTTGCGGGTGGCGGAACGGTGACGTGATTCTGTTCCTGTGTGGCCCACGCTTTGAATTCGCCACGGATGGCTTTTTGAATCACGCCGAACAGATAACCGGCAGGCTTCCGTACTCGGCTGTCACGACAACGTACATCCCATTCGTCGAGCACAGCCTGTCGCTGATCAGCTTCAACCTGCTGCAGCGCGGCCAGCGCGCCGGCCTGCTGCTCGTCTTTCAGCGTAAGGAAGCGTGCGGGCAGTCGCAGATCCTGAAGTTCTCGCGCACGCGGTACTGTACGTACTGGATTTTTAATACGAGTACTCAGTACTTCAGTACGGTCCCACTTCGGATTCCGAAGAGCGGCAGTTTTGTTAGCTTGCGCACTTACTTCGGAATCCAAAGACGGCGTTTCACGATTCCGAAGAAGGGCGCTGGCACCTTCTTCGGATTCGTGGACGGACTGCGTCTTCTGTAGGTAGCTTTCGTCGTCGGGAGTGTCACCTTGGGCCATACGCTGTGCCAGTACCTGGATGCGTGTCGGCAGTGAGCGACCGCAGAGCATCGGGTCTTCGCCGAGCTCCTGGATAGCATGATAGCCAACCCTCTGAATGGCCTTGCTGGCGTGGGTAAGCGCGTGGCTGACCAGCCCGAGATACTCCGGGTCAAGCTGCATGGCCTCAAAGGGCGTTAGCGGTTCGTCGTGCAGCACGTAGAGATTGCCCCTGAGGCGTCCACTCTTCGGGTCGCGCCGACGGCGCACGAGGCTGAGCCAGCGAGTCAGGCGCAGCAGCGTCAGTGCCCGGGCCACGGTCTCATGGGATGCCTGCCCCTCGCAGGGCGTCGATGCGAGGTAGGGGCGCAACTGGTCGTAGGTGGGAAAGGCGGTCACGCCGTCTTCGTTGAGCATGAGCCGGAACACCTGCCAGGTATTACGCTCCAGCGGCGTCAGGCGCCGGTCGAGAAACAGCACGCGGGGCACACTTTCATGGCGATTGCCGCTGAACAGGAAACCGTCGCCGGCGGTGCCGCCGGCAGGTAGCAGATGCTGCAGGGCTTCATCGAGCAACGTTGAAAGCGGGGTGGGGCCTGCCGAAGGGGGGCTTGGCGGCACCATAGGTCACACCAATCCCTGGTCGATCCAGCTGCGTATCGCGGCCCAGATCACCGACATGGGCAATGACAGGGCTTCGGCGAGATCCATGGTCAAGGCGAGCATTGCGCTGTCGTCGTTCAGCGCGACACCGCGCTCGTCGATGCCGGCCTTCCAGTTCTTCCACAGCGTCATCTCCTGTGCTTCGCTCAGTACAGGATGTCGGCCCTTGCGCTTGGGCAGGCCGATGATGTCGCGGCGTAGTGCGACCTCTTGATGCGTGAGGCCATAGAACTTGCTGATCATCTCAGTGCTGGCCCCAAGCTTCAGCATGCGATCGACGGTGGCGATCTCCTGTTCGATGTCATTCACCTGTCCGACCAGGCGCCACAGGACATCCGTATTCACCTTCACCGAGCACCACGGGACCTGCGCGTTCGCGAGCAGGCTGACCAGCGCAGGCTGCTTCAATACGTCCAGCTCGCGTTCGCTAAATCCCATGGACAAGCAACGGCGCAATTGACCGTTGCGCAGGTCGTGCAGAGCTTGGGTGACGACGGCTTGATTCAGCGGATGAGGTGCCGACATGGATGCCTCCGGCTGGTTCAGTTGTCGGTCTCGCCTGGATTGGTTTCCAGATCGAGCAGTCGACGCGCCAGTCTCACAAGACGGAAAAATTTCACCAAACCGTTGTCGCTCAGGCGCGGAGGCGCTTCCGCATCGCTGAGTTCGGAGCCGAGCAGCAGCGCGCCGAGGTTGTCGCTCAGGTGCTGATCGTCCTGCTCGACGTCGTAGTGGACGACGCTCAGCGCATGCAGCAACGTGAGCACACTATGAGCGAATGGGGAGGTTGCCGCAGCAGGTTGGAGTGCCTTGCAACTGAAGCCGATGCCGGTGTCGAGAGGTTCGACGCAATCGGTTAGCTCGGCTTCCTCGGCAATTTCCTGCGCGAATTGCGCGATGTGGATGCGTAGGCGGTCTGGAGAGTCGAGCCCAGGCTCGATGTACCAGATGTCTGAGATCGGAAACAGGCCGCCGACCTGCACGGGAATCGCCTGTAGCACCGTGTCTGCGAACAGCGGCAACGGGGCGCCGGTCTGCTCGGCCACCAGTTGCTGGATCGCCTGCAAGCGCTCCGTCGTGGCGGCGGGGGAGACAATATGTTGCTGCACGCGCGCCGGAGCGTCGCTTTCCGGAGGAGGGCTTGGTGGCTGTTCCTGCCCAGATGGTGACGAAGGCGGCGGGGCCGGCGTAGCGGAGGCTGTGGTAGGGAGCTGCGTAGTGCCGTCACCGTCCGACGGTGCTGCTAGTGTTGGCTCCGGCTGAGGCTTCGGTGCGGTTCTGATGTTGGTTCTGTCAACATCAGGCTCCGGGTTACTCTGCATCAATGGAGGACTGGTCATGACGCGTTGGCGGTGCTCGGTGCTGTCGATCTCCAGCTCCAGAAGGTTGTAGTCGGCGTCAAGGACGCCAGCCATCTGACCGATGAGTTCATCCCTGGCCCGTGCCACGGAAAACGCTTCTGGCTGTGCGTCGAAGGGAGCGAGGACATCGTTGAACAGCGTCTCGAAGTCGATGCTCAGCGACTTCCCGGCGGCGCGTCGCTGCCAGGACAACTCCGCCGCTTTGCGCAGTACGGCCAGTCGCTCGACTTGGTGGCGCCCCAGCCCGTTGTACAACACGTTGGGAATGACCGGCAGCAGATAGCGGACCGTGTCTTGCATCCTGCTGATATGTGATTGCTGGACCGGATAGCCATCGCTGCTGAGGCGGCGAGCCAGTTCTGATTGTGACAGCGGTTTGCCGCTTTCCTGTTCGTACAGTTCGCGGGCCTTCTCGACGCCGAGCGCGCGCTCGATGAATGTCAGGCTGCCATGCAGCTCGCTCTCCGCTAAATGCCCGGTCAGCGCGATGATCTCACCACGTGCGGGCCATGGGCGGAACAGGCAAGGAATGCGGAAGAAGCGTTCATCCTTCGTTTCGGACCACAGCTCACGCAGGATTGCCAGCCGAGTGTTGCCGCCGTTGCGGATGATGTAGTGATCCGCGCCAGGTCGTCGGGTGATCGACGGAGGCGCATCGAGACCTCGTTCGCGGATCGACGCCTTGATCTCGTCGTAACGCGGGTTGCGAGTGATTCGTGGGTCAAGCTCGTACGGGAACAACTCGTCCAGCGTCACGACCATCGGTGTCTCGATGATAGGCTCGCTGAGGGCCTTCGCAACGGGGCCGTTGCGCGAGAACCCTTCGGCCAGCAGTTTGTCGGCCATCTCCTCGGGAGTGAGGTCAGCCATTCGGACCACCTCCGAGCAGGTTGTGACTCGCGCGGCGTAGGCGTGCCCATGCGTTGCGGCTGGACCGATAGTCGCTGGCCGTTGAACTGGTGAAAATCGGCTGCAAGCCCTCCTTGGTGAACTTCAGGTGACCACCACTCGTCCGGCTGACCTGCCAGCCTTCGCTCAGGGCGAATTCGATCAGCGGCAGCAGCCGTTTGTGGCCGCGGCAGAATTCATGTGCGCTCATGGGATTGTCTCCCATCGGCCCGGCCGGTCACTCGAGCGAACTGCTCCTGCCATTGCGGGCAGAGTTCGCTGGCGAGGGCACGCATGGTTTCCAGGGCTGCCGGTGCCTGGCGTCCGGACGGGCGGCGGTATTCGACCCGGTGTACCGGTTGCCCCGCTGTGGCCGCGCGCGGGACCGCCTCGATGGCAGGGACTTCGGTGCGTAGCACCCGGATCTCGCTGTGCTCGCGGAAAATGAGGCGCAGCGTTTGCTGCACCAGACGGGCACTCGAGGAAACGGCTGGTACGCGATTGATTAGCAGATGCACCGGCGGTGGCTGGATGCCCAGGTAGCGGTACGGCGCGATTGCGTCGACCAATTGCAGTGTCCCGCGCTGCAGCTCGCGTGCGGCCAGAATTTCCGGAGTGACAGGGGACACCGCAATATCCGCCGCCAGCATGGCCATTTCCAGTAGGACGCTGCGCGCGCCCTGAGTGTCGATTAGCACCAGGTCGTAGTGGGGGCGGAACAACGGCAGCAGATTGCGCAGGCGCAGGCGCCCATCGGCGGCATGCAGGAGCAGGGTTCCCAGTTGCTGGTGCTCGTCGTTCGACAGCACCACATCCAGGCCTGAGATCGTGGTGTGCGACACCAGCTCCGCCAGGGGCTGCTCGTTGAATGCCAGCAGCTCGTAGATGCCGCTGCTGGCGCGATGGCTGAGTGAGTAGTAGGACGACAAGGTGGGCTGTACATCCAGGTCGATCAGCAGCACACGTCGGCCGGCGTCGGCAATGAATGCTCCCAGGTTGGCCGCGATGGTGGTCTTGCCGACTCCGCCCTTCGTCGAAATGATCGCGATCACGTTCATGGTGCGCTCCTCTATGCGTAGTGGAGCGTCGTCAAACGCGCTCTTCGAGACGTTCAGCGATCCAGGCGTCGATCTCGATGGAATCCCAGCCGACCGCTCGGATGCCGAGGCGTTTGGCTTTCGGGAACTTTCCCACCTTCATCAGGTTGTAAATGTGCGCGCGCTTAATACCGGTCTTGGCTTCAACTTCGGCGCGGCGGAGGATACGGCGCTCTGCAACAGGCGTTTGCTCAGTGGGCATGGTGGTCACTCCTTAATGCTTGGTAGCACTCGAAAGGCGTGGCCCGTAGTAGATGAGCGTCACTCCGTTGAGCGCATCAAACAATCGGGATCGACTAACCACCGGATTTTTCGGCGCGCCGTTACATAGGGCGGAACCGATCTTTTACTGAGTTGGTGGCATACACCGTCAAGCCGACCCGCAGGCGCTCAACTAATCGCAGCGTTCTAAACGTGATCAAGATCAAAAACAGAACGTCATAGTTGTGTGTCTGATGAAACATGACCGTGCGTGCGTTTTTGTCATATTGATGACGAAAAAAGTCGTTCTTAGCTGGGAGTCATTCTCGTCTGTAGTACAGGCCAATCGCAGCGACAGCCTGTCTCATGCGGGGTGTGGATTGAGCGATAAGCCAGTGGCAAGGCGACAATCGAGGTTGGTGTCCTGACAAAAAGGAGCGGACCCCGGTAGAGGTTTCCAGGGCCATACTGATCGCTTCCGGGAAGTTTTAGGCGGTTGTAAGTTTGCCAACTTGCTGGGCTCGGGTGATGAACCTGTTCAACTCTTCGGAGTGCGGCTTGTCGAGCATGGTAAGAAATATCGCAGTGCTCGGTACATCGTCTGTCACCGGCCGGATGATCACATCGGGATGGTTGTATAGGGTAACTTGCGATGCTAGTCCAACACCAATGCCATATCCCGCTGCTACCAACATCATCATCGTCTCGTGTCCGGAGACATATTCGGATATAGGGGGCAGCGGTAACGTATACTTGCAAAACCAACGGCAGATGACATCGTATCCTCCAGAGCACTGATCGGGGTCACAAAGTATCAACGAGTGCCGAGCGACTTCTTCGAGAGGAATTTTTTCGAAGCTAAGGAGGGGGTGGTTCCTGGGAATAGCGATAGCCGGGCGATCCGTCCAAACGATTTCTTTTACGACCCCATCGTTCACTTCGGTGTGTACGGTGAAGCCGGCATCGATCTGGTCGTCTCCCAGCGCCTTGACCATTTCGTTGACGGTCATTTCCATAATCTTCACTTCGGTCAGTGGTTCTTCTTCACGGCAACGGGCCAACAACCGGGTGAGCCTGGGTTGTGCAAGGCTATCTGTCAGGCCTATACGCAGCCGCCCCCGGTATCCCCGTGCGGCTGCCTGTACGCGCGTTCGCGCACCGTCCATGAATGTCAACATGCGGCGAGCTTCTTCCCGGAAGACTTCGCCTGCCCATGTCAGCTTGATGCGCCCTCGGTTTCGCTGTAGTAGGCGGACTCCCAACTCGGCCTCAAGTTCTTTGATGGCGCGGGACAGAGGGGAGGGCTCAATGTGGACCCTAGCGGCAGCTCGCGAGAAGCTAAGTTCGTCGGCGACGACCAGGAAATAGAGAAGGTGACGAATCCTCATATACCAGCAGCCTCCTTACTGTCCTATGGGTATTTCCGTAGAGACAGAGCACTATTGTTCGGTCTTGCAGTCGAAACTACTTCTTGTAGTGTGGGAGACCGTTCCTTGGTACTGCCCTTGCGCGAAGCCGCTTTTACTCCAGAGAATACAGCCGGCGAGTCTGTTCAGTGCTCGTTTCTGCGAATATGTACACCAAGAAATTCCAGTGACTTATGCATTGCCAAATCATCGCTTTCGGGATGATAGTGCTGCATATCGCCTATTCTGTAGAAGCCATTCTCCGCAGGGTAGGTCAGCACTTGAATATTCGGTGCTCTTTCGCGGCACAGGTGCGCGCTACCTGGAATGTTATTGCTTGAATGAACGAGTAGTGGAATGTTTATTCGAGTATGGGTCTCGAAGACGTCTTGCTCATTGTGATACACGATGCAAGGTGCCGATAGCGTTTGCGCTGCTTGAAGAGCTACGACCCCGCCCCAGCCGTAGCCTACGATTGCCACCTTTCCAGCATGGGCTATTGCGTCTACGGCAGTTGCAACCAATTCAGCGGCCGTTTCCAGACCGATCTCGGTAGCCAGCCTGCTGCCCAGCAGGACTTCCTCAGAGGCGTAGCCGAGTTCGACTTCGCGCTGGATTTTGTCGAAGAGTGCGGGGACGACCGTCAGGTAGCCGTCCTCAGCGTATCGTTCGGCGATCTGTCGCATGTCGTCATTGACGCCGAATATCTCGTGGACCAGAACCACACCGCCTATGGGCTTGTCGTCGGGCTCAGCAGACCATCCGTTCATTGGGCCGTGGGGGGTAACCATCGTAATCCAGTGACTCATCGGGACCTCGTTCTTGTTAGCAGTTACGGTTTCGTTGATGGTGCGCTGACCATAGCGGCAGCCATTGCTCAGGTTGCTCTACATCTCGGTTGCCTATGGCGTGGGGGCTAGCGCCTCCACGGCTTTGCCCCTCTCGCTCCACAAAAAATCGTTGACTCAGACGTTCTTCAGCAGGATGATTCCGCCAACAAAGAAACAAACCAGCCTGTCTGTATTATCTCCACAGCAGGGTACAAAAACAATCAATGGAGACTGCCATGAGACTGAAAGACAAGGTCGCGATCGTAACTGGCGCGGCAACCGGGATTGGCAACGCTATCGCGCGTTCTTACCTTGCGGAAGGCGCGAAGGTGGTCATTGCTGATGTGAAAGGGGCCGAGGCAGCTGCGGCAGAGCTTGGTGAGGAGGTCGCACTGGGCGTCTTCACCGATGTCTCTGATCCTGACAGCACTCGGCAGATGGCCAAGGCTGCACTGGACCGCTTCGGCAGGATCGACGTGCTGGTCAACAATGCCGGTATCTTCACTGGCCTCAACTATGTCCCAATGGAATCGATCTCGGTTGCAGACTGGGACAAGCTCTACAGCGTCAACGTCAAAGGGCCCTGGCTGTGCAGCAGTGCGGTGTCAGCTGCGATGCGCGAGGGCGGTGGTGGGAGGATCATCAACATCGCATCGGTGATCGCTCACATCGGTGCGCCTTTCATGTTGCACTACGTTTCCAGTAAGGGAGCCGTCGCGGCGATGACCCGCGCCATGGCGCGCGAGTTCGCAGCGACCAAGGCTGGGATCTCTGTGAACTCCATTTCTCCTGGCTACACCCATTCGGAAAATGCGCTCGCCAACACCCAGCAGCATGAGCAGTTCGAGGGTGTTTCCGCTTCCATGCGGGCGATCGATCGGCCCCAGGTGCCGTCGGATATCGCCGGGGTGGCACTCTGGCTGGCCAGCGACGAAGCCTCCTATGTCAACGGGCAGAACATCGTGGTGGATGGCGGCATTTACATGAGCCTCTAAGCGCCGTTCTTCACGACATTCATCCCCTTTGCACTCTGGAGTCAGCTTATGAGCGCTAGCTCGAAATTCGCTGCGGACCCGGCCGGGTTCCGCAGTCGCAACCTCATCAATGGACAGTGGAAGGAGGCGGTCTCTGGCGAGACCATCTCCGTTGAGAACCCTGCTACCGAAGAGGTCATCACCCATGTGCCGCGAGGCCGGCATGAGGATATCGATGACGCAGTACGGGTAGCCCGCACTACCTTCGAATCGTCTGCCTGGCGAAAAATACGACCGATCGACCGAGGTCGGATTCTGGAGAACATCGCACGCAAGATTGAAGAGCATGCCGATGAGCTGGCGTATCTGGAATCACTGGATACCGGCAAGGCTGTATCGTTCGCCAAGATCATCGATCTGCCTTCGACGATAGATGTTTTCCGCTATATGGGCGGCTGGTGTTCCAAGCTTGGGGGGACGACCCCTCCAGTTTCGTTCGATGGTCGCGAATATCACACCTATACCCGCCGCGAGCCAGTTGGTGTCGTCGGCGCCATTACGCCGTGGAACTATCCGCTCGCACTGGGCTCGTGGAAGATCGCCTCGGCTCTGGCCGCCGGCTGCACGATGGTACTCAAGCCCACGGAGCTCACTCCACTGAGCACGCTCCGACTTGCCGAGTTGTGCCTGGAGGCTGGCCTGCCGGAAGGCGCACTGAACATCGTCAACGGATACGGACACGAGGCTGGCGAGGCGTTGGCGCGTCATCCAGGCGTGGACAAGATCACCTTCACCGGTTCGACGGTGGTAGGCAAGAAGATTGTCGAGTACGCACTGGGCAACATGAAGCGAGTCACCCTGGAGTTGGGTGGCAAGTCGCCGAGCATCGTCTTCGCCGACGCTGATCTGGATCAGGTCGGTCTGGGGGCCGCGCTCGCGGTCTTCTTCAACTCTGGGCAGATCTGTTTCGCAGCAAGCCGGCTGTTTGTCCAGGACAGTGTGTATGACCAAGTGGTCGAGTCCGTTGCTGCCGCTGCCGGGCAATTCAAGGTCGGCAACGGCCTGGAGCCTGACACCATGCTAGGACCACTGGTATCCCGCAAACAACAGGAGCGGGTACTGGGTTACGTACGGTCTGGGGTAGAGCAGGGGGCTAGGTTGGTCTGTGGCGGACAGGCTGTCGGAGACAAGGGCTACTTCCTGCAGCCCACCGTCTTTGCCGACGCTGACCCGTCGATGAGGATCGCTCAAGAGGAAATTTTCGGGCCTGTTGTCAGCGTCATCCGCTTCAAGGATGAGGCCGAGGCGATCCGGCTAGCCAACGACACCACCTACGGCCTGGCCGCCAACATCTGGACGCGAGACATCAAGAAGGCGCACCGGGTCGCGCATCGCCTCCAGGCGGGTTCGGTGTGGATCAACTGCCATGGCGTGATTGATCCGGCCGCGCCGTTCGGAGGATTCAAGCAGTCGGGCTGGGGCCGCGAAGTCTCGGAGGAGGGGCTGTCGGCCTACACGGAGACCAAGACGGTCTGCGCATTGCTCGATGACTGAACGCTATCCCGCCCTCGCGTGCGAGGACGTCACGTCCGCTTAAGGAGACCGATCATGTGGGAATACATCAAGTACTACTTCGCACCTCTGGTGCAAGTCCTGGCGATCCTGGGGTTTTATCAGGGTGGCCATTACACCTGGATCGCAATCGGCGCGTTTCCGGCCATCGCCATCCTCGACGCCCTGCTGCCGCTCGATCTGTCGGAGCGCAGGATGAAGAGCCATTTCTGGGCCTATCTGCCGGTCTGGATCTCGACGCTGCTGTTGCCTGTCATGTATTTCGTCTTCGCCTGGTCGGTAGCGAATAACGGCCTGAGTGGATTGGAAATGGCGGCGGGTGTGCTGGGGCTGGCGTGGCTGTCGGTGGTGCCCGGCGTTCCGGCGACTCATGAGTTGTATCATTCGCGTGGACGGCTGGCCCGTTTCGCGGGGCGCTATGGGCAGATCGTGTTTCTCGATGTCATGCGCATGGAAGTGCACGTGGTCGGCCACCACCGCGACGTGGGTACTACCGAGGATATCGATACCGCACCACGTGGCACCAACCTGTACCGGTTCGTCGCCCGCTCGATGGTCGAGTCCGTGCGGTGGGAATTGAAGCTGGACGCGGACAACCTGGAGAAGCGCGGCTTCGGTCGCTATTCGATTCGCCATTCGGTCTGGCGCGCGTTGCTGGCCATCGTGGTGTTCCTGGGCGCCATCTACGCCCTTGGCGGCTGGATGGCAGTCGGCTTGTGCGCGATCTCGATGATCATCGCGCGGTTCTGGGTTGAAGCGTTCAACTACTACCAGCACTTCGGCCAGGTTCGTGTGGTCGGCATGCCCATCGAGAAACGGCACGTCTGGAACCACTATGGCACGCTCTCGCGCCTGTACGCGTTCGAGATCACCAACCACGCGGATCATCACCTCAACTCCTACATCCCGTACTACAAGCTGGTGCCGGATCGTGAGGCGATCATCATGCCGAGCATCATCGTCTGCTTCCTGTCAGGGTTCATCCCGCCTTTGTGGTACGGCGCGATCATCAAGCCGGCACTCAAGCGCTGGGACAACGAGTACGCCTCTTCGGCCGAGCGGCGCCTAGCGCAGGAGCAGAATCAGCGCGCGGGATGGGAAGACTGGTTCGATGACCAGAGTGGGCGTGGAACGCGTCCTGACGAACCCAAGTTGGCGCATGGTTGAGCGAGCGGACTAATCCATGAACCAGGAAAAGCCCCTGCTGCGGGTAATTCAGAAGCGGATGATAGGGCACGGCCTGCTGATACTGCTGGTCGGCCTGCTGGCTGGAGTAGGGCTGCTGGTCAGCCTGATCGGCGGGCTGGAGGTGTTCCCCGGCAGGCTGGTCGCGCTGGAGCTTCCCGGCAGCAGCGATGGCTGGGTGCGCTTTCACATCGGGCAGTTGCTCAATGCGTTCCTGATCGTTCTGCTGGCCCTGTCTCTGCCCGTTCTGGAGTTGCCCGCCCGCAGGGCGGGGCAACTGGGCGGATGGATCATCGGGATCGGCTGGGCGAACACCCTGTTCTATTCCGCTGCGCTGTTCGCCCCCAACCGAGCGCTGACCTTTGCGGACAACCGTCTGGGGGCCGCCAACCTAGCATCGGTGATTGGCCTGCTGCCGGCCCTGGTGTTCGCTGTCGTTTCCATCGTCGTCGTGGGCGTGCTGGCCAGACAGGCCCTGCAGCGTCCCGCGTGACCGGTATATCTCCCAAGGGGGCTCAATGCGAAGTTTCTTTCAATCCATCTTCGGCAAGGCAACGCCGAAGCAAGTGCAGATCCTGCCCCAGGACGTGACGATCGTGCTCGAGCCGGGACAGACGCTGCTGGAGGCCGCGCTGGCCAATGGCATCGCCTATCCGCACGACTGTACGGTGGGCACCTGTGCCTCATGCAAGACACGTCTGAAACAGGGGCGTGTCCGGGAGGCGACGCCGTTCGGCTACACCCTGTCCAAGGCGGAGCTGGATGCGGGCTATATCCTGGCCTGCCAGGCGTTCCCGCGTGACGAGCTCACCGTGGTCGAGATCGACCCACCGTCGGCTGACTTGCCGCCAGTCGAGCAGTTCGCTGCCACCATCGTGGCAACCGAGCCGCTCACCCATGACATTCTCAAGGTGACCATCCAGACCGATCGGCCGGTTCATTACCTGGCCGGCCAGTATGCGAATGTGCGCGTTCCGGGCTCGCCACGTTTTCGCTGCTATTCATTCGCCAACGCGCCGCAGCGTAAAGGTAGAAACGTTCTCGAGTTCTATATCCGCAAGGTTCCGGGGGGCGAGTTCACCGAAGCTTTGTTCCGTGGTGAACTGGATGGCCAGCCTCTGGAGATGGAAGCGCCCCAGGGTACCTTCCATTTGCATGGCGGCGATGCGCCGATGGTATGCATTGCTGGCGGCAGCGGATTGGCACCACTGGTCAGCATTCTTGAGCATGCCCGGGTGAATCGTATCAAACGCGACTGCACATTGTTGTTTGGCGCACGAACCCAAGGCGATCTGTATCAGCTCGATGCCATCAGCAATATCGCCGCCAATTGGCAGGGTGAGTTTCGTTTCATTCCAGTGTTGTCACATGAGCCGGAATACAGCAATTGGACGGGGGCTCGTGGCCTGGTGACCGAACATATTCCCGTGGATTTCTGCGGGGGGGCGGAAGGCTACCTGTGTGGACCTCCGCCGATGATCGACGCGGCCATCGCACGACTTATGGAGCATGGCATAGCGCTGGAAAGTATTTATTACGATAAGTTTACGGATGGCCGAGATTCCTAGAGTTAATTCCTAGATTAAAAATTCAGTAAAATAAAAATAAGGACTAACTGATGAAAAGATCAATTCACAGCCTTGGTGTGTGCGGATTTTTTACTTGCTTGTACTCTAGTTTTGCGTGTGCAACAGATGCTTTCAATCTCGTTGGAGCTGGACCGGTTTCCCAAGGTATGGGGGGGATTGGTGCGGCTTTCGATATTGGATCGCAGGGGATGTTGCTGAATCCGGCGACACTAACTCAGATGCAGGATGGAGCGCACCTGGATGTGGGCATGGACATTGTTTCCGCGGATTTGGAAGTCAAGAATACTGCCACGGGAGAAAACGCTGATTCCCATAGTCATGGGCGAAATAACGGGCCTTACATAGGGCCCGAGCTATCTTTCGTTTGGCGTGGCGACCGGTATGCACTGGGAGTTGGCGCCTTCGCCTCCGATGGTGTTGGAACCCAGTTCGGAGACAGCAGTTTTCTCTCTCGTACCTCGACCAACAATCTTGATACAGGGCTGGATAGTTACTCCCGGCTACTGGTGCTGCGGATCCCATTCTCTGTGGCCTATCAAGTGAATGAAAAACTGTCCGTCGGGGCTTCGCTGGACGCAGTGTGGACATCGGTGAATCTGGGGTTCCTGTTGGATACCTCGCAAATCGGCACGTTGGCTGGACAGCAGAGGGTGTCTGGCTCGCTGATGCCGGCCTTGCTGAGTGTGCCTGAGTTATCGGCAGGGTATTTGGAAACCAACAATCACCGTGCTAGTGGTGGCGGTGTGGATTCGTGGGGGGTGGGCGGTCGGCTTGGTCTGACCTATCAATTGAATCCGCAAACACAACTTGGGCTCGCATATAACTTCAAAACCCATGTAGGAGATCTATCCGGTAATGCCGATCTAACAGCCGTAAGTGCTGTTGCAGGTAATATTCCACTTGCCGGAAAGGCCAAGCTGCGCAATTTCGAAATGCCGGCATACTTGGTGGTCGGGATCGGTCATGAGTTCAGCGATAAACTGGCTTTTGCCTTCGACTACAAACGCGTTTATTGGAGCGATGTCATGGAGGATATCAATGTGCACTTCAAGCAATCTGGTACGGGTGATACGCTCGATTTGAAAGTGCCATTCAACTATCGAGACACTAATGTGTACTCCTTGGGGGGGCAATATCGCTACAGTGAAAACTGGACCTTCCGTGCAGGTGTGCACTATGCCCAATTGGCAAGTCCTTCGGGTGGCACATTGCCGATCATTCCTTCGACGCCTACTACCAATCTCACTGGGGGTTTTCAATACGCCTTCAGTCCTGAGGACGCGATCGACTTCTCTCTGGCCTACGGATTCAAAAAGAAAGTTTCCAATGACAGCTTGCCGATTACCGACAAGCCTATCGAAGTCTCGCATTCGCAGATAGCCGCATCGATTGCTTATACCAAGAGCTTCTAGGCCACAGCGACAAAGCCTGTTCATTCAGTTGGAGAGAAAAGGAACATGAACTTTTCGAATGTATTGGTCAGTCCGGATATGACGGGAGAGGAAGATCGCTATCTTAATCTATACCGTTGCTCCGTCGACGATCCAGAGCGTTTTTGGGCCCAACAGGCGCAGCGTATCCATTGGCATGTTCCGCCGCAGCAAATCCTCCAGGCGTCAAACCCACCTTTCCGGCAGTGGTTCGTGGGGGGGAAAACCAACCTCTGCTTCAATGCGCTTGACCGTCACTTGCCGGAGCGTGGCGAACAGCTGGCGTTGATTGCAGTTTCCTCGGAGACGGGAAGTACCCGGGAAATCACCTATGCGCAGCTGTTCCGAGAGGTCAATGCCTTCGCTGCGGTGATCAAGCGGCTCGGCGTAGGCAAGGGGGACCGTGTTGTCATCTATATGCCAAACATGGCCGAGGCCGTTTTCGCCATGCTGGCCTGCGCACGTATTGGGGCGATTCATTCGGTCGTTTTCGGTGGTTTCGCGGCACACAATTTGGCGACGCGCATTGACGATTCACAGCCCAAGCTGCTGATCACCGCCGATGCAGGTATGCGCGGTGGTCGGATCATTCCTTACAAGCCTCTGGTGGACCTGGCCTGTGCGGAGTCGAAATCGCCGCCAGCGAAGGTATTGATAGTATCCCGCGGTTTGCAGCCGGAGCTGGCCTGCGTGTTGGGGCGTGACGAAGATTATGAGAGTCTGCGAGCCGCCGTAGGCGAGACAGAGGTGCCGGTAGAGTGGTTGGAGTCGAACGAACCCAGCTACCTGCTCTATACCTCTGGCACTACCGGCAAACCCAAGGGCGTACAGCGCGATGTCGGTGGCTATGCGGTTGCCTTGGCATTGTCGATGGAAACGGTTTTTGACGTTGCCCCCGGCCAGGTGATGTTCTCGACGTCGGATGTCGGTTGGGCGGTCGGGCATTCCTACAATGTCTACGGCCCGTTGATCGTCGGGGCGACTTCGTTGTTGTACGAGGGACTACCCACTCACCCAGATGCCGGCATCTGGTGGTCGCTATGCGAGAAATACTCGGTGCGGACGATGTTTTCCTCGCCGACGGCCGTTCGTGTGCTGAAGAAGTTCGATGTCGACGCCATTGAGCGTTACGATTTGAGCGCCTTGAGCTACTTGTTCCTGGCCGGAGAGCCGCTGGACGAACCGACTGCCAACTGGATTACCGGGGCACTCGGCAAACCGGTGATCGACAACTACTGGCAAACCGAGACCGGCTGGCCGGCGATCACCCTTCAGCCCGGCCTGGAGATGAAACCCGTGAAGTTCGGCTCACCCGGCCTGCCGAACCTGGGCTACAGGATGAAGGTGGTCGACGAGCATAGCGGCGAGCCCGTCGCCGCCAACCAGAAAGGCGTGCTGGTCTTCGAGCTGCCGTTGCCGCCGGGCTTCATGACGACCATCTGGCGCGATGACGAGCGCTACCGCACCAGCTATTTCGGGCACTTCAAGGAGCAGGTCTACAGCTCGCTGGATTGGGCTATCCAGGACGAAGACGGTTACACCTACATTCTCGGGCGCACCGACGATGTCATCAACGTCGCCGGCCATCGTCTGGGAACGCGCGAGATCGAGGAGTCCGTTGCCGAGGCCCGCCAAGTCGCCGAGGCAGCTGTTATCGGTGTACCCGACGAGGTCAAGGGGCAGGTGCCCATCGTTTTCGCCACCCTGCGTAAGCCCGCACTCGATGAGCCACAGCGCCAGGACGCCGCGCTGGAAATACGCCAGGTGGTGGAGAGTCGTCTGGGCGCGATAGCGCGGCCGGCGCGAGTGTACATCGTCAATGCGTTGCCGAAGACGCGTTCCGGCAAATTGCTGCGTCGGTCGTTGCAGGCCCTGGCGCTGGATGCGGATCCGGGCGACTTGTCTACGCTGGATGATCCCGGCGCCCTCAATGAGATTCGCAATGCTCTGGCGCGCGGCCCCGACGTGGGAGCCTGATGGCCAAGGCTCCGTTTCAAGAGTACCAGCGGCAGATGGTCGTCAAGCAGTGAGTTGACAGGCAGATCGAGAGGGATGATGATTCAACTCATAAAACAGACAAGATAGTCTGTTTGTATTTTGAATGGCGATGCCCGCGAACAATGGGCGCAATGCAACCGGAAGAGGATGGTCAACCCGATGGGCGCAGACATCAGCAGAATCGTGATTATCGGTGCCGGTCAGGCCGGAGCGACGGTGGCCTTCGGCCTTCGCCGCGCCGGATTCGACGGCGAGGTCACTGTGGTGGGCGAAGAGAGCCACTTGCCATACGAGCGGCCGCAGCTATCCAAGGAAATGCTGCGTCCTGAGGCGACCGGTCATCGATCGATCAAGACACGGGCCGACTACGAGGATCAGCGGATCCGCCTGGAGCTCGGACACAAGGTGGTCGGGGTCGATGGCCAGGTGCGTAGCGTCACCCTGGATGACGGCCGCCAGGTCGAGTTCGATCGACTGGTGATCGCCGCAGGAGTACGGCCACGCCAGCTGCCTCAGGCCTTACGGGATGCGCAGCGGATCCACTACCTGCGTACGCTTGAGGATGCGGCTCGCCTGCGTGCCGACCTTGCAGCCGGCAAGCCGCTGGTGATCGTCGGTGGAGGGGTGATCGGGCTGGAAGTCGCGGCCGCTGCGCGCGCGCTGGGCTGCCCGGTGACTCTGATCGAGGCTGCGGATCGGCTGATGGCTCGCAGCGTGGACGAGACGGTCTCCGCCTACTTGGATCGGGCCCACCGGGCCAATGGCGTGGATATCCGCTATGGCGTATCGGTCGGCGAACTGCTCGACGGCGGCCGCCTGCGTTTGTCCGATGGCGGCAGCGTACTAGCGGACAGCGTGCTGGTCGGTATTGGCGTGACCCCGAACATCGAGGGTCTTGAGCATCTGGACATCACCGATGCCGCTGGCGTGCGAGTCGACGCGTACGGCCAGACTCCAGTTCCCGGCATCTTCGCCACGGGAGACATCGCCTCGCAGCCCAATGGCGGTGGTTTCGGGCGCATCGAAACCTGGGCCAATGCTCAGGATCACGCGCTGAACCTGGTCAGGAACCTTCTGGGGGAGGAGCTTCCCTACGACGCGCCTGTCTGGTTCTGGTCCGACCAGGGGCCGATCAACCTGCAGGTCGTCGGCGACGCGACCCAGGGGCGGCGGGTCATTCGTGGCGATGAGCACGGCGACGCCTTCAGCATTTTCCGGCTCGACGCCAACCAGCGGGTTATCGGTTGCGCGACGGTCAACTCCCCGAAAGACATGGCCGTGGCCCGCCGCTGGATGAAGCAGGGCGGGATCGTCGATCCGCAGCGGCTGGCCGATCCTTCCATTCCATTACGCGACTGTGCCGTGTGAATACAAGCAGCTTGAACTACGAGGAAAACACCATGAACAACGACAAGAACCTGGTGGAGATTGACGAAAAGAATCTCCATTTTCGCGTGGCCCGCGAGTCTTTCGTCAGCGAAGAGGTCTTGGTCCAGGAGTACGAGAAGATCTTCGATCGGTGCTGGCTGTACGTCGGCCACGTATCCGAGTTCAACAAGCCGGGTGACTTCGTCACGCGCACGATCGCACGTCGCAACCTGTTGGTGACCATGGGTACGGACAATACGATCAACGCCTTCTTCAACACCTGCCCGCACCGTGGCGCCACCGTCTGCCGTGAGCGCTCGGGCAACTCCAAGAACTTCCAGTGCTTCTACCATGGCTGGGTCTTCGGTTGCGATGGCAACCTGAAGAGCCAGCCGGGCAAGGAACGCTACGGCGCCGACTTCATCGCCAGTGGAATGGGCAACCTGGTGCCGGTGCCGCGCTTCGATGTCTATGCCGGCTTCTGCTTCGTCAGCTTCAATGCCGAGGTGGAGCCATTGCCTGATTACCTGGCGGGCGCCAAGGAGTATCTCGACCTGGTGTCCAGGTATTCCGAGAGTGGCATGGGCATCTCCAGCGGCACCCAGGAGTATGCCATCCGCGCGAACTGGAAGCTGCTGGTCGAGAACAGCGTCGACGGCTATCACGCCGTCAGTACCCACGCGACCTACCTCGACTACCTGAAGAACACCAACGGCGGGCTGTCCAGTACCAAGCTCGAAGGCAAGAGCATCGACCTCGGCAATGGCCATGCGGTGCTCGAGTATACCGCGCCCTGGGGCCGGCCGATTGCCTCTTGGATCCCGCTCTGGGGCGAGGAGGGCAAGCAGGAGATCGACCGCATCTACGCACGCTTGGTCGAGCTGCACGGCGAGGAAATGGCCGATCGCATGGCGCACAAGAACCGCAACCTGCTGATTTTCCCCAACCTGGTCATCAACGACATCATGGCCATCACGGTGCGCACCTTCTATCCGCAGGCACCGAACTACATGCTGGTCAACGGCTGGTCGCTGGCGCCGAACGAAGAGTCGGACTGGGCGCGCAAGTTCCGCCTCAGCAACTTCCTGGAGTTCCTCGGCCCGGGCGGCTTCGCCACCCCGGACGACGTCGAGGCGCTGGAGTCCTGCCAGAACGGCTTCAACAACTACCGGCTGGTGCCCTGGAGCGACATCTCCAAGGGGATGGGCAAGGAAACGCCCAACTACGACGACGAACTGCAGATGCGCGCCTTCTGGACGCGCTGGAACCAGTTCATCGGTGGCGCGCCTACGCCGGATACCGGCGTGCAGCGCATCCCTTCCATAGCCGTCGCCTGAGGACACGCCGATGAGTGCCGTTGCCCTAGAGAAGAAAGAACCCCTGCGCATCCCGTCGTCCCAGGACTTCACCGCCTACGTTAGCCGCGGCGAAGTGGAGGACTTGCTCTACCACGAGGCCGAACTGCTGGATACCTGGCAGTTGCACGACTGGCTGGCCCTGTTCACCGAGGACTGCAGCTACTTCGTACCGTCGACCGACCTGCCGCGCACCGCCAGCGCCGACGACAGCCTGTTCTACATCGCCGACGACGCCGTGCGCCTGCGCGAGCGGGTGATCCGGCTGATGAAGAAGACCGCCCACTCCGAGTACCCGCGCTCACGCACGCGCCATCTGGTTGGCAACGTTCGCATTCTCGCGGCCGATGCCGAAGAGATTCGGGTGGCGGCAGCCTTCATTACATATCGCATGAAGTTCGGCAGTAACGATGCCTACGTCGGCAGTACGCACTACCGGCTGCGACGTATTGAGGGGCAACTGCGCATCGTCGAGAAACGCTGTTTCCTGGATCTTGAAGCGCTGCGCCCGCATGGCCGGGTCAGCATCATTCTGTAACGGAGAGCACCGATGGATATCACACTTCCCTTCCGCTACAAGAAACTAGGTTATGCCGCGATCAACGTGACCGACCTTTCAAGGTCGGTGGCGTTCTACCGTGACATCGTTGGTCTCGATGTCGTGCAGCAGGATAGCGATATCGCCTATCTGCGCTGCAGTCGTGACCACCACAACATCCTGCTCTACCAGGCACCCGGGCACGGACTCAAACGAGTAGGTTTCGAGCTGGAGCAGGACAGCGATGTGCACGCTGCTTTCGAGCATTTCGATCGGATTGGCATGAAGCCGGTTTGGGTGCCCGCGGAAGAGAGCAAGCAGCTGCGACAGGGTATAGGGTTCCGCGTGCGTGAACGTCACAGCGGGCTTTTGTTCGAACTGTTTGTTGGGAATATGCACCTCAGCCGGCCGTTCGTGCCCACAGTGGCCAAGATCGCGCGCATCGGTCATGTCGTGATCGGCAGCGAGAACTTCGAGGCATCTCGTGATTCTCTGGTCAACGACTTCGGTTTCCGGATTTCGGACTTGATTGAAGACCGCATCGTATTCATGCGCTGCCATCCCAACCCATTCCATCACACCTTCGCGGTCGGTCCTGCAAGCAGCAGCCATTTCCACCATGTCAACTTCATGGTCACGGACATCGACGACATCGGTAAGGCGCTGTATCGCATCAAGCAGCACGACATCAAGGTGGTCTTTGGCCCCGGCCGGCACCCGCCGTCGGACAGCGTCTTCTTCTACTTCCTCGATCCCGACGGAGTCACCGTGGAATACAGCTTTGGCATGGAAGAGTTCGCCGAACATGGCGCTCGTCCGCCGCGCTACCTGGAGCCCGTACCCGAGTCGCTTGATGTATGGGGAGCGGTGCCGGATGGACAGTTTGGTCGCAGTGGTCCGATCGAGCGGGAGCCGACACCCACTCCGAGTGTGAAGAGGGTCGTGGCTTGAACGTGCAAGACAGAACAGCGCCACCACTGGAGGGACAGGTCGCGGTGGTCACCGGCGGTGCCCATGGCATCGGCCTGGGCATCGTCGAGCGCCTGCTGGCCCTTGGTGCCAGGGTCGTCGCCTCGGACATCGATGAATTAGGTCTCACCTCGGTGCGTGAACGTCTGGCCGGGATCTACGAGGACTCCATAGCGGTCCACGCTGCCGATCTGTCCGAAGAGCGTGGGGCCCAGGCGTTGCACCAGGCCACCGTCGAATACTTCGGCTCGGCGCAGATATTAGTTAACTGCGCTGGGGGAGGGGTGATTCGGCCCTTCCTGGAGCACACGTCGGAAACCCTGAAAGCGACCATCGATCGCAACCTGTGGACCGCGTTGTGGTGCTGCCGGGTGTTCCTGCCGGACATGGTCACTCGCCAGTATGGTCGGATCATCAACATCGGTGCCGACTCGGTACGCAATGGCTTGCCGGACCACGCAGCATACAACGCCGCGAAGGGAGGCATGCACGGATTGACCACCGGGCTGGCCCGTGAGTTCGCTCGCCAGAGCATTACCGTGAACACTGTCGCACCGTGCGCCGTGAACACAGAAGTGTGGGTCAGGGTGAGGAACTCCAACCCCGAGCTTGCCCAGCGATTTCTGGATGTAATTCCGATGGGGCGGGTGGGGGAGATCGAAGAGGTTGCCTCGATGGTTGGCTACCTGGCCCTGCCGGAGGCGGCTTTTGTCACTGGGCAGGTGATCAGTGTCAACGGCGGTAGCGCAATGCTGTGAGGGCAGTGAGATGAATAGCATCATCAAGACGGTTGACCTAACTGGCCTAGTGGATCTGTGTGCGGCCGATGAGGTGGCGGAGGGCGAGATTTTTCGCGCTAAGCTGCCATCTGGCCATGCTGTGGCGATCTACTGTGTCAATGGAGAGTTTTTCGCCACAGACGACATCTGCTCCCATGGCGAGGCGTCCTTGTCGGAAGATGGTTCGCTCGATGGCTACGAGGTCGAGTGCAGTTGGCATTTCGGACGCTTCGACATTCGCACCGGGAATGCCTGCGCGATGCCTTGCGAGCACCCGCTGCGCAGCTGGCCGGTAAAGGTCGACGGTGGGCGGATCTTCGTCGACGCAGGGGCTCACCCTGTATGAGCAGCGTCGAAATTTCCGTTCTTGAGCGTCGCGTGCGTGTGGCGTCGCGTGCACTGGCCCGACACGGTCTAGTGCAGGCGTGGGGACACTGCAGTGCCCGGATCGACACCGAGTCCTTCCTGGTGTGTGCTTCCCGACCCATGGGCCGGATCGGTGTCGGCGAGCCGGGGACCATCGTACCGATCGAGGGCCCGCTGCCGCCCGGTGTGCTGGGCGAAGTTCGCATCCACCAGCAGATCTATCGGCTCCGCGCTGATGTAGGTGGCGTTTGTCGCGTCATGCCCCCACATGTGATGGCGCTGTCTACGCTGCGTTGTGTGCCTAGGCCACGCCATGGTGTGGGGGCATTCAATGCTGCGTGCCGTCTCTGGGATGATCCGCGACTGTTGCGGGACGACGGTCTGGCTGGGGAGTTGGCGGCTCTTCTTGGCGATGCCCCATCCTTGGTCATGCGGGCCAATGGTGCGGTGACTGTTGGCCCAAGCATTGAGCTGGCTGCTGGGTTTGCTTGGTGCCTGGAAGATGCTGCCCGGATCGAAACACTGGTGCGTTCCATGACTGCGGATGCCGAGTGTGATGATGCTTCCCTGACCGAGGAGGAAGTCAGTGTGAGACAGGTCAGCTCGGGAGCTGTCTTTGAGCGGCTATGGGATTTCCTGGCTGAGGATGATCCAGAGTACATGAGCGGCGAGGCCGAATTCCCAGCGCCACGATGGGGGAGTCGGTCATGACATACAAGGTATGTTATGGCCTGGCCACGACGATAGCAGGACAGGGGGTTCGTGCTTGCCGCTTAATTGAGGGTAAGAGTATTGTATTATCCGCATCAATTTCCTTAGACACTCTGAGCTTCGATGGCAAAAAGTCCCGCGCAACGCCGAACCCAGGCCGAAAGGCGCGAAGAAACACGTTCCCGAATCCTGGAGGCTGCGGTCAGCGAACTCTCGCACAACGGCTATGCAGGATTCCGAGTCGACAAGGTAGCGATTGCCGCCAAGGTATCGCGAGGGGCTCAGTCGCATCATTTCCCGACCAAGGAAAGTCTTGTTCTGGCGGCATTGGAAACGTTGTATCAGGCGTCGACAGAGGCCAGCATAAAAGTCATCGAGAACCTGGATTCCGAGGATGTGCTGGATGCTCTGATGCAAGACTCGGCCAAGTTCTATCTGGGGCCGAACTTTACTATTGCCATGTCTCTTCTGAACTTGGGCGAGAGCGAGCCCGAGCTGCGGAAGAAGGTGCGTGCGATTTCTCGCAAGTATCGCTTGCCCATCGAGAAGGCATGGTTAGATGCGTTGCTCCGTTCCGGTCTGGACGAAGAGCCCGCACGAACCATCCTGAACATTACCCAGAGCGTCTATCGCGGCATGACAATCCGACGCTTCCTGCGCAACGACCCGGATTACGCCCGCTTCACATTCGAGCAATGGTCGAAGATCGCGCGCGCGTTCATAGACCAGCACACAAGCAAGCGCTAGCCGCAGCACCATATCGCCGGCTTCGTCGGCATTCCATTTCATCAACAACTCACACTGCCACTGTGTTTTCAGCAGGGGCGGTGTCGTCGTGCGTGCAGTTTTTATCAAGAGGTGTTTATGAGTCTTTGGCTTGATTTGCTTGGCGCGGAAGTCCGTTTCGTCGATACCAAAAGCTTTGGCACGATCCGTGTCGCTGAGGCAGGCAAAGGGAATCCCGAAACAATCATTTTCCTGCATGGCATCAATGGCCACCTGGAGGCCTACGCAAAGAATCTGGTTCCGTTATCGAGGGATTTCCATGTCGTTGCCTTCGACTACGTAGGGCACGGTTTATCGAGTAAACCGGTTCGAGACTACAGCCCGCTAATGCTGGCCGAACAGCTCGGTGAGTTGATGGATGCCCTCGGCATCGAAAAGGCGCATCTCTCGGGTGAGTCGCTTGGCGGTTGGGTTTCTGGCCACTTCGCTGCTGCTTATCCGCATAGGGTAGGACGGTTGATGCTCAATACAGCTGGCGGCATTCCAATCGTGACTGAGAAAGGCCGTGAAGACCTGAAGCAGTTCATCGCATTGAACCGACGCAACATCGACAACACTCCGACGTATGAGTCGGTGCAGGCACGCCTGCATTGGCTGATGCACCCCAGCAATCGCCAACTGGTGGACGATGAGCTCATCAACTTGCGGCTGCGCATCTACCTGCAGCCGGAAAGTCGAGCGGTGTTGCCAAAGTTGAACGAGATCCTTGCGCACCACGATGACTATCTTATCCCACTGGAGAAGCTGCCGGCCGGAACATTGTTCCTGTGGACGCACGACAACCCCATCCATGATACCGAGTCGGTCAAGGCGGCTCAGGCCAGGGTGCCAGACAGCATCCTGTACTTCGTCAAGGGCGATTCGGCGCACTGGCCGCAGTATGAGGCGATCGACGAGTTCAACGCCCTGGCAGTCCGGTTTTTCCAGACCGGCCAAGTTGAGTGAGGAGCGTGCCATGAGCGAAACCAACGTGATGGCGAACCTGCTGTGGAATGCGCAGCAGCAAAAGCAACCCTGCTCACCCGTACGGGAACATTTTGAGGGGCGTAGCGAGATTGACCAGGCCGAATTGGCTTATGCGGTGCAGCAGGCGAACGTCCAGCGTCAGGTGCTGGCTGGCCGGCGTATTGTCGGCCGCAAGATCGGTCTGACCTCTCCGGCTGTACAGAAACAACTGGGTGTTGACCGGCCAGACTTCGGCACGCTGCTGGATGACATGGCGATCGTCGATGGCGAACTGATCGACATCAGGCGTCTTCTACAGCCGAAGGTCGAGGCTGAGATTGCGCTGGTGCTCGAGCACGACCTCAACCACGAACGGCACACGGTCGCCGATCTGATCGGCGCGACGGCCTATGCGTTGGCGGCAATCGAGGTGGTGGACAGCCGAATCGCCGACTGGAACATCCGTTTCGTCGACACCGTGGCCGACAATGCTTCCTCAGGCTTGTTCGTACTTGGCACCCAGCCTGTCGGGTTGTCGAGGCTTGACCTGGCCGGCTTGTCGATGCGCATGACTCGCAGTTCCGAAGCCGTATCTCAGGGCGTTGGCGCTGCATGCCTGGGCAACCCCCTGAATGCCGCGCGCTGGCTGGCCGACACCCTGGTTCGGGTCGGTACGCCACTGCGCGCCGGAGACGTGGTGCTGACTGGTGCGCTGGGGCCAATGGTCGCAGTGGAGGCTGGCCAGACCTACACGGCGTCGATCGAAGGCTTCGCTCCGGTACGGGCGATTTTCTCCTGAAGGAGTTCCTCTCATGCAACTACATGATGACAAGAGCGCGGTGGCCATCATTGGCTCGGGCAACATCGGTACCGATCTGATGGTGAAGATACTGCGCCATGGTAAACACCTGAAAATGGGGGCCTTTGTCGGTATTGATCCGGAGTCCGATGGTCTCAAGCGAGCCGAGCGAATGGGAGTGCCCACGGTGAGCACCGGCATCGACGGCCTGCTAGCCCATCCCGACTTCGGCTCTATCCGTTTCGTATTCGATGCCACCAGCGCCGGCGCGCATGCGCGTCATGAGCAACTGCTGCGGCCACACGGGGTATGTGTGATAGATCTGACTCCTGCTGCGATCGGACCGTTCGTGGTGCCTGCGGTGAATATCGATCAGCACTTGGATGCGCCGAACGTCAATATGGTGACCTGTGGGGGGCAGGCGACGATCCCCATCGTTGCGGCTGTTTCACGTGTGGCGTCGGTCGAATATGCCGAGATCGTTGCTTCCATTTCCAGCCGTTCGGCCGGACCAGGTACACGCGCCAATATCGACGAGTTCACCGAGACCACCTCCAACGCCATCGTTCGCGTGGGAGGCGCCCGGCGCGGCAAGGCCATCATCATCCTCAACCCGGCAGAACCACCACTCATCATGCGTGACACCGTCTACTGCCTGGTACCGGGGGATGCGGATCGGCAGGGTATCGTCGAGTCGGTCGAACGCATGGCGTCTGCGGTGGCGTCATATGTGCCCGGTTACCGGCTCAAACAATCTGTGCAGTTCGATGAATTCAATGGGCGTATGCCACAAGAGACAGGCGTGGTGTCTGCGCCTCGTCTCAAGGTCTCGGTATTCCTCGAAGTCGAGGGTGCAGGCCACTACCTGCCGAGCTATGCCGGCAATCTGGACATCATGACCAGCGCGGCATTGGCGACGGCCGAGCGCATCGCCGCTCGCCAGTTGGTGGCAGCGTAAGGAGGAAACGATCATGTTCGATAGCAGCAAGAAGATCTACGTCTCCGACGTGACCCTACGTGATGGTATGCACGCTGTTCGCCACCAGTACAGCTTGGCCGACGCCGAGCGCATCGCCAGAGCACTGGATGAGGCTGGAGTGGACAGTATTGAAGTCGCCCATGGCGACGGGCTGCAGGGCTCGTCGTTCAATTATGGGTTCGGTGCACACACGGATCTGGAATGGATCGAACGTGTCGCAGCCACGGTAAGACGAGCAAAGATCGCCACGCTATTGCTGCCGGGAATCGGCACTGTTCATGACTTGAAGAACGCACATGTGGCGGGGGCGAGCGTTGTCCGTGTCGCGACTCACTGCACCGAGGCCGACATTTCTCAGCAGCATATCGAGTATGCCCGCAAGCTGGGTATGGACACGGTGGGCTTTTTGATGATGAGCCACATGACCACCCCGGCAGCCTTGGCTACCGAAGCGAAAAAGATGGAGAGCTATGGCGCACAGTGCATCTACGTCGTCGATTCCGGCGGCGCGATGAACATGTACGACATCGCCGATCGCTTTAAGGCGCTCAAGGATGTGCTGGATCCGGCTACCCAGACCGGCATGCATGCCCACCATAACCTGAGCCTGGGTGTGGCCAACTCGATCGTCGCCCTGGAGCATGGTTGCGATCGTATCGATGCCAGCTTGACTGGCATGGGGGCGGGCGCCGGCAATGCGCCCCTGGAGGTATTCATCGCCGCGGTAGACCGCATGGGGCTGAACCACGGCTGCGACGTGCGCAAGCTGATCGATGCTGCGGAGGAAATCGTCCGGCCACTGCAGGAGCGGCCCGTGCGTGTGGACAGGGAAACGCTCGCGCTGGGGTATGCGGGAGTCTATTCGAGCTTCCTGCGCCATACCGAGGCGGCGGCGCAGAAGTACGGTCTGGATGCCTTCGATATCTTGGTCGAGCTAGGCAGGCGTCGCATGGTCGGTGGCCAGGAAGACATGATCGTGGACGTCGCACTGGATCTGGTTTCAAGAGCAACACGAAGGACGACGTCGACAGTTGTTTTTTAGTAGACCAACCATCGTTCTTGTTGTCAGGTGCCTCGCGGAGACTCTCTCGGGGCACCTTGCTTAACACTTTCTGTTTATTTCATTCTGTTTTCCTGGCTTGGGGCTGTATATGAATGCGGCTATAGCTCGGTGCAGGTAAGCCTTTGTCGAGTCTCGGTATAAATAAACCCGATACAGGGGGGGTCTTCCTATGCAAAATAAAAACAATAATTTCGATGCCGTAATAATAGGAGCGGGAGTCGGTGGCGTTTGTACCGCCGCGCGTTTGGCACACAGTGGCTATCGAGTACTGTTGTTGGAGTCACAGGATGCCATAGGTGGGAGAGCTTCTACCCGCACCGTCGATGGTTTTCTGTGCAATACCGGCGCTCTGGTGATCGAACTCGACGGTGCAGTGGCGGAAACTTATAAGGATCTCGGTTTGGAGCTGAGACTATATGAGCCGCGTCGCGCCAGCACTGTTCTAAGAGTTGGGAGGCGAGATATCAATATCACTGAGGGGCCAGCGGGGTGGGTCCGAAACTTTGCTCCACTGATCTTGCGAAATATTACCAATCTGTGCCCCTCCTTGCGACCATATCCTGGGCAGTCGCTTAAGATATGGCTCAATAAGCTTACCCATCGCCCCTGGATTCACGGTTTAATAAACAATGTCGTCGGAGCGATGTTCGCTGCCAGCACTGAAGATATCCCGGCAGATGTCATCCTGCATTATTTCACTAAGGGTACTTCTTTCAAGAAGATAGGCCTACCGGTAGGCGGCACTATCGAAGTGTGGAAGCCGCTGGTCGACTTGATCAAAGCGAGGGGAGGTGAGGTCTGGCTGGGAAGCAAGGCCACTAAACTTGAGTTCTCCGAAGAAGGAGTAGTCTCTGGTGTCGTAGTCGAAAAAGACGGAAACTTGATCAAGGTGTCGGGCAATCTATTTGTCAGCAATATTGGCCCGCTGGCTACCGTAGAACTGGCTGATGAGTCGGAGCTTCCTGAAGGTTACGCGCAAAGCGTGCGCGATGTCAGTGACCCCGCCGCGATCATCACTGTGCACTTCGCCAGTCCTAGGCCGCTGGCTTCCTTCCCGTGCCTAGCGATCTTCAGCAAAAGCCGCCGCATGGTCTATGCCGCTAATTTCAGTTCGCCCGATCTGCAGAGGGCGCCTACAGGATGGTACCTCTATTGTGGTGCGTCGGTACCGCGCCCTGCACGCGGCGAGTTTGATCTCGAACTGGAGAAGCGTTTGTTGCTTGAAGACATCCGTGAACAGTTCCCAGGCTTCAATCAGTCGATGGTAGTGGCAATTGACGTCACTGCTCATGAGTGGCCGGCACAACGGGCCATCACGGGTTACGACCTGCCGCCAACTACACCTGTTAAGAACCTTTGGAATGTCGGTGACGGTGTGAAGCCTTGGGGGGCTGCGGGTACGGCAGCATGTGCGGAGACCGCCAAGTTGATCGTTGGCGAAATCTGCCGTCATTCTCCTCGTAGAACCTAATGACATAAAGCGTAAGGTGGATTTCATGAAAGTTGCTGTGATCGGTGCTGGGCCGGCTGGTTGTGCTGCGACCTATACGTTGCGTAAGAATGGCCATGAGGTGTATCTATTTGAAGCACAAGAGCACATTGGTGGGCGGACCAGTCAGATACAGCGTGATGGGTTCAATCTTGGGACAGGCGCGCTATTCTTAATGGGAGGAATCTATCCGCGGACCAATGCCATTCTTAAAGAGCTTGGCAAATACAAGGAGTTGGTTCCCTGGGATGCTAAGGCTCATATTATAGATCGAGATCAACAGCGATATCTCGTTAGCTTCGATCAGGTGATGAGTTTTCTTAAACTTCCTGTATTTAGTCTTGGTGAAAAAATTAGTATTGCTTATGGTGTGCTCAAACAGTTGTTTTCTGCTGGCCCTAAGAGCTGTTTTGACGGCGCTGAGCTAGCCAAGTACGACCATGGTGAAAGCCTGCAGGGATGGTCAGAACGTGTGCTGGGTGATAAAGCAACGCAGTATATCACTCTACCATATATGGGGTTTCTGTACGCCGTACCCTTGAGTTGGTTGAGCACTTCATTGTTTCAGGCAGTCGTTCAGCAGTTCTATAAACTGTCTTTGTCTGTGCCGCCTAAAGGAATGGGTCAGATTTCAGAGTGGATGATTGAAGGGGCGCAGGGCGTTCATTTGAATCTCTCCAGTAAAGTCGAGTCTTTGTGCCACAGGGGAGGTAAGTATGTAGTAGCTTCCCAAGATCGTGAGTTGGAGGTTGATGCTGTTGTTTTAGCATCGGAGCCAGGTGTTTCCGCTACTCTTTTGCAAGGGCTAGTACCGGACTCGGTGTGTGAAATCCTACGCGGTTGTACTTATTCCGAATATGCTCATGTACAGGTTTGTTATAAGAAAAATCCATGGCCAGATTTTCCCGTTAGCTTGGCGCTTCCAGGTAATCAGGTGAGAAGTTGGGGGGCTTGCGTATTGCAAAGTCGTCGTCATCCTGGTGCGGTTCCTCCAGGTGGTGAAGCTGTGGGAGTTTATTTTTATACCCCACCGTTGAAGAGCATGAGTGAAGAGGACATAAAGCGTGAGGCCCTCCTAGCAGTGACAGAGGTATTTGGCAGTGCGCCGGAGCCTTCGTTCGTAGAAGTGTTCTACTACAAGCGTGGGCTTTCAATTGCAGTTCCAGGGCACTATGCAAAGATGAATTCCATCCACGGAGAAGTTCCCCAAGGCATATATTTAGCGGGAGACTATTTCGCTCACGCAGGGGTGGAGGCGGCGATTTACAGTGGAGAGTTGGCGGCGAACCGGTTGGAGCGTGATCTTGTCTAAGGGATAAGAGTATCTGGATGTATCTCGCTAGCCTAGTACGGCGAGGAGTGTTTTCGTTCTCATTTAAAATAATATGCACTCAAATCTTGAGCTATACCAAGTCCCTTGGAGTAGGAGATGTTCTGTATGAAGCAGTGGTTCGACAATCTCAGCGTCAGCTACAAGCTGGGGCTGGGATTTGGTCTGGTCTTGCTCTTCAACGTCTTGCTCGCGCTGGGAGGTTGGAGTACCCGCGAGAACCTGCTGGAGCGGAGCAGGGCCCAAGAGGTCTATGGCGAGCTCAACGAATCCCTGGCGGTATTGCGCCTGTCGTTACAGGACTATCTGCTGGACGGCCGCAATGCGGCTGCCGAGCAGAAGCTGAACGGCGCGCTAGACAATTTCCAGCACAAGCAGTCAGCGATGCGGGCCTTAAGGCTCTTCGCTCAGCCGGAGCTCATTGCGCTTGAGCAGCGGCAGAGCGAGTTGGTTGGTGAGTACCGTAAGGCCCTGGATACGCTACGCGATGCCAACCGTGTAGCTGATCTGACTCGAAATGAGATGACGGTTCGCGCCGACCGCGCGTTCGAGGCACTTGGTACTCTGGAAAAGTTGGCGCTCGATATGGATGAGCATGACCAACGCCGTTTCGCTTATTACCAAGCCTCCGCAGGTCTTATGCAAGATCTGTTGCTGGTTCGCTTTCGTGCTGAAGGCTATGTGAATAACCCCAGCGGGGCATCTGAACGGTTATTGGACGAGCAGATGCGCTTGGCGATAGGGCGCTCTCCCGACCTATTCGGTGTCTTCGGCGAGCAGCCGCCCAGCGAGTTATTAGCTGTCTCGGAGGATCGGCAGGAATATGCCAAGCGCATCGGCGACTACCGAGCTGCCATCGCGGCAGTTGAGCAGGCCCGGCGAGTGCTGCTCAGGGTCGCCGAAGAAACCGGTGAAATAACCCGCTCGTTGAACCTGCGTCAGCTTGAGTACCGAGACCAGTTGGCTGCATCCAGTCGCATTGTACAGACGGCGCTGACGCTGCTTGCCCTATTGGCCGGTATCCTGGCTGCATGGTTTATTACCCGGCAGATTACCCAGCCGCTGAGTAGTACTCTAGGAGTGGTCGAGCGCATCGCCAACGGTGACCTGACAAACATTCCGAACTTCCTGCGCCGCGACGAAATCGGTGTGCTTCAGCAAGGTATTCAACGTATGGGTACTGCTTTGCACGAATTGATCTCGGGCATTCTCGACAGCAGCGCTCAGATTGCCAGTGCGTCGGAGCAGTTGGCAGCAGTCACTGAACAGAGCTGCTCGGGGATCAAGAGTCAGAAAGTAGAGGCCGACAAGGCTGCTGCTGCCATGAACGAAATGGCTGCTACTGTGCAGGCGGTGGCCCGTAACGCCGCTGACGCTTCCCGGGCTGCCACTAGCGCGGATGAAGAGGCCCGTAACAGCAATCGGATAGCGGCCGAAGTGCTCTCACAGATTGACAAACTGTCAGCCGAGGTTACCCGCTCTGTGGCAGCCATGGCCCATCTGCAGCAAGAAAGCCAGCGCATCGGTAGTGTGATGGATGTGATCAAGTCAGTGGCCGAGCAGACCAACCTGCTGGCACTAAACGCCGCCATCGAGGCCGCTCGGGCTGGAGAGGCTGGGCGTGGTTTTGCTGTGGTCGCCGACGAAGTGCGTGGCTTGGCATTACGTACCCAGCAGTCCACCTTGGAGATCGAGGAGTTGGTGGCCGGGCTGCATGCTGGTACTCAGCAAGTGGCTCAGGCAATGAAGAGCAGCCAGGAGCTGACTGGTAGCAGCGTGGCGCTGACCAACCAAGCTGGAAAGATGCTGGCAAGCATCACCAGCAAAATTTCTGAAATCCAGAGCATGAATCTGCAGATTGCCACGGCTGTCGAGCAGCAGAGTACGGTCGCCGAGGAAATAACCCGTAGCGTGGTGCAGGTTCGTGACATCGCGGATCAAAGCGCCGCGGCAGGTGAGGAAACCGCGGCTGTTAGCGTTGAGTTGGCACGTCTAGGTAGTCATTTGCAAACCTTGGTCGGGTGTTTCCGTATCTGATATTAGAGCTTCTGAAAACATGTCAGGAATCAGGTACAGATGCGCTGACATGGTTGGCCTGACTTGGCATTCGTTGAACTGCTGCTCTCGGAGTTAGACATAGTTCAGCGCGAGTTGATCATGTTGGCTGCCTGTTGCGTGGCCTCCCGCGTACGGTTGGCGAGTTTGCGGACCTCGTCAGCCACCACCGCGAAGCCCCGTCCGGCATCGCCCGCGCGGGCGGCCTCGATGGCGGCGTTTAGTGCCAGCAGGTTGGTCTGGTTGGCGATACTGTGGATGACGCCGACGATTTCCGTCAGTTTTTGCAGACTCTGCTCCATGTTCTGGCGTTGCTGTTCCTGTTCGCCACGCAACTGCTCCTCCAACCGCTCCAAATGAATGTCGGCCAACGCCCCGACCACACGTACCGGCGTGCCATCTGGTGTGCGCCGGGTCTGGCCGAGTGAGCGGAACCAGCGGTACTCCCCGCTTTTCAACTTGATTCGGTAGACGGACTTGAACGGCGTCTTGCCACTGCGATCGCCGAGGTGAGCGGCGAATAGTTCAATGACATCCGGTTTGTCGTCTGGGTGGATGCGCGAAGCCCAACTGTCGAGCACGTTGGGAAAATCTTCCCCATCATCGAAACCGAGCATGTGGCGGAACTGAGGTGACCACCACAAAGGGTTGCTCGGGTTGAGGGGATCGCCATCGATAACCTCCATATCCCAGAGGCCGTCGCTGAGCATCTCCCGGGATAGCTCGAAGCGTACCAGGGTTCTGTCGAGCTCGATGTCCCGCTGGCGCTGAGCGTGAATATCGCGAATGGTTCCGGCCATGAGTAGGGGCACGCCTTGTTCGTCGCGCTGGATCGCGGCGCTAATCAAGAACCAGCGGTCCTCTCCGCTTTTTGTGCGTAGGCGGGCTTCAGTGGTGAAGGGGCGGCTCTCATGCTTCCTGGCCAGATGACGTGCCAGGGCGTCCAAGGTCGTCTGCCTGTCTTCCTCATGCAGCAGAGCTGTCCAGCCACCGGGTGGGATATGCGAGTCGTCGCCATCAAATCCCAGCAAGGCATGGAAGTGATCTGAGTACCAGCACCCGTCTTCATCCACGCTCTTGTCGGTTATCAGGGCTTGGCTCCACCAGCCGTCAACGCTCGCATGGCCGATCAGTTCGAAACGACTGTTGGCGGCCTGTAGTTGGGCTTCGTTAGAGGACATCTGGCTAGCGAGCGCATCCAGTGCAAGCTGAAGTTCATCGCGTTGCTGCTGCTGGCGCGAATATTCCTCAGAATGCGCTTGCCAGGCCTGATAGGCACGGGTAGCCAGCGTGCTCATCTCGCAGCGGCTGGGCAGAATGACGGTAGGAAAATCTTCTAGAGCTTCGACGAGTCGTGACAGGCAAGCCAGTACCGCCTTGTTGTTTTTCGATGACAGCATGCGGATCTCCTCTGGAGTGAATCGACATCCTTTTGATGCCAATAGCACTGATCAGTGCCCTCTCATTAGCCGTAAGTGGTTTCGCGTATGCGGCGGGCTTCGTAGGCCCTCAGGTGAACGAGCGCAACGGCGAGAATCGAGCGATCGTCTTCCTGAGGTGGGCCCCGGCGCTCCAAGAGATCGCCCAGGATGTGCTCGGCTTCGGTCTCCACGCCTCGCTCGACGTCACGCAGGACCGACGCCATCAGGGGGGAGCTTGGCTCCGTCAGTACCTCCAGGTAGCGATGGCGGATGGCATCACGTAAGGGGTAGCCGGCCCTGGCTGCAATCTCCGCGCACTCGTCGAGAAGCGCGACGACCAGGTGCTTTCCACCCGCCGCTAGAATGTCACCCAGCGCAGCTCGCATCAGGCAGGTGATACCCGCGCCGGTGGCTATCAGAGCCCATTTCTCCCACATCTCCTGCACTATCCGTGTGCAGGGGATCGCCTCGAAGCCAGCGCCACCATGCAGAGCTACGGCAATTGCCTGGGTGCGAGGGCTTCTCTCTTCGTCCAGTTCACCGAACGAGATTTGATTGACGTCATTGTGATGGACGATGGCGCCGGAAGCGTCCCGGTCGAGCGAGATGCGGCACTGGCCGCCCAGTACGTTGTGTCGTGTGAAGCGCCTCTCCAGCAGGTCTAGGTGCCGCATGCCATTAAGCAGCGGAAGGATGGCGGTATGCTCGGCGACGGCCGGAGAGAAGTCCTCCATCGCTCGCTCCAGATCGTAGGATTTGCAGCTCAGTAGGATCAGGTCATAGGGCTGCTGTATCTCACCGCCCAACACGCAGATTGGAGAGGGATAGTGGATGTCTCCGCGCGGGCTTTTCACGACGAGGCCCTCGCGGGCGAGCATCACTGCTCGTTGGGGGCGGACCAGGAAGGTTACGTCCTGCCCCGCCTGTAACAGGCGCCCGCCGATGTAACCGCCAATGGCGCCTGCCCCGACGATCAATATGCGCATTTTCATCTCCTTCTTTGTCTGCCATTTCGAATGATCTGGCGGGTGTGCCCCGCGTGTCTGAAGGAATCTTGAAGCCGTTCTTGTTGGAGGCACTAGAGCGAGTCGGGGGCTGGCGCCGATTAATGTCGTGAAAAGGCATGTAATGGCATTTTCGGTTGTGGCCCGACCAAGCACAGTGCGGACAATGTGTGTCACTGGCCGACGGCTTGGCGGGCAATTGGTCCGCAACAATAAGATCTACAAGAAAGGTGAGTGCTATGAAGCTGGATTCGAACATCGCCGCGGTGGTGACCGGTGGTGCCTCTGGGTTAGGGGAGGCGGTAGTCCGCAGGCTAGCTGCGAGTGGTGTGAAGGTCGCTATCTTTGACATGAACGCAGAGCGCGGCATACAGGTGGCTCGGGAAGTGGGGGGGGTGTTCTGTCAGGTCGACGTGCAGTCGGACGAGTCAGTTGACGTAGGCTTCGCTCGTGCTCGAGAGGTGCATGGCCAGGAGCGCATCCTGGTGAATTGCGCCGGTATTTCGAAAGGCATCAAAACCGCCGGACGCGATCGCAAGACCGGCGAAATCAAGGTGTTTCCTAGCGCCGATTTCGACCGGGTGGTACAGATCAATCTGGTTGGCTCCTTCCGCTGCCTGGCCCGTTCGGCAGCCGGCATGCTGACACTCGAGCCGCTGGAGCACGGCGAGCGCGGAGTGATCGTCAATACTGCCAGCGTCGCTGCCCAGGACGGACAGGTGGGCCAGGCGGCCTATGCTGCCTCCAAGGCCGGTGTAGTCGGCATGACCTTGCCGATCGCCCGTGACCTGGCCGGTGACGGTGTGAGAATCAACACTATCCTGCCTGGCCTGTTCGCCACGCCGATGATGGCCGGTCTGCCAGAAAACGTGCAGCAGTCGCTGGCGGTCTCGGTGCCCTTCCCGCAGCGCCTTGGCTTACCCGAGGAGTATGCCGACCTGGCTACGTTCCTTATCACCAACGCCTACATGAATGGCGAGTCCGTACGTCTCGACGGCGCGATTCGTCTGGCGCCGCGCTAGCCATACGGCAATCGGAGACAGCATGACTTCCGCCTATATCTATGATGCGGTGCGCACTCCGCGTGGCCGCGGCCGCCCCGACGGGGCCCTGCATGAAGTGACCGCCCTGAACCTGGCCAGCCAAGTGCTGCATGCCATCCGTGAGCGCAACGGGCTCGATACTGCGTTGGTTGATGACGTGATCCTCGGCTGCGTGATGCCGGTGGGGGAGCAGGGCAGTGATATCGCCCGTATCGCCGCACTGGTGGCCGGCTACGATCAGAGCGTGCCGGGTGTGCACCTCAACCGCTTCTGCGCTTCGGGGTTGGAGGCCTGCAATATCGCCGCCGGCAAGGTAGCCAGCGGGGAGGCGCGCTTTGTCGTAGCCGGGGGAGTCGAGTCCATGTCCCGGGTGGCGCTGGGCGCCGACGGCGGGGCGATGATGGTCGATCCGGTTTTCGCCTTCGATCACTACTACGCACCTCAGGGGATTGGCGCCGATCTGATAGCCAGCCTGCATGGCTTCAGTCGTGAGGATGTCGATAGCTACGCGGTCGAGAGCCAGCGGCGTGCAGCGCAGGCGTGGAGTGAGGGCCGTTTCACCCGCTCTATCGTTCCGGTGTTGGACCAGTCCGGCATCGTTCTGCTGGAGCGCGACGAACACATGCGTCCGCAGACCACCCTGGAGTCGCTGGCCGGACTCAAGCCAGCTTTCGTCAGGATGGGAGAGTCCGGCTATGCCGCCGCGGCGTTGCAACGCTATCCGCAGGTCGAGAGGCTCGAGCATGTCCACCATGGCGGCAATTCATCCGGAATGGTCGATGGCGCGTCCGCAGTGCTCATTGGTTCGAAGATGGCTGGTGAGGCGCTCGGTCTGAAGCCGCGTGCGCGGATCCTGGGCATGGCCTCCATTGGCTCGGAGCCGACCATCATGCTCACCGGGCCGGCACTGGTGACACAGAAGGTTCTGCGACGGCTGGGCATGGCTATCTCCGATATCGATCTGTTTGAGCTTAACGAAGCTTTCGCCGCGGTGGTGCTGCGCTACCTGCAGGAGCTGGAGCTAGACCCGGCCAAGGTCAATGTCAACGGCGGAGCTATTGCCATGGGGCACCCGCTGGGCGCTACCGGGGCGATGATCCTCGGCACTGCACTGGACGAGTTGGAGCGCAGTGATAGGCAGACTGCACTGGTCAACCTGTGCGTCGGTGCTGGTATGGGTACCGCCACCGTTATCGAGCGGGTGTGAGGGGACGAGCATGAAGAATTTTTCGATCGCGATCGATGACGACGGCGTTGCCCTGGTCACCTTCGATATTCCCGGCAAGAGCATGAACGTCATCAGTGACGAGGTGCAGGCCGAACTGGACGCCGTGGTGGAAATGCTGCGCGACTCGGAGCGGATTCGCGGAGCGGTGCTGATCTCCGCCAAGCCCAGCGGCTTCTGCGCCGGAGCGGACCTGCCGGAGATCGTCGGTCATTTCAAACGTTGGCGTGCGGCCCGCGACCAGCAGGCGCTACGCCAGGGGTTGGTCGAGAGCAGCAGCCTGTCGCGCCGCCTACGTGCCCTGGAAACCTGTGGCAAGCCGGTGGCAGCCGCCATCAACGGGATGGCCCTTGGCGGCGGACTGGAGTTGGCGCTGGCTTGTCATTACCGCGTTGCGGTGGATGACCCGAAACTGCGCCTGGCTTTTCCCGAGACAGGGGTCGGCTTGCTGCCGGGGGCAGGTGGTACCCAGAGGCTGATGCGCCTAATCGGTATCGAGGCCGCCTTGCCTTATCTGCTCGATGGTGTGCCGATCACTGCCGACGCGGCCTTGGCCGGCGGTATCTTGCATGCTCGGGTGCCCGCCGACTCCCTGCTGGATACTGCCCGTCGCTGGGTGCTCGAACATCCTCAGGCGCAGGCGCCGTGGGATGACCCGGCGTTCAAGCTACCTGGTGGCGGACCGCACTCGCCGCAGGGTTACCGAGGTTTTGCGCCAGCCATTGCCGCGCGTCTGGCCAACTCGGGAGCCGATCATCCGGCACTGGGCAACGTTCTTAAGTGTGTCTATGAAGGGGCGCAGGTTCCGATCGATGCCGGCCTGCGCATCGAGTCTCGCTATTTCTTCAACACCGTGCGTTCACCCCGGGCCGAAGCCATGGCACGCACCTTCTTCATTTCTCGCCAGGTCCTATCCAGACGCGTCGAACGCGGCGACCCGGAGATCTACCTGCAACGTCTGCGCCAGTCGGTGCTCGAGGAGCGACTGGCGATGCTGGACGAAGGTGCCCCGGTAGTACTGGTGAACAATCTGGTTCGCCGCCATGCAGTGCGAGTCGAAATGGCGGACACGGTACAGCCGTGGGGTGAGCACGAGGTGGATTTCACCATGATGGCCGAGCTCCGCCAGCGTCTGCTCTATGTGCAGTCCCTGGCGGCCCTGCGTTGCCTTGAGGAGGGCCTGATCGCCGATCCGCTGGAGGCGGATGCGGCGGCGATCGAGGCTGGTTTCCCGAGCTGGAGCGGTGGCCCGGTATCGTTTGTCGAGGTAGAGGGACTGGCGTACTTTCTCGAAAGCGCCGACCGACTGGCCGCGAGCCATGGGAATTGCTTCGCACTGTCGTCCACTTGGCGCGAACGGATGACTTCCGGGATTGGTCCGTACGGCTGACCGCGGTAGCGGCCTACAACAACAAGACAAGAACAGCGAGAACCGAAATGGGCATTCTCATCGTTGAAAACCGTGAAGGTGAATTGATGACTCTGCAGGCGGAAGCCTCGCAGACTCTGATGGAAATCATGCGCAGCGGCGGGGTGGATGAAATCCTCGCATTGTGCGGCGGGACCTGTTCGTGCGCCACCTGTCACGTCATTGTCGACCCTGCGTTCGCTGATCGTCTGGAGCCGATGGGTGCCGACGAGAACGACCTGCTCGATAGTTCCGAGCACCGCACGCCGACCTCGCGGTTGTCCTGCCAGGTGGTGTTTCGCGAGGAGCTCGACGGGCTTCGGGTGACTCTGGCACCGGAAGACTGAGCGACGGTCGCAACAACGACAAGAGGGGATGGACGATGCGTAAAGATGTGGTGATTGTCGGCGCCGGACATGCAGGGGCACAGGCCGCGAGCCTGCTCAGGCAGTCGGGATTCCAGGGGAGCATTGTTTTGATCGGCGAAGAGCGCGAGTTGCCATACGAGCGCCCGCCGCTATCCAAGGACTACCTGGCGGGCGAGAAGGGTTTCGACCATTTTCTCCTGCGCCCGGCGAGCTTCTGGAACGAAAAGCATATTGAGCTGCGCCTCGGCGAGCGCGTGGTCAAGGTCGATTCCCAGGCGCACCGTCTGGAGACTGCCGTTGGCGAGAGCATCGAATACGGGGCATTGGTCTGGGCTGCCGGCGGGGCGGCTCGACGCCTGAGCTGCGAGGGGTACGATCTGGCTGGAGTGCACTCGGTGCGCAATCGCGCCGACGTCGACCGAATGATTGCTGAGCTTGATGGTACCCGCCGGGTAGTGGTGATCGGTGGTGGTTACATCGGCTTGGAGGCTGCGGCGGTACTGAGCAAGCTTGGCAAGTCGGTGACGGTACTGGAAGCTCAGGACAGGGTGCTGGCCCGCGTGGCCGGGGAGGAATTATCGCGCTTCTATGAGGCCGAACATCGTGGTCATGGAGTGGACGTACGCCTCGGGGTGGCGGTCGAGCGTCTGGTCGGCGAAGAAGGTAGGGTTAGCGCCGTGGCCCTGGGCGATGGCACACTGCTGCCGGCGGACATGGTCATCGTCGGCATCGGCATTATTCCTGCGGTCGAGCCGCTGATCGCTGCCGGCCTGCCGCAAGGCAATGGTGTGCAAGTCGACGAGTTCTGCCGCAGTGGTTTGCCGGATGTGTTCGCCATCGGTGATTGCGCCGCCCACGTAAACCGCTATTGCGCCCTGCCAGGGCCGATACGCCTGGAGTCGGTGCAAAATGCCAACGACCAGGCCAAGGTGGTGGCCAAGTATCTGGTTGGGCAGCCTGAGGCCTACGATGCGGTTCCCTGGTTCTGGTCCGACCAATACGACCTGAAACTGCAGACCATCGGCCTTTCGGCGGGCTACGACCAGACAGTGTTACGGGGCGACCCCACCTCGCGCAGCTTCTCCGTTGTTTACCTGAAGGAAGGGCGTGTGCTGGCGCTGGATTGCGTGAACCTGACGCGTGACTACGTGCAGGGCAAGGCTCTGGTAAAGGCCGGTGTGAAACCTGACCTGCAGGCCTTGGGCAATGCAGAAACACCGCTGAAGGCACTGGCGGTCACGGTATGAAGGCGGTCCCGGTCAGGCTGGAGGTCGAGGCTGGCATCGCCGAAGTCATCTTCGACCGCCCCGAGGCGCTCAACGCCATCGACGTGGACAGCGCGCGCTGCTTGTTGGCCCTCTGCGAGGAGCTGCGGGAGCGGACAGACGTTCGGGTTATCGTGCTGTCCGGCACAGGCCGGGCCTTCATGGCAGGTGGTGATCTGGCGGCATTCCACGCCGCCGCCGATCCGGTGCAACTGGCCTCGGAGATCATTGAACCGCTACACCAAGCCCTGGCCTTGCTGGCGACGTTTCCGCAACCCGTCCTCGGTAGTGTGCAGGGTGCGGTTTCCGGTGCAGGCATGAGTATCGCCCTGGGCTGCGATCTGACTATCGCTGCGGCCGACGCCAGGTTCTGTCTGGCCTACAGTGGCATCGCTACCTGCCTCGATGCTGGTGGCTCCTGGCATTTGGTGCGGCAGGTCGGCCTGCAGCGCGCCATGCGTATGGCTCTGCTCAACGAGGTGCTGTCAGCCGAACGGGCGCTGCAGCTCGGGCTCGTCGCCCAGGTCGTAGCGCAGGACGACTTGGTGGTGGAAACCCGGAAGCTGGCACAGCGTTTGGCTGTTGGGCCAGGGTTCGCCTATGGGGAGATCAAACGGCTGTTGCGAGGTGCGTCCAGTCGAACCCTGGAGCAACAGCTAGACGCCGAGCACGAGGCATTTCGTGCTTGTGCCGGCAGCGGCGATTTCCGTGAAGGCATCGCCGCATTCTTCGCCAAACGCAGAGCGCTGTTCAGAGGCAATTGAGCGCTTCCTGAGGTATCTGCTGAGGTTATTGCCGGCCGGAAGCGGTTTCTCATTGTCATGTTGTTGTCAATTATATTGTTAGCAATATAATTTGTAGCTTCCATTCTGGACTGAGCCAACGTTAAGGAGATGCTTCATGAGTGTGCTGTATACCGCGAAGGCCACCGCCATCGGTGGTCGCAATGGCACCGTTCGCAGTGACGACGGATTGCTTGACCTGCAATTGGCCCTGCCTGCTGGCCTTGGCGGCAAGGGTGGGGCGACCAACCCCGAGCAACTGTTTGCCGCCGGCTACGCGGCCTGTTTCGGCAATGCGATCATCCACTCGACCCGCAACCAGGAGGTGAAGATCCGCGACAACGACGTGGAAGTGGTCGCCGCGGTCGGCATCGGGCCAAACGCTGCCGGCGGCTTCGGGCTGACGGTCGCGCTGGAGGTGACCCTGGTCGGTATCGAGCAGGCCAAGGCCGAGGTGATCGTCGCTGAGGCGCACAAGGTCTGCCCGTACTCCAACGCGACACGTGGCAACGTCGATGTGGTGCTGACGGTGCATACGCGTTGACGTGATCCACGTGCCGATAGCGAACCTGGCGCTCGCGGCTGGCGTCAGGTTTTGGTGATGCCGTTGTGGCTAAGGTGTGCTGCCGCGGCATCCGCCCAGGCTGGCACTCCCGGCGGACCCGAATCATCCGAGCAGGAGAGGAAAAGACGATGTCATCACTCACTCTCGTCGATGTCGTGCAGTCCTTCATTGGCGTATGACCACAAGGACTGGGATCGCTCAGGCAATCGTTTGCCGACTGGCTGGCCGAGGATGCGCTCTACGAGAACGTCAGCTTGACCCGCACCACGACGCGCGCCGACGCGATCGCTCTGATCGAGACGTTCGCGCCGGGCCTAGACAACATCGCGGTGGACATGCTGGCGATCGCGCAGGACGGCGAGCGCGTGTTCACCGAGCGCGTCGACTACCTGCGCAAGGCCGACAGCACCGTTATCGCGACGATCCACCTAATGGGCATCTTCGTGATACGCGACGGATGGATCGCCGAATGGTGCGACTACTTCCGCATGCTGCCCGCTACCGAAGCGAGCTGAACGGCTACCCGCTGTATGAGCCACGTTCGCTGTCCGATCTCGATGTTGTTCCCGCAAGCTCGGGTGACCGGACGCAATGACTGAACCAACCCCTATGAATCCTGACCGTTCACCTAACTGCTGATCCCACCACGCCTAGCATCGGCGAAATGACGGTATTCCCTTGCAAAATCTAGGAGGAAGCATTGTGGTGCATTTACCAATTCATAGGCTAGCAATACAATTGCTAGCAATTAATTGCTGTTGGCGCTTTGAACATGTCGCCACCAGTGTGCAGTCGAACCAGATAGGCGATTGAGATGAAGGCAGGAAAACGTCCCAAGGAACTCGCGAAAATCAAGAAGGACGATGATCCACTCATGCTGGATCGCCAGGTCTGCTTTCCCATCTATGCCGCATCCAATCTGTTGACACGTCTCTATCGGCCGGTGCTGGAGCCACTCGGACTCACTTACTCGCAGTATCTGGTCATGCTGGTGCTGTGGGAGCGCTCCCCAGCCAGTGTCGGGGATCTGGGGGAACGCCTGCACCTAGACTCTGGAACCCTGACTCCGCTGCTCAAGCGTATGGAGCAAGGGGGATTCATCAGCCGGCGGCGCGACCCCGAGGATGAGCGGCGAGTGCTCATCGACCTCACGGCGCACGGGCGCGAGCTGCGCGCGGATGCCCTGTCCGTTCCGGAAACTCTGGCCCTGCAACTGGGCCTGGATATGACGGCGGTCGATGAATTGCGCAACTCGGTGAAAGCTCTGGTGAACATCCTTTGCGGGCACAAACGATCGTCACCTCCGGGCGGATGAGGTGGGAGCGCGGTGCTAGCTCTGCAAGGACGAATCGACACCTGCTCCGGCTCAGCGTTTTTTCAAAAAAATAAGGACTTCTCATGTATGTCGCTCTCAAACACTCCCATCTTCTGACGGCGGTTCTGTCGTTGCTGCTGACGGTCGCCTGGTCATTCCTGGCCTGGAATGGAGGCAAGGGCAACGCTGCCGGGCCGAGTGGCGGCAAGAAGGCCGCCTACATCGCCCATCGCGCGGTCGCTGGCCTAATGGGGCTCACCGGCCTGGCCGTCACCTTTGTCGGCCCATGGCGCTTCATGCTGTTCCCGTACGTGGGCCTGGCCCTGTTCCTGGTTCATGGCATTGCCGCGACGATGTCCAGGCGAGCCTTTGCCAGTGAGCACGGGGATACCAGGCGACGGGTTGCCTTGCTGGTACAGGTGGTAGCGCTTCTGTTGGCTTTCTACATGATGCGTGCCAAGCCCTTCTGATACACACGACCGCGACCCCGTTGTGCTGAGTGGGTACATGCCCCTGAGTTCTCCCTGATGGTAGGGGAGAGCTGCCGTGTCCGCATGGTGATCGATGATGGAAGCGCAGCCTTGTATCCCCAGGGCACTGCACCCGCCACTGGCATGGCTGGGGTGCCCGCCAGGAAACAGCGTGGCAACTGCTGACGTCCGGCGACACGATACGGCGTACTCCCGAGCGAACCATAGTCGGATCAAGCTCGAACGCCATGCCGATTCCAATCGTTTCAGCTCGCCATCCATGGCCCCCATTCTGATGGGCCATTGCTGACGCAGCGTCAGAAACTCCTCCCGGAATGTCTTTCCCGCGCAAGCGACCACCTGCCGGCTGGTCGCAAATTTGGCACGAATTGCTTTCTGCCTCTTCGCACAGCCATCGCGGGGTTGCGGCTATTTGCCAAGAATGAAGTCCACCCAGCCTGCGTGCCATGCCATCCGCAGGGCGTGCGACCGCGATAACTCCAAGAACAGGCCCGCAATGCTTATGACCACATCAGACATTTCTTCCCAACTCCAGGCCGACCTCCCGTCGAATGCCGCCAGCGGCGTAGGGCGGATACCGGTCGAGTTTCTCGAACAGCTACGCGCGATCGTTGGCGACAATGGGCTCCTCGTTGGCCAGGATGTCAGTTCGCGCCATCCGGGCGTTTTTATGAGCCGCATTGAGGCTGATGCCATCGTCCGGCCGGCTGACGTCGATCAGGTGGCCCGTGTCCTGGCTCTGTGCAACACGGCGGGTCAGCCCGTGGTGATTCAGGGAGGGATGTCTGGGTGGGTGCGCGCGACTCAGACACGGCCTGGCGACTTGGTGCTGTCGCTGGAGCGGATGAATCGGATCGAACACGTCGATCCTGCCAATCGTACGGTCACCGTGCAGGCGGGCGTGATCTTGGAAACCCTGCAGGATCACCTACAGCCTTTCGGTCTGAGCTTCCCGCTCGATCTGGGGGGGCGTGGCTCTTGTCAGTTGGGCGGCAACGCCGCCACCAACGCTGGCGGTGTGCGGGTTATCCGCTACGGCATGATGCGCGAGCAGGTGCTCGGTCTCGAGGCGGTATTGGCCGACGGCCGAGTGGTGTCGTCGCTCAATCGCATGATCAAGAACAACACTGGCTACGACCTCAAGCAGTTGTTCATTGGCAGCGAGGGCACGCTGGGGGTGATCACCCGTCTGGTGCTGCGTCTGCGCGAGCTACCATCGAGCAGCAACACTGCGATGGTCTGCGCTAGCAACTTCGAGCAGATCGCCCAACTGCTGCGCCATATGGATGGCGCACTTGGCGGGCAGTTGAGCGCCTTCGAGCTGATCGACAACAACTTCTATCGGGTCAATACCGGCCCTGGTCGCCATCATCCGCCGCTGCCCTCGGATAAGCCTTATTACGCGATCATCGAGTCCCTCGGTGCCAGTCAGGAGCGTGATGCGGAGCTGTTCGAGCGAGCCCTGTCGGGAGGGATCGAGAAGGGCTTGGTCGATGACGCGGTGATCGCCCGCTCCGAGCGTGAGAAGCATTCGATCTGGGCGATTCGTGAAGACCTGGAGCACCTGCTCAACGATTTCCGCCCCTTCCATGCCTTCGATATCTCCCTGCCGGTCGGCGACATGGAGCCCTACATGCAGCGTGTCGCTGAGCGCCTGAAGGCTGGTTGGCCGCAAGGTGCGATTGCCTTCCTCGGACATGTCGGCGACGGCAACCTGCATATTGCCATTGGTGCGGGTACACCCGAGGAGAGCTCTGCGATCGAAGCCTGTGTCTACGAGCCGCTGGCTGACTACGGCGGTTCGGTTTCTGCCGAGCATGGCATTGGTCTGGAGAAGAAGCGCTGGTTCCCGATCAGCCGCAGTCCGGTCGAGCGGCAACTGATGCAGGATCTGAAGCGCCTGTTGGATCCGCGCGGCATTCTCAATCCCGGCAAGATCTTCGACTGCGCCGGTACGGCAGGGCAGGCGTGATGAACGGGCCGCTGCTGCGCCTGCACGGCTATGCCGTGAGCAACTACTTCAATATCGCGCACGCCGCGCTGATCGAGGTCGGGGCGCGTTTCGAGGTGGTGCCGCGGCGTGCTAGCCAGGACGAGTCGTTCCTCGTTCTGAGCCCGATGGGCAAGATTCCCGTGCTGGAAACCGAACATGGCTGGTTGGCGGAAACCGTGGCCATTCTCGAATACCTTGAGGATCTGATGGGGCCGACCGGCCTGTACCCGGCCGATGCGTTCCTGCGTGCCCGGGCCCGGCAGATCATCAATGTCGTGCAGATGTACGTTGAAGTGCCAGTGCGTGCGTTGTTCCCCGGCGTTTTCATGGGCGGTGATAACGACATCTCCACACTGGAGGCCTCGCGTTTCACCCTGGACCGCTCCACTGCGGCGCTGCGGCGTTTGGTGGTACCGCGTCCCTACCTGCTGGGTGAGTCACTCGGCTATGCCGACCTGTTCGCCTTCTACTGCTTGGACATCGCCGAACGCGTCTGCTTGTTCGTCTACCAACGTTCCATCTTGGCCGAATTGGGTCTTGAGCAGTGGGCGCAACAGGTGGCCGGGCGCGACAGCTCGCAGCGAGTGCTGACCGCTTTCGACGAGGCCTTCTCAGCCTATCTAGTGGCGAAGAACGCTACCTATCCATTCGAACCGACGCACTACCGTACGCGCCCGGTATCGGCCTGACACCGCTCGGGCTCCGCTCCAACGATCTACGGAAAACAATAATCATGCGTGACGTGAAGCTAGAGGACAAATACACCGCCGAGAGCGGGACCGTACTGATGACCGGGACGCAGGCGCTCGTTCGCGTACCGATGCTGCAGCGCGAGATCGACCGGGCCAACGGACTGAACACAGCGGGATTCATCTCCGGTTACCGTGGCTCGCCGCTGGGCAGTTACGACCTAGAGCTGTGGCGAGTGAAGAAACTGCTGGAACAGCACGACATCCTGTTCCAGCCCGGCGTCAACGAGGATCTGGCCGCCACTGCCGTGTGGGGCACCCAGATGCTGGCTGGTGCGCCAAAGCCGAACAAGGATGGTGTGTTTGCCATCTGGTACGGCAAGGGCCCGGGTGTGGATCGTTCCGGCGACCCGCTCAAGCATGGCAACGTCGGTGGCACCCACCCCAACGGTGGCGTACTCGTGGTGGCCGGTGACGACCATTCCGGCAAGTCCTCGACTCTGGCGCACCAGAGCGAAGTTGCGCTGATGCACTGCAATATGCCGATCCTGGCACCATCGAATGTGTTTGACGTGGTGCGCCTGGGGCTGCTCGGTTTCGCCATGTCGCGCTACACCGGCCTGTATACCGGCTTCAAGATGTGCAACGAGACGCTCGAACAGACGATGACCGTCGATGTCGGCGCCGCCATCGTTACGCCGGTGCTGCCTCCTTATGGCGAGCTTCCGCCCAACGGCATCCACAACTATTCCTCGCACATCGACCGCCAGCAGTCGGAAGTAGTGGTCAAACGCTATCGCTGGCCACTGATCGAGAAATTCGTCCGCGCCAATCGTATCGACGAGGTTCGCATCGATGCACCACGGCGTCGCCTGGGTATCGTGTCGGCCGGCAAGGCTGTGCAGGACGTGATCCAGGCCCTGGCCATGCTCGGCCTCGATGCTGCCGGTGCGGCCATGTTAGGTATCTCCTTCTACAAGCTCGGCTGCATGTATCCGATCGAGCCGCAGGGGCTGCGAGAGTTCGCCAGCGGACACGATGAACTGCTGTTCATCGAGGAAAAGGACCCGTTGGTGGAGAGCCAGGCCAAGGCGATTCTCTACGGTATGGAGGACGCACCGTTGATAGTCGGCAAGCTCGACGAGGACGGCGCGTTCATGATCCCCTCTGATGTTCAGCTCGAACCGACACAATTGGCTGTGGTGATCGCCGAGCGCCTGCGGCGCCTGGGTATTCAGGCAGACTCTGCGTTCGCACGTTCCGCCGATCTGGTGAAGATCCTCGAGCGGATCGCCTCGATGGACCCTGCCGAGGCTGCACGCTCGCCATACTTCTGCTCCGGCTGTCCGCACAACACCGGTACCCGTACGGTGGAAGGCAGCATCGCTGCCGGTGGTATCGGTTGTCATGCCATGGCCATGTACAGCGGCCCGGCGATGCTGCCCAACACTCACATGGGCGGCGAGGGTGGACACTGGTTCAGCCTCGGGCATTTCTCCGATACGCCACATATCTTCCAGAACATGGGCGATGGCACCTACTACCACTCGGGCTTGCTGGCTATCCGCGGGGCGGTGGCGGCGAAGGTCAACATAACCTTCCGTATCCTGTTCAACGATGCAGTGGCGATGACCGGTGGCCAGCCGGTGGATGGGCCGTTGACCCCCGGAGACATTACCCGCCAGGTACTCGCCGAAGGTGTGCAGCGCTGCGTGGTGGTCACCGACAACCCGGACAATTACGGCAAACAAAGTGGCCTCGGTACCGGAGTGACGGTGCACCACCGCGACGATTACGAAGCGGTGCAGCGTGAGCTGCGCGAGGTCCAGGGCGTCACGGTGATCGTTTACGAGCAGACCTGCGCTGCCGAGAAACGTCGGCGCCGCAAGCGCGGCAAATTCCCCAACCCGGCCAAGCGCATGTTCATCAATTCCGATGTTTGCGAAGGCTGTGGCGACTGCTCGGTACAGTCCAACTGCGTCAGTGTGTGGCCGAAGGAGACCGAACTGGGGCGCAAGCGCCAGATCGATCAGTCCAACTGCAACAAGGACTACAGCTGCGTGAAGGGCTTCTGCCCAAGCTTCATCACCGTACTCGGTGCCGAACCGCGCAAGCCGAAGAAGTCCGACATGGTCGCAGAGCTAATCCAGAATCTACCGGCACCGAGCCAGGTGATGCTGGATGGCGCTTTCAACATCATGGTGTCCGGTATCGGCGGCACTGGGGTAGTAACTGTCGGCGCGTTGCTGGCGATGGCTGCTCACCTGGAGGGCAAGGCTTGCTCGGTGTTCGACATGACTGGCCTGAGTCAGAAGAACGGGGCAGTTTACAGCCACGTGCGGATCGCGGCCGATGACTCCGCTTTGGGTGCGCAGAAGCTCGGTCTCGGTGAGGCCGACTTGGCCCTGGCGTTCGACGCAGTCGCCGCGCTGTCCAAGGAGCCGGCGGTAACGCTGGATGTCGGCCGGACTCGCACTGTGGTGAATATGCGCATCACGCCGACGCCGGCCTTCCAGCGCAATCCGGATCTGCAAGTTGACCGCGAGCGCATCGTCGGTCACCTCCAGAAGCTGTCGCGCGAGCTCTATGGTGTCGACGCCAGCGGCCTGGGGTTGGCGCTGATGGGCGACAGCATTGCTGCAAACCTGTTCATGCTCGGCTACGCCGTGCAGCTTGGCTTGTTGCCGGTCTCGCCGCAAGCGCTGGAGCGGGCGGTGGAAATCAATGGTGTATCCGTTCAGTTCAACAAGGAGGCCTTTGCCCTCGGTCGCCTGCAGGCCATCGACCCGGGACGTATTGAGGCGGCGCTGGCGCTGCATCAGCCGCAAGTGCTGGACTTCAAGCCACTTACAGCGCTGGCGGATATCGTCGAGCATCGTACCCGGTTGTTGACCGACTACCAGAATGTCGCCTGGGCCCAGCGCTATCGTCGCCTGGTAGATGCGGTAGCCGCCGCCGAAAGCAGGGTGATGCCTGGAGTGGATAGCCTGGCTGTGGCTGTCGCGCGCAACTTCGCCAAGCTAATGACCTACAAGGACGAATATGAAGTCGCTCGGCTGCACAACGACCCGGTATTCAAGGCCCAACTGCGCGAAGTCTTCGAGGATGGCGCCCGCTATCGCTACAACCTGGCGCCGCCGCTGTTCTCCCGACGCGACCCGCTGACCGGTCACCTGAAGAAGCGCGAATTTGGTCCCTGGGTTGGGCATGTCTTCAGCCTGCTCGCCAGACTCAAGGGGCTGCGCGGCACACCGCTCGACCTGTTTGGGTTCACTGATGAGCGCCGCATGGAGCGCCGCCTGATCGTGCATTACGAGCAGCAACTGCTGGTGCTGATCGACCAACTGACCCCGGCCAATCATGCCATCGCCGTGCAGATCGCCTCGCTGCCAGGGCAGATCCGCGGCTTCGGCCACGTCAAGGAAGCCAATGTGGAGAAAGTCAGGGCGCTCGAGGCGCAGCTCCTGACCGACTTCCACAATCCGCCCACCGCCGGGCCGGTCACGTTTATTCCCTTGCGTCAGTTGGACAGCCAGACGTCTGCGGATCAACACGAAGCAACGAAGACAGGAGGAAATCTCGTCTAGCCGGAGATGTGGACTGGGGCGTGTACGTAACTTTGTATCAGCCCCCTAAAAAAGTGACCTCAATAATAAATCCAAGAGGGTGTTACATGAATATGAACAAGAAATGCCAGGGCCTGCCGCCTCTTAAGTCCCTGTCTTTGGCTGTGATGGCGATGGGGTGCGCTACCCAGGTGCATGCCTTCAATATTTCTAGCGGTGGTGATTGGGATGTCAACCTCGATACTACTGTGCAGTACACTGCTGGATGGCGTGCCCAAGGCCGTGACAGTGGCATCGCCAACCATGCATTTTTCGCCGAAGGTGACTATAAGTTCGATAAAGGCGACATGGTTACCAGCCGCCTGCAGGCACTGTCTGAGTTACAAGGTGTCTACCAGAATAATACCGGATTTCGTATTTCTGCATCCGCTTGGAAGGACTTCGCTTACGACGATAAGGTTGAAACTAATCCTCAGCCTGGTTATGACAGCATTCTCAGCTACAATGGTGGGAAGTATTCGAACGAAACTAAGCGGTATCACATCCAAGGTGGTGAGCTACTTGATGCCTTCGTTTTTCACAATACCGAATTAGCCGACAAACCACTCTATTTGAAGGCTGGTCGCTTCACTCAGTACTGGGGCAATGCGTTATTCTTTCCATTCAGCAATATTGCCTACTCACAGCATCCAGTTGATTTCCTGAAATCGTTCACCCAGCCAGGCTCTGAGGTCAAGGAGTTGTTCCTTCCGCGGACGCAATTGATGGCGTCGACCGATTTAACTCCGGAGCTATCTGTTTCTGCTCAATATTTTCTTGAATTTCGACCAAACCGCTTTCCGGAAGGTGGTACTTATCTAGGGCCATTTGACATTCTTTATTCCGGGCCAAACAATGGTGGGGCGGTGGCTGGCATGTTTGGCGGCCCCGTTTCCGCTGGTAATGAGCACAAGCCTAAGGACATTAACGATAACTTCGGTGTGAAGGTGGCTTGGTCTCCGGAATGGGCAGGCGGCGACCTCGGATTCTACTATCGACAGTTCGACGAAGTGCAGCCTTGGTCCGGTGGAACTATCTATGCTGGTGGGGGCGGTGAAGTCGGCCTGAACTATGCGGATAAGGTTCGCCTGTATGGCATAAGCTATGAGCGTACCTTTGGGGCTCTGAGTACTGGTCTTGAACTCTCCTATCGAACTAATACTGCGCTAAATAGTGCCTTCTCTAATGGGCAGCCTGGCGTTCCTTATCGCGAAGGTGCACGCGGCAATATCGTTAACTTGATCGCCAACGGTCTATATACCCTCGGTCAGAATTCACTTTGGGATACCGGAGTGCTTTTGGCAGAGCTGTCGTACACCCACCTGGATAAAGTTACCGAGAATGATGCGTACTTCAACGGCGTGGGTTATGCCAGCTGTACCGACAGCCTTAATTCTGCTCTCAAGGGTGGCAAGAAGGATGGATGTGCAACTCGCAACGCGGTTGCCGTTGCCTTCTTGTTTGAGCCGCAGTGGTTGCAAGCACTGCCAAGCATCGATCTGAGCATGCCTACATCACTGACCTACGGCATCAACGGAAACCCCGCCTATGCTGCTGGTTCCTTCTATGCCGAAGAGACTCAGATCTACTCGATTGGTATCAAGGCTGTTTATCAGCAGAAGCATTCAGTGACGCTGCAATACAACGGCTACCACTGGAATACCAGCCCGAAAGGCCCCAGCGGGTTTGGCAACGATGCCTATTCGGGGTTCGGCGGTAATGGCCCGGTTGCTCTTAATGACAAAGGCTGGGTCTCGCTCAACTTCAAAACTTCCTTCTAGGCATGCCGAGGATAATGACAATGAAAACAATGAAAGAAATCCGACGTTCTGCGCTGGCCTTGGCTATTGTGCTGCTAGCAGCGCAAACCGGTTACGCTGCCGTTTCGGCCGATGATGCTCGTGCATTGGGTGCCACCCTGACAAAATTTGGAGCTGAGGCGCAGGGTAACTCCGATGGTTCTATTCCAGCCTATGACGGTGGTCTCAAGAATCCACCGACAGTCGGTAAGGATAGATATCCTGACCCCTTCGCTGGCGAAAAACCTTTGTACGTGGTGGATGGAAAGAACCTGGCCAAGTATGAGGCGATGCTTACTCCGGGTACCGCGGAAATGCTTCGGCGGTATCCGGACTACCATCTGAATGTTTATCCTACCCACCGCACCATAAGCTATCCAGACTGGTTCCTTGAGAACACTGTGAAGAATGCCACCACGGCGAAGCTTGAAGGCGAAGTGGAGGGCGATAAGGTCGGAGGGGCTGCGGCAGATGGTTACCCCTTCCAAGGCGTGCCGTTCCCGATCCCTCGTAATGGCCTGGAGGTGATGTGGAATAACAATTTGCGATTTTCTCCCCCTGTCACTTTGCTGCGCAGTCGCAGCTGGCTGGTAGATACCGGTGGTACTCCCAATGAGTTGCCTGGTATCCAAGCTGCATATATGAATCCATTCTCCGAACAGAGCGGCGAACTGCGCAAGAAGGCTCACGATTCCTATTTTGCCTTCCAGACCTCATTGTACTCGCCTTCGACCTCGGCGGGTGTGCAGTTCCTGAACTTCTACAAGGTGGATTCCGCCGCGCCAGCACCTATTTGGATCTATACCCCTGGTCAACGTCGTGTGCGCAAAGCGCCTGAATTTGCCTACGACATTCCGATGTCTAGCTATGCCGGAGTGCTGCTTTGGGACGAACCCTGGGGATTTGTCGGACGTATGGACCGGTTCGATTTCAAGTTGGTCGGCAAGAAGGAACTGATCGTGCCGTACAACGTGTTTGGGGTTACCAACCAGAAAACTTCTGAAGAAGTACTGGGTAAAAGCACTGTGAACCCGGATGCCGTGCGCTGGGAGAAGCGCCGCGTGTGGGTGGTCGAGGCTACGCGCAAAAATGGTGTGCGCCATGTCTATAGCAAACGCAACTTCTATATCGAGGAAGATAGTTGGGCAATGGTGAGTACTGAGTCCTTCGACAATGCCGGGAAGCTTTGGCGTGTGGCTTATCTTTATACTTTCCCAGCATACAATATCGGCGGTTTGAACAATAACACTTGGTCATTCAATGACCTCCTCAAGGGGAATTATACCGTCATCAACACCGGCCGAAATGAGCCTGGAAACTACGTACGTAGCTATCAGCGCGAAGAGGGACTGAATATCCCATTCACTCCGCAGGCCATTGCTGGCGGCAGTGTTCGTTGATCGGAGCGGGACGGCGTAATGCCGTCCCGTTTATTTCGTGTGTGGTTTGCCCGGATCCGAAAGAGGGGAATGCAAAATGAATGAAGCTTGTCGATTTTTCGGCGTCCGCTCACTCCATTTGGTCGGTCTAACACTTTGTGGCCTGCTCGCTGGCTTAACCCCGGGGTTTGTACAGGCGAGCTTTGTCGATCCCATTGATCACCCTGCAGTCATGGTCAGTCATGTCGAACAGCGTCCACTGCAGGCGGTTGCACGGGCCGGCCACACTTTGGTTGCAGTTGGCGCTCGCGGTGTGATCGCGACTTCGGAAGATGAAGGGCAGAGCTGGACCCAGCGCCCGTCACCTGTTCAGAGCGACTTGGTCGCCGTGACGTTCCCGAGTCCGATGCACGGTTGGGCGGTTGGTCATGATGGCGTGGTGTTGCACAGCGGCGACGGTGGCATGACATGGGAGAAGCAATTAGATGGTCGCCTGGCCCGGGAGCTCTTTACTCATTACTACGAGAAGCGCGGTACAGCGAGTGATGGCACGAGCGAGTTGGCTCTGGCATCAGTGGAGCGCAATTATGCCGGCGGTCCTGTACTGCCATGGCTGGATGTTTGGTTTGAGGATACGCAGCGTGGTTGGGTCGTAGGTTCCTTCGGCAACCTGGCGGCGACCATCGATGGAGGGCGGACTTGGCAACCATGGTTCGAACACATCGACAACGAAGAGATGCTCAACCTCAACGCTGTACGTGGCAATGGCGGGGATGTCTACATCGCTGCTGAACGCGGCACGCTGTTCCGGCTCGACCGGGCTGCTGGGCGTTTCGAGAAAATAGAGACTGGCTACGACGGCAGTTTCTTCGGTCTCACGGCCTATGGATCGGCGATGCTGACTTATGGGTTGAACGGGGCAGTATACCGTAGCGATGACCATGGCCAGCGCTGGACATTGTTCACTGCGGCATCCCGGTCCACTGTCACCGGCGGTGCCGCCCTCCCGGACGAGCAGGGGTTCGTGTTGGTCAACGCCGGTGGCGAACTGCTGCTGGGAAGCGCCACTGGCACCTCACTCATGCTACGCAAGGCGCTCCATTCGGCACGCTTCACCTCCGTACTTCCGCTCAATGGTGGACGCCTGCTGCTGACCAGCCTCGAGGGCGTACGTAGCGAGTCTCTGAACGATGCTCAGGCGAGCAGGTAATTTTCCCGTGAATCAATTCAGAAGGCACAGATGATGGCCATCTACACCAGTCCCAGTGACGGCATGCCGGTCACCACCCGTCTCGACGATTTCGACAGGGCGTCAGGCAGTCGGGGCGAGCGCCTGATATTCAACAATCGTGTTCTGTTAATCATAGTCTGCCTGGCCTTGACGCTGACACTTGGCTTCTTCGCGAGCCGCCTGCAGGTCAAAGCCAGCTTCGAAGACATGATGCCGCAGTCCCATGAATTCGTGCGCAACTACCTCCAACACGCCAGCTCGCTGCGTAGCCTGGGTAACTCAGTACGCATCGTAGTCAGCAATACCAAGGGGGATGACATCTACGACGCCGATTATCTGCGTACTCTGCGCGAGATCAACGACAAGGTGTTTCTGTTCCCTGGCGTTGATCGCTCGTTCATGAAGTCACTGTGGACGCCAGCGGTACGATGGACCGAGATCGCCGCCGATGGCTACCAGGCAGGTTCGGTGATGCCCGACGGCTTCAATGGTTCCGAACAGCAACTTGCCCAGCTGCGCTACAACGTCATGCGCGCTGGAATCATCGGTTCGCTGGTAGGTACAGATGGCAAGTCGAGCATGATCTTCGTGCCGTTGCTCGAGAAGGATCCCGAAACCGGCAAGCAGCTCGACTACAAGGCTTTCCGCGACAAGGTTGAGTCGTTGCGCGAATACGAGAAGGACGGCGTGAAGGTCCAGGTAATTGGATTCGCACAATTGGTGGGGGATCTGATCCATGGCTTGAACCAGGTACTTGCCTACTTCTTCTACGCTGCTTTGATAGCCATGCTGATCATCTTCATCTACATACGTTGCGTTCGCAGCACCCTGCTGGTCACAGGATGCTCGGTTGTAGCGGTGGTCTGGCAGCTCGGCCTGATGCGCGTACTGGGTATTGACCTGGACCCCTATTCGATTCTGGTACCGTTCCTGATCTTCGCCATTGGCGTCTCGCACGGTGCACAGAAGATGAACGGCGTGATGCAGGACATCGGCCGTGGTGCCCACAGGTACGTTGCCGCACGCTACACCTTCCGCCGTCTGATTCTTGCGGGGCTGACCGCGCTGTTGGCCGACGCTGTCGGCTTTGCGGTACTGGCGCTGATCGATATTCCGGTAATCCGGGGGCTGGCATTATCCGCCAGCATTGGTGTGGCAGTGCTGATCTTCACTAACCTGATTCTTCTGCCAGTACTACTGTCGTTCACTGGCGTCAGCCCGTCGGCGGCAGCGCACAGTCAGCAGCGCTTACAGAATGAGCCTCAGCTGCTACGGGTATTAGCCCGATTCACCGAAAAATCACGAGCAATCGTAGTGATCGCGGTAACCGTGGTGCTCACTGCCGTCGGTTGGATGGTCGCCCTGGACGTTAAAATTGGCGATCTTGACCCGGGAGCGCCCGAGCTGCGTCCGGACTCGACCTACAATCGCGACAATGCCTACATCACAGCGCATTACCAACTGTCCAATGACCAATTCGCGGTAATTGTCTCGACGTCACCCCAGGGGCTGGTGAGCTTCGAGACCCTACTGGAAATGGACCGTCTGGAGCAGATTCTGCGCGATTTGCCGGGAGTTCAGGTAACGGTTTCCGCGGCGAGCATGGCTCGGCGCGTTACAGCTGCCGGCTATGAGGGCTCGCTGAAATGGGAAACCATCAACCGCGACCCCTTCGTTATCCAGGATGCGATGAATAGCATCAACAATACCAACCCGGAGATGTTCAACGAGGGACGTTCGGTTGCTCCGATCATTGCTTTTCTCTCCGATCATAAGGCCGAGACACTTAGCCGCGTGGTGGAGGCTGTCGAGGCTTTTGCCCGCGAGCACAATACATCTGACCGCCAATTTCTCCTGGCTGCTGGCAGTGCAGGTATAGAGGCGGCAACCAACATCGCCGTAGAAAAGGCCAACCGCACCATGCTGCTCTATGTGTATGGCGCCGTAGTGCTCTTGTGCTTCATCACTTTCCGCAGCTGGCGCGCGGTTATCGTTGCAGTGGTGCCGCTCATGGTGACCACCATTCTCTGTGAGGCACTGATGGTTCTTCTCGGTATCGGTGTCAAGGTCGCTACTTTGCCGGTAGTGGCTCTGGGCGTCGGCATTGGTGTGGACTATTCGCTTTACCTGCTGACCATTCACCTGATGTACCAGCGTCAGGGCCAGCCGTTGAAGGCGGCCTACAGCGGTGCGTTGGCGTCCACTGGCAAGGTGGTGGCGCTGATCGGCATCACTCTGTCCGCGGCGGTGGTCACCTGGGCCTGGTCGCCGATCAAGTTCCAGGCAGACATGGGAATCCTGCTGGCTTTCATGTTCCTTTGGAACATGCTCGGCGCGCTGGTCCTGGTGCCCAGCCTAGCGGTATTCCTTTTGCCTGATCTCAAGCAGCAGGAGTCAGAGCGACGTGATGGTGGCGCTACCGTCAAACCGATCACCAGAACTACGTCTACCAAGTCGTCGAGCCCCGATGCTCAACAACTTCTAGCCGATGAGGGGCTACGGCAGGCACGACCGTAGTCGTCATAAGCCCCAGTTCTATCCGGGACTGGGGTTTAATTTTTTTACGAGGAATACCCAATGTTCGATCTTTCAGGCAAGACCGCCATCGTCACCGGTGGCGCTTCGGGTATTGGCGCTGCTACGGCACGGCGCCTGCGTAAAGCGGGGGCCGAGGTCTGGATCGCCGACGTTATCGAGTCGGTGGAGGAGGGCTGTCATTTCCGTCGCACTGACGTTTCCAGAATCGAAGACCTCATCGGCCTCTGCGATGAGGTGATGGAAAGTGCTGGTCACTTGGACATTTATGTCAACAACGCGGCGATCTCCAGTAGCCACCTGCTGGCCGATGCTGACCTGCAGCGTTCCGAGCGTTTTTGGCGAGTCAACCAGATGGGTGTGCAGATGGGTATCAAGGAAGCGGCGGCACGGATGAGAGCTGGCGGTTCGATCATCAATTTCTCTTCCATCACCGCTGTGCGAGGGCTGGCCCACTGGGGTGAGTATGCCGGCACCAAGGGCGCGATCATCGCTCTGACCCAGACCGCCGCTATTGAATACGGCCCACGCGGCATCCGCGTCAATTGCATTGCCCCTGGCATCATCGAGACGCCCATGGCCATGAGCGAAGCGCCGGACATGATACGTAAGAACGCTGCGGTGTTCGCTCCGCTCGGGCGAATTGGGCAAGCGGAGGAACTGGCCGCTGCCGTGCATTTCCTTGCCAGCGATGACTCCAGCTACGTCACTGGACAGATTCTTTCAGTGGATGGTGGCTGGAGCACCGGCACATCGCTCAAGGCCATCGAACTGGCCCTGGCCACTTGAATGAAAGGAGAAATTCTGTGGATGAGCTGAACCTTGAAACCCTGCTCGATCAGGCGCGGATCCAGGCGGTTCTGATTCGCTATGCGACCGCCCTGGACGGACATGAGTGGGAGGGACTACATCAAGTGTTCGTTCCCGAGGCAGTGGCCTATTACGCTGGTGTGGGTGACTTCCATGGTCGTGATGCAATCGTCGCGGTAGTACGCGATTTTCTCGAGGGCTGTGGTTCGACTCAGCACCTGCTGGGCAATGTTCGCATCCAGGTCTCTGGAGACCAAGCTCAGGCCCAGTGTTACTTGCAGGCTATCCATGCCGGCGTGGGATCCTTTGTCGGACAGACCATGACCGTTTGGGGAGAGTACAGTGATCGATTGGAGAGACGAGCGGAGGGCTGGCGCATCGTCGAGCGACGCTTGCAGGTCCAGCATGTGAGCGGCGATGTCGGGGTGCGACTAAAGGCCTGATTCATCGAAAACTGCCGACGTGGCCCCCGGTGAGCAAGGTTCTCGGGGGCTTTTTCTTTGGCATCGTGATTGGTGTGCTTGGGTAAGTCGCCAGAGACTTGTGGCGAGTGACATGGATCGGAAGAAGGGAGAGAGTGGCGAGGGGGAAACCGCTACGATTGAGCAAAGGGCAGGGCCGAGCAAGTAGAGGGCGGGAGAGTAACTTCCGCCCCATTGGATCAACCTTGGATGTAAGCCAACTGGGTGTGGGTGTATTCGTACAGACCGTGCTTGCCATCCGCACCGCCGATGCCGGAGCGACGCACGCCGGCATGGAAACCCTGGATGGCCTCGAAGTTTTCTCGGTTGACGTAGGTCTCGCCGAACTTGAGCGAGGCGATGGCGTGCATGGCGCTGCCAAGACTGCGGGTGAAGATGGAAGAGCTCAAACCATACTCACTGTCGTTGGCACGGGCTATGCCCTCGTCAAGCTCGTCGATGGAGTCGACCAATACCACCGGCCCGAATATTTCCCGCTGCAGGATGTGCATGTCTGGCTGAGTACCGGCCAGCACCGTCGGCCTGACGTAACAGCCCTCGCGCCTGTCGAGGCTGCCGCCAGCCAATACTTCGGCCCCCTTGGCACGGGCATCGTCGACCAATTGTTCGATGCGTTCGACGGCGGTGCGATTGATGAGCGGCCCCATCTCTACCGGCGTTTCGCCAAACGGGTCGCCGAAACTAATCGAGTTGAAGGCTGCTGCCAGTTTTTCGCAGAACTCAGCATGCACTGCACGCTGCACATAGATGCGTTCGGTGCAGTTGCACGCCTGGCCGCTGTTGAGTGTCTTCGAGGTTTTCATTGCTGCCACAGCTAGGTCGATATCGGCATCGTCGAGAATGATCGCCGGTGCCTTGCCACCCAGTTCCAGACTGACCTTGGTGATATTGTGCGCGGCGTTGGCCATGATCGCGGCGCCGGCGACCGAACTGCCGGTGAAGCTGATCATGTCCACCCCGGGGTGGGCGACCAATGCTTGGCCGACACTGTTGCCCAGTCCTCCGATCAGGTTGAAGACGCCTGCTGGCAGGCCTGCCTGGGCGGCGATTCGTGCGAATGCATGGGCGCTGTAGGGCGTTTCCTCGCTGGGTTTGATCACCACCGTATTGCCGGTGAGCAGTGCAGGAGCGACCTTGCGTATGACCATGAACAGCGGGAAGTTCCATGGCAGGATGCCGGCCACTACTCCCATCGGTCTGCGGAACAGCAGAATGTTCTCACCAGGTCTGTCGCTGGTAACGATCTCGCCCTCGATGCGCCGCGCCCATTCGGCTGTGTAGTCTAGGTATTCGGCGCTGAGCGCTACCTCCATCTCCGCGAGCGGCAGCACTTTGCCTTGCTCGGTGGAGATGATCCGGGCCAGGCGCGGAATATCGTTCCTGATGCCCTGAGCGATGCGTCGCAGGTACTGGCCTCGCTCGTTGGCTGGCAACAGGGACCAGCCCTGTTGGGCCGCGCGAGCGCTGGTCACTGCGTGTTCGACCAGTTGAGCATCACCATCGGGCATGGTGCCGATACGTGCCTCGCTGGCCGGGTTGATGACGTCGATCACCGCATCGGCGGCAACGAAGGCGCCGTCGATGAAGTGCTCGAAGCCCAGGTTGGTCATCGTCATTTTATGTTCCTCAAGAAGGGATGGATGCCCTGGGAGGGCTCCGTGGCGGATAGAAAATTGGGCAATCTACCGGCGGCCGTTATGTGTTGTCGTCCCAAGTCATCCAGTCGGGCACAACCAAGCAGTGCCAGTGTGCGCTCGGTCTCCTGGCGCAACAGATCGAGGACACGCCGCACGCCTGGCTGACCGAAAGCGGAGAGGCCGTAGAGGTAGGGACGGCCGATCATGCAGGCACGTGCGCCCATGGCCAGTGCTTTGACCACGTGACTGCCACGGCGTACTCCGCCATCGAGCACCACTTCGAGGCGGTCGCCTACTGCGTCGACGATATCGGCAACTAGTTCGATGGTCGCCGAACCGCCGTCGAGTTGGCGGCCGCCGTGGTTGGATACGATGATGCCGGTGACTCCGGCCGTCGCTGCATCACGAGCATCGGCCACCGATTGAAGGCCCTTGATGATGAAGGGCTTGTCCCAATGCCGCATCAGGAACTCGATCCGTGCCCAGGTAATGTTCTGTTCCATATGGTTGGCGAAATAGCTTGCCAGTGTCCCGAGGTTCCCGCCGCCTGGCATCGGTACATTGGGCAAGCTGATGCCTCCCCCCGCCAGGTAGCTAAGGCACCATGCTGGTTTGCTGGCGAATCCGAGCAGATTGCGGCGTCCCAGACGGGGTGGGATGGTCAGGCCGTGGCGCAGGTCGCGTTCCCGATTACCGGCCACTACGGTATCGACGGTGAGACAGAGCGCATCGAAACCGGCTGCCTTGCAGCGATCGATCATCTCGATGTTCAGTCCGTCGTCGCTGAGTAGATACAGTTGGTATAGCTTGGGGCCGGCACTGGCTGCCGCCACATCTTCGATGCTGGTCGTGGCCATGGTAGACAATGCATAGGCCAGGCCGGCCTGTGCTGCCTCCGTCGCGACGGCGACCTCCCCACTAGGGTGGAACACCCGGCTCATGCCCGTGGGAGAGAGCATGACAGGCCACTGCAGGTCACAGCCAAAGACACTTCTGCGCATGTCCACCTTGCGGATGTCGCGCAGGTAAGACGGGACGAGGTCATAGCGGGAGTATGCGGATTCGTTGGCTCTTCTGGTGATTTCGTCGTCCGCGCCTCCCTCTATATAGTGGAACAGCGCCGCCGGCAAACGCCGACGGGCCGCTACGACGAAATCGTGGAGATTGAAACAATCCTCGAGTCGGCGGCCCATGGCCTATCCCTCCCGGAAAGCTGAAGGGATGTTTAGCGCGCCTTATAGCGTACCCGCAGCTCGTGCGGGCCACGGGCGAAGTAGGATTCGAGCCAGTGCACCTCGCTTGACAACGGGGTCAGTACTTCCAGACGAGTGAAGACCACTTCCAGGGCTTTGCGTGCTTCCATGCGGCTTAGGAAGCTGCCCAGGCAGAAGTGCGGTCCCTGGCCGAAGGACATCAAGGGGACCTCGATCTTGCGATCGATGTCGAAGACTTCCGAGTTGGCGAACTTGCTTTCGTCGCGGTTGGCCGAGGCCAGTAGAGGCATTACGCACGAGCCTTTGGGGATGGCTACGCCGCCCAGTTCGGTATCTTCGGTGGTATGGCGGAAGATCATCTGTACCGGAGGGTTAAAGCGCAGCACTTCCTCCAGCAGAGCCGGGATAAGGTTGTGATCGGCACGTACGCGCTCGTAGACATCCGGGTGTTGGTGCAGGGCTACTAGGGTACTGCCCAGCAGGTTGGTGGTGGTTTCTACGCCGCCGATCAACAGCAGGACAGACATGGACAACACTTCATGGCGGGTCAGCCGCTCACCGTTCACCTCGGCCTGGATCAGCGTGGAGATGATGTCATCACCTAGATTGGCGCTGCGCTGGTCGTAGATATCTTCGAAGAACGCGCGCAATTCATCGGAGTGCTTGCGGATCTGTGCAAGGCGCTCGGGGCCATAGGCGGCGCGGTTGGCGGCCGACAGTAGGTCATCGACCCAGACCTTGAACTCGGCGCGTCGGTCGGTCGGAACACCTAGTACGTCCGAAATTACGGTAACCGGAAATAACGCAGTGAAATCCCATACCCAGTCGCATTCGCCTTCCTTGCCGTACTTGGCAATGAGATCGTCGATCAGTTGATTGGCGATATCGGTTGCACGTTGCTGCAGCGCGGCGACCTTGGTCGGAGTGAAAGCCTTGTTGGCGATCTTGCGCAGGTGCATGTGGTTGGGCGGGTCCATGGAGATCATCGGCAATACTTCCGGAACCGGGTCATATTCACCTAGCAGCTCCGGCCAGAACTGCGCGGAGCTGTATAACTTGCCGTTCTTCAGCAGGGCGTCGACGTTGTCGTAATCAGCTACGGCGAACGCTTTCAGGCTTTCGATCCACTTCACCGGTTCGTCGCGGCGAAGCTTGGTGTAGTAGGAATAGGGGTTCTGTTGGACGGCGGGATCCAGGGGATCGTAGGTCTTGCCGGAGATATCGTCGTTCCGGGAGGATTGCAGTTGATTCATGTCTTTCTCCAACGCTGCGTACTTTTATTCTTGTGTCTCGGCGAGGCTTAGCGCCGGACCGCGTGAGCCGCGGCCATGTTCAGCGGCCTATTCACGCTATCCCTTCGTTCGGCCGACGCTCAAGGGCAATACGTGCCAGTGTCGCTCAGCCTGTGCCAATCGCAGAGCGTTGCCCAATGCGGGCCAAGAAGGATTCGCATTACGCCAAGTATTGTCACGAACCGCCCACGACTGGCCGTAAAGGTTGTGGGGAGGAGAGGTGCGTCCTTCTATAAGAACAGGGCAGTCAAGCTCTGCCGATAACAACAAGAGGAAAGTGAAGATGCACATCCTGTATGCGCACGATGTCAGTGACGAACACCTCTCGCCCGAGCAACGAGAGTTCGCGCGGACGCTGCGGAACCCGGCTCTGCAGACACGAATAGAAGGCTCCTTGGGGCTCGCGGGCGGCGGTCGTTCGCGCAAGAATTTTCAGACGGCCCAGGACTGGGTGACGGCGTTCTTCGAAAAGGGCGCCGATGAGGTGCTGGGCTATTACGCCGACGATTTCGTCTGGGAAGACATTGAGTTCGGTCAGACCATTACCACCAAGGAGGAGTTGTACAAAGCCTTCGTGGTATTCAATAACTCAGGCCCCGATTCGCCGTTCGGTGTGCATGAGTTCGAAATGATCAGCTACGACGGAAATACCGTGCCACTTTCCAAGGCTACTCGGCGTCATGATGGTGTGGCCAAGGGTTGGAGCGAAAAGGACTACCATCGCCTGGCCGACAACATCCTGATCGGTGCCGATTTCGAGTATGACGAGTGGGGCTACATGCAGTGGATCTGGAAGGCTACCCACAATGCCGACTTCTTCGGTATACCGGCCGCCGGCAAGACCACCGTCACTCGCGGTACTACAACCCAGTTCTACCGTGACGGCAAGATCGTGCGCTGCCGTACCCATTGGAATTTCCGCGAGTTCGCCATCCAACTCGGTCTGATTCCGCCGCCGGACGAAGCCTGGCGCAACAACTGAGTTCGCCGAGGAGGTGAATGATGCGTTACTCGATTCTGGGGCGCAGCGGGTTGCGGGTGTCCAGGATGTGCCTGGGTACCATGACCTTCGGTCCCGGTGCCGACTGGTCCCGCTCCGAGGCTGAGGCACGGGCAGTATTCGACGCTTACGTCGAAGGCGGTGGCAACTTCATAGACACCGCCAACATGTACACCGGCGGTGAAAGCGAGAAGATCGTCGGCCGCCTGGTGGCCGATGATCGCGAACGTTTCGTGCTTGCTACCAAGTACGCCAATGCCGTTCCTGGCAAGGGCGACCCTAATGCCGCGGGCATGCACCGCAAGAGTCTGACCCAGTCCCTGGACGCCAGTTTGAAGCGCCTGGGTGTCGACTACATCGACCTGTATTTTGTGCATTGGTGGGACTTCACCACGCCAGTGGAGGAGGTCCACCGCGCTCTGGACGATGCAGTCAGCGCTGGCAAGATTCTGCACATCGGGCTTTCCGACGTGCCGGCGTGGGTCGTGTCGCGCGCACAGGCATTCCATGAGTTACGGGGCCTGGCCCCAATCGCTTGCATGCAACTGGAATACAGCCTGGTGCAACGCTCCATCGAGCGTGAGCACCTACCGCTAGCCGACACCTACGGCATTGGTGTGACTGCGTGGTCACCGATGGCAGGTGGCATCCTCAGTGGGAAGTACACCCGCCAGCAGGCTGTGGACGGTCCGAAACGCCTGGACTCCATGCAACTGCAGGCGCTGGACGAGCGCAACCGCGGTATCGCCCTGGCGGTCGATGCGGTGGCTGATCGCCTGGAGGTGCCGTCTTCGCAAGTGGCGCTGGCCTGGGTTATGTCGCGCGGGGTAACCCCCATCGTCGGCGCGACTCGACCTCAACAGATGCGTGAGAACCTCGCGGCAGCTCAGCTGATTCTGGATCGGGCGACCCTGGCTGAGCTGGACAGGGCCAGTGCGTTCGATGCCGGCCACCCCTACAACATGCTGACGTGGGACATGCCGATGTCGCTCGGTTATGGCGGGATGTTCGAGCAGATCGATATCCCCGGTTTCCCCACTCGTCGGTGAATTGATGGGCAATGGCGAGCTAATCACCGTATGCCCTGTATTGGTTATGATAAGGAGATTTTCATGAGTACATCTGATACCGCCGAGCGGACCGTTTTTCATCGCGTTGGTTCGGTCGCCGCGTTGCGTGGCGGCCAGCCCCTCGAGGCCACCGTAGAAGGTAAGATCATTGCAGTTTTCGCAGTAGGCGATGGGGTTGTCGCCACCCAGGGCATATGCCCACATGCGACAGGACCGCTACATGAAGGTGAAATCGAGGGGAGAGTGCTCACCTGCCCATGGCATGGCTGGCAATTCAACCTGGACTCTGGTGTTTGCGAAGAAGACCCGTGCTTGAAGCTGGAGCGCTACGAAGTGCGCATCGAAGGGGACGATATCTTGGTGCGTGTCTGACGGCCTGCCACAGTGACAGAACGGACGACGGTCATGGACCGTCGTCCGTTTTTTATTTTCTCGTTTACGGATGTTGGCAATGTGTTAAGGCGAGCCAGGCCTCAACTCAATGTTGCCGATGGAGAGATGCCGTAGATGCAGCGTGTGACTGTCTCCGACAGCTGATTGACGGCGCCTGTGGCATTAATTGTCTGCAGCGCGTCTAGACCGCGTAGGCCGAGTTGGGTAGGACGTCCCCCCAGAACCATCGTGTAGGTGGCCGCAACCGGATAAAGCTGCAGCTTGCCGATACCCTCGAACAAGCCGGAAGGGGCATTTTCGATGGCGTCCCGAATGCTCATCAGTGTTTCATCCATGTCCCTTCCACTGACTTGCAGCACGGCATCAAAGGTAGTAGCGGGCGTCTGGCAGTTATCTACGCCTTCGGTATCCCACTGCGACGGATCACCGGAGGCCAAGTTGTGGATCTTCAGCTTGGATATGTACGCTTGGTTTGAAAGCGTGATCAGCAGACGCTCCAACGTGGTGGCAAATTCGTTCTCGCTGCGGCCTGTACGTCTGCCGAGCAGGATGAAAAAACTGGCAGCGGTATCCGACGAATTATCCAGATAGATGCGGCTTGCGCCTGGCTCCAGATTGTACAGCAGAGAGGCTTTGAAGACGTTGCGCTCGTCTGCCTGGATATGGACGGCGACTTCACTGCTGGCCAGTCCAGCACGAGCCTCGGCGTCGGCGAAGGTAACTTCGGCGATGCCGTGGAATCGGGCTGTAGGGAGGATCGAGCGGGATATGTGAGAGGGCAATGGTAGACCCCGTACCGCTGCGCCCAAGTGAAACTGTACATAGGACTCGAACCCTGGGATGCGGGCGGCCAAGACTCCGTGGACGTCGCGCCAGTATTTTGAGAACAGCGGAGAGGACAGCCCGTCCTTTTTGCTCAGGAGGGCGATGGTGGTGACGGGATTCATGCTGATTTATCCTCGGGCCGTCGCCGCGCGTGTGTTGAACACACGGCGGCGGGCAAAGTGTGAGGGGAGAGGATTCAGGGGGCGCCGAGCAGGCCGCCGTCGAGTGCGGTGATGCCGCCGGTCAGGTAAGCACCGGCCCGTGAACTGAGGAAAATCACTGTGCCGCCGATATCTTCCAGGCTGCCAAAGCGTCTTGCCGGGATTCTTTCCAGCATCGAGCGCTTCAGATCGGGTACGGCTGCGAAGAAGCCAGCGGTCATGTCACTGGGGAAATAACCGGGGGCGATAGCGTTGACATTGATGTTGCGGCTGCGCAAATCCGAGGCGAGCATGCGTGTCAGTTGGTGTATGCCGGCCTTGCTGCAGCCATAGGCGTAAGCGCCGTTACTCTGTGGCATTAGGCCACCAATGGAACCAATATTGACGATGCGCGCCGGATCATCGGTGCTTGCTCCTGCTTCAAGTAGCGGCAGCAATGCCTGAGTCAGCAAAAATGGGGCGCGAAGGTTGAGTTCCATCAGACTGTCCCAGCTTTGGCCGCTAATGCTGCCAATTGGCTCAGCGCTGAAGGTGCCTGCATTGTTGACGAGGATATGCAGTTCAGTGATGTGGCTACCCAGTTCCTTCGCCAGAGCGCGTACTTCCTCCTCGGAAGACAGGTCATGGCGCAAAAACGTGCAATGACCATATCGCGCCAGCTCTCCGGCCAGTTGCTCTCCGGCTTCTTGCGAGCGCCCGGTGATGAATACCTGGCATCCGGCCAATACCAAAGTGCGGCTTATCAGTGCGCCTATCCCCTTGGCTCCGCCGGTAACCAGCGCAGTCTTGCCGCTCACGGAAAATAATTGCTCATAAATGGACGCCATGGCGTTCCCTCCGTGGCCACCCATCATATGGCCGCGACTTTGTTGATGTTGATCACTTGGGGGGCGGTGTATTCCAGCAGCCCTTCATGCCCGGATTCCACACCGATACCCGACTGTTTCCGTGTCGGGAAGGGAATCGAGGGGTCAAGGGCGCAGTGCTGGTTGATCCAGACAGTGCCACTGTCAATTCTGGCAGCGATGGCCTGAGCAGCGTTCAGATCCTTCGACCAGACCGAGGCGCCGAGGCCTAGTTCAGAACGGTTGGCGCGCTTGATTACATCATCGATGTCGGTGTAGCGGATTATCGGCAGGATCGGCCCGAACGGTTCCTCATCCACAAGTGGGGTGCCGTCATCGATATCGCGGACTACGGTCAGTGCGACGAAATAGCCTGGGCGCTCCAGGCGATGGCCGCCGGCGATGATCCGGCCATGCTGGCGAGCGTCGTCCAGGTAGCCGAGCACCTTGTCCAGTTGCGCCTTGTTCTGGATAGGGCCGAACTGGCAGTGTGCGTCGTTGCCGACGGCGGCTGCGTTGGCCAGGGCTGCCATTTCCTCGCACAGCGCATCGTAGATCGCATCGTGGACGTAGAGCCGCTTGATGATCGCGCACACCTGGCCACTATTGAAGAATGCGGCACCGAACAGTGCAGGCGCTACAGCCTTCGGGTCCACGTTCGGCAGTACGATGGCGGCATCATTGCCACCGAGCTCCAGGGTCAGGCGCTTCAGGGTGTCGGCGGCCGAGCGCATGATCAGCTTGCCAGTGGCGGTCGACCCCGTGAAAGAGACCTTGGCGACCTGGGGGTGCTCGACCAGCGCCGCTCCCGCCGCGTTGCCGCCGGAGACGATGTTCAGCAATCCTCGTGGTACGAGGTTGGCGACCAGTTCACCGAAACGCAGCACGCTCAGCGGCGAAGTCGGTGGTGGCTTTAGCACTACGCTGTTGCCCGCCAGCAGTGCCGGCGCGATCTTGCTGAGAGACAGGTAGAGCGGCGCGTTCCAGGGAGATATGGCCGCGACCACGCCGAGCGGCTTGCGATGCAGTTCGACCCGGCTGTTGCTGTCGTCGGCGATGATTTCTACATCGAGTGACTGGTCGGCGAAGAACTCCAGGTAACGTCGCGCCAGATCGACTTCGAAATGAGCGAGAGGCAGGGGGCGTCCCTGTTCGCTGACCAGCAGCGTGGCAAGTTCATCGGCATTTTCTTGCAGAGCCTTGGCCAGGTGCTGCAGCAACTGCCGACGCTCTTCGATATCGGTTGTACGCCAGGCTTCGAAAGCGGTAACAGCCGCTTTTACTGCACTGTCGATCGTCTCGGCATCGGCGTCTGAAACTTGGGCGATGACGCTTTCGTTGGATGGGTCTATGACTGGAAGATGATGAGGCGCTTCGGTCAGGCGACCGTCGATCAGCATGTGGAACATTGCATTTTCTCTTGTTCCGACGCCTGGCTGCTCAGGCATGACCGTCAGGTGGTCAGCGGCGGCAGGCGTTCATCCTGGGGGAAGGGCGGCGGACAGGGCCGCCCCGGGCGACAACACCTAGCTAATGGCGCCGAGCTGGCGCAGCACGGGCGCTGCATCCCAAATGCTGCGTTCGAGGATGATCTTGCCATCCTTCCAGCCCATGACCGTGACACCGCGTGTCTTGGTGATCTTGCCGGCGGCAGGAACGCCAAGGAAGTCGCCGGCATGCTTGGCCTCCCAAGTCCATTGGAAGGAGCCGAGCTTGTCGTCACCGACGTAGTCGAAGACATCGAAGCGGTTGTAGGCCTTGTTGGGGTCCTCGATGACGAAGCCGGAGAAGAATTGGCGCAGGGCCGCGAGATCGTTGTTGATACGTAGGTCGAAGTTGACGTCCTCGAATTCGAACCGGTCAGAGTAAAGGGACATCAGTTCGTCGGTGCGATCGGCGAAAAGGCCAATCCAGTATTGGGACCATTGAAGGTTCATGGGAATCTCCTGGCGGATCGATTTATTGTTGTGGTGGCCGAGGTGCTGCCGAGAGTCAAGCTAACGTTCAGGGCAGAGAATGGCGATGGCACGTAATGCCAATGCCGGGCTGAACGTGACAATGTGCCTTGGGAGGTCGCCAGCAGGTGCCGTCTCGTTTTGGCGGAGAGCCCCGGCGGCTCTGGCCTAGGAGGTTGTCGAGGCGGGCGAGCTGCTCCTGAGGTGGATGTTGACAGACGTTATGCTCTGTGAGTCTATTGGAGAACAAAAATAAGACGGACACCCGTGGCGCGATATGCCGGGTGCGAGGAGATGATCATGAAGTCGGGACTCTCAAGTTGGGTGTTGGCCATCGCTCGTACACTTGACTGTGTTGGTGTGCCGCATGAGCGGATATTTCGCCAGGTTGGGATGGATCCTGCAGGGCTTGAGTCGGGCAACAATCGCTACTCTCAGGAAATGGTCAGCCGCTTGTGGCGGGCGGCGATCCAAGAAACCTCGGACCCCCATTTTGGCCTGAAGGTTGCCGCGCAGATTCGGCCTTCGACTTTTAATGTGGTCGGCTATGCCATGAGTTGCAGCGCCACTCTCGGTGACGCCCTGCATCGCTTCGCGCGTTACGCCAAATTGATCTCGAGCTCCGCGACGGTGACACTTGCCGAAACCCCCGAGCACTTGCACCTTTCCTTCAGTTTCGATACCGGCGGAGCGCCGCCAATCTACCAAACCCTGGACACCGTCATTGCAGGTCTAGCCTGTTTCACTAGTTGGATCGCTGGGAAGCCGGTAGCGCCTCTTGAGGTGCACTTTAGACACGAGCGTCCTGCTGATGTGACTGCTTACACGAACCTATTGAAATGCCCGATTTATTTCGAACAGCAAGAAGACAGCATCCTCTATCGAAGCGAAGATATGAATCGTCCGATTCTGTCCGCAGATGAAAATCTGGCTGCATTACTTGACGGCGTGGCCATTACTCAAATGGCTCAACTGTCGGAGCGCTTTTCCAAGAAGGTGCGCGATTGCCTGTTGAGGCAGTTTTCCGAAGGTGAAATATCCCGCCGTGGCACCGCAGATCTCATGCATATGACTGAGCGGACGATGCTTCGTCGCTTGAAAGATGAAGGGACGACCTTCCAGGAGGTTCTAGACCGTCTGCGTGAAGAGCTTGCATATGAATACCTGAGCCGCTCGGACGTCACGGTGCAGTCCGTTTCTTTGATGCTTGGTTTCTCTGATGCGAGTACCTTTTCTCGTGCCTTCAAGCGTTGGACAGGGCGCCGACCTAGTCTGGCCCAGCAAGAAAAAACTGTAGGACGGGCGCCTCAGGTATTTGGTACTTCAGCCTTTGGTTTACGTTAAACCGTTTGGACGAAAGAGCGCCCAAGTTGGGGTACAGGCTTAGGCTCAACGAAGGTAGGGGCATCGCAGTCGACATACCTTGCATGTTCTTGATGGCCTTCTTGGTATCGTTGAAGGCTCCAGGTGGCATAGCCGTTGGCCATGCGTTTGTCGACGATCATGGTGCGCGTCTTATATATCATTGAGGAATGGCATACCGGTGATGGGGGGCTTCACCGGTTGTCCACGTCATTACCTCACACTCGGATCGTATCGGCTTGCTCTAGCTCCGATCTCCTCCATCCCGAACAATTGGTCGTAGGGAAGACCTTTGACTCAGCCTGGAGCATGTTCATGTGGTCCGGCATGCAGTCTTATTGCTAGACAGGCAGGCCGTGGTCGGCCTGCCTAGTGATAGCTCAGAATGTGCTGGTCAACTCCGGCACGGCCTCGAATAGATCGTCCACCAAACCATAGTCGGCGATCTGGAAAATCGGTGCCTCTTCGTCCTTGTTGATGGCGACGATGACTTTCGAGTCCTTCATGCCCGCCAGGTGCTGGATAGCGCCGGAAATGCCTGCGGCGACGTAGAGTCGTGGGGCAATGATCTTACCGGTCTGGCCGACCTGCATGTCGTTCGGTACGAAGCCGGCGTCGACCGCGGCGCGGGAAGCTCCGACGGCGGCGCCCAGCTTGTCGGCCAGGGCGTAGAGGAGCTTGAAGTTGTCGCCGTTGCCCATGCCGCGGCCACCGGAGACCACGATCTTGGCGGTGGTCAGCTCCGGACGGTCGGACTTGGCCAGTTCCTCGCGTATGAAGGCCGAGGTGCGTGAGTCGAACGCGCTGTTCACGACTTCCACGCTGGCCGAACCTCCTTGCGTACTGGCCGCGTCGAAGCCGGTGGCACGTACGCTGATGACCTTGACCGGGGCCGAGGACTGCACGGTGGCGATGGCGTTGCCAGCGTAGATCGGACGTTTGAAGGTGTCGGCGCTGAGCACCTCGACGATCTCGGAGATCTGGTCGACGTCCAGCAGCGCGGCGACGCGCGGCAGGTAGTTTTTGCCGTTGGTGGTGGCGGGCGCCAGCGCATGGCTGTAGTCGCAGACCAGGGAGACCACCAGGGGGGCGACGTTCTCCGGTAGTTGGTGGGCGTAGGCGGCGTTGTCGGCGAGCAGCACCTTGGCCACGCCGGCGACCTGGGCGGCGGCCTCGGCCACGCCACCGACGTCCTGCCCGGCGACCAGCAGGTGGATTTCGCCGCCGATCTTCTGCGCGGCGGTGACGGTGTTCAGGGTGGCGCCGGCCAGGGCGCCGTCGTTGTGCTCAGCGATTACCAGGATAGCCATCAGATCACCTTCGCCTCGTTCTTCAGTTTCTCGACCAGTTCGGCCACGGACGTGACCTTGATGCCGGCGCTGCGGGCAGCCGGTGCCTCGACCTTGAGTGTCTTGACGGTGGAGCCGGTGGACACGCCTAGGGCGTCCGGGCTGACCACCTCCAGCGGCTTCTTCTTCGCCTTCATGATGTTCGGCAGCGAGGCGTAGCGCGGCTCGTTCAGACGCAGGTCGGTGGTGACGATCGCCGGCAGGTTCAGCGCCACGGTCTGCAGGCCGCCGTCGATCTCGCGGGTGACATTCACCTTGTCGCCAGCGATTTCGACCTTGGAGGCGAAGGTGCCCTGGGCATAGCCGGTCAGCGCGGCGAGCATCTGCCCGGTCTGGTTGTTGTCGCTGTCGATGGCCTGCTTGCCGAGGATCACCAACTGCGGCTGCTCGCGCTCGACCAGGGCCTTGAGGGCCTTGGCGATGGCCAGGGAACTCAGCTCTTCGCCGGTTTCCACCAGGGTCGCGCGGTCGGCGCCCAGAGCCAGGGCGGTGCGCAGTTGTTCCTGGGCAGCACTGGGGCCGACCGAAACCACCACGATCTCACTGGCGACGCCCTTCTCCTTCAGGCGCACGGCCTCTTCCACGGCGATTTCGCAGAAGGGGTTCATGGACATTTTCACGTTGGCGAGATCGACGCCGGAGTTGTCCGCCTTGACGCGGACCTTGACGTTGTAGTCGACCACGCGTTTAACGGCAACAAGGACTTTCATAAAGGGCTTCTCATGGAAATAGAAAAAGCAGGGCTATGGAAAATCGCCTGCGTAATGAGGCTCACAGGCTATAGTGAGCCAACTCACGGGCGATCAGCAGGCGCTGGATTTCGCTTGCGCCTTCGTAAATCTGGGTTATGCGGGCGTCGCGGTAGTATTTCTCTACCGGGTAGTCCTCCAGGTAGCCGTAGCCACCATGTACTTGGATGGCCTTGGAGCAGACTCGCTCAGCCATTTCCGAGGCAAACAGCTTGGCCTGTGAAGCTTCTGATAGGCAGGGAACTCGGGCACTTTTTAGTCGTGCTGCATGTAACACCAATAGGCGCGCAGCATTGAGTTGGGTATGCATATCGGCGAGCAGGTTGGCTACGCTCTGGTGTTCGATGATGGGTTTGCCGAATTGGATGCGTTCGCGTGCGTATCTCAAGGCCGCTTCGAATGCAGCTCGCGCTATACCTAAAGCCTGGGCAGCAATACCGATACGCCCACCTTCGAGATTGGCGAGGGCAATTGCCAACCCCTTACCGCGTTCGCCTAGCAGGCTGTCTTCGGGGATGTGGCAGTTGTTTAGTGTTACTGCACAGGTGTCGGAGGCGCGGATGCCCATCTTGTGTTCACTGCGATCAACCACAAAGCCGGGGGTGTCGGTCGGCACCAAGAAAGCGGAAAGCCCTTTTTTGCCTAGCTCCGGATCTGTGACAGCAAAGACAATCGCCAACTTGGCGCGTTTACCATTGCTGACGAACTGCTTGGCACCGTTAAGTACCCACTGCCCATTTCGAAGTTCGGCTCGGGTACGGAGATTGTGCGCTTCGGAACCTGCCTGTGGTTCCGTCAGGCAGAAACAACCTATGGCCTGTCCGCTAGCCAGGCTCGGTAGCCATTCATTTTTCTGTGCCCAAGTGCCATAGAGCAGGACTGGCCCGCAACCGACAGAGTTATGGATGCTCATGAGGGCTCCAGTGGCACCATCACCAGCGGAAATTTCTTCTACCGCCAGAGCGTAGGCAACATAGTCAACATAGGTACCGCCCCATTCTTCCGGCACTACCATGCCAAGCAACCCTAGCTCGCCCATCTGCGCCACCATGGCGTCGTCGATCCAGCCCGCTTTTTCCCAGGCTTGCGACTTAGGTGCAATCTCACTGCGAGCGAAATCGCGGGCCATGTCGCGGATCATGCGTTGCTCTTCGCTCAATTCGAGGTCATGCATCGAGTTTTCTCTATTTTTTAAAGTACGACTTAGGTGCGCAGCGTCATGTTTGGGCAGGCTGGAAGCCGTCAAAGAGCTCGTTTACGCGGCTGGCATCGAGTTGCTCCAAGGTTGGAGGGTTCCAGCGTGGCGTCTTGTCCTTGTCGATGAGGAGCGCACGCACTCCTTCCATGAGGTCACCCTTGGCAAACCACTGTCGGTCGAGGTGTAGCTCCAACTCGAAGCAGTTGGCCAGAGACAAGGTACGGCCCAGGCGTAGCAGTTTCAGGGTGGTACTTATGGCTAGCGGCGAGCGGTTGTTGAGCAATTCGACCGTTTGCTCAGCCCAATCCTGGTACTCAGGGCGGCTTTCTGCCTGTAGTGAGGCGCGGACCGCAGCCAGGTCGGGTTGCGCGAAGTGCTCGTCGATGGCTGGATGCAGGGCCTTGAGCTCGGCCCCCGGCAGGCGGTTATTGGCCAGGCTGGAAAGCAAACCAGCTAGGGTTTCCCGCGGCGGGTGGGCCCAGATGATCTGATCCAGACGGCGATCGAATTCCCTGATCTGTTCGCTTGGGAGGCACCAATCGGCAAGTCGTACATACAGTGCATCGGCGGCACGGATTTGGATGCCGGTGATTCCGAGATAGAGGCCCAGCTCACCCGGCAGGCGAGGAAGGAAATAGCTACCGCCAACATCCGGGAAATAGCCAATACCGGTTTCCGGCATGCCCATCTTCACTCGCTCCGTGACAACTCTTAGTGCTGCGCCTTGGACTAGGCCCATACCGCCACCAAGAACGAAGCCATCCATCAGCGCGACAATGGGTTTGGGGTAGCCGTGGATGTATTGGTCAAGGGCGTATTCTTCCTCAAAGAAGATATGGTGCAGGTCGGTGCCGGCCCGGTAACTGTCGTACAGTGCACGAATATCTCCGCCGGCGCAGAAGGCTTTTTCGCCATTGGCGCGTAGCACCACGGCGAGGATCGCCTGGTCGTCTGCCCAAGCCTGCAACTGTTGCTGCAGGATGCGGATCATCGGCAGTGTCAGTGCGTTCAGCCCGGCTGGGCGGTTCAGCGTCAGGTGGCCGACACGATTGCGCACTTCGACCAGTACTGGGGCTCCGGCATCGCTCATGCTCATGCCTCTTTTTTGCGGTATAGGTTGATGATGGCGGAGAAGTCCAGGGCGCCGTTGCCTTGCAAGCTGAAGGCCTGATATAGCTGCTGTGCCGCCGCGCCAAGCAGCACCGGCGTATGCGCCTGCTTGGCCGCTTCGGTGGCGAGGCCTAGGTCCTTGAGCATCAGGTCGGTGCCGAAGCCGCCGCTATAGCCGCGCGATGCCGGAGTATTGTCCATGACGCCGGGGAAGGGGTTGTAGGTATCCGAGCTCCAGCAGCGACCGCTGGAGGTATTGATCACCCCGGCCAGCACGCTGGCATCCATGCCTAGGGCAACGCCGAGGGCCATGGCTTCGGCCACGCCGATCATCGAGATTCCTAGCAGCATGTTGTTGGCGACTTTGGCAACCTGGCCGTTACCGGTCCCGCCGCAGTGCACGATATTCTTGCCCATCGCGGCAAGGATTGGCTGGGCATGCTCGAAGTCGCTTCGAGCACCTCCAACCATGAAAGTCAGGGTGCCAGCTGTCGCGCCACCAGTTCCGCCGGAGACTGGTGCGTCGAGCATCGGGTTGCCTTGGGCGAGGGACGCATTGGCCACCTCGCGAGCACTGTGGGGATCGATGGTCGAGGAGTCGATCAGCAGCACACCGGGACGGACGTTGGCCAGCAGGCCATCGGTGCCAAGGTAGACACCCTTCACATGGGGGGCCGCCGGTAGCATGGTGATGATCACCTCGACATCACTTTGCGCCAATGCAGCGGGGGATGCGGCTGCTGTCGCGCCGGTTTCGACCAGGCCGGCGACCGCGCTGGCGGAAAGGTCGAAGACACTCAGCCTGTGACCGGCTTTGAGCAGATTGCGGGCCATGGGGGCGCCCATGTTGCCGAGACCGAGAAAACCGATATGCATGGTGGAAACCTCTTGTTCTTGTTAAGTCAGCAATGCTTGAACTGTGCCTGCCGCTTCTCGACGAAGGCAGCCATGCCTTCCTTCTGATCGAAGGTGGCGAAGATCGCGTGGAACACCCGACGCTCGAAGCGCAGGCCTTCGCTGAGACTGCCCTCGAAAGCGCGGTTGATGCTTTCCTTGACCATGAGGGTGGCGGTCAGTGATTTGGCGGCGATGTCCTGAGCGACCTTGAGGGTTTCTTCGAGCAAATGGTCGAGCGGGAAGACGCGGGCGACCAAACCGGCGCGCTCGGCCTCCTCGGCATTCAACTGGCGACCGGTCAGGCATAGCTCCATGGCTTTGGATTTACCTAGGGCGTGGGTCAGGCGCTGGGTGCCGCCGATTGCCGGTAGCACGCCGAGGGTGATTTCCGGCAGGCCGAAGCGGGCATTGTCGGCGGCATAGATGAAGTCGCACATCAGCGCCAGCTCGCAGCCGCCACCCAGGGCGTAACCAGCCACAGCGGCGATAATCGGCTTGCGCCGGTTGGCGATGCGATCGGCCGCTGCGAAGAAATCGTCCAGATAGATCTGAGGAAAGGTCAGGTCGGCCATTTCCTTGATGTCGGCACCGGCAGCGAAAGCCTTGGGCGAACCGGTGATGACTATGCAGCCGATGGCCGGGTCGTTTTCCAAGTGGTCGAGAGCCCGGTTGAGTTCAGCGATCAACTGGCTGTTCAGCGCGTTGAGCGCTTTCGGGCGGTTCAGGGTGATCAGCCCGACCCGGTCCTGGATGTCCATCAGCAGGGTTTCCAGTTGCATATCTTTGCCTCCTAGCAAGCGGCCGGCGCAACTGGGCGCCGGCCGCGCCGGATCATTTCAGGTTGATGGTGGTGTTGACGGTGCCGCCTACTTCGTTTTCGTCGAACCAGCGTTGGGTGACGGTCTTGGTCTGGGTGTAGAACTGCACTACCTGCTTGCCGTAGGGGCCGAGGTCGCCGAGTTTGGAAGCGCGCGAGCCGGTGAAGGAGAACATCGGTACCGGTACAGGGATCGGCACATTGATACCCACCTGGCCGACGTCGATCTCTTCCTGGAAGTGGCGGGCAGCGGCGCCAGAGCGGGTGAAGATGGCTGTGCCGTTACCGTTGGGGTTCGCGTTGATCAGCTCAATGGCTTCGTCCAGGGTTGCAGCGTGCATTACGCAGAGTACCGGGCCGAAAATCTCTTCCTTATAGATACTCATCTCTGGGGTGACGCCAGAGAAGATGGTCGGGCCGACGAAGTTGCCTTTGGAGTAACCGGAAACCTCCGGTTTTCGACCGTCCAACACCAGTTCCGCACCCTCGTTAACACCGCGCTCGATGAGGCCGCTGACGCGGTCCAGGGCGGCACAGGAAACCACCGGGCCGACATCGGTGCCTGGTTCGACACCGGCACTGACCTTGAGCGACTTAGCCTTTTCGGCCAACTCCGGCAGCCAACTTTGTGCTTCACCCACCAGAATCGCTACCGATAGCGCCATGCACCGTTGGCCGGCCGCGCCGAAGGCGGCTCCGGCGAGGTTGTTGAGGGTCTGCTCCTTGTTGGCGTCGGGCAAGATAATGGCGTGGTTCTTCGCACCCATCATGCACTGCACACGCTTGCCGGCCAGCGAGGCGCGGTTGTAGACGTGGGTGCCAACCTTGGTCGAGCCGACGAAGGAAATGGCCTTGATGTCCGGGTGATCGCAGATCAGGTTGACCGCTTCGGCTCCGCCATGGATGACGTTGAGTACCCCGGCCGGGACGCCGGCATCCAGGGCCAATTCGACCAGACGCATGGTCACCATTGGGTCCTGCTCGGAGGGTTTGAGGACGAAGGTGTTACCGGTGGCGATAGCCATGGGGAACATCCACAGCGGGATCATCGCAGGGAAGTTGAAGGGGGTGATGCCAGCGCAGACACCCAGCGGCTGTAGCAGGGTGTAGGTGTCGACGCCGCCGGCGACATTGTTGGCCAACTCGCCGAGTTGCAGGTTGCCGATGGCGGCGGCGTGCTCGACCACTTCCAAGCCGCGGAACACGTCGCCTTCGGCGTCGGCCAGAGTCTTGCCTTGCTCGGCAGTGAGGATCGCCGCCAGCTCCTTCATGTTCTCGCGGATCAGTTGCTGGTACTTGAGGAAGATACGTGCACGGGCACCGATCGAGGTCTTCTTCCAAGTCTTGAACGCGATCTTGGCGGCGGCCACGGCTGCGTTCATCTCATCTTCGGTGGCGAAGGGCACGCGGGCCAGCACTTCCTGGGTAGCGGGGTTGATTACCTCGCGCCACTGGGTGGTCTTCGATTCGACGAGTTCGCCACCGATCAACAGCTTGATAGTGGGGATCGCATTCTGAGTATTGGCTTGCGCGGTCATTGCTTATGGCTCCGGCTTTTAAGAGCAGATATGGAGGGGCGGCTTTTAAGGTTCAGGCAATGATGCTAGGGTGCGTTTTTGTTTGTATCAATGCGGATAAATGCAGGGCTTGTATGCGTTTTTGCATGGTCACGAGGCGAATGAATGGACTGGGACAATTTGCGTTATTTCCTTGAGCTTTCTCGCGTTGGCACATTGAGTGCTGCGGCCCGTCGATTGGGGGTCAATTACACGACTGTGGCGCGGCGCATTCAGGCGTTGGAGAAGCTCTTGGATGCGCAACTGTTTTTGCGTGGAGTGGCCGGTTACAGCTTGACTGAGGCGGGGCGTGATCTGCTGCCACAGGCTGAGGCTATGGAGAGTGCCTTCTCTACCATTGAAAAGACCCATGAGAGCCAGCGGGAGAGTCTGTCCGGTCATGTACGCATTGGTGCGACCGAGGGCTACGGTGCGCTAATGCTCGGCCCACAACTGGCTGAATTCACTCAACAACACCCGAACTTGGGAATTGATCTGCTGGCAGTACCGCGCATGGTGCATCTATCGCGGCGTGAGGCCGATATTGTGATCACTTTAGAGCGGCCTGAGCGTGGGCCGTTCATCATCACCAAATTGACTGACTACGTGCTCAAGTTGTACGCCTCAAGTGACTACCTTGAGCGCCACCCGACGATACGTAGCGGGGAGGATCTACGCCAGCACAGCTTTGTCAGCTATATAGACGATCTGCTGTATAGCAAGGAGCTGTTCTATCTCGAGGAGATCGGCAAGCCCCTGCACATTGCTCTGCGCAGTACCAGTATTTTGGCCCAGCATCAGGCTACGGCTGCGGGGGCGGGGATTGCCATTCTACCGTCGTTCGCGGCGGACGCTGATGCGCGCCTGCAGTGCGTGCTTGGCGAGCAGATAGCCTTCACCCGAACCTTCTGGATGCTGATGCCCATTGAGCTTAAGGACATTGCTCGGATGAAAGCCACCTGGAATTTCCTGCGTGAAAAGGCTGATGCCAGTCAGTCGCTCCTGATGGGAGCATCCAACTACAGAATTATCTCGGCCTCAGGTTGAGACAATTTGCCTGTGTCGATCAGCTACGACGGATGATGCAGGGGGGAGAGTCGTACCCGTCAATGTTGACCTCTGTAAACACCGTACAGATGCGGATCTGTTTGACGCCTCCCGGAAAGAGTTATGCGTAATAGGACTGCATGCCAACTCTGGTGTCTTCTCGTTGCCAATAGGGCTACTCCTGGCTCGCGATACCTCGCTACCCATCAGCATGCTGATGCTCAGGTCAAGAGCCCAGCCCTGGAGGGGCGCTAAGGGATGCTGGTCAAAAGTCGCGGATATGCTTTCCACGTGGATAATGAGAGGTGTTCTTGCGGTTTTGGCCCTGCACGAAGAGGTCTAAGCGGTTGGTGCATCATACGCCGCCGCGGCTTCCCGTATTCGTCATGGTCGCAGGCAGGGCTGACCTAGTTTGTGGCGATGTTAGAAAGCTGCTCGTTGACCCAGGCTTTTGGATGATGGGAGCGGTATTCCGTGGTCCATGGGAAAAATGGACGGGCAATTACTCGAACGTAACGATGGCTCTGACGAACCATTTCTTCGTGAGCGAAGTGAGTAATCACCCGTCCGTTGACTCCAGAGTAAAGTACAGATCGGCTAGTTGCTCTCAATGAAGTTTCGAGAATGCTTCCTTGATTTTTTGAGTCGTGCGACGATGAATATCCTTGGTGTTTGAAAGTCCCTCTTTCACTGCTTTCCAGGATTCGTCACTCGCATCTTTCACTTCGCCTATCCGGCTTTGAAATTTTTCGGTTTCAGTCGACAATTGCTGGATGGCGGCATCGAACTCTCTACGCGCCTCCTCAACTGCGATAGCTGCCTGGTCGCGCCATTTCTTGGTGGACTCCTCCCAGTATTGGCGCTGGGCTTGAGCTCGGGCGCTAATGATTCTTTGCACAGTGTCCGCCTGATCTCTGGCAGAAGACAGGAAGCTTTGGAAAGCAGCTTCTGCTTCGGCCCACTCTTTCTCAATTGCCTCCTGGATTTCTTGCGCGTGTAGCTTCGCGATACCGGCCTCTGCCCGCAGGTCGTCGGTGTATTCTCGCAGCTTGGCGCGGGCTTCTTTAAGGCGTGTGAGAGCTCGAATCGCTTCTAAGTACGCATTATTTTTCAGCTTCCCGGTGGCTTTCTCTACCTCTGCGATGGTTGTATCCAGATCATCGAGCTGCTGTTTTGTCCAGGCAATGAGGTCGTGGGTATGTGATTTGTCTGTCATGGTGTTTCTCCCGTCTGGCTTGTGGTGAAAACAGTGATGTTCCGAGGGACTGCTTAACCCTCGCCCACGATGTGGGCGTGGAGGTGAAGAGGGAGTTGGCTCCCTGTGTGGTGCAGTCCGTCTTCAGGTCCATGCTTCAATCGATGGTCGCGTAGTTAGAGATCTTTGATTGTTCGTACTTGATCTTTGTTGAGTCTCTGGAGCTTGCCATCTGGCTGCTTGAATTCGTAGAAGCCGCTCTTGGCGTTGTAGTCGGGAGTGTCCAGTGTTTGGATTTCCCGGCCGTCATTGAGAACAATCAACGACGGGGTGGAGCAGCCGGCGAGGAAGCCGAGCGTGAGCGCCGAGGCGATTAGGGCGGTTTTGTTCATATGGAGACTCCGATAGGTGGTTCATGGTTGTTTTTGGTGTGTTGGCCGGTGTCCTAAGGACTTCCACTCCGGTCAATGAAGGGATTTTCGCAATCGGGCCAACGCTGCGAGAAAGAACAGGCTGCCGATGAGCGATAGGGCCAGTAGCTGTGGCCAGACAACGGACAATCCTCCCGCGCGGAATAGGATGGCCTGCCCCAGTGCGACGAAGTGGGTGGTAGGCGCCGCCAGCATGACGTTCTGTACCAGTTCCGGCATGCTTTCCCGGGGCGTCAGGCCTCCCGAAAGAATCATCAGGGGCAGCAGTACGAGGACCGACAGGAGTCCCAACTGCGGCATTGAGCGGGCTACGGTGCCGAAGAAAATACCCATCGAGGTGGTGCAGAAGAGGTGGAGGGCCGTTCCCAGGAGGAACAGTGGAGCGGAGCCCTGGATGGGTACCTTCAGCCAATCTCCGACAACGAAACGCAGGGTAAGAGCTGAGGCTGCCAAGACCACCAGGCCCATGGACCAGACCTTGGCCAGCATGATTTCGATGGGCGTGACCGGCATCACTAGCAGGTGTTCGACGGTTCCGTGCTCGCGTTCGCGGATCAGCGCCGCCCCGGTGAGAATGATCGCCAGAATGGTGATGTGGTTGATCAGTTGGGTTATTGCACCGAACCAGGATCCGGTCAGGTTGGGGTTGTACTTGATGTGCACCACTGCTTCGACTGGCAGCATCTGTTTGCCACGCCAGCGCTCGATGAACTCCCTGACCTCGTCGGCGATGATCTGCTGGATATGTCCGGCTCCAGTGAATGCCTGGGTGATCGCGGTCGCATCTACGTTGAGCTGGATTGCCGGATTGCGACCCGCCAGCAGATCCTGCTGGTAGTCCGGCGGGATGTTCAGGGTGAAGGTGTAGAATCCGGCATCCATGCCTCGATCCATCTCATCCAGGCCGATGTGCTCGGGCGGCATGAAGTAGGGCATCTGGAAGGCGCTGACGATGCGTGTGGAGACCTGCGAGCGGTCTTCATCGATGACCCCAATGGTGGCGCGGTGCGGAGCCTCCGGCACGGCAGTGGCGCCGGAATAGATGCCCAGAGTGAAGAAGTAGGCGATCAGCAACAACAGGGCTGGATCCCGATATAAGCTGCGCAACTCTTTGATGCCCAGTTGCAGGATATTGCTCAGGTTGGCCATGTCATTTCTCCTGCTTCTTCAGGCCCGCCACACTGAGCAAAAGGAGCACCGGAATGGTCAGCAGCAGGGGGATGAAATAGGGATACAGTTCGGCCAGGCTCAGGCTTTTCGAGAACACGCCGCGGCTGATGATCAGGAAGTAGGTTGTTGGATAGACTTGGCCGACCAGGGCGCCGATGCCTTCCATTGCCGACACCGGGTGGATCAGCCCGGAAAACTGTGCGGCTGGAATCAGGGTGGCGATGGCGGTGCCGAATACTGCTGCGATCTGGCTATTGAGCAGGGTGGAAATCAGCAATCCCAGGCCGGTGGCGCAGATGGTGTAGAGCAGGGCGCCGAGGATCAGCGTAGGCATGCTGCCCTTTACCGGAACGTCGAACACAAAGACCGATACCGCCACCAGCAGGAAGAAGTTGATCATGCCTAGGGCCACATAGGGCAACTGCTTGCCTATCAGGAATTCCAGGCGGGTGACTGGGGTAACATAGAAATTGGTGATCGAGCCCAGTTCTTTCTTGCGTACCACGCCGAGCGCGGTGAGCATGGCGGGGATCAGCATCAGCAGCAGGGGGATCACTGCCGGCACCATCGCCGGCAGACTTTTCACGTCGGGATTGTAGCGGTAGCGCAGGGTGACCTCGGTTTGAACACCTGAGGCATCTTGGCCCATACGGCGCATCAGATCTTGCAGGTAGCTCAGGTGCAGGCCCTGCACGTAGCCCTTGATAGTGTCGGCGCGAGTTGGCATGGCGCCGTCTACCCAGAAACCGACCTGCGGTATGGCGCCACGCTTGAGGTCGCGACCGAAGTCCGGGGGAATCTCGATGGCCAGGCTGATGTCGCCGCTGCGCATGCGTTGATCGAGCTCCTCATAGCTGTGCAGTGGGGATTTCTCGATGAAGTAGCGCGAGCCGGCGATGTTCTGCGTGTAGGCCAAGCTGGTGGTGGTCTGGTCGCGGTCGAGTACGGCGTAGGTGAGATCCTCGACGTCCAGGCTGATGCCGTAGCCCATAATGAACATCAGCAGCACGGTGCCGAGCAGAGCCAGGGTGGCGCGGATCGGATCGCGGCGGATTTCCATCGACTCGCGCTGGGCATAGCTATACAGACGGCGCAGGCTGAAGCGCGACTTCAGATATGCACCGTGACCGAATTCGCTGGTAGCAGGCGCCTCGCCGGTCCCGGCGTCGTCTTCCACGACGTCCTTCAGATAGGCGATGAAGGTGTCCTCAAGGCTGTTCAGGCCGCGCTTGGCCATCAGCCCGCGCGGCGTATCGCTATCCAGTACGCGGCCGGCGTGCATCATCGACATGCGGTCGCAGCGCAGCGCCTCGTTCATGAAGTGAGTGGAAATGAATATGGTCACGCCGTCCTCGCGCGACAGTTTGGTCAGCAGTTCCCAGAAGCCGTCGCGGGCCACCGGGTCGACCCCTGAGGTGGGTTCGTCGAGGATCAGGATTTCCGGGGAATGGATCACTGCCACAGCCAGTGACAGGCGCTGACGTACACCCAAGGGCAGATCGCTAGGCAACTGTTCGGCGACGCCGTGCAGGTCGAATTCGTCGAGCATTTCCTCGATTCGCACGGCACGTTGCTCGGGCGGGATGTGAAATAAACGGGCGTGCAGGTCAAGGTTCTGGAGCACGCTCAGTTCGTTGTATAGCGAGAACGCCTGGGACATGTAGCCGACCCGTCGGCGAGTGTCGATGTTCTTGGGATCGACCGGCTGACCGAACAGTGCGCAACTCCCCTCGCTGGCCGGCTGCAAGCCGGTGAGCATTTTCATGGTGGTGGATTTGCCACAGCCGTTAGAGCCGAGGAAACCGAAGATTTCCCCGCGTTCGATGCGGAAGTCGACGTGGTCGACAGCGACGAAGTCGCCGAAGCGGCAAGTCAATCCGTGCGCCTCGATGGCGATCGCCGCCTCACCCTCGTTGGCTGGGCGCGGTGGAATCACCAGGGCGTGGTGACCACGGCGCTTTTCTTCTGGGAGCAGGGCGATGAAGGTTTCTTCCAGGTTGTCGCTTTCAGTACGTTCGAACAATTCCTGCGGTGTGCCGGTATCCAGGACTTTGCCGTCGTCCATGACCACCAGCCAGTCGAAGCGCTGCGCCTCGTCCATATAAGCGGTGGCGACGATCACGCTCATGCCGGGACGGCGTTGGCGGATACGTTCGATCAGATCCCAGAATTGGTTGCGTGCCAGCGGGTCGACCCCTGTGGTCGGCTCGTCGAGGATCAGCAGATCGGGGTCATGGATCAGTGCGCAGCACAGTCCGAGCTTCTGCTTCATACCGCCGGACAGCTTGCCTGCTGGGCGCTCGGTAAACGGCGCCAGGCCGGTGCTTTGTGTCAGGTCGGCGATGCGTGCGGCGCGCTCGGCGTGGCCTTGGCCGAACAGGCGGCCGAAGAAGTCGAGATTCTCGTACACCGTCAGCGTGGGATAGAGGTTCTTGCCCAGGCCCTGCGGCATATAGGCAATGCGCGGGCAGACCGCGCGGCGGTGTTGGCGCGATGCCATGTTGCCACCGAGCACCTCGATCGTGCCCGTCTGGATGCTCCGGGCTCCGGAAACCAATGCCAGTAGGCTCGACTTGCCGACGCCGTCCGGACCGATCAGGCCGATCATGCGCCCGGAGGGAATTTCCAGGTCGATACCGGCCAGGGCTCGTGTTTCCTTGTAGCGTAGGCTCACGCCGGCAAGGCGGGCTACCGGCGTCACTGGGAAACCCGGATGTGCAGATGTTCGGGCCATTTGGCTGAAGCATCCAGCTTCACGTAGGCCATACCCGGCACACCGGTCTTGACCTGCTGCAGGTTGCGGCGCAGCAGCTCGGGATCGATACGTGTTTTGACCCGGAACATCAGTTTTTCGCGTTCGCTAGTGGTTTCCACAGTCTTCGGCGTGAACTGGGCAACGCTAGCGATATAGGAGACCTGGGCGGGAATGACGTAATTGGGGATAGCGTCGAACACCAAGCGCGCCTCAGCGCCCAGGGCTACTCGGCCTGCCTGTTCAGTGGGTAGGAACAGGGTCATGTAGACGTCGCTTAAATCGACCAGGTTGAGCACCTTGCCGCCAGCGCCGAGCACTTCACCGGGCTGTGCTACGCGGTACTGCACGCGGCCGGTGCGCGGGGCTTTGAGCAAGCTATCGTCGATGTCTGCCTGCAGCCGTTCGACGTTGGCCTGGGCTGCTTCCAGCGCTGAGTGTGTTTCGATGACTTGGGATTTGGCCGCCTCGATGCCAGCTTGGGCAGAGAGGACCTGGGCGCGGGCGGCCGCCTGGGAGGCCAAGGCACTCTGTAGGCCGGCGAGGTCGTCGTCCAGTTGCTGCTGTGGTAGGGCGTTGCGCTTGACCAGTACCAACGTGCGGTCGTAACGCTTGCGCGTGGCGGTCAGTTCAGCTTGGCGCTGGCCGACCACTGCCTCGGCTGTGGCTTTCTCGCTTTGACGCAGGGTGACTTGGGCGTTGGCGGTACGGATGGCGTTTTCCACCTGGCGCATCTGCGCCTTGGCCTGGGCCAGTTGCGCTTCCAGTACCTGGGGGTCCATGCGCGCTAGTATCTGGCCGGCCTCGACGAAATCCCCTTCGTCGACCAGCACCTCGGCGAGCCGGCCAGCCAGCTTAGCGGCGACGTCCACCTCAGTCGCCTCGATGCGTCCGTTGCTGCTGGCGAAACCGTCTCCCAGCCCTCGCGGCTGCAACTGCTGCCACAGTAGGGCGATTGCCGTGAGGAGGGCCGCTCCCAGGCCGATGGAGAGGACCACTTTGCGTTTCTGCGCCATCATCGCCGTTGTTTTCCCTCTGTGAGCGAGCCCTCAAAGGCCCTGTCTGTGCGTATCATTTCATTCCTTAACGTAGGTGCCGGGGGCGGCCCCCAGAGGGGGGTATTCGGCACTGCCGGGTCGGGTGATGGCAGTCCGATATTCGCCACCGTGGCCAGCCAGCCAAGTGAACCAGTCGTTCCACCAACTGCCGGGATGCTGTTCGGTACTGGCGAACCAGTCGTCCGGGCTGGCCGGCGTGTCTTCGTTGGTCCAGTATTGGCGTTTCTGTTTCGCTGGCGGATTGATCACCCCGGCGATGTGTCCAGAGGAACCAAGGACGAATCGGCAGGAACCGCCCAGCAGGGCGCTGCTGGCGTAGGCGCTGCGCCAGGGCACAATGTGATCGTCCTGGGTGCCGAGGATGTAGGCGGGAGCTTCGATGCGCCGCAGATCCAACTTGGCACCGCAGAGTTCCAGCTCGCCGCTCTTCAGGTCGTTCTGCAGATAGGTATGACGCAGGTACCAGCAATACATAGGGCCGGGCAGGTTGGTGCTGTCGTTGTTCCAGAACAGCAGGTCCAGCGCGGGCGGCTTCTGGCCCTTGAGGTACTTATCGACGTGGTAGTTCCACCACAGCTCGTTGGGGCGCAGCAGGGAAAAGGTGTTGCCCATGTCTTCGCCACGGAACAGCCCGGTGGCGCAGCCCTGGCCGCCGATGGTGCGCTCGCGGTAGGCGACCATCTGCTCGTCGATGAATACGTCGATCTGTCCGGTATCCAGGTAGTCGAGAAAGGTCGCCAGCAGGCTCAGGCTGGCGACATCGCGGTCGCCACGGGCAGCGAGTACCGCCAGGGCGCTGGCCAGCAGAGTCCCGCCGATGCAGAAGCCCAGACAGTTGAGCCGCCGCTCGCCGCTGATTGCGCGAACCACCCGTAGTGCGGCGATCACGCCGTCCTGGATCAGGTCGTCTATTCTCAGGCCGGACTGTTCCTGGCCGAAGTTGCGCCAGGACATCAGGAACACTGAGTGGCCCTGTTCCAACAGATGGCGGACCAGGGAGTTTTCCGGACGCAGGTCGAGGATGTAGTACTTGTTGATCGCCGGCGGGACGATAAAGAGGGGCGTCCGATATTGGGTTTCGGTCAGCGGCCGGTACTGGATCAACTGGAATATGTCGTTCTCGAACACCAGATCGCCGGGTGTGATCGCCAGGTTGACGCCAACCTCGAACTCACCGGCGTCGCACTGGCGCAGCTTGCCTTCCCACAGGTCGCTGAGCAGGTGGAGAGCGCCACTGAACAGGCTGGCACCTCCAGTTTCAGCCAGTTGCTGCAGAGCGTCGGGGTTGCTCGGCAGGAAATTGCTCGGCGCGCTGGCAGCGATAGCCTGTTCGAGCAGGTAGTTCAGCCGTTTACGGGGCTTTTCCATGTCTATGGGTAGCAGGGCCGCCAGTTTGAGCAGGTAGTTCGAGTTGAGCAGGTAGAAGGAGGCTAGCGAGCCGAACATCGGTTCGCTCCAGTTGGCGCTGGCGAAGCGCCGGTCGCTGAAGTCAAACGGCCGCAGGGCTAGCAGTTGCTGGGCCAGGGTGAGCCATTCCTGCTGATAGTCGAGTTGCAGGCGTTCGAGCCGTTCGGTAGGCACTTCGAACCAGTGGCTCTGGTCGTAGTCGCTGAACCAGGGATTCTGCGCCATCCAAAGACGTAGTTGCTGTAGAACCAGGCTGGCGACGAAGGGAGGCTGGCTCGACCAATAGGCGTTGAGCGTGTCTGCATTGCTATCCATGGCGCGATCCTGATGCTGAAAAAAGAAAACCGCGCCTACGAGCGCGGCATGCCCAAAACGGGAGACTCTGCGTACAAGGGACGAAGCATGCAGTGGGGGTGTTTCCCTGGGGCAGCAAAGGGGGAATTAGCGTTCGATGGCCAGGGCCACGCCCTGGCCGCCGCCGATGCAGAGGGTGGCAAGGCCCTTCTTCGCATCGCGGCGGAGCATTTCGTGCAGCAGGCTGACCAGCACGCGGCAGCCGGACGCGCCGATGGGGTGGCCGAGGGCGATGGCGCCGCCGTTGACGTTGACCTTGGCGGTGTCCCAGCCCAGTTCCTTGCCCACCGCCAGGGACTGCGCGGCGAAGGCTTCGTTGGCTTCGATCAGGTCGAGGTCGGCCAGTTGCCAGCCGGCCTTGTCCAGGCAGCGGCGGGTGGCGGACACCGGGCCGATGCCCATGATCGCCGGGTCGACACCGGCGCTGGCATAGGCGGCGATGCGGGCCAATACCGGCAGGCCCAGTTCGGCGGCCTTGGCGGCGCTCATCAGCAGCACGGCGGCGGCGCCGTCGTTGAGGCTGGAGGCGTTGCCGGCGGTAACGGAGCCGTCTTTCTTGAACGCCGGCTTGAGCTTGGCCAGGGCCTCGGCGGTGGTGCCGGCGCGCGGCTGCTCGTCGGTGTCGAAGCTCAGTGCCTCGCCCTTGCGCTGCGGGATGCTCACCGGGACGATCTCGCCGCGGAAGCGCCCGGCCTCGATGGCGGCCACGGCCTTCTGTTGCGAGGCGGCGGCGAAGGCGTCCTGTTCCTCACGGCTGATGCCGTACTTGTCCACCAGGTTCTCGGCGGTGATGCCCATGTGGTAGTCGTTGAAGGCGTCCCACAGGCCGTCGACGATCATGCTGTCGACCAGTTGCGCATGGCCCATGCGCAGGCCGGTGCGGGCCTTGGGCAGCACGTAGGGCGACAGGCTCATGTTCTCCTGGCCGCCGGCGATCACCACTTCGGCGTCGCCGCAGCGGATGGCCTGGGCAGCCAGGTGCAGGGCCTTGAGGCCCGAGCCGCAGACCTTGTTCAGCGTCAGCGCCGGCACCGCATGGGGCAGCCCGGCGGCGATGGCGGCCTGGCGCGCGGGGTTCTGCCCGGAGCCAGCAGTCAATACCTGGCCGAGGATGACTTCATCGACCTGGGCGCCGTCGAGACCGGTCTGCTCCAGCAGGCGCCTGATGACGATGGCGCCGAGTTCTGGCGCGGGAGTTCCGGCCAGGCTGCCCTGGAAGGCGCCGATGGCAGTACGGGCGGCAGAGACGATTGCCACGTTGCTCATGATTCACCTCATGCGGTCGGAATGTGGGATCACTGCATGTTCATGCCGCCGTTCACCGAGAAGTCGGCGCCGGTGGCATAGGCGGACTCTTCCGAGGCCAGCCAGGCCACGATGGAGGCGATTTCCTCGGGTTGGCCAAGGCGCCCGACTGGAATGCCGGCAACCATGCCTTCGAGGATGTCCGGGCGGATCGCCGCGGTCATGTCCGTCTTGATGTAGCCAGGGGAAACGGTATTGACGGTAACGCCCTTGCCACTCATTTCCCGGGCCAGGGCCATGGTGAAACCGTGGATGCCGGCCTTGGCAGCCGAGTAGTTGGTCTGGCCGAACTGACCACGCTGGCCGTTGATCGAGGAGATGTTGATGATTCGTCCCCACCCCTTGGCTAGCATGTCTTCGACCACCTGTTTGGTGGTATTGAACAGGCCGCCTAGGTTGGTATCGATCACTGCGCGCCAATTCTCTGCAGTCAGCTTGCGGAAGGTCGCGTCGCGGGTGATACCGGCGTTGTTCACCAGCACGTCGACCGGGCCGACATGCTCCCGTACTTGTTCGAAGGCCTGGTGTGTGCTGTCCCAGTCGGTGATGTCACAATCCACGCAATGGAAGTGATAGCCGGCCGCCAGTTGCTTGCCGATCCAGTCGTTCTTGCGGCTGGACTCGGGACTGCAGCCAACCACCACGGTGAAACCGTCATGGTGCAGGCGTTGGCTAATCGCAGTACCGATGCCGCCCATCCCCCCTGTGACCAAAGCGATGCGCGCCGACGTCGTCATTGGCGTTTCCTCCTCGAATGAACATGGGTTCAGTTGCCGGGCAATGATTAGGTGCCGGCCTATTTCCCGACAACGTCCCGGGGTGCCGCCTGAATGTCCGTAAGTACCACTGCAGAGCCTTTCAAGCCATTTTTGGAAACATAGGCGCAGTGTTGATCTGCATCACAAGACAAGGGTGGGCAGTGGAGCTAGGTTGCCAAGTGCGCTGAGCGGAGGGGTGGGGTGATGTACAGGGTTAGCGCCAGCATTGTCAGCCAGTTGGTGAACGTGCTGGAGGGGGAGGGATTGGACTCTGCCTACCTCTGCCGGGAAGCAGGTATCGATATGAGCCTGTTAAGGAGCCCGGACGGCTTTGTGCTTCGGAAGGAAGTCTTCCGACTGATGGCGCTGGCGGAACAGACTTCCGGAAAGCCGGCTATTGGCCTCTGCGCTTGCAGGCATTTCCTTCCTGGCAGCCTGCAACTGGTGGGTTATGTGATGATGTCCAGCCCGAACCTGAAACGGGCACTGGAGTCTCTGGCGCAGTTCTCCCTTTTGTTGGTCAGCGGATTCACGATCGGCCTGGTTGAGGAGGGGAATGGTCTGCGTTTCTGGATCGTCGATCACCCCGAGGACGGGTTCCCTAGACCCCGGGCGTTCGAGGATGCTGGAATGGCCTCGATACTAGGTTTCTGCCGCTGGGTGACCGGCAACAATCTGCCGCAGTTGCGGGAGATCGAGTTTACCTATCCCGAGCCCACGGACATTTCAGAGCATCAGTCGTTGTTTGGGTGCGAGTTACGTTTTGGTGCTCTTCGCAACAGCATCCTGTTTGACCGGAGGGCGTTATTGCAGCCCCTAAGTACCGCCAACGAGGCGCTGGCTCTGCTGCACGGTCGTTTCGCCGAGTACCGGATGGATCAGTTGCACGGAACGACCTGTAGCGACCGTGTACGAGCATTGCTGGTCGAGCGCCTCAGCCTGGGACCCTGTGACATGGAAACGGTAGCCATGTGCATGCGCACCAGCAGGCGTGCGTTGCAACGGGGGTTGGCGAGGGAAGGGGTGTACTTCAAGGACATCCTGGACGACGCGCGTCGGCAACTGGCCGACTACTACCTACGGCATAGCCCCTATAGCCTGGCGCGGGTGGGAGAGCTGCTCGGGTTCAAGGAGCCGAGCAGCTTTCACAAGGCTTGCCTGCGCTGGTTCGGTATCCCCCCAGGCCGTTATCGGAACCACCTGTCAGGGGGCGGCTAACGACTGATCCCGGGGTATTTCGTCGAACGTGTCTGTCGAATCAGAAAAAGCCGGGTGCTCCACTGTTCGCCAGGGCGGTGAGGTAGCCCTCGAGCCATTCGTGGCGTTGCCGTAGGACCTCTTCTGTGGCATGGCCGTAGGGGCAGTCGAACAGTGTCCGGCCGGACAGCCCAAATTCGAAACCGATATCGAAAGGTTTTTTTGCGCTCTGCTCGTTGGGTTCTTGAAGCTCAGGAAGGTGGATCATCATGGTCATGTCCTCACGTATTCAGGACAGGCATGGACGGTGCCGGCCCCGCTACGCGTTCCGGCTTTGACCATTGCCTCCGCTTCCATTGTGTTGTCTGTCATGGGGGGCAGTTTAGGATCTTGAAACCGCTATCGACAAAATGGATGGCACCGGTCCGCTCATGTTTGGCGTCGCAAACCAGCCTGGCGCATAGGGCTCCGAGCTCATCGGCCTAGTGGAGAGCGGGTAGCAACCTACTCCAGCAGGTGATACGTTCAAACGAGGCCTCCAACTCCCCAGATTTGCTGACGTCCAGGGCCAGGGGGGAGATGCTTGCACTTGTTCGGCCTGAGATTCGGTATGTGGCTTGGCCTCGTTGCTCCGCCAGGTGATCATAAGTTCCGCACCAAATTCGTGTAGCGCTTTGGCACAGCCCCAGGCGATTGAGCACGGGTTGGCGATACCGACCACCAAACCACGTTTGCCGTGCAGGAATACTTTCATTGGGGCTCATGCCTGCTTCTCCTGATATACGCGCCAGGCATGCCGAGCAAGCATGCTTTCCTCGTCGGTCGCGATCACCAGCAACGGACGGGCGCTGTCTATGCTGGAGATGCACTCGGCGTTGCGCCGGTTGGCTTCCATGTCGAGGCGCAGGTCGAACGGCAGGGCTAGGCCTTCCACTACCTGTGCGCGCAATTCGGCATCTTTTTCGCCGATGCCAGCGGTGAACACCAGCGCATCCAACCCACCGAGACTGGCAGCCAGCCGCCCGACCTCCTGGGCAATGCGGTAGGCGTAGTGGTCAATGGCCAACTGGGCGCGGGGCTCCTGGCTGGCGCGCAAGGCGAGCATGTCGCTGCTCACCCCGGAAATGCCGAGCAGCCCGGAGCGGCGGTAGAGCAGTTCTTCCAGGCTCTGCGCATCCTCGCCTCGGGCCAGTAGGTGGAGTATCACGCCAGGGTCGAGGGCGCCGCAGCGGCTGCCCATCGGCAGGCCGTCCAAGGCGCTGAAGCCTGTGGTCACCTCGACACTGCATCCACCCTTGATGCCGCACAGGCTAGAGCCGCCCCCCAGATGGGCGATCACCACCCTGCCGCGGGCGATCTCCGGCGCCACCTCGGCCAGGCGCAAGCTGACGTACTCGAAGGACAGACCATGGAAGCCATAGCGGCGTATGCCCTGTTCGTACAACTGATAGGGCAGAGCGAAGAGCTGGCTGAGTTCGCTGCGCCCGGCATGGAAAGCGGTGTCAAAGCAGGCGACCTGGGGTAACCCAGGCATGTCGTCGAGCACCGCCTGGATCGGCTCCAGGTTGTAAGGCTGGTGCAGCGGTGCTAGAGGCTCGAAGGCGCGCAACTGTGCCAGCACTTCACGATCTATCCGCACCGGTGTGTTGAACAGACCGCCGCCGTGTACCACGCGGTGACTGATTAGCGCCGGCTGCTCGCCGCGCAAACCATTGGCCAGCGCCAGGTCCACCAGGCGGAAAGCGGCCTGCATGTCGGCGACCTGATCGGCTGGGAATGTCCGGTCGAGCAGGTGGGTGCCGTCGGCCAGGGCGACCTGGAGCCGGGGACGTATCCCGATGCCATCCAGTTTGCCGCGCGCTCTCGACGTCGGTGCCTCATGCCCGGGGTGGCCGGTGAACAGGCCGATCCTGATGCTCGACGAACCGGCGTTGACGGTGAGGATGCGTTTGCCACCGAGTAGGCTCATGCCGTTACTCCCTGGGCCAGGGCAGCCTGCCGGGTTTCGGCCAGCAACACCCCCAGCGCGCAACTGGCGACGCGCGAGCGCAGGCTGTCGGAGCGGCTGGTGAAGACAATGGGCACTCGGGCACCGAGCACCAACCCGGCGGACTCCGCCCCGGCCAGGTAGATCAGTTGCTTGGCCAGGATGTTGCCCGCTTCCAGGTCGGGTGCCAGGAGAATGTCCGGATCGCCGGCCACTTCCGACTGAATGCCCTTGACCCGCGCGGCCTCGGCGCTGATGGCGTTGTCGAAAGCCAGCGGGCCATCGAGTAGGGCTCCCTGGATCTGTCCGCGCAGCGACATCACCACCAGTACCGCGGCGTCCAGGGTTGACGGCAGCTTGGCGTTAATCGTCTCCACCGCCGACAGCAGGGCGACTTTGGGCCGTTCGACTCCGAGGGCGTGGAGTAGGCCGATGGCGTTGCGGCAGATGTCGGCCTTGTCGTCCAGGCCGGGAAAGATGTTCACTGCGGCGTCGGTGACGAACAGCGTCTTGTGGTAACTGGGCACGCTCATGGCGAACACATGGCTCAGGCGTCGCTCGGTGCGCAGACCGCTGTCCCTAGCGAGCACCGCGTGGAGCAGTTCATCGCTGTGCAGGCTGCCTTTCATTAGCATCCCGGCGCGGCCCTCGCGGACCATGGCGACGGCGCGTTCAGCGGCGGCATGGCTGTGCTCCACATGTTCCAGCGGCAAGTCGTCGAGCGCCAGGTCGGCGGCCGAAGCTATGGCTTCGATCTTGTGTCGAGGGCCGACGAGGATCGGTGCGATCACCCCCTGCTGGGCGGCCTCCAGTGCACCTTGCAGAGCTCCGGCCTCACAGGGATGGACCACGGCTGTGGTCAGAGGCGGCAGGTCGACGCAACGTTGTAACAGCGTGGCATAGTGATCCTGGCTCATTGGCTTTTGCCTTTTCCTGTGCCGTGGGCCGGCCGGTTGCGCTTCGACACCTTGGCGGGGACATTGCCTGTCGCCGTGGGAACCGAGGTTTCGGAAGCGGTGGATTGCGACTTGGTCGATGATGCAATTTGGGGGCGGGTGGTTTTTTGTTTGGCCGGCGCGGCCGGCTTCGCGGTGGTTTCTGGTGCTGTCGGCGCAGCAAGGGCGAAGCCGGGCGGGGGGCATTCCAGCACGCAGTGCAGTTCCCTCCAGAGTTCGCCGATCGGCCCTTCGGCGACCAGCAGCTCTGGCACCAGATGGACGACGGCGTCGAGCAACCTCTGACGCTCTTCGATGGGAATCAGCAGGGGCAGTGTCTTCAGGCTTTCCTCGGGGTGGGCGAAGACCAACAGGCCCTGGAGGTGGATGGTTTCGCGCAGGGTCAGTGGGTCGATATCGAACTGCTTGATCAGTGTCCTGCTTTGCCGGGCGAGCTGTTCGATGCGTTCCTTGCCGATCTTGCCGCTGACGTGGCCGAGCAGGAACAAGATGCGCGCCAGCCCTTCCAGGCTTCCGCCGCGCGGCAGGGCATCATGCAGGCGGTCGACCAGCGCCTTGTCCCGCTGCTGGACACGCTCTTCCTGGGAGCGTGGAAGCTTGCCGCCGGTCAGAGTGCTGAGCCCACCATAGAAGGCATGGAAGGTCATCTCTTGGGCTGCGTCGCGAAGGTCCCGGTAGGTGTCCAGTGCGGCCTCCACCTGGCTGGAGAACCACTCCTGCCAGGCGAAGAGCGGGTTGTCCGCTGGGGCCAGGCGGCGGTTCTCTCGTGTCAGAGCGGCCGTACCTGCTAGCCACCAGAGCGCCGGGTTCAGGCTGCTCCAGGCTACCTGCCGTTGATGGAAGGGGGTCAGCCGGCGCAGCAGGTCGGCGAGGGGCTCGTTGACGGTCTGCCGCATCCATGGCCGCACCAGCCAGTCGTAGAGCGTGCTATTGAGTTCCGAGACGCGCTGCACCAGCGCGAATTCGCGCTCGTCGTCGCGGCCGTCCTCGTCGTCGCGGAGGATGTCGGCGATCTTCCTGGGTGCGAAGTGCACGGCGTATTCTGTGGGTTCGCCCAGCGACTGGCCCGGAATGTCGTCGATGACCAACTCGAACAGGCCGGGCGGCAGCAGGCTGATTGCATCGATCGCGCCCAGCAACTGGCGGTGCTCGCGCCGCGCAACCTTGCCGGAGACGAAGATGCCCAAGTGGCCTACGCTGGCATGGCGCAGGTAGACGATGGTGCGGCCGGCGCTGCGTAGAGACAGGTCGCTGGGATAGACGTCGGCGATCCAGTTGAGCGCCTGCTGTGGCGGGGTAATGTTGTCCCCGTAGGAGCAGAACACCACCACTGGCGCTTCGATGCGGCGTAAGTCGATGCTTGTACTGCGACGCTCGTAGCCGCTGGTCAGTCGGTTGCCGATGAACAGGTCGTCGACGATGGATTCGATTTCCTCGCTGTTGAGCAGAGTGGGGCTGCCCCACCAGCGCTCGAACTCAAGGAATCGGGGCGTTTCGCTGTCGACCTCGCGGAATAGGTTGTAGTACTTGCTCCACAGAGTATTGGCCGGGTTGAGACTCTCGAAGTTGCTGACCAGCCAGGTGCCGTCGAAGCGACCGTTGCCCAGGTCGCTGCCCAGTCGGGTCATCCAGGCTCCGCCGAGCAGGCCGCCGGCGTAGCGCATCGGGTTGCGGCCGTTGACCCCGGCCCAGTAGGACAGCGGTGCGCCGTTGATGATCACCAAGCCAGGCAGTTCCGGGCGCGCCGCCGCCAGTCCCATCAGTGCCCAGCCGGCCTGGCAGTTGCCGATCACCACCGGCTTTCCGGCTGAGGGATGGCGATCGCTGACTGCCTCGATGAAGCGTGCCTCAGCCTCGGCGATGTCGAGCAGAGTCTGCCTTGGCTCGGGCGAGTGGCTGAAGGAGATGAAGTAGGTGGGATGCCCAGCACGCAGGCTCTCGCCGATCTCCGAATCCTGCTTGAAGCCGCCGATTCCCGCTCCGTGGCCGCCACGCGGGTCGACGACGATCACTGGGCGATGGAGCTCGTCCACCGGCTGGTCCGGCCCCTGGAGGATTCGCAGCAGGGAATAGTTGACCGGATGGGGCAGGTCGCGCCCGTCGATCAGTACCTCATAGGGAAACTTCAGCACCAGCGGGTAGCCGGCGCGCTCGTGGGCCAGTGTGTTGTCGCCGCGCTGGCGCAGGGTGTCCCAGAACAGCAGGGTGCGCTGGCCCAGGTCGACCATGTATTCCCACCACTGACCAGCGCTCGGCTGGCGCAACTGGCCCGAGCGCACGGGGGCGAGAATCGTCTTCTGACGCTGGCCCAGCGCATTGAGCACTATGTCTAGGTGCAGTCGATGCAACTGACCCAGGTGATCGAACAGATTGTGGAAGGACGAGAAACTGTCTTCCTGCTTTGCACAATAAGCCTTTTTGGCCACAACCGTCTCCCGTTTCTGGCTGCCGGAGTGAATGCTCGTGCTTGGATAGGCTGTCTAAGCCGGGGAAAATGACACAGTAGAGGCTTCCTTATAGCCAAAGGGAGGACGGCAGGCAAAAGAATTTTTTGCACTGCAAAAATATTTTCTTGTAATGGAATTTTTGCGGTGCAACAATCGAGGCGTGCCCTACTTCCAGAAGAGGCGCACAGCGTTTTTCATTCGACTCGATCACCTGTGGCGGGGATGCCATGCGGCGCAATCGAGCCGGCACATGCGAAATCAGGTCCATACGGCCGTCCACTGCCCAGGAGACTCGATCATGTCCCTATTCGATACGGAAAAACTGAACAAGGCCCAGAAAGCTAACCTTGACCTGTTGCAACAGATCAGCGGCAAGTTGTTTGAAGGAGTGGAACAACTCGGCCAACTGCAATTCAAGGCGCTGCGGGCGACGACCGATGCGCAGTTCGACAGCCTGCGAAAGCTAGTGTCGGCCCGCGACCCGCAGGCATTCGTCGAATGGCAGGCCTCCTTCGCCCAGCCCACCGCCCAGGCCGAGCGCTTCTTGGAATTCAATCGCCAGGTGTACGAGCTGATTTCCGGCACCCAGGCGGAAATCGCCAAGCTTGCCGAACATCAGGTGGAGGCGGGGGCTAAGCAGGTACAGGAACTGGTCGAGGTGGTCGCCAAGAACGCTCCGGCGGGGGCTGAGCCGGCCGTAGCGGTGCTCAAGTCGGTCCTGGAGACTGCCGGCAGTGTCTATGAAAGCGCGCAAAAAGCGGCCAAGCAGGCTGCCGAGATCGCCGAGAATGGCATCGCTGCGGCAGCCTCCGCCGCTGGTCAGGCAACACGTGAGGCGGGTAAGGCTTCAACTGGTACGCGTAAGCCGTCTTGATCACTGCATTGCCAAAAAGGGGGGCCGTCAATGCATATGCATAACGCGATGGCCCCCGTATTTATGCATGTACCAGGGGATGATCGGTGTTCTAGGAGTACTTAATTGAGAAGGGATATTTCCATTGCCGTGATCGCGGTGTTGTCGATGGGAATTGCGACCATGGTGCGGGCCACTGATCTCAGCGTAGCGGTGGGGCGTACGGGGGAATCGACCACGACCTATCGCGTCGGTGCTCAGTGGGATTTTCAGCGCAACTGGTTCGAGAGCGCTACCAGCAGGCTGAGCGGATACTGGGATGCCGGCTACACCTACTGGGAAGGGGATAAAACGTCGGACAACCACAGCTTGTCGCTGGCGCCGGTATTCGTCTACGAGTTCTCTGGGGGAGCGCTCAAACCTTACGTCGAGGTCGGAATCGGTATCGCTGCATTCGGGCGCACCCGTCTGGAGGACAAGCAACTGGGGTCGGCATTCCAGTTTGAGGATCGTCTTGGCACAGGTCTACGTTTCGCTGGTGGGCACGAGTTGGGAATTCGTGCCATCCATTACTCCAATGCCGGGATCAAGAAGCCCAATGACGGCGTAGAAAGCTATTCGCTGTACTACCGCCGCTCATTTTAGACACTGAGTGTCTTGAGTACCAAGCAGTACTGTCGGCTGCGTGAGTCATTCCTCGTCATCGTTCTTTCTGTCTGCGCCACCCCCCCTGTCGGGTTTGTCCGCCGAGGGTTTGCTACCGAACAGGCCAAACAGGTTCTGGGTGTTCAGATAGAGGTTCTTCGATTGCTCAATGTACTGCTCCATCAGGCTCTGCATCACAGGTACCTGTTTGTCCATGAATTCGCTCCATGCCTGCGAGGACTGCACGCCGGTCTGGGTCTGGATGTCGATGATGGTCTGGATGCTCTTTTCCAGATAGCTGCCGAGCATACCCTGGAAGGGACCGTAGAATCGGATGATGCTCTTGAGCGTATCGCTGGAGAAGATCGGCTGGCCGTCACTTTCTGCTTCCTGGATGATTTGCATCAGGATGTTGCGGGTCAGGTCTTCCCCGCTTTTTGCATCGATCACTTGGAAGGGAACTTCGTCGATGACCATCTGCCGGATGTCCGCTAGGGTCACGTGGTTGCTGCTGTGGGTGTCATACAAGCGGCGGTTGGGATATTTCTTAATGAGGTGTAGGCGATCTTCGTTTGACATGGGGCACGGCGTGCAAGAGTGGTAGGTGACAACAGTTTAACTCACTAATCCCTAAGTCGCTTGTCTATTAGATGACAGGGCATACGCTTCCATTGTACTGATGTCTATGGAGGATGGTGGTGGTTTATATTGTTCTACAGATAGCCTATCTATGAGTATTTTGGGGGCTGGTAGCTCATATGTGTGGGGCTAACGTTATGGTTGGAGAAGCGTCTATACGTTGTGTGAGTTTTCTTTGTTCTGTAGGTATGGGTTTGTCTATAAGCTAAAATTCACTAGGGTTTGTGGGTGTGCTAGTGCATAATTTTAGATTGAGATTTTTCGCTGGGAAGGTGCTTTGTGGTTTGCGTTTTTTGTATTACGCAATGCTTTGTTGAACTGCTTGCTTTCTCAACAGCTAAAAGATAGGTAAACGACTTTTTTGATGACTACTAGAAAAGACCATTGGAGTACTCGGTCAGGAGCGGCATCGCCACTGGCGCGTCGAGGAGAGACTGGCCATGATGCGTAAAATCTGGAGTCGGGGTAAAGTGTTTCGATGGTGGCCCGGTGGGGCTTGCCGTCTTATTCTCGTTCGCAGCGGACGCCGATGCATACCTTGTAGTGCGTGCTTGGCTTGCCGATAGTCTTCAGTCTTCCCTTCTAGATGCTGACGCCCTTGTGCTTAAGGACATTTCTCGGATGAAAGCCACTTGGAATTTCCTGCGTGAGAAAGCTGATGTCAGTCAGCCGACCCTGCTGGGGGCATCTCTCCAGTAGCGTTGGTGTAACTTCCGTCTGCAGATCGCTGAAGCCACGGCACAATCAAGTATGCTGCCTGTCGAGTTTGCGCCGAATAGACCTGAGTAGCTGGTAGTGGTCTTTCTTGGAAGGAAAATTGATGTTGGGTTTGCTTGATCGTCTGAATAAGTCCACAATTATGTCCGCTGCCCAAGCAGTTGGTAGGGGAAATTCTTCTAAATCAATAGATTAGGGTTTGAATTCTAGACCCGTTTCCCGCTCCAGATCTTGATCTACAGACATCCACTGAAGTCTGTAAGTCATTGAAAAAAGGCCGAAAGGCCTTTTTTTCGTTCCAGCGAAAACCACTGGAATCCACCCGAAGCCAGGACTTTTAAGTCCATTTTTAAGTCCATCTTTACGGGTGGTGTGGTTTCCGGATTCTTGCTGGAGGAGCGTGGTAAACGGGGAAAGTCTTCGGCTCTGATTCGTTCAGGATCAGGATCATGACTCTTACAGATCTCTCCGTCCGGCGCGCCCGGAGTACTGGCAAGCACTACACCCTCCCGGATTTCGATGGCCTGTCCCTGGCGGTTTCCGCCAAAGGGGACAAGTGCTGGCATTTTCGCTACTACTGGGCTGCTCAGCAGAAGCGGATGTCCCTGGGCACTTACCCAGAAGTCAGCCTTCGAGAGGCACGTGCGCTGCGCGATGAAGCACGCGCCCTGCTGGCAAAAGGGATCAACCCCAAGGTCGACCGAAAACAGAAGTTCCGAGCTGCCTGCCTGGCAGCGGAGCACAGTTTCAAGGCGGTGTACCTGCAGTGGCTCTCGCATCGCGAACTGGAGCTCAAGGAAGGGCGCCAGAGCACGCTGTCGCAGATCCGACGTATTTTTCAGAGAGATGTGCTGCCCGCTTTGGGCACTATGTCCATCTACAACGTCCGTCGCCCCGACTTACTGGACGTCATCGCGCGCATTGAACGGCGCAAGGCATTGACCACTGCCTAGAAAGTGCGCACCTGGTTCAGACAGTTGTTCCGCTACGCCATGGTGAAGGTCGAAGGGCTGGAGGGTAATCCCGCTTCGGACCTGGACGTGGTTGCTGTGCCCAAGCCTCCTGTCATGAACAACCCTTTCCTGCGACTGGAAGATCTGCCTGATCTGCTGCGCAAGCTGCGCGCTTATAGGGGAATGGTCACCACGCAGTTGGGGATTCGCCTGCTGTTGCTGACTGGAGTATGTACTGGCGAGTTGCGGCTCGCGACGCCGGACCAGTTCGACCTCGAGCGTGGCCTTTGGATCATTCCGCCCGAGGTAGTCAAGCAACTGCAGGAGGGCATGCGCAGGCGCCGCAAGCGTGTCCAGGATATTCCGCCCTACGTCGTGCCCCTGCCTGTTCAGGCGATTGAAATCGTTCGCTACCTGCTGGAACAGGTCAAGCCGGCACAGCGCTACCTGTTGGCTCATCGTAGCGACCTGAAGGCGCGCATCAGCGAAAATACGCTGAATGCAGCGCTTAAGCGCATGGGCTACGAGGGACTGCTCACTGGCCACGGTATTCGGGCCACGCTCTCCACGGCGCTCAACGAGATCGGCTATCCCAAGATCTGGGTAGATGCCCAGCTTTCCCACGCCGATCCCAACAAGGTCAGGCACCACCTACAACCATGCCCTGTATGTGGAGCCCCGTCGGAAGATGATGCAGGACTGGGCCGATCGGATCGACCTGTTGGAGCAGGGCAAGGTAGCCGCTAGTGCACACCTGGTCATTCGCATCGATGGCATGCCGGTACTGGCCGAAGGTACCGAAACAACTGGGTATCCGATGGAGCACGCCACATCTCCAATTCTGGTTTCGTCGGTGACTGCTTCACCATCCCAACGCCTGTCGGCCGTGCCAGCGTGTCCAGAACCGGTGGAAGTAGCTGTCTCAGAGTTCCAGCGCGAACGGCGGGAAATGCTCGAAATCTATGAAGCTTCCAGCAACCTGCCGGTCGTTCAATTCGCCAAGCTGGCCGGTAAATCGCGCGACCAGATCAACCGCGAGATCAAGGCCGGCAAGCTGCTGACCTTAAGCATGGGCAACCGCGGTCAGAGGATTCCCGACTGGCAGCTTGATCCACTCAAGCAGGAACTGGTGCGTATGGTGTTGCTGCAGGTGGGGGACGTTGACTCTTGGCAGCTTTACCGGGTGCTATTACAGCCCCGCGATGAGCTGGAAGGGCGCTCCGTCATTGACGCGGTCACCCATGCCAACCTTCGTGACCTGATGCTGGTGATCAACTATTCTCTTGTGAGGGAAGGTGATCCTGCTGGAGAGGTTGCGTAGTCGTTCTTTTGTGCAGGGCGCTGGAGGGTGTCGCTTCACGCACCCTCCAGTGATGTCGCTTCAACAGCTCTAGGTGGTGCGATATTCTCACGCAATTGGGCCGAAAACAGTTCGTACCAACTTGATTGTGGCCTATGACTCACTGTGGTGATCCATTACTACCGCTGGTGACAGGCTGAAATTGGCTAAGTGCAGACACTAGCGCTCTAGTTAACCGGCGTCGCAGCGCGAAGCGCAGAGGGTACCAACACAGGCCATGAAAATACCAAAGGTATGGCATGTGTTGGCGTCCGCGTTGAACGATCAGTTAGGCCTCATTTCCCGACGATGTAATACCATCGCCAGTTTCTTGGAAAATCTTTATCTCGCCAGACCTCTTTGAACTTTGACTCTCCCCAAAAGTCCTCAGTTACATAAAATACGGCGTAGAACAAGTTGTAGTCGTCGTCCCCGGAATAACCCTTCACATCATCGGAGATCTGAGCAATTACCGATTTTAGCCTTGCTTCGTCAGCGGCATATTTGTACTCAACTGCTACAGATAGCTCGGGAATCAAAATATCAGGCTTGTATTCTTGGGCCGACTTGATGAAGTTTGCTTTTGGGGATTTTGCGGATGGGAATATTGCCTCTAGCACATGTCGTACTGATTTGTATACATCAGTCTCGGATTTTGGCGTCTTGCCTGACTTGTGAATGATTGAAGCAGTGTTCTTCAGAACGGTCTCTAAATACTGGACCCCTGATAGCTTAAGGTAACGGCCTGAATCTCCAATGACGTCAAGTGGAGCAATGAACTGCCTAAAACGCGAGAGAAATAAGTTGTAGGGCTCACCAGACCAATAGTGGTCAGTATCAAATTCAGACGCTGCCTTCGAAGAATCAAGTTCCTCCCCAAATCTGAGGTAGAACTGCTTCAGGTAAGCATGCATTCCCTCTGCATCCAATAGGGCAACCGTAGATAGATAAATGGACGTGGCAAGATGCTCGAAGGGCCTCACAAGTTCATTGAAATTATCTATGAGCCAGTCTGGAGGGGCATCTAATCGCTCCCCCGCGGACCACTCCGCCCAATTGAGTTGATGGCGAGCCAAATCGCCTTCAAGCTTCTCGGCTTCTGTAATGAGATCTCGCAGCTCGCGTCTAATAGAGGACGGTTTCACGTAGTTTTCCTATGACGAGGCCTAACACCCCTAGTAAGCGGCGGCATGAAATTCAGTTCGACGAATATAGGGGTGCACTTGATTGGTTTGTTAGAGGTGGAACTCATCTTTCAGGTCGACTTAACTTGCTCTATGTTTTTTTGCTAGATATTCACTTGTTTCACCAGGATCAATAAGCACTTGACCCATCCCGTAATTGAGTTTTTTAAAATAAAAAGTACAGTGCATCTCATCGTGCTCACGGTATTTCGGAGTATCAAAAGTCAATATTGCCCTACATGCTAATGGATGCGCTGCATATATCTCGAATACACCCTTGTTCATATCTAAAAGAGGAAGGATCGACCACTGCTCCTAGCCTGAAAATCACCAATATTGGTGCGTATATTATCTGGTCCAATTGGTTTAATCGCGAATTTCTGAGCACAACAATGAAAACAGCAAGACTTATACGCCGCCTGCCTTGGTCATCACGTAAACGTGAGGCGTGTGTTCACAACTGCTGCATGGTGTAATCATGCGTGCTCCTAGGGTTGGAATTATATAGACTGCCCACCTAACGGTACTATTGGAGAATCCTTCTTATGTGTTTGTTAATTTCGTCGCGTGACATGCGACGTGTATTGAATTCGCAATCTAGAAACTCGCCCTCGTCAACTCCCGCTTCATTTTCAAATCCAGAAAGCATAAAGTAATTACAATAATTCTGATACAGGTAGTAATGAAGCTCACCAAAAAAAAACAGAAAATCAACATCATAAAAACACTCTGAGATGTGCCCTGATTCATGATGCAATGCTCGCTTAGTCGAGCCATCAGGGTAGACGAACACACGCTCAAGATGGTTTAAAGCACTTTTCTCTATGTCTTCAAGCTGGGATCTCGCTATATTGTTCCTGCACTTAAAAGCGCAAAACAGATAATAGCCTGGGTTCTCTGAGCTGGATGATCTGGTTGTAAGATCCCCCATGGTTATCCCTACCTTAGCAAATTCACTATCTCTAGCATTGGCGCCCAGATACAGCCACTTCTCTGTTGATTCAAAACTTTCTCTTGATTCATTATGAACAAATTCCATTTTATAGCAGGCAGATGGATCAAGTTCTAAATCGTACTCTCTTTTTGTCCTTTTCAAATTTCCCTCCTAAAATAAACTCATTGACAAAAAATTGCTCATCAAGGTGAACAGCGACCCACGTTTTTGCACCGTTGTATTCGTCGCCGCCCTCGGCCTTGAAGACCAACGTAGCCTGTCGATCAATTGTGCCATGGTCGCTTTCTTTTAATATTGTGGTCAAGACAGGAATGGCCAAGGATGGTCTGCACGGTCTCAACATCGCATGTTGCCGCCAACACCTTGGTGCCAGGGGGCGTCTGCCGCTGTGCGACGATCCCAGCTACCGGTAGAGCCTGCTGATGGTCTGCTGGTGCGAATCACACTGAAACGGGATCGCGGTTGCGCGAGAGTGTACTCGGCTTCGAGAGAACACCCCATGAGCTCGACAAATGTAAGCAGCAGGAGGTGATCAATGCTTATGAAAACTCGATCATTTACACTGACTACGTAACGACCGGGCTGATCGACATCTTGGCAGTGAACAACAAATTTGACACTGAGCTCATGTACGTTTCGGATCACGGGGAGTCACTGGGGAGGGTGACCTTTATCTGCATGGGCTGCCCTATGCGATGGCCCCGGACGAGCAAACAAAGGTGCCATTGGTGCTCTGGATGTCTGAGTCTCTCGCGAAGAGCGAAAGACTCAACGTGGGCTGTTTAAAAGCTCAGGCAAGCTCGCCATTAAGCCATGACAACCTGTTCCACACCGTGCTCGGGATGATGAACGTCCAGATATTTTCGTATAGCTTTGGCCGGAATCTCTTACTCGGGCCTCTAATGCTCGAAGTGAGATGGATTATCTAGGTTGCCAAGCGCTTCTGCGCTGGTCTGCTTTGACAGATGTAGAAAGCTGTACTAGTTGCAGCAGTATTTAACACCCCGAGCGGAAAAGGAAATCTACCATGAGCATCAAGCCAGACCCTAAAAGAACCAACGAAGATGCTATCCCGGACAAAAGGCAGAGAGTCACGCCTGAAAAGAAAAAGAAGTATCCGGACCTAAAATCCCACAAGTACAAAAAGGGCGAGTAGGGTAGAAAAGTAGTTCTTGAGAGCTGCTTTTTTTGCGTGCGAATTGATATGCCCTTCTATTACGATGATCAAGCAAGCCATGTCGTGAACGAAATAGTGTGAAAATTAGGGGGCAATACTTTGTCCAAATACTGTGGTTCAAGTCTCCCAGATCACAGTCCCGTTAGCGGGAGGTCCGCTCGGGGTCCAGGCTGTGTGAAAACAGCGAAGGGCTTACGTCAGAATCGCATTTGGAATTGGGCCCCGGAAGTGCGTGCGACTATCTCGACCACAGGCTGTTAACCGCTGCCAGGGTCTTCTGGGGCGATCTACGGCAGTTTGTGGTGGAGAGACGCAGGAAAATAGCCGGTATCAGGCACGCAGTGCCTCCATTGCACCGCTGACGCCGAAGATGCTCAGCAGTCGCTTGAGGTTGTAGGCAAGCACATGCAAGCTCATTTCCGTGCTGACTCGAGTTAGCGTCTTGGTCAGAAAGTGCGTCGCGCCCATCCAATGTTTGAGCGTGCCAAACGGATGCTCTACGGTCTGTCGACGCACACTCATCATCTCCGGTTGGCGATCCAGCTGTTGCTGCATGGCCTCCAGGATTGCTTCGTGTTTCCAGCGCTTGAGTCGGCGGTAACTGCTGGTGGTGCAGTTGCCGCGTATTGAGCAATTCGGACAGGCAGAACTCCAGTAAGCATCCAGCTCGAGGCCATCTTCCACCGTCGAGAAACGCTTGATCGCACGCTGGCCAGCAGGACATTGGTACTCGTCATCAGCGGCTATGTAGAGGAAGTCCTGTTTACCGAAACGCCCTTCAGCTTTGCTGCTGGAGGTCATCGGCTTGGGCACGAAGGGCGTGATGCCCGCCTGCTCGCACGCGAGGATTTCCATGCCGCTGAAGTAGCCTCGATCGGCAACGACGCTAAGGATTTCAGAACCAGTGGCTTCGCGAGCCAGCTCGGCCATCGTGGCAAGCGCCGCGCGGTCATGGCCGACATTGGTGACTTCGTGGGCAACGATCAGGTGATGCTGGGTATCGACCGCAGTCTGCACGTTGTAGCCGACTACTCCGGTGCCTTTGCCGCTGGTAGCCATGGAGCGTGCATCCGGATCGGTGAGCGAGACTTGTCCATCCGGTGCTTTGCGTAACTGCTGCTCCATTTCCTTGAGCGCCTGCATCTGCTGGCGGAGCTTCTCGATTTTGTCCTGGAGGCGGCAGGCCTTGGCTTCGGCGACATCGGATTGAGTTCGGTCGGCGGTATCCATCGCTGCCAGATAACGGTCGATGCTTTTTTCAATCTGCTCCATCCGGGCGCGCAGCTTGCCGTGGGTGAAGTTGCGATCACGGTTGTTGACTGCTTTGAACTTGCTGCCGTCGATGGCCACCAGCGACAGGGAGAGCAAGTCGAGTTCGCGGCACGGCACGACGAACTGCCGACAGACATTGCGAATGGCTTTGCCGTTGTCGCGACGAAAGTCAGCAATAGTTTTGAAGTCCGGTGCCAGCCGCCCGGTCAGCCACATCAGTTCGAGGTTACGCTGGCATTCGCGCTCCAGACGTCGGCTGGATTGAATGCGGTTGGGGTAGCCGTAGATGTAGATCTTCAACAGCACAGCGGGGTGATAGGACGGTCGCCCAGTTACGGCAAGAGTGACCCCATCGAACTCCAGGGCCACCAAATCCAGTTGCTCGACGAAGGCTTCGACCACGCGGATCGGATTGTCTTCGGCGACGAAGTCATCCAAGCATTCGGGAAGCAAGTTGACTTGAATCCGGCTCGCCTCTTCGATGAATCGCTTCATACGCCGTCCCCGCTGACGTTGCTTCAGCAACTCTAGGCGAAGACGACGTTTTCACACAGCCTGGGCCCAAAGCGGACATACATCGTTGCACCCATCCAGACATCCATTGCCGTACTTGACCTGATTGCATGCACTTTTGTTAGCCAGCCCCTTCATGTTCCATTCGCTTAAAACTGGCACGGTAGACCGCCTTTGACCAGATCGCCCCGGCTGATACGGCACACTCAGCGGCAACTCGATCTTCGCAGGCCACGCACCCTGGCCGGTACATCGACGCAAACAACGTCTTGCGTACCAACAGCGAGCCCGCTGCAGGGACAGATAATCTGCGCGCTGCAAGATCTCCGGACGTGGCAACTGCCGGGTGTCTCCTGATAGTTGGCGGCTGAGCCCAAATTGCCAGATACTGACGATCTGCCAGTATCGGATCTAAGGAAGGGGGGGGGGACTCATGGCAAGGAAGCACAGAGGGAAGAAAGCGAACGCCTCCGGCGGTTTAGTTTTGGCCGCGATCTTCGTCGTGATCGTTTCCTCGATTCCCAAGACCGTCTGGTTTCTCATCGGCATCGCGCTTGTGGCGGGGGGAGTTATTTGGCTGATTGCCAAGCTCGTCGCTGACTCAAAGCCGCTTGTTAATCGCAGCCCTCCTGCCAAGGTTGATCAGGCCGCGTCAACTAAGTCTGCCAAGCTCGTCAATTCCTCTAAACCTGCAAGGCTGACTAAGCCCGCGGCTCCAGCTGCTGCAGCCCCGCGGATCACGAAGCCAGCCCAGGCAGCTAAGCAGGCGCAAGTGGCTCCGCATACTGAAATCGACCTGTCGGCATTTTTCACACTTTCGCTCGATGAACCCGAGCCGGCTCCCATAGCTTCAGCAGCGCCGGTCGCTGAAGTTCCACTGAATCAAACTGCGAAGGCCGAAGCGCCCGCTTCTGAGGTGCCTTCTCGCATCATTCAAGCTGCTTCAGCACCTGCTCGGTTTGATCCGCCTCCCTCTGCCGAGAAAGACCTGCCGCACTTCTTCACGATATCGATTGGCTCCAGTAAGCCATCGTCGTACCGGATTCCTGATCGATCAGCAGAATTCGAGGACATGGAGCCCCATTGGGTGCCGGCAGGTGAAGCGATTGAAATTGCCGGAGAGAAGATTCCTGGAGGGATGTTCTACCTGGGAACTAGCACGGGCCTGTCGTACGGTGAAACTGAGCCCTCGATGATCGACCCAAACCTTCCTGTGGCGCGTCGGATCGTCGATATCGCCGAGCGCCTGACCTATTACTGGCCGAGCTACGACAGCCTATCTCCGGAGGCAAGGCGTGCATATTTACAGTGGCTGTCCAGTGGCAGGAAGGCCCCACACGCAAACATCGGCTACGTCTTTATTTTCTTCTATGGCTTGGAGCGGCGCGCCTTCGTTGATGCGAAAAGCGATCCGGACGCGGCAGCAGAAGTGCCAGCAATCATTGCTGAAGTCGAGCGGCTACGGGCCATCTATCAGGACAACTACTCGTTCCAAGGCTATACCAGAAGGTTTCTGGAATTCTTGACTACCGAAGGCTTCCGAGAGAAGCGTTACCTGGAGAAGCCTCCTGAAGTAGATCGGTCATCTTATGAGATGGCTATGGAACTTAGAGTTGGCCTTGGCCAGCTCGCGATGGACAAGCAGCCAGTGCCGGCAGAATGGGCTCTCGCTTGGGTGCACTCCGACGTCAACATTGGTCTGCGCACATCTGCCACTCGTTGCCAGGTGGAGTTCGCCAAGCTGTTCAAGATGAGGTACGAGGAGGCCCATGGAGCCGGAATCGTTCTGCCTCAGAATAAGACTCGAGTGAAGGTCGAGTACCGGCCGGCGTCTGCCACGCTGCAGCCGCTGAAGGTGCCAGGTACCGAAAATCTTCCCGATGTCACTGCGGTGAGCGGCCCTCGAAATAAGCTTCAGAAGATTGCTGACGAATGCACAGCGGAACTGGATTCTTACAGTCGTTACCTGGGGCGTAATCCCGATGCTCCTGATGCGCTAGAAGGCGTGCTTCAGCTCCCAATTGCGCTTTGGCCAGAGACGTCGCGCGCTGAGGTTGAGCTGCTGAAGGAACGGATTGGCGATGGCATGCTTGTCATGAGTTTTGGCGAGTTGGCAGGCCGTCTGAAGAGCGCGGGCGCGCTCTCAAGAGATAAAGTTTTAGCGTTCGCGCGGGCCCTTGAGTCTCTGCACATAGGCCTACAACCCGACGTTCTGGCGGGGAGCCGAATTCCCAAGGCAGAGGACTCGATTGCGTTGTTTGCTACGCAACCTGAAGACGGTGATCTGCGATCTTCGCCTGCATATGGTGCTGCGTCGGTGACCCTTGATCTTGCATGCGCTGTTGCCGCCGCTGATGGCGAAACTTCGCCTCAAGAGATCATGCTGCTCTCGCGCCACATCGATTCCTGGAGTCACCTGAGCAGCGCGCATCGCAAGCGCCTCAAAGCGCATCTGCGCCTCCAATTGAATCAGCCGCCGACGCTGCAAAGCCTCAAAAAACGCTTGGATCCTTTAGATCCGTCGGCGAAGAGAGCGATTGTTGCTTTCCTGGCGCACCTTGCTCAGGCTGATGGTGAAGTGAGTCCGGCAGAGGTCAAGCTTCTGGAGCGTGTGTACAAGACCCTGCAGCTTGATGCTCAGTTGCTCTATAGCGACCTCCACATTGCGGCGAGCAGTCAGCCCGGGAGTACTCCCTCTGCTGCAGTTTCATCTAAAACAGCTGTGCCGGCGCCGACATCGGGCGGTGGTTTCGTACTCGACCAGGATCGAATTGCAGCGCTGCAGAAAGAGACGGAGCAAGTCTCCAAGCTCCTCGCCCAGGTGTTTGTCGACGAGCAAGTTGTCGAGCCCGAGGAGCCCGCGGTAGAGGAGGAGGTTTCGGGAGATACGACGCTTTGGAATCTCGACGCAGAGCACTCTGCATTCCTTCGTCTACTCGTCTCTCGCAGTGAATGGAGTCGAGACGAACTTGAAGCCGCAGCTGCGGACATGGAGCTGATGCTCGACGGTGCTTTAGAGCACGTCAACGACGCTGCATTCGACTTGTTTGACATGCCAGTCACCGAAGGTGAGGAGCCTGTCGAAATCAATCCAGAGATCAGGGAACAGCTAACTGTATGAGCACAATCAGAGCTAAAGATCGTGACGCAGTGATTCAGTCTCTTCGGGCGGGCGTGGTGCCTAGGGTTGGTCAGCATCTCATCCAGGTTGGACGTGTAGGTGAACTTGAATCACTGATTCGTGATGTCGAGCGGCTGTCGGATGGCGGCTCTGCATTCCGAGTTGTCATCGGGGAATACGGTGCGGGTAAGACGTTCTTCCTGAACCTGGTTCGTGCCATCGCCATGGAGCGCAAGCTTGTGACGATGCACGCGGATCTGAATCCCGATCGGCGTCTGCACGCTACCGGTGGTCAGGCGCGCTCGCTCTATGCGGAGCTTGCGAAGAACATGTCCACGCGCACAAAGCCTGACGGCGGAGCGCTGCAGGGCATCGTTGAGAAGTTCATTGCCCAGGCTAAGACAGAGGCGAAAACCTCAGGTAAGAGCAGCGAAGAGGTCATTCGCGCACATCTCGACGAGCTTACCGAGATGGTGAATGGCTACGACTTTGCCGATGTGATCGCTGCTTACTGCAAAGGCTTTGAAGAAGGGAGCGAGCAGCTGAAAGCAGATGCCATTAGGTGGCTGCGCGGTGAGTTCACTACGAAGACTGATGCGCGTGCCGCTCTTGGCGTCCGCACGATCATTGATGACGCATCTGTTTACGATCAGCTCAAGCTCCTCTCCCGTTTTGTCAGGCTCGCTGGCTTCAGCGGGCTAATGGTTTGCCTTGATGAGCTGGTGAACCTTTACAAGCTCTCTAACACGCAGGCGCGTAACGCCAACTACGAGCAAATCCTGCGGATCCTGAACGACTCCCTCCAGGGCGCCGCAGAAGGTCTTGGGTTCGTGCTTGGCGGGACGCCAGAGTTCCTCATGGATACTCGGCGTGGGCTCTATAGCTATCCGGCGCTGCAGTCGCGCCTCGCTGAGAACTCCTTCGCGAAATCCGGCTTGGTTGACCTGTCCGGGCCAGTGATTCGCCTGGCTAGTCTGTCGCCAGAGGATTTCTATGTCCTCTTGCAGAAGCTGCGGCATGTTTACGCTGGCGGTGAGCAATCGCGCTACTTGCTGCCTGACGAGGCTTTGCCAGCCTTTATGGCGCACTGTAATCAACGGCTTGGTGAGGCGTATTTCCGCACGCCACGGACGACAATCACAGCATTCATCAACTTGCTTGCAGTGCTTGAACAGAATCCTGGTTCGGATTGGCGTAGCTTGCTCGGCGCAGTGGAGGTTGCCGCCGACAATGGCGGTGCAGCAGATATTCAAGTAGATCCTGATGATGAGCTTGCCACCTTCCAGCTCTGATTCAGTTGGTTTTGATCTCCTGGACCCGGCAATCCAGCGCTGGGTCTATCGAGAGGGATGGACATCCTTACGTGATGCCCAGGAGCGTGCTATCCCTGCACTACTGAATGCTGATCGCGATGTGATCATTGCGGCATCCACCGCAGCAGGTAAGACCGAAGCTGCGTTCCTCCCGATTCTTACCAATCTGCTGAAGCATGAAGAGCCTGCGGGCTCCGTCATTTACGTTAGCCCTTTGAAGGCGCTGATCAACGATCAGTGGGGTAGGCTTGAGGCGCTCTGTGAGGAGCTCGATATCCCGGTCATTGCTTGGCATGGCGACATCTCTGCAAGCCGTAAGCAGCGCTTCGTAAAATCTCCACGAGGCGTTCTATTGATAACTCCCGAATCGCTCGAAGCGATGTTCGTGAATCGAGGGGCTGGACTCGCCGCGATATTCGCGAACCTGCGATACCTCGTTGTCGACGAGTTGCATGCTTTCATCGGAAGTGAGCGCGGCAAGCAGCTGCAGTCCTTGCTGCATCGGATAGAGCGTGTCGTTGAGCGAAGCGTCCCGAGAGTCGGTCTTTCGGCCACGCTGGGTGACATGTCGCTAGCGTCTACATTTTTGAGCCCAGGGAGGCAGCAGGACGTCAAGATCATCGAGTCCAAAAGCTCAGGGCAGGTGCTGAAAGTCCAAGTCAGAGGCTACGTGGAAGAGCCTAAAGGGTCTGAAGAAGCCAGCGATGACGATGAGGTTGATGAAGCTCAGGTCGGGATAGAAGAGTCGATTGCCGCGCACCTGTTTCAGGTATTTCGAGGTAGCAACAACCTTGTGTTTCCTAACAGCCGGAAAAAGGTTGAGTGGTACGCTGACAGCCTTAGACGCCTGTGTGAGAAAGAAGGTGTTCCCAACGAGTTCTGGCCGCACCACGGAAATCTTTCGAAAGACGTTAGAGAGGAAACTGAGCAGGCTCTGAAAGCTGGAGGGCGGCCAGCTACCGCGGTGTGTACGACCACCCTTGAATTGGGTATCGACATTGGAAATATTCGAACCGTTGGGCAAATTGGTTCGCCGCCGAGTGTCGCCAGTCTGCGTCAGCGGTTAGGTCGGTCGGGAAGACGCGCCGGTGAGGCTGCGATCTTGCGGGGCTATTGCATCGAGCGTCGATTGAGCGACGACTCATCTCTTTCGGATTGTTTACGCCAAGGCCTCGTTCAAAGCGTTGCAATGATCAGGCTACTGATGGCCGGTTGGTTTGAGCCACCGAGGGTTCACGGACTTCACTACTCGACACTCGTACAACAGATCCTGTCCAGCATTGCTCAGAAGGGCGGTGCTACCGCTGCTGAACTGTGGGGAGCCCTTGTTACTGGAGGGCCATTCTCGACCGTTTCACAACCGGACTTTGTGATGCTTTTAAGGGCGATGGGGGAGCACGATCTTATTGCTCAGGAAGCTGGAGGTTTGCTCCTGCCTGGGCAGGCAGGAGAGCGACTCATCAATCATTATGACTTCTACAGTGCCTTCGTTAGCGACGATGAGTTCAGGCTGATTTGTGATGGCAAGACGCTCGGAGCGTTACCTGTTTCCAGCCCGCTAAGCGTCGATCAGCGCATTATTTTTGCAGGGCGCCGATGGCAAGTCACAGACGTTGATGGAAGTGCAAAAGTCGTGGTTGTCAGGCCATCGCCCGGAGGCGCTCCGCCGCTTTTCGATGGAATTGGTGCACGCATACACGATCAGATTCGCGAGGAGATGAAGCGGCTACTTAGCGATGATGAGGCATGTCCGTTTCTAGATCCGATTGCACAGCAGCTTCTTGACGAAGCGCGTCGCTGTTTCCGAGAGTTTGGTTTGGATAGTCGAGGAGTTGTCGACATCGGAGCCAAAACTGCGGTGCTTACTTGGCAAGGCGATTGGACGAATGATGCGCTTGCGATCCTACTTGAGCGCCAAGGGCTGAAGTGCGAAAGCGCAGGCGTGGTACTCGAGGTTGGCGGTAGTGTCGATCGTGTGAGGGACGCATTGCAGCGCATTGCTATATCGCCGGCGCAGCCACTCTCCGAGATTCTTGCTGGCGTGGAAAACATGATGCGAGAAAAATGGGACTGGGTGCTTCCTCCCGAGCTGCTCACTGCTTCATACGCCTCAGCATACCTCGACGTTGAGAATGCACGAAAAACGGCTTTGCAACTGGGCGGCTAGCCGGTCCCGAATTCAACTGTGGCTGGATGAGCTAGCAAGCCCTATCAACACACGAGGATGATCTGCAGGTGGAACAACTCAATCGATCAATAGATGAGCCGCTGCGTTCGAATCTGACTTGGCAAGAGATATGGCAGCAGAGGGACAAGGGGCTAATTCACTGCTGGGAAATCGGACGACGCAGAGCGGTTGCAGAACGAGAGTAAGCGTCCGGCCAACACACCTCCCCGGTTCTTCCAGCTAGCGGCATGGTGTCCACCTGTTTTGGGTGGACACCATTTCAAGCCCCTAGTGGAGGATCTCCCGTGCCAGGCCAACGCCGCTCCTATCCAAAATCCTTCAAGGCCCAGGTCGTCGATGAGTGTATCCAGCCCGGCGCCTCGGTTGCCGGTGTGGCCTTGAGTCATGGCCTCAACGCCAATCTCATGCATAAGTGGATTCGCCGCCAGCAGGCGCAGTTGCCCGCTGCACCTTCAAGTTTTATTCCGATTCCTCTCGTCCCGAGCCTGCCGGCTACTCCGAATGCGGCCGACATGGCCATCCAGATCGCCATTCCCCATCGGGCCGGCAAGCTGTCGGTGCAGTGGCCGGGCAACGACCCTGAAGGCTGCGCCCGCTTCCTGCGCGAGCTGCTGAGGTGATCCGCATCGAGCGCATCTGGCTCGCCACCGAGCCGCTGGACATGCGCGCCGGCACCGAAACAGCGTTGGCCCGGGTGGTGCAGGTGTTCGGTGCGGCGCAGCCGCACTGTGCCTACCTCTTCACCAACAAGCGCGCCAACCGGGTACCTGAAGGACATGCTCATGCGCCTGCCGACGCAGAAGGCCAGCGCCCTGATCGAGCTGCTGCCGCATAACTGGGTACCCGCCGGCAAGGTGTGATGCCCGTTCGCTTACGACTTTCTGGGATAGGCGCAGCACCCATCGTCACCACTCAGTTGCGAAACTTCGATGGGCTGAGAGTAATGGGATGATTCGCTACATCGGGGAGTGGCATACCCACCCTCAAGCTTATCCGCGGCCGTCATCCACCGACGTTCATGAGTGGCAGGTTTTAGCTACGGATCGAACTGATGGCAGAGCGTTGTTGGCATTGATCGTGGGCTTCGAGGATTTGTACCTGGAGTACATCCATACAAGCGGTGGAGCAGCAGTCGACGCTCTATGCGGCGCCGACATCCTTTACTTCTTTCTCTGGATATCCTGGAGCGAGTACTGCGTTACTGAGTCCGTTTAGCACCTCATGGTTCTGCAGCCAAAGCCGGTACTCATGCCCGCGCAGCCGGTGATCTGGCGAGCAATCCACGCTCCATTGCCTCAGCGTATAGCCCGCTGACATAGCGGGTACAGTCATCTCAATCTTCCCATCAGTCATGCCGTAATCCAGATGGGTCACCTCTGGGCGAGGTTGGTCAGGGTGAGGAATGAGGATCAGGGTCACAGTCTGATCCCATTGATTGTCAGCCGTCCTGCGCTCCTGGTCTGGAACCAACTGACCCGAGAGTATCTCTGGATCGATGATTCGCGTGATCACGAAATCCCTGAACCCCCTGCGCTTCCGATCGAAGCCTCTTACGTGCCACCGGAGCCCGTTATCCACCAGGGTGTGCGGGACGATGACGCGAGTGCTCGAGCCTGTCATCGATTCATAGCGAATTCGCAGGGGCTTTTCCTGGTAAATGGCTCGCGTGACTATGCCCAGAGTGTCGAGTCTGGGCTGGCCAAGCCGAGCTGGTTGGACAGTGGGGACTCCGGCAGACCAAACCCCGGGGAATCCATCGGCAAATCCTTGGCTAAGCCAGGTCAATACGCGGCTAGGGCTGAAGTCATAGAGTGGCTTGAACGACTCGCCGATGTAGTAGGTCTTCGCGCTGCTGTCGTAGACCAGGTTTCCAGGAGCGATCTCCATGTATAGCGCTAGATCCCTGGTCGCTGACGCAGACTTGATCTGAAAACGCTTTATCAGGTTCTGCCTTCGCACCTCGCCTAAGAACCAAAGATTCAGGTCGATGTATGCAAGCCGCTCATGCTGGGCCTGGGTGTGATCGGGGATGTCTATTGCCATCAAAACGCGCCTGTTTGCTTCAGCCGTTGCGGTGCATTGCAACTTAGGTCTATTATTCGATATCGAATCAAAATGATTCGATGATGTTGTCTATGTCCCGCCGATTCTGCCGGCATGGTTAGGAACCTGGGGCTTATCATGACTGATCTATCTGATTTCTCTGAGTATGATGTCACAGGGTTTGGAGACATCCTGGATCTCTCCTCACAACAGAGAAACCTCTTGTTGATTCGACCGCTCCTTCGGCTCGACTTCAATAAGCTGAGCCACATCCGCGATGACGGTTCATACCTGCTTGAGGGTATAGACACCAATTACCTTTGCCTTGCTGCTCTCTATCACATGATGGAGGGAGCGGCTCTGAATCAGGGCTTTACTCGAGGTGAGGTCACAGATCATCTCAAGGCGCTCGCCGGTAGCATGCAGGCTGAACTGGATGAGCGCTCTTGTCAGCGGATTGCTGAAATCGTCCTCGACACGCTGACTAACGCTTCAAACAAATACGCTGAGCACAAAGAAACCTTCTTTCATGCTCCATCGGGGAGCATGCGTATCGCTAATTTTAGACTGGTTCGATTGGAGGCTGACTACGAGAGCGTCCTTCGTTATTCACCTACGAGGGACGGATATCTCGTACTGATGGGGATGCTTGACCTGGAGGTCGAGGACTATCAAATCCTTATTGAAAAGATGCTGCTGCATCTGATCGAACGAGGGCGGTTCCAGCAGGCGCTTGAGCTCGCAGGACGTGCTCGCGCACTGTCGATTGAGCATCGTCAGCAGATTCGTGAATTCATAATTCAAAACGCAAAGTCGCCAGGCTCCGTCACTTGGCGAAAGGAAATTAGCCCTCGCCTGAGTGAGGCTCGAGTACACGTCGAAGATCGACAGACCGTTGACCATGCGATGAAAGAGTCGCTGACGCAGAAGATCAGGGTTTCTGACAGCCTGGATGCCAAGAGCGCCTTGAGTGGCCTGCACAAGCTGCTGGAAGCAGCAAACCTTCAACGGATGAAGCTGCAGACTGAGATTAGCGGTGCCGGTGATCAGTTTCTGGAAGGGCAGGCGGCAGGCTTTCGGCCGCGCCGTAGCTCAGGGCTTCCTGATCTGGAGCTCCAGGTCTTGCCTGAGATGATCTCCAAACCTGTTCAGGTGGTCGCCGGGTTCGCGGAGGATGTGCTCCTAAGTTTCTACCCAGCAGTTGCCCCGAAGGTTCAAGACCTTTCCAACCTCTTCGATGTTCTTCTTGAGCGACGCAACAAACCCGTGCTCTCCGAGGAGGAAGACGATGATGGTGAGATTTCTGAGTTTCCAGAAATATTGCCTCCCTTCTCGCCAGAGCTGATTGCCAAGATCCACTCCTGGCTTGACAGCAAAATGCTCGCGGAAACACCTCTCTATCTTGATCGACTGCTGAACGAGGCAGAGGAGGCTGGACTGTCGTTTATGGAGCGTAAGGCGATTGGATACGAGCTCTACCGCGCTTTTGCTGACAGTGAGTCTCGATACAGGCATTTGCACGCAAACGTCGAAGGCGAATACGAGTCACCAGTCGTGTCGGGTGACAACCTGCGATTTGACCCTGCGGCGGCGGGCGAGGAGGTAAGTGATGAAGACCGATAGCAGAGAGGCTTCCACGCTGATCTACAAGTCCCTGGGTGCAAACAACAGCCCGCGCAATGACGCCGAGTACAGAGAGCTGCTTGCCAAATATCGCGCGGATCGAGAGTTTTCTGAAACCGTGAAAGGCATGGCTGAGGGCCTGGAGCTGAAGATTCTCGATGTGAGCGAGAGAGGCATGGTGATCGCACCTTTCGGCAAGGAAAGCCGCTTTTCCATCAGGCTTGCGGATCTTCGTCGGAACATGACGGAGGAGCAGAAGGTTGCGATGGTGCTCACCCATCTCGCCATTGGGGCCGCGTTCTATCCGACCACTGATTTTCTGGATGATGAGAGTCGAACGCCTTGGCCTGTAACGATGGGACAGATCCGGGACTCATTGAGCACTATCGCTCATGGGCTGCAGCGAGCTGCCGAAGGCGATAGCTATCAAGCAGAGCAGCTACGACCGGGGTGGAGTTTGTTGGTTGATCTACCTCCGACAATCCCTGGCGCCGAGCGGGCGTCCCTGAACTCTTTGGAAGGCATGGTGAAGGTGTGCCTAACGCGGATGCAGGACTACGGCCTCGTTCGTAAAGAGGGAAAAGAGGACATCAATGAGACGACGACCTTTACGCCAACGCATCAGTTTCGAGTTCAGCTGCGTGAACTGACCCTCCCACGTCTCTTTCAGGCTGCGATCGACGCTGCCACTCCTATGGAAGGCTGATCTATGCGCATTGCTCGAATCTATGTTGACCGATTTGGTTCGCAGACTGGTTGGTATGAACAGACGACGTTGGATCTGTGCGATCCCGTCACGGGAGAGCCAATTGACGCGTGCATCAACCTGGAGAATGGGGGTGGCAAGACCTCGCTGCTAGCGTACATCTTCAGCTGCTTCGATCCACGAAAGGATCGGTGGCTTCAAACGCTGCAGTCGGAGTCGCACGCATTTCGGGATTACTTTGCCAAAGATCCTCGCCCGTCGTTCCTAATTACTGAATGGATCATGCCTGCTCGTGCTGCCAATCAGCCTGACTACCGGTTGGTGATCGGGCAGGCTGTCCACTTCACAGAGTCCGCTGATCGAGCTGCCGATACTGATCGCCGTTTCTTTGCGTTCGAGTCTGGTGCAGGGCTGTGCTGGGAGAGTCTTCCCGTCCCAGGTGTGTCTTTGGCGCCGGTGAAAACCATGCAGGATTTTTTGGCGTGGGCGCAGAAATTCGCACGGAGTCACGGTAAGGGCGACTTCATCATTGCGCACAACCAATACGAATGGATGAAGCATTTGGAGGATCAGCGTCTCATTGATTTGGAACTGTTGAAAATGCAGGTCACTTTCAACAGTCGTGAGGGCGGGAGTGAAGAAGGGTTCTTGTCGTTCAGCTCAGAGAGCGAGCTCGTATCACGGTTACTCACGCTGTCCCTGAACCAGGAGCACACGCAAGAGCTGCGGAGCCTTGTTGCACAGACGATGGATCGCCTGAAGGCGAAACCGAAACATGAGAAGAAGCTTGGCCAGCTCAAGTCGTTGCAGGAGGCCATGAGACCCTTTGCAGCGAGCGCGGAACAACTGATTACTGCTCGTGAAAGCTTGCAAGAGGTGGAGCAGGAGGCTGCTGACTTGAGCTTCGGGATGAGGTTGAAGGTTAATGACATCGACTCCCGCTTAAGCTCGACAAAAGCAGCCATTTCCCAGTTTGTTGCACAGTGCGGAGTCGTCGAGTCACAGGCCGCGGAGGCCGATGGTCAATACATAGCCCTTGTCGGCCATCACTTGCAGCGTGACAGGGATGCCGCCAAGCAACGGCTTCAGGGAATTAAAGAGTCGATAGCTACAGGTCTACGTCGATTGTCGTGCCTCGAGGCGGCTAAGGCGACTAGGAACATCCGGAGCATTTCCAGTCTGCTGGAGGAGCAGGAGCGGAAGAAGGATGCGGTAACCAATGAGCTCCGACCACTTGAAGATGAAGCCAGTAGTCTCGGGGCAATGCTGCAGCACGTGCTTCGTCAGCGAATCGAGGGGCTGGATGGGAACCTAGCTGAGTTTGCCACCACCCTAAAGCAGGCTCAGGCTGAAAAAAAGAGGCTCAGTGATCTTCGATCCGCGTTGGAGAGTCAGAGAGCAGATTTGATTGGACGGCAAGGCGTCCTCAATGGGGAAGTTGGCGCTGCACAAAAGATGCATGCTGAGCTGGTGAATCAGGGAATTTTGCTCCCTGTCGATATCGATGTGAGTGCAGCGATCACCCGGGTATCTCATGCAATCAGTGAGCTCAATGCTCAGCTCTCTGAGTCTGATGAGCAGCGTGCGGCCATGTCTGCAGAGCTCGACGAGATTCGTAATCGTCTGGGCGACACGAAGAGCGAGGCCAGCAACGCTGCCAGTGCTCAGGATCTCATGGCAGCCTTCCTGAGCAGCTATGAGATCGCGTTGGAGTCCCTTCAGCACAATCCGCTGCTGATCGATCTTGCGGATGGTCTGTGTGATCCATATTCGACCTTACTGGTTGATGAGCTCCAGCAGTTGATCAATGCTATCGAAGAGGAGATGGCACAGCGGGCTATTCGCCTGGATCAGCTCAACAGGGAGCGCGAGTCCATTGAACAGACTAGTCTGGCAGGTCGGAGTGATGATGTCACGGCGGTAGTGGAAGCGCTTCGAAAAGCTGGAATTCGCTCTGCTAGGTCTGCAAATACGTACCTGGCAGAATTGCGCCCGGACGCTGCAGAAGCGCGCGCGCTCGTCCTGTCTGACCCCGCACGATACCTGGGCGTAAATGTCGCTGCCCATGAGTGGGAGAGTGCAGTGCGCTCGATAGATGACTTGGGGCTGATGCTCTCTGCACCTGTGACTTTGGCTCCGGCGAGTCTTGATCTTGGGAGCTGTTCGGAAGGGCGTGTAGTACTACGGCCGCACAATGATTCCGCTTACAACATCGAAGCTGCTCGGCAGGCGCTGGTGAGGTTCGAGGACACGATTTCATCTGTGCTTGCTGATCGAGATGTCTTAGTCGAGCGCGGCAAGGTAGCTAGAAAAGTACTCGCTGAAGTCCATGATTTTCAGGGCAAGTTCGCGATTCAGCTGGTGCGCAATACGGAGTCTGAACTCGCTGCCTGCAGAGATCAGCATCAGCGTGCACTTGAAGCGATCACGCGGTTGGAGTGCGAGATCCAGCGGCTGGAAAGGAACATAGATGAACTGGGCCGGCGTGTTGCTGCTATGCATGGTGAAATTGCAACCCAGAACAGCCATGTGAAGCAACTCAGGAGCTATCTGGACACGTGGGAGATTAGTCTGGCTTCGTACTACAAGGAGCTCAGCGAGATCGCTAAACAGATTGATCGTTTGGATGCGGAGCTTGCGGATCAGGCTCATGGTTTCCAGCTTGAAGAGAGTCGAATCTCTACAACCCAAGATTCCCGGGAACGGCTGCTTGCACTGCGAGGTGACCTAAGTCGCGAGCATGATGACGTCACTAGGTTCAGGAGCGATGTCGATGCTGCGGCAGAAGTCCTGCGTAAGGGCTTCAGCATTGATGATTTGCGTCGACGTTACGAGGTGGTGGACTCAGAGCTGTCAGTGGCAGAAAGGGATCGCTTAGGCCTCATCGCTCTGCAGCTTCAGAAGCTGCGTGCAGAGCTCGTAGAGGCCAGCATGAGGTATCAGAATGATTTCGGCTCCCTTGATGCGAATGACGTAGAGGCACTGCTCGACTTGGATATCGAGGCAGAGGTCGCGAGTCAAGGGCGAGAAAACCAGTCGTTGAGCGTCCAGAATGAAGTTGCCGTGAGTGATGCAAGCCGTGCGTCTACGGAGTACGAGGTGTATTGGCGTGGTCGTACGTATGTGGAGCCGACAGATGAAATGCTTGCCTTGGCCTATGAGGAAATCCAAGGCGCGGCAGAGCGGAAGCGGCAAGAATCCGAAGAAAAGCGATCTCTCTTGAAGGCCCTGCAGGAGCAAATTGCTACTGCAAAACGAGGCACTGAAAAGGACTTGGTAGCTAGAAAGGATTTGGATAATCAGATCAGAAATTTGGCTGCGACCTTCAGCCTTGAAGGCTTCACCCCTCGCCAGGTTGAGTTGGGCGAGGACGTCTCTGAGCTCATCGAACAGCTGTTACTTAGCAGGCGCACGCGGTCGAAAGAGGTCGAAAAATGGCAAGCGACTGCCGAGCAGGCACTTAAGGTAGTTCTTTCTATCGCTCGCAGCGCTGACTTTGTCGAGGTCGAAGGGGCTGTCGCTGAGCAGTTTCTGTTTGGTGATCTCGACACAGCTTGTAGTGATCGAGTTCGTTTGGTCGAAATGGTCGACGACCGCATTGCGGCGGTTGAGGACAACCTTGCTGAAATGGTGCCTGACTTCGAGCGCTGCGCCATTGAGGTGTACAACCACGCGACGGCCGCAGCTTCGCTCCTGAAGCATGCGATGGAGATCAAGCTGCCAGCGCAGGCACCGTATGTTGGCGGACAAACTATTCTGAAGATGACGCATAACATCGGGATGTCATCGGATCAGCGTAAGGATGAAATCCGCTACTACCTCAATCGTCAGATCGAAGCCGGTGTGCTGCCACGCAGTGGCGCGGAGATCATCACCCAATGCCTGCTGGCGTTTACTCCGCGGCAGTCGTTCGGTCTTCATCTTCTCAAGATGGAGCAGAACAAAGATTTTCAGTACCAGGCAGTGAACAGCATGAAGAAATCGGGTGGCCAAGGCACGGTCATCGCAGTGTTCCTCTACATGCTGGTTAGCCATCTGCGCGTCGACACTCAAGCCCAGGCCAAGCGGGGAGGGGGAGGGCCGCTGTTGCTCGATAATCCCTTTGCCAACGTCCAGACTAGGGCGCTTATTGATGCGCAGCGCATGCTGGCTGAGAGCTTGAAAATTCAGTTGATCTGCTTTACCGCCAACGCTGACGCGAACATCCTTGAAGGCTTCAGGCGGATTGTTCGCTTACGCAAGGCTGGGGTGAACACGAAGACCCGACGTACCCACATTGAGATGGCCACCGCGACGTTTGAAGCTGAGGGACGTCGAGTATGATTGAGCTCTTTTTCGAGCGACTTGGCCGCAATCGAACCAAGAAGGTCGATCTCATGATTCTCCGCTCGTTGTGGCTCGATGCTCACCCTGAGCAATTGGAGATGCACGATAGAGATCACCGGCTCCTTGAAGCACTCAAGAAAGGGCAGGAGCTAGGCCTTCTTAAGCTGCCTGCGATCGGTAGCTTCGAGAGATTCGGCCGGCCGCCCATGCCGACCTTTGTGACTCTGGCTCGTGAGCGTAAGGAAAAGCCATCTGTTGATTACACCCGGGTGGCTTGGGTGCCAGAACTCGGATTTTGGCCAGGCCTATCTTCAGTTGAGCTCACGACAGCTGCTCTGATCAATGAGTGGCTGATTGTACGCAGAGGTAGGTTCCTCACTGTCCCGTTACGAGAGCGATCGCTGGAGATTTTTGGGGACGAGAAGTACCTGGACTCACGGGTGCGCAGTGATGCGCTCTTCGCCGGCAAGCTTCCATTGAGCTCAATTGGTGCTATGAGGGTGGAGCATCCGTTGGCATATCGCCCTGCAGATGCGAAGGGCAAACCAGTGCTGGTGGTCGAGAACCACCATACCTTCTGGAGTCTTGGTGAATGGAACCAGCAAGCCAAGGAGTACAGCGCAATCGTCTTTGGGTCGGGCAATACCCTTTGCGCTTCCGGTATGGCTTTAGCTGAGGTCATGCGGGAGGTTGATGCAACCAGCGCTGAGTACTTCGGCGATCTGGATCCCGAAGGGGTCAGCATTCCGCTCAAGTTCAACCGAATGAACGTACAGCAACTGACCCCGTGCAGCAGGCTTTATCGCGCGCTATGGGAGGTCGGTAAGCGCCGCGAGGGCATTGAGCCTCAGGTCAGCTATCAGGTGCTTGCTTCGTCCTGGTTGCCAGAGCTGGCAGGGGAGATTAGCGCAATGTGGGATGACGGGTTCTGGATGCCGCAGGAGGCAGTAGGATATGAATACCTCCTTTGGGTTCATGGTTCTTGAAGTGGCTGATTAGGTCTAAATAAATCTTTTCTCGAGATAGGGGCTGCAATGCGACTGAAGAATCACTTCGCCTTTCTACCATTCTCAATTGGAGCTTTAATTTCCCTGGCGTTTCTGGTCATACAACTTCGATTTTTTAATGTTGTCGGTTGGAATTACCATCTTTGCCACATGCTGTTTGGATTCACCTTTCCGTTTTTCCTGAGCTACTTAGTTGTTTCCGGCAAGAAAGTGGATCCACTTCCACTGCGTGAGGTTCTCAAAAGGATTGCCCAGGTGCCGGTGCTTTTATGGCCACTAGAGTCGCTTTTTGCCATTGGACGAGGGATTAAGCGTGACTTCAACGAGGGGTTGCCTTGGACTCCCTGGGTTGGAGCTGTATTTACTCTATGCTTTTCTATGGGGAACGAGATGATTGTTGATCCTGTAACGAACGGCATCCCTTTTACCTCGGCGTACACTCATTTTGTAGCGGATGTTTTTGGTATCGTGCTTTTCTTGTGTTTGACAATGCCTTTCCTTCGACTAAGCAAGCTACAGCAGCGATTGCATTGACCGTATGACTAGGATGCCGCATGCGGTTCGACCGCACTCGCGATGCATCAGAGCGCCCAGCCGGTGGCAACCTGGCGCAACCGTGTCCAGTGTCGCCATCAGTCACGGCATTAATGCCAACGTCATTCGCAAATGGCTGCCGCTCTATCGCGATCAGCCAGCGATACCTTCGCTGCCGGCATTTGTCCCACTGAAGGCTGTACCTAAACGGCCTGCCGAGGCATCAGTGACCATCGAGTTGCCTATGGCCGGACAAGTGATCATGGTGAAATGGCCAGCCTCGGATCCTGAGGGTTGTGCGCAATTTATTCGGGCTGTCGCTCAATGATTCGCATCGATGCCATCTGGCTGGCCACCGAGCCGATGGACATGCGCGCCGGTACCGAAACGGCATTGGCCCGGGTGATCGCGGTGTTCGGTGCGGCGAAGCCGCACTGCGCCTATCTGTTCGCCAATCGCCGAAAGTGCTGGTGCACGACGGCGTAGGCGTCTGGCTTGCCGCGCAGCGACTGAATCAAGGCAAGTTCCACTGGCCCGGCATTCGCCATGGCTGCGAGGTCGAACTCGACAGCGAGCAACTCCAGGCGTTGGTACTGGGTCTGCCGTGGCAGCGCGTCGGTGCAGGCGGTGTGATTAGCATGCTGTAAACGCCGGCCATTTGGCTGGTCTACTTGTCGTCGTCCCGCGTCTGCTATGGCACCATCGGCAGTATGACTTTCTCGCCCAACCTCGACCAGATGCCCCCGGAACAGCTTCGTGCATTGGCGGCACAGGCGTTGCAGTTGCAATCCCAGGTCGAGGCGATGAATAAGAAGATCCGGAACGATGAAACCATCATCGAGCAGCTCACTTACGAAATCGCTCTGCTCAAACGCCACAAGTTTGCCAAGCGCAGCGAGCAAATCAGTCCGGCGCAAGGCAGCTTGCTGGATGACCTGCTCGATACCGACCTTGAAGCTATCGAGGCGGAGCTGAAACAGCTCCTCCCAGCTACGTCACAGGCCGAGCCACGGCAATCCCCCGAAACGTTCGCCATTGCCGCCGCAGTTCCCACGCACGGTGATTCGTCATGAGCCTGAAAATATCCAGTGCGCCTGCGGCTGCCAACTTCAACGCATCGGCGAAGACGTCAGCGAGAAGCTGGATTACACGCCGGGCGTGTTTACCGTCGAGCAACATGTGCGGGGCAAATGGGCCTGCCGTCAGTGCGAAACCCTGATCCAGGCGCCGGTGCCGGCCCAGGTCATCGACAAAGGTATTCCGACCGCAGGCTTGTTGGCCCACGTGATGGTGGCCAAGTTTGCCGATCACTTGCCGCCGTACTGGCAGGAGAAAATCTTTGGTCGCGCCGGGCTGGCCATTGCTCGCTCGACCCTGGCGCAGTGGGTCGGACAAACCGGCGTGCGACTTCAGCCACTGGTCGATGCACTGTGTGAAGCCGTGCTGAACCAGGGCGTGATCCACGCCGATGAAACACCGGTGCAAATGCTTGCGCCAGGCGAGAAGAAAACCCACCGGGCCTATGTCTGGGCCTACAGCACTACGCCGTTTTCGACGCTTAAAGCAGTGGTTTACGACTTCAGCCCAAGTCGTGCTGGCGAACATGCGCGCAACTTCCTGGGTGACTGGAACGGCAAGCTAGTCTGCGACGACTTCGCTGGCTACAAGGCTGGGTTTGAGCAAGGCATCACTGAAATCGGCTGCATGGCCCACGCCCGCCGCAAGTTTTTCGACCTGCACGTAGCGAATAAAAGTCAGCTGGCTGAACAAGCCCTGCACTCGATAAGCGGTTTGTACGAGGTTGAACGCCAAGCGCGGGACATGGGCGATGAAGGCCGCTGGCGAATACGCCAGGAAATGGCGGTGCCAATCATCAAAACACTGCATGACTGGATGTTGGCTCAGCGCGATCTGGTGCCCAACGGATCAGCCACGGCAAAAGCCCTCGATTACAGCCTGAAACGCTGGGTAGCGCTGACGCGCTACCTGGACGATGGGGCCGTGCCCATCGACAACAATCAGGTCGAGAACCAGATACGGCCATGAGCGCTCGGACGCTCGAACTGGTTGTTTGCCGGGTCATTGCGCAGCGGTAAACGGGCGGCTGCCATGATGAGCCTGATCCAATCGGCGCGTATGAATGGGCATGATCCGTATGCCTATCTCAAAGACGTGCTGACGAGGCTGCCGACGCAGCGAGTCAGTGAGATCGGGCAATTGCTTCCGCATCGGTGGGTGCCGGTCTGATTCGCGCAAGGTGAGTTGGGTGTATGCTCATAGTGATGTCACAATGCCTTGCCTGCTCGCGGGCTGACTGGTCAGTGCAGCACATCAACGATGAACAACTCAGGACAGGGAGTTCGGATGAGTACCTTCGATGGCAACCATAAAAAGATAATTGCTGCTTTCATGGCCTTGAAGAATAAGGCCACCATCTTGGAAAAGCATACGCTACGCGGTAATTACCAGATCAACAAGAACCGCCTGCCGTTCATCAAGGTGCATAACTACTTCGCACTCCTGAGGGCTGTATGCGATCTGCCGATCGTTTTCATGATGAACGAAGAATTGTCCAGCACTGCGGCGAGACACCTATGCCCCGAGTTGCTGGTCGAAATGCTTGAGGAACGGCACCTGACCCATGCCGTACAGATCGATGGCAAACCGGCCGCTCTCGAGCGTGAGGATTTCGAAGCGTCGTTGTCCGATGTCAGAGCGCTTCTCTCGGATCGTATCAATGGGATGGTTGGGGGCCTAATGCTGGACTTCACGGTCTCGGCGTTTTCCTGCTTCGAACACTGGATCACTAAGCTGTACGACGGCTATGCCGAAAAGTTGGAGACTGCTTATGAAGAGAGCCGAAAGGACAAGGTCATCAAGCTGCTCGACCGGCATGGCAAATCGAAGTCGGATGAGGAGAGGTCTAAGTGCGTGGACAGAATCCTGGATGTGCGCGGCCCCTACCGCTCTTTCCCCGACAAGATAAATGCGCTTTACAATCTTGCCGATAAGCAGAAGTACGGGAGGGATATCAACCACGACAAAGACCTCATCAAGTTCTTGGGGGCCTGCCGGAACACGGTACACAACTCAGGCCTTCATCGAAATAGCCCGCTTCAGATAACCTGCAACGGAATCACCTATTTCCTAGAGACCGACAGGCCCTGGTATAGCGCTAGCTATCCCCAATCGATCGCGCTGCTGGGTGAGTTGGCAGATATCTATAGCCACCTCATAAGGTCACTAGATGATTGGCCGTTGGAAGCCGTCTGTGAGGAAATCACGCTACCACCAAATTTGAGACGTTTTGAAATCGCTATCCAGCTTGCCCATGAATCTGACGGGGAGACGGCGCTTGAATATGTCCTCATCGAGGATCTGGAGGTCGGTGAGGTACAGGCGGCGAACATTGTGAAAAAGCTGGCGGAGATCAAAGCGGACACCTCTCGGGATCCGAAAGAGTTCTGCATTTATGAGATCATGACGGCCGATCTGCTGAAGCCACTTCAGCCTAACCCCGTATCATGATCTTGGGATGCTCATGAGCGTAGGTGGCTACCCAGCCTTTTCAGAGGCCTTGAAACACGCCTCTCGGGATATGGTTGTGTGACAAGCAGGGCAGGATGATGGTAAGTGTTCCGACCTCATGTCAGGAGGGTGTATTGGCCGGACGCTTACGGCTGGCTCGTAAAGTTATCTAGAATTAAGAGTTACACATGAAAGTTTTTGTCGTTACTTGGAATCTCAATAAAGAGCGCGGTAACTATGATCTGGCGCGTCGTGCTTTTGTTCAGCACCTCGATCGCTACTAAAGTATCAAAGACCAAGGGCTTGAGTCTGTTCGTTGGGTGAGTACCGCGTTGACTGTGAATCAGGTGGCGGATGATCTTCGTACAAATTTGGATGCGAATGACCGCCTATTTGTTTCCCAAGTTTCTCACGGTAATCACCGGGGTTGGCTGAGTCCGAAAGTATGGGAATGGATCAACGCTCGCATCTGAGTTTTTCCATATTAGGCCATTAGCTCTGGGGCGCGGTGTTTGGGGACACCGCGTAGCTTCACCTCATTCATCTGCTGCGCCTTGATGTCGGTCGGGGTGGGAGCTCCTCCTTAGTCCTTACCTTGCCTCACGGCATGATCCTCTCTTGGCAGAACAGCTAGCCCACTGCGTGGAAGCGGCGAGGTTCTGATAGCTGTGTCCGCTTCTGCTGCTAGCAGGCTCTCATTAGGAGAGGACTAAGTGGGCAGCGATGCGAATCCAATCTCGGGACGCTCTTTAGCGCCAGATTCCTTCATCCGCTCTCGCTGGCGTAGGTGTTTAATGTAGTCGCCATCGAGCAGCGTATCGACGTCTAGATCCAGAGCACAGTTGAGTAGCGATGCGAACGTATTGTCGGAGATGCGGCGTTGCTTTGAGAGTCTTACGACCTTCTCTATCTGATCAATGAAGGCTTTTACGAAATCTGACCGTCCTGAGCGGTGGCTTTCGGTCGCTGCAACCGTTGCCGAGTCCGAGGCCTTTCGGATTACAGCATGCACGATGATGTAATGCGTTTGAGGTTGTGCGGCGCAACAGCGGGCTATGTATTGCGCAAGTGGAGTATCGACTGCTCGCCGGATCATCAGCTGCGGTGTCCGGAGTACGGCCTTTGGCTGAGGGATCCACTGCTTCTTTACGGAGTGGAGGCGACGGTATTGGCACCAGGTTACCGCGAGGATTGACCGGGCTGTTTCTTCGCCGCCTTGGGAGCGAAGCGGGTGTTGTGGCGCGTCTTGATTGCCTGATCAGTGCTGTTCAGGGCAATGGTGAGGGGTACGTTACTTGCCCTGTGATTGGCGTTCCTTGAGGGGGACGAAAGCCTCTTTTGTCGAATGAGTGCTTTTGGTCTCAATCAAGTGGAGGTCAACGGCGCCCGATGACCTTTCACGGCAGGTCAAGTTGTATCGTCTACCTGATGGAAATGAAATTTCGAAGCACTTGTGTCGCGGTAAAGGATCGAATCCAGCTTTTCTCCTAGGAGCCGCCATGCCTCGGTTTTTTCCTTGGCATAGTCGTGGTGTAGGTAATGCCTGCGTACCTTGGAGCCGCCCAGTAGATGGTTTTGGCAGCGGTCGATGATTTCCAGCGTAACGCCGAGCTCTTGCATCATGGTCGCGCCTGTACGTCGTAAGTCGTGTGGAGTCCATTCACCCTTTGTGCCCTTGCTCAGTACCAATGAGTCGTCATGGTGGCGACCAGTAAGCGGCTTGCTGCGGTTTTTGAAACGGCACTGTCGATCACCGATCAGTTTGCTGATTGTTTTTGTGTCGACGTGGCTTTTCTCGTCCTTGCTGGGGAAGCAGAACGGGGTATGTCCGGTTTCTTCTTTCAGGCGCTCGAACTGGTTCAGCGCGAATGACGACAGAAACACGTGGTGATCCTGGCGCTTGCCCTTGTGTCCCTTGGTGGCTTCGGCGGGGATGAACCAGGTGCCTTTGTTCAGATTGAGATGGCGCCATTCGGACTTGAGCAACTCGCCGATACGGCAGAGGGTGCTCAGGCAGATCCAGACGGCGCATTGCACGCGCGGATTGACTGGACGGGTGCCAGAGTATTTCTGGCCGGCGGGGAGGGCGTCGTAGTCGCGCTCCAGACGAGCGAAGATGTCGTGTAGCTCGCGAATTTCGTCAGGAGAGAGTAGGCGGTCCCGCTGTTCCTCATAATCGTGGTCGAGCAGCTTGTTGACGTCAATTAGGTCGGCCGGGTTGCCGTCGGCCATCAGCGTGCGCCATGGCTTGCGTTTCTCGGCCCAGCGCAGCATCTGGCCGATGTCCTTGCTGCGGATCACTACGGTGCGGTTCAGGCCACGGGCTTTGACCGAGCGCAGGACGTTGAGCAGGTCTTTCTCGGTCAGGGTGCGCAGCGGCTTCTTGCCAATGAGCGGCAGCACGTCCTTGGTGAAGCTGCGGCGCAGTTCGGCATTGCCGTCCTGGCGCGATACGCCATCGCGCATCCACTCCTCGAAGAGGTCGGCGACTGTCTTGTTCTCCGCTGCTTGGCGCTCGGCTTCGGCAATGGTGGCCGCGATAGCGGCCTGGGCTTCGATCTTGGCAGCCTTGCGGGCAGCGGTGGGGTCGATCCCTTTGGCGGCTATCGTTTTCACTTCGTCGCGTTCGGCGCGAATCTGCGCTAGCGATTTCTTCGGCCAACTGCCCAAGCTTTGGTCGCGCTTCATTCCATCCTGCTTGAATTCGTAGCGGAACTGCACCGTCACACCACGCACGCCGGCACGGACTTTGGCGACCAGGCCCCCGTCCTCGCGGAGGATCCGGCCATCATCGGTTTTGGTGAGCGCTTCCAGTTGCTTGGCTGTCAGTTTGGCCATGTCCTACCCCTTGCCTAATTTGGTTTCATGGAATTTTACCCCACTTTTACCCCACCGAATCGCTTGGCTGTCGATGGATGCTCATGGATAGTGATGGACGCTAATTTAGCCTGTATGTCCCGTATTTACTAGGATGTAGGCGATCCGTCAGTGTCCACTAGCGTCCATGTAAATCCATGAAATAAGCGCATGGGGTGCAAGGGGTAGATTGTTTAGGGCGCTCTGTCTCGATCAAATGTTGCTAAGCACATACGCTGCTTGAGCTGTTTTATTTCTGGCTCCAAATTGCGCACGAAACCATCGAGAGAACTCGCTCATATCCAAGTCTGAAACAGCATCCGGCCAGACCTACTGGCTTGAAGGCCCTTGTCAGATAGCGGCCTTCGCTGAGGTCAGGCGACGTCACTATGGAATGGCAGCCACTGCTCAACAAAACCAGCCGACCCCCACCCAGCAGAAGTCGGTCCCCCAACAGCCCAAACCCATCATGTCCCAGTCTTCACCCTCGTCCAGACCCGCGTACGCACCCGCTCAAGCCTCAAGGGCAATGTCTCTAGCGGATACAACGTATCCATGACCTCCTTCGTGGGATACAACGCCGGGTTTTCGCGCAGTTGGGCGTCTATCAGTTTGGTGGCGTCCTTGTTGCCGTTGGGGTAGCCGACGTAGTTGGAGTTCTTCGCGGTAATTTCCGGGCGCAGGATGTAGTCGATGAAGGCGTAGCCTTGTTGTGGGTGTGGCGCGTCCTTGAGCAGCACCAGGTTTTCCATCCATACCGGGGCGCCTTCGCGGGGGATGCTGTAGGTGATCTTCATGCCGTTGTGGGCCCGTTCGGCGGTCTGTTTGGCGCTGTATACCGAGCCGCCCCAGCCGACTACGGCGCAGATGTCGCCGTTGGCCAGGTCGGAGGGGAATTTCGATGAGTCGAAGTAGCGGATGTAGGGGCGGATGCTGCGCAGCAGGGCTTCGGCGCGTTCGTAGTCGGCCGGGTTCTTGCTGTTGGGCGGCAGGCCCAGGTAGTGCAGGGCGATGGGGATGATTTCCACCGGCGCGTCGAGCATGGCGACGCCGCATTCGCTGAGCTTGCTGATGTTTTCCTTCTTGAAGATCAGGTCCCACGAGTCCACCGGCGCGTCGGGCCCCAGCCGTTGGGCGACCTTGTCGGCGTTGTAGCCGATGCCGGTGGTGCCCCACATGTAGGGCACCGCGTAGCGGTTGCCCGGGTCGTTCACCTGCAGCTTGTGCAGCACTTCGGCGTCCAGGTGCGGCCAGTTGCCCAGCTGCGAGCGGTCCAGTTCCTGCAGCACGCCGGCCTTGGCGAAGTTGGGGACGAGGTCGTCCGGGATGATGACCACGTCGTAGCCGCTGCGGCCGGCCATCAGTTTGCTTTCCATCACCTCGGCATCGTCGAAGACGTCCTGGACCAGCTTGATGCCGGTGGCGGCCTGCAGTTCCTTGGCCGTGTCCGGCGCTAGGAAGTCGGACCAGTTGTACAGGTGCACGGTCGGCGGCTCGGCGTGGGCGGTGCCCAGCGCGAGCAACGAGGCCAGGCCGAACGGGAAGAGACGCGGGAATTTCATCTGGGGCTCCTGGCTGGCCTGTTCCCCGGGAGGTGGCCAGCGGTCTGTTGTTATTGGCAGGTAGCGAAGGGCGCTTGCAAGGCGTGGGCTCAGGGGATCAGCAGTTCATGGCGGCCGTCGGCGTGCTCGATGCGTTCGCCGGGCAGCTGGAAGCGCTTTTCCGCCTGGTAGTCGTAGAGTTCGCGGGCGGCGGCGATCTGGCTGAAGTCCAGTTCGACGAAGTGCCGGCATTCGCGGTTGCCGGCCTCGAACTGGATGCGGCCGAAGGGGTCGACCACCGCGCTGCAGCCGGCGAAGATGATGTCGTCCTCGCCTTCGCCCACGCGGTTCACCACGACGGCGAACACCTGGTTCTCCTGGGCGCGGGCGGTGATGGAGGTGCGGTGGACGTGGCCATAGGGCTCCATGTTGCCGTCGCTGACCAGGATCAGTTCGGCGCCGAGTTCCGCCAGGGCGCGGGCGCTCTCGGGGAACTCGCTGTCGTAGCAGATCAGCAGGCCGATGCGCACGCCGCGCCACTCAAGGGTGGCGTAGCGGTCTCCGGGCAGCACCAGGCCCGGTTCGGAGACCCACAGGTGGGTCTTGCGGTAGCTCAGCGCCAGGCCTTCGGGGGCCACGAATACGCTGGTGTTGTAGAAGCGGCCGCCGTCGTTCTCGATCAGGCCGACGACCACCGCCACGCCGCGCTCGCGGGCGGCTCGCTGCACGGCCAGCAGGCTCGGGCCATCCAGCGGTTCGGCATTGGCGGCGATGTTCTGCCCGTTGAGGAAGCCGGTGATCTGCGCCTCGGGGAAGACGACGATGTCGGTGTCCGGCGCGCAGCCGGCGATGGCCTGCAGGATGCGGTGGAGGTTGTAGGAGGTGTCGCCGTCGCGGGCGGCTTGTTGCACGAGCTCGAGTTTCATTGTTCGGACCTTGTCGATGAGCTGGGGCCGCGCCGGGAAAGTCGGTGACTTTTCGGCGGGGCCAGTGCAAGTATGCGAAGCGCAAGCGAATTTCCTATTCCGCCGTTTAGTTAACCCTGGGGGTACTGCATGGCTCTGACGCTCCTGGACGTGGCCTGGCACCGGGCCTTCGGGCAACTGGCCGAGCGCCTCGACCGGCCCGATTTCTGGCGCGCCCTGGCCGACGTACTGGGCGACCACATGGCGCTGGGCAGCTGGGTGGCGCTGATGTTCAGCGACGACCGCCCGCGCATATTCGCCGAGAGCCCCTACCAGGGCGGCGGCCCCGACCCGCTGTTCCACGATTACGTGGAGGGCCTGTACCTGCTCGACCCCTTCTACATCGCCAACCGCGAGCGGCCGGCAAGCGGCCTGTTCCGTCTCGCCGAGGTGGCCCCGGAGTGCTTCCGCGAGACCGAGTACTACCGGCTGTACTTCACGCACAACGTGGTGGAGGACGAGGTGCAGTACAACGTCTGCCTGGATGGGGAGCGCAGCCTGTGCCTGTCCCTGGGCAGCCGCTCGCGCTTCGAGCCGCAGCAGATCGCACTGCTCGAACTGATCCGCCCCTGGGTGTGCGCGCTGATGCGCCAGCGCCTGTTCTTCGAGGGCGGCGTCAACGAGCCGTCCCCCCGGCCCGGCGTGCGCTGGCAGGGCAACCTCGAGCAGATCATGGCGCGCCTGGGCACGCCCCTGACCGGCCGGGAGCTGGACGTCATCCGCCTGGTGCTCAGCGGCTGTTCCAACAAGGAGGTGGCGGCCAAGCTCGACATCTCCGCCGAGACGGTGAAGGTCCACCGCCGGCACGTCTACGCCAAGCTCAAGGTCAAGTCGCAGCCGGAACTCTTCAAGGTCTTCCAGAACGCCCAGGCCGGCAACTGACGCCGCTCAGGGGAACAACGCCCGTTCGATGAAACGGGTGGTATCCCGCAGGCTCGCGCCGATGCGCTCGAGGCCATCCTGCTCGTGCTGGGCGCTGATGCCGATGGCGGAGATCACGAAGCGCGGCTGCCCCTCGCGGTCGACGATGGCGCTGGAGACGGTGCTGACGCCGCGGTAGAGCTGGCCCTGGTCGATGCCCCAGCCCCTTTCCGCGGCCTGCGCCACTTCCGCGCGGAACTGTTCGAAGCCGGGCGGGCTTTCCCAGCGGATTTTCGTCAGCCGGCGGCGCAGTTCGGCATCGGGCAGGTTGCGCGCGGCGGCGATGCAGCGCCCCGCGGCGCCGGCCAGTTCCGGGAGGCGCGCGCCCAGGGCTACGTTGATGTGCGCGGTGGGCGGGATCGAGTGGGCGATGACGCGGATGTGGGCATCGCCGGTCAGTTGCCAGAGGGTGATGAGGATGTTGTGGTTCAGGCTCAGCCCGTCCAGCTCCGGCTGGATCAGGTCGGCGTAGCTGCGGCCGATGAAGCCCACGGCCAGCTCCGACAGGCCCAGGCCCAGTTGGTAGGTCTTGTCCTGGCCGTTGAAGCAGACCAGTTGCTCGTGGCTCAGCGTGCGCAGGATGTTGAACGAGGTGCTGGGGCTGATGCCGGTGGCGCGGGCGATGCTGGTCACGCCTTCGGGCGCCTCGGCGGCGGCCAGGTGGCGGAGGATGTGGATGGCGTTGACCACCGCGCCGACGTCCTTGGCGCCGGCGCGGCGGGGGTGGCTTTCGCCTGTGGGCTTTTCGCGGGTCATGCTGGGCACCGGGGCAGGGGAGTGGTTCGGGCCGGGCCGGCCACGGGGAGCGACCGTGGTTGGCTGGCGTCACATGTTGGGCGGAATTACATGTATGTCTGATTTACATGTTTGTCTGCCTTACATGTTGGGATAGTTCGGCCCGCCGGTGCCTTCCGGGGCGATCCAGGTGATGTTCTGCGCCGGATCCTTGATGTCGCAGGTCTTGCAGTGCACGCAGTTCTGCGCGTTGATCTGGAAGCGCTTGCTGCCGTCGTTGTTGCTCACCACTTCGTACACGCCGGCCGGGCAGTAGCGCTGCGCGGGCTCGTCGTAGAGCGGCAGGTTCTTGGCGATCGGCACGCTCGGGTCGGTCAGCTTGAGGTGGATCGGCTGGTCTTCCTCGTGGTTGGTGTTGGAGAGGAACACCGAGGAGAGCTTGTCGAAGCTGAGCTTGCCGTCCGGTTTCGGGTAGTCGATCTTCGGCGCTTCGCTGGCCTTCTTCAGGGTTGCGTAGTCCGGGGTGGTGTCGTGCAGGGTGACCGGGATCTTGCCGCCGAAGAAGTTCTGGTCGATGAAGTTGAAGGCACCACCACCGATGGCGCCGAACTTGTGGATGGCCGCGCCGAAGTTGCGGCTGCGGAACAGCTCGTCATACAGCCAGCTGGCCTTGAAGGCGTCCACGTAGTTGCTCAGCTCGTCGCCGCCTTCACGGCCGGCGGCCAGGGCTTCGGCGATGGCCTCGGCGGCCAGCATGCCGGACTTCATGGCGGTGTGGCTGCCCTTGATCTTGGCGAAGTTCAGGGTGCCCAGGTCGCAGCCGATCAGCGCGCCGCCGGGGAAGACCATCTTCGGCAGCGAGTTCAGGCCGCCCTTGCAGATGGCGCGGGCGCCGTAGGCCACGCGCTTGCCGCCTTCGAGGTACTGCTTGATCACCGGGTGGTGCTTGTAGCGCTGGAACTCGTCGAAGGGCGACAGGTGCGGGTTGCTGTAGGACAGGTCGATGATCAGGCCGACCACCACCTGGTTGTTCTCCAGGTGATAGAGGAAGGAGCCGCCCGGGTTGTCGTCGTTCAGCGGCCAGCCGGCGGTGTGCACCACCAGGCCCTGGTCGTGCTTGGCCGGGTCGATGTCCCAGATTTCCTTGATGCCGATGCCGTAGTGCTGGGCGTCGGCTTCGCTGTCGAGCTTGTACTTCCTGATCAACTGTTTGCCGATGTGGCCACGGCAGCCTTCGGCGAACAGGGTGTACTTGGCGCGCAGCTCCATACCCGGGGTGTAGTACCCTTCTTTCGGATTGCCCTCACGGTCGACGCCCAGGTCGCCGGTGACGATGCCACGGACCACGCCGTTCTCGTCGATCAGCGCTTCCTGGGCGGCGAAGCCCGGGTAGATCTCGACGCCCAGGCCCTCGGCCTGCTGGGCCAGCCAGCGGCACAGGTTGCCCAGGGAGATGATGTAGTTGCCCTCGTTGTGCATGGTCTTGGGCACGAAGAAGTTCGGCACCTTGGTGGCGGCCTGGTCGTTCTTCAGGACGTAGATGTCGTCGCGCTTGACCGGAGTGTTCAGCGGGGCTTCGAGTTCCTTCCAGTTGGGGAACAGCTCGTTCAGCGCGCGGGGCTCGAACACGGCGCCGGAGAGGATGTGGGCGCCTACTTCGGAACCCTTCTCGACCACGCAGACGCTGATTTCCTGACCCGCGTCGGCGGCCTTCTGCTTCAGTCGGCATGCGGCGGACAGACCGGCGGGGCCGGCGCCGACGATGACGACGTCGAATTCCATGTATTCGCGTTCCACTTCCTGCTCTCTCCTGTTTCAGTGGCGTGGGTGGCGCCGGTATCGAGGCAGCCCCGCAATGGGGCGCATGATTCAATGAATGAAATGAAATTTCAATTTATGAAATTCGGGTTTTCATGGATATCTCCCCGAATCGCCGCTGACAAGTACCGCTTCAAAGGTTTTAAAGGGTTTCCCGCCGCGTGGAATGAACCGCTCTGGAATCGATGAACAAACGATTCACCGGATAATCCGGGTCGGCCGCAGATTCTGATATCCGGAACAACCCGCACTTCGCGGTTGTGCGTTCCATTGAATGGGATAAGTATGAATTGAAACCTAATTTCATTAATTGAAATGAAATGGATCAACGCCCGAGCCGGCGATAGAACAAGAGGAAAAGCGGTATGCCCATCGATGCCGAGAAGTTGCTCAGTTATTCGATACCCAGTGTCCGTCAGTCGCTGACGCGCCGGGAAACCGCTTTCTACGCATTGTCCGTCGGGCTCGGGCAGGACCCGCGGGACGAGCGGCAACTGCGTTACGTGGACTATTCCCGCGATCTGCTGGCGCTGCCGTCGATGGCGCTGGTCCTGGCCCACCCGGGCTTCTGGCTGGCCGACCCGCGTTCGGGCGTCGACCCCACCCAGGTGGTCCACGGCGAGCAGGAACTGACGCTGCACGCCCCGCTGCCGGTCGAGGGAGCGCTACTCAGCGAAACCTCGATCGTGGGCCTGGTCGACAAGGGCGAGGGCCAGGGCGCGCTGCTGTATACCCGCAAGCGCCTGACCGATGTCGGCAACGGCCGGCTGGTGGCTTCCACGCTCAATACCACCTTCATTCGCGGCGGTGGCGGATTCGGCGGTTCGACCACGCCCATCGGCACCAGCAGGCCGCGCCCCGAAGGCTCGCCGGATTTCGTCGTGGACCTGCCGACCCGCCCGGAGCAGGCCCTCTATTACCGGATGAACGGCGACGACAACCCGTTGCATGCCGACCCGGCGGTCGCCGCCCGGGCCGGCTTCCCGGGCCCCATCCTGCATGGCCTGTGCACCTTCGGCGTGGTCTGCCACGCGTTGCTCAAGAGCCTTGCCGACTACCAGGCGCAGCAGTTGAAGACGATGGCGCTGCGCTTCTCCGCGCCGGTGTATCCCGGGGAGACCATCCGCTGCGAAATCTGGCGCGACGGCAGCTTCCAGGCGCGGGTCGTCGAGCGTGATGTGCTCGTGGTCGGCAATGGCCGGGTGGAGTTGGCGGGTTCGTCCTGAAATTCCGCGTCGCGGAATTGTTCCGGTTTCTGGAATTTCAAGTTGGCAGGCGCTCTGGCAAGGGGCTTCAGGTTTTTCGGCGCGCGGCAGCGCGAGGAGCAATAGCAGTCGTTATTCCGAAGTACGGAACGTGCGGGGCGGTCGCGTTGACGCTCCAGTAGTGCGGGAATTAAATGAAATCATAAGAACAAGAGGTTTGATCATGTCCGCAATTAAACGGTTTTATCTGCTGTTCGGTCTTTCCTTCGGCGCCCTCGCTCCGCTGTGTGGCAGTGCGGCGGAAGTCATGAAACTCGGTTTGTCGGTGCCGCTGTCCGGTGCCGGTGCGAACTGGGGTATCGGCGCCAAGTGGCTTTGTGAACAGGCCGCGGGCGACGTGGCGGCGCAGGGCGGCGTCAAGGTTGCGGGCCAGACCTATAACTTCGAATGCGTGGCCTACGACAATAAATACAACGCCGCCGACGGTGCGAAAGTTGCCCAGACGCTGCTCAGCAAAGACAGTGTCAAGTTCGTCGCGGGCAGCCTGGGCACCGCGCCGGTACGGGCGCTGCAATCCCTCTCCGAACGCCGTGGCGCGCTGATCTTCACCACGGCCTGGGGCACCAGCATCAAGGGGCCCAAGTTCCCGCTGACCTTCACCCAGATGAATACGCCCAACGAGATCGTCTATCCGCTGGTCAAGTTCGTCAAAGAGCGCAACCCGTCGATCAAGACGGTGGTGCTGATGAACCCCAACGACGCCACCGGCCAGGAAACCGAAGCCATCGCGCGCAAGGCCTGGGAAGCGGCCGGGGTGAAGGTGCTGGCCAGCGACTGGTACGAACGCGGGACCACCGAGTTCCAGCCGGTGGCCTCGAAGATGGCGTCGCTCAAGCCCGATGCCGTCGACCTCTGCTCCAGCACGCCGGCCGATAGCGGCCAGCTGTTCAAGGAACTCAGCGGCCTGGGCTGGAACGGCGTCAAGGTGATCGAGGTGGGCACCGGCGCGGGCGGCCTGCTGGCGACCGGCGGGGAGGCGGCCAGCGGTACCTACATGGGCGCCGCGGTCGCCCTGGATTCGCCCGGCACCACCGACCTGCAGCGCCGCCTGAACGACGGCGTGAAAGCCCAGACCGGCGAATCGATCAACGCCATCCAGATCGGCTTCTACGACTCGGTCAAGGCCCTGGCCGCGGCGATGGAGAAAGCCCAGAGCGTCGAGCCGAAGGCCGTCGCCGAGGCGCTTCCGGAGATCACCTTCGACTCCTTCTACGGCAAGTCCGCGTTCGGCGGAAAGGCAACCTACGGCACGCCCCAGCAAATCCTGGTCCCGGTGATCGTCACTCAGCTGCAACAGGACAAGCTGGTCGAAGTGGGCCGCGTGCAACCCGAAGAGCTGACCCAGCGCATCCAGTGATCGCTGCCGTCGAGGTGGTTGGAGGAGTCATGGAAACTATATTCCAGTTGTTTTTGACGACGGTGCAGATCGGCTCGGTCTATGTGCTGTTCGCCCTGGGCCTGACCATTATCTTCGGCGTGCTGAAGATCGTGAACTTCGCCCATGGCCAGTTCTTCACGATGTCCGCGCTGGTCGTCGCGGTGGTCATTCCCTGGCTCACCGCCCAGGGGCTTTCCCTGTTCGCCGCCTACGGGCTGGGCCTGCTGGCCGGCATCGCCCTGGCCACCGGCTTCGGCGTGCTGGCCTACCAGGTCGGCTTCCGCTGGTTCCAGCGGGACCTGGTCGGCTCCTTCATTCTTTCGGCAGGCCTGGTGCTGCTGTTCGAAGGGGCCTACCTGGAGATCTTCGGCGGCGCCGTGCGCTCCGTCCCGCCGCTGGTGGAAGGCACCGTCAGCATTCTGGGCGCCGGCATCAGCGCCCAGCGCCTGCTGATCTGCATCATCGCCGTGCTGCTGACCGCGGGCCTGACCTGGGCGCTGGCGAAGACGCGCTTCGGCAATGCCCTGCGCGCCGTGTCCATCGACCACGAGGCGGCCATGCTGCAGGGCATCCCCTACAAGTCGATCGCCTTCAGCGGCTTCGTCTTCGCCACCCTGATCGGCGCCGTGGCCGGCGCGCTGATCGCCCCGGTGTCGTCGGTGTCGCCGACCTTCGGCGACAGCTTCCTGATCAAGGGTTTCATCGCGGTGGTGATCGGCGGCCTGGGCAGCGTGCCCGGCGCCATCATCGGCAGCCTGCTGATCGCCGCGATAGAAGCCTTCGGCGGTTTCTACTTCGACCCCTCCAGCGCCAGCCTCGCGATTTTCGTCCTGGTGATGCTGATGCTGCTTGTTCGTCCGAACGGAGTGCTGGGCCGTGGCTAAGCAAAAATTCCTTGTCTGCTGTGTTTTCTGTGTCGCCATCGCCGTGGCCAGCCATTTCGCCGGCGACGGCTACAGCGCCAAGCTGATGGTCTGGATCGCCATCGCCGCGCTGGTCGCCTCCAGCCTGCGTTTCGTCATGCTGATCGGCGAGCTGAACTTCGCCACCGCGGCCTTCTATGGCATCGGCGCCTATACCGCCGGGGTCATGACCACCATGCTGGAGTGGCCGTTCGTCGTCGCCCTGCTGGCCGGCGGGGTGGTGGCCGCGCTGATCAGCCTGGTGTTCGGCTTCATCACCCTGCGCACCAAGGGCCCTTACTTCCTGCTGATCGGCTTCGCCTTCGCCGAAGTCATGCGGATCATCTACACCAAGTCGGAATGGCTGGGCGGGAACTCCGGGCTGGTCGGCATCTTCATGCCCGAGGGCCTGGACGCCTACACCACGCCTTTGGTGATCCTGCTGAGCGGGGGACTGGTCGCCGCGCTCTACCTGATCGAGACCTCCAACGTCGGCAAGATCTTCACCGCCATCAAGGACAACGAAGGCGTGGCCCGCTCGGTGGGCATCCGCGTGCACCTGAGCAAGGTGGCCTGCTTCGTCATCGCCTCCTTCGCGGTGGGCGTCGCCGGCTCGCTGCATGCCTTCACCAACAACGTGATCAGCCCCGGGGACTTCGGCTTCCTGCTCTCGACCTTCGCCCTGGCCTACCTGAAGGTCGGCGGCGAGCAGCACCCGCTCGGCCCGATCCTCGGCGCGGCGCTGCTCATATCGCTCAATGCCCTGGCGCTGGACAGCGGCCTCAACGAGCACATCTTCTACGGCGCCTCCATCGTCATCGCGATGCTGCTGCTGCCCAAGGGCGTGGCCGGCCTCGTCAGCCGCGCCCTGTCGTGCCGCCCGCGGGCGTCCCGCGCCAGCGTCGTCGCCCGGAGGGCCCAATGATGAACGCCGCCACCCAGTCCATTCTCGCCACCCGCGACATCAGCCGCTCGTTCGGCGGCGTCAAGGCCGTGGCCGACCTCAGCTTCGACATCCGCCGCAACGAGGTGCTGGGGCTCATCGGCCCCAACGGCGCCGGCAAGAGCACCACCTTCAACCTGATCAGCGGCTTCTACAAGCCCTCGAGCGGGCGGTTGGAGGTGGACGGCAACGACGTCACCGGCGTCTCGCCCGAATCGATCAGCCGCATGGGCATCACCCGCACCTTCCAGCACGGCAGCATCCTGCCGAGCATGAGCGTGCTGGACAACATCCTCATCGGCGCCATCGGCGCGCTGCCGCTGCTGGCCAGCAAGGCCCAGCGCGCCCGGGCGCTCGACACCGCCGAAATCCTCGGGCTGACGGGGTGCCTGGCGTCCACCGCCGGCACCTTGCCGCACGGCATCCAGCGCCTGGTGAGCATCGCCATCGCCTTCGCCACCCGCCCGCGGCTGCTGTGCCTGGACGAGCCTCTGACCGGCCTGAACCAGACGGAAGTGGAGTCCACCCTCGAAGTCTTCCGGCGCATCCGCCGCGAGTTCGGCAGCTCCATCCTGCTGGTGGAGCACAACATGAAGGCGGTGATGCAGATCTGCGATCGCATCGTCGTGCTGCACCATGGCCAGATGCTCGCCACCGGCACGCCCGGGGAGATCAGGCAGAACCCCCGCGTGATCTCCGCCTACCTGGGAGGTGTGCAATGAACAGCGCCGTCGAGTATTCGCTGCAGGTCGAGCACCTGGTCGCCAGCTACGGCAAGGTGCCCGCGCTGCGCGGGGTGAGCATGGGCGTGGCGCGCGGCCAGGTGGTGACGCTGATCGGCGCCAACGGCGCGGGCAAGTCGACGCTGATGAAGTGCATCAGCGGCCTGCTCAAGAGCGACGCGGGCGAGGTCCGGCTCAATGGCGAAGCGGTCGCCAACCGCCAGCCCGACGAACTGCTGCGCCGCGGCCTGAGCCTGGTGCCCGAGGGCCGCCGCCTGTTCGGCAGCATGACGGTGTTGGAGAACCTGATGCTCGGCGCCTATTGCCGCAAGGACCGCTCGCAGGTCGAGGCGGACCTGGAGCAGTGCCTGGAATTCATTCCCGACCTGCGCCCGCGCCTGCCCAGCCAGGCCGGCTCGCTCAGCGGCGGGCAGCAGCAGATGGTCGCGGTCGCCCGGGCGCTGATGAGCAAGCCCAGGCTGCTGTTGCTGGACGAGCCGACCATCGGTCTTGCGCCCGCCGTCGTCGAGCAGATCGCCCAGGTGATCGGCCGGATCCGCGATACCGGCGTCGACGTGCTGCTGGTCGAGCAGAACGCGGAAACCGCCCTGCGCATCGCCGACTATGCCTATGTGATGGAGGGCGGCGAAATCGTTTCCCAGGGCGTGGCGGCGGAACTGGCGCAGAACGAAGACGTGCAAAGGGCATACATGGGTATGTGAGGGGCCCTGGCCGCCCCTCTGGCTTCTGATCTGGTTGGACATGGGAAGTAAGATGAAAAGCAACTCGCTCACTGAATGGCAACCCAGCGCCGATGACCTCGCCACCGCCAACGTGGTGGAACTCATGCGCCTGCTGGGAACGGATGACTATGACGAGTTCTACGCTCGTTCCATCCAGGACCCCGACCGCTACTGGCGCATGGTGATGCAGTATTGCGGCATCGCCTGGGAGCAGCCGTTCGACGCCTACCTCGACGACTCCCGGGGGCCGGAATTCCCCAACTGGTTCCCCGGCGGCCGGCTCAACTGGGTGCAGAGCATCCTCGGCAAGGCGGACGATGCGAGCCTGGCGGCGCAGGCCGCGGTGATCGCCGAGAGCGAGACCGGCCCGGCGCGGCGCGCCACCTACGCGGAGCTGTCGGCGATGGTCAGGGCCTTCGCCGCGGGGCTCGAGGCCAGCGGCCTGAAGCGTGGCGACCGCATCGGCCTGCTGATGTCCAACGGCCTGGAAGCGACCGTTTCGCTGCTGGCCATCGCCTATGTCGGCGCGGTCGCCGTGCCGCTGTTCAGCGGCTTCGGCGTGGACGCCATCCGCTCGCGGCTGTCCGCCTGCTCGGCCAAGGCGCTGATCGCCAGCGCGGGCTTCCATCGCCGCGGCAAGTGGGTCGACATCCTCGGCCTGATAAAGACCGCCCGCGAAGAACTGCCGGCCATCGAAACGCTGATCGTCCACACGCCCGAAGGGGCGCCGGGGCAGGGCGGCGATGGCCTTTCCTGGGCCGCGGTGGCGCAGGCCGGGGTCGGCCGCGAGCGCCCGGCGGCCAGCATGGCGGCGAACGATCCGTTCATGATCGTCTACACCTCCGGCACCACCGGCAAGCCCAAGGGCACCGTGCACGTGCATGGCGGCTTCGCCCTGAAGATCGCCCACGATTCTGCGGTGCATTTCAACGTGAAGCCGGGCGACGTGTTCTGCTGGCCTGCCGACATGGGCTGGATCGCCGGCGCCTTGGTCCTGTGCAGCGCGCTGATGCGCGGCGCCACCCTGGTCTGCTACGACGGCGCGCCGGACTTCCCGGACTGGTCGCGGATGGGCGGGCTGATCGAACGCCACCGGGTGACCCACTTCGGTTCGGCGCCGACGCTGATCCGTGGCCTGGCCGCCCACGAGGCGCTTTCCTGCCAGGCCGATTTCTCTTCGCTGAAGCTGCTGATCACCGCCGGCGAGGGGATCGACCCGGAGCACTTCTGCTGGTTCCAGCAGCATTTCGGCGCCGGCCGCTGCCCGGTCATCAACTACACCGGCGGCACCGAGGTGTCCGGCGCGCTGCTGTCCAGCGTGATCATCCGGCCGATCAGCCCCGCGGGGTTCAACACCGCTTCCCCCGGCGTCGCGGTCTGCGTGGTGGACAACGACGGCCGCGACGTGAGCGGCGAACCCGGCGAGCTGGCCATCCGCCGTCCGTTCGTGGGCATGACCCAGTCCTTCTGGCAGGACGACGAGCGTTACCTGGAGTCCTACTGGCGGACCATCCCCGGCCTCTGGGTCCACGGCGACCTGGCGCTGCGCGAGAACGGCAGCTACTTCATGCTGGGCCGCTCGGACGACACCATCAAGCTGGCGGGCAAGCGCGTGGGGCCGGCGGAGATCGAAGAGGTGCTGCTGGAAATCCCGCAGATCAGCGAAGCGGCCGCGGTGGGCGTCAAGGACCCGACCAAGGGCCAGAAGCTGGTGGTGTTCCTGGTGGCCCCCGGCGTCGAGGACGGCGACGCCGACCTGCTCAAGCGCATCGCGGCGCACGTCGAGGCGCGCATGGGCAAGCCTTTCGTGCCGGCCCGCGCCCACTTCGTGACGCAGCTGCCCAAGACCCGCAGCTCCAAGGTCATGCGCCGGGTCATCCGCAACCTCTGCAACGACCTGCCGCTGGGCGACATGTCGTCGCTGGACAACCCCGCTGCGCTGGATGTGATCCGGCAGGCGCTGCAGCGCTGAATTCCCATAGGCACACGACATGAATCTCGAACTCAAAGGCAAGACAGTGATGATCACCGGGGCCTCGCAGGGCATCGGTGAAGGCCTGGCGGTGGCGTTCGCCCGCGAGGGCAGCGACCTGAAGCTGGTCGCCCGCGATGAAGGCCGCCTGGCCGCGTTGGCCGGCTCCGTGCGGGAACGCTTCGGCGTGAAAGTCGAGGTGCTGCCGCTGGACATGTCGCTGCCCGGCGCCATCGCCGAGGTGGCGCGTTTCGGCCAGGACATCGACGTGCTGGTGAACAACGCCGGCAGCATCCCGGCGGGGAACCTCTGGGACGTGGACGAGGGACGCTGGCGGCAGGGCTGGGAGCTGAAAGTGTTCGGCTACATCAACCTGACCCGCCTGGTCTACGCCGCGATGCGCGAGCGCCGCGGCGGGGTGATCCTCAACAACATCGGCAGCGGCGGCGAAATGTTCGACTTCGACTACATCGCCGGCACCACCGGCAACGCGGCGCTGATGGCCTTCACCCGGGCGCTGGGCGGGCGCAGCCTGGACGACGGGATCCGTGTCGTCGGGGTGAACCCGGGGCCGGTGGACACCCCGCGCATCCGTCGTCTGCTGGAAGCCGGGACCAGCGAAGGTGCGGACGAGGCGGAGGCCTTCAAGCGCTACCCGCTCGGCCGCCCCGCGACGGTGGACGAAGTGGCCGACCTGTTCGTCTTCCTCGCCTCGGCCCGCTCCTCCTACACCAGCGGCGCGGTGGTGACCCTCGACGGCGGCTTGGTTTCCAACCGCTCCATCAGCGGCGGACGCTGAGCACAACGGAGATTACAGCGATGTCCGAAACAGTTTCCTATGCAGCCGACTACCAGCGCCTGACCTTCGACCGTCCGGCGCCGCGGGTGCTGCGCATCACCATCAACCGTCCCGAGCGGCTCAATGCCCTGGACGCCATCGGCCACGCCGAGATCGCCAGGGTCTGGCGCGACGTGGAGGCCGACGACTCGGTCAATGCCGTGATCATCCGCGGCGACGGCAAGGCGTTCTCCGCCGGCGGCGACTTCGAGGTCGTCGAGCAGATGATCGACGACTTCGAGTACCGCTGCCGCATGTGGAAGGAGTCCAAGGACCTCGTCTACAACATCATCAACTGCAACAAGCCGATCGTCTCGGCGATCCACGGCCCCGCCGTGGGCGCGGGCCTGGTCGCCGCGCTGCTGGCCGACATCTCGATTGCCGCCAGGAGCGCCAAGCTGGTGGATGGCCACACCCGGCTGGGGGTCGCCGCGGGCGACCACGCGGCCATCATCTGGCCCCTGCTGTGCGGCATGGCCAAGGCCAAGTACCACCTGCTGCTGTGCGAGCCGCTGAGCGGCGAGCAGGCCGAGCGCCTGGGCCTGGTGTCGCTGTGCGTGGAGGACGACGAGCTGCAGGACAAGGCCCTCGACGTGGCCACGCGCCTGGCCAGCGGCGCGCAATCGGCGATCCGCTGGACGAAGTACTCGCTGAACAACTGGCTGCGCCAGGCCGGCCCCATCTTTGACGCCTCGCTCGCCCTGGAAATGCTGGGCTTCGGCGGCGCCGAAGTGAAGGAGGGCGTGGCCTCCCATCGGCAGAAGCGCGCGCCGAAGTTCCCGGACGATACCCAGGTGTAGGAGGGGAGCATGACCCGGGCCGAAAGTACCTCAGCCGAGCTGCAGCGGAGCCAGACCCTGGAATTTCCGGAGCTTCCCGCCGCCCGCTCGGGGCTGGTCATGCCCTTGCTGCGCGCGCTGGAGGTGCTGTCCGCCTTCAGCGCCCACGACCAATGGCTGGGCAACAAGGACATCGCCGACCGGACGGGGCTTCCGGCCTCCACGGTCAACCGCTTCCTGCGCAGCCTGGTCGCCCTGGGCTACGTCGGCTACTGCAAGGAGCGCCGGCAATACCGCCTGGCCGCCCCGGTCCTTTCGCTGGGCTACTCCGCCACCTTCCACTCCGACGTGCAGCGCCTGGTGCGCCAGGACCTGATCCGCTTCGCCTGCACGCACAACGTGACCGTGCTGCTGGCCATGCGCGATCGCCTGGACCTGGTGGCGCTGGAAAGCTGCACGGGCACCGGCAGCTTCCGCCGCTCGGGCCTGAACGTCGGCACGCGCATCGCCATCTCGTCCTCGCAGATGGGCCACACGCTCCTGGCCTCGCTGCCGGCCCTGGAGCGCGCCTACCTGCTGGAGAACATCGCCAGGCGCATGCCCGCGCAGTGGGAGGGGCTGGAGCCGCACCTGACCGAGTCGATCAATCAGTTCCGGACCATGGGCTTCTGCTATTCGCTGAGCAAGCTCGACCGCGACCTGGGCGTGGTCTCGGTGCCGATGAACGTCGCCGGCAAGGGCCTGTTCGTGCTGGCCTGCATCGGTTCGCTGGCGCACATGAGCAAGGCCCGCGTCTCGCGCGAACTGGGGCCACAGCTGGCGGCGCTGGCGAGCCAGTTCAAGCACTCGCTGGACGCCTCCGCCGCCAGCCACTACAGGGAGGAGCCCGAGCATGGCAATTGACGAGCACGGCGATGCCCTGTTGACCGTCGAGCGCGGCCTGCAGGTCCTCCGGGCCTTCCGCGGCGAGCGCACGCCCCTGTCCAACGCCGAGATCGTGGCGCGCACCGGCCTGCCGAAATCGACGGTGTCGCGCCTGACCACGACGCTCATGTTCGCCGGCTTCCTGCGCCACGCGGTGGGCGGGCGCCAGTTCGAGCTGGGGGCCGGTTCGCTGGGGATCGGCCACGCCTACCTGGAGTCGAGCCCCCTGGTGCGCCTGGCGCAGCCCTTCATGCAGGAACTGGCCGACGAGCTGAACGTGTCGGTGGCGCTGGCCGTTCGCGACGACCTGGAAATGCTCTACGTGACCTACTGTTCGAGCCGGTCCATCGCCACGCTGCGCCTGGGCGTGGGCTCGATGCTGCCGATGGAGTCCACCGCCATCGGCCGCGCCTACCTGTGGGGGCTCGGCAAGGCGGAGCGCGCGCAGCTCTTCGGCGAGATGAAACGGCGTTTCGGCGAGCGCTACCCGCAGGTCCTGGCGGGCATCCAGGGCAGCTTCGAGGAACTGCAGAACAGCGGTACCTGCCTGGTCAAGGGCGGCTACCAGCGCGACACCTACGGCATCGGCGTGCCGGTGCGGATCGGCCGCGCCGCGACCGTGATGGGGCTGAACTGCGGCGCCGCCGTGGTGGGCGCGGACTTCGACAAGGTCCGCAGTGTCATCGGCGAGCGGCTCAAGGAAGCCGCCCCGGAACTGGAACGCATCCTCCGCGACCTCGAAGGGCCGTTCTAGTGAACAAGAATCCTCCGTTTGAACAAGTGAAAAGGCGAACCATGGCGAAGGTGCTAGAGAATATTCGGGTCCTGGATTTCGGGCGGTTCATCGCCGGGCCGTTCTGCGGCGCGCTGCTGGCGGACCTGGGGGCCGACGTCATCCGTATCGACCGGCTGGGCGGCAGCGAGGACCGCTTCGTCATGCCGGTCACCGGACAGGGCGATGGCGCGGTGTTCCTGCAATCCAACCGCAACAAGCGCTCCATCACCCTGGAGCTGGCCAGCGAGGAGGGGCGCAGGATCGTCCGGCGCCTGGTGGAATCGGCGGACATCGTCATCGCCAACATGCCCAGCGCGACGCTGGTCAACCTCGGGCTGGACTACGAGACGCTCAAGGCGATCAAGCCCGACATCATCCTGGTGGCGCCCTCGGCGTTCGGCGACAGCGAACTGCTGCGCGACAAGATCGGCTTCGATGGCGTCGGCCAGGCCATGAGCGGCGGCGTCTACCTGTCCGGCTTCCCCGGCCAGCCGATCAAGTCGATGGTGCCGGTGGTGGACTACGCCACGGCCATCTCCTGCGCGCTGGGCGCCGTCGCCGCCCTCTACGAGCGCAACAAGAGCGGCCAGGGGCAGAAGGTCGAGGCCTCGCTGCTGCAGACCGCGCTGAACTTCTCCAGCGGCTACCTCATCGAGGAACAACTGCTGAAGCTGGAGCGCCAGGCCACCGCCAACCGCAGCCAGAGCTACGGCCCCTCGGACATCTTCGAGACCCGCGACGGCTGGATCATCGTGCAGGTCATCGGCCCGGCCATGTTCAAGCGCTGGACGCGGATCGTCGGCTGCCCGGAGCTGCTGGACGACCCGCGCTTCGCCGACGACGAGCTCAGGGGGCGCAACGGCGAGGAGCTTTCCGAGCGCATGGCCCAGTGGTGCGCCCAGCGCACGCGGGAGCAGGCCCTGCAGGAGCTCGGCCAGGCGAAGATTCCGGCCGGGCCGGTCTATTCGCCGGCGCAGGTGAATGCCGACCAGGCGATTGCCGATAGCGGCGCCTACGTCTGGCTGGAACATCCGCACCTGGATTCGGGGGCTCCCTATATAGCCCCGCCGGTGAATCTTTCCCGAACGCCTCTGCAAATCCAGAAACATGCTCCATTGGTTGGGGAACATACCCTGGAAGTTCTGCAGGAATATGGTTTCGACCCTGCTCAGATAAAGGAGTGGCAACTTAAAAAGGTGATCTGACGACGACCTGCCCAGAGTATCCAATTCCAGTAATTTAGATCTATCACCATTTAAAACGCGCTGACGATAAGTTCTGGCGTCGGCTTTTCTCGACCCCAAAAACAATAAAATGAGGGTGGTGGTATGTGTAGTTCGAAACGCACGTTGTATATAACTGTCCCGCTTCTTGGCGTACTCGCCTCGATGCACGCCAGGGCGGATTTCATCGGTGACAGCAAACTCAACCTCGGGCTGAGGAACTTCTATTTCAACGGTGACTATCGCGACGGCAGCAACGCGCCGTCCAAGACCGAGGAATGGGCCCAGGGCTTCAAGCTGGACTACCAGTCGGGCTTCACCGAGGGCACCATCGGCCTGGGGGTGGACGCCCTGGGCCTGCTGGGGGTGACGCTCGACAGCGGCAAGGGGCGCCATCCGGGCAGCACCCTGATCCCCTCCGACGGCGAGGGCGCCGTGGACAACTGGAGCCGCTTCGGCATGACCCTGAAGATGCGCGCCTCCAGGACCGAGGCGCGGGTCGGCACCTTGCTGCCCAAGCTGCCGGTGGTCGACGCCAACGACGCCCGCCTGCTGCCGCAGACCTTCCAGGGCGGGATGGTGACCTCCAGCGAGATCGACGGCCTGACCCTGGTCGGCGGCAAGCTCGAGAGCACCACCGGCCGCGGCTCCAGCGACCGGACCGGGCTGTCGGTGCGGGGCGGCAAGGAGGAGAGCAACGAGTTCTACTTCGCCGGCGCGGACTACCAGCTGAGGAAGAACCTGCTGGTGCAGTACTACCAGGCCTCGCTGGAGGACTACTACCGCCAGCATTTCGTCGGCGCGGTGCACACCCTGAGCCTGGGCAACGACCAGTTCCTGAAGACCGACCTGCGCTACTTCAAGACCAACTCCCAGGGCGCCAACGCCTCGGGCAAGGCCGGCTACCAGGTCAGCGGCTACACCAGCGGCGGCGACGGCGAGATCGACAACGACACCTGGAGCGCGACCTTCATCTACTCGGTCCACGGCCACTCGTTCCTGCTGGGCTACCAGAAGGTTTCCGACGACAGCCCCTTCGTGCAGCTGAACTCCGGCAGCGTGCCCGACGCCGGCGCCGGCGGTGTCAACGTCTACCTGTACACCAACCGCCTCATCACCAACTTCACCGCCGCGGGCGAGGCCACCAGCTACGCGCAATACGGCTATGACTTCGCCGGTGTCGGCATCCCCGGCCTGACCGCCTCGGCGATGTACCTGCGGGGGCGCGACATCGAGGCCGTCGGCGGCGGCGACCAGGGCGAGTGGGAGCGCGACTTCAACGTCAACTACGTCATCCAGAGCGGGCCGCTGAAGGGCCTCGGCGTCACCTGGTGGAACGCCTCCATGCGCAGCGACATCCAGCGCAACGAGGACCAGAACCGCCTGATCTTCAACTACACCATCCCGTTGTTCTGAGCCCAGGGGCAGGCCGGGTTCAGGCCTTGGCGTCATCGATGCCTGAACTTGCCCGGGCCCGGTTCAACCGAAAGATTCCAAAGAACGGAACGTCCGGCCTGGTTGCGTTGACGCTGCGGCAGGCCGAACTTCTAATGAATTCAAATAACAACATCATGCGGTAACCGCCATGAAGAAGATCAATAAGAAAGTTGTTTCGCTTGCCTGCTCTTTATTCATAGGTATTTCATCGGTTTCCTCTCAGGCCAGTGCCGATGAAATTATAAAACTCGGCATGTCGCTGATTCTTTCGGGCTCTGCCGGTAATTGGGGCATAGGTTCGAAATGGCTGTGCGACGAAGCGGCCAAGGACGTCGCGGCCGCCGGTGGCGTGAAGGTTTCCGGGCACGTCTACAACTTCCAGTGCGTGGCCTACGACAACAAGTACAACGCCGCCGATGGGGCGAAGGTCGCCCAGACCTTGCTGAGCAAGGACAACGTCAAGTACGTGGTGGCCGCCCATGGCACCGCCACCGCCCGCGCCCTGCAGTCGCTTTCCGAGCGGCGCGGCGTGCTGATGTTCACCTCCGCCTGGGGCGAGAGCCTGAAGGGGCCGAAGTACCCGCTGACCTTCACGCTGAACAACGGCCCCCGCGAAATCGTCGCGCCGCTGGTCCGCTACGTCAAAAGCGCCAACCCGCAGATCAGGACGGTGGTTCTGCTCAACCCCAACGACGCCAGCGGCAAGGAAGTCGAGGCGGTCACCCGGCAAGCCTGGGAAGCCGCCGGGGTGAAGGTGATCGCCAGCGACTGGTTCGAGCGCGGCACCTCGGAGTTCCAGCCGGTCGCCGCCAAGCTGGCCGCGCTCAAGCCGGACGTCGTGGACCTCTGCGCCAGCCCCGCCGCGGACAGCGGCCGGGTGTTCAAGGAGCTGGCCGCGCTCGGCTGGAACGGCGTCAAGGTCAACCAGATCGGCACCAGCGCCGCCGGCCTGCTGGTCACCGGCCAGGGCGCGGTGGAGAACCTGTACATGGGCTTCGCCACGCCCCAGGGCGGCGCCATCGACAAGCACCGGGCCTACCTGAACGAGGGCGTCAGGGCGCTGACCAGCGAGGACGTCAACCCGATCCAGATCGCCTCCTACGACGGCGTGAAGGCGCTGGCCGCCGCCATGCAGAAGGCCCAGAGCATCGAGCCCGGCGCCGTCGCCGCGGCCCTGCCCAAGGTCACCTTCGACTCCTTCTACGGCCCTGCCGCCTTCGGTGGCGCCGCCACCTACGGAACGCCGCAGCAGATCCTGATTCCGGCCATCGTTGCCCAGCTCAAGGGCAACCAGTTGGTGGAGATCGAGCGGATCCAGCCGCAGGAGCTGTCGGCCAGGCTGGCCGACTGACGAGGAACGGGCGCTTCGCTCCCGCCGGCGCCCCGTGCCCGGCGGGGGCGGATGCCCAGCGCCAGCGCTGGCTGGCTATCGATTCACCGAGATGGGAAGAGCACTGCCATGACTGAGAAAACGGTTCGCATCGTCGATGCGGTGGTAATCGGGGCCGGCATGTCCGGCCTCTACATGACCAAGAAGCTGGTCGACATGGGCCTGGACGTCCAGGGCTTCGAAGCCGGCGACAACGTCGGCGGGACCTGGTACTGGAACCGCTACCCCGGCGCCAGGGTCGACCTGGAGAGCTTCGACTACTCCTTCTCGTTCTCCGAGGAGCTGCAGCAGGAGTGGAACTGGAGCGAGCGCTACGCGGCCCAGCCGGAGATTCTCAGCTACCTGAACCATGTCGCCGACCGTTTCGAACTGCGCCGCCATTTCCAGTTCCAGACCCGCGTGACGGCCGCGACCTACGAGGAAAAGCAGGCGCTCTGGGCCGTGCACACCGACCGCGGCGAAACCCTCAAGGCGCGCTACCTCATCAGCGGCGTCGGCGTGCTGTCCGAGCCGAAGGCCCCCGAGCTGGACGGGCTCTCCAGCTTCAAAGGCGCCACCTACCACACCGGGCGCTGGCCCCACGAGGGCGTGGACTTCACCGGCAAGCGCGTGGCGGTGTTCGGCACCGGCTCCTCGGGCATCCAGGTCATTCCCATCGTGGCCCGCCAGGCCGCGCACCTGAGCGTGTTCCAGCGCACCCCGGTGTATTGCGTGCCCACCGACAACTACAAGCTGACCGACGAACTCCGCGACAAGGTCAAGCAGAGCTACGCCGCGCGCCGCCAGAAGTCCCGCTACACCCGCTACGGCATCCCGGTGGACTTCCCCAGCACCAAGGCCTTCGACGTCAGCGCCGAGGAGCGCGAGAAGAAGTACGAGCAGGCCTGGGGCGAGATGGGCCACCTGCTGGCCTTCCGCATGACCTACGCCGACATCCTCGCCGACGAGGCGGCCAACAAGACGGTGGCGGACTTCTTCGCGCGCAAGATCCGCGGGATCGTCAAGGACCCGGCCATCGCCGAGAAGCTGATCCCCACCAGCTACCCCTTCGGCACCAAGCGCCCCTGCCTGGGCATCGCCTACTACGAGACCTTCAACCGCGACAACGTGTCCCTGGTGGACCTGCGGGAGACGCCGGTGGAGCGCGTGACCGAGACCGGCATCCTCACCCGCGACGGCGTGCACCACGAATTCGACGCCATGGTCTTCGCCACCGGCTACGACGCCCTCACCGGCGCGATCCTGCGCGTGGACCTGACCGGCCGCAACGGCCGCAAGCTGCAGGACAAGTGGCGGGACGGCCCGCGGGCGCTGCTGGGTATCAGCACCAGCGAGTTCCCCAACTTCTTCATGATCACCGGCCCCCTGAGCCCCGGCCCGCTGAACAACATGGCGGTGTCCATCGAGCAGCACGTGGAGTGGGTGACCGACTGCATCGCCTACATGCGCCGCAACGGCCTGGCTTCCATCGAGGCCGACCAGGCCGCCGAAGAGAACTGGTTCGAGCACGTGCAGGAGGTGGTGAGCAACACCCTCTACCTCAAGGCCAACTCCTGGTACCTGGGCGCCAACGTGCCCGGCAAGCCCCGGGTGTTCATCCCCTACCTGGGAGGCGCCGGCGGCTATCGGGAGAAGTGCGACGAGGTGGCGAACGACGGCTATCGCGGCTTCATCTTCCAGCGCCTCGAAACCCCCGCGGCCAAGGCCGGAACCGAGCTGGCGTGATGCGCCCTGCCGGCCGCGGCCAAGGCGGCCGGCATCCGTGACTACAAGGGAACAGCAATGACTGATGCGATCCAGCAACTGATCGACAAATCCATCATCCATGACGTGGTGATGCGCTACGCGCGCTCGGTCGACCGCCGCGACTGGGAGAGCGCCCGCGCGGCCTTCTTCGAGGACGCCACCGACCACCACGGCGACTTCTTCGGCAGCCGCGAGCAGTTCATCGACTGGGTGAGCGGCAACCATTCCGGCGTGCCCAAGTCCACGCACCTGCTGGGCAACTGCCTGATCGAGTTCGGCGACGAGAACCTGGCCGTGGTGGAGACCTATTTCTTCGCGGTGCTGGAGCTCAGCGCCAGCTCCGAAGGGCACCGCAAGATGTTCTTCGGCGACGACGCCGACGCCTCGGCCAGCGGCCGCGTCCGCATGGACGTGCTGGGCCGCTACGTCGACCGTTTCGAGAAGCGCGACGGCCAGTGGCGCATCGCCAAGCGGGTGACCGTGTTCGACTCCACCCATGCCCGGCCCAACATCGGCACGGTGGACGACCATCCCAGGTGGGCGCTGGGCAAGCGCGACGCCGGCGATCCGCTGTTCGCGATCCGCCGCGCCGCCGGCCTGGGCGATTGACCATGGGTTCGTTCGCCCCGTGGTGGCGGGGCGGGCATCAGCTTGAAGGAGAAAGACAATGGGTAGGTTGGCTGGCAAGGTGGCCTTCGTCACCGGCGCGGCGGGTGGCATCGGCTCGGAGATCTGCAGGCGTTTCGTGCAGGAGGGCGCCTGTGTGCTGGCGGCGGACATCTCGCGGGACGCGCTGGAGGGCGTCATCGCCTCCTGCGCCGATCGCGGGCGCATCGTGGCCGGCGTGGTGGATGTCACCCGCAGCGAAAGCGTGGTGGCCGGCATCGAGCTGGCGGTGAAGTCCTTCGGCAAGCTGGACATCCTGTGCAATGTCGCCGGCGGCTCCACGCCCCACGACAGCCGCGTCACCGAGGCCCCCGAGGAAGAGTTCTGGCGGGCGATCAGCCTGGACCTGTTCGGCACCTTCGTCTGCTGCAAGTACGGCATTCCCAGGCTGATCGAAGCAGGCGGCGGCTCGGTCATCAACTTCTCGTCGATGGTCGCGCTGATGTCGCTGCCCGAGCGCGATTGCTATACGGCGGCCAAGGGCGGCGTGTCGGCGATCACCCGTTCGATGGCGCACGAATATGCCGCCGACAAGGTGCGGGTGAACGCCATCGCCCCGGGCCTGACCCTCTCGGAGCGCACCCGCGGGCTGATCGACCAGCGCGAGGAACTGAAGAAACTCGCCGACCAGTGCCTGCTGGGCGTCTGCGAGCCCATCGACATGGCGGAGATGGCGGTGTTCCTCGGCGCCGACGAGTCCCGGCGCGTCACCGGGCAGATACTGCCGGTCGACAGCGGCGTGACGATCTACTGAATCAGCGGGGCAGGGCCGCGGCCCGTGCCCCTTTTCCACGCATCGCTCGCCCTCGGCGAGCCTGCAGGAGCGAGAAAACTTATGTCGAAACGAATCGATCTGGGGTGGATAGGCCTGGGCCAGATGGGCGCGCCCATGGCCGAGCGCCTGCTGGGTGAGGACGTCACCCTGCATGTCTTCGACCGCAACGCGCAGGTCCTGGACGCGTTCTCGCGCAAGGGCGCGGTCGTCCATGGCTCCCCGCGCGAGGTGGCCGACGCCGCGGAAATCGTCTTCGCCTGCCTGCCCAGCCCGGCCATCAGCAAGAGCGTCGCGCTGGACGAGGGCGGGGTGATCTTCGGCGAGCGGGTGCGGCTGTACGTCGAAACCTCGACCATCGGCCGCGACTGCATCCAGGCCATCGCCGCGGGCCTTGCGGCGAAGAACGTCGCCCTGGTGGACGGGCCCATCAGCGGCGGCGCCCCCGCGGCCCGCGAGGGCCGGCTGACGATGATGGTGTCCGGCCCGCCGCCCGCGGTGGACGAAGTGCTGCCCTGGCTGGGGCGGATCGGCCGGCAGGTGACCAACCTGGGCAGCCAGGCCGGCCAGGCGCAGATCATGAAGCTGGTGAACAACCTGGTGATGGCGGCGAACATGGTCGTCGCCGCCGAGGGCCTGGCCCTGGGCAGCAAGGCCGGCCTGGACGCGGCGACCATGCTCGAGGTGCTGGCCGCCAGCACCGGCAGCAGCCGCGCGCTGACCGAGATACTGGCGCAGGCGCTCAAGCCCGGCTCCTACAGCTTCGGCGCCCATCTCTCCATCGTCGCCAAGGACGTCGCGCTCGGCGTGCACGAGGCGTCGGCCCTGGAGGTACCGGTTCCGGGGCTGGAGGCGGTCCGCGCGATCTGGGCGGCCGCCGTCGCCGACGGGCACAGCGACGAAGACTTCACCAGCATCATCCGCTTCGTGGAGAAACAGGCGGGCACCGAAGTGCGCAGCGCCTGAGGGCCGGTGGAAGGAATTGTTCGCCTTCTTTCGACGGGGCCTTTCCGGCGGAGTTTTTTCGAAGTGACTTTTAAAACGGGACTTCGCACAGCGAACTACCAAGGAGCGCAATGATGAAAATGATGGCCGGTGTCATTTCCCTGATGACGCTATATGGATGTTCTTCGCCGCCGGGTGAAAGCAGGTCGGGAAGTTTCTCCGAATATACCCGGAAGTCCCCGCAGGAATATGTCACCTGCCTGGAGCCCAAGTGGCAGGCGGTGAATATATCCACGTCCAAGACCAGGACGCGGAACGGGTTCTCCCTGGAGGCTTCCGCGCCGCAGAGCGGCCCGGTGGCATTGGCGATCATCGACGCCCAGGAAAGCGGTTCCAGGGTGGAGGTCTTCCTGCCGACGGCGCAGGGCCGGGCCGAAACCTGGGGCGACCGCGCCAGGAGCTGCCTGTAGGCGCCGCACGGCGCGGCTTAAGGCCCCGAAGCGATTGGAGTCTTGCTCGCTTTGAGCATCGAAGCAGTGTCCCGACTTTGGCGGGCGCTGCTTTTTTCTTGGGCGGCGGATTCCACTGTACGGAACCCTTGCCAGGGTTGCGTTGACGCTGCCGGGCGGCGGTTTTCTAATCGAATCACATAAGAAATACAAAACGGGTGATCTCGATGAATATTTATCTGCAACGCATTTATCGCCTCATTACTTGCCTGTTCATTCCCGCCGATGATGTTTTGAGGAAGCGTGCGCAGGCTGAGTCCGCGCACTTTGGCGTCGCCTTCCTCGTCCTCTAGCGCTCCTGTCGTCAATTCAATATCCGTGCGATCCGTTCGCAGGGCGGCGGAGTCGTTTCGCCGAATATTCAGTAGGGTTGTGAAACATGGTCAATTACACAAGTGAGTCGGCAGATATCGGCGAGCAATATGTCGATCATGAAGTCGCCATCATCGGCACGGGGTTCGCGGGTATCGCCATGGCGCATTACCTGGACGAACTGGGCCTGACGGATTTCGTCCTGTTCGAGAAGGCCGACAAGGTCGGCGGCACCTGGCGCGAGAACCACTATCCCGGCGCCCGTTGCGACGTGCCCGCGGCCCTGTACTCGCTGTCGTTCGCCCCGGAGTGGAGCTGGACCTCGAACTATCCGCCGCAGCGGGAAATCCTCGCCTACATGATGCGAACCGCCGAACGCCAGGGCGTGACGCTGCGCACGCGCTTCAACACCGAAGTGCTCAAGGCCGAGTTCGACCCGGCGCGGGGCATCTGGACGCTGCACGGCGCCGACGGGGTGCTGGCTACCTGCCGCACCCTGGTTTCGGCGGTGGGCCAGCTGAACCACCCGGCCACGCCCAGGGTCGAGGGGCTGGACAGCTTCCAGGGCGCGGCTTTCCATTCCGCGCAGTGGCGCCATGACGTCGAGCTCAAGGGGCGCACCGTGGCGGTGGTCGGCACGGGGGCGAGCGCGATCCAGATCGTCCCGGCCATCGCCCCCGAGGTGGAGAAGCTGATTCTGCTGCAGCGTTCGCCGGCCTGGGTGTTCCCCAAGCCCGAGCGCGAAATCCCCCTGCAGGAGCGCCTGCACTACCGCCTCCACCCCGAGCTGCTGCGGCAGGAGCGCGAAGCCCTCTACGAGCAGTTCGAGGCCGGCTTCGACAAGTACATGGCGGACACGCCGATGAACGTCCAGGCGCGCGAGGAAGGGCGCCAGCTGATCGAGTCGCAGATCGCCGACCCCGAGTTGCGGCGCAAGGTCACGCCGGACTACCTGCCCGGCTGCAAGCGCATCCTGGCGTCGAACGACTGGTACAGCACCCTGGCGCGGGACAACGTCGAAGTGGTCACTGCGGGGCTCGAGGCCTTCCAGGGCGATGAGATCGTCGACACCGACGGCAACCGCCACAAGGCCGAGGTGGTGGTGTTCGCCACCGGCTTCCGCTCCACGGACTTCCTCTTCCCCATGGCGGTCAAGGGTCTGGACGGCGCCGACCTGCACGCCACCTGGCAAGGCGAGCCGCAGGCCTACCTCGGCATGAGCGTGCCGGGCTTCCCCAACCTGTTCCTGATGTACGGGCCCAATACCAATACGCACAACTCGATCATCGGCATGCTCGAGGCCCAGGCGAAGTACATCGCGCGCAAGGCCAAGGGCCTCCAGGCCGCCCCGGGCCGCTTCATCAGCGTGAAGCCGCAGGCCCAGGAGCGCTTCTACGCCGACATGACGCCCAGGTTCGAGCGCTTCTCCTGGAGCGGCGGCTGCCACAACTGGTATCGCACCGCCAGCGGCAAGGTGGTCAACAACTGGCCCGAGCGCACGCGCGCCTACTTCGACCTGCTGGCCCGCGAGGATGACGCCAACTACGACGCCTTCGTCGCGCCACAGGCCCCGGCCGGCCGCTGACGGGCCCGGGCCGCGAGAACGCAAGGCGAAACCGCAATACCGTGGAGTACCTGATGACCTCGAAGTACCGTTTGGCCCTTTCCCCCCTGCAGGTCGGGCCGGTCACACTGCCCAACCGCCTCGTGCGGACGGCGCACGCCACGCTGTTCTCGCGCGGCCAGGTGAACGACGACCACATCCACTACCACCTGGAGCGGGCGCGGGGCGGGATCGGCCTGACCATCCTGGAAGGCGTATCGGTGCACCGTTCCTCGACCTTCTCCCTGGGCCTGGAGGACGACGCCGGCATCGCCCCGCTGAGCCGCCTGGTGGAGGCCATCCGCCCGACGGGCATGAAGCTGTTCCAGCAGCTCTGGCACGGCGGCAACGTCGAGCCGGCCCCCAACGGCGGGCCGCCCTGGTCGGTGACGGCGCTGCCCGGGCGCTACTCGCGGATGCCGCCGGTGGCCATGTCGCCGCGGCAGATCGCCGAGCTGGTCCACGCCTACGCCGCGGCCGCGGTGCGCCTGGCCAAGGCGGGGATAGACGGCGCGGAGGTGCTGGCCGGCAACGGCTACCTCATCTCGCAGTTCCTCTCGCCGTCGCTGAATACCCGCGGCGACGCCTACGGCGGCAGTTTCGAGAATCGCCTGCGCTTCCTGGAGGAACTGCTCGGCGAGGTGCGCGCCCAGGTGCCGGCCAGCTTCGCGCTCGGCGTGCGCATGGGCGCCAGTTCCGATCCGGCGATCCTCTCGGCGCAGGACGTGAACGCCGCGATCCTCCAGCTCCAGGCGAAGGGGCTGATCGACTTCGTGAACATCTCCCAGGGCGACTACTACTTCCACGTCGAGCGCTATGCCGCGATGGACCAGCCCGCGGGCTACCAACTGCCGGCGATGCGCGAGGTGGGCAAGGACGTCAGCGTGCCGCGCATCGTCGTCGGCCGCTTCGGCACCCTCGACGACGTGGAGCAGACGCTGCGGGCGGGCGATGCCGAGATGGTGAACCTCGTGCGCGCCACCATCGCCGACCCCCATCTGGTGCGCAAGGAAGTCGAGGGGCGCTCGCTGGAGGTGCGCCCCTGCATCGCCTGCAACCAGGGCTGCATCGGCGGCCTGTTCTCCGGCCGCATGAGCTGCACGGCGAACCCGACGGTAGGCCACGAAGGCCGCCTCGGCGAACACCTGATCGTCCGCTCCGGCCAGCCGCGCAAGGTCGTCGTGGTGGGCGGCGGCCCGGCGGGGATGGAGGCTGCCCGCGTCTCGGCGCTGGCGGGCCACGAGGTCACCCTGGTCGAGGCGTCGTCCGACCTCGGCGGGCAGATCAACCTCGCCAAGCACCTGCCGAAGAACCATGGCATCGGCGACCTGACCAACTGGCTCGAACGCGAGGTCTTCCGCCTCGGCGTGCAGGTGAAGCTGTCCACCTACGTGGATGCCGCCGAGGTGCTGGCGATGCAGCCGGACGTGGTGATCCTCGCCACCGGCTCCATGTCGGCCGCCGCCGACGCCTTCGTGCAGACCGCCGCGCCCCAACTGCAGCTGGACATCGAGCCCGGCGCGCGGGTGGTCTCCTCCGAGGACCTGGTGCTCGGCGCCGCCGGCGAGCTGGGCGGCAGCGCCGTGGTGGTGGACGACATCGGCCACTACGAGGCCATCGGCTGCTGCGAGATGCTGCTGGAGCGCGGGCTGGACGTCACCTATGTGACGCGCCACGCCTCCTTCGCGCCGGAGATCGACAAGACCGGCAGGACCCAGGCCGCGCTGCGGCGCTTCTATGCCCTGGGCAACTTCCGCCTCCTCACCAGCTCGGTGGTGGTGGCGATCCAGCGGGACGCGGTGCAGGTGCGCCCCATCGACGGCTTCAGGCCGGAGAGCGTGAAGGCCGACACCACCGTGGTGGTGGCCTATCGCGAGGCGCTGCGGGAGCTGTGGGACGAACTGGTGGACGCCGGGCCGCAGCTGTACGTGGTGGGGGATGCCCTTTCCCCCCGCGACCTGGTCTGCGCCATGCGCGAAGGCCATTTCGCCGCGCGCTCGATCGACGAGCCGCGGATCGAAAGCCTGTGGAACAACATGTGAACCCGTGAGCCACCCGGCTCGGAACGCTTCGCGAAGGCCACCGGCCGGCCCGCCCAGGGCGGCCCCGGCGGCTTCGCGGCCAACTGCCCAGCGCTACAGGGAGAAAGCCCAGCCATGCCACTCGATCCGGAAATCGCCGTAGTCCTGAAGTCCCTGGAGGACATGCCGCCCATGGAACGCATGAGCCTGGCGGAGCTGCGTGCGAGCGTCGCGCCCGTTCCACCGGAGCGTCGCGCGCCGGTCGCCGCGGTCCGCGACCTGGTGGCGGGCCTGGGCATCCCCCTGCGGCAATACACGCCCCTGGAGCTGGCGTCGGACAGGCTCATCGTCTACTTCCATGGCGGCGGTTTCGTCATCGGCGACCTGGAAACCCACGACCACCTGTGCCGCGACCTGGCCAACGCCAGCGGTTGCAGCGTGGTGGCGGTGGACTACCGGCGGGCGCCGGAATGCCGCTTCCCGATATCGCTGGACGACTGCATCGCCGCCGTCCGCTGGATCGCCGTCAACGACCGCGAGCTGGGGGTGAGCACCGAGCGCCTGATCCTGGCCGGCGACAGCGCGGGCGCCAACCTGGCGACGGTGACCGCCCTGCGCTTGCGCGAGGAGGGCGGCCCGCGCCTGGTCGGGCAACTGCTGGCCTACCCGGTCACCGACTACCACACGCCGGCCACCCCGTCCTACCTGGAGAACGCCGAGGGCTACTCGCTGACGCGCAACGCGATGATCCGTTTCTGGCAGGACTATGTCGCCACCCCGGAGCAGGGCTGCCAGCCCTACGCCGCGCCCCTGCGCGCGCCGTCGCTGGCCGGCCTGCCGGCGGCGCTGGTGATGACCGCGCAATTCGACCCCCTGCGCGACGAAGGCGACGCCTATGCCGGGCGCCTGGCCGAGAGCGGCGTGGCGGTGACGCACCTGCGCTACGACGGCCTGATCCACGGCTTCCTGCGCATGGCCATGGTCAGCCGGCGTGCGCGCGAAGCGTTCGCCGACATCCGCCGCTGGGTGGACAGCCTGCCCTGAGCCGGGTTGGCGCCAATGCAGCGGTTTCCCTCCCTTGTTTCACCCAACCCTTGTTTCACCCAACCAAGGAGTCAAGGTATGAGTCGTCCTGTCGTGCTGGTAACCGGTGGCGCCGGAGTGATCGGCCGTGCGATCACCCAGGCGATGATCGCCGATGGCTGGCGAGTGGTCTGCCTGGATCGCGCCGGCGCCATCGACCAACTGGAGCATGAGGAGTTCGTCACGCCGCTGGCCTGTGACATCACCGACCACCAGCAGCTGGCCTCGATCGTCGCCCAGTGCGGCGAACTCGCCGCGCTGGTCAACTGCGCGGGCATCGTGGAGTTCGGGCCGCTGATGGACACCGACCTCGAATCCTGGCGGCGCACCTTCGAGGTCAACGTCACCGCGCCCTTCGCGCTCATCCGCCTGGCGGCCCCGGCCCTGGCGCGCAGTGGCCGCGGCGCCATCGTCAACATCACCTCCATCACCGCCAGGCGGGCGAGCGTGGGACGCGCCGCCTACGGGCCGTCCAAGGCCGCCCTGGAAGGGCTGACGCGCCAGGCGGCGGTCGAACTCGCGCCCCTGGGCATTCGCTGCAACGCCGTGGCGCCCGGGCCGGTGGAAAGCCCGCTGTCCATCGCCAACCTGTCGGCGAAGGACTATGCGGACTACGTCGCGAGCATTCCCAGCGGGCGCTTCTCCAGCGCGGCCGAAGTGGCGGATGCGGTGGCCTACTTGTGCTCCGAACGCGCCGGTTCGGTCACCGGCCAATGCCTGGCCGTGGACGGCGGCTGGCTCGCCGCGGGGGCGGGCATGTGGCGCCTGCGGGAAAACGCGGGGCAGCGCTGACGGGAAGGGCGCATGCCGGGCAGTTGCCCGGCATGCGCCACGGGGGCTAGTCCTGGGCGGACGGCGCGACCTGTTCCAGGACGCGCAGCCCGGTGGTCCAGCTCTGCACGCCCAGGCAACTGACGATCTGCATCACCTCCACCAGCTCGTCCACCGTCGCCCCATGGCGCAGGGCGTTGGCCATGTGGATCCGCGCCCCCTCCCCATGCAGGTGGGTGGTGGAAACGTCGATGGCGACGTAGATGAATTCGCGGACCTTGGGTTCGAGGGTGCCGGTCAGCCAGGGCACCGAGGAAAAGTCGGCATAGGCGTCGAAGAACTCGGGGTGGGCCTGCAGCATGTCCTCCAGCAGCTCGCTCCAGTACTGCCGCCCGGCGGTGAACTTGTCCCGGACCTGTTCCGCCCTGGCGCGGTGTTCGGCCGACGCCTCGCGGGCCTGGCCGCCGCCGAGCTCGCGCATCAGGATCGGGGCGCCCAGCATGAAGCCGTGCATGCCCAGCACCGAGGCCATCTGCAGGACTTCCCGGACCTGCTCGCGGGTGGCGCCCTGGTCGAGCGCGCATTTTATCTGCACGCCCAGTTCCCGTTCGTTCAGGTGCGTCACCGCGGCGTTGGCCGCGATCAGCACCAGGTGCCGCACGCGCGCCTCCAGCAGCGGCGGGCGCGGGGAGGGGAAGCAGAGCCGGAGGCAGGCCTCGAAGAACCCCGGGTCGGTATCCAGGGCGCGCTGCAGGTCGTCGTTCCAGTAGCCTTGCCGTTTCACGAAGGCGTCTTTGAGTGGGTTCAATGCGGTAGTCCTCGCTTGGGTTCGAGGCGCCCGCCGCGGCGGCGGGCGCCGGTGGCCAGGGCTAGTCCTGCTGCAGGCTCTGGCAGGTCATGCCGGTACTGCTCATGCCGCCGTCCACGGCAAAGGTCTGGCCGGTGATGTAGCTGGCGGCGGGGGAGGCCAGGAATACGGCGACCTCGGCGATCTCCTCGGGGCTGGCCACCCGGGCCAGCGGAACGCTGGCGGTGATGCTGCGGCGGAAGCGCTCGTCGTAGGTGGCGGCGGTCATCGCCGTCGCCACCGAGCCGGGGGCGATGGCGTTCACCAGGATGCCGTGCTCGGCCAGCTCCAGGGCCATCACCCGCGTCGCGGCGATCACCGCGCCCTTGGAGGCCGCGTACGCCGTGCGCCCGGGGAAGCCCAGCAGGCCGGCCGCGGAGGCGACGTTGATGATCCGCCCGCCGCGGCCGAGCATGCTCCGCGCCGCCTCCCGGGCGACCAGGCAGGTGCCCAGCAGGTTCACCCGCAGCAGGCGCTCGAAGTCCTCGGGCTCGGTGTCGAGGAAGGGCTTGTTGAGCAGGATGCCCGCGCTGTTCACCAGGACGTCGACCTTGCCCAGCTGCGCGACCAGGCTGCGGACGTTCCCGGCGTCGCCGACGTCCAGCGCGAAGGGCCTGGCGTTGTCGCCCAGCTCGGCGGCCAGCGCCCTGGCCTGTTCGAAATGGATGTCGGCGATGGCGACCTGCGCGCCCTGGCCGATGAATAGCCTGGCGACGGCCGCGCCTATTCCGCTGGCGCCGCCGGTGATCAGGACGGTCTGCTTCTCTGCTTGCATGGGGGTTCTCCCGGGGTGGATGGAAACGGCATCGATCCCGGCGTGAGCCGCTGCCCACCGGGAACCGACACCTTCGCTCGCAAGGTCGGGCCTGCTCAGCGCCTGCCGAGCAGGGCCCTGATTTCGTCGGCGGTGTAGCGGATGGCCTCGGCGCTGCCGGGCAGCAGGTCGACCATCATCATGAAGGCGTGGATCTGCCCCTCGAAGCGGCGATGGGCCACCGGCACGCCCGCTTCGCGCAGCCGCGCGGCGAACGCTTCGCCTTCGTCGCGCAGCACGTCGTGCTCGGCGGTGAGGATGATGCTCGGCGGCAGGCCGGCGACGCTGGGCGAGCGCAGCGGCGCCACTTGGGGGTCGCTGCGCCGGCCGGCATCGGGCACGTAGTGGTCCCAGTAGTAGCGCATGACCTCGGCGGGCAGCAGGACCTGCATGTCCGGGTCGCGGTAGGACGCGGTCTGGAAGTCCGCGTCGGTCACCGGGTAGATCAGCGCCAGGCCCCGGATGCGCTCGCCGCCGCGCTGGCGTTCGCGCAGGGCCACGCAGGCCGCCAGGTTGCCGCCGGCGCTGTCGCCGGCCAGCAGCAACGGCAGGTCGCTGCCGAAGAGCGCCCGGCGCTGCGCGGCGACCCACTCGAACCCGGCCCAGGCATCCTCCAGCGGGATGGGGAAGGGGTGTTCCGGGGCCTTGCGGTAGCACACCATGACGATGGCGCAGCCGCTCTGCGCCGCGAGGTTGCGGCACATGGGCTCGAATTCGTCGTTGCTGCCGACGACCCAGCCGCCGCCATGGAAATAGACGATGACGCCCTGGAGTTCGCCTTCCGGGCGAAGCAGGCGCAGCTCGATCTCGCCGCCCGCGACCGCCAGCCTGCGGTTCTCCCGCAGCGCCAGCCCGGCCCCCGGGCCGAGCAGGCCCTTCAGGCCCGCCAGGGCATCGCGGGCTTCCTCGGGCGACATCAGGTGCCTGGGCTTGCGGGCATTGAGCCGCGCGGCAGTGACGAAATCTTGCGTACTGGGATCGAGTGCCATGGGCCGCATCCTCTTCTTGTCATGCATGACCGGACCCGCCCCGACGCGAGTCGTAGGCGGTCACGGCCATCTTTCCATAGCAGGCTGGGGATGCGGCTTTGACGAGGGCTGCGGCCCGTGCAATGGAATCCCCGTCCGGCCTCCATCGCACGGCGCCCGATGCCTCGGGCGTTGCCGTCAGCTGTAGCGCGACTGGGCGAGGTCGCGGGCGATCTGCGCCGCGGTGCGCTGCAGGGGCGCCAGTAGGGTCTTGCGCGCCTCGGTGAGGTTGACGGCGCTCTTGAGCAGCATGACGTTCATGGTGGCGAACAGCTCGCCCTCGTGCATCACCGGCACGCCGATGGCCCAGACGTTGCTGGCGAAGACGTCGCGGCTGTATTCGCTGCTCATGACGGCGAAGCCGTCCTTGCGGATCTTCTTCAGCAGCTTTTCGAGCCGCACGGGGTCCTGGGCGAGCTGGTTCCATTCGCCGGGGCTGGCGGCCAGGTTCTCGATGATCGAGCGGCGTTCCTCCTCGCCGCAGAACGCCAGGTAGGCCAGGCCGATGGAGGTGGCCAGCATGGGCGAGCGGAAGCCGGGCTGGCGGTTGAACGACAGCGGGCCGCTGCCGCGGGACGTCTGCACCACCACCATGGCGTCGAAGTCGAACAGGGCCAGGTCCGAAGGCCAGCCGATGGCGTTGCGGAAGCGCGCCAGGGTCGGCTCGGCGACGCTGGCGAGCCAGCGCGACCTGTCATAGCCCTGGCTCAGCAGGAGCGTGCGCGCGGTCACCGAATACACCGCCCGCTCCTGGTCCCTGGCGACATAGCCCTCATGGTGGAGGGTTTCCAGCATGCGCACGATGGTCGCCTTGTCCAGCCCGGTCTGCCGGTGGAGCGAGGCGACGGTCGACTGCTTCTCCTCGTTGATGACGCGCAGCACCCTGAGCGCGCGGACAACGGCCTCGACCGGTTTGAAAGATGGCTTGCGCAGGTTCTTCACGGGGCGTCCTTGAGTCTGGGGCATGGGGGTTGGGGCCTGTCGCCGGAGCGGGCCGGCAGCCTTCGCCGGGCCCGCCGAATACCGAACTACGGAACAACGCGCAGATAGCGTGGCTGACGGGGGGATTTTAGCGGCATCGTTGATTGAAATGAAATTTCAGATAATGAAATATCGATTTCAACCTCTGGCACGCAGCGAAGGCAACACGAAAGGGGGCGCCACATGATTGCTGGAACCAGCGCACGACACGGGGCCGTCGGGACTGCGGTGCGACGCGTCCGCCAGCGCCGGGCCGCCGTGATCCATGCGTTGCTCCTGGGTGTCGTGCTGGGGCAACCGCCGCTGTGGAGCGGTGGCGCCGCGCTGCGGGCCGGCCATGACGGCAATGCCGGCGGGCGAGAGACGCGGGTGGCCCAGGCCAGGCTGGCACTGCAGCAACCCGTGCTGTCCGGACGCGAGCCCGGGCAGCACGAGAGCCAGGCGCGGCGTGGCGACTTGAAGCGTTATGCAACTGACATGGCTCGGCTGTGAGCGGCATGTCGGGTAATCGGGAGAACGGGATGTATTCGTCTGAAGAGCGTTTGGAAAATATCCGCATGATCCGCGACAGCGCCTCGGCCTTCGCCCCGGCGGGCGAGCTGGCGCGGGTGCGCGGGCTGCGCTACCAGGCCCCTGGGTTCGACAAGGCGGTGTGGCGCGAGATGGCCGGCAACGGCTGGCTCGGCCTGCCGCTGGCGGAGGCGCAGGGCGGCGCCGGCCTGGGCATGGCCGAATATTGCGCGCTGCTGGAAGTGCTGGGCGCCGCGCTGGTGCCGGAGCCTTTCGTGCCGGCGGTGCTGGCCGCGCGCCTGTTGAACGGCGAGCTGCTGGCCGCCCAGCTGACTGGTGAGCGCCTGCTGCTGCCTGCGCTGCAGGAGCAGTACGACAGCCTGGAACCGCAGGCCGGGGCTACGCGCCTGGTCGATGGCAAGGTCAGCGGCAGTAAGGTCTGCCTGCCCATGGCCGCCGGCGCCGATGGATTCCTGGTCAGCACGGACCGGGGGCTGGCGCTGGTCGAGGTGGGGGCGCCCGGCGTGACCCTGTACGTCGCCCAGACCCAGGACGGCGGCCACCTGGGCAGCCTGGTGCTGGAGCAGGCCCCGGCCGAGCTGCTGCCGCTGGACGCCGAGGCCCTGGCCGACGCCCTGGACGAAGCCGCGCTGGGCACCGCCGCCTATCTGCTGGGCGCCGCCGAGCAGGCCTTCGCCCTGACCCTGGACTACCTGCGCACCCGCAAGCAGTTCGGCCAGGCCATCGGCAACTTCCAGGCCCTGCAGCACCGCGCGGTGGACCTGAAGCTGCAACTGGCCCTGTGGCGCGCCAGCCTGGACGCCGCCGCGGCCGCCTGCGACGCCGGCGCCCCCGTGGCCCAGCGCCGCGCCGCGGTGTCGCGGGCCAAGGCGCGCGCCGCCGACGCGGCGCTGCTGGTCACCCGCCAGGCCGTGCAGCTGCACGGCGCCATCGGCTACACCGACGAATGCGACGTCGGCCTGTTCCTGCGCAAGGCCATGAGCCTGGCCAACCTCTACGGCTCGTCCGCCCAGCACCGACGCCGCTACGACGCCTGCATGCCGCGCCTGGGCGACGCCTGACATCCGCTGGAGGAGAACGACAATGAGCGACAAACCGCAACTGCCCGACTTCAACGCGCTGAGCGACGACGCGTTCCGCCAAACGGTACGCGAGTTCCTACGGGCGAACTTCCCCGAGGAGCTGCGCGACCTGCCCAAGCGCCTGCACTGGAACGAGGTCAAGGACTGGTACATGACCCTCTCCGAGCACGGCTGGCTGTGCCCGGGCTGGCCCCGAGAGTTCGGCGGCATGGGCCTGTCGGCGGCCAAGCAGCTGATCTACACCGAGGAGTTCGAGAACTACGGCGTGGCCCGCACCCCGGACCACGGCATCATGCTGCTCGGCCCGCTGCTGATCCGCTACGGCTCGCCCGAGCAGCAGCAGTATTTCCTGCCGCGCATCCTCTCCGGCGAGCACATCTGGTGCCAGGGCTACAGCGAGCCGAACGCCGGCTCGGACCTGGCCAGCCTGCGCACCGAGGCCGTGCTCGACGGCGACGAGTGGGTGGTCAACGGCCAGAAGATCTGGACCACCCTGGCCACCGACGCCGACTGGATCTTCCTGCTGGTGCGCACCGACAAGACGGCGAAGAAACAGGAAGGCATCAGCTTCCTGCTGGTGCCGATGGACAGCCCCGGCGTGACCGTGCGGCCGATCCTCAACCTCGACCTGCACGACGAGCTGTGCGAGGTGTTCTTCGACGACGTGCGCGTGCCGCGCGGCAACCTGGTCGGCGAGATGAACGCCGGCTGGACCATGGCCAAGGCGCTGTTGGGCTTCGAACGCATCTTCCTCGGCTCGCCCAAGCAGTCGGCCAACGCGCTGACGCGCCTGGAGCTGCTCGGCGAGCACCTGGGGTTGTCCGACGAGCCCGGCTTCCGCGACCGCCTGACGCGCCTGCGCCTGGACCTGGACGACCACAAGCTGCTGTTCGAGAGCTTCGCCGAGCGCCTGCGCCGCGGCGAGAGCCTGGGCGCCGACGTGTCGCTGCTCAAGGTGCACCAGACCGAGCTGTTCCAGCGCATCACCGACTACATGCTGGAGATTTCCGGCGAGTACGCCGCGCTGCTGGAGCCCATCGAGGGCAACGGCAACCTCAACCCCACCGGCCTGTTCCTCCAGGCGCGCCCCGCGACCATCTACGGCGGCAGCTCGGAGATCCAGCGCAACATCCTGGCCAAGGCCGTGCTCGGCCTGTAAGCGAACGACGGAGAGAACGACATGCTCGACAACAAAGTAGTGGTGGTCACCGGTGCCGGTGGCGGCATCGGCCGGGCCATCGCGGTGGAAATGGCGCGCGCCGGCGCCTCGGTGGTGATCAACGACGTCGGCGTCTCGCTGGGCGGGGAGGGCGGCTCGGCCACCCCGGCCCAGGAGACGCTGAAACTGATCGAAGGCTTCGGCGGCCGCGCGGTGATCAACACCGACAGCGTCGCCGAGTGGAACGGCGCGCAGCAGATCGTCGCCTGCGCCATGGACAGCTTCGGCCGCATCGACGGGGTGGTGAACAACGCCGGGATCATCCGCGACGTGATCTTCCACAAGATGAGCGTGGAGGACTGGCTGTCGGTGATCCAGGTCCACCTCAACGGCAGCTTCTTCGTCAGCCGCGCCGCCGCCGAACGCTTCCGCGCGCAGAACGGCGGGGCCTTCGTGCACATGGTCAGCACCTCGGCGCTGATCGGCAACGTCGGCCAGGCCAACTACTCGGCGGCCAAGCTGGGCATGGTCGCGCTGTCCAAGTCCATCGCCCTGGACATGCAGCGCTTCAACGTGCGTTCCAACTGCATCGCGCCCTTCGCCTGGAGCCGCATGACCAGCGCCATCCCCGACAGCACCCCGGAGGAGAAGGCCCGCGTCGAGCGCCTGAAGCAGATGACCCCGGAGAAGAACGCGCCGCTGGCGGCGTACCTGCTGTCCGACCAGGCCAAGGACGTCAACGGCCAGGTCTTCACCGTGCGCCGCAACGAAATCTTCCTGATGAGCCAGAACCGCCCGGTGCGCTCGGTGCAGCAGGGCGAAGGCTGGACCGCGCAGAGCATCGCCGAGCACGGCATGCCGGCGCTGGCCGGCTCCTTCACGCCGCTGCAGGTCAGCGCCGACGTGTTCTGCTGGGACCCGGTCTGACCGGCCCGCTGCCACTGTATCCATGAGGTTGAGTTGATGAACGCTGAGCGTGCCCAAGAGAGCTACCAGGACATCCGTGAAGGCGTGCGCGCCCTCTGTGCGGAGTTCCCCGCCGAGTACTGGCGCAAGATCGATGAAGTGAAAGGCTTCCCCGAAGCCTTCGTCAAAGCCATGACCGAGGCCGGCTGGCTGTCGGCGATGATCCCCGAGGAATACGGCGGCTCCGGCCTGGGCCTGGCCGAGGCCTCGGTGATCCTCGAGGAAGTGAACCATTGCGGCGGCAATTCCGGGACCATCCACGGGCAGATGTACAACATGTTCACCCTGCTGCGCAGCGGCAGCGAGGAGCAGAAGCGCTACTACCTGCCGAAGCTGGCCAGCGGCGAGCTGCGCCTGCAGTCCATGGGCGTCACCGAGCCGACCACCGGCACCGACACCACCAAGATCAAGACCACCGCCGTGCGCCAGGGCGACAAGTACGTGGTCAACGGCCAGAAGGTGTGGATCTCCCGCGTGCAGCACTCCGACCTGATGATCCTGCTGGCCCGCACCACGCCGTTGGCCGAGGTGAAGAAGAAGGCCGACGGCATGTCGATCTTTCTGGTCGACCTGCGCGAGGCCATCGGCAATGGCCTGACCGTGCAACCGATCGCCAACATGGTCAACCACGAGACCAACGAGCTGTTCTTCGACAACCTGGAAATCCCCGCCAGCAGCCTGATCGGCGAGGAGGGCAAGGGCTTCCGCTACATCCTCGACGGGCTCAACGCCGAACGCACGCTGATCGCCGCCGAGTGCATCGGCGACGGCCGCTGGTTCATCGAGAAGGCCAGCCAGTACGCCCGCGACCGCGTGGTGTTCGGCCGCCCCATCGGGCAGAACCAGGGCGTGCAGTTCCCCATCGCCGAGGCGCACATCGAGGTGGAAGCGGCCGACCTGATGCGCTGGAAGGCCTGCGCGGAATACGACGCCGGGCGCAACGCCGGGGCCGCGGCGAACATGGCCAAGTACCTGGCGGCCAAGGCCAGCTGGGAGGCGGCCAACGCCTGCCTGCAGACCCACGGCGGCTTCGGCTTCGCCAATGAATACGACGTCGAGCGCAAGTTCCGCGAGACGCGCCTGTACCAGGTGGCGCCGATCTCCACCAACCTGATCCTGTCCTACGTGGCCGAGCACCTGCTCGAACTGCCGCGTTCCTTCTGAGGCGAATGCGATGACTGCCAACGATCTGGGCCCGCTGCAGGCCTGGCTGGGGCGCCAGGAGTCCTGCGAAGCGCTGATCACCCCGCAGATGCTGGAGGCCTACCGCGCCACCCTGGCGCCGCACCTGTGGGAAGACCAGGGCTTTGCCCCGCCCGGCCTGCACTGGTGCCTGGCGCCGAGCCCGGCGGCGGCGGGCATGGCCGAGCTGGGCGAGGACGGCCACCCGCGCCGCGGCGGCTTCCTGCCGCCGGTGCCGCTGCCCCGGCGCATGTGGGCCGGCGGCGAGGTGGAGACGCTGGCGCCGCTGCCCATCGGCGAGCCGATCCTGCGGGTGTCGAGCATCGACGACATCCGCTTCAAGGAAGGCCGCAGCGGCAAGCTGTGCTTCGTCACCGTCAGGCATGAACTGTCCTGCGCCGGCACCCTGGCCATCCGCGAGCGCCAGGACATCGTCTACCGCGCCCCGGCGGCGCCCGGCCCGGCGCCGGCCGGCGGCGCGGCACGGGAAGGCGAGCGGCAATGCTGGGTGGAAACCCCGTCGACCCTGCTGCTGCGCTACTCGGCGCTGACCTTCAACGCCCACCGCATCCACTACGACCTGCCCTATGTCACCGAGGTGGAAGGCTACGCGGGGCTGGTGGTGCACGGGCCGCTGCAGGCCAGCCTGCTGTTCAACCTGGCCGCCAGCCATGCCGGGCGCGTGCCCCTGCGCTTCGCCTACCGCGGCCAGGTGCCGCTGATCGCCGGCCGGCCGTTCCGCGCGGCGGTGTCCTGGCAGCACAAGGGCGACAGCCTGCAGGCCTGGACCCAGGACGCCGACGGCAACCTCAACATGGAGGCCAGCGCAGCATGCTGAACGATGCCTTCCAGGCGCCGCTGGCGCCCCTGTTCGTACCCGGCGACCGCCCCGAGCGCTTCGCCAAGGCCGCCGCCAGCGGCGCCGATGCGGTGATCCTCGACCTCGAGGACGCCGTGGCCCCCGCCGCCCGCGCCGCGGCGCGGGAAGCCGTGGCCAACCACGGCATCGACGGCGTGCCGGTGATCGTGCGGATCAACGCCACCCGCACCGCGGACTTCCAGGCCGACCTGGCGGCCCTGCGCGAGGCGCGTTTCGACGCGCTGATGCTGGCCAAGGCCGAGGCCGCCATCGACGTCCGCCTGGTGCACTACCTGCTCGGCTGCCAGGTACCGCTGATCGCGCTGGTGGAGACCGCCGGCGCCTTCGACGACCTGGCCGGCCTGCTGCGCGAGCCCGGCGTGGTGCAGGCCGCCTTCGGCTCGCTGGACCTGGCCCTGGACCTGGGCTGCCAGCCCAGCTGGGAGGCCCTGGCCTACTTCCGTGGCGCGCTGGTTTTGCAATCGCGCCTGGCCGGCCTGGCGCCGCCGCTGGACGGCGTCACCACCAGCTTCGACGACCCCGCCGCGGTGCGCCAGGACGCCCTGACCGCCAGCGGCCTGGGCTTCGGCGGCAAGCTGGCGATCCATCCGCGCCAGGTGGCGCCCATCCGCGAGGCCTTCCTGCCCGACGCCAAGGCGGTGGACTGGGCGCAGGCCGTGCTCGCCGCCGCCCAGAGTGGCGCCGCCGTCCAGCTCGACGGGGCGATGGTCGATCGTCCGCTGATCGAGCGTGCCCGCCGCATTCTTTCCCGTTCCAGCGTTACTGGAGAAAAACACCCATGAAAATCCTCGTCGCCGTGAAGCGCGTGGTCGATTTCAACGTCAAGGTCCGCGTCAAGGCGGACAACTCCGGCGTCGATCTCGCCAACGTGAAAATGTCCATGAACCCCTTCTGCGAAATCGCCGTGGAAGAGGCCGTGCGCCTGAAGGAAAAAGGCATCGCCAGTGAAGTCGTTGTCGTTTCCGTCGGCCCGAACGCCGCCCAGGAGCAGCTGCGCACCGCCCTGGCCCTGGGCGCCGACCGCGCGACCCTGGTGGAAACCAACGAAGAACTGAGTTCCCTGGCCATCGCCAAGGCCCTGAAGGTCCTGGTCGAGCGCGAGCAGCCGCAACTGGTGATCCTCGGCAAGCAGGCCATCGACAGCGACAACAACCAGACCGGGCAGATGCTCGCCGCGCTGACCGGCTACGCCCAGGGCACCTTCGCCTCCAAGGTCGAAGTGGCCGGCGACAAGGTGAATGTCACCCGTGAAATCGATGGCGGCCTGCAGACCGTCGCGCTGAACCTGCCGGCGATCGTCACCACCGACCTGCGCCTGAACGAGCCGCGCTACGCCTCGCTGCCGAACATCATGAAGGCGAAGAAGAAGCCGCTGGAGGTGGTCAGCCCGGACGCCCTCGGCGTGTCCACCGGCTCCACCGTCAAGACCCTCAAGGTCGAGGCGCCGGCCGCCCGCAGCGCTGGCATCAAGGTCAAGTCCGTGGCCGAACTGGTCGAGAAACTGAAGAACGAGGCGAAGGTGATCTGATGGCTATCCTGGTAATCGCTGAGCACAACGACGGCGCCCTGGCCGGCGCCACCCTGAACACCGTCGCCGCCGCGCAGAAGATCGGCGGCGAGATCCACCTGCTGGTCGCCGGGCAGGACGTCGGTGGCGTGGCCGAGGCCGCCGCCCAGGTCGCCGGCGTGACCAAGGTGCTGGTCGCCGACAACGCCGCCTACGCCCACCAGCTGCCGGAGAACATCGCGCCGCTGGTGGTTTCCCTGGCCGGCGGCTACAGCCACGTGCTGGCGCCCGCCACCACCAACGGCAAGAACTACCTGCCGCGGGTGGCCGCGCAACTGGACGTCGACCAGCTCTCCGAGATCATCGAGGTGGTCAGCGCCGACACCTTCAAGCGCCCGATCTACGCCGGCAACGCCATCGCCACCGTGCAGTCCTCGGCCCCGGTCAAGGTCATCAGCGTGCGCGGCACCGGCTTCGACGCGGCCAGTGCGCAGGGCGGCTCGGCCAGCGTGGAAGTCGTGAGCAGTGTGTTCGACTCGCGCAGTTCGGCCTTCGTCGGTGAAGAACTGGCCAAGTCCGATCGCCCGGAACTGACCGCCGCGAAGATCGTGGTCTCCGGTGGCCGCGGCATGCAGAACGGCGACAACTTCAAGCTGCTCTATGCCCTGGCCGACAAGCTCGGCGCCGCGGTGGGCGCTTCCCGCGCCGCGGTGGATGCCGGCTTCGTGCCCAACGACATGCAGGTCGGCCAGACCGGCAAGATTGTCGCGCCGCAGCTCTACATCGCCGTGGGCATCTCCGGCGCCATCCAGCACCTGGCGGGCATGAAGGACTCGAAAGTCATCGTGGCCATCAACAAGGACGAGGAGGCGCCGATCTTCCAGGTCGCCGACTACGGCCTGGTGGGCGACCTGTTCGAAGTCGTGCCGCAACTGCAGGCGGCGCTCTGAGCGCCCGGGAGACAACGACAATGAGAAGAGCAGCGATAGTCGCGCCGCGCCGTACCCCGGTCGGCGCCTTTGGCGGCAGCCTGCGCAGCGTGCCGGTGGAGCGCCTGGGCGCCGAGGTGGTCAAGGCCATCCTGGCGCAGACGCGCCTGGACCCGGCGCGCATCGATGACGTGGTGTTCGCCCAGTCCTACGCCAACTCCGAGACACCCTGCGTGGGGCGCTGGATCGCCCTGGAGGCGGGCCTGCCGGTGAGCGTGCCGGGCATGCAGCTGGACCGCCGCTGTGGCGGCGGCCTGCAGGCCCTGGCCAGCGCCGCGATGATGGTGCAGACCGGCGCCGCCGACGTGGTCCTGGCCGGCGGCGTGGAGAGCATGAGCAACATCGAGTACTACTCCACCGACATGCGCTGGGGCGCCCGCGCCGGCTCCGTGACCCTGCACGACCGCCTCGACCGCGGCCGCGAGCGCTCGCAGCCGGAGCACCGCTTCGGACGCATCTCGGGGATGATCGAGACCGCCGAGAACCTGGCCCGCGAATACGCCATCAGCCGCGAGGAGGCCGACGCCTTCGCCGCGCGCAGCCAGCAGCGTGCCGCAGCAGCCTGGGAAGCCGGACGCTTCGACGCCGAGATCGTGCCCATCAGCGTGCCGCAGAAGCGTGGCGAACCCATCCTGGTGAACCGCGACGAAGGCGTGCGCGGCGACACCACGCTGGAAAAGCTGGCCGGGCTGCGGGCATTGGTGAAGGACGGCACAGTGACGGCCGGCAACGCCTCGCAGCAGAACGACGCCGCCGCCGCCTGCCTGGTGGTGGCCGAGGACAAGCTGGCCGAGCTGGGCCTGGAGCCGATCGGCTACCTGCACAGCTGGGCCGCCGCGGGCTGCGAGCCGGCGACCATGGGCATCGGCCCGGTGCCGGCGGTGCGCAAGCTGTTCGAGCGCACCGGCCTAGGCTTCGAGCAGATGGACCTGGTGGAGGTCAACGAGGCCTTCGCCTGCCAGGTGCTGGCGGTGCTCAAGGGCTGGGGCTGGAACGATGCGCAGCGGCTCAACGTCAACGGCTCGGGCATCTCCCTGGGGCACCCGGTGGGCGCCACCGGCATGCGCATCATGACTTCGGTGCTGCACGAGCTGCAGCGCCGCAAAGGGCGCTACGCCCTGGAGACCATGTGCATCGGCGGCGGCCAGGGCCTGGCGGCGATCTTCGAGCGGGCCTGAGCGGGAGCAGCCTGAGATGACGGAAGAAATCCGCCTGGAGACGCTGGACTTCGCCGCCCTGATCCACCCGGGCGACCGGGTGGTGTGGGGGCAGGGCGGCGCCGAACCCACGGCGCTGACCGCGCGCCTGATGGCCCAGCGCGAGGCGATCGGCAGCTTCCGCGCCTTCGTCGGCATGAGCCTGTCCGCCAGCGTCGGCCCGGAACATGCCGCCCAGGTACATTACCAGTCGTACTGCGGCGCCGGGCGCAACCGCCTGCTGGCGCGGGAGAAGCGCCTGGACATCCTGCCGTGCCACTACACCCAGCTGGCGGCGGCACTGGCGCCGGTAGACGTGCTGTTGCTGCAGGTGGCCGAAGGGCCGGGAGGCTTCAGCTTCGGCATCGCCGCCGAATACCTGGTGCCGCTGCTGCGCAGTGCGCGGCTGGTGATCGCCGAGGTCAACGAGCAGACGCCCTGGACCCACGGCGAATACCTGGACCCGCGCGACATCGACCTGCTGGTGCGCACCTCCAGCGCGCCGCTGGAAGTCCCGGCGGCGCCCGGCGGCGAGGTGGAGCGGGCCATCGCCCGGCACATCGGCGGCCTGGTGGAGGACGGCGCGACCCTGCAGCTGGGCCTGGGCAGCCTGCCCGAGGCGGCGCTCGACGGCCTGCGCTCGCACCGCGACCTGGGCATCCACTCCGGCGCCATCGGCGACAAGGTGGCGGAGCTGATGGAGCTGGGCGTGATCACCAATGCGCGCAAGAACATCGACAGGGGCGTCACGGTCGCCGGGGTGTTGCTGGGCGGCGAGCGGGTCTACCGCCATGCCCACCGCAACCCGCGCATCCAGCTGCGCTCGACAGCCTACACGCATTCTCTGGCGGTGCTCGGCAGCATCGAGCGCCTGGTGACCATCAACTCGGCCATCGAGGTGGACCTGACCGGGCAGATCAACGCGGAGATCGCCGGCGGCGCCTACGTCGGCGCGGTAGGCGGGGCGATGGACTTCCTCCGCGGCGCCCAGGCCTCGCTGGGCGGCCTGCCGATCATCGCCTTGCCGGCCACGGCGCTGGGTGGCAGGCAGAGTAGGGTGGTGGAGTGCCTGTCCGGCCCGGTGAGCACGCCGCGGGCGGACGCCGCGCTCATCGTCACCGAATACGGCGTGGCCGACCTGCGCGGCTGCGACCTGCGCGAGCGGGCGCGGCGGATGCTCGCCATCGCCCATCCGGATTTCCAGGAATCGCTGGCCCGGGCGGCCGGGCTCTGACAGCGAACGCGCCAGCCGGCCGTGGCGCGGGCCGGCAAGCGCGCTCGTGAACGGGGAGTATTCATTCGGGTCGTACGATCGAAAAAGAAATCTGTACTGGAAAGCATGGTCCGTACGGCGGGCGGGGAATAGCATTCGATGCCGCGTCCCTTGGTGAATCTCTGAGGAGGTAACTGGACATGAAATCGGTGAAATTCGACAACGGCCCGATCGAGATGGCCGCCAACCTGCACTTGCCGGCCGGCTTCGACGAGCGCAGGACCTACCCGGCCATCGTCGTCACCCATCCCGCCGGCGGCGTGAAGGAGCAGACCAGTGGGCTTTACGCTGCCAAGCTGGCCGAACTGGGTTTCGTCACGCTGGCATTCGACGCCTCGTACCAGGGCGAGAGCGGCGGCGAGCCGCGCCAGCTGGAGAACCCCTATGCGCGTGTCGAGGACATCAGCGCCGCCATCGACTACCTCACGACCCTGCCCTATGTCGACCCCGGGCGCATCGGCGCCATGGGCATCTGCGCCGGCGGCGGCTATACCGTGACGGCCGCCCTGGGCGACCGCCGCATCAAGGCCGTGGGCGCCGTCAGCGCAGCCAACTATGGCGCGATCCTGCGCAACGGCTGGGAAGGGCGCGAAGACCTCGGCGGCGCCTTCGCCATGCTGGAGAGCGCCGCGAAGGCCCGCACCGACGAGGCCAACGGCGCCGCGACGGGCTACTACCCGATCGTGCCGAAGATCGCCGAAGAAGCACCCAACGCCGACCTGGCCGAGGCGGTCGAGTACTACCGCACCCCGCGCGCGCAGCGCCCCACTTCGCCGAGCATCGCGCCGACGCGAAGCCTGATGCAGCTCGTCACCTTCGATGCCTTCCACCTGGTGGAGCTGTTCCTGACCCAGCCGATCCAGATCGTCGCCGGCGAGCAGGCGGGCACGCGCTGGATCAGCGAAGACCTGTTCCGCCGCGCCGCGAGCAAGGACAAGCACCTGCACATCGTCCCCGGCGGAACCCATATCGGCATGTACGACAAGCCGGAGCTGGTGGGCGAGGCCATGGCCAAGCTCGGCCCGTTCTTCAAGGCCCATCTGTAATGCGCCGCTACCGGCGCCGACATTCGAGGAACCTTCCATGAGCCAGATGCAATCCGTCACCTTCAAACATGGCGCCTGGGACGTGGCCGCCACCCTGCGCCTGCCCGAGGGCTTCGATGCCGGCAAGCGCTACGCCGCCATCGTCTGCGCCCACCCGATCAGCAGTTGCAAGGAACAGACCGCGGGCGCCATCTATGGCGAGGCGCTGACCCGGGCCGGCTTCATCACCCTGGCCTTCGACGCCTCCACCCAGGGCGCCAGCGGCGGCGAACCGCGCTTCAGCGAAGACCCCGCCACCCGCGTCGAGGACTTCCGCTGCGCCGTGGACTACCTGGTGACCCTGCCCTACGTGGACGAGGAGCGCATTGGCGTGCTGGGCGTGTGCGGCGGCGGCGGTTACGCCGTCAGCGCAGCGATGACCGAGCGCCGCTTCAAGGCCGTGGGCACCGTGGTCGCCGCCAACTATGGGCGCCTGATGCGCGAAGGCGACATGACGCCCGACGCCGCGCTGAAGACGCTGGACGCCATCGCCAGGCAGCGCACCGCCGAAGCGCGCGGCGCCGAGCCGCTGATCGTGGGCTACATCCCCGCTTCGGAAGCGGAGCGGGCCAAGGCCGGCATCGACGACATCGACATCGTCGAAGCCGTGCAGTACTACACCACGCCGCGCGGCCAGCAGCCGGGCTCGCCCAACAAGCTGCGCTTCACCAGCACCGCGGCGGCGGTGGGCTGGGACGCCTTCCACTTCGCCGAGGTGCTGCTGACCCAGCCGCTGCACATCGTCATCGGCGGCGTGCCGGGCGGCTTCGGCTCCTACCGTGACGGCCTGGAGCTCTATGGCCGGGCGCGCTCCAGCCAGAAGAGCATCCAGATCGTCGCGGGCACGAGCCACTACGAGCTGTACGACCAGCCCGAGGCCACCGGCCAGGCGCTGGCGCAACTGGTGCCCTTCTACAGGAAGCACCTGGGCGCCTGAGGCCACGGTCACGGTCCTGCGCGGCGCCGGTGACGGCGTTGCGCGGGCCGCCGCCCACCCGGCCAGCGGTGGGCTTCGTTCCTGTTCCCAAGGGCGTGTGCCGTTCGTGCGGGCGGCAGGGGACGATCTTCCTGTGGGGCTGCAGCGCCCGTGCGCCCAGCGTTTGAGCTTCGGCACGGGGCTGGCGAAGGGGCGCAGGAGACCGGTGATCGGCTCGTTAAATGATTAGTTTGCAAACTAATTTAATGGCGGGTAAGGTCTCGGACATCCGATCCGAATGGCCCGAGGCGACCATGAAAAAGCTCGATCAGTTGCGCCAGCAGTTCACCAGCCACCTGCGCCCCATCGGCGAGTTGTGGCGACGGGTCGCCCAGGAGTCGTTGCTGGCCCATGGCATCTCGGTGCCTTGCGGTTCCGCCCTGCTGGCCATCGCCCGGCTGGGGGAGGGCGTCAGCCAGAGCGCGCTGGCCGAAGAGCTGGGCATCGAGGCCGCATCGCTGGTGCGCAGCGTCGACCAGCTCGCCCAGGCCGGCCTGGTGCGCCGGGAAAAGGGCCTGCAGGACCAGCGCGTCAAGACGCTCTGGTTCACCGACACGGGGCGCGCGCTGGCCAGCGGCGTCGAGCATGAACTCATCACACTGCGTGCGCGGATGCTCGCCGACGTGCCGCGGGAAGACCTGGAGGCGGCCCTGCGGGTATTCCGCATCATCGAGGGCTTCGCGCAGGCTTCGACTACGGTGGGAGCCGCCGCGAAATCATGACCCCGGCCCTGCCCAGCGCCCGCGACTGGTGGTTCTCGCTGCGCACCTTCGCGGCCTCGATGCTGGCGCTCTACATCGCCCTGGCGCTGTCGCTGCCCAACCCGGTCTGGGCCATGGGCACCGTGTACGTGGTGTCCCAGCCGATGATGGGGGCCATGCGTTCGAAGACGCTCTACCGCGTCGGCGGCACCTTGCTCGGCGTCTCCGTGGCGGTGCTGCTGGTGCCGCCCCTGAGCGACACGCCGATACTGCTGATGCTGGCGACTGCGTTGTGGTCGGGGACCATGCTCTACGTGTCGATGCTCGACCGGACGCCACGCAACTACCTGTTCCGCCTGCCGGCCTACACCATGCCACTGGTCGCCCTGCCGGCGTTGCACGCGCCGCAGAACGTGTTCGAGATCGCCCTGGCGCGCAGCGAGGAAATCATCGTCGGCATCGTCTGTGCGAACGTCGTCGCTGGTCTGGCCATGGGCGAGCGCGTGACCCCGGTGATTCGCCAGCGCCTGGAACAGTGGTTCGCCGCTGTCTCCAGCTGGGCGGCCGAGGCGCTGTCGGCGAAGGTCAGCCAGGCCAGCCGGCATCCGCTGACGGCGGGCCTCCAGGCATTCGAACAGCTGATCGCCCACCTGGCCTTCGACACCGGCAATCAATACGCCGTGCGGGCCGCCCGGGAACTGCGTGCGCGCATGCGCATGCTGATGCCGCACATCTCGTCGCTGGCCGCGCTGCAGGAGGCCCTTTCCCGGCTGGGCGGCGCGAGCGAGGCGCAGCGGCGACGGACGGAAGAGGTCGGCCGATGGCTGATGGCGAGCGCGGACAGCGTCGAGCACGCCAGGTATCCGTCCGTTCCACCGCGGCTGTCCGCCACCGCCACCTGGCCCGAGCTGCTGGAGTGGACCCTCCGCATGCGCCTGGTCGGCCTGGTGGACCTCTGGCGCGATTGCCAGCTGCTGCGCCGCGGCGTCGAGAACGACGATGCGCTGCCGCGCTGGCAGCCGGCCTATCGGCGCTGGAACCTGAGCGGCATCTCGCACCATATCGACTTCGGCATGCTGCTCTTCTACGCCGGCTCCATGTCCCTGGGCATCTTCCTCGGCGGGCTGCTCTGGCTGAGCACGGGCTGGGCGCCGGGGGCCAACGCGCTGGTCCTGGGGACGGTCGCCTGCAGCCTGTTCGCCTCCCTCGACGAGCCGGCCCCGCAGATGTTCCGCTTCCTGCTGGTGAACCTGGCCAGCAGCCTGCTCGGCGGCCTGCTGTTGTTCGTCGTGCTGCCCTCGGCCCATGAGTTCGAAACCCTGGTCGCCTGCTTCTTCGTGCCCTGCCTGCTGTTCGGCGTGCTGCTGGTCTCCCGGCCCCAGTTCGGCACCGAGGCCTTGCTGATGATCGTCTTCACCGGCAGTTTCGTCGGCCTGCGGGGCGCCTACACGGCCGATTTCCAGCTGTTCCTCGACAGTTGCCTGGCCAGTGCGCTGGGCGCGCTGGGGGCGTTGTTGTGGACGCTGCTGATGCGGCCGTTCGGCAGCGAGCTGGCGCTGAGCCGGTTGGTGCATGCCAATTGGCGCGATCTGGCGCACTGCTCTGCGGGCGGGCAGGGCAGCCACTACCCGGAATCGATGGCGCGCATGCAGGACCGCCTGGAACTGTTGCTGCCGCGGCTGGCGAACCAGCGCGGGCAGACGGCCACCGACGCGTTCCGCGACCTGCGCGTGGGCTTCAGCGTGCTGCACCTGCAGCGTGAGGAACAGCGCCTGGGCGGTGAGGTCGAGCAGACGATCGCCCGCCTGCTGGCGGCCATCGCCGCGCATTTCCGGGCCTGCGAAGCGGCGGATGCCTACCGGGCGCCCGACGCCGCGCTGCTGGCCTGCATCGACCAGGGCCTGCGCCAGGTGCTGCCCCTCGCCGGGCCGGCGGCGGACGAGGTGCGCAACGCCCTGGTCGAACTGCGCGTCACCCTGTTCCCGGAGGCCGCCGAACCGGACCTGTCGGGCGCGGCGTCAGGAGCCCGGCCATGATCGGCGAAATCGACCTTTATGGCGTGTTCCTGCCCAGCCTGCTGCTGATGCTGCTGCTCGCCTTCGTCATTACCCGGGTGCTGCGCGCTCTGCTGATGTACCTCGGCTTGTACCGCTATGTCTGGCACCACTTCCTGTTCAACTTCGCTCTCTATGTGATCGTCCTGGGCTCCAGCGTGACCCTGACGCACGGCTGGCACCTATGAAAAACTCCATACGCAAGTTCCTCCCGGTCATTCCCACCCTGCTGCTGGTGGCGGTGGCCGTACCGATAGCGCAACACCTGTGGAACTACTACACCAACGCGCCCTGGACCCGCGACGGGCACATCGGCGCCGAGGTGGTGCAGGTCGCGCCGGACGTGTCCGGGCTGATCACCCAGGTCGACATCGAGGACAACCAGCTGGTCAAGCGCGGCCAGCTGCTGTTCCTGGTCGACCGCAGCCGCTACGAGCTGGCGGTGCAGCAGGCCGAGGCGGTCGTCCGCCAGCAGCGCGCCAGCCTTGGCCAGGCGCGCCGCGAGGCCGCGCGCAACCACGTGCTGGCCGACCTGGTGGCCAAGGAAGTGCTGGAAGACAGCGATGCCCGCGTGCAGCAGGGCGAGGCGAGCCTCGCCAGGGCCGAGAGCGCGCTGGCCCTGGCGCGCCTGAACCTGGCGCGCACCGAGGTGCGCAGCCCGGTGGACGGCTACCTGAACGACCGGGTTCCGCGCGATGGCGACTACGTCAGCGCCGGCCGGCCGGTGCTCTCGGTGGTGGACCAGCATTCCTTCCACGTGGTGGGCTACTTCGAGGAAACCAAGCTGGACGGCGTGCACATCGACCAGCCGGTGGACATCCGCATCATGGGCAGCGGCCAACTGCTGCGCGGCCACGTGCAAAGCGTCGCCGCCGGCATCGAGGACCGTGACCGGGTCAATGGCGAGAGCCTGCTGCCCAACGTCAACCCGACCTTCAACTGGGTGCGCCTGGCCCAGCGGATTCCCGTGCGCGTCGCCCTGGACGAGGTGCCGGCGGATTTCCGCCTGATCGCCGGGCGCACGGCCACTGTCTCGGTGCGTGAGGTGGAACGGCCATGAAAACGTACCTTGGCTTGCTGGGCCTGCTCGGGCTGCTGGCGGGCTGTACCGAGGTCGGGCCGGACTACCGCCTGCCGCAGCAGGCCGCCTGGCGCGAGCCCACGGCTTCTGCCGCGTTCCAGGCCGCGGGCGCGGCGGACTTCGCAACGGCGCCGGTGCCCGACGGCTGGTGGCGCCTGTACCGCGACGCGCAACTCGACAGCCTGGTGCAGCAGGCGCTGGCGGCCAATACCGACCTGCGCCAGTCCAGCGCCAACCTGCGCAAGGCGCTGGCGCTGGAGGCCTCGGTGGCGGCGGACGCCAATCCGCACGCCACGCTGGAGGCCGACGCGCAGCGCGGCCAGGCGCCGCTGGAGGCCTCGCAGGTCGGCGTCCGGCCGCCGGTGATCGACGATGGCGGCCTAGGCCTGTCCATCGGCTACGAGGTCGACCTGTTCGGCAAGCTGGCGCGCGCCGAGGAGGCCGCCCATGCCGATGCCCAGGCCAGTGCGGCGGCCGAAGACCTGGTCCGGGTGACGGTGGTGGCGCAGACGGTGCGGGCCTACGTGCAGGGCTGCTCGGCGACCCGCCAGTTGAATGTCACGCAGCGCCAGCTGGACCTGCAGGCCCGCAGCGCCGAGGTGACCCAGCGCCTGGCCACCGCCGGGCGCGGCAGCCCCGCGGACGTCGAGCGCGCCAGGGCCCAGGAGGAAACCCTGCGCGCGAGCCTGCCGCAGTTCAGCGCCAACCGCGATGCCGCGCGCTATCGCCTGGCCGCCCTGCTGGGGCGCACGCCGGCGCAGTTGCCGGCTGCCTCCCTGGCCTGCAGTGAGGAGCCGCGGCTGGACCAGCCCATACCGGTGGGCGAGGGCGCCGACCTGTTGCGCCGCCGCCCCGACATCCGCCAGGCGGAACGCCAGCTGGCGGGCATGACCGCGCGCATCGGCGTGGCCACCGCGCAGCTCTACCCGAGCGTCACCCTGGGCGCTTCGGCCGGCCTGGCCGGGCGCTTCGGCGAGATCGGGGAGTCCTCGGCCAAGCACTGGAGCCTCGGCTCGCTGATCAGCTGGAACATTCCCGACAGCGGCGCCCGGGCCAGGGTCAAGGCCGCCGAGGCGGACAGCGAGGCGGCCCTGGCCCGCTTCGATGGCGTGGTGCTCGAAGCCCTGCGCGAGACCGAGACCGCCCTGACCTTCTATGCCCGGGAGTTGCAGCGCAACCAGGCCCTGCGCGCGGCCCGCGAGCACGCGCAGCAGGCCGCCCGGGACAGCGAGCGCCTATATGGCGCGGGGCGCCTGCCGTACCTGGCGAGCCTGGATGCCAACCGCACCCTGGCCGACAGCGAGGCGGCGCTGGCCGCTTCCGATGCCCGGGTCGCGCAGGACCAGGTCGACCTGTTCCTGGCGCTCGGCGGCGGCTGGTCCGGCCAGGCGGCGGTGACGGCCGAGGCGCGCTGAGCGCTGGTCGTGCCGATGATTTCCATACTGTGAGCGCTGGAGTCGAATGATGGATCTGTTCGAAGGTATGCAGGCCTTCATACGGGTAGTGGAAAGCGGCAGCTTCACCGGCGCCGCGGAAGGCCTGGGCATGTCGACCTCGAAGGTTTCCCGGCTGGTCGCGGGGCTGGAGAACGAGCTTTCCGCCCGCCTGCTGCAGCGCACCACGCGCAGCCTGGCGGTCACGGACATCGGCATGCGCTACTTCGAACGCTGCAAGCGGATACTCGGCGAGGTCGCCGAGGCGGCGGCGGAGGTGGGCGGCGCGCGCGCCCAGGCGATGGGGCGGCTGCGGGTGCACGCGGTGACCGAGTTCGGCCTGGAGCACCTCACGCCCCTGCTGGTTGACTACCTGGAGCACTACCCGGAAGTCTCCATCGACCTGTCCCTCACCCAGGGCGCGCCGGCCATGCTGGAAGAGGGTTTCGACGTGCTCATCACCCTGGCCGAGGCGCTGCCCGATTCGTCCTTCGTCGCGCAGCGCCTGGGGCAGGTGTTCAGCATCGTCTGCGCCTCGCCGGACTATCTCGCCAAGCACGGGGTGCCCCAGGCGGTGGAAGACCTGAATGGGCACCGCTGCCTGCAGCTGGCCGACTCGCTGTCGCCGCAGGGCTGGCGTTTTTCCGGCCCGCAGGGCGAGCAGTTGGTGGAGCTGGGCGACGTGCTGAAGGTGAACCTCCCGGAGGCCGCCTGCGTGGCGGCGGCCTCGGGCCTGGGCGTGTGCCTGCTGCCGAGCTTCGTGGCCGCCAAGGCCCTGCTGGATGGTTCGCTGGTGCGCATTCTGCCCGCCTATCGCCTGCATGCCCGGGACGTGTTCGCCCTGTATTCGTCGCGCCATTACCTGGACGAGAAGATCCGCACCTGGGTCGAGTTCCTCAAGGCCAGGCTGCCCGAAGCCTTCGACAGGGACCGGCAGATCCTGGATGACCCGGGCTTCTGGGCAGAAGCGGGGAAGCGGCGCTTGCGCGCCTGAACGGTCGGTCACAGCACGGGGGTATGCGCACCATGGACCTTGTTCATTCGATGGAGATTTTCGTTCGCGTGGTCGAGCTGGGGAGCTTCACGGCCGCCGCGGATTCGCTGGGGCATTCCACGCCCCACGTCTCGCGCAGCGTCAGTGAACTGGAAAACCACCTCAAGGCCAGGCTGATCAACCGGACCACCCGCAAGCTGGCCCTGACCGAGGTGGGCAGGCGCTACCTGGAGCGCTGCAAGAGCATTCTCGATGACCTGCGCACGGCCGAGATGGAGGCCGCCGGCGCCCATCTGGAGGCGTTCGGCAAACTGCGCCTGCATGCCCCCAACGGCATTGGCCAGTACCACATCATTCCCCTGGTTTCGCAGTATTCGGAGCTCTACCCGAGCGTGGACTTCGAGCTGACGCTATCCCACGCGACGCCGGACCTCCTGGCGGAGGGCTATGACCTGCTGATCTCCGGCGACAGCAACATCCCCGACTCGGGGTTCATCGCCCAGGGGCTCGGCGCGACCTACAGCGTCCTCTGCGCCGGCCCCGGCTACCTGGCGCGCAACGGGGTGCCGCGGAGCATCGCCGAGCTGTCCGGGCACACCTGCCTGCAACTGGACGACCCCGCGTTCCCGGGCGGCTGGGAGGTCAATGGCTCGGCCATCGACGTGATCGCATCATCGCGCCGGAAGTTCCAGGTGAACGTGGCGGATGGCATCGCCCAGGCCGCCCGGGAAGACATGGGCATCTGCCTGATCCCCCTCTACGTGGCGGCGGCCTCGATCCGGCGCGGCGAGCTGGTCAGGGTGCTGCCCGACCTGATCGCCCATCAGCGCAACGTTTCGGTGATCTATCCGTCCCGGCAGTTCCTCGATGCGAAGGTCAGGACCTTCATCGACTACCTGAAGAACCACCTGCCGGGCCGCCTGGCGGCCGACGAGGAAATACTGCTCGGCGGGGAGGGAAGCGCGTGAGCCGTCATGCCCGTTGGGCGGGCATCAGTCGATCCCGCATTGGCTCGGGAGCTTCTGGTAGGTGACGCTGTGCACGTCGCCGCGGTGGTCCTGGTAGGTGAGCGTCGCCGGCGCGCTGGCGCAGGCGTCCGCCGGCTCGGCATGCAGGGAAATGACCTTGGCGACGTCCAGGTTCATTCCATAGGCATAGGCGACGGTTTGCGCGGCGGCCGGCGCGCCGGTGTCATCCGGTTGGGCGGCAAGGGCCTGCTGGCTGGCGAAAAGGACGGCGGCGAGGGTGAGAGCGTATTTCATGGCGGGTCTTCCTGGGAATGGTGGCGCCCTCGGCCGGCAAGGATGAAGCGGGTGTTCCGCTGCCGGGTGAAAGGCTTGCGAGCAATGTTATCGCCGCGATTGTTCCGATAAATGCCGGGGCTCCTAAGACATTCTTTCTCTGGCGGTAAGAATGGGGAAACGTTGCTTGGGGGGAATGGAGTACGGGTTTGGCAGTGGAGTGTTGGCGAAGTCCGCAGCCCTCTCCCTGAAGGGAGAGGGGGCCGTTCGGAGTGGGTGGGTAACGCAGCGTTAGCCGGGAGGTTCGTAGGGCGCATAACCGTTCGCGGTTATACGCCGTTGGCCGTGCCACCGGAGCGTTCGGCGGTGCCGGTGAATCCAATCGCGGACAAAGTCCGCTCCTACGCCCGTGCCTCCTGGAACCGTAGGAGCGGACTCCGTCCGCGATGGGGTTGGCTGGACGGGTATGGAGTCAGGGAGCTTCGTGATTGCACTTCACGCCGAACGGTCCCTCTCCCGCTTGCGGGGGAGGGTTAGGGAGGGGGAGCGGAGTCAGGGTTGGCAGGGGGGTGGGGGTGGAGTCTGTTGCCCTCACCCCAGCCCTCTCCCAGAGGGAGAGGGGGCTGTCCTGAGTGGCGTCGAACTCAGGCGCTGTCCTCACACCTCGTCACTCCCGCGAACGCGGAACGTAGGGCGTATAACCGTTCGCGGTTATACGCCGTTGGCCGTGCCACCGGAGCGTTCGGCGGTGCCGGTGAATCCAATCGCGGACAAAGTCCGCTCCTACGCCCGTGCTTCCTGGAACCGTAGGAGCGGACTCCGTCCGCGATGGGTTTGGCTGGACGGGTATGGAGTCAGGGAGCTTCGTGATTGCACTTCACGCCGAACGGTCCCTCTCCCGCTTGCGGGGGAGGGTTAGGGAGGGGGAGCGGAGTCAGGGTTGGCAGAGGTGTGGGGGGGAGTCCGTAACCCTCTCCCCAGCCCTCGGCTGCGCGCCCCGCCCTGAAGGGAGAGGGGGCTGTCCTGAGCGAAGGGGGAAGACCGCAAGTCTCACCGCTCCACACCCTCCACAACGAACCCACGCCGATACTGCGAAGGCGAACGACTCATGGTGCGCTTGAATGCAGTACTGAAAGCACTCTCTGACTCATAACCCAGGGAAAAAGCGATAGAAGCAATATTCTCACTACCACTACGCAGACGATCCGCCGCCATGAGCATGCGCCAGCGGACCAGATATTCCATCGCCGTCCTGCCCACCAGTTGCTTGAAGCGTTGCGCGAAGACCGTGCGCGACATGCCGGCGACGCGTGCCAGCTCTTCGAGCGTCCAGCGGCGTTGCGGGGCGGAGTGGATCGCGCCGATCGCGCTGGCGACCTGGTGGTCGGACAAGGCGAGGAACCAGCCCGAAGGGGAACCCGGGGAAGTGTTGGCCAGGTGCAGCCGCAGTATCTGTACCAGCATCAGGTGGGCGAGGTGCGTGGAGACGAGGGTCGAGCCCGGTTCCTGGTGGCGCAGCTCGGTTGCCAGCTGATCCAGGGCCCAGCGCAAGACCTGCGCCTGGCTCGAACCGCCTTCGACATGAATCAGCGAGGGCAGCGCATCGAACAACACGGCGGCCTGGGAGTTGGAGAAATCGAAATGCACACTGATCAGGAAGACCTCGCCACCGCCGTTGTGCAGGGCGATGCCGTCATGGGCTATCGCTTCCATGATGTCCGAGGGGTCTTCCGGCGCCAGGTCGGGGCTTGAAGACAGGATCAGCCGCTGCCCGCTGTTGAGCAGGTAGCAATCGCCTTCGGCGAAACGCATCGGCTGCTCCTGCCCCGCGGTTCTCCCCCAGCACGTGCCCTTCAGGACGGCGGTGAACTTGATGCCCTGGTGCGGGGGAAAATCGAAGGACCAGGCTCCCGCGGCATCCAGGCCGGCGTAAAACTGGCTACGCGGTTTGAGCAGGGAAAGCACATCGGAAAGAGGGTCCATGGTTCCGTACGATCTCGATAGAAAACCGTACCCTATAGCATGGATGGTCCGGCATGCCAGGGGTAAGGTTACGCCACTGTCTTTTCTCGCCGTTGTTTGCATCGACCTGCCGCTGGCGCATGGGCAAGTCCGTCGGGTATGCCGTTTTCATTTGGTATTCATTCTGCATCGGGCAACTCGACGCGGTCTCGGAAGATGCTGAAGTTCCGCGTGGACGAACAAGCCCTTCGAACAAGAAACAGCCCAAATAGACTCGAGCAATATATTCCAGGCCTTGGACCGGAACTGAAACTCCGAGAGCCCAGGGAATAGGCTCTATCGCTATTTTTCCGTCCTGCTCACGCATTGAAAGTTGAGCGCTTCAACTTTCCGACTGCTCTGCCGGAAGACTTTCTCCAATTGATCGGAAGTTCATTCGAACCTGCTCTTCGAGAGTGCGGGAGGGCTTCCGTATTGCCGGCTTCAACTGAAAAACAGTGAAAGCGCCAGCTCGACCTGGCAATGGAAAATATCAACATGAGGACAAGCGCTATGCGTCGAAAGCCAGCCAAATCCGTCTTGGCGTCGGCCCTGCTCATCGCCATGGCGGGCCTGGCCGGGTGCGACAAGCACCAGGCCGCCGCCCAGGCCCAGTTGCCGGAGGTGGGGGTCGTCACCCTGCAGGCCAGGACGGTGACCCTGAACAGCGAGCTGCCCGGCCGCACCAGCGCCTACCGCGTCGCCGAGGTGCGCCCGCAGGTCAACGGCATCATCCTCAAGCGCCTGTTCAAGGAAGGCAGCGACGTCAGGGAAGGCCAGCAGCTCTACCAGATCGACGCCGCGCCCTATGAGGCCGACTACCAGAGCGCTCAGGCCAACCTGGTCTCCAGCCAGCAGCAGGCCGAGCGCTACAAGCTGCTGGTGGCCGACGAGGCGGTGAGCAAGCAGCAGTACGCCGACGCCAATGCCGCCTACCTGCGCGCCAAGGCCGCGGTCGAGCAGGCGCGCATCAACCTGCGCTACACCAGGGTGCTGTCGCCCATCTCCGGGCGCGTGGGCCGTTCCGGCGTGACCGAAGGCGCGCTGGTGACCAGCGGCCAGGCCACCGCCATGGCCACGGTGCAGCAACTGGACCCCATCTACGTCGACGTCACCCAGCCTTCCACCGCCTTGCTGCGCCTGCGCCGGGAACTGGCCGAAGGGCAGTTGCAGAGCGCCGGCGACAACGCGGCCAAGGTCAGCCTGAAGCTCGAAGACGGCAGCGAATACCCGCTGCAGGGGCGCCTGGAGTTCTCCGAGGTCTCGGTCGACGAGGGCACCGGTTCGGTGACCCTGCGCGCCGTGTTCCCCAACCCGAAGGGCGAGCTGCTGCCGGGCATGTTCGTCCATGCGCAGCTGCAGGAAGGCGTGCGCCAGCAGGCCATCCTCGCCCCGCAGCAGGGCGTGACCCGCGACCTGCGCGGCCAGCCTACCGCGCTGGTGCTGGGCGCCGACGACAAGGTCGAGCTGCGCAACATCAGGACCGACCGCACCCTCGGCGCCTACTGGCTGGTCATCGACGGCCTGAAGCCTGGCGACCGCCTGATCACCGAAGGCCTGCAGTTCGTCCAGCCGGGCGCCCAGGCCAAGGCCGTGCCGGCGAAGAACGTCGCGCCCGCCGAGGGCGCGAAAACGGACAGCCAGGGTTAACCAAGGGATTCCAGCATGTCGAAATTCTTCATTGACCGGCCCATCTTCGCCTGGGTGATCGCCCTGGTGATCATGCTGGCCGGGGGCCTGTCGATCCTCAAGCTGCCGGTGAACCAGTACCCGGCCATCGCGCCGCCGGCCATCGCCATCCAGGTCAGCTACCCGGGCGCCTCCGCCGAGACGGTGCAGGACACCGTGGTGCAGGTCATCGAGCAGCAGCTCAACGGTCTGGACCACCTGCGCTACATCTCCTCGGAGAGCAACTCCGACGGCAGCATGACCATCACCGTGACCTTCGACCAGGGCGCCGATCCGGACATCGCCCAGGTCCAGGTGCAGAACAAGCTGCAGCTGGCCACCCCGTTGCTGCCGCAGGAAGTGCAGCGGCAGGGCATCCGCGTGGCCAAGTCGGTGCGCAACTTCCTCATGGTGGTCGGCCTGGTTTCCACCGACGGCAGCATGGGCAAGGAAGACCTGTCGAACTACATCGTCTCCAACATCCAGGACCCGCTGTCGCGGACCCCGGGCGTGGGCGACTTCCAGGTGTTCGGCTCCTCCTACGCCATGCGCATCTGGCTCGACCCGGCCAAGCTCAACAGCTACCAGCTCAGCCCCGGTGACGTGCGCACCGCGGTGCAGGCGCAGAACGTGCAGATCTCCTCCGGCCAGCTGGGCGGCCTGCCCGCGGTCAAGGGCCAGCAGCTCAACGCCACCATCGTCGGCAAGACCCGCCTGCAGACCGCCGAGCAGTTCGGCCGCATCCTGCTCAAGGTCAACGCCGACGGTTCCCAGGTACGCCTGAAGGACGTCGCCGAAATCGGCCTGGACGGCCAGGACTTCAGCATCGACGCGCAGTTCAACGGCAAGCCGGCCTCGGGCATCGCCATCCGCCTGGCCACCGGCGCCAACGCGCTGGACACCGCCAAGGCGATCCGCAAGACCATCTCGGGCCTGGAGCCGTTCATGCCGCCGGGCATGAAGATCGTCTACCCGTACGACACCACGCCGGTGGTCTCGGCCTCCATCCATGAGGTGGTCAAGACCCTCGGCGAGGCGATCCTCCTCGTGTTCCTGGTGATGTACCTGTTCCTGCAGAACTTCCGCGCCACGCTGATCCCGACCATCGCCGTGCCGGTGGTGCTGCTGGGCACCTTCGGCGTGCTGGCCGCGGCCGGCTTTTCGATCAACACCCTGACCATGTTCGGCATGGTGTTGGCCATCGGCCTATTGGTGGACGACGCCATCGTGGTGGTGGAGAACGTCGAGCGGGTGATGAGCGAGGAGGGGCTGTCGCCCCGCGAGGCCACGCGCAAGTCCATGGGTCAGATCCAGGGCGCGCTGGTGGGCATCGCCATGGTGCTGTCCGCGGTGTTCCTGCCGATGGCCTTCTTCGGCGGCTCCACCGGGGTGATCTACCGGCAGTTCTCCATCACCATCGTCTCGGCCATGGCGCTGTCGGTGCTGGTGGCGCTGATCCTCACCCCGGCGCTGTGCGCCACCATGCTCAAGCCCATCCACCAGGGCGACCACGGCGAGCACAAGAAGGGCTTCTTCGGCTGGTTCAACCGCCGCTTCCAGGTCATGACCGGGCGCTACGAGCGGGGCGTCGGCACCGTGCTGCGCCGCCGCCCGGCGTTCCTGCTGGCGTACCTGGTGATCGTGATCGGCATGGGCTGGCTGTTCACCCGCATTCCCACCGCCTTCCTGCCGGACGAGGACCAGGGCGTGCTCTTCGCCCAGGTGCAGACGCCGCCGGGTTCCACTTCCCAGCGGACCCAGGAGGTGGTGGACAAGATGCGCGAATACCTGCTGGACAAGGAAAGCGCCTCGGTCAGCTCGGTGTTCACCGTCACCGGCTTCAACTTCGCCGGCCGCGGCCAGAGCTCGGGCATCGCCTTCATCCTGCTCAAGCCCTGGGAGGAGCGCCCGGGCGCCGAGAACACCGTGTTCGCCCTGGCCCAGCGCGCCCAGCAGTACTTCTTCACCCTGAAGGACGCCCTGGTGTTCGCCTTCCCGCCGCCCTCGGTGCTGGAGCTGGGCAACGCCACCGGCTTCGACCTGTTCCTCCAGGACCAGGCCGGCCTCGGCCACGAAGCCCTGCTGCAGGCGCGCAACAAGTTCCTCCAGCTCGCCGCGCAGAGCCCGGTGCTGCAGCGCGTGCGCGCCAACGGTCTGAACGACGAGCCGCAGTACAAGCTGGAGATCGACGACGAGAAGGCCAGCGCGCTGGGCGTTTCCATCGCCGACGTCAACGATGCCGTCTCCATCGCCTGGGGTTCCAGCTACGTCAACGACTTCATCGACCGTGGCCGGGTGAAGCGGGTGTACCTGCAGGGCCGCGCCGATGCGCGGATGAACCCGGACGACCTGGGCAAGTGGTACGTGCGCAACGACAGGGGCGAGATGGTGCCCTTCACCGCCTTCGCCACCGGCAAGTGGAGCTACGGCTCGCCCAAGCTGGAGCGCTACAACGGCGTGCCGGCCATGGAAATCCTCGGCGAGCCGGCCCCGGGCCGCAGCTCCGGCGAGGCCATGGCGGTGGTGGAGGAGATCGTCAAGCAGCTGCCGGCGGGCATCGGCTATTCCTGGACCGGGCTGTCCTACGAGGAGCGGCTGTCCGGCTCCCAGGCGCCGGCGCTGTACGTGCTCTCGCTGCTGGTGGTGTTCCTCTGCCTGGCGGCGCTGTACGAGAGCTGGTCGATCCCGTTCTCGGTGATGCTGGTGGTGCCGCTCGGCGTGGTGGGCGCGCTGCTGGCGACCTTGCTGCGCGGGTTGTCCAACGACGTGTTCTTCCAGGTCGGCCTGCTCACCACCATCGGCCTGTCGGCGAAGAACGCCATCCTCATCGTCGAGTTCGCCAAGGAGCTGCACGAGCAGGGCAAGGGCTACGCCGAGGCGGCCATCGAGGCCTGCCGCATGCGCCTGCGCCCGATCATCATGACCTCGCTGGCCTTTGTCCTCGGCGTGGTGCCGCTGGCGATCTCCAGTGGCGCCGGCTCGGGCAGCCAGCACGCCATCGGTACCGGCGTGATCGGCGGGATGGTCACCGCGACCGTGCTGGCCGTGTTCTGGGTGCCGCTGTTCTACGTCGTCGTCGGTTCGCTGTTCAAGGGCAAGCGGCCCGCGCAGGACGCAACCGATGCAAAGGGGCAATGACATGAAGAAGTCCTTCCTTTCCCTGGCCGTGGCCGCCGTGGCGCTGTCCGGCTGCTCGCTGATCCCCGACTACCGGCGCCCCGAAGCGCCGGTGGCGCAGGCCTACCCGCAGGGGCCGGCCTATGCGCAGGGCAGCACTGGCAGCGCGGTCGCCGACCTCGGCTGGCGCGAGTTCTTCCGCGACCCGCAACTGCAGCGGCTGATCGAGGTGGCGCTGGACAACAACCGCGACCTGCGCGTCGCCGCGCTGAACGTCGAGGCCTTCCGCGCCCAGTACCGCATCCAGCGCGCCGAGCTGTTCCCGCAGGTCGGCATCGACGCCAGCGGTTCGCGCCAGCGCCTGCCGGGCGACCTGTCGGGTACCGGCCGCGCGGGCATCAGCAGCCAGTACGGGGTGACCCTGGGCACCACCGCCTGGGAGGTCGACCTGTTCGGCCGCCTGCGCAGCCTGCGCGACCAGGCCCTGGAGCAATACCTGGCCACCGAAGAGGCGCAGCGCAGCGCGCAGACCTCGTTGGTGGCCAGCGTGGCCACGGCCTACCTGACGCTCAGGGCCGACCAGGACCTGCTGCAGCTGACCCGCGACACCCTCGGCACCTACCAGAAGAGCTACGAGCTGACCAAGCGCAGCAACGAGGCCGGCGTCGCCTCGGCCCTGGACCTGCGCCAGGCGCAGACCGCCGTGGACAGCGCGCGGGCCAGCCTGGCGCAGTACACGCGCCTGCTGGCCCAGGACCGCAATGCCCTGACCCTGCTGCTGGGTTCCGGCGTGCCGGCCGACCTGCCGCAAGGCATGGACCTGGAGCAGCAGGTGCTGGCCCAGGTGCCGGCAGGCCTGCCCTCGGACCTGCTGCAGCGGCGCCCGGACATCCTCGAAGCCGAGCACCAGCTCAAGGCGGCCAACGCCAGCATAGGCGCGGCGCGCGCGGCGTTCTTCCCGAGCATCAGCCTGACCGCCAACGCCGGCACCCTCAGCCGCCAGCTGTCCGGGTTGTTCGACGCCGGCTCCGGCTCCTGGCTGTTCCAGCCGTCGATCAACCTGCCGATCTTCACCGCCGGCAGCCTGAAGGCCAGCCTGGACCTGGCCAAGGTGCAGAAGAATATCCAGGTGGCGCAGTACGAGAAGGCCATCCAGACGGCCTTCGCGGAAGTCGCCGACGGCCTGGCCGCGCGCGGGACCTTCAGCGAGCAGCTGCAGGCGCAGCGCAGCCTGGTGCAGGCCAGCGACGCCTACTACCGCCTGGCCGACAAGCGCTACCGCACCGGGGTGGACAACTACCTGACCCTGCTCGACGCCCAGCGCTCGCTGTTCGGCGCCCGCCAGCAGCTGATCGGCGACCGCCTGAACCAGCTCACCAGCGAGGTGAACCTGTACAAGGCGCTCGGCGGCGGCTGGCAGGCCACCACGGCCACGCGGGAAACGCCGCCGCGGCAGATGTGAGCAACCCGGCCAGCCCGGCGCTGCCGGCTGGCCATTTCTTCCAGGCGATGAGCATGACGCTTCGCCCTGTCTGACGATGGGACCGGCCCATGAACAAGACCGAACAACTGCGACAGCAATTCACCGGCGACCTCATTCCCTTCGGCGCGCACTGGCGCCACTGCGCCCAGGCGGCGCTCGAGCCCTATGGGCTGTCCCTGCTCGCCAGCAACGCCCTGCTGAGCATGGCGCGGCTGGGGGAGGGGGTGAGCCAGCGGGAACTGGCCGAGGCCGTGGACATCGACGCGGCGACCATGGTGCGCACGCTGCATTGCCTGACGGAGGCGGGGCTGGTGCGGCGCCAGGTCGGCGACGACGACCAGCGGGTGCGCACCCTGTGGTTCACCGACGCCGGCCGGGCCATGCCGCACCGGATCCAGAAGGCCTTGGGCAGGGCGCGCGAGCAGGTGCTGGCCAAGGCCGACCAGGCCGACCTCGAGGCGGCGCTGCGGGTCTTCCGCTTGATGGAGCAGGCCACGCTCTCGTCGCCATCGGGGGCGGATTGAGCCGGCTGCCGCGCCGCCTGTGCCCTTATCCGGCGCCGGCAGGATCGGGCAGGAATGCCGAGGGAATGGGCAAGGCGCTGTTCCCGGGCAGCCCTATACTGCTGGCTTGTCCCTTTCCACCCACGGGATTGTCCTCTTGAAGATCCATCCGCTGCTGCGCGCGCCTATCGCCGACCATGGGTATTCGCCCCAGGCCAGGCAGGGGCGCTTCCACAACCTGACACCGCGCCCGGCGGACATGCCCAAGCCGGACGCCAGGGTCGTCTGGAACGCATTGTTCAACAAGCCGGCGCACACCGTGCCGCGGGCGCCGCTGCCCGTGCAGCGCCTGAGCCGCGCGGCGCTCGAGGCCGCGGCGGACGGCAGCCTGTTCCGCCTCGGGCATTCCACCGTGCTGCTGAAACTGCAGGGCGGCTGGTGGCTGACCGACCCGGTATTCGCCGAGCGCGCCTCGCCGCTGCCGTTTGCCGGCCCCAGGCGTTTCCACGAACCGCCGGTGGCCCTGGCCGAACTCCCGGCGATCCGCGGCGTGATCCTTTCCCACGACCACTACGATCACCTCGACCGCGCCACCATCAAGGCCCTGGCGCCGCGCGTCGAGCTGTTCCTCACGCCGCTGGGCGTGGGCGACCGGCTGCTGGCCTGGGGCGTGCCGGTGGCCAAGGTGCGCCAGCTCGACTGGTGGCAGGGCATCGAGGCCGGCGGCCTGCGCCTGACCGCCACACCGGCCCAGCACTTCTCCGGACGCGGGTTGCGCGACGGCAACCGCACGCTGTGGTGCTCGTGGGTGATCGAGACTCCCGCGTTGCGGCTGTTCTTCAGCGGCGACAGCGGCTACTTCGACGGCTTCGCCGAGATCGGCCGGCGCTTCGGCTCCTTCGACCTGACGCTGATGGAGACCGGCGCCTACAACGAGCATTGGCCCTACGTACACATGCACCCGCAACAGACCGTGCAGGCCCACCGCGACCTGGGCGGGAACTGGCTGCTGCCGATCCACAACGGCACCTTCGACCTGGCGCTGCACGCCTGGCACGAGCCGTTCGAGCGGGTGTTGGTGTGGGCGGACGAGTATGAGGTGCGGGTGTCCACGCCAAGGATGGGGGAACGTGTCGACCTGCATGCGCCCCATGCGGGCGAGCGCTGGTGGCGTGCGGTCGTCGAAGGGGAGTGGGTCGAGGGTGGCGCGGGTGCTCGGCGTTGTTCGCGTTTGGGCGAGGTGCGGTGAGCGGGAGGTGTGTGCAGTGAATGGCCGAGAGCTGTGATGCTGTGTGGTGCGTTGGTTCAGCGAAGGTGATCAAGCCTGGCTCTGCCCCCTCACCCCAGCCCTCTCCCGGAGGGAGAGGGGGCCGTTCGGGGTGGGTGGGTAACGCAGCGTTAGCCGGGAGGTTCGTAGGGCGCATAACCGTTCGCGGTTATCCGCCGTTGGCCGTGCCACCGGAGCGTTCGGCGGTGCCGGTGAATCCAATCGCGGACAAAGTCCGCTCCTACGCCCGTGCCTCCTGGAACTATAGGAAGGCCGCTCCGAGGCGCTCTTCGTAGGATGGGTTGAGCTTGCGAAACCCATGCGGTTGCGCTGATGGGTATCGCTTCGCTCAACACCATCCTACGAAAAGCCATGCTCGCTCATGCGGTAGGAGCGGACTTTGTCCGCGATTCGGCGGATTTCCAGAGAAACATCCGCGCACTCCGAAACGCCCCTTCAGAAGGCCGAGCGAAACCGGCGCTCAGGAGGTCATGCGACATGGATGTCGCGAGAGCCCCGTGACGTACCCTCGGAACGGCGCGCTACACCGAACCCAACCCGAAGAAGTCTCTGGGTTATTCCCCTTCGGGCCAGCGCAAGCGCTGTTCGCGATGGAGCCGCGTCCCGCGTTCGCGGGAATGACGGGGTGGAGATCGGAGCGCGGGGCCAAAGCGCCACACTCCGCAAGCCAAAAGCCAAGCCCCACCCCATATGAAAAATACCGTTCCCCTGTGAAAAAACAGCACTCCCAGCCCGGAACCTACGCAACCCGCCCCTCACTACCACGCACACCGACAAGCGCCACAGCCAGGGCGACGACGGGCGGCACGATGAAGCACCACATCCCCACCCAGACATAAACGAGCGCCGCCAGCCCGCAGCCAGCGGCAAAGGTCAGCACGGCAAACGCCATCCTGCGCATCCTGCCCAGGGCGAGGGCGCGCGCCGCGCCGTCCACCCCGCGCAGCAGGTCGGCCAGGTCGAGCATGATCTGCGTGGTGGTCCCGGTCATCAGCGTCGAGGGTGGCGCGCTGGCCAGGTGCATGCGCTGGAGCGCGTTCTGGATAGCCATGGCTGCCACCAGCAACATGCCCGCGGTGAAGGCCGGGGCCGCGTCGGCGTCCTGAAACGGCCCGGAGGCGATCAGGATGGCTGCGGCGGCCAGCAGCAAGGGAATCTTGGCGAGCATCAGCCAGCCCGGCGAGCGGATCAGCCTCGACAGCACCACCACCACGCAAAAGACCGGCAAGGCCGAGAGCTTGGCCAGGGCGCCGCTGCTCCCGTGCACGAGCGTCGCGCCCAGGGTGACGAAGTTACCGGTGACGTGGGCCGTGAACAGCCCATGCAGGGCGAGAAAGCCGGCGGTGTCGACATAGCCGGCATTGAACCCCAGCAATCCGCTGAGCGTGGGCGAGACGGCGGGCTGTTCCATGTTGGCTCCTTGGAAACGGTGGCGGACAGTGCGCAGTCGGATGGAGTGACGCCGTTCAGGTCCGCTCCCGTTCGGCGGCCTCTTCCGACGCCTGCCGGCCAGGCAACTGGCCGAGCACGTGGTTGGTCGCCTGGGCCTTGTCGCAGGCCGTGCTGAAGGCCGTGCCGCTCAACAGCTGCTTGCCGACCGGAATGACCTGCTCGCCGACCAGGATGCCGAGCAGTCCGACCAGGGCCACCAGCGGCGGGGCGGGCGAGCGTACGTTCAACAGACTGTAGATGATGCCGACCAGCAGGCCGGCGCCCAAGGACAGGACATACAGTTTCATGGTGCACCTCGATGCCGGGGCGGACGTGGGCACCGGGGGATCGCAGCGCGATGCCCCCGGGGCCGGTTTACGGCCTTACTTGGCCGGGTTCGGGCCGATGCGCTCACCGTGCTGCACGCGCTCGGGCGCCTTGTGGACCATGGTGTAGGCGTAGTCCACGCCCATGCCGTAGGCGCCGGAGTGGTCCTTGACCAGGGCCATGACGTCTTCGTAGGTCTCCTTGCGGGCCCAGTCGCGCTGCCATTCCAGCACCACCTGCTGCCAGGTCACCGGGACGATGCCGGCCTGGATCATGCGGTCCATCGCGTACTTGTGGGCATCCGCCGAGGTGCCGCCCGAGGCGTCCGCCACCATGTAGATCTCATAGTCGGTGTCGTGCAGGCACGACAGGGCGAAGGTGGTGTTGCACACCTCGGTCCACAGCCCCGCGACGACGACCTTCTTGCGGCCCTTGGCGGCGTTCGCGGCCAGTGCGTCACGCACGTTCTGGTCGTCCCAGGAGTTCATCGAGGTGCGTTCCAGAATTCTGTTTTCCGGGAACACCGCCAGCAGCTCGGGGTAGGTGTAGCCGGAGAAGCCTTCGGTCTCGACCGTGGTGATCGTGGTCGGGATGGCGAAGGCCTTGGCGCCCCTGGCCAGCGCGACGACGTTGTTCTTCAGCACCTGGCGGTCGATCGACTGCACGCCGAAGGCCATCTGCGGCTGCTGGTCGATGAAGATGAGCTGGCTGTTCTGCGGGGTCAGGAGTTCAAGGTATTTGTTGCTCATGGTTCTCTTCCTTCATGGGTCGAGTGGATGGAGCGCGGCACCTGCGTGCCGAGCCGGGTGGCAGGCGGCCTGGTCCGGGCGCGGGGGCTTCCGGGCTCACAGGGCGCCCTTGATGGGGTATTCGATGATCAGGTACAGGCGGTCGATGTCGTCGCCGCCCTGGGCCGCGTCGGCGCGGTGGCTGACCTGGGAGAGGTACAGCGACAGGTCCTTGGCCGGGCCGGACTGGAAGACGTAGCGCAGCTCGCTGTCGCGCTCCCAGTGGCGCCCGCCGCGGCCATACAGGCCGGCGTAGACGCCGTCGGCGGGGGCGTGGCTGCCGTCGATGCCGCTACCGCGCACGTAGCGGGCCATGAAGCCCAGGCCGGGGATGCCGAACACGCCCAGGTCGAGGTCGTAGCGCAGTTGCCAGGACTTCTCGCCGGGGCCGTTGAAGTCGGCGTACTTGATGGAATTGGCCAGGTAGATGGAGTCGCCGCCGACGAAGTCGAAGGGGGTGTCGCCGTCGACCTGCTGGTAGCCGAGGGTCAGGGCCTGGGCGCCGAAGCGCTGGCGCGCCGACAGGCTCCAGGCGGTGGTGTCCAGCGCCCCGGCGCGGGCCTGGCCTTCGTCGCGGGTCTTGTACAGGTTGCCGTCGACCAGCAGGCCGGCGTGGCCGTAGTGCAGGTTCAGGTAGTACTGGCGCCAGGCGTCGTCGAGTTGGCCGGCGAACAGTGCGCCGCCGAAGTCGCCGGGCGGGGCGAAGTCGGCGCCGGCGAAGCTCACCGCGCTGCCGCGGGTGCTGGCGCCGTAGCCGTCGAAGTCGCCGTGGCCGGAGGCCGAGTCCTGGTTCTTGAAGGCGGTAAAGCGCCCGGCCTGCAGGTGCACGCCGACCAGTTCGCGGGAGTCGAGCAGGGCGCCGCTGGCGTATTCCGGCTGCAGGCGCTTGTCGCCGGTGTCGAAGACCGGGGTTTCCACGGTCATCTCGCCGAGTCTCAGGGTGCTGCGGGAGAAGTCCAGCTTCAGCGCGCCGCCGGCGTCGGCGTAGTCGTCGGCCGCGGAGCCGTCGGCATTGCGCGGCAGCAGGCCGGTGCCGGCGTGGCCGCGGCCGCCGTCGAGCTTGACGCCGAGGAAGGCGTGGGCGTCGAAGCCCAGCCCCAGCGCGCCCGGGGTGAAGCCCGAGCGGAAGTCGGCGATGAAGCCCTGGGCCCATTCCTGGCGCAGGCTCTGGCCGCTGGGCGAGGGTTGGGTGCGGTAGTCGTTCTGCAGGAAGTAGTTGCGCCCGAGCAGCGACCATTGCGCACCGTCCAGCAGGCCGTCGTGCGGGGCCGCGCGGGCTTGCGAGGCGGCGCAGGCCAGGGTGGCCAGCAGCAGGGTGGGGGAGCGTCGGACCATCGCGGGCTCTCGGTGATGGCGCGGGCCGCCAGGCCCGCGCCGGCTTTCAGAAGGCGAAGCAGGAGCAGCCGAAGGCGCCCCAGAAGCCCTGGAAGTCGCTGACCGGCACGTTCGACCGGCGCGCCCGCCCGTGGTCGTGGGCGTGCACCGCGCAGGCGCCGATGCACTGGTGCACCTGGGCGGCGAGCGGCGCGGCCGGCTTCCAGTGGCCGGGGACCTTGGCCACCGGCGACCACTCGGGCAGCACCGGCAGCGCGGGCGGCGCCAGCTTGTCGAACTCGCCCGCGGCGTAGACGACCTTGCCGCCGACCACGGTCAGCACCGATTCGAGCCACTTGATCTGCTCCGGCTCGACGCTGAAATAGTCCGCGCTGAGCGCCGCCAGGTCCGCCAGTTGCCCGATCTTGATCTGCCCCTTCTTGCCCTGCTCGCTGGAGAACCAGGCGCTGCCGTGGGTGAACAGCTGCAGCGCGGTGTCGCGGGACAGGCCCTCGGGGTACAGGCTCAGGCCGCCGACGGTCTTGCCGCTGACCAGCCAGTACAGCGAGGTCCAGGGGTTGTAGCTGGAGACGCGGGTGGCATCGGTGCCGGCGCCCACCGGCACGCCCTCGGCGAGCATGCGCTGGATCGGCGGAGTTGCCTCGGCGGCCTTGGCGCCGTAGCGGTCGACGAAGTATTCGCCCTGGAAGGCCATGCGGTCCTGGATGGCGATGCCGCCGCCCAGGGCCCGCACGCGCTCGATGTTCTGCGGGGTGATGGTCTCGGCGTGGTCGAAGAACCACGGCAGGCCGTTGAAGGGAATGTCGCGGTCGACCTTCTCGAACACGTCGAGCATGCGCGAGATGGATTCGTTGTAGGTGGCATGCAGACGGAACGGCCAGCGCTGTTCCACCAGGTGGCGCACCACCGGCTCCAGGTCGGCTTCCATGTTCGGCGGCAGGTCCGGGCGCGGTTCGAGGAAGTCCTCGAAGTCGGCGGCGGAGAACACCAGCATCTCGCCGGCGCCATTGTGGCGGAAGAAGTCGCTGCCCTGGCCGTACTTCACGCTGCCGGTCCAGTTCCTGAAGTCCGCCAGTTCTTCCCTGGGCTTCTGGGTGAACAGGTTGTAGGCGATGCGCACGCTGAGCTGGCCGGCGTCGGCCAGTTGCTGGATCACCTGGTAGTCGTCGGGGTAGTTCTGGAAGCCGCCGCCGGCGTCGATGGCGCTGGTCAGGCCCAGGCGGTTGAGCTCGCGCATGAACTGGCGGGTGGAGTTCACCTGGTATTCCAGTGGCAGCTTCGGCCCCTTGGCCAGGGTGGCGTAGAGGATCATGGCGTTGGGCCGGGCGATCAGCATGCCGGTGGGGTTGCCGCTGCTGTCGCGGACGATCTCGCCGCCGGGCGGGTTGGGCGTGTCCTTGGTGTAGCCGACCACGCGCAGGGCGGCGCGGTTGAGCAGGGCGCGGTCGTACAGGTGCAGGACGAACACCGGGGTGTCCGGCGCGGCCTGGTTCAGTTCGTCGAGGGTCGGCATGCGCTTCTCGGCGAACTGGAATTCGGTCCAGCCGCCGACCACGCGCACCCACTGCGGTGAAGGCGTGCGCTCGGCCTGCTCCTTGAGCAGGCGCAGGGCGTCGGCCAGGGAGGGCACGCCTTCCCAGCGCAGTTCCAGGTTGTAGTTGAGCCCGCCGCGGATCAGGTGCAGGTGGGAATCGTTGAGGCCGGGGATGACGGTGCGGCCCTTCAGGTCGACGACCTGGGTGGCGCTGCCGCGCAGGGCCATGGCCTGGGCGCCGGTGCCGACGGCGAGGAACTTGCCGTCCTTGATGGCGACGGCGCTGGCGGTGGGGTTGTCGCGGTCCACGGTGTGGATGCGGCCGTTGTGCAGGATCAGGTCGGCGGTCATGGATTTGCCTCGGGTTTCGACAGGCGTGGAACCAGCCGCGCCGGCCAGGGGCAGGGCGGACAGCAGCGCCCCCGCGGCGCCGAGCACGGAGCCGGCGGCGAGAAAGTGGCGGCGGCTGGGGTTGGATGAGTCTTGGCTCATCGGGCGTTCCTCGGGCAGCGGGCAGGCAGCCGGGGCGGCCGGAGGCCGTTGCCGCGCCGGGGGCGCCCGCATGCCGGATCGAGCATGGCGTTCAGCAGCCTGCGCAGGCGCCCGGGGATGTGCTGGCGAAGGGCGGCCGCGAGCGGCCGTCGAGCCTGGTCAGGAGACGATCGGTCGGGGTCGGCAACGAACGGCCGGGGGCAGCTTTCGCGGTAGCCATGGCGAAGGGGCTCCGGTGGGGTGTGGAGCGCAGACTGTGCGCCGGCCGGCTACCCCCGGTCTTGTCGCGATGCGCGCATTTGGGATGTTTGTGCGCTGCGCTCGCTCAAGCGCCGTTCAGGGCCCAGGGCGCGCGGGCCAGGTGTTCGCCGAGGAAGTCGAGGAGGGCGGTGACCCGCGCCGGGCGCAAGGGGCCGGGCGGCGTCACCAGGTTGATGTGGATTGGGGCGATGTGCCAGTCCGCCAGGACTTCCTCCAGGGCCCCGCTCTCGAGGGCCTCCCAGACGATGAACTCCGGCTGCAGCGCCAGGCCCTGGCTGGCCATCAGCACGGGGCCGATGACGTCGGCATTGTTGCTGCTGAGCCGGCCGCGCACCGGCACGGCGCAGTCGCCCTGGAGCGGGTGATGGAACTTCCAGACCTCCGGCGTCGGCAGGTTGCTGTAGAGCAGGCAGCGGTGCTGCGCCAGGTCTTCCGGGTGGCGCGGGCGGCCGTGCCGGTCGAGGTATTCCGGGGTGGCCACCAGGGGCCGCCGTACCGCGCACAGCCGGCGTGACCTGAGGCTGGAATCGGGCAGCTCGGCGATGCGCAGGGCCACATCGAAGCCGCCGGCCACCACGTCGACCACCTGGTCGTCGAGGGACAGGTCGAGCTCAATCTCCGGGTAGCGCTGGAGAAACGCCGGGACCAGCGGCGCGAGGTACTTCAGGCCGAACGACATGGGCGCGGTCATGCGGATGCGGCCGCTTGCCGTGCTGGCCTGGGCGCAGGCCTCGGCCTCCGCGGCGCGCCCTTCCTCGAGGATGCGCAAGGCCCGTTCCCAGGCCTGGGTACCGGCGGCGGTGAGGGACAGCCGGCGCGAGGTGCGGTGCAGCAGGGCCGTGCCCAGGCGGCGCTCCAGGCGCGCGATGGCCTTGGACACCGTGGGCTGGGAGATGCCCAGCGCCTCGGCCGCGCCGGCGAAGGAACCGCTGTTGGCCACCTGGGCGAAGATCGCCCAGGCTTCCAGGTCGGGAAGGCGTTTCATGCATGAAAGGGAATGGATGAAATTCCATTGATTCTATTTGTGCTGGCCTGGACGCTCAATATCATCTTCCTCTAACGGCTCGGGAGTGGCCGGGTGGCGAGGCGTCTATCCTGCAGGCTGTCGTCTCGCTGCAATGCGGGGGCTCTATACCGGGCTCAGCGGGTGTCGCTCCCCAGGGCGCCCTGCGGGGCGATTGGACAGATGAATTCGAGCCGGGAGGGCAGGCCATGCGCTTGGACAATAAGGCAAGGCAGGAGGCTGCCCGGGACGGGCAGGCGCGGGCAGCGGCGGCCCTCGGCGGCGGGAGCTGCTCGATTATGCGCAGAAGCGAGGAGCGCCCGGACGCCGGGCAGGTGCTGAACATCCCCTGCGACGATGCCTTCTCGGTCATCGTCCAGCTCCGCGACTTCGCCTCGCACCGCCTCTGGCGCGGCGGCCGCCTGGTGTTCGACGGCGGCCATGCGCGGCAGAGCATGGCCATCGCCTACCTGGGCGACGAGGTGCGCTGCCAGCACCTGGCGGCCTACGACAACCTGCGCTTCACCCTGCCGTGCACCGCCATGAACGAACTGCTCTACGAGGAAGGCGTCGCCACGCCGGTGGCGTTCGACAGGCTCACCGGGCAGGACGATCCCGTCGTCTACCACCTGGCGCAGGCCCTGCTGCCTGCGCTGGACATGCCGGGCCAGGTCAACCAGCTGTTCGTCGACCAGGTATTGCTCGCCCTGTGCACCCACCTCAACGCCCACTACGGCGCGGCCCCGGCGCCACGGGAGTCGGCCAGGGGCCTGGCCGGCTGGCAGCTGCGGCGCGCCCAGGAGCTGATCGCCAACCACTTGAGCGACGGCCTGTCGGTAGCCCGCCTGGCCGAGGAGTGCGCGTTGTCCCGCAGCTACTTCACGCGCGCCTTCAAGCTCAGCACCGGCCTGTCGCCCCACGACTGGTTGCTGAGGATGCGCGTGGAAAAGGCCAAGGCCCTGATGCGCGACACCCCGCTGGGCCTGTCGCAGATAGGACTGGACTGCGGCTTCGCCGACCAGTCGCATTTCTCCCGGGTATTCCTCCGCCTGACCGGCATGTCGCCGGCCAGCTGGCGGCGTTTCCAGCGGCTGGAGCGATAGCGCGCGGCGATCCTGAAGAAGAGGCGCCGGGGCTGGCAGTCACCCGTAAGGCGCCTCATGGGCAATCCATGGGAAAGCGCCTACGCTATGCCTTCCCGCCCCTGCGTGGAACCCTGCGACGAGGAGCACCGCCATGAAAGCGTTGAAGCTGGAGAAGGCCTTCACCCTGCTGGAGCCTGGCCCGGTGGTATTGGTCACCACCTGCGACGCTGGCCAGCCCAACATCATGACGCTGTCCTGGACCATGGTGGTCGACTTCACCCCGCGCTTCGCCTTCACCACCGGGCCCTGGAACCACTCCTACGCCGCGCTGGAAAAGACCCGCGAGTGCGTCATCGCCATTCCCGCCGTGGACCTGCTCGACACCGTGGTCGGCATAGGCACCTGCTCCGGCGCCGACACCGACAAGTTCGCCCGCTTCGGGCTGACCGCCGTGCCGGCCCGGCATGTCGGCGCGCCGCTGATCGGCGAGTGCCTGGCGAACATCGAGTGCCGGGTGGTCGACGTGGTCGAGCGGCACAACATAGTGGTGCTCGACGGCATCGCCGCCTACGTTGACTCCAAGCGCGAGGAACGCCGTACCCTGCATGCGGTCGGCGACGGCACCTTCGTGGCGGATGGCGAGACGTTCGACCGGCGCAAGGCGATGCGCTCGAAGCTGCCGCCCGGCGTCTAGTCGAGCTCCCTTGGCGCAGCCCGGCCCCCGCCGGTCGCGAATGACGCGCTTCTCTTGTAAGATCAACGGTTTGGATTGGCAGGGCGCGGCCCAGGTTGCCAATCGCAAGTCAGTTGAGATTCACTGCCTGCCGGATCGCAGAGGGAGCTGAATCCTGATTTCCGCCTGCCACCCCGGTCGTCATGCCGCCGAAGCGCCTCGCCACTGCGGCGCGGGCCGGCGGTGCGTGCATCCCGAGCATAGTCCGAGCCCGCCGTGCCGAACCCGGCTGCGGGTGCGGCGTGCGTTTTCCCGGCGCTGAACCCGGACAGATACAGCGGTATTGAAAAAGGCCAAGTCATGAGCGACATCCGTAATCCCAAGCACCAGGCCCTGGTCGCCAAGCTGCGCGAGATCTTCCAGATCGACCGCCCGGAGCTGGACTTCGGCGTCTACCGCATCCTCAATGCCCGCGCCGGCGAGATCAACGACTACCTGGAGCGGCGCCTGCCGCGCAAGATCCAGGAGCACCTGGCGGGGGGCGACGGCGCCGAGCACGAGAACGCCGTCTTCAGCCACCTGCTGACCTTCTTCAGCCGTTACTACAACAACGGCGATTTCGTCAGCCAGCGCCGCTACAAGGGGGACACCTACGCCATCCCCTACGCCGGCGAGGAAGTCATGCTGCACTGGGCCAACAAGGACCAGTACTACACCAAGAGCGGCGAGAACTTCGCCAACTACAGCTTCCGCCTGGAAGACGGCCGCGCCGTGCACTTCCGCCTGGTGGCCGCCGACACCGCCAAGGACAACCGCAAGGACAACGACAAGGAACGCCGCTTCGCGCTGATCGAGCCGATGACGCTGAGCCGCACCGACGAGCACGGCCACGAATACGACGAAGCGCTGCTGCCCATCGAGGAGGGCGACGGGGCCGACGGCCAGCCGCTGCTGACGCTGCGCTTCGAATACCGCGCGGTGGCCAAGGGCACCAAGCAGGAGACGCTGATCGGCAAGGCCGTCGAGACCGTGCTGGGCGACGCGGCGGTCAAGGCGCGCTGGGCCGAGCTGGCCAGGCGCGAGCCGACCGAGAAGAACCCGCAGCGCACGCTGCTGGAGAAGAATCTCACCGACTACGCCAGCAAGAACACCGCCGACTACTTCATCCACAAGGACCTCGGGCGTTTCCTGCGCGGCGAGCTGGACTTCTACATCAAGAACGAAGTCCTGCACCTGGACGACCTGCAGAACGCCACGGCCATCGCCGACATCGACAAGAGCCTGCGCATGACGCAGTGCCTGCGGGCCATCGCCCGGGAGCTGATCGACTTCCTGGCGCAACTGGAGGAGTTCCAGAAGAAGCTCTGGCTGAAGAAGAAGTTCGTGGTCTCCAGCCATTACTGCATCACCCTGGACCGGGTGCCGGAGGCGCTGTATCCGGCCATCGCCGGCAACCCCCGGCAGTGGGAGCAGTGGCGCCAGCTGGGGCTCTGGACGAGCGCGGCGAACGGCACCGAGCAGGACCTGCGCAACGCCCCCTTCCGGATGCTCGACACCAGCCTCTACGACGCCGCCTTCAAGGCGCGGCTGCTGGCTTCCATCGCCGACCTGGATGGCAGCGTCAACGGCACCTTCGTCCACAGCGACAACTTCCAGGCCCTGAGCTTCCTGCAGGAGCGCTACCGCGAGCAGGTCAAGTACATCTATATAGACCCGCCCTACAACACCAACTCCACGCCCATCCTCTACAAGAACGAGTACAAGCACTCGTCCTGGATGAGCCTGATGCAGGACCGCCTGCTCAAGGGCATGAGCCTGCTGCGCTTCGACGGCGTGAAGACGGTGGCGATCGACGACTCTGAGATGGTCAACCTGTCCAAGGTGATGGAGCAGGTGGCGCCGGAGCACACGCTGTCGCGGGTCACCGTGGTGCACAACCCCAAGGGCTCGATCACCCGCAACTTCAACCGTACCCACGAGTACGCGCTGTTCCTCACCCGCGACGGGCTGTCGAGCATCGCCAGGACCCTGGAAGAGAACGGCACCCCGCGCAAGATGCGGCGTTGGGGCGAGAACTCCCGGCGCATCGACCGGCGGCCGTCGTTCTACCCGATCTACGTGGTGGACGGCCGCGTGGTCGACGTCGGCACGGTGCCGGACGACGACTTCCACCCGACCGGCAAGAACGTCCTGCTGGCCGATGGGCGCATCGAGGTGTGGCCTATCGACCAGGAAGGCGTCGAGCGGCGCTGGAACTTCGGCCTCGACTCCATCCGCCAGAACCTGGAGCGCGTCGCGGCGCTCAAGGTCGGCGATGACTGGGACCTGTTCGTCACCCATGAACAGACCGTGCCCAAGACCGTCTGGAGCGGCGGCGAGTTCGATGCCGGCAAGTATGGCAACAGCCTGCTCATCGACATGCTCGGCGAGAAGCGCTTCGACTTCCCGAAATCGATCCACCTGGTGAAGAAGTGCATCTCCCTGGCGGTCCAGGCCGACGAGCAGGCCTTGGTGCTCGACTACTTCGGCGGCAGCGGCACCACCGCCCATGCGGTGGTGGAGCTGCGGCGCGAGGCCCAGGCCGCGGGCCTGGAGCCCAAACTCGGGTTCATCCTGGTGGAGCAGGGCGAGTACTTCGAAACCGTGACCAAGCCGCGGGCGATCAAGGCCATCTACTCCGCGCAATGGAAGGACGGCGAGCCCACGGCGCCGCAGACCGGCCTGTCCGGCTGCTTCAAGGTGCTCAAGCTGGAGAGCTACGAGGACGCCCTGAACAACATCCAGCTCGCCCGGCCGCCGGCGGTGGGCGACCTGTTCGGCTTCCTCCCGGACCACGCGCGGGACGACTACCTGCTGCGCTACATGCTGAACGTGGAAAGCCGCGCCTCGTTGCTGTCGATCGGCGATTTCCGCAAGCCGTTCGACTACGCCATGGACATCGCGGTGGACTCCGCCGGCGCCTTCGAGCGGCGCCCGGTGGACCTGGTCGAGACCTTCAACTACCTCCTCGGCCTGCGCGTCGGCCAGGTGGATGCGCAGCTGGAACGCGGCTTCGTCAAGGTCACCGGCAGCCTGCCGGGCGGGGAAAGCTGCCTGGTGCTCTGGCGTGACTGCGAGGTTCTCGACTACGAGGGCATCAGCCGGCTCTGCGAGGAACTGGCGATCGACCCGGCGAACAGCCGCTTCGATGTCATCTACCTCAACGGCGACCACAACATCCCCTCGGTGCTCACCCAGACCGCGGCGGAGGGCGGCGCTACCCGCGAGCTCAAGCTGCGCCAGATCGAGCCGGAATTCCTCGAACGCATGTTCGCCGTGGAGGCGCTCTGATGGCGCGTGCACCACGGGGCGCGGCCGGCAAGCGGAGCTTCCACCAGGAACTGGTGCTCAACCGCTGGATGCTGGGCTTCTTCAAGGGCGGCAGCCTGGGGGCGCTGAAGCTGCGTCTGGGCGACGACCGCCACGAAGGCATCGACGACGACGGCCAGACGCTGTTCTTCCACGAGCTCGCCGGCAACCTCTTCGAGCCGCAGCGCATTGGCGAGGCGGAGCTGCGCCGCTACGACCTGAACATCGTCGCGCACTGGCAGCGCATCACCGCCCAGCGCAACAAGCGCGAAGGCCACGAACTGCAGATGAAGTACTTTCAGTACCTGTCGCTGCTGTTCACCGAAATCTACCTGGACTGGTACTTCAATCGCCGCGAAGCGCTGCTCGATGGCCTGAACGAAACCCTGGCGGCCTACCGCGGGGAGGCCGGCGCCGATCCGTTCCGCGACTTCGACGCCGACGACCTGAACAAGATCGCCTTCTGGAACGCCACCGGCAGCGGCAAGACGCTGCTGCTGCACGTCAACATCCTGCAGTACCTGCACTACTTCCAGGCCGGCAATGGCGACCGCTACCCGAGCAAGGTCATCCTGTTGACGCCCAACGAGGGCCTGTCGCGCCAGCACCTGGAAGAGCTGCACCTGTCCGGCTTCGGCTTCGCCCAGTTCTTCAACAAGAGCCAGACGCCGCCGCGCGGCACCATCGAGATCATCGACATCAACAAGCTCGGCGACGAGATGGGCGACAAGACCGTGGCGGTGGACGCCTTCGAGGGCAACAACCTGGTGCTGGTGGACGAAGGCCACCGCGGCACCGGGACTGCCGCGGGGGCCTGGATGAGCCGGCGCGACGCCCTGGTGCGCGGCGGCTTCGCCTTCGAGTATTCGGCCACCTTCGGCCAGGCGGTGGCCAAGGGGCTGACCGTCGACGCGGCTGAGGAAGAGCTGAAGAAGAAGCGCGCGAAGATGCTGTTCCAGACCGCCAGCCTGAAGAAGCTGGACGAGGACCAACTGGCGCAGTTGGCGCTGACTGCGGAGGAGCTGCGCCAGGCGCGCATCACCGCGACCCGCGAGGTCTATGCCAAGTGCATCCTCTTCGACTACTCGTACAAGTTCTTCTACGAGGATGGCTACGGCAAGGACTCGCTGATCCTCAACATGAACGGCGAGGCCTATGCCGAGGGCGACAACGCCTACAAGTATTTCGCCGCCTGCCTGCTGGCTTTCTACCAGCAGACCTGGTTGTGGAGCCGTCATCGCGAGCAGCTGCAGGACTTCAACATCGAGAAACCGCTCTGGGTGTTCGTCGGCAACAAGGTGGCGGACGAGGATTCGGACATTCTCGAGGTGGTGACCTTCCTCGCCGAGTTCCTCAATCGCGAGGCGCAGATCAAGGCCTGGCTGGCGGACCTGGTGAACGACAAGGCGCAGTTGCTGGACGCCAAGGGCAACAACATCTTCCAGGGGCGCTTCGCGCCGTTGCTGGGCTATGGCGACAGGATCGACGAGCTGTACGCCGATATCCTCCAGCGTGTGTTCAACGCCCCGGCCCGCCAGCGCCTGAAGCTGGTCAACATCCGCAGCAGCAAGGGCGAACTCGCCCTGCGGGTGGGCGATGGCGAGCCCTTCGCGCTGATCAACATCGGCGACGACTCCGCCTTCTTCCGCCAGGCCGAGGCCTGCGCTGCCTTCGACAGCGAGGCGGATGACTTCAGCGGCGCGCTCTTCGGCACCCTGAACCACAAGGACAGCCGGCTGAACGTGCTGATCGGTTCGCGCAAGTTCACCGAGGGCTGGAGCAGCTGGCGGGTTTCCACCATGGGCCTGCTCAACATGGGGCAGGGCGAGGGTTCGCAGATTATCCAACTGTTCGGCCGCGGCGTGCGGCTGAAGGGCGAGGGCTTCTCGCTCAAGCGCACCAGCCCCCAGGAACGCCCCAAGGGCCTGCACCTGGACAAGCTGGAAACCCTGAACATCTTCGGCGTGCGCGCCAACTACATCGCCGCCTTCAAGGATTACCTGAAGGAAGAGGGGATCACCCCCAGCGACGAGCTGATCGAGCTGGAGCTCCCCACCCGGGCGAACCTGCCGCAAGGCAAGCTGAGGACCCTGGCGCTCAAGGACGGCTACAAGGACAACCAGCAGAAGGGCTTCAAGCGCACCCATTTCCCCTGGCTGTACGAAGTGCCCGCGGCGTTCGCCGGCAAGGTCAAGCTGCCCCATGTGACGCTGGACCTGTATCCGCGCATCGAGGCGCTGAGCACCACGAAGGCGGCGGGCTCCGTGGCCCAGGCGCGCAACCGCGCCAGGCTCAACCCGGCGCTGTTCGGCCTGTTCGACTGGGACCGCATCTATGTCGAGCTGCAGGACTGCAAGCTGCAGCGGGGCTGGAGCAACCTGCGCCTGGACCGGCAGAAGCTGATGGAGTTCTGCCAGGGGCCGGCCGACTGGTACACACTGCTGATCCCGGCCAGCGAGCTGGCGATCACCGGCTATGCCGACGTCAGCAAGCAGGAAGACATACTGGTCCGCCTGCTGGTCGACTACACCGAGCGTTTCTACAAGGCCCTGAAGAGCGGTTACGAAGGCCAGTTCTACGACGTGGTCCAACTGGACGCGGGGCACGGCTCGATGCTCAAGGGCTACCGCTTCGAGATCGAGGGCAGCGAGCAGGGCCTGGAGTATTTCCACAAGCTGGAGGAGCTGAAGGCGCTGGTGGCGGAAGGGCGGATCGACCAGGCCGGCCAATGGAGTGCGCCGCACATGGTGGCCATCAGCTTCGATCGTCACCTGTACTACCCGCTGCTGTCGCTGGACGACAAGGACGCCGTGCCCTTCAAGCTGCGCCCGCTGGCGTTCGACGCGCCCAGCGAGTGGGATTTCGTCAGGGACCTGGAGGCTTTCCACGGCTCGCCCGCCGGCAGGCAGGCCATCGGCTCGCGCAGCCTGTACCTGCTGCGCAACGCCGCCACCCAGGACAAGGGCCTGGGCTTCGCCACCGCGGGCAACTTCTATCCCGATTTCCTGCTCTGGCTGGTGGACGAGGCGACGGGGCAGCAGTGGCTGACCTTCGTGGACCCCAAGGGCCTGCGCAACCTGGACCTGGGACACCCGAAGCTGGGGTTGTACAAGGAGGTCAAGTCGATCCAGGCCACGTTGGCCAAACCGGGCGAGCAGACGCTCGTGCTCAACGCCTTCGTGCTGTCGCCGACGCCCTACGCGGAGTTGCTGAACGTCGCGGAGCATTGCCCGAAAGCGGAGCTGGAGGACCGCCACATCCTCTTCATGGAGGATGGCGCCGGCAGCTATCTGGAGAAGATGTTCGCGAGGATAGGGTAGGGTGCTGCTGGCTGTAGCCGAGGGCTACAGCCAGTGGGCAGGAACTTCGATCTCGTAGTTCTTGGCCACGATGGCCAGGGTCCGGGCGATTTCCGCGTGGCGCGCCTGCTGTGCGCCATCCCAGCTTTCCCGGTTGGCCAGCAGAGTCTTGAGTTCCTCCAGGTTGTACATGCCCAGGCGGAGGAAGTTGCCCCAGGTCGGGGCGCCGAAGAGATTGTAGATGGTGGTGGTGTCGTCGCGCTCGCTGGCCAGGCGCTTGGGGCCGGTCAGCTTCTCGGCGGCGGCTTCCGCCTCGTCGCGGTCTTCGTAGGTGTTGAGCAGCTTGATCATGAAGAACGTGCGATCTCTTCGTGTAGCATGACTGAGGGGCGTCGATTGTAGGGAGTAGATGTTCGCATGTCGAATCCATGGAAGGCCTGCAACCTGTACCAGAACCTGCTGGAGTCGTTGCCGCCGGGGCTGGTCGCCCGCGTTCCGGCGGGGCACTCCAGGCTGCTCGCCTGGCAGCAGGAGTCACGCCACTACTACCAGACGATGTATCTCGATGAGGCGCAGGGCGTTCCAGCGCTGAAACGACCCGGCGACGCGGTTTGTCGGGAATGCGAGAAGTTTCACCTCTCCACGCTCAAGCAGATAGACAAGAACCCGGACATCGACCTGGGCAATGAACTGGAGGCGGTGTTCGAGGCCTACTTCCAGCAAGTCCTGGATACCCTCGTTCCGGGGCTCGTGATCGAACGGGCCGATCAGCAGGAGCTGCACATGCCGGATTTCCAAGTGCGGCATGTGCAAAGCGGCGAAGTTCTGCTGCTGATGGAGTTCAAGGTCATATTCCGGCCGTTCCTGCGGATCTCACAGAAGGTCAATCCGGCCTACGAGTGTTATTCCCACTCGATGACGCTGGACGTCGCCGGCAAGTTGAACGCCCAGCGCGAGCTCGTGGTCAACGGCCCGGGCGCGCGCAAGTGCGCCTACGTCTATTGGTACGACCTGCCTTGCGTGAAGGGCGTGTTCTGGATGTCGGCGGAAGACGTGTACCGGCACCAGGACGAGCAGGTTGCCTATAAGAGGAAGGTGGTCAGCGGCGACATGGGCTCGGCAGGGCAGGTGAGGGGCGCGGTCAGGAAGCTGTACCTGCCGCTCTATCAAATGAATGACTTCGACTCGCTGGTCTCGCTGCTGCAGGAAAGAGTACCGCTGAAATAAAAGTTTCAAAAAGTCGTTGACGGGGGTTTTGAAGTCCCTATAATGCGCACCACTCCCAGCGACGAAGCGCTGAAAGGGCTTGAAAATCAAGCACTTAAGCAGGTTCGAAGTTGAGAGTGGTGATCAGGCCGGTGATTCACTCGCCGCCTTTGGGTTCGACAGCTGCTCCGGCAGCGAGCCAAAAGGAAGATCGCCGAGGTGCTTGACAGCGAGTTTGATCGCTGTAGAATGCGCCTCCCGCTGACGAGAAGCTCCGGCCGATCGACAGCGCAAGCGGTTGAGTAGGAACGAAAAATTCTGAAAATAACGCTTGACGAAATAAGAGGTTGGCGTAGAATGCGCGGCCTCGGTTGAGACGAAAGCCTTAACCAACTGCTCTTTAACAAGTTGAATCAAGCAATTCGTGTGGGTGCTTGTGAGCTAAGACTGGTGATCGCAAGATTATCAGCATCACAAGTAACACTCGTGAATTCGAGAGTTTTTTGCGATTGCTGAGCCAAGTTTAGGGTTTTCTCAAAACCCGATCAGTATTGAACTGAAGAGTTTGATCATGGCTCAGATTGAACGCTGGCGGCAGGCCTAACACATGCAAGTCGAGCGGATGAAGGGAGCTTGCTTCTGGATTCAGCGGCGGACGGGTGAGTAATGCCTAGGAATCTGCCTGGTAGTGGGGGACAACGTTCCGAAAGGAGCGCTAATACCGCATACGTCCTACGGGAGAAAGTGGGGGATCTTCGGACCTCACGCTATCAGATGAGCCTAGGTCGGATTAGCTAGTAGGTGGGGTAATGGCTCACCTAGGCGACGATCCGTAACTGGTCTGAGAGGATGATCAGTCACACTGGAACTGAGACACGGTCCAGACTCCTACGGGAGGCAGCAGTGGGGAATATTGGACAATGGGCGAAAGCCTGATCCAGCCATGCCGCGTGTGTGAAGAAGGTCTTCGGATTGTAAAGCACTTTAAGTTGGGAGGAAGGGCAGTAAGTTAATACCTTGCTGTTTTGACGTTACCAACAGAATAAGCACCGGCTAACTTCGTGCCAGCAGCCGCGGTAATACGAAGGGTGCAAGCGTTAATCGGAATTACTGGGCGTAAAGCGCGCGTAGGTGGTTTGGTAAGATGGATGTGAAATCCCCGGGCTCAACCTGGGAACTGCATCCATAACTGCCTGACTAGAGTACGGTAGAGGGTGGTGGAATTTCCTGTGTAGCGGTGAAATGCGTAGATATAGGAAGGAACACCAGTGGCGAAGGCGACCACCTGGACTGATACTGACACTGAGGTGCGAAAGCGTGGGGAGCAAACAGGATTAGATACCCTGGTAGTCCACGCCGTAAACGATGTCGACTAGCCGTTGGGATCCTTGAGATCTTAGTGGCGCAGCTAACGCGATAAGTCGACCGCCTGGGGAGTACGGCCGCAAGGTTAAAACTCAAATGAATTGACGGGGGCCCGCACAAGCGGTGGAGCATGTGGTTTAATTCGAAGCAACGCGAAGAACCTTACCTGGCCTTGACATGTCCGGAATCCTGCAGAGATGCGGGAGTGCCTTCGGGAATCGGAACACAGGTGCTGCATGGCTGTCGTCAGCTCGTGTCGTGAGATGTTGGGTTAAGTCCCGTAACGAGCGCAACCCTTGTCCTTAGTTACCAGCACGTTATGGTGGGCACTCTAAGGAGACTGCCGGTGACAAACCGGAGGAAGGTGGGGATGACGTCAAGTCATCATGGCCCTTACGGCCAGGGCTACACACGTGCTACAATGGTCGGTACAGAGGGTTGCCAAGCCGCGAGGTGGAGCTAATCCCAGAAAACCGATCGTAGTCCGGATCGCAGTCTGCAACTCGACTGCGTGAAGTCGGAATCGCTAGTAATCGTGAATCAGAATGTCACGGTGAATACGTTCCCGGGCCTTGTACACACCGCCCGTCACACCATGGGAGTGGGTTGCTCCAGAAGTAGCTAGTCTAACCGCAAGGGGGACGGTTACCACGGAGTGATTCATGACTGGGGTGAAGTCGTAACAAGGTAGCCGTAGGGGAACCTGCGGCTGGATCACCTCCTTAATCGAAGATCCTAGCTTACTCATAAGCTCCCACACGAATTGCTTGATTCACTGGTTAGACGATTGGGTCTGTAGCTCAGTTGGTTAGAGCGCACCCCTGATAAGGGTGAGGTCGGCAGTTCGAATCTGCCCAGACCCACCAATTGTTGTGGTGGTGCCTTGATCTGATGGGGCCATAGCTCAGCTGGGAGAGCGCCTGCTTTGCACGCAGGAGGTCAGGAGTTCGATCCTCCTTGGCTCCACCATCTTCCGCAATCGTCGTAAAGCTCAGACAGGAATGTTCGATAGAACGAACCTTGCTGTCTGGTCTTTGTACCGGAACCGTTCTTTAAAAATTTGGGTATGTGATAGAAGTAGACTGAATGATCTCTTTCACTGGTGATCATTCAAGTCAAGGTAAAATTTGCGAGTTCAAGCGCGAATTTTCGGCGAATGTCGTCTTCACGTTCGAGACGTATGACCAGATTGCTTGGGGTTATATGGTCAAGTGAAGAAGCGCATACGGTGGATGCCTTGGCAGTCAGAGGCGATGAAAGACGTGGTAGCCTGCGATAAGCTTCGGGGAGTCGGCAAACAGACTTTGATCCGGAGATCTCTGAATGGGGGAACCCAGCCAGCACAAGCTGGTTATCATACACTGAATCCATAGGTGTGTGAGGCGAACCAGGGGAACTGAAACATCTAAGTACCCTGAGGAACAGAAATCAACCGAGATTCCCTTAGTAGTGGCGAGCGAACGGGGACTAGCCCTTAAGCTTCTTAGAATCTAACAGAACGCTCTGGAAAGTGCGGCCATAGTGGGTGATAGCCCCGTATGTGAAAGGTTCTAGGAAGTGAAATCGAGTAGGACGGCGCACGTGAAACGTTGTCTGAACATGGGGGGACCATCCTCCAAGGCTAAATACTACTGACTGACCGATAGTGAACCAGTACCGTGAGGGAAAGGCGAAAAGAACCCCGGAGAGGGGAGTGAAATAGAACCTGAAACCGTATGCGTACAAGCAGTGGGAGCCCACTTGTTGGGTGACTGCGTACCTTTTGTATAATGGGTCAGCGACTTATATTCAGTGGCGAGCTTAACCGAATAGGGGAGGCGTAGCGAAAGCGAGTCTTAATAGGGCGTTTAGTCGCTGGGTATAGACCCGAAACCGGGCGATCTATCCATGAGCAGGTTGAAGGTTAGGTAACACTGACTGGAGGACCGAACCCACTCCCGTTGAAAAGGTAGGGGATGACTTGTGGATCGGAGTGAAAGGCTAATCAAGCTCGGAGATAGCTGGTTCTCCTCGAAAGCTATTTAGGTAGCGCCTCACGTATCACTCCAGGGGGTAGAGCACTGTTTCGGCTAGGGGGTCATCCCGACTTACCAAACCGATGCAAACTCCGAATACCTGGAAGTGTCAGCGTGGGAGACACACGGCGGGTGCTAACGTCCGTCGTGAAAAGGGAAACAACCCAGACCGTCAGCTAAGGTCCCAAAGTTGTGGTTAAGTGGTAAACGATGTGGGAAGGCTTAGACAGCTAGGAGGTTGGCTTAGAAGCAGCCACCCTTTAAAGAAAGCGTAATAGCTCACTAGTCGAGTCGGCCTGCGCGGAAGATGTAACGGGGCTCAAACCACACACCGAAGCTACGGGTGCATCGTAAGATGCGCGGTAGAGGAGCGTTCTGTAAGCCTGTGAAGGTGAGTTGAGAAGCTTGCTGGAGGTATCAGAAGTGCGAATGCTGACATGAGTAACGACAATGGGAGTGAAAAACTCCCACGCCGAAAGACCAAGGGTTCCTGCGCAACGTTAATCGACGCAGGGTTAGTCGGCCCCTAAGGCGAGGCAGAAATGCGTAGTCGATGGGAAACAGGTTAATATTCCTGTACTTCTAGTTACTGCGATGGAGGGACGGAGAAGGCTAGGCCAGCTTGGCGTTGGTTGTCCAAGTTTAAGGTTGTAGGCTGGGCACTTAGGCAAATCCGGGTGTTCAAGGCCGAGAGCTGATGACGAGCTTTCTTTTAGAGAGCGAAGTGGTTGATGCCATGCTTCCAGGAAAAGCTTCTAAGCTTCAGGTAACTAGGAACCGTACCCGAAACCGACACAGGTGGTCGGGTAGAGAATACCAAGGCGCTTGAGAGAACTCGGGTGAAGGAACTAGGCAAAATGGCACCGTAACTTCGGGAGAAGGTGCGCCGGTGAGGGTGAAGTATTTACTGCGTAAGCCCACGCCGGTCGAAGATACCAGGCCGCTGCGACTGTTTATTAAAAACACAGCACTCTGCAAACACGAAAGTGGACGTATAGGGTGTGACGCCTGCCCGGTGCCGGAAGGTTAATTGATGGGGTTAGCGAAAGCGAAGCTCTTGATCGAAGCCCCGGTAAACGGCGGCCGTAACTATAACGGTCCTAAGGTAGCGAAATTCCTTGTCGGGTAAGTTCCGACCTGCACGAATGGCGTAACGATGGCGGCGCTGTCTCCACCCGAGACTCAGTGAAATTGAAATCGCTGTGAAGATGCAGTGTATCCGCGGCTAGACGGAAAGACCCCGTGAACCTTTACTGTAGCTTTGCACTGGACTTTGAGCCTGCTTGTGTAGGATAGGTGGGAGGCTTTGAAGCGTGGACGCCAGTTCGCGTGGAGCCAACCTTGAAATACCACCCTGGCATGCTTGAGGTTCTAACTCTGATCCGTTATCCGGATCGAGGACAGTGTATGGTGGGCAGTTTGACTGGGGCGGTCTCCTCCTAAAGAGTAACGGAGGAGTACGAAGGTGCGCTCAGACCGGTCGGAAATCGGTCGTAGAGTATAAAGGCAAAAGCGCGCTTGACTGCGAGACAGACACGTCGAGCAGGTACGAAAGTAGGTCTTAGTGATCCGGTGGTTCTGTATGGAAGGGCCATCGCTCAACGGATAAAAGGTACTCCGGGGATAACAGGCTGATACCGCCCAAGAGTTCATATCGACGGCGGTGTTTGGCACCTCGATGTCGGCTCATCACATCCTGGGGCTGAAGCCGGTCCCAAGGGTATGGCTGTTCGCCATTTAAAGTGGTACGCGAGCTGGGTTTAGAACGTCGTGAGACAGTTCGGTCCCTATCTGCCGTGGACGTTTGAGATTTGAGAGGGGCTGCTCCTAGTACGAGAGGACCGGAGTGGACGAACCTCTGGTGTTCCGGTTGTCACGCCAGTGGCACTGCCGGGTAGCTATGTTCGGAATAGATAACCGCTGAAAGCATCTAAGCGGGAAACTAGCCTCAAGATGAGATCTCACTGGGAACTTGATTCCCCTGAAGGGCCGTCGAAGACTACGACGTTGATAGGTCGGGTGTGTAAGCGCTGTGAGGCGTTGAGCTAACCGATACTAATTGCCCGTGAGGCTTGACCATATAACACCCAAACAATTTGTGTGTTGGACGGTGAAGTCGACGAACCGAAAGTTCGTGTGAACCGCAAAGAAGACCTGTCACATACCCGAATCTGGGTGAGCGTGAGCGCAAGCCACGAGCATCCGAAAGAATTGCTTGACGACCATAGAGCGTTGGAACCACCTGATCCCATCCCGAACTCAGCAGTGAAACGACGCATCGCCGATGGTAGTGTGGGGTTTCCCCATGTGAGAGTAGGTCATCGTCAAGCACCTATCCCAAAACCCCTGATCAGCCTGGCTGGTCGGGGGTTTTGCTTTGGGGCGTGGAAAAGCTGGGGTGATCCCATCCACGCCATTGCATTCCCCTTGTAGGAGCGCGCCCTGCGCGCGATATCGCGGGCAGGGCCCGCTCCTACAGGGGGCGGGGCCATGGCGATGGGTATCGCTCAACGCCATCCTACGAGGGTGTGTCTCCTGCGCCCGTAGGAGCAATTGTCTACAGGCTGTAGTGCTCTTGGTAGGAGCGAGCTTGCTCGCGAACCGAGGTTTCAGGTCGACGCCAAACGTGCCGACAACGCCGAACGGCCCCCTCTCCCGCTTGCGGGAGAGGGCTGGGGAGAGGGAGCGGAGTCAACCCGAAACCCCGCTGATGCCGGCAAACACCGTTCGCGAGCAAGAACTAAGCGTCTCCTGCGAAAAGCAGAGCTGATGCGCAGGCGTAGGGCGCATAACGCCCCAAGCGTTATCTGCCGTCGGCTTCGGCACCAGGGCCATCGGCGGGTAACCGCGAACGGTTATCCGCCCTACGTGTTTCGCTTCCCTTCCGCGGGCCTTCGGCGACCAAGAAACGCAGACAACAAAAAAGGCGCCCCGAAGGGCGCCTTTTCCGTACCGAGCTAACGATCAGCCGTTGAAGCGGCGCAGCACCAGGGTGGCGTTGGTGCCGCCGAAGCCGAAGCTGTTGCTCATCACGGTGTCGAGCTTGGCGTTCTCGCGGGTCTCGCGCAGGATCGGCATGTCGGCGACTTCCGGGTCCAGCTCGTCGATGTTGGCGGAACCGGCGATGAAGTTGCCCTGCATCATCAGCAGGCAATAGATCGCCTCGTGCACGCCGGCGGCGCCCAGGGAGTGGCCGGACAGGCTCTTGGTGGAGCTGATGGCCGGGGCCTTGCCGCCGAAGACTTCGCGGATGCCGCGGATTTCCGCCACGTCGCCCACCGGGGTGGAGGTGCCGTGGGTGTTCAGGTAATCGATCGGGGTGTCGACGGTGGACAGCGCCTGCTGCATGCAGCGGATGGCGCCTTCGCCGCTCGGGGCGACCATGTCGTAGCCGTCGGAGGTGGCGCCGTAGCCGATGATTTCGGCGTAGATCTTGGCGCCGCGCTTGAGCGCGTGCTCCAGTTCCTCGACCACCACCATGCCGCCGCCGCCGGCGATGACGAAGCCGTCACGCTTGGCGTCGTAGGCGCGGGAGGCCTTTTCCGGGGTGTCGTTGTACTGGGTGGAGAGGGCACCCATGGCGTCGAACAGGCAGCTCTGGCTCCAGTGCTCTTCTTCACCGCCACCGGCGAAGACCACGTCCTGCTTGCCCATCATGATCTGTTCCATGGCATTGCCGATGCAATGCGCGCTGGTGGCGCAGGCCGAGGAGATGGAGTAGTTCACGCCCTTGATCTGGAAGGGAGTGGCCAGGCAGGCGGAAACGGTGCTGCCCATGGTGCGGGTGACGCGGTATGGGCCGATGCGCTTGACGCCCTTCTCGCGCAGGGTGTCGATGGCTTCCATCTGGTTCAGGGTGGAAGCGCCGCCGGAGCCGGCGATCAGGCCGGTGCGCGGGTTGGAGATCTGCTCTTCGGTCAGGCCGGAGTCCTTGATCGCCTGTTCCATCGCCAGGTAGGCATAGGCCGCGGCGTCGCCCATGAAGCGGAACACCTTGCGGTCGATCAGCTCTTCGAGGTTGAGGTTCACCGAGCCGGAGACGTGGCTGCGCAGCCCCATGTCGACGTACGACTGGTTGTGGCGGATACCGGCACGGCCGGCGCGCAGGTTGGCGGAGACGGTGTCTTTTTCATTGCCCAGGCAGGATACGATGCCCAGGCCGGTGATCACGACGCGACGCATGCGGATTACCCTTAGAAGCTGTCAGTGGAGGTGAACAGGCCGACGCGAAGGCCTTCGGCGCTGTAGATTTCGCGGCCATCGACGCTGACGCTGCCATCGGCGATGGCCAGGACCAGCGAACGGTTGATGGTGCGCTTGATATGGATGTTGTAGGTGACTTTCTTGGCGGTCGGCAGGACCTGGCCGAAGAATTTCACCTCGCCCGAACCCAGGGCGCGGCCGCGGCCGGGGTTGCCCTGCCAGCCGAGGTAGAAGCCGACCAGCTGCCACATGGCGTCCAGGCCCAGGCAGCCCGGCATCACCGGGTCGCCTTCGAAGTGGCAGGCGAAGAACCAGAGGTCGGGGTTGATGTCCAGCTCGGCGACCAGTTCGCCCTTGCCATACTTGCCGCCGACGTCGCTGATGTGAGTGATGCGGTCGATCATCAGCATGTTCGGGGCGGGCAGTTGCGCATTACCCGGGCCGAAGAGCTCGCCGCGGCTGCAGCGCAGCAGGTCTTCTCGGGTGAAGGCGTGTTGTTTGGTCATGCGAGCTCCTCAAAAATCCTGAACGGCAGGGCGAAATCGATCGTCCTGCGGCTCCGCGCGCCTCATTCTTGTAGCGGCGTCCTGCGGCAGCCTAGTCATAGACTATTGCCTGTCGGTTAAAGTCACAGCACCGGGCGAACGGTTGTTCACTTTCTTCCGGTGCCTCTGTTGCTCCAGCTGGGCGTGCATTTTGCCGATCAGCCTCGCAGGCCCACGAGTTTGGGCGAACAGGCCCCGCGGATCAACGCCCGGAGGTCAACCAGCGCTGCAGAATTTTCTGTAGATCAGCGCGCTTGAACGGCTTGGCCAGGTAATCGTCCATGCCTGACTCCAGGCACAGCTCGCGATCGCCCTGCAGGGCATTGGCGGTCAGGGCGATGATCGGCACCTGCTGGCGTCCGGGGAGTGCGCGAATCTGTCGCGTGGCCTCGTAGCCGTTGAGCAGCGGCAGGCGGCAATCCATGAGGATGGCATCGAATTCGTTGCGTTCCGCCGTGCGCACCGCCTGCGCGCCATCGCCGACCAGAGTGACGCGATAGCCGAGGCTGCGCAACATGGCTTCTATGACCGTTTGATTCACCGGGTTGTCCTCCACCAGCAGCACCGACTGGCCGGTGGCCTGCTCCGAAGCGCGCAGGGCGCGTTCGGCCGCTCCCAGGCTGCGTGCCTGGAAGGGTAGGGGAATCTCCAGGGTGAAGGTCGAGCCCAGGCCTTCCTCGCTGGATGCCTGCAGGGTGCCGCCCATGCGCTCGGCCAGGGTGCGGGCGATGGCCAGGCCCAGGCCGGTGCCGCCGTAGCGCCGCGAGGTGGACGAGTCGGCCTGCTTGAAGGCTTCGAACATGTGCTCCAGGCGTTCCGGGGAGATGCCGATGCCGCTGTCGTTGACCGCGCAGGTCAGCCACAGCACTTCATCGTCCAGGGCCTGCCAGCGGACTTCCAGACGGATGGCGCCTTCCTCGGTGAATTTCAGCGCGTTGCCCAGCAGGTTGACCAGGATCTGCCGCAGGCGCGTCGGGTCGCCCCGCACCTCCAGGTGCTCCAGCCCGGGCTGGACGTCCATGCGCAGCGTCAGGCCGCGCTGCTGGGCGCTGTGCTGGAAGGCCAGCAGCGAGCCCTGGATCAGCTCCAGCACGTTGAAGGGGATGCGCTCCAGCTCCAGAGCGCCGCGCTCGATGCGCGAGAAGTCGAGGATGTCGTTGATGACCTTGAGCAGGTGCTCGGTGGACTCGGTGGCCAGCGCCGTGTATTCGGCCTGCTCGTGGTTGAGTTCGGTGGTCTCGAGCAGTTGCAGCATGCCCAGCACTCCGTTCATCGGCGTGCGCAGCTCGTGGCTCATCATCGCCAGGAAGTCCGACTTGCTGCGGTTGGCCTGCTCGGCCTCCTCGCGGGCCGCCACCAGCTGGGCGATGGTGCGTTCCTGCTCCTTGCTGGCCTGCTGCAGGCCGCGCGCCAGGTTGTTGATGTGCCGTGCGAGGTCGCCGACTTCGCCGTTGTCCAGCACCGGCAGGCTGGTCTGGTAGTCGCCGGTCTGGATCGCCTGCACCGCGTTGGCCATGGTGCTGATCGGCGCCGCCAGGCGCTGCGCCAGGCGGCGGGCCAGCAGCAGCGTCAACAGCAGGGCGAAGAAGGCCAGCAGGCTGGCCTTGAAGAGGATTTCCTGCTGGCGTTCGCTGAAGGCGTCGTTGGCCATGCCCACCACCACGCGCCCCAGGTAGTCGGCGTCGCTGGCCGGCTGGTCCTGGCGGCCCGGTGTGTGGCGCAGCGTGGCGGCGTCGCCCGGCACCTCGGGGGCGACGTGCTCGCGCTGGATGGCGGCGTGGAACACCTCGATCTTGGGCGCGACCTGGCCGTTGTCGCTGGGCGGCTGCTCGGCGTAGACGAGGATCTCGTCATTGCGGTTGCGCACCTCGATGAAGCGGACGTGCGGCGTGCCCAGAGTGGTGCGCAGCAGGCTCTGCAGCACCGGCAGGTTGCCCGAAAGCACGCCATACTCCGCTGCCGGAGCGAGCTGGTTGGCGATGAGCTGGCCGGTGTGGTTGAGCTCCTGGCGCAGGTCCTGTAGGCGCGAATAGGTGAAGTAGCCGGTCAGCAGCAGGGTCAACAGCAACGCGGGGCCGAGGCTGATGGCGAGCATGCGGTTCTGGATGTTCCAGCCCTTGCGCGGAGTCATCGTGCCTCTCCGGCGGCTGGTCGATTCTGGCGATGGTGCGTGGCTTGCACGGAACGGCCCTGTTCTCGGTTTTCTACGGGGACGGATGTTAAACGAGGCGGGGCGCTTTGCCAGCGTGCGATGTGCACTGGCCGCCTGGCGGTGGCGCCTTATAATGCCCCAATCGCCGCCCGCGTGCGGCCCGTGATGGAAGTGACATGACTGAGCAGCAACCGATCGCTGTGCTGGGCGGCGGCAGTTTCGGCACCGCCTTCGCCAACCTGCTGGCGGAGAACGGCCAACGCGTGCGCCAATGGATGCGCGACGAGGAGCAGGCCGCGAGCATCCGCGCCCTGCGCGAGAACCCGCGCTACCTCAAGGGCGTGCGCATCCACGAGAACGTCGAGCCGGTCACCGACCTCGCAGCGACCCTGAACGATTGCGAACTCATCTTCGTCGCCGTGCCCTCCAGCGCGCTGCGCAAGGTGCTGGAGCCCTTCGCCGGGCAACTGGCGGGCAAGTCGCTGGTCAGCCTGACCAAGGGCATCGAGGCGCAGAGCTTCAAGCTGATGAGCCAGATTCTCGAGGAAATCGCCCCGGCCGCGCGCATCGCGGTCATTTCCGGGCCGAACCTGGCCCGCGAGATCGCCGAGCATGAGCTGACCGCCACCGTGGTCGCCAGCGAGGACGAGGCGCTCTGCAGCCGCGTGCAGGAAGCGCTGCATGGTCGCACCTTCCGCGTCTACGCCAGCGGCGACCGCTTCGGCGTCGAGCTGGGCGGCGCGCTGAAGAACGTCTACGCCATCATCGCCGGCATGGCCGCGGCCCTGGGCATGGGCGAGAACACCAAAGGCATGCTGATCACCCGCGCCCTGGCGGAGATGACGCGCTTCGCCGTCAAGCTCGGCGCCAACCCCATGACCTTCCTCGGCCTGGCCGGGGTGGGCGACCTGATCGTCACCTGTTCGTCACCGAAAAGCCGCAACTATCAGGTCGGCTTCGCCCTGGGCGAGGGCCTGAGCCTCGACGACGCCGTCGCCCGCATGGGCGAGACCGCCGAAGGGGTGAACACCCTCAAGGTGCTCAAGGCCAAGGCCGACGAGTTGGGCGTCTACATGCCGCTGGTCGCCGGGCTCTACGCCATCCTCTTCGGCGGGCGCACCCTGGCCCAGGTGATCCAGGCGCTGATGAGCGGCGAGCCGAAGACCGACACCGACTTCATTCCCACCAGTGGCTTCTGAGGAGATACCCATGTCCGCTGATCGTTTGGCCGACCGTATGAACAAGGAATCCCTGGCCCTGCGCATCCTCTGGATGCTGCTGTTCGCCCTGGTGTGGTACGTCGCGCAGATGCTGCTCGGCGCCGTGGTGGTGGTGCAATTGGTCTACCGCATCATCTACGGCGCGCCCAGCGCCAGCCTGCTGGCCTTCGGCGACAGCCTCAGCCAGTACCTGGCGCAGATCGGCCGCTTTGGCACCTTCAACAGCGACGAGAAACCCTGGCCCTTCGCCGACTGGCCGGCCGCCCGCGCCCCCGAAGGCGAGGCCGCCCACGCCGTGCCGCCGGCGCCGCACCCGGCGCGCGACGAGGAGCCGAAGTTGTGAGGATCTGGCTGCTGCGCCACGGCCAGGCCGAACCCCAGGCCCGCCGCGACGCCGAGCGGGAACTGACCGCCCATGGCCGCAAGGAAGTGCTGCAGAGCGCCGGGCACCTGGCCGGCCACCCGCTGGACGGCATCCTGGCCAGCCCCTACGTGCGCGCCCAGCAGACCGCCGAACTGGTGCGCGAGGCGCTGGGCTTCGACGGCGCGGTGGGCACCGCGCCCTGGCTGACGCCGGACGACGATCCTCGCGACGTGCTGCGCTTTCTCGACAACCGCAGCGAGCGCAACCTGCTGCTGGTCAGCCACCAGCCGCTGATCGGTTCCCTGGGCGGGCTGCTGGTGCACGGCAGCCGCGACGAGGCGCTGCCGATGGCCACCGCCTCCCTGGCCGAACTGGAAGGCGAGGGGCCGCTGGCGGGGCTGATGACGCTGGTTTCCCTCTACCATCCCGGACGCGGTTGACGGTTCCGCCAGGGCCCCTCGCGGGGCCTTGGCGTTTCTGCGGGTCAATTCGGTTTGTCGTCGTCCGTCAGGCTGACGTCATCGTTCGGCCCGCGTCCGGCCAGGCGCTGTTCCAGGCGGTTGCCCAGCACCAGGATCAGCAAGGTCAGCGCCAGGCCGACGGCGGCGGTCAGTACGTGCCCGGTGCCACAGGCCAGGCCGAGCATCGACGAGACCCAGATGGTCGCGGCGGTAGTCAGCCCCTCGACGCGGTAGCGGCGCTCGTGGTGGACGATGACCCCCGCGCCGATGAAACCGATGCCGGTGAGCACGCCCTGGGCCACGCGGCTGGCGGCATCCGCGGTGCCCGGCTGCAATTGCTGGATCACCGTGATCGCCAGCGCCGCGGCCAGGGCGGTGAGGGCGTGGGTGCGCAGCCCGGCGGGGCGGTGGTGCAACTGGCGGTTGAGGCCGATCAGGCCGCCGAACAGCGTGGCGCAGAGCAGGTTGAACAGCAGCGCCAACTCGGCCAGCGCGCTGTCGGTGATGAACGGCATGGGCAGCTTTCCACAGGGGTCTGCCGCTGCTTTTAGCAGTTCGCCGTCGGACGCGCCATGCGCTGCTGAAGCATCTCCCTACAAAAGTTCACATATCCCTTCTTGCCAGTCTGTAGGACGCATGGAATATTCGACCAAGCAAGTGCTTGGTTGATCTATCGCTACACCTCTAGAACAACAAAAAAGGAGGGGCATGTGGTCACTGAAATTCGTTCTCCGCTCGAGCAATTCCTGCAACGCGAGGCGCGTCACCCGGACAAGCGCTACCTGGTCCAGCCGTTGCCGGGCGGCCAGGTGCAGAGCCTCACCTGGGGCGAGGCCGGCGACCAGGCGCGGCGTGCAGCCGCCTGGCTGCGCAGCCTGCAACTGCCGCCGGGCAGCCGCGTGGCGATCATCTCGAAGAACTGCGCGCATTGGATCATCGCCGACGTCGCCATCTGGATGGCCGGGCACATCTCGGTGCCGCTGTACCCGAACCTCACCGCCGAATCGGTGCGCCAGGTGCTGAGCCACTCCGAGGCCACGGTAGCCTTCGTCGGCAAGCTCGACGACTGGCCGGCGATGGCGCCCGGGCTGCCGGCCGGGGTGCTCAGCGTGTCCCTGCCGCTGCATCCGGCAGGGCGCTTCGACCACAGCTGGGACGACCTGCAGGCCTGCGAGCCGCTGCAGGAGGTGCCGCTGCCGGACCCCGCCAGCCTCGCCACCATCATCTATACCTCCGGCACCACGGGCACGCCCAAGGGCGTGATGCATTCCTACGCCAACTTCGACTTCGCCGCCAGCCGCGCCATGCAACTGTTCGGCGTCGGCGAGGAGGACCGCCTGCTGTCCTACCTGCCGTTGTGCCACGTGGCCGAGCGGATGTTCGTGGAGATGGCTTCGATCTACGCCGGACAGACGATCTTCTTCGCCGACAGCCTGGACACCTTCATCGCCGACATGCGCCGCGCGCGGCCCACGGTGTTCTTCGGCGTGCCGCGGATCTGGACCAAGTTCCAGATGGGTGTCTACGCGCAGATGCCGGCGCAGAAGCTCGACCGCCTGCTGCGCCTGCCCATCGTCGGCCGCCTGGTCGGGCGCAAGGTGCTCGCCGGCCTCGGCCTGGATGCGGTGCGCTACGCCCTGTGCGGCGCGGCGCCGGTGCCGCCGGCATTGCTCGACTGGTACAGGCGCCTGGGCCTGAGCGTGCTGGAGGTCTACGGCATGACCGAGAACTGCGGCTACTCCCACGTGTGCCGCCCGGGCAAGCAGCGCGAAGGCTGGATCGGCCAGTCCAGCCCCGGTGTCGAGGTACGCATCAGCGACGAGGGCGAGGTGCAGGTGCGTAGCGGCGCGACCATGCTCGGCTACTACAAGGACCCCGAGCGCACCGCCGAGACACTCACCGAAGACGGCTACCTGCGCACCGGCGACAAGGGCGAGCAGGACGCCGACAGCAACCTGCGCCTGACCGGCCGGCTCAAGGAAATCTTCAAGACCGGCAAGGGCAAGTACGTCGCCCCGGCGCCCATCGAGAACCGCCTGGCGGTGCATTCGCGCATCGAGCAGATCTGCGTGGTCGGCGACGGCCTGGTGGCGCCGCTGGGGTTGTGCGTGCTGTCCGAGGTCGGCCGCCAGGAGGCCGCCAACGGCTCGCGCTCGCAGCTGGAGGAGAGCCTGCGGCAGCTGGTGGAGGAGGTCAACGGCGAGCTGGACAAGCACGAGCGCCTGGCCGGGCTGGTGCTGGTGAAGGAGGTGTGGAGCGTGGACAACGGCTTCCTCACGCCTACCCTGAAGATCAAGCGCAACGTGGTGGAATCCACCTACGGCGCGCGTTTCAACGAATGGGCCGAGCGCCGCGAAGCGGTGCAGTGGCATGACTGACTGCCGGGAGTGAATGCATGAGCCAGTGGCGCACTACGCCTGATCTGGAGGCGCTCAACGCCAACCTGAAGAAGACCATCGGCGAGGTCCTGGACATCCGCTTCGAGGCGGTGGATGACGACTCGCTGACCGCCAGCATGGTGGTGGACGCGCGCACCCACCAGCCCTACGGCCTGCTGCACGGCGGCGCCTCGGTGGTGCTGGCGGAAACCGTCGGCTCCACCGCCAGCTACCTGTGCATCGACACCAGCAAGTACTACTGCGTGGGCCTGGAGGTGAACGCCAACCACCTGCGCGGCCTGCGCAGCGGGCGGGTGACGGCGGTGGCGAAGGCGGTGCACCTCGGCCGCTCCACCCACGTCTGGGAAATCCGCCTGCATGGCGACGACGGCAAGCCCAGCTGCATCTCGCGGCTGACCATGGCCATAGTGCCGCTGGAGCGCTAGGCGATACGGAAGACCTGTAGGAGCGGGCCCTGCCCGCGATTTCGCGCGCAGGGCGCGCTCCTACAAAGAAATGGCGCGTGTGGGGCGGCGTAGGAGCGGATCTCATCCGCGAATCGCACCGATACGTTCGGCTATCGCGGACAAGGTCCGCTCCTACAGGGAAGCGCCATGCCTCACGACGGACCGTAGGAGCGGACTCCGTCCGCGATTCGCCTTCCGGCCGCGCAATTTTATCCAAGACCTGCCGGCGCCCGGGCGCTAGAGTAGGCCCATGGAACGCATCGAACACCACCGCAGCGGGCTGCCCGGCGTGCGCTACATCGACGCCGAGTACCACCGTTTCGCCTTTCCCCGGCACTTTCACCTGGACTACCACATCGGGCTGATGCTCGACGGTCGCCAGCGCTACGTGCACGCCGGCGAACGCTGCCTGGCCGGTGGCGGCGACATCCTGCTGATGAGCCCGGAAAGCATCCACGACGGCGCCAGCGAGGGCGACGGCGGCTACCGCATCCGCGTGCTGTCCATCGAGCCGCAGTGGCTGGAGCAGGCCGCGCGCAGCCTCAGCGACGGCCGTCAGGGCACGCCACGGCTGCTGGCCAGCCAGTTGCGCGACGAACAGCTGCGGCAGCAACTGCACGGTCTGCACCAGGTGCTGGCTGGTGGCGAGCGCCTGGAACAGGAAGGCCGGCTCTGGCAGGGCCTGGCCACGCTGCTCGGGCATGCCTCCAGCCTGCGCATCCGCGAGCCACGCCAGGGCTTCGACGCCGCGACCTGGCGACGCCTGCGCGACTGGCTGGAGTCGCGCCTGGAGAGCCCGCCGACGCTGGACGAGCTGGCGGCCTTCTGCGACCTCAGCCCCTGGCAGGTGCTGCGGCGCTTCCGCAACCACTGCGGGTTGCCGCCGCACCAGTGGCTGACCCAGCTGCGCCTGGAGCGGGCCCTGCCGCGGGTGCTCGCCGGCCAGCCGCTGAGCGAGGTGGCGCTGAGCCTGGGCTTCTACGACCAGGCGCACTTCAGCCGCCTGTTCCGCCGCACCTACGGACTGCCGCCGGCGCGCCTGCGCCAACGCTGATCCCACCCCGACATCCCCTTTCCCCTGGAGAATCCCGCCATGCAGGAGGCCCGCGTCTTGCTGACGCTCACCGCCGTATTCGCCGTCGCCCTGGTCAGCCCGGGCCCGGATGTCGCCCTGGTGGTGCGCACCGCCTTGCACCAGGGGCGCCGCGCCGGCGTACTCAGCGCCCTGGGCCTGGCCTGCGGCATCCTGGTCCACGGCACTCTGGTGCTGACCGGCGTGTCGCTGCTGCTGCGCCACTCACCGGTGTTGTTCGGCCTGCTGCAGGGGGCCGGCGCGCTCTACCTGGGCTGGCTCGGCATAGGCGCGTTGCGCGCCTGGTCGCGGCGTAGCGCGGGCGGGGCAGGGCGCCTGGACGGCGAGCTGCCGGCCTCGCCGCTGGGGCCCTGGCTGCGCGGCCTGGCCACCAACCTATTCAACCCCAAGGCGCTGGTGTTCTTCCTCGCCCTGCTCAGCAGCCTGATCCCGCTGGACATGTCCGCGCCCGGCAAGCTGGCGGTGGCGGCCATGCTGTTCTGCACCGGCTTCGCCTGGTTCAGCCTGCTCAGCGTGACCCTCACCCGCCCGGCGCTGCAGCAGCGCCTGCTGCGCGCGGTGCCGGTCATCGACGGCGCCTGCGGCCTGGTGTTCCTGCTGGTGGCCGGCGGCATCGCGCTCAGCCTGGCGCGGCAGTTCTGAGGCGCCCTGGCTTTTGGCCGGAGTGCCCTGGCCGGCAGTGGGCCGGGCCATTGTGGCCAGCCATGGCCTGGGGGAGAATTCCGCAGTCATCAGCACTGCGGTCACCGGCATGTCCCACGCGATCTTCTTCGCCCACGCCAACGGTTTCCCCTCGGCCACCTACGGCAAGCTGTTCCAGGCCCTGGCGCCGGAATTCGAGGTGCGCCACCTGGACATGCACGGCCACGACCCGCGCTTCCCGGTGAACGCCAACTGGGCGAACCTGGTGGACGAACTGCTGTTCCATCTCGAAGCCCAGGGCGCGCCGGTGTGGGGCGTCGGCCATTCCCTCGGCGGCCTGCTGCACTACCATGCCGCGCTGCGCCGCCCGGAGCTGTACCGCGGCGTGCTGATGCTCGATTCGCCGACACTGACCTTCGCCGACCAGTGGGTGATCCGCGCCGCCAAGCGTTTCGGCTTCATCGACCGCATCACCCCGGCCGGGCGCACCCTGGGGCGGCGCGAGGCGTTCGCCGACTTCGACGAGGCGCTGCGCTACTTCGGCGGCAAGTCGCTGTTCCGCCGTTTCGACCCGGACTGCCTGGCGGACTACGTGCGCCACGGCCTGGCCGCGAGTGGCCAGGGCCTGCGCCTGAAGTTCGACCCGCCCACCGAAATCAGCATCTACCGCAACGTGCCCCATGCCGCGCCGGGCAGCCCGCGGCGCCTGGCGGTGCCGTTGGCGCTGGTGCGCGGCCGCCACAGCCGGGTGGTGCTGCCACACCATGCCCGCGCGGTGCGCCTGGCGCCGCAGGGCGAATCCCTGTCGCTGCCCGGCGGGCACATGTTCCCGCTGGAGCGCCCGCGCGACACCGCCGAACTGATCAAGCAGGTCGTCGAGCGCTGGCAGCGCCGCGCCGAACAGGAGAATTCCCGCCCATGAGCGCCCAGGTCGAAGAGATCCGCCTGAACCTTCCGCACATCGAACTGGCCGCGCACCTGTTCGGCCCGGAGGACGGCAAGCCGGTGCTGGCCCTGCACGGCTGGCTGGACAACGCCATGAGCTTCGCGCGCCTGGCGCCGAAGCTGGACGGGTTGCGCATCGTCGCCCTGGACTTTGCCGGCCACGGCCACTCGGCGCACCGCGCCCCCGGGGCCAGCTACCTGCTGTGGGACTACGCCTACGACGTGCTGGCGGTGGCCGAGCAACTGGGCTGGGAGCGCTTCTCGCTGCTCGGGCACTCCATGGGCGCCATCGTCTCGGTGCTGCTGGCCGGCGCCATGCCCGAGCGCATCGAGCGCCTGGCGCTGATCGACGGCCTGGTGCCCTACACCGGCGAGGCCGACAGCGCGCCGGCCAAGCTGGGCGAGGCGCTGAAGGCGCAACTGGCGCTGCCGAACAAGCGCAAGCCGGTGTACGAAGCCATCGACCGCGCGGTGGAGGCACGCATGAAGGGCGTCGGCGCGGTCAGCCGCGAGGCCGCCGAACTGCTGGCCCGGCGCGGGCTGATGCCGGTGCCCGGCGGCTTCACCTGGCGCAGCGATGCGCGCCTGACCCTGCCTTCGCCACTGCGCTTCACCCGCGCCCACGCCGCGAGCTTCGTCCAGGCCGTGCAGTGCCCGGTCAGCCTGGTGCTGGCCCAGGGCGGCATGCTCTCTGCCGAGCCGGGCATCCGCAAGCTGATCGACGGGCGTCCCTTCGATGTGCACGAGCTGCCCGGCGGCCATCACCTGCACCTGGACGACGAAGCCGGTGCGCAGGCGGTGGCGGCGATCTTCCAGCCGTTCCTGGGCGCGTAGGCGCGGGGAAACACCCCGTTGCCGCACCCCGCTTGACTAAAGCGGGGCTTGCCACGACGCTGCATGGATCGCAGTCGGGAGATTCTGCATGATTCAGCTCTTCGCCACCGCCATGCCGGGCGGCCCCAAGGATTCCAGCGGCCCGGGCGTGCACGCGCCGCGGCGTGCGCAACGGAGGTGCGACGCCTGACATGCCTCGCCTTTCCCTGCTGCCCCTGGTGGGCTCGCTGCTCGCGGCCAGCGTCTTCGCCGCCGATGTTCCCGACAGCCACGACCTCGATGCGCTGCCGCGTTTCCCGAGGGCGGAGATCGTCGATTTCACCAGCGCCCCCGCCACCGAGCGCGTCTACCCGCTGGGGCCGATCAGCCGCATCAGCGGGCGCCTGCGCATGGAAGGCGAGGCGCGCGCCCTCGGCCAGCTCACCGCGCTGACCTACCGCCTGCCCGACGAGGACTCCAGCGCCAGCGCCTTCGCCGCTGCGCGCAAGGACCTGCTCCAGGCCGACGCCACCCCGCTGTTCTGGTGCGAGGGCCGCGACTGCGGCTCCAGCAGCCTGCTGGCCAATGCGGTGTTCGGCAAATCCAGCCTCTACGGCCCGGACGACCAGCAGGCCTACCTGCTGGTGCGCCTGGCCGCGCCGCAGCAGGACAGCCTGCTGGCGGTCTACGCCATCACCCGCGGCAACCGCCGCGCCTACCTGCACGCCGAGCAACTGGACGCCGGCAGCGCCCTGGGCGAACTGCTGCCCAGCGCCGCGACCCTGATGCGCCTGCTCAAGGCCAACGGCGAGCTGACCCTCAGCCACGTGCCCGCCCAGCCTGGCGGCGCCTGGCTCGACCTGCTGGTGCGCACCCTGCGCCAGGACACCGGCGTGCGCGTCGAGCTGGCCGGCGCCCATGCCGCCGACTGGCGCAGCGCCCTGACCGGCCAGGGCGTGCGCGATGCTCGCCTGGAGCTGGGCAGCGGCGAAGGGGACGGTCTGCACCTGACCTGGCTGCGCTGATTCGCCTACGCTGAAGCTGGGCGCGCCCTGTGCCCGGCTGCCGTTGCCGTACCGAGAAGGAGTCCGGCCCCGATGTTCGATAACCTGCTGTTGCGCATCCTCCTGGTGGTCCTGCTGGTCGCCACCCTGTGGGTGCTGGCGCCGTTCTGGACGGCGCTGTTCTGGGCCGCCGTGCTGGCTTTCGCCAGTTGGCCGCTGATGCGCCTGCTGACGCGCCTGCTGGGCGGCCGCGAGGCGCTGGCGGCGGGCGTGCTGACCGCTTTCTGGATCATCCTGGTGGCGCTGCCGCTGCTGGGCCTGGGCTTCGGCCTGGCGGACAAGCTGCGCGCCGGCGTCGAGCTGGTGAAGAACCTGCAGGTCTCCGGCCTGCCGCCACCGCCGAGCTGGCTGGCGCACACCCCGCTGATCGGCGACCGGCTGGTCGGCTGGTGGTACTCCATCGACCAGCAGGGGGTGGCCATCTTCTCGGCGCTCAAGCCCTACATGGGCGAGGTCGGCAACTGGCTGCTGGCGCGTTCGGCCAAGCTGGCCGGGGGCATCTTCGAGCTGGTCCTGAGCCTGGTGCTGATCTTCTTCTTCTACCGCGACGGCAAGCGCCTGGAGGCCTTCGCCTACCAGATGCTGGAGCGCCTGATCGGCCCGCGCGCCGAACACTACATGGACCTCATCGCTGGCACCGTGCAGCGGGTGGTCAACGGTGTGATCGGCACCGCGGCGGCCCAGGCGGTGTTGGCCTTCATCGGCTTCAGCATCGCCGGGGTGCCCGGCCCGATCCTGCTCGGCCTGCTGACCTTCGTCTGCAGCCTGCTGATGGTCCCGCCGCTGGTCTGGGGGCCGGCCACCGTCTGGCTGTTCTTCCAGGGCGAGTACGGCTACGGGGTGTTCCTGGGCATCTGGGGCTTCTTCGTTATCAGCGGCGTGGACAACATCCTCAAGCCCTACCTGATCAGCCGCGGCGGCAACCTGCCGCTGGTGGTGGTGCTGCTCGGCGTGCTCGGCGGGCTGCTCAGCTTCGGCTTCATCGGCCTGTTCCTCGGCCCCGTGCTGCTGGCGGTGGTCTACAGCCTGGTCAACGACTGGATCGAGAGCCCCAAGCGCGGCACGCTGCCGCCCGGCGGCCCGGGGGACAAGGCGCCCTAGGCCAGCTGTGCAGAAACCTGTAGGAGCAGGCCCTGCCTGCGATTCGCGCGCAGGGCGCGCTCCTACAGGGGGATGGCGTGGGTGGGTCATCCGCGAATCGCGCCGGGATGTCCGGCTATCGCGGACAGAGTCCGCTCCTACGATTCCAGGACGCACGGCTTTTCGTAGGAGCGAGCTTGCTCGCGAACAAGCCCCGCTGCGATGCCTGTTCGCGAGCAAGCTCGCTCCTACAGGAAGGCGCCGTGCTTACCCGCGTGCCGCCTCGGCCGGGAGCGCCTCGCTGCGCACGCCGACCAGCCGGTCGCGGCCGGCACCGAGGCCGGCCACCAGGGCGCCCAGGCTGATGGCGATGAAGATGACGCCCACCGCATTCCAGCCGTCGCTCAGATCGTGCACCAGGCCGACCAGAAAGGGCCCCAGGGCAGCCAGGGTGTAGCCCACGCCCTGGGCCATGCCGGACAGGTGCGAGGCGACGTGGGCGTCGGGCGAGCGCAGCACGATCAGCGCCAGGCCGATGCTGAAGGTGCCGCCCTGGCCCAGGCCGAGCACCACCGCCCACAGCCACAGGCTGCCGCTGGGCGCGTAGAGCAGGCCGAGCAGGCCGGCGAGGGTCAGCGCCAGGACCAGGAACACCACCAGGCGCTGGTCGCGCCCGCGGGTGCCGAGCCAGGGCGCGCCCAGGGCGCTGAGCAGCTGCACCATCACCGAGCCGGACATCATCAGCCCGGCGGCCGTCGGGCTCAGGCCGCGGTCGATGAGGATCGACGGCAGCCAGCCGAACACGATGTAGGCCAGCGACGACTGCAGGCCCATGTACAGGGTCACCTGCCAGGCCAGCGGGTCGCGCCACAGGCCGCGGACCTGGAAGGCCTGGCGGTGGGCGTGCTGGGCCTGGCGCGTCTGCGGCAGCCAGACCAGCGCGGCGAGCACCGCCGGCAGGGCCCAGGCGGCCAGGGCCGGCTGCCAGCTGCCGCCGAACAGCCCGGCCAGGGGCACGCTGGCCCCGGCGGCCAGGGCCGCGCCCAGGCACAGGGCCATGGTGTAGACGCCGGTCATGATCCCGGCGATATGCGGGAAGTCGCGCTTGACGATGCCCGGCAGCAGCACGCCGATGATGCCGATGCTGGCGCCGGCCACCAGGCTGCCGAGGAACAGCCCGGCGATCGGGAACAGGCTGCGCAGGACGATGCCGGCGGCCAGCAGCAGGAGGATAACCAGCACCGCCCGCTCGGCCCCCAGGCGTCGCGCCAGGCGGGGCGCCAGCGGGGCGAACAGGCCCAGGCAGAGCACCGGCAGGGTGGTCAGCAGGCCAGCGGCTGCGGCTGACAGGCCGGTGTGCTCGCGCACGGTGTTCAGCAGCGGCGCCAGGCTCGACAGCGCCGGGCGCAGGTTCAGCGCCACCAGCACCAGGCCGAGCAACAGCAGCCAGGGCCGCACCGGTGCGGGTGTAGGGGCGGGGGCTTCGTCGATCTCGGCGTCGATCAGCAGTTCGTCGGCGTGATGTTGTTGTTGGGACATGGTGGCGATCGCAAGGCAGTGGGAAGGGGAAGTCAGATCAGCAGCGCGCGGTTGGCAGCCGCGGCCGCCTCGGCGTCCTGGCGCTCCAGGGCGTCCAGCAGTTGCTGGTGCAGCTCGAAGGCCGGTTGCGGGCGGCCGGGTTCGCTGATGGTGTGTTGCAGGCCGGCGCGGATGACCTGGGAGAAGTAGCGGTACAGCTCGCTCAGCAGCGGGTTGTGGGCGCTGTCCACCACGCGCTGGTGGAAGGCCAGGTCGTGCTCGACGTAGGCCTGAAGGTCGCCGCCGAAGTGCTGCGCGCTGAGCGCCAGGGCCTGGCGCAGGGCGGCCAGGTCGGCGTCGCTGCGGCGCAGGGCGGCCAGGCGCGCGGCCTCGACCTCGATTACCCCGCGCGCTTCCAGGGCCTGTTCGATGGAGCCGCGGGCCAGGGCCAGCATGGTGTCCAGCGGGTCGGCGCAGGCGCGCACGTAGGTGCCGTCGCCCTGGCGCACTTCCAGCACGCCGGAGAAGGTCAGCACGCGCACCGCCTCGCGCACGGTGTTGCGGCTCATGCCGAGGATTTCCGCCAGCTCCGGTTCCGGCGGCAGGCGTTGGCCGAGGGCCCAGGCGCCGCTGTCGATGCGCTGGCGGATCTGCTCCAGGGCGATGTCGACCAGGGAGCGTTTGAGGGGATTGGCCATATAGACATCCAATCATCGGATGATTAGGCCGGACAGGCTACTGCAGCGGTGGGGGGCTGGCAAGGCGCGGATCGTCCCCCTGCAGGAGCGCGCCCTGCGCGCGATTCGCGGGCAGGGCCCGCTCCTACAGGGTTACGGCCCGATGAAAACGGCGGATAACGCCGTACGGATTGGGCCGACCGCGGACGGAGGCGGACACGGCTTCTCGTAGGAGCGAGCTTGCTCGCGAACGAGCCCCGCAGCGGAGTTTGTTCGCGAGCAAGCTCGCTCCTACAAAGAGCATCTCGGTGCAACCTGCAAGACCCGTAGGATGGGTGGAGCGAAGCGATACCCATCGCCATTGCCCGATGGGTATCGAAAGCGCCCCGGCGCAGCCGGCAGGAGGCTCAGGCAGCGATATTGAGCAGGCTACCGCTGGTGTTCTGGTAGCTGGCGGCGCTGCTGTCCTGGTAGTGCCTGGCCAGCATGGCGAGCATCTGCTGCACGGCTTCGGCGCCGGCCGAGCCGCTGTTGGTGCTGGATGTGTCGCTGCTGGTGCTGCTGGCCAGGCTGCTGTCGGTTTCCCCGGAAGCGGGCGGCGGAGGCGGTGGCATGTCGCCCTGGGCCTGTTGCAGGGCGCTGCTCAGTTCGTCCTGGCTGATGCTGCCGTTGCCGTCGCTGTCCAGGGCGCTGAACAGCTCGCTGCTGTCGGTGCCGGAGGCGCTGGCGGCGCTGAGTTCGTCGCTGCTGATGCTGCCGTCGCCATCGCTGTCCAGGGACGACAGCAGGTCGCTGGCGGCTTGCTCGGAGGAGGGCGGCGGCGGAGGCGGCGGCATGTCGCCCTGGGCCTGCTGCAGGGCGCTGCTCAGCTCGTCCTGGCTGATGCCGCCGCTGCCGTCGCTGTCCAGCTGGGCCAGCAGCGAGTCGATGTCGATGTCGCCGCTGTCGCTGCCGGAGGCGGACAGGGCGCTGTCCAGCTCGCTGGAGCTGACGCTGCCGTCACCGTCGCTGTCGAGGGACTTGAACAGGTCGGCGGCGAATTTCTGCGCCTTGTCGCTGCTGCCGCTGGTGCTGGTTGTAGTGCTGGAGCTGCTGGCGCTGCGCTGGGTGCTGGCGAGCGCGGCGCTGCTGTAATAGCTGCTGTAGCTGCTGACTCCGCTGATCATCGGACTGCCTCCATGAGGTTATAGGTCCGGAACTGGAGTTCCGGTCCTGGCAGATTCGATGGGCGCCTTGTCGGCGGTATGTGCGCTTTGTATGCGGCGGCCGACAAAGCCTCAGGCGCGCGGCAGGCGCAGCACCGCGGTGGCGCCGCCGCCGGGGGTTTCCTCGAAGTGCAGGTCGCCGCCGTGGCGCCGCGCCGCCTCGCGGGCGATGGCCAGGCCCAGGCCGACGCCGCCGGAGTTGCGGTTGCGCGAGCCTTCCAGGCGGAAGTAGGGTTCGAACACCTGCTCGCGCATTTGCGCGGGGATGCCCGGGCCGTGGTCGCGGACGAGGATTTCCACCTGCTGGCCGCTGTCGCGCAGTATCAGCTGCACCTCGCCGGCATAGCGCAGGGCGTTGTCCAGCAGGTTCGACAGGCACGAGCGCAGGGCCAGCGGCTGCACCTTCAGCGGCGCGCACTGGCCTTCGACGCTGACGCGGGCGCCGTGCTCGCAGGCGTCCTCGGCCAGTGATTCGACCAGGGCGTTGACGTCGAACCACTGCAGCGCCTCGCTGGTGCGCTCCTGGTGCAGGTAGTGCAGGGTGGAGTCGAGCATGCCGATCATCTCGCCCAGGTCCTGGGCGAAGCGCGCGCGCAACTGCGGGTTGTCGATCTCCTCCACGCGCAGCTTCAGGCGCGACAGCGGCGTGCGCAGGTCGTGGGACACCGCCACCAGCATGCGGCCGCGCTGCTGCACCTGCTCGCGGATGCGTTCGCGCATGCGGTTGAAGGCCTGGGCCGCCTGCCGCGCCTCGCGCGAGCCGGTCTCCGGCAACGCCGGGCTGTCCAGGTCCTCGCTCAGTTGCAGCGCGGCGTCACCCAGGCGCTGTACCGGGCGCGCCAGCTGGCGCGCGCCGAACCAGGCGGCGGCGATCAGCGCCAGCAGCTGGAAGGCGAAGGGCGCGCTCCAGAACGGCAGGTGCGGCGGTGGCGGGGGCGGCGGGCCGTGCCCGGCGAATTCATGGGGCGGCGGAGGCGGCGGAGGCGGTGGCGCCGGATGATGGAAGTGGCTGAACCAGACGAATGCCAGCAGGTGGGCGACCACGATGGCCAGCAGGAACACGCCGAACAGGCGGGCGAACAGGGTGTCGGCGAGCTGCAGCGAGCGCTTCTTCATCTGGCCTCCTTGGCCGGGCCGGCGTCAGGCGATGTCACGGACGTCGAACAGATAGCCTTCGCCGCGCACGGTCTTGATCAGCCGCGGCGAGCGCGGGTCGTCGCCGAGCTTCTGGCGCAGGCGCGAGACCAGCAGGTCGATGCTGCGGTCGAAGGCCTCGATGGCGCGGCCGCGCGCGGCGTCCAGCAGCAGTTCGCGGTTGAGCACCCGGCGCGGGCGTTCGAGGAACACCCAGAGCAGGCGGAACTCGGCGTTGGACAGCGGCACCACCAGGCCGTCCGGGGAGTGCAGTTGGCGCAGCACGCTGTCCAGCCGCCACTGGTCGAAGCGCACCTGGGCGCGCGGTTCGTTGCGCGCCTCGTCGCCGCGCACGCGGCGCAGGATGGTCTGGATGCGCGCCACCAGCTCGCGCGGCTCGAAGGGCTTGGCCATGTAGTCGTCGGCGCCCAGTTCCAGGCCGATGATGCGGTCGGCCGGCTCGCAGCGCGCGGTGAGCATGAGGATCGGGATGTCCGACTCGCTGCGCAGGTAGCGGCACAGCGACAGGCCGTCCTCGCCGGGCAGCATCAGGTCCAGCACCACCACGTCGAAGTTTTCCTCGGCCAGCGCCTGGCGCATGCCCGCGCCGTCGGCCACGCCGCGTGCCTCGATGTTGAAGCGCGCCAGGTAGCCGCAAAGCAGTTCGCGGATCGGCTCGTCGTCGTCCACCAGCAGGGCGCGGATGGTCCAGCGGCGCTGGCTGTCTTGGCTGGAGGAGGGGCTGGAGGGAAACATGCGGTACCTGTCGCTGGGAGCGCCCGGGGCGCGGGGTCAATGCTAACCCGCCGTCGCACGGGGGGCCACGGTAGGCAAGGTTGACGGCAACGGATATCGACAGAGTGTCGTCAATGTATCAGCGCACTTACAAAGTCATGCCATAGCGCTTCTTTACGCTTTCTTTATGCCCGCCGGAAGCCCCGCCAATCGCTTCTTTACGCCCGCTTTGCGGAGACTTTTCCCATCGCGAGGATTCGCCTGCGTGAGGAGAGACAGACATGAGCGTGCTCGACGGGGTGTCCCTGGTCCTGGCCACGGGACTTTTCATCTACCTGCTGGTGGCGCTGCTGCGCGCCGACCGTTCCTAGGGGGCTGAATGAACAGCCATGACGTGCTGCTGATCGCCGCCTTCTTCGCCCTGGTGCTGCTGCCCGCGCCGCTGCTCGGGCGCTTCTACTACAAGGTGATGGAGGGCGAGCGCACCTTCCTCAGCCCGGTGCTGGCGCCGGTGGAGCGCCTGGTCTACCGCGTCTGCGGCATCGACCCGCGGGCCGAGCAGGACTGGAAGACCTACACCCTGGCCATGCTCGCCTTCAACCTGGCCGGCCTGGCCCTGCTGTTCTCCATCCTGGTGGGGCAGGGCGCGCTGCCGCTCAACCCGCAGCACCTGCCGGGCCTGGAGTGGACCCTGGCCTTCAACACCGCGGTGAGCTTCGTCACCAACACCAACTGGCAGGCCTACAGCGGCGAGGCGGCGCTGAGCTACCTGAGCCAGATGCTCGGCCTGACCGTGCAGAACTTCGTCAGCCCGGCGGTGGGCCTGGCGGTGCTGGTGGTGCTGGCCCGCGGCATCGCCCGCAAGTCCACGCAGAACCTCGGCAACTTCTGGGTCGATCTGACCCGCGCGACCCTCTATGGCCTGGTGCCGCTGTGCCTGATCCTGGCGCTGCTGCTGGTGTGGCAGGGCGTGCCGCAGACCTTCCTGGACTACGTCCACGCCACCACCCTGCAGGGCGCCGACCAGTCCATCCCGCTGGGCCCGGCGGCCAGCCAGATCGCCATCAAGCAGCTGGGCACCAACGGCGGCGGCTTCTTCGGCGTGAACTCGGCGCACCCGTTCGAGAACCCCACGGCCTGGGCCAACCTGTTCGAGCTGGCGTCGATCATCCTGATCCCGGCGGCGCTGGTGTTCACCTTCGGCCACTACGTCAAGGACCTGCGCCAGAGCCGCGCCATCCTCGGCTGCATGCTGCTGCTGTTCGTCGTCGGCCTGGGCGTCGCCCTGTGGGCCGAGTACCAGCCCAACCCGGCGCTGGCGCACCTGCCGATCACCCAGGGCGCGCCCCTGGAAGGCAAGGAGAGCCGCTTCGGCACCACCGCCAGCGTGCTCTGGGCGGTGACCACCACGGCCGCTTCCAACGGCTCGGTGAACGCCATGCACGACAGCCTCAACCCGCTCAGCGGCCTGGTGGCGATGTTCAACATGATGCTCGGCGAGGTGGTCTTCGGCGGCGTCGGCGCCGGCCTCTACGGCATGCTGCTGTTCGTCCTGGTCGCGGTGTTCCTGGCCGGCCTGATGATCGGCCGCACCCCGGAATACCTGGGCAAGAAGCTGGAGGCCCGCGAAGTCCGCCTGCTGGTCGCCACCCTGCTGGTGATGCCGGTCGGCGTGCTGGTGCTCGGCGCCATCGCCGCCAGCCTGCCGGGCCCGGCCGCCTCGGTGAGCAATCCCGGCGCCCATGGCTTCAGCCAACTGCTCTACGCCTACACCTCGGGCACCGCGAACAACGGTTCGGCGTTCGCCGGCTTCGGCGCCAACACCCCGTTCCACAACCTGATGATCGCCCTGGCCATGCTCATCGGCCGCTTCGGCTACATCGTCCCGGTGCTGGCCATCGCCGGCAGCCTGGCGGCGAAGAAGCGCGTGCCGGTGGGGCCGAACAGCTTCCCCACGCACGGCCTGCTGTTCGTCGGCCTGCTGGCGGCGACCATCCTCCTGGTCGGTGGCTTGAACTTCCTGCCGACCCTGGTTCTCGGCCCGGTGGCCGATCACCTGACCCTGGGCTTCTGAGGAACCGATAGATGAACGCCAAGACCCAGGACATGTCGCTCAAGAACGCCATGTCCGCTCCCGAGAAACGCCACAGCCTGAGTTTCGCCGCGCTGTGGAGGCCGGCGCTGCTGCAGGCCTTCGTCAAACTCGACCCGCGCCAGTTGCAGCGCTCGCCGGTGATGCTGGTGGTGGAACTGACCGCCATCCTCACCACCGTGCTGTGCTTCACCGGCGGTGATGCGGTGCCGCTGTCAGTGGCCGCGCAGATAGCCGCCTGGCTGTGGTTCACCGTGCTCTTCGCCAACTTCGCCGAGGCCCTCGCCGAGGGCCGCGGCAAGGCCCGCGCCGACAGCCTCAAGGCCGGCACCCAGGGCCTGATGGCGCAGCGCCTGAACGTCGACGGTGCGTATGAAAGCGTACCGGCCACCAGCCTGCGCAAGGGCGACGTGGTGCGCGTGGTGGCCGGCGAGCTGATCCCCGGCGACGGCGAGGTGATCGAGGGCGTGGCGGCGGTCAACGAGGCCGCCATCACCGGCGAATCGGCGCCGGTGATCCGCGAATCCGGCGGCGACCGCTCGGCCGTGACCGGCAACACCCGGCTGGTCTCCGACTGGCTGCTGGTACGCATCAGCGTCAACCCCGGCGAATCGACCCTCGACCGCATGATCGCCCTGGTGGAGGGCGCCAAGCGGCAGAAGACGCCCAACGAGGTGGCGCTGGACATCCTGCTGATCGGCCTGACGCTGATCTTCCTGCTGGTGGTGGTGACGCTCAAGCCCTTCGCCCTGTTCGCCGGCGGCAGCCTGCCGCTGGTGTTCCTGGTGGCGCTGCTGGTGACGCTGATCCCCACCACCATCGGCGGCCTGCTCTCGGCCATCGGCATTGCCGGCATGGACCGCCTGGTGCGCCTGAACGTGATCGCCAAGTCCGGCCGCGCGGTGGAGGCCGCCGGCGACGTGCACGTGCTGATGCTCGACAAGACCGGCACCATCACCTTCGGCAACCGCCGTTGCGCCGCGCTGCACACCGCGCCGGGGGTGACCGCGCTGGAGCTGGCCGAGGCCGCCTTCCTGGCCTCGCTGGCCGACGACACCCCGGAGGGCAAGTCCATCGTCGAGTTCCTCCGCGCGCAGATCGTCCTGCCGGAGCCGCCGCGCGAGCAGCTGACGCCCATCGCCTTCAGCGCCGAGACGCGCCTGTCCGGCGTCGATCTCGACGGCCGTGTGTACCGCAAGGGCGCGGTGGACGCAGCCCTGGCCTTCGTCGGCCGCGCCCGCGACGACCTGCCGGAAAGCCTGGCCAAGGAGGTCGAGCGCATCGCCCAGAGCGGCGGCACCCCGCTGCTGGTGGTGGCCGACGGCAAGCTGATGGGCGTCATCCACCTCAAGGACGTGGTCAAGCCGGGCATCCGCGATCGCTTCGCCGAACTGCGCCGCATGGGCATCCGCACCGTGATGGTGACCGGCGACAACCCGCTGACCGCCGCGGCCATCGCCGCCGAGGCCGGGGTGGACGACGTGATCGCCGAAGCCACGCCGGAGAAGAAACTGGCGCGCATCCGCCAGGAGCAAGGCGAGGGACGCATGGTCGCCATGTGCGGCGACGGCGCCAACGATGCGCCGGCGCTGGCCCAGGCGGACGTCGGCATGGCCATGAACGACGGCACCCAGGCGGCCCGCGAGGCGGCCAACCTGGTGGACCTGGACAGCGACCCGACCAAGCTGCTCGACGTGGTCCAGGTGGGCAAGGAACTGCTGGTGACCCGCGGCGCGCTGACCACCTTCTCGGTGGCCAACGACGTAGCCAAGTACTTCGCCATCCTGCCCGCGCTGTTCGCCGGCATCTACCCGCAGCTGCAGGTGCTCAACGTCATGCACCTGGCCAGCCCGCAGAGCGCCATCCTCTCGGCCATCGTGTTCAACGCGCTGATCATCATCGCGCTGATCCCCCTGGCCCTGCGCGGCGTGCGCGTGGCGGCCAGCGACGCCATGCACCTGCTGCGGCGCAACCTGCTGATCTACGGGGTGGGCGGGATCATCGCGCCCTTTATCGGGATCAAGGCCATCGACCTGTTGCTGGTGGCCCTGGGCCTGGCCTGAACAGGACTGCCGCCGTGGCGATGGGTATCGCTTCGCTCAATCCATCCTACGGGCTACCCGAACTGTAGGAGCGAGCTTGCTCGCGAACCGCCCTGGTTCGAAAGCTTCGCGAGCAAGCTCGCTCCTACGAAGAGCTCGCATCGAGGAAACTGGAAATGCTCAATCACATCCGTCCCGCCATCGCCTCCCTGGCCCTGCTTTCGCTGGTCACCGGCGTGGCCTATCCGCTGCTGGTCACCGGCATCGCCCAGGTGGCCTTCCCCGAGCAGGCCAACGGCAGCCTGGTGCGCGACGCCAAGGGCGAAGTCCGCGGCTCGGCGCTGCTGGCGCAGAAGTTCGAGGGCCCGCAGTGGTTCCACGAACGGCCCTCGGCCGGCGACTACGCCACCGTCTCCAGCAGCGCCTCCAACCTGGCCCCGGGCAACCCGGCGCTGGCCGAGCGCATCGCCAAGGACGCCGCCGCCGAGGCGGTGGCCGGGCGCCCGGTGCCGCTGGCGCTGGTCACCACCTCCGGCAGCGGCCTGGACCCGCAGCTGCCGCCGGACGCCGCGCTCTACCAGGTGCCGCGCATCGCCCAGGCCCGCAGCCTGCCGGAGCAGGCCGTGCACAACCTGGTCGAGGCGCATACCCGGCGGCCGCTGGTGGGCCCGGCGGTGGTCAACGTGCTGGCCCTGAACATGGCCCTCGAGCAACTGCCTCGCTAGACTTGCGCGCAACCCCCTGGAGGCCAGCATGACCGATCCCAAGCGCGCCGACGCCCTGCTCGCGGACCTGGAGCGCAACGGCCGCGGACGCCTCAAGGTGTTCCTCGGCGCCGCCCCCGGCGTGGGCAAGACCTACGCCATGCTGCTGGCCGCCCAGGGCCAGTTGCGCCAGGGCGTGAACCTGCGCGTGGGCATCGTCGAGACCCACGGCCGCGCCGAGACCGAGGCGCTGCTCGCCGGCCTGCCGCAGCAGCCGCTGCTGCGCTCGGAATACCGCGGCATCCACCTCGCCGAGATGGACCTCGACGGCCTGCTGCGCGAGCCGCCGCAGCTCGCCCTGGTCGACGAGCTGGCTCACAGCAACGCCCCCGGCAGCCGCCACGCCAAGCGCTGGCAGGACATCCAGGAACTGCTCGCCGCCGGCATCGACGTCTACACCACGGTCAACGTCCAGCACCTGGAAAGCCTCAACGACCAGGTGCGCGACATCACCGGCGTGCAGGTGCGCGAGACGGTGCCCGACTGGGTGCTGCAGGAGGCCGACGAACTGCTGCTGGTGGACCTGCCGCCGCGCGAGCTGCTGGAGCGCCTGCGCGAGGGCAAGGTCTACGTGCCGGAGCAGGCGAGGGCGGCCATCGACGCCTTCTTCAGCCAGACCAACCTCACCGCGCTGCGCGAACTGGCCATGCAGACCGCCGCCGCGCGGGTGGATGCGGACCTGGCGCATCGCTACCGCCAGCAGGGCGGCGAGGCCCCGGCGCTGCGCGGCCGGCTGCTGCTGGGCGTGGACGGCGAGCGCAACGCCGAGCGCCTGGTGCGCCACGCCTCGCGGGTGGCCGAGCGCCGTCACCTGCCCTGGAGCCTGGTCCACGTCGACACCGGCGATGCCCGCGACGAGCAGTCGCGCCTGTACCTGCAGAACGCCCAGCAACTGGCCGAGCGCCTGGGCGGCGAGGTCGTGCAGCTGCGCGGTGGGGAAGTGGCGCGCACCCTGGTCGAGCACGCCCGCGAGCGCCGCGCCAGCCTGATCCTGGTCGGCCGTTCGCGGCAGCGCTGGCACCGCCGGCTGTTCGGCGGCGGCCTGGCGGCGCGCCTGCTGCGCCTGGGCGAAGGGTTGGAAATCAGCGTGCTGGACAGCGAGGCCGACCTCGCTCCGGCCACCCCGCGCCACGGTGAGCGCGGCCACTGGCGCGACTACCTGCTGGCGGCCCTGGCCGCCGCCGGCGCCAGCGCCCTGGCCTGGGGCGTGGCGCATCTGCTGGAGCTGCCGAACATCTCCCTGGTGTTCCTCGCCGCCGTGCTGCTGGTGGCGGTGCGCAGCAGCCTGTGGCCGGCGCTGGTGTGCGCGGTGCTGTCGTTCCTGGCCTACGACTTCCTGTTCATCCCGCCGTACTTCTCGCTCTCCATCCAGCGCGAGGAGGACGTGCTGACCCTGCTGTTCTTCCTGCTCATGGCCGCGCTCACCGGTAACCTCGCCGCGCGCCAGCGCCGCCAGTTGCAGGTGCTGCGCGACACCCAGGAAGAGACCGGCGCGCTGCTGGAGCTGTCGCGCAAGCTCACCGCCGCCACCGACCGCCAGGCGGTGCTGGCCGCCGCCGCCCAGCAGTTCGCCCTGTGGAATGACCTGGACATCTGCGTGCTGGCCCGCCAGCACGACGACTGGAAGGTGGAAAGCGGCCACGCCCGCGGCTTCGACGAGCAGGAGCGCGCCGCCGCCGACTGGGCCTGGCAGCACGACCAGCCGGCCGGCCTGGGCACCGGCACCCTGCCGTCGGGGCGCTGGTGGTGGTGGCCGCTGTCGGCGGAGGAGGGGCCGCTGGCGCTGCTCGGCGTGCGGCCGAAGGACGGCGAGCCGCTGCCCGGCCAGCGCCGCCGCCTGCTGGCCGCGCTCGGCCAGCCGCTGGCCCAGGCCCTGGCTCGCGCGCGCCTGGCCGACGACCTGGAAGCCGCGCGCCTGCATGGCGAGACCGAGCAACTGCGCAGCGCGCTGCTGGCCTCGGTCAGCCACGACCTGCGCACCCCGCTGACCACCATGCGCGGCGCCATCGACAGCCTGCTGGCCCTGGGCAACGCCATTCCCCCGGCCGACCGCAAGGAACTGCTGGAAAGCACCCGCGACGAGGCCGAGCGCCTGGACCGCTACATCCAGAACCTGCTGGACATGACCCGCCTGGGCCAGGGCGGGCTGAAGCTGGCGCGCGACTGGGTGGCCCCGGAGGACATCGTCGGCAGCGCCGTGCACCGCCTGCGCGCGCTGCTCGCGCCCTACCGCGTGGAGACCCGCGTGCCGGCCGAACTGCCGCTGCTGTACGTGCACGCGGCGCTGATCGAGCAGGCGCTGGTCAACGTGCTGGAGAACGCCGCGCGCTTCTCGCCGCCGGGCGGGCGCCTGCGGGTGCAGGCCGCGCAGGTCGGCGACGAGCTGCAGTTCAGCGTCAGCGACGAGGGCCCGGGGATTCCCGAGGTCGAGCGCGAGAAGATTTTCGACATGTTCTACAGCGCCGCCAGGGGCGACCGCGGCGGGCCGAGCACCGGCCTGGGCCTGGCGATCTGCCAGGGCATGGTCGGCGCCCACGGCGGGCGCATCAGCGTCGGCGACGGCCTGGACGGCCGCGGCACCACCCTGACCCTGCACCTGCCGCTGCAGCGCCAGCCGGACCTGGAGCAGCTTGATGCCGGTAGTTGAAAGGCCCAAGCTAGGCGCCACCGCCCCCAGCCAGCCGAGCCCGATGAGCAACGCCAACGCCGCCTGCATCCTGGTCATCGACGACGAACCGCAAATCCGCAAGTTCCTGCGCATCAGCCTCAACGCCGGCGGCTACCGGGTGGTGGAGGCCGGCAGCGGCGAGGAGGGCCTGGCCCAGGCGGCGCTGAACCGCCCGGACCTGGTGGTGCTCGACCTCGGCCTGCCGGACAAGGATGGCCAGCAGGTGCTGCGCGAGTTGCGCGAATGGTCGCAGGTGCCGGTGCTGGTGCTCTCGGTGCGCGCCGCCGAGAGCGAGAAGGTGCTGGCCCTGGACGGCGGCGCCAACGACTACGTGACCAAGCCCTTCGGCATCCAGGAATTCCTCGCCCGCATCCGCGCGCTGCTGCGCCAGGGCCACCAGGGCGAGAACCAGGAAGCGCAGGTGGCGGTGGGGCCGCTATTGGTCGATTTCGCCTACCGCCGGGTGAACCTCGACGGCGCCGAAGTGGCGCTGACCCGCAAGGAATATGCGGTGCTGGCCACCCTGGCCCGGCACCTGGGCCGGGTGGTCACCCAGCAGCAGCTGCTCAAGGACATCTGGGGCCCGACCCACGTCGAGGACACCCACTACCTGCGCGTGGTGGTCGGCCACCTGCGGCAGAAACTGGCGGACGACCCGGCCAACCCGCGCTTCATCGTCACCGAGGCCGGCGTGGGCTATCGCCTGCGCGATGCCTGATGAAAATCGCGGACGGAGTCCGCTCCTACAATGGGGCCTGCCGCCCGGCATGAACCGTAGGAGCGCAACTTTTGCGCGAATCGCGGGTAGGGCCCGCACCTGTGTGCCAGGCGAAACCCCGTCGTAGGAGCGGACTCCGTCCGCGATAGCTCGAACCCGCGCGAAGAGCACCCTCTCCCCAGCCCTCTCCCGCAAGCGGGAGAGGGGGCTGTTCGGCGCGGGTGGAAAGGTCGGTGCAATCCTGTGGACGCGGATTCTCCACCTCGTACCGATCCAGGCCAATCGGCGGATAACGCCGTAGGCGTTATGCGCCCTACGGATTCTCCGCCTCGTACCGGTCCAGCGTATCGCTGGCGATCTGCCTTCCCAGGGCCACCAGCTCCGGCGCCTTGTAGAACTCGAAGAAGCGGCACACGCGCTTGGGCACGTTGATCAGCACGTCCGGCGGGTAGCCGGCGATCTTGTACTGCGCCAGGGAGGTCTGCATCACCTCGAAGCTCTGGTTGACCAGCTCCAGCAACGAGGCCGGGCTGCTGCTCTCGATCACCCGGCTGCCGCTGGCGGATTTCGGCGAGCCCTTGGCCAGGGGCGCCGCGGCCGGCTGCTGCATCTCCGGCTCGGCCGGCTCCTCGCTGTCCGGCACCGGCTCCAGCAGGGCTTCGGCGCGCAGTTCCGGCGGTTCCAGCTCCGGGCCGTGGCGGCGGAACCGGCTGAGCTTGTCGCCGAGGCTGCCGATCAGGCTGTCGAAGCGGCCCTTGAGCGCCGCCGGCCGCTCGATCACCGGCAACTGGTACTGGCGCTGGTTGGTGGCGTTGAGGTTCACCGCGATGATCAGGTCGGTGTGGCTGGACACCACCGGCACGATCGGCAGCGGGTTGAGCAGGCCGCCGTCGACCAGCATGCGCGGGCCCTGCATCACCGGGGTGAACAGGCTGGGAATGGCCGCCGAGGCGCGCATGGCCTGGTGCAGGTCGCCTTCCTGGAACCAGATTTCCTGCTGGTTGGTGAGGTCGGTGGCCACCGCCGTGTAGGGGATGGGCAGGTCCTCGATGTTGATGTCGCCGATGATCTCGTGGATCTTGCCGAACACCCGCTCGCCGCGGATGGCGCCGAGGCGGAAGCTGACGTCCAGCAGGCGCAGCACGTCCAGGTAGTCCAGGCTTTCCACCCAGTCGCGGTATTCCCCCAGCTTGCCGGCGGCGTAGATGCCGCCGATCACCGAGCCCATGGAGCAGCCGGCGATGCAGGCGATCTCGTAGCCGCGCCGCTCCAGTTCCTCGATCACGCCGATATGCGCATAACCCCGTGCTCCGCCGGAGCCGAGCACCAGCGCCACTTGTTTCGACATGGACGGTTATTCCTCTGAAAACAAGGCATTGCAAGGCGCGGCGAACGGCCTGGGCCGGCGCCGGATGTCATTGACGATACGCCCGGGTAGGGCGGGGCGCCAAGGGTGTTTGCTAGAATCGGCCGATCGATTTCCCGCCTCGGAGCCAACATGAGCGAACCCATCCGCCTGACCCAGTACAGCCACGGTGCCGGCTGCGGCTGCAAGATTTCCCCCAAGGTGCTGGAAGTGATCCTGGCCGGCAGCGGCGCGCAGAACCTGGACCCGAACCTGTGGGTCGGCAACGCCTCGCGCGACGACGCTGCGGTCTATGCTATCGACGGCGAGCGCGGCGTGGTGTCCACCACCGACTTTTTCATGCCCATCGTCGACGATCCCTTCGACTTCGGCCGCATCGCCGCCACCAACGCCATCAGCGACATCTACGCCATGGGCGGCGACCCGCTGATGGCCATCGCCATCCTCGGCTGGCCGGTCAACGTGCTGGCCCCGGAAATCGCCCGCGAGGTGATCGCCGGCGGCCGCAAGGTCTGCGACGAGGCGGGCATCCCGCTGGCCGGCGGCCACTCCATCGACGCCCCCGAGCCGATCTTCGGCCTGGCCGTCACCGGCCTGGTGGAAAAGCGCTTCATGAAGCGCAACGACACCGCCACCGCCGGCTGCCGCCTGTACCTGACCAAGCCGCTGGGCATCGGCATCCTCACCACCGCCGAGAAGAAGTCCAGGCTGCGCGCCGAGGACGTGGGCCTGGCCCGCGACTGGATGTGCACCCTGAACAAGCCCGGCAGCCGCTTCGGCAAGCTCGCCGGGGTGACCGCCATGACCGACGTCACCGGCTTCGGCCTGCTCGGCCACCTGGTGGAGATGGCCGACGGCGCCGGCCTGACCGCACGCGTGCGCTTCGACGCGGTGCCGCGCCTGGAACACGTGCAGTACTACCTGGAGCAGGGCTGCGTGCCCGGCGGCACCCTGCGCAACTTCGACAGCTACGGCGAGCGCATCGCGCCGCTGCCGGAACTGCACAAGCTGCTGCTGTGCGACCCGCAGACCAGCGGCGGCCTGCTGGTGGCGGTGACCCCCGAGGGCGAGGCGGAATTCCTCGCCACTGCCGCCGAACTGGGCCTGCGACTGGCGCCCATCGGCGAGCTGGTCGAGCGACAGAGTCACGCGGTAGAGGTGGCCTGATGCGCGACAACACCCGGCACTACCGCGAACTCTTCCTCGACGACGTCCCGCTGATGGACGTGCGCGCCCCGGTGGAATACACCAAGGGCGCCTTCCCCCACACCGAGAACCTGCCGCTGATGAACGACATAGAGCGGCAGAAGGTGGGCACCTGCTACAAGCAGCATGGCCAGCAGGCGGCCATCGCCCTGGGCCACGAACTGGTCTGCGGCCCGCTCAAGGCCGAGCGCGTCGAGGCCTGGCTGGACTTCGCCCGGCGCCACCCGGACGGCTACCTGTACTGCTTCCGCGGCGGCCTGCGCTCGCAGATCGTCCAGCAGTGGATGAAGGACGCCGGCATCGAATACCCGCGCGTGGTCGGCGGTTACAAGGCGCTGCGCGGCTTCCTCTTCGACACCACCCGCGCGGCCACCGAGGAGTGTTCCTTCGTGCTGATCGGCGGCCTCACCGGCACCGGCAAGACCGAGGTGGTGGCGCAACTGGACAACGCCCTGGACCTGGAAGGCCACGCCAACCACCGCGGCTCCAGCTTCGGCCGCCGGGCCACGCCGCAGCCGGCGCAGATCGACTTCGAGAACCGCCTGGCCATCGACATCCTGAAGAAGCGCCACGCCGGCATGAGCCAGTTCGTGCTGGAGGACGAGGGGCGCATCGTCGGCAGCTGCTCGCTGCCGCTGGAGCTGTACCAGGGCATGCAGGGCTACCCGCTGGTGTGGCTGGAGGACAGCTTCGAGGGCCGGGTGGAACGCATCCTCAAGGACTACGTGATCGACCTGTGCGCCGAGTTCGTCGAGGTGAAGGGCGCGCCGGAAGAAGGTTTCGAGGCCTTCGCCGCCTACCTGCGCAAGAGCCTGTCGGGCATCGTCAAGCGCCTGGGCGGCGAGCGCTACCAGCGCCTGGCGGCGATCATGGACGAGGCCCTGGACGAGCAGCGCCGCAGCGGCGCGGTGGACCTGCACCGCGGCTGGATCGAGGGGCTGCTGGGCGAATACTACGACCCCATGTATGCCTACCAGCTGGAAAGCAAAGCCTCGCGCATCGAGTTCCGCGGCAACCACGACGAGGTGGTGGAGTACCTGCGTTCCCGAGCCCCCCGGTAGGCCGCTCTTCGTAGGATCGAGGGGGACGCCTAGTTCTTGCTCGCGAACAGACTCCGCAGCGGGATTCATTCGCGAGCAAGCTCGCTCCTACGAAAGGCAGGCAGTCACGTAGGGCGTATAACCGTTCGCGGTTATACGCCGCTACACCTCCGTCGCCGCCAACGCCTTGGCCGAGCCTGGGCGCATACCCGACCAGCGCCAGGCCCGACGGCGAGCGGGCCGGCAGCGAAGGCCAAACGGCGGATAACGTCGAACGTTATCCGCCCTACGCAAAGGTTGCCGTGGAGTAGGGCGCGCAGGGCGGCGGCGGTCTAAGCTGGAACACGCCCGAATCACCAAGGAGGTTGTCATGAAGGCACTTTTTGCAGTTCTCGCCGCCAGCCTGGTGCTGGCCGGCTGCTCCGGCAAGACGGTCAACCGCGACAGCTGCGCCAGCGAACTGAACGCCGCCTGGCACGAGCTGGACCTGGCCAAGGCCGAAGGCTTCGCCGGCACCGTCAGCTACTCCAAGGCGCTGGCGCTGATCAGCGCGGCCAAGACCGAGCAGCAGGTCGAGTCCTACGGCGGCTGCCTGGACAAGGCCAGCAAGGCGCGCTTCTACATCAAGGAATCGCGCGCGGGGCGCTGACCGGGCGCGGGCAGGGCGGGCATAATCGCCGGGCGGACGGGCGATCCGGCCCGCCCGGCAGTCAGGAACCCTCTCCCATGCAACTCGACTTCAGCACCCTCGCGCCCGCCGACGCCTACCGCTGGCTGGCCTCCACCGTCACCCCGCGGCCCATTGCCTGGGTGTCCACCCTGTCCGCGCAGGGCCAGGGCAACCTGGCGCCGTTCAGCTTCTTCCAGGTCATCAGCGACGAGCCGCCGACGCTGATGGTCAACACCAGCATCCGCGACGATGGCAGCGTCAAGGACACCCTGCGCAACGTCCGCGAGACCGGCCAACTGGTGATCCACCTGGTCTGCGCCGCCCAGGCCGAGGCCATGAACGCCACCGCCGCCACGCTGCCCCATGGCGTCAGCGAGATCGAGCAGGTCGGCATCGCCACCCTGCCCAGCGTGCGCGTGGCGCCGCCGCGGGTGGCCGGCGCGGCCGTGGCCTTCGAGTGCGAGCTGGCGCAGATCCAGCCCTACCCGGCGGACAAGCCCAGCTGCTACCTGATCTTCGCCCGCGTGCTGCTGGCGCACATCGACGACGCCGTGCTGCGCGACGAGCGCCACGTCGACCCGGCGAAACTCGACCTGGTTGGCCGCCTGGGCGGCACCCACTACAGCTTCACCCGCGACACCTTCAGCATGATCCGCCCCAAATAGGGGCGCAGGCCGCCGCGCGCCGGGACCTTGGCGCGCGACTGTCCTGGATGCGACCTGCGCATGCCCGTGCGCAACATCGAATTGCCATCATCGACGCCGCCCCTTGTTCCGCCGGTCGGCCGGCTCCTAATGTTCCGTCCCAAAGCAACGACAAAGAACGGGAGAGCTTCGGTCGAAGACTCTCCCGCAAGGCATTCGGCAAGGGGAGGAGTGGCATGGTCGCGTTCGTGCAACGGCGGTTGGCCAATCTGGGCACGGCGAAGAAACTGGCGCTGGGTTTCGGCCTGGTATTGCTGCTGACGGCGCTGGTGGCCGGGATCGGCGTCGGGGCGCTGCGCTCCATCGAGCAGCGCTTCGCCCTGCTGGACGCCATGAGCGCGGTCAACCGCGAAGTCCTGGAGATGCGCCAGAGCGAGAAGGACTTCGTCCGCGACGCCAGCCCCAAGGCCGCCGAGCAATTGCGCCAGCGCGCCAAGCTCCTCGCCGGGCACGTCGAGCAGCTCAAGGCGCACCCCGGCCAGGCCGAGGCCATGGAGCGCGTGGCCCAGGCCATGGCCGGCTACCTGGCCTCCTTCGACCGCTTCGAGCAGGCCAGCAAGAGCCGCCACCTGGCCCTGGAGGCCGCCAACTGGTCGGTGTCCAGCGCCTCCAACAGCCTGGACATCCTGCAGTCCAGCCTGGCCGACGACGGCGCCTACGAACTCAAGCAGAGCCAGGGCCAGAACGGCGAGGAACTGCTCAAGCAGGCGGCCCAGGTCGGCCAGCTCTACCGCCTGGTGCTGCAGGGCCTGAACGAGGCCCGCGCGCGCCTGGACCAGAAGGACGGCGAGGCCGCGGGCGATGCGCGCATCAAGTCCGCCGACGAGGCCCTGGAGCTGTCCAAGCAGCTGCAGACGGCGATCACCGATCCGGCCTACGTCTCGGTGATCAAGGACGTGGCCACCAACATCGACGGCTTCGGCAACAACCTCGGCGACTACTCCGCCGGCCTGGCCAAGGAGCAGCAGGCGCACCGCGAGATGTCGCAGCGCGCCGAGGAAATGATGCAGCAGGTGGACGCCTCCTACGCCACGCAGCAGGCGGCCATGGTCAGCGTGCTGCACAGCAGCGTGGGCGCCATGCTCGGTTCGGCGGCGCTGGCGCTGCTGGTCGGCACCCTGGCCGCGCTGCTGATCGGCCTGCTGATCGTGCGCCCGCTGCGCCAGGTGATCGGCATGGCCAGCCGCATCGCCGAGGGCGACCTGAGCCAGACCATCCGCGTCGAGCGCAAGGACGAGGTGGGCCAACTGATGGCCGCGGTGGACGCCATGGCGCAGAGCCTGCGCGGCATCGTCAGCCGTCTTCATGAAGGCGTCGGCCGCATCACCTCCTCGGCGCAGGCGCTGTCCGGCGTCACCGAGCGCACCCAGAGCGGCGTCAACAGCCAGAAGGCCGAGACCGACCAGGTGGCCACGGCGATGAACCAGATGGCCGCCACCGTCCACGAGGTGGCGCGCAACGCCGAGGCCGCGGCGCACTCCGCCGAGCAGGCCGACGGCACCGTGGCCAGCGGCCAGCAGGTGGTGCGGCGCACTCTCGGGCGCATTTCCGAGCTGGCCGAGGCGGTGCGCGAGGCCTCCGCCAGCATCCACGACCTGGGCCGCGAGAGCCAGAACATCGGCAGCGTGCTCGACGTGATCAAGGCGGTGGCCGAGCAGACCAACCTGCTGGCGCTCAACGCCGCCATCGAGGCGGCCCGGGCCGGCGAGCAGGGCAGGGGCTTCGCCGTGGTGGCCGACGAGGTGCGCGCCCTGGCGCGGCGCACCCAGCAGTCGACGGCGGAAATCGAGAAGCTGATCGGCGCGCTGCAGAACGGCGCCCAGGCCTCGGTGCAGCACATGCAGCACAGCCATCAACTGGTGGAGAAGAGCGTCGGCGACGCCGAGCAGACCGAGACCGCGCTGGGCGAGATCGCCGCGGCGGTGGCGGTGATCCACCAGATGAACCAGCAGATCGCCGCGGCTTCCGAGCAGCAGAGCGCGGTGGCCGAGGAGATCAACCGCAGCGTCACCAGCATCCGCGGCATCGCCGACGAATCGGCCCAGGCCATGGAGTCCACGGCCTCCTCCAGCGTCGAACTGGCCCAGCTCAGCCGTGACCTGCAGGGGATGGTGGGGCAGTTCCGCCTGTAGGCAGAGCCCCTGCAGGAGCGGACTCTGTCCGCGATTCGCCTGACGCCGGCCTTGCCGGCGGAATCGCGGATGAATCCGCTCCTACCATAACCGGCGGGCACGGCTTCTCGTAGGAGCGAGCTTGCTCGCGAACCGCATGGCACCGCGTTTGTTCGCGAGCAAGCTCGCTCCTACGAAGAGCTTGCGGCGGCCTCCTGCTGGCGCTTGTACCAGCGCCGGTAGGCGTTCACCCCCGCGCGCACCGAGCTGAACACCAGCGGCGGCTTCAGTTCGCCCAACTGGCCGGAGCGCTCCATCATCGCCAGGGTTTCCCGCGGCACCCGCGCCAGGGACAGGTGCACCTCCTGCGCCGCCAGGGTCTGCTGCACCTCGCGCAGCACCGTCAGGCCGCTGACGTCCAGGTTCAGCACGCCCTCGGCGTTGAGCAGCACGGCGCGCGGCGCCTTGGTCTCGGCCACCACCTGCAGCAGGCGCTGCTTGAAGTAGTCGGCGTTGAAGAACAGCAGCGGCGCGTCGAAACGGTAGATCACCAGGCCCGGCAGGGTGTGCGCCTGCGGGTAGCGGCTCAGCTCGACCTGGCCGTCGATGCCGTGGACCCAGCCGAGCACCGCGTCGCTCGGCTTGTAGGTCAGGTACAGCAGGCGCAGCAGGGCGATGACGATGGCCACGAAGATGCCCGGCAGCACGCCGACGCTGAGCACCCCGACGGTGGTCAGCAGGCACAGGCCGAACTCGAAGCGCGACAGGCGCCAGAAGCCCTTCAGCGCGCTGAAGTCGATCAGGCCCCAGCCGGCCATCAGCAGCACCGCGCCCAGGGCCGGCATGGGAATCCAGCCCAGCGGCGCGCTGAACAGCACCAATGCCAGACCGATGACCAGGGCGGCGACTATGCCGACCATCTGCGTCTGGCCGCCGACCATGTCATTGACCGCGGTGCGCGAGTCGGCGCCGCTGATGACGAAGCCCTGGGACACCCCGGCGCCGATGTTGGCCACGCCCAGGGCGACCATTTCGCGGCTGGCGTCGATGCTGTAGCCGTGGCGCGCGGCGAAGCTGCGGGCGGTGAGCATGGCGCTGCAGAAGCTGACGATGGTGATGCCCAGGGCGTCGCGGAACAGGTTGCCCATCTCCTGCACGCTGGTGCGCGGCCAGCTCAGCTCCGGCAGGCCCTGGGGCACCGCGCCGAGCAGGGCGACGCCGTAGCGGTCCAGGCCCAGCGCGACGCTGGCCAGGGTGGCGAACAGCACGCCGACCAGGGCGCCGGGAATCTTCGGGTAGCGCCGCGGCAGCAGGACCATCAGCAGCAGGGTGGCCACGCCCAGGGCGAGGGTCGGCAAGTGCGTGCTGCCGAGGTTGCGCAGCAATGCCAGCAGGCCGGCGAGGAAGCCGCTGGTCTCGGTGTGGTAGCCCAGCAGCTTGCCCAACTGGCCGGCGATCAGGCTCAGGCCGATGCCATTGAGGTAGCCCACCAGAGTCGGCCGCGACAGGAAGCTGGCGATGAAGCCGGCGCGCACCAGGCCGCCGACGATGGACAGCAGGCCGACCATCACCGCGACGATCATCGACAGTTGCAGCAGGCGCTGCGGGTCGCCCGCCGCCAGCGGGGTGATGGCCGCCGCGACCATGGCCGCGGTGGCGGCGTCAGGGCCGACCATCAGTTGTTTCGAACTGCCGACCAGGGCGTAGATCAGCATCGGCAGGATGCAGGCGTAGAGCCCGACCTGGGCCGGGAAGCCGATGATCTGGGCATAGGCGATGGCGGTGGGAATCTGGATGGCCGCCACCGACAGGCCGGCGAGGACGTCCGGGCGCAGCCAGGCGGAGCGGTAGTGCAGCAGGTTGTCCAGGCCGGGCAGCCAGCGGGTGAGGGGCATGGGTGTCTTCCGTGAAGCGTCGGGGCTGAAGCTTAGCCACAGTGTAGGGCCGCGGCTTGCCCGGCGTCAGTTCCAGGCGTAGGAAGACGAAGGATTTCGAGAGGGTGGTAGGGGACGGCGCCGGGATGCTTTTCGTAGGAGCGAGCTTGCTCGCGAACCCAACCACCCGTCACTGGGCTCCCGCGTTCGCGGGAATGACGGGGATGGTTGGGCGTTTCAGGATAACTCCGAACTCCCCATCCGCTCAGGACAGCCCCCTCTCCCTTCAGGGAGAGGGTTGGGGAGAGGGCGCTCTTACACCCAACGCCGATGCCACCGACAAACCCCGTTCGCGAGCAAGCTCGCTCCTACGAGAAGCGGTGCGTGCCTGCAAGGAGGGCGTTATGCGCCCTGCGCAAAGCCTTCAGAGCTTGAGGATGAGCTTGCCGAAGTTCTCCCCGCTGAACAGCTTGAGCACCGTCTGCGGGAAGGTCTGCAGGCCTTCGACTATGTCTTCCTTCGATTTCAGCTTGCCCTCGGCCAGCCAGCCGGCCATCTCGCGCATGGCCTCGGGGAAGCGGCTGGCGTAGTCCATCACCACCATGCCTTCCATGCGCGCGCGGTTGACCAGCAGCGACAGGTAGTTGGCCGGGCCCTTCACCGCCTGCTTGTTGTTGTACTGGCTGATGGCGCCGCAGATCACGATGCGCGCCTTGGGCGCCAGGCGCGCCAGGCAGGCGTCGAGGATGTCGCCGCCGACGTTGTCGAAGAACACGTCGATGCCGTTGGGGCAGCAACGCTTCAGGCCCAGGGCGAGGTCCTCGTTCTTGTAGTCGACGGCGCCGTCGAAGCCCAGTTCCTCCACCAGGTAGCGGCACTTGTCCTCGCCGCCGGCGATGCCGATCACGTTGCAGCCCTTGATCTTGGCGATCTGCCCGACCACGCTGCCCACCGCGCCGGCCGCGGCGGAAACCACCACGGTCTCGCCGGCCTTGGGCAGGCCGACGTCGAGCAGGCCGAAGTAGGCGGTCATGCCGGTCATGCCCAGGGCCGAGAGGTACAGCGGCAGCGGCGCGCGGTTCGCGTCGACCTTGTAGAAGCCCCTGGGCTCGCCGAGGAAGTAGTCCTGCACGCCGAGGGCGCCGTTGACGTGGTCGCCGACGACGAAGGCCGGGTTGTTCGAGGCCACCACCTGGCCCACGCCGAGGGCGCGCATCACCTCGCCTATGCCCACCGGCGGAATGTAGGACTTGGCGTCGTTGAGCCAGCCGCGCATGGCCGGGTCCAGCGACAGGTACAGGTTGCGCACCAGCACCTGGCCCGGGCCGGGCTCGCCGAGCGGGGTTTCCTGGTAGCGGAAGGTGTCCTGGTCGATGGCGCCCTGGGGGCGCTGGGCGAGCACGAACTGGCGGTTGAGCGGGGCGGTCATGGCAGTGGCCTCGGGGAGGGGAAAACCTAGGGATAGTCCGCGGCAGCGGCGTCGGCAAGCTGCCGCCGACCACGAGAATGCCCGGTTATCCATGTAAATGATCCAGGCGTGAGGCATTCATCACCCGCGCGGATAATGCGAGCTACAGCTGCCTGATAGTGCTTTGCCCGCGGCGGGCGCTGGCTAGACTCGTACGATTCTCCATCCGTTCGAGGACAGTCCATGAGTCAGCTGCTTTCCGGCCAGGTCGCCCTGGTCACCGGCGCCGCCGCCGGCATCGGCCGCGCCACCGCCCAGGCCTTCGCCCACGAGGGCATCAAGGTGGTGGTTTCCGACGTCGACGCCGCCGGCGGCGAGGCCACCGCCGAGCTGATCCGCGCCGCCGGCGGCGAAGCGCGCTTCATCCGCTGCGACGTGACCCGCGACGCCGAGGTCCAGGCGCTGGTCGCCGCCACGGTGGAGGCCTACGGCCGCCTGGACTACGCCTTCAACAACGCCGGCATCGAGATCGAGCAGGGCCGGCTGGCCGAGGGCAAGGAAAGCGAGTTCGACGCCATCATGGGGGTGAACGTCAAGGGCGTCTGGCTGTGCATGAAGCACCAGATCCCGGTGATGCTCGCCCAGGGCGGCGGCGCCATCGTCAACACCGCCTCGGTGGCCGGCCTGGGCGCGGCGCCGAAGATGAGCATCTACGCCGCCTCCAAGCACGCGGTGATCGGCCTGACCAAGTCGGCGGCCGTGGAATACGCGAAGAAGAAGGTGCGCATCAACGCCGTGTGCCCGGCGGTGATCGACACCGACATGTTCCGCCGCGCCTACGAGGCCGACCCGAAGAAGGCCGAGTTCGCCGCCGCCATGCACCCGGTGGGCCGCGTCGGCAAGGTCGAGGAGATCGCCGCGGCGGTGCTCTACCTGTGCAGCGACAACGCCGGCTTCACCACCGGCATCGCGCTGCCGGTGGATGGCGGGCACACCGCGGTCTGAGGCTCAGTGCCTGGCCAGGCGCTGCGCCAGGCCGCTGTGGCGGATCACCCACTTCTCCAGCTCGGCGCCGAGGAACACCAGCAGCCCGGCGCCCAGCGCCCGTAGCCATTCGGCCGGGCTCAGGCCCCTGGAGCCGAAGATCTCCTGCATCCAGGGCGCGTAGGTGAAGGCCAGCTGCAGCGGGATGCACGCGGCGATGGCCAGCAGCACCCAGCGGTTGCCGAACAGGCCCTCGCGGTTGAGCACCGAGCCGAAGATCGAGCGGCTGTTGATCAGGTAGAACATCTCCGCGATCACCACCGCGTTGACCGCCATGGTCCGCGCCGACTCGATGCCGGTGCCGCGCTGCAGCTCCCAGAGGAACAGGCCGAAGGCGCCGAGCATCATCAGCAGCGCCACCATCAGCACGCGCCAGACGAAGAACCCGGAAAGCAGGGCGTTGCCCGACGGCCGCGGGCTGCGGCGCATGATGTCGCGCTCGGCCGGCTCGAAGGCCAGGGCCAGGCCCAGGGTGCTGGAGGTGACCATGTTGATCCACAGCACCTGCGCCGGCGTCAGCGGCAGGCCCAGGCCGAGGAACAGCGCGGCGATCACCACCAGCGCCTCGCCGCCATTGGTCGGCAGCATGAACAGGATGAATTTCTTCAGGTTGTCGTAGACCGCGCGGCCCTCGCGCACGGCGCTGGCGATGCTGGCGAAGTTGTCGTCGGCCAGCACCACGTCGGCGGCCTCGCGCGCCGCCTCGGTGCCCTTGCGGCCCATGGCCACGCCGACCTCGGCGCGTTTGAGCGCCGGGGCGTCGTTGACGCCGTCGCCGGTCATCGCCACCACCTGGCCGTCCTCCTGTAGGGCCTGCACCAGGCGCAGCTTGTGCTCGGGGCTGGCGCGGGCGAACACGTCCACCTCCAGGGCCACGCGGCGCAGCTCGGCGTCGTCCATCAACGCCACCTCGGCGCCGGTCACCGCCGAGCGGCCGACGCCGATGCCCAGCCGGGCGCCGATGGCGCGGGCGGTCTCGGCATGGTCGCCGGTGATCATCTTGACGCGGATGCCGGCCTGCTGGCAGTGCGCCACGGCGGCGATGGCCTCGGCCCGCGGCGGGTCGATCAGGCCCACCAGGGCCAGCAGGGTGAAGCCTTCGGCGACGTCGTCGAAGTTCAGTTGCGCGCCCTGCGGCGCCGCCTGCCTCGCGGCCAGGGCCAGCAGGCGCAGGCCGCGGGCGGCGGTGTCGGTGGCCATGCGCCGCCAGTAGTCCGGGTCCAGCGGCGCCGCGCCGGCATCGGTGAGCTGCGTCGAGCACATTTCGAGGATGCGCTCCGGCGCGCCCTTGACCAGTATCCACGGGCGGCCTTCGGCGTCCTGGTGGCTGCTGGCCATGAAGCGGTGCTGCGACTCGAAGGGAATGCTGTCCAGCCGCGGCCAGTCCCGGGCGCAGGTTTCCTGGGGCAGCCCGGCCTTGGCGCCGAGCACCAGCAGCGCGCCTTCGGTGGGGTCGCCCTCGATGCTCCACTGGCCGGCGTCCTCGCGCAGCTGGGCGTCGTTGCACAGCACCCCGGCGCGGATCGCCTGCAGCAGCGCCGGTTGCGTGTCCGGCTGCACGGCTCGGCCATCGATGCTGAAACCGCCCTCGGGGACGTAGCCGACGCCTTCTACTTCGTACACCCGCTCGGCGCAGACCAGGCGCTGCACGGTCATTTCGTTGCAGGTCAGGGTGCCGGTCTTGTCCGAGCAGATCACCGTCACCGAGCCCAGCGTCTCCACCGCTGGCAGGCGCCGCACGATGGCGCGCTGGCGGGCCATGCGCTGCACGCCCAGGGCGAGGGTCACGGTCATGATCGCCGGCAGCCCCTCGGGGATGGCCGAGGCCACCAGGGCCACCACCATCATGAACATCTGCTCCGGCGTCTCGCCCAGCCACAGGGTGCCGAGCAGGAACACCAGGGCGCCGATGCCGAGGATGACCATGGCCAGGATGCGGCCGAAGCGGTCGATCTGCCGCAGCAGCGGGGTGGTCAGGTTCTCCACGCTGCTGAGCATCTGGTTGATGCGCCCGAGCTCGGTGTCCGCCCCGGTACCTACCACCAGGCCGCGGGCCTGGCCGTAGACCACCAGGGTGCCGGAGTAGGCCATGCCGTAGCGGTCGCCCAGGGGCGCGTCGGCGGCCACCGCTTGCGCGCTCTTCTCCACCGGCAGGGATTCGCCGGTCAACGCCGCCTCGTCGACACGCAGCTCCTTGCCGCCGAGCAGGCGCAGGTCGGCTGGCACGCGGTCGCCGGAGGCCAGCAGCACCAGGTCGCCGGGGACCAGGGCGGCGGCGTCGATCTGCTGGCGCTTGCCCTGGCGCACCACGGTGGCGGTGGAGGAGAGCATGCCGCGGATGGCGTCCAGCGCCGATTCGGCCTTGCCTTCCTGGATGAAGCCGATCACCGCGTTGATCAGCACCGCGCCCAGCAGCACCGCAGTGTCCACCCAGTGGCCGAGCAGCGCGGTGACGAGCGCGGCGGCGAGCATCACGTAGAGCAGGATGTTGTGGAACTGCAGCAGCAGGCGCAGCAGCGGGCCGCGCCGGCGCGGCGGCGCCAGGCGGTTCTCGCCGTATTGCTGGCGGCGGCTTTGCACCTCGGCCTCGTCGAGGCCGCCGGGGCCGCTGCGCAGGCGGGCCTGGACCTCGTCGCTGGCGAGGCTGTGCCAGGGCGTGGCGCTGGCGTCGGAGTGGGAAACGCGGCGTCGGCTCATGCAAGGCTCCTGTCGGATGGGGCAGGGGTGAGCTACAGCATGGACAGGCGGGCGTCCGCCGGGCTTGACCTGGAACAGCGCAGGCGACCGGCGCCCTCCCAGTGTTTTGCATTCTGTTACAGCAGGAACCTGTTTTGGCCGGCAGGGACAGTTACAAAGGCCACACTGGTAGGAAGAATCGGCCTACGGCGGCGTCAGACCGCCCCTTCGCGTGCTGCAGGAGAATCACAAGAATGACCGCCAGCCCCTTGCTTACCCTGTTCCTCCCCGTGGCCCTGGGCATCATCATGCTCGGCCTCGGGCTATCCCTGACCCTAGCCGACTTCGCCCGTGTCGTGCGTTATCCCAAGCCGGTGCTCATCGGCCTGGTGTGCCAGATCATCCTGCTGCCGCTTGCCTGCTTCCTGATCACCCTCGGCTTCGCCCTGGAAGCGGCGCTGGCGGTGGGCATGATGCTGCTGGCCGCATCCCCCGGCGGCACCACGGCCAACCTCTACAGCCACCTGGCCCACGGCGACGTGGCGCTGAACATCACCCTGACCGCGGTGAACTCGGTGATCGCCATCTTCACCATGCCGCTGATCGTCAACCTGTCGCTGCTGTACTTCATGGACGAGGGCCAGGCCATCCCGCTGCAGTTCGGCAAGGTGTTGCAGGTATTCGTCATCGTCCTCGGTCCGGTGGCCATCGGCATGCTGGTGCGGCGCCTGCTGCCGGCGCTGGCGGCGGCCCTGGAGAAACCGGTGAAGATTCTTTCGGCGCTGCTGCTGGCGGTGATCATCGTCATCGCCGTGAGCAAGGACTGGCAGACCTTCGTCACCTACGCCCCGGTGGTGGGCGCGGCGGCGCTGTGCTTCAACCTGGCGAGCCTGGCCGTGGGCTACTGGGTGCCGCGCCTGCTGCGGCTGTCGCGCCCGCAGTCGATCGCCATCGGCATGGAGATCGGCATCCACAACGGCACCCTGGCCATCGCCCTGGCCCTGAGCCCGATGCTGCTGAACAACCACACCATGGCGATCCCGGCGGCGATCTATGGGGTGCTGATGTTCTTCACGGCGGGGGCGTTCGGGTGGTGGGTCAGTCGCGGGGTGAAGAAGGGGGTGGCGGGGGAAGTGGTGGTTTGAGGGGGTTGTCGTTCGCTGGATATTTCGGTGTCTGGGGTTGGCTCCGTTCCCTCTCCCTAACCCTCGGCTGCGCGCCCCGCCCTGAAGGGAGAGGGGACCGTTCGGCGTGCGTGGGTACTCCACAGTTAGCCGGCAAGCGCGAAGTATCCGGCGTAGGCCATTCTCCCCGTTGGCACGGACAAGCCCCCTCTCCCTTCAGGGCGGGGCGCGCAGCCGAGGGCTGGGGAGAGGGGCTCTCGCCCAACCCCTGAACCTTCCTCATCAAATCGCCCGACGCCAATTCAACACTAACTGCGTAACCAACCCCGCCACCAGCCCCCAGAAGGCCGACCCCACGGAAAACAGCGTGAAACCCGAAGCAGTCACCAGGAACGTAACCATCGCCGCCTCACGCTGGCGGGCCTCGGCCATGGCGTTGCTCAGGCCGTTGGTGATCGAGCCGAGCAGCGCCAGGGCGGCTATGGACAGAACCAGCGCCTTGGGTAGGGCCGCGAACAGCGCCGCCAGGGTGGCGCCGAAGATGCCCGCCACGCCGTAGAAGACCCCGCACCAGAGCGCCGCGGTGTAGCGCTTGTGCGGGTTCTCGTGGGCTTCCGGGCCGGTGCAGATGGCCGCGCTGATGGCCGCCAGGTTGATGCCGTGGGAGCCGAACGGCGCCAGCAGCAGCGAGGCGATGCCGGTGGTTGAGATCAGCGGCGAGGCCGGCACCTGGTAGCCGTCGGCGCGCAGCACGGCCAGGCCCGGCATGTTCTGCGAGGCCATGGCGACGATGAACAGCGGGATGCCGATGCTGATGGTGGCGGCCAGGGAGAAGCTCGGCGCGGTCCACACCGGCCTGGCCACTTCCAGCTGGAAGTGGCTGAAGTTCAGCAGGCCCAGGGCGCCGGCCAGGGCCACGCCCACCAGCAGCGCGACGAACACCGCGTAGCGCGGCGACAGGCGCTTGGCCAGCAGGTAGCTGAGGAACATCGCCACCACCAGCAGCGTCTGCTGCTCGGCCGCGCGGCAGATCTCGATGCAGATGCGGAACAACACCCCGGCCAGCAGGGCCGAGGCCAGCGAGCCGGGCACCTGGCGCATCAGGCGGTCGAAGCTGCCGGTGACGCCGCACAGGGTGATCAGCCCGGCACAGACGATGAAGGCGCCGATGGCCTCCGAGTAGGGCACGCCCGGCAGGCTGCTGATCAGCAGCGCGGCGCCGGGGGTGGACCAGGCGATGACGATGGGCGTGCGGTAGCGCAGGGTCAGGCCGATGGTGGTCAGCGCCATGCCGATGGACAGCGCCCAGATCCACGAGGAAATCTGCGCGTTGCTCAGCCCGGCGGCCTGGCCGGCCTGGAACATCAGCACCAGCGAGCTGGTGTAGCCGGTGAGCATGGCGACGAAGCCGGCCACCACGGCGGCGGGGGAGGAGTCGGCGAAGGGGCGCAGGCGCGCGTTGGTCGAATCGGTCATGCGGGGGTGATGTCCACGAACAGGGGGTAGAGGGAGGCTACCAGCAGCAGGGCCATGCCGATATTGAACACGCGGCGCCGCGCCGGCTGTTCCAGCCAGTGCCGCAGGCAGCTGCCGAGCACCGTCCAGACGCCGACGCTGGGCAGGTTGACCACGGCGAACAGCACCGCGATCAGCAGCACGTTGCCGGCGAAGCCCTGCTGCGGGGTATAGGTGGTGATGGCGCCGATGGCCATGATCCAGGCCTTGGGGTTGACCCATTGGAAGGCCGCTGCCTGCAGGAAGCTGAACGGCTTGCCGCTGCCGCGCCCGTTGGCCTGCGGCGCGCCGGCGCGGGCGATGCCCCAGGCCAGGTACAGCAGGTAGGCCGCGCCCAGGTAGCGCAGCGCCTGGTAGGTGAAGGGGAAGGCGTGGAACAGCTGGTCCAGCCCCAGGCCCACGGCGACCACCAGCAGCAGGAAGCCGATGCTGATGCCGAGCATGTGCGGGACGGTGCGGCGCACGCCGAAGTTCACCCCGGAGGCCAGCAGCATCATGTTGTTCGGCCCAGGCGTGATGGAGGTGACGAAGGCGAAGCCGATGAAGGCGGCCAGGAGTTCGAGGGGCATGGCGGCACGCGTCTTGTGGTTTTTCCGCAGCCTAACCCCCGGCCTGCGGGCTGTCGCGTAACAGCCAGGGGCGGATCGGGCCGTACAGTGGCGCGGTCGGCGTGCTGTGGATATGGTGGGCAGGTCGCAGTCGTGGAGTCCCGCCATGGACCACAACCCCTATGCCGCGCCCAAGGTCGAGCTGATCGAGGCGCGCACCTCGGCCAGCCTCGCCGGCGGCCGCTGGAGCCCCGGTCACCTGCGCCTGCTGGCCTGGCTGAGCCTGGCGCTGCTGCTGGCGCAGAGCGTGCTGTTCGGCCTGTCGTTCCTCGGCGGCACCGGGCGCGGCGACGCCCTGGACAGCTACAGCCTGTGGCTGGGCGTGCTCTGCACGCTGCTCGGCTGCTACCTCAGCTGGCGCGCCACGCAGTTCCTGGTCGAGCGCTTCGGCGCCCGCGGCATGGCCTGGCCGCTGTGGCTGTCCATCGGCCTGGCGCTGGTGATCCAGGCCTACGCGGTGATCTTCGACGCCCAGCTCGACGGCACGCCCAACGCCGCCCTGGCCGGCTTCATGGCGCTGTTCCTGCCCAGCGGCCTGGTGGGCCTGTGGTATGGTGTGCGGGTGCTGAAGATCGGCCTGCCGTACCCCTCGGTGAAGGTGCTGGGCTGGCTCGACGTGCTCTCGGGCGTGTGCATGGCCAGCATCCTGCTGTTCATCCCCGGCACCGTCCTGGCCGCCGCGGCGCTGCTGCCGCTGGCGCTGATGTTCCTGCGCGGCGCGCGGGAGCTGGAGGGCGGCGCTCAGGTTTCCTGAAGCGACTGCGCCAGGGCCTGGTTGACCGCCAGCCAGCCGTGCACCGCTTCTTCGCCGGCCTCGGCGAAGGCGCGCTGCAGCAGGCGCGCCTGCTCGTTGCGCAGGGCCCGTTCCAGCCTGGCGCCCTCGGTGGTGAGGCTGAGCAGGCGCTTGCGCTTGTCGGCCGGCGAGGCTTCGCTGCGGATCAGCTGCATCTCCTGCAATTGCCGCAGCGGCATGTTCAGCGCCTGCTTGCTCACGCCCAGGGTGGCCAGCAGCTCCTTCACGCTCAACCCGCTCTGGCGCGCGACGAAGAACAGGATGCGGTGGTGCACCCGGCCCAGGCCGCGGCGGGCGAGGATCTCGTCCGGCTTGGCGGTGAACGCCCGGTAGCTGAAGTAAAAGGCTTGCATGGCTTCCGACCAGGTGTCGGAGGGCAGAAGGTCAGGCATATTGACGTATCCGTTCGGCCGTCGTAGCTTCGGTCAACCAGTTTGACCCATTTGCTCCTGCCTCCGCTACCGGTGACCCCATGGCCTTCTCCGAACGCATCGCCCGCCTGAAAAGCTCCCTGATCCGTGAAATCCTCGCTGCGGCGCAACGTCCGGAGGTGATGTCCTTCGCCGGCGGCCTGCCGGCCGAACCCATGCTGCCCAAGGTGGAATGGGCGGACATGCCGGCCAGCATGGGCCAGTACGGCATGAGCGAGGGCGAGCCGGCCCTGCGCGAGGCCATCGCCGCCGAAGCGCGGGCCCTGGGCGTGCCCTGCGATGCCAGCCAGGTGCTGATCGTCAGCGGTTCGCAGCAGACCCTCGACCTTGCCAGCAAGCTGTTCATCGACCCGGGCACCGAGGTGTTGCTCGAAGCGCCGACCTACCTGGCCGCGCTGCAGGCCTTCCAGCTGTTCGGCGCCGACTGCGTGACCGTGCCGCTGGGCGCCGAGGGCCCGGACGTGGCCGCCCTGCGCCAGCGCCTGGAGCGGCACAAGCCGGCCTTCGCCTACCTCATCCCGACCTTCCAGAATCCGTCCGGCGTGCGCTACAGCGAAGAACGCCGCGACGAAGTGGCGGCGCTGCTCGACGAGTTCGGCGTGACCCTGATCGAAGACGAACCCTACCGCGAGCTGGTGTTCGACGCCGGCAGCGCCACCCCGCTGGTCAGCCGCCTGAAGAAGGCCAGCTGGATCTACACCGGCACCGTCTCCAAGACCCTGCTGCCCGGCCTGCGCGTGGGCTTCCTGATCGCCACCCCGGACCTGTTCCCGCACCTGCTGCGCCTGAAGCAGTCGGCCGACCTGCACACCAACCGCATCGGCCAGTGGCAGGCCCTGCAGTGGTTCGGCACCGAGGCCTACCGCGGCCACCTGGCCGAGCTGCGCGACTTCTACCGCATCCGCCGCGACGCCATGCAGGTTCAGCTGGAAGAACACTTCGCCGACCTGGCCGAGTGGAACGTGCCCCAGGGCGGGCTGTTCTTCTGGCTGACCCTGAAGCAGCCGCTGGACACCCGCGGCCTGCTGGACAAGGCCCTGCAGCAGAACGTGGCCTTCATGCCCGGCGAACCCTTCTTCACCGACCCCGATGCCAACCCCGGCCACCTGCGCCTGAACTTCAGCCACGTGGCGCCGGAGCGCCTGGGCGAAGGCCTGCGCCGCCTGGCCACGGTGATCCGCGAAGCGCAAGCGGCCCAATCTGCCTGAGGAGGCGACATGTATACCGTCTACGGCGACCGGTTGTCCGGCAACTGCTACAAGGTCAAGCTGGTCCTGCACCTGCTCGGCCTGCCGTACCAATGGCAGGACGTCGATATCCTCAAGGGCGAGACGCAGACCCCGGAATTCCTGGCCAAGAACCCCAACGGCAAGGTGCCGGTGCTGGAACTGGAGGACGGCAGCTGCCTGTGGGAATCCAACGCCATCCTCAACTTCCTCGCCGACGGCAGTGAGCTGCTGCCGAAGGAACCGCGCCTGCGCACCCAGGTGCTGCAGTGGCAGTTCTTCGAGCAGTACAGCCACGAGCCCTACGTGGCGGTGGCGCGTTTCATCCAGTTCTACCTGAAGATGCCGGACGAGCGCCGCGCCGAGTACGAGGACTGCCTGAAGGGCGGCTACAAGGCCCTGGACGTGATGGAGCAGCAGCTGGCGCGCACACCCTACCTGGTGGGCGACAGCTACTCCATCGCCGACATCACTCTGTACGCCTACACCCACGTGGCGCACCAGGGCGGTTTCGACCTCTCCGGCTACCCGGCGATCAATGCCTGGATGGCGCGCGTCGCGGCACACCCGCGGCATGTCGGCATGCTCGACTGAGCGTCCCTAGGTGTCAGAAGAAGCCCACCATCGCGCGGGCTTTTTCGTATTCGTGCGCTCTGGCTCGCAGTTTAAGGGCCTTCCCATTGACGGGCATCATGGCGCGCGCCGTTTCGCCTCCCTACCCTGGACCCAGCCAACAATAGAGCAGTAGCCGGGCCGCGGCGGCAGAAATGCCGGCGGCCGGTGGGGGAGGTAAAGATGGCCTATCTGGTCTGGCAGGATGACCTGAACACCGGCATCCAGGTGATCGACAACCAGCACAAGCGAATCGTCGAGATGATCAACCAGTTGCACGAGGCCCAGGGCACGCTGGACAAGGCGCGGGTCGGCGAGGTGATCGAGGAGCTGGTGGACTATACCCAGTCGCACTTCGCCTTCGAGGAAACCTTGCTGGAAGACTCCGGCTACCAGTTCACCCGCGCCCACAAGAAGGTCCACGAACTCTTCATCAAGCGCGTTTCCGACTACCGCCTGCGCTTCGCCGCCGGCGAGGACGTCGCCGAGGAACTCAAGGGGCTGCTCGGGCGCTGGCTGTTCACCCACATCCGCAACGACGACGCCAACTACGTGGAGTCGGTCAAGGCCAGCATGCACGAGCTGACCCACGACCAGAGCCACGGCGGCTGGCTGTCGCGCTCGATGAAGCGCTTCTTCGGCTGACGCCGGCGGGCGAAACCGCAGCGGCCATCTATGCTCAGTCCAGAACAAGAAGGGACGACATGGAGGACCCTGCATGAAACGCCTGTTCAGTGCGCTGCTGTTCTGCCTCGCCTGCCTGACCCCGCTGCACCTGCCGGCCGCCACCAGCACAGCGGCCGACGCCGCCCAGGCCCAGCGGGCCCGGCAACTGCTGGAGAAGGCCGTGGCCTACTACCGCCAGGAAGGCGACAAGGCCTTCGCCGCGTTCAGCCGCCAGGGCGAGTTCGTCGACAACGAGCTGTACGTCTACGTCGTCGACAGCAAGGGCGTGATGCTGGCCAGCGGCGGCCCCTCGGTGGTGCTGATCGGCCGCGACGTCTCGCAACTGCTCGACCCGAACATGCGCACGCAGTTCGCCAAGGCCCTCAAGGCACCGGAGAACGGCAAAGTGCAGGAAACCGAATACCGCTGGAAGAACTGGGCCGACGGCCGCGTCGAGCGCAAGCACACCTACTACCAGCGCATAGGCGACCGCTTCCTGGCGGTGGGCTACTACATCCCGCGCGCCGACGCCCGCCAGGCCGAGGCCATGCTGCAGAAGACGGCGAAGGCGGTGGAAGGGGCGCCGGAAGCGACCTTCAAGCGCATCAACGACCTCGACAAAGCCTTCATCGAGGATGACCTCTACGCCTTCGTGGTCGACATGGACACCGGCAAGTTCGTCGCCCACGGCTATAACACGCGCATGGTCGGCACCGACTTCGCCAGCCTCAAGGACCCGGCCGGCAACGCCATCGGCCAGGCCATGCTGGCGCTGGCGAAAAGCAAGGGCGAAGGGCAGTTCGACTACCAGTGGCGCAACCCGGTGACCGGCAAGGTGGAGAACAAGCATGCCCTGCTGCGCAAGAGCGGGCATTACCTGGTTGCGGTGGGGTACTACACGGCGGGGGGGTGAGTCCGCCAGGAGCCGTTTGTGCCATCGGAGCGTCCGGCGTGGGCGGTGAATCCAATCGCGGACAAAGTCCGCTCCTACGCCCGAGCTTCCCTGGCCGCACCGAGGTGTTCTTCGTAGGATGGGTTGAGCCTGCGAAGCCCATGCGGTGGCGGTGATGGATATCGCTTCGCTCAACCCATCCTGCGGGGCATTGTATTTGCCGGAGGTTGTAGGAGCGGACTCCGTCCGCGATTATCCCCGGCCGCGCGGAACCCTCCGGCGGCATGGACTCCCCGACCCCCCAAAGAAAAACCGGCCCCACAGGCCGGTTTTCCATCCCCGCAAGCGACCTCAGCGAATCAGGCTGAGGAACTCGCTACGGGTAGCGGCGTTCTCGCGGAACTCGCCGAGCATCACCGAGGTGACCATGGAGGAGTTCTGCTTCTCCACGCCACGCATCATCATGCACATGTGCTTGGCCTCGATGACCACCGCCACGCCCAGGGCGCCGGTGACCTGCTGCACGGCCTCGGCGATCTGCCGCGACATGTTCTCTTGGATCTGCAGGCGGCGGGCGTACATGTCGACGATGCGCGCCACCTTGGACAGGCCCAGCACCTTGCCGTTGGGGATGTAGGCCACGTGGGCCTTGCCGATGAAGGGCAGCAGGTGGTGCTCGCACAGCGAGTACAGCTCGATGTCCTTGACCAGCACCATCTCGCTGTTGTCGGAGCTGAACAGCGCGCCGTTGACGATCTCGTCCAGCGTCTGCTGGTAGCCGCGGCAGAGGTACTGCATGGCCTTGGCGGCGCGCTTGGGCGTGTCGAGCAGGCCTTCGCGGGTGACGTCCTCGCCGAGCTGGCTGAGGATCTGCGAGTAGTTTTGTTCCAGGGACATGTTCTACCTGTTGGGACTCGTTGAAGCGCAGAGGCGCAGGGTAGGGCGCGCGTGGCGTGCTGGCAAGGGCGCGGTGCGCCAGCGGGAGCGACGGATTACTCGTCGCGCCCCTCCAGCATGGTGCGGCGCAGCATCACGTAGAGCGAGCCGGTGCCGCCGTGGCGCGGCAGGGCCGAGGTGAAGCCCAGGACCTGCGGGTGCTGGCGCAGCCAGGTGTTGACGTGGCTCTTGAGCAGCGGCCGGCGACCGTCGGTGCGCGCCGCCTTGCCGTGGGTGACGCGCACGCAGCGCACCTCCAGGCGGGTGGCCTCGGCGAGGAAGTCCCAGAGCAGCTCGCGGGCCTTCTCGATGTTCATGCCGTGCAGGTCTAGGCTGCCCTCGAAGCCGATCTGGCCGGCCTTGAGCTTGCGCATCTGGCCTTCCTGCACGCCGTCGCGGGCCCAGTACAGCTCGTCCTCGGCGCCGACGTCGATGACGAACAGGTCGGACAGCCCGTCGACGCGCTGGTTTTCCACCTTCGTCGTGGCGTTCTGCTGGCGCAGCTTGACCTGCTGGCGGTCGGCCTTGGGCTTGCCGGTGTCGGCCTGGTCCACCTGGATGCGCTTGACGCCGCGCATCTCGTTGGCGAACAGGGAAAAATCGTCGTCTTGCATGGAGCCTCCGCGAAGAGGCGGCATTCTAGCGGATCGCGGGCGCTTTGCGGCAAGCCGCTCAGCCGCGCTTCTTCATCAGCCGCGGCGACAGGCTGAGGCCGTCGCCACGCCGCGCGCGGCGCCGCGCCAGGCGCCAGAACAGCACGCCCAGCCACAGGGCGAGCAGGCCGATCACCAGCAATACCGCGCCGGCCGCCGGTTCGATGTGCATGACCCCCGCCGCCGGCTGCCGGCGCAGCAAGGCCGCGCCGCCGGCCAGGGCGCCGAGCACGCCGAACGCGGCGATCAGCGCGGCCACGGCGGCCACCAAACGCCAGCGCCAGCGGCCCGGTCGCTTCGGGCGTAGCGTGCGTGGATCGAAACTGTCGGACATCTTCATCCCGGCTTCCTCATCTGCTGAACGAGGCTATGACCGGTGTCGGCGGGAGGGGGTTCCGCCCCCACAGGGAATGCCTGGCCCGCCCGTCCGGCGCGTGCCCGCTGGATGTGTCGCCTTACAGCCTAATAGCTGCGGCGGCAGCTTGCCGCCGCAGCGGGACGGACGGCGCTCAGATCAGCGCCTGGGCCTCGCCGACCACGGCGGCGAAGTTGTCGCCCAGGGCGGCCATTTCCGCGTGGTGCAGGTCGCGCGCCGAGAGCACGCCGCCATCCGGGGTGGGGATGTCGCGGGTGGCGCAGGCGGCGGTGACCAGGGTGCAGCGGTAGCCGTAGTCCTTGGCCGCGCGCACGGTGGTGCTGATGCTCGAATGGGTCATGAAGCCGCAGACGATGATGTCCAGCCGGCCGTTGTGCTGCAGGCGGTCGTGCAGTTCGGTGCCGGAGAAGGCGTTGGGCAGGCGCTTCTCCACCACCACCTCGCCGGGCAGCGGCGCCAGTTCGGGCAGGAACTGCCCGCGCGGGCCCTGCGGGTCGAGCAGGCCGCCATGGATGCCCAGGTGGCGCACGTGGACGATCGGGGTGCCCTGGCTGCGCGCGGCATCCAGCAGTTGGCGGATCTGCGCGACCGCCGGTTCCAGGCCGGGCAGGGCGAGGACGCCGCTGCGGTACTCTTCCTGGGCGTCGATGATCAGCAGCGTGCTCTGGCGGAGGGTGGCGGGCGGATAGCCGCGTCCGCTGATCTTCAGCATGCTGAGCGGTTGAGACATGACGAACTCCTATGATGCGTATGCCACCATTGTGGTCTGTTCCGCGGGCGCTGTGAATCTATGCGAAACCCGCGCAAAGTGGTATTGACCCCCTCGACGCCGGTATGCGCCCGCGGCAGGCCGCCTTGGGCTAGAATGCCGGCCTTTTTGCCCGCCGCGAGGACCCTGCGCCGTGACCGAATCCCGTTTGCTGACCCTTCGAGACCATATCCGCTGGGCGGTCAGCCGTTTCCATGCCGAGGGGCTGTACTTCGGACATGGCACCGACAACGCCTGGGACGACGCCCGCCTGCTGGTGCTTGGCGCGCTGCACCTGCCGTGGGAAATGGCCGATGCTTACCTGGATTGCCGCCTCGAGGACGACGAGCGCGAACACCTGCGCGAACTGCTGCGCCAGCGTATCGAGGAACGCGTGCCCACCGCCTACCTGCTGGGCGAGGCCTGGTTCTGCGGCCTGCCGTTCGTGGTCGACGAGCGCGTGCTGGTGCCGCGTTCGCCCATCGCCGAGCTGATTCAGCAGCGCTTCGAGCCCTGGCTGGCAGCGGAGCCGGCGCGCATCCTCGACCTGTGCACCGGCTCGGGCTGCATCGGCATCGCCTGCGCCTACGAATTCCTCCAGGCGGAAGTGGTGCTGGCCGACCTGTCCTTCGATGCCCTGGAAGTGGCCAACGTCAACATCGAGCGCCACGAACTGGGCGAGCGCGTCTACACCGTGCAGGGCGACGGCTTCGCCGGCCTGCCGGGCCAGCGCTTCGACCTGATCGTCTCCAACCCGCCCTACGTCGACGCCGAGGACTTCGCCGACATGCCGGCCGAGTACCAGCACGAGCCGGAGCTGGGTCTGGCCTGCGGCAACGACGGCCTGGACCTGGTGCGGCGCATGCTCGCCGAGGCCGCCGACCACCTGACCGAACAGGGCACCCTGATCGTCGAAGTGGGCAACAGCCAGGTGCACGTCGAGGCGTTGTACCCGGAGGTGGACTTCACCTGGCTGGAATTCCGCCACGGCGGGCACGGCGTGTTCCTGCTGTCGGCGGCGCAGTGCCGCGAACACCAGGCGCTGTTCCGTTCGCGGGTGAACTGAGGCGCCGCGGGCCCTGCCCGCGATTTCGCGCGCAGGGCGCGCTCCTACAGGGGCCTGCGCCGGGTGCTCTTCGTAGGAGCGAGCTTGCTCGCGAACCGCCCTGCGTGCCTCCGCCACCCCGTCATCCCCGCGAACGCGGGGAACCAGAGACGCTGGGCTCCCGCGTTCGCGGGAGTGACGGTCATGCGGCGGGGCATTTGCCGGCCGCGCCGAAGCGCACTCGTGCTGCGAAACCCATGCTGCTGTGGCGATGGGTATCGCTTCGCTCAACCCATCCTACAAAAGCCCCGCGGCTGTGCTCTTCGTAGGAGCGAGCCGTGCCCGCCCGTCTGTCCGCGCCGGGCCTTCAGTGCGTCGCCATCCAGATCAGCAGCCCGGCCTGGAACACCGCGAACACCGTCAGGCAGGCGATGATGAAGCGCAGGCTGGTGTCGTCGCGGCGGAAGGTCTCGATGCGCTGCTGCAGCTTACGGATCTCGTTGTCCTGGCTGGCCAGGTTCTGGTCCGCTTGTTCCAGCATGGCCGCGGCGTCCAGCAGCGGCAGCAGTTGCACCTTGTCCTTGTTCCAGTCGTCGTACAGCTCGCTCACCCGCCCGGCGCCGTAGCGGGCCTTGAGCAGGCGCGAGTCCTCGTACTCCACGTCGAAGCCCTGGGCGCGCAGGAAGTGGTCGCGGCGCAGGCGGATTTCCTCGTTGGGCGCATCCTTCACCCCCAACACGCCGCCCTCGACCTTGTAGTGCGCCCACTTCTGCCGCGCCCAGGCGATGCCCTGGGCCAGCAGGAAGCGGCCCAGGCCGCGGTTGATCGGCTCCAGGGCGAAGCCGCTGTCGGCGCCGAAGCGCACTTCCTTGTTGCGGTGGTCGGCCCAGATCTCGAACAGGTTCTGCTCCTTGCGCAGGGCCTGGCCGGGCAGCTGGATGCTCAGGCGCAGCAGGCTCTGCTCCGGGGCGTGGCGTTCCACCCGGCCGAGCTGGACGAAGCGCAGGGCGCGGGCGCCGGTGCTGCGGTCGGTGGGCAGGGGCGCCAGACGCAGCAGGCGGAAATGCTCCGGCGCCAGCTCCGCCCAGGGATGGGGCGGGGCCGGTGTTTCGGCGGGGGCGGCGGCGTCGCTGAGTGGGTCGGCGTCGGTCATCGGATTCCTCGGGCCTGGCCGACGGCCAGGGATCAACTCAACTTCTGTAGGAAGCGTGTAAGTAACGACTTTCATACAGGGGCTAAGCGATTATCGACGCCGACAGTGATTTCTTGAGACGCCCGTTTCAGCTCACGCCTTTGGCCGATGCAGTCTGCGGACGGGTCCGCAGGATGAAGCCGACCAGCCGCTGGACCAGGTCGCGGGCCAGCGGCAGCCCGGGGTCGTTGTAGGACGCCAACTGCTTCTTCACGTCGGCCGGGACGATGCGCAGGATGTGGTTCATGCCGGAGATCAGCTGCAGCTCGGCGTCCGGCCTTGCGCGCTGCAGCGCCTGGGCGTCGGCCACGTCGACCTGGATGTCGCTGGTGCCCTGCAGGATCAGCGTCGGCTGGCGCACCCGGGCCAGCGCCCGCGCCGGGTCGTGGCGGAACAGCGAGATCAGGTAGGGCTGCACGCTGGGGCGGAACAGCGCGTTCAACTGCGCCGGCACCTCGGGTACCTGCTGGCCGCCGCGCAACCGGTCGAGGATGGCGTCGGCCTTCGCCAGCAGGGGCGGCGGCAGGCGCACCGAGAGCTGCTCGCGCAGCACCTTGTCGATCGGCCGGCCGCTGCCGGCGATCAGCACCAGGGCCGCGGCCTTGCTGCGCGGCGCGGCCAGGCTGGCGATCAGCGCGCCCTCGCTGTGGCCCACCAGCACCTGCGGGCCGAAGCGCGGGTCCGCGGCCAGCCGGTCGCTCCAGGCCACCAGGTCGTCGACGTAGCCGTCGACGCTCAGTTGCCGCTCGTCCGGCCCGGCGTCGCGGCTGCGGGCGACGCCGCGCTTGTCGTAGCGCAGGCTGGCGATGCCGTTGCTGGCCAGGGCCTCGGCCAGGCGCCGCAGGTAGGCGTTGTTGCCGCCCTCGGGGTTGTTGCCGTCGCGGTCGGTGGGCCCGGAGCCGGCCACCAGCAGGGCCAGCGGCGGCGGGTTGGCGGTCTGCGGCAGCAGCAGGGTGCCGCGCAGCACGCCGTGGCCGGTGTCCAGGTCGTAGGGGCGTTGCAGGAGGGTGGGGGAGGCGGCGTAGGTCATCGTGGCGAACAGCCAGCAGGAAAGAAGGACGATGAGGCGCGGCATGGAAGGCTTCATGGACTGCATGATAGCGGTTTGACGGCGCGCGCCGCGGAAGGTTCGCAGGGCGGTATGTCGCAGGTATACTGCTGGGCCTTTTCGTTCACCCAAGTCTTCCGCGGAGCCTCGCATGTCCGGCAACACCTACGGCAAGCTGTTCACCGTCACCACCGCTGGCGAAAGCCACGGCCCGGCGCTGGTCGCCATCGTCGACGGCTGCCCGCCCGGCCTTGAACTCTCCCTGGAAGACCTGCAGCGCGACCTCGACCGGCGCAAGCCCGGCACCAGCCGGCACACCACCCAGCGCCAGGAAGCCGACGAGGTGGAAATCCTCTCCGGCGTGTTCGAGGGTAAGACCACCGGCACCCCGATCGGCCTCTTGATCCGCAACACCGACCAGAAGTCCAAGGACTACTCGGCGATCAAGGACCTGTTCCGCCCGGCCCACGCCGACTACAGCTACCACCACAAGTACGGCGTGCGCGACTACCGCGGCGGCGGCCGTTCCTCGGCCCGCGAGACCGCCATGCGCGTGGCCGCCGGGGCCATCGCCAAGAAGTACCTGGCGAGCCTGGGCATCCAGGTGCGCGGCTACATGAGCCAACTGGGCCCGATCGAAATCCCCTTCAAGACCTGGGACAGCGTCGAGCAGAACGCCTTCTTCAGCCCCGACCCGGACAAGGTGGCGGAGCTGGAGGCCTACATGGACCAGCTGCGCCGCGACCAGGATTCGGTGGGCGCGAAGATCACCGTGGTCGCCGAAGGCGTGCCGCCGGGCCTGGGCGAGCCGATCTTCGACCGCCTGGACGCCGAGCTGGCCCACGCGCTGATGAGCATCAACGCGGTCAAGGGCGTGGAGATCGGCGCCGGTTTCGCCAGCGTCGCCCAGCGCGGCACCGAGCACCGCGACGAGCTGACCCCCGAGGGCTTCCTGTCGAACAACGCCGGCGGCATCCTCGGCGGCATCTCCAGCGGCCAGCCGATAGTCGCGCACCTGGCGCTCAAGCCCACCTCCAGCATCACCACCCCCGGCCGCTCCATCGACGTGAACGGCAACCCGGTGGACGTGGTCACCAAGGGCCGCCACGACCCCTGCGTGGGCATCCGCGCCACGCCCATCGCCGAGGCGATGATGGCCATCGTGCTGATGGACCACCTGCTGCGCCAGCGCGCGCAGAATGCCGACGTGCGCGTCAGCACGCCGGTGCTCGGTCAGCTGTGAGCTACAGGCCACAGGCGGCAGGCTGCAGGCAGAAGCCGCTCTTTCCTGAAGCCTGCTGCCTGTAGCCTGTGGCCGCTTCTCTGCCCTACTGGCGCCTGTCCAGCTTCTACTTCTTCTATTTCTGCCTGCTGGGCGGGACCGCGCCTTTCCTCGCCCTGTACTTCCACCACCTGGGCTTTTCCGCCGCGCGCATCGGCGAGCTGGTGGCCATTCCCATGCTGATGCGCTGCGTGGCGCCGAACCTGTGGGGCTGGCTGGGCGACCGTTCCGGCCAGCGCCTGCGCATCGTGCGCTTCGGCGCGCTGTGCACGGCGGCGTGCTTCGCGCTGATCTTCCTCGACCACAGCTACGCCTGGCTGGCGCTGGTGATGGCCGGGCACGCGTTCTTCTGGCACGCGGTGCTGCCGCAGTTCGAAGTCATCACCCTGGCCCACCTGGGCGAGCGCACCGCCAGCTACAGCCGCATCCGCCTGTGGGGCTCGATCGGCTTCATCTGCACCGTGGTCGGCCTGGGTCGGTTGTTCGAGGCCACCAGCCTGGACTACTACCCCTGGGCGCTGCTGGCGATCATGCTGGGCATCGTCGCCGCCAGTTGGTGGGTGCCCAATGCCCAGCCGGCTTGGCGCCACGGCGACGCGCCGGCCAGCGGCTTCCTGGCCCAGCTTCGCCAGCCGGGGGTGATCGCCTTCTACTTGTGCGTGTGCCTGATGCAGCTGTCCCACGGGCCGTACTACACCTTCCTCACCCTGCACCTGGAGGCCCTCGGCTACAGCCGCGGGCTGATCGGCTGGCTGTGGGCCCTGGGCGTGGTGGCCGAGGTGCTGCTGTTCCTGGTGATGCCGCGCCTGCTGGGGCGCTTCAGCCTGCGCCAGGTGCTGGCGGCGAGCTTCCTGCTGGCGGCGCTGCGCTGGCTGCTGCTGGGCAGCCTGGCCGACCACCTGGGCCTGCTATTGTTCGCCCAGCTGCTGCACGCGGCCACCTTCGGCGCTTTCCACGCCGCCGCCATCCATTTCGTCCAGCGCAGCTTCCAGGCGCGCCAGCAGGGCCAGGGGCAGGCGCTCTACGCCGCGCTGGCCGGCACCGGCGGCGCCCTGGGCGCGCTTTACTCCGGCTACAGCTGGGCCAGCCTGGGCCCGGCCTGGACTTTCGCCATCGCCAGCCTGGCGGCGCTGGCCGCAGCCGTTATCATCCGTACCCGTCTGAAAGAGGAGCGGCCATGAGCAACAACCGTGAACACCTGACCCGCCAGATCATCGAGGCCGGGCGCTTCCTGTACGGCCGCGGCTGGTCGCCGGCCACCAGCAGCAACTATTCCGCGCGCCTGGCCGCCGACCGCGCGCTGCTCACCGTCTCGGGCAAGCACAAGGGCCAGCTGGGCGTCGACGACGTGCTGGAGACCGATCTTGCCGGCAACAGCCTCGAACCGGGAAAGAAGCCCTCGGCGGAAACGCTGTTGCACACCCAGCTGTATGCCTGGCGCGCCGAGATAGGCGCGGTGCTGCACACCCACTCGGTGAACGCCACCGTGCTCTCGCGCCTGACCCCCGCCGACCGCCTGGAGCTGGAAGACTACGAGCTGCAGAAGGCCTTCGCCGGCGTCACCACCCACGAGGGCCGGGTGACGGTGCCGATCTTCGACAACGACCAGGACATCGCCCGCCTGGCGGGCAAGGTCCAGCCCTGGCTGGACGCCCACCCGGACTGCCCCGGCTACCTGATCCGCGGCCACGGCCTGTACACTTGGGGGCCGCGCATGGAAGACGCCCTGCGCCAGGTGGAAGCCTTCGAATTCCTCTTCGAATGCGAACTTAAAGTGATCAGCCTTCGCGGCGGCACGCGCTGAGCGAATCCGGCAGTACCCGAGGACCCGAGCATGAGCAGCCTGACCGTCTACCACGAATCCGCCCCCGAACAGCCGCTGAAGCTGCTGACCCACGCCGAGGACATCGCCGCCACCCTGGCCGAGCTCGGCGTGCGCTTCGAGCGCTGGCAGGCCAGCGCGCCCATCGCCCCCGGCGCCAGCCCCGACGAGGTGCTGGCCGCCTACGCGGCGGAGATCCAGCGCCTGAAGGACGAGCAGGGCTACGTCACCGTCGACGTGGTCAGCCTGAACGCCGACCACCCGCAGAAGGACGAGCTGCGCGCCAAGTTCCTCGACGAACACCGCCACGGCGAGGACGAGGTGCGCTTCTTCGTCGCCGGCCGCGGCCTGTTCACCCTGCACGTCGAGGACCACGTCTACGCCGTGCTCTGCGAGAAGAACGACCTGATCTCGGTGCCGGCCGGCACCCGCCACTGGTTCGACATGGGCGAGCGCCCGCACTTCGTGGCCATCCGCCTGTTCAACAACCCCGAGGGCTGGGTGGCGAAGTTCACCGGCGACGAGATCGCCCGGCGCTTCCCGCTGCTGGAAGACTGAACCCTGTGCTCTTCGTAGGAGCGAGCTTGCTCGCGAACGGATTCCGCGGCGGGGTTGGTTCGCGAGCAAGCTCGCTCCTACAAAAAATAGGCCGCCCCTGCTTTGGAGTCCCCATGCCGATCAAAGCCATCCTCACCGACATCGAAGGCACCACCAGCGCTGTCAGCTTCGTCTTCGACGTGCTCTTCCCCTACGCCGCCGCGCACCTGCCGGATTTCGTCCGCGAGCACGCCGGCGAGGCGGAAGTGGCCGCGCAGCTGGACGCGGTGCGCGCCGAGAGCGGCGAAGCCGGCGCCGACGTCGAGCGCTGCATCGCCATCCTCCTGCAGTGGATCGCCGAAGACCGCAAGGCCACGCCGCTCAAGTCGCTGCAAGGGCGGGTCTGGGAGCAGGGCTACCGCGCTGGCCAGCTCAAGGGCCACGTCTACCCGGACGCGGTGGAGGCGCTGCGCCGCTGGAAGGCCGAGGGCTATGACCTGTACGTCTACTCCTCCGGCTCGATCCAGGCGCAGAAGCTGATCTTCGGCTGCTCCGAGGCCGGCGACCTGGCGCCGCTGTTCTCCGGCTACTTCGACACCACCAGCGGGCCCAAGCGCGAGGCCGCCTCCTATGCGCGCATCGTCCAGGCCATCGGCCTGCCGGCGGAGCAGGTGCTGTTCCTCTCCGACGTGGTGCAGGAGCTGGACGCCGCCCGCGAAGCCGGCCTGGCAACCATCGGCCTGGCCCGCGAAGGCGGCGCCTTGGAAGGCCACGAGACGCAGGCCAGCTTCGCCCTGATCGACCCGGCCCGCTGCTGAGGCCGCCGCCGCCGTCTATGCTGGAGGGCACACCTCCAGCAGCGGGAGCGGCGCCATGGGTTCGACCTTCAACGGCCTGATCGGCCTGATCATCTTCGCCCTCGACGTCTGGGCGATCATCAGCGTGCTCAAGAGCAGCGCCGACGTGCCCATCAAGATCATCTGGGTGTTGGTGATCGTCATCCTGCCCTTGCTGGGGCTGGTGATCTGGGCGATCGCCGGGCCGAAAGGCAACGTCCGCGTGTAGCAGAGCTTTTCGTAGGAGCGAGCTTGCTCGCGAATGGGGTTCGCCGGTGGCGTTGGTGTTTCGGATCGACTCCGCTCCCTCTCCCCAACCCTCTCCCTGAAGGGAGAGGGGGCTGTCCGCTGCATGCTGTGGGTTCGGAGTGATCCTGTGATTGCGGTGGGTTGAAGCAATTCGAGACATCAGGAGTGGGCTAGGCTTCCAGCTCGCTCCGAACGGCCCCCTCTCCCTTCAGGGAGAGGGCTGGGGAGAGGGGCGGAGTTTCCCCAGAACACGAAACCTCCCGGGAAACCCCATCAAACCAACTCCAACTCCCGCGATTCCCCCACCATCACCCCCTCCAGTCGCAGCAGCGCCTCCTTGCGCGGCAGGCCGCCGCCGTAGCCGGTGAGGCTGCCGTCGCGGCCGATCACCCGGTGGCAGGGGATGATGATGCTGATCGGATTGGCGCCGTTGGCCGCGCCCACCGCGCGCACCGCCTTCGGTCGGCCGATGCGTTCGGCCAGGTCGGCGTACCAGGTGGTGTGGCCGTAGGGAATCTGCGTCAGCGCGTGCCAGACCTGGCGCTGGAACTCGGTGCCCTGGGGCGCCAGGCGCACCTCGAAGACCTTGCGCTTGCCGGCGAAGTATTCGTCCAGCTGCTTCATCACGGAATCCAGCTGGCTGCTGGCCTCGCGCCAGTCCGGGCCCGGCTCGTGGCCTTCGAAGGGGGTCATGTAGAGCATGCGCAGGCCCTGTTCGTCGCCGGCCAGCAACAGGCGGCAGAGGGGGCTGTCGTAGTAGCGGTAGTGCATGGCTTCATCCTCCGATGCGGCTGCCTTGCGAATAGGCTTGCCAGAGATAGACGGCGGCGTAGGCGCGCCAGGGGCGCCAGGCCTCGGCGCGGCGTTGCAGGTCGCGGGCGCTGGTGCCGGCCTCGCCCCAGACCGGCGACTTGAGCAGGCCCAGGTCGGCGGCGGGGAAGGCGTCGGCCTCGCCGAAGGCGCGCAGGGCCACGTATTCGGCGGTCCAGGGGCCGATGCCGGGCAGTTCGCAGAGGCGCTTCACCAGCGCTTCTGCGCCATCCTCCACATGCAGTTCCAGGGCGCCTTCGGCCACCGCCGCGGCGAAGCGCTGCAGGCTGGCCACGCGCTTGCCGGGCATGCCGATGCCGTCCAGGTCCGTCTCGGCCAGGGCCCGCGGGGTAGGGAAGAGGTACTGCGGGCCGTCGGCCACGGCATTGCCCAGGGGCTGGCCGAGGCGCTGCACCAGGCGGCCGGTGATGGTCACCGCGGCCTTCACCGTGACCTGCTGGCCGACGATGGCGCGCACCGCCTGCTCGAACGGGTCGAAGGCGCAGGGCAGGCGCAGCCCCGGCCAGGCCTCGACGAGCGGGCGCAACAGCGGGTCGGCGCCCAGGTGCGCGGCCACCGCCCGCGGGTCGCTGTCCAGGTCGAACATCTTGCGCACCCGCTCGGCCAGTGGGGCGCTGTCGGCGCCGGCGCCGTCCAGGTGCAGTTCCAGGCGCAGGGCTGGCTCGTCGGCCAGCGGGCGGATCTCCATCCAGCCGGGCACGCCATCCAGGCGCAGGCTGCGCCGGTAGTGCGCCTCGCCCAGCGTTTCCACCCCGGCCAGGCGGCGCAGGGCGAAATGGGCGTGGAACTGTGCCCAGTCCCAGGGCGGCTGGTAGGGCAGGTGCAGGACGAGGGGCGTGATGGGTGCGTTCATGGCGCTGACCATAGCCCGCCGCCGCCGCGCTGTCGTCCCGCAGCTGACTTTCAAAGTGAGCGGGCAAAGTGAATGGGCAAAGTGGAGTGGGCGAAGTGAGCGGGTTCGACCTGTCATGCCTCGCACAGTAGAATGCGCGCCTTTCACGGCCGGCCCTCGGCCCGCTTCATTCACCGTTGAACCGGGAGACCGCCCATGCGCGATTACCAGGAAACCCTCTACGAAGGCTACGGCCAGCGTTTCAGCGTCGACCAGCTGCTCCACGAGGTGCGCACCGAGCACCAGCATCTGGTGATCTTCGAGAACGCCCGCATGGGCCGGGTGATGGCCCTGGACGGGGTGATCCAGACCACCGAGGCCGACGAGTTCATCTACCACGAGATGCTCACCCACGTGCCCATCCTCGCCCATGGCGCGGCCAAGCGCGTGCTGATCATCGGCGGCGGCGACGGCGGCATGCTGCGCGAGGTGTGCAAGCACGCCAGCGTCGAGCACATCACCATGGTCGAGATCGACGGCACCGTGGTCGACATGTGCAGGCAATTCCTGCCGCGCCATTCCAACGGCGCCTTCGACGACCCGCGCCTGGACCTGGTGATCGACGACGGCATGCGCTTCGTCGCCACCACCGAGCGCAAATTCGACGTGATCATCTCCGACTCCACCGACCCCATCGGCCCGGGCGAGGTGCTGTTCTCCGAGAACTTCTACCAGGCCTGCCACCGCTGCCTGAACCCGGGCGGCGTGCTGGTCACCCAGAACGGCACCCCGTTCATGCAGCTGGACACCGTGCGCAACACCGCCGGTCGGATGAACGGCCTGTTCGCCGACTGGCACTTCTACCAGGCGGCGGTGCCCACCTACATCGGCGGCGCCATGACCTTCGCCTGGGGCGCCCTTGAGCCCGCCCTGCGCCGCGTGCCGCTGGAAACCCTGCGCCAGCGCTTCGCCGCCAGCGGCATCGCCACCCGCTACTACAACCCGGAAATCCACCAGGGCGCCTTCGCCCTGCCGCAGTACGTGCTGCAGGCCATCGGCAAGCCGCACAACGACTGATCCGCAAGCGCCGCTGTCGGAACCATCCGGCGGCGGCGACTCTTTTTTCACCTGTGTTGGGCATAATCCGACGCCTTGACGGCATTTTCTTAAGGTCTGGCTAATTTTCACCGACTAGAATGCGCCGCCCGCTTCCACGTCCCGCTCCCGGGGCGTGGAGCCTCCGCACCTCCCCGCAGGGGAGGGCGCCCGAACCGAACGTTGCACAAGACGGAACCTGAAACATGGGCCAATCGGAAGTCCTGAATACCCGCCAGCGCGCCGCCAACCTGGCGCGCGCCACGGTGTCCAGCCACCTGGGGTTCATCCTGCTCGGCAGCCTGGCGCTGATGCTGATGTTCTCCCTGCTGCGCCTGGCGCTGCTGGTCTACAACCGCGAGCTGATCGGCGACACCCCGGCCAGCACCTTCTTCGAAGCCTTCCTCACCGGGGTGCGCTTCGACATCCGCGCGGTGGTGCTGATAGTCGCGCCGATGATCTTCGCCCTGGTCAGCGTCACCGCCATGCGCTGGCGCATGTTCTGGCGCGTGTGGCTGACCGCCCTGGCCAGCCTGACGCTGTTCCTCGGCGTGCTGGAGCTGGACTTCTACCGCGAGTTCCACCAGCGCCTGAACAGCCTGGTGTTCCAGTACATGTCCGAAGACCCGAAGACGGTCATGAGCATGATCTGGTACGGCTACCCGGTGGTCCGCTACCTGCTGGCCTGGGCCGTGGCCACCTGGCTGCTGTTCATGCTGTTCCGCGGCGTCGACCGCGCCACCCGGCCCAGCGCCGTGGGCGCCTCGGCCGCCGCCTGGTACCTGCGCGTGGCCGCCCTGCTGGTGGTGGTGGTGGTGGCCGGCGTCGCCTACCGCGGCACCCTGCGCCAGGGCCCGCCGCTGCGCTGGGGCGATGCCTTCACCACCGACTCGATGTTCGCCAACCACCTGGGCCTGAACGGCTCCATGACCCTGCTCAAGGCCGCCGAGGACCGCTTCGGCGAGGACCGCGCGAACATCTGGAAGGCCACCCTGCCCGACGACCAGGCCCGCGACACCGTGCGGCAGATGCTGCTGACGCCCAACGACAAGCTGGTCGACGCCGACGACGCGGCCATCCGCCGCGACTTCACCCCGCCGGCTGAAGGCACGCTGCCGGGCGTGAAGAACGTGGTGGTGATCCTCATGGAAAGCTTCGCCGGCCACTTCGTCGGCGCCCTGGGCGCGCCGGGCAACATCACCCCGTACTTCGACAAGCTGTCGAAGGAAGGCCTGCTGTTCACCCAGTTCTTCTCCAACGGCACCCATACCCACCAGGGCATGTTCGCCACCATGGCCTGCTTCCCCAACCTGCCGGGCTTCGAGTACCTGATGCAGACGCCCGAGGGCGGCCACAAGTTCTCCGGCCTGCCGCAGCTGCTCAGCGCGCGCCAGTTCGACGACGTCTACGTCTACAACGGCGACTTCGCCTGGGACAACCAGTCCGGCTTCTTCGCCAACCAGGGCATGACCACCTTCGTCGGCCGCAACGACTTCGTGAACCCGGTGTTCTCCGACCCGACCTGGGGCGTGTCCGACCAGGACATGTTCTCCCGTGGCAACGAGGAGCTGGACCGCCTGGCCGCCAGCGGCAAGCCGTTCTACGCCCTGCTGCAGACGCTCTCCAACCACGTGCCCTACGCCCTGCCCAAGGACCTGCCGGTGGAGCGCGTGACCGGCAACGGCAGCCTCGACGAGCACCTGACCGCCATGCGCTACTCCGACTGGGCGCTGGGCCAGTTCTTCGAGAAGGCCAAGAAGTCGCCGTACTACAAGGACACCCTGTTCGTGGTGGTGGGCGACCACGGCTTCGGCGCGCCGGAACAGCTGACCGAGATGGACCTGTTCCGCTTCAACGTGCCGCTGCTGATCATCGCCCCGGGCATCCAGGATAAGTACGGCGCCAGCCGCGACACCGTGGGCACCCAGATCGACATCGTGCCGACCATCATGGGCCGCCTGGGCGGCGAGGTGCGCCACCAGTGCTGGGGCCGCGACCTGCTGAACCTGCCGGCCGGCGACAAGGGCTTCGGCGTGATCAAGCCCTCGGGCAGCGAACAGGTGGTGGCCATCCTTTCCGGCAACCGTATCCTGATCAAGCCCAAGGAAGGCGACATCCGCGTGTACGACTACCAGGTCGGCGCCCATCCCAAGGCCGAGCGCGTGCAGAGCGTGCCGGACGAGGCCGAGCTGAAGAAGCGCCTGGAATCCTTCATCCAGACCGCCACCAAGAGCCTGCTGAACAACACCACCGGCGTGGTGGACAGCAAGCCGGACAGCGACTGACCGGCGCGTGACGGAGAAGGGGCCTGCGGGCCCCTTTTTCGTGGGCGGTGCTTTAAGATTTGGTTATAAATTAAGTCGATATTGATATAAGCGCTTATAAGGAAAGCCGCTATCCTGCCCGCCGGTTTTCGCAAGCCGTTCACGGCTTTCAGGAAGGGTTGATGGAATTCGGCGTCCTTGGTTTCGTTGTCGCAGGCTTGCTGGTCGGGTTCATCGTGGGCATGACCGGCGTCGGCGGCGGTTCGCTGATGACGCCCATCCTGCTCTGGTTCGGCATCAACCCGGCTGCCGCCGTGGGCACCGACCTGCTGTACGCGGCCATCACCAAGTCCGGCGGCGTGCTGGTGCACACCCGGCACAAGAACGTCGACTGGCGCATCACCGGCTGGCTGACCCTCGGCAGCGTGCCGGCGGCGGGCCTGACCCTGCTGTTCCTGCACAGCCTGGGCGCCGACACCCAGGCGCTGAACACGGTGATCAAGCACGCCCTGGGCGTGGTTCTGCTGCTCACCGCCCTGGCCATCCTGTTCAAGCAGAAGCTGCTGGCCTTCGCTCACAAGCATGCCGGCGACCACTACCACCTGGGAGGCGCCAGCCTCAACGGCCTCACGATTCTCACCGGCGTGGTGCTCGGCGCGATGGTCGCGCTGACCTCCATCGGCGCCGGCGCGCTGGGCACGGTGGCGTTGTTCGTGCTGTATCCCTTCCTCGCCACCCGCCGCCTAGTGGGCACCGAGATCGCCCACGCGGTGCCCCTGACCCTGGTGGCCGGCCTGGGCCATGCCAGCATGGGCAACATGGATTGGCAGTTGCTGGGGTACCTGCTGTGCGGTTCGCTGCCGGGGATCTACCTGGGGAGCCATCTGTCCGGACGGATTTCCGATAACGTCCTGCGGCCGTGCCTGGCGGTGATGTTGTTCAGCATTGGCTACAAGCTGGTGTTCTGATCCGGTTCGGCGGTTCTCTGGGTTCGTGGGAGCGAGCTGGCTCGCGAACCTTGGTCCTGTGTTCCCGTCTCCCCATCGTCATTCCCGCGAACGCGACATCCATGTCGCAGACCTCCTGAGCGCGGGTTTCGCTCGGCCTTCGAATCGCGGACAGAGTCTGCTCCTACAGTTCCAGGAAGCACGGGCGTAGGAGCGGACTCCGTCCGCGATCGGATTCACCGGCCACGCCGGACATCCCGGTGGCACGGATGGCGGCGGATAACCGCGAACGGTTATTCGCCCTACGTTCCCATTCGCGGGAATGACGGGGCGGGGGTCGGAGCATCAGGATGACTCCAGATTCTCCGGCTGCTCAGGACAGCCCCCTCTCCCTTCAGGGCGGGGCGCGCAGCCGAGGGCTGGGGAGAGGGCGCTCTTGAACCCCACGGCACTGCGCCGGCAGATGCTCCAGTCACTGCAGCACGAATGAAAAAAGCCGCGCAGGAGTGAGGCGCGGCTGGAAGCGGCGGGCGTCGGGAGGGCCCGCCGAAAGCGTTGGCTTCAGTGGTGCCCGCAGAGGGCGTCGCGGCCACGTTCGCCGAGGATGTTGAACAGCAGGTTGAGCAGCACGGCCCAGATCGCGGTCATGGCGATGCCGCTGTGGGTGATCGGTTCCATCCAGGCGGGCAGGGCGGCGAAGAAGTCCGGGCGCACCACCGGGACCATGCCCATGCCGATGCTCACCGCCACCAGCAGCTGGTTGCGGCGGTCGACGATGTCCACCTCGTGGAGGATGCGGATGCCGCTGGCGGCGACCATGCCGAACATGGCGATGCCGGCGCCGCCGAGCACCGCCGGCGGAATCGAGGCGACCACGTAGGCGGCCTTGGGCATCAGGCTGAGGAGGATCAGGAAGCCGCCGGCGGCCACGGTGACGAAGCGGCTGCGCACCCCGGTCATCTGCACCAGGCCGATGTTCTGGGCGAACGACGAATGGGTGAAGGTGTTCATGAAGCCGGCGAAGAACGACGCCGTGGCATCGCACAGCAGGCCGCGGCGCAGGCGCTTGGGGCAGATCCCGTCGCCGGTGATCTTGCCCAGGGCGAGGAACATGCCGGTGGACTCGACGAAGATGATCAGCACCACCAGGCACATCGACAGCACCGGCGCCAGGTGGAAGCTGGGCGCGCCGAAGTGCAGCGGGGTGACCACCTCGAAGGCCGGGCGGGCGTCGATGCCGGACAGGTCGACCATGCCCATGGCGCTGGCGACGATGTAGCCCAGCAGCATGCCGATGAGCACCGAGACGTTGGTCCAGAAGCCCTTGAGGAAGCGGTTGACCAGCAGGATGGCGGCCAGCACCAGGCTGGACAGGAACAGGTATTCCAGGGCGCCGAAGTTGGCCGCGCCCTTGCCGCCGCCGGCCCAGTTGATGGCCACCGGGAACAGGCACATGCCGATGGAGGTGATCACGGTGCCGGTCACCAGCGGCGGGAAGAAGCGCACGATGCGGCTCATGAAGGGCGCGACGAGCATGCCGAACAGGCCGGCGGCGATGGTCGCGCCAAAGATGCCGTTGATGCCCACGCCGGGCATCCCGGCCATGGCCACCATGCTGCCGACGGCGGCGAAGCTGGCGCCCATCATCACCGGCATGCGGATGCCGACCGGGCCGATGCCCAGCGATTGCACCACGGTGGCGATGCCGGCGACCAACAGGTCGGCGTTGATCAGGAAGGCGATTTCCTCGCGGGACAGGCCGGCGGCCTGGCCGACGATCAGCGGGACGGCCACGGCGCCGCCGTACATCAGGAGCACGTGCTGGAATCCCACCAGTAGCAGTTGCAGCAACGGCAGACGCTGGTCGGCGGACGAGCCGGCCGCGTGGCGCTCAGTTACCTCGGACATGCAACACCTCGATTTTTTATTGTTGTGTCACTGGTGGACGCCGATCAGGCTCGGCGGCCGGGTAGTACTGGCTCGCCACACCCCCGGGGCCGTGCGGGTGAAGCGGTGCGGGACTTTATAGCGTTGATGTGTATTCGCTTCAATATGTTTTTGTATACAACTCTCTGGTCGGCTTGTGAATGATGGGTTTCGGGTCGCTCTAGGCCGCGTGTTCCGTGGCTTCGGCGGGATGTAGCCGTAGGTCGGGTGGGACTACATTTTTATTCCGTGGAGTCGGTGTTCCTGTAAGAGCGGACTCCGTCCGCGATTCGCGCGCAGGGCGCGCTCCTACATGGCTTGGGCGGTGCAGGCGAAACATCGGGCGCCGGCCTTGCCGGCGGAATCGTGGACGGAGTCCGCTCCTACAGCTCGTCGTGAGGCACGGTGGCTCTTTGTAGGAGCGAGCTTGCTCGCGAACCTTGCCCTACCTCCTCCCTTAACCCCGTCATCCCCGCGAACGCGGGGAACCAGAGACTGGCGCCATGAACGCCGCTGGTTTCCCGCGTTCGTGGGAATGACGAGGGTGGTTTGGGTGTCTGGGTGGTTCGCGAGCAAGCTCGCTCCTACGAAAAGCCCATGGGCATAAAAAAACCGCACCCGAAGGTGCGGTCTTTCTGGTTCCGGCGAACCGCGGTGGCTCAGTTGGTCTGGGCGCCCTTGGCGATCCAGGAGCCGATCAGGTTGCGCTCTTCCTGGGTCATCTGGGTGATGTTGCCCAGCGGCATGACCTGGGAGGCCACGGCCAGCGCCTGGATCTTCGCGGTCTGCGCCTGGATCTGCTGCGGCGTGTCGAACATCACGCCGGCCGGGGCGGCGCTGAACAGTGGGCTGGTCGGCTTGGCCGAGTGGCACACGGTGCAGCGTTCCTGGATGACGTGATGAACCTTCTCGAAGTCGCCGTTGCCGCCGGCGCTGGCGGCTTGCGCCTGGGCCGGGGCCTGCGCGGCGGCGGGCTTGTCGGCCTCTTCCTTGGCGCGTTCGGCGGCGGTCTTGCCGCCGATGGCGGTTTCCGGCAGCGGCTGGTACTGCACCTGCGCGGCGTTGCCGGCGGGGGCGGCGCTCTGCAGTGTCGGGCCGGTGACGAAGGCCAGGGCGATCATGCCCACGGCGCCGGCGGGCAGGGCCCAGGCCATGCCGTTGCCGTTGTGGCGGGTGTTGAAGTAGTGCCGCACGATCACCGCCAGCGCCGCGATGCACGCCAGGATCAGCCAGTTGTAGTGGCTGCCGTAGGTGCTCGGGAAGTGGTTGCTGATCATGATGAACAGCACCGGCAGGGTGAAGTAGTTGTTGTGGCGCGAACGCAGCAGGCCCTTGGCCGGCAGCACCGGGTCGGGCTCGCGGCCTTCCTCGATGGCCTTAACCAGCGCGCGCTGGGCCGGCATGATCACCCGGAACACGTTACCGACCATGATGGTGCCGATGATCGCGCCGACGTGCAGGTAGGCGCCGCGGCCGCTGAACACCTGGCTGAGCAGGTAGGCGGCGAGCACCAGCAGGGCGAACAGGATGGCGCCGAGCAGGGCGGGGGTCTTGCCCAGCGGCGAGTCGCACAGGCCGGAGTAGATGAACCAGCCGGCGATCAGCGAGCCGATGCCGATGGCGATGGCCGCGGCGGGCGCCAGGTCGCTGCCCGGGGCCACCAGGTACAGGCTGGGGTTCAGGTAGAAGACGATGGTCAGCAGGCACACGCCCGAGAGCCAGGTGGAGTAGGCCTCCCATTTGAACCAGTGCAGGTTGTCCGGCATCTTCGGCGGCGCCAGCTTGTATTTCTCCAGGTGGTAGATGCCGCCACCGTGGATCGCCCAGAGGTCACCCGAGAGCCCCTCGCGCGGGTTGACGCGGTTGAGGTTGTTTTCCAGCCAGACGAAGTAGAACGAGGCACCGATCCAGGCGATGCCGACGATCATGTGAATCCAGCGAACCAGCAGGTTCGCCCATTCGATGAGATGTGCTTCCACAGTCATTACCTCTTGCCCGGGCGCCGGCGTCGCGGCGGACGGGCCTCTCTTATTAGTTTAGTTGGGGGTCGAGGAGCAGTTGCTCGTCCTCGGTGAAGAAATGCTCGTCGCAGTTGTTGCCGGAACCGCTGCGATCGACCACCAGGAAGTCATCCCGCTTTTCGATCGTCAGCACCGGGTGGTGCCAGACGCCGCGGTGGTAATTGATGCCCTGCCTTCCGTTGCTCAGGAAGGCGCGGACAAGACCCGGTACAGGTACGTCGCCAAGTGGCGCGACCACGACCAGAAAGGAGTTGCCGAGCAGCGGGATGAAGGCCTGGCTGCCCAGCGGATGACGCTCCAGCATGCGGATGCGCAAGGGCATCTCCAGTGCTTCGGCGCTGAAGATGCTGATGATCGCCTTATCCTCGGGCTGCGCGGTCTCGACCGTGGCGAGCTTGTGATAGCGGCGGGTGGAACCGTTGTTGATCATGAAGTAGTCGCTGCCCTCGGTCTCGATGACATCACCGAACGGGGCGAAGGCTTCCTTGGTTAACGGTTCGATCTTCAGGGTACGCATGGCTGGTCACTTGTATTCGTTGTACTGAACCCGGGCGGGGCCCGGGAACCGCTTCTTCCGTCACTCCCGCGAACGCGGGAGCCCAGTGTCTCTGGCCCCCCGCGCCAGCGGGGACGACGGCGGTGTTTCGCTTACTTGGCCACCTTGCCGAACAGGCGCAGACGGCTGACGCCACCGTCCGGGAAGATGTTCAGGCGCACGTGGGTGATCGGGCCCAGTTCCTTGATCTGCTCGATGAAGGTGTGCTCGTTGTGCATCTGCAGCTTCTGGCTGGGCAGCAGTTCGCGCCAGTACAGGCTCTGGGTGGCGATCTGGCTGTCGGTGCCGCCCTTCACGAAGGCCGCCTGGATGTTGCAGCTCTCCGGGTAGTTGCCCTTGAAGTGCAGGGTGTCGACGACGATCTTCTCGACGATGCCGGCGTGGCCCAGCGCGACAATCACCCAGTCGTTGCCCGGGGTGCGGCGGCGGCCGGTTTCCCAGCCGTCGCCCATGTTCACGCCGCGGCCGGGGTTGAGGATGTTGCTCATGCGGCCGAAGTGTTCGTCGGAGCAGGCGAGGGCGCGGCCGCCGTTCAGTGCCGCAGCCAGGTCGACCTGCTCGTCGGGGTTCTGCTGGGCCCAGTCGCGGAACGGAATGCCGTACACGCGCAGGCGCGCCACGCCGCCATCGGGGTATATGTTCAGGCGCAGGTGGGTGTAGGGGCGCTCGTCGCTGATTTCGTGGTAGTGGTGGCTGTTGCCTTGCAGCTCGACGGAAGAGAGCACTTCGGTCCACTGGGTGTCGTCGTTCGGCTCGCCCTCGGCCACGAAGCAGCCGTCGATGGAGGCCGACGGCGGGAAGTTGCCGGTGAAGAAGCTGGTGTCGATGTCCACGCCCTTGATCGAGCCCGGCACGCCCAGGCGGATCACCGCGTGGTCATAGCCTTCGAAGCGCTTGCGGCGGGATTCCCAGCCGTCCATCCACTTGCCGTTGTCGTCGAAGACGCCTTCCTTCCACACCGCGGGGGTGGGCTGCAGCATGCGGCTGGCAGCGGCGAACCATTCGTCGGTGACGCTGATCACCTTGCTCCCCAGGCGCTCGTCGGCCAGGTTGACGAATTTCTCGAAGGGAGCGTTGTAGGTTCTCATCTTGTTCTCCTTGGTGACGTGTTAGTCCGGTCCTGCGCGCTCACAGCTGCTGCAGACGGAACATCGCGATCTTGTTGATCTCGGCCAGGGCGGTCTGGAATTCCTGCTCCGGCGTGTTGTGGATGCGCTCCTCGAAGGCCGCGAGGATCTGGTGGCGGTTGCTGCCCTTCACCGCCTTGATGAAGGGGAAGCCGAATTTCGCCTTGTACGCATCGTTGAGTTCGTTGAAGCGGGCGAATTCCTCGGCGGTGCATTCGTGGATGCCGGCGCCGGCCTGCTCGGAGGTGCTGGAGGCGGTCAGCTCGCCGCGCACAGCGGCCTTGCCGGCGAGGTCCGGGTGAGCATTGATCAGTGCCAGCTGGGCTTCATGGCTGGCCGACAGGAGGATGTCGGCCATGCGCTGCTGCAGGCTCTCGATGTCGTTGAGGCTTTCGTCCACGCCCAGGTCGTAGGCCTTCTCGGCCACCCAGGGGGAGTGTTCGTAGATGTCGGCGAAGGCGGCGACGAAGGCCGCGCGGTCGAGGCTGGCCGGGGTGAGGGTCTGGAAGCGGCTCATGCCTGGCTCTCCGTGAACGGGTGCTTTTCGTGCCAGTGGCGGGCGATGTCGACGCGGCGGGCGATCCAGACCTTCTCGTGGCCTTTCACGTACTGGATGAAGCGCTCCAGCGCGGCCAGGCGCGCCGGGCGGCCGAGCAGGCGGCAGTGCATGCCGATGGAGAGCATCTTCGGCGCGCCCTCGGCGCCTTCGGCGTAGAGCACGTCGAAGGCGTCCTTGAGGTATTCGAAGAAGTCGTCGCCCTTGTTGAAGCCCTGCACCTGGGTGAAGCGCATGTCGTTGGTGTCCAGGGTGTAGGGGATCACCAGGTGCGACTTCTCGGCGGTGCTCTCCGGGTCCCAGTAGGGCAGGTCGTCGTCGTAGGTGTCGGAGTCGTAGAGGAAGCCGCCTTCCTCGCGCACCAGGCGCCGGGTGTTCGGGCCGGTGCGGCCGGTGTACCAGCCCTGCGGGCGCTCGCCGGTCAGCTCGGTGAGGATGCGGATGGCCTCCAGCAGGTGCTCGCGCTCCTGGGCCTCGTCCATGTACTGGTAGTCGATCCAGCGGTAGCCGTGGCTGCAGATCTCATGGCCGGCGGCGACCATCGCCCTGATCACGTCCGGATGACGCTGGGCGGCCATGGCCACGGCGAAGATGGTCAGCGGCAGGTCGTATTTCCTGAACAGCTTGAGCAGGCGCCAGACGCCGGCGCGGCTGCCGTATTCGTAGAGGGATTCCATGCTCATGTTGCGCGCGCCCTGCAGCGGCTGGGCGGCGACCATCTCGGAGAGGAAGGCCTCGGACTCCTTGTCGCCATGGAGGATGCAGCGCTCGCCGCCTTCCTCGTAGTTGAGCACGAAGGACAGCGCGATGCGGGCGTCGCCCGGCCAGTGCGGGTGGGGAGGGTTGTCGGCGTAACCGACCAGGTCGCGTGGGTAGTCAGCGCTCACTGCAGTGTTCCTTCTTGTTGGGGGCGGCGTGGGGCGGTAGGGCGTGCGCCACCGTGTTGCGAGATATTGTATACAAGTTGTGTGGTCGAATGTAAATACAATCCCGCGCGCCGATTTCGCCATCCGTCGTCATCCACATCCGTCGGTAGAGCAAGCAAATTACCTGCCCGAACGGTCAGCCTGGCGGGCTGTGGCCTTCCTGGTTCCGGCGATGGATCGAAATGCCGCGTGCTGGTGCGCTGGCGCCGTTTCGGGGCGCTGGAACGAATTTTTTGTATACAATGTTTGGGTGATGGCGTATTTTCGTCCCATCCAACCCACCCGGCCGGCCGCTGCCTGCGGGGTGCAACCCACACCACACCGAGAAGGAGGACGGCGTCCGCCGGCCGCGCCGGGGATGCCCAGAGCCCATGGGACGTTTGACGACGCACGTACTGGATTCCGCCCACGGCTGCCCCGGCCATGGCATCAAGGTCGAGCTCTACCGCGTGGAAGGCCAGCAGCTGGAACTGGTCGCCACCCGCGTGACCAACGACGACGGCCGCTGCGACGAGCCGCTGTTGCAGGGCGAGGACTTCCGCGCCGGGGTCTACCAGCTGCAGTTCAACGCCGGCGACTACTACCGCGCCCGTGGCGTGCAACTGCCGCAACCGGCCTTCCTCGATCAGGTGGTGCTGCGCTTCGGCATCGCCTCGGAAAGCGACCACTACCACGTGCCGCTGCTGATCTCGCCGTACAGCTACTCGACCTACCGCGGCAGCTAGGCCGCCAGCGACTTCCCCCCCGACTCTTCGTGGAGTCCCATCGGCCCGCCCCTGGCGGGCCTTTTTTTTGATTGTGTGCTCTTGCGCCGAGGTGCTTTCGTAGGATGGGTTGAGCTTGCGAAACCCATCGGGCAATGGCGATGGGTATCGCTCCACTCCACCCCCACCGCGTTCCCATGTAGGAGCGCGCCCTGCGCGCGAAATCGCGGGCAGGGCCCGCTACAGGTTGCCACCGAACCTCTCGTCTGCACCGGACAGCTCCCTCTCCCTTCAGGGCGGGGCGCGCAGTCGAGGGTTGGGGAGAGGGAGCGGAATCAACCCTGAACACCATTGCTGCCGGTAAATACCGTTCGCGAGCAAGCTCGCTCCTACGAAAAGCACTGGCACCTGTAGGAGCGAGCTTGCTCGCGAACGGTTCTATGGACCTCAGCGGCTCAACAACGAAGCCCCGCCCGCGGTCGCGAAGAGCGCAGCGCTGCCGCGGTTGAACCAGGCCTGGCCCTTGCCCGAGCGCAGGAAGCGCGCGGCGCCGCGGGCGCTGAGGCCGTAGAACAGCTTGCAGGCGAAGTCGAGCAGCGCCCAGGTGAGGATCATCACCAGCAGCTGCTGCCACAGCGGGTGGTCGGCCTTGAGGAACTGCGGCAGGAAGGCGGCGAAGAACAGGATGTCCTTCGGGTTGCTGGCGCCCAGGCCGAAGGCCTTCCAGTACAGGCTGCGGAAGCCCGGGTTGACCGGCATCTCCTCGGCGGCGCGCGGCTGGCCGGCGATGCGGGATTCCTGCCAGCTCTGCCAGGCCAGGTAGAACAGGTAGAGCGCGCCCAGCACCTTGAGCACGCTGAACAGCTTCTCCGAGGCCAGCAGCAGCGCGCCCAGGCCCAGGGCCGAGGCGCTGAGCAGGCAGATGGAGGCGCTGACCCCGCCGAGGAAGGCCGGCAGCGAACGGCGCAGGCCATAGTTGAGGCTGTTGCTGACCATCAGCAGCGACAGCGGGCCGGGAATCAGGATCACGATCAGGGCGGCGCTGCTGTAGAGCAGCCAGGTTTCCAGGTTCATCGCGGGCTCTCGAATGCAAAGGCCCCGACGCAGGCATGCGTCGGGGCCGTGGCGGGGCCGCTCCAGATTACAGGAAGATGAATTTGGCTACAAATATCGCACAGAGTGCATACAGGCTGACGGTCACGTCCTTGTGGCGGCCGGTGAAGACCTTCATCGCCACGTAGGTCACGAAGCCCATGGCGATGCCGTCCGCCACCGAGAAGGTCAGTGGCATCATGATCACGGTGACGATGGCCGGGATGGTCTCGGTGTGTTCCTGCCAATCGATGTGCGCCAGGCCGCCCATCATCAGCATGGCCACGTAGATCAGCGCGCCGGCGGTGGCGTAGGCGGGGATCATCCCGGCCAGCGGGGCGAAGAACATGGCGGCGACGAACAGCGCGCCGACGGTCACCGCGGTCAGCCCGGTGCGGCCGCCGGCGGCCACGCCCGCGGCGCTTTCCACATAGCTGGTCACCGGCGGCACGCCGAGCACGGCGCCGACCACGCTGGAGGTGCTGTCGGCCTTCATCGCCTTGGACAGGTTTTCGATGCGGCCGTCCTCGCGCACCAGGTGGGCACGCTGGGCCACGCCCATCAGGGTGCCGGCGGTGTCGAACATGTGCACGAAGAGGAAGGCCAGGATCACGCTGATCATGGTCACGTTGAAGGCGCCGGCGATGTCCATGGCCAGGAAGGTCGGCGCCAGGCTCGGCGGCATGGAGAACACCCCGCCGAACTGCACCAGGCCCAGGGCGATGCCGGCCACGGTGACGGTGAGGATGCTGATGAGGATGCCGCCGAACACCCGGCGGTATTCCAGCACGGCGATCATCAGGAAGCAGATCGCCGCCAGCAGCGGGCCGGGCTTGGTCAGGTCGCCCAGGTGCACCAGGGTGGCGGGGCTGGCGACCACGATGCCGGCGGTCTTCAGGCCGATCAGCCCGAGGAACAGCCCGACCCCCGCGCCCATGGCGAAGCGCAGGCTCGGCGGAATGCTGTTGAGCAGCCATTCGCGGATGCGCGAGAAGGTCAGCACCATGAACAGCACGCCGGAGATGAACACCGCGCCCAGGGCGATCTCCCAGCTGTAGTTCATGGTCTTGACCACGGTGTAGGTGAAGAAGGCGTTGAGGCCCATGCCCGGCGCCAGGCCCACCGGCCAGTTGGCGTACAGGCCCATCAGGAAGCAACCCAGGGCGGCGGCCAGGCAGGTGGCGACGAAGGCCGCCCCGTGGTTGACCCCGGCGTCGGCCATGATGTTGGGGTTGACGAAGATGATGTAGGCCATGGTGATGAAGGTGGTCAGGCCGGCGGCCAGTTCCGTCTTCACCGTGGTGCCGTGCTGGCTGAGCTTGAACAGGCGTTCGAGCAGGCCGGTGGCGGGTGGGCTGGAGGCGACAGCGGTTTGTTGTTCTTGTTTGGTGCTTTCCACAGCGGGTACTCCTCAACGCTCTTGTTGTTGGTCCTTGCCGTCGGCTGGTTCACCTGCGTCCCTGGCTCGGCGGAAGGCTTGAGGGTGTGTTCTTGACTTGCGAGTCAGGAAGTCACGCCGGCGATTATGAGGTTGTATACAAAAAAATCAAATAATGTTTCGTACCTATCTCCCGCCTTCTTCCAAACAATTCATCGGAAGATTCGTTCAGGCATTGCGCAGAATTTGTCCAGAGGGGACGGCTGAATGCCGCATGGCAAGGGGGATGCGCCGGGTGCGCGGTGCTGGGCATTTTGTGTACACTGGTGGCCATCATTTCGTCGCGCCCGCGTACCTGGTAGCGGATTGCCCAGGCCGCCGGTCCGCCCAACAAGGTTGAGGATCCATGACCGACCCGCTGCAACAGATCAAGAAGCCGGCGCGCAACGGCAAGAGCCGTACCGGCACGCAGGACGAGATCGTCTACGCGCACATCTTCGACGCCATCCTCGAACAGCGTCTGGCGCCGGGCACCAAGCTGAGCGAAGAGGCCCTGGGCGAAATCTTCGGCGTCAGCCGCACCATCATCCGCCGCGCCCTGTCGCGCCTGGCTCACGAGCAGGTGGTGCTGCTGCGCCCCAACCGCGGCGCGGTGGTGGCCAGCCCGAGCATCGACGAGGCCCGGCAGATCCTCTTCGCCCGGTGCACCGTCGAGCGCGCCATCACCGAGCTGGCGGTGGACAACGCCAGCGCCGAAACCCTGGCCGAGCTGCGCGAGATGGTGGTGCAGGAGCAGGCCAGCTTCGCCCGCGGCGACCGCGGTGCGGGCATCCGTCTGTCCGGCGAGTTCCACCTCAAGCTGGCGGAAATGGCCAGGAACGCCCCGCTGGTCAGCTTCCAGCGCAGCCTGGTGTCGCAGACCTCGCTGATCATCGCCCAGTACGAGGCGGGTGGCCGTTCGCACTGCTCGTTCGACGAGCACAACGAAATCCTCGACGCCATCGAGAAGGGCGAGAAGGAAAAGGCCGTGACCCTGATGATGCACCACATGGCGCACATCGACGACAAGCTGAACCTGGAAGGCGACAGCGCCTCGGGCGACCTGCATGCGGTGTTCTCGCATCTGCTTGGTGGCAAGAAGAAGGGCGGGCGTAGCGCGGCGCGTTGAGGTTTAGGCCAATGAAAAGCCCCGCCTGAGAGCGTGATGCTGTTCGCTTAAGAAAGAATGCCGTTTCTCTGTTTGGGATAAACGGCATTTTTCGTTTGGGAGGGGCTGTGGCTTCGTTTGCGAGCTTTGGCCCGTTGTACCCAACCTAAACCCGTCATTCCCGCGAACGCGGGACGCGGCTCCATCGCGAACAGCGCTTGCGCTGGCCCGAAGGGGAATAACCCAGTGACGGGTGGTTGGGTTCGCGAGCAAGCTCGCTCCTACGAAGAGCAGGATTTCCAGAGAGATATCCGAGCGCACCGGAACGCCCCTTCAGAAGGCCGAGCGAAACCGGCGCTCAGGAGGTCATGCGACATGGATGTCGCGAGAGCCCCGTGGGCTACAGGGACGTACCCTCGGGGCGGGCCTCCGTGGCGGGGGAGTTCGCGAGGGTAGCCCGACTCTGTCGGGCCCGTATGTTGGGGCAAGCCTTTTTGGTTCCTTTTGTGGCGTTTGACAAAAGGGACTCGCCCGAGGGGGCGAAACAAAAAATCTCCGCAGACTCGGAGCGACGCGCTAAACCCAAACAAGAAGTCTCTGGGTTCCCGCGTTCGCGGGAATGACGGGGGTGGGTGAGGAGTATCAGGATGACTCAGGACTCTTCCCCCACTCAGGACAGCCCCCTCTCCCGCTTGCGGGAGAGGGTTGGGGAGAGGGTGCTCTTGAACCCAGCACCATCGCTACCGGCAAACACCCTTCGCGAGCAAGCTCGCTCCTACGAGAAGCAGCGCGCTACACAGCATCAGTCCCCGCGATACTCACACCCACTGGTGCAGGTCTCATGCACCCGCACCCGCGACAATTCCGGCAGCAGCGGCTTGACCTGCTGCCAGATCCAGCGCGAGAGGTTCTCGCTTGTGGGGTTTTCCAGGCCGGGGATGTCGTTCAGGTAGTTGTGGTCGAGCTGTTCGTAGATCGGCTTGAAGATCTGCTTGATCTCGGAGAAATCGCGGATCCAGCCGGTATGCGGGTCGACCTCGCCCTCGATGTACAGCGCCACGCGGAACGAATGGCCGTGCAGGCGGCCGCACTTGTGGCCCTCCGGGACGTGGGGCAGGCGGTGGGCGGACTCGAAAGTGAATTCCTTGAACAGTTCCAAGAGGTGGCCTTCAGATCATCAGTGGGCAATTGCAACCGCCCATTGTACCCACTTTGCCGGCCGGCCGGGCACACCCCGTCGGCGGCTCAGCGCGTCAACTCGACCTGGACTTCCTCGCCCTCGCGCAGCGTCAAGGGCGCCATGACGGCCGCGCCCACCGTGGTCGGGCCATTGGCGCCGGTGGTTTCCCAGGTCACTTCGCAGCTCAGGTAATAGCGCCCCGCCGGCACCTGGGCGAAGCTGAAACGGCCCTCGGCGTCGGCGCGCACCGTGCGGGTGTAGATCTTCGCCCGGGCGTCGGGCTCGCCTAGCGGCCGCCGCTCCTGGTAGGCCTTGTACAGCGGCGCCATGTAGCGCGTCGCCGGGATCAGCGCCACGTCCTTGCCGGCCGCCGGCTTCAGGGTGCCGGCGCGGGTCTTGAGGAAGGCGCGGCCGTCGATCCTGCCGTTGCCGTGGACCGCCAGCGCCTGGTACTCGGCGCTGGGGAACTCGTCGAAGTTCAGTGGCCGGCCCTGGTTGGGCGAGATGCAGCCGGCCAGGGCGAGGCCGAGCAGGGCGACGAGCAGGTGGCGCATGAAGGTTTCTCCGGGGCATGGGCTATGCGTCTGCAAAGATAGCCCAGGCCCGGCTCACTTGAGATCCAGGCGCCTGGCCAGGCGGTTCAGGTTGGCCCGGTCCACTCCCAGTTCGCGGGCCACTGCCGCCCAGTTGCCGGTGTGGCGTTGCAGGCTGGCGGCGATCAGCTGGCGCTGGAAGTCGTCCAGCGCGGTGCGCAGTTCGATGCCGGGTTTGGGCAGCTCGCGGGCGGGGGCGGACTTGCCGGTTTCCGGCAGGTGCAGGCCCTGTTCGAGGCCGAGGTCGTCGAGCTCCAGGGTGAGGATGCGCGGGCGTTCGGGGCTTGAGGCCAGGGCCTTGAGCGAGGCGCGGCCGATCAGGTGTTCCAGTTCGCGCACGTTGCCCGGCCAGGGGTAGCCGAGCAGGGCGGCCTGGGCCTCGGCGCTCAGGCGCAGGCTGCGCAGGCCCAGGCGCGGGCGGTTCTGTTCGAGGAAGTAGCCGGCCAGCAGCAGGATGTCGTTGCCGCGTTCGCGCAGCGGCGGCACCCGCAGCGGGTAGACGCTCAGGCGGTGGTAGAGGTCGGCGCGGAAGCGCCCGGCGCGCACTTCCGCGGCCAGGTCGCGGTTGGTGGCGGCGATCAGGCGCACGTCCACGCGGTGCTCGCGGTCCGAGCCCAGGCGCTGCAGTTGGCCGCTTTGCAGTACGCGCAGCAGCTTGGCCTGGATCGCCATCGGCAGCTCGCCCACTTCGTCGAGGAACAGGGTGCCGCCGTCGGCCAGTTCGAACTTGCCGCGGCGCTCGCCCACGGCGCCGGAGAAGGCGCCGCGCACGTGGCCGAAGAGTTCGCTCTCCACCAGGGTTTCCGGCAGCGCCGCGCAGTTCAGGCTGATCATCGGCTGGGCGTGGCGCAGCGAGCGCTGGTGGATGGCCTGGGCCACCAGTTCCTTGCCCACGCCGGTCTCGCCGGTGACCAGCACGCTGAGGTCGCTGCCGGCCACCAGCTTGATTTCGTCCACCAGTTGGCGGTGCGCCGGGCTCTGCCCGACCAGTTCGCGCGGGGCCTCGCCGGCGGCGCGCTGGTAGGCGTCGGCGCGCTGCTGTTCGTGCTCGGCGCGCAGGGCCAGGTCGAGCATGCGCTGGCTGGCCTTCACCGTGGCCGCTGCCAGGCTGGCGAAGGCCTGCAGGTTGTCCAGGTCGCCGCTGGAGAAACGTCCGGGCTCGAGGGCGTCGAGGGTCAGCAGGCCCCAGGGCTGCTCGTCGAGGTACAGCGGGCAGCCCATGCAGTCGTGTACTTCCAAGTGTACGCCTTCCACCAGGCCGTCGTAGGGGTCGGGCAGGCCGCAGTTGGCGTCGAACAGGGTGGGGCCGGGGCGTTCCAGCAGGGCCTGCAGGCGCGGGTGTTCGGCGATCTTGAAACGGCGGCCGAGGGTGTCCGGGCTCAGCCCGTCCACCGCCAGGGGCACCAACTGCTCGCCTTCCAGGCGCAGCAGGGCGCTGGCGTCGCAGGGCAGCAGTTCGCGCAGGGCTTCGAGCAGGCGGCGGTAGCGTTCTTCGTCGGGCAGTTCGCGGGACAGGTCGTCGACCAGGGGGAGCAGGGTGGCAAGCAAGGGATTGCTGGTCATTATGACCTCTATGTAGTCCGTATGACTCGAATGATTGCTGGTCATTATGACTTCTGACGCCGCGGAAGTCCCGCGAATACTGGCCGCCGGCCTTGGCACGTTTTCTGAAGGATTACAGGCAGTTCCCACCCTGTCTTGCGTTCCAAGGAGATCCGCATGCTGTCCAACGAACAACGCACTCTGATCAAGGCGACCGTCCCGCTGCTGGAAACCGGTGGCGAAGCCCTGACCCGGCACTTCTACCAGCTGATGCTGACCGAGTATCCGCAGGTGCGTCCGCTCTTCAACCAGGCCCACCAGGCCTCCGGCGACCAGCAACGGGCCCTGGCCAACGGCGTGCTGATGTACGCCCGCCACATCGACGAACTGGAGCGCCTCGGCCCGCTGGTGGGGCAGATCGTCAACAAGCACGTGTCGCTGCAGATTCTGCCGGAACATTATCCTATCGTCGGCGCCTGCCTGCTGCGCGCCATCCGCGAAGTGCTGGGCGAGGAGATCGCCACCGATGAAGTGATCGCCGCCTGGGCCGCCGCCTACCAGCAACTGGCCGACATCCTGATCGGAGCCGAGGAGTCGGTATACGCCCGCAATGCCGCCGAAGAGGGTGGCTGGCGCGGCGCGCGGCGCTTCCGCGTGGCGCGCAAGGTGGCCGAGAGCGAGGAAATCACCTCCTTCTACCTGCAACCGGTGGACGGCGGCGCGCTGCTGGACTTCGAGCCGGGCCAGTACATCGGCCTGCGCCTGGACCTGGATGGCGAGGAAGTGCGCCGCAACTATTCGCTGTCGGCCCCGGCCAACGGCCGCGAGTACCGCATCAGCGTCAAGCGCGAGCCCGAGGGCAGGGTTTCCAACTACCTGCACGACCAGCTCCGGGAAGGCGACGAGATCGACCTGTTCCCGCCGGCCGGGGACTTCGTCCTGGGCGACAGCGACAAGCCGCTGGCGCTGATCACCGCGGGCGTCGGCATCACCCCGTCGCTGGCCATGCTGCAGCAGGCGCTGGACGCCGGCCGCGTGGTGCACTTCATCCACTGCGCGCGCCACGGCGGCGTGCACGCCTTCCGCGAGTTCATCGAGAACCAGGCGCGCAAGCACCCGACGCTGCTGCACTTCTTCTGCTACAGCGAGCCGCGCGAGCAGGACCAGGCCGATGCCGAGGGCTTCATCAGCCAGCAGTTGCTGAGCAACTGGCTGCCGGAGCAGCGCGACCTGGACGCCTACTTCCTCGGGCCCAAGCCGTTCATGGCCCAGGTGAAGCGCCTCCTGCGCGAGCTGGGCGTGCCGGAAAAGCAGTGCCACTACGAGTTCTTCGGCCCCGCCAGCGCGCTGGAGGCCTGAGGCTAGACCGGCCGGCCCATGCGGGCCGGCCACCCCGAACTACCGGAGGTGTGTGATGAAAGGCTTCTTCGCCTGTCCGCAACGCAATCTCAGCCATTCCAACGCCCTGCTCAGCGCGGGGGCCGCTATGCTGCTGGGAGGCATCTTCGGCGCCTATTTCATCGACGCCTTTCTCAACCTGCCGCAACTGGTGGCCGCCCACGCCCTGACCGTCCTCGGGCCGACCGCCATCAAGCTGGGCTACGTGCTGCGCCTGATCGCCCAGCGGCAGATGCGCCAACCGGGCTGGGAGGTCTGTTGTGCTGTTGGTTGATCGCAAGGTTCTGCTGGCGATTCCGCCGCTGTGGCGGCTGGGTTTCCGTCCTTTCTTCCTCGGTGGGGCGCTGTTCGCGGCGCTCGCCATATTCCTCTGGCTCGCCGCGCTGGCCGGCTGGCTGCCCGCGTGGCAACCGCTGGGCGGCTGGCTGGGCTGGCACCGCCACGAGATGGTGTTCGGCTTCGCCCTGGCGATCATCGCCGGCTTCCTGCTCACCGCGGTGCAGACCTGGACCGGGCGTCCCGGTCTTAGCGGTGCGCCGCTGCGCAACCTGGCGCTGCTCTGGCTGGCGGCGCGACTGGCCTGGCTGCTGGGCGCGCCCTGGTGGCTGGCCACGGTGCTGGAGCTGGCCTTCCCGCCGGCCCTGGCCTGGTTCGTCGGCCGCAGCCTCTACCAGGTGCGGCAGACGCGCAATTACCCGGTGCTGATGGTGCTGGTCCTGCTGACCCTGGCCGACGCCCTGGTCATGGCTGGACAGGCGCTGGGCAACGAGGCCTGGCAGCGTGGCGGCGTTCTGGCTGCGCTGTGGCTGGTGGTGGCGCTGATGAGCCTGATCGGCGGGCGGGTGATTCCCTTCTTCACCCAGCGCGGCCTGGGACGTACCGCTCAGGTGCCGGCCTGGCCGTGGCTGGACTGGGCGCTGCTGCTGGGTGGCGCGCTGCTCGCGGTGCTCAGCGCCACCGGCCCGGCGCTGCAACCGGGGCCGTTGCTGGCGCTGCTCTTCGGCCTGCTCGGCCTGGGCCACCTGGTGCGCCTGGTGCGCTGGTACGACCGCGACCTGTGGAGCGTGCCGCTGCTGTGGTCGCTGCACCTGGCCTATGCCTGGATGACCCTCGCGCTGTTCGGCCTGGCGGCTTCCGCGGCCGGCGCGGCGCTGCCCTCCAGCCTGCCGCTGCACGCGCTGACCGTGGGCGGCGTCGGCGGGCTGATCCTGGCGATGATCGCCCGCGTCAGCCTCGGCCACACCGGCCGCGCGCTGCAGCCGCCGAAGGCGATGGCCTGGGGCTTCGCCCTGCTCAACCTGGGAGTGCTGGCTCGGGTGCTGGTGGTGTGGTGGCTGCCGCTGGGTGGCTTGCTGCTGGCGGCGCTGTGCTGGTCGCTGGCGTTCCTGATCTTCGCCGGGTACTACGGGCCGATGTTGTGGAAGGCCCGGATCGACGGGCAGCCGGGGTAGGGGATTCATCTGTGGGGCGTGGTGTGCGGGCTCGGCCCATCGCGGACGGAGTCCGCTCCTACGTACGTGCTTCCCTGTTGAGCCTGGCGCGGCTTTGATGGCGGCTCCGTGCTCGGCAACGAGCGGGATTATGGCTAAGGTCAAACGGCGGATAACGCCGTAGGCGTTATGCGCCCTACGCCAAGCTCACCATGGACGTAGGGCGAATAACCGTTCGCGGTTATCCGCCGCTACACTTTCCTCGCCGGCCCCTGCATGGCTGAGCCTGGCGCGGCTTTGACGGCAGCTCCGTGCCCGGCAACGAGTGGGATTATGGCCAAGGCCAAGCGGCGGATAACGCCGTAGGCGTTATGCACCCTACAACGGCACCAACCTTTCTCCCAGGCGTCCGCCGTCGACCAGTTCGAGGAACTCGTCGCCCATCCGCCGGCTTTCGTCCATCGCCTTGTTCCAGTAGCGCTCGCGGCCGGCGTCGTCGCCCAGGTAGCGCTTGAAGTCCTTGCGGTCCGGCAGCTTGTTGTGCGGCAGGCGCGCCAGGTATTCGCGCGACGGCGCCAGCAGCAGCACGTCCTGCAGGCGGGTGGCGTCGCCGCGGCGCCAGGGCAGGCCCTTGTCGAACCAGCCGGGGATGACCTTGTCGGTGAAGTGCGGGTAGAGCACCACGCCGTCGGTTTCGTAGGGCAGGTCCAGGTGGTAGTCGAGCAGGCCGCCGTCGCGGTAGGTGCCCGGGCCGGCGCCGGGGATGTCGCGCACGCCCTGCATGACCATGGGGATGGAGCCGGAGGCGAGCAGCGCGTGGCGCAGGTTGCCGACGTCCAGCGGCAGGCAGCGCGAGGGGAAGTCCCGCAGCGGCGCCAGCGGCGGTGCCAGGCGCGCGTCGTGGAGGATCACCCGTTCGAAGTGGCGGTGCAGGTGGCGGCGGCCGAGCAGGTTGTCGCGGATCACCGCGCCCAGGCCCAGCCCGAGCGTGCGCTTGCCGTCGTCGGCCAGGCGCCCGTGGCTCTTCACCACCACCACGTTGAGGCGGTAGTGCGGGTTGGCCAGCACGCTGGCGTCCTGCCCGGCGAGCAGGTCGTCGAGCATCCGCGTGCAACTGGCGGAGACCTCGGCTATGTCCGCGTTGCGCGAGAAGCGCTGCTGCGTGTACAGCTCGCCCAGGCGGCGGATGCCGGCGGCGGCGTCCGGCAGGCAGGCGCTGGCGAAGCGCCAGGAGCCGATCGAGGCGCCGATCAGCGAGCGCTCGCGCGGCGCGCGCGGCAGCCATTCGCCGAACAGCGCCAGGTCCAGCCCCTGGATGCCCAGCGCCTTCGGCCCGCCGGCGGCGCCGGGCAGGATGCCGACGTCGGCGGGGCTCAGGCCGCGTTCGCGGATGCGCCGCAGGGCGCGGGCGCCGGCCTTGACGGTGAGGGCGGGGGACTTGATGTGGATGGCGGTCATGGGGGCACTCTCTGGCGAGCCGGCGATTATAAGCGCTGTATTTTCCTAGGCAGCATCCTTCATCCGGTGAATGATCCGTCCTGCATCCATTCAGCTTGAGTTAATGGCCTTTCGATAGCCTGCGAGCATTGGCCATTCGCAGGAGCCTTCCCATGCAAACCCTCACCCGTCTGATCGCCGCCACCGCTCTTTTCGGCGCCTCCAGCCTGGCGCTGGCCCACGACATCGGCCCCGACGAGGCCCTGCGCCTGCGCGACGCCGGCACCATCCAGGACTTCCAGCGCCTGAACCAGGCCGCGCTGGCCAAGCACGCCGGCGGAACCGTGTACGATAGCGAGCTCGAACTGGAACACGGCCGCTACCTGTACAAGGTCGACATCAAGGACGCCCAGGGGGTGAAGTGGGATGTCGAGCTGGACGCGGTGAGCGGTGAAGTGCTCAAGGACCGCCAGGACCACTGATGACCTATCCTCTGCGTTACGCCCTGCTCGCCGCCCTGTGCGTCGCCGGGCCGGCGCTGGCCCACGACCTCAGCCAGGACGAGGCCCTGCGCCTGACCCGCGAAGGGGTGATCCGCCCCTTCGAGTCGATACTGCCGGCCGCGCTGCAGCGCTACCCCGGCTCGCGCCTGCTCGAGGCGGAGCTGGAGAAGGAGCACGACACCTACATCTACGAGATCGAGCTGCTCACCGCCGGCGGCGTGGTCCGCGAACTGGAACTGGATGCCCGTGACGGGCGCATCCTCAAGGATAAGGAAGACGACTGATGCGTCTGCTGCTGGTGGAAGACCACGTCCCCCTCGCCGACGAACTGCTGGCCGGGCTGAGCCGCCAGGGCTACGCCGTGGACTGGCTGGCCGACGGCCGCGACGCCGCGGTGCAGGGGGCCAGCGAGCCCTACGACCTGATCATCCTCGACCTCGGCCTGCCGGGCCGCCCCGGCCTGGACGTGCTGCGCGAATGGCGCGGCCTGGGCCTGGCCACCCCGGTGCTGATCCTCACCGCGCGCGGTTCCTGGGCCGAGCGCATCGACGGGCTGAAGGCCGGCGCCGACGACTACCTGACCAAGCCCTTCCACCCCGAAGAACTCTTCCTGCGCATCCAGGCCCTGCTGCGCCGCGCCCACGGCGTGGCCAACCAGGCCCAGCTGGAGGCCGGCGGCCTGCGCCTGGACGAGGCGCGCCAGTGCGTGCAGCAGGATGGCCGCGAGGTCGACCTGACCTCCGCCGAGTTCCGCCTGCTGCGCTACTTCATGCTGCACCCGGGCCAACTGCTGTCCAAGTCGCACCTGGCCGAGCACCTCTACGACGGCGAGACCGAGCGCGACTCCAACGTCATCGAGGTGCACATCAACCACCTGCGCCGCAAGCTCGGCCGCGAGATCATCGAGACCCGCCGCGGCCAGGGCTACCGCTTCGCCGGCAGCAGCGGGGGCGCGGCTTGATCTCGATCCAGCGGCGCCTGGGCTTCGGCCTCGCCGCGGTGCTGCTGGTGGTCGGCCTGGCGCTGGCCCAGGCCGGGCTCTGGTTCTACGACCAGGGCCTGCGCCGCTACCTGGCCAGCGGCCTGCAGGACGAGGCGGAAAGCCTGCTGGTGGCGATCATCCGCGGCCCGGCCGGTCTGCAGCTGGACCCGCAGCGTATTGACGGCGCCTACGAGCGGCTGTTCTCCGGGCGCTACTTCCAGATCCACTTCGAACAGACCGACTGGCGCTCGCGCTCGCTGTGGGACCACGAGCTGAAGGTGCCGGGCCACCCGGGCCTGCGCGAGGGCCTGGCCAAGGGCCCGGAAGGCCAGCGCCTGCTGGTCTTCCGCGGCGACTACAAGCGCTACGGCCGCAGCCTGCAGATCAGCGTGGCGCAGGACTACACGCCGATCCTCAAGAGCTTCAACCGCCTGCGCAACATCGGCCTGGGCGCCGGGGCGCTGGCGCTGCTGCTGATCCTGTTCTTCCAGCGCCTGACGGTGCGCCGCGCGCTGCGCCCGCTGGAGCGGGTGCGCCAGCAGATCGCCCAATTGCAGGACGGCCAGCGCAGCCAGCTGGACACCCAGGTGCCGCAGGAGCTGGAGCCGCTGGTGGAGCAGGTCAACCACCTGCTGCAGCACACCGAGGAAACCCTGCGCCGCTCGCGCAACGCCCTGGGCAACCTTGGCCATGCGCTGAAGACGCCGCTGGCGGTGCTGATCAGCCTGGCCGAGCGCGAGGAACTGCGGCAGCACCCCGAGCTGAAGCGGGTGCTGCAGGAGCAGCTGGAGCAGATCGACCAACGCCTGGCCCGCGAACTGGGCCGCGCGCGCCTGGTGGGCGAGGCGCTGCCCGGCGCGCATTTCGATTGCGACGCCGAGCTGCCCAGCCTGCGCGAGATGCTCCAGCTGATCCACGGCGAGCACCTGCGCATCAGCTGCCAGGCCGAGCCCGGCCTGCGCCTGCCGTTCGACCGCGAGGACCTGCTGGAACTGCTCGGCAACCTGCTGGACAACGCCTGCAAGTGGGCGGCCAGTGAGGTGCGCTTACAGGTGGAGAAGGGTGAGGACGGCTACCGCCTGCTGGTGGACGACGACGGCCCGGGCATCGCCGAGGAACTGCGCGACAGCGTGCTCGAACGCGGCACCCGCCTGGACGAGCAGGTGGCCGGCCACGGCCTGGGCCTGGGCATCGCCCGCGACATCGCCGAGGCCTGCGGCGGCAGCCTGGCGCTGGAGGGCAGCGAACTGGGCGGGCTGCGGGTGCGGGTGGCCCTGCCGAGGCGGGCGACGGCGTAGCGCTCTGCGCGGCGCTGCGCTCAGTCGCCGAGGCGTTCCAGTGTGCGCAGCAGCACGTCCACCTTGGTCAGCGACTCCGCGTATTCCGCCTCCCAGTCCGAATCGGCGACTATCCCGCCGCCGCCCCAGCAACTGGCCTGGCCGTCCTTCACCAGCAGGGTGCGGATGGTGATGGAGCTGTCCAGCTCGCCGCGCACGTCCAGGTAGAACAGGCTGCCGCAATAGATGCCGCGGCGGCTCGGCTCCAGCTCGTCGATGATCTGCATGGCGCGGACCTTGGGTGCGCCGGTGATGGAGCCGCCGGGGAAGCTGCCCAGCAACAGGTCGAGGGCGTCCTTGTCGGCGGCCAGCTCGCCGGTCACGCTGCTGACCAGATGGTGCACGTTGGGGTAGCTCTCCAGCGCGAACAGTTCCGGCACCCGCACCGTGCCGGGCGTGCAGCTGCGCCCCAGGTCGTTGCGCAGCAGGTCGACGATCATCAGGTTCTCGGCGCGGTCCTTGGGGCTGGCCAGCAGTTCCTCGGCATTGGCCGCGTCCTCCGCGGGTGTGCGGCCGCGCGGGCGGGTGCCCTTGATCGGGCGCGTCTCCACCTGGCGCCGGTGCATGCGGATGAAGCGCTCGGGCGACAGGCTGAGGATGGCGCCGTCGCCCAGGCCCAGGTAGCCGGCGAAGGGCGTCGGGCAGGCCTCGCGCAGGGCCAGGTAGGCCAGCCAGGGCGAGCCGCTGCAGGGCGCGCGGAAGCGCTGGGTGTAGTTCACCTGGTAGCAGTCGCCGGCGAGGATGTAGCCTTGCACCCGCTCCAGGGCCTGGCGGTACTGCTCGCGGCTCAGGTCCGGCCGGAAGCCGGCATGCAGGCGGAAGGGCGGCAGCGCCGGCGCCGGCGCGTCGGCCTCGAACAGCGCCAGCAGGCGCTGGCGCTCGGCGGCTTCCAGGCGCGGGTGGAACACCAGCTGGCTGGTGCCACGCTGGTGGTCGGTGACCAGCGCCCAGGCGTACAGGCCGACCCGCGCATCGGGCAGGCCGAGGTCGTCCCGGCTGTGCTGCGGCAGGCGTTCGATGCGCCGTCCCAGGTCGTAGCTCAGATAGCCGATCATTCCGCCGACGAATGGCAGGTCCGGAATTTCCCCCGCGTCGGCCTGTCCGAGGCTCTGCAGCGCCGTGCGCAGGCGGGCGAAGAACGCCTTGGCCGATTCGTCGGCACTTGGCGCCAGTTCTGCCAATGGCCAGGCGCTCATAAGGTCATAGCGTCCACGGTCGGCGCCAGGCCTGCCGGCGTCCAGCAGCACGGCGCCGGGCGCCTGGGCGATGCGGGCGAAGCGCGCCGTCGGATCTTCCCGGTAGGGGAGCGGGTGTACGGAATAGCGGGACATAGGTAGGAACAGGAACCCTGGGCTAGGCTGAGAGCCATTCCTGCGCACGCCCGAAGAGTCGATGCTAGAGCCCTTCTCTTCGGTTTACGCAAGGTAAGCATTCTGATAAGAATTGGATTATCCCGCGGAAGCCATGCTCCGTACCACAACGATAATGAAACAGGGATAGAGGCCGTGGACGTAGTGCTAAAAACCGCAGCCGGCAGCCTTCTGCGTACCAGATCGACACCCCCCGGGGTGCCTGCCGAATACCAGTACCGCCCCCAGCTCCAGGCTGCCCTGGAGCGTTCCGCCCATCATCGCGTCCTGCTCTTCAGCGCCCCCGCCGGCTTCGGCAAGAGCGCCGCGCTGGCCATGCTCGCCGAGCGCCGCGAAGCGCAGGGGCAGAAGGTGGTGTGGCTTTCCCTGGAAGGCTCCGACGACGACCCGGGGCGCTTCTGCGGCAAGCTCACCGAGGCCCTGGCCGCCAGCCTGCCGGACGTCGGCCGGGACGCCGCGGCCTACCTGCACAACACCCTGCGGGTGCCGGCCGTGGCGGTCATGGAGAGCCTGCTTTCCGACCTGTTGCGCGTCGACGTGCCGCTGCTGCTGGTGCTCGACGACCTGGACCGGATCACCCACCCGGACATCTTCGCCGGCCTCAACCGCCTGGTGCAGTACGCCCCGCCGGGCCTGACCCTGGCCATCGGCAGCCGCTCGCAGCCGCCGCTGAGCCTGGCCACCTGGCGGGCCAAGGGCCTGCTGCTGGAAGTCGGGGTGGAAGAGCTGCGCCTGTCCCAGGAGCAGACCCGCGAATACCTGAGCGGCGAGGGAGTGGCGCTCGACGAGGCCTGCCTGAAGGCCGTGTACGCCCGCACCGAGGGCTGGGTGATGGGCGTGCAGCTGTTCGGCCTGTGGCTGCGCCAGCCGCCCGCCGGCGCCCAGCGCGACCTGGCCGAACTGGGCGGCGGCCCCGCCGAGGTCGGCGACTACCTGCTGCGCAGCGTCTTCGAGCGCCTGCCCCGGGACATCCGCGACAGCCTGCTGACGCTCAGCGTGGCAAGCCGCTTCAACGGCGAGCTGGCCAACGCCCTGACCGGCCGCCAGGACGGCCAGGCCCTGCTGGAGCGCCTGGACAGCCTGCAACTGTTCCTCATGCCGCTGGACCGCGAGCGCCACTGGTACCGCTTCCACCAGCTGTTCGCCGACTTCCTCCGCGCGCACCTGCGCGAACGCGAGCCGGAGCGCTTCAAGCAACTGCACTTCAACGCCAGCCTGTGGTTCACCAACCACCACATGCCGACCCTGGCCATCGAGCACGCCTGCCTGGCCGAGGACCCGGAGATGCTCGCCGCCCTGGTCGACGGCTACGGCCTGGAGCTGATCAACCGCGGCCAGCTGTACCTGATCTCGCGCTGGCGCCGGCAGGTGCCCGACGAGATCGCCGCGCGCTACCCGATCCTGGTGCTCAGCGACGTCTGGACCCGCGCCAGCGAACTGAGCCTGCCCGAGGCCAACCGCATGCTCGACGAGCTGCTGGCGCGCTGGAGCGACGGCAAGCCGCAGACGCCGATGGGCGACCAGTACCTCTCGGCGCTGGCGGTCAAGGCCGTGCTGGCGCTGCAGAAGGACGACCTGGAGCAGTGCATCGCCCTGGCCCGCCGGGTGGAGAGCCAACTGGGGCAGAACTCGGCCTTCCTCGAATGCGCCATCCTGCTGGTCGCCGCCTTCGCCCAGGTGATGCACGGCCAGCCCGAGCAGGCGCGCCGCCTGATGGGCCTGGCGCAGCAGCGCAACCATTTCCTCGACGGCCGCTACCTGCACATGCAGCTGTCCACCATCGAGGTGATGCTGGCCCTGGAGCAGGGCCAGGTGAAGCAGGCGCAACTGCTGGTGGAGCGCGTCAAGCAGCAGGCCGTGCCGCTGTTCGACCGGCGCTCCCAGGCGCTGGCCCTGCCGGCCATCACCGAGGGTCTGACCGCCTACTACCGCATGGACGTCGACGGCCTGGAAGAGCGCCTGCGCTGGGCGCTGGGGCGTGTCGACGTGATCAATCCCATCGACCTCTATGCCCAGGGCATGCAGTGCCTGGCGCGGGTGCAGCGCCTGCAGGGGCGCGGCAAGGAGGCCCTGGCGACTCTCGGGCTGATGCAGAGCCTGGCCTCGCGCAACCATTCCTGGCGCATCTTCGCCATGGCCGTGGGCGAGGAGATCAACCTGATCCTCCAGGAGCCGGCGGCCGACCGCTGCAAGCGCGCCGAGCAGCGCCTCAACGGCATCGACTGGCAGAAGCTCGCCGCCTCCTACCGCCAGGGCCCGTTCAACCCGGTGCTCTGGGTGCGCGGCCTGAGCCGCGTGCGCCTGCTGCAGGCGCGCGGCCATTTCAGCGAGGCATTGCACGAGATCACCCAGCTGCGCGGCCTGCTGCAGTCCAACTGGCACGGCCTGCAGCGCCTGCGCCTGGACCTGCTGGCGGCGCTCAGCTACCAGCGCCTGGGCTACCAGGAGCGCGCCAACAGCCTGCTCGGGCAATGCCTGGTGGGCGCCGAGCGCGAAGGCGTGCGCAGCCTGTTCATCGAGGAAGGCGAGGGCATCCGCCAGATGCTCCAGCAACTGGAGGCCACCGAGCGCCAGCCGGCGCTGCAGGTGTTCATCCGCAGCCTGCTGGGGTTGTGGCCCGGCCAGGAAACGCGCAAGGCACAGGACGTGCTCGAGGAAGGGCTGACCGACCGCGAGCGGGAAGTGGTGTGCCTGGCGGCCCAGGGGCTCTCCAACGAGGAGATCGGCCAGCAGTTGTCGCTGGCCCTGGGCACCGTCAAATGGCACCTGCACAACATCTACGAGAAACTCAAGGTGCGCAATCGGACCCAAGCGATTCGCCGTGCCCGCGAACTGAGCCTGCTCTGACATGACCACACTCAATTCCCAGCAGCCGCCCCTGCCGCTGTTGCGCACCAAGCTGTTCCCGCCGCGCACCGAGGGCGCCCTGCTGTTGCCGCGGCGCGCGCTCATCGACCGCCTGTTCTCGGCGCGCCAGCAGCGCGCGCTGATCCTCAGCGCGCCGGCCGGCTTCGGCAAGAGCACCGTGCTCAGCCTGTTCCGCGAGCGCCTGCTGGCCAGCGGCGCGCTGGTGGCCTGGCTGTCCTGCGATGAGGGCGACAGCGAGCCGCAGCGCCTGCTGCAGTACCTGGTGGAGAGCATCCGCAGCGTCGCCCCCGGCTTCGGCGCCAACACCTCGAACCTGCTGCAGTCGGACATGACCTTGCCGCTGGAAGGGCTGCTGGATGCCTTCCTCGCCGACCTCAAGCGCATCGACGGAGCGCTCTACCTGTTCCTCGACGACTTCCACCAGATCCGCCACCCGGCCCTGCAGCCGGGGGCGCGCTACCTCATTGAGCACCTGCCGGACAACGTGCGCCTGGTCACCAGCACCCGCTACCGCCCGCGCTTCCTGGTGGACGAGCCGGCGCTGGCGCCCTGGGCCTTCTGCCTCAACGGCGCCGACCTGCGCCTGACCCGCGAGGAGGCCGACACCTACCTGCTGGAACTCAAGGGCCTGCAGTTGGACGACGCCGAGTTGGGCCTGCTGTACAAGCGCACGGAGGGCTGGATCACCGCGCTGCACCTGGCCGCCCTGGCGCTGGCCCGGCACAGCGACCGCGAGGGCTTCCTGCGCGGGCTGTCGGGCACCGAGCGGGACATCGCCGACTACCTCGCCGAGGACGTGCTGGCCAGCCTGCCGCCGGCGCTGCAGCAGTTCCTCGACCAGACCTCGGTGCTCGACGAGTTCTGCGCCGAGCTGTGCAACGCCCTGACCGGGCGCCGCGACGGCCTGGACATGCTCATGCGCCTGCAGAACGAGCAGCTGTTCATCATCCCCCTGGACGATACGCGCGAGTGGTTCCGCTACCACCACCTGTTCGCCGACTTCCTCCAGGGGCGCCTGGCCCGCAGCGCCGACCCCACGCCGCTGCTCAACGCCGCCGCGCGCTGGTGCGAAAGCCGCGACATGGCCGACCGCGCGGTGCGCTACGCCCTGCGCGCCCGCGACTACGCCTTCGCCGCCGACCTGCTGGAGCGCCAGGGCGCGCGGCTGATCGCCGGCAACCGGGTGTACAGCATCCTCGGCATGCTCGGCGGCATTCCCGCCGAGGTGATCCGCGAGCATCCGGTGTTCCAGATCTTCTACGCCTGGCAGCTGGCCTTCGAACAGAAGTTCGCCGAAGCCGAGGCGCTCATCGAGGAACTCAGCGCCCGCCTGCTGATGGGCCAGGGCAAGGCGCGCAACTTCGGCCTGGCCGAGCTGCTGGCCGTGGCCCAGGTGCTCAAGGCCCTGGTGCTGCTGTACCAGGACAAGCTGGAGGCCAGCCTCAAGGTGTCGCGCCAGTGGCTGGCGTTGGTGCCGGCCAACCAGCCGGTGTTCCGCGCCAGCCTGGCCTGCATCCTGGCCGCCGCCCATGCGCTGCTGGGCGACTACGCCGAGGCCGCCGGCGCCATCGGCGTGGCCCGCGAGTGCCTGCGCATGGCCGACAGCGAGTACCTGCAGGTGGTGGCGAGCATGATCGAGGCGCTGATCTGCAAGGAGAGCGGCGAGCTGGAGCGCGGCCGGACCATCGCCGAGGGCGCGCGCAGCCGCGTCGAGCGCGTGTTCGGCCGGCGCAGCCGGGTGGGCGGGCCGCTGGCCCTGGCCTACGCCGACATCCTCTACGAGCAGGACCGCCATGCGGCCATCCTCGCCGAACTGCCGCTGGCCACCACCTGGCGCGACGTGGCCACGCCCATGGAGCTGATCAGCCGCGGCCAACTGGTGATGGCCAAGGCGCGCTTCTTCGCCGGCGAGGCCGAACAGGGCCTGGCCCAGCTCGACGAATGGCTGGCCGGCCTGCAGTCGCCGGGCTACGAGCGCGTCTACGCGCTGGCCATGGGCTGCAAGGTGCAGCTGCTGCTGTGGCTGCGCCGGCCGAACGAGGCCGAGCGCGTGTGCCTGCAACTGGCCCGGCACCTGTCGGGGCTCTCCGCCGAGCGCTATGCCGATGCCCAGGCTGCGCTGGCCCTGGCCGAGGCGCGGGTGGCGCTGTCCGAGCGGCGCGCCGAGCGCGCCCAGCAGCGTCTGGAATCGGCGCTGGCGGCGAACGCCTCGCCCTATCTGCGCGACCGGCGGTTGCGTCTGGCCTTGTTACTTTCTGTGGCGTATTGGCAGAAAGGTAACAGCGAAAAGGCCTTCGCCCTGTTCGCGCCCACCCTCGAGGAAGCCTGGAACCAGGGCTACCGCCGGCTGTTCCAGGACGACGCCATCTGGCTGCTGCCGTTCTGGGACGCCTGGCGCGAGGCCGAGCCCAAGCGCGCGGCGGCCTGGCAGGGGGTGGCGGAACTGCTCCGCGAACAGTGCCGCAGGCTGTCCGTCGACCCGGCGGGTTTCGAGGAAAATCAAGATGTTAGCCACCGCGAGCGGGAAATCCTGCGGCTGGTGGCGGCCGGGCTTTCGAACCGCGACATCGCCCAGGCGGTGCATCTGTCGGAAGCCACCATCAAGTGGCACCTGCACAACCTGTTCGCCAAGCTGGGGGTGCGCAGCCGCACCCAGGCGGTACTCAAGGGCAAGAGCCTGGGGTTGCTCAGCGAAGCCTGAGGCGAACGGCGTTTCCGGCTCCATCCCTTGGATGGGCTGGCAGGTGGGGGGTTGCCCAGTAGCTTGGGAAACAGGACGCGAAGCCTGGTGCTTCACGAATCCATGCCCGCGGCACCTAGGGAAGACGGCGCGGGTCTGGAGGGTCGGCTTGGCCGGCCAACCTGCAGCGGGGCAGGACGCCCCCTGCAGTGCCCTGGGGCAACCCCACCTGAACACTGGAGAGAAACAAGAATGAAAAAAATCAAACAACTGGTTCTTGCAAGCGCTGTTCTGGCCGCTCCCTTCCTGGCCCATGCCGATCTGAAATCCATGGACGACAGCGCGCTCGCCGGCGTGACCGGCCAGGACGGCATCAGCATCGCCGGTGACTTCAAGGCGAGCATCGGGGCGGTGGTCTACACCGACAAGATCGACGACACCAAGTCCGGTTCCCTGCGCCTGGAGAACATCACCCTGACCGGCCCGGGCGGCACCGCCCTGAAGATCGACGATGCCAACCCGCTGACCGTCGACGTGGTCACCACCAAGATCGGCACCGCCGACACCCAGCAGCTGGCCCTGGGCCTGCCGGGCATGACCGGCGACGTCTCGGTGGGCGCCATCAAGGTGGGCGACACCAGCGCCGCCAGCATCGGTTCGCTGACCGTTTCCAACCTGAACATGGCCGGTTCCCAGGTTCGCATCTGGGGCCACTGATCCATCGGTCGTGTGACGCGTATCCCCTTGCCGGCCCGTGCCGGCAAGGGTTCTTCCAGGAGAGAGGAGAGGGGATGTTCGAGATACTGCTGGGAAGCCTGCTCGGCCTGTTCGGTTTCACCCAGACGGTGGATACCCAACCGCAACCCCGGGGCACGGTGAACATCACCCAGCAGCTCACGCCCAACGGCCCCTTCCGCGAGGCCGTGCAACTCGAACCCATGAGCCAGGTGCAGTTCCGCAACGTCATCCGCCAGGCCTACGACTACAGCTGCGGCTCGGCGGCGTTGACCACCCTGCTGGACTACTACCTGGGCCGCGACCTGCAGGAACGCCAGGTGATGGAAGGCCTGCTGAAGTACGGCGAGGCCGACAAGATCGTCCAGCGCCGCGGCTTCTCGCTGCTGGACATGAAGCGCTACGCGGCCGCGCTGGGCTACAGGAGCGGCGGCTTCCGCGCCGAATTCTCCGACCTGGATTCGCTGGAGCACCCGGCGCTGGTACCCATCCACTACGGTGGCTTCAAGCATTTCGTGGTGGTGCGCGACGTCTACAACGACCACGTCTTCGTTGCCGATCCTGCCCTGGGCAACATCAGTTTCACCCGCAGCCGCTTCGAGGCGATCTGGGACCAGAACGTCCTCTTCGTCATCTACCCAAGCGGCCAGGAGCCGAAGAACGCCCTGGCCCTGAAGGAGCAGGACCTGCGCCTGGTGGACGACCGCACCGTGAGCCTGCTGGCCTTCCGCGAGTTCCCGGAGATGAGCAAGTTCACCAGCAACCAGATGATCGAGGCCGCATCCAAAGGCGACGTGCAGTTCATACGCAGCAAGTGATCGACGTTTCATCCTTCCATAAGAACAAGACCAGGGGATTGCATCATGAGATTCAGGGGGTATGCGTGCGCCGCCATACTGGCCTTGCTTGCGTCGGGCCCGGCGCCGGCCGAGGAAGGCTCGGTCGACCAGGCGCGTGACGCGCTGGCCAAGAAGGCCGACGACGCCGACAGCGCCAAGGCCCTGGAAGAGGTGTTCCAGGCGGCGGAGAAGAGCTACACCCTGCTGAAGAAGGGCGAGCGGACCCTCACCTACGGCCTGGACTACTCGATGATGCGCGACACCCGCATCCAGCAGGTGCGCACCGGCGACAGCGTCTACAGCGTGCTGGCGACCAGCGAGGCGCAGCACACCTTCACCAACTCCTTCACCTTCGACTACGGCGTCTGGGACAACCTGACCTTCAGCCTGCGCCTGCCCTTCGTGGCCAAGTACGACACCGAGAGCGACGTCCACGCCTACAGCCTCGGCGACATTTCCGCGACTCTGCGCTGGCAGCCCTGGGCAGCGATGCGCGGCCGCCCGGTCACCACCTTCTACGCCACCCTCGGCCTGCCCACCGGCGACAGCCCGTTCGACATGAACCCGGACAAGGACGTATCCACCGGCAACGGCTACTACAGCCTCGGCGTGGGCGCGAACATGTCCTACGTGATCGACCCGGTCGTGCTCTACGGCTCGCTCGGCTACACCTACAACCTCAAGGTCGACAACATCCACCAGAACCAGTACGGCGAGGAGCTGAACAAGGTCACCCCGGGCGACACCCTGAACTTCGCCATGGGCATGGCCTACGCGCTGTCCTACGACGTGTCCCTGGCCACCTCCTACCAGATGGCCTACCAGATGAAGAGCCGCTACCACTTCGACACCCGCACGGTGGAGGCTCCCGAGCAGACCAGCGCGGTCATGAACTTCTCGCTCGGCCTGCGCACCTCGCCTGACTACATCGTCAACGTGAACGCCGGCTTCGGCCTGACCGAAGACTCACCGGATATCTTGCTGGGGGTTTCCCTGCCCCTGGATATCAAGGGCCTTAAGCCCGACTAAACGGCGAGCGGAGTTCCCATGACGAAGCGCATTTCGCCACTTCTGCTGGCGATGGCAGGGGCGGGGCTTGGCTGGATTCTGCCGGCCCAGGCCCAACTGGCCAACGACATCACCATCGGCAACCCCAAGGCGATGGCCCTGGGCAACGCGGTCACCGCCGATTCCACCGGCATCGACGCCGTGCACTACAACCCCGCGGCGCTGACCAAGCTCAAGGGCCGGCAGACCACGGTGAAGCTGGTCAGCGGGGTGATGGACATCCGCGCCGGCTTCCACGCGCCGCCGAACTACGGCGAGAGCACCTTCGGCGTGTCCGACGACCCGGTGGCCAACTCCCACAGCCGCACCATGACGCCGACCATGTACCTGCCGGGCCTGGGCGGCATGACCGACGTGCCCATGCTGGTGGCGCCGCTGGCGGGCCTGTCGATCAACCCGCCGGGCTCCAAGTTCACCTTCGCCACCAACGTCTACACGCCCCAGGCGCTGGGCTACTCGCGGGACTCGGACAGCGACCCGGGGCGCTACGACGGGCGCCGCGTGTCGCTGCAGCGGCTGACCTACTTCTCGCCGTCGGTGGGCTACCAGATGAACGACACGCTGTCCTTCGGCCTGTCCATCGGTTTCTCCCACCAGGCCATGGCCCTGGACACCGACTTCCGCAACCCCGGCCTGCTCACCGGCCTGCTGCAGACCCTCCACGACACCACCTGCGTGCCCGGCGCGCAGGAGATCGTCGAGCTGGTGTTCAACGTCTGCGGCGGGCGCATCGGCCCCTACGACACCCTGGCCAACCTCAAGCTGGACATGCAGCAGACCCTCTCGCCCAGCTACAACCTGGGCGTGCTCTGGGAGCCCACCGACTGGTTCGCCTGGGGCGCGGTGTACCAGAGCGAGTCGCGCATGAAGCTCAAGGGCAAGTACCGGGTGGACTACACCAAGGACTGGCAGGGCTTCTGGTCCGGCCTGCAGAACTCGGTGTTCGGCGCCTTCCTCAGCCCGCTGTTCCCCTACGGCAACGCCGAGGAGGAGCACGGCGTGGCGACGCTGAAGATGACCAACCCGGACAACTTCTCCACCGGCATCAAGCTGCGCCCGTTCGATGACTGGCAGTTCAACTTCGACCTGAAGTGGAGCGGCTACAGTGACTGGAACAACCTGGAGATCGAGTTCGACAGGGAACTGGACCTGCTGCGCATCGCCAAGAACTTCGCCCCCAACGGCGCCACCGACCACAGCATCATCCTCGACCGTGGCTACCGCGACACCTGGAGCTACGCCATGGGTGTGCAGTATGACGTCAACGACCGCCTGCAGCTGCGCGCCGGCTACGAATACCGGCCCTCGGCGATTCCCAAGAGCAAGGCCGACGCCCTGGTGCCCATCGGCGACGCCGACCTCTACGGCCTGGGCCTGGGCTACCGCTGGGACAAGGACACCAACATCGACCTGGGCTTCAACTACTTCGTCTCCAAGCAGAGCATCAAGGCCGGGCAGAGCTGCAACCTGACCTGCACCGGCATCGACAACCTGGTCTACAACCCCTATGCCGGCATGGATGTACATACCACGGTGAAGGCCTATATCTTCGCCCTGACCTACAACACCACCTTCTGAGGAGCGGCCCGATGCAGCGTTCCCGCCACCTGTTCCTCTGCCTGCTGGCCACGGCGGCCGCGCCGCTGCCGGCGCTGGCCGACGCCGGGCGCTACCTGTCGTGGATCGACGACAACGGCCAGGTGCACAACACCTTCGTCGACGCCGGCTACGGCCAGCAGCAGCGCCAGGCGGCCAGGCGCATCGACCAGAGCGACCGCGCCCGCCTGCGCGACGACGGCGGCACCCTCTGGCCCGGCAGCGCGCCGGCGGGGGAGAGCAAGCGCCGCTACTTCACCTGGGTGGACGGCCAGGGCAACCTGCAGAACAGCTTCTACGCCGGCAACCAGGTGCCCGCCGGGCGCGGCGACTACGTGCTGCCCAACGGCGACCATTCCTCCGAGTACATCGACGCCGAGGCCTACGAGGACAAGGGCTTCGTCCGCAGCGAGAACGGCAACCCGTACTACACCTGGGTCGACGAGCAGGGCCGCATGCACAACTCGCCGATCACCGCCCAGGACCGCGCCGACGGCATCCGCCGCAACCAGATCGCCTTCACCGAGGGCCGCGAGGTGCAATTCAAGCAGCGCCCGCAGGCCCTGCCGGGGCTGGACGGCAGCGGCGAGCAGAGCGACGCCATGAAGGCCCTGCTCAAGGGCAGCGGCAAGACCCTCAATGACCTCTACCAGGACCTGCAAAGGCGCTGCTGCGAGCAGATCGCCGAGGGCGAGTTCACCGAGCTGAACGCCGACGAGCCGCGCTACGAGGAGCTCAACAAGTTCTCGCCGAGCTTCGACTTCCCCATGGGCAAGAGCTACTACGTAGCCATGAAGCTGCCGGCCTCACAGCAGGTCTACGGCCTGCGCGTGCGCAGCTTCTCCAACCACCAGGTGGTCTACCCGTCGCTGCTGTTCCTCGACGAACGCAAACGCCCGACGCGCCTGGTCAGCGACGCGGTCTACAAGCTCAACCCGGAAACCTGGTACCGCTACGCCTTCATCGAAGGCACGGTGCCGGTGCGCGCCAACCAGGGCGAGCGCTACGTGCTGCTGCTGACCACCGACGAGGACCGCGCCCTGCAGACGCTGGACAACAAACCCTACAAGCGCCCGCTGGAAAACCTGGCGGTGAACGAGGAGGGGATGAAGGTGCGGCAGCATGCCGACCAGGGTGGGTTCGAGTTGGCGGTGGTGCGCTGAGCGTCACCGGATAGCCCGCTGCGGGCGGTTGGTCGATCGCGGACGGAGTCCGCTCCTACGCCCGTGCTTCCCTGAACCGTAGGATGGGTTGAGCTTGCGATACCCATGCTGCCGTGGTGATGGGTATCGCAAGCTCAACACCATCCTACGAAAAGCCGAGCTTCCTGGAACCGTAGGAGCGGACTCCGTCCGCGATTCTGACTTCCAGAGAAACCTCCGAGCGCACCGGAACGCCCCTTCAGAAGGCCGAGCGAAACCCGCGCTCAGGAGGTCATGCGACATGGATGTCGCGAGAGCCCCGATGGGCTACAGGGACATACCCTCGGGACGTACCCTCGGGGCGGGCCTCCGTGGCGGGGGAATTCGCGAGGGTAGCCCGGCTCCATCGGGCCCGTATGCGGGGCAAGCCTTTTTGGTTCCTTTTTGCGGGGGTGGCCTTCCACCGATTGACAAAAGGGACTCGCCCGAGGGGGCGAAACAAAAAATCTCCGCAGACTCGGAGCGGCGCGCTACACCGAGCCCAACCCCAAAAGTCTCTGGGTTCCCGCGTTCGCGGGAATGACGGGGTTGAAGGATGGCGCCTGACCGACGCGTCGCTCAGGACAGCCCCCTCTCCCTTCAGGGAGAGGGTTGGGGAGAGGGCGCTCTCGAACCCAGCACCGAAAGCCCCCGGGAAACACCGTTCGCGAGCAAGCTCGCTCCTACGAAAAGCCCCCGACTCCGCCTCAGATCTCCCGCCCCGGCACATGCCCGAACAGCTTCTGCGAGAAGCGCACCCGCTCCTCCGGAGTCTCCTGCACCCCCTTGGCCTGCAACTCCACCAGGTGGGCCTCCACCGCCTGGGCGCGGCCGGTCAGGCCGCAGTCGTTGGCGATCTGGATGTTCAGCCCGGGACGGGCATTGAGTTCGAGGATCAGTGGGCCCTTGTCCTGGTCCAGCACCATGTCCACGCCGATGTAGCCCAGGCCGCACAACTCGTAGCAGCCGGCGGCCAGCTTCATGAAACCGTCCCAGTGCGGCAGCTGCACGCCATCCACCGCGTTGGTGGTGTCCGGGTGCTTGGCGATCTTGCGGTTCAGCCAGGTGCCTTGCAGGGTGATGCCGGTGGCCAGGTCCACGCCCACGCCGATGGCGCCCTGGTGCAGGTTGGCCTTGCCGTTGGACTGGCGCGTCGGCAGGCGCAGCATGGCCATCACCGGGTAGCCCATGAGGACGATGATGCGGATGTCCGGCACGCCCTCGTAGCTGATGCTGCGGAAGATCTGGTCGGGGGTGACGCGGTACTCGATCAGCGCGCGGTCGCGGTGCCCGCCCAGGGAGTACAGGCCGGTGAGGATGCTGGAGAGCTGGTACTCGATCTCGTCGCGGCTGATGATGCGCCCGGAGACGGTCTTGAAGTTGCCCTCGAAACGGTCGGCGATCACCAGGATGCCGTCGCCGCCGGCGCCCTGCGCCGGCTTGATGACGAAGTCGTTGCGCTCGCCGATGATGGAATCGAGCTTCTCGATCTCCTTCTCGGTGGAGATGATCCCGTACATCTCCGGCACGTGGATGCCGGCGGCGATGGCGCGTTCCTTGGTGATGATCTTGTCGTCGACGATCGGGTACAGGTGGCGCTTGTTGTACTTCAGCACGAAGTCCGCGTTGCGCCGGTTGATGCCCATGATGCCCTTGGCTTCCAGGGCTTTCCACCGCTTGATCAGGCCGAACATGGCTCAGTCCTTCAGGAAGGCTTTGAAGCGGAACAGCTCGGTCAGGCGGTAGCCGCGGTAGCGACCCATCGCCAGCATGAAGGCCACCAGGAGCAGCAGCACCGCCGGGAAGGTGAACACGAAGTACACCAGCTCCGGCACGCGCATCAGGATGTGCGCCAGGGCCGCGGCGAACAGGGTGCCCACCGCCGCCTTCATGGCGTGCGCGGCGCCGCGCTCTTCCCAGGTGATCGACAGGCGCTCGATGCTCATGGTCAGGATCACCATGGGGAACAGCGCCACCGAAAGGCCGCTCTCGAAGCCCAGGCGGTGGCTGAGCAGGCTGATGGCGGCGATCATCACCACCACGAAGGTCAGCACCACCGACAGCCGCGGCAGCATCTGCAGCTTCAGGTGCTCGAGGTAGGAGCGCAGCGACAGGCCCAGGGCGGTGATCACGGTGAACAGGCCGATGCCCCACTGCAGGCCGGTCTCGCGGAAGGCGAGGGCGATCAGCACCGGGGTGAAGGTGCCGAGGGTCTGGATGCCGATCAGGTTGCGCAGGACCAGGATCACCAGCACGCCGAAGGGGATCATGATCATGATCTGGAAGGTCTGCTGGGTGGACAGCGGCAGGCCGTACAGCGAGTAGTCGAGGAAGGATGCGTCGGTGTTCTCGTTGGTCAGCTTGGCCAGGCGGATGGCGTTCATCTCGCTGTTGTTCAGGCTGAAGCTGATCAGCGCCTTCTTGCCGCCTTCCACCGCCAGCAGCGGCTCGTCGCCCAGCCACCAGATCAGGCGGTCGGCGGGCAGGCCGCGCTCGCCGGTCTCGGGGTTGAAGTACAGCCAGTCCTTGCCGTTGTAGCTGCGCAGCCACAGTTCCGGGCTCTGCGCCTGGTTGGCCAGCAGGCGCAGGGTGTGCACGCGCTCCATGGGCACGTGGGCCTGGGCCAGCAGGGTCTCGACGATGTACGAGCGCTTCTCCAGGCTGGTGTCGCCGGCCAGCAGCAGCTTGACGTTGTCGTCGGCCAGGTTGTTGGCGCGCTTGATGGTTTCGCTGACGAAGGTCTCGATGTCCGCCGAGTGCTGGCGGATGGGCGCGATCAGGGCCTCGGCGGCAATCTTCTCCGGGCCTTCCAGGGGCGGGCTGTCACGGAAGATCGGGCCTTTTTCCTTGGGTTGCTCGCCGCTGAAGCGCTTGGTCAGCACCAGGCGGTAGTAGAGCGTCTGCTTGCCGTTGGCGCGGCGCGAGGACCAGGTCACCTTGCGGTTGCCGTCGGCGCGGTTGATGCTCACCCCGTAGTTGTTCGAGACGAAGCTCTCGTTGAGGCTGACGTAGCCCTGGGTCAGCGGCGGCACGAACATCTGCACCTTGACCGGGGTCTTCGGCGCGGCGAGGAATTCGACCTTGGCGTCGATGTTCCACAGGTCGTCGGTTTCCGCCTCGGTCATGGGGATGCCGAGGATGAAGATCTGGTAGGCGGTGATGGAAACGCCCAGGACCACCAGGATGGCGATCAGGATCTTCAGGTGCAGGTTGATGGAGCGCATGGGCTTTACTCGGCAGGTTTCGCAACGGGGCAACCGGGCTGGCCGGCGGCGTATTTCAGGCTGGGGTCGACCAGGGCGCCGAAGCGCTTGAGCGCGTCGGAGCCGATCAGCAGGGGGTATTGGAATGCGCTGCGGTCGGTAAGGTTCACTTCGATGGTGCGGCGCAGCCTGCCCAGGCAGACGTCCAGCTCGATGACCGGACGCGCGGTGTAGGCCTTGCCCTCGTCGGGGTCGAAGTCGCCGTGGCGCCGCTTGATCTTGCTGATGCGCGCCAGCGGCCGCTCCAGCGGCTGGCTGTCGGCGGTGTCGGTGGCCAGGTAGAAGCGCACCCAGGTTTCGCCGTCGCGCTTGAAGCGCTTGATGTCGCGGGCGCTCAGGGAGGCGGTCTTGGCGCCGGTGTCGAGCTTGGCCGCCAGCACCTGGTCGAGCTGGCCGATGTGGGCGTATTCGATGAGCCCGTAAACGGTCTTGCCGGCCGCGCCGGCGGGGCCGCCGAAGGCCGCCAGGAAAATCAGGAGCAGCAGGGCTGTGGGCTTGAGTCTCATAAGTCCTGAGCGCTGGGGGCCGTAGGCCAGTGAACGGGTACATCCGGCAAACGCCACGGCCTGCGGGCGAGTCATCCTTGGCCGGGGCCTGGGCCCCCCAGGAGGGATGCGGGGCGCGATTCTAGCACGCAGGTCCCGTGTGACGACACCCGCCAGGCCCCGGCGGGCGGCAGCGTGAGCCGGTTCACAGGGCCGTGCGGGGCTACTTCAGGCGGCGCTCGACGCCTTTCTCCACCATGATCTTGGCGGCGATCTCCTCCACCGAGAAATGGGTGGAGTTGATGTAGGCGATGTTCTCGCGGCGGAACAGGTTCTCCACCTCGCGCACCTCGAACTCGCACTGGGCGAAGCTGGCGTAGCGGCTGTTGGGCTTGCGCTCGTTGCGGATGGCGGTGAGCCGGTCGGGGTCGATGGTCAGGCCGAACAGCTTGCCCTTGTAGGGCTTGAGGGCGTTGGGCAGCTGCAGGCGCTCCATGTCCTCCTCGGTCAGCGGATAGTTCGCCGCACGAATGCCATATTGCATTGCCATATAGAGGCAGGTGGGCGTCTTGCCGCAGCGCGACACGCCGACCAGGATCAGGTCGGCCTTGTCGTAGTAGTGGGTGCGGGCGCCGTCGTCGTTGTCGAGGGCGAAGTTGACCGCGTCGATCCGCTCCATGTAGTGCGGATTGTGGCCGATGCTGTGGGATTTTCCGACGGAATACGACGAGTCCGCGGATAATTCCTGCTCCAGAGGGGACAAAAAGGTCGAGAAGATGTCGATCATGAAGCCGTTCGACTGGGCCAGGACCGCCCGGATCTCACGGTTGACGATGGTGTCGAAGATGATCGGGCGGGCGCCGTCCGCCTGCGCAGCCGCGTTGATTTGCTGTACCATGACGCGCGCTTTTTCTTCGGTGTCGATGTACGGTCGCGTCAGTTTGTGGAAATGGATGTTCTCGAACTGCGCAAGAAGACTCTGGCCGAGGGTTTCGGCGGTGATGCCGGTTCCGTCGGAAATGAAGAAAGCCGTACGTTTCATTGCGCTGCGGGCCTTAATGTAGGAAAGAATCCTGAGTATGATAGGCCGCGCTTTTGCAAGGCCTCCTGCCGGGGCATTGTCACTTATTTTTCTGGCCGCGGCCAGAAAGGGACAGCGTCGCGGTGGCCCGTTTGAGCTTTTCCAACATTCAGTGGAGAGATCACCTTGGTAGAGTACGTAGTTTCCCTCGATAAGCTCGGCGTCCATGATGTCGAACGTGTGGGGGGCAAGAACGCATCCCTGGGCGAAATGATCAGCAACCTCGCCGGTGCTGGGGTTTCGGTTCCCGGTGGTTTCGCCACCACCGCCCAGGCCTACCGTGACTTCCTCGAGCAGAGTGGCCTGAACGACCGCATTCACGCCGCCCTGGACGCCCTCGATGTCGACGACGTCAACGCCCTGGCCAAGACCGGCGCGCAGATCCGCCAGTGGGTGATGGACGCCGAGTTCCCCGCCCAGCTGGACGCCGACATCCGCAAGGCCTTCGCCGAGATGGCCGGCGGCAACGACAACATGGCCGTGGCCGTGCGCTCCTCCGCCACCGCCGAAGACCTGCCGGACGCCTCCTTCGCCGGCCAGCAGGAGACCTTCCTGAACATCCGCGGCGTGGACAACGTGATCCGCGCGGCCAAGGAAGTCTTCGCCTCCCTGTTCAACGACCGTGCCATCGCCTACCGCGTGCACCAGGGCTTCGACCACAAGCTGGTCGCCCTGTCCGCCGGCGTGCAGCGCATGGTCCGCTCGGAAACCGGCACCGCCGGGGTGATGTTCACTCTGGACACCGAGTCCGGCTTCCGTGACGTGGTGTTCATCACCGGCGCCTACGGCCTCGGCGAGACCGTGGTGCAGGGCGCGGTGAACCCCGACGAGTTCTACGTGCACAAGCCCACCCTGGAAGCCGGCCGCCCGGCGATCCTGCGCCGCAACCTGGGCAGCAAGGCGATCAAGATGATCTACGGCGACGAAGCCAAGGCCGGCAAGTCGGTCAAGGTGGTCGACGTGGAGAAGGCCGACCGCGCGCGCTTCGCCCTGTCCGACGCCGAGGTCACCGAGCTGGCCAAGCAGGCGCTGATCATCGAGAAGCACTACCAGCGCCCGATGGACATCGAATGGGCGAAGGATGGCGACGACGGCAAGCTGTACATCGTCCAGGCCCGCCCGGAAACCGTGAAGAGCCGTTCCAGCGCCACCGTGATGGAGCGCTACCTGCTCAAGGAGAAGGGCAAGGTCCTGGTGGAAGGCCGCGCCATCGGCCAGCGCATCGGCGCAGGCCCGGTGAAGGTCATCCACGACGTCTCCGAGATGGACAAGGTGCAGCCCGGCGACGTGCTGGTCTCCGACATGACCGACCCGGACTGGGAGCCGGTGATGAAGCGCGCCAGCGCCATCGTCACCAACCGCGGCGGGCGTACCTGCCACGCGGCGATCATCGCCCGTGAGCTGGGTATCCCGGCGGTGGTCGGCTGCGGCAACGCCACCGCCGTGCTGAAGGACGGCCAGCAGGTCACCGTATCCTGCGCCGAAGGCGACACCGGCCTGATCTACGAAGGCCAGCTGGGCTTCGACGTGCGCCAGAACTCGGTCGACGCCATGCCCGACCTGCCGTTCAAGATCATGATGAACGTCGGCAACCCGGACCGCGCCTTCGACTTCGCCCAGCTGCCCAACGAGGGCGTGGGCCTGGCCCGCCTGGAATTCATCATCAACCGCATGATCGGCGTGCACCCCAAGGCGCTGCTGAACTTCGCCAGCCTGCCGGCCGACATCAAGGAAAGCGTCGAGAAGCGCATCGCCGGCTACGACGATCCGGTGGGCTTCTACGTCGAGAAGCTGGTCGAGGGCGTCAGCACCCTGGCCGCGGCCTTCTGGCCGAAGAAGGTCATCGTGCGCCTGTCGGACTTCAAGTCCAACGAATACGCCAACCTGATCGGCGGCAAGCTCTACGAGCCGGAAGAAGAGAACCCGATGCTCGGCTTCCGCGGCGCCTCGCGCTACATCAGCGAATCCTTCCGCGATTGCTTCGAGCTGGAATGCCGGGCGATGAAGAAGGTCCGCAACGAGATGGGCCTGACCAACGTCGAGCTGATGGTGCCCTTCGTGCGCACCCTCGGCGAGGCTTCCCAGGTGGTCGAACTGCTGGCCACCAACGGCCTGAAGCGCGGCGAGAACGGCCTGAAGGTCATCATGATGTGCGAACTGCCGTCCAACGCCCTGCTGGCCGAGGAGTTCCTGGAGTTCTTCGACGGCTTCTCCATCGGCTCCAACGACCTGACCCAGCTGACCCTCGGCCTGGACCGCGACTCGGGCATCGTCGCGCACCTGTTCGACGAGCGTAACCCGGCGGTCAAGAAGCTGCTGGCCAACGCTATCCAGGCGTGCAACAAGGCCGGCAAGTACATCGGCATCTGCGGCCAGGGCCCCTCGGACCACCCGGACCTGGCCAAGTGGCTGATGGAGCAGGGCATCGAAAGCGTCTCGCTGAACCCCGACTCGGTGCTCGACACCTGGTTCTTCCTGGCCGAAGGCCAGGCCTGACGCCAACCGAACCTGCGGGTTCAGGAAGGGCGGGTGCTTGCACCCGCCCTTTTTTCGTGCCAACCCATTCCACGACATGCACAGCAGTAGCCGACTCTTTCCCGTGGCGCTCGTCAGCGCCGAACTGCGTGGCGGCCTCACCGAGGACGTCTACCGCCTGAAACCCAACAACAGCCCGGATCCCAGCGTCGAGCTGGCGCTGACCCGCCTGGGCCTGCCGGGCCGCGAGCAGCGTGGCGTACCGGTGATCCTGGTGCACGGCAGCTTCTCCAACCGGCGCTTCTGGTACTCGCCCAAGGCCATCGGCCTGGGGCCGTACCTGGCGCGCGCCGGCTTCGACGTGTGGATACCGGAGATGCGCGGCCACGGCCTGTCGCCGCGCAACCTCGACTATTCGCGCAACAGCGTCGCCGCCTACGCGCGCTTCGACCTGCCGGCCATCGCCGCCTTCGTCGTCGAACAGAGTGGCCAGGCGCCGCACTGGATCGGCCATTCCCTGGGCGGCACCAGCCTGGCGGCGACCCTCGGCGGCGGCTACCTGGCGCCGGAGCAGGTGGCCAGCGTGGCGCTGTTCGGCAGCCAGGTCAGCCGTGACTACTGGGCGCTGAAGCTGCCGCCGGTGGCCTGGAGCGGGCGCCTGCTGCTCAAGCGCATGGGCGTGATCCCCGGCCCGCGCCTGCGCCGCGGCCCGGAGGACGAGCCCATCGGCCTGGCCCTGGAAGCCTTACGCTGGCATGGCCTGTTCGGCCGCTTCGGCGAACGCGACAACGACTGGTGGGGCGGCCTGGCCAAGGTGACGGCGCCGGTGCTGGCGGTCAGCGCCGAGGGCGACCGCCAGGACCCGCCCTGGGCCTGCCGCAAGCTGTTCGAGCAGTTCGGCTCCGAAGTCCGCGAATATCTCTGCCTGGGGCGCCGGCAGGGCTTTTTGGAAAACTTCGGGCACGTCGAGATGCTGGTGAGCAAGGGCGCCCAGTGCGAGGTCTGGCCGCGGGTCCGGCACTGGCTGGAACACCAGGCCCTGCCTCCCGGCAACCCGTAGGATTACAGGCTGCGCCGAGGTGCTTTCGTAGGAGCGAGCTTGCTCGCGAACAAGCGCGGTGCCATGCGGTTCGCGAGCAAGCTCGCTCCTACGAGAAGCCATACTCGCCAGCGGGCCCTGCCCGCGATTTCGCGCGCAGGGCGCGCTCCTACAGGGGAATGACGTGGGTGGGGCAGCGTAGGAGCGGAATACCGTGCCATCCGGCGGGCTGTAGGAGCGGGCCCTGCCCGCGATTCGCGCGCAGGGCGCGCTCCTTCAGGTGAATGATGCGGGTGGGGTGGCGTAGGAGCGGATCTTATCCGCGATCCGCGCCGGGACGTCCGGTTATCGCGGACAAGGTCCGCTCCTACGGGGGAGGAATACCGTGCCATCCGGCGGGCTGTAGGAGCGGGCCCTGCCCGCGATTCGCGCGCAGGGCGCGCTCCTACAGGTGAATGATGCGGGTGGGGCAGCGCAGGAGCGGATCTTATCCGCGATCCGCGCCGGGATGGCCGGCTATCGCGGACAAGGTCCGCTCCTACGGGAGGAATACCGTGCCTCTCGGCAATCTGTGCCCGAAGGCCGCCAAGCCGCGGAGCAGGGCGGCGGGCGTAGGCGGATGGCGTGACAGTCGCTAGACTGTGACGCCAAGCCGGGTTCCGGTCATTCCGGGCTTCATCGCCGCTCCGCCGGTCCGCCGCAGGTTCATCCCGACACTCCAAGGAGTCTCTCCATGCAATACGTCACCCCTGATCTGTGCGATGCCTATCCCGACCTGGTCCAGGTCGTCGAGCCCATGTTCAGCAACTTCGGCGGTCGCGACTCCTTCGGCGGCGAAATCGTCACCATCAAGTGCTTCGAGGACAACTCGCTGGTCAAGGAGCAGGTGGACAAGGACGGCAAGGGCAAGGTGCTGGTGGTCGACGGCGGCGGCTCGCTGCGCCGCGCGCTGCTGGGCGACATGCTGGCCGAGAAGGCGGCGAAGAACGGCTGGGAAGGCATCGTGGTCTACGGCTGCATCCGCGACGTCGACGTGATCGCGCAGACCGACCTGGGCGTGCAGGCCCTGGCCAGCCACCCGATGAAGACCGACAAGCGCGGCATCGGCGACCTCAACGTGGCCGTGACCTTCGGCGGCATCACTTTCCGTCCGGGCGAGTTCGTCTACGCCGACAACAACGGCATCATCGTTTCCCCCCAGGCCCTGAAAATGCCCGAGTGAGCTGAACGCCGGGCGCCTTCGCCGGTCAATGACCGCAGCCGCCGGCGGCGCCCGGCACTTCATGGCATTTCAGGAACAGGCGATGCAGCAATACGAAAGCGGAACCGAGCGCGGGCTCATCTACGGCTACGTCCTCGATGGCCACGGCGGCGGCCGGCAGATCAGCCGCGCGGAACTGCACCTGATTGACCTCAAGCCCGAGGAAAGCCTCTGGGTGCACTGGGACCGCGGCGTCCCCGAAGCACAGTCCTGGCTGCGCGACTCCAGCGGGTTGAACGAATTCACCTGCGATCTGCTGCTGGAGGAGGCGACCCGCCCGCGCCTGCTGGACCTGGGCGCCGAGCGCCTGCTGCTGTTCCTGCGCGGCGTCAACCTCAACCCCGGCGCGGTGCCCGAGGACATGGTCTCGCTGCGGGTGTTCGCCGAGAAGCAGCGGGTGATCTCCCTGCGCCTGCGCCCGCTCAAGGCGGTGGCCGACCTGCGCCAGGACCTGGCCGCCGGGCGCGGCCCGAAGAACGCCTCGGAGCTGGTGCTGAGCCTGGCGCACTACCTCACCGACCGCATCGACACCCTGATCGGCGGCCTGGCCGACGAGCTCGACGCCATGGAGGAGGCCATCGAGGAAGACGAGCGCAACGTGCCCGACCAGGCCGAGCTGCGCGCCCTGCGCCGGCGCTCCGCGGGCCTGCGGCGCTACCTGGCGCCGCAGCGCGACATCTACTCGCAACTCACGCGGATCAAGCTGTCCTGGACGCTGGGCGACGACGCCGACTACTGGAACGAGCTGTATAACCGCCTGACGCGCAACCTCGAGGAACTGGAGCTGGTGCGCGAGCGCATTTCGCTGATCCAGGAGGCCGAGCACCGGCGGATCACCGAGCGGATGAACAAGACCATGTACATTCTTGGTATCATCACCGGCTTTTTCCTGCCCATGAGTTTCGTGGCCGGGCTTCTGGGCATCAACGTAGGCGGGATTCCGGGCTCCAGCGCGCCGCACGGCTTCGCCATGGCCTGCCTGCTGATGGCCGTGATCGCCGTGACCCAGTGGTGGATCTTCCGCCGCCTGCGCTGGCTCTGATGTGACTTGTGGGGGTGTGGCTGCGTCAAGGCAGCACACGAAGGAGAGCTGTGCATGCACGACCCGTTCGAAGAATCCCTGCGCAACCTGTTGCGCATGCCGGCCCAGGAGCCGGAGGACGACGCGCGCCTGGGTCGCGTGCTGAAGACCGCCAACCGCCAGGTCGGCGCCGGCGACCTGTTCAGCCTCATGGGCCACTGGCTGCAAGCCCTGAGCCTGGGCGTGAGCCGCGGCGCCGCCCACCTTGCGCCGGTGTCCCGGCGCCCGCAGAATTCCGCCCCTTCCGCTGACAAGGCCGACTGAAGATGCAATTCGATATCTGGACGCAAAGCCTGCTCACCGCCATGAACACCCTGTGGAGCAAGCTCGCCGGGTTCATCCCGAACCTGCTCGGCGCCCTGGTGGTGGTGCTGCTCGGCTTCGTCGTGGCCAAGCTGCTCGACGCCCTGCTGTCCAAGCTGCTGGCCAAGCTCGGCCTGGACCGCCTGATGGGCGGCACCGGCCTGACCAAGCTGATGGCCCGCGTCGGCATCCAGGTGCCGGTCTCGACCCTGGTGGGCAAGATCGTCTACTGGTTCGTGCTGCTGGTGTTCCTGGTCTCCGCCGCCGAGTCCCTCGGCCTGCAGCGCGTCTCCGCCACCCTCGACGTGCTCGCCCTGTACCTGCCCAAGGTGTTCGGCGCGGCCCTGGTGCTGATCGTCGGCGTGCTCCTGGCGCAGTTGCTCAACAGCGTGGTGCGCGGCGCCGCCGAGGGCGTGGGCCTGGAATACGCCGGCGGCCTGGGGCGCGTGGCCCAGTGGCTGGTGATCATCATCAGCATCTCGGTGGCCGTCGGCCAGCTCGAGGTCAAGACCGACCTGCTCAACTACATCATCGCCATCGTGCTGATCACCGTCGGCCTTGCCGCCGCCCTGGCCCTGGGCCTGGGCAGTCGGGAGATCGCCGGGCAGATCATCGCCGGCATCTACGTGCGCGAGCTGTACCAGGTCGGGCAAGAGGTGAAAGTGGACGATGTCGAAGGCATCATCGAAGAAATCGGCACCATCAAGACTATTCTGATGACCGATGAGGGCGAGTTGGTGTCCATTGCCAACCGCGTGCTCCTCGAGCGCCGTGTGACCAGCCGCTGAGATGATCCCGTGCAACGCCGACGCCGCTTCGCGAAAGCCGCGTCGGCGGCCGACATGACCTGGCCCGACCCGACTTGAACAAGCCGCAACCATTGTCCCAGCGCTACGACCCGCGCCAGCTGACCGACGAGGAGCTGGTGGAGCGCGCCCATGACGAGCTGTTCCACGTCACCCGGGCGTACGAGGAGCTGATGCGCCGATACCAGCGCACGCTGTTCAACGTCTGCGCACGCTATCTGGGCAACGATCGGGATGCCGATGACGTGTGTCAGGAAGTGATGCTCAAGGTGTTGTACGGTTTGAAGAACTTCGAGGGTAAATCGAAGTTCAAAACTTGGTTGTACAGCATCACTTACAACGAGTGCATTACCCAATATCGCAAGGAAAGACGAAAGCGTCGCCTGCTCGATGCGCTGAGCCTGGACCCGCTCGAGGAGGCTTCCGAGGAGAAGGCGCCGAAGGTCGAGGAACGGGGCGGCCTGGACCGATGGCTGGTACATGTCAACCCCATTGATCGGGAAATTCTGGTGCTACGATTTGTCGCAGAGCTCGAATTCCAGGAGATCGCCGACATCATGCACATGGGCCTGAGTGCGACCAAGATGCGATACAAGCGTGCACTCGATCGGCTGCGCGAAAAGTTTTCGGGCATATCCGAAACATAGTTGGGTAAATGTTGTCTCTCTAATTCGCAAGTTCTGATAAACTTGCCCGCAAGTTGTATGGCCTGCCTTTTGTCGGCGGTCATCGGCTTACTGACCACCAAGATGGGGATTTAACGGATGAAACTGAAGAACACCCTGGGCGTCGTGATCGGCTCCATGATCGCCGCTTCCGCCGTGAATGCTTTCGCTCAAGGCCAAGGCGCAGTCGAAGCCGAAGCCTTCGGCAAGCGCTACTTCACTGACAGCACCCGCAACATGAAGAACGGCGACCTCTACGGCGGTTCCGTCGGCTACTTCCTGACCGACGACGTCGAGCTGGCGCTCTCCTACGGTGAATACCACGACATTCGTGGCACCTACGAGTCCGGCAACAAGAAGGTCCATGGCAACCTGGCTTCCCTGGACGCCGTCTACCACTTCGGTACTCCGGGTGTCGGCCTGCGTCCGTACGTTTCCGCCGGTATCGGCCACCAGAGCCTGACCAACGTCAACAGCGCCAACGGCAGCCGTCAGAACCTGACCATGGCCAACATCGGCGCCGGTCTGAAGTACTACTTCACCGAGAACTTCTTCGCCAAGGCCAGCCTCGACGGCCAGTACGGCCTGGAGAAGCGTGACAATGGTCACCAGGGCGAGTGGATGGCTGGCGTCGGCGTCGGCATGAACTTCGGTGGCGGCGCCAAGCCGGCCCCGGCTCCGGAACCGGTCGCTGAAGTCTGCTCCGACGAAGACCACGACGGCGTCTGCGACAACGTCGACAAGTGCCCGAACACCCCGGCCAACGTCACCGTTGACGCCAACGGCTGCCCGGCCGTCGCTGAAGTCGTCCGCGTCCAGCTGGACGTCAAGTTCGACTTCGACAAGTCCAAGGTCAAAGAGAACAGCTACGCTGACATCAAGAACCTGGCTGACTTCATGAAGCAGTACCCGTCCACCTCCACCACCGTTGAAGGCCACACCGACTCCGTCGGCACCGACGCCTACAACCAGAAACTGTCCGAGCGTCGTGCCAACGCCGTTCGTGACGTGCTGGTCAACGAGTACGGTGTGGAAGGTGGCCGCGTGAACGCCGTTGGTTATGGTGAGAGCCGTCCGGTTGCTGACAACAGCACCGCTGAAGGCCGCGCCGTCAACCGTCGCGTAGAAGCCGAAGTGGAAGCCCAGGCCAAGCAGCAGTAATTGGTCTGAGTTCCAGGAAAAACCCGGCTTCGGCCGGGTTTTTCTTTGCCTGCGAAAAAGTCTGTTCAGGTGCTTGGGAGAGGGCTTCGTTTGTGGTTCTTGGCTCTGTGCTCCCATCCCCCCATCGTCATTCCCGCGTTCGCGGGAATGACGATGGAGAGTGAGGAGTTTCAGGCTGACTCCGAACTCCCCACCCACTCCGAACGGCCCCCTCTCCCTTCAGGGCGGGGCGCGCAGCCGAGGGCTGGGGAGAGGGCGCTCTTCTGCAGAGCCTCAACCCCACCGGAAATCCGTAGGGCGCATAACGCCTACGGCGTTATCCGCCGAATCGCGGACAGAGTCCGCTCCTACGCCCGTGCTTCCCTGAACCGTAGGAGCGGACTCTGTCCGCGATTGGATTCCCCGGCCACGCCGAACGCCCCGGTAGCACGGCCAACGGCGGATAACCGCGAACGGTTGTACGCCCTACGTCTCTGCGGAAAGGTCGTTCAGGCGCTACGCGCCAGCTCCAGCGCGGCCTCGGCGGCCACTTCGCCGATCACCAGGATGGCCGGGCTGCGCAGGCCGAAGGCGCTGGCGTCGTCGAGCATCGCGCCCAGGCTGCTGCGACACTCGCGTTGCTGCGGCAGCGAGGCGTTCTCGATCATCGCCACCGGCATGCCCCGGCGCATGCCGCCTGCCAGCAGGCCGTCGCGGACTTCCGCCAGGCGTGCCACGCCCATGTAGACCACCAGGGTGGTGCCGGACTGGGCCAGCGCCGGCCAGTTCGGTTCGCTGTCGTCCTGGGTGTGTGCGGTCACCAGAGTGACGCCGCGGCTGATGCCGCGCAGGGTCAGGGATATGCCGCAGGAAGTGGCGGCGGCCAGCCCGGCGGTGATGCCGTTGACCAGTTCGCAGGCGATGCCGCGGGCCTCCAGCCAGGCCGCTTCTTCGCCGCCACGGCCGAAGATGCACGGGTCGCCGCCTTTCAGGCGCACCACGCTGAAGCCCTGGCGGGCGTAGCGCAGCATCAGGCGCTGGATGAAATCCTGGGGCGTGGAGCGGCAGCCGCCGCGCTTGCCCACGCGCACGACCCGCGCCGCCGGGCAGTGCTCCAGCAGCTGCGGGTTGACCAGGTCGTCGAGCAGCACCACCTGGGCGCCGGACAGGGCGCGCACGGCCTTCAGCGTCAGCAGCTCCGGGTCGCCGGGACCGGCGCCGACCAGCCAGACTTTTCCACTCATCTTCTCTCTCCTCAGGCGTTGGCGGCGAGGGCGCCGGCTTCGCTGGCCAGCAACCGCCGTATTTCGGGAACGCAGGAACCGCATTGAGTGCCGCAGCCCAGTTCGCGCTTCAGGCCGTCCAGGTCCAGGCCGCGGACGATGCCTTCGCGCACCTGGCTCAGGCGCACGTTCCTGCAGTTGCACAGGGTCTTGTCGCTGGCCGCGGCGACCTGCGCGCCGGGCGGAGCGAGCAGTTTGCGGCGCAGGTCGGCGTCGCTTTCGCCGGACAGCCACAGCGCCTTGAGCCAGTCGCTGGCGATGCCGCTGCCGGCCAGGCGCAGGCCGGCGATGCGGCCGTCTTCCAGGCGCACCCGCTTGCCCTGGACGCGGCGTGGGTCGTCGTAGGCCAGCACCGGGCCGTCGAGCAGATCGAGCAGCGCATCGACCTGCTGCAGCCAGACGGCGTCCGGCGCCGCGCTGGCGGCGGCGCGCACCTGCAGGGCAGGGCGCTCGCGGCCGGCCAGGGTGAAGCTGGCGTAGTCCAGGCCGTCGAAAATCGGGCGCAGCGCCTCGAAACGTCGCTGCACGTCGCCCTCGACCAGCGCATAGAACTGCCAGGGCAGCGCTACGGCGGCGACTTCCACGCTGGCGTGCTTGAGTTCCGGCTGCCGCGACAGCGGGTCGACGGCCGGCAGGGTCAGGGCGTTCACCCCCAGGCCCTTGAGGAAGCGTTCGCCCCAGTGCATGGGCAGGAAGGCCTGGCCGGGCAGCAGGCCGTCGTCGGCCTGCACCGGCAGCACCAGGCTGCCGCGGCGGCTGCTCAGGCGCACCAGTTGGCCGTCTTCCAGGCGCCGCCGGCGCAGTTCCGCCGGGTGCAGGCTCAGGCAGGCTTCCTCGACGTGGCCGAAGGCGCTGGCGGCGGTGCCGGTGCGCGTCATGCCGTGCCACTGGTCACGCAGCCGGCCGGTGTTGAGAGTCAGCGGGAAGCGCGCCTCGCGGCGCTCCTTCGGCGCGCGGTAGGCTTCGGCGATGAAGCGCGCGCGGCCGTTGGCGGTGGCGAAGTTGCCGTCGGCGTAGAGACGCTTCAGGCCCTGGCTGGCGCCCTCGGGCAGCGGCCATTGCTGCGGGCCGCGCGCATCCAGCAGGGCGTAGCTGATGCCACCCATGTCCAGGTCGCGGCCCTGGGTGAGCGGGCGGTATTCGTCGAACAGCGCCTGGGGGCCGGCGAAGTCGAACAGGCTCGGTCGGCCGGGGCGCAGGCGGCGTTCCAGGCGGCGGGCGAAGTCGCAGGCGATGGACCAGTCGGCGCGGGCCTCGCCGGGGGCCGGCACGGCGCGGCGCACGTGGCTGACGCGGCGCTCGGAGTTGGTCACCGTGCCTTCCTTCTCGCCCCAGCTGGCGGCCGGCAGCAGCAGGTCGGCGTAGCGGCAGGTCTCGCTGGTGGCGAAGGCTTCCTGCACCACCACGAAGGGGCAGGCGGCGAGCGCCTCGCGGACCTGCGCCTGGTCCGGCAGGGATTGCGCGGGGTTGGTGCAGGCGATCCACAGCGCCTTGATGCGCCCGTCGCGCACCGCATCGAACAGCTCGATGGCGGTCAGCCCGGGCTGCTCCGGCAGCGCTTCGACGCCCCAGTACCGCGCGACTTCGGCGCGGTGTGCGGCATCGCCGGCGTCGCGGTGGCCGGGCAGCAGGTTGGCCAGGCTGCCGGTCTCGCGGCCGCCCATGGCGTTGGGCTGGCCGGTGAGGGAGAAGGGCCCGGCGCCGGGGCGGCCGATCTGCCCGGTGGCCAGGTGCAGGTTGATCAGCGCGCTGTTCTTGGCGCTGCCGGCGCTGGACTGGTTCAGGCCCATGCACCACAGCGAGAGGAAGCTCGGCGCGCGGCCGATCCACTCGGCGCAGCGCTGCAGGTCTTCCACGGCGATGCCGCAGATGCCCGCCACCGCCAGCGGGCCGTAGTCGCGCACCAGGTTCTTCAGTTCGTCGAAGCCCTGGGTGTGCGCCTCGATGTAGGCGCGGTCCGCCCAGCCTTCCCAGAGCAGCAGGTGGAGGATGCCGTGGAACAGCGCCACGTCGGTGCCGGGCTGGATCGCCAGGTGCAGGTCGGCCAGCTCGCAGGTGTCGGTGCGCCGCGGGTCGATGACGATCACCTTCATCTGCGGCCGCGCCGCCTTGGCCGCCTCCAGGCGGCGGAACAGCACCGGGTGGGCGTAGGCCATGTTGCTGCCGGCGACCAGCACGCAGTCGCTCTGCTCCAGGTCCTCGTAGCAGCAGGGCGGGGCGTCGGCGCCGAGGCTGCGCTTGTAGCCGACCACCGCCGAGGACATGCACAGCCGCGAGTTGCTGTCGATGTTGTTGCTGCCGACCAGGGCGCGGGCCAGCTTGTTGAAGGCGTAGTAGTCCTCGGTCAGCAACTGCCCGGAGACGTAGAAGGCCACGCTGTCCGGGCCGTGCTCGCGGATCGTCTCGGCGAACACCCCGGCGGCGTGCTCCAGGGCGCTGTCCCAGTCCACCCGGCTGCGCGCCAGCTGCTTGCCCAGGCGCAGCTCGGGATGCAGCGCGCGGGCGGCCAGGTCGCCAGTGAGGTGCAGGCTGGAGCCTTTGCTGCACAGGCGGCCGAGGTTGGCCGGGTGGTCCGGGTCGCCGCGCACGCCGAGGATGCGCTCGCCGTCGTGCTCGATCAGGACGCCGCACCCCACGCCGCAATAGCAGCAGGTGCTGGCGGTGACTTGGCGTTCGCTCATGGGGCTCTCCCGTGTCGCGGCCGCGTCAGGCGCAGGCGGCCAGGTCTTTCAGGGCCAGCAGCACGCGGCCGTTCTCCACCTTCACCGGGTGGCGGTGGGCGCAGCCGACGTCCGGGGCCACGGCGTTGCCGCTGTCCAGCTCGATCTGCCAGTTGTGCAGCGGGCAGGCCACCCGCTTGCCGAAGATCAGGCCCTGGGACAGCGGCCCGCCCTTGTGCGGGCAGCGGTCGTCGAGGGCGAAGACTTCGTCGTCGGCGCTGCGGAACAGGGCGATGTCGCCGCGCGGCGCGGCGATCACGCGCGAGCCCAGCGGCTGGATGTCTTCCAGGGCGCAGATGTCTTGCCAGTTCATGGTGTTCTCCCCAGGCCGGTCAGGCGCTTTCCAGTTGTGCGAGCGGGATGCGTTCGAATTCCTTCTTCAGCTGCGGCTGCTCGATACGCTGTTGCCACGGGTCCTGCTCCAGCGACAGGGCGTACTGCAGGCGGGCCTTGAGCGCCTTGCGGTTCTCCGCGTCCTCCAGCACGGCCTTCCTGATGTGTTCCATGCCCACGCGCTGCAGGTAGTGCACGGTGCGCTCCAGGTAGAAGGCTTCCTCGCGGTAGAGCTGGAGGAAGGCGCCGCTGTACTCGCGCACTTCGTCCGAGGTCTTGAGCTTGACGAAGAACTCCGCCACCTCGGTCTTGATGCCGCCGTTGCCGCCGATGTACAGCTCCCAGCCGGAGTCGACGCCGATGATGCCGATGTCCTTGATGCCGGCCTCGGCGCAGTTGCGCGGGCAGCCGGAGACGGCGAGCTTGACCTTGTGCGGCGACCACATGTTGAACAGGTCGTGCTCCAGGTCGATGCCCAGCTGCGTCGAGTTCTGCGTGCCGAAGCGGCAGAACTCGCTGCCCACGCAGGTCTTCACGGTGCGGATGGACTTGCCGTAGGCGTGCCCGGAGGGCATGTCGAGGTCCTTCCAGATCGCCGGCAGGTCTTCCTTCTTCACCCCCAGCAGGTCGATGCGCTGGCCGCCGGTGACCTTGACCATGGGCACCTGGTACTTGTCGGCGACGTCGGCGATGCGCCGCAGTTCGGCCGGGTTGGTCACGCCGCCCCACATGCGCGGCACCACCGAGTAGGTGCCGTCCTTCTGGATGTTGGCGTGGGCGCGTTCGTTGATCAGGCGCGACTGCGCGTCGTCCTTCGCTTCGCCCGGCCAGGTGGAGATCAGGTAGTAGTTCAGCGCCGGGCGGCAGGTGGCGCAGCCGTTGGGCGTGCTCCAGTCCATGAAGCGCATGGCCTCGGCCATGGAGGTCAGGTGATGCTCGCGGATGGCCTTGCGCACCTGGCCGTGGTTGAGCTCGCTGCAGCCGCAGATGGCCTTCTCGCTCTTCGGCTTGACGTCCGCCGCGCCGCCCACGGTGCTGATCAGGATCTGCTCCACCAGGCCGGCGCAGGAGCCGCAGCTGCTGGCCGCCTTGGTGTGCCTCTTCACCTCGTCGACGCTGAACAGGCCGTTTTCCTGGATGGCCTTGACGATGGTGCCCTTGCACACGCCGTTGCAGCCGCACACCTCGGCGCTGTCGGGCATGCTCGCGGCGCTGCTCTGGCCCTGGTGGCCGGCGTCGCCCAGGCTGCTTTCGCCGAACATCAGGTGGTCGCGGATCTGCGCCACGTTGTGGTTCTCGCGGATCTGCCGGAAGTACCAGCCGCCGTCGGCGGTGTCGCCGTACAGGCAGGCGCCGACCAGCACGTCGTCCTTGATCACCAGCTTCTTGTAGACGCCGCCGATGGGGTCGGAGAGGGTGATGGTCTCGGTGCCTTCGCCGCCCATGAAGTCGCCGGCGGAGAACAGGTCGATGCCGGTGACCTTGAGCTTGGTCGAGACCACCGAGCCTTTGTAGCTGGCGAAGCCGAACTGGGCCAGGTGGTTGGCGCAGACCTTGGCCTGCTCGAACAGCGGCGCCACCAGGCCGTAGGCGATGCCGCGGTGGCTGGCGCACTCGCCGATGGCGTAGATGCGCGGGTCGTAGGTCTGCAGGGTGTCGTTGACCAGGATGCCGCGGTTGCAGGGGATGCCGGACTTTTCCGCCAGCTCGGTGTTGGGGCGGATGCCGGCGGCCATCACCACCAGGTCGGCGGCCACCACGTCGCCGTCCCTGAACTGCACGGCGCAGACGCGGCCGTCGCCGTTGTCCATCAGCTCGTCGGTGACGGTGTTCAGGCGGAAGCGGATGCCGCGCGCCTCCAGGGCCGATTGCAGCAGCTTGCCGGCGGTGCGGTCGAGCTGGCGCTCCAGCAGCCAGTCGGCGAGGTGCACCACGGTGACGTCCATGCCGCGCTGCTTGAGGCCGTTGGCCGCCTCCAGGCCGAGCAGGCCGCCGCCGATCACCACCGCGTGGCTGTGGCGCTTCGCGGTGTCGATCATGGCCTGGGTGTCGGCGATGTCGCGGTAGCCGATCACGCCCTCCAGGCGGTTGCCCGGCACCGGCAGGATGAAGGGGTTGGAGCCGGTGGCGATGACCAGGCGGTCGTACTCGGCCTCGCTGCCGTCGGCGGCGTAGACCTTGCGCTGGCGGCGGTCGAGCTTCACCACCTTGCGGTCGAGCAGCAGGCGGATGCCGTTGTCGGCGTACCAGTTGAGGTCGTTGAGGACGATGTCCTCGAAGGTCTGCTCCCCGGCCAGCACCGGCGAGAGCAGAATGCGGTTGTAGTTGGGGTGGGGCTCGGCGCCGAACACGGTGATCTCGTAGAGGTCCGGGGCGATCTTCAGCAGTTCCTCGAGGGTGCGGATGCCGGCCATGCCGTTGCCGATCAGGACGAGCTTGAGCTTCTTCATGGGAGGGCTCCAGGAATCACGGAAAACAAAAAAGGCGTCCCGCCGGTTGCCCGGCGAGGACGCCTTTGTCCAAGTCCCGATCGATCGGGAAGTGCGAGCCTCTTCGTTGAGGGACGCGCTTTTGTAGATTGTTGCCAGTGCTCTTGCAGGTGCCGTGCCAGGTCGTCGGAGCGCGGATTCAGCGGGGTTTCGCGGTGCTGCCGGGGTTTTCCTGCACCGTGATGAGGCGGGCGGGTTCGAACTGGTGCGTGCTCAGTGGCGCAGCAGCCAGGCCAGCAACGCCAGGTTGAGCAGCAGCGAGGCCAGCGCCAGGCCGCGCCAGAAGCGCAGCGGCTCGCGTTCCAGCAGCGGCCGCGGGCGGCTGGCCAGGCCGGCCTGGCGTTCGCCCTGTTCCAGCGCCAGCAGGGCCTCCTCGGCGGTCTCGAAGCGCTGCGCCGGGTCGGCGGCCACGGCGCGCAGCAGCCAGGCGTCGAGCCAGGCCGGCAGGTCGGGGCGGTAGCGGCTGGCCGGCGTCGGGCTGCCGAAGCGCGGGTGCTGGAAGGCTTCGATTTCGCCGTAGGGGTAGCGTTCGCAGAGCAGGCGGTAGAGGGTGACGCCGGCGGCGTAGAGGTCCTGGCGCGGCTCCGGGGCGGCGCCCTGGAAGCTTTCCGGGGCCAGATAGGAGGGGGTGCCGGGCAACTGGTGGGCTTCGTCGCCGGACAGGCCCGGGCAGTAGGCCAGGCCGAAGTCCAGCAGGCGCAGCTCGCCGTCCTCGCCCAGGTGCAGGTTCTCCGGCTTGACGTCGCGGTGCAGGATGTTGCGCCGGTGCAGCTGGCCGAGGGCATGCAACAGGCGCGGCGCCAGGGACTGCCATTGGGCCAGCGGCAGGGGGCCCTGGCGCAGGCGTTCGGCCAGGGTCTGCCCAGGGTATTCGCGCATCACGTAGTACAGGTGCTGGCGTTGCGGCAGGCCGTGCAGCTCGGGGAAGTGGCGGCCCTGCACGCGGCGCAGGAACCATTCCTCCAGCAGCAGGGCCTGGCTGGCCTGTGGCTCGTCGTGCAGCGCCGGCGGCAGCGTCTTCAGCAGCCAGGGGCGTTGCTGGGCGTCGTGCACGCGGTAGATCAGCGATTGCCGCGACTGCGCTAGGCGGCCCTCGACCTGCCAGCCCTCGAACATCTGGCCTTGGCGCAGTTCCGGCGGCAGCGGCCAGTGTTCCAGTTGCGCCAGGGTGTCGCCCAGGCCGCTGGCGGGCAGGGCGTCGATGCGCACCAGCAGGGCGCTGGCGTTGTCCTGGCTGCCGGCCAGGTGCGCGGCCTTGACCAGGGCCTCGGCAGCGCCTCGCGGTTCGCGGGCATCGGCGAGGATACGGCGGATGCCGGCGTCGCCCAGGGTGGCCCAGACGCCGTCGCTGGCCAGCAGGAAGCTCTCGCCGTCCTGCAGTTCGCCGTCGCGGTAGTCCACCACCAGGTGCTGGTCCAGGCCCAGGGCGCGCTTGAGCACGTGCTGCATGCCCGGCTGTTCCCAGACGTGGTCCAGGGTCAGGCACTCCAGCTCGCCGTCGCGCCAGCGGTACAGGCGGCAGTCGCCGACATGGGCGAGGGTGAAGCGCCGGCCGCGCAGGACCAGCGCGGTGAGGGTGGTGAGCAGCGGCTGGCCGCCGCCGTTGGCCTGCAGCCAGCGGTTCTGCGAGAGCAGCAGGCGGTCCAGGGCCTGGGCGATGGCCCAGGTCTCCGGGGTGGCGTAGTAGTCGCTGGCCAGCGCCTGCACGGTCAGGCGCGCGGCCAGGCCGCCGTCGGCGCACTGGCTGACGCCGTCGGCCAGGGCGAACAGGTGGCCCTTGCTGGCGGCCAGGCCGGCGGGCGGGGTGACCACCCGCAGGGCATCCTGGTTCTCCGTGCGCGGGCCAGTGGCGCTGGCTTGGGCGATGGTCAGTTGCAAGGTCATGGGGGTTGCGTGCTCTTCGTAGGAGCGAGCTTGCTCGCGAAGGGGGTTGATTCCCGGTCTGCCGTAATAATCGCGGACAGAGTCCGCTCCTACACCATCCTACGAAAAGCACCCCGGTGCAGTCGGCAAGACAGTCGCTCCTACGTTCCAGGGAAGCACGGGCGTAGGAGCGGACTCCGTCCGCGATCGGATTCACCGACCGCGTCGACCGCCCCGGTCAAACCCGCGCCGCAGTCACCGCAGCACTCCCCCAGGTGGTACGCCAGCGCCGCTTCACCCCATGCAGGCCGAACCAGGCCAGCACGCCGAGGGCGGCGAACAGCCACAGGCCCAGCTGGTAGTCGCCGCTGGCCTGCTTGATGGCGCCCAGGCCCGCGGTCAGGCAGAAGCCGCCGATGCCGCCGGCCATGCCGATCAGCCCGGTCATCACTCCGATGCTCTGGCGGAAGCGCTGCGGCACCAGCTGGAACACCGCGCCGTTGCCGGCGCCCAGGCTGAGCATGGCGGCCACGAACAGGCCCAGGGCGGCCACCGCGTTGGGCAGGTGGAAGCCGACCGCGGCGATGCACACCGAGGCCACCGTGTACATCGCCAGCAGGCTGCGGATGCCGCCGATGCGGTCGGCCAGGGCGCCGCCCAGCGGGCGCATCAGGCTGCCGGCGAAGACGCAGGCGGCGGTGTAGTAGCCGGCGGTGACCGGGTCCAGGCCGTACTGGTCGTGGAAGTAGCCGGGCAGGGTGGCGGCCAGGCCGAGGAAGCCGCCGAAGGTCACGCTGTAGAAGAACATGAACCACCAGCTGTCGCGGTCGCCCAGGGCCTTGAGGTAGTCGCCCAGGGATTTCGGCGCCGGCCGCTCGGGGGCGTTGCGGGCGAGCAGGGCGAACACCACCAGGGTCAGCAGCAGCGGGATCAGGGCGAAGCCGAAGACGTTCTGCCAGCCGAAGGCCGCCGCCAGCACCGGGGCGAACAGGGCGGCGAACACGGTGCCGGAATTGCCCGCGCCGGCGATGCCCATGGCCTTGCCCTGGTGCTGCGGCGGGTACCACTGCGAGGCCAGCGGCAGGGCCACGGCGAAGGAGGCGCCGGCCATGCCCAGCAGCACGCCGAACAACAGCGCCTGCTCCAGGTTGTGGATGCCCAGGCTCCAGGCCCCGGCGAGGCTGGCGATGACGATCACCTGGCCGAACAGGCCGGCGCGCTTGGGCGACCAGCGGTCGGCCAGCAGGCCCATGACGAAGCGCAACAGCGCGCCGGAGAGGATGGGCGTTGCGACCATCAGGGCGCGCTGCTGGGTGGTCAGCTGCAGGTCGGCGGCGATCTGCACGGCCAGCGGGCCGAGCAGGTACCAGACCATGAAGCTCAGGTCGAAGTAGAGGAAGGCGGCGAACAGCGTCGGCGCGTGGCCGGCTTTCCAGAAGCTGGTGTTCATGGAGGGTACCTCGTCAGCAACGGTAGAGGGGGTCGTGGCGCCGCCGTCAGCGGCGGTCGCGCGTCTCGTTCAGGTCCCGCACACCCCTGCGCCGGGGTGAAACGAAAAAGGCGCCGCTCCGCGCACTACCCCGGGGGGCAGGTGCGGATGCGACGCCTTTGTCGTGTGAATGGGGGATCGCCGTTGATCGCCACCGCAGGTGCCACAGCAAGGGCCGGGCCAACCGCGCAGATGGCGTGGAATCGGCTACCTGGCCGGCGAAACCGGCCCAGGGGCGAACCAGAAAGGGGCGCCGGGGCGGGCCCGGTGCCCGCCGATGGGGCGCTTCAGTCCACCCGGTTGACCGCGGGGAAGGCCGTCTTCATGGCCTCGGGCATGGGCACCACCTTGCGCTGGCGGTAGTCGAAGAACACGAAGCCAGACTTGGCCATGGCCACCAGGGTGGCGTCGGCCGGGCGGGTGATGCGGAAGATGATGTCGCCGCCGTACCTGTTGAAGTCCATCACGCCCACCTCGAACAGCAGGCGGTCGCGGGCATGGGCCTCGGCGCGGTAGGTGGTGGCCAGGTCGGTGACGATGATGCCGACACCGTCCGCGCCGACGCCCTCGCTGATGCCGAAGTCGAACAGGAAGCGCGCGCGGGCCTCGGAGATCATCGAGATCATGGAGTCGTTGCCCAGGTGGCGGGCACCGTTGATGTCGGTGACGCGGACGGTCAACTGGGTCTGGTAGCAGAACAGTTCCTCGGGGAACTGCAGGTCGAGGCGGGCCATGGGTACCTTGCGCGAAGCGGTGGAAGAGGGGGCCGATTCTAGGCCCTGGCGGCCCGCCCGGGCAGCCTGCCGGTGGGTGATTTCAGCGGTGGGCGATGTTGATGTGGTAGAAGGTCACCCGCGCGCCCTCGTCGCTGGGGCCATAGTTGTCGGCGATGTAGGCGCCGGCCTTGAAGTACAGCAGCTGTTTCGACCAGGTGCTGCTGAGCGCCTTGCTGTAGTAGTTCTCCGCGCCGTCGGCGCTGCGCGCGCGGATGCCCAGGTTGCCCGAGGAGGTGACGCGCAGGCTGTAGGTGACGCGCTCGCCCAGCTGCACGCCGTTGAGCAGGGGCACGTTGACCACCGCGGAGTCGTCGGGGTGGTTGCGCACCAGGGCCTCGATGCGCCCGCTCTCCTGGCCGGGGATGTAGTGGTACTGCAGCTTGACCAGCGGCTCGCCGTCGTTGCTGTAGGGCGACTTGCTGTGGATCTGGCCGATGATCACCTTGTTCTTCGACGGCACCTGCTCCACCGCCAGGGTGGCGCGCAGTTCGTTGTCGGCGGCGCGGTAGTACCAGTTGTAGATGGAGCCGTCGGGCAGCGTCTCGCGCAGTTCGCTGCGCGGGAACACGCTGTCGGAGGTGTGCGAGCCGGTGACCGGTACCCAGAAGGTCATCCGCGCGCTGTTGCGGGTGAAGAAGTGGCTCTGGTAGCCGCGGGCGATCTGCTGGGTGGTGACCTCGGTGGGCCTGGGGTCGGTGGGAACGCTGAGGTTCCAGGTACTGATGTCGAGCATGGGTGCCTCTGCTGGGCCGGCTTGGCGGCGCTGACGGGTGGACGTCCGGGTGCCTGGCCAGGCACGCCCACTGCGGGCTTCCGCGCAGGCGGCGGAAGCGGATCCTGGCCCCGCCATGGCGGCGGGGCGGCGGCAGCATAGGCCGCTTCGCTCGCGGGCTGGGCCAGCAGTGGCGCTGGCGCGATGATCGCGCGGTGCCGCCGCTGGCCACTGGCCGCGGCTCAGTGGCCCAGCATCTCGTGCATCGCGATGATCTGCTCGGCGACCTGCACCAGTTTCTGCTGGCGGCTCATGGCCTGGCGGCGCATCAGGGTGTAGGCCTCTTCCTCGGGGCAGTCCTTCATCTTCATCAGCAGCCCCTTGGCCAGCTCGATGCGCTTGCGTTCCACCAGTTGCTGCTCGCGGGCCTGCAGCTGGGCGCGCAGGGCCTGGTCGCTCTCGAAGCGGGCCATGGCCACTTCGAGGATCGGCTGCAGGCGCTCGGCCTGGATGCCTTCGACGATGTAGGCGCTGACCCCCGAGCGGATGGCCTGGCGCATCACCTGGGGGTCGTGCTCGTCGGTGAACAGGACGATGGGGCGGGGCTGGTCGCGGCTCACCAGCACCACCTGTTCCAGCACGTCGCGGCCGGGCGAGGCGCTGTCGATGAGGATCACGTCCGGGTGCAGGGCCTGGACCCGCGCCGGCAGGTCGACGCTCAGGCCGGATTCGTCGAGCACTTCGAAACCGGCCTCGACCAGTGCGGCGCGCAGGCGCCCGACCTTGCTGGCGGTGTCGTTGATCAGCAGGATGCGCAGCATCTTCGCAGCTCCCTCAGGCGTCGTTCAGGGCGTGCAGGGCGAAGCCGCAGGCATAGCCGGCGGGGTCCGTGCCATCCCAGGGCTTGCCGTCGAGCAGCGTCGAACTGCGCAGGCCGCGCTCGTCCACGGCGATGCCCAGGGCCTGGGCGGCTTCGCGGTACAGCGCCTGCTGCTGCACCTGCCCGGCCACGGCGAGGTAGTCCGGCTCACCGCGCAGCAGGCCCCAGCGGCGGAACTGGGTGATGAACCACAGGCCGTCGGACAGCCAGGGCTGGTTGGCCCGCCCGGCGTCGTGGAAGCGCAGCGGGTGGGCGTCCTTCCAGGCGTGGCCGAGGCCGTCCTGGTAGTGGCCGAGCAGGCGCGGCTCGATGCTCGACAGGGGCGCGTCGACGTAGTCGCTGCCGCTGATCAACTGGGCGGTGCCGCGCAGGTTCGCCTCGCTGGCCTCGATGAAGCGGCTGGCGTCGAGCAGGGCCATGACCAGGGCGCGGGCGGCGTTGGGGCATTCCTCGACGAAAGCGCGGGTGGCGCCGAGGACCTTTTCCGGGTGGTCCGGCCAGATGGACTGGCTGGTGGCGACGGTGAAGCCCATGCCTTCGTCGATGGCCAGGGCGCCCCAGGGCCCGCCGGCGCAGAAGCCGTCGATGCGCCCGGCGCGCAGGTGCTCGACCATCTGCGCCGGCGGCACCACCAGGGTGTCGACGTCCTGCAGCGGGTGGATGCCCAGGCTGGCCAGCCAGTAGTAGAGCCACAGGGCGTGGGTGCCGGTGGGGAAGGTGTGCGCCAGGGTCAGCCGCGCGCCCTGGCCCAGGACCAGCTGGCGCAGGGCATCGGCGCTGGTCACGCCGTCGCGCTGCAGGGCGGCGGAGAGGTTGATCGCCTGGCCGTTCTGGCACAGGCCCATGAGCACCGCCATGTCGGTGGCCGGCACCCCGCCGATGCCCAGCTGCACGCCGTAGACCAGCCCGTACAGGCAATGGGCGGCATCCAGCTGGCCGCCGAGCAGGCCGTCGCGGAGCATGGCCCAGGAGCCCTGGCGGTGCAGGTTGAGCGTCAGCCCGTAGGGCTGGGCGAAGCCCTGGGTGGCCGCGACTATCAGCGAGGCGGCGTCGCTCAGGGCCATGAAGCCCAGGTCGAGCACGCTCTTTTCTGGTGCATCGGAACCCGCGACCCAGGCCAGTGGGTGCAGTTTGGCGGTCATGTCGGTCATCGCTACCTCGGGGCAAAAAGGCGCCGCTTCGCGCCGCGTCGGGCGGGCGAAGGGACGCCGGTGTCGGTGGACGACCCGCCGTTGGGCCGTGCCACAGAAGCTCTAGCAAGGGGAGTGCCAGGCGACCGCCAGGGCATAAAGAAGCCCCGCCGGACGGCGGGGCTGGGAGGAAGGGAGCAGTCCTCGAGAGTCTACAACTGGCACGGGCCCGGCCGCGGATGTCGGCAGGGCCTGTCTTTCACCTTAGCCACCCGGCCGCGGGGCGCAATGTGCAATAGGTACTAGGACCAAAGTCCTGATGGCGCCCGGCCAGGTCCGCGCGGCGGTTCGTGCCGGCCGCTCAGCGCGCCTGGATCTGCTCTATCCACGGCTCCAGGCGTTGGCCGAAGGCCACCTCGGCGCCGAAGGGCTGCGGCTGCTCCTGGGCCGCGCGCTGTTCGGCGCGCGGGGCCAGGCCCTCCAGTTCGTCGTGCCAGCGCTGCGGCACGTTGAGCGCGCGCACGCCCTCGGTGCTGGCGCTGCCGCCCAGGGCCCAGGCGCGGTTGCGGTACAGCGAGAGGGGCCGCACCTGGCCGTGGACGATGGCGTAGTGCTGGCGGTCCGGGTACTGCTGGCGCAGGGCCTGCAGGTCGGTGCCGGCGTCGGCCAGGAACAGCCGGCTGGCGCGCTGTTCCTCGTTGTCCAGGGCGCTGCGCTGGAAGTCGCGCTCGCTCTTCAGGTGCACGTCGTCGGGGCTGGCGGCCAGGCGTTTTTCCGCCTGGGCCAGGCGCTCGCGGGCCAGGGCCAGTTCGCGCTGGTACAGCGGGCCGTCCAGTTCCAGCACCAGCAGGGCGTCACGGGCCTGCTGGCGGTCGAAGGCCAGGGCGCTGTCGCGGTCGACCTTGTCCGGCACCCGGAAGCCCAGCGCGCGCATGGTCTCCAGCGGGATGCGCGGGGCCCAGGCGGCATTGGCCTCGTCGCCGGGAATGCGCCACAGCAGGCGCAGGCTCACGCCGCTGTTCTCGCGGTGCCAGTCGCTGTTGCGCTGCAGCTCGCGCTCGCTGAGGCTCAGGCGGCTGTCCGGCTCGCCGCTGCGGTTCCAGGCCGCGGCGCCAAGGGCGGCGGCGTTGCTCAGCAGGATCAGGCCCAGGCCCAGCAGCAGGCCGTGGTTGCGGGTGATGTTCATCACAGGCGTCCTCCCAGCAGGCCGTGGGCGTTGCGCAGGTAGCGCAGGAACAGCAGGATCAGCACCGCCGCCACGCCCAGGGCGAGGAAGAACAGGTACTTGGGCAGCACCTCCCACCACCAGTCGTAGAACTTGGTGAAGAGGAAGATGACGAAGAACGCCAGCCCCGTGTTGACCACCTCCGGCCACTCGCGGTGCGCGCCCAGCCAGATGGCCGCGGCGGCGCAGACGAAGCCGAGCACCTGGTACAGCCCCTCGATGCGGTGCGGGGCGAAGGGCAGGTAGCTGCCGTTGCCCCAGTTGGCCAGCACCAGCATGGGCACGAACAGCGCCAGCAGGCCGAACACCCGGTACAGCGCGGCGAAGCCGTCGAAGCGGCGCTGCTCGAACAGCAGCGGCACCAGGAACACCAGCACGGCGGCGGGGAAGAAGTTCTCCGGGCGCTCGCCCGCGTCCAGCCAGTAGACGCCGCCCCAGGTGCCGAAGCGCGCGGCGATGAAGCCCATCAGGCAGAGCAGCCCGGCACCCAGCAGCAGCCGCGCGTCGCACAGGTAGGCCAGCAGCAGGGCGTAGGCCGCCCAGGGCAGCAGGGCGCGCTCGGACGGGGTGATGTTGAAGATCTGCCCGAGCATGCTGATGTTCAGCACCAGCGCGGCGAAGGCCAGCATGGCCGCCAGCTTGGCGAAGTAGCCGGAGGCGTCGCGGCGTTGCAGCCAGAAGGTGGCCAGCAGGGTGATCACCGAGGCGCCGACGAGGATGCCCACCTGCACGGCTTCGCCGAACAGGCCCCAGAACTGGTAGAACAGGAAGAACAGGCTGGCGGCCAGGGCCAGCGCGCCGAGGCAGGAGGCGATGCGCATGCCCAGGGACAGGCGGCTGTCCTGGCTGTCGCGGTCGATGTCGAACTGCTCGCGGTATTCGTCCAGCAGGCGCAGGTGGTGCGCCTGCAGGCCCTCGCGCTGGGCCGCGTCCAGGCTCAGCGCGCCTTCCTCGCCCAGGCGCTGCAGCTCGCGGGTGAAGGCGTGGATGTCATCGACGCGCTGCTGGGCGTCGTGATGGCTGAGCGTGGGCATGGCGCACCTCGTAGGAGCAACTGTCTTGCCGACTGCACCGAAGCGCTTTTCGTAGGATGGGTTGAGCGAAGCGATACCCATCATCACGGCAGCATGGGTTTCGCAGGCTCAACCCATCCTACGAGTGCGTTCATCCGGTGGAGTGGGGGCGGTCACCTTTCCACTCTAGCGACTCCCGCGGCGGCTCTCCACTGCGGCGCTCAGCCGCGGCTGGCCAGCCAGGCGCGCCAGCCGCCGAAGGCGCTGATGTCCTCGGCGCCGGCCAGGCCCCAGGCGTCGCAGATGAAGCCGGTTTCCCAGCTGCCGTCGGCCAGTTCCACCTTACCCAGGCCCAGCGGCGCCGGGATGCCGCTGAGGAAGGAGCCCAGCTCGGCGCTGGGCAGTTCCCAGACTTCCACTTCGACAGCCACGCCGCCCTCGGCCACCCGCAGCATGCCCGGGCGCAGCGGCGGGCCGCCGGCCAGGGCGTAGAGCCTGTAGGCCGGCGCGCTGCGGGTGGCCTGCAGCAGGCGCGCGCCGCGCTGGAGCAGTTGCCAGTTGAGCGCCAGGCCGTCCAGGTGCGCGCCGCACACCACCAGGCGCACGCGGTCGTTGCGCGCCGGGGCCTTGGGCGCCGGGCCGGCCAGGGCGTTGCCGCCGACCAGGGGCAGGGCGCTGGCGCGCTGCAGGGCATCGCCCAGGCCGAGCAGGTACTGGTCGCTGAAGGCGCGGCCGAACAGCGTCAGGCCCCAGGGCAGGCCGTTGCCCATGAAGGCGCTGGGCAGGGCCAGGGCGGCGTAGTCCAGCAGGTTCATGAAGTTGGTGTAGTAGCCCGGCTCGGCGTTGCGCAGCACCGGTTCGGCGTGCAGTTCGGCGAGGCTGACCGGGCGGCCGATGGTCGGGGTGAGCACGCAGTCCAGCTCGGCCATGATGGCGTCGCAGCGCGCCTTGAGCGCCTGCAGGCGGTACTGGGCGCGGAACAGTTCCACGGCGCTGGCGCCGGGGGCTTTCTCCAGCACGGCGCGGATCACCGGCAGCACGGCGTCGGGCTGGCGCTCGATCAGCGCGCCGGCGACGCTGTAGCGCTCCGCCACCCAGGGGCCTTCGTAGAGCAGGCGGGCGGCTTCGAGGAAGGGCGCGAAATCGATCTCCACCGGCGTGCCGCCGATGCTGCGCAGCTGCTCGATGGCCTGGGCGAAGAGCGTCGGGCCTTCCGCGCAGCCGAAGAACTCCAGGTCCTGTTCGCGCGGCACGCCGAAGCGGAAGGGGCGCGGCGCACCGAAGGCACTGCCGTCGTTCCACGCCGGGTTGGCGCGGCTGTAGGCGTCCTGCGGGTCGTGGCGGGCGCTCAGGGCGAGCAGTTCGCTGGCCTCGGCCGCCGTGGCGCTGAAGTAGCTGATGCAGTCGAGGGTGCGGCAGGCCGGCACCAGGCCGTGGTTGGACAGCAGGCCCTTGCTCGGCTTGAGCCCCACCAGGTTGTTCAGCGCCGCCGGCACGCGGCCGGAGCCGGCGGTGTCGGTGCCCAGGGCGAAGCTCGCCACGCCCAGCGCCACGGCCAGCGAGGAACCGGCGCTGGAGCCGCCGGAGGGGTAGTCGGCCAGCACGCTGTTGCGGCATTCGCCGTAGGGCGAGCGGGTGCCGTTGAGGCCGGTGGCGAACTGGTCGAGGTTGGTCTTGCCCAGGGGCACGGCGCCCAGCTCGACCAGCCGTTGCACCAGCGTCGCCGACGCTTGCGGGGTGTAGGCGAAGGCCGGGCAGGCGGCGGTGGTGGGGATGCCGGCCAGGTCGATGTTGTCCTTGATGGCGAAGGGGATGCCGTACAGCGGCAGCTCGTCGGGCGAACGGCCGTCCAGCGCGGCCAGGTAGGGCTCAAGTTCCGCTGGGGTGAGCAGGTGGATGAACAGGTGGTAGTCCGGGTTCAGCGCGGCGGCCTTGTCGCGCAGCTGGGCGATCAGCTGGCGCGGGGTGGCGCGGCCTTCGCGGTAGGCGGCGCGGAGGGTGGCGAGGCGGAGGTCGAAGGTGTGGGGCATGCTCGGGATTCCAGTTCTGGGCCGGCAACCCTCTCCCCGGCCCTCTCCCTGAAGGGAGAGGGGGAAGAGCGGCCCGGCGCGATGTCGGGTTCAAATCACGGGCTGGGCCGTGGTTTCAGGATGAATCGAATCTCTATCCCTGCTCCGGACAGCCCCCTCTCCCTGAAGGGCGAGGGGGAAGAGCTGCCTGGCGCGGTGTCTAACGATGGGTTTTCAGGATGACTCCAGCGTGTCCCCTCGCTCCGAACAGCCCCCTCTCCCGCTTGCGGGAGAGGGCTGGGGAGAGGGGCTCTTTGCTCTTGCTTGGCGGACCCGTTCACGCCTCCTCCAGCACCACCACCCGCTGCCCCGCCCGCACCGGCGAGCCGGGCTGCACGCGGACCTCGCGGACCACGCCGTCGCGTGGGGCGGTCAGGGGGATCTCCATCTTCATCGACTCGAGGATCACCAGGGTGTCGCCGGCCTTGACGCTGGCGCCCTCGCTCACCTGCACCTGCCAGAGGTTGCCGGCGACGTGGCTTTCGATGGCGTGCTGGCCGGCGCCCAGGGGCGCGTCCTCGCCCAGCTCGGGGGCGACTTCCTCGCTTTCGAAGTGGGCCTGGCCGGAGGCGATCCAGCGTTGCCGCTCGGCGTCGAAGGCGGCGCGCTGGTGGGCGCGGAAGGCCTCGATGCTGTCCGCCTCGCGGGCCAGGAAGGCCTGGTAGTCGGCCAGGCGCAGCTCGCTGTGCTCGATGCGCAGCGGGTAGCGGCCCAGCGGGAAGTCACGACGGATGCGTTGCAGCTCGTCGGCGCTCACCGGGTAGAAGCGGATCTGGTCGAAGAAGCGCAGCAGCCAGGGCTTGCCGGCGAAGGCCTCGACCTCGCGGTAGCGGTTCCACATCTGCAGGGTGCGGCCGACGAACTGGTAGCCGCCGGGGCCTTCCATGCCGTACACGCACAGGTAGGCGCCGCCGATGCCCACGGAGTTCTCGGCGGTCCAGGTGCGCGCCGGGTTGTACTTGGTGGTGACCAGGCGGTGGCGCGGGTCCAGCGGGGTGGCCACCGGCGCGCCGAGGTAGACGTCGCCCAGGCCCATGACCAGGTAGCTGGCCTCGAACACCGTGCGGTACACCGCCTGCAGGTCCGGCAGTTCGTTGATGCGGCGGATGAATTCCAGGTTGCTCGGGCACCAGGGGGCGTCCTTGCGCACCGTGGTCATGTATTTCTCGATGGCCAGTTGGCAGGCCGGGTCGTCCCAGGACAGCGGCAGGTGGACGATTCGCGAGGGCACCTTGAGGTCGCGCGCCGCGCAGACTTCGTTCCAGAGGCCGGCAGCGGTTTCCAGCAGTTGCGCCAGAGGCAGCGTCTCGGGCTGGTAGTGCACCTGCAGCGAGCGGATGCCCGGGGTGAGGTCGATCACGCCGGGCAGCGCCAGGGCCTCCAGCGCCTGCATCAGGGCGTGGGCGCGGAAGCGCAGCACCAGGTCCAGCTCGGGTTGGCCGATTTCCAGCAGCAGGTGGGTGTCGCCGGCCAGGCGGGCGAGCAGGCGGGTGTCATCGCGGCCGAGGTCGAGGACGATGGGCGAGCTTGGCTCGCTTGCTCTCGTAGGAGCGAGCTTGCTCGCGAACCCGGTGCCGAGCTGTTCGCGAGCAAGCTCGCTCCTACGAAGAGCGCGATATTCCGCGGATTGGGAGAGAGCCAAGGCGCGGGCGAAGGGGATGTCGACCGGTTCGAAGCGCACCTTGTCGCCGGCCTTGAGCTGGCCGAGCTGCCAGAGGTCGGCCTCGATCACCGTCACCGGGCAGACGAAGCCGCCCAGGCTGGGGCCGTCGGGGCCGAGGATCACCGGCATGTCGCCGGTGAAGTCCACCGCGCCGATGGCGTAGGGGTTGTCGTGGATGTTCGAGGGGTGCAGGCCGGCCTCGCCGCCGCTGTCGCGCACCCACTCCGGCTTCGGCCCGATCAGGCGCACGCCGGTGCGGCTGGAGTTGAAGTGGACTTCCCAGTCGGTGGCGAAGAAGGTGCGGATGTACGCCGGGGTGAAGTATTCCGGCGCGCCGTGGGGGCCGTAGATCACCCGGATGCGCCGCAGCGCCGGCAGCTCGGTGCGCAGTTCGGCGGGCAGGCTGGCGCCGTGGCGGGCGTCGGCGAGCGGCGCCAGGTGCAGCACGTCGCCGGCGCGCAGGGCGCGGCCGCCGTGGCCGCCGAACTGGCCGAGGGTGAAGGTGCTCTTGCTGCCCAGGTAGTCCGGCAGTTGCAGGCCGCCGCGCAGGCACAGGTAGCTGCGCGCGCCGGCCCCGGCGATGGCGCCGAGGCTCAGGGTGGCGCCGGCGGGCACGAACAGGCTGGTGTCCATGGGCTGCTCGCGGCCGTCCAGTTGCACGGCCAGCGGCGCGCCGGTCACGGCCACCACCGCGTCGGTGTTGAAGCGCAGGCTCGGGCCGCTGAGGGTGATCTCCAGCGCCGCCGCGCCTTCCGGGTTGCCCAGCAGGCGGTTGCCCAGGCGCAGCGCGCGGTCGTCCATCGGCCCCGACGGCGGCACGCCCACGGCCCAGTAGCCGAGGCGGCCGGGGTAGTCCTGCACGCTGGTCTGGGTGCCGGCGCCCAGCACCTCGAAGGTGTCGGCGCGGTAGCGCAGGCCCTCCAGGCAGCGCGTCCAGGGCGAGCCGCTGGCGAAGGGCGCGTCGGCGATGATCTGGCGCAGGTAGGCGCGGTTGCTTTCCACGCCGTACAGCAGGGTGTCCGCCAGGGCGCGGTCGAGGGCGGCGCTGGCCTCGGCGCGGCTGGGCGCCCAGGCGATCAGCTTGGCGATCATCGGGTCGAAGTAGGGCGGTATCTCGCAGCCGGCTTCCACCCAGGTGTCGATGCGCAGGGCCTGGCCGTCGGCCGGCGGGAAGCGCACGGCGGTGAGCAGGCCGGGGCTGGGCTGGAAGTCGCGGCCCGGGTCCTCGGCGTACAGGCGCGCCTGGATGGCGTGGCCGCTGGGCTTGAGTGCGGCGGCCAGTTCGGCCAGCGGCGGCAGGCAGCCGGCGGCCAGTTCGATCATCCAGCGCACCAGGTCGACGCCCCAGACCTGCTCGGTGACGCCGTGCTCCACCTGCAGGCGGGTGTTCACTTCGAGGAAGTAGAAGCGTTCGGCCTCGCTGTCGTAGACGAATTCCACGGTGCCGGCGCTGCGGTAGTTCACCGCTTTGGCCAGCTGGATGGCCGCCGCGCACAGCTCGTCGGCCATGCCGGCCGGCAGGTTCGGCGCCGGGGTTTCCTCCAGCACCTTCTGGTTGCGCCGCTGCACCGAGCAGTCGCGCACGCCGAGGGCGATGACCTCGCCGGCGCCGTCGCCGAACACCTGCACTTCCAGGTGGCGGGCGCGCTGGATGTATTTCTCGATGAACACCCCGGCATCGCTGAAGTTGTTCTGCCCCAGGCGCTTCACCGCGTCGAAGGCTTCGCCCAGCTCCTGCGCCGAGCGGCACACGCGCATGCCGATGCCGCCACCGCCGGCGGTGCTCTTGAGCATCACCGGGTAGCCCACGCGTTCGGCGGCGGCGAGGGCGATGTCGAGGCTTTCCAGCAGGTCGGTGCCTTCGAGCATGGGCACGCCCTGTTCGCGGGCCAGGGCACGGGCGGTGTGCTTCAGGCCGAACAGCCGCAGCTGTTCCGGCGTCGGGCCGACGAAGGCGATGCCGGCGGCCTCGCAGGCTTCGGCGAAAGCGGCGTTCTCGGAGAGGAAGCCGTAGCCGGGGTGGATGGCCTGGGCGCCGCTGGCGCGGGCGGCGGCGAGGATCTTGTCGACCGCGAGGTAGGTGCCGGCGGCGGGGCCGGCGCCCAGCTCGAAGGCTTCGTCGGCCTGCTGCACGTGCAGGCTGGCGGCGTCGGCCTCGGCGTAGACCGCCACGCCGCCCACACGCAGTTCACGAAGCGTCCGCAGGATGCGGCAGGCGATGGCGCCGCGGTTGGCGATCAGGAGCTTGTCGAACATGAGGAAGTCCCCATGGGGTGGCGGGCCGTCCCGCCGTCAGTCGGTGCGCACCACGGTCGTCCGTGGTGGAAACAGGTTCCATAGGATGGGTTGAGCGAAGCGATACCCATCAATCGCCGGAGGATTCGCGATGGGTTTCGCGGGGCTCAACCCATCCTACGGGGGCTCCGTGCAGGCATTGTCCCGAACGGCTCTGGCACAGCAGGAACAGCCAGCGCCGTACCGCTTGCAGCCTGCCGCTTGCAGCTTGCGGCTGCTTCAGTCCCATACCAGCAACTCCGCCGGCGTCGGGCTCCAGCCGTTGCAGGGGTTGTTCAGCTGCGGGCAGTTGGAGATCAGCACGATGATGTCCATGTGCGCGAGCAGTTCGACGTACTTGCCGGCGGCGGAGATGCCGTCCTCGAAGGTCAGGCCGCCCTCGGCGGTGACCGGCACGTTCATGAAGAAGTTGATGTTGTGGCTGATGTCGGCCTTGCCCAGGCGCCCGTCGTGCAGGGCCGCGCGCAGGAAGTTGTCGCGGCAACTGTGCATGTAGCGCTTGTCCAGGGCGTAGCGCACCGTGTTGCTTTCCTGGGCGCAGGCGCCGCCGAGGGTATCGTGGCGGCCGCAGGTGTCGGCGACGATGCTCAGCATGGGGTTGCCGAGGTTGGAGTAGAGCACGCTGCCGGCGCTGAGGTAGACGCTGCCCTGTTTGCGCAGGGTGCGCTGCACGTCGTAGCGCTCGCGCGGGTTGCGCGCGTTGTAGAACAGGGTGTCGACCGCCTGGTTGCCTTCCAGGTCGAGGATGCGCAGGGTCTGCCCGGCCTTGAGTTCGCTCAGGCTGGGTTCGCCGGCATTGATGAGGGTGCGCGAGACGGCGGCTTCGGGGTGCTTGGCGCTGTGGCTGATGGGCATGCAAGTGTCCTCTGTCTATTCAAATGAACAGGCGTTCGGTGTTGTGGAAGCCGCGGCCGTTCTCCGGGCGCGAAGTGCGGCAGAGCACGCTGATGCCGTCGGATTCGACCTTGTGCCAGCTCAGGCCGATGGGCCTGGGCGCGTATTGCGGGTTCGGGTCCATGGGGTGCTGCAGGGCGGTGAGCACCACCAGGGTGTCCATGGGCGCGTACAGCTCGACGTAGTCGCCGGCCTTGGAGTTGCCCTCGGCGAAGCGGAAGCAGCCGTCGGCGTCGACGTCCACGCGGCTGAACAGGTTCAGGCACATCAGCAGGTCCTGCAGGCGCATGTCCCACTTGCCCATTTCCACCAGCAGGTTGTCCGCGCCGTTGCGGTGGAAGCCGTTGCGCAGTTCCTGGTAGCGGCCCTGGCCGTACTTCTCCAGCACTTCGGCGGCGTTGAGCACGCCGCCGAAGCTGTCGTGCCAGCCGCAGGTGTCGGCGCTGATGGCGGCCAGCACCCGGCCCATGTCCGAGTACAGGCAGTGGCCGGCGCTGAGCTTGGCGGTGTGCTGGGCCTTGAGGCTGTCCGGCAGGTTCAGCCGCTCGCTTTTCTCCTGGGCGTTGAACAGCAGCAGGCTGACGTTGGCGCCGCCTTCGAGGTCGGTCAGGCGCAGCAGCTGGCCGCGCTTGAGGACGAAGGAGGTGTGGCCGCCGCCGGGGACGGTTTCTTCGTAGAGGGTGGGGCGCAGGGCGAGGGATGCGGTCATGGGGGTTCCTCAGTAGGCCGGGGTGATCACCGGCGCGGCCGGCTGCTCCAGGCGCGCCGCCAGGGGCGCGGGGAGGGCGGCGCGGGCCGCGCGGCGGTCGGCGTTGAGCGGGATGTCGTAGGTGATGCGGGCGCCGTAGGCGTTGGGCGCCTGCGGGTCGTGGCGGACCTTGTCGAAGACCAGCAGGCGGGTGCCCAGGCTGAAGCCCTCGGACAGGTCGTGGGTAACCATGAACACGGTCAGCTGGGTTTCCCGCCAGAGCTGCAGCAGCAGTTCGTGCATGTCCTTGCGGATGCCCGGGTCGAGGGCGCCGAAGGGTTCGTCGAGCAGCAGTACGCGCGGCTTCATCACCAGCGCCTGGGCGATGGCCAGGCGCTGCTGCATGCCGCCGGAGAGCGCGCTGGGGTACTTGTCCAGGGCATGGCCGAGGCCGACCTTGCGCAGCAGTTCGGCGGCCTGTTCACGGGCCTCGCGGCGGGCCGCGCCGAACAGCCGGCCGAGCAGTTTCGAGCGCGGCAGCTCCAGACCCAGGGCGACGTTGTCGAGCACGCTCAGGTGCGGGAACACCGAGTAGCGCTGGAACACCACGCCGCGGCTCGGGTCGGGTTCGGCGGCCAGGCGCTTGCCGTCCAGCAGCAGTTCGCCGCGGCTGGGGCGCTCCTGGCCCAGCAGCAGGCGCAGGAAGGTGGACTTGCCGCAGCCGGAGGCGCCGACCAGGGTGCAGAACTCGCCTTCGGCGACGCGCAGGTTCAGGCGTTCGAGGATCACGTTGCCGGCGTATTCCTGCCAGACGTTGTTCACGTCGATGAAGCTCATGCCTTGCCTCCTTCGTACCAGGGGAAGGCGCGCCGGGTGAGCATGCGCAGGGCCCAGTCCATCAGCCAGGCGAGCAGGGTGATCCAGGCCACGTAGGGCAGGATCACGTCCATGGCCAGGTAGCGGCGCACGAGGAAGATGCGATAGCCCAGGCCGTCGGTGGCGGCGATGGCCTCGGCGGCGATGAGGAACAGCCAGGCCGAGCCGAGCATCAGCCGCAGCGAGACCAGCAGGCGCGGCAGCAGCTGCGGCAGCACCACGCGCAGGATCAGCGTCCAGGTGCTGGCGCCGAGGGTCTGCGCCTTGATCAGCAGCTCGTTGGGGATTTCCCGGGCGCGCTGCTCGATGTCGCGGGCGATGCAGGGGGCGACGCCGATGACGATCAGCACCACCTTGGACAGCTCGCCCAGGCCGAAGACGATGAACAGCACCGGCAATATCGCCAGCGGCGGGATCATCGACAGCACCGTGAGCAGCGGCGACAGCGGCGCGCCGAACAGCGGCACGCTGCCGGCGGCGATGCCCAGCACCAGGCCGAGCAGGGCGGCGATGCCCAGGCCCAGGCCGAGGCGCTGCAGGCTGGCGCCGGTGTCGCCCCAGAACAGCACTTCGCCGGTGCGCTTGTCTTCGTGCAAGGCCAGGCGCTGGACGGCGTCGGCCATCTGCGCGACGCCGGGCAGCAGCTTGTCGTTGGGGTTCTCCGCCAGCCGCGCCGCCGAGCCGGTGAGGTAGGCGAACAGCAGCAGGGCGAAGGGCAGCAGCACCAGGAACAGGCGGCCGCCGCGCTGGGGGTGGAGGTTGATCAGGCGCATGGTTCCCTACCTGTTTTTCATTGGGTTCCCGCGTTCGCGGGAATGACGCTGGGGGAAGGAGCTTCGTCTCGTCATCCCCGCGAACGCGGGGAACCAGAAACCACGCGTCAGAGCTTGCCGTCGGCGGCCAGCTGCACGTAGGTCGGGTCGAAGCGCAGCTTGAGGTTGCCGGCGTCGCCGTAGCTGGCGCCGCCGGCGAAGCTCATGCCCACCGCGTCGGCCGACTTGGCGCCTTCGCCGAGCAGGCCGTGGGCGAAGGAGAACTTCGCAACGCGCTGCATGGTTTCCGCCAGCGCCGGGCTGGTGGCGAAGGCCAGGGCCTCGGCCGGGGTGGCGAACAGCCGGGTGGTGGCCAGCTGCGCCTGGTAGCCGGAGAGGTCGGTGCCCGAGGCCTTGGCCATGTGTTCCAGGGCGGCCTTGGCTTGCGCGTCGTCGGCCTTCATCAGCGCCACCGTCTCGAACCAGGCGCCGGCCAGGGCCTTGCCCAGGGCCGGGTTGTCCTTCAGCGTCCGGCTGTTGACCACCATCATGTCCATGATCTCGCCGGGCACCTTGCTGGAGTCGAACACCTCGCTGGTGCCGGGCTTGGCGCGGGCCTCGGCGAGCATCGGGTTCCAGGTGGTCACCGCCTGCACCTCGTCGGTGTTGAAGGCCGCGGCGATGTCGGCGTCGGAGGTGTTCACGGTCTTCACGTCCTTCTCGCTCAGCCCTGCGTGTTCCAGGGCGCGGGCCAGCAGGTAGTGGGAGACCGACAGTTCCACCAGGTTGATGTCCATGCCCTTGAGGTCGGCGACGGTCTTGCCCGCGCCCTTGACCACGATGCCGTCGTTGCCGTTGGAGAAGTCGCTGACGATCAGCGCGGTGGAGTCCACGCCGCCGGCGGCGGGGATGGTCAGGGCGTCCATGTTGGTCATGGTGCAGCCGTCGAACTGGCCGGCGGTGTACTGGTTGATCGACTCGATGTAGTCGTTGAGCTGGGTGACCTTGATCTGGATGCCGTACTTCTTCGCCCACTTGTCGACGATGCCGTGGCTGGCGGCGTATTCCCAGGGCATCCAGCCGGCGTAGATGGTCCAGCAGAGGTTGAAGCTGTCCTTGGGCGCGGCGGAGGCGCCGAGGCTTAGGGCTGTCAGGGCTGCGGCGAGCAGGGCGGGCAGACGGGGCTTGCGCATGGGGAACCTCCGGTTGGTTGTCGGGCGGGCAGGAGTCGGGCGGCTAGGTCGCGCTCTTCTCCCGGGCTTTTGTCCCGCCGTGTAACCTCGCTGGAGGTCGATGGCTCTCGGACCAGTCACTCGCCATGCGAGCCGGAACCCTAGCCATCCATTTTCGAATTGTGGTGCCGCCGGCCCGCGTTGGCGGGCGATTCCTGCACGCCGCTGACAAAGCGAGGGGCGTGCCAACTTCGCCCAGGGCCCGTGGCAGAAGGCTTGGCTCCGCCGGGCAGGGTGTTGCGCCGGGCCGCCATGCGCCCTGATGAGGCACGCCGCCACATCCTGGTGCGCCAGTCGAAAGTCGGTGTCGGCCGGCGCGCGGCCCGCGGCAGACTGCGCGGACCATCCACCCCATCGGAGTCGCCCATGTCGCACCTGCTGTCCTTCGCCAAGGGCGCGCTGGCCATGTTCTGGCTGGCCGCCGCGGTCAACCTGCTGTACCCGTTCGGCGAGCTGTACCGCCCGCTGCTGTCGCTTTCGGTCGTGCTGCTGGCGGTGCATGCCGGCGAGGTGCTGCTGCTGGGCCGGCGCCTGAAGGCGCGCCGGCAACCCTGGCTGGAGCGCCTGCAGGTGCTGTTCTTCGGCGTGCTGCACCTGCCCGCGCTGCGGGTAAATCCGTGATTTACATAAGCTTTACCCTGTAGCCGGGCACCGCCGCCGGGGCGCCGGGTCTGATCGTTTAAGCCGCTGATTCGAAGCGGATGCCGATCAGGAGTTAGCCATGCGTCGCCTTCTCGTTGCCCTGCTGTTGTTCCTGCCGCTGTCCGGCTGCGTGGTCTACGAACACGACCATGGCGGCTGGCGCGGTGGCCATCGCTACTACGCGCCTCCGCCGCCGCCGGTGCGCTACGCCCCGGCCCCCGGCTACTACTGGCATCGCTGATGCCCCTGCTGACGGCACCTTCGGGTGCCGTCAGTCGTTCTGCGCCGGGCCTTCGACGCCCTGGCCATCGACCTGCAGCAACAGCTCGACGAATGCCTGCGCCGCCGGCGACAGACTGCGGCTGGCGTGGCGCACCAGGCCGTAGGCCGAGCCGCGCAGCGCGGCGTCGCCGGCCTGGCGCGGCCAGGGCAGGGTGGCCAGGCGCCCGGCGGCGACGTCGGCGGCCACCACGTCGGCCACCGCCAGGCACAGCACGTCGCTGCCGCGCACCAGTTCCTTGAGCATCAGCACGTCGTCGCATTGCACGTCCAGCGGCTGCTCGCGGCCCAGGCTGCGCGCCAGGCGCTGGTGGGCGTCGCGCGGCAGGCGCGGGCCGGCCAGCGGGTAGTCGCGCAGGTCGTCGATGGCCAGGCGCCCGCGCGCCAGCAGCGGGTGGCCGGGGCGGCAGAACAGCAGGCTGTCGTGCTCGCGCAGCGGCTGGATGTCCAGGCGCGGGTCGCCCAGCAGTTCGCGGCAGTCGGCGACGAACAGTTCCAGCTCATCGTCCAGCAGGCGCCGGTGCAGCAGCTGCCAGTTCTCGATGGCCAGCGCCACGCTGACCCGCGGGTGGGCCCGGCTGAAGGCCGCGAGGGTCTGCGGCAGCAGGCGCGCGGCGGGGAAGGGGCCGGCGCCCAGGCGCAGTTCGCCGGCCTCCAGGTTGCCCAGCTGGCTCACCGCGTTGTCCAGCGCGCGGCTGCCGGCCAGCAGGCGGCGGGCGTGCTCCAGCACCAGCCGGCCGTGGGCGGTCAGGCTGATGCCGCGCGGGTTGCGGTCCAGCAGACGGCAGTCGAGCTGGCTTTCCAGGGCCTGGATGCTGCGCGAGAGCGCCGGCTGGCTGAGGTTCACCGCTTCGGCGGCGCGGGCGAAGTGGCCGTGTTCGGCGAGGGCGACGAAATGGCGGAGCTGGCGCAGGTCGGTCATGCTTGGTATGCATCAGGATCGGTAAAGGAATGCATTGGAATTATTGCCATGCCTGCCGGCATAGTGCCAGGCATTCCCATAACAAGAACCGGAGTTTTCCATGCTGCGCCTTTCCGCCGCCGTCCTGCTGGCCGGCCTGTCGCCCGTGCTGCTCGCCGCCGACGACCCCGCCGATGCGCCCAAGCCGCCCAGCGCCTTCACCGTGGCCCTGCAGCAGAAGGTCCGCGAGGCGCTGCCGTTCAACGACCGCAGCGACTTCGCGCGGGTCGAGCAGGGCCTGATCAAGCGCCCGGAGCAGCTGGTGATCCGCAACGAGGACGGCAGCGTGGCTTGGCAACTGGGCGGCTTCGGCTTCCTCGATGCCGGCCAGGACATCGACAGCATCAACCCCAGCCTGCAGCGCCAGGCCCTGCTCAACCTCAAGTACGGGCTGTACAAGGTCGCCGACGGCATCTACCAGGTGCGCGGCTTCGACCTGGCCAACATCACCTTCGTCCAGGGCGACAGCGGCTGGATCATCATCGACACCCTGACCACCCCGGCCACTTCCAAGGCTGCCTATGCCCTGGTCAGCCAGGAGCTGGGGCAGAAGCCGATCAAGGCGATCATCTACAGCCACGCCCACGTCGACCATTTCGGCGGGGTGAAGGGCCTGGTGAGCCAGGAACAGGTGGACAAGGGCGAGGTGCAGATCATCGCGCCCAAGGGCTTCATGGAGTCGGCGATCAAGGAGAACGTGCTGGCCGGCAACGCCATGCTGCGCCGCGCCACCTACCAGTACGGCACCGAGCTGCCCCAGGGCCCGCGGGGGCTGGTGGACATGGCCATCGGCAAGGCCGTCGCCCACGGGCCGATGAGCCTGATCGCGCCGACCCGGCTGATCGAGAAGGACGACGAGCAACTGCGCATCGACGGCGTCGACTTCGCCTTCCAGAACACCCCCGGCACCGAGTCGCCCTCGGAGATGAACGTCTGGCTGCCGAAGCAGAAGGCCCTGCTGATGGCCGAGAACGTCACCGGCACCCTGCACAACCTCTACACCCTGCGCGGCGCCGAGACCCGCGACGCGCTGGGCTGGAGCAAGTACATCAACGAGGCGCTGCACCGCTACGGCAACCAGGCCGAGGTGATGTTCGCCGTGCACAACTGGCCGCGCTGGGGGCATGAGGACATCGTCCGCACCCTGGAGAAGCAGCGCGACCTCTACGGCTACCTCAACGATCAGAGCCTGCACCTGGCCAACCAGGGCGTGACCATCAACCAGATCCACGAGCGCTTCCAACTGCCGCCGGAGCTGGCCAACGAGTGGTACAACCGCGGCTACCACGGCTCGGTCAGCCACAACGTGCGCGCGGTGGTGAACAAGTACCTGGGCTACTACGACGGCAACCCGGCCACCCTCAACCCGCTGGCGCCGGAGGATTCGGCGAAGAAGTACGTGGAATTCATGGGCGGTGCCGAGCACGTGCTGCAGATGGCGCAGAAATCCTTCGACCAGGGCGAGTACCGCTGGGTGGTGGAGGTGGTCAACAAGCTGGTCTTCGCCGAGCCGGATAACCAGGCTGCCCGCCGCCTGCAGGCCGACGCCCTGGAGCAGCTGGGCTACCAGGCGGAGAACGCCGGCTGGCGCAACAGCTACCTGGCCGCGGCGGACGAACTGCGCCACGGCGTGCCGCGCGACCTGCCGTCGCTGAAGACCTCCAGCGCCGACGCCCTGGCCGCGATGGACACCGGCCTGCTGTTCGACTACCTGGGCGTGCGCCTGAACGCCGGCAAGGCCGAGGGCGAGGACTTCGCCATCAACCTGGTGTTGCCGGACATCGGCCAGGAATACCTGCTGGAGCTGAAGAACTCGCACCTGAACAACATCCGCGGCGTGCACAGCGAGGACGCCGGGCAGACGGTGACCATCGACCGCGCCGACCTCAACCGCCTACTGCTCAAGGAGGCCAACCCGGTGGTGCTGATCGCCCAGGGCAAGCTGAAGAGCTCGGGCAATCCGCTGTTGCTGGCCAAGCTGTTCGGGATGCTGGATGACTTCGAGTTCTGGTTCGATATCGCCACGCCGGAGAAGCGGGAGGGGTGATCGCGTGGCTTTGCTTTTTGTAGGAGCGAGCTTGCTCGCGAACCGCACGGCACCGCGCCCGTTCGCGAGCAAGCTCGCTCCTACGAAGGGCGGATCGGCATGGGGCATCGGTGTTCCGGCCGGCGGCGTATAACCGCGAACGGTTATACGCCCTACGCCGCCCCACCCGCGGTGTTCCCTTGTAGGAGCGCGCCCTGCGCGCGAAATCGCGGGCAGGGCCCGCTCCTACAATGTTCCGGTCAATAGGCCACGGTGAAGCGCTGGCGGTGGTGGGCGGGGCGTTCTGCTTCGTCGAGCATGGCCACGGCCAGGTCGGGGAGGGAGATGCGGCTTTCGTCTTTGGCGCCGAACAGCACCTGGTCGCCGCCGATGCGGAAGCTGCCGGTGCGTTGTTCGCCTTCGAGGAGCATGGCCGGGCTGAGGAAGGCCCAGTCCAGGTCCTTTTCGCCGCGCAGTTGGTCGAGGGCGTCGGCGGCGCCCAGGGCACCCTGTTTCCAGGCTTCCGGGAATTCCGGGCTGTCCACCAGGCGCTGGCCGGGGGCGATTTCCAGGCTGCCGGCGCCGCCGAGCACCAGCAGGCGCTTCACCCCGGCGGCCTTGGCGCCGTCGAGGATGGCCTGGCTGCCGCGGGCATGGGCGGCGCGGATGTCCGGGTTGCCCCAGCCGGCGTTGAAGGCGCTGATGACCACGTCATGGCCGGCCACCGCCTTGGCCACCTGTGCGGCGTCGTAGACGTCGGCGCGCACGACGGTGAGGCCGGCGCGGTCGGCCAGCTTGGCCGGGTCGCGGACCAGCGCCGTCACCAGCAGGCCGCGGCGCAGGGCTTCTTCCAGGAAGTAATGGCCGACATGGCCGGTGGCACCGATCAGGGCGATTTTCATCGTTAAGCTCCAGGGCAAAGGCCGTAGCACGGCGGAATGGCGCCCATGATCGGCCTTGCCCTGCGCGGGAAAAACCGGCCGGGTCGCCATGCACTCGTAAGCCGTGCTTCACAATCCCTGGTCGAACAGCTTCTGCACCACCGAGAAGTCCTTGTCGCCGAAGCCCTGCTTGAGCAGCAGGCGGTAGAGGCTGGTGGCCAGGCTGCCCAGCGGCGTGGCGTTGCCGGTGAGCTGCGCGGCCTCCTGGGCCAGGCCGAGGTCCTTGGCCATCAGCGCGCTGAGGAAGCCGCCCTCGTAGCCGCGCGAGGCCGGGGCGTTCTCCATCACCCCGGGCCAGGGGTTGTAGACCTCCAGCGCCCAGTTGCCGCCGGAGCTGCGCCGCATGATCTCGGACAGCACCAGCGGGTCCAGGCCGTTGGCCACGCCCAGGGCGAGGGATTCGGCGGTGCCGATCATGAGGATGGCCAGCAACTGGTTGTTGCACACCTTGGCCACCTGGCCGGCGCCGTCGCTGCCGGCGTGGAAGATGTTGCGGCCCATGGCGGAGAAGATCGGCTTGGCCTTCTCCAGCACCTGGGCATCGCCGCCGACCATGAAGGTGAGGGTGCCGGCGACGGCGCCGCCGACGCCGCCGGAGACCGGCGCGTCGAGCATGGGAATCCGGCGTTCCGCCGCCGCATGGTGGACCTTGCGCGCCGAGGCCGGGGCGATGGTGGAGCACTCCAGCACCAGGGTGCCGGGGGCGATGTGCTGCAGCAGGCCCTGCTCGCCGAGGTAGAGCCCCTCGACGTGCTGGCTGGCCGGCAGCATGGTGATCACCACGTCGACGCCGTCCACCGCGTCGTGGGCGCTGCGCGCGGCGCTGGCGCCCAGCGGCACCAGGCCGTCGACGGCGCTCTGCACCAGGTCGAAGACCCGCAGCAGGTAACCGGCCTTGAGCAGGTTGGCGGCCATGGGCGCGCCCATGTGGCCGAGGCCGATGAAGGCTATCTGTTTCATCCGCGTTCTCCTCTGGTTGCCAGGGGTGAACGCCACGAAGCACGTCTTTGCGTAGGAGCGAGCTTGCTCGCGAACCTGCCTCACGCCGGGGCTGCCGGTGAAAAGCGTTCGCGAGCTAGCTCGCTCCTACAGGGGAGGGGGCGGGGCTACAGGTCCGCCAGCGGGTGCGCGCCCTCCCAGGTCGCCTCGAAATGCGCGTCCACCACTGCCTCAGGTATGGCAGCGATCCGTGGCCAGTGCCAGTGCGGCGTGTTGTCCTTGTCGATCAGCCGGGCGCGCACGCCCTCCGGGAATTCCGGGTGGCGGCAGCAGTTCAGGCTCATGGCGTATTCCATGCGGAACACCTCGGCGAGCGACGAATGGCGCGCGCGGCGGATCTGCTCCCAGACCAGCCGGGCGGTCAGCGGGCAGCCGCTGGCCAGGGTCCGCGCGGCCTTGGCCAGCAACGGATCGGTGTCGTTCTGCAGGGCGGCCAGGGCCTGCCAGGCGTCGTTGGCGTCGGCCACGTCGAGCAGCTGGTCCAGGCGCTCGCGGCGCGGCAGCAGCTGGGCCTCGGGCAGTTCGCCGCGGGCCTCGTGCTCCAGGGCGCGGAGCAGGCTGTGCAGCTGCACCTCGGGCTGTTCGCGCCAGTTCAGCTGGATCAGCCCGGTGATCAGGTCCTCCTGCTGGTTGTCCAGCAGGAAGCGGTCGGCCAGGTCCAGGTCCAGCGCGTCGCGGGCGTTCATCTGGGTGGCGCCCAGGCCCAGGAACAGGCCCAGGCGCCCCGGCAGGCGGGCGAGGAACCAGCTGGCGCCGACGTCCGGGTACAGGCCGATGCTCACCTCCGGCATGGCCAGGCGGCTGGACGGGGTGACGATGCGCACCCCGGCGCCCTGCATCAGGCCCATGCCGCCGCCCATGACGTAGCCGTGGGCCCAGCAGATCAGCGGCTTGCCGTAGCTGTGAATGAGGTGGTCGAGGCGGTATTCGTCGGCGAAGAAGCGCCGCGCCAGTTCCGGCACCTCGCCGGGGTGTTCGCGGCAGGCGTCGACCAGCTTGCGCACGTCGCCGCCGGCGCAGAAGGCCTTGGTGCCGGCGCCGCGCAGCAGCACGCAGGCGATGTGCGGGTCGTCGCGCCAGATCTGCAGGCGCTGCAGCAGCGCCTCGATCATCGGCAGGCTGAGGGCGTTGAGGCTCTTTTCCGCATCCAGCGTCGCTATGCCGATGCGGAAGCCGTGCAGCCCGTGGCGTTCCTCGAAAAGTACATTCATCGGGTCATCCTTACTTGTTGCGCCAGTTCGGTTCGCGTTTTTCCAGGAAGGCGTTGACGCCCTCGCGGGTGTCGTCGGCGTCGAACAGGTCGACGAAGCGCTCGCGCTCCTCCGGCAGCCAGGTGTTCGGGCCGCGCTCGCGGGCGCCCTGGATCAGCGGCTTGATGGTGCGCACCGCCACCGGGCTCTGCCGCGCCACCTTGGCCGCCAGCAGCAGGGCGGTGCCGCGGGCCTCGCCGCTGTCCACCACCTGCTCGACCAGGCCGATGCGCTGGGCGGTCTCGGCGTCTACCCGCTCGCCGCAGAGGATCATGCGCTTGGCCCAGCCTTCGCCGACCAGCCAGGCCAGCGCCTGGGTGCCGCCGGCGCACGGCAGCAGGCCCACCGCGGCCTCGGGCAGGGCCATCTGCGCGTGGCGCTCGGCGATGCGGATGTCGCAGGCCAGGGCGCATTCCAGGCCGCCGCCCATGGCGTAGCCGTTGATCGCGGCGATGGACACGCCGCGGAAGTCGCGCAGGGCCTCGAAGGCCTCGCCGAAGCGCCGGGCCATTTCGCGGGCGCGGGCCTTGTCGCCGTCGGCGAACATGTTCAGGTCGGCGCCGGCAGAGAAGAACTTCGGCCCCTGGCCGGTGATCACCAGGGCGTAGATGTCGTCGTCGCGGTTGAGGTGCTCGATGAGCTGGCGCAGGCCGATCAGCGAGTCGCGGTCCCAGGTGTTGGCCGGCGGGTGGTTGATGGTGACCAGCGCGGTGTGGCCGTGCTTCTCCACGGTGAGTTTGTGGGTCAGGTCGAAGTGGCCGGGCTTGTAGGGTTCGACTGCGGTGCTCATGGGGTTCTCCTTGGCAGGGCGCGGGCCGTGGCCGGCGCCGGGGTATGCGGGGACTCTAGGGGGCCCGGGCCCGGGCGTCCATGTCCGTTGCGTTCGGATTGGACCGCCCGGGCGGGCGTTTTTTCCATCTTTCTGCGCGGCGCTTTTCGTGGCATGGGTATCGCTTCGCTCAACCCATCCTACGGGGCTTCGTGCTTTCCGCTTTCCGCTTTTCGTAGGAGCGAGCTTGCTCGCGAACAATCGGGACGGGTTCGCGAGCAAGCTCGCTCCTACGAAGATCAAAGGCGCTACAGCAGGCGGTCGAGCATGCCGCCCTGGTCGAGCAGGCGGCGCGCGACTATCACCCGCATGATCTCGTTGGTGCCCTCGAGGATCTGGTGCACGCGGCTGTCGCGCACCCAGCGCTCCAGCGGGTAGTCGTTGAGGTAGCCGTAGCCGCCGTGTAGCTGCAGGGCCTCGTTGCACAGGGCGAAGCAGCGGTCGGTGGCGAAGCGCTTGGCCATGGCGCAGTACAGCGTCGCCTCGGCGTCCTTGTGGTCCAGCTTGTGCGCGGCCAGGCGCACCATCTGGCGGCTGGCGGTGAGGTCGGTGAGCATGTCGGCCAGCTTGAACTGCAGGGCCTGGAACTCGGCCAGGGCCTTGCCGAACTGCTTGCGCTCCTCGACGTAGCGCAGCGACTGCTCCAGCGCCGCCTGGGCCGCGCCCAGGGAGCAGCTGGCGATGTTCAGGCGGCCGCCGTCCAGGCCCTTCATGGCGTAGACGAAGCCCTGGCCTTCCGGGCCGATGCGGTTGCCCGCCGGGATGCGCACGCCCTCGAAGGTGATGGTGCGGGTGGGCTGGGCCTTCCAGCCCATCTTGTCCTCGTTGCGGCCGTAGCGGATGCCTTCGGCGTTGGCCGGCACCAGGAAGCAGGATATGCCCTTGGCGCCGTCCGCGCCGGTGCGCGCCATGACGATCAGCACGTCGGTGGAGCCTGCGCCGGAGATGAAGGTCTTGGCGCCGTCCAGCACGTATTCCTCGCCGTCGCGGCGGGCGCGGGTGCGCAGGTGCGCGGCGTCGGAGCCGGCGTCCGGCTCGGTGAGGCAGTAGGAGGCCAGCGACTCGCCGCCGATCAGCCCGGGCAGCCACTGCGCCTTGAGCGCCGCGTCGCCGAAGCTGGCGAGCATCCAGGCGGCCATGTTGTGGATGGTGATGTAGGCGGTGGTGGCCACGCAGCCGGCGGCCAGTTGCTCGAAGATCAGCGACGCGGACAGCCGCGACAGGCCCAGGCCGCCGTCGTCCTCGGCTATGTAGAGGCCGAGGTAGCCCTGCTCGGCGGCGCGGCGGATGACGTCGACCGGGAAGTGGTGCTCGCGGTCCCAGTCCGCGGCGTGCGGCGCCAGTTCGTGGCGGGCGAAGGCCTTGGCGCTTTCCACCAGCAGGCGCTGTTCTTCGCTGAGATCGAATTCCATGGAGCTTCCTCGGTTTGTTCTTGTGGAGTGGGACAGCCTGCCACGGTTATAGCGCGAGGCGGGCCCCGCTGTGGATTGACGATCTTGCCTCGGGGATGGACGATCTTGGCATTGGATCGACTTCCCAGGGTATTCATCCGCATGTCCGGCAGCCCGCTTCTCTCGGCCTGGCCCCTGCCGCAGCAGGGCGTCCGCTTCATCACCCCGCCGCGCCTGCGCCGCGCCCTGGCCCGGCACCCGCTGGGCCAGGCCTGCTACCCGCTGGCGCTGGGCTATTACCCGGCCGCCGCCGGGCACCGCATGGAGCGCCAGGCGCCGGACGATCACCTGCTGATCTACTGCAACGCGGGGGAGGGCTGGCTGACCTGCGCGGATGGACGATTCGAGGTGCTGGCCGGCGACCTGCTGGTGCTGCCCAAGGGCCTGGCCCACGCCTATGGCGCCGCGCCCGGGCGGCCCTGGTCGATCTACTGGGTGCACCTGGACGGCGCCCTGGCCGAGGAGTTCCTGCGCCCGCTGGGCTCCTCGCCACGCTTGCGGGTGGGCGTGCAGCCGCGCCTGCGCGGGGAGTTCGACGCGCTGCTGGCGCTGCGCCGCCAGGGCCTGAGCCTGCCGCACTTCATCCACGCCGCGCATTTGCTGCAGGCCCTGCTGACCTCCCTGGCGCTGCGCCCGGTGCGCGCCCGGCTGAAGTCCGGCGCGGTGCTGGACATCGAGGCGGTGCAGGCGCTGATGCGCGAGCACCTGGACAGCAGCCTCAACCTCGACGAGCTGGCCGCGCAGTTCCGCCTGTCGCGCTTCCACTTCGCCAAGACCTACCGCGCCCTGACCGGCCAGGCGCCGATCCAGGACTTCATCCGGCTGAAGATGACCCACGCCTGCCGCCTGCTCGACCAGGGCCACCTGGAGGTGCGCCAGGTGGCTGAGCAGCTCGGCTATGCCGATGCCTATTACTTCTCGCGGCTGTTCAAGCGGGTGGTGGGGATGGCGCCCAGCCACTATCGGGCGCTGCACCAGGGCTGAGGCTCAGCGGCCGGCGAGCAGGCGCTGCCAGAGCTTCACTTCTTCGTTCAACTGCGTGCGCAACTGCGGGATGGGCTGTTGCAGCGCCGGGCAGTTCTGCGCCAGGCGGCGGAACGCCGGCAGCTCGGCCAGGGCGTCGCCGGCCAGGGCCGGATTGCGCAGTTGCTCGGCCACCTGCACCAGGTCGGCGAGGTCGGCCGGGCCGTCGTGCTCGCGGTTCCAGCGGCTGCGCTGGCGGGCGCATTCGATGGTCAGGGTGGGCAGCTTCCAGACGGTCATGATGACCACGCCGATGTCGCCGGACAGTTGCTCGCACAGGCGCTGCAGCGACTCGGCATCGCGCGGGTACTGCGGCCAGCGCTCCAGCTCGGCCAGCAGCGGCAGGCTGCCGACGTCCTGCAGCAGGCCGGCGAGGATGGCGTCGTCGGCCTCGGCCACCTGGCTGTGCTGGGCGAGCAGGGCGCTGTAGGCGGCGCGCTCGCGGGCGGCGTTCCAGCGCGCGCGGAACATCTGCTGGAGGATGCGTTCCTTGCCGATGTAGAGGTTGCGCAGGGAGAAGCCCAGCACCAGGTTGCCCAGGCGCCGCGTGCCCAGGCGCGCCAAAACGTCGCGCAGCGAGGCGCAGGGGCGCGCGCCGCGCAGCAGCGGGCTTTCGGCGAACTGCATGAGGTAGGCGGCCAGCGGCGGGTCGGCGTTGATCACCCGCGCCAGCTGCTCCAGCGAAGTACGCGCATCGCCCAGCAGGCGGCGCACGCGCAGGTGCGACTCGGGCATCTGCGGCACCTTGGCCTCGCCCTTGAGGAAACGGTTGTACAGCGCGAAGCGCACGGCGTCGGCAGGGGGGATGGCAGGAGAGCTTTCCGAGGGATCCATGGACTTTGCCGCATTGACAAGGGGCGGGAGCTTTTCTTAGGGTGCGGCGGCCATGTTCCATCAGGTGTCCCATGACCGAGACCGACGATCGTATCAAACTGGAAGAGAGCTGGAAGAGTGCCCTGCGCGAGGAGTTCGACAAGCCGTACATGCGCGAGCTGGGCGAATTCCTGCGCAAGGAGAAGGCCGCCGGCAAGGTGATCTACCCGCCGGGCCCGCTGATCTTCAACGCCCTCGACTCCACGCCGCTGGACAAGGTGAAGGTGGTGATCATCGGCCAGGACCCCTACCACGGTCCCGGCCAGGCCCACGGCCTGTGCTTCTCGGTGCAGCCGGGGGTGCCGGCGCCGCCGTCGCTGCAGAACATCTACAAGGAGCTGCAGCGCGACCTGAACGTCCCCATTCCCAGCCACGGCTACCTGCAGCACTGGGCGGAGCAGGGCGTGCTGCTGCTCAACACCTCGCTGACGGTGGAGCAGGCCCGCGCCGGTTCCCACGCCCAGGCCGGCTGGCAGCAGTTCACCGACCGGGTGATCGAGGTGGTCAACGAGCGCTGCGACGGCGTGGTCTTCCTGCTCTGGGGCTCCCACGCGCAGAGCAAGCAGAAGCTGATCGACCCGCGCAAGCACCTGATCCTCAAGTCCGCCCATCCGTCGCCGTTGTCGGCTTACCGTGGTTTCCTCGGCAACGGGCATTTCAGCCGGACCAACAAATTCCTCGAGCAGAATGGCAAGACGCCGATCGATTGGGCGTTGCCGGATATTTGAGGGGCTGGGGCGGCGTGGTGTATGCCGGGTGTTTCGGTGCTGGGGGTGGCCGCGGGCCCTCTCCCCAACCCTCGGCTGCGCGCCCCGCCCTGAAGGGAGAGGGGGCTGTCCTGAGCGGAGTGGAAGTCAGGCTTCATCCTGAAAGTTCTACTGCGTTGCGGTATCAGGCTGAAACCGATCAACCCGGCCGCGCCGAACGGCCCCCTCTCCCTCTGGGAGAGGGCTGGGGTGAGGGTAAGGAGGCAACCCGAAACACCATTGCCGACGGGGAGCACAATCGCGGACGGAGTCCGCTCCTACCCCCTCCGGTAAGCACAAGACCCGTAGGATGGTGTTGAGCGAAGCGATACCCATCACCGCAACTGCCAGCGGTGAACACCGTTCGCGAGCAAGCTCGCTCCTACGAAAAGCCTTCAGCCTTCAGCCTTCTCCGCTCAGCTCTCCGGCAGCGTATAGCGCTCGGCGAAATACTGCCGGAAGAACTCCACCGCCACCCGCACCCTGGCCGAGCTGGCCAGGGGCGAGGCGTGCACCGCCCAGATGTCCGCCTGCTGCTGGTATTCCGGCAGCACCTGCACCAGGCGGCCGTCGGCCAGGCTGTCGTGCACGTCCCACCAGGAGCGCAGGAGGATGCCGCGGCCGTCCAGGCACCACTGGTGCACCACTTCGCCGTGGTTGGATGACAGCGGACCGGTGACCTTCACGTTCTCCTCGCCGCTGGGCCCCTCCAGGTGCCAGACGCCGAAGGGGTGGTCGCGCTCCTTGATCACCAGGCAGTCGTGGCTGGTCAGCTCGGCCAGGCTGCGCGGCGTGCCGCGGCGTTCCAGGTAGGCCGGCGCCGCGCAGAGCACCCGGCGGTTCTTCGCCAGGGGCTTGGCGATGAGGTTGGCGGCGATCTCGTTGCCCACGCGGATGTCCAGGTCCACGCCCTCGGCCACCAGGTCCACCAGGCGGTCGTGGACGTCCAGGCGGATGTCCAGCTGCGGGTAGCGCGCCGCCAGCTCCGACAGCGCCGGGGCGACGAAGCGCCGGCCCAGGCCCAGGCTGCTGGCGATGCGCAGTTGGCCGCTGGGCTCGCGGTGCAGCGCCGAGACCTCGTCGCCCATGCGCTGCACCGAGTCGAGGATGCGCAGCGCCCAGTGGTACACCCGTTCGCCGTCCTCGCTCACCGACACCCGCCGGGTGGTGCGGTGCAGCAGGCGCACGCCGAGGTTCTGCTCCAGCAGGCGGATGCGCTTGCTGATGAAGGCGGTGGACATGCCCAGCTCGCTGGCGGCGGCGGCGAAGCTCGCGCGCTTGGCGACCTGGACGAAGACGGCGAGGTCTTCCAGGTTCGGCAGATTGTTCACGATTCGTGTCTTAAGAATCCATGGAAAGCGGGATTATGTTTTCGAATGGCGCTTATAGCATGGTCGGCACGACAAGCCCTACAGCCACAAGAGTGTGCCCAGCATGAGCAAGACCTATCGCATCGCCGCCATCGCCGGCGACGGCATCGGCAACGAAGTCCTCCCCGAAGGCCTGCGCGTCGTCCAGGCGGCGGCCGCCAAACACGGCCTGGCGCTGGAGTTCGAGCACTTCGAGTGGGCCAGCTGCGACTACTACCTGCAGCACGGCAAGATGATGCCCGACGACTGGTTCCAGCAGCTGCAGGGCTTCGACGCCCTGTACTTCGGCGCCGTCGGCTGGCCGGACAAGGTGCCCGACCACATCTCCCTGTGGGGCTCGCTGCTGAAGTTCCGCCGCGAGTTCGACCAGTACGTGAACATCCGCCCGGTGCGCCTGTTCCCCGGCGTGCCGTGCCCGCTGGCGAACAAGCAGCCCGGCGACATCGACTTCGTGGTGATCCGCGAGAACACCGAGGGCGAGTACTCCTCCCTGGGCGGGCGCATGTTCGAAGGCACCGAGAACGAGTTCGTGCTGCAGGAATCGGTGTTCACCCGCCGCGGCGTCGACCGCATCCTCAAGTACGCCTTCGATCTGGCCCAGAGCCGCGAGCGCAAGCGCCTGACCTCGGCCACCAAGTCCAACGGCATGGCCGTGAGCATGCCCTACTGGGACGAGCGCACCGAGGCCATGGCCGCCAACTACCCGCAGATCACCTGGGACAAGCAGCACATCGACATCCTCTGCGCGCGCTTCGTGCTGCAGCCCGAGCGCTTCGACGTGGTGGTGGCCTCCAACCTGTTCGGCGACATCCTCTCCGACCTCGGCCCGGCTTGCGCCGGCACCATCGGCATCGCGCCCTCGGCCAACCTCAACCCCGAGCGCAAGTTCCCCTCGCTGTTCGAGCCGGTGCACGGCTCGGCGCCGGACATCTACGGCAAGAACATCGCCAACCCCATCGCCATGATCTGGTCCGGCGCGCTGATGCTGGACTTCCTCGGCCAGGGGGACGCGCGCTACCGCGCCGCCCACGACGACATCCTCGCGGCCATCGAGCAGGTCATCGCCGAAGGCGAGGTGACCCGCGACATGGGCGGCCAGCGTTCCACCCAGGAAGTGGGCGAGGCCATCGCCGCACGCGTCGCCGGCTGAGTTACCCGGCGGCCCGCTGCGCAACGGGAAGGCGCAGCGGGCCGCCAATCATCCGGAAAGCCCCATCAGACCTGCGCTTCAGGCTTGCAGGCAGAAAGCGTTGCGGGCACAATGTTAACCATTGGATTTTGGTTAACTTAAGGTTTACAGAGGAAAGAGCAAGCTCAGCCGAACGAAACAGCCCTTCCCACCCACAGACGGGATTTGCCTACCCGCGGGCGGGGAGACTTCCATAGCTCCAGGAGTCGATTGATGTCGCACAAGAACAAAAAGATTGATGTGTTCCTGATTACCGTAAGCCTCGTCGCCGTGCTGCTCACCGTGGTCGGCCTGGCCGCGTTCCCGGAACAGTCCGGGCAGCTGGCCAACACCCTGTTCGAACTCTCCACCCGCACCTTCGGCACCAGCGTGCAGCTGCTGGTGTTCTCCAGCTCCCTGGTGGTGCTGTACCTGGCCTTCAGCAAGTACGGCCACATCCGCCTGGGGAGCGGCAAGCCGGAATATTCCACCGCCACCTGGGTGTTCATGTTCATCTGCGCCGGCATGGGCTCCTCGACCCTGTACTGGGGTGTGATGGAGTGGGCCTACTACTACCAGACCCCCGGCCTGAACATGGTTCCCGAGTCGGCCCAGGCGCTGGAGTACAGCGTCAGCTACTCGTTCTTCCACTGGGGCATCAGCGCCTGGTCGATCTACGCCCTGGCCTCGCTGGCCATGGCCTATCACTTCCACGTGCGCAAGAAGAGCGGCCTGAACCTGGCCTCCATCGTCGAGGCCGTCACCGGCTTCAAGGCCACCGGCCCGGTGGGCCGCGCGGTGGACCTGATCTTCCTGCTGACCATGATGGGCGCGCTCACCGTGTCCCTGGCGCTGACCGCCTCGACGCTCACCCGCGGTCTCTCCGGCCTGGTCGGCACGCCGGACACCTTCATGGTGCAGCTGATGGTCATCGGCGTGATCGCCGTGCTCTTCTCGCTCAGCTCCTACATCGGCATCGATGGCGGCCTGCAGCACCTGAGCAAGATGGTCTGCTACGGCGCCCTGGTGTTCGCCGCGGTGGTGCTGCTGGTCGGCCCGACGCAGTTCACCATCAACAACACGGCCAACGCCTTCGGCCTGATGATCCAGAACTACGTGCACATGAGCCTGTTCACCGACCCCGCCGGGGACGGCGCCTTCACCCGCAACTGGACGGTGTTCTACTGGCTCTGGTGGGTGTCCTACGCGCCCGGCGTGGCCATGTTCGTGACCCGCGTGTCGCGCGGCCGGCAGATCAGGGAAGTGGTGTTTGCCCTGTTGATGGGCGGCAGCTTCGGTTGCTGGTTCTTCTTCGGCGCGCTGGAAAGCTACAGCATGCACCAGTTCATCACTGGGGCCATCGACGTGCCGAAGATCCTCAGCGAACACGGCGGCGAGAGCGCGGTGGAAGCGCTGCTGGCGGCCCTGCCGATGGGCAAGGCGTTCCTCGCCGTGTACCTGTTCATCATGGCGGTGTTCTGCGCCTCGCACATGGACGCCGCGGCCTACGCGGTGGCCGCCACCAGCACCCGCAACCTGCAGGAAGGCGACGACCCGACGCCGACCCACCGGCTGTTCTGGTGCGTGACCCTGACCCTGGTGCCGCTGGCCATGCTCTTCGCCAAGGCCTCGCTGTCGACCATGAAGACCGCGGTAGTGCTGACCGCCATCCCGTTCATGGCGATCCTGCTGGTGAAGATCTACGGCTTCCTCAAGTGGATGGTGCAGGACTACGGCTCGATGCCGGCGCACCTGATCGAGGAAGAGGCCACCCGCCTGGCCGGCGAGGAGCCCCATGCAGAGCCGCAGCCGGTGGCCGCCGCGGCGCCCGCGCAGTAAGCGATACGGCCCGCCTCCCGAGCGGAGGCGGGCACCCCGCGGCAAATTTTTTTGCCCGGCTTGTTAACCAGCAGATATCCGTTAACCAATAAGTAAAAAGCACGGCGACGCCCGTGCCTGAAACCGGAGACCAACCGATGAACGACTTCCAACGCCTGCCGGCCGATTTCTGCGCCAACCACGAAGAAGCCTTCACCATTCCCGCGCACTTCTACACCAGCAAGGCGGTGTACGAGCACGAGAAGGAAAACATCTTCGCCCGCAGCTGGATCTGCGTGGGGCACCGCAGCGAAGTGGCGGAGAACAACGCCTACATCACCCGCGAGGTGATCGGCGAAAGCATCATCGTCGTGCGCGGCCGCGACGGCGTGCTGCGGGCCTTCTACAACGTCTGCCCGCACCGCGGCCACCAGCTGCTGGAAGGCAGCGGCAAGGCCAAGAACGTCATCGCCTGCCCGTACCACGCCTGGACCTTCAAGCTCGACGGCGAGCTGACCCACGTGCGCAACTGCGACGCCGTGCAGGGCTTCGACAAGGGCGACTACGGCCTGGTGCCGCTGCGCGTGGAGGAATACGCCGGCTTCATCTTCATCAACATGGACAACGACGCCGGCAGCGTCGAAGACCAGTTGCCGGGCCTGCAGGCGCGCATGCGCCAGGCCTGCGCGGTGATCGACGACCTGCAGCTGGCGGCGCGCTTCGTCACCAGCACCCCGGCCAACTGGAAGTCCATCGTCGACAACTACCTGGAGTGCTACCACTGCGGCCCGGCGCACCCCAGCTTCGCCGACTCGGTGGACGTCGGCCAGTACGGCCACACCCTGCACGGCAACTGGAGCCTGCAGTACGGCATCGCCAAGTCCTCGGAGCAGTCGTTCAAGGTCGATGAATCGGTCAAGGACCCGTCCTTCGCCGGCTTCTGGGCCTGGCCGTGCACCATGTTCAACGTGCCGCCGGGCGCCAACTTCATGACCGTGATCTATGAGTTCCCGGTGGACGCCGAGACCACCCTGCAGCACTACGACATCTACTTCCTCGACAAGGAGCTGACCGAGGAGCAGAAGGTGCTGGTGGAGTGGTACCGCGACGTGTTCCGCCCCGAGGACCTGCGCCTGGTGGAAAGCGTGCAGAAGGGCCTGAAGTCCCGCGGCTACCGCGGCCAGGGCCGGATCATGGTGGACAAGCAGCGCAGCGGCATCAGCGAGCACGGCATCGCCCACTTCCACAACCTGATCGCCGTCGCCCACCTGGACGACTGATGGCCAGCGCCGCCGGCCCGCGTGGCCGGCGGCGCTGCCTGGAGAGACTTGCGTGAAACTCAACGATTCGAAACTGTTCCGCCAGCAGGCCTACATCGCCGGCGCCTGGTGCGACGCCGACGACGGCCGCACGGTCGCGGTGACCGACCCGGCCAGCGGCGAGCTGCTCGGCCATGTGCCGCTGATGGGCGGCGCCGAGACCGTGCGCGCCATCGAGGCCGCCGACGCGGCCCTGGAAGGCTGGCGCGCGAAGACCGCCAAGGAGCGTGCCCAGGTGCTGCGCCGCTGGTTCGAGCTGCTGCTGGAACATGAAGACGACCTGGCCCGGCTGATGACCTTCGAGCAGGGCAAGCCGCTGCACGAGGCCCTGGGCGAGATCCGCTACGCCGCCTCCTTCGTCGAGTGGTTCGCCGAGGAAGGCAAGCGCATCTATGGCGACGTCATCCCCAGCCCGAGCAACGACAAGCGCCTGCTGGTGATCAAGCAGGGCATCGGCGTGTGCGCGGCCATCACCCCGTGGAACTTCCCGGCGGCGATGATCACCCGCAAGGTCGCCCCGGCCCTGGCCGCCGGCTGCAGCGTGGTGCTCAAGCCGGCCAACGAGACGCCGTTCAGCGCCCTGGCGCTGGCCGAACTGGCCGAGCGCGCCGGGCTGCCGGCGGGGCTGCTGAACATCGTCACCGGTGACGCCGTGGCCATAGGCGCGCAGCTCACCGGCCACCCGCTGGTGCGCAAGCTGACCTTCACCGGCTCCACCCCGGTGGGCCGCCTGCTGATGGGCCAGTGCGCCGAGACCATCAAGAAAGTCTCCCTGGAGCTGGGCGGCAACGCGCCCTTCATCGTCTTCGACGACGCCGACATAGACGCGGCGGTGGAAGGCGCGCTGATCGCCAAGTACCGCAACGCCGGGCAGACCTGCGTGTGCGTCAACCGTTTCTACGTGCACGACGCGGTGTACGAGCGCTTCGCCGCCCGCTTCGTCGAGCGCGTGCGCGAGCTCAAGGTCGGGCATGGCAGCGCCGAGGGCACCCAGGTCGGCCCGCTGATCAGCGACAAGGCGGTGGCCAAGGTGCGCAGCCTGATCGACGACGCCGTCGGCAAGGGCGCCGAACTGGTGCTGGGCGGCCGCAGCCATGAACTGGGCGGCGGCTTCTTCGAACCCACGGTGCTGGCCGGCATCCGCCCGGGCATGGCGCTGCTGGAGGAGGAAATCTTCGGCCCGGTGGCGGCGCTGGTGCGCTTCTCCAGCGACGCCGAGGTGATCGAACTGGCCAACGCCACCCAGTACGGGCTGGCCGCCTACTTCTACAGCCGCGACGTCGGCCGGGTGTTCAAGGTGGCCGAGCGTCTCGAATACGGCATGGTCGGCATCAACACCGGGCTGATCTCCAACGAGGTGGCGCCGTTCGGCGGGGTGAAGCAGTCCGGCCTGGGCCGCGAGGGCTCCAAGTACGGCATCGAGGACTATCTGGAAATCAAGTACCTGTGCCTCGCCGTTTGAGCGGGGAGAGGTCACGGGGAGCGGCAGGGCCTGCCGCTCGCCCTTGCAGTCGAGGTGAATGATGGCCAACAAATACGAGATGTTCAGCGTCCGCGTCAGCGCGGTGGAACAGGCGACGCCGCTGATCAAGCGCTTCACCCTGGTGCGCGAGGACGGCCAGCCGCTGCCGGCGTTCAGCGGCGGCAGCCATGTGATCGTGCAGGACCCGGCGGGTAGTTTCAGCAACGCCTACTCGCTGATGAGCGACCCGCGCGACCTCAGCCACTACCAGATCGGCGTGCGCCTGGAAGAGCAGTCCAGGGGCGGCTCGGCCTTCATGCACCAGCAAGTGGAGGTCGGCACCCGGCTGACCATCTCCACGCCGAACAACCTGTTCGCCCTGGACCCGAGCGCCGGGCGCCACGTGCTGATCGCCGGCGGCATCGGCATCACCCCGTTCCTGGCCCAGCTGCACGACCTGGAAGGCGGTGACACGCCCTACGAACTGCACTACGCGTTCCGCAGCCCGGAGCACGGCGCGTTCCAGGCCGAGCTGGAGCAGGGCCCGCACGCCGGGCACGTGCGCTTCTACATCGACAGCCTGGGGCGCAAGCTCGACCTGGCGGCGCTGTTCGCCGGCCTGGCCGGGGATGCCCATGTGTACGTGTGCGGGCCCAAGCCGCTGATCGATGCGGTGATCGAAGGCGCCAAGGCAGCCGGCATCGCGGACGAGCGCGTGCACTGGGAACAGTTCGCCGCCGCCCCGGCCGAAGGCGCCGCCTTCACCGTGGTGCTGGCACGCTCCGGCCGCGAACTGCGGGTGGAGGAGGGCATGACCATCCTCCAGGCCATCGAGAACGTGAAAGCGGCCAAGGTCGAATGCCTGTGCCGCGAGGGCGTCTGCGGCACCTGCGAGACGGCCATCCTCGAAGGCGAGGCGGAGCATTTCGACCAGTACCTGAGCGACGCGGAAAAGGCCTCGCAGCAGAGCCTGATGCTCTGCGTATCGCGCGCCCGGACGGCGCGGCTGGTGATCGATCTCTGACACCGATGCGCTTCGTAGGAGCGCGCCCTGCGCGCGAATCGCGGGCAGGGCCCGCTCCTACAGGTGGTTAGCCGGAGGTACCGGCGCGATTCGCGGATGAGATCCGCTCCTACAGGGTGGCCTCATGATTACGCCAGGGCTGCTCTTCGTAGGAGCGAGCTTGCTCGCGAACCCAACCATCCGTCACTGGATTCCCGCGTTCGCGGGAATGACGAGGGGGTTTTTAGGAGTATCAGGATGACTCCGAATTCCCCGCTCGCTCCGAACAGCCCCCTCTCCCGCTTGCGGGAGAGGGTTGGGGAGAGGGGCTCTTCGCGCCCGGCCAGCCTCAATGCTTGATCATCACGTGCCGCGCCACCGTGTAGTCCTCCAGGCCGTACAGCGACAGGTCCTTGCCGTAGCCGGACTGCTTGAAGCCGCCGTGGGGCATTTCGCTGCACAGCATGAAGTGGGTATTGACCCAGGTGCAGCCGTACTGCAGGCGCGCCGCCACCCGGCTGGCGCGGCCGACGTCGCGGGTCCACACCGAGCTGGCCAGGCCGTACTCGGAGTCGTTGGCCCAGCGGATGGCCTGCTCGGCGTCGCTGAACGGCGTGACCGAGACCACCGGGCCGAACACCTCGTTGCGCACGATCTCGTCGTCCTGCTGGGCGTTGGCCACCACCGTCGGCTGGTAGAAGAAGCCGTTGCCGGCCACCGCCGCGCCGCCGGTGGCGATGCGGATGTGCGGGCTGGCCTTGGCCCGTTCGACGAAGCCGGAGACGCGCTCGCGCTGGCTGGCGGTGATCAGCGGGCCCAGCTCGGTGGCCGGGTCGTCCTGCAGGCCGGTCTTCAGGCTGGACACGGCGCTGGCCAGGTCGGCGACGAAGTTGTCGTAGATCTTCTTGCCGGCGTAGATGCGGCAGGCCGCGGTGCAGTCCTGCCCGGCGTTGTAGAAGCCGAAGGTGCGGATGCCATCGACCACGTCGGCCAGGTCGGCGTCGTCGAAGACGATCACCGGGGCCTTGCCGCCCAGTTCCATGTGCAGGCGCTTCACGCTGTCGGCGGCGCTGCGGATGATGTGCTTGCCGGTGCCCACCGAGCCGGTCAGCGAGACCATGCGCACCAGCGCGTGGCTGACCAGCGGGCTGCCCACCGTGGGGCCGCGGCCGAACACCAGGTTGACCACCCCGGCGGGGAACAGCTCGGCGATGAACTCGGCCAGGCGCAGGGCGGTCAGCGGCGTCTGCTCCGAGGGCTTGAGCACCACGCAGTTGCCGGCGGCCAGGGCCGGGCCGAGCTTCCAGGCGGCCATCATCAGCGGGTAGTTCCAGGGCGCGATGGAGGCGATCACCCCCACCGGGTCGCGGCGGATCATCGAGGTGAAGCCGGGCAGGTACTCGCCGGCCGCCGAGCCGGGCAGGCAGCGGCAGGCGCCGGCGAAGAAGCGGAACACGTCGGCGATGGCCGGGATCTCGTCGTTCAGCGCGGCGGCGTAGGGCTTGCCGCAGTTCTGCGATTCCAGGCGCGCCAGCTCCGCGGCGTGTTCCTCGATCTTGTCGGCCAGGCGCAGCAGGAGCTGCGCGCGGTCCTTCGGGGTGGTCTGCGACCAGCCGTCGAAGGCGGCGTCGGCGGCGCGCACGGCGGCGTCCACCTGGGCCTCGCTGGCCTCGGCTATCTGGCCCAGCACCTCGCCGGTGGAGGGGTTGAGGATGTCCAGTTTCTCGCCTTCGCCGGCGACGAACTGGCCGTTGATCAGGAGTTTGCTTTGCATTGCGGGGCTCCTCTGCTTCGGTGGCTGGATGCCCGCCGCGGCGGGCCGCCGGTTCACTTGCCGCCGCCGGCCACGTCGCTGGTGCCGCGGGTCAGGTAGTAGGCGCCGAGGATCGGCAGCATGGTCGCCAGCATCACCAGCATGGCCACCACGTTGGTGATGGGCACGTCGCGCGGGCGCGTCAGCTGGTTCAGCAGCCACAGCGGCAGGGTGCGCTCGTGGCCGGCGGTGAAGGTGGTGACGATGATCTCGTCGAAGGACAGCGCGAAGGCCAGCATGCCGCCGGCCAGCAGGGCGGTGGCGATGTTCGGCAGGACGATGTAGCGGAAGGTCTGCCAGCCGTCGGCGCCCAGGTCCATGGAGGCCTCGATGAGGCTGAACGAGGTGCGGCGGAAGCGCGCGATCACGTTGTTGTAGACGATCACCACGCAGAAGGTGGCGTGGCCGATGACGATGGTCAGGAAGCCCGGCTCGATGCCGAGGGTCTTGAACGCCGAGAGCAGCGCGATACCGGTGATGATGCCAGGCAGGGCGATGGGCAGGATGAGCATCAGCGAGATGCCTTCCTTGCCGAAGAAGTCGCGGCGGTACAGCGCGCCGGCGGCCAGGGTGCCGAGGACCATGGCCACCAGGGTGGCGACGCAGGCGATCTTCACCGACAGCCAGATGGCGTCGAGCACGTCGCCGCGCTGGGCCACCTCGGCGAACCAGCGCAGGGTGAAGCCCTGCAGCGGGAAGCTGTAGGCCGACTCCTCGGTGTTGAAGGCGTAGAGCAGGATCACCAGGATCGGGAAGTGCAGGAACACCAGCCCGCCCCAGGCGGCCAGGCGCAAGGCCCAGGAAGCTCGCTCAGAGTGCATCGAAGGCCCCCAGCCGCTTGGCGATGGACAGGTAGACGGCGATCAGCACGATGGGCACCAGGGTGAAGGCCGCGGCCAGCGGCATGTTGCCGATGGAGCCCTGCTGCACGTAGACCATGGTGCCGATGAACAGCCCGCTGGGGCCCACCAGCTGCGGGATGATGAAGTCGCCCAGGGTCAGGCTGAAGGTGAAGATGGAGCCGGCCACCACGCCGGGGAAGGCCAGCGGCAGGATGACCTGGGCGAAGGTCTGCCGCGGCCGCGCGCCCAGGTCGGCGCTGGCCTGCAGCAGCGACGGCGGCAGGCGTTCCAGGGCGGCCTGGATCGGCAGGATCATGAACGGCAGCCAGATGTAGGTGAACACCCAGAAGCGCCCCAGGTGCGAGGTGGACAGGGTGTTGCCGCCCACCCCGGGCACGTCCAGCAGCAGGTTGAGCAGGCCCAGCAGGTGCAGCTTCTCGATGATCCAGTAGAGGATGCCGCCCTTGGCCAGGATCACCGTCCAGGCGTAGGCCTTGACGATGTAGCTGGCCCACATCGGCAGCATCACCGCGATATAGAAGAAGGCCTTCTCCTTGGGCCCGGCGAAGCGCGCCATGTAGTAGGCGATGGGGAAGGCCAGCACGGCGCTGGCCAGGGACACCGCCACGGCCATGCCCAGGGTACGCAGGACGATGTCGTAGTTGGCCGGGTTGAACAGCGCCGCGTAGTTGGCCAGGGTCAGCTGCGGCGTCACCGCCATGGTGAAGTCGTCGAAGGTGTAGAAGCTCTGCCAGAGCAGGGCGAACAGCGCGCCGATGTAGATCACCCCGAACCACAGCAGCGGCGGGATCAGCAGCATCAGCAGGTAGAGGCTGCTGCGCCGGTAGAGGAAGCTGGAGACGGCGCGCATCATGGCAGCGGTTCCTCGCGCAGCGGCACCAGCGCGCTGCGCGCCCAGCAGGCGCTGACCGCCTCGCCGGGCTGCGGGCGCTGCTCCTCGCGCTCGCCGTTGGGCAGCGCGGCCACCAGCCGGCCGCCGGCGTCCAGGGCGATTTCGTAGCGGCTGGCGGCGCCCAGGTACTGCACGTCCACCAGGGTGCCGGCGACCTGCAGCTCACCCTCGCGCGGCTGGCCGAAGCGCACGTGCTCCGGGCGCAGCGACCAGGCCCCGGCCGCGCCGAGCAGGCGCTGGGCGAGGTCGCCGCGCAGCACGTTGGCGGTGCCGACGAACTCGGCGACGAAGGGCGTGGCCGGCTTCATGTAGAGGTTGCGCGGGGTGTCCACCTGTTCGATGCGGCCCTTGTTGAACACCGCCACGCGGTCGGACATGGACAGCGCCTCGCCCTGGTCGTGGGTGACGAAGATGAAGGTGATGCCCAGCTGGCGCTGCAGTTTCTTCAGTTCCACCTGCATCTGCTCGCGCAGCTTCAGGTCCAGCGCGCCGAGCGGTTCGTCCAGCAGCAGCACCCGCGGGCGGTTGACCAGGGCCCGGGCCAGGGCCACGCGCTGGCGCTGGCCGCCGGAGAGCTGCGCCGGCTTGCGGCTGCCGTAGGTGGCGAGGGCGACCATGTCCAACGCCTCTTCGGCGCGCTTGAGCCGCTCGGCCTTGGCCACGCCCTTGACCTTGAGGCCATAGGCGACGTTGTCCAGCACGTTCATGTGCGGGAACAGCGCGTAGTCCTGGAACACCGTGTTCACGTCGCGCTCGTAGGGCGGCAGCCCGGCGGCCTCCTGGCCATGGATGCGGATGGAGCCGGAGGAGGGCTGCTCGAACCCGGCGATCAGGCGCAGGCAGGTGGTCTTGCCCGAGCCGGAGGGGCCGAGCATGGAGAAGAACTCGCCATCGCGGATTTCGATGGACACCCGGTCGACGGCTTTCACCTCGCCGTAGTGGCGGCTCACCTCGGTGAACTGGACGGCTGTGGTCATGGCGCTACCCGCGTGGCTGGTGTGCTTTAACAGGGTAGTGCATGGGGGAGGGGCCGACGTGGGGCGTACGACCGTTTGCGGTTGTACGCCGTTGCGCCTGAGTCCGAGTGGGCTGGCGATCGACGTCAGGTGGCGGATAGTCATGAACGGTTGCCGGGGGTTCTGTGCGATGCAAGAGCCCCTCTCCCTAACCCTCTCCCTGAAGGGAGAGGGGACCGTTCGGAGTGCGCGGATGCTCTTGAGTTAGCCGGCTTGTACCGAGTTGCCGGCTGAAACCATCACTTCTCTCGGCACGGACTAGCCCCCTCTCCCTTCAGGGCGGGGCGCGCAGCCGAGGGCTGGGGAGAGGGCGCTCCTGGTCCTGGCACCGCAGCCACCGGCAAACCCCGTTCGCGAGCAAGCTCGCTCCTACGAAAAGCCGGCGCGCTACCTGCCGCCCATGATCGCAATGTAATCCTGCGTCCACCGGCTATAGGGCACGTACTTCCCACCCTCCGCCTGCGGCGTCTTCCAGAAGGCGATGCGGTCGAACTGGTCGTAGCCGTTGGTGGCGCAGCCTTCGGCGCCGAGCAGCTGGCTGCCCTTGCAGCCGGCCGGCACCGCCGGCACCGAGCCGAACCAGGCGGCGACGTCGCCCTGCACCTTGGGTTCCAGCGACCAGTTCAGCCACTTGTAGGCGCAGTTCGGGTGCTTGGCGTCGACGTGCAGCATGGTGGTGTCGGCCCAGCCGGTGACGCCTTCGGCGGGGATGGTCGAGGCGATCGGCTGCTTCTCGCCCTGCAGGGCGTTGACCTGGTAGGGCCAGGAGCCGGAGGCGGCGACGCCTTCGTTCTTGAAGTCGCTCATCTGCACGGTCGCGTCGTGCCAGTAGCGGTGGATCAGCGCGTGCTGGGCGCGCAGCAGCTTGAGCACCGCGGCGTACTGTTCCTCGGTGAGCTGGTACGGGTCCTGGATGCCCAGGGACGGTTCGGTGGCCCTGAGGTAGATCGCGGCGTCGGCGATGTAGATGGGCCCGTCGTAGGCCTGCACGCGGCCCTTGTTGCTCTTGCCGTCGGGCAGTTGCTGTTCCTTGAACACCACGCTCCAGCTGTCCGGCGCCTTGGGGAACACCTTGGTGTTGTACATCAGTACGTTCGGGCCCCACTGGTAGGGCGTGCCGTAGTGCTTGCCGTCCACGGTGTGCCAGGGCGCGTCCTGCAGGCGCGGGTCGACGTTCTTCCAGTTGGGGATCAGGCTGACGTCGATCGGCTGCACGCGCTTGCCGTACACCAGGCGCAGCGAGGCATCGCCCGAGGCGGTGACCAGGTCGTAGCCGCCCTTGGCCATCAGGCTGACCATCTCGTCGGAGGTGGCGGCGGTCTTCACGTTGACCTTGCAGCCGGTCTCCTTCTCGAAGGGCGTCACCCAGTCGTAGTTCTTGTCGCTCTCGCCGCGCTCGATGTAGCCGGGCCAGGCGATGATGTCGAGGGCGCCCTCGGGCGTGCCGCTCTGGGCGGCCTGCAGGGCGGCGCTGGCCAGGGCGCAGGCGCCGGCGAAGGCCAGGGGGGCGAGTTTCGGGGAAGGCATGGTCGGACTCCTGTTGGGGGTTCGGAGCCTCTGCGGCCGTACCGCACCGCAGGCGGGGCACCTGGGCGACAGCATTGTGTCATGGCGAAACGACATCTCTGGCAGCCTAGCCGCGCCCGGCGGGGGCTACAAGCGCAGGCTCGCCATCCACGCATAAGCATAGGCGCAAGCGCGGCGGGCCGGTTGCCGCCGCTGGCCTAGACTGAAGCGGTTGGCGCCAAAAGGGGCGGCGCCGGCCCGTTGCCCGCGCCGGTTGCACCAAAGTGGCGCACCCAGGCCGGGCTTGTTTTGCAAGCCATTGAAACCCAAGGCTTTGTTTCGATGGCACGGGGCTTGCGATGGCAAGGCTACTGGTGGCGACAAGGAGTTCGGCATGTCCCGCACTTTCTACGACGAGATGTATGACGCGAATGGCCAGTGCCGGGCGCACTACCGCGAATTCGCCCGATGGCTGGCGGCGGCGCCGCCGGAGATGCTGGAGCAGCGCCGGCGCGAGGCCGACCTGCTGTTCCACCGCGCCGGCATCACCTTCACCCTCTATGGCGACGAGCAGGGCACCGAGCGCCTGATCCCGTTCGACACCATCCCGCGCAGCATTCCCATGAGCGAATGGCGCGTGGTGGAGCGCGGCTGCATCCAGCGGGTGCGCGCGCTGAACATGTTCCTCGCCGACCTCTACCACGGGCAGCGCATCATCAAGGCCGGGGTGGTGCCGGCGGAACAGGTGCTGACCAACGAGGGCTACCAGATCGCCATGCAGGGCCTGGACCTGCACCGCGACCTCTACGCCCACATCGCCGGCGTCGACCTGGTGCGCGACGCCGACGGCAGCTACTACGTGCTGGAGGACAACCTGCGCACCCCCAGCGGCGTGAGCTACATGCTCGAAGACCGCAAGATGATGATGCGGCTGTTCCCCGAGCTGTTCGCCGCGCAGCGCATCGCGCCCATCGACCACTACCCGAACCTGCTGCTGGAGACTCTGCGCAGCTCCAGCCCGCTGGACAACCCCAGCGTGGTGGTGCTGACCCCCGGGCGCTTCAACAGCGCCTACTTCGAGCACGCCTTCCTGGCCCGCGAGATGGGTGTGGAGCTGGTGGAAGGCGCCGACCTGTTCGTCCGCGACGAGCGCGTGTACATGCGCACCACCGCCGGCCCGCGCCCGGTGGACGTGATCTACCGGCGCCTGGACGACGCCTTCCTCGACCCGCTGGCCTTCAACCCCGAGTCGATGCTCGGCGTGCCCGGCCTGCTGGCGGCCTACCGCGCCGGCAACGTGGTGCTGGCCAACGCCATCGGCACCGGGGTGGCCGACGACAAGTCGATCTACCCGTACGTCGGCGACATGGTGCGTTTCTACCTGTCCGAGGAACCAATACTGAAGAACGTGCCCACCTGGCAGTGTCGCAAGCCGGCCGACCTGTCCCACGTGCTGGCGCACCTGCCGGAGCTGGTGGTCAAGGAAACCCAGGGCTCCGGCGGCTACGGCATGCTCGTCGGCCCGGCTGCAAGCAGCCAGGAGATCGAGGCCTTCCGCGAGCGCATCAAGGCCCGCCCGCACGCCTACATCGCCCAGCCGACGCTGTGCCTGTCGACCTGCCCGACCTACGTCGACAGCGGCATCGCGCCGCGGCACATCGACCTGCGGCCGTTCGTGCTGTCCGGCCGCGAGACGCGCCTGGTGCCCGGCGGGCTGACCCGCGTGGCGCTGCGCGAGGGCTCGCTGGTCGTCAATTCGTCACAGGGTGGCGGTACCAAGGACACCTGGGTGGTGGAGGACTGAGATGCTGAGCCGTACCGCAGCCGACCTGTACTGGATGTCCCGCTACCTGGAGCGCGCGGAGAACCTCGCGCGCATGCTCGACGTGAGCTATTCGCTGTCGCTGATGCCGCCGGACGATCGCGGCGGCGGCGCCGACGAACTGGCCATGCCGCTGTTGATCACCGGCACCATGGACGACTACCTGGAGCGCCACGGGCAGATGCAGCCCGAGCGCATGCTGCACTTCTTCGCCCTCGACGCCGACAACCCGGCGAGCATCTACCGCTGCCTGCAGGCCGCCCGCGGCAACGCCCACGCGGTGCGCGGGCGGATCACCGCGGACATCTGGGAGAACATCAACGCCACCTGGCTGGAGATGCGCAGCATCGCCCAGCAGGGCCTGGGCCGCTACGGCATCAGCCGCTTCTGCGAATGGGTCAAGGAGCGCTCGTACCTGTTCCGCGGCGCCACCTACGGCACCATCATGCGCGGCGAGGCCTCCAGCTTCATCCGCCTGGGCACCTTCATCGAACGCGCCGACAACACCCTGCGCCTGCTCGACGCCCGCTACGAACTGCTCGGCGAGGAGGCCGAGGAGGTCAGCGATACCTCGGCGCGCGGCTACTACCAGTGGAGCGCGCTGCTGCGCGCGCTGTCCTCCTTCGAAGCCTACAACGAGATCTACCGTGGCTCGCCCGATGCCCGCCACGTGTCCGAACTGCTGCTTCTGCGTGCCGAGGTGCCCCGTTCCCTGCAAGCCTGCGTGGAGGAACTGGACGGCATCCTATCCACCTTGCCCGGCGACAACGGCCGCCCGGCGCAGCGCCTGGCCGCCGAACTGGCCGCGCGCCTGCGCTACACGGCGATCGACGAAATCCTCGGTGACGGCCTGCACGCCTGGCTCACCGACTTCATCCTGCTGATCCGCCAGCTGGCCCGGGCAATCCACAGTTCCTATCTGGAGGCCGTATGAAACTCGCCATCAGCCACGACACCACCTACCGCTACGACGACCCGGTGCGCGCCAGCATCCAGTACCTGCGCCTGACGCCCCAGGAAAGCGAGCGCCAGCACGTGCTCAGCTGGGAGCTCACGCTGCCGCGCCCGGCCCGCGCCCAGCGCGACCCCTACGGCAACGTGCTGCACGTGCTGAGCATCGACGAACCCCACGAGGCCGTGGTGATCCGCGCCCGCGGCCTGGTGGAGATCGACGAGAGCCGCGAGGCCGAGCACGACGACCAGTCGCCGTTGCCGTTCCTGCGCTTCACCCGCCTGACCACCCCGGACGACACCCTGCGCGCCTTCGCCCTGGCGCAGTGCGGCGAGGCCCGCGACCGCAACGCGCTGATCAAGCTGATGCATGCCCTGCACGGGCAGATGCCGTTCCAGCCGGGCGCCACCGGCGTCGAGAGCACCGCGGCCGAGGCCTTCGCCGGCGGCGCCGGGGTCTGCCAGGACCACACCCACGCCTTCCTCGCCTGCGCGCGCAGCCTGGGCATTCCGGCGCGCTTCGTCTCCGGCTACCTGTACCGCGGCAGCGACCGGGACCTGGCCAGCCACGCCTGGGCCGAGGCCTGGCTGGACGACGCCTGGTACAGCTTCGACGTGACCAACGAACTGGCGCGCCCGGAGCGCCACCTGAAGCTGGCGGTGGGCCTGGACTACCTGGACGCCTGCCCGGTGCGCGGCATGCGCCGCGGCAGCGGCCTGGGCGAGCAGATGCACGCGCGGGTGGTGGTGGCGCCGCTGCTGCGCAGCCAGCAGTGAGGCCGGCGGGGAGGCTGCCACGGGATGGAAACCCGTAGTGGTCTAGTATTGCCGGGCAACCCCTGAAGAAGGCCATCCCATGACCTATTGCGTAGCCATGTGCCTGGACGAGGGCCTGGTGTTCGCCTCGGACTCGCGGACCAACGCCGGCATCGACCACATCGCCACCTTCCGCAAGCTGTTCACCTTCGGCGTGCCCGGCGAGCGCCTGATCGTGCTGCAGAGCGCTGGCAACCTGGCCACCTCGCAGTCGGTGGTGAACCTGCTGAAGCAGCGCCTGGACGACGCCGGCCAGGTGAACCTGCACAGCGTGCCGACCCTCTACGAAGCCACCGCGCTGGTGGCCGCCACCGTGCGCGAGGTGGTGGCCCGCGACGCCGCGCCCCTGGCCGGCAACACCGACCTGACCTGCTCCTTCCTGGTCGGCGGGCAGATCGCCGGTGGCCCGCCGGAGCTGTACAGCATCTACCCCCAGGGCAACTTCATCCAGGCCACCGAGGACACGCCCTTCCTGCAGCTGGGCGAGAGCAAGTACGGCAAGCCGATCCTCGACCGCAACCTGGAATTCACCACCAGCCTGGCCGAGGGCCTGCGCTGTGCGCTGGTGTCCTTCGATTCGACGATCCGCAGCAACCTCTCGGTGGGCATGCCGCTGGACCTGCTGGTGTACCACCGCGACAGCCTGATCGTCCCGGCGGGCTACCGGGTGACGGAGGAGGATGCGTACTACGCGAGCATCCGCAAGCAGTGGTCGGCGGGGTTGCATGAGCTGCTGGCGGAGCTGCCGGCGCCGCCGGTGGAGTACAACATCTAGGGGAGCTGTTCGTGCCACCGGGGCGTCCAATCGCGGACAAGGTCCGCTCGGGTGCAGGTCTGCTCGTAGGATGGTGTTGAGCGAAGCGATACCCATCGCCACCACCGCATGGGTTTCGCAGGCTCAACCCATCCTACGAAAAGCGACTCGGCGCAGCAGGTAAGACAGTTGCTCCTACGGGTGCAGGTCTGCTCGTAGGATGGTGTTGAGCGAAGCGATACCCATCGCCATGACCGCATGGGTTTCGCAAGCTCAACCCATCCTACGAAAAGCACCCCGGCGCAGTCGGTGAGACAACTGCTCCTGCAGTTCCAGGGAAGCACGGACGTAGGAGCGGACTCTGTCCGCGATTGGACTCACCGGCCACACCGGACGCCCCCTCTCCCTAGCCCTCACCGCTCCCGCAACGCCTCCCAGCGCGCCTTCAGCACCGGCTTGAGCAGATAATCCAGCACGCTCTTCTCGCCCGTGATGATATCCACCGTCGCCACCATCCCCGGAATGATCAGCAGCGGCTTGTTGTCCGGCCCCAGATGATTCTTGTCGGTACGCACCTGGATCAGATAGAACGCGTTGCCCTTGTCGTCGGTGATGGTGTCCGCGCTGATCATCTCCAGCTTGGCCTTCAGGCCGCCGTAGATGGTGTAGTCGTAGGCGCTGAACTTCACCGTGGCCGGCTGGCCGGGGTGGAGGAAGGCGACGTCCTGCGGGCGGATCTTCGCTTCCACCAGCAGGTTGTCCTCCAGCGGGACGATTTCCACCATGTCGCTGCCCGGCTGCACCACGCCGCCGATGGTGTTGACCTTCAGCTGCTTGACGATGCCGCGCACCGGCGACACCACGGTGGTGCGGCTGACCTTGTCGTCGATGGCGCGGCTGGTGGCGGTGAGTTTGTTCAGCTCGGTGCGGGCCTCGTTGAGGTCCTTCAGGGCGTCGGTGCGGAAGGCCTGGCGCGATTCGTCGATCTTCCGCGCGATCTCCTGCATGGCCGCCTCGGCGCGGGGGATGGCCAGGGTGGTGGCGCTCAGCTCGCCGTTGATCTCCACCACGCTGCGGCGCAGGCGCAGCAGTTCCACCGGGGAGATGGCGCCGCTCTTGACCAGCGGCGTGGACATGTTCAGCTCCTGCTGCACCAGGCCGAGGCTGGAACGGTACTGCTGGGCCTTGGCGCGGAATTCCTGCAGTTCCTGGTTCTTCTGCCGCAGCTGTTCCTGGAGGATGCTCACCTCGCTGGCCTGGCGCGCCTGGCGGCTGTGGTAGAGCTGCAGCTGGTCGTCGACCACCTGCGGCGCGGTCTGCTTCAGGGCGTCGGAGAAGGCCGGCTCGCGGCCCTCGGCCTCGGCGCTCAGGCGTTCCACCCGGGCCTCCAGGGCGTTGCGGTCGGCCTCGGTCTCGCCCTTGTTGGAGGCGAAGCGGGTGTCGTCCAGGCGCAGCAGGGTCTGGCCCTTGTCCACCACCTGGCCCTCGTGGACGAAGATTTCCGAGACGATGCCGCCCTCCAGGTTCTGGATGGTCTGCACCTTGCTGGAGGGGATGGCCTTGCCTTCGCCCTTGGTGACTTCCTCCAGGTGCGCGTAGTGCGCCCAGGCCAGCGCGCAGACCAGCAGCGCGAGCACCGCCCAGAGGGTGATGCGCGCGGCCAGCGGCGAGTCCTCCAGCACCGTGCCCTGGACCTCGGGCATGAACTCGGTGTCGCTGCGGCCGCCGAGGTAGCCCGGCGTCGGTTGCATGCTGCTCATGGCTTCACCCCGCTGCCGGGCCGACGTGGCCCTTGCGCAATGCTTCGATCACCGCGTCCTTCGGCCCGTCGGCGACGATGCGCCCGGCGTCGAGGACGATCAGCCGGTCGACCAGGGCGAGCATCGAGGTGCGGTGGGTGACCAGCAGCAGCGTCTTCCCCGCGCAGCACGCCTGCAGGCGCCGGCGCAGGGCTTCCTCGCTGCTGTTGTCCATGGCGCTGGTGGGCTCGTCGAGCACCAGGATCGGCGGGTCCAGCAGCAGCGCGCGGGCCATCAGCACGGCCTGGCGCTGGCCGCCGGAGAGCAGCTGGCCGCGCTCGCCCACCGGGCGGTCGAAGCCGGCCGGGTGCTGCCGGGCCAGTTCGTTGACGCCGGTCAGCTCGGCCACTTCCAGCATGCGCGCGTCGCCGACGTAGCGCGCGCCGAGGGTCAGGTTGTCGCGCAGGCTGCCGGCCAGCAGCGGCAGGTCGTGGGCCACGTAGCCGACCTGCTGGCGCAGGTCGGCCACGTCGATCTGCCGCAGGTCCAGGCCGTCGAGCAGGATCTGCCCCTCGTCCGGCTGGTAGAAGCCCAGCAGCAGGCGCGCCAGGGTGCTCTTGCCCGAGCCGCTGCGGCCGATCAGCCCGACCTTCTCGCCGGGGGCCAGGCGCAGGCCGATCTGGCTCAGCGCCGCGGCGTTCTGCTCGGGGTAGCGGAATTCCACCTGGCGCATCTCCAGCGCGCCGTGCAGCTGGGTGCGCTCCAACGGGCGCTGGCTGGCCTGGCGCTCCTGGGGCAGGGCCATGAGCGCGTCGGTGCTCTTCATGGTCAGGCGCGCCTGCTGGTGGCGGGTGATCAGCCCGGCGATCTGCCCCAGCGGCGCCAGCACCCGGCTGTTGAGCATGTAGCAGGCGACCAGGGCGCCGACGCTGAGCTGGCCATCGAGGATGGCGTAGACGCCGCAGATGATCAGGGCCATGCCGGCGAACTGCTGGACGAACAGGGTGCCGTTGGTGGCCAGGGTGGCGAGGAAGCGGGCGTGGTTGTCCAGGCGGGTGAGGGCGCCGTGGGTGGCTTCCCAGCGGTACTGCCGCTCGCTCTCGGCGCCGCACGCCTTGAGCGTCTCCAGCCCGCCGAGGGTCTCGATCAGCAGGGCCTGGCGCTCGGCGCCGAGGGTCAGGCTCTTCTGCACGGTGTCGCGCAGGCGCACCTGGATCAGGTAGGCGAAGCCGATGGTCAGCGGGAAGGCCAGCAGCGGCACCGCCACCAGCCAGCCGCCGAGCAGGCCGATGACCACGATCATCAGCAGCGAGAAGGGCAGGTCGATGAGGCTGGTGAGGGTCAGCGCGGTGAGGAATTCGCGCAGGCCCTGGAAGTCGTGGATGCTCTGGGCGAAGCCGCCGACCGTGGCCGGGCGGAACTTCATGGCCATGCCGGTGATGCGCTCGAACAGCGTGGCCGAGAGCACCACGTCGGTCTTCTTCCCGGCCATGTCCAGCAGGTGCGAGCGCAGCACCCGCAGCAGCAGCTCGAAGAGGGTGCCCAGCAGCAACCCGCTGGCCAGCACCCAGAGGGTGGAGATGGCCTGGTTGGGCACCACGCGGTCGTAGGTCTGCATGACGAACAGCGGCACCAGCATGCTCAGCAGGTTGATCAGCAGGCTCGCCACCAGGGCGTCGGTATAGAGCCAGCGCGACAGCTTGAGGGTGTCGCGGAACCAGGCCTCGACCCGCGGCACCAGCGGCTGGCGCGCCGCTTCCAGCTCGTGGCGCGGGCGGGCGAACAGGGCCAGGCCGCTGTACTGCGCGGCCAGCTCCTCGGTGCTCACCCACTGCTCGCCGCCCTCGGTCTCGCAGGGCAGGATCAGCGCCTGGCCGTCCGCGCCCCACTGGCGCAGCACCGCGCTGCGCCCGCCGTCGAGCAGCAGCAGCACCGGCAGGTTCAGCGCCGGTATGGCCTTCAGCTCGCGGCGCAGCAGGCGCCCCTGCAGGCCGGCGCGGGCCGCGGCGCGGGGCAGCAGCTCGGCGTTCAGGCGTTGCTGCGGCAACGGCAGGCCGGCGCTCAGGCTGGTGCGGCTGACCGAACAGCCGTGCAGGCGGCAGAGGATCAGCAGGCCGTCGAGCAGGGGGTCGTCGTGGCTCAGGCGGGGATCGTCCGCTGCGGGGTTGCCGCGCTCCTGGATGATCATGGTCACGCTACTTCTCCCGGGCTTCTGCGAGCCCCGTGCGGCCGCCGCGCCCCGCAAACGCCGCCGGCCGGGCAGGGCCGGCGTCGGGCGGCGGGGCGGGCAGGGCCTTATTTCATGTCGGGCAGGCGTGTCTCGGTCTTCACGTCGGACAGCGCCACGCCCTCATGGGGCGGCACGACGTTCTGCGAGCGCAGCAGGGCGCCCATGGCGGCCAGCACGCGGTAGCGCGAGTACTCCTCGGTGTAGCGCACCTGGGTGTAGCGGCGGTTGGCGGTGAACAGTTCGTTCTCGCTGTCCAGCAGGTCGAGCAGCGTGCGCTGGCCGAGGGTGAACTGCTGCTGGTAGGCCTCGCGGACCTTGCGCGTGTAGTCGGCGTATTCGCGCGCCGGGCCGGTCTGCTTGGTGGCGTTCTCCATGGCGTCCCAGGCCAGCGAGAGGTTCTCGTTGAGCAGGCGCAGGGCGTTGTCGCGGATGTCCTTGGCTTCGTCGATCTGGTGCGAGGTGGCGCCGAGGCGGTTCTTGTCGCGCATGCCGTTGAACAGGTTGTAGCGCATCACCACCTGGGCTTCCCAGTCGTTGTAGTGGCCCACCTCGCCGTCGACGTTGTTGTTCGCCGCCTTCGACAGTTCCAGGTCGAAGCGCGGGTAGAAGGGCGACTTGGCCGCCTCGTACTGCTTCTCGGCGGCGTTCACGTCGGCCTGGGCCGACTTGAGCAGCGGGTTGTTGCTCAGCACTTCCTGGCGCGCCTTGTTGATGTCGCCCGGCACCAGGGCCTTGACGGTGGAGGGCGTCTCCAGCTCGTCGGGCTGCTTGCCCACGGCGCTGTAGAAGTTGGCCTCGGCGTCGCGCAGGTCGACTTCCTCGGTGTAGAGGTTGTTCTGCGCCAGGGCCAGGCGCGCGGTGGCCTGGTCGTTGTCGGCGGTGCTGCCGACGCCCTGCTGGCTGCGCATGCGGATCTGGTCGCCGATGCGCTGGTGGGCCTGCAGGTTGTTGCGCGCCAGGCTCACCATCTCGCGGTGCTGCAGCACGTTGAGGTAGACCTCGACGGTGCGCAGCGCGGCGTTCTCCGAGGTGCCCAGCACGCGGAACGCCTTGGAATTGACGTTGGCCTCGTTGCGCGCCACCTCGTTGGGCGTGGCGAAGCCGTCGAACAGCATCTGCTGCAGGCGGAGCTCGGCATCGCCGCGGTTGAGCGTCTCCTTGTTGTGGTTGCCTTCCTGACGGGTAGAGGGGCTATCGACGCCTTCGCGGCCGTAACCCAGCAGTAGATCGACGGTGGGCAGGTAGCCGCCGCGGGCGATCTTCAGTTCCTGGTCTGCGGTCAGCCGGCTGTTCATGCTCTGGCTGATCTCCGGGTGATATTGCAGGGTGCTCTGTATGGCTTGGGTCAGGCTCATCGCGTGGGCTTGAGCGCAGGTGGCCGCCAGAAATACACCGCTCCATAGCGTCGCGTTACGACTGCGCATGGCGTTCTCCTGGTGTTCTCGACTTCGATGCTCTTTCAATTCGCCAAAAACTTGGCTTTTTTCTGATATCAAGCGTTTCACGCCTGTAACATCAGAGCTAAGAACAACTTTTCGAGAACCTCAGAAGAATTTTTCACATCCCATATTCAGAAAAAATCTTATGACACCTATGAAAAGCGGCACATTGTAAAACTCGCAAACCCTGATTTTTCTTGGCTATGGGGACGAATAGGGCTTGCACATACAGCCATGTACGTTTCAGGCGGCTAGGGCGGGCGTTTCCGCGAAGTACCGAAGCAAGCGTGGTCAAAAAAATGGCGGATTCATCCGCTGGCTTTTTGATGCCAAAGCGCCTTCAGGCTTCTGCTTCCCTCTACGCATCACTGCGCGCCGGTGACGGCATGGCCAACTCGGAGGTCTTGGGTGCCGCCGGAGGCGGCGCCGGGCGGTGAGCGCGGAGGATGCAGTCATGGCCAGCTTGGTAGGTATCGTCAGCAAGGCGGTGGGCGAGGTCTTCGCCGTGGCCGCGGATGGTTCGCGTCGCATCCTGCACCAGGGCGACAAGCTGTTCGTCGGCGAACAACTGGTGACCGGGCACGAAGGTGCCGTGGCCGTGGCGATCGCCGGTGGCGGCGAACTCACCCTGGGGCGCGACAGTTCGATGCCGATGAGCAATCAACTGGTCGCCGCCGCCCACCACCAGTACGCGGACAGCGCGCCGGCGCAGGCGCCGGTCGCGCCCAGCCAGCAGGACATCACCGACGTCAAGGCGCTGCAGGCGGCTATCGCCGCCGGGCAGGACCCGAGCCAGGTCGCCGAGGCCACCGCGGCCGGCCCGTCGTTCTCCGCCGGCGGCAACGCCAAGGCCGGCGGCGGGCACTCCTTCGTGCTGCTGACCGAGATCGGCGGCCACATCGATCCGGACATCGGCTTCCCCACCGGGCCCCTGGCCAGCGGCCCGCTGTTCCCGCGGCTGTTCGACGGCATACCCAGCCCCGAGCAGGCACAGGCGGCGCCTCCGCCCGAGCCACCGAGCCCGCCCGCACCGCCGGCGCCGCCGGTGGACGGCGTGCCCACGGCGGGCAATGCCAGCGCGGTGGTGGATGAAGACGGCCTGCCCGGCGGCATCCAGGGCAACGACGGACTGCCCGGCGTCGGCGCCAGCGCTTCCGGCAGCCTCGGCTACGACTTCGGCGCCGACGGCCCCGGGACCTTCGCCTGGAGCACCACCGGCCTGCCGGCGCTGACCTCCGGCGGCGTGGCCCTGAGCTACAGCGTGAGCCCCGACGGCCACGTGCTGACGGCCTCGGCCAATGGCCAGACGGTGTTCACCCTGAGCCTCACCAACCTCGCCAACGGCACCTACGAACTGGTCCTGCAGCAGCCGCTGGACCACCCGCAGCACGGCGTCGAGGACGACATCGCCCTCAGCGTCCCCTACACCCTGACCGACGGCAACGGCACCCCCGCCAGCGGCAACCTGGCCATCCTCATCAACGACGACAGCCCCACCGCCTCCCTGGCCCTGGACGGCGAGGCGCCGAGCCTGCTCAGCCATGACGCGGGCACCCGCGGCGGCGCTTCCGAGAGCGTCTCGGCGGACTTCGCCAGCGCCTTCAAGGCGACCCTGGCCTATGGCGCCGACGGCGCCGGCAGCGTGGCCTGGCACTACAGCCTGAACGTCACCAGCCAGGGCGAGGCCTCGGGCCTGAGCAGCGGCGGCCAGGGCATCCACCTGTACCTGATCGATGGCGTGGTGGTGGGCTCCACCGCCGCCAGCGCCGGCGCGGTCAGCAGCGCCAACACCGTCTTCTCGCTGGCGGTGGACGCCGCCAGCGGCAAGGTCACCCTGACCCAGTACGCCGCCATCGACCATGCCTTGCCGGGCGCCACCAGCGGCTTCGACAGCCAGCAGGTCTCCCTCGGCAGCGACCTGGTGCAACTGCAGGGCAGCGTCACCATCACCGACCGTGACGGCGACCCGGCCAGCGCCAGCCAGAACCTCGACCTGGGTGGCCGGATCGGCTTCGCCGACGACGGCCCGAGCATCGGCATCGGCGCCAGCGGCGCGCAACTCGGCAACCTGGTGACCCAGGATGCGGACACCATCGGCGGCAATTTCGACACCGCCACCACCAGCTTCGCCGCGGCCTTCGCCATCACCTCGCAGAACGCCGGCGCCGATACGCCGGCCGCGGTGAGCTGGAGCTACGCGCTGAAACTGGACGTGGCCGAGGGCACCCAGTCGGGCCTGAACAGCGCCGGGCAGAAGATTTATCTCTACGAGCAGAACGGCCAGATCATCGGTAGCACTTCCAGCACCGAGGCTAGTGTCGATTCCAGCAACACCATCTTCAACCTGAAGGTCGACGGCAGCGGCAACGTCACTCTGACGCAGTACGCCGAGATCGATCACGCATTGCCGGGCGCGACCGGTAACTACGCCGCGCAGCAGGCCTTCCTCGGTACCGGTCTGGTGAGCCTGGACGCCACCGCGACCATCACTGATTACGACGGTGACAAGGCCACGTCCACGGCCTCCCTGGATTTGGGCAACAAGGTCGCCTTCGACGACGACGGCCCGAGCATCAGCGTCGGCCTGAGCGGCAATGCTCCGGTGCTGCTGCATACCCAGGACGCCGACACCATCGGCAGCAACTTCGACACCGCCACCACCAGCTTCGCCGCGGCCTTCGCCATCACTTCGCAGAGCGCTGGCGCCGATACTCCGGCTTCGGTGAACTGGAGCTACGCGCTGAAACTGGACGTGGCCGAGGGCACTCAGTCGGGCCTGAACAGCGCCGGGCAGAAGATTTATCTCTACGAGCAGAACGGCCAGATCATCGGTAGCACTTCCAGCACCGAGGCTGGTGTCGATTCCAGCAACACCATCTTCAGCCTCAAGGTCGACGGCAGCGGCAACGTCACCCTGACGCAATATGCCGAGATCGATCACGCGCTGCCGGGCGCCACGAGCAACTATGCCGCGCAGCAGGCCTTCCTCGGCACCGGTCTGGTGAGCCTGGACGCCACCGCGACCATCACCGATTACGACGGTGACAAGGCCACGTCCACGGCCTCCCTGGACCTGGGCAACAAGGTCGCCTTCGACGATGACGGTCCGAGCATCAGCGTCGGCCTGAGCGGCAACGCTCCGGTGCTGCTGCATACCCAGGACGCCGACACCATCGGTGCGAACTTCGACACTGCCACCACCAGCTTCGCCGCAGCCTTCGCCATCACTTCGCAGAGCGCTGGCGCCGATACTCCGGCTTCGGTGAACTGGAGCTACGCGCTGAAACTGGACGTGGCCGAGGGCACTCAGTCGGGCCTGAACAGCGCCGGGCAGAAGATTTATCTCTACGAGCAGAACGGCCAGATCATCGGTAGCACTTCCAGCACCGAGGCTGGTGTCGATTCCAGCAACACCATCTTCAGCCTCAAGGTCGACGGCAGCGGCAACGTCACCCTGACGCAATATGCCGAGATCGATCACGCGCTGCCGGGCGCCACGAGCAACTATGCCGCGCAGCAGGCCTTCCTCGGCACCGGTCTGGTGAGCCTGGACGCCACCGCGACCATCACCGATTACGACGGTGACAAGGCCACGTCCACGGCCTCCCTGGACCTGGGCAACAAGGTCGCCTTCGACGATGACGGTCCGAGCATCAGCGTCGGCCTGAGCGGCAACGCTCCGGTGCTGCTGCATACCCAGGACGCCGACACCATCGGTGCGAACTTCGACACTGCCACCACCAGCTTCGCCGCAGCCTTCGCCATCACTTCGCAAAGCGCTGGCGCCGATACTCCGGCTTCGGTGAACTGGAGCTACGCGCTGAAACTGGACGTGGCCGAGGGCACTCAGTCGGGCCTGAACAGCGCCGGGCAGAAGATTTATCTCTACGAGCAGAACGGCCAGATCATCGGTAGCACTTCCAGCACCGAGGCTGGTGTCGATTCCAGCAACACCATCTTCAGCCTCAAGGTCGACGGCAGCGGCAACGTCACCCTGACGCAATATGCCGAGATCGATCACGCGCTGCCGGGCGCCACGAGCAACTATGCCGCGCAGCAGGCCTTCCTCGGCACCGGGCTGGTGAGCCTGCAGGCCACCGCCACCATCACTGACTTCGATGGCGACAAGGCCAGTTCCACGGCGTCCCTGGACCTGGGCAACAAGGTCGCGTTCGACGACGATGGCCCGTCCATCTGCATCGACCTCAGCGGCAGCAAGCCCATCGTGCTTCTGACCCATGACGCGGACACCATCGGCTCGAACTTCGACACCGCCACCACCAGCTTCGCCGCAGCCTTCGCCATCACATCGCAGAGCGCTGGTGCTGACACTCCGGCTTCGGTGAACTGGAGCTACGCGCTGAAGCTGGACGTGGCCGAAGGCACCCAATCGGGCCTGAACAGTGCGGGGCAGAAGATCTACCTGTACGAGCAGAACGGCCAGATCATCGGCAGCACCTCGAACACCGAAGGCGGGGTGAATGCCAGCAACACTATCTTCAACCTGAAGGTGGATGGCAGCGGCAATGTCACCCTGACGCAGTACGCCGAAATCGACCACGCGCTGCCGGGCGCCACCAGCAACTACGCCACCCAGCAGGCCCCCCTGGCCACCGGCCTGGTGAGCCTGCAGGCCACCGCGACCATCACCGACTACGACGGCGACAAGGCCAGCTCCACGGCCTCGCTGGACCTGGGCAACAAGGTGGCCTTCGCCGACGACGGCCCGTCCATCAGCGTCGGCCTGGGCGGCCAGTCCGCCGTCGTGCTGACCCAGGACGCCGACACCATAGGCGCCAACTCCGACACCGCCAGCGGCGACTTCACCAGCGCCTTCGTCATCACCTCGCAGAGCGCCGGCGCCGATGCCCCGGCCTCCGCCGTGAGCTGGAGCTACAGCCTCAAGCTGCTGGCCGGGCAGGGCGCCGACAGCGGGCTGAGCAGCGGCAACGCGACCATCCACCTGTACGACGTCGGCGGCAAGATCGTCGGCAGCACCGCCACCAGCCTGCAGGGCGTGACCACGGCCAACACCGTGTTCGACCTGCGCCTGGACGGCAACAGCGGCAAGGTGATCCTCACCCAGTACTCGGCCATCCAGCACGACGGGCCGGGGGCTTCCGGCAACTACGACAGCCAGGTGGCCTGGCTGAAGACCGGGCTGGTCGGCCTGGAAGGCACCGCCAGCATCACTGACTACGACGGCGACAAGGCCAGCAGCAGCCAGACCCTCGACCTGGGCAACAAGATCGGCTTCGCCGACGACGGCCCCACCGCGGTGGACGACCACCCGGCATGCCTGCTGGTGCAGCCGCCGCCGGCGGTCAACCTGACGCTGGTGCTCGACGTCTCCGGCAGCATGCAGGGCAGCAAGCTGGCCCAGGCCAAGGCCGCGCTGATCAACATGCTGCACGAGTACGCGTCCATGGGCCTGCTGATCCAGGTCTCGCTGATCAGCTTCGCCACCTCGGCCAGCGCCGCCAGCCACTACAGCTTCGACGACGCCGGCGACAGCGGCTACACCAGCCTGGTGAACGCCATCAACGGCCTGCAGGCCGGCGGCAACACCAACTACGAGGCCGCCCTGAACCGCGCCCAGACCAGCATCAACGCCGACCTGAACGCGCCGGGGGCCGACCCCGCGGCGATCAACCGGGTGTACTTCATCTCCGATGGCGAGCCCACCACGGGTAGCACCAACTCTGCGCTGAACGCCTGGCAGAGCTTCCTCGCGGCGCACAACGGCAGCACCAACAACGTCGAGGCCTTCGCCGTCGGCGTCGGCACCTCCATCACCGACCAGGACCTGGTGCGGGTGGACAGCCACGGCACCCCGGTCATCGTCACCGACCCCAGCGACCTCAGCGCCACCCTGGTCAACCTCAGCCACCTCGACGCGGTCAGCGGCAACGTATTGGCCAATGACTTGCCGGTAAGCGCCGACGGCACCGTGCGCATCACCCAGGTGAGCATCGGCGGCGAGACCTTCGCGGTGGACGCCAACGGCAATCTCACCAACCTCAACCCCAGCGCCAGCCACGCCACCGGCAGCTACAACGCCAGCAGCGGCCTGCTCACCATCAGCACCGACAACGGCACCCTGACGCTGTACCTCAAGGATGGCGGCGGCCACCACGCCGGCGACTACACCTACGCGGTCAAGGCCAGCGTGAGCTTCCCGGAAAGCGGGCAGATCAGCGAGTCGTTCCAGTACACCATCGTCGATGGCGACGGCGACACCGCCTCGGCCAACCTCGACATCTGCGTGAAATACGGCGCGCCGATCCTGGTGGTGGGCAGCAATGCCAGCGACACCGACGGCTCGACGACGCCCCACATCGTGCCCAGCCCGCTCGGGCCGGACCACGGCACCATCGCCGGCAGCTTCGGCAACGACGTGCTGATCGGCGACGTGGGCGGCGTTTCCGTCACCACCACGCCCGGCAAGAACTACAACATCGCGCTGATCATCGACACCTCCGGCAGCATGGCCGACCCCTCCGGGACCGCCGGGCTCAGTCGCATGGCCCTGGCCAAGGCGGCGCTGATCAACCTGCTGAACCAGATCAAGGGCCACGACGGCACCATCAACCTGGCCCTGGTGTCCTTCGCCGACGGCTCGACGCTGACCCAGGTGCATGGCCTGAACAGCGCCAACGTCGCCACCCTGATCAGCGCCATCAACAGCCTCAGCGCCGTGGGCGGGACCAACTACGAGGCGGCGCTGAAGTCCACCGTCGACTGGTTCAACGCCACGGTGGGCGGGGGCGCAAACGCCGCCCACGACTACATCAACCTGGCGTTCTTCCTCACCGACGGCAACCCGACCACCTACATCGGCGACACCAGCAACAGCGGCACCGTCACCAACTACCACGACATCAAGGATGCGCTGGACGTCGCCAACAACCTGCTCAACGGCGGCGGCCTGTTCAGCGGCAGCGACCATGTGTCGGTGAACGCCATCGGCATCGGCGACGGCATCAACAGCGGCATCCTGCAGTTCTTCGACAACACCAGCACCACGGGCACCGCCACCCTGCATTTCACCGGCAACACCCCGGACCTCACCGCCAACGTCGGCCAGCCGCAGATCATCAACACCGCCGAACAGTTGCAGACCGCGTTGCAGGAAGGCTTCAGCAACACCTCGCCGCAGGCGGTGGGCCACGACCACCTGGTCGGCGGCGACGGCAACGACATCCTCTTCGGCGACGTGATCAACACCGACGCCCTGAGCTGGACCGGGCACGCCGCCGGCACCCACAACGGCGCCGGCTACCAGGGCCTGTTGGACTACCTGACCGCCGCCAACGGCGGCGCCGCGCCGTCCCAGAGCCAGGTGACCAACTACATCGTCGCCCACGCCTATGAGCTCAACGTCGCCGGCGACACCCGCGGCGGCAACGACATCCTCGAAGGCGGCAAGGGCGACGACCTGCTGTTCGGCCAGGGCGGCAACGACACCCTGCTCGGCGGCGACGGCAACGACATCCTGTTCGGCGGCATGGGCGACGACACCCTCACCGGCGGCGCCGGCGCCGACCAGTTCGTCTGGCAGAAGGGCGAGACCGGGCACGACGTGGTCACGGACTTCAACATCGGCGAGGGCGACTCGCTGAACCTGGCCGACCTGCTGCAGGGCGAGCACGCCACCGCCGATTCGCTGGCGCAGTACCTGACCTTCTCGGTCAACACCACCACCTCGACCACCACCATCTCGGTGAACCCCACCGGCGCGACCGGGGGCGCGACGACCCAGACCATCGACCTGGCCAACGTCGACCTGGTGGCCAAGTACACCGACCACCACGGCGGCCCCATCGTCTCCAGCGGCGACACCCATGCGGTGCTCAACGGCCTGCTGGCCGACCACGCGCTGAAGGTGGACACCGTCTGACCGCGCCGCAAGGGCGCCCCGCGACCGCCGCCCTTGGGCGGCGGTCGCGTATCCGCTGGGGGATGGCAGCGCATATCCGGGATGAATGATCGTCGCGCCCCGGCATTTCCTCGCCCTATGCTTGGCCGACTGCACCTCCCCATCGAACAACAAGCAACGAGGTTTCCCCATGCGTGAAGTGGTGATCGTCGACAGCGTCCGTACCGGCCTGGCCAAGTCGTTCCGCGGCAAGTTCAACATGACCCGGCCCGACGACATGGTGGCCCACTGCATCGACGCGCTGCTGGCGCGCAACGGCCTGGACCCGCTGCTGGTGGACGACTGCGTGGTCGGCGCCGGCTCCAACGAGGGCGCCCAGGGCCACAACATCGGCCGCAACGCCGCGGTGCTGTCGAAGCTGGGCATCCACGTCGCCGGCATGACCCTCAACCGCTACTGCTCCTCGGGCCTGCAGGCCATCGCCATCGCCGCCAACCAGGTGGCCTCCGGCTGCAGCGACATCCTGGTGGCCGGCGGCGTCGAGTCCATCACCCTGACGGCCAAGTCGCGCAACACCGACCACTTCGTCAACCCGCGCCTGGAAGCGGAATTCCCGGGGATCTACTACCCCATGGGGCAGACCGCCGAGATCGTCGCCCGCCGCTACAACGTCACCCGCGAAGAACAGGACCTCTACGCCCTGCAGAGCCAGCAGCGCACCGCCCGCGCCCAGGCCGAGGGTCTGTTCGATGACGAAATCGTGCCGATGAACGTGCGCTACGCCGTGGAAGACAAGGCCACCGGCGAGAAGAAAGTGGTCGAAGGCGTGGTCGACCGCGACGACTGCAACCGTCCGGACACCACCCTGGAAGGACTCAACTCGCTGAAACCGGTGTTCGCCGAAGACGGCTCGGTGACCGCCGGCAACGCCTCGCAACTCTCCGACGGCGCCTCCATGACCCTGGTGATGAGCCTGGACAAGGCCCTGGAACTGGGCCTCAAGCCCAAGGCCTTCTTCCGCGGCTTCACCGTGGCCGGCTGCGAGCCGGACGAGATGGGCATCGGCCCGGTGTTCTCGGTGCCCAGGCTGCTCAAGGCCCGCGGCCTGCAGATCGACGACATCGACCTGTGGGAACTCAACGAAGCCTTCGCCTCGCAGTGCCTGTACGCGCGCAACCGCCTGGGCATCGACAATGAGAAGTACAACGTCAACGGCGGCTCCATCTCCATCGGCCACCCCTTCGGCATGACCGGCTCGCGCCAGGTCGGCCACCTGGTGCGCGAACTGCAGCGGCGCAACCTGCGCTACGGCATCGTGACCATGTGCGTGGGCGGCGGCATGGGCGCCACCGGCCTGTTCGAAGCGGTCCGCTGAGTCTGGCGGCCGTCCCCACGCTGGAGGGCCGATAGCGAAGCCCCGGCAGCGATGCCGGGGCTTTTTTCGTTGGAGGGGCTTTTCGTAGGAGCGAGGGGGGCGCCTAGCTCTTGCTCGCGAACGGCGTTCTGCCGGCTAGGTTCGGTGTGCGTCCTGAAGAACGCCCTCTCCCTAACCCTCTCCCTGAAGGGAGAGGGGACCGTTCGGTGTGCTCGGGTGTTGCGGCGTTAGCCGGCTACCGCGAAGTTTCCGACTGACGCCAAATCTTCTCTCGGCACGGACAAGCCCCCTCTCCCTTCAGGGAGAGGGCTGGGGAGAGGGAAGGGAGGTCAGTCGATGCACCAATACACCCGGAAACCTCTGTTCGCGAGCAAGCTCGCTCCTACAGAAAAGCCCACCCCGGCACCCCCAAAGAAAAACCCCGGCACCTGGCCGGGGTTCATGACTCGCCTAAAACCCAGACGACACCTACTGCGCCACCCGCGCATACAAGCCGGCGGCCTGCTGCATCCGGTTGATGTACTGCATCACCTCGCGTTCCGCATCGAAGCGGGTGAAGTACGGCCCTTCCAGCGTACCTTCGCGGGTCGAGAAGAAGTACTGGCCATTGACCGCGCTGATCCGGTCGCTCCGATAGTGGGTGCCCGGCTCGCCGTCAGTCACTCGTTTACCGAACATGAAGACACCTCCCACACCTTGCGGGTTAATGATTTCAGTGTAGTCAGGCCGCACGGCGGCGGGGCGCAGGCGACGAATGGGCGGCGGCGCGGGCCCCGGCGGCTATGCTCAATGGCCAGTGGCGCGAGGCCAGGCGGCTGCATGTCTTTTTAGTTATAAGAAAATCGAAATATATTCTTTTTAATGCAATCCGCCCTTGTGCATAGTGAACCCCACACGAACCAGGAGCCCAACCCATGAGTCTGCGCCTCGGCGACATCGCCCCCGACTTCGAACAGGAATCCAGCGAAGGCCGCATCCGTTTCCACGAATGGCTCGGCGACAGCTGGGGCATTCTCTTCTCCCATCCGGCGGACTTCACCCCGGTGTGCACCACCGAGCTGGGCCTGACCGCCAAGCTCAAGAACGACTTCGCCCAGCGCGGCGTCAAGGTGATCGCGCTGTCGGTGGACCCGGTGGAATCCCACGTGAAGTGGATCGACGACATCAACGAAACCCAGAACACCGTGGTCAACTTCCCGATCATCGCCGACGCCGACCGCAAGGTCTCCGAGCTGTACGACCTGATCCACCCGAACGCCAACGACACCCTGACCGTGCGTTCGCTGTTCGTCATCGACCCGAACAAGAAGGTGCGCCTGACCATCACCTACCCGGCCAGCACCGGGCGCAACTTCAACGAGATCCTGCGGGTGGTGGACTCGCTGCAACTGACCGACAACCACAAGGTCGCCACGCCCGGCAACTGGCAGGACGGCGACGAGGTGGTCATCGTCCCCTCGCTGAAAGACGAGGACGAGATTCGCCAGCGTTTCCCCAAAGGCTACCGCGCGGTCAAGCCGTACCTGCGCCTGACCCCGCAGCCCAACCGCTGATTTTCCCGCGGCTGCCCCGCGCAGCCGCACCTGTTCCAAACCACGAGTAGGGTATTCGGCCGGTTCGCCGGCCGCCTTTTTTTCCGTTCCCGCCCGGCCTCGCGCCGCGCTTTGTTTTCCCGCTCTGACTTGCCCGCCACACGGGGAGAAGACGTCAGCCACGCCGCCAAGGAGATCGACCATGGGTCCGTCCACCTGGCGCCGCAGCCTGACCGCCGCTCTCCTGGCGTGTCTGCCGTTCGGCGCCTTCACTGCCACCGCCTCCGCACAAACGCCAAGGGAAGTCCGCCTGGACTACGCCTACTACGCGCCCACCAGCCTGGTGCTCAGGCACTTCGGCTGGCTGGAGCAGGCGCTCAAGCCCCAGGGCACCGAGGTGCGCTGGGTGTTCAGCCAGGGCAGCAACCGCTCGCTGGAATACCTCAACGCCGGCAGCACCGACTTCGCCTCCACCGCGGGGCTGGCCGCGGTGCTCAGCCGCGCCAACGGCAGCCCGCTGAAGACCGTCTACATCGCCTCGCGCCCGGAATGGACCGCGCTGGTGGTGCCCAAGGATTCGCCACTGAAATCCCTGGCCGACCTCAAGGGCCACAAGGTGGCCGCCACCAAGGGCACCGACCCCTACCTGTTCCTGTTGCGCAGCTTGCAGAGCGTCGGCCTGGGCAAGGGCGACGTGGAGATCGTCCACCTGCAGCACCCCGACGGCCGCACCGCGCTGGAGCGCGGCCAGGTGGACGCCTGGGCCGGGCTCGACCCGCACATGGCGGCCAGCGAACTGCAGGCCGGCTCGCGGCTGCTGTACCGCAACGTGAGTTTCAACAGCTACGGCGTGCTCAGCGTCACCGAGCGCTTCGCCAACGAGCAGCCGCAGCTGATCAAGCAGGTCATCGGCGCCTACGAGCGGGCCCGCCACTGGGCCATCGAGCATCCGGAGGAGACCGCCAGGCTGCTGGCCGAGGAGGCCAAGCTGCCGCTGGAAGTGGCCAGGCTGCAGCTCTCGCGCACCGACTTCAGCCAGCCGCTGCCCGGCGCCGAGCAGGTCGCCGCACTCAAGGCCGCCGCGCCCATCCTGGTGGATGAGCAACTGGTGCGCCCCGGCACAGACGTGGCCAAGGTGGTGGACCAGTTGATCGCCCCGCAACTGGCCGGCGAGGTCATCGGCAAGCAGCCCCTGGCCAGGGCGGAATGAGCCATGGGCGTGCCGAGCCAGCCCCTCGACCTGGGCCGTAGCCGCCGCCTGGCCCTGTCGCTGCGGCTGCGCCCGCTGCGCTGGCGGGCCTGGGTGCTGCCGCTGCTGCTGTGCGCCGCGCTGGAGAGCGCTGTGCGCGCCGGCTGGCTGGCGGAGAACCAGATGCCGGCGCCCAGCAGCGTCGCGCTCACCCTCTGGCAACTGGCCCATGGCGAGCTGTGGCAGCACATCGGCGCCAGCCTGGCGCGGGTGGCCAGCGGCTTCGCCATCGGCTCCTTCGCCGCCCTGCTGATCGGCACCTGGGTCGGCCTCAGCCAGCGCGCCGAGGCCTACCTGGAGCCGAGCTTCCAGGCCCTGCGGGCCATCCCCAGCCTGGCCTGGGTGCCCTTGTTGCTGCTCTGGCTGGGCATCGACGAGACGCCCAAGGTGGTGCTCATCGCCCTCGGCGCCTTCTTCCCGGTGTACCTGGCGCTGGTCGCCGGCGTTCGCGGGGTGGACCGCAAATGGGTGGAGCTGGGCCGGCTGTACCACCTGTCCACCTTCGCCCTGGCGCGGCGCATCCTCCTGCCGGCGGCGCTGCCGAGCCTGTTCACCGGGTTGCGCGGCGCCCTCAGCCTGAGCTGGATGTTCCTCGTCGCCGCCGAGCTGATCGCCGCCACCCGTGGCCTGGGCTACCTGCTCAGCGACGGCCGCGAAACCTCGCGGCCGGACATCGTCATCGCCGCCATCCTGGTCCTGGCCGTGCTCGGCAAGCTCAGCGACGGCCTGCTCAAGGCCGTGGAACGCCGCGCCCTGGCCTGGCGCGACAGCTTCGAAGGCCTGGAGGGCAAGGCATGAGCGCGCTGCTGGAACTCAACAACATCCGCAAGAGCTTCGATGGCCTGCGCGTGCTCGACGACGTCAGCCTGGCGCTGGCGCCGGGGGAGGTGGTCAGCCTGCTGGGCCCCAGCGGCTGCGGCAAGAGCACCCTCCTGCGCATCGCCGCCGGCCTGGACGCCGACTTCGCCGGGCAACTGCAGCGCAACCCGTTGCTGGGCTTCGGCCCGGACGGCGAGAGCGGCCGCGGCGGCGGCATCGGCGTGGTGTTCCAGGAGCCGCGCCTGCTGCCCTGGCTGACGGTGGCGCAGAACGTCGGTTTCGCCGACGGCTGGCTCGCCGACGACCAGCGCATCGCCCGGCTGCTGCGCGACGTCGGCCTGGAAGGCAAGGGCGGCCTGCTGCCCAAGCAGCTCTCCGGCGGCATGGCCCAGCGCGCGGCCATCGCCCGCGGGCTCTACGGCCGGCCGCAGGTGCTGCTGCTGGACGAGCCCTTCAGCGCGGTGGACGCCTTCACCCGCCTGCGCCTGCAGGACCTGATCCAGCAACTGGCCCTGGAATACGATATCAGCATCCTGCTGGTCACCCACGACCTCGACGAGGCCTTCTACCTGGGCGACCGCGTGCTGCTCCTGGGCGGCGCCCCGAGCCGCCTGCGCCGCGAGTTCCCGGTGCCCCTGCCACGCCCGCGCGACCGCCGCGCGGTGGAGCTGGCGTATCTGCGGGGAGAGGCGTTGACGGAGTTGCAGCATTCTCACGTTATCTAGATGCCGCAGCGCTTTTTGTAGGAGTGGGGGGGGACGCCTAGTTCTTGCTCGCCAACGGGAGTTACCTGTGGCAGCGGTGTTCTGGGGGGACTCCGCTCCCTCTCCCTAACCCTCTCCCTGAAGGGAGAGGGGACCGTTCGGCGCGCTTGGATGTTCTGGAGTCAGCCGGCAGCACCGAAAGCTTCCGGCGGAAACCTTGCCTTCTCTCGGCACGGACAAGCTCCCTCTCCCTTCAGGGAGAGGGTTGGGGAGAGGGGACGGAGCAACCGGAAACACCATGGCCTCCGGCGAGCACCGTTCGCGAGCAAGCTCGCTCCTACAGTCTTTATTCAAGTTATAAGCAAATGAATAAATAACATTTATTGGAATATCAAAACCCCTGTTAAGGTCTATGCACGTTGGTTAGCGAGCCGGCTTCAAGTCGGCTCTTTCAGTTATAAGGAAGCGTGCAATGTATGTGGTGACCCTCGCCGGCAGTCCGAGCCAGCGCTCCCGTTCCGCGGTCCTGCTGGACGTTGCCCGCCGGTGGCTGCATGAGCGAGGGGTGGAGGTGCGCGCCTACCAGGTGCGCGACTTCGCCGCCGAGGACCTGCTGCATGCCCGCTTCGACAGCCCCCAGGTGCTGGAGCTGCTGGAACAGGTGGCGCGGGCCGACGGCCTGGTGATCGCCACCCCGGTGTACAAGGCCTCCATCGCCGGCGCCCTCAAGGTGCTGCTGGACCTGCTGCCCGAGCGCGCCCTGAGCCACAAGGTGGTGCTGCCCCTGGCCACCGGCGGCAGCAGCGCCCACATGCTCGCCGTGGACTACGCGCTCAAGCCGGTGCTGGCGGCGCTGAAGGCCCAGGAGATGCTCCATGGGGTGTTCGCCGAGGATTCGCAGATCGCCTACGCCACGGCCGATGCGCCGGCGCAGCTGGAGCCGGCCCTGGAGCGGCGCCTGCTGGAGTCCCTGGAACAGTTCCACGGCGCCCTGGCGCGGCGGCCCCGGCCCATCGACCCGAACCTGCTCAGCGAGCGCCTGCTCAAGGCACGCTGGAGTATTTGAAAGAAGCGGCTGCAGGCGGCAAGCGGCAAGCGGCAAGCTGCAAGCTGCAAGAAAAAGCGTGGAGCGCTACCGAGCCTCGAATAGGCAGGTGCGTGACTGCCAGACGACAAGAAATCAGGTCCTCAGCATTCCGCCAACGGGAGCGCAGGTCCGGCGAGCACACAACGACAAAGGAGCATGCAATGCGCAACCTCACTTTGCGTGGTGGACTGGCGGCCCTGCTGATCGCGGCCCTGGCCCACGGCGCCCAAGCCGAAGAACAACCCGGTACCCTGCGTATCGGCTACCAGAAGTACGGCACCCTGGTGCTGCTCAAGGCCCGCGGCACGCTGGAGAAGCGCCTGGCCGAGCAGGGCATCAAGGTGCAGTGGACGGAATTCCCCGGCGGCCCGCAGCTGCTGGAAGGACTGAACGTCGGCAGCATCGACTTCGGCGTCACCGGCGAGACGCCGCCGGTGTTCGCCCAGGCCGCCGGCGCCGACCTGGTCTACGTGGCCAACGAGCCGCCGGCGCCCACCAGCGAGGCCATCCTGCTGCCGAAGGACTCGCCGATCAAATCCGTGGCCGAGCTCAAGGGCAGGAAGATCGCCCTGAACAAGGGCTCCAACGTGCACTACCTGCTGGTGCGCGCCCTGGAGGAGAACGGCCTGAAGTACAGCGACATCCAGCCGGTGTACCTGCCGCCGGCCGACGCCCGCGCCGCCTTCGAGCGCGGCGCCGTCGACGCCTGGGTGATCTGGGACCCGTACCAGGCCGCCGCCGAGAAGCAGCTGCACGCCCGCACCCTGGTCGACGCCCGCGGCCTGGCCGACAACCACCAGTTCTACCTGGCCACCCGCACCTACGCCAAGGAGCACCCGCAGGTGCTGACCACCCTGGTGGAAGAAGTGCGCTCGGTGGGCGAGTGGTCGCAGAAGAACCCCGAGCAGGTCACCGAACAGGTCGCCCCGCTGCTCGGCCTGCCCGCCGACATCACCCTCACCGCGGTCAAGCGCCAGGGCTATGGCGCGCAGTTCATCACCCCCGAGGTGGTGGCCAAGCAGCAGAAGATCGCCGACGCCTTCACCCAGCTGAAGCTGATTCCCAAGGCGCTGAGCATCAAGGACGTGGTCTGGACGCCGCCGGCGGACAGCAAGGCCAAGGTGGCTGCCAGCAACTGACGAGCACGATCACGATGTAGGAGCGAGCTTGCTCGCGAACCCGCCCAGCTTCAGAGCGGCCGGGAGATTTGTTCGCGAGCAAGCTCGCTCCTACGAAGAGCATCACCACATACACGAATCCCATCATCGCGCGGCTACGCCACGCCGGCGCGCTCAATCTGGAGTTATAGCGATGAGCCTCAACATCTTCTGGTTCCTTCCCACCCACGGCGACGGCCATTACCTTGGCACCGCCGAGGGCGCCCGCGCGGTCGACCACGGCTACCTGCAGCAGGTGGCCCAGGCCGCCGACCGCCTCGGTTTCGGCGGGGTGCTGATCCCCACCGGGCGCTCCTGCGAGGACTCCTGGCTGGTCGCCGCCTCGCTGATCCCGGTGACCCAGCGCCTGAAGTTCCTGGTGGCGCTGCGCCCGGGGATCATCTCGCCGACCGTGGCCGCGCGCCAGGCAGCGACCCTGGACCGTCTGTCCAACGGCCGCGCGCTGTTCAACCTGGTCACCGGCGGCGACCCGGACGAGCTGGCCGGCGATGGCCTGCACCTGAACCACGAGGAGCGCTACGAGGCCTCCGTCGAATTCACCCGCATCTGGCGCCGCGTGCTGGAAGGCGAGACCGTGGACTACCCCGGCAAGCACATCCAGGTGCAGGGCGCCAAGCTGCTCTACCCGCCGATCCAGCAGCCGCGCCCGCCGCTGTACTTCGGCGGCTCCTCGGAGGCCGCCCAGGACCTCGCCGCCGAGCAGGTCGAGCTGTACCTGACCTGGGGCGAGCCGCCGGCCGCGGTGGCCGAGAAGATCGCCCAGGTCCGCGAGAAGGCCGCCAAGCAGGGCCGCAGCGTGCGCTTCGGCATCCGCCTGCACGTGATCGTGCGGGAAACCAACGAGGAGGCCTGGAAGGCCGCCGACCGCCTGATCAGCCACCTCGACCAGGACACCATCGACCGCGCCCAGGCCTCGCTCGCCCGCTTCGACTCGGTGGGCCAGCAGCGCATGGCCGCCCTGCACGGCGGCAGCAAGGACAACCTGGAAGTCTCGCCCAACCTCTGGGCCGGCGTCGGCCTGGTGCGCGGCGGCGCCGGCACCGCGCTGGTCGGCGACGGCCCGACCGTGGCCGCGCGGGTCAAGGAATACGCCGAGCTTGGCATCGACACCTTCATTTTCTCCGGCTACCCGCACCTGGAAGAGTCCTACCGCGTCGCCGAACTGCTGTTCCCGCACCTGGACCTCGCCCGCCCGCAGCAGCCCGAGGCCCGCGGCTACGTCAGCCCCTTCGGCGAGATGGTGGCCAACGACATCCTGCCCAAGCAGCAGGCCGCGCAGAGCTGAAGTCGACTTTGTAGGAGCGAGCTTGCTCGCGAACCCCGCGAGCAACCCGGAGAAGCACAAGACATGAAGACAAATACTCTCAACCAAGTGGCCCAGCGCCTGGCGCCCTGGGCCCTGCCGGTGGCCCTGGTGCTGGTCTGGCAGGTGGCGGTGGAGGGCGGTTTCCTCTCCAGCCGCATCCTGCCGGCGCCCAGCGCGGTGGTCGAGGCCGGCTACCAGCTGGTGAAGAGCGGCGAGCTCTGGCAACACCTGGCGATCAGCACTTGGCGCGCCGCCATCGGCTTCGTCATCGGCGGCTCCATCGGCCTGGCCCTGGGCCTGGTCACCGGCCTGTCGAAGTGGGGCGAGCGCTTCCTCGACAGCTCGGTGCAGATGATCCGCAACGTGCCGCACCTGGCGCTGATCCCGCTGGTGATCTTGTGGTTCGGCATCGACGAGTCGGCGAAGATCTTCCTGGTCGCCCTCGGCACCCTGTTCCCCATCTACCTGAACACCTACCACGGCATCCGCAACATCGATCCGGGGCTGCTGGAAATGGCGCGCAGCTACGGCCTGTCCGGCTTCGCCCTGTTCCGCCAAGTGATCCTGCCCGGCGCGCTGCCGTCGATCCTGGTGGGAGTGCGCTTCGCCCTGGGCTTCATGTGGCTGACGCTGATCGTCGCCGAGACCATTTCCGCCAGCTCCGGCATCGGCTACCTGGCGATGAACGCCCGGGAGTTCCTGCAGACCGACGTGGTGGTCCTGGCGATCCTGCTCTACGCCGTGCTGGGCAAGCTGGCCGACCTCGCCGCCCGCGGCCTGGAGCGCGTCTGGCTGCGCTGGCACCCGGCCTACCAGGCCAAGGGAGGTGCGGCATGAACGCCCTCAGCACTCCGCAGAACCTCAAGCAGGGCATCCCGCTGGCGCTGAGCGGCGTGGTCAAGCGTTTCGGCGAGCGCGAGGTGCTCAAGGGCATCGACCTGCGCATCCCCGCCGGCCAGTTCGTCGCCATCGTCGGTCGCAGCGGCTGCGGCAAGAGCACCCTGCTGCGCCTGCTGGCCGGCCTCGACGCCCCCAGCGACGGCCAACTGCTGGCCGGCTCCGCGCCCCTGGAGGAGGCCCGCGAAGGCACCCGCCTGATGTTCCAGGACGCCCGCCTGCTGCCCTGGAAGCGGGTTATCGACAACGTCGGCCTGGGCCTGTCCGGCGACTGGCGCAAGCAGGCCCTGGAAGCCCTGGAAGCGGTGGGCCTGGCCGACCGCGCCCGGGAGTGGCCGGCCAGCCTGTCCGGCGGCCAGAAGCAGCGCGTGGCCTTGGCCCGCGCGCTGATCCACCGGCCGCGCCTGCTGCTGCTGGACGAGCCGCTGGGCGCGCTGGATGCGCTGACCCGCATCGAGATGCAGCGGCTGATCGAGAACCTCTGGCAGCGCCACGGCTTCACCGTGCTGCTGGTCACCCACGACGTCAGCGAGGCGGTGGCCGTCGCCGACCGGGTGATCCTCATCGAGGAGGGCGAGATCGGCCTGGACCTGAACGTCGACCTGGCCCGCCCGCGCTCCCGCGGCTCGGCGCGCCTGGCCGCGCTGGAGGCCGAAGTGCTCGACCGCGTGCTGGCGTTGCCGCCGCTGCCGCCCGAGCCGGAACCCGTATCCCCACTGCCCACGCAACTGCGCTGGGCGCTCTGATCCACCGTTCATCCGTGCACTACCGACATTCCCCATAGGAGAAACGCCATGACCATCAAAGCCATCAACGTCCGCAACCAGTTCAAGGGCACCGTGAAGGAAATCCTCGAAGGCCCGGTACTCTCGGAAATCGACGTGCAGACCGCCGCCGGCATCGTCACCTCGGTGATCACCACCCGCTCCGTGAAGGAACTGGAACTGGCCGTGGGCAGCGAAGTGATCGCCTTCGTGAAATCCACCGAGGTGTCCATCGCCAAGCTGTGAGGCGGGGAGGGCGGCGTTTGCGCTGCCTTGGGTGCGAAAAAAAGGCGGACGCCCCTGTGGAGCGTCCGCCTTTTTCTTTGCCGGCGCGCTCTACATCAGCGCCTGGCGCCGCGCTGCCATGTGCGCGAGGTAGTCGATCAGCTGGTCCAGCTCGGTGTCGTCGAGGGTTTCCGGGGCGAAGCCGGGCATCTTCGCCTGGGGCCAGCGGCGCAGGCTCTGCGGGTCGCGGATGTAGGCGTGGAGGAAGTCCTTGGCGAAGTACTCGGTGGGGCTGTAGGGCTGGTTCAGGTCCGGGCCGAACTGGGCGTCGCCGGCGCCGTTCAGGCGGTGGCAGGCCAGGCAGTGCTTCTGGAACAGGGCGAAGCCGGCCTGCACGTCGGGGCTGGCGTCCTTGGCCGGGACCAGGGCCGGGAAGCGGATTTCCACCGAATCCAGCACACGCAGGCTGCTGACCTGGAAGGGCCATTGCTCCGGGCCGATGGCCGAGGCCTGCGGGTCGGTCCAGACCAGGTAGAAGGGCCCGGCCGAGGGCTTGTCCTGGCCCAGCGGCGGCCAGGGCTTCTTTTCGTCCTCGATGGCCAGCCAGGCCCGCGCGCCGTCCTTCTGCAGCAGCGGCGCGGCGGGCAGCTCGGCGGCGAAGCCGTCCAGCGCCACGGCCTGCACGTGGGCGCGGCCGTCCACGCCCTCCAGCAGCGCCGCCAGCGGCACCGCGCGGTAGTGCATGGTGCGCTTGTAGGCCACGTCGTCCTTGATCTCGATGTTGCGCGCCTGGGCGTTGCCCAGCAGCTCGGCGCTGCTCAGCGTGCGCGTGCCGGCGGGCAGCTCCAGGGTCAGTTCGGCGGCGAATACGGTGGGGCAGAGCAGGATCAGCAGCGACAGGATGAAGCGCATGGGCGGGCTCCAGCGATGGGCTGCGCAAACATAGCAGAGGATGCCGACGAACGGCACTGCCACCTGCGCTGCGAGGGCCGCGGCCCCTTGGGCGACGCCGGCTTCGCAGCAGCAGGCGGACGGTTGGCTAGCCGACCAGGCGACTGAGGTTGGGGATGATGAGCACCACTGCGGTAACGAAGACGATCAGGCTGGCCTGCCGCCATTTCTTCGGTTGTTGATCCATCATGATGTTCCCGCCTTTCTTGTTGTTGGCCCGCTCCCGCGCGCTCGTACGACCCGGCGCCGGGTGGCTGTGGCCTTGGCTTGGCATACCGGCCGCTCCGGCAAAACCCGGCAGCGACGTCCCATAGGTACTGCGAAATTTCAGTCTAAGCCCCGGCTGGCGCGGGCTTAGACGATCTGGCAGCAAATCCTATGGTTCCAGGCATATTCCATCTATATGACAAGGCGGTGACGGCTCTGGCCTGCGGCTCGACCGCCCATCCGACCGCCCGTCGGCGCGCAGCCCAGAGCGGTGCGCCAGGCGACCGCCGGTCGCCCGGGCTGAGCGCGGGGGTCAATCCGCCTGAGCGATCCGGTCATTGCCGGCCGCCACCGCGCGGTTAAGGTAGGCCGACACGCTGCCTGCGTGACCTCCACGCCAAGAGAGCACTCCCAAGAGAGAACGCCATGACCGAAGCATTGATTTACGACGCGGTGCGCACGCCCCGCGGCAAGGGCAAGAAGGACGGCGCGCTGTACAGCGTCAAGCCGGTCGACCTGATGGCCGGCCTGCTGCGCGAAGTGCAGCGGCGCAACCAGCTGGACACCGCGCAGGTCGACGACATCGTCCTGGGCTGCGTGACCCCGGTGGGCGACCAGGGCGCCGACATCGCCAAGACCGCCGCGCTGGTCGCCGACTGGGACGAGCAAGTGGCGGGCGTGCAGATCAACCGCTTCTGCGCCTCGGGCCTGGAGGCGGTCAACCTGGGCGCCATGAAAGTGCGCTCGGGCTTCGAGGACCTGGTGCTGGTGGGCGGCGTGGAATCCATGTCGCGCGTGCCCATGGGCTCGGACGGCGGCGCCTGGGCGCTGGACCCGCAAACCAACCTGCACACCAGCTTCGTGCCCCAGGGCATCGGCGCCGACCTGATCGCCACCCTGGAAGGCTTCAGCCGCGCCGACGTCGACGCCTTCGCCCTGCGTTCCCAGCAGAAGGCCGCCAAGGCCCGCGCCGAGGGGCTGTTCGGCAAATCCCTGGTGCCGGTGACCGACCAGAACGGCATCGTCATCCTCGACCACGACGAATTCATCCGCGCCGATTCCACCCTGGAAGGCCTCGGCGCGCTCAAGCCGAGCTTCGAGATGATGGGGCAGATGGGCTTCGACGCCACCGCCCTGCGCAAGTACAGCTACGTCGAGCGCATCGAGCACGTGCACACCCCGGGCAACAGCTCGGGCATCGTCGACGGCGCCGCCGCCATGCTCATCGGCTCCGAGGCCAAGGGCCGCGAGCTGGGCCTGAAGGCCCGCGCGCGGATCGTCGCCACCGCGGTCACCAGCACCGACCCGACCATCATGCTCACCGGCCCCGCGCCGGCCACCCGCAAGGCCCTGGCCAAGGCCGGCCTGCGGGTGGACGAGATCGACCTGTTCGAGGTCAACGAAGCCTTCGCCTCGGTGGTGATGAAGTTCATGAAGGACATGGGCGTGCCGGAGAGCAAGGTCAACGTCAACGGCGGCTCCATCGCCATGGGCCACCCCCTGGGCGCCACCGGCTGCATGATCCTCGGCACCCTGCTCGACGAACTGGAGCGGCGCAACCTGCGCTACGGCCTGGCCACCCTCTGCGTGGGCGGCGGCATGGGCATCGCCACCATCATCGAACGAATCTGAGCCGGGGCAGGGGCTGCGTCGACTGGGTTCCCGCGTGCGCGGGAATGACGGGTGAAGCTCGGTGCTCCCCATCGTCATCCCCGCGAACGCGGGGAACCAGAAACCGGCGTCCCTGCGCCAGCCGTCGAAAAGGATTGAAGAAATGACCGAAGCCATCCGCTACGAAAAGGGCCAGGACAACATCGTCGTCCTGACCATGGACATGCCCGGCCAGAGCGCCAACACCATGAACGGCGCCTACCGCGAGGCCATGGCCGCCACCGTCGCCCGCCTGGAGGCCGAGAAGGACTCCATCGCCGGCGTTATCCTGACTTCCGCGAAGAAGACCTTCTTCGCCGGCGGCGACCTCAACGAACTGATCAAGGTCACCAAGGCCGACGCCCCGGCCTTCTACGCCGGCATCCTGGTGCTCAAGGGCCAGCTGCGCCGCCTGGAGACCCTCGGCAAGCCGGTGGTGGCCGCCATCAACGGCGCGGCCCTGGGCGGCGGCTGGGAAATCTGCCTGGCCTGCCACCACCGCATCGCCCTGGACGAAAGCCACGTGCAGCTGGGCCTGCCGGAAGTCACCCTGGGCCTGCTGCCCGGCGGCGGCGGGGTGGTGCGCATGGTGCGCCTGCTGGGCCTGGAGAAGGCCCTGCCGTACCTCGCCGAAGGCAAGAAGGTGCGCCCGGAACAAGCGCTCAAGGCTGGGCTGATCCACCAGCTGGCCTCCAGCCGCGACGACATGCTGGCCAAGGCCCGCGAATGGATCGCCGCCAACCCCAACGCCAAGCAGCCGTGGGACACGGCCGGCTACAAGATCCCCGGCGGCACCCCGTCCAGTCCGAACGTGGCGCAGATGCTGGCCATCGCCCCGAGCGTGCTGCGCGACAAGACCAAGGGCTGCTTCCCGGCGCCGGAGAAGATCATGTGCGCCGCCGTCGAAGGCGCCCAGGTGGACTTCGACACCGCGCAACTGATCGAGGCGCGCTACTTCACCGAGCTGACCACCGGCCAGGTGGCGAAGAACATGATCGGCACCTTCTGGTTCCAGTTGAACGAGATCAACGCCGGCAAGTCGCGCCCGCAGGGCTACCCGCAACAGCCGACGAAGAAGGTCGGCGTGCTCGGCGCCGGCATGATGGGCGCGGGCATCGCCTACGTCTCGGCCGCCGCCGGTATCGAGGTGGTGCTCAAGGACGTCTCCATCGAAGCGGCGGAGAAGGGCAAGGCCTACTCGGCCGCGCTGCTGGAGAAGAAGGTCGGCAAGGGCCAGATGACCGCCGAGAAGCGTGATGCCTTCCTCGCCCGCATCAAGCCGAGCGCCAGCGAAGCCGACTTCGAGGGCTGCGACCTGATCATCGAGGCGGTGTTCGAGGACCGCGCGCTCAAGGGCAAGGTCACCGCCGCCGCCGAGGCCGCCGCGCTGCCTGATGCAGTGATCGCCTCCAACACCTCGACCCTGCCGATCACCGGCCTGGCCCAGGCCGTGGCGCAGCCGCAGAAGTTCATCGGCCTGCACTTCTTCAGCCCGGTGGACAAGATGCCGCTGGTGGAAATCATCCGCGGCGAGAAGACCGACGACGCCACCCTGGCCCGCGCCTTCGACTACGTCCTGCAGATCAAGAAGACGCCGATCGTGGTCAACGACAGCCGCGGCTTCTTCACCTCGCGGGTGTTCGGCACCTTCACCAACGAAGGCCTGGCCATGCTCGGCGAGGGCGTGCCGGCGGCGATGATCGAGAACCAGGCGCGCCAGGCCGGCATGCCGGTGGGCCCGCTGGCGATCAGCGACGAGGTCTCGCTGAGCCTGATGAGCCACATCCGCGAACAGACCCGCAAGGACCTGGAAGCCGAAGGCAAGGCCCTGCCGCAGCACCCGGCCTTCGCCGTGGTCGACCTGATGCTCAACGAGTACAAGCGCCCGGGCAAGGCGGCCGGCGGCGGCTTCTACGACTACCCGGCCAACGGCAGGAAGCACCTGTGGCCGGAGCTGAAGCAGCGCTTCGAGAAGCCCGACGGCATGATCCCGGCCGAAGACGTGCGCGACCGCATCCTCTTCGTCCAGGCCATCGAGACGGTGCGCTGCGTGGAGGAGGGTGTGCTGCTGTCGACCGCCGACGCCAACATCGGCTCGATCTTCGGCATCGGCTTCGCCGCCTGGAGCGGCGGCGCGCTGCAGTTCATCAACCAGTACGGCCTGCAGGACTTCATCGCTCGCGCGCAGTACCTGGCCGAGCAGTACGGCGAACGCTTCGAGCCGCCGGCGTTGTTGCTGGACAAGGCGTTGCGCAACGAGACCTTCTGAATGGGTTTGGTGTAGGAGCGAGGGGGACGCCTGGTTCTTGCTCGCGAACGGGAGTCTGCCGGAGAGCGCGGTGCCTGGGATCGGCTCCGCTCCCTCTCCCCAGCCCTCTCCCTGAAGGGAGAGGGGGCCAGACCGTGCCGAGATAGGGAATGGTTTCAGCCGGAAATCACCTTGCTTGCCGGTTGACTCGGGAAAACCAGAGCGCACCGAACGGTCCCCTCTCCCTTCAGGGAGAGGGTTAGGGAGAGGGAAAGGCGCCCAGCCCAAACACTGCAGTCCCAGGTGAGCACCATTCGCGAGCAAGCTCGCTCCTACGAAAAGCAAAAGCCAAAGCAGGAATGCGACGCCCCCGAAAACCGGCCCCCCCGCCGGTTTTTTCTTCCCCGCGCCCCCGTAGGATGGCGTTGAGCGCAGCGAAACCCATCACCCCGGACCCACCATGCCCAACCCCCGCCCTGATCGTCATCGACATGCAAGGGCAGGGTCCACGCCATGGCCCTGGGCAACCTGCAGGGCGAGTACGCCTGGGTGCTGGAGACCGCGCAGGCACTGGGGATGACGCGGGACTGCTGAGCAGCCGGTCGCCATCGTTTCCGCCGGCATTGATGCGCGGCGGTTTTTCGGGTATTTCCCCTGAAATTCCGATGCAAGGAATGGCTTTGCCATCTTGTATCGTGAAAAAACAGTGTGTAGTTTTCACGGGGCGTGCAGTTTGTTAAGAAAACGCGCGTTCGTGCCCGCTTAACATCAGGAACCCACCACTACATGTCGCTGCAAATCTGCATTCTGGAAACCGATATCCTGCGTCCCGAGCTGATCGACCAGTACACCGGCTACGGCTGGATGTTCCAGCAGCTGTTCGCCAAGCAACCGGTGCCCGCCGAGTTCAAGGTGTACAACGTGGTGGAGGGCCATTACCCGCCCGACAGCGAGCACTACGACGCCTACCTGGTGACCGGCAGCAAGTACGACTCCTTCGGCGACGAACCCTGGATCCGCAAGCTCAAGGACTACCTGCTGAGCCGCTACGAGCGCGGCGACAAGCTGCTGGGCGTGTGCTTCGGCCACCAGCTGCTGGCCCTGCTGCTGGGCGGCAAGACCGAGCGCGCCGGCCAGGGCTGGGGCGTGGGTATCCATGACTACCGCATCGAAGAGCAGCCGCAGTGGATGCAGCCGCAACTGGACGACCTGACCCTGCTAGTCAGCCACCAGGACCAGGTCACCCAGCTGCCCGAGGGCGCCCGGCGCATCGCCAGCAGCGACTTCTGCCCGAACGCCGCCTACGCCATCGGCGACCAGGTGCTGTGCTTCCAGGGCCACCCGGAGTTCGTCGCCGACTACTCCCAGGCGATCCTCGACCTGCGCCGCGAGATCTTCAGCGAGCCGGTCTACCGGAAGGGCATCGACAGCCTCGACCGCGAGCACCAGGGCGCCACCGTGGCGGAATGGATGATGCGCTTCGTCCAGCTGGGCCGGAAAAAGGACGAGCAGAACGCCGCCTGAGCCCGCCGCGCCCACCAACGCCGCTCCCCGGAGCGGCGTTTTCGTTCACGCGCCGAGGCAAACCGCCTTTCGTAGGAGCGAGCTTGCTCGCGAACAGGTTCCGCAGCGGGGTTTGTTCGCGAGCAAGAACTAGGCGTCCCCTTCGATCCTACGAAGAGCATCCCGCGCAGGATGCCTCCGTAGGATGGGTTGAGCGAAGCGATACCCATCGGGCCATGGTGATGGGTATCGCAAGCTCAACCCATCCTACGCAAGCGCTTTGGCGCGGTCGGCGGGTCAGAGCCAATCCGCCTGCTTGAAGCTGACGTACAGCCCGATGCAGCCGATCACCAGCAGGCCCATCACCAGGAAGTAACCGTAGTGCCAGTGCAGCTCCGGGATGTATTCGAAGTTCATCCCGTAGATGCCGGCCACCGCCGTGGGCAAGCCGAGGATCGCCGCCCAGGCGGCGAACTTGCGCTGCACCACGCTCTGCCGCGAGGACTCCAGCAGCAGGCCGACCTCGATGGTCTGGCTGGCGATGTCGCGCAGCGAGTTGAGGTCTTCCAGCAGGCGGTTGACGTGGATCGCCACGTCGCGGAAGTAGGGGCGCATCTGCTTGTCGATGAAGGGGAAGTCCAGGCGCTGCAGCTCCTGGCAGATCTCCACCATGGGCGCCGCGTAGTGGCGCAGCTTGAGCACCTCGCGGCGCAGGCCGTAGATGCGCTCGATCTCCTCCTGGCTCAGCGAGGTGCGCAGGGCGCGCTGCTCCAGCACCTCGATCTCGCCGCGGATCTCCTCCACCACCGGCTCGTAGTTGCCGACCACGAAGTCGAGCAGGGCGTAGAGCACGAAGTCGGTGCCGTGGGCCAGCAGCAGCGGGCGCGCCTCGCAACGCTGGCGCACCTGCGAGTACGACTGCGAGAAGCCATGGCGGGCGCTGATGATGTAGCCGATGCCGGCGAACAGGTGGGTTTCCACGAACATCAGCCGGCTGTCCGCGCGCACCGGCGAATAGATCACCATGAACAGCGCGTCGCCGAAGGTCTCCAGCTTCGGCCGGCTGTGCTTCTCCAGGGCGTCGGCGATCGCCAGCTCGTGCAGGTTGAATTGCTTCTGCAGGTTCATCAGCTCTTCCGGCGTGGGTTCCTGCAGGCCGGTCCAGACGAAGTGGTCGGGCTGGCAGGCCCAGCGATAGCCCGCCTCCAGCGGGATATCGGCGACCTTCTTGCCCTTGCAGTAGACGGCGGATGCGACGACTCGACCCATGGCGCGTTCTCCCGGCAGGCGGAGGCGGGCGGTGCCGGCGGGCGCCGGCGGCGATCTGCAAAGTATGGGCAAGCTGGCGCAGGCCGCCAGCGCGGGTTCAGGAGTGCGGGCGCAGGCTCTGCTGCAGCACCGCCAGGGCGTTGGGCAGCACTTCGTTGAAACGCTGGAACAGCGCGCTCTTGTCCACGCCGTCCGGCTGGATGTTGCGGGTGAGCTGGAAGCCGCCGCTCAGGGCCAGCGCCACCAGGACCACGATGCTGTACAGGCCGATGCTGGCGAGGGCGCCGTTGCGCAGGGTGCGGGCGGTGGAACGGTGCATGGCGGTGGCTGCCGGAAGTGGGAGTGGGGCCAGTTTCCCAGCAGTCTCGTCGATGGAATAACGAAGTTCGTTGCTTTCAACTATCGGTGGAATTGATGTTTTGCCGCCTGCCGCGAGGGGGATGCGGTCTTGATGCGGGTCAAGGTCCGTGGTGCGGCCAGGCGTAACGTGGAAATAGACGGGAGCGCAAGGCAAGGCTTCCGAGGTACTCCACCGAGCAAGGAAAGATCCATGATTCGAGAAGTTGAAGGCGACATTCTGCTGAGCAAGGCCCAGGTCATCGCCCATGGCATCGCGCCCCAGGACCCGTTCGACAGCGGCCTGGCCCTGGCCCTGCGTGAGCGCTGGCCGTCGCTGGTCCGCGACTACCGTCATGCGGCCCATGCCTCGGCGCCCGCGCCGGGTTCCATCTGGGCCTGGTCGGGGGTGGACGCCGACGGTTCGACCCGCGGCATCGTCAACCTGCTGACCCAGGACATGCAAAGCAGCGGGCGCAGCGCCAAGCCGGCCAAGGCCAGCCTGGAGAACGTCGGGCACTGCTTGCGGGAATTGGCTAAGTATGTTGAGGGGGAGGGCGTTCGCAGCCTGGCGCTGCCGTGCCTGGCCACCGGAGTCGGCGGGCTGGACTGGAAGGACGTGCGACCGTTGCTGGACAGGTATCTCGGCCATCTAGACATCCCCGTAGTGGTCTATGCGGTCTATCGCAAGGGAGTCGCCGCCGACGAGAAGCTCGGCTGAGGCGTGGCCGTCGGAGTGCCGGCGAGCGCCGGTCAGCCCTGGTGGGCGGGGGTAGCGTCGTGCTGCTGGCTGGCGGTCCGCTCGGCCTGGTGCTGCAGCGCGGCCTGGTTCAGGTTGACCATGCGGTTCTGCATCAGCGGCGATTCTTCGGCGAAGCCGGCCTGGGCACCGAGCAGGGTGGCGCTGGCGAGGAGGGCAGTGGCGATCAGTTGGAGTTTCATGATGAACACCTCGTTGGTTGCTTTTCCTGTGGGTTCATCAATAGGTTAACGCGCAATAATTTTTGAAAAAGACTGAACTGGCTTAATCAGTTTTGCCTTTTTCGTAACTATTCGAGGCGCCCCCGTAGGAGCGGGCCCTGCCCGCGAAATCGCGCGCAGGGCGCGCTCCTACAAGAGAATCGCGCCGGAATGGCCGGCTATCGCGGACAAGGTCCGCTCCTACAGGGAATGGTGTGGGGCAGGGTCTTAGCGGCTGTGCCGAGGGGCTCTTCGTAGGAGCGAGCTTGCTCGCGAACAGAGTCCGCAGCGGGGCCACATTCGCGAGCAAGCTCGCTCCTACGAGAAGCCGTGCCCGCCCGTATGGTAGGAGCGGATCTCATCCGCGAACCGCGCCGATATGTCCGGCCATCGCGGACAAGGTCCGCTCCTACGGGGAAACGCCATGCCTAACGGCGAATTGTAGGAGCGGGCCCTGCCCGCGATATCGCACGCAGGGCGCGGGTGGGGCGGCGTAGGAGCACCTCAGGCCAGGTGCTGCTTGTCCTTCTCGATGGCCTGGTCCAGGGTTTCCAGCAGTTGCCGGCGCACCTTCAGCTTGGTGTTGCGGTGCGCGGTCATGTTCAGCTTCTTCAGCTGCTGGGCGGCGGCGCGGGCGGTGTCCAGCAGTTCCTCGGCGCTCACCACCTTGTCGAGGAAGCCGGCGGCCATGGCCTCCTGCGGGGCGAACATCTCGGCGTTGATCACCGAACGGTTGAAGGCCGACTTGCGCAGGCGGTCGCGGGCCAGCTCGATGCCCACGTGGTGCATGGTCATGCCGATGGCCACTTCGTTCAGGCCGATCTGGAAGGGGCCGTCGACGCCGATGCGGTAGTCCGCCGAGAGCAGCAGGAAGGCGCCCTTGGCCACCGCGTGGCCGGGGCAGGCGACGATGATCGGGTAGGGGTGGGCCAGCATGCGCCGGGCCAGGGTCGAGCCGGCGGCCACCAGGGCCACGGCGTTCTCCGGGCCGGAGGTCATCACCTTGAGGTCGTAGCCGCCGGAAAGGATGCCCGGCTGGCCGGTGAGGATCACCACCGCGCGGTCCTGCTCGGCACGGTCCAGCGCCTGGTTGAAGGCCTCGATCACGGCGGGGGAGATGGCATTCACCTTGCCGTTGGCGAGGGTCAGGGTGGCGACGCCGTCGTCGAGTTGATAGCTGATCAGTTCACTCATGGCAGGACATCCGGAAAAAGGGCGTGGCGCAGAACATACTGGCGGCCACGGCGACCGTAAAGCGCTGTATCCGACCGGCCGGTCACCATCGATTTGCGACGGATTTCACTCTCTGGCGGGCGAACCGGTGAATTTGGCGGGTGGCGCATGGAGGCGCACAGGCCGTGCTGTTAAGCTGCCAGCACCGCCGTCCGTATCAATCCGCTTACAAGGAAGTCCTTCCGAATGTCGAAACTGCTCAAGTGGGGCCTGCTCGGCATCGTGGCCGTCGCGCTCATCATCAAGGTGTCGCTGTGGCTGTCCGTGCGCAGCATCGTCGACGACGCCGTGGCGCGCCTGTCGCCGATGGTGGAGATCACCTACGGCGGGATTTCCTCTTCCTTCGACGGCCGCGTCGGCCTGAAGAACGTGGAGATCCGCGTGCCGGCCGCCCGCGACAGCCTGAAGGTGGCCCATGCCCAGCTCAGGTTCAACGGCCTGCGCGAACTGCTGAGCTTCAAGGAGCGCCTGGCCGAGGGCAAGCTGCCCAAGCAGATGGCCATGGAACTCACCGGCGTCGAGCTGCAGGTGCACGGTCCGTTCATGCAGGCGCTGTACCAGCAGCCGGCGGAGAGCAGCGTGTTCACCGCCATGAGCGAGGTGGCCTGCGGCAACATCCGCAACATCGGCTCCGACGAGCTGCTCCAGATGGGCTACCGCACCCTGGAATCGGATATCGAGTTCTCGTACCTGTTCGAACCCGGCGCGCAGAAGCTGACCTTCAACCTGCGCTCGGACGCCCGCGGCATGCTCGACACCCGCGTCGGCATGTCCCTGAGCAACGTCTCCGAACGCCCCGGCGACATGCGCGTGAACCCGCCGCGGGTGTCCCAGGTGACCGTCGAGCTGGACGACAACCAGTACCAGCGCAAGGTCCAGGAATTCTGCGCCGCGCGCCTGGGCGTCAAGCGCGAGGAGTACCTCAAGCAGGCCCTGGCGCAGTTCGACAAGGCCATGCGCAGCCAGCGCGTGGCGCTGGACCAGCCGCTGCTTGACGCCTACGCCCGCTACCTGGCCGACCCGCAGTCGCTGCGCCTGGAACTCAACCCCAGCGAGGGCATGACCTGGAGCGGGCTGCAGTTCTTCGAGGCCAAGGACGTGGTCGGCATGCTGCGCCCGGTGGTGCTGGTGAACCAGCAGGCGGTGAACCCGATCGGCTTCGCCTGGGTCGACCCGCTGAAGCACAAGGTCACCGCCGATTCGGCCACGCAGAAGATTTCAGCCGAAGAAACGGTTGAGTCGGAGAAGAGAACGCAGCAATATGGCTTCGTCAGTATCGACAGCCTTGCCCAGTACACCGGCAAGCGCCTGCAGTTCATCACCTTCGATGGTGCCTATTATCAGGGTGTACTGCACAAGGTGGAGAACGGACGAGTCTATATCACGGTCCTCATGGGGACGGGCTCGGCCGAGATGAACCTCCGCCTGAACAAGATCAATCAGGTGCGCGTCGAGTTGTGAGACGCGCAAGAGGAGAGTGCAAGTGAGTGAGTCGTTGTCCATCCATCATGATGAGTCCAGCCACCAGTTCGTCACGACGGTGGACGGTCATCGTGCCTACCTGGCCTACATGGATCTGGGCAAGCAGACGCTGGACATCTACCGCACCTTCGTGCCCGACAGCCTGCGCGGCCGCGGCATCGCCGCGGCGCTCACCGAGCACGCGCTGCAGTACGCCGAGCGCAAGGGCTACAGCGTGATTCCCTCCTGCTCCTACGTCGAGCGCTACCTGGAGCGCCATCCGCGCCACGCCGACCGCATGGCCTGAGCCGCCAGCACCAATGAAAACGCCGGGCATTGCCCGGCGTTTTTCGTTGCGTCCGATTCAGCCGCGCTGGCGCTTGGGCAGCACGTCCTTGAGCTTGGCGTGCATGCTGCGCACGGCCTTCTCGGTGGTTTCCCAGTCGATGCAGGCGTCGGTGACGGAGACGCCGTACTGCAGCTGGCAGAGGTCCTTCGGGATCGGCTGATTGCCCCAGCCCAGGTGGCTTTCCACCATCAGGCCTACGATGGAGTTGTTGCCTTCGACGATCTGGTTGGCGACGTTGTCCATCACCAGCGGCTGCAGCGCCGGGTCCTTGTTGGAGTTGGCGTGGCTGCAGTCGACCATCACGTTCAGCGGCACCTTGGCCTTGTTCAGCTCCTGTTCGCACAGGGCCACGCTCACCGAGTCGTAGTTCGGCTTGCCGTTGCCGCCGCGCAGCACCACGTGGCCGTAGCGGTTGCCCTTGGTGGTGACGATGGAGACGCCGCCTTCCTGGTTGATGCCGAGGAAACGGTGCGGGCTGGAGACCGACTGCAGGGCGTTGATCGCCACGGTCAGGCTGCCGTCGGTGCCGTTCTTGAAGCCGACCGCGGAGGACAGGCCGGAGGCCATCTCGCGGTGGGTCTGGGATTCGGTGGTGCGCGCGCCGATGGCCGACCAGCTGATCAGGTCCTGCAGGTACTGCGGGGAGATCGGGTCGAGCGCCTCGGTGGCGGTGGGCAGGCCCATCTCGGCGAGGTCGCGCAGCAGCTGGCGGCCGATGTGCAGGCCGTCCTGGATCTTGAAGGAGTCGTCCAGGTAGGGGTCGTTGATCAGGCCTTTCCAGCCCACGGTGGTGCGCGGTTTCTCGAAGTACACGCGCATTACCAGGAACAGGGTGTCGGCGACTTCGGCGGCCAGGACCTTGAGGCGCTCGGCGTATTCGTGGGCGGCCTTGACGTCGTGGATGGAGCAGGGGCCGATCACCACGAACAGGCGGTGGTCCTTGCCATCGAGGATGTCGCGGACGACCTGGCGGCCATGGGCGACGGTCTGCCGGGCGGCTTCGGTCAGGGGGATTTCGCGCTTGAGCTGCTCCGGCGTGATCAGGGTCTCGTTGGAGGCAACGTTAAGGTCGTCGATCTGTAAATCAGCCATCGTGGTACTCAGTCAGGTCACGGGTGCCGGCCGCCAGGAACCCCCCATGCGATGGGGCGCAGGCATGAATCTCGCTAAGGGGAAGTCGAACCTTAACGCGTCGGACGCCGGCTCGACAATGGGCAGGCAGCGGGAAAATGCCCGGATGACGGGGTTCGGCGCCGTTTCAGATGGCGCAGAACAGGGGGAAGTCGGCGGCGTTGCAGGCGATCCACTCCAGGGCGGTGTCTTCCACCGGCTGCGCCTGGCCGCTTTCGCGCTCGCGCTGGCGGCGGAAGTGCTCGATCTGGCAGACCTGCTCGACCATGCGCGCGCGGAACAGGGTGTCTTCGTCGAGGAAGGCCACGCCCACCAGGTAGTCGTCGCTGAGCTTGCGGCTCCAGGCCACCACGCCGGGGTAGCGCGCGGCGTCGCCCAGCAGCGGGATGCGCAGCTCGACCGCGGTGCCGCGGCGGAAACCGCGCGGGGCGTTGCAGGCCACCCCGCCGAGGCTGATATTGTACAGGCGCTGGCGCGGCAGGAAGAGCTGCCTGCGGACCACCAGCTCCACCGGTAGATCACAGGGGTGACGCAGGAACTGTCGCATGACGGAAGGCTCCGACTGCAATCTTTTTGGCGTTGGCATTGGGCAAAGTATAGTGCCGTCGCTGGAACTCACCGACCTGGATGCCGATCACCGGTTGCTCGAGTTGCCAGGCGACTCGCTGCTGGTGTTCAGCGCCGAGGGCTGCGCCTCCTGCCGCTGGGCCCGCGCGCAGTTGCCGGGCATGGGGCTGCCGGTGCGGCGCTTGTGCTGGGTCGATGCCGGGCGCAATGGCGGCCTGGTCGAGCGTTATGAAGTCTTCCACCTGCCGGCGCTGTTCCTGGTGCGCGACGGCGCCTTCCATGGCCGCCTCGACGCGCCCCTGCGCGCCGGCCCACTGGCCCAGGCCCTGCGCGCCGCGGCCTTGCGCATTCCCGAGGAGTTGCCCTGAATGACTGTTTCCCCCGTCCGCATCGGCGTGATCGGCACTGGCGCCATCGGCGGTTTCTACGGCCTGATGCTGGCCCGCGCCGGCTTCGACGTGCATTTCCTGCTGCGCAGCGAATACGCCGCGGTGGCCGAGCACGGCCTGCGCCTGAACAGCCAGGTGCACGGCGCCCTGAGTCTGGCGCCGGTGCAGGCCTATCACGACGTCGCCGACCTGCCGCCGTGCGACTGGCTGCTGGTGGGCGCCAAGACCACCAGCAACGCCGAACTGGCGCCGCTGATCGCCCGCGCCGCGGCGCCGGGCGCCAAGGTCCTGCTGCTGCAGAACGGCCTTGCGGTGGAGGAGGGCCTGCGCCCGCTGCTGCCGGACGCGCTGCACCTGCTCGGCGGGCTCTGCTACATCTGCGTGCACCGTTCCGCCCCCGGGGTGATCGAGCACCAGGCCCTGGGCGCTGTGCACCTGGGCTATCACAGCGGGCCGGCTGCCGCCGCCGGCCAGGCCATCGCCGAGGAGGGCGCCGCGCTGTTCCGCCAGGCCGGGCTGGATTCCGTGGCGATGCCGGCGCTGGAGCACGCGCGCTGGCAGAAGCTGGTATGGAACGTCCCCTACAACGGTCTTTCCGTGCTGCTGGACAGCGGCACCCGGGCGCTGATGGCCAATGCCGACAGCCGCGCGCTGATCGCCGCCATCATGGACGAGGTGATGGCCGGCGCCGCCGCCTGCGGCCATGAGTTGCCGGCCGGCTACCCGGCGGCGATGCTGAGCGCGACCGAACGCATGCCCGACTACCTGCCGAGCATGTACCACGACTTCGCCCAGCGCCGGCCGCTGGAGCTGCAGGCGATCTACGACGCGCCCCTGGCCGCGGCGGCCGCCGCCGGGGTGGCGATGCCGCGCATCGAGGCGCTGCAACGGGCGCTACGCTTCATCGACGCGCGCAACCAGGCGCGCTGATCCATCACGGGGGAACGGGCAATGGGCAAGGGGCTGGGCGACAAGCTGGTGGTGGCGATCTCCTCGCGGGCGCTGTTCGACCTGGACGAGAGCCACCGCATCTACGAATCCGAAGGCGTGGAGGCTTACCGGCAGTACCAGATCGCCCACGAGGACGAGGTGCTGCCGCCCGGCGACGCCTTCGCCCTGGTGCAGAAGCTGCTGGGGCTCAACGAGATGCTCGGCCGGCAATTGGTGGAAGTGGTGCTGGTCTCGCGCAACAGCGCCGACACCGGCCTGCGGGTGTTCAACTCCATCCAGCAGCACGGCCTGGGCATCTCCCGCGCGGCCTTCGTCGGCGGGCGCAGCCCATACCCGTACCTGGCGGCGTTCGGCTGCCACCTGTTCCTCTCCACCCACGTCGAGGACGTGCGCAGCGCGCTGGAAAACGGCTTCGCCGCGGCGACCATCCTCTCCGCCGGGGCCCGCCGCGAGACCGCCGGCGAACTGCGCTTCGCCTTCGACGGCGACGCCGTGCTGTTCTCCGACGAGGCCGAGCGGGTGTTCCAGCAGGGCGGCCTGGAGGCCTTCCAGACGCGCGAGCAGGAGTCCGCCCGCGAGCCGCTGGGCGGCGGCCCGTTCAAGCCCTTCCTGGCGGCGCTGAACCGCGTGCAGCAGGCCTTCCCCCAGGAGTCCTGCCCGATCCGCACGGCGCTGGTCACCGCGCGCTCGGCGCCGGCCCACGAGCGCGTCATCCGCACCCTGCGCGAATGGGACATCCGCCTGGACGAATCGCTGTTCCTCGGCGGCCTGGACAAGTCGGCGTTCCTCGAGGCCTTCAGCGCCGACGTGTTCTTCGACGACCAGCCCGGGCATTGCGAGCGGGCCCGGGAGGTGGTCGCCACCGGCCACGTGCCCCACGGCGTCAGCAACGAGCCGCAGACGGCCAGCTAGCGCGGCCTCGGCCGCTTGCTGCTACTCTGCTCAGAGGCCCGCCGCCAAGGCAGTAGGAGGCCGCATGATCCGATCGATTCTCTACGCTACCGACCTTGGTCTCTACGCCCCGTACGTCCTCCAGCACGCCATGTCCCTCGCCCGCGCCTACGACGCCGAGATCCACGTGGTGCACGCCGTGGAGCCGATGGGGCTGTTCGCCGACTCCGTGCTGCAGACCTACCTGGATGCCGACACCCTCGCCGAGCTGCGCAGCAGCGGTTTGAGCACCGTCATGGGCAACATCGAGCGGCGGGTGATGGAAGGCTTCCGCGACGAACTCGGCGAGTTGCACGAGGAGTCGGACATGATCCGTTCGGTGCGCGTGCTGCAGGGCGACCCGCCGCAGGTGATCCTCGACGAGGCGCAGCGCCTGGCCGTGGACCTGATAGTCGCCGGCAGCCACAGCCATGGCGAGGGCATGAACACGCCCCTGGGGCGTACCGCCGCACGGGTGGTGCAACTGGCGGAAGTGCCGGTCTACCTGGTGCCCATGTTGCAGCACCGCAGCTGAAGGCGGCTGCGCGACGAACGGACGCGGCGCTCTGCCGCGCACTTTTCCCGGTGTCCGTGGGTTGCCGGGATGTTGCCATAGGGGACGTAGTAGGCAAGCTCGAAAAAAACGTCTAACTTTATTCCTCAAACCATTAATATGGTTATAAAAGCAGAGCCCGGGTCGCGGGCCGCGACATCCATTTCGAGGAATCTCCATGAAGCTTCAGCAACTGCGCTATATCTGGGAAGTCGCGCACCACGACCTCAACGTTTCCGCCACCGCGCAGAGCCTGTACACGTCGCAGCCGGGCATCAGCAAGCAGATCCGCCTGCTGGAAGACGAACTGGGCGTGGAAGTCTTCGCCCGCAGCGGCAAGCACCTGACCCGCGTCACCCCGGCCGGCGAGCGCATCATCAACACCGCCGGCGAGATCCTGCGCAAGGTCGAGAGCATCAAGCAGATCGCCCAGGAGTTCTCCAACGAGAAGAAGGGCACCCTGTCCATCGCCACCACCCACACCCAGGCGCGCTACGCGCTGCCGGGCGTGATCAGCGGCTTCATCAAGCAGTATCCGGACGTCTCCCTGCATATGCATCAGGGCACGCCGATGCAGATCGCCGAGATGGCCGCCGACGGCACCGTCGACTTCGCCATCGCCACCGAGGCCCTGGAGCTGTTCGGCGACCTGATCATGATGCCCTGCTACCGCTGGAACCGCTGTGTGATAGTGCCCCAGGGCCACCCGCTGACCAAGGTGCCGAAGCTGACCCTGGAACTGCTCGCCGAGCAGCCGATCGTCACCTACGTGTTCGGCTTCACCGGCCGCTCCAAGCTGGACGAGGCCTTCAACCAGCGCGGCCTGGTGCCCAAGGTGGTGTTCACCGCCGCCGACGCCGACGTGATCAAGACCTATGTGCGCCTGGGCCTGGGCGTGGGCATCGTGGCGCACATGGCGGTGGACCCGAAACTGGACAGCGACCTGGTGATGCTCGACGCCAGCCACCTGTTCGAGTCCAGCGTGACCAAGATCGGCTTCCGCCGCGGCACTTTCCTGCGCGGCTTCATGTGCGACTTCATCGAGAAGTTCGCTCCGCACCTGACCCGCGAGCTGCTGGCCAAGGCGGTGCAGTGCCACAACAAGGCTGAGCTGGATGAGCTGTTCGAAGGGATCGAGCTGCCGGTTTATTGAGGCTGGTGTGAAACGGGTGGGGATTGGCGGGGGTTAGGTGGGGTAGGTGTTGGGTTCAAGAGCGCCCTCTCCCCAACCCTCTCCCTGAAGGGAGAGGGAGCTGTCCTGAGCGGTGCGTCGGTCAGGCGCCATCCTCCCACCCCTAACCTCACCCCGTCATTCCCGCGAACGCGGGAACCCAGCTGCCTTCTTGCTCGGTGTAGCGCGCCGCTCCGAGTGCGTTGATGTTTCTTGTTTCGCCCCCTCGGGCGAGTCCCTTTTGTCAAACGCCACAAAAGGAACCAAAAAGGCTTGCCCCAACATACGGGCCCGATGGAGCCGGGCTACCCTCGCGAATTCCCCCGCCACGGAGGCACGCCCCGAGGGTACGTCCCTGTAGCCCGCGGGGCTCTCGCGACATCCATGTCGCATGACCTCCTGAGCGCGGGTTTCGCTCGGCCTTCTGAAGGGGCGTTCCGGTGCGCTCGGATATTTCTCTGGAAGTCCAAGAGCCAAAGCCAGAGCGAACGCGCTTTTGCTTTTGCTTTTCGTAGGAGCGAGCTTGCTCGCGAACCCCGCAGTCACTGGATTCCCGCGTCCGCGCACTACTGTCCGGAATATTTATCGGGGAAAGTCTGGAGGGCTTGCGGGGGCTGAAGGCACGGGTTAAACCGTTGAGCGCCAACTCAACCTCACAGCCCCCGCAAGATGTTCAGGATAAGCCGTTTTCACGATGTTCTAAAAGCGCTGCCTCGCGGCGTCTTCGATCGACTGGTCGCCGAACAAAACGCCGACAAGCACAGCAAGCGCTTTGGCAGTTGGGATCACCTGGTGGCCATGGTGTACGCCCACCTGGCAGGCGCGAGCAGCCTGCGTGCGCTTGAAACCAGTTTCAACAGCCACCCCCATCAGCACTATCACCTGGGTACGGGCCCGATCCGACGTTCCACCCTGGCCGACGCCAACGAACGCCGTAATACCGAGGTCTTCGCCCAGGCGGCGCACTACCTGATGGCGGGCGTCTGCCGGCAGTTACGCCGTGACGGGAAAGAGCTGCTGTACCTGCTGGATTCCACCACGATCCCCCTCAAGGGCCCTGGCTTCGACGAATGGACGCTGTCCAATCGAACCCGCTCCCAGGGGCTGAAAGTCCATGTGCTGTATGCCGAGCAGGCGGCTGCGCCCGTGCACTGCAGCTTCAGCGCAGCCAACGTCAACGATATCGATGAAGGCAGGAGGCTGAACATCGAACCGCAGGCCACCTACGTGTTTGACAAGGGTTATTACGACTTCAACTGGTGGGCGAGCCTGGATGCCCAGAAGGCCCGCTTCGTCACACGATTCAAGTCCAATGTGCAGCTCAAGGTCCTGGCTCAGCGCGAGATCCCCCAGCAAGACCGGGAAACGATCCTGCGAGACGAAGAGGTGAGCTTCTCCAATCGCAACCCAGGCGGCCGTCGGCGTAATGGCTACACCAAGCCATTGCGGCGAGTCCTGGTGGATCGACCAGGCGATGAGCCGCCCCTGAGCCTGGCGACCAACGACCTGACCAGTCCGGCGGTAGAGATCGCCCAGCGCTATCGGGATCGCTGGCGGATCGAGCTGTTTTTCAAATGGATCAAGCAACACCTGAAGGTCAGGCGCTTCCTGGGCCGTAGCGAGAATGCCGTGCGCCTCCAGATTCTCTGTGCGCTGATCAGCTATTTGCTGCTGAGTCTTTACCAACGCAGAACGGGAACGCAGCAGAGCCTGTGGATGCTGATGGTGGAGGTGCAGGCGACGCTGTTTCAGCGTCCTGGCCTGGAGGCCGAACGTTACCGACGACGGCAGGAGCGAATGCGCGAGATCAACCTGCGTCAGGGGCAGCTGTTAATAGCATGAGGCGTGCCGGACAGCAGTGCGCGTCCGCGGGAATGACGAGGTTGTTAAGGAAGGAGCGAGAGGCCAGGTTCACAACCGAAACCATGCCACTCGCCAGACGCCTTCAGTGACGCAGCCACCCCCGGCTGATGACCGGCGCCAGGGCGCGTCGATACAGCGCCTCGGCCTGGGCGGTTAACGTGCCGCCATGACGCTGCCAGAGCAGCCAGACCAGGCTGTTGCTCACCGCTGCAACGGCCAGCGCGCCGAGCATATCCAGCGGAGAGTGGATGCCCAGATAGACCCTCGCGTAGCCCACCGCCAGCCCGACGGCGCCGATCAACGCACCCAGCAGCCAGGCATCGTCGAACAGCAGGCTGAGAGCGCAGCCGGCGAAGATGGTCAGGTGGTCGCTAGGGAAGGAGGCGTTGGCGGCGTGGGCCAGCCAGGCGTGGCCCAGGCCTATGGCGAAGGGCCGCGGGTGCGGCCAGAACAGCCCGATCAGCAGGCTGGAGGCCAGCGCCACGGCGGTCACTCCCAGGGCTCGCAGCAGATGGCCGCGCAGGCCGTGGTCACCCCGGCACCACAGGTACAGCAATGCCAGCGGCAACAGGTAGAGCGGCACGGTGGCGATGAAGCGCGCAGCGTCGATCAGCCAGGCTGGCGTCTGCGCGGTGGCGTTGATGGCGAGGAACGCCTGGCGGTCGAGCGCCTCCAGCAGGCTGGGGCCGGGAGTAGGGAGCAAGGTGGGCATGGTCGATTCTTGTAAGAGGGCACGCGGGACTATAGACGTAGGAGCCTGAAGGCGACATTAAGCTGGGACGGAAGGGCGATCAGAGCCGGTCGAGGTCGTTGCGCCCGGCCAGCTCGGCCAGTACCTCGGGCGAGTCCTGCGGCGCCGGTCCGCGGCCTTCGAGTATCTCATGGAGGAAGCTCATGAACACGGTGAACACCTGCTCGCGGCCGTCGTCGTGGCGCACCACGAAGAAGGGCGCGCTGTCCACGCCGTACTGGGCGGCGACCATCCAGCCGGCGCTGCCCGGGTTGCGTTCGTCGGCCACCAGCACGCGGTCGATGCGCGGCAGGTAGCCGCCTTTCTCCAGGCGCTGCTGCACGTCCTTGCACTTGCCGCAGTCCTCGCCGTCGGCCAGGACCTTCTTGACCATGGTGATGCGCATAGGGCTTTCCTCTCGCGGTAGGGGCAGGGCCTACCTTAAGCGCTGCGGCGCCGGCGGAAAACCCGCCGACGACGCGCTCAGCCCTTGCTGATCAGGTTGCCGGCGTGCAGGCCGCATTCCTTCTGGGTGGCTTCCTCCCACCACCAGCGGCCTTCGCGCTCGTGCTGGTTGGGCAGCACCGGGCGGGTGCAGGGCTCGCAGCCGATGCTGATGAAGCCGCGCTCGTGCAGGCTGTTGTAGGGAGTCTCCAGCATGCGGATGTAGGCCCAGACTTCCTCGCTGCTCATGCTGGCCAGCGGGTTGAACTTGTACAGCGGCTTTTCCGCCGTGGAGAAGGCGCCGTCCAGTTCGACCACCGCCACCTGGCTGCGGGTGCCGGGGCTCTGGTCCTTGCGCTGGCCGGTTGCCCAGGCGCTGACGGTGGCGAGCTTGCGCTTGAGCGGCTCGATCTTGCGGATGCCGCAGCACTCGCCGTGGCCGTCCTTGTAGAAGCTGAACAGGCCCTTTTCCTTGACGAAGGGCTCCAGCAGGCGCGGATCGGGGGTCATGACCTCGATGGCGATGCCGTAGTGCTCGCGCACCTGCTCGATGAAGCGGTAGGTCTCCGGGTGCAGGCGGCCGGTGTCCAGGCTGAATACCTTGACGTTCTTGTTGATCTTCCAGGCCATGTCCAGCAGCACCACGTCCTCGGCGCCGCTGAAGGAGATCCACAGGTCGTCGCCGAAGTGCTCGAAGGCGAACTTGAGGATGTCCTGGGGGGACTTGCTGGCATAGGTCGCGGCGATTTCGGCGACGTCGAACGGATGGCTCATCAGGCGGTTTTCCACTTGTACTTGCGCGGTGCGCTATAAGGCTGCCGATCTTAACAAAGGCAGGGATATGCCCCTAAATAACCATCAGGAAGGTCGACTGTGTGCTTTGAGTATAAGTGCCGCGTTGCGCCGGCCCGGGCGAGCCGCTAGAGTGCCGCCTTCTGTCCAAACCTGCGGGGAATCGTTCGTGGAAATCGCCTGTCTCGACCTGGAAGGGGTACTGGTCCCGGAAATCTGGATCGCCTTCGCTGAAAAAACCGGTATCGAAGCGCTCAAGGCGACTACCCGCGATATCCCGGACTACGACGTGCTGATGCAGCAGCGCCTGCGCATCCTCGACGAGCACGGCCTGAAGCTGGCCGACATCCAGGAAGTGATCGCCACCCTAAAGCCGCTGGAAGGCGCGGTGGAGTTCGTCGACTGGCTGCGCGAGCGCTTCCAGGTGGTGATCCTCTCCGACACCTTCTACGAGTTCTCCCAGCCGCTGATGCGCCAGCTGGGCTTCCCGACCCTGCTGTGCCACAAGCTGGTCACCGACGAGACCGACCGCGTGGTCGGCTACCAGCTGCGCCAGAAGGACCCCAAGCGCCAGTCGGTGATCGCCCTGAAGAGCCTGTATTACCGCGTGATCGCCGCCGGCGACTCGTACAACGACACCACCATGCTCAGCGAAGCCCACGCCGGCATCCTGTTCCATGCGCCGGAGAACGTCATCCGCGAGTTCCCGCAGTTCCCGGCGGTGCACACCTACGAGGACCTGAAGCAGGAGTTCCTCAAGGCGTCGAACCGCCAGCTCGGTCTGTAATACCGGCGGGCCGGTGATGGCCCGGGGTTCGAGAAAGAACGCCGTTTCCCGTCATGGGAAACGGCGTTTTTTGTTGGTTTCAGGGGGGAGGGACCAACGCCCCGGTGGTACGGCCAACGGCGGATAACCGCGAACGGTTATGCGCCCTACGTAGGAGCGAGCTTGCTCGCGAGCCGCCAGTCACTGGGTTCCCGCGTTCGCGGGAATGACGGGGTGTGAGGACTGCGCCTGAGTCTGACGCCGCTCAGGACAGCCCCCTCTCCCTTCAGGGAGAGGGTTGGGGAGAGGGCGCTCTTACACCCAACGCCGCAGCCGCCGGGGAGTCCTGTTCGCGAGCAAGCTCGCTCCTACAGGGAGGCACCTTCCGCGGTCATACGCGGAACTGCCCCATCAACCCCTGCTGGTGATTCGCCAGGTCATTCAGCGACTGGCTGATCTGCGCCGATTCCTGGGCCTGGCCGGACAGCGACTCGGTCACGTCGCGGATGCCCGCCACGTTGCGGTTGATCTCCTCGGCCACTGCGCTCTGTTCCTCGGCGGCGCTGGCGATCTGCAGGTTCATGTCGTTGATCACCCCCACCGCCTCGCCGATGCGCTGCAGCGCCGCCACCGCCTGCTCGACCTGGCTGACGCTGCCCTGGGCCTGCTGGTGGCTGCTGTGCATGGCGGTGACCACTTCGCGGGTGCCGTTCTGCAGGCCTTCGATCACCTGGCGGATTTCTTCCACCGAGTCCTGGGTGCGCTTGGCCAGGTTGCGCACTTCGTCGGCCACCACCGCGAAGCCGCGCCCGGCCTCGCCGGCGCGGGCCGCTTCGATGGCGGCGTTGAGGGCCAGCAGGTTGGTCTGCTCGGCGATGGCGCGGATCACTTCCAGCACCGAGCCGATCTGCTCGCTGCTGGCGGCCAGGCCTTCGACCTGGGTCATCGCCTGGCTCATGTCGCGGGCCAGTTCGTCGATGGCGCGGGTGGTCTGGTCGATCACCGCCAGGCCGTCGCGGGTGGCGCCGTCGGCCCCGCGGGCGGCGTCGGCGGCCATGGCCGCGCTGTTGGCCACGTCGTGGGCGGTGGCGCTCATCTCCTGGGAGGCGGTGGCCACCTGCTCGATCTCGCGGAACTGCTGCTGCATGCCGGCGCTGGTCTGGGTCGACAGCGCGGCGGACTGGTCAGCGGTGGCGCGGGCATCCTGCACCGAGGATTTCACGTCGCGGATGATCGGCTGCAGCTTGTCGAGGAAGCGGTTGAACCAGCCGGCCAGCTCGCCGAGTTCGTCCTGGCCCTGGTACTTCAGGCGCTGGGTCAGGTCGCCCTCGCCGCTGGCGATGTCGCGCAGCATGCCGGCCACGCCGAGGATCGGGCGGGTCACGCCGCGGGCGGTCAGCCATACCAGCAGCAGGCCGAGCAGGGCGGCGAGCAGGCCCAGGCCGAGTTCGACGACGGTGCCCTGGGTGCGTTGCTGGTCCAGCTCCTGCTGCAGCTTCACCGCCGGGCCCTGCAGGGCCTGCAGCGGCACGTCGATGAGCACGCCCCAGGCGTCGGCCTCGGGGATCGGGCGCAGCGGTTGCAGGGCGCGCAGCTCGCTGTCGTGTTCGAGGATCTTGTGCTGGTCGGCGCCGAGCAGTTGCAGCAACTGCTCGCCCTGGGCGGGGTAGACCTCCTGCAGCTTCTTGCCGAGCTTGCCGGCGTCGGCGCTGTAGCCGGCGAGCAGGCCGGCGGGGCTGATGATGGCGACGCGGCTCTGGCCTTCGTAGAGTTCCTGGCTGCCTTCATGGGCGATTTCCTGCAGGCGATCGAGGGCGATGTCCACGCCCAGCACGCCGACCAGCTTGCCGTCCACCTGCAGGGGCAGGGCGATGCTGGTCATGAGGATCTTGCGGTTGCCCACTTCGTCGACGTAGGGCTCCAGCACGCAGGTCTTGCCGGCGGCCTTCGGGCAGGTGTACCAGGCGTTGTAGGCCGCGCCGCTGGGGCCGGGGCTGGTGTCGGCGAGCATCTTCTCGTCCATCGGCTCGGCTTCCAGCTTGCCGGGGGTGGCCTGCGCCCAGTATTGCGAGAAGCGCCCCTTTTCGTTGCTGCCGATCTCGGTGCGGCCTTCGGCCTGCGCGTCGTGGCCATCGAGGGCGTCGGGCTCGAAGGCGAGGTACAGGCCGAGCAGCTCGGGGTTGGCCGCCACCGCGTCGCGCATCTGCCGGTTCAACTCCTCACGCAGGGCCAGGGTGTCCAGGCCGCGCTGGGCGGCGAGTTGGCGCATGGCCAGGGTCTGGCGGGCGAAGCTCTGCGCGTAGCGGTAGGCATCGCTGAAGTAGCGCTGGATGCGCATCGCCTGGATTTCCCCGCGGGCGCGCAGGCGGGCCTCGGCGGCATCGTCCAGCATGTGCGTGCTGGATTCCTTCACCAGCGCGGTGCTGTGCTGCATGCGGAAGATCGAGAGGCCGGCGAGCAGCGAGACCACGCCGAGCAGGCACAGGCCCGCGAGCAGGGTGATCTTCCACTGGATGGAGAGGCGACGAAAAGGCATGGGGGTGTCCTCTGCGGGAACCTTGGGGGTGTTCGGAAATATCGGCGGCTGTGCGATTTTCTTTACAGACATTGCTGCCGTCCGTCGGCTGGGCCTCTGGGGCGCCAGTCTCGCGCCGGGTTGCACTTCGCCACCCATCTGCTGACTAATGTGCAGGCCACTCTCGGCAGATGGGATTGCACATGCTCGATTCGAAACTGGAAAACCGGACGTTCCTGATACTGCTGGCGGTGGTCAGCATCGCCTTCGCCTGGCTGTTGCTGCCGTTCTACGGCGCGGTGTTCTGGGGCACCATCCTGGCCATCATCTTCACCCCCGTGCACCGCCGGCTGCAGGCGCGCCTGGGCGGGCGCAGGAACCTGGCGGCGCTGATCACATTGAGCGCCTGCATCCTCATCGTGATCCTGCCGGTGATCTTCATCGCCGGCTCGCTGGTGCAGGAAGGCGCCAACCTCTACCAGAGCCTGAAGTCCGGCCAGCTGAACCTCGCCGGCCTGGTGCAGCAGGCCTTCGCCGCCTTGCCGCCGTGGGCCCACCAGTGGCTGGAGCGCTTCGACCTGGGCGACCTCTCGAGCCTGCAGGAGAAGCTTTCCAGCGGCGCCATGCAGGCCAGCCAGTTCGTCGCCACCAAGGCCTTCAGCATCGGCCAGAACACCTTCGACTTCGTCGTCAGCTTCGGCGTGATGCTCTACCTGCTGTTCTTCCTGCTGCGCGACGGCCGCACCCTGGGCCGGCGGATCAAGCAGGCGGTGCCGCTGGACCACGAGCACAAGCAGCACCTGTTCACCAAGTTCACCACCGTGGTGCGCGCCACGGTGAAGGGCAACATCGCCGTGGCCGCCACCCAGGGCGCGCTGGGCGGGTTGATCTTCTGGTTCCTCGGCATCCAGGGCTCGCTGCTGTGGGGCACGCTGATGGCCTTCCTGTCGCTGCTGCCGGCGATAGGCGCGGGGCTGGTATGGGTGCCGGTGGCGGCCTGGTTCCTGCTCACCGGGGCGATCTGGCAGGGCGTGGTGCTGATCCTCTTCTGCGTGCTGGTGATCGGCCTGGTGGACAACATCCTGCGCCCGATCCTGGTGGGCAAGGACACCAAGATGCCCGACTACGTGGTGCTGATCTCCACCCTGGGCGGCATGTCGCTGTTCGGCCTCAACGGCTTCGTCATCGGCCCGCTGATCGCCGCGCTGTTCATCGCCAGCTGGGACCTGTTCACCGGCCGCGAGGAACTGGAAGACCCGGCGGGGTAGGGGAGGGCCTGAGGGTTGCGTAGGAGCAACGGTCTGCGCCGAGGTGCTTTTCGTAGGATGGGTTGAGCTTGCGAAACCCATGCGGTTGCGCTGATGGGTATCGCTTCGCTCAACACCATCCTACGAAAAGCCATGCTCGCTCATGCGGTAGGAGCGGACTCTGTCCGCGATGGCATGAACGCCGGCCTTGCCGGCGGAGTCGCGGATAAGATCCGCTCCTACGCTCCAGGAAGCACGGCTTTTCGTAGGAGCGAGCTTGCTCGCGAATGAGCTCTGCAGCGGCGCCTGTTCGCGAGCAAGCTCGCTCCTACGAAGAACAATCCCGGCGCGTACGAACAGCGTTTCGCAGGCAACAAAAAACCCCGCCGAGGCGGGGTTTTTCTTTGCTGCCTGGCAATCAGCCGGCGACGGCTACCGCCAGGCCGGAGTGCTGGAGGATGTCCAGCAGCGGCTGCGGGTAGACGCCGAGGAAGAAGGCCAGCAGGGCGATGGCCACCAGCATGATGCCGCCGGCGCGCTGGGCCCAGTCCAGGGGCGCGTCGTGGCGCTTCATGTTCGGCTCGACCAGGAACAGGGTGACCATGACGCGCAGGTAGTAGTACAGGCCGATGGCGCTGCCCAGCACCAGGGCACCGACCAGCCACCACAGGTGCGACTCGACGCCGCTGGCGATGACGTAGAACTTGCCGATGAAGCCGGCGGTCAGCGGGATGCCGGCCAGGGACAGCATCATCACGGTCATCACCGCGGTCAGCACCGGACGGCGCCAGAACAGGCCGCGGTACTCGAACAGCGCGTCGGCGTCGCGGCCGCCGTAGGGGGTGGACATCAGGGTGACCACGCCGAAGGCGCCCAGGGTGGTGACCACGTAGGTGGTCAGGTAGACGCCGACGGTCTCCACGGCCAGGCCGTTGCTGGCCACCACGGCGATCAGCAGGTAGCCCAGGTGGGCGATGGAGGAGTAGCCGAGCAGGCGCTTGAGGTTGCTCTGGGTCAGTGCCAGCAGGTTGCCGACCAGGATCGAGATGACCGCGATGACCGCCAGGGCGACGTGCAGCACGCCGCTGTGCAGGGCCGCCGGGGCGATCTGGAACAGGCGCAGCAGCACGGCGAACACGGCGACCTTGGCGGCGGTGGCGAGGAACGCCGCCACCGGGGCCGGGGCGCCTTCGTAGACGTCCGGGGTCCACAGGTGGAAGGGCGCCAGCGACAGCTTGAAGCCCAGGCCCACCAGCATCATGCCCACGCCGATGGTCAGCAGCGGGCTGTGCACGGTGCCTTCGGCCAGGGCGCTGCCCAGGCCGGCGAAGTCCAGGGTGCCGGCTTCGGCGTAGAGCATGGCCATGCCGAACAGCAGGAAGGCCGAGCCCGCGGCGGACAGCACGGTGTACTTGATGCCGGCTTCCAGGCTGCGCTTGTTGAAGAAGGCGTAGGCCACCATGCCGTAGACCGGCACCGAGAGCAGTTCCAGGCCGATGAACAGGCCGGCCAGGTTCTGCGCCGCCACCAGCACCAGGCCGCCGGCGGTGGCCAGCAGCAGGAGCAGGTAGAGCTCCTCGCGGTTGCCCGGGTAGCTCTCCATGTAGGCATGGGCGAGGGTCGAGCAGGCGAGGGCGGCGATCAGGATCAGCGCCGAGTAGAACAGCGCGAAGTTGTCGATCAGCAGCAGCGGGGTGACGGCGATGGGAGTAGCCTTGATCGCCCAGAGGATCGACAGCAGGGCCAGGTTGAGACCGATCATCGAGAGGGTGGCGATCAGCCGGTGATTGCGTTTCCAGGCGACCGCCAGCATCACCACCACCAGGGTGGCGCTGGTGATGAGCAGTGGCAGGAGCGCGATGAAGTGTTGGATCGTGAAGGTCATTTCGCGACTACCGTGCGGCAAGGGTGGAAAGGGCGGAATCGAACCACTGCTGGACACCGTGCATGGTGGCGGCGGAGGTATCGAGAACCGGCTGCGGGTAGATGCCGAGGATGATCAGCAGGACCGCCAGGCCCAGGACCATGCTCAGCTCGCGGGCGTTCAGACCGGCGATCGGCGAGTCCGCTTTCGCCGGACCGAAGTAGGCGCGGTGGATCATGATCAGCGAGTAGATCGAGGCGAACACCAGGCCGAAGGTGGCGATGACGATGACCACCGGCACGGTCTTGAAGGCGCCCAGCAGGATCAGGAACTCGCCGACGAAGTTGCCGGTGCCCGGCAGGCCCAGGGACGCGGTCGCGAAGAACAGGGCCACGGCCGGCAGGTAGGGGATGCGCGACCACAGGCCGCCCATCTTGCGCATGTCACGGGTGTGCAGGCGCTCGTAGAGCTGGCCGCAGAGGATGAAGAGCGCGGCGGCGGACAGGCCGTGGGCGATCATCTGGATCACCACGCCCTGCAGCGCCTGCGGGCTGCCGGAGTAGATGCCGATCATCACGAAGCCCATGTGCGACACGCTGGAGAAGGCCACCAGGCGCTTGATGTCGGTCTGCGCGAAGGACAGCAGGGCGCCGTAGAAGATGCCGATCAGGCCCAGGGTCATGGCGATGGGCGCGAACTCCGCCGAGGCGTTGGGGAACAGCGGCAGGGCGAAGCGGATCAGGCCGTAGGCGGCGGTCTTCAGCAGGATGCCGGCCAGGTCCACGGAACCGGCGGTCGGCGCCTGGGCGTGGGCGTCCGGCAGCCAGGAGTGCACCGGCACCACCGGCATCTTCACCGCGAAGGCGACGAAGAAGCCGAGCATCAGCAGCCACTCGACGTGCTCGCTCATCTGCGTCTTCAGCAGGTCGGCGTAGTTGAAGGTCAGCACGCCGGTGCTGTTGTAGTGCACGAACACCAGGCCGAGGATCGCCACCAGCATCACCAGGCCGCTGGCCTGGGTGAAGATGAAGAACTTGGTGGCGGCGTAGATGCGCGTCTTCTTGCCGTCGTCCGAGCTATGGCCCCAGAGCGCGATGAGGAAGTACATCGGCACCAGCATCATTTCCCAGAAGAAGAAGAACAGGAACAGGTCGACGGCGAGGAACACGCCGATCACGCCACCGAGGATCCACAGCAGGTTCAGGTGGAAGAAGCCGATGCGGCGCTGGATCTCGTTCCACGAGCAGAGCACGGACAGCACGCCGAGCAGGCCGGTGAGGGCGACCATCAGCAGCGACAGGCCGTCGATGGCCAGGTGCACGCTGATGCCGAAGCGCTCGATCCATTGCAGCTTGAATTCGGCGGTCCACTGCGGCTCGCCACCCGGCGCGGGCGCCAGGTGGAAGTTGCCGGTGTGCCACAGCCACAGGCTCAGGGCCAGGGTCAGGGTCATGGAACCCAGCGCGACCCAGCGGGGCAGGGTCTTGCTGGTGTACTCGGCGATCCAGCAGAGGAAGCCGCCGATGAAGGGGATCAGGATTAGCCAGGGCAGAATCATGACGGGCTCGATCTCTTTCGTGAATGCGTTAGGCCAGTAGCAGCGCGAGCAGCAGCACCGCGCCGCCGACCAGGGAAGCGGCGTACCAGCGCAGGCGGCCGTTCTCGGTCAGGCTCAGAAGGGTGTGCCCACCGCGGGCGGACAGCGGCACCAGGACCAGTGTCTGGTCGATGGGGTCGCGGCCGAGCAGGCGGCAGAGCAGCAGATAGGGTTTCACGAACAGCTTGTCGTACAGCCAGTCGAAGCCCCAGGCGTGGTACCACCAGGTGCCGAAGAAGCGGCCCGGCGCGCTCTTGGCCAGGGCGCTGACGAAGCGGCGCTTGCCGAGGAACAGCAGGCCGGCCAGCAGGATACCGGCCAGGGCGATGGCGCCCGAGGCGATTTCCAGGCTGTGCTGAGCTTCGCCGCCGGCATGGCCGACGCTTTCCGGCAGCACGCCGTGCAGCGGCGGGGTGATCAGCGCGCCGATGAAGGTCGACAGCACGATCAGCACCGACAGCGGCAGCCAGTGGCTGATGCCATGGCCGGCGTGGGCCTCGGTCTTCTGCTCGCCGTGGAAGGCGATGAAGATCAGGCGGAAGGTGTAGATCGAGGTCAGGAAGGCACCCACCAGGCCGGCGATCAGCAGGTTCTGGTGACCGCTGGCGAAGGCTTCCCAGAGGATCTCGTCCTTGGAGTAGAAGCCGGCGGTGACCAGCGGCAGGGCGGCCAGGGCCGAACCACCGACGATGAAGCTGGCGTAGGCCAGCGGCAGCTTCTTCCACAGGCCGCCCATCTTGAAGATGTTCTGCTCGTGGTGGCAGGCGACGATCACCGCACCGGAGGCGAGGAACAGCAGGGCCTTGAAGAAGGCGTGGGTCATCAGGTGGAAGATCGCCGCGTCCCAGGCGCCGACGCCCAGGGCCAGGAACATGTAGCCGATCTGGCTCATGGTCGAGTAGGCGAGGATGCGCTTGATGTCGGTCTGCACCAGGGCGGCGAAGCCGGCCAGGACCAGGGTGACCGCGCCGACCACGCCGACCAGTTCCAGCACGTTCGGCGCCAGGGTGAAGATGCCGTGGCAGCGGGCGATCAGGTAGACGCCCGCGGTGACCATGGTCGCCGCGTGGATCAGCGCGGAAACCGGGGTGGGGCCGGCCATCGCGTCCGCCAGCCAGGTCTGCAGCGGCAGCTGGGCCGACTTGCCGACCGCGCCGCCAAGCAGCGCCAGGGCCGCCAGGCTCACCCACAGGTCGCCCTGGGCGAAGTGCTGCGGGGCCAGCACCAGCAGCTCCTGGATGTTCAGGGTGCCCAGCTGCTGGAACAGGATGAACAGGCCGAAGGCCATGAACACGTCGCCCACGCGGGTGACGATGAAGGCCTTGAGCGCCGCGTTGCCGTTCGGTACGTGGCTGTAGTAGAAGCCGATCAGCAGATAGGAGCACAGGCCCACGCCTTCCCAGCCGAAGTACAGGAACAGCAGGTTGTCGCCCAGCACCAGGAACAGCATGCTGGCGATGAACAGGTTGGTGTAGGCGAAGAAGCGCGAGTAGCCGTCTTCACCGCGCATGTACCAGCTGGCGAACAGGTGGATCAGGAAGCCGACGCCGGTGACCACGCCGAGCATGGTGACCGACAGGCCGTCCAGGTACAGGGCGAAGTTCGGCGCGAAGCCGTCGACGCTCATCCACTGCCACAGCACCAGGGTGTAGGCGCCGCCTTCCGGCGGGGCGCTGTGGAAGCTCCAGATCGCCCAGAAGGCGGACAGCGCGGCCAGGCCGACCGAACCGACGCCGACCAGCGCGGAGAGATTTTCCGACCACTTGCCGCGGGAGAAAGACAGCAGCAGGAAGCCGACCAGGGGGAACAGGAAGGTGAGGGGCAGCAGGTTCATCCGCGCATCTCGCTGGCAGCGTCGACATCGAGGGTATGGAAGCGGCGATACAGTTGCAGCAGGATCGCCAGACCGATGCTCGCCTCGGCCGCGGCCAGGCTGAGCACCAGGATGAACATCACCTGGCCGTCGGGCTGCGCCCAGCGGCTGCCGGCGACCACGAAGGCCAGCGCGGCGGCGTTCATCATCACTTCCAGGCTCATGAGTACGAACAGGATGTTGCGCCGGACCATCAGGCCGGCCAGACCGAGACAGAACAGCACGCCGGAGAGTGCCAGCCCGTGTTCCAGGGGGATTGCATTCATGGTGTTATTCCTTCGCGTCGTGGCGGCCGAGGTGGTAGGCGGCGACCAGTGCCGCCAGGAGCAGCATCGAGGCCAGTTCGACGACCAGCAGGTAGGGGCCGAACAGGGCGATGCCCACGGCCTTGGCGTCCACGGTGGTGTGGCCGATGCCGGCGCCGCTGGGGTTGCGCGACAGCACCAGCAGCAGCTCGACGAGCAGGACGGCGGAGAGCACGCCCGGGCCGATCCAGACCCCGGGCTTGAGCCACTTGCGCTCCTGCTCGGCGATCGCCGGGCCCAGGTTGAGCATCATCACCACGAAGACGAACAGCACCATGATCGCGCCGGCGTAGACGATGATCTCCAGGGCGCCGGCGAACGGGGCGCCGAGGCTGAAGAAGGTCATCGACACGGCGAGCAGCGAAACGATGAGGTAGAGCAGGGCATGCACCGGGTTGCTGTTGGTGATGACCCGCAGGGTTGCCAGCACGGCGACGCCGGCGGCGAAGTAGAAAGCGAATTCCACGCGACGTCTCCTTACGGCAGCAGGCTCTTGACGTTGATCGGTTCGGCCTCGTTCTGCGCGCTGCCCTTGGGCTTGCCGGCGATGGCCATGCCGGCGACGCGGTAGAAGTTGTAGTCCGGGTTCTTGCCGGGGCCGGAGATCAGCAGGTCTTCCTTCTCGTACACCAGGTCCTGGCGCTTGAACTCGCCCATCTCGAAATCCGGGGTCAGCTGGATCGCGGTGGTCGGGCAGGCTTCCTCGCACAGGCCGCAGAAGATGCAGCGGGAGAAGTTGATGCGGAAGAACTCGGGGTACCAGCGGCCGTCGTCGGCCTCGGCCTTCTGCAGCGAGATGCAGCCGACCGGGCAGGCCACGGCGCACAGGTTGCAGGCTACGCAGCGTTCCTCGCCGTCGGGGTCGCGGGTGAGGACGATGCGGCCGCGGTAGCGCGGCGGCAGGTAGACCTGCTCTTCCGGGTACTGCAGGGTGTCGCGCTTGCGGAAGGCATGGCCGAAGATCATCACCAGGCTGCGCAGCTGGGTGTAGGTGCCATGCACGATGTGCAGGATTTCTTTGATCATGGTGGTTCTCCTTACTGGGCCGCGGCCAGCACACAGGCGCCGGTCACCAGCAGGTTGATCAGGGTCAGCGGAAGGCAGAACTTCCAGCTGAAGGCCATCACCTGGTCATAGCGCGGACGCGGCAGCGAGGCGCGGATCAGGATGAACAGCATGATGAAGAAGCTGGTCTTCAGGGCGAACCAGATGAACGGGATCTGCGGCAGCAGGCCGAACGGGCCGTGCCAGCCACCGAAGAACAGCGTCACCAGCAGCGCCGAGATCAGCACGATGCCGATGTATTCGCCGACGAAGAACATGCCCCATTTCATCCCGGCGTACTCGATGTGGTAGCCGTCGGCCAGTTCCTGCTCAGCTTCGGGCTGGTCGAACGGGTGACGGTGGGTCACGGCGACGCCGGCGATGATGAAGGTGCAGAAGCCGAAGAACTGCGGAATGATGAACCACAGGTGCTGGGCCTGGTAGTCGACGATGTCGCGCATGTTGAACGAGCCGACCTGGGCCACGATGCCCATCAGCGACAGGGCCAGGAACACCTCGTAGGAGATGGTCTGGGCCGAGGCGCGCAGGCTGCCGAGCAGGGCGAACTTGTTGTTGCTCGACCAGCCGGCGAAGAGCACCGCGTACACGGTCAGGCCGGCCATGGCGAAGAAGAACAGGATGCCGATGTTCAGGTCCGCCACGCCCCAGCTGGGGCTGATCGGGATGATCACGAAGGCGATCAACAGCGCGCCCATGGCGATGACCGGGGCGAGGGTGAAGATCATCTTGTCGGCGAACGGCGGCGTCCAGTCTTCCTTGAAGAACATCTTGATCATGTCCGCGCCGAGCTGGAAGGCGCCGAACGGGCCGACCCGGTTGGGACCGTAGCGGTCCTGCCAGAGACCCAGCAGGCGCCGCTCGACCCAGCTCAGCAGCGCGCCGCAGACGACCACGGCGAGCAGGATGACGATGGCCTTGATGACCTCGATGATGATGTCGACGATGGCGGGTGTCAGCCAGCTCATGCTCATCAAGCTCATTGCGCAGCCTCCTGCAGACCTTCAGCGACACCGCCGAACACACCGGCGGGGATACCGGCCAGGCCGGCCGGCAGGGCGACCAGGCCCGCGCCCAGCTCTTCGCTGATACGCAGCGGCAGGCGCAGCTCGTGGCCCTTGACGCTCAGGCGCAGCAGCTTGCCTTCGGCCAGGCCCAGGCGCTCGGCTTCCTCGCGGCCCAGGGCCACGTAGGTTTCCGGGATGCGCTCCTGCACCGGCTTGGCGCGGGAGCTGTTCTCCTCGCTGCCGAACAGGTGATAGAAGGGCACCACCTTGAACTGGCTGGCCGGGGTGTGGAACGGCGCCGGCACGTCGCTGAACCACAGGGCCTCGCCCTTGGCCTCGATCAGGCGCACGCCCGGGTCGCCGGCGCGCAGGTGGCCGCCGACCTCGTCCTGGAACTTGTTCCAGGCCTGCGGCGAGTTCCAGCCCGGGGACCAGGCGAAGGGAATCTGCTGACGCGGCTCGGCGCTGCCGGAATAGCCTTCCATGGAGAAGGCGAAGGCGCTGTCGATGTCCTGCGGGGCGCGGGGCTCGCTGACGTTGATGTTGGCGCGCATGGCGGTGCGGCCGGAATAGCGGTGCGGTTCACGCGCCAGCTTCAGGCCCTTGATGCGGAACGCGGCGTTCGGCGCGGCGTCGCGGATGCCGGCCAGGTGCGGCTTGGCGGCGACCACGGCGTCGATCACGTGGTCCAGCTGCGTCCAGTCGACGCGCTTGCCCTCGAGGGTGCTGTGCAGGGCGTGCAGCCAGCGCCAGCCTTCGCGGACCAGGTTGTCGGCGTTGTAGTAGGTCGGGTCGAAGACCTGGAAGAAGCGCTGGGCGCGGCCTTCCTGGCTGACCAGGGTGCCGTCGCCTTCGGCGAAGCTGGCGGCCGGCAGGACGATGTGCGCCTTGGCGCTGGTCGCGGTGCTCTGGTGGTCGGCGACGATCACCAGCTTGGCGGCGGCCAGGGCGGCGTCGACCTGGGCGGCTTCGGCGCGGCGGTACAGGTCGTTCTCCAGCACCACCACGGCGTCGGCGGCGCCGGAGGTCAGTTGCTCCAGCGCGGCTTCGACGGACTCGCCGCCGCCCTGCTTGTCACAGAACATGGCGAGGCCCAGGCTGTTGGCTTCCGGCACCACCAGGCTCAGCGAGCCGTTCTTCTCGCGCTGCTTCAGCGCGCTGGCGATGTTCGCCGCGGCTTCGATCAGGGCGTTGCTGCGCAGCGAAACGCCGGAGACCACCAACGGGCGCTTGGCGGCGACCAGGGCGTCGGCGATGCGCTGGGCCAGGGCTTGCGCTTCCGGCTCCAGGCCGGCTACGGCCGGGGCGCTCGGGTCGATCGCGTGGGCCACGGCGAAGCCCAGGCGGGCCAGGTCCTCGGGGGCGGCGTGCACGCACTCGGCGGCGACGTCGTCCAGGCGCGTCTCGGCGAGGCTGGCGATGAACAGCGGGTTCTTCTCGTGTTGGGCGATGGTCTTCACCGCGGCGTCGAGCCACGGCTGGATCTTCATCGCGGCGGCCATGTCCTCGCCCTTGCCCTTCACCGACTGGCGCAGGGCCAGGGCGATGCGGGCGGCGGTCTGGGTCAGGTCTTCGCCGAGCACGAAGACCGCGTCATGGTCTTCCATGTCGCGGATGGTGGGGGAGGGCAGCGGGCCGTCCTGCATCACCTTGAGCACCAGGCGCAGGCGCTGCAGCTCGTCGGCGGCGATGCCGCTGTAGAAGTTGCCGGCGCCGACCAGTTCGGACAGCGCGTAGTTGCTTTCCAGGCTGGCGCGCGGCGAACCGATGCCGATCACCTTGCGGCCCTTGAGCAGGGCGGCGGCCTGGTCAAGGGCGCCGTCCAGGCTCAGCTTCTGTTTGCTGAGCATCAGCATCGGCTGGCGCGGACGGTCCTCGCGGTTGACGTAGCCGTAGCCGAAGCGGCCGCGGTCGCAGAGGAAGTAGTGGTTCACCGAGCCGTTGTAGCGGTTCTCGATGCGGCGGATCTCGCCGTAGCGCTCGCCGGGGCTGATGTTGCAGCCGCTGGAGCAGCCATGGCAGATGCTCGGGGCGAACTGCATGTCCCACTTGCGGTTGTAGCGCTCGGAGTGGGTCTTGTCGGTGAACACGCCGGTCGGGCAGACCTCGGTCAGGTTGCCGGAGAACTCGCTCTCCAGCACGCCGTCCTCGATGCGGCCGAAGTACACGTTGTCGTGCGCGCCATAGACGCCCAGGTCGGTGCCGCCGGCGTAGTCCTTGTAGTAGCGCACGCAGCGGTAGCAGGCGATGCAGCGGTTCATCTCGTGGGCGATGAACGGGCCGAGTTCCTGGTTCTGGTGGGTGCGCTTGGTGAAGCGGTACCGGCGCTTGTTGTGGCCGGTCATCACCGTCATGTCCTGCAGGTGGCAGTGACCGCCTTCCTCGCACACCGGGCAGTCGTGCGGGTGGTTGGTCATCAGCCATTCGACGACGCTCTCGCGGAAGGCCTTGGCCTCTTCGTCCTCGATGGAGATCCAGGTGTTGTCGGTGGCGGGGGTCATGCAGGACATGACGAGACGACCACGCTTGTCGTTCTCGTCGGTGTACTGCTTGACCGCGCACTGGCGGCAGGCGCCGACGCTACCGAGCGCCGGGTGCCAGCAGAAGTAGGGGATGTCGAGTCCGAGGGACAGGCAGGCCTGCAACAGGTTGTCCGCCCCATCGACTTCTAACGTCTTGCCGTCTACGTGGATAGTGGCCATGGTTCAAGTTCTTCGTTGGCCCGTTGTCAGCGGGCTTGGCTAAGGGAAATCACGGCTCCGTCGGGCCGGCGGCATGCCGCGGCGCTACGACGGAACATCGCCGGGCCCGCGGGCCCGGCATCCAAAGCTTTACGCGCCGACGCGTTGCGGTTGCGGCGCGGCCTGAGCCTGGCGGGAGACGCCCGCTTCGAACTCGGGACGGAAATATTTCAAGGCACTGCCCAGCGGTTCGACGGCGCCCGGTGCGTGGGCGCAGAAGGTCTTGCCTGGGCCGAGGAAGTTGACCAGCTGCTCGAGGGTCTCGAGGTCGCCGGGCTGGCCTTCGCCACGCTCCAGCGCGCGCAGGAGCTTCACGCTCCACGGCAGGCCGTCGCGGCACGGGGTGCACCAGCCGCACGACTCGCGGGCGAAGAACTCTTCCATGTTGCGCAGCAGCGAGACCATGTTGATGCTGTCGTCCACCGCCATGGCCAGGCCGGTGCCCATGCGGGTGCCGACCTTGGCGATGCCGCCGGCGTAGAACAGGGCGTCCATGTGCTCGGGGAGCAGGAAGCCGGTGCCGGCGCCGCCGGGCTGCCAGGCCTTGAGCTTGTAGCCCTCGCGCATGCCGCCGGCGTAGTCCTCGAAGACCTCGCGCACCGGGATGCCGAACGGCAGTTCCCAGATGCCGGGGTTCTGCACCTTGCCGGAGAAGCCCATGAGCTTGGTGCCCATGTCTTCGCTGCCCGGGCGCGCCAGGCCCTTGTACCAGTCGACGCCGTTCTCGACGATCGCCGGCACGTTGCACAGGGTCTCGACGTTGTTGACGCAGGTCGGTTTGCCCCAGACGCCGACGGCGGCGGGGAAGGGCGGCTTGGAGCGCGGGTTGGCGCGGCGGCCTTCCAGCGAGTTGATCAGCGCGGTTTCTTCACCGCAGATGTAGCGGCCGGCGCCGGTGTGGACGAACAGCTCGAAGTCGAAGCCGCTGCCGAGGATGTTCTTGCCCAGCAGGCCGGCGGCCTTGGCTTCGTCGATGGCGCGGTTGAGGTTGCGCGCCGCGTCGACGTATTCGCCGCGCAGGAAGATGTAGCCGCGGTAGGCCTTCAGCGCCCGCGCGGAGATCAGCATGCCTTCCACCAGCAGGTGCGGCAGCTGCTCCATGAGCATGCGGTCCTTCCAGGTGTTGGGCTCCATCTCGTCCGCGTTGCACAGCAGGTAGCGGATGTCGAGGGATTCGTCCTTGGGCATCAGGCCCCACTTCACGCCGGTGGGGAAGCCCGCACCGCCGCGGCCCTTGAGGCCGGAGTCCTTGACGGTCTGGACGATGTCGTCGGCAGCCATTTCGGCCAGCGCCTTGCGCGCGGCGGCGTAGCCGTTCTTCGCCTGGTATTCCTCCAGCCAGACCGGGGCGCCGTCGTCACGCAGGCGCCAGGTCAGCGGGTGGGTTTCCGCGGCGCGCGCGGTGCGGTTGGGGGTGCCGTAGGAGGTAAGGAGCGTCATGCGTAGGCCTCCAGCAGTTTGGCGACCGCCGACGGCTCGAGATTGCCGTGGGTATCGTCGTCGATCATCAGCGCCGGGGCCTTGTCGCAGTTGCCCAGGCAGCACACCGGCAGCAGGGTGAAGCGGCCGTCGGCGGTGGTCTGGCCGAGGCCGATGCCCAACTGCTTCTGGATCTCGCCGACCACGGACTCGTGGCCGCCGATGTAGCAGACCATGCTGTCGCACACGCGGATGATGTGGCGGCCGACCGGCTGGCGGAAGATCTGGCTATAGAAGGTGGCCACGCCCTCGACGTCGCTGTCGGGGATGCCGAGGATCTCGGCGATCGCCGGGATGGCGCCGTCCGGCACCCAGCCGCGCTCCTTCTGGACGATCTTCAGGGCCTCGATGGACGCCGCGCGGGAGTCCTCGTAGTGATGCAGCTCGTGCTCGATGGCCGAGCGCTCGGTTTCGCTCAGGGCGAAACGGTCAGTCTGGATGATGGTGCTCATGATCAGCGGTCCACGTCAGCCATAACGAAGTCGATGCTGCCCAGATAGGCGATCAGGTCGGCGATCATGCTGCCGTTGATGACCGACGGAATCTGTTGCAGGTGCGCGAAGCTGGGCGTCCGGATGCGCGTCCGGTAGCTCATGGTGCTGCCATCGCTCGTCAGGTAGTAGCTGTTGATACCCTTGGTCGCCTCGACCATCTGGAAGGCTTCGTTGGCCGGCATGACCGGGCCCCAGGAAACCTGCAGGAAGTGGGTGATCAGCGTCTCGATGTGCTGCAGCGTGCGCTCTTTGGGCGGCGGCGTGGTCAGCGGGTGGTCGGCCTTGTAGGGGCCTTCGGGCATGTTCTTCAGGCACTGCTCGATGATGCGCAGGCTCTGGCGCATCTCGCCCATCTTCACCATGCAGCGGTCGTAGGCGTCGCCGTTGTGGGCCAGCGGCACTTCGAACTCGAAGTTCTCGTAGCCGGAGTAGGGGCGGGCCTTGCGCAGGTCGAAGTCGCAACCGGTGGCGCGCAGGCCGGCGCCGGTGGTACCCCACTCCAGGGCTTCCTTGGTGTTGTACTGCGCCACGCCGATGGTCCGGCCGCGCAGGATGCTGTTCTGCAGCGCCGCCTTTTCATACTCGTCCAGACGCTTGGGCATCCAGTCGAGGAATTCGCGGACCAGCTTGTCCCAGCCGCGCGGCAGGTCGTGGGCGACGCCGCCGATGCGATACCAGGCCGGGTGCAGGCGGAAGCCGGTGATGGCCTCGACCACCTTGTAGGCGCGCTGGCGGTCGGTGAAAGTGAAGAACACCGGGGTCATGGCGCCCACGTCCTGGATGTAGGTGCCCAGGTACAGCAGGTGGTTCAGGATGCGGAAGAACTCCGACATCATGATGCGGATGACGTCGACGCGCTGCGGCACCTTGATGCCGGCGAGCTTCTCCACCGAGAGCACGTACGGCAGGTTGTTCATCACCCCGCCGAGGTAGTCGATGCGGTCGGTGTAGGGGATGAAGCTGTGCCAGGACTGGCGCTCGGCCATCTTCTCGGCGCCGCGGTGGTGGTAGCCGATCTCCGGCACGCAGTCGAGGATCTCCTCGCCGTCGAGCTGCAGGATGATGCGGAAGGCACCGTGGGCGGAGGGGTGGTTCGGGCCGAGGTTGAGGAACATGAAGTCCTCGTTCTCGCCGTGGCGCTTCATGCCCCAGTCCTCGGGCTTGAAGCGCAGGGCTTCCTGTTCCAGCTCCTGCTTGGCCACGGAGAGGGAGTAGGGATCGAACTCGGTGGCGCGCGCCGGGTAGTCCTTGCGCAGCGGGTGACCCTGCCAGGTCGGCGGCATCAGCATGCGGGCCAGGTGCGGGTGGCCGTTGAAGTGGATGCCGTACATGTCCCAGACCTCACGCTCGTACCAGTTGGCGTTCGGCCAGATACGGGTGGCGGTGGGCAGGTTGAGGTCGCCTTCGGACAAGGCCACCTTGATCATCACGTCACTGTTACGCTCGAGCGACATCAGGTGGTAGAACACGCTGAAGTCGGCGCCCGGCAGGCCGCGACGGTGGGTGCGCAGGCGCTCGTCGACCCCGTGGAGGTCGTAGAGCATCACGTAGGGCTTGGGTACGTTGCGCAGGAAGGTGAGGACGTCGATCAGCTTCTCGCGGCTCACCCAGAGGACCGGCATGCCGGTGCGGGTGGCCTGGACGGTGAAGGTCTCGGCGCCAAAGCGGGAATTCAGTTCGACGACTATGTCTTGGTCGTCCGCCTTATAGGGCGGGATGTACAGAGCGGAGTCTGCGGTCATGGTCTCGGTCGCTATCGGTCAACGGTGGAGTGAAGTAAGGGCCTCTCGTGGAGGTCGGCTTCACACTTCGTCGGGGCTGCGCAGGTTGGTGACCGCAATGCGCTGTTCGCGCTTGAGGTCCTTCTGGGCAGGCATTTCGGCACGGTAGATGCCTTGATCGCCAACCACCCAGGACAACGGGCGACGCTCCTGGCCGATGGATTCCTGCAGCAGCATCAAGCCTTGCAGGAACGCCTCGGGGCGGGGCGGGCAGCCGGGGATGTAGACGTCCACGGGGAGGAACTTGTCGACCCCCTGGACCACCGAGTAGATGTCGTACATGCCGCCGGAATTGGCGCACGAGCCCATGGAGATCACCCACTTGGGTTCCAGCATCTGCTCGTACAGGCGCTGGATGACCGGGGCCATCTTGATGAAGCAGGTGCCAGCGATGACCATGAAGTCCGCCTGGCGCGGCGAGGCACGAATCACTTCGGCGCCGAAGCGGGCGATGTCGTGCGGCGCGGTGAACGCCGTGGTCATCTCCACGTAGCAGCAGGACAGGCCGAAGTTATAGGGCCACAGCGAGTTCTTGCGACCCCAGTTGACGGCGCCGTTGAGAACATCCTCGAGCTTGCCCATGAAGATGTTCTTGCTGACCTGCCCCTCTACTAGAGGGTCGTCTACCGTTTCGCGCTGGCCGATCGGGTACTGATCGTTGGCCGCATCGGGGTCGATCCGGGTAAGTTTGTATTGCATCGCCAAAGCCTCATTGTTTTAGCTTCGCCTGCCGCTCGCGACGTGCCGCCGGCGCCCAATCGAGCGCGCCGACCCGCCAGAGGTAGACAAGACCTGCCAACAGAATTGCAATGAAAATGGTGGCCTCGACCAGACCGGCCCAACCGCTTTCACGGACGGACACGGACCAGGCGAAGAGGAAGAGGGCTTCGACGTCGAAGATCACGAAGAGCATCGCGACCAGATAGAATTTTGCCGACAGGCGCAGGCGTGCGCTGCCGGTGGGAACGATGCCGGATTCGAAGGGCTCGTTCTTGCTGCGACCAAATGCCTTGCTGCCCAGCAGCGAGGAAACCCCTAGCATGAAGGCCAGCAGGCCGACCACGCCTAGAAGGAAGGCGGCGAGTCCCCAGTGTTGAGCTGCAAGTTCAGCTGGGTTGGGCATGCCGATACTCCTTCCTACAAAAATTAGCGGTGGTCTTGGATTCCGGGCCTTCGCCCGGCTGCATGAACCTCGGGCTCAAGATAGCGAGCTAAGGGTTCGAGTGATCTTTCCAATTTTATGCCCAAAGCCTCGGGCAAGTAAATTTTTCTAACACAAACAGATGCTTCCAAATCGGGCAAAAGGCTTTTGCATTTTTGTCCGGGCCCCGGCTGTAGGCCGCTCTACGCCTGGGCTGGCGCGGATCAGGCTTTGGTCGAATGGCACTTTTACGGATATGAAGAAAGTGTTTCTAGTGCTCTTTAAATGATAAATATTATCATTCGCGGTGTCGTTTATCCGTAACTTTACTACATATAGGCGTCGTACTTTTTATTGTCGGCGGTTTTAAGGGTTTATGGGCGTCAATTGGCGTCGGGAATTTCCCAATGAGCTGTTTTGGGGGCGTTGGGGTGTGCGCCGGAGGCCGCTGCCTAGGGCGGATAACGGTTACAGGGTGGTGTGAGCGTCGGCATAGGCCGGCCTGCCGGCCGGATCGCGGATGAATCCGCTCCTACAGGTGGGTGTCAGCCCGGAGCGCAGCGCCTCCCGGCGAACTGTAGGAGCGGGCCCTGCCCGCGATTCGCGCGCAGGGCGCGCTCCTACATGGAATGACGTGGGTGGGGCAGTGTAGGAGCGGATCTTATCCGCGAATCGCGCGGGAACCTCCGGCTATCGCGGACAAGGTCCGATGGCTTCTCGTGGGAGCGAGCTTGCTCGCGAACAAACTCCGCTGCGGGGCTCATTCGCGAGCAAGCTCGCTCCTACGAAGAGCATCTCGGCGTAGCCGGCAAGCCAGTTGTTCACTCCGCGTACTCGCAGAAGAGCCCCCTCTCCCGCAAGCGGGAGAGGGGGCGTTCGGAGTGGGCGGATAGTTCGGCGTCAGTCGGCGAGTTCGTAGGGCGGATAACCGCTCGCGGTTATCCGCCGCATCTCGGCGCCGGACATGAAAAAACGCCGTTTCCCAAGGGAAACGGCGTTTTCATTGGCGCTACACCTTTGCGGCTGGGCCGCTTCCCGGCCCCGAGGGGCCGGGCGAACCGGTTCTTAGTGGAACTGGTTCATGGTGTTGTCTTTGCCCGAGGCCTTCAGCGCGGCTTCGCCGGCGAAGTACTCTTTGTGGTTGTCGCCGATGTCCGAGCCAGCCATGTTCTGGTGCTTGACGCAGGCGATGCCCTGACGCAGTTCCTGACGCTGAACACCTTTCACGTAGGCCAGCATGCCCTGGTCGGCGAAGTAGCCCTTGGCCAGGTTGTCGGTCGACAGTGCGGCGGTGTGGTAGGTCGGCAGGGTGATCAGGTGGTGGAAGATGCCGGCGTGGGCCGAGCCGTCGCGCTGGAAGGTGCGGATCTTCTCGTCGGCAACCTGGGCCAGTTCGGTCTCGTCGTACTCGACACTCATCAGCTTGGCGCGGTCGTAGGCGGAAACGTCCTTGCCTTCGGCGACGAACGCATCGAACACCTGCTGGCGGAAGTTCAGGGTCCAGTTGAACGACGGGCTGTTGTTGTAGACCAGCTTGGCGTTCGGGATGACTTCGCGGATGCGGTCAACCATGCCCTTGATCTGACCAACGTGCGGCTTCTCGGTTTCGATCCACAGCAGGTCGGCGCCGTTCTGCAGCGAGGTGATGCAGTCCAGGACGCAGCGGTCTTCGCCGGTGCCCTTGCGGAACTGGAACAGGTTGGAGGGCAGGCGCTTGGGACGCAGCAGCTTGCCGCCGCGGTTGATCACCACGTCGCCGTTCTGCAGGTCGGCCGCGCTGATCTCGTCGCAGTCCAGGAAGGAGTTGTACTGGTCGCCCAGGTCGCCCGGTTGCTTGGTCACGGCGATCTGCTTGGTCAGGCCGGCGCCCAGGGAGTCGGTACGGGCGACGATCACGCCATCGTCAACGCCCAGCTCGAGGAAGGCGTAGCGAACGGCGTTGATCTTGGCGAGGAAGTCTTCGTGCGGAACGGTCACTTTGCCGTCCTGGTGGCCGCACTGCTTCTCGTCGGAAACCTGGTTCTCGATCTGGATGCAGCAGGCACCGGCTTCGATCATCTTCTTGGCCAGCAGGTAGGTGGCTTCAGGGTTGCCGAAGCCGGCGTCGATGTCGGCGATGATCGGTACGACGTGGGTTTCGTAGCCGTCGATCTGGGCCTGGATCTCGTCCTGCTTGACCTTGTCGCCGGCTTCGCGGGCGGCGTCCAGGGCGGTGAACAGCAGGTCCAGTTCGCGGGCGTCAGCCTGGCGCAGGAAGGTGTACAGCTCTTCGATCAGGCCGGAAACCGCGGTCTTCTCGTGCATGGACTGGTCGGGCAGCGGGCCGAAGTCCGAGCGCAGCGCGGCGACCATCCAGCCGGACAGGTAGAGGTAGCGCTTGTTGGTGGTCTTCAGGTGCTTCTTGATGGAGATCAGCTTCTGTTGACCGATGAAGCCGTGCCAGCAGCCCAGGGACTGGGTGTAGACGGAGGAGTCGGCGTCGTATTCGGCCATGTCCTTGCGCATGATGGCCGCGGTGTACTTGGCGATATCCAGGCCAGTCTTGAAGCGGTTCTGGGCGCGCATACGGGCGACGGACTCGGGGTTGATAGCGCTCCAGCTGCTGCCGAACTTCTCTTTCAGGGCGGCAACGGCCTTGATGTCGTTCTGATATGCGGACATGGTCAACAATCCTTCAAAAAATGTGTTGGTTGAGCACCGACTTCCCACGCAGGACCCGTGGGATCGCTCGCCGCAGATGGCGAAATGACGACTGGAAGGATTGACGCAGAGGGGGAGGGGGTGGCGCGGGCGAACAGGTAGATGATCGCAGCGATGGCATTCGGGATCGCTTGCCGGCTCGTGGCTGCCGTTGGGCGAGGGCGAATGGCTGCATTCGACCATCTTGCTGATACGTTGTTTGCTTCCCCGTCCCTCAGGACAACTTCTTGCCAGTCGCAACCTCGTCATTTCGCCTTGTGGGCTGTAACAACACGGACCGGCACAGCGAGTGGGCTGCGGGCTCGATCCGGAGGCCCGGTTCAGGGCCCCTGGTTAGCGGGAGCGAGGCCATCATGCCTTTCGAACAAACGTTCGTCAAACGTTTTGTAGTGTTTTTTTTGGACTACTACACGAAGGTCTAAGGAGGACTCTCCGGTCACCTTCGGAAGGCTTAGTCGAGCACTTCGACCTTCACCCGCAGGCTGCTGTCGCTGCGGCCCTGGGTGCTGTAATTGCGCGTCAGGCCGCCCTGGCTGCTCTGGCTGTTTTCGCTGACGCCGCCCACCTCGATCCACTCGCCGAGGCGGCCGCTCAGGCGGGTGCTGGCGCCGGCGGTGTCCATGGCGCCGGGGGCGCTGTTGTTGAAGCGGTCGTTGCGGGTGTCCAGGTCGATGTGGACGATGTTGCCGCTCAGGGTGGCGGTCACGTACATGCCGCGGTTGGCGTCGCGGTACTCGGTCTGGCTGTAGACCTGGCCGTAGGGGCCGACGCCGACGTTGTACACCGGCTGGCTCTGGCCGACTTGGATCAGCGCCGGCGAGCCCTCGGTGGTCTGGATCTGCTGCACGCCGCCGCTGCGGCTGGCGGTGGAGCTGTCGATGATGCGCACCTGGTCGCGGCCGTGGACCTCGCCGCGGCCGCTCTGGATCTCGACGTTGCCGACGCTGGCCGAGCCGTTCACCGAATAGCCGCTGCGGCTGCGCTGGCTGGAATCGCTGGTGTCGACGCTGATCAGCAGGCGATGGGGGCGGGTGTCCAGTTGCTCCAGCACCTGCTGCAGCTCGCGGATCTTCGCCGGCTCGGCGTTGACCACCAGTTGGCTGCCGTAGGCGGTCACCCGGCCTTCGTTGCCGAGGACCTGCTGCGCCACCGGGAGGATTTCGTCGGCGGTGCGGTAGCTCAGCGGCAGGATCTCGGTGCGCGGCGCGGCCTGGGCGGCCAGGCTGATGGCGCAGGCGAGGAGCAGGGCGGTTCGGCGATGGCTCACAGCAGGAAGCTCCGCAGGTTCGGGTCGGCGAGGCTGGTGTCCCAGGCCTGGTCGAACTGCGCCTGCAACTGGCGCACGCGGCCGGGGTCGTTGTAGTGGGCATGGCCGGCGGGCAGCGCTGGTTCGGTTCGCAGCAGCAGGCCGAGTTGGTCGGCGAGCAGGAAGGCCTGTTCCGGGCTGGGGTAGTCCGGGTTGAGCAGGCGGATGTGCAGGTTGCTCGACAGGCGCCGGCTGAGGTTGAGCAGGCGGTGGCCTTCCCTGACCGGGCGGGTGCTGTCGCGCAGGAGGATGCGCAGGCGGTTCTGCGGATGGCGCAGCAGCAGGCGGGTGCAGGCTTCCTGGATGCTGCTGTGGTTGTACAGCCAGGCTTCCAGGTCGGGGCTGTACAGGCACAGGCTGCGGCTGGCCTGCTGCATCAGCGCCAGGGCATGGGAGCGGGCGGCCTCTGGTTCGCCGAAGCGTTGCAGGCCGCTGGCCTCGCCGAGGCGGAAGGGCGCCGGTTCCCAGGGTTGGGAGGCCGGCAGGTCGGGCGCCGGGTTGTGCACGCTGAAACGCCCCGGGGATTGGAAGTCGATGGCCGGGAGTTGGCCTTCGTGGTCCGGGGCGTCTTTCATCGCGGCTTCCTCAGGCGCTTTCGCGCACCATGTCGACGTGGGGCAGGCCGGCTTCGAGGAATTCTCCGCTGGCCACCTTGAAGCCTAGCCGCTCGTAGAAGGGGATGGCATAGACCTGGGCGGTGAGCAGCTGGCGCTTGAGCTGGCGGCGCTCGGCTTCCTCGATGGCGGCGCGCATCAACTGGTCGCCGACCTTCAGCCCGCGCCAGTCCTTGAGTACCGAGACGCGGCCGATGTGGCCGTCGGGCAGCAGGCGCGCCGTGCCGATTGCGTAGTCCCCCTCGAAGGCGAGGAAGTGCACGGCTTCCGCGTCCTCGGCATCCCACTCCAGTTCCGGCGGCACCGATTGCTCGGCGATGAAGACCGCCTCGCGGATGCGTCGCAGGTCGGCATTGTCCTTCTGCCAATCGGCCAGGCGAACCCTGATCTTGTTACTCATCGGCAAACTCCAAACTGCCCTGTTTGACCAATTCTGCCAACAGCTTACGCCCATCCTCGTCGCCCAGCCATTGGCCGAGGTTGTCGCTGTGCAGGGCGTCCGCCGAGCACACCAGCTTGAGCAGCGGCTCCATGGCCTTGGGCAGCACCACGCTCTGGCCGCTGGAGAACAGCAGCAGGCCGACGTCCACTTCGCTCCAGGCCAGGCGCGCGCTGGGGTTGCGCACCAGCACGGCGCCGTCTTCCAGGGCCTGCCGCAGGTCCGTGTCGTCGATCTCCTCGCCGGTCACCAGTTCCGGGTAGCGCGGCTCGGTCATGAACTGGCCGAACCAGGTGAGCAGCAGGCGCTCGTCGCTCATGTGCTCCTGCAGCAGGTTCTTCAGGCGGTCGAGGGCGTCGCGCTGGATCTTGTGCTGGTCCTCGCCGCTCTGCACGGCGGCCATGCCGGCGTCGCTGTAGCGCTCCTCGTCGGAGAGGAACTGGGCGAGGAAGTCGGTGAAGTGGGTCAGCACCTCGGCGGCGCTGGGGGCGCGGAAGCCGACCGAGTAGGTCATGCACTCGTCCTCGGCGATGCCGTAGTGGGCCAGGCGCGGCGGCAGGTAGAGCATGTCGCCGGGTTCCAGCACCCATTCGTCGCTCTGCTGGAAGTCGGCGAGGATACGCAGGTCGGCGTGCTGCAGCATCGGGCTGTCGGCGTCGCACAGCTGGCCGACCTTCCAGCGACGGCGGCCGTGGCCCTGCAGCAGGAACACGTCGTAGTTGTCGAAATGCGGGCCGACACCGCCGCCGGGAGCGGCGTAGCTGATCATCACGTCGTCGATGCGCCAACTGGGCAGGAACTTGAAGTGCTCCAGCAGGCCGGCGACTTCCGGCACGAACTGGTCGACGGCCTGCACCAGCAGGGTCCAGTCGCGCTCGGGCAGTTCCTTGTAGGTGTCCTCGCTGAAGGGGCCGCGGCGCATTTCCCAGGGGGTGTTGCCGTGTTCGAGGACGATGCGCGACTCGACGCTGTCCTCCAGGGACAGGCCGGCCAGCTCGTCGGCCTCCAGCGGGCTTTCGAAACCGGGGATGGCCTGGCGCACCAGCAGGGGTTTCTTCTGCCAGTGGTCGCGGAGGAATTCATCGGCGCTGATGCCGCCCAGGAGCTGAAGAGGAATAGCAGGATTCATATGTAAGTCCTTGAAACAAAAACGCCCGGCACAGCCGGGCGTGCAAATGTTCAGCGCATGTCAGATGCGCTTGGCCTGGGCGGCGGCGTTGCCGATGTAGTTCGCCGGAGTCAGCTTCTTCAGCTCGGCCTTGGCTTCGGCGGGCATGTCGAGGCCTTCGATGAACACCTGCAGGGCCTCGGCGCTGATGCCTTTGCCGCGGGTCAGCTCCTTGAGCTTCTCGTAGGGGTTCTCGATGCCGTAGCGGCGCATCACGGTCTGTACCGGCTCGGCCAGGACTTCCCAGCAGGCGTCCAGGTCGTCGGCGATGCGCGCGGCGTTCAGCTCCAGCTTGCCGATGCCCTTGAGGCTGGCTTCATAGGCGATGACGCTGTGGGCGAAACCGACGCCGAGGTTGCGCAGCACGGTGGAGTCGGTCAGGTCGCGCTGCCAGCGGGAGATCGGCAGCTTGCTGGCCAGGTGCTGGAAGATCGCGTTGGCGATGCCCAGGTTACCTTCGGAGTTCTCGAAGTCGATCGGGTTGACCTTGTGCGGCATGGTCGAGGAGCCGATCTCGCCGGCCACGGTCTTCTGCTTGAAGTAGCCCAGGGAGATGTAGCCCCAGACGTCGCGGTCGAAGTCGATGAGGATGGTGTTGAAGCGGGCGATGGCGTCGAACAGCTCGGCGATGTAGTCGTGCGGCTCGATCTGGGTGGTGTAGGGGTTCCAGGCCAGGCCCAGGTCATGGACGATGAACTCGCGGGCGTTGGCTTCCCAGTCCACCTGCGGGTAGGCCGACAGGTGGGCGTTGTAGTTGCCCACGGCGCCGTTGATCTTGCCCAGCAGCTCGACTTCGGCGACCTGCTTGATCTGCCGCTCCAGGCGGTAGACCACGTTGGCCAGTTCCTTGCCCAGGGTGGTCGGCGAGGCCGGCTGGCCGTGGGTGCGCGAGAGCATGGGGACGTCGGCGAACCTGACCGCCAGCTCGCGGATCGACTCGGCGATCTGGCGCATCAGCGGCAGCAGCACCTGGTCGCGGCCTTCGCGCAGCATCAGGGCGTGGGACAGGTTGTTGATGTCCTCGCTGGTGCAGGCGAAGTGGATGAACTCGCTGACCTTGGCCAGCTCCGGCAGCTTGGCCGCCTGTTCCTTGAGCAGGTACTCCACGGCTTTCACGTCGTGGTTGGTGGTGCGCTCGATTTCCTTGATGCGCTCGGCGTGCTCCAGCTGGAAGTCCTCGGCCAGCTTGTCGAGCAGGGCGTTGGCTTCGCCGGAGAAGGGCGCCACCTCGGGGATGCCGGCGTGCGCCGCGAGGCGCTGCAGCCAGCGGACCTCAACCAGGACGCGGAAACGGATCAGGCCGTATTCGCTGAAGATCGGACGCAGGGCGCTGGTCTTGCTGCCGTAACGGCCGTCGACGGGGGAAACCGCGGTGAGGGAGGAAAGCTGCATGGGGCGTTCTCGTGGCTGTCGGTCAACGAAAAGGGCGCACATCATACACGAAAGGGCGCGCCGTCGCCCGTACTTGCTGCCATGTGGAAGGCGCCCGGGCGGGCGCCCCGGGCCGGTCAGTCGGCGCCGCGCAGGATCGGGCGCAACTCGTTGAGCAGCTTGCGCCGGCCGAACACCATTTGCCAGCGGTTGCCGCCCAGTTGCCGCCACAGGCGCGCCGAGCGGATGCCGGCCAGCAGCAGGGCGCGGATGCGCGCGGCGTTGGCGTTGATCTGCAGGTAGCGCATGTCGCCGTGCACCTGGATGCGCTGGCGGAAGGTGCTCAGGGTGTCCTGGTAGAGGCCGGCGCAGGAGGCGATGACGTTCTCGTGGACCAGGCCGAAGTGCTGCACCTGCTGCTGCACCTGGTCCAGGCGCGAGCCGATCAGGTCGAGCATGTCGTCGCGCTTGGCCAACTGGCGCTCCAGGCCGATCAGCGACAGCGCATAGCGCAGCGGTTCGCGCTGCAGGCTGTTGGGATCGCGCTCCAGGGCGCTGGCCAGGGCGCGGAAGCCCTCGCGCAGGTTGTGGATGTCGCCGCCGAACACGTCCAGGGTGGTCTTCGGCTCGCGCACCAGCAGGCTGCCGAGCATGCAGCCCAGCGGGGCTTCGGGAATCTGCCCGGTGCGGGCCAGGCGGTCCACCAGGGCGGCGGCTTCGAAGACGCCGGCGAGGGCGATCAGTTGGTCGCGCAACTCGCTCATGCACGCTCCTTCGCGTAGGCCGGTTCGGCCGATTCGATCACACCACCGCCCAGGCACACCTCGCCGTCGTAGAACACCACGGACTGGCCCGGGGTGACGGCGCGCTGCGGCTGGTCGAACACTGCGCGGTAGCCGGCGGCGGTGCGCTCCAGGACGCAGTCCTGGTCGGCCTGGCGGTAGCGCACCTTGGCGCGCAGGGCGCGCGGCTCGGGCAACTCCAGCGGGTTCACCCAGAAGATGTTCGAGGCGTGCAAGGCGCGGGAGAACAGCCAGGGGTGGTCGTTGCCCTGGCCGACGATCAGCACGTTGCGCGCCAGGTCCTTCTCCAGCACGTACCAGGGGCTGTCGTCGGCGTTCTTCATGCCGCCGATGCCCAGGCCCTGGCGCTGGCCGATGGTGTGGTACATGAGCCCGGCGTGGCGGCCGATGACGGTGCCGTCGGTGGTCTCGATGTCGCCCGGCTGGGCCGGCAGGTACTGCTTGAGGAAGTCGCTGAAGCGGCGTTCGCCGATGAAGCAGATGCCGGTGGAGTCCTTCTTCTTCGCCGTGGCCAGGCCGTATTTCTCGGCGATGGCGCGCACTTCCGGCTTCTCCAGCTCGCCGACCGGGAACAGCGTCCTGGCGATCTGTTCGCCGCCCACGGCGTGGAGGAAGTAGCTCTGGTCCTTGTTCGGGTCCAGGCCCTTGAGCAGTTCGGTGCGGCCGTCGATGTCGCGGCGGCGCACGTAGTGGCCGGTGGCGATCAGGTCGGCGCCCAGGGCCAGGGCGTAGTCGAGGAAGGCTTTGAACTTGATCTCGCGGTTGCACAGGATGTCCGGGTTCGGCGTGCGCCCGGCCTTGTATTCGGCGAGGAAGTACTCGAAGACGTTGTCCCAGTACTCGGCGGCGAAGTTGGCGGTGTGCAACTTGATGCCGATGCGGTCGCAGACGGCCTGGGCATCGGCCAGGTCGGTCATGGCGGTGCAGTATTCGGTGCCGTCGTCCTCTTCCCAGTTCTTCATGAACAGGCCTTCCACCTCATAGCCCTGCTCCTTGAGCAGGAGGGCGGAAACCGAGGAATCCACGCCGCCGGACATGCCGACGATGACGCGGCCCTTGCCGGGCTGGACGGGGGAGGTAGTGCTGGAATCGGACATGGCGGGCTATCGCAGGCGTCGGTGCAAAAGCGGGATTCTATCAGGCCGGGTTCGGCACGGGCAGTTCGGCGTCGCGGATCAGCGCCAGGGGGAAGCGTCCGCCGGCCAGGTAGTCGTCGATGCAGCGCGCTACCAGATGGCTGCGCCAGCTGTCCCGGCAGGCTTCCAGCTCCTCGCGGGTCAGCCAGCGCGGGCCGATGATGCCGTCGTCCAGCGGCAGCTCCGGGCGATGCCGCAGCGGCCGGGCGGCGAAGCACACGCGCTGGTAGGTCACGCCGTTGCTGGGCGCGGTGTAGAGGTAGATGCCGGTGACCGCGGTCAGCTCGACTTCCCAGCCGGTTTCTTCGAGGGTTTCGCGTACGGCTGCCTGCAGCAGGCTCTCGTCGGCCTCCAAGTGGCCGGCGGGCTGGTTCAGCACGGTCTTGCCGTGGGAGGTTTCCTCTACCAGCAGGAAGCGGCCCTGGTCTTCGACGATGGTTGCGACTGTGATATGCGGTTGCCAGCGCATGGGTGGTCCTCCGGGGGAAATGGGCATGATAACCCTGGAAGGTGGGGACGGTGTTGGGTGGAGGCGCAGCCCCGAAAAGCAAAAACCCCGGCACCAGGCCGGGGTTTTCGTCGGTCACGCTAGCCTTCGATTCAGTTCAGCGAGTCGATGGCGGCGTTGAAGGTGGCGCTGGGGCGCATCACCTGGCTGGTTTTCTCCGGGTTGGAGCGGTAGTAGCCACCGATGTCCACGGCCTTGCCCTGGGCGCCGTTCAGTTCGGCGATGATGGCCGCTTCCTGTTCGGTCAGAGTCTTGGCCAGCGGGGTGAAGTGGGCTTTCAGCTCGGCGTCTTCGTTCTGCGCGGCCAGGGCCTGGGCCCAGTACAGCGCCAGGTAGAAGTGGCTGCCGCGGTTGTCGATCTCGCCGACCTTGCGCGCCGGGGACTTGTTGTTGTCCAGCAGCTTGCCGGTGGCCTCGTCGAGGGTCTTGCCCAGGACCTTGGCCTTGGCGTTGCCGGTCTTGATGCCTTCTTCTTCCAGGGATACGGCCAGGGCCAGGAACTCGCCCAGGGAATCCCAGCGCAGGTAGTTCTCTTCCACCAGTTGCTGCACGTGCTTCGGAGCCGAGCCGCCGGCGCCGGTCTCGTACATGCCGCCGCCGGCCATCAGCGGAACGATGGACAGCATCTTGGCCGAGGTGCCCAGCTCCATGATCGGGAACAGGTCGGTCAGGTAGTCGCGCAGGACGTTGCCGGTCACCGAGATGGTGTCCTGGCCGCGGATCATGCGCTCCATACTGGTGCGGATGGCTTCGTTGTAGCCCTTGATGCTGATGTCCAGGCCGGTCAGGTCGTGGTCCTTCAGGTACAGCTCGACCTTCTTGCGCAGCTCGTTGTCGTGGGCGCGCTCCGGGTCCAGCCAGAAGATGGCCGGGGTGTTGGACTGGCGGGCGCGGGTGACGGCCAGCTTGACCCAGTCGCGGATCGGGGCGTCCTTGGTCTGGCAGGCGCGCCAGATGTCGCCGGCTTCGACTTCGTGCTGCATCAGCACCTTGCCGTCTTCGTCGACCACGCGCATGGTGCCGTCGGCTTCCATCTCGAAGGTCTTGTCGTGGGAGCCGTATTCCTCGGCCTTCTGCGCCATCAGGCCGACGTTCGGCACGCTGCCCATGGTGGTCGGGTCGAAGGCGCCGTTGGTCTTGCAGAAGTTGATCATCTCCTGGTAGATGCGGGCGTAGGTGCTCTCCGGCATCACCGCCTTGGTGTCCTTCTGCTTGCCGTCCTTGCCCCACATCTGACCCGAGTTGCGGATCATCGCCGGCATCGAGGCGTCGACGATCACGTCGCTGGGGATGTGCAGGTTGGTGATGCCCTTGACCGAGTCGACCATCGCCATTTCCGGACGGTGGCTGTACACCTCGTGGATGTCGTGGAGGATCTCTTCCTGCTGCGAGGCCGGCAGCGACTTGATCTTGTCATAGACGCTGGAGATGCCGTTGTTCGGGTTCACGCCCAGCTCGTCGAACAGTTGGCCCCACTTGTCGAACACGTCCTTGTAGTAGACGGTGACGGCGTGGCCGAAGACGATCGGGTGGGAGATCTTCATCATGGTCGCCTTGACGTGCAGGGACCACATGACGCCGGTTTCCTTGCAGTCCTGCAGGGTCTTCTCGAAGAAGGCGCGCAGTTTGTTGCAGCTCATGAACATGCTGTCGAGGACTTCGCCTTCCTGCATCTTCAGGGTTTTCTTCAGCTCGACCTTGCCGTCCTTGCCGACGAACTCGAGGCGGACTTCACCGGCCTTGGGGATGGTGACCGACTGCTCGCTGGAGAAGAAGTCGCCGCCACGCATGTAGTCGGCGTGGGAGCGCGAGGCCATGCTCCACTTGCCCATGCTGTGCGGGTGCTTGCGGGCGTAGGCCTTGACCGCGGCGGGGGCGCGGCGGTCGGAGTTGCCTTCGCGCAGGACCGGGTTCACGGCGCTGCCCAGGACCTTGGCGTAGCGGGCGCGGGTGTCTTTCTCTGCGTCGGTCTGCGGGTCTTCCGGGAAGTCCGGGACGGCGTAGCCCAGGGCCTGCAGCTCGGCGATGGCGCCCTTGAGCTGGGGTACCGAGGCGCTGATGTTCGGCAGCTTGATGATGTTGGCGTCGGGTGCGGTGGCCAGCTTGGCGAGGTAGGCCAGGTCGTCTTCGATGGCCTTGTCGCCGAGCTTGTCGGTGAAGGCGGCGAGGATGCGTCCTGCAAGAGAGATGTCGCGGGTTTCGACGTCAATGTCGGCGGAGGCGGCGAACGCCTTGACGATCGGGAGGAGCGAGTAGGTGGCGAGGGCGGGTGCTTCGTCGGTGAAGGTGTAGGTGATCTTCGAGCGGTTGGACATCTACTATGACTCTCTTCTTTGCTGGGCGCGCACAGAGTCTCGATACGCCTTGGTGGGCGCTTTCGTCCGACACGGCAAGGTGCCGGCATTCGAGAATTGCCGCGGGGATATAGGGGCGCCAGTAGAGCGTTGTACGACCGCGTCAGGGTGGCGACGTGGCCGTTGCGAGGGGAGGGGTCTGGTCCCAGACGGCTCGGACCTCGATGACTGTGAAGTCACGGCGCGCAGTATACCACTCTCGCGGCGGGGTGACGCACCCGCGGCTTTTAGACTAAGGCATAAGATTGTGGTTAGGGGCCGGCAACTGGGCTACCCTCAGGAACCCGGGCCTGTTCCCGTCACGCCGCGACGAAGCGGGGCTGGTCCCTGAGGTTCAACCACAGCACGGAGTTCAGCATGGGATACCAGAAGATCCAGGTGCCGGCCGCAGGTGAGCGCATCACCGTCAATGCCGACAATTCCCTGAAGGTACCGAACAACCCGATCATTCCCTACATCGAAGGCGACGGCATCGGCGTGGACATCAGTCCGGTCATGATCGACGTCGTCGATGCGGCAGTGGAAAAGGCCTACAGCGGACAGCGCAAGATCGCCTGGATGGAGGTCTATGCCGGCGAGAAGGCCACCCAGGTCTACGACCAGGACACCTGGCTGCCCGAAGAGACCCTGGAAGCCGTGCGTGACTACGTGGTGTCCATCAAGGGCCCGCTGACCACCCCCGTCGGCGGCGGCATCCGCTCCCTCAACGTGGCCCTGCGCCAGCAGCTCGACCTCTACGTCTGCCTGCGCCCGGTGCGCTGGTTCGAGGGCGTGCCCAGCCCGGTGAAGAAGCCCGGCGACGTGGACATGGTGATCTTCCGCGAGAACTCCGAGGACATCTACGCCGGCGTCGAGTGGAAGGCCGGTTCGCCCGAAGCCGAGAAGGTCATCAAGTTCCTCACCGAGGAGATGGGCGTCAAGAAGATCCGCTTCACCGAGAACTGCGGCATCGGCATCAAGCCGGTCTCCCGCGACGGCACCAGGCGCCTGGTGCGCAAGGCCCTGCAGTACGCCGTGGACAACGACCGCAGCTCGGTCACCCTGGTGCACAAGGGCAACATCATGAAATTCACCGAGGGCGCCTTCAAGGACTGGGGCTACGAGCTGGCCCGCGAGGAGTTCGGCGCCGAGCTGCTGGACGGCGGCCCCTGGATGCAGTTCAAGAACCCGGTGACCGGCAAGAACATCGTGGTCAAGGACGTGATCGCCGATGCCATGCTGCAGCAGATCCTGTTGCGCCCGGCCGAATACGACGTGATCGCCACCCTGAACCTGAACGGCGACTACCTCTCCGACGCCCTGGCGGCAGAAGTGGGCGGCATCGGCATCGCCCCGGGGGCCAACCTGTCGGATTCGGTGGCCATGTTCGAGGCGACCCACGGCACCGCGCCCAAGTACGCCGGGCAGGACAAGGTCAACCCCGGCTCGCTGATCCTCTCCGCCGAGATGATGCTGCGCCACATGGGCTGGACCGAGGCGGCCGACCTGATCATCAAGGGGATGAACGGCGCCATCGCGGCCAAGACCGTGACCTACGACTTCGAGCGGCTGATGGACGGCGCCAAGCTGGTGTCCTGCTCGGAGTTCGGCGAGGCCATGATCGCCAGGATGTAACGGGCGTGAGACAACGAAAAAAGGCCGGTTCCCACCGGCCTTTCTTCATCGCTTCGCCGGAAATGGCGGGGCAGGGGGAATCAGGCTTCTGCGGTGACGCTCTGCACCTCGCTGCTGGGGCTGGCCTGGGCGGCGCTGGCCGGCGCGCCGGCGCCGATCGGCTGGATGTTCACCGCATGCAGACCCTTCGGACCTTGCAGGATCTCGAAGCTGACCGGCTGGCCGGCCTTGAGCGTCTTGTAGCCATCCATCTGGATTGCCGAGTAATGAGCGAACAGGTCCTCATCTCGGCCGTCGGCCAGGATGAATCCATAGCCCTTGGCGTTGTTGAACCACTTGACCTTACCGCTGAGCATGCTGATATCCCTCTGCAAAGGACTCCATCGCTGGAGTATCATCCACTACGATTCCGCTCCAGCCCCAGAGGTTCCAGGGCCGCAGAACGCCTGATACCCGCTGTGGGGTATCCTTTGTTTGTAACACCGTTTTGGGGTTAGTCAAGGCGCTCTCGTCCGCGCCTGAGATTCAGGTCAAACTCCACTCAGGCCTTTAATTCCCACGTTGCGAACCCATTTATTCCAGCATGCATGCAAGTAGCCAGATTCGACTAACATTCAATCAGGACCGTCCCGATCCCCTCGAGGAAGAGGGGGCCGGGCTCGCGGTCGAAGAATCCAAGCCGGCCCTGAAACCTCCGCCGATGTACAGGGTCATCATGTTCAACGATGACTACACGCCGATGGATTTCGTGGTAGAGGTACTGGAGCTGTACTTCAACATGAACCGGGAACAGGCGACCAAGGTCATGTTGACCGTACATACTCAAGGTAAGGCGGTCTGCGGCACGTTCACCCGTGACATCGCCGAGACCAAGGCCATGCAGGTCAATCAGTATGCGAGGGAGAGCCAGCATCCACTGTTGTGTGAGATTGAGAAAGAAAGCTGATGCGGATGTTTGGAGCGAGGTGAAGCCATGTTGAATCGAGAGCTCGAAGTCACCCTCAATCTCGCCTTCAAGGAAGCGCGGGCAAAACGGCATGAGTTCATGACCGTCGAGCACCTGCTGCTGGCGCTCCTGGACAACGAGGCGGCGGCCACAGTGCTGCGCGCCTGCGGGGCGAACCTGGACAAGCTGCGTCGTGATCTGCAGGAATTCATCGATTCCACCACGCCGCTGATCCCGCAGCACGACGAGGACCGCGAGACCCAGCCGACCCTGGGCTTCCAGCGCGTGCTGCAGCGCGCGGTGTTTCACGTGCAGAGCTCCGGCAAGCGCGAAGTGACCGGCGCCAACGTGCTGGTGGCCATCTTCAGCGAGCAGGAGAGCCAGGCGGTGTTCCTGCTCAAGCAGCAGAGCGTCGCCCGCATAGACGTGGTGAACTACATCGCCCACGGCATCTCCAAGGTGCCGGGCCATGCCGAGCACCCGGAAAGCGACCAGGAAATGCAGGACGAGGAGGGTGGCGAGTCCTCCACCTCCAGCCACCCGCTGGACGCCTACGCCAGCAACCTCAACGACCTGGCCCGCCAGGGCCGCATCGACCCGCTGGTCGGTCGCGAGGCCGAGGTGGAGCGCGTGGCGCAGATTCTCGCCCGGCGGCGCAAGAACAACCCGCTGCTGGTGGGCGAGGCCGGCGTCGGCAAGACCGCCATCGCCGAAGGCCTGGCCAAGCGCATCGTCGACGGCCAGGTGCCGGACCTGCTGGCCGACAGCGTGGTCTACTCCCTGGACCTGGGCGCGCTGCTGGCCGGCACCAAGTACCGCGGCGACTTCGAGAAGCGCTTCAAGGCGCTGCTCAATGAATTGCGCAAGCGCCCGCATGCGGTGTTGTTCATCGACGAAATCCACACCATCATCGGCGCCGGTGCGGCGTCCGGCGGGGTGATGGACGCGTCCAACCTGCTCAAGCCGCTGCTGTCCTCGGGCGAGATCCGCTGCATCGGCTCGACCACCTTCCAGGAATTCCGCGGCATCTTCGAGAAGGACCGGGCCCTGGCGCGGCGCTTCCAGAAGGTCGACGTCACCGAGCCGTCGGTGGAAGACACCGTGGGCATCCTCAAGGGCCTGAAGCCGCGCTTCGAGCAGCACCACCACATCGAGTACAGCGACGAGGCCCTGCGCGCCGCCGCCGAACTGGCCGCACGCTACATCAATGACCGGCACATGCCGGACAAGGCCATCGACGTCATCGACGAAGCCGGCGCCTACCAGCGCCTGCAGCCGGAAGAGAAGCGCGTGAAGCGCATCGAGGTGGCCCAGGTCGAGGACATAGTGGCGAAGATCGCGCGGATTCCGCCCAAGCACGTCACCAGCTCGGACAAGGAGCTGCTGCGCAACCTCGAGCGCGACCTCAAGCTGACGGTGTTCGGCCAGGATGCGGCCATCGAGTCGCTGTCCACCGCCATCAAGCTGTCCCGCGCGGGTCTGAAGTCGCCGGACAAGCCGGTCGGCTCCTTCCTCTTCGCCGGCCCCACCGGGGTGGGCAAGACCGAGGTCGCCCGCCAGCTGGCCAAGGCGATGGGCGTGGAGCTGGTGCGCTTCGACATGTCCGAGTACATGGAGCGGCATACCGTGTCGCGGCTGATCGGCGCCCCGCCGGGCTATGTCGGCTTCGACCAGGGCGGCCTGCTCACCGAGGCCATCACCAAGACGCCGCACTGCGTGCTGCTGCTGGACGAGATCGAGAAGGCCCACCCGGAAGTCTTCAACCTGCTGCTGCAGGTGATGGACCACGGCACCCTGACCGACAACAACGGGCGCAAGGCGGATTTCCGCAACGTCATCGTCATCATGACCACCAACGCCGGCGCGGAAACCGCGGCGCGGGCCTCCATCGGCTTCAGCCAGCAGGACCACACCAGCGATGCCATGGAAGTGATCAAGAAGAGCTTCACGCCGGAGTTCCGCAACCGCCTGGATACCATCATCCAGTTCGGCCGACTCAGCCACGAGACGATCAAGAGCGTGGTCGACAAGTTCCTCACCGAGCTGCAGGCGCAGCTGGAGGACAAGCGCGTCCAGCTCGAGGTCAGCGACGCGGCGCGCAACTGGCTGGCGGAGAAAGGCTACGACCCGCAGATGGGCGCTCGCCCGATGGCGCGGCTGATCCAGGACAAGATCAAGCGGCCGCTGGCCGAGCAGATCCTGTTCGGCGAACTGGCCGAGCACGGCGGCGTGGCGCACATCGACCTGAAGGACGGCGAGCTGGTCTTCGAGTACGAGGTGGTCACCGCGGAGCCGGCCTGACGGTCGGCCTTGCGGCAGAAACGCAAACGCCCGGCAATGCCGGGCGTTTTGCTATTCGTCCGGGCCGTGGCCCGGATTCACCTTGCGCTCAACGGGCGCGGTAGGTGATGCGACCCTTGCTCAGGTCGTAGGGAGTCAGTTCGACGCGAACCTTGTCGCCGGTCAGGATGCGGATGTAGTTCTTGCGCATCTTGCCGGAGATGTGCGCGGTAACGACGTGCCCGTTCTCCAACTCCACGCGGAACATGGTGTTGGGCAGGGTGTCGACGACAGTGCCTTCCATTTCGAAGCTGTCTTCTTTCGACATGCAGTAGAGCCCTCGGTGTCTATGAATGGCCTGGGTGGCCTGAAAAAAGGCGAGTATTGTGCCTGAAATCCATGTCGTACGCCAGAAGCGGAGCGCTTGCTTCAGCTGAGCGCCACCCAGCGCTGGTTGACGAAGAGTTCGATCGGCCGGTACTGGGTCTTGTAGTTCATCTTCCGGCAGTTCTTGATCCAGTAGCCGAGGTACACCGCGTACAGGCCCAGGCGCTCGGTTTCGGCGATCTGCCAGAGGATCGCGTAGCGCCCCAGGCTGCGGCGTTCCTCGTCGGGGTCGTAGAAGGTGTAGACCGCCGACAGGCCGTTGGGCAGCACGTCGGTGACCGCCACGGCGAGCAGGCGGCCCTGCAGGCGGAACTCGTAGAAGCAGCTGAACGGCAGATCGCGCACCAGGAAGGTGCTGAACTGGTCGCGGCTGGGTGGATACATGTCGCCGTCGGCGTGGCGCTGCTCGATGTAGCGCATGTACAGCGCGTAGTACTCCTCGGTGAAGGCCGGGCGGCGCTTGAGCACCTTGAGATCGGTGTTGCGCTTGATGATGCGCTTCTGCTGGCGGTTGGGCTGGAAGCCCGCGGCGGGGATGCGCGCCGGGATGCAGGCGGTGCAGTGCTGGCAGTGCGGGCGATAGAGGTGCTCGCCGCTGCGACGGAAACCGACTTCCGACAACGAGGCGTACAGCTGCGCGTCCATGGGCTGGCTGGGATCGAGGAACAGGGTGGTGGCCTGCTCCTCGGGCAGATAGCTGCATGGATGCGGCTGCGTCGCGTAGAACTTCAGTCGGGCCAGTTCGGTCATGGTCAACCCCCGCGATAACCCTCTGGCAAGTTTATGCCAGTCCGCGCGAGTCCGCTTGCGAACGCCAGTCGCAGAGCGGCGTTTCGTCGAGATGACGGCGCAGGTGGCTGGCGAAATCGGCACGGCTGATGGCGCGGGCGCCGAAGCTGTGCAGGTGCTGGGTGGGCATCTGGCAGTCGATCAATACGAACCCGGCGGCGCGCAGATGTTGCGCCAGGGTGACGAATGCCACCTTGGAGGCGTTGTCGGCGCGGCTGAACATGGATTCGCCGAAGAACAGCCGGCCCATGGCCAGGCCGTAGAGGCCGCCGACCAATTCGTCGCCGTCCCAGCTTTCCACCGAGTGGGCGATGCCCATGCGGTGCAGTTGGCGGTAGGCGTCCTGCATCGGCTGGGTGATCCAGGTGCCGTCGGCATAGTCGCGCGGCGCGGCGCAGGCGGCGATGACCTGGTCGAAGGCCGTGTCGAAGGTCACCCGGTAGCGGCCCTGGCGCAGGCACTTGGCCAGGCTGCGGGAAACGTGCAGTTCGTCGGGGAAGAGCACGGTGCGCGGGTCCGGCGACCACCAGAGGATCGGCTGGTCGTCCTGGTACCAGGGGAAGCAGCCATGGCGGTAGGCGGCCACCAGGCGGCGCGGGTCGAGGTCGCCGCCGGCCGCGAGCAGGCCGTTGGGCTCATGCAGGGCCTGTTCGAGGGGCGGGAAGTCGAAATTGCTGCGGGAAAGCCAACTGAGCATGGCGGGGTAGGGGAGGGCGGGCCCTCCCCGGGCCTGTCAGTGACTGTCGTCGAGGTATTTCTCGGCGTCCAGCGCGGCCATGCAGCCGGCGCCGGCCGAGGTGATGGCCTGGCGGTAGACGTGGTCGGCCACGTCGCCCGCGGCGAACACGCCGGGGATGCTGGTGGCGGTGGCATTGCCTTCGCCGCCGCCCTTGACCACCAGGTAGCCGTCACGCATTTCCAGCTGGCCGGTGAACAGGTCGGTGTTGGGCTTGTGGCCGATGGCGATGAACACGCCGGCCAGGTCCAGCTGGCGGGTCTCGCCGCTGTCCACGTCCTTCAGGCGCACGCCGATCACACCCATGTCGTCGCCCAGGACCTCGTCCAGGGTGGTGTTCCAGTGCAGGCGCACGTTGCCGTTTTTGGCCTTCTCGAACAGCTTGTCCTGGAGGATCTTCTCTGAGCGCAGCTTGTCGCGGCGGTGGATCAGGTGCACTTCCTTGGCGATGTTGGCCAGGTACAGCGCTTCCTCGACCGCGGTGTTGCCGCCGCCGACCACGCAGACCACCTGGTTGCGGTAGAAGAAACCGTCGCAGGTGGCGCAGGCGGAAACGCCCTTGCCCATGAAGGCCTCTTCCGAGCTCATGCCCAGGTATTGTGCGGAGGCGCCAGTGGCGATGATCAGCGCGTCGCAACTGTAGGTGCCGCTGTCACCCTTGAGGATGAAGGGCTTCTGCTGCAACTCGGCGGTGTGGATGTGGTCGTAGACGATCTCGGTATCGAAACGCTTGGCGTGCTGCTCCATGCGCTCCATCAGGGCGGGACCGGTCAGGCCCTCGACGTCGCCCGGCCAGTTGTCGACCTCGGTGGTGGTGGTGAGCTGGCCGCCGGGCTGGATGCCGGTGATGACAACAGGCTTGAGGTTGGCCCGCGCGGCGTACACGGCAGCGGTGTAACCCGCCGGGCCGGAGCCCAGGACGATCAGGCGCGAATGCTTGACTTCACTCATAAAAAGACTCCATAAGCCTTTGTCACGTAAGAGAATGCATGCTCCAATTGAGCAGCCGTGAAACCTTGGTGGGCTATGCTACACCGAACCTGGAAAAGGCGGCAAAAGGCGCCGCGGCGGGCCCTGTGGCATCGAGCGGCCAAAGCCGTACAATAGGCCCGTTTTGTCGCCAGATGACTCTCGGACGCGCCCAGTGCGCAGGAATAGACGCGTTTTGAAGGACTCGACCACCGCTAGCCACGCCGCAGCCTGGCGTCAGCAATTGCACATTCGCCTGAAGGAAGGGGCCCTGATCGCGCTCGGCGCGCTCTGCCTTTACCTGTGGATGGCGCTGCTCACCTACGATTCGTCCGATCCGGGCTGGAGCCATTCCAGCCACGTCGAGCAGGTGCAGAATGCCGCTGGTCGCCTGGGGGCCCTGAGCGCCGACATCCTCTTCGTCGCGCTGGGGTACTTCGCCTACCTGTTCCCGCTGCTGCTGGGGGTCAAGACCTGGCAGATCTTCCGCAAGCGCCACATGGCCTGGGAGTTCAGCGGCTGGCTGTTCTCCTGGCGGCTGATCGGCCTGGTGTTCCTGATCCTCTCCGGTTCGGCGCTGGCCTACATCCATTTCCACATCGGCGGCGGCCACCTGCCGGCCTCCGCCGGTGGCGCCGTGGGCGAAAGCCTCGGCCAGCTGGCGTTGAACGCCCTCAACGTGCAGGGCAGCACCCTGCTGTTCATCGCCCTGTTCCTGTTCGGCCTGACGGTGTTCGCCGACCTGTCCTGGTTCCAGGTGATGGACGTCACCGGGAAGATCACCCTCGACCTCTTCGAACTGATCCAGAACGCCTTCAACCGCTGGTTGAGCGCGCGCAGCGAGCGCAAGCAACTGGTCGCGCAACTGCGCGAGGTGGACGAGCGCGTCGCCGAGGTGGCCGCGCCCGTGGTGCCCGACCGCCGCGAGCAGGCCAAGGTCAAGGAACGCCTGATCGAGCGCGAGGAGGCCCTGGTCAAGAGCGTGCAGGAGCGCGAGAAGCGCCCGGCGCCGAAGATCGACGCGCCGCCGCCGCCCAAGCCGGTCGAGCCCAGCAAGCGCGTGCTCAAGGAAAAACAGGCGCCGCTGTTCGTCGATACCGCCGTCGAAGGCACCTTGCCGCCGCTGTCGATCCTCGACCCGGCCGGCGAGAAGAAGCGCAGCTACTCCCCCGAATCCCTGGAGGCCATGTCGCGCCTGCTGGAGATCAAGCTCAAGGAGTTCGGCGTCGAGGTGGTGGTCGAGTCGGTCCATCCGGGCCCGGTGATCACCCGCTTCGAGATCCAGCCGGCGGCCGGCGTCAAGGTCAGCCGCATCTCCAACCTGGCCAAGGACCTGGCGCGTTCGCTGGCGGTGATCAGCGTGCGGGTGGTCGAGGTGATCCCCGGCAAGACCACCGTGGGCATCGAGATCCCCAACGAAGACCGGCAGATGGTGCGCTTCTCCGAAGTGCTGATGACCCCGGAATACGACGAGCACAAGTCCACCGTGCCGCTGGCCCTGGGCCATGACATCGGCGGCAACCCGGTCATCACCGACCTGGCGCGCATGCCGCACCTGCTGGTGGCCGGTACCACCGGCTCGGGTAAGTCGGTGGGGGTGAACGCCATGCTCCTGTCGATCCTGTTCAAGTCCACGCCGGCGGACGCGCGGCTGATCATGATCGACCCGAAGATGCTCGAACTGTCGATCTACGAGGGCATCCCGCACCTGCTCTGCCCGGTGGTCACCGACATGAAGGAGGCGGCCAACGCCCTGCGCTGGAGCGTCGCCGAGATGGAGCGGCGCTACAAGCTGATGGCCGCCATGGGCGTGCGCAACCTGGCCGGCTTCAACCGCAAGGTGAAGGACGCCGAGGAAGCCGGCGCGCCGCTGACCGACCCGCTGTACCGCCGCGAGAGCATGGAAGACGAGGCGCCGCTGCTGCAGACGCTGCCGACCATCGTCGTGGTGGTCGACGAATTCGCCGACATGATGATGATCGTCGGCAAGAAGGTCGAGGAGCTGATCGCCCGTATCGCGCAGAAGGCGCGGGCCGCGGGCATCCACCTGATCCTCGCCACCCAGCGCCCCTCGGTGGACGTGATCACCGGCCTGATCAAGGCCAACATCCCCACGCGCATCGCCTTCCAGGTGTCGAGCAAGATCGACTCGCGGACCATCCTCGACCAGGGCGGCGCCGAACAGCTGCTCGGCCACGGCGACATGCTCTACCTGCCGCCGGGCACCGGCCTGCCGATCCGCGTGCATGGCGCTTTCGTCTCCGACGAGGAAGTGCACCGCGTGGTCGAGGCCTGGAAGCTGCGTGGCGCGCCCGACTACATCGAAGACATCCTCGCCGGTGCCGATGAAGGCGGTGGTGGCGGCTTCGACGGTGGCGGCGGCGGTGGTGGCGAAGGCGGCGAGGGCAGCGAGGACGACCCGCTGTACGACGAGGCCGTGCGCTTTGTCACCGAGAGCCGCCGCGCCTCCATCTCCGCGGTGCAGCGCAAGCTGAAGATCGGCTACAACCGCGCCGCGCGCATGATCGAGGCGATGGAAATGGCCGGTGTGGTCACCCCGATGAATTCCAACGGCTCGCGCGAAGTGGTCGCGCCGGCTCCCATCCGCGACTGATCGAGGATTTCCATGCGACTGATCCGCATGCTCGTGCTTGCAGCGCTGGCCGTCGCCGGCGTCCAGGCCCACGCCGACGACGCCGCCACCCAGCGCCTGAGCGCGATGCTGAGCAAGGCCCAGACACTGAGCGCGCGCTTCTCCCAGCTGACCTTGGACGGCAGCGGCACCCGCCTGCAGGAAACCGCCGGCAACCTGGCGCTCAAGCGCCCGGGCCTGTTCCGCTGGCACACCGACGCGCCCCAGGAGCAACTGCTGATCTCCAACGGCGAGAAGATCTGGCTGTACGACCCGGACCTGCAGCAGGTGACCATCCAGAAGCTCGACCAGCGCCTGACCCAGACCCCGGCGCTGCTGCTCTCCGGCGACATCTCGAAGATCCACGAGAGCTTCGACATCACCAGCAAGGACGGCGGCAACGTGGTCGACTTCATCCTCAAGCCGAAGGACAAGGACACCCTGTTCGACAACCTGCGGATTTCCTTCCGCAACGGGGTGGTCAACGACATGCAACTGATCGACAGCGTCGGCCAGCGCACCAATATCCTGTTCTTCGACGTGAAGATGAACCAGCCGGTGGACGCCAAGCAGTTTGTGTTCGAAGCGCCCAAGGGCGTCGACGTCATCCAGGAGTGAAGGGCCGCCGCCTGGCGCGGCGCCCGTGAGGTAGCAGCGTGGACCTGTTCCGTTCCGAACCCGTAGCCCAGCCCCTGGCCGCGCGCCTGCGCGCCGCCAGCCTGGACGAATACGTCGGCCAGGAGCACCTGCTCGCCCGCGGCAAGCCGCTGCGCGAGGCCCTGGAGCAGGGCGCGCTGCACTCGATGATCTTCTGGGGCCCGCCGGGCGTGGGCAAGACCACCCTGGCCAAGCTGCTGGCGCAGGTCTCCGACGCCCACTTCGAGACCATCTCCGCGGTGCTCTCGGGGGTGAAGGAAATCCGCCAGTCGGTGGAGATGGCCAAGCAGCAGGCCGCGCAGTACGGCCGCCGCACCATCCTCTTCGTCGACGAGGTGCACCGCTTCAACAAGAGCCAGCAGGACGCCTTCCTGCCCTACGTCGAAGACGGCACCCTGATCTTCATCGGCGCCACCACCGAGAACCCCTCGTTCGAGCTGAACAACGCGCTGCTCTCGCGGGCCCGCGTCTACGTGCTGAAAAGCCTGGACGAAGCCGCCCTGCGCAAGCTGGTGCAGCGCGCCCTGAGCGAGGAAAAGGGCCTGGGCAAGCGCCACCTGAGCCTGCCGGAGGAGAGCTTCGCCATCCTCATGGCCGCTGCCGACGGTGATGGCCGGCGCCTGCTCAACCTGCTGGAGAACGCCTCCGACCTGGCCGAGGACGGCGGCGAGATCAGCGCCGAACTGCTGCAGAACCTGCTGGGCGACAGCCGCCGGCGCTTCGACAAGGGCGGCGAGGCCTTCTACGACCAGATCAGCGCGCTGCACAAGTCGGTGCGCGGTTCCAGTCCCGACGGCGCGCTCTACTGGTACGCACGCATGCTCGACGGCGGCTGCGACCCGCTCTACATCGCCCGCCGCGTGGTGCGCATGGCCAGCGAGGACATCGGCAACGCCGACCCCCGCGCGCTGACCCTGTGCCTGCATGCCTGGGACGTGCAGGAGCGCCTGGGCAGCCCCGAAGGCGAGCTGGCCATCGCCCAGGCCATCGTCTACCTGGCCTGCGCGCCGAAGAGCAACGCCGTCTACAACGCCTACAACACGGCGCGCCGCGACGTGGCCGAGAACGGCTCGCTGGAAGTGCCGCTGCACCTGCGCAACGCGCCGACCAAACTGATGAAGAACCTCGGCTACGGCGAGGAGTATCGTTATGCCCATGACGAGCCCGACGCCTATGCCGCCGGGGAAGACTACTTCCCCGAACAGCTCGAACCGCGCCAGTATTACCAGCCCGTGCCCCGCGGCCTGGAACTGAAGATCGGCGAGAAGCTCAAGCACCTGGCGGCCCTGGACCGGGCCAGCCCGAGAAAACGCAGAAAATCCTGAGCGGCGCCCGCACGCCGCCGACACTAGACACGAGAACAGACCATGCTCGATTCCAAACTGGTACGCACCCAGCCGCAGGAAGTGGCCGACCGCCTCGCCGCCCGCGGTTTCACCCTGGACGTGGCGCGCATCGAAGCGCTGGAGAACCAGCGCAAGGCCGTGCAGACCCGCACCGAAACCCTGCAGGCCGAGCGCAACGCGCGCTCCAAGGCGATCGGCCAGGCCATGAAGCGTGGCGAGGACGTCGAGCCGCTCAAGGCCGAGGTCAACCGCATGGCCGACGAGCTGGAAGCCGGCAAGCGCGAGTTGGATGCGATCCAGGCCGAGCTGGACGCCCTGCTGCTGACCATCCCCAACCTGCCCCATGAGTCGGTGCCGGTCGGCGCGGACGAGGACGACAACCTGGAAGTGCGTCGCTGGGGCACCCCGCGCAGCTTCGATTTCGAGATCAAGGACCACGTCGCCCTCGGCGAGCAGCACGGCTGGCTGGACTTCGAGACCGCCGCGCGGCTGTCCGGCGCCCGCTTCGCCCTGATGCGCGGCCCGATCGCCCGCCTGCATCGCGCCCTGGCGCAGTTCATGATCGACCTGCACACCCGCGAGCACGGCTACGAGGAGGCCTACACCCCGTACCTGGTGCAGGCGCCGGCGCTGCAGGGCACCGGCCAGCTGCCGAAGTTCGAGGAGGACCTGTTCAAGATCGGCCGCGACGGCGAAGCCGACCTGTACCTGATCCCCACCGCCGAAGTCTCGCTGACCAACATCGTCGCCGGGCAGATCCTCGACGCCAAGGAGCTGCCGCTGAAGTTCGTTGCTCACACCCCGTGCTTCCGCAGCGAAGCCGGCGCCTCGGGCCGCGACACCCGCGGGATGATCCGCCAGCACCAGTTCGACAAGGTCGAGATGGTGCAGATCGTCGAGCCGACGAAGTCCTGGGAAGCCCTGGAAAGCCTGGTCGGCAACGCCGAGAAGGTGCTGCAGGCCCTGGAGCTGCCGTACCGCGTGCTGGCCCTGTGCACCGGCGACATGGGCTTCAGCGCGGCCAAGACCTACGACCTGGAAGTCTGGGTGCCGAGCCAGGACAAGTACCGCGAGATTTCCTCCTGCTCCAACTGCGGCGACTTCCAGGCCCGCCGCATGCAGGCGCGCTTCCGCAACCCGGAAACCGGCAAGCCGGAACTGCTGCACACCCTCAACGGCTCCGGCCTGGCGGTGGGCCGCACTCTGGTTGCCGTGCTGGAAAACTACCAGCAGGCCGACGGCAGCATCCGCGTACCCGAGGTGCTCAAGCCCTACATGGGCGGCATCGAGGTGATCGGCTGAGATGGATGCGCTGCCGCTGTTCCACGTCCTGCGCGGGCGTCGCGCACTTCTGGTCGGCGGCGGTGAAGTCGCCCTGCGCAAGGCGCGCCTGCTCGACAGTGCCGGCGCCGTGCTGCGCGTGGTCGCGCCGCAGGTCCACAGCGAGTTGCGCGAGCTGGTGGAGCAGGGCGGTGGCGAACTGCTGGAACGCCGCTACGCCGAGGCTGACCTCGGCGACTGCGTGCTGGTCATCGCCGCCACCGACGACGAGCCGCTGAACGCCCAGGTGTCCCGCGATGCCCACGCCCGCGGTGTGCCGGTCAACGTAGTGGATGCGCCGGCGCTGTGCAGTGTGATCTTTCCCGCCATCGTCGACCGTTCGCCCCTGCTGCTGGCTGTCTCCAGCGGCGGTGACGCGCCGGTGCTGGCGCGCCTGCTGCGGGCCAAGCTGGAAACCTGGATTCCCGCCACCTACGGCCAACTGGCCGGGCTGGCCAGCCGCTTCCGCGAAGCGGTCAAGCAGCGCCTGCCGGACCTGCAGCAGCGCCGCCAGTTCTGGGAGGAAGTGTTCCAGGGCCCGGTGGCCGAACGCATGCTCGCCGGGCAGCCGGCGGAAGCCGAGCGCCTGTTGGCCGACAAGCTGGAAAACGGCCAGGCCGAGGCCCGCGGCGAGGTCTACCTGGTCGGCGCCGGCCCGGGCGACCCGGACCTGCTGACCTTCCGCGCCCTGCGCCTGATGCAGCAGGCCGACGTGGTGCTCTACGACCGCCTGGTGGCCCCGGCCATCCTCGAGCTGTGCCGCCGCGACGCCGACCGCCTGTATGTCGGCAAGCGCCGCGCCGACCATGCCGTGCCGCAGGACGAGATCAACCGCAAACTGGTCGAGCTGGCCAAACAGGGCAAGCGCGTGCTGCGCCTGAAGGGCGGCGATCCGTTCATTTTCGGCCGTGGCGGCGAGGAGATCGACGAACTGGCGGCCAACGGCATTCCCTTCCAGGTGGTGCCGGGCATCACCGCGGCCAGCGGCTGCGCGGCCTACGCCGGCATTCCGCTGACCCACCGTGACTATGCGCAGTCGGTGCGCTTCGTCACCGGCCACCTGAAGGACGGCAGCACCGACCTGCCGTGGAACGACCTGGTGGCGCCGGGCCAGACCCTGGTGTTCTACATGGGCCTGGTGGGCCTGCCGGTAATCTGCGAGGAACTGGTGCGCCACGGCCGCTCCGCCGACACCCCCGCAGCGCTGATCCAGCAGGGCACCACCGAACATCAGCGTGTGTTCACCGGCACCCTGGCCAACCTGCCGCAACTGGTCGCCGAGCACGAAGTGCACGCGCCGACGTTGGTCATCGTCGGCGAAGTGGTCACCCTGCGCGACAAGCTAGCCTGGTTCGAAGGCCAGCCATGAAGGTCTGGCATGCGGCGATGGCCTGGGGTGCGGCTTGCGCCCTGGCTGCCGCCGCCTTGCCGGCCGGCGCCGCCAGCTTCGACTGCAAGAAGGCCCGCCACGCCGACGAAAAAGCCATCTGCGCCGACCGCCAGCTGTCCGAACTGGACGTGCAGATGGCCACCACCTACCGCCTGCTCAGCGGCCTGTTCGCCATGGGCATGCGCGGCAACATGGGCGATGCCCAACTCGCCTGGCTGGACCAGCGCCGCGCCTGCGGCCGCGACAAGGCCTGCCTGAAGCAGCGCTACCAGGAACGCCTGGACGCCCTGCAGAAGATCTACGACGGCATCGACAAGCCGCTCTGAGCCCCGCTTTGTTCACCCGAGAATCGAGCCGACCGGCGGGCACGGCTTCTCGTAGGAGCGAGCTTGCTCGCGAACCCATTCCGCTGCGGGGCTTGTTCGCGAGCAAGCTCGCTCCTACGAATAGCCCGGGTCTCAGCCCTTGCGCGCAATCCCCTTGCCCGGCAGATGCTCGCGCCCGTGCGGCCCGCTGAAATCCTGCTGAGGCCCCAGCGGCACTATGCCGGTCGGGTTGATGGTGTGGTGGCTGCCGTAATAGTGATTCTTGATGTGCTGGAAGTTCACCGTGCCCGCCACCCCCGGCAACTGGTACAGCTCGCGCAGCCAGCCGGACAGGTTCGGGTAGTCGGCCAGGCGCCGCAGGTTGCACTTGAAGTGCCCGTGGTACACGGCGTCGAAGCGGATCAGCGTGGTGAACAGGCGGATGTCGGCCTCGGTCAGGTGTTCGCCGGTCAGGTAGCGCCGTTCGCCCAGGCGCTTCTCCAGGCAGTCCAGTTCCTCGAACAGAGTGACGAACGCTTCCTCATAGGCTTCCTGGCTGGTAGCGAAGCCGGCGCGGTACACGCCGTTGTTCACCGCCGGGTAGATGCGCTCGTTCAGCGCGTCGATCTCGCCCTGCAACGGCGCGGGGTAGAGATCCAGATCGTTGCCGGTCAGGCCGTCGAAGGCCGAGTTGAACATGCGGATGATTTCCGCCGACTCGTTGCTGACGATGCGCTTGCGCTGCTTGTCCCATAGCACCGGCACAGTGACGCGGCCGGTGTAGCGCGGATCGTCGCGGGTGTAGCGCTGGTGCAGGAACTCCAGGCCGTCCAGGGCGTCGCCGGTGGAGCCCAGGCTGCGGTCGAAGGTCCAGCCGTTCTCCCGCATCAGCCAACTGACCACCGAAACGTCGATCAGCCCGGCCAGGCCCTTGAGCTGGCGGTAGATCAGCGTGCGGTGTGCCCAGGGGCAGGCGAGGGAGACGTACAGGTGGTAGCGCCCGGCCTCGGCGCGGAAGCCGCCTTCGCCGCTGGGGCCGGGCTGGCCGTCGGCGGTGACCCAGTTGCGGCGTTGCGCGTTCTCGCGCTGGAAGCGGCCATCCTTGCTGGTGTCGTACCACTGGTCTTGCCAGCGGCCATCGATGAGCTGTCCCATGACTGGCTCCTCAGGAAAGGGAATGGGAACCAGTCTACGCCCTTGCTATCGATGGATCGCTGCAAAAACAGGGTAGAAGCTATCTACCCGATCGATCTGTCCCGGGCGGCCCAGCGTTGCCGGGCCTCGGCGAAGGCCGCCTCGCGGTCGCGGCCCAACCCGCGCAGGCCCAGGGCGATGGTGGCGACCACCGCCAGTTCGCCGTAGGCGTCCTCCCGCTCGCCACGCCAGAATTCGACCAGCACCTGCGGCTCCAGGCGCTCCGGCTTGACGTGGCGCAGCGCCGAGAGGGCCGGCCATTCCTCGTCCCAGCTCTGGCCCGCTTCGGTGCCGTAGAGATGCGCCGGGCTGTCCGGGTTGATCTCGATCTCGCCGCCTTCGCCCTTGATCACGATGGCGCGGTCGCCGAGCAGGCGGCTGCCTTCGCGGTGGGTTTCCTGGTAGCCGGGGTGGAAGATGCTCTGCAGGATGCAGTGCGCGCCCAGCGGGTTGAGCAGGCGCACCAGGGAATGAATGGGCGAGCGCAGGCCAAGGGTGTTGCGCAGGTCGATCATCCGCTGCAGCTCCGGCATCCAGTCCACCAGCGGGGCGAAGGCCATGCCGCCCCGGTCGAGCGCTTCGCCCACGGCGTTCCAGTCGCGGCACAGCGGGATGTCCAGCGTCTGCAGCAACTGCTCGGTGTACAGGCGCCCGGCGGTGTGCGCGCCGCCGCCGTGCAGGAGGATGCGCGTGCCGCTGCCGGCCAGGCACTTGGCGGCGAGCAGATACCAGGGCAGGTGGCGCTTCTTGCCGGCATAGCTGGGCCAGTCGAGGTCGACGGCGATCCGCGGCGCGGCCAGGCGCGCGCGCACGGCCTCGGTGAAGCCGGCCAGCTCATCGGCGCTTTCCTCCTTGTGCCGCAGCAGCATGAGGAAGGCGCCCAGCTGCGCTTCCTCGACCTGGCCGTCGAGGATCATGCCCAGGGCCTCGCGGGCTTCCTCGCGGGTCAGGCTGCGCGCGCCGCGCTTGCCCTTGCCGAGGATGCGCACGAACTGCGCGAAAGGATGCTCGGCGGGTGTCTGCAGGACGAGAGGCGTGGCGGTCATAGGCAATTGGTCGGCTTCGGCAGGCCGGCGAGCTTGGCGGCAAGCTTGGCCGGGGTGCCCTTGAACAGGAGGTTGAGGTGCAGGCTGCTGCCCTTTTCCGCGCCCAGGCGCTGGGCCACGTACTTGATCAGCGGGCGGTTGGCCGGCGACAGCTGGAACTGCCCGTAGAACTCGCGCAACAGGTGGAGGATTTCCCAGTGTTCCGGCGTGAGGTGCAGGCCTTCCTGGCGGGCCAGGGCTTCGGCGGCGGCTACCGACCAGTCGTCCAGGTATTGCAGGTAGCCGTCCTTGTCCAGGGCGATGGCGCGCCCTTCCACCGTGAGGGTAGTCATAGCCAGGCGTTGACCTTGTCGTAGCGGGTGCAGAGGTCGACGAAGGCGGGGTAGTCCACGGCCTTCAGGTTGGCCGGCAGGTGCTCCTGCAGGCCGCGCGCCTGCAGGTCCTCGGCGAGGGCGAAGCAGGCGTTGGGCAGACACTCCAAGCGTTGGCGTGGGGCGCTGCCGGCGGCGAGGGCGTAGACGGCATCGCCGCTGAGCAGCAGGCCGTCGTCGTGGGACAGCAGTTGCAGGCAGCTGTCGAAGCGGCCGTCGCCGAACGGGGAATGGGAAAGCAGATGCAGCGTGCTCATCAGAGGGTGATCACCTGGTCGTATTGCTGGGTCAACTGGCGCAATGCGAGGTCGTCCAACACCTCCACCGGCAGGCTCAGACTGGCGCCGGCCAGGCCACGCTCGGTGAGGCTGCGCTCGGCGGCGTAGAGCCTTTCGACGCCGAACAGCGGCAGGGCTTGCAGGTTGGCCTGCAGATCCTTCTGTTCGAGGCTGGCGGGTTGCTGGCCCGGAGCCAACTGGAACACCCCGTCATCGAGGAAAAGGAAGGCGATGGGCAGGTCGAAGGCGCCGCCGGCCAGGGCGATGTCCAGCGCCTCGCGGGCGCCGGGGCCGCTCCACGGGGCCTGGCGGCTGACGATCAGCAGGGACTTGGCCATCAGTTGCCTCCGAAGCAGACCAGGCGGTCCGCCATCTGCGTCGCTTCATGCAGCTGGCCGAGGCCGGATAGCTCCCAGGGCGCCTGCAGGTTGGCCGCCGGGCGCTGGTAGCGGGCGGCTTCCTCGGCGTTGAGCACGCCGCGGCGCAGGGCGGCGGCGATGCACACCACGGCATCGAGGCGGTGCTCGCCGACGAAGCGCGTCCAGGCCGCTGCCACATCCAGTTCGTCCTGGCCGCTCACTGGGTTGCTCGAAGCGCTGTGCACGCCGTCTTGGTAGAAGAACAGGCGGACAATCTCGTGGCCGCCGGCGAGCACCGCCTCGGCGAAGCGCAGGGCGCGTCGGGCGGCGGGCGAGTGGGGCGGGGCGAAGAGGGCGATGGCGAATTTCATGGCATGGGCCGGTCGGCGGATTACAGCGCGATGATAAGGCCAGCGCGGGGATTTTGCTGCGCCGGAAAAGGAAAAAGCCCGCCAAGGCGGGCTTTTCCGGTGTTGCCGGGAAGCGTCAGTCGTCGCTGCCCATGATGCCGAAGATCTGCAGCAGGCTGAGGAACATGTTGTAGATCGACACGTACAGGCTGATGGTGGCCATGATGTAGTTACGCTCGCCACCGTGGATGATGGCGCTGGTCTGGAACAGGATGGCCGCCGAGGAGAACAGCACGAAGCCGGCGCTGATCGCCAGTTGCAGGCCGCTGATCTGGAAGAACAGCGAGACCAGCATGGCGCCCAGCAGGACGAAGAAGCCGGCGGTGATGAAGCCGGACAGGAAGCTCATGTCCTTGCGGGTGGTCAGCACGTAGGCGGACAGGCCGAAGAACACCAGGGCGGTCATGAAGAACGCCGAGGAAATGATGCTGGCGCCGTTGGCCATGCCCAGGTACAGGTTCAGGATCGGGCCGAGGGTGTAGCCCATGAAGCCGGTGAGGGCGAAGGTGGTGACCAGGCCCCAGCCGCTGTCGCGCAGCTTGAGGGTGGCGAAGAACAGGCCGTAGAAGCCGACCAGGGTCAGCAGCAGGCCCGGGTGGGGCAGGTGCAGCTGTTGCGAGACATAGGCGACCAGGCCGCTGAAGGCCAGGGTCATGGCCAGCAGGCCGTAGGTGTTGCGCAGGACTCCGCTGACTTCCCGTTGTTCCGCCGCGGCGGGGTTGAGATATTGCCGTTCTTGCATGGCTAGACACTCCTGTAAGCGGAATGGGATTCCGTGACCATAGTTGCAGTGATGATATCAAAGCCGCCTGTCAGACGTAGGATCAGAGTTTGACAGTGTGTTGCGATCCGGTACTATGCGCCCCCGAAAGGAAGTGTGGCCGAGTGGTTTAAGGCAGCGGTCTTGAAAACCGCCGGGTGTAACAGCCCCCAGAGTTCGAATCTCTGCGCTTCCGCCATCTTGCCCAAGCTGAAAGCCCCGCACTGCGGGGCTTTTGCGTTTCTGGCCGGTTCCGAATGCAGGGGATTATGCTGCCGGATCATTTCCGCATGCTTAACGCCACTTCCGTATCGCAGCGCCACTTGGTTTGTTCGATCACCACACTGGGTGCCCGCGTGGAGGATTGGGCTGACATCCCGCATGACGCCTAAGCCTTGTTTCCTACAGTGCCTGGAGAAACTCCAGTAAGGCCTGCAACTCCTGCGCATTCAGCCGCAACGGTTCGAGCAGCGGCGAAGTCTTCGGGAACAGCGGGTCGTTCTTCTGCTGCGCCGTCGGCAGCGGGTGGAACATCCCGGCGTTGTACATGTTGAGGATGCCGCGCAGGTCGCCGAACAGGCCGTTGTGCATCCAGGGCCCGGTGCGCGCGACCTGGCGCAGCGAGGGCGTGCGGAAGGCGCCGACGTCCTCGGCGCGGCCGGTCACCCTGTAGCGGCCTAGGTCCTCGTAGCGGCGGCCGTAGTAGGTCAGGCCGAGGTTGTGGAAGCTGTCGTCGCTCAAGGCTTCGCCCTGGTGGCAGTTCAGGCAGCGGGCCTTGCCGCGGAACAGGTGCAGGCCATGCAGCTGGGTATCGCTCAGGGCCTTGCCGTCGCCCAGCAGGAAGCGGTCGAGGGCGCCGCGCCGGGGTGCCAGGCTGCGCTGGTAGGTGGCCAGTGCCCGGCCCAGTTGAGCGGCGTCGATCGGCGTGCTGCCGAAGGCCTCGGCGAAGGCCCGTGGATAGTCGCGGTGCGTACGCAGGCGCTGGAGCAGCGGGTCGAGGGCGAAGGCCATCTCGGTGGGATCGACGATGGGCATCAGCGCCTGCTGTTCCAGGCTGCCGGCGCGGCCGTCCCAGAACAGGTTGGTGAAGTGGCTGGCCATGGCTACGCTGGGGGCGTTGCGGGTTCCGGCCTGGCGGTCGTGGCCGAAGGACACGCGGCGGCCGTCGGCGAAGGCCAGGTCCGGCTCGTGGCAGGAGGCGCAGGCGATCTGCCCGGAGCGCGACAGCAGCGGCTCGAAGAACAGCCGCCGGCCCAGTTCGACCTGGCGCTCGTCCAGCGCCGGGGGCGCGGACAGCGGCGCCAGCTCGCGCCAGGCCAGCCCCGGGCTGATGTCCGGGGCCGGCCAATTCGCCGAAGGCTGGCTGTAGACCTGGCGCAGGCAGGCGTAGTCCACCGGCTGCGCGTCCAGGTGCGTGGCGCAGTCGTCGGCCCGGGCCAGCCCGGCCAGCAGCAAGCCGGCGGCCAGCAGCGTCCTAGAAGCGATAACCCACCTCCACCCAGAACTGCCGGCCGACCTCGTAGGTGGGGATGCCGCTGCTGCTGTTCACGCTGCTGACGGAAACCTTGTCGAGCACGTTGAACACGTCGAGGTTGACGAACAGCGCCTGGTCCTTGGCGGTGGGCTGCTCCCAGGCCAGGCGCAGGTCCCAGGTGAGGGCGGCGGACTGGTCTTCTTCCTCCCACACTTCCACCGGCGAGCCCTGGTAGTCCACCTTCTTGCCGGTATCGAGAATCTGCCGGTAGCCGGCGCGGTAGCGCAGGAAGTTGCTCCAGGTGAGGTTGGCCCGGGGGATTTCGGTGATGGTGGTCAGGCGCGCGGTCCAGGGCCGGTTGAAGTTGTCCGCCGGGCGTTCGGAGTAGCGCATGAACTTGCCGTCGTACTGGATGATCGGGTCGGCGAGGTCGGTTTCGCTGACGGCGGTGGCGTAGTCGACGTTGGAACTGGTCACGTCGGTCCAGTCCAGGGCCAGCTGCAGCAGGCTGCTGGTGCCGGCGAGCTCGAAGCGGCGCTGCGGGGTGACGGTCAGGGTGAGGATGTCGCTCTCGCTGCTGCCGCCGTTGGTGTAGGTGTAGTAGCTGGTGCTCAGGTCGTCGCTGGCCGGCTGCCCGAGGTAGCGGCCCTGGGTGCGGATGATCTGGTCGCGGCCGTCGCGGTGCACGTACTTCAGCGCGAACTCGGTGCTCCAGAGCATCTGGCTGATGCCCAGAGTCCATTCGTCGTCGTAGGGGATGTCCAGCTGGTTGAAGCGCGTGTTGTTCAGGGTGCGCACCGGCGAGCCCCAGTCGGCGCCGCCGCTGGCCCGCGTCAGCTTGTACTGCAGGGCGCTGCGGCCGTCGTACAGGCGATAGGCGAACATGTTGCGCCCGTAGTAACGGTTGGCGCCGCCGGTGAAGCGCGTGCGGCCATCGCCGAACAGGTCGTATTCGGCGGCGAAGCGCGGGGCCAGGGTCTTCTTGTCCATGTAGTCGTCGCCATCCAGGCGCAGGCCGGGGCGCAGGGTGAGGCGGCCGATGGCGATCTCGTCCTGGGTGTAGAGCGCCCAGGCAGTGGTGTCGAACTCGATCTTGCCGGCTTCGTAGACGTTCAGCTGAGTGAAGGCCTGGCCCTTGCCGGCGAAGTAGGGCGTCGGGCTCAGCGAGCACCAGTCGCTTTCGCTGCAGGTGCTGGTGACCTTGAGCAGCGAGCCGTACCGGAATTCCTCCAGGCGGTCGTAGTAGGCGTTCTGCCGGGTCAGCTCCAGGCCGGTCTGCACCTTGTGCTGGCTGCCCAGCACCTGCCAGGGATGCCAGTCGGCGTTGAGCTTGTAGCTCCAGGTGGTCTGGCGCTGCTCGATGTCGCCGTAGTTGCCCTCGGAGCTGAGCACCGTGGCGCTGCTGGCGCCGGGGGCGCCCCAGTTCTTCTCCGGCGACCAGCGCCAGCCCTTGAAGTAGTCCTTCTCGCTGTCGCGGGAGTTGTCCATGCGCGACCAGGCGACGGTCTGGGTGACCTCGGCCAGGGAGGCGTCCCAGATCGCCCGCAGGTTGGCCTGGTAGCCGCCGGACTTGATGTCCAGCATGGAGTCGCGGCCGTTGACGATGAAGTAGCGGTTGTCCTGCGGGGCATAGGTCAGCGCCCCCTCGAAGCTCAGGTCCTCGCGGGCTTGCCAGACGCCCTTGAGGTAGTAGTTGTCGATGCGCCGGGTCTGGTCCTTGTCCATGCCCTCGGCCGGGGCATCGTAGGTGTTCGCGTTGTAGCCCTTCAGTGGAATGGTGGAACGCTTGGAGGAATAGTTGAGCAGCAGCCCGAAGTCGTCGGTCACGTGGCCTTCGAGGGTGCTGCGCAGGACCAGCTTGTCGAACTCCGGCTGGTTGGCGTAGCTGGTGGAGTCCTCGAAGTTCTGCTGGTCGCGTTGGTCGATGTGGTAGCGCGTCCACTCCGAGCGGCTCATCTGCGCCGAGACCTTGCCGTGCAGCTCGCGGCTCGGCTGCCGCGTGTTGGCCTCGATCACCCCGCCATTGAAGCCGCCATAGGAGGCCGGGACGTTGCTGTCGAGCACCTTCACCGACTCCAGCAGGTCGGTGTCCAGGGCCAGGCCCTGGCTGCGCCCGGGCACGTCGGTCATGGAGACGGCGCTGCTGGCGTCCGCGGCCGGGTCGAGGTCGTTGTTCATGCTCACGCCGTCGACCAGGAACAGGTTCTGCCAGTACTTGGCGCCGTTGATGCTGACGTTGGCCGGGTCGATCTCCCCGGGCGTCTTGCTGCTGAGCTGGGCGTCGTCGAACTGCACGTTGGGGTTCATCTTCAGCAGGCTGGTGATGTCGCCATTGCCGGCCGGCATGCGCTCGATGATCTCGCGGTCGAAGTCCATCTCGCCCTGGAAGTTCCGGATCCGCGGGGCACGCACCCACATGTCGCCGGCGGAGACGGCATTGCTCAGGTCGACGCGGAACAGCGAGACCAGGTTGGGCTCGCCGTAGCGCCAGTGCAGGCCGCTGCCCTGCAGCAGCCGGTCGAGGGCATCCCAGGCGCTCATCCGCCCGGCAACCGCCGGGCTGCGCAGGCCTTCCAGCAGCTGGCTGTCGGCGCTGACCTGCAGGCCGCTCTGCTGGCCGAAGACGAGCAGGGCGGAGGCCAGGGATTGTGCGGGAATCTCGAAGTGCCGCTGGTGCTCCAGCGGCGCCTCGTCGTCCTGGGGCGGGGTAGCGGCCCAGGCGGGCAGGGGAGCGAGCGGGGTGAGGCAGAGCAGGCCGATGCCGCCGAGTCGGCGCAGGGGCAGGTAGAAACGGCCGCAGCCGCGGGCTACGGACTTCCCGTTGAGATTCATGGAGCGCTGTCTCCGAAAGGCGCGCGAGGCGCCAGTTGCAGTTGATAACGACTCTCAGTCGTGTTCAGCGCTCAATGACGTAACCTACGGCGATTTTTTCAATCGCCGCATGAAATTTCTTATCTCCTAGGATTTACCGACAGCCACAACGGGCCCCAGCCACCGACTTCGCCACCGAATGGCCGGACCATGGCCTGCAGCGCGCGGCGTGGGTCGCGCAGGTCGTAGATACCGGTGACGCGCTTGCCGGCGAAGGCCTTTTCGTCCACCAGCAGCACGCCCGGGTAATTGCGCCGCAGTTGCTCCAGCAGGTCGGGCAGGGGCGTGTCGTTGGCCAGCAACTGGCCTTGGCGCCAGGCGCCGATCTGTTCGGCGGGAACCTTCTCCTGGCGCGCCTGCCCACCCGGAAGCTCGACCCGCAGCCGGTCACCGGGGCCCAACTGGCGCGGCGGCAGGTCCAGCGGCGGCTGGACGCGTACCGAGCCGCGCGCCACCGCCACTTCCCAGGCTTTGCCCTCGGCGCGGACGTCGAAGGCGGTGCCGGTCACCGTCACCTCGCCATCGCCGGCCTCGACGCTGAAGGGCCGCGCAGCATCGTGGGCGACGTCGAAGAAGGCCTCTCCCTGCACCAGGCGGACCTGCCGCCGGTCGCCGCTGAACGCCAGTTCCAGGCGGCTGCCGGCGGCCAGGGAGACCTGGCTGCCGTCGGGCAGGCGCAGTTCGCGGTTGGCGCGGGCGCTGAAGCGGTCGGGATCGTCCGGCTGCAGGGCCCAGGCGAGCACGCCCAGCAGCAGCGAGGCGGCCAGCGCCAATGGCCAGCGCCTGCGCTGTCGAGGCCGTGGAGCCGCAGGCGCGGCCTCGGGCGCTGGCCTCGGCGTCTGCGCGCTTCCGGCAGGCATGCCGCTGAGCTGCCAGGCCCGCCCGACCTGGCGCAGCGCCTGGGCGTGGCGCGGGTCGGCCTCGGCCCAGGCGCGGCAGGCCCGGCGCAGTTCCATCGAATCCGGCGCGTCGCGCAGGCGCATCAGCCAGTCCATGGCCTGCTGCCAGACCGGATCGTCGTCCAGGGGTATGTCTCGCTCGTCGGTCTCGCTCACGCGGTCCTGCTCATCCATGGGGGCGGAGGGGGACATTGTCGGGCGCTTGCGCCCGCGGCGCCAGGCTTCATTGTCCATCGTCGGTCAGGTTCCGCGCGCAGTGGCCAAGGGCCTGGCGCACCAGGTTGTGGACCATCCCCACGGAAAGCTCCAGCTGGTCGGCGATGGCCTGCAGGGTCAGCCCCTCCAGGCGGTACAGCTCGAAGACGCGCCGCGTGCGCTCGGGCAGTTCGTCGAGCGCGCGGTGCACGCGCTGCAGCTCCTCGCGCTGCAGGGCGATCTGCTCCGGCGAGGGACGCGGGTCGCTGAGGAAGTCGAAGAAGTCGTCGTCCGCCGCCTGCCGTTCCCCATGCAGCGGACGACGCACGAAGTCCAGCGCCAGGTTGCGCACGATGCGGTACAGGTAGGCGCTGGGCTGATGCAACTGGGCGACGCTCAGTTCGGCGCTAGCGAAGCGCAGCCAGGCTTCCTGGACGACGTCTTCGGCGTGTGCCCTGCAACCGACGATGGGCGTGGCATAGGTGACCAGCGCGGTACGGTGGGTGAGGAACAGCTGCAGCTTGTGTTGGCCTGGGTCTGTCACGGTGCCGGGAGTCTGAGGGGCGCGGGGGAGGAGGTTTAATCGAACATGGGAATCATTATCATCTCAGTAAACGGCGGCAAGCGCCAGATGGGCCGGGGCGCGATTAACAGGTCGGCACTTGGATTCGGCTAAAGGTTCTCGGGAACGAGCAGGCCCTTCCTGCGGTAGTGCTCGATGTCGATGCCGAAGGCACCGCTGGGGTGGACCAGGTAGAGGTAATAGGGCTTTCCCTGGTCGTCCTTCGGGTTCGTGGCCAGGTCGACGACCCGTTCCCGGCAGGGCTGCTTGTCGGCGTCCAGCACTCTCAGCAGCTTGGGCTTGAGCTTGTTGCCGGGCGGGCAGCCGATGATGATGCCAACTTCGCCATTGCTCAGCTCGGCGATCTCGCCCGGCGGGTAGATGCCGATGAGCTTGACGAAGTGCGCGACCATCTCCTCGTCGAAATGCGTGCCGGAGGCATCGAATATCACCCGCAACGCTTCGAGGCTGGAGCGGCCCTTGCTGTAGACCCTGTCGCTGGTGATGGCGTCGTAGGTGTCGACTATCGCCACCAGCTTCGCCACCTGCGGAATCCTGTCGTGCCGCAGGCCCCGGGGATAGCCGCTGCCGTCCAGGCGCTCATGGTGGCAGTAGGCGGCATCGACGGCCGCCGGCGGGATGTCGCTGGTGCTCATGAGCAGCTTGCGGCCGCTGTCGGCGTGGGTCTGCATGATCAGGTATTCGTCCGCCGACAGCCGGCCGTTCTTGGTCAGTATCGGTAGCGGAACCTTGATCTTCCCGAGGTCGTGGAGCATGCCGCACATGCCGATATCGACCAGCTCCCGTGGCAGCATGTCGAGCCTGCGGCCCAGGGAAATCGCATAGATGGCCGTTCTCAGCGAGTGCTCGGCGGTGTAGTCGTCCTTGTTCCTGATCTGGGTGAGCCAGAGCATTGCCGCGGGGTTGCGCAGAATACTGTCGACGCACTTCTCGATGGTGCGCTTGACCCCGGGGATGTCCAGGGCCTGGCCGAGACGCACCGCGTCCAGCAGGCCCCGGGAAACCTCCAGCGCTTCGCCCCAGGTCTGCTGCGCCTGCTCTATCTCCTGCCGGAAATCCACCTTGCCAATGAGTGGCACAAGCTCCGCGTGGGTGTCCCCGGGGATGCCGTCGGGCAGGGATCGGGCCTCGACCCAGGCATGCTTGGCTACCTGCCTGATCCGCTCCAGTTCCTTGAGGGTCCTGATCTGGAAGCCACGGAACAGAAACGGGGTGTTCTCCCAGGACTCGTCGAGTTCCAGCACATACATCCCGACGGTCAATTCGCAAACATCGATCCTTACCCTGTCTTTGCCACGCAATCGTTGTTTTCTCTGTGCAGTTTTCTTTACGAATAATGTCAATATGACATCATTTTTATCGGTTTCATTGATCTGCATCAGTGGAATGGTTTTCTTGTTTTCTGTTTCTGCGGAGCTCTTCAAGGATTTTTTCTGATTCATGCAGTGACAGCAGAAGCCGCTGTTCGATAAAGCTGCATGTCGGTTCGCTTCCAGAAACATCCGACATCAAACGCACCTTCCTGACGGGGAGTGAGGAGGTGGCTTTGGAGGGTGCATGAGAAGCGAAGGGGGCGTGTGCGAGCGGATTCGCCGCAGCGGCGACGCGGCGGATTTCAGAGGGATTTGGAAGGTGGGCTCTTCAATAGAGTCGATCAACGACTACTGGGAAGTGATTCCGTTCCTACTAGTCCGAATAGTCTCAAGAAAGGAGTTGAGAATCGGGGATGCGTCGCCCATGCGATACATGCAGCTCAAGTCAACCGGTGCATTTTCGGGTGCGTCGCTTAAGGGGCGGTATACAACACCTGGCAGGGTGAGGACCGTGGCGGACTCGGGAACCAGGCATACTCCAAAGTTGCTGGCCACCAAGGCAATACCGGTTACCGTGTCTCCAACCTCTTGAGCGACTTGCGGTGTGAAGCCTGCTTGTTGGCACATTCCCATTACTTTATCGACGAAGCTTGGGCGCGGGCCGCTTGGAAACAGGATGAGCGGGTGCTCCGCCAGCAAGCCAAAGGGGACTGTTGGCCGTTGCGCGAGCGGGTTGCTGATGTTGATCGCAAGAAAAAGTTGTTCCGTGGCGACGTGTTCACGGGCGATGTCGTCGGACGGTTCAATGAAGCGATTGAAGCCCAAGTCGATGCGTCGTTGCCTCAGGGCTTCTATCTGGGCTTCCTTGTTCATGTTGTGCAGGATGACTTTGACTTCCGGGTACGCACTGCGGAATGCCAGCAATAACCGCGGGATGGTGCCGAGGATCGCCGAGCCAAAGATACCTATGTCCAACCTGCCGAGCTTGCCCTGGCCGGCGCGTTGGGTGCGCTCGGTTGCCTGCTCGACAACGGAGCGGATATTCCGCGCTTCCTCCAGGAACATCTCGCCGGGCTGAGTCAGCTCCATGCCCCGTGGGGTGCGGGTGAACAGCTGCACCCCCAATTCCTCCTCGAGTTGCTGGATTTGCCGCGTCAGCGGCGGCTGCGAGATGTGCAGGCGCGTCGCGGCCCGGCCGATGTTGCGTTCTTCGGCAACGGCGATGAAGTAGCGCAGGTGTCGTAGGTCCATGCGGATGTTCTTCTTCTGTTGAGGCCATACCGTGAAGGTAATGAGGTGGCTGATCGATAGTATTGGAGAGTATGTCTCGGCAGCAATCACCCCTGCCGTTTCCGCATTGCCCGTCGCCGGCAGGGCGGCTTCGTGATGTGACCTGACTTGCGCCAGGTCCGGCCTGCGCTACGCGTTTCCCTTGGCCGGCCCGGCGACGATCAAGATCCCGAACTCCAGGCCGAGCGGATTGCCTGCGTGATCCTTTCGCGCATTCGAAGCCCTGGCGCGATACCTATTAGGTATCTCTCGGGGCTTTTTATGGTATTGGACGGTAATTCTCCCGGGCCATAACGTGGACTCGAACTCTTCTCCGTCCTGGTGCGCTAGTGCACTCGGGGTGGAACGAAACTCACAAGAAAAATAATGATTTCGAGGAGAAAGACATGGGCAAGAGTGCTTGTCTGAACATGTTCGGCCTGAAAAAAACTTTACTGCCAGTTGCTGGGGTGTTTGCCGGAGTATCGCTAAGCAGTGTTGCGTTGGCTTTTCAGGTGGATACCGGAAGTCCGGACTTTCGTCTTTCCTGGGACAATACCGTCAAATACAGCGCAGCTTGGCGCTTGCACAATCCCGATTCCAAAGTGGCCGATGAGTCCGTGGGGGTTCAGGCCAACACCAACGATGGCGACCTTAACTTCAAGCGTGGCCTGATATCGAACCGGCTGGATGTTCTTTCCGAACTGGACCTGCGCTACCAGGACAAGTATGGGATGCGCCTCAGTGGCGCGGCCTGGTACGACGATGTCTACAACAAGCGCAACGACAATCCGGGGGCCTTTGACGGCGCCCTGGTGAATTCCCGTTCCGTTGCTTATGACAAGTTCACCGACGACACCAGGAAGCTGCAGGGGCGAGACGCTGAATTACTCGATGCATTCGTCTATGGGAACTTCGCCCCTGCCGACATGAGTTTGAACGTCAAGGCGGGGCGTTTCACTCAACTCTATGGTGAAAGTCTCTTCTTTGGTTCCAACGGTATTGCGGCGGCGCAGACTTCGCTGGACCTGATTAAGGCCCTCTCGGTTCCCAACTCGCAGTTCAAGGAAATCATGCGGCCGGTCGGGCAGGTTGCCGGGCAACTGCAGCTCAGCCCCGACGTTTCGATTGGCGCCTACTACCAGCTGGAGTGGCGCAAGAGCCGCTTGCCGGCCGCCGGCAGCTATTTCAGCTTTGCCGACTTTGTCGATGATGGCGGCGAGTCCCTGATCCTGGGGCCCGGCGTATCGGCGTTGCGCGGCGGGGATATCGAGCCGAAGAACTCGGGGCAGGGCGGTATGCAGCTCAAGTTCAGCTCCGGTGACGTCGAGTACGGAATCTATGCGGCGCAGTGGCATGACAAGATGCCGCAGTTCTACCTGTACCCCGATTCCGGCATCTACGAGGAAGTGTTCGGGGAGAATATCCGCACGCTGGGGTTCAGCGTCAGCACCCTGGTGGGCGAGACCAATGTCGCAGGCGAACTGTCCTGGCGGGATAACATGCCGCTGGTGGCCAGCGGCAATACGGTCATCGTCGCTTCCAGTGCGGGTGCCGATGGCGATAACCATGCAGCCTACCCGGTCGGGCGGACCCTGCATTTCAACCTTTCGGCAATCAGCGTGCTGGCCGCCACGCCCTTCTGGGACGGCGCTTCCTTCCTGGGCGAGTTCGCCTTCAACCGGCGCCTGAGCATCACCGATAACCGCGACCAACTGGACCCGTCCGCGACCCGGGACGCCAGTGCCCTGCAGTTCATCTTCAGCCCCGAGTATTTCCAGGTCGCCCCCGGGCTCGACCTCCAGGTTCCGATCGGCGTGAGCTATGGCCTGAGTGGGCGCTCTTCGGTCAATGGCGTTCTTTTCCCTTCCGATCATGGCGGGAATGTCAGCGTCGGGCTCAAGGGTGACTACATGAAGACCTGGCAGGCCAGCCTGACGGTAAACCATTACTACGGCTCTTCCGGCTCGGTCATCAAATACGACACGGCGGTACCCGAACTGTCGTACGACAACTTCCACGGCGACCGTGACTTCGTGTCGATCTCCCTCCAGCGCACTTTCTAACGCCCAAACTCCGGTTACCCGAGGTAATCACAATGTATAAGAAGTCCATTCTTTGGGCAGCGATGTTCGCTGTCGCGTCTGCCACTTCCGTAGCGCAGGCTGCCGTCGATGCGCAGAAAGCCGCCGAGCTGAACAGTGTCCTGACTCCCCTGGGCGGGGAAAGGGCCGGCAACAAGGACGGCAGCATTCCGGCCTGGACGGGCTCCCAGGGCGTTTCCGACTCCGCCGCCAAGGTTGGCGATATTCCGGTTCAGCCGTTTGCCGGCGAGAAACCCCTGCTGCAGATCACGGCGACGAATATGGCGCAGTACGCCGACAAGTTGTCGGAGGGAACCCAGGCGCTATTGAAGAAGTATCCCGATAGCTTCCGAGTCGATATTTATCCCACGCACCGTACTGCCGCAGCACCGCAGTATGTCTATGACAACACCCTGAAGAACGCGACCCAATGCAAACTCAACAGTGGCGGGAAGTCTCTGCAGGGGTGCTATGGCGGCATACCTTTCCCCATTCCGCAGTCCGGCACCGAAGCCATCTGGAACCACTTGCTGCGGGTTGAAAGCGAGGCCACCAACGTCGCCAATTTCAAGAACATCATCCTGACCGCCGACGGCTCCCGCAGCCTGGCGACCATGAACGACCAGGCCAACCAGTATCCCTACTATTACAAGGACGGGACGGCGGACAAGTGGAGCGGCGAGTACTTCCTGCAGCGCTTCAGCACCACCGCGCCACCGTTCAAGGCCGGCGAGTCCCTGGTTTTCCGCGACAGCATCGACGTCAGCCAGGCGCGCCAGGCCTGGCAGTACCTGGTCGGGCAGCGCCGCGTGCGCCGGGCGCCGACCGTCGCCTACGACACGCCGGACTTCGTCGCCTCGGGCGCCAACTACTTCGACGAGGTCATGGGGCTGATGGGGCAGGTCGACCGCTACGACTGGACGCTGGTCGGCAAGCGCGAAATGTACGTGCCCTACAACGACAACGAGATAGTGACCGCCTCGCCCGAGGAGGCCTATGGCAAGCACCACCTGAACCCGGACAAGGTGCGCTGGGAGCTTCACCGCGTATGGGAGGTGAAGGCCACCGTGGCCGCGGGCAAGCGGCATGCGGTGCCGATGCGCCGCTACTACCTGGACGAAGACTCCTGGATGGTGTTGCTGATGGATGGCTATGACAGCGAAGGCAAGCTCTGGCGCACCACCCAGGTCACGCCCTTCGTGCTGCCCTCGGTGCCCATGCTGGGGTTGAAGCCGGCGCACATCTTCAACCTGCAGGCCAACACGATGAGCACCACCCAGTCGCTGAACGGGGCGACCTTCAGCATCGTGCCGCGAAAACCCGAAACCTATTTCACCGGTGACTCGGTCGCCGCCGAGGGGGTTCGTTAAGCACGCGGTCTGCAGGACCGGCGGCCGCCTGGTTGCCGGTGTACTTAGTGACGATCTCCCAGCCCCGCGGGCAAGCCTGCGGCGACCGGGAGGTCTGGATTCGAGAAGAAGAAATGCACGCGCAAAAATTGAGCCGTTCGCGTCGGGCCCTGGCCTGTGTTCTCCTTTCCCTTTCCGGCTGCCTGCTCCGCCCGGCCCTGGCGGCAGAGCAGGTTGCCGATCCGCTGGTGTTGCCGGCGGAGCAGAGCCTGCGGGCACAACACAGCCTTCAGCTGGCCCTGGCCCGAGCCGGGGATCGCCTCGTCGCCGTCGGCGAGCGCGGCGTCGTATTGCTATCGGACGATGCCGGCGCCACCTGGCGCCAGGCTGCCAGCGTGCCGGTGAGCGTGACCCTGACGGACGTCCACTTCGTTTCCGCCAGCGAGGGCTGGCTGGTGGGGCACAGCGGCGTGGTGCTGCACAGCGCCGACGGTGGCGAGCATTGGCAATTGCAGCTCGACGGCAACCAGGTCGCCAGGATCATCCTCGACGATGCGCGCAGCCGCGCGGCCACCGATTCGGCCGAAGTGCGCAATGCGCAACGCCTGGTCGACGATGGCCCGGACAAGCCCCTGCTGGGCGTGCGCTTCGTCGATGCCCGCAACGGCTTCGTCGTGGGCGCCTACGGCATCGCCCTGGCCACCACCGATGGCGGCGGCAACTGGCACTCCCTGGTGGGGCGCATTCCCAATCCGCGCGGCAACCACCTCTACCAGATCCAGATCGACGCCAGGCGCATCCTGATCGCCGGGGAGCAGGGCGTGCTGTTCCGCTCGGATGACGGCGGCGCCAGTTTCCATGGCCTGTCGGTCCCCTATGGCGGCACCTTCTTCGGTGTCCTCGGCATGACCGGCGAACGCCTCCTGGCCTACGGGCTGCGGGGCAATGCCTGGCGCAGCGAGGACGGCGGCAGCAACTGGGTGAAGGTCGACCTCGGCCAGCCGGTGACTGTGACTGCCGGCTTGCGCCTGGGCGATGGCTCCCTCCTGCTCGCGGACGAGAGTGGCCGCCTGCTGCGTAGCCGGGACGAAGGGCGCAGTTTCAGCGCCCTCCCGGTGCATCCGGGAACCGGCCTTACCGGCATCGGCGAGGCCCGCGATGGGGCGCTGGTGCTGTCCAGCGCGCGTGGCCTGGCGCGTATCGAGTTGCGCGAGCAACTGGCGGGAGCTCAGTGATGAATCATGTCCACTCCATTTCTGCCGATGCGGTAATCGCCGACCTGAATGATTTCGACAGGCAGTCGGGGACGCTCGTGGAGCGCCTGCTGTTCAACAATCGCCTGGCCATCGTGCTGGGTTGCCTGCTGGTCAGCCTCGTCCTGGGTTACCAGGCATTCAACCTGTCGCTCAATGCCGCTTTCGAGAAGATGATCCCCACGGGGCATCCCTACATCGTCAACTTCCTCGACAATCGCCAGCAGATGTCCGGCATGGGCAACACGCTGCGCATTGCGGTAGAGGCCAGGCAGGGCGACATTTTCGATGCGGCCTACCTGGATACGGTGCGCAAGCTCAGCGACGAGATCTTCCTGCTGCCGGGCGTCGACCGTCCCTACATGAAGTCGCTGTGGGCGCCGGCGGTACGCTGGACCGGCGTCACCGAAGAGGGCCTGGACGGCGGGCCGGTGATACCGGACGACTACGATGGCTCCGCGCGGAGCCTGGAGCAGGTGCGCATCAACGTCGAGCGCTCCGGCGAGATCGGCCAACTGGTCGCGGCCAACTACCGTTCCAGCATCATCCTGATCCCGTTGCAGGATCGTATCGCCGAAACGGGGCAGCGCATCGACTACCACGCGTTGTCCCAGCGTATCGAGCAGCTGCGCGCCAAGTACCAGTCGGACCATATCGCCATCCATGTCACCGGTTTCGCCAAGGTGGTCGGCGACCTGATCGACGGCCTGCGCCAGGTCCTGGTGTTCTTCGCCGTGGCGATCGTCATCTGCACCCTGGTGCTGTTCTGGTATACCCGCTGCCTGCGCAGCACCCTGCTGGTGGTGTTCTGCTCGCTGATCGCGGTGGTCTGGCTGCTCGGCTTGCTGCCGACGCTCGGTTATGAGCTGGACCCCTATTCGGTGCTGGTGCCCTTCCTGGTGTTCGCCATCGGCATGAGCCACGGCGCGCAGAAGATGAACGGCATCATGCAGGACATCGGCCGCGGTACGCACCGGCTGGTGGCCGCCCGCTATACCTTCCGGCGCCTGTTCCTGGCCGGGCTCACCGCCTTGCTCGCCGACGCCGTCGGGTTCGCCGTGCTGATGGTGATCGACATCCAGGTGATCCGCGACCTGGCCATTACCGCAAGCATCGGCGTGGCGGTGTTGATCTTCACCAACCTGGTATTGCTGCCCATCCTGCTGTCCTTCACCGGGGTGAGCGCCGTGGCGGCCCAGCGCAGCCTGCGCGCCGAACTGCTGGAATGCACCGATGCCAAGCACAAGAGGCACCCGTTCTGGGCCTTCCTCGATCGCTTCACCCGGCGTCCGTGGGCGACTGCAGCGGTGTTGTCCGGCGTTGGGCTTGCCGTCGTCGGCCTGGCGGTGAGCTCCCACCTGAAAATCGGCGACACCGATCCGGGGGCGCCGGAGCTGCGTCCGGATTCCCGCTACAACCGCGACAACGCCTTCATGGTGGCCAACTATGCGGCCAGCAGCGACGTGTTCATCGTCATGGTGAAAACCCCGCAGTACGCCTGCGCGCACTACCGCACGCTGATGGCGGTGGATGCCCTGGAGCGCCAGCTGCAGCAGCTCCCCGGGGTGGAGGCGACCAGCTCGCTGGCCGGGCTGGCCAAGATCGACAATGCCGGGATGAACGAGGGCAGCCTCAAGTGGTACGACATGCCGCGCTCGCAGGACATGCTCAACGCCATCATCACCCGCGCGCCGCGGGAGATGTTCAACCAGAACTGCGACCTGCTGACCATCTATGCCTATCTGAAGGATCACAAGGCCGACACCCTCACCAGTGTCGTCGACACGGTGGAAGCCTTCGCGGCGCGCCATGACAGCCCCGACATTCGTTTCCTCAACGCCGCCGGCAACGCCGGCATCGAGGCCGCCACCAACATCGTGGTGAAAAAGGCCAACGTGCAGATGCTGATGCTGGTCTACCTGGCGGTCATCGCCCTGGCGTTCATCGCCTTCCGTTCCTGGCGGGCGGTGCTTTGTGCGGTGCTGCCGCTGATGCTCACCTCGATACTGTGCGAGGCGCTGATGGTCTGGCTGAACATCGGTGTCAAGGTCGCCACCCTTCCGGTGATCGCCCTGGGCGTCGGTATCGGCGTGGATTACGCCCTGTACGTGATGACGGTGACGCTGGCCCGCCTGAAGGATGGCATGACGCTCTCCGAAGCCTACTACCGTGCCCTGATCTTCACCGGCAAGGTCGTGGTGCTGACAGGCATCACCCTGGGCATTGCGGTGGCCACCTGGTTCTGGTCGCCCATCAAGTTCCAGGCGGACATGGGGATTCTGCTGGCCTTCATGTTCATCTGGAACATGCTCGGCGCCCTGATTCTGCTTCCGGCACTCGCTTACTTCCTGCTGCACCCACGGCAGAGCGAACATGGGAACTGAGACCGGGGGGCGCGGCATGCGACTGGGACAGGGGTCGCTGGCAATGCTGGTGGTACTGCTGGCCGGCACGGCGGCAGGCGCCGACCTGGGGAACGGGCGCTGGGGTTGGGCGCTGCTCGCCGTCCTCGCCGGCGCCTGGTCGCTGCGCGCCAACCGGCAGCGGGAACAGGCGCTGCAGGCGGGCCTCGGGCACATCCGCGCCCTGCTGAATGATCCGCAGCCTGCCGAAGGGAGCCTGGAGGACGCCATGGGCCGGCTGCTCGCCATCCTCCAGGAGAAGGTCGGTGCGGCCGGCCGCATGCGCGAGCTGGCCGGCGACCTGACCGTGGCCACCGGCAGCCTGGTCTCGGGGTTCACCGACGTGATCGATACGGCGGATCGCCAGTCGGCGCTCGCGGTGGACTCGGTCGCGGCGGTCAAGGACATGGCGGAGCAGGCGACGCGAACCGCCGGCGAAGCCCAGGAGCTGATCCAGGTCGCCTCGCGTGCCCGGGAGCAAGCCGCCAATGGCAGTGGCCAGGTGCGCCAGGTGGCCACGGGCATGACCGGACTCGCCGGTGTCGTCGAGGAGGTGGGCGTCGAGTTCGACAGGGTCCGGCAGCAGGTGTCGCGCATCGGCGAGATCGTCGAGATCATCCGCGGCATCGCCGGCCAGACCAACCTGCTGGCGCTCAATGCGGCCATCGAGGCGGCGCGCGTCGGCGAGCAGGGCAGGGGCTTCGCCGTGGTCGCCGACGAGGTGCGGCAACTGGCCGAGCGCACGGGGCAGGCCACCCTCAGCGTGGGCGAGATCGTCGGCCTGATCGGCGAGGGTATCGACCGCCTCGACCAGGGGCTCGCTCGCGCCCGGACGGAAACGGCGGAAGGCCTGGCACGGGCGATGGGCGCCTCGACGGTGCTCGATGGGATTGCCGGCGCCTCCCAGGGGACCGTCAGCGCGGTACAGGGGATCGCCGACCGGGCGGCCTGCGAGGCGGACAGCTCGGTGCGCCTGCTCGAAGGCTCGGATACCGTGGCCCATCTGGCCCGCGACCTGGACGACAAGGTCAACACCTGCAACAGCGGCCTGCGCGAGCTGATGCTGGGGCTGGTGGAGCTCAAGGGGCTCGCTGGCCACCTGGACGTCGGGGGCGATGCCCTGGTTGCCTTGGTGGATGCCGTCGAAGAGACGCGGGCGCACAACATCATGGTGCTCAATGCGCGCAGCGTGGAGCAGATGCTGCCGCACATCGCCAGGATCGAGGCGCTGGACCGGGAGGTGGACAGCCAGGTGGAACTCGCCGCCGGCTGGGCGGACGAGCAGCAGAAGGAGGGCCTGGCGCGTTTGCGCGATGCGCTGCGCGACTACCGGAGGATCCGCGACGAACTGCTCGGCATCGCCCGGCGGGGTGGCACTGAGCTGGAGAGCGTCCGCGGGCGTGCCGCGCCCCGGGTTCGCGATGCCTATCGACGGGTCAAGGAGATTTGTTCGTCACTGGCCCCCCTACGAAAGGACAAGGTAGCGTAAGGTATCGGTCGTCCTACTATTTCCTGATTACAAAAACGACAATCCACCGGGCGCCGCTGCGGTAGGCCATCCTTCCGCCGGCGTACCCGTGGTGCAGGAAGACAATCGTGGCAGTACTGCAATTGATAGAACGATTCAATCTGCGCTCGAGGCTGCGTTTCGACATCGAAGCCGGCCAGATCTGGCTGAATGAAAGTCGGATGCTCCTGTTGCATGCCAAGGCTTTCAGCGCAATGCGCCGTGAGCTGTACGACTCGCTGGGGGCCAAGCGTGCCCAGGGCCTGCTCTTCCGCATGGGTTTCGCCGCCGGGCAGCAGGATGCCGACCTGGCGTCGAAGTTGATCGGCGAGGGGGACAACTACGATGTCTTCCAGATCGGGCCGGAGCTGCATGCCTTCGAGGGGCTGGTCCGCTCACGCATCACCGATGCGCAGATAGACTGGGAGCAAGGCAGCTTCTTCGGCGAGGTGGAGTGCAGCAATTCCTGGGAGGCCGAGGCCCATCTGCAGCAGTTCGGCACCAGCGAGGAGACCGCCTGCTGGAGCCTGGCCGGCTATGCGTCGGGCTACACGACGCGCTTCTTCAAGCGCTTCATCGTGTTCCGCGAGACGCAATGCACCTGCCGTGGCGACCACCATTGCGTGATGGTCGGCAAGCCCGTGGAAGCCTGGGGAGACGACGCCCACCTGGAGTATTTCCGCAAGGATGACGTCGACAATCCGCTGCAGGCCCTGGAGAAGGAATTGGTGCAGTTGCGCGGCCACCAGCGCGAGCAGTTGCCGCCCAACAAGCTGGTCGGCAGCTCCCCGGCCTTCCGTGCCGCCTTCGACCTGCTCAGCCGCGCCGCCAACAGCCCCATTACCGTGCTGTTGCTGGGAGAAACCGGGGTTGGCAAGGAAGTCTTCGCGCAATGGCTGCACGAGAACAGCTGCCGCGCCGATCAGCCTTTCGTGGCCGTCAACTGCGCGGCGATTCCCAACGACCTGATCGAGTCCGAACTGTTCGGCGTCCAGAAGGGCGCCTTCACCGGGGCGCAACAGTCGCGCCCCGGGCGTTTCGAACGCGCCGATGGCGGAACCCTGTTTCTCGACGAACTGGGCGACCTTTCGCCCTCGGCCCAGGTGAAGCTGTTGCGCGTCCTGCAGACCGGCGAGGTCGAGCGCCTGGGCGACGACAAGGCCCGCAAGGTCAACGTGCGCCTGGTGGCCGCCACCAACGTCGACCTGCAGAAAGCCATCGCCGAAGGGCGTTTCCGCGCGGATCTCTACTACCGCCTGGCGACCTATCCGGTGGTGATCCCGCCCTTGCGGGGACGCAAGGCGGACATTCCGGCACTGGTCTCTTCCCTGCTGGAAAAGTATGCGCCGATCTACCACAAGGCCTTGCCCGGGCTGACCGATCGCGCCCTGCAGGCATTGATGGCGTACGACTGGCCGGGCAACGTCCGCGAGCTGGAGAACCTCATCGAGCGCGCCGTGCTGCTGGTACAGCCTGGCGCGCTGATCGAGGTCGAGCACCTGTTCTCCGGGGCCACGCCTTTCGCACCGCAGGGTGGCGTCCTCAACCGGCACGGCCAGCTGGGCAGCGCGGACGAGGCGCGGCGCGAACAGCTCTACGACAAGCTGCTCGACGAAGGCTTCGACCTGCAGGCCCATGAGCAGCGCCTCCTGGAGCTGGCGGTGCGCCGGGCCCATGGCAACCTGACCCACGCGGCCCGCCTGCTCGGCATCACCCGGCGGCAACTGGCGTACCGCCTGAAGCAGGGCGGCGAAGCCGGGCATTGCCCCGGCGACAACTGACGAAAGCGAACATCCCCACGTGCTCCGATGAGCAAGGCCCCGGGCCGTGCCTGACTCTGGTCAGGTACGGCCGACAGACGGGCCATCATCACCGGTTTTCATCGTGCTCCTTTGCCCGGACCGCCCGCTGACGGGAGGTACCGGGCTTTTTCCTGGGTGATTTCCGGGCCCGCTGTCCAGGTGTGCCTGACGCTTTTGTAAGGCGCCCCTGGCCACTGGACAAAAGCGTCAGGCCCGGCACCTTCCCGGCAGCCTGTATTTCATTAAAAAATACTTGAAAAACAGATAGTTATATTTTCTGGCACCGTCTCTGCAATGACTCTCTGCAAGTGCGCGACACGGCACTGTGGGAAGCCTCGAACGGCCATTCGGCCAGGAAGACTTCTCCATGTTCATCGAGCCGATAAAGGAGACAAGAAATGGCGATGACAGGTGTGTTGAGACCCGGCCATGCCCAGGTCAGGGTGCTGAACCTCGAAGAAGGCATCCGCTTCTACCGGGATGTGCTGGGCCTGGTCGAAACCGGCCGGGATGCCCAGGGGCGGGTGTATTTCAAATGCTGGGACGAGCGCGACCACAACAGCTACGTGATTCGCGAGGCGGAAAGCGCCGGCCTGGATTTCTTCGGCTTCAAGGTGCTGGACAAGGCGACCCTCGACAAGCTGGAAACCGACCTCCGGGCCTATGGCTTGGAAACCACCCGCATCCCGGCCGGCGAGTTGCTGGAAACCGGCGAGCGGGTGCGCTTCGAACTGCCCTCGGGCCACCTCATCGAGCTCTACGCGGAAAAGACCAGCGTGGGCAACGGTATCTCCTACGTCAACCCGGCGCCATGGAACGCCCAGCGCGAACACGGCATCGCGCCGGTGCGCCTCGACCACTGCCTGCTGTATGGCCCGAACGTCGCCGAGGTGCAGAAGATCTTCACCGAGGTGCTGGGGTTCTACCTGGTGGAGCGGGTACTCAACCCCGAAGGGGACGCCAACGCGGCGATCTGGCTGTCCTGTTCGCACAAGGTGCACGACATCGCCTTTGTCGAATACCCCGAGAAAGGCAAGCTGCACCACTGCTCGTTCCTCATGGACACCTGGGAACAGGTGCTGCGCGCCGGCGACATCATGTCGATGAACGAAGTCGCGGTGGACATCGGCCCGACCCGCCACGGCGTCACCCGCGGCTGCACCATCTACGCCTGGGATCCCTCGGGCAATCGCTTCGAGACCTTCATGGGCGGCTACCAGCCGTACCCGGACTACCAGCCGCTGACCTGGACCTGGGACAACTTCGCCCAGGGCCTGGACTACCCGCAGCGCAAGCTGCACGAAACCTTCCTCACCGTCGTGACCTGAGGGGCCGCCATGACTCGTTCGAACCGCCCCCGCGAGTTGGTGCCGGCCAGGCTCGATACCCGCCGCCGCTTCGTGCGCGTCACCGGCAGCCGTGGCCAGGATTTCGTCGAATTCGATTTCGCCATCGGCGAGCCGGAGCTGTTCGTCGAGATGATCCTGGGCCCGGAGGCCTTCGCCGAATTCTGCACGGCCAACCAGGTGGAAATCCTGCCGCCCAGAACGGACGCGGACAGTGACACGAGCGATTGGGACTGGCGTTTGGCAGATGCCACCCAGACCCGCTTCAGACAATGACCAGGAGCGGCGCCAACGTTTTCCGGCGCCCTCAGGAGAGACCCATGCAAATCGACCTCCGCACGGTGAGCATCCAGCCGCTGCGCCAGACCTTCGATCACCTGGCCCGCCGTTTCGGCGACAAGCCGGCCTCGCGCTACCAGGAAGGCAGCTACGACATCCAGGCCAGCGAGAACCTGCACTACCGGCCCACCTGGGCGCCGGAGCAGGAACTCTACGACCCGACCATCAGCCGCATCGTCATGCGCGACTGGTACGCGCTGAAGGACCCCCGGCAGTTCTTCTACAGCACCTACACCCTGTCCCGCGCCCGCCAGCAGGACACTGCCGAGGCCAATTTCGACTTCGTCGAATCGCGTGGCCTGGCCGACATGCTGCCGGACGAACTGCGCCAACTGGCCCTCGACGTGCTGGTGCCGCTGCGCCACGCGGCCTGGGGCGCCAACCAGAACAACACCTTCATCTGCGGCTACGGCTTCGGCACCACCTTCACCCAGCCCTGCATGTACCACGCCATGGACAACCTGGGCAGCGCCCAGTACCTGTCGCGCCTCGGCCTGCTGCTGGGCGGCACCGAGGCCCTGGAAGCCGGCAAGGGCGCCTGGCTCGACGCCCTGGCCTGGCAGCCGCTGCGCCGCTACGTCGAGGACAGCATGACGGTGCGCGACCCGTTCGAGCTGTTCATGGCGCAGAACGCCTGCCTCGATGGCCTGCTCTATCCGCTGGTCTACGAGCGCATCGTCGATGACTACCTGTCGAGCCGCGGCGCTTCGGCGGTGGCGATGCTCACCCAGTTCATGAGCGACTGGTTCGACGAGACGCGCAAGTGGGTCGATGCGGTGATCAAGGTCGCCGCGGCCGAGTCCGAGCACAACCGCGAGCAACTGCGGGCCTGGAGCGTTACCTGGGGTGATCGCGCGGCCTCGGCGTTGCTGCCGGTGGTCGAGCTGGTGTTCGGCTCGCAGGCCGACGAAGTGGTCAGCGAACAGGTGGGCGCCTTCAAGGCGCGTCTGGAAAAGAACGGCATCGCGCTCTGAGGGGGAACCATGTCGACCGTATTCATTGCCCTGCAAGCCAACGAAGAAACCCGCCCGATCATCGAGGCGATCGAGATCGACAACCCCCGCGCGGTGGTGCACCGCGAGCCGGCGATGGTGAAGATCGACGCGCCCAACCGCCTGGTGATCCGCAAGGACACCATCGAGGAGCAGATCGGCCGCAGCTTCGACCTGCAGGAACTGCAGATCAACCTGATCACGCTTTCCGGCAACGTCGACGAAGACGAAGACACCCTGACCCTGACCTGGGATAGCTGAGCGAGACGCCGTCATGGACATGAAAAGTTCGAACAAGAAGCTGAGCCTGAAAGAGAAATACAAGTGCTTCACCCGTGACCTGGGCTGGGAACCTTCCTACCGGACCAAGGACGAGCTGTTCCCCTACGTGCACTACGAGGGCATCAAGATCCACGACTGGGACCAGTGGGAGGACCCCTTCCGCCTGACCATGGACGCCTACTGGAAGTACCAGGCGGAAAAGGAGCGCAAGTTCTACGCAATCATCGACGCCCATGCGCAGAACAACGGCCACCTGCACATCACCGATGCCCGCTACCTGTCGGCGCTGAAGATCTTCCTGCAGGCCATCAGCCCGGGCGAGTACGCCGCGCACAAGGGCTTCGCCCGCGTCGGCCGCGAGTTCCCCGGGGTCGGCACCCAGGTGGCCTGCCAGATGCAGGCGATCGACGAGATCCGCCACGCGCAGACGCAGATCCACGCGCTGTCCAACTACAACAAGTACTACAACGGCTTCCACGCCTTCGCCGACCAGCGCGACCGCATCTGGTACACCTCGGTGGCGCGCTCGTTCTTCGACGACGCCATGAGCGCCGGGCCGTTCGAGTTCATGATCGCCATCGGCTTCTCCTTCGAGTACGTGCTGACCAACCTGCTGTTCGTACCCTTCATGTCGGGCGCCGCCTACAACGGCGACATGGCGACGGTGACCTTCGGCTTCTCCGCCCAGTCCGACGAGGCGCGGCACATGACCCTGGGGCTTGAGTGCATCAAGTTCATGCTCGAGCAGTCGCCGGACAACCTGCCGATCGTCCAGGGCTGGATCGACAAGTGGTTCTGGCGCGGCGTGCGCGTGCTCAGCCTGGTCAGCACCATGATGGACTACATGCTGCCCAAGCGCGTGATGTCCTGGCGCGAGGCCTGGAACATCTACGGCGTGGAGAACGGCAGCGCGCTGTTCCGCGACCTGGCGCGCTACGGCATCCGCCCGCCCAAGGGCTGGGACGACGCCGAGGCCGCGGTGGACCACATGTCCCACCAGCTGATGCTGGGCCTGTACCAGTGGAGCTTCGGCACCGCCTTCCACAGCTGGATTCCGTCCGACGCCGACATGGCCTGGCTGTCCGAGAAGTACCCCGAGACCTTCGACAAGTACTACCGGCCGCGCTGGCAGCACATCCGCAAGCTGGCGGAGGCCGGCACCCCGTTCAAGAACTTCGGCCTGGCCAAGCTGTGCCAGTGCTGCCAGTTGCCCGCGGTGTTCACCGAGCCGGCGGACCCGACGCTGCTCTGCCACCGGGAGGTCGACTACCAGGGCGAGAAGTACCACTTCTGCTCGGACCACTGCCAGAGCATCTTCGAGAACGAGCCGGAGAAGTACGTGCAGGCCTGGCTGCCGATGCCGCAGCTGTTCCAGGCGCCGCTCAACGGCGACCTGGCCGCCTGGATGGACTGGGTCAGCCTGCGCGACGGCCAGGACAACGGCGACTTCGTCGGCTCCCAGGACCAGGGCAACTTCCAGCAATGGCGCGACCTGGCCACCTCCAACCACTGATAGAGCAGGGCGCCTGGCGGCCCCGTGCGCCAGCGCGCCCCTTCGATAACAAGAAAGGAGAAGCACAATGCCTGTAGCCACCTTGGGCGACTACACCGCCGTTCCCCGTGACCGCGTCGAAAACTTCGCCGGCAAGCAACTGCTCTACGTCAGCTGGGACCGGCACCTGCTGTTCGCCGCGCCCTTCCTGCTCTGCCTGCCGCCGGAAACGCCCTTCGGCGAGATGCTGGAGGGTGCGCTGCAGCCGCTGCTGCAGGCCGACCCGGACGCTGCCGCCATCGACTGGCAGGCGGTCGAGTGGTTGAAGGGCAACCGCCCCTGGGTACCGGACTTCAACACGAGCCTGGCCGCCAACGGCATCGGCCACAAGGAGCAGTTGCGCCTGCGCACGCCGGCCCTGAACAGCCTGTGCCGCCTGGGCTGACGGAGGCGAGATGAGCTACGAACTGACTATCGAGCCGCTCGGCCAGACCATCGCCATCGAGGAAGGCCAGACCATCCTCGATGCCGCGCTGCGGGCCGGCATCTACCTGCCCCATGCCTGCTGCCACGGCCTGTGCGCCACCTGCAAGGTCCAGGTGGTGGACGGCGAGGTGGAGCACGGCGAGGCCTCCAGCTTCGCCCTGATGGACTTCGAGCGCGAGGAGCAGAAGTGCCTGGCCTGCTGCGCCACCGCCCAGAGCGACCTGGTGATCGAGGCCGAGATCGAGGAAGACGTCGACGCCGAGAACCTCCCGGTGCGCGACTACGTCGGGGTGGTGAGCCGTATCGAGCGGCTCACGCCGACGATCAAGGGCATCTGGATCCGCCTGGACGAGCCGCTGCGTTTCCAGGCCGGCCAGTACATCAACTTCGAACTGCCGGACGGCATCGGCTCCCGCGCCTTCTCCATCGCCAGCTCGCCAGCCCAGGCGGAGGAGATCGAACTCAACGTCCGCATCGTGCCGGGCGGCCAGGGCACGGGCTACATCCACGAGCGGCTGGCGCCGGGTGATCGGGTGGCCCTGAGCGGCCCCTACGGGCGCTTCTTCGTCAAGAAGTCGGCCCAGGTCCCGCTGATCTTCATGGCTGGCGGCTCGGGCCTGTCGAGCCCCCGCTCGATGATCCTCGACCTGCTGGAGGAGGGCTGCACGCTGCCGATCACCCTGGTCTACGGCCAGCGCAACCGCGAGGAACTGTATTACCACCAGGCGTTCCTCGAACTGGCGGCGCGCTTCGGCAACTTCCACTACGTGCCGGTGCTGTCCCACGAGCCGGAAGGCTCGGCCTGGGAGGGGCTGCGGGGCTTCGTGCATGACGCGGCGAAAGTCCATTTCGCCAACGATTTCCGCGGCCACAAGGCCTACCTGTGCGGACCGCCCCTGATGATCGACGCCTGCATCACCACCCTGATGCAGGGGCGCCTGTTCGAGCGCGACATCTACACCGAGAAATTCATCTCGGCCGCCGATGCCCAGCAGGTACGCAGCCCGCTGTTCAAGGCGATCTAGCCGGCATCCGGGGCCTTCGGAGGGGATACCTTTTAGGTATCTCCTCTCAAGGATAAAAGTATTAGTCGGTATGAAAACCATTTCCTAGACTCGCGGCAACAGGGTTCGCCAACCCAGCCGGGGTTGCGGGAACGGGCGCCAACCAGAGAGCGGAGCTGCCATGCGTCACATCGAGAATTTCATTGCCGGAGAGTTCGTCGCCGCCGCCAGCGGCAGGCGTTTCGAGAAGCGCTCTCCACTGGACAACCGGGTCATCGCCTCCATCGCCGAGGCCGGGCAGGCGGAAGTGAACGCGGCCGTCGACGCCGCGCGCAGCGCCCTGCAGGGCGAGTGGGGGAGCCTGAGCACCGAGCAGCGGGTCGACCTGCTGTATGGCGTGGCCGACGAGATCACCCGCCGCTTCGACGACTTCGTGGCGGCCGAGATGGCCGACACCGGCCAGCCGGCGCACGTCATGAAGCACGTCTTCATTCCGCGCGGGGCGGCCAACTTCAAAGTGTTCGCCGACGTGGTGAAGAACGTCGCCAGCGAGTCGTTCCAGACGCCGACCCCGGACGGGCGCGGTGCGCTGAACTACGCGCTGCGCGTGCCCAAGGGGGTGATCGGCGTGGTCTGCCCGTGGAATGCGCCCTTCATGCTGATGACCTGGAAGGTCGGCCCGGCGCTGGCCTGCGGCAACAGCGTGGTGGTCAAGCCGTCCGAGGAGAGCCCCGCGACCGCCGCGCTGCTGGGCGAGGTGATGAACGCCGTGGGGGTTCCCAAGGGCGTGTACAACGTGGTGCAGGGCTTCGGCCCGGATTCGGCCGGCGAGTTCGTCACCCGCCATCCGGGGGTGGACGCGATCACCTTCACCGGCGAGACCCGCACCGGGACCATCATCATGCAGGCTGCCGCGCAGGGCATGCGCGACGTGTCGTTCGAACTGGGTGGCAAGAACGCCGGCATCGTCTTCGCCGATTGCGATTTCGACGCCGCGGTCGACGGCATCTTCCGTTCCGCGTTCCTGAACTCAGGCCAGGTGTGCCTGGGCACCGAGCGCGTCTACGTCGAACGGCCGATCTTCGAGCGTTTCGTCCAGGCCCTGAAGTCCAAAGCGGAGGCCGTGCGCTTTGGCCGGCCGGACGATTCCGCCGCCGACTACGGCCCGCTGATCAGCCAGGAGCACCGGCAGAAGGTACTGTCCTACTACCGCAAGGCGGTCGAGGAGGGCGCCTGCGTGGTGACCGGCGGCGGCGTGCCGGATATGCCGGGCGAGCTGGCCGAGGGCGCCTGGGTCCAGCCGACCATCTGGACCGGGCTGCCGGAGAGCGCGGCTGTGGTCCGCGAGGAAATCTTCGGCCCCTGCTGCCACATCCGTCCGTTCGACAGCGAGGCCGAAGTCGTCGGCCTGGCCAACGCGACCGAGTACGGCCTGTCCACCACCATCTGGACCAACGACCTGTCCCGCGCCCACCGCGTCGCGGCCCGGATCGAGGTCGGCATCACCTGGATCAACAGCTGGTTCCTGCGCGACCTGCGCACCGCCTTCGGCGGCTCCAAGCAATCGGGCATCGGCCGCGAGGGCGGCGTGCATTCGCTGGAGTTCTACACCGAGACACGCAACGTCTGCGTGAAGCTCTGAGCTGAGCCGCCGCGGCTCCCCACCGAGACCGTTCGAGACCCCCATGGACAATCACAAGATCGAGCAATACGGCAATGAGCTGTACGAGGCGTTCGTCGCCCGGCGCAGCGTGCCACCGCTGCTCCAGCGCGAGCCGGACATCAGCATCGAGGATGCCTACCGCATCCAGCAGCATTTCGTCGCCCGGCGCCTGGCCGCCGGCGAGCGCATCGTCGGCAAGAAGATCGGCGCCACCAGCAAGCCGGTGCAGGAATTCCTCGGCGTCTACCAGCCGGACTTCGGCATGCTGACCTCCGGCATGGTCCACCGCGACGGCGACACCATCGACCTGGGCGGGTTGATCCAGCCCAAGGCGGAGGCGGAACTCGCCTTCGTCCTCAAGGCCGACCTGCAGGGGCCCGGCGTCACCGCCATGGACGTGATCCGGGCGACGGACTACGTGATGCCGTGCTTCGAGATCGTCGATTCGCGGATCGACGACTGGCAGATCAAGATCCAGGACACCGTGGCCGACAACGCCTCCTGCGGCGTGTATGTGCTGGGCGAGGCCAAGGCCGATCCGCGCCAGGTCGACATCACCCTGGCGGGCATGGTGCTGGAAAAGAACGGCGAGCTGTTCTCCACTGCCGCCGGCGCCGCCGTGCAGGGTTCGCCGGCCAATGCGGTGGCCTGGCTGGCCAACACGCTGGGCGAACTGGGCATCCCGTTCAAGGCGGGCGAGGTGATCCTGTCCGGCTCGCAGTCGAGCCTGGTCCCGGTCGCCGACGGCGACGAACTGGTCTGCACCGTCGGTGGCGTGGGCAGTTGCCGGGTCAGGTTCAGCGGGAGGAGCGCGGTATGAGCAACCTCGACCTGACGCTGTCCCGCGAAGACATAGTGCGCCTGTGCGAGCGCGTCGAAGGCGCGCAGCGCCGCGCCTACGCGATCCCCAAGCTGACCGACGAATACCCGCGGATGACCGTCGCCGATGGCTATGCGGTGCAGAGCGAGCTGCGCCGCCGCTTCCTGGCCCAGGGCCACAGGCTGGTGGGCTGGAAAGCCGGCCTGACTTCCCGGGCGAAGATGCGCCAGATGGGCGTCGACGTGCCCTCCATCGGCTTCCTCACCGACCGCATGGCCTGCCCGGAGAACGCCGCGATCTCCACCGCGCTGCTGGTGCACCCGCGCGTCGAGTGCGAAGTGGCGTTCGTCATCGGCAAGGACCTGTGGGGGCCCGGCTGCACGGCCGAGGACGTCCTGGCCGCCACGGACCATGTGTTGCCGGCGGTGGAGATCATCGACTCGCGTTTTTCCGGCTTCAAGTTCGACCTGCCCAGCGTCGTCGCCGACAACGGTTCTTCGGCGCGCTTCGTCGGCGGCGGGCGGCCCCGCTACGTCGAGGACGTGGACCTGCGGACCTTGGGCGTGGTGCTGGAGAAGAACGGCGAAATCGTCGCGCTGGGCGCTTCCGCCGCCGTGCTGGGGCACCCGGCGGAAGCCATCGCCATGCTGGTGAACATCCTCGCCGAGCTCGGCGAGACCCTGCCCGCCGGCAGCTTCGTCATGAGCGGCGGGATCACCGAGGCCGTCGCGGTGAAGCCGGGCGACTGCGTGGTCGCGCGCTTCCAGGAACTGGGCAGCGTGTCCATCCGCTTCACCGAGTGAGAACAACAACCAAGGTTCGAGAGAACTCAGCCATGCCAATCATTGAAATGCACATGCTCGTCGGGCGCACCGCCGAGCAGAAACGCCGCGTCGCCGCGGCGGTCACCGAGGCCGTGAGCCGGAGCCTGGAGTGCGGCGCGGAAACCGTGCGCATCCTGATCACCGAGCACGGTGCCGAAGAGTTCTACGTCGCTGGAATGAACAGGGCGCAGGCCGCTGAGAAAGCCGCGAACAACGAAGGGCAAAGCCAATGAAGAAAATACGATGCGCACTGATCGGCTCGGGCAACATCGGCACCGACCTGATCTACAAGATCAAGCGCAGCCCCCTGCTGGAGCCGGTCTGGATGGTCGGCATCGATCCTGAGTCCGAGGGCCTGTCGCGGGCGCGCGAGCTGGGGCTGAAGACCACCGCGCAAGGCGTCGACGGGCTGCTGCCGCACATCAAGGACGACAACATCCAGATCGCCTTCGACGCCACCAGCGCCTACGTCCACGCGGAGAACAGCAGGAAGCTCAACGCCCTGGGCGTGCTGATGATCGACCTGACCCCGGCGGCCATCGGCCCGCTGTGCGTGCCGCCGGTCAACCTGCGCCAGCATGCGGAAAAGCTGGAGATGAACGTCAACATGATTTCCTGCGCCGGACAGGCGACCATCCCGATCGTCCATGCGGTGTCCCGCATCCAGGCGGTCGAGTATGCCGAGATCGTCGCCAGCCTGTCGTCCAAGTCCATCGGTCCGGGCACCCGCGCCAACCTCGACGAGTTCACCTACACCACCTCCAACGCGCTGGTGAAGGTCGGCGGCGCCAAGCGCGGCAAGGCCCTGGCGATCATCAACCCGGCCGAGCCGCCGCTGATCATGCGCAACACCATCTACTGCCTGACCGAGCAGGAGCCCGACCGCGAGCGCGTGACGGAATCGATCCTGCAGATGATCGGCGAGGTGCAGAAGTACGTGCCGGGCTACCGGCTGGTCAACGGGCCGCTGTTCGACGGCAACAAGGTCTCGGTGTTCATGGAGGTCGCCGGCCTCGGCGACTACCTGCCGACCTACGCCGGCAACCTGGACATCATGACGGCGGCCGCCACGCGGACCGCCGAGATGTTCGCCGAGGAAATCCTCAGCGGCAAGATCCAACTCGAAGCGACGGAGGTGGCCTGATGAGCCAGTCGAACGGTTCCGGCCTCAAGGGGCGGAAGGTCATCCTGCATGACATGTGCCTGCGCGACGGCATGCATGCCAAGCGCGAGCAGATCAGCGTCGAGCAGATGGTAAAAGTGGCCACGGCCCTGGACGACGCCGGCGTTCCCTACCTGCAGGTCACCCATGGCGCGGGCCTGGGCGGCAACTCGCTGCAGCATGGCTTCGCCCCGCACAGCAACGAGGAATACATCTCCGCCGTGGCCAGCCGGATGAAGCAGGCCAAGGTGTCGGTGCTGCTGATCCCTGGCCTGGGGACCATGGCCGAACTGCGCTCGGCCTACGATTGCGGCGCCCGCAGCGTGCACGTGGCGACCCACTGCACCGAGGCCGATACCTCGCCGCAGCACATCGCCTTCGCCCGCAAGCTGGGCATGGACACCTCGGGCTTCCTGATGATGGCCCACCTCAACGACCCGGCGGGCATCGCCAGGCAGGGCAAGCTGATGGAGTCCTATGGCGCGCAAACCGTGTACGTCACCGACTCCGCCGGCTACATGCTCCCCGAGGACGTGAAGGCCCGCGTCGGCGCCCTGCGCGAGGTGCTCGATCCGCAGACCGAGATCGGCTTCCACGGCCACCACAACCTGGGCATGGGCATCGCCAACTCCATCGCCGCCATCGAGGCCGGGGCCAGCCGCATCGACGGCTCGGTGGCCGGGCTGGGCGCCGGCGCCGGCAACACCCCGCTGGAAGTGTTCGCCGCGGTGTGCGAGCGCATGGGCATCGAAACCGGCGTGGACCTGTTCAAGCTGATGGACGTCGCCGAAGACATCATCGTGCCGATGATGGAGCACCTGGTGCGCGTCGACCGCGAATCGCTGACCCTGGGCTACGCCGGCGTCTATTCCACCTTCCTGCTGCACGCCAAGCGCGCCGCCGAACGCTTCGGCGTGCCGGCGCGCGACATCCTGGTCGAGCTGGGACGCAAGAAGATGATCGGCGGCCAGGAAGACATGATCCTCGACACCGCCATGACCATGGCCAGGGAACGGGGCTGGTTGCCCACCTGAGGCCGCGCCACGCTCACCGACGCAAAACGGAGGAGAAGTCATGGGAACGGGTGCGGAGCTGGCCGTGGTGGTCGGCGCGACCGGCGCGTTCGGGCAGGCGATAGTCGCGAGGCTGCGGGCCTGTGGCCTGGACGTGTTGGCCGTGGCGCGCAGCGAGGGTGACCTCGCTGCGCTGGGCGAACGACATGCCGGCGTGCTGGGCTGTGTCGCCGACCTTGCCAGCGACGAAGCGATCGAACGGATCGCCGGCAGGATCGACCGGCCCGTGCGCATGGCCGTGCATGGGCCGGGAGTGACGGTAGCCGGCGGGGTGCTGGAGGCGCCGCCGGTCGCCCTGGCGGAGGCCATGAACCTCAAGGTGGGCGGGATGCTGCGCCTGGTCCGGGCTCTGGATGCCCACCTGGTCGCCGGGGCGCGGCTGGTGGCCATCGGCGGTCACTACGGCTTCGAGCCCTCCGCCTATGCGGCGGCGGCAGGGGTGGCCAACTCGGCGTTGATGAACCTGATACGCCAGCTCAGCCTGGCCTACGGTACGCGGGGGATCACCGCCCACCTGATCGCCCCCGGGCCCGCCGACACCGAACGGCTGCACCGTGTGGTCGCCGACCGTGCGGCCCAGCGCGGCCTGAGCCATGAGGCGGTGCTCGACGCCATGCGTGCCGAGTCTTCGATCGGCGCCTTCACTACGCCGGAGCAGGTGGCCTGGGCCGTCTCCCTGCTGCTGGCGGAGGAAGCCGCCGCCATGACCGGCTCGGCCCTGATGCTGGATTCCGGGAGACGCCGGGGCCTGCCCTGAGCCGGAGTCTGCGTGCGCTACGAAAAACAACAACAGGAGATGCCGCATGCCGGTCGTCAATTTCCACCTGCTGGCCGGGCAGAGCAGCCCCGAGCAGGATGCGTTGCTGCTCAAGGGCGCCTGCCACCTCTACAGCGAGGTCCTGCAGACGCCCCTGGAGCGGACCAGGGCCTTCATCACCCTGCATGAGGCAAGGCACTTCGCCGTGGCCGGGGAGCTTTGCAGCGACACCCGACTCGCCGCGCCCTTCTTCGAGTTCATGGTGCTGGACGGACGCCCCCAGGAGGAGCGCCGGCGCCTGTTGTTCGGCTTCACCGAACTGCTGGTCAGGACACTGGATGTCCGCAGCGAACTGGTACGCGGCATGTGCCTGTGCGTTGCCCCCGGAAACTGGGGCATAGGCGGTGTGCCCGCCAGCATGCGGCGGGCCGAGGAAGTCCAGGCCCGGGCAGGGAAGGGCGGCCATGAAGCATGAGGTGGTGATCGAGGATACGGACGAAGGCTTCCAGTGCGACGAAAAGGAAAGCGTGCTGGCCGGCATGGCGCGGCTTTGCCGCAAGGGCATTCCCGTCGGCTGCCGTGGCGGCGGGTGCGGCGTGTGCAAGGTGCAGATCATCAGCGGCAGCTACATGTCCTGCGCCATGAGCCGCCAGCATGTCAGCGCCGAGGATGAGTCACGGGGAATAGTGCTGGCATGCCGCATCTATCCGCGTAGCCGGCTTACCCTCAGGGTGCTGGGGAAGATGAAGAAGTCGGTCCATGCGCGAAGCCCCGTTCCGGCAAGCATCGACATCGAAGCGCGGCCTTGATTCGCGTGCGCGTGCGGGCCGGGAGCGAAAGCCTGTATGGGCTGGAGGCCGAGCAGTTCCGATTCCCTGTTGAGCGTGTTGCGCGGCCAGCCCTTCGGGGTGTGCCGCGCTTTTTTATCTCGTAGGAGCGAGCTTGCTCGCGAACAGAGTTACCCGGTAGCAGCAGTGTTCGAGATGAACGCCGTCCCCTCTCCCCAGCCCTCTCCCTTCAGGGCGGGGCGCGCAGCCGAGGGTTAGGGAGAGGGCGCTCTTCAGCCACGTAGGGCGGATAACCACGAGCGGTCCCTGGCCCCTTCGCAGGTCACTCCGTCTGCGGATCGAACTGCTTGTCGCGGATCAGCAGGGCGGGAATGATGCCGCAGACGAAGTAGGCCGCGCCCATCACCAGGAAGCCCGCGCCGATGGACACCTGGGTGGCCAGGAAGCCGATGGCCGCCGGGGCGATGGCCGCGCCGATGCGGCCGATGTTGTAGGCGCCGCCCACGGCGGTGCCGCGGTAGCGGGCGGCGAAGCTTTCGGTCATGTAGGTGGCGTTGACGCCGTAGGGGATGCCATAGAGGAAGCCGAACACCACCAGCATCCAGAGAATGGCCTCGGGGCTGTGGTAGAGCACGATCACCGGCAGGAACACCGCGGTGCCCAGGGCGCCGAAGGCGAACACCTTGCGCCGGCCCAGCCAGTCCGAGGCGACGCCGGCCAGGACCTTGCCGAGGATCATCGCCGCGTAGGTGCCCACCAGGTAGGCGGTCATGGACTTGAAGTTCATGCCCATCTCGGTTTCCAGGTAGGACGGCAGCCAGTTGTTCACGCCGTAGTAGCCGAACTGCAGGAAGCCCGCGGTCAGCGACCAGAAGATGAACATGCTGCGGGCGCGGCGGTCGCCGAAGATCATGCGGAACGCGCCGGCGGATTTCTTCTCGACGACTTCCTCCTGGCCCAGGGCCTTGCGGCGCTTGCGCTCGGCCTGGGCTTCCACCCAGGCGGCCGGTTCCGGCACCAGGCGGCGCATGGCCACGGCCAGCACCACCGGGATGATCGCGACGTAGAACAGGTAGCGCCAGCCGTAGCTCGGCAGGATCCAGCCGGCCAGCAGGGTGGCGACGATGTAGCCCACCGACCAGCCCGCCTGCAGGGTGCCCAGCACCGTGGTGCGGTACTTGGTGGGCACGTATTCGGCCATCAGGGTGTTGCAGGCGACGTAGAGCGCGCCCAGGCCCAGGGAGGCGACGAAGCGCGCCGCGGCGAACTGCCAGTAGCTGTGGGTCAGGCCCAGCATGGCGGTGCCGACCGAGAACAGCACGATGGTCCAGACCACGGTGCGCACCCGGCCGAAGCGGTCGCACGCCCAGCCGCCGTAGATGCCGCCGATGGCCATGCCGGCCAGGGTGAAGCTGCCCAGGCTGCCGGCCTGGACGTTGCTCAGGCCGAACTCGGCCTTCAGGCTGGTGAGGCTGTAGGACAGCAGCATGAGGTCGGCGCCGTCGATCAGCAGGCCGATGAAGCAGAACAGGAACACGATCACCCAGGTCTTGCTCTGGGTGGTCGCTTGGGAAGTCGAAGCAGTGGTTTCCATGGGCGAACTACCTGTTGTATTTATTCGTGGGCCGGTGCTTGCGGCCCATCGGTAAGCCTGCGGGTCGCCGCCCGGCGGGGCAGGGCGGCGAGGGCGTCGTTCAGTGCGTGGCTTCGCGGATCATGTTGCGGGCGATGACCACCTGCTGGATCTGCGTGGTGCCTTCGTAGATGCGGAACAGCCGCACGTCGCGGTAGAAGCGCTCGATGGCGTACTCGCTGACGTAGCCGGCGCCGCCGTGGATCTGCACGCAGCGGTCGGCGACGCGGCCGCACATCTCGGTGGCGAACATCTTGGCGCAGGAGGCCTCGGTGCTGACGTTGCGGCCCTCGTCGCGCTTGCGCGCGGCGTCCAGCACCATGCAGCGGGCGGCATAGATTTCCGCCTTGCTGTCGGCGAGCATCGCCTGGATCAGCTGGAACTCGGCGATCGGCTTGCCGAACTGCTTGCGCTCCAGGGCGTAGCGCAGGGCGTCGTCGAGCATGCGTTCGGCGGCGCCGACGCTCAGCGCGGCGATGTGCAGGCGGCCCTTGTCGAGCACCTTCATGGCGGTCTTGAAGCCCACGCCCTCGACGCCGCCGATCAGCTGGCTGGCCGGCACGCGCACGTTGTCGAAGATGACGTCGCTGGTATGCGCGCCCTTCTGGCCCATCTTGTGGTCCGGCTTGCCCAGGGAGATGCCCGGGGTGCCGCGCTCGACGATGAACGCGCTGATGCCGCCGGCGCCCCTGATCTCCGGGTTGGTGCGCGCCATCACGGTGTAGATGCCGGCATGCGGGGCATTGGTGATGAAGCGCTTGGTGCCGTTGAGCACGTAGTGGTCGCCGTCGCGCACCGCGCTGGTCTTCAGCGAGGCGGCGTCGGAGCCGGCGTCCGGCTCGGTCAGGCAGAACGAGCTGAGCAGTTCGCCGCTGGCGAGCCTGGGCAGGTAGTGGCCTTTCTGTTCGGGCGTGCCGTCGATCAGGATGCCGATGGAGCCGATGCCGTTGTTGGTGCCGATGTAGGAGCGGAAGGCGGGGGAGGTGCGCCCGAGTTCGAAGGTGATGTTCACCTCTTCTTCCATGGTCACGCCCAGGCCGCCGAACTCTTCGGGAATGGTCAGGCCGAACAGGCCCATCTCACGCATCTGCTCGACGATGTCCTGGGGAATGGCGTCGGTTTCCGCGACTTCGTTCTCGCGCGGTATCAGCACCTCGTCGACGAACTGGTGGATGGAATCCAGAAGTATCTGCAGCGTCTCTGCGTCTCGGATCATGTGCTCTCCTCAAGGGCCCGCCGGGCGGGCCTGTCTGGCAGGGCACCGTCACCCGGGCATCAGCGAGCGGCGGCACCTATGTTGTTGACCATGTTGATCAGGCGGGGCCCGATGTCGTCCTCGAGCTTCTCGCGGGTCAGCTGGAAGCTCGGTCCGCCGCAGTTGAAGGCCAGCAGCCCGTACTGCGGATGTACCAAGGGCACGGCGACGGAGTTGACGTCGCGGTGCCATTCACCGATCGACAGGCAGTAGCCGTAGTCGGTGAAGTCCCTGAAGGCGCGGTCCAGGCCCTTGCGGATGGCCGGCCAGTGTTGCGGTTCGCGCTCGCGGATGTGGTCGAGCAGGAACTCCCGTTCGTTCTCCGGCATCGCCGCCAGGCAGGCGCGGCCCACCGAACTCACCGCCAGCGGCAGGTAGCTGCCGATCTGCCGGCGCATCGTCATGTTCCCCTGGCCCTGGACCACGTCCAGGTACACCATCTGCAGGCGGTCGCGGGCGGCCATGGCCACCGCCGCCTGGGCGTGGTTGGCCAGCTCCTCCATCAGCGGGTGGGCCACCGCGCGGATCGACAGGTTCGACAGCATCGCGTAGCCGAAGCCCAGCACGCCGACGTCCAGCTGGTACTTGCCCGAGTGCACCTCGCGCTTGAGGCAGCCCAGGCGCATCAGGGTGTTGGTCAGGCGCGTCACGGTCGGCTTGGGCAGGCTGGTCTTGCGCGCCAGGTCCTGGTTGCTCAGCACGTTTTCCCGTGGGTTGAAGCAGCGCAGGATTTCCAGGCCGCGAGCCAGGGCCGTGACGAACTGACCGCTGCTTTCCTCCTCGCTCAGCGCCGTGGCGGGGTCGAACATCCCCCGTTCCAGCAGGCCGATCTCACCTTCGTTTTTCGTCGGCGCAGCCGAATCCAGCTCCGTCTTGTTGCGGCGCATGGTAGAACCCCTTTTCCGAGAAAATCAATAAAATAAAATTCAGTTTCGTCAGACGAAATTATAGAGGGTTTTCCAGTCTGCGTAAAATTGTCGCTTATATATTTACTAACTAATTGTTTTTAAAAGTAAAAATAACAGATCCGAGCAGATGCCGTTTACAGCTTCGATCGAGGCTCACTATGATGAATCGTAAATACGGAATGTAGTTTCGTCAGACGAAACAAGACTGAGGCAAGCACGATCATGAGCAACCAGCACCCCAGCGTGGTCCACCGAACGATCCAGGCCGATGGCGTGGCGGTGGTCCGCATCGACCGCCCCGAAGCCCGCAACGCCCTCAATGCCGCCGTGCGCCAGCAACTGGCCGAGCACTTCCGCGCGCTGGCCGACGACAGCCAGGTGCGGGCCATCGTCCTGACCGGGGGAGAGCAGTGCTTCGTGGCGGGCGCGGACATCCGCGAGTTCGCCCAGGCCAGCCCCATCGAGATGTACCGCCGGCACACCGAGCTGCTCTGGGACGCCATCGGTCGCTGTCCCAAGCCGGTGATCGCGGCGGTGAACGGCTTCGCCCTGGGCGGCGGCTGCGAGCTGGCGATGCACTGCGACATCATCGTCGCCGGCGAGTCGGCGCGCTTCGGCCAGCCGGAGGTGAAACTCGGGCTGATGCCCGGCGCCGGCGGCACCCAGCGGCTGATCCGCGCGGTGGGCAAGTTCCAGGCGATGCGCATGGCCCTGACCGGCTGCCTGGTCAAGGCGCCGGAAGCCCTGGCGATGGGCATGGTCAGCGAGGTGGTCGGCGATGCGCAGACCCTGCCGCGCGCCCTGGAACTGGCCGCCGAGATCGCCGCGCTGCCGCCGCTGGCCGTGGCGCAGATCAAGGAAGTGATGCTCGCCGGCGCCGACCTGCCGCTGGACAGCGCGCTGACCCTGGAGCGCAAGGCCTTCCAACTGTTGTTCGACTCCCGCGACCAGAAGGAGGGCGCCGCCGCCTTCCTCGAAAAACGCCAAGCCAGCTTCCAGGGGGAATGACCCATGACGCGTGACATCCAACGCATGGCCATCGTCGGCACCGGCGTGATGGGCAGCGGCATCGCCCAGATCGCCGCCCAGGCCGGCATCCAGGTGAAACTCTTCGACGCCCGCGAGGGTGCCGCGCAATCGGCGCGCGACAACCTCGGGCGCACTCTCGCCAAGCTGGCGGAGAAGGGCAAGATCAGCGCCGGGGAAGCCGACGCCACCCTGGCCCGCCTGCTGGTCGCCGGCTCCCTGGCCGAGCTGGCCGATTCCGAGCTGGTGGTCGAGGCCATCGTCGAACGCCTGGACGCCAAGCAGGCGCTGCTGGCCGAGCTGGAGGCGGTGGTCGCCGCCGACTGCATCCTGGCGACCAACACCTCGTCGCTGTCGGTCACCAGTATTGCCCGCGGCTGCCGGCACCCCGGGCGGGTGGCGGGCTTCCACTTCTTCAACCCGGTGCCTCTGATGAAGGTGGTCGAGGTGATCGACGGCCTGGCCAGCGACCCGCAGGTGGGCGACCGCCTGCAGGCGCTGGCCGCGCGTATGGGCCACCGCGGCATCCGCGCCAAGGACACCCCCGGCTTCATCATCAACCACGCCGGGCGCGCCTACAGCACCGAGGCGCTGCAGATGCTCAAGGAAGGCATCGCCGAGCCGGCCGACATCGACCGCATCCTGCGCGAGGGCCTGGGCTTCCGCATGGGGCCGCTGGAGCTGTTCGACCTGACCGCGCTGGACGTCTCGCACCCGGTGATCGAGTCCATCTACAACCAGTTCTACCAGGAGCCGCGCTACCGGCCGGCGGCGCTCACCCGGCAGATGCTCGAAGCCGGCTTCGTGGGCCGCAAGGTGGGCCGTGGTTTCTACCGTTATGAAGACGGCAAGATGATCGACCCGCCGGCGCCGCAACCGGTGCCGAGCGTGGCCGTGCTGCCGCCGGTATGGATCGGCGCCGAGAGTGACGAAGACCGCCAGCGGCTGGCCGCGCTGCTGGAAAAATTGGGCGCGCGCCTGGAGCAGGGCAGCGCGCCGAGCAGCGAGGCCCTCTGCCTACTGGCCCCCTACGGCATCGACGCCACCAGCGCCTGCCGGCGTTTCGGCAGCGACCCGGCGCGCACCCTGTGCATCGACCTGCTGCTCGACCTGCAGCGCCACCGCTGCCTGATGCAGAACCCGGCGACCGCCCCGGCCATGCGCGATGCCGCCCATGCGCTGCTGGCCGCCGATGGCGTCGGCGTCAGCCTGATCAACGACAGCGTCGGCTTCGTCGCCCAGCGCGTGCTGGCGCTGATCGTCAACCTGGCCGGCGACATCGTCCAGCAGCGCATCGCCAGCGTCGACGACCTGGACGAAGGCGTGCGCCGCGGCTTGGGCTACCCGCAGGGGCCGCTGGCCTGGGGCGACGCCGTCGGCCCCGCGCGGCTGCTGACGATACTGGAACGCATGACCGACCTGACCGGCGATGCCCGCTACCGCCCCGGCCCGTGGCTGCGCCGCCGCGCCGCGCTGGGCTTGTCGCTGCGCCATGCCGAGCCCGCGCAGGGCTGAGGCCCGGCGCTCACCCGATCCAAGGAGACCTCCATGCTCAATGCCTTTATCTACGCCGGCCTGCGCACCCCCTTCGGCCGCCATGCCGGGGCCCTGGCGCCGGTGCGCCCGGACGACCTGGCGGCCCACGTCATCCGTGAACTGCTGGCCCGCCATGGCGTGCCGGGCGAGGCCATCGAGGACGTGATCCTCGGCAACACCAACCAGGCCGGCGAGGACAGCCGCAACGTCGCCCGCCATGCCGCGCTGCTGGCCGGGCTGCCGGTGACGGTGCCGGGCCAGACGGTGAACCGCCTGTGCGCCAGCGGCTTGGCTGCGGTCATCGACGCCGCGCGGGCCGTGACCTGTGGCGAGGGCGAGCTGTTCGTCGCCGGCGGCGTCGAGAGCATGTCCCGCGCGCCCTTCGTCATGGCCAAGGCCGAGGCCGCCTACAGCCGCGACCTGGCGCTGTTCGACAGCACCATAGGCGCGCGCTTCCCGAACCCCAGGATCGTCGCCGGGTTCGGCAACGACAGCATGCCGCAGACCGGCGACAACGTGGCCCGCGAATACGGCATCAGCCGCGAGCAGGCCGACCGCTTCGCCGCGGCGTCCCAGGCGCGCTACGAGGCGGCTCGCCAGGCCGGCTTCTTCACCGGCGAGATCGTCCCGGTGAGCGTGCCCACCGGGCGCAAGACGCCGCCGAAGGTAGTGGAGCAGGACGAGCACCCGCGCCCGGAGTCCGACGAAGCCGCGCTGGCGCGCCTGAAGCCGCTGTTCGAGGGCGGCGTGGTCACCGCCGGCAACGCCTCGGGGGTGAACGATGGTGCGGCGGCGCTGTTGATCGGCTCCGCCGCGGCCGGCGAGCGCCATGGGCTCGCGCCGATGGCGCGAATCCTCTCCGCCGCGGCCGTGGGCGTGGAGCCGCGGATCATGGGCGTCGGCCCGGTCGAGGCGATCAACAAGGCGCTGGCGCGCGCCGGCCTGGGCCTCGCCGACATGGACATCATCGAGATCAATGAAGCCTTCGCCTCCCAGGTGCTCGGCTGCCTGAGCGGCCTGGGCGTCGCCTTCGACGATGCGCGGGTCAACCCCAACGGCGGCGCCATCGCCGTCGGCCACCCGCTGGGGGCTTCCGGCGCGCGGCTGGCGCTGAGCGCGGCGCGACAACTGCAGCGCAGTGGTCAACGCTATGCGGTGGTCAGCCTGTGCATCGGCGTGGGCCAGGGGCTCGCCATGGTTATCGAGCGCGTCTGAGCGCGCCAGTGAGGATATGAAGATGGGTGCTTTGAGCGGATACCGCGTACTCGACCTCAGCCGTGTCCTGGCCGGCCCCTGGTGCGGCCAGATCCTGGCCGACCTGGGCGCGGAGGTGATCAAGATCGAACGGCCCGGCGTGGGCGACGACACCCGCGGCTGGGGCCCGCCCTACATGAAGGCGGCGGACGGCTCGGACAGCCCCGAGGCGTCGTACTACCAGTCGACCAACCGCAACAAGCTGTCGGTGGCGCTGAACCTGGCCAGCCCCGAGGGCCAGGCGCTGGTGCGCGCGCTGGCCGGCGAATGCGACGTGCTGATCGAGAACTACAAGGCCGGCTCGCTGGCCAAGTACGGGCTGGACTACGAGAGTCTGTCCAAGCTCAACCCGCGCCTGGTGTACTGCTCGATCACCGGCTTCGGCCAGACCGGGCCGCGCGCGGAAGAGCCCGGCTACGACTTCATCATCCAGGGCATGGGCGGGCTGATGAGCATCACCGGCGAGAAGGACGGGGTGCCCGGCGCCGGCCCGCAGAAGGTCGGCGTGGCGGTGTCCGACGTGATGACCGGGCTGTACTCGGTGGTCGCCATCCAGGCCGCGCTGCTGGCGCGGGAGAAGACCGGCCGCGGCCAGCACTGCGACATGGCCCTGCTGGACGTGCAGGTGGCCATGCTCGGCAACCAGAGCCAGAACTACCTCGCCACCGGGCGCTCGCCGGGGCGGCAGGGCAACGCCCACGTCAACATCGTGCCGTACCAGGTGTTCTCCGGCAGCGACAGGGACTTCATCATCGCCTGCGGCAACGACAGCCAGTTCGTCGCCCTGTGCGAGGCCATCGGCCTGCCGGAACTGCCCAAGGACCCGCGCTTCACCCGCAACGCCGACCGCGTGCGCAACCGCGAGGCCATCGTCGGCCAGTTGGCCGAGCACTTCCGCAAGGACAGCGCCGACAACTGGGTGGCCCGCATCCACGCGGTCAAGGTGCCGGTCGGCGTGATCAACGACATCGGCCGCGCCCTGGACGAGCCGCAGGTGCTGGCGCGCGACATGCTGGTGGAGATTCCGCACGCCCTCAACCCCGGCTTCAGGATGGTCGGCAGCCCGCTCAAGCTGTCCGAGACGCCGGTGCAGTACCAGCGCCCGGCGCCGATGCTCGGCGAGCACACCGACGAGGTGCTCAAGCGCCGGCTGGGGCTGGACGAGGCGCGCCTGGCGGAACTCAAGGCCCAGGGCGTGATCGAGCAGCTCGGCGAGTGAAGCGTTCGCGAGCAAGCTCGCTCCTACAGGGAAGCACCTGCTCTTCGTAGGAGCGAGCTTGCTCGCGAACCCACCCAAATTACGGGGGCGCTGCCGAGGTCGAGCCCGGAGCGGCCTGGGGAGTTCGCGAGCAAGCCCCGTAGGATGGGTTGAGCTTGCGATACCCATCGGACCCTGGTGATGGGTATCGCTTCGCTCAACCCATCCTACGAAGAGCCCCTTCGGCGCGGTCGGTACTACAGGTGGGCTCGGAGGCGGACGCATCGTAGGAGCGAGCTTGCTCGCGAACCCAGCCAAATTACGGGCGGTGCTGCCGAGGTCGAGTCCGGAGCGGCCCAGGGGGTGCTTCGTGGCCAGCCTCGGCGCGTCGCGGAACCAAGGTCAAGCGGCGGATAACCGGGAACGGTTATTCGCCCTACGCACCTGCAACAAGAGGAGAGTCGAATGAAGGTAGTGGTCGCGGTAAAGCGCGTGGTCGATTACAACGTCAAGGTCCGGGTGAAGGCGGACAGCTCCGGTGTCGATCTCGCCAACGTGAAGATGTCCATGAACCCCTTCTGCGAAATCGCCGTGGAAGAGGCTGTGCGCCTGAAGGAGAAGGGCGTTGCCAGTGAGATCGTGGTGGTTTCGGTCGGCCCCGGTGCTGCCCAGGAGCAACTGCGCACCGCCCTGGCCCTGGGCGCCGACCGCGCCCTGTTGGTCGAGTCGAACGACGAGCTGAACTCCCTGGCCGTCGCCAAGCTGCTCAAGGCCGTGGTCGACAAGGAGCAGCCGCAGCTGGTGATCCTCGGCAAGCAGGCCATCGACAGCGACAACAACCAGACCGGGCAGATGCTCGCCGCGCTGACTGGCTATGCCCAGGGCACCTTCGCCTCCAAGGTCGAAGTGGCTGGCGACAAGGTCAAGGTCACTCGTGAAATCGACGGCGGTCTGCAGACCGTTGCGCTGAACCTGCCGGCGATCGTCACCACCGACCTGCGCCTGAACGAGCCGCGCTACGCCTCGCTGCCGAACATCATGAAAGCGAAGAAGAAGCCGCTGGAGGTGATCACCCCGGACGCTCTCGGCGTTTCCACCGCTTCCACCGTCAAGACCCTCAAGGTCGAGGCGCCGGCGGCCCGCAGCGCCGGCATCAAGGTCAAGTCCGTGGCCGAACTGGTCGAGAAACTTAAGAACGAGGCGAAGGTGATCTGATGGCTGTCCTGGTTGTTGCAGAACATTCGAATGACGTGCTGGCCGCGGCGACGCTGAACACCGTCACCGCTGCGCAGAAAGTGGGTGGTGATATCGCCGTACTGGTCGCCGGCCAGAACGTCGGCGCAGTGGCCGAAGCCGCCGCCAAGGTCGCGGGCGTTTCCAGGGTGCTGGTCGCCGACGACGCCGCCTACGCCCACCAGTTGCCGGAGAACATCGCGCCGCTGGTGGTTTCCATCGCCCAGAACTTCACCCACCTGCTGGCCCCGGCCACCACCAACGGCAAGAACTACCTGCCGCGCGTCGCCGCGCTGCTGGACGTCGACCAGCTCTCCGAGATCATCGAGGTGCTCAGCGCCGACACCTTCAAGCGCCCGATCTATGCCGGCAACGCCATCGCCACCGTGCAGTCCTCGGCGCCGATCAAGGTCATCAGCGTGCGCACCACCGGCTTCGATGCGGCGGGCGCCGAAGGCGGCAGTGCCAGCATCGAGGCGCTGGGCGAGGTCTTCGATGCCCGCAGCTCGACTTTCATTGGCGAAGAGCTGGCCAAGTCCGACCGCCCGGAGCTGACCGCCGCGAAGATCGTGGTTTCCGGTGGCCGTGGCATGGGCAACGGCGACAACTTCAAGCTGCTCTATGCCCTGGCCGACAAGCTCGGCGCCGCGGTGGGCGCTTCCCGCGCCGCGGTGGACGCCGGCTTCGTGCCCAACGACATGCAGGTCGGCCAGACCGGCAAGATAGTCGCGCCGCAGCTCTACATCGCCGTGGGCATCTCCGGTGCCATCCAGCACCTGGCTGGCATGAAGGACTCGAAAGTCATCGTGGCCATCAACAAGGACGAAGAGGCGCCGATCTTCCAGGTCGCCGACTACGGCCTGGTGGGCGATCTGTTCGAGCTCGTCCCGGCGCTGGAAAAGGCCGTCTGAGCCCCAGCCCATCCCTTGCCGGGCCGGACTCCGCCGGCCCGGCGTTTCGCCAACACTCCTGCAAAGAAACAACAACAATGACTATTCGTCGACTCCCTGTGCTGGTCTCCGGACTGGCGCTGCTGCCCCCGTTCGCCCATGCCGAGTTCCTGGCCGACAGCAAGGCCAGCCTGGAAATGCGCAACTTCTACTTCAATCGCGACTACCGCCAGAGCGGCGCCAAACAGTCCTACTCGGAGGAGTGGGCACAGGGCTTCCTGCTGCGCTACGAGTCCGGCTACACCGACGGCACCGTCGGCGTGGGCGTCGATGCCCTCGGCCTGCTCGGCCTCAAGCTCGACTCCAGCCCCGACCGCTCCGGCTCCGGGCTGCTGCCGTATTCCGCCAGCAGCGGGCGCGCCGCCGACGACTACAGCGACCTCGGCCTGACCGCCAAGCTGCGCGTCTCCCGCAGCACCCTGAAAGTCGGCACCCTGCTGCCCAAGCTGCCGGTGGTGCAGTACAACGACACCCGCCTGCTGCCGCAGACCTTCCAGGGCGCGCTGGTGGAGTCGAAGGAACTCGACGACCTCGACCTGCAGGCCGGCCAGCTGCGCCAGGTCAAGCAGCGCGACTCGTCCAACGCCGAGGACCTCAGCGTCACCCGCGGCAACAAGCGCAACATCAGTGCCGGCAGCCACCTCAGCAGCGACCGCTTCAACCTGGCCGGCGGCACCTACCGCTGGAGCGAGCGCCTGAGCACCAGCTACCACTACGCCAATCTCGAAGACCTCTACCGCCAGCACTACCTGGGCCTGGTGCACCTGCTACCGATCGCCGCCGGCCAGTCGCTGAAGTCCGACATCCGCTGGGCGCGCTCCACCGACGACGGCGGCAGCAACGTCGACAACCGCGCGCTCAACGCGATGTTCACCTACAGGCTCGACAACCACGCCTTCGGCCTGGGCTACCAGCGCATGTCCGGCGACACCGGCTTCGCCTACCTGACCGGCACCGATCCGTACCTGGTCAACTACGTGCAGATCGGCGACTTCGCCAACAAGGACGAACGCTCCTGGCAACTGCGCTACGACTACAACTTCGCTGCCCTCGGCCTGCCCGGCCTGAGCCTGATGACGCGCTACCTGCGCGGCGACAACATCGACCTGCTCAACGGCCAGGGCGACGGCAAGGAGTGGGAGCGCGACACCGACATCGGCTACGTGGTGCAGGACGGGGCGCTGAAGAACCTCGGCTTCAAGGTGCGCAACAGCACCTTCCGCAGCAGCTTCGGCAACGACCTGGACGAAACGCGGCTGATCGTCAGCTACACCTTGCCGCTCTGGTAGGGCAGGGCCGGCGAAAGGGGAGCGCCGCCTGGCGCTCCCTCTTCTGCGCCGGGCAGGCCTATCGGCGATCAACGCCGTGAGCGTGGAAGTGGACAGCCCTGGTCTTCCTGTCCTCGCCGCGCAGGCGTTGCGGATTTACTTCAGGAATTCTTGATACAAATCATTCTCAATGGCGTCGTTTGGTTCCTAAATGCGGGCTCGCGATTCCTCATCTATCGAGCCAAGGAGAAGACCATGCGAATCAACCGCGCCGTTCCCGTGATACTGGCGCTCGCCGCCCCGTTCGCGGCGGCCAAGGAGTACCCCATCGGCGCGCCGCAGGCCTGCGGCGGGATGGAGATCGGCGCGGTGTACCTGCAGCCGATCGAAATGGACCCGCCCGGGATGATGCGCGCCGCCGCGCAGTCCGACGTGCACCTGGAAGCCGACATCGCCGCCACCGCCGACAACCCCAACGGCTTCCAGGAGGGCAGCTGGATTCCCTACCTGCGGGTGGCCTACGAACTGCGCAAGGACGGCAGCGAGCAGGTCCTCAAGGGCGACTTCCACGGCATGGTGGCCAGCGACGGCCCGCACTACGGCGACAACCTCAAGCTGCTCGGCCCGGGCAAGTACCACCTGACCTACACCATCCTGCCGCCGTCGGGAGCCTCCATGTTCGGCCGCCACGTCGACAAGGAAACCGGCGTGGCGCCCTGGTTCGAGACCTGCAAGGTGGAATACGACTTCACCTACGCCGGCATCGGCAAGAAAGGCGGCTATTGATGCGCGGGCCGCACCCGCTGCGGGTGCGGCGTTAATTTCCCGAGAGTCGCGAGGCCGTCATGTTGCGCTCGTTCTTCTGCCTGCTGGCACTGTCGTTCGCCGTTGCCGCGCAGGCAGCGCCGCTCCCCACCTATGAGCTGACCATCACGGATGGCCACTTCACCCCCCAGACTCTGGAAGTGCCCTCCGGGCAGCGCTTCAAGGTCGTGGTGCGCAACGCCGGCAGCGGGCCGGCCGAGTTCGAGAGCACGCCGCTGCGGGTGGAGAAGGTGCTCTCGCCGGGCGTCACCTCGTTCGTGGTGATCCACCCCCTGCGTCCCGGCCGCTACCCCTTCTTCGACGAGTTCCACATGGACCTGCCGCAAGGCGAGATCGTGGCGCACTGACCGGGAGCCAAGCATGCTGCAATCCTTGTTCATCGTCTGGCGGGAGAGCGTCGAGGCGCTGCTGGTCGTCGGCATCCTGCATGCCTGGCTCTGCCATCGCCCGGAGCCCGCGCGCGGCCTGCGCATGCTCTGGAGCGGGGTAGGGCTGGGCGTCGTGCTGGCCTGCTCGCTGGCCGCGCTGTTCATGCTTGCCGGGGAGTGGCTGGCGGGGCCGTCCGGCGAATGGTTCCAGGCCGCCATGGTGCTCTGCGCCAGCCTGCTGATCCTGCAGATGGTGGTGTGGATGCACCGCCATGGGCGCGGCATGAAGCGCCAGCTGGAGCAGGACGCCGAGCGCAGCATCGCCGAGGACGGCGGCTGGGGCGTGCTGCTGCTGGCGATGCTGGCGGTGGCCCGCGAAGGCAGCGAGACGGTGGTGTTCCTCTACGGCATCGGCGCGCAGCAGGGGGCGGACTGGAGCTGGTTCGCCTTGGGCGGCGTGCTCGGCTTCCTGCTGGCGCTGGCCACCTACGCCGCGCTGCAGTGGTCCTCGCGGATACTCACCTGGCGGCGCTTCTTCCGCGTCAGCGAAGTCCTCCTGCTGCTGCTCGGCGGCGCCCTGCTGATGGCGGCGCTGGATCGGGTGGCGGGGCAGGTCATGGCGCTGGACCTGCCCGAGTGGTGCTATGGGCTGTTCGGCGATCCGCTCTGGGACACCTCCGCCTGGCTCAGCGACGGCCACGGCCTGGGCGCGGCCCTGGCCGGCTTCGCCGGTTATCGCGCCGCGCCCTCGCTGCTGGCGGTGCTGCTCCTGCCGGCCTACTGGATGCTGGCGAGCTACCTGTGCCGGCGCGGCGAGCGCCGCGTAGAGGCCCGGCTGGCATGAAGGGCGCGCCTTCCCTCTTGCTGACCCGGTCGTTGGCCCGGCTGGGGGACGGCATGCGCCGGCATGCCGGGCTGATCCGCGCCCTGCAATGGGCGGTGGTGCTGTTCTACGCGGTGCTGCTGATCGTCCCGGCGTGCCTGGACCTGCCGCCGGCCCAGGCGCGCATGCTGGACAACCTGGCGGTGTTCGCGCAGTTCGTGTTCTGGGGCATCTGGTGGCCCTTCGTGCTGTTGTCGATGCTGCTGTTCGGGCGGCTCTGGTGCGGGCTGTTCTGCCCCGAGGGCGCGCTCAGCGAATGGGCGAGCCGGCACGGCCGCGGGCGCGGCGTGCCGCGCTGGATGCGCTGGGGCGGCTGGCCGTTCCTGGCCTTCTGCCTGACCACCCTGTACGGGCAACTGGTCAGCGTCTACGACTACGCGCTGCCGGCGCTGCTGATCCTCGGCGGCTCGACCCTGGCGGCGATGCTGGTGGGCTTCCTCTACGGGCGCGGCAAGCGCGTCTGGTGCCGCTACCTGTGCCCGGTCAGCGGCGTGTTCAACCTGCTCGCGCGGCTGGCGCCGGTGCACTTCCGCGTCGACGAGGCGCGCTGGCTGGCCAATGCCGGGCCGCACCTGCCGACGCCCAACTGCGCCCCGCTGATCGACATCCGCCGCATGAGCGGCTGCGCCGACTGCCATTCCTGCGGCCGCTGCAGCGGCCAGCGCGGCGCCGTGGCCCTGAGCCCGCGCTGGCCGAACGAGGAAATCGTCGTCCACGGCCAGCGCACGGAAAGCCCCTGGCCGGCGCGCCTGCTGCTGTTCGGAGTGATCGGCCTGGCCATGGGCGCCTTCAACTGGACGCTCAGCCCCTGGTTCATCGCGCTCAAGCAGACGAGCGCAGAATGGCTGGTGGAGCGGGGCATCCTCTGGCCGCTGGAGGCCAACGCGCCCTGGTGGGTGCTGACGCATTACCCGCAGAACAACGACCTCTTCACCTGGCTCGACGGCGGCGTGCTGGTCTTCTACGTGCTGGCCTGGGCGCTGCTCATGGGCACCTGGCTGACGGCGCTGCTGCGCCTGGCCGGCAAGCTGTCGGGACTGGGGCAGGGGCTGCACGGGCACCTGGTCCAGGCGCTGATTCCCCTGGGCGGCTGCGGGCTGTTCCTGGGGCTTTCGGCCACCACGGTGAAACTGCTGCGCTACGAAGGGCTGGCCCTCGGCTGGGTGCAGCCGGCGCGGGCCCTGCTGCTGGCGGGCGCCTGCGCCTGGACGCTGTGGCTGGGCTGGCGGATCCTCCGCCGCCGCGGCGTCGCGCCCCTGCGCCAGCCAGCCGCGCTGGCTTGCCTGGCGCTGGCCTGCGTGCCGGTGCTGGGTGGCTGGTGGTTGATGTTCTGGGGTTGGAGCTGAGGCGGCGAGGCTGAATCCTGATGTAGCTGGGGCTTCCCCTCTGCCGGGGACATGCACGCTTCGGCGATGGCGATGGAAACCTCCGGAGCGGCAACGCCCGCCGCCCCGGAGGCCCGGTTTAGAACGCCTTGGTCAGCACGGCCCGCAACAGGTAGCCCTTGAAGTCGTCGTTGACCGCGTATTCCTGGTAGGCCGCCAGGTTCAGGCCGACGCCCGCGGCCGGCCAGAAGTAGCCGCCCTCCAGGCCGGCCGCGTGCCTTTGCGCGTCGCCGTCGCCCAATTGCCACTGGTCGTAGCCGACGAGGCCGAGTTTCAGGCCGTTGTCCAGGCGCTTGGCGAGGCCCCATTCGACCAGGAACGTGTCTTCCACGTCAGGGTCGTCCGCGGCTTCGTAGCGGCTGAGGACGTTCAGGCTGAGGTCCTTGCGCTCGGTCAGGTAGAGGTTGCCGCCCAGGGTGAGCATCAGTTCGGAATAGCCCAGCCCGGGGTCGGCCGGCCGGTCGTCCTGACCGGTGGGCGACCAGAACCCGGCGCCCGCCACGGCGTCCCAGCGCTGGCCATGCCAGCCGATGACGCTGCCGGCGTAGATGTCGCCCACGCCCCAGGCCGAGTCGTCGACGGCTCCCGACGCCAGGTGCAGGTCGGTGTGGGTCACCGGGACTATGGTCTCGAAGGTCAGGTCGCCGTCCAGGACCTTCTGCCCGGTGACCCAGACCAGGCGGTTGGCCAGGGCGTCGACGCGCACGTCGCTGTCGGGGACGGCGTCGTGCCGGTCGGCCTGGTAGTGCACGGCGTAGCCGCGGTAGTACACGCCGGGAGGCGGCACGACGGCGCCGTCGATGCCTTCGACGCCAGGGCTGTAATGGCCCCCAGCCAGGGCGGAGAGGGGCAGCAGCAGGGCCAGGATTGCGGGAGCGAGGTTCTTGTTCTTGGTAATGCTCATGGTGTCTTCCGGTAGGTCGGCAGGGTGGGTGTGGTCAACGCCGGGTTGCTTCGCGGGGGACTGCCGCTTTCACTGGCTTTCCGACTTCAGCCTGGATTGGCCGCCGACGCCGTAGTGCTGCCTGGCCATGTCGCTGAGGATGATCCGCACCGCGTCCCGCGGGACCGCCAGGGCGCGGTGGCAGGCTTCGGTGACTTCGTGGATCAGTTGCTCCTTCTGCTCGTCCGTGCGGCCTTCGACGAGGTGGATGCTGATGATGGGCATGGGGCTTTTTCCTCTCTGGGGTGGGTTCCGCCCTTTCTGGCGGATGAGCGAAGCCGTGGGCCCTGCCGGTATGCAGGCGGGGCCCCGGTGTGGTTTCGGGCGTCAGGTGGAGGTCAGGTCGCCTCGAGGCTGGCGCCGATGCGCAGCGGCGCCGTCTCCTTGAGGCAGAGCGTCACCAGCAGCCCGCAGGCCATGGCGCCGAGCGCCAGCAGGGGCGTGTGCTGGATGCCGTGGTGGTTGGCGACGTAGCCCGCCAGGCCGGGGGCGATGCCGCCGCCGAAGATTTCGCCGATGCCGACGACGAAGCCGGAGGCGGTGGACATGAGCGTCGCCGGCACCGATTCGGTGGTGGCCGGCCCCACGGTCAGGCAGATCAGCCCGAAGTCGAAGAAGACCGTGAAGAACAGGGTGAGGAACAGGCGGGAGGTATCCGCGCCGGTGTTGATCAGCAGGTACAGCGAGGCCACCCCGCAGAGCACCGACAGCACCATCACCGGCTTGCGGCCGATACGGTCGGACAGGCTGGGCAGGACGATGGTGCCGACGGCGCCGCCGAAGCCGATGGCGGAAAGCACGTAGCCCATCTGCGCCAGGCTGAGCCCCAGGTAGTCGAGCAGGTAGTTGGGCAGGAACGCCCCCAGCACCACGAGGACGGTCAGCCAGCACATCATGCCGAGGATGTTCAGCGGCACGTTGCGGCTCTTGAAGGCATCGCGCCAGTGATGGCGGCCGGCGTCGTGGGTGCTGGTGTGTTCCGCGGCCGTGGCCGCGTCGGTGTTGCGCAGCACCTTGTACAGCAGGTAGCCGACGATCAACCCGGGGAGCATCACCATGGCGAACACCCAGTGCCAGTCGAACAGGTGCAGCAGCTGGGTGGCCAGCAGCGGGGCGAGCGCCAGGCCGAAGAGCGGCATCGCGGCCTGCTGGATGCCCAGGTTCAGGCCGTGGCGGCTGGGCCTCGAGGCCTCCAGCGTGGCGACGATGCTGGCCGGCGTGTAGGCGCCCTCGGCCGCGCCTATGACCGCGCGGATCAGCATCAGGCTGACCAGGCCGGTGGCCAGGCCGCTGCAGCCGGCCAGCAGGGAGAAGAGGATGACCGCGGGGATGATCACCGCGCGGTGGCCGAGGCGGTCGGACAGCTTGCCCATGAACAGGGACGAGCAGCCCCAGGTCACGGCCAGGATGCCGGTTATCAGGCCGAGGTCCTGATAGTCCAGGCCCAGGTCCTTCATCATGATCGGGAAGAGCGGCATGATCATGAAGCGGTCGATGCTGACCAGGCCGAAGCCGAGCGCCAGCAGCAGGACGGCTTTCCACTCGTACGAGGTATCGGGGCGATTGCCCAGGGTATCTTTCATGTTTTCGTCCACTGTTGTTCTTGTAATAGGAACGTGCCGGTACCACGGGGTGCACGCCTGGCCGGCACTTTGGGTTGGTACTGCGTCGTCGGTCAGTCGGGGGCCAGTACGAAGTCGAACCTGGCCGTCCAGCGGGTGGCGCCGCCCGGGTTCGCCTCGAATATCTGGATGAGGGATTGCTTAACGCCGAACACCGTGTCGGAGGCCAGGTACGCGTCGCCGGACACGAAGGTGTGCGTCACCAGGCGCTGGTAGCCCTCGGCCCCGACCATGAAATGCATGTGGGCGGGGCGCCACGGGTGCCGCCCCAGGCGCGCCAGCAACTGGCCGACCGGGCCGTCGTCGGGGATCGGGTAGGGCACCGGCTTGATGCCGCGGAAACGGTAGCGCCCGTCGGCGCCGGTGACGAAGCGGCCACGGTTGTTCCACTGCGGTTGCAGCCCGGGTTGCTGCACGTCGTAGTAGCCCTCGGCGTTGTCCGACCACACGTCCAGCACGGCGCCGGCGATGGGCTGGCCCTGCAGGTCGAGGACGCGGCCTTCGTACAGGCAGCTTTCACCTTTCTCGTCCAGGGATATGGTGTCGCCCATGGCGCGCAGGGGCGCGTTCTCCACGTGGAAGGGGCCGAACACCGTGCTCTCGGTCGCGCCGGGCGGGCGCCGGTGGTTGATGGCGTCCACCAGCATGGAGACGCCCAGGGTGTCGCTGAGCAGGATGAATTCCTGGCGGCGGTCGGAGCAGAGCTGCCCCGTCCTGGTCAGGAAGTCGATCGCCAGTTCCCATTCGGCCTCGGTCAGCTCCACCTCGCGGACGAAGCTGTGCAAGTGCTCGACCAGCGAAGCCATGACGGTACGCAGGCGCGGGTCGATGGCATCCCCCATGCGTGCGTTGACGGTCTTCGCCGACGCTGCCTCGGTAAAGTATTCGATCATCTGGTTCACCTTGATGCTTTCGTGTGGCCGCCGGGGCGGCGCGCTCATTCCGGCCGCAGGCCAGCCCAGGCCCGTTGCAGGAGCGCGCGGATGGCCTCGCGCTCGACCGGTCGGGGGTTCCAGTACGGGTTGGTCACGGCCAGGTCCGCGGCGCGGTCCAGGTCGCTTTCGCGCAGGCCCAGGTCCTTCAGCGCCAGGGGCGCGCCCAGCTGCCCGGCGAAGTCGTGGAGGCCGCCGCCGAGGTCGCCGCCGAACAGTTCGGCCGCCGGCTGCAGGGCCTCGGCCGCGGCCTGCTGGTTGTAGGCGGCGGTGTGGGGCAGCATGACCGCGTGGGTTTCGGCGTGGGGCAGGTTGAAGCTGCCGCCCAGGGTGTGGCAGAGCTTGTGGTGCAGGGCCATGCCGACGCTGCCCAGCACCGTGCCGCACAGCCAGGCGCCATACAGGGCCGAGCTGCGCCCGGCGATGTCCTCCGGCTGCCGGACCACGCCGGGCAGGGCCTGCTTCAGCGCCCGGATGCCTTCCACCGCCATCAGCGAGGTGATGGGGTTGCGGTTGCGCGCATACAGCCCCTCCACGGCGTGGGCCATGGCGTTGAGGGCGCTGGTGATGCTCATGGGCACGGGCAGCCCGAGGGTCAGCCGCGGGTCGTAGATCACCACTTCGGGGAGGATCGACGGCGCGCTCACCGTGGTCTTCACACCGTTTTCCGTCTGCCCGAGGATGGGCGTCACCTCGGAGCCGGCGTAGGTCGTCGGGATCACCACCTGGGGGGCGTCGTTGCGGTAGGCGATGGCCTTGCCCAGGCCGATGGTGGAGCCGCCGCCCAGGGCCACGACGCTGTCCGCGCCCAGCTCGGCATAGCGCGCCAGCGCCGCCTCGGTCACCTCTACGGGGGTGTGCATGGTGGCCTGGGCGAAGACGCCGACGCCCAGCCCGCCAAGGCTGTCGAGCAGCCGCTCGGCGTCCGCCTGTTGCGCGGGCGTCGAGAGCAGCAGGGCGCGCCGGCAACCCAGGGCCTCCAGTTCCGCGGCCGCGCGCAGGGAACTGCCGGCGCCGAAGACCACGCGGGCGGGGTTTTGGGTATAGAGAAATTCGTGCATCAGGATGGACTCCCGGTCGTGTCGGTCAGGCGAAGGCGGCGGTCGCTTCGTGGGAAGGGGCCTGGAGGTGCGTCAGGTGAAGCTGCCCCAGCAAGTCGTCCAGCTGGCGCTGCAGCGCCTCGGCCGAGCCGGCGCTGGCGGCGACGTAGAAGTCCGGGCGAATCACCAGGTAGCGGGCGCCCAGTTCTTCCAGCCAGGCGGCATAGGTGCCTTCGGCGTCTTCCAGGTCGCAATGGCTGCCCGGGCGGCCCAGGGTGACGAAGCGCGCGCCCAGGTGCTCCAGCGCCTGCAACTGGTGGGAGGGCAGGGCCTGGCGGGGCGATTGCTCGAAACCGATGACCCGCCAGCCGCGGCCGGCGAGGTCGTCGAAGCGCCCGCGCCGCTCGCCCGCGCGGACGATGCCCTGCACCGAGAGTTCGCCGGCGTGGGCGGCGTCCTTGCACCAGATGCCCGGGCCCAGCGCCGCCTTGTCGGTGGGCACCGGCGTGCGGCCGGAGGCCTCCAGTTCCGCTTTCATACGCCGGTCGCGCTCGGCGGCTTCCTGCGGGTCGGTGATGCAGATGATGCGCCCCAGCTCCATGGAGAACTCGATGTAGTGCTTGGCATGTTCGCGGCGTTCGCTGGTGTAGCTGTCCAGCACCGCTTCGCCCAGGGTGCCGTCGAGGATGGCGTCCAGGCGCCAGGCCAGGGCGACGGCGTCGCGCAGGCCGGCGCACATGCCCTCGCCGGCGAAGGGCGGCATCAGGTGCGCGGCATCGCCGGCGATCAGGCCGCGGCCATTGCGCCAGGACTCCGCCCAGCAGGCCTGGAAGCGGTACACGGCGCTGCGTTCCAGCGTCGCGTTGGCCGCCGTCAGGCCCCAGGGCTGCATCAGGCTCCAGGCGTTTTCCGGGCTGGCCAGTGCCTCCGCCGACTCGCCGGGCAGCGCCATGAACTCCCAGCGCAGGCGGCCGGGGCCGCCCGGCACTATGGTGGTGGGGCGCCTGGGGTCGCACAGTTGCCAGTGCACCGGGTCCAGCACCTGTTCCTGGTGCGGGATCATGTCGAGGATCAGCCAGTCGTAGAAGAAGCCGCAGTCGGTGAGGCTCAGGCCCAGCGCCTTGCGCACGAAGCTGTTGGCGCCATCGGCGCCCACGACGTAGCGGGCGCGGATGCGGCTGGGCGCGTCCGGCGCATCGCCAATGCCGCCGAGGCAGATGCCCTGGTCATCCTGCTGCAGTTCGTTGGCTTCCCAGCCACGGATCAGGCGGATGTTCGCGATGCCCTCGGCGATGCCCAGCAGGCGCCTTTCCAGGCCGGGCTGGTTGAACCAGTAGCGCACCCGCCAGCCGGAGGCCGAGGTGCTTTTCCAGTCGACGATCTGCAGGTCTTCGCCGGCGGCGTTGCGCCAGTAGTAGAGCTCGTCGTGGTAGTTGATCGCCGGGTCGTTGTCGGAGTCGATACCCAGGCCCGCGAGTATCCTGGCGATCTCATGGTCGAAGGTCACGGCGCGGGGGCGGTCGTAGGGTTGCGGCCAGCGCTCCACCAGGGTGACGCGGTGGCCCTTGCGGCCCAGCAGAATGGCCAGCAGGGTGCCGACGGGGCCGGCCCCGACGATGGCCACGTCCGCGTCGTAGCGCGCTTCGCCGGCGTTGTCGGCGGGTAAACCAGGCATGCTCATTGTCATTGTTCTCGCTCTCCGGATACCGGGCCGCCACGCCCGGCATCGCATCTTGTTATCGGGTAGCCCTCCGTGGTGGGCAGGGCGCGGCGTCCTGTCCGTCCCCAGCGCGTTGCGCTTGAGAGGGCAATGGCAAGCGGCATGCCAATGGTTCGTTGATTTTGTTTTCTTCAGGATAAACATAGGCTTACAGGACTTTTCGGCGCCTTTGGCGCCAGCGCTGGATTGCCGCGGAATTAACGTGTTTGTTAATTTCGAATTCACTAATAACAAAAATGTTGAGATGCCATGGGTGCCCGCAGCTTCCCCCAGGACCTGCTCCGTCAGTTCCGCATGCAGCCCGAAAAGGGCCAGATCTGGATCGGCCAGCAACGCGCATTCCTCATGCAGCTGTCCGCCTTCGCCGCCTTCCGCCGTGAGTTGATCGCCGAGATCGGCGTGGCCCATTCGCGCCGCCTGCTGGCCCGCATGGGCTATGCGACGGGCTCCAGCGACGCTGGGCTGGCGCGCCAGTTGCGTGGCGACGAGAGCGACCACGCCTTCATGGCGGGGCCGTTGCTGCATGCGCTGGAAGGGGTGACGCAAGTGGAGACCTTGCGCATGGAGGTGGACGTGGAGTCTGGCCACCACTATGTCGAGCAGATCTGGCACGACTCCTTCGAGGCCAGCGCCCACCTGGCGCACCTGCCGCCTTCCGCCGAGCCGGTCTGCTGGATGCAGGTCGGCCACGCCTCCGGCTTCAACAGCGCCTTCTTCGGCCGCACGGTGCTGTTCCGCGAGGTGGAGTGCCGCGGCATGGGCCACGCGCACTGCCGGATCATCGGCAAGCCGCTGGAGGAGTGGGGCCCCGACGGCGATCAGCTGGAGCTGTTCGGCTCCACCGACTACATCAACGCCTCGCTGAACGACCCCGTGCTGGACGAGGCCCTGGCGGTTTCCGACCTGATCGGCGCGGACCCGAGCTTCCTCGCCACCTGCCGGCGCATCGAGAAGATCGCCACGCGCGACGTCACCGTGCTGTTCCAGGGCGAGACCGGCGTGGGCAAGGAGCGCTTCGCCCGCCTGCTGCACCAGCTCAGTCACCGCGCGGACAAGCCCTTCGTCGCCGTCAACTGCGCGGCCCTGCCGGAAACACTCATCGAGTCGGAGCTGTTCGGCGTGGAGAAGGGCGCCTTCACCGGCGCCCACCGCAGCCGGCCGGGACGCTTCGAGCAGGCCGACGGCGGCACCCTGTTCCTCGACGAGATCGGCACCCTGACCTCGGTGGCCCAGGAGAAGCTGCTGCGCGTGCTGCAGCAACGCGAGGTCGACCGGCTGGGCGGCGATGCGCCGCGCCCCGTCGACATCCGCGTCATCGCCGCCACCAACGCGGACCTGGAGAAGGATGTCCAGCAGGGCCGTTTCCGCGAGGACCTGTACTACCGCATCAACGTCGTCCCCATCCACATCCCCGCGCTGCGCGAGCGGCGCAACGACATCCCCTTGCTGATCCGCTACTTCATCAAGCGCTTCTCCACCCAGCACCAGCGCACCATCAAGGGCCTCTCGCGCGCGGCCGTGCGGGCGCTGCTGGAATACCACTATCCCGGCAACGTGCGCGAGCTGGAGAACATCATCGAGCGAGGCGTGGTCCTGGCCGACGACAACGAGCCCATCGGCCTGAGCGACCTGTTCCTGTCCCCGGCGCGGGAGGCGGAAGCCCGGCCGGCCTTCGAGGCCCCGCAGCAGCGGCAGCGGATCATCGAGCAGTGGCTGGACGAGCACCCGCTGGAGGAGCTGATCGAGGCTTCGGTGAAGCGTGCCCTGGGCCGGGCCGGCGGCAATGTCGCCGGCGCCGCGCGGCTGCTGGGCATCACCCGCCGGCAGTTGGAGCACCGCCTGAAGACGCGCCAGCCTGGCGACGCCGGTATGGCGGATTGATCGCCCGGCCCCCTTCGGCAACGAGGCCGAAGGGGGCCCGGGATCGCTGAATTCTGGTTGCTCTATTCAGAGAGTCGATCGAACTTTCATTCGACCGAAAACAGCAGGGTTCTTCACTTTTAGAATGCTAGGTATTTCCCGCCCGGCAATATAGCCGCTGCGCGTAAAAACACCCTCGCCAAATAGTATATGAATCCGCAATCCATAAGGTCTGCAGAGGCTCTTGATGTTCTGCTGGTTCATGTTCCGCCTTCGCTTGAAACCATTCTGCAATATTCAAAAAACAAGAATCGGCCCCGGTTTGGGGACAAGGTCTTCGCCGGTGGCGGAGAACTTTGTGGGAACCGAATTAATTGGGTGGCAGTTGCCGCCTTTATCGGATTTCAGGAGATTCTTGATGCGTAGTATTTCTGCACTGGGCGGGATGGGGATTTGTACCGGGGCATTGCTCGTCCTGAGTGTTCCGGCGCATGCGGGGGTCGATGCCAGGTTGCTGGAAATGCTCAAGGCCAATGGCTCGATCAGCGCCGCCCAGTACACCGAACTCACGGCCGAGCTGGACAGGGAGAACCAGATCGCCGCGGAACAGGCCAAGGCCAAGAAAGAGCAGATGAGCGCCTTCGAGCAGAGCATCGCCTGGGCCGCCAGGACCCAGGTGAAGGGCGACGTCCGCGTGCGCCAGGAAACCGTGCATGCGCAGAACAGCGGCAGCAAGGGCGACCAGAACCGCCAGCGCATCCGCGCGCGGGTCGGCTTCTACAGCCAGATCAACCCGCAGGTGGACACCGGCATCCGCATCGCCACCGGCAGCGGCGACGACGCCCGCTCGACCAACCAGAGCATGGACAACTACTTCGACAAGAAGCAGCTGTGGCTGGACCAGGCCTACATCGACTTTCACCCCGCGGCGGTGAAGAACCTGCACCTGATCGGCGGCAAGATGAACCAGCCGTGGGTCAGCGAAGGCGATGTCATCTGGGACGGCGACATCAACCCCGAAGGCTTCGCCGCCACCTACAAATACCCACTGGGCGGCAGCGCCGAGCTGTTCGGCAGCGCCGGCTACTTCAACCTGAAGGACAACGTCGACGGCGAAGGCTACGCCTTCCAGCATGACCTGCGCCTGTACAGCGGCCAGTTCGGCGCCCGCTTCGCGCCCATCGACGGCATCAAGGCGACCCTCGGGGCGAGCCTCTACGCCTACGACAACGACACCGACAGTGCCTGCGGCTCGGCCACCACGACGCCGTGCCAGCTTTCCGCCAACGGCAACACCACCAGGGACTTCCGCCTCTACGAAGGCTTCGGCCAGCTGGACTTCGGCAACCTGCCGGTTCCGCTTTCGCTTTATGGGCAATACGTGGTCAACCAGGCGACCGATAGCAATGAAGATACTGCCTGGCTGACCGGCGCGAAGACCAAGGTGGGTGACTTCAGCTTCGACTACAACTATCGCGACGTGCAGCGTAATGCGGTGGTCGGGGCATTTACCGATTCGGACTTCGCCAATGGTTACACCGCATCTCGTGGTCACAAGTTCAAGGTTGCCTACGACATCGACAAGAACTTCGCCTTGGGTGCCACTTATTTCATGGCCAGGTCGGATGCCGCCAGTGGTTCACGTAAAGATGCGGATATCGATACGTTGCAATTGGATCTGGAGGCGAAGTTCTAGGTTAGTTGCGGATTTAAAGATTTTTCGAAGTATCAGTTGATACCGCGTGCTCCATATATCGAGGGTTGTCCATTGACTTCATTCAAGCCACCTTGAGTTCGTGAATGCCGGCTTCGGCCGTCCGATTCATTCCCCTTGGCCGCCACGACGACCCCATGCGTCGTGGCGGCTTTTTCATGGGGGATCGGAGAGCTTTGCGTAGGAGCAACTGTCTTGCGCCGAGGTGCTCTTCGTAGGATGGGTTGAGCTTGCGAAACCCATGCGGTTGCGCTGATGGGTATCGCTTCGCTCAACGCCATCCTACGAAAAGCCGTGCTTCCTGGAACCGTAGGGCCCTGCCTGCGATTTCGCGCGCAGGGCGCGCTCCTACATGGGCACGGTGGCGGGGCAGCCCGTAGGAGCGGATCGCGTTTGCGAATGGTGCGTGCCTGTGGCTTTGGGGGTTAGGGAGAGGGGCTCTTGGACCTGCCACCGATGTTCCGGCCCGCAGCCGAAAATCGCGGATAAGGTCCTCCTCCGGTCCGATGGGGGAGCGCCCGAGGGTGGGATAACTCGCCGGCGTCCATGTCTGGCCCCCTCGGGCGCTCGGTTCCACTATGTTTTCGCCGGAGGCCGGAAACGAATGACCTGGGTCAAGGCTTCCGGACTGTTTCCATGCGCAATGAGCACACCATCCTATCGTTCAGGTCCGGCGCTTCCTGCTCCCTGGCTGATCGAGGCCAGCGGGGCCATTCCCGCCAGGCCGTGGCGGGATCAGCTCCCTTGTACCCAGTCGCGGGGATCCTGGGAGAAGTAGTGCCTGTTCAGGTCCATGGCGTCGTAGGCGGCGGGATCGGCGTCGCGCTTCGCCCGGGCTTTCTCCAGCTGGGCGCAGCCCGTGGAGAAGAGCAGGGCGAGCAACGGAATGACGATGGAAAGGTTTTTCATGTTTGAACCTGCCAGGGTGAGTTGAAGCGGAATAGGTGGTTTGCGCTGCCGTCGGATGGCTCGCTGGCGTGGAGGGCTTGCCGTCGTGCAGGTGTCGCTGTCCGCCGCCGGGGTGGCGATGCATGGGCGTGGCTCTTCCGATGGGTGGGGACGCGCGGCCTCAACTCGTCCGCGCGCAGAGCAGCAGGCCATAGCCCAGCAGCATCAGCGGCCAGGCCACGGTCGGGCCGAACAGCAGCGCCCACGGCCGGCCGCGCGGGTCGAAGCCCACGCCGTGGACGAAGCCGCCGCTCACCCCGAGCATCACCAGCATCAGCAGGCCATGGCTGTAGCCGCCGTTGGCGTCGAGCATCAGCGCCGGGTGGATCAGCAGCACCAGCGCCAGCGGCGCCGCCAGCAGCAGCGACAGCGCGCGGCTCCAGCGGCGGCGCAGGGCGCGTTCAGGACTGGCGGCGGTCATCGCTGTCCAGGTCCTGGGTGGTTTCCAGCCAGAGGGCGTTGATGATGCCGAAGCTGCAGGCCAGCAGCACACCGAGAATCCAGGTGAAGTACCACATGCTTGTCGCTCCTCAGTAGAGTCCGTGGGGGTTGGCGTCGATGTGCCCGCGGTTCAGCCGGCCCCACATGCGCACGTAGCCCCAGAGCGTGTAGCAGAGGATCAGCGGCACGAAGATGCAGGCCACGGCGAACATGATGCCGAGGGTCTTGTGGCTGGACACCGCGTCCCACAGCGTCAGGCTGGCCGCCGGGTTCTCGCTGGAGGGGAAAACGAAGGGGAACAGCGCGAAGCCGGCGGTGCAGAGGGTGCCGACGATGGCCAGGGCGCTGCCGAGGAAGGCCAGGCCGCCCCTGTTGCCGCTGGCGCTGGCCAGGGCGAGCAGCCCGCCGAGGATGCCCAGCGCCGGGGCCAGCAGCGTCAGCGGCTGCTTGTGGTAGTTGGCCAGCCAGCCGGCGTTGTCCAGCGTCACCTGCTTGTGCAGCGGGTTGAGCACGGCGTTGCCGTCCACCGCCGAGGCCAGGCTGAAGCCGTGCATGCCCAGGCTGAGCCACAGCCCGGCGCCGATGAAGGCTGCCAGGTACACCAGCGCGCACAGTTGCGCGGCGCGGCGCGAGCGTTCGGCCAGTTCGCCGTCGGTGCGCAGCATCAGCCAGGCGCCGCCGTGCAGGCAGAGCATGCTCAGGCTGACCACCCCGGCGAGCAGGGCGAAGGGGTTGAGCAGGGCGAAGAACGAGCCGCTGTAGGTCGGCCGCATCATTTCGTCGAGGTTGAACGGCAGGCCCAGGAACAGGTTGCCGAAGGCCACGCCGAACACCAGCGCCGGGACGCAGCCGCCGACGAACAGCGCCCAGTCCCAGGCCGCGCGCCAGCGCGGGTTCTCCAGCTTGCTGCGGTAGTCGAAGCCCACCGGCCGGCAGAACAGCGCGAACAGCACCAGCAGCATGGCCCAGTAGAGCCCGGAGAAGGCGGTGGCGTAGACCATCGGCCAGGCGGCGAAGAGCGCGCCGCCGGCGGTGATGAACCACACCTGGTTGCCGTCCCAGTGCGGGGCGATGGTGTTGATCGCCACGCGCCGCTCGTGGTCGTCCCGGGCGACGAAGGGCAGCAGCGCCATGGCGCCCATGTCGAAGCCGTCGGTGAGGGCGAAGCCGATCAGCAGCACGCCGATCAGCACCCACCAGGTGATCTTCAGGGTTTCGTAGTCCATGGCGGGCTCCTCAGGCAGTGGCCGGGCGCTGCGCGGCGCCCTGCTCGAAGTGGTAGCGGCCGGTGTGCAGGCTCGACGGGCCGAGGCGGGCGAACTTGATCATCAGGTACAGCTCCACCACCAGCAGCAGGCTGTAGAAGGCCACCAGCGCGATCAGCGAGCCCCACAGGTCGTGGGTGCCCAGGCTGGAGGCGGACAGGTGCACCGGCAGCACCTCGCCGATGGACCAGGGCTGGCGGCCGTGCTCGGCGACGTACCAGCCGGTCTGTGCGGCGATCCACGGCAGCGGCAGGCTCAGCAGCGCCCACTTCAGCAGCCAGGGCTTGCGCTCCTCGTTCTTGCGCGCCGAGGCCCAGAAGGCGCAGGCGAACAGGGCGAGCATGAGGAAGCCGCAGGCGACCATGATGCGGAAGCTGAAGAACAGCGTGAGCACGTCGGGGATGGTGTCCAGGGTGGCCAGGCGGATCTGCTCTTCGCTGGCGTCCACCACCTTGTCGGTGTACTTCTTCAGCAGCAGGCCGTAGCCCAGGTCCTGCTTCACATCATTGAAGGCGGCGAGGGTGGCCGCGGACGTGTCGCCGCCGCGCAACTGTTCCAGCAGCGCGTAGGCCTGCATGCCGTTGCGGATGCGCGCCTCGTGCTGCACCAGCAGGTCCTTGATGCCGGTGACCTCCTTGTCCAGCGAGCGGGTGGCGATGATGCCCAGCGCGTAGGGAATCTTGATCGCGTAATGGGTGCGCATCTGCTCCTGGTCGGGGATGCCGAACAGGGTGAAGCCGGCCGGCGCCTGCTCGGTGCTCCACTCGGCCTCGATGGCGGCCAGCTTGGTCTTCTGCACGTCGCCGATCTCGTAGCCGGACTCGTCGCCGAGGATGATCACCGAGAGGATCGAGGCCAGGCCGAAGGCCGAGGCGATGGCGAAGGAGCGGCGGGCGAAGCCCTGGTCGCGGCCCTTGAGCAGGTAGTAGCTGGAGATGGCCAGGACGAAGACCGCCCCGGTCACGTAGCCGGCGGCCACGGTGTGGACGAACTTGACCTGGGCCACCGGGTTGAACAGCAGGGCGCCGAAATCGGTCAGCTCCATGCGCATGGTCTGGAAGTTGAATTCCGCGCCCACCGGGTTCTGCATCCAGCCGTTGGCGATCAGGATCCACAGCGCCGAGAGGTTCGAGCCCAGCGCCACCAGCCAGGTCACGCTCAGGTGCTGGACCTTGGACAGGCGATCCCAGCCGAAGAAGAACAGGCCGATGAAGGTGGATTCGAGGAAGAACGCCATCAGCCCCTCGATGGCCAGGGGCGCGCCGAAGATGTCGCCGACGTAGTGGGAGTAGTAGGCCCAGTTGGTGCCGAACTGGAACTCCATGGTCAGCCCGGTGGTGACGCCGAGGGCGAAGTTGATGCCGAACAGCTTGCCCCAGAACTGCGTCATGTCCTTGTACACCTGCTTGCCGGTCATCACGTAGACCGACTCCATGATCGCCAGCAGGAAGGCGAGGCCCAGCGTCAGGGGCACGAACAGGAAGTGGTACATCGCCGTCATCGCGAACTGCAGGCGTGACAGGTCGACTACGGCTTCGGAAATCATCACGGGGACTCCTTGGCGGGGGATGAGGTGGGGGTGGATACGGGGTCGGGGGTGCCCAGCAGGTGCGCGCTGACCTGTCGTTCGCCCTCGGCGGGAAGGGTGGGGTGGTCGAACCAGATGGCCTTGATGGCCAGGAGCAGCACCAGCTTGATCAGCAGGATGGCCGCCAGTTCCTTCACCAGCTTCGGGTAGCGGATTGACGCACTCACTTGTGCACCTCCGGAGCGACTGCTGTAATACCCCATAGGGTATGCTGGAAATGCCCTTCCAATGAGATGGCAGATTGACGCAGCAGGCGCCTGGACCCTCGTCCGGCGCCCGACCCGGCAAGCCGCGCCGCTCATGTTCACCGCGCTGGATGGCCAGCGCGGGACCTGACCAAGGAGATCGTCATGAAAGCGAATGTCGGGACCATCGATCGCGTTGTGCGCATCGTCGTGGGGCTGCTGCTGATCGGGCTGAGCCTCGCCGGCGTGATCGGCTGGTGGGGGTGGATCGGCGTAGTGCCGCTGGCCACCGGCATCTTCCGTTTCTGCCCGGTTTATCCGCTGCTGGGCATCAGCACCTGCGGGAGCTGCAAGCGCTCCTGAGGCCGGGCGCGGGCCATGCCCGGCGGCTGCCCCGCCGCCGGGCTGGCTGTGCCCGCCGAACAACGCTACCCTCACGCCCGGGCGCCGGGTTGCCGTGGATGGGAACCCCATGGAGCCTTCACCTCGGGATGCGCGTTGGAAGGTACACGTGAGCAGAAAAAGCGATATCACCCCCCAGGAAGCGATGCTCAACCGCCTGGCCCGGGTCGAGGGCCAGATACGCGGGTTGCAGGCCATGATCCGCCGGGGCGAGGAGTGCGAGACCATCGCGCTGCAGTTCCGCGCGGCGCGCAAGGCCCTGGAAAAGGCCTACCAGGAGCTGCTCGCCTGCCTGCTGGAAGAGGCGTTCGAGGACCAGGAGCAGGACGCGGCGCAGACGCTGCAGCGGGTCCGGGCGATCTTCACGAAATACACCTGAGCGGTGCGTTGCCCTGTCGTTCATATGACGCCCAGCGCCCCCAGGCTGCGGTAGAGCATGTACAGCGCGGTGGCGCCGATCATCGCCGCCGACACCAGGTTCAGGGTGCCCTGGCTGCGCGACAGGCGCGTCGCCAGCCAGGCGCCGCACAGCCCGCCGGCCACCCCGCCGCCGATGAACACCACCGCCAGCGGCCAGTCCACCAGGCCCGAGCGCGCGTAGTTGAGCGCGGTGGTCAGGCCGAAGGCGGTCACTGCCACCAGCGAGCTGCCCACGGCGAAGAGGATCGGCATGCGCGTGGCGGCCATCAGGCCGGGGACGATGAGGAAGCCGCCGCCGATGCCGAAGAATCCCGACAGGGCGCCGGCCAGGCCGCCGAATGCCGCCAGCCGCGGGGCGTTGCCGCGGCCCAGGGCCACCGCGGCGTCGCCTTCGCTGGCGCGCCCGCGCAGCATCAGCGCCGCCACCACCAGCATCAGCAGGGCGAACAGCACCAGCAGCTTCTGGCCGTCGAAGGCCTTGCCCAGGGACGAGCCGAAGAAGGCGCCGACCACCCCGACCAGCGCGAACACCGAGGCGCAGGGCCACTTCACGTTGCCGCGGCGGGCATGGTTGAGCAGGTTGGCGGCGGCGTTGGCGGCCACCGCCAGGGCGCTGGTGCCGATGGCGACGTGGGGGTTGTCGACGCCGACCAGGTAGACCATCAGTGGCACGGCGAGGATCGAGCCGCCCCCGCCGACCAGGCCGAGGGTGAAGCCCACCAGCGAACCGGCGGCGGCGCCGAGCAGGTACTGCAACAGGCTGAGGGTCGGCATCGCGGCTTCCTCAGGCGGACTGTTCGGCGCGGCGCCGGCCGGGCGCGCAGAGCCACTCGCGGCCCTTGAGCATGGCGTTCCAGTAGATGCCCGGCAGCGCCTCGGACTTCAGGTGCCAGGCCAGGCGCGACGGCTTGCGGCCATCGAGCAGCCAGCGCGGGAAGGTGGGCAGCAGCTTGCCGCCGTAGCCGAACTCGGCGAGCACGATCTTGCCGCGCTCCACGGTCAGCGGGCAGGAGCCGTAGCCGTCGTAGGCCGCCGTCAGGGGCTGGCCGTCGAGGCAGGCGAGGGCGTTGTGCGCCACCACCGGCGCCTGCTTGCGCGCCGCCGCGGCGGTCTTGGCGTTGGGCGCGGCGCTGGCGTCGCCGAGGGCGAAGACGTTGGCGAAGCGCGCATGGCGCAAGGTCACCGGGTCGACGTCGATCCAGCCGCCGTCGCCGGCCAGCGGGCTGCTGCGGATGAAGTCTGGAGCGGTCTGCGGCGGGCACACGTGGAGCATGTCGAACTCGCGCACTTCCTCGTGGCGCTGGCCGTCGGCATCGGTGCGGGCGAAGGTGGCGGTGCGCGCCGGGCCGTCGACGGCCGCCAGGGTCGAGCCGAAGTTGAGCTGGGCGCGGTAGCGCTCGACGTACTCCATCAATGCCGGCACGTAGTCCGCCACGCCGAACAGCGCGGCGCCGGCGGTGTGGAACTGGATATCGATGCCGTCCAGGCGGCCACCGCGCAGCCAGTGGTCGGCGGACAGGTACATGGCCTTCTGCGGCGCGCCGGCGCACTTGATCGGCATCGGCGGCTGGGTGAAGAGCGCGCGGCCGCGGTGCAGGCCGCGCACCAGCTGCCAGGTGTAGGGCGCCAGGTCGAAGCGGTAGTTGGAGGTCACGCCGTTGCGCCCCAGGGTGTCGGCCAGGCCGGGGATGGCGTTCCAGTCCAGCTTCAGGCCGGGCGCCAGGATCAGCACGCGGTACTTCAGGCTGGCGCCGTTGGCCAGGATCACCCGCTCGTCCTGGGGCGCGAAGGCTGCCGCGGCGGAGCGCTCCCAGGCCACGCAGTCGGGGATCAGCGCCGCCATCGGGCGCACCGTGCGGTCCTGGGTGAAGACGCCGGCGCCGACCATGGTCCAGCCCGGCTGGTAGTAGTGCTCCGTGGCCGGCTCGACCATGCAGATGCTCAGGTTCTGGCGGCGCTTGAGCAGGCTGGCGCAGGTGGCCAGGCCGGCGGCGCCGGCGCCGATCACCACTACGTCATAGGTGGGCTCGCCGCGCCCCGGGCGGGGGCTGGCGGCGGCCTGCAGGCGCGGGCGCAGCTGGCCGAGGTCGAAGCCGGCGCGGGCGGCGCGGGCGAGTATGTCGTCCAGGGGCCGTTGCCCGGCCTGGGACAGCGCCCAGAGGGTGGCCGAGCGGGTGCCGGTGCGGCAGTAGGCGAGCACCGGGCCGGGCAGTTGCTCCAGCGCGGCGGCGAAGGCGTGGACGTCGGCGTCGCCGATGGCGCCGCTGATCACCGGCAGGTAGGCGAACTCCAGGCCCAGGGCGGTGGCGGCCGCGGCCATGGCCTGGCTGCCCGGCTGGTCGTCGGCCTCGCCGTCGGGGCGGTTGCAGACCAGGCTGCGGATGCCGGCGGCGGCCAGGGCGGAAAGGTCTTCGGGGTTCAGTTGCGGGGCGACGCAAAAGCCATCGTCCAGGGGCAGACGTTGCATGGCGGATTCCTCTTCTTCTTTCGGCGGCGCAAGGCAAGGGGAGGGCGGCGGGACAGCGGCCGTCATGGCCCGCCGTCGGCGGCTCAGAGCAGGTTCAGCGGCAGCTTGAGGTAGCGCACGCCGTTGTCTTCCGGCTCCGGCAGGTGGCCGCCGCGCATGTTCACCTGCACCGAGGGCAGCATCAGGCGCGGCATCGGCAGGGTGGCGTCGCGGGCGTCGCGCATGGCGACGAACGCGGCCTCGCTCACGCCGTCGTGGACGTGGATGTTGCCGGCGCGCTGCGCGCCGATGCTGGTTTCCCAGGCGTAGCGGTCGCGGCCGGGGGCCTTGTAGTCGTGGCAGAGGAACACCCGCGCCGGCTGCGGCAGGCCGAGCAGCCGGCGGATGGAGCGGAACAGCGTGGCGCTGTCGCCGCCGGGGAAGTCGCAGCGCGCGGTGCCGTAGTCGGGCATGAACAGGGTGTCGCCGGGGAACACCGCATCGCCGATCACATAGGCCATACAGGCCGGGGTATGCCCGGGCACGTGCAGGGCGATGGCCTGCAGGTTGCCGATGCGGAAACTTTCGCCATCCGCGAAAAGATGGTCGAACTGGCTGCCGTCGCGGGCGAAGGCGCTGCCGGCGTTGAAGATCTTGCCGAAGGTCTGCTGCACCCGGGTGATCCGCTCGCCGATCGCCAGGCGTCCGCCCAGGCGTTCCTGCAGCAGCGGCGCGGCGGACAGGTGGTCGGCATGGGCGTGGGTCTCCAGCAGCCAGGACACCCGCAGGTCGTTGGCCTGGACGAACTCCACCAGGGCCTGGGCCGACTCCTGGTGGGTGCGGCCGCTGGCCTGGTCGAAGTCGAGCACGCTGTCGATGATGGCGCAGGCGTTGCTGGTGGGATCGCGCACCACATGGCTGACGGTGAAGGTGGCTTCGTCGAAGAACGAGGTGACCTGCGGGGCGGGGGCGCGGCCGCTGGTGGCGTCGTCGACCAGTGCGCTGGCGGCGGCCAGGGCGGCATCGGCGTGGAGGGCGGACATGGGGGACGTCTCCTGCGACATTGACCTGAATCATGCTTACACTATTTCTTTAATAGTGCAATTATGAAAACGTCGAAGTGTCGGCGTCGACGCTACCGGGCCGGGGCGGTAGCATGACGGGCCTGTTCAGCCGAGGATCTGGATCACCGTGGAAGCCAATGCCTGTTCCGCTCCCTCCATGCCGCCGCTGCGCCAGAACGACCGTGCGCCGGAGTTCCGCGCCCGCACCACCCGCGGCGACGTCGCCCTGAGCGACTACCGCGGCCGCTGGCTGCTGCTGTTCTCCCACCCGGCGGACTTCACCCCGGTGTGCACCAGCGAGTTCATCGCCTTCGCCCGCGCCAAGCCGCGCTTCGACGCACTGGGCTGCGAGCTGCTGGCGCTGTCGGTGGACGGCCTCTACTCGCACCTGGCGTGGATACGCGACATCCACGAGCGCTTCGGCGTGGCCATCGACTTCCCGATCATCGAGGACCCCTCCATGGCCATCGCCCGCGGCTACGGCATGGTCGGCCCCGACGCGGTGGACAGCTCGACCACCCGGGTCAGCTACGTGATCGATCCGGAGGGCATCATCCGCGCCCTGAGCTGGTACCCGATGAACGTCGGCCGTTCGGTGGAGGAGTTACTGCGCCTGGTTGCCGCGCTGCAGGCCACCGACCGGCACGCCGCTTCCACGCCGGAGGGCTGGCAGCCCGGCGGCGCGCTGCTGGAGCCGGTGGCCCTGGATGCCCATGAGGCGTTGCAGGTCGAGCCCGGCCCGGACGAAACCTGGTACTACCGCTGGAAGAAACCATGAAGGCGCCGGCCGACGAGGGCCTGGAAGCCCTGAAGGAGCGCGCCAACGACGCCGCCGAACTGCTGCGCCTGCTGGCCAACCCGACGCGCCTGCTGCTGCTCTGCCAGATCGCCCGTGGCGAATGCTCCGTGGCGGAACTGGAACGCGACCTCGGCCTGCGTCAGCCCGGCCTGTCGCAGCAACTGGCCGAACTGCGGCAGAACCAGCTGGTGAAGACCCGCCGCGAATCCCGCTCGATCTACTACAGCCTGGCCGACGCCCGCGTGCAGGTGCTGCTGGAAGCGTTGCACGAGGCGCTGTGCGGCGATCCGCAGCTGCAGCAGGTTGCCAGGCTCCCCGCCAGGGCGACGCCGGCGCCCGGGGAGAGCGCGCGCTTCGCCCGCATCGAGCGCTAGGCCTGCTGCCGGCGATAGGCGAGGAACTCGCGGCCCTCGCGCGAGTTGAGGTTCAGCGACCACACCGGGCGCGGCAGCTCCAGCGCGCCCGAGCCCCAGTCCTGCAGGTAGCTCAGCGAGAAGTCCACGCCGCGCCGGCAGGTGGCCGCGTCGTAGCCGAGGCTGGCCATGGCCATGTGCACGCAGGCGTCGATGTATTCGTTGGGCTGTTCCACGCCCTGCAGGATGGTCTGGATGCTCAGGGCCGAGGCGCCCATGAGGAAGTCGGTGGCGGCGTCGAGGCGTTCGAAGTGGAGTTCGCCGGCGGCGCGCCCACTCTCCAGGTCGCGGCCCATGTACTCGGCCACCAGGGCGTGGTGCGGCCAGACGTCGACGCGGGTGACGAAACCGGCCCACTTGCGGTCCAGCAGGGCGCGCACCAGGAACACCCGGAAGCCCACCGAGATGCGCTTCCACGGCTCCTCGAGGATGTCGTAGAGCGGCAGGATGTCGGTGGTCATCTGGTTGCTCAGGTCCTGGCCGAGGGCGACCAGCACCTGGTCCAGGGAATCGAAGTAGCGGTAGAAGGTGCCGCGCGAAACCTTGGCCTCGCGGATCACGTCGTCGATCACCGGCGCGGCCGAGCCGGGCTCGGCGAATACCCGCATCGCCGCGTCGAGCAGGCGCGTGCGCATCAGCAGGCGTTTCTTCTCCGCCATCTTCGGGCGGTGGTCGGGGCTGGCCCGTCCGCGGGGGGAGGGCTGTTCGCTGTCGGACACGGGTTTCATCTCCGGGAGTGACAAAATGTCATTGTTAAAAACTATGCCGATGGTCGGGTGGATAAATTTATTTGATCGCACCCCTTGTACGAGCAGGGCGTCTGTCCTACATTGCTGACCAATGTCGGAATGACAAATATGTTCAGTCTATAACGTATTAGTCGCTCTGGCGCTTTCGTCATAAAAACAACAGGAGACGAAAAATGATCCGTAACGCCTTGCCGCCCCGCCTGTCCCGCCCGCTTCCTCCGCCGCCGCGCCGCAAGCGCCCGCGCGCCTGATATTTCCCCGCATTCCTAGCCACTCCGGGTAACCGTATGCCTGCGGGGCCGCCAAGGTCCTGAGCGCCGACGCCTGCCCGCGAGGAATCCATTGCCATCCAGTGCGCCCTGGCGCCACGGCCGGCGGGATTCGTTCGCCCAGAACAAATGAATGACATTTTAGTCATTGTGACATACAAGGTCGAAGCCATGAAAGAAGCGATGAAAGTGTCCGACGTAAGCGTGCTGCCGCTGGCCGAGCAGCGTCCGTCCCTGCAGGAACTGGTCAAGCGCGCCGAAGCGCTGCAGCCGCTGCTGCGCAAGAACGCCGCGGACTCGGAAAGGAATCGCCGCGCCGCCGAGGAAAACATCCAGGCCATCCGCGACGCCGGGCTGTTCCGGCTGATGGTGCCCAAGCGCTTCGGCGGCCACGAAGGCACCCTGCGCTCGCACCTGGAAGTGTCCGCGGCGCTCGCCGAAGGTTGCGGCGGCACCGCCTGGGTGGCCGCGCTGACCAACGTCTGCGCCTGGTTCACCGGCCTGTTCAGCGAGCGCGCGCAGAACGACGTGTTCGGCGCCAACCCCGACGCCCGCGTGTCCGGCGTGTTCAACGCCTCGCCCAACACCCGCCGCGTCGAAGGCGGCCTGATCGTCTCCGGCAAGTGGTACTTCTCCTCCGGCAGCCTGCACGCCGACTGGGCCGCCGTGGGCGCCGAGGAGCGCGACGCCAACGGCGCGCTGGTGGCCCAGTACCTGGCGCTGATCCCGCGCGAGCAGTTCTGCATCGAAGACACCTGGTTCACCACCGGCATGCGCGCCTCGGGCAGCAACTGCATCGTCGCCGAGGAAGTGTTCGTGCCCGACCACCGCCTGCTGAACATGGGCGCGGCCATCGAGGGCGAATACCCCACCGAGTTCAAGGACGAGGCCAGCTACCGCCCGCTGTTCGTGCCCTTCGCCGCGCTGATCCTCAACGGCCCGCAGCTGGGCCTGGGCCGCGCTGCGCTGAAGTACGTGATCGACAACGCGCCGCGCCGCGCCATCGCCTACACCTCGTTCGAGAAGCAGACCGACTCGGTGCTGTTCCAGGCCCAGGTCGCCGAGGCCGCGCTGAAGATCGACAGCGCCGAGCTGCGCGCCTTCCGCGCCGTCGACGAGATCGACGCCGCTGCGCGCGAGGGGCGCAAGCTCGACGCCACCACCCGCGCGCGCATCCGCGCCGACGTCGGCCTGGTCAACACCCACATCACCGAGGCCATCAACATCCTGCTGACCGCCCACGGCGCCGGCAGCTTCGCCGAGACCAGCCCGATGCAGCGCTGGTGGCGCGACTCCAACACCGCCGCGCGGCACGCCGTGGCCCTGCCGAGCATCGGCCTGGAGCTGTACGGCAAGGCGCTGCTGGGCGTGGAAAACACCGTCACCCCGCTGATCTGACCGGGAGGGCAACCCCATGGACCCTAAACTCCTGCGTTCGGTGATGGGCCAGTTCGCCACCGGCGTCACCGTGATCACCTACCTCGCCGACGGCGAGCCGGCCGGCATGACCGCCAACGCCTTCATGTCGGTGTCGCTGGAGCCGCCGCTGATCCTCGTCTCGGTGCGCAACGCCTCGCGCTTCAACCAGTGGGTGAAGGAGGGCGTGCGCTATGGCGTGAACTTCCTCGCCGAGACCCAGCGCCCGCTGAGCGCGCACTTCGGCGGGCGCCCGGAGGAGGGCCTGGAGCTGCCGTTCTGCCAGCACCAGGACACCCCGCTGCTGGACGGCAGCCTGGTGCAGCTGGTGGCGCGCACGGTGGACGTGCACCCGGCCGGCGACCACCAGCTGTACATCGGCGAGGTGGAGCACCTGCGCATCGGCGAGCAGCGCAAGCCGCTGCTGTTCTATAGCGGCCGCTACCACCAGATGCACGCCCGCTCGCCGGGCGCCGAATGGAACGGTAGCCGCGAAGGCTGGTAGGCCCGCGCACCGACGATTGACCGCGCGAACGCCACGGCGCCCCCGCAGGGGGCGCCGGAGGGCGGCTCGCGCCTGCGAAACCCTGATCGAGCGAAGAACCATGACAGCCAGGATCACCGAATCATCCCGCGAGCGCGCCGAACAGGACAGCGACCGCCAGGAAACCCACGAATGGCTCGACGCCCTGGAGGCCGTGGCGCGCAGCGCCGGCGGCGAGCGCGTCGACTTCCTCCTGCAACGCCTGGCCGAGCACGCCAGCCACCTGGGCGTGCGGCCCTCGGCGCACCCCTATTCGCTGTACCAGAACAGCATCCCCCTGGAGCGGCAGCCGGCCTTCCCCGGCGACCTGGCCATGGAGGAACGCATCACCTCGATCATCCGCTGGAATGCCCTGGCCATGGTGGCGCGGGCCAACAAGGCCTATGGCGAGCTGGGCGGCCACATCGCCAGCTACGCCTCGGCGGCGGAAATCTTCGAGGTCGGCTTCAACCACTTCTTCCGCGCCGACAGCGCCGCCGGCAAGGGCGACCTGGTGTACTTCCAGCCGCACTCGGCGCCCGGCGTCTACGCCCGCGCCTTCCTCGAAGGGCGCCTGGGCGAGGAACAACTGCAGCGCTACCGCCAGGAAGTGGACGGCGGCGGCCTGTGCTCCTACCCGCACCCCTGGCTGATGCCGGACTTCTGGCAGTTCCCCACCGGCTCCATGGGCATCGGCCCGATCAGCGCCATCTACCAGGCGCGCTTCCTCCGCTACCTGGAGCACCGCGGCATCGCCGACACCGCGCAGCGCCACGTCTGGGGCGTGTTCGGCGACGGCGAGATGGACGAGCCGGAATCCCTCGCCGCGCTGTCCCTGGCCGCCCGCGAGAAGCTCGACAACCTGACCTTCGTGATCAACTGCAACCTGCAGCGCCTGGACGGCCCGGTGCGCGGCAACGGGCAGATCATCCAGGAGCTGGAGGCGCTGTTCAGCGGCGCCGGCTGGAACGTGATCAAGGTGATCTGGGGCTCGGACTGGGACGGGCTGTTCGCCCGCGACCGCAACCACGTGCTGCTGCGCCGCTTCGCCCACACCGTCGATGGCCAGTACCAGACCCTCGGCGCCAACGACGGCAACTACAACCGCGCGCACTTCTTCGACCTCGACCCGGAACTGCAGGCGCTGGTCTCGCACATGAGCCCCGAGGAGATCGACGGGCTGCGCCGCGGCGGCCACGACTTCCGCAAGCTGCACGCCGCCTTCGCCGCGGCCAAGGCGCACGACGGCCGGCCGACAGTGATCCTGGCCAAGACCAAGAAAGGCTTCGGCATGGGCCAGGCCGGCGAGTCGCGCAACACCTCGCACCAGCAGAAGAAACTCGACATCGACGCGCTCAAGGCCTTCCGCGACCGCTTCGCCCTGCCGCTGAACGACGCCGCCCTGGAAGAAATGCGCTTCTACAAGCCGGCCGAGGACAGCGCCGAGCTGCGCTACCTGCGCGAGCGCCGCGAAACCCTGGGCGGCTACCTGCCGCGCCGCGTCGGCCAGGCCGAACCCTTGGCGCTGCCGGCGCTGGAGAGCTACGCGCAGTTCGCCCTGCAACCGGACGAGCGCGAAAGCTCGACCACCACCGCGGTGGTGCGGCTGTTCTCCAACCTGCTCAAGGACAAGCAGCTGGGCCCGCGCATCGTGCCCATCGTCGCCGACGAGGCGCGCACCTTCGGCATGGCCAACCTGTTCCGCCAGATCGGCATCTACTCGCCGGCCGGCCAGCTCTACGAGCCGGAAGACGCCGGGGCGATGCTCTACTACAAGGAGGCGCGCGACGGCCAGCTGCTGGAAGAGGGCATCACCGAGGCCGGGGCGATCTCCTCCTGGGTAGCGGCGGCCACCTCCTACAGCGTCAACGGCGTGGCCATGCTGCCGTTCTACATCTACTACTCGATGTTCGGCTTCCAGCGCATCGGCGACCTCATCTGGGCCGCCGCCGACCAGCGCGCCCGCGGCTTCCTGATCGGCGCCACGGCCGGGCGCACCACCCTGGCCGGCGAGGGCCTGCAGCACCAGGACGGCACCAGCCAGCTGATCGCCTCCACCGTGCCCAACTGTCGCGCCTACGACCCGGCCTTCGCCAGCGAGGCGGCGGTGATCATCGACCACGGCGGGCGGCGCATGCTCGAAGCGCAGCACGACGAGTTCTACTACCTGACGGTGACCAACGAGAACTACGTGCAGGCGCCGCTGGACGCCGCACAGCACGCCGACGTGATCAAGGGCATGCGCCTGTTCGGCAGCCGCGGTGAGGGCAAGCCGGTGGTCCGCCTGCTCGGCTCCGGGGCCATCCTGCGCGAGGTCATCGGCGCCGCCGAACTGCTCGCCGAGGAGTGGGGCGTGGCCAGCGAGATCTGGAGCGTCACCAGCTTCTCCGAACTGGCCCGCGAGGCCCGCGAGGTCGAGCGCGAGCAACTGTTCGGCGACGACAGCGAGGCGCGCAGCCACCTGCAAACCTGCCTGCCCGGCGAGGTGCCGGTGGTGGCCGCCAGCGACTACGTGCGCGGCTATGCGCAGCTGATCGCGCCCTACCTGCAGGCGCCGTACACCGCCCTGGGCACCGACGGTTTCGGCCGCAGCGACACCCGCCCGGCGCTGCGCCGCTTCTTCGAGCTGGACCGCCAGCACATCGCCCTGGCGGCGCTGGCCGGCATCGACCGCGACAAGCATGCCCAGGCCCGCGCGCGCTACGCCATCGACGGCGCCGCCGGCGCCCCCTGGAACCGTTGAGGAGTGAATGCCATGCAACAACTGATGGTTCCGGATATCGGCGACTTCAAGGACCTGCCGGTGGTCGAGGTGCTGATCAAGGCCGGCGACGTGGTCGCCGTGGAACAGCCGCTGATCGTGCTCGAATCCGACAAGGCGGTGATGGACGTGCCCAGCACCCTGTCCTGCACCATTCGCGAAGTGCTGATCAAGCCGGGCGACAAGGTGTCGCGCGGCAGCGTGATCGCCCATATCGAGCCGGCCGGGGAGGGCGCTGCTACTCCCGCTGCACCTGTGGCTCCCGAGGTTGCACCTGTCGCGGCGAAAGCCGAACCGGTGCCCGCCGCTCCCGCGCCTGTCGCCACCGCCCCGGCACCCAGCACCGAGGAAGTCCGCAAGCCACAACTGGCCCTGGCCGGCCCGGCGGTGCGCAAGCTGGCCCGCGAACTGGCGGTGGACCTCGACCAGGTGCCGGCCAGCGGCCCCAACGGCCGGGTGCTGCGCGAGGACGTGCTGGCCTACGTCAAGGCCCAGCGTGAACAACCGGCTGCGGCCAAACTCGGCGGCGGGCTCGACCTGCTGCCCTGGCCGCAGGTGGACTTCGCCCAGTTCGGCCACGTCGAGCGCCGCACGCTGTCGCGCATCAAGCGCATCTCGGCGGCCAACCTGCACCGCAACTGGGTGAGCATCCCCCACGTCACCAACCACAGCCAGGCCGACGTCACCGAGCTGGAAGCGCTGCGCGTGCAGCTCAACGGCGAGGCCCGCGAGGGGCAGGCCAAGGTCACCCTGCTGGCCTTCCTGATCAAGGCCTGCGTGGCCGCGCTGCAACGCTTCCCGCAGTTCAACGTGAGCCTGGAGGGCGACGAAGTGGTGCAGAAGCACTACTTCCACATCGGCTTCGCCGCCGACACCCCCAACGGCCTGGTGGTGCCGGTGATCCGCGATGCCGAGCGCAAGGGCATCGCCGCGCTGGCGCAGGAGATGGCCGAACTCTCGCAACTGGCCCGCAGCGGCAAGCTGAGCCCGGCGCAGATGCAGGGCGGCTGCTTCTCGATCTCGTCCCTGGGCGGCATCGGCGGCGGCCACTTCACGCCGATCATCAACGCGCCGGAAGTGGCGATCCTCGGCGTCGGCCACGCCGAGCTGCAACCGCGCTGGAACGGCAGCGCCTTCGAACCGCGCCTGCAGCTGCCGCTGTCGCTGTCCTGGGACCACCGCGCGGTGGACGGCGCCGAGGCCGGGCGCTTCCTGGCCTACCTGGCAACCCTGCTCGGCGACTTCCGCCGGGTGCTGGTCTGAGTACGACAACAAGGAGAACGGATATGACTGCTTCCCAAGCCACGCCCGCCGAGCGCATCGTGCCGATGAAAATGGCCCACCTGGTGTTCCGCTGCGCCGACCGCAAGGCCATGGTCGACTGGTACCGCAAGCTGTTCCAGGCCGAGCTGGTGTTCGAGGACGACATCCTCACCTTCATCACCTACGACGACGAGCACCACCGCCTGGCCTTCTTCAACATGCCGCACCTGCCGCCCAAGGCGGAGGAAACCACCGGCATGCACCACATTGCCTACAGCTATGCGAGCATCGCCGACCTGCTCAACACCTACCTGCGCCTGAAACAGGAGGACATCCGCCCCTACTGGTGCATCAACCACGGGCCGACCACCTCGCTGTACTTCCGCGACCCGGAGCACAACGACATCGAGCTGCAGGTGGACAACTTCGTCGAGGCCGCCGACGCCGCGGCCTTCTTCCACAGCGAAACCTTCGCCAACGACCCCATCGGCCTGGAGTTCGACCCGGACGCCATGGTCGCGCTGTGGCGCAGCGGCGCCAGCGATGCCGAACTCTGCCGGCTGGGCACTGCCGCCACCGGCACCCGCACCGTACTGGGATAAGGAAACGACCATGAAACTCTGCACCTTCAAGACCCCCGGCGGCCTGGTGGGCGTCGGCATCGTGAATGGCGACGGCATCATCCGCGTCGCCGACCACCTGTCCGCCGCGCCGCGCGACATGGCCGGGCTGATCGGCGAATGGCAGCTCTGGCAGGAGCCGCTGCAGCGCCTGGCGCAGATCCAGAAGGCCGACTTCGTCTTGGACGAAGTGACCCTGCTGGCCCCGCTGCCGCGCCCGGGCAAGATCCTCGGCATCGGCCTGAACTACGCCGACCACGTCGCCGAATCGGGCATGGCCACGCCGGCCGACCAGCTGTGGTTCGCCATGATGAACACCGCGGCCAACGGCCCCTATGCGCCGATCGACCTGCCGCGGGTGTCGGAGCAGCTGGACTACGAGGCCGAGATGGTCTTCGTGATCGGCAAGCGCTGCCGCCACGTCAGCCGCGAGCAGGCGCGCGAAGCGATCTTTGGCTACTGCGTGGGCAACGACGTGAGCGTGCGCGACTGGCAGCTGCGCACCTCGCAGTTCGTGCTCGGCAAGTCGTTCGACGGTCACGCGCCCTTCGGCCCCTGGCTGGTCACCGCGGACGAGGTGGGCAACCCGCACGAGCTGGGCATCCGTTGCTTCGTCAACGACGAGCAGCGCCAGGAGTCCAACACCCGCGAGCTGATCTTCGACTGCTACCAGCAGGTCGAGCACCTGTCCAGGGTGATGACCCTGGAGCCGGGCGACGTGATCTTCAGCGGCACCCCCGGCGGCGTCGGCGCCGGCTTCAAGCCGCCGCGCTGGCTGCGCGAGGGCGACCGGGTGCGGGTCGAGATCGACGGCCTGGGCGCCATCGAGAACAGCGTCCGCGCCGAGCGCGCGGCGGGAGACGGCCATGCACGCTGAAGCCATCCGCGAGGAAATCCTGCGCCTGGAAAGCGAACGCTGCCGCGCCCTGGTCCAGCGCGACCTGCAAGCCCTGGCGGCGCTGATGGACGACGCCCTGGTGCACGTCCACGCCACCGGCAAGGTGGACGACAAGGAGCAGTACCTGGAAATGGTCGCCAAACACATCGACTTCCTCAGCGTCGAGCGCAGCGACATGCGCGTGCGCGTGTTCGGCGACACCGCCATCGCCAGCGGCCGCCTGGAGCAGGCCATCGTCCTGCGCGAGGGCGGCGAGGAGCGGCTGATGAAGGCCTACACCACCCAGGTGTGGCTGCGCGGGGAGGGCGGCTGGCGGCAGTGCGCGTTCCAGGCCACCAACCTCTGACTGTGTAACGCCGCGGGCCGGCGACGGCCCGCGCCGGCAGGGACGCCGGACCTCACCCCACTGACAGAACAACAACAAGAGTCCACTTCCATGAACAACATCCGGGTGAAAGCGCTGGGTGCGGTGCTGGCCGCCTTCGCGATAATCGACTGCCATGCCGAGCCGGCCGACGAACCCGCCGAAGGCACGCTGTTCCGCAGCCTGTTCGGCGACAGCCTGCAACGCGACTACGGCATCAGCGTCTCCAACCTGCTCGACGTCGGCTACTCGCGCAACAACCGCTCGACCCACGACGAGCGCCGCGACGGCCTGAGCAACTTCCCCATCACCGGCATGTCCGACGAAGGCCTGGAACTGGGCAGCCTGCACCTGTTCGTCGACAAGGCCCTGCAGGGCACCTTCGTCCCGCGCATCACCCCCTTGCCCGGGCCCAGGCCCGAGGCCTTCTCCTTCGGTTTCACCTTCGAGGCCAACTACGGGCGCAACGCCCAGTTCGCCCGCACCTACGGCTGGGACATGGGCCTGCACCTGAACCAGAAGGACGCCGCCAAGGCGCAGAAGGACGAGGACCTGTTCCTGGCGCTGCCCAACTTCGCCGCCACCGCCTACCTGCCCTACGGCCCCGGCATCAGCCTGATGGCCGGGGTGTTCGGCCCGGCCCAGGGCTACGAGATCCCGCCCAACGTGCGCTTCGCCCGCAACCCCTTCGCCAGCAAGACCTACGCCTTCGTCAGCGAACCGGGCACCGTGGCCGGCGTGCTCGGCAGCGTGCGGCTGATGAACGACGCTTCCGGCATCCTCGGCCTGGAACTGGGCGTGGTGCAGGGCTGGAACAACCTGCGCGACAACAACGACAGCAAGTCGCTGATGGGCGCGTTGCGCTGGCGCACGGCGGACATGAACACCTGGGTGGACTACGAATTCCTCGTCGGCGACGAACAGAACGACGGCTATTCCGACGTCCAGGCGCCGCCCTCGCGGGTGATCGCCGACAGCGGCCAGCTCAAGCAGCAGCACTCGCTCAACGGCTGGCACAAGTTCAACGACCAATGGTCCATGGGCGCCGAACTGGTCTATGGCCACCAGGCCGGCGACGGCAAGGCCAGCACCGTCGACGTGGTCACCGGCCCCGGCTTCGACGGCGCGCATTGGTGGGGCGCCAACGCCGTGGTCACCTGGCAGTTCCACCCGCGGGTGTCGCTGTCCGTGCGTGGCGAGCACTTCGAGGACCCGGACGGCTACGCGCTGTTCCCCACCAGCACCGCCCGCGGCAACTACAACGCGCTCACCACCGGCCTGCGCTGGGACCTGACCAGGAGCCTGGTGCTGCGCCCGGAGCTGCGCTACGACTGGTTCGACGCGCGGGACCACGACCGCCCCTACGGCAACGGCCGTGATCGCACGCGGCTGGGGACGATGGTCGAAGCGCTGTATTACTTCTGACGCGTTCCGTTGTCTCGAAGTGCTTTTCGTAGGATGGGTTGAGCCTGCGAAACCCATGCGGTCATGGCGATGGGTATCGCAGGCTCAACCCATCCTACGGGACGGTTTCCCCTGCACCTTGTGTAGGAGCGGATTTATCCGCGATTCGCCCCGGTCCGAACCGATGCACATCGCGGACGGAGTCCGCTCCTACGCCCTCCGGCAAACACAACGCCCCGTAGTTGAGCCTGCGAAACCCATGCTGCCGTGGTGATGGGTATCGCTTCGCTCAACCCATCCTACGGGACGGTTTCCCCTGCACCTTGTAGGAGCGGATTTATCCGCGATTCGCCCCGGTCCGAACCGATGCACATCGCGGACGGAGTCCGCTCCTACGCCCTCCGGCAAACACAATGCCCCGTAGTTGAGCCTGCGAAACCCATGCGGCCGTGGCGATGGGTATCGCTTCGCTCAACCCATCCTACGGGACGGTTTCCCTTGCACCTTGTAGGAGCGGATTTATCCGCGATTCGCCCTGGTCCGAACCGATGCACATCGCGGACGGAGTCCGCTCCTACGCCCTCCGGCAAACACAACGCCCCGTAGTTGAGCCTGCGAAACCCATGCTGCCGTGGTGATGGGTATCGCTTCGCTCAACCCATCCTACGGGACGGTTTCCCCTGCACCTTGTAGGAGCGGATTTATCCGCGATTCGCCCCGGTCCGAACCGATGCACATCGCGGACGGAGTCCGCTCCTACGCCCTCCGGCAAACACAACGCCCCGTAGTTGAGCCTGCGAAACCCATGCTGCCGTGGTGATGGGTATCGCTTCGCTCAACGCCATCCTACGAAAAGCCATGCTTGGCGGGGGATGTAGGTGCGGGGCCCGGGCTCAACCCTTCAACGCCTCATGAGCCAGCACGCTGCGGGTAGTGGTCTCGTAGTGCCGGGCCAGCAGCGCGCAGGCCTTGTCGACGTCGCGCGCCAGGGCGGCGTCGAGCAGTTCGCGGTGCTCGCCGGGGACGTCGCGCTCGGCGCCGTCGTTGTAGTGCACCGAGAGCATGCGGTAGCGCGCGGTCTGGTCGCGCAGCATGTGCGACAGGCGCAGCAGCCAGGATGAGCGGCAGTTGGCGATCAGCGCCTCGTGGAAGGCCACGTGGGCGTTCTCCCATTCCGGCTTCAGCAGCCGTTCCGGGCCTTCGACGATGGGCAGGCGGTCCAGGCGGTGGTGGGCGGCGATCAGCCGGCTTTCCCACTCCAGGTCGCCGTTGCGGATGGATTCGGCCAGGGCCTGGCATTCGATGAGCAGGCGGGTGTGGGTGATGTCGCGGATTTCCTCCGCGGAGATGCGCCCGACGCTGAAGCCCTTCTGGTCCTCGGCGCTGACGAAGCCGCTGGCGGCCAGGCGCGACAGCGCCTCGCGCAGGGGGATGACGCCGGCGTCGTAGTGCTCGGCCAGCTCCTTCAGGCGCAGGCGGCTGCCCGGCGCCAGGCGGCCGTTGATGATGTCTTCGCGGACCCGGGCCTCCAGTTGCGAGGCCATGGTGCGCTTCTCCGAGACTTCGGGCTGCTGCGCCCAGCGTTCGGCTCGGTTCATGGGCTTTACCATGGGTGATGACGGATGAGGCAGATGATACACACGGCGGCCTTTTATCGATAATTCTGAAAAAATATATTTTATCGTTGACGGCATATTTTCCTCGGATTAGCTTAGGGCCCATACCGCACTGCCTGGCGGTCGTCACGAACCACAACAAGAGGTCAGCTCCATGCGCTACGTTCGCTTCACTCACCAAGGCCGCCCGGTACTGGGCGTGCGTACTGCCGAAGGCGTCCGGGTTCTCGGCGAGGAATCGCTGGAATCGCTGCTGGAGCGCGGCGTGGACCTGGCCACCTACGGCGCCGAGGCGCAGGGGCCGCTGGTGGAGATCGGCGAGCAGGACTACCTGCCGCTGATGAAGAAGCCCGGCAAGATCGTCTGCGTCGGCCTGAACTACGCCGACCACACCAAGGAATCGCCCTACGCCCAGCCGGACTACCCGACGCTGTTCCCGCGCTTCAACAGCAGCCTGATCGCCCACAACCAGCCGCTGGTGCGCCCGCGCGTCTCCGACACCCTGGACTACGAGGGCGAGATGGCCGTGGTGCTCAAGAGCGGCGGCCGGCACATCGCCAAGGAGCAGGCGCTGCAGCACGTCGCCGGCTACGCGCTGTTCAACGAGGGCTCGGTGCGCGAGTACCAGTTCAAGTCGCCGCAGTGGACCGTGGGCAAGAACTTCGACGACACCGGCGCCTTCGGCCCGGACCTGGTGACCGCCGACGAACTGCCGGCCGGCGGCAAGGGCCTGCTGCTGCAGACCCGCGTCAACGGCAAGGTGGTGCAATCGGCCAACACCGAGGACATGCTGTTCGACGTGGCCACCATCATCTCCACCCTCAGCGAGGCGGTGACCCTCGAAGCGGGCGACGTGATCGTCAGCGGCACCCCGGCCGGCGTCGGCTTCGGCATGGACCCGAAGGTCTACCTGAAGGCCGGCGACGTGGTGGAAGTGTCCATCGAAGGCATCGGCACCCTGGTCAACCCGGTGCTGGACGAAGCCTGACCCCGGGCATTCCCGGCCAGATCGAAGCCTCCCGCTCCGAGGCTTCGACGACAAGAACAACAAACGGAGGCGATCATGACTGTCACTCCCCGCAGTGTGCATTCGATCGATCATTACGCACTGTTCGTGCCCTCGCTGGCCGAGGCGCGGACCTTCTTCGCCAGCTTCGGCCTGGAAGTCGGCGAAACCGCGGACGCCCTGGAACTGCGGGCCGCCGACGGCCACCGCTGGGCGCGGATGCTGCAGGGCCCGCGCAAGAGCCTGGCCTACCTGAGCTTCAACTGCTTCGCCGAGGACTACGACGCCCTGCGCCAGCAGGCCGAGGTCGCCGGCGCGCGCTTCGAGGCCGGCGACGGCGAGGGCTTCTGGTTCCGCGATCCCGACGGCAACCTGCTGCAGGTGAAGGTCGGCGCCAAGCACATGCCCGACAGCAAGCGCGCCGCGGCGCCGGCGCAGCCCGCCGTGCGTGGCGTCGGCACCCGCGACGAAGTGGCCCGGGTACGCCCGCGGCGGCTGTCCCACGTGCTGCTGTTCAGCCCCGACGTGCCCCAGGCCGTCACCTTCTACGAGCGGGCCCTGGGCCTGCGCCTGTCCGACCATTCCCAGGACATCATCGCCTTCACCCACGCCCCGCACGGCTGCGACCACCACCTGGTGGCCTTCTGCAAGAGCGGCGCCAAGGGCTTCCACCACGCCGCCTGGGAAGTCGACGGCGTCGACGAGGTCGGCAACGGCGCCGAGCAGATGGCCAGCGCCGGCTATCGCGAGGGCTGGGGCACCGGGCGGCACTGCCTGGGCTCCAACTACTTCCACTACGTCCGCGACCCCTGGGGCTCGTTCTGCGAGTACTCGGCGGACATGGACTTCATCGACGCTGGCAGCCAGTGGCCGGCCGGCGACTTCCCGCCCGAGAACTCGCTGTACCTCTGGGGCCCCAGCGTCCCCGAGTACTTCGTCCTCAACACCGAGACGGACAGCGCGCCGGCCAAAAGCTAGCGCCCCCCAGCGACGCAGGCCGCTTCCTGGTCCCGAACACTTTCCTGCCGCGCAGGGAGGCGGGGAGCGGCTTGCCCAAAACCCACCCGGTTTCAGGTCAGCACAGATGAACGAAAACAAGATCCATGACGTGGCCATCGTCGGCTACGGCCCGGTCGGCCAGACCCTCGCCATCCTCCTCGGCAAGATGGGCTACAGCGTCGCCGTGTACGAGCGCTGGCAGTCCCTCTACCCGCTGCCGCGCGCGGTGTTCCACGACCACGAGATCCGCCGCGTATTCCGCATGATGGGCCTGGAAGAGGAGCTGCAAGAGATTTCCCAGCCCTCGGCCTGCTACCAGTGGTTCAACGCCGACTGGAAGGTGCTGGTGGAAATCGACTGGTCCGCCGAGTCGATCAGCGACGGCCCCTTCGGCTACCTGTTCAACCAGCCGGGCCTGGAGGCCATCCTCGACCGCCGGGCCAAGGCCATCGCCAACGTCGAGGTCCACCAGGGCTGGGAAGTGCTGGGGCTGAGCCAGGACGGACAGGGTTGCGAGCTGCGCATGCAACGCACCCAGCGTGGCGACTCGGCGCAGGCCACCGAGCAGCGCACCGTGCGCGCCCGCTACGTGATCGGCGCCGACGGCGCCAACAGCGCGGTGCGCCGCGAGTGCGGCATCGACTGGCAGGACCTGGGCTTCCAGGAAGACTGGCTGGTGGTCGACCTGCAGCCCAACCCCGGCGTCGAGCTGGACGTGCCGGACATCGGCCAGTGGTGCAACCCGGCGCGGCCGACCACCATGGTCCCCGGCGGCCCCGGCTACCGCCGCTGGGAATTCATGCGCCTGCCCCACGAGAGCATCGAGGACCTGCAGAGCACCGACAAGGTCTGGGAACTGCTGGCGCCCTGGGTCACCCCGGACACCGCCAGCCTGGTGCGCCATGCGGTGTACCAGTTCCGCTCGCGCATCGCCCAGACCTGGCGCCACGGCCGCGTGCTGCTGGCCGGCGACGCCGCGCACCTGATGCCGCCGTTCATGGGCCAGGGCATGTGCTCGGGCATCCGCGACGCCTGGAACCTGTCCTGGCGCCTGGACCTGGTCTTGCGCGGCATCTGCTCCGACAAGCTGCTGGACAGCTACACCCTGGAGCGCAAGCCGCAGATCCGCGCGGTGATCGACGCCTCGGTGGAAATGGGCAAGGTGGTCTGCGTGGCCGACCCGCAGCAGGCCGCCGAGCGCGACGCCGCCTTCCTCGCAGGCGAAGTGCCGCCGCTGCCGCCGTTCCCCGGCCTGGTCGACGGCGTGGTGCACAAGGACGAACGCAACGGCCGCGCCCTGGGCCCGGCCGGCTGCCTGGGCGTGCACGGCGAGATCGAGCGCGACGAACACCGCCAGCGCTACGACGACGCCTTCGGCCGCGGCTTCCACCTGCTGAGCATCGGCGACGACCCGCTGGCCGGGCTGGGCGAGGCGCACAAGGCGTTGCTCGAACGGCTGGAGGTGAAGACGGTGCGCCTGAGCGAGGACGGCGCGCCGGGCACCTGCCGCGACCTGTCCGGCAAGTACCACCAGTTCCTCCACGCCGCCGGGCTGCAAGCCGTGCTGGTGCGCCCGGACTTCTACATCTACGGCGGCATCGGCCACGCCAGCGAACTGCCGCAACTGCTCGACGCGCTGCGCCGCGACCTGGCGCTGCAGCCAGGCCAGGGCGGCGCGCTGCGCGAGGAGCGCCGGCCGCTCGCCGCCCAGGTCTAGTCCCCTCTGCCGCGGGGGATCACCCCCGCGGCACTTTTCTGAAAACAACAACAAGAGACAGAAGCATGCTCAACATCAAGGTGAAAACGCTTGGTGCGGTCCTGGCCGCCCTGGCATTCGTGGAATGTCATGCCGCCGAGGCGCCGGCGCCGGGGGAGGGCAGCCTGTTCAAGGGCCTCTTCGGCGACAGCCTGGAGCGCGACTACGGCATTACAGTTTCCGGCCTGCTGGACGTCGCCTACGTGCGCAACAACCGCTCCACCCACGACGAGCGCGAGGACGGGCTGAGCAACCTGCCGCTCACCGGCATGTCCGACGAGGGCCTGGAGTGGGGCAGCCTGCACCTGTTCGTCGACAAGGCGCTCAAGGGCACCTTCGTACCGCGCATCACCCCGTTGCCGGGGCCCAAGCCGGAGGACTTCGCCTTCGGTTTCACCTTCGAGGCCAACTACGGGCGCAACGCCCAGTTCGCCCGGACCTTCGGCTGGGACATGCACTGGAACATGAACGAGGACGACGCCGCCAAGGCGCAGAAGGACAAGGACCGCTTCCTCGCCGTCCCCAACATCGCCGCCACCGCCTACGTGCCCTACGGGCCGGGCTTCAACTTCATGGCCGGGGTGTTCGGCCCGGCGCTGGGCTACGAGATTCCGCCGAACATCCGCCAGGCGCGCAACCCCTTCGCCAGCAAGACCTACGCCTTCGTCAGCGAGCCGGGCACCGTCTCCGGGGTGCTGGTCGGCACCCGCCTGCTCAACGACGACAGCGGCATCCTCGGCCTGGAGCTGGGCGTGGTGCAGGGCTGGAACAACCTGCGCGACAACAACGACGGCAAGTCGCTGATGGGCGCCCTGCGCTGGCGCGCGCCAGACATGAACACCTGGCTCGACTACGAATTCATCGTCGGCGACGAGCAGAACGACAGCTTCTCCGACGTACAGGCGCCGACCTCGCGGCTGGTCGCCAACAGCGGCCAGCTCAAGCAGCAGCACTCGCTCAACGGCTGGCACAGGTTCGACGAGCGCTGGTCCATGGGCGCCGAGCTGGTCTACGGCCACCAGGCCGGCGACGGCAAGGCTTCCACCGTCGACGTGGTCACCGGCCCCGGCTTCGACGGCGCCCGCTGGTGGGGCGCCAACGCGGTGGTCACCTACCAGTACCGCCCGGACCTGTCCTTCTCCCTGCGCGGCGAGCATTTCAGCGACCCGGACGGCTTCATCCTGTTCCCCACCAGCACCGCCCGCGGCGACTACAACGCCCTCACCACCGGCCTGCGCTGGGATGTGACCGGCAACCTCTCGCTGCGCCCGGAGCTGCGCTACGACTGGTTCGACCCCCGCGACCACGACCGCCCCTACGGCAACGGCCGCGACCGCTCGCAACTCTCCACCATGGTCGAAGCGCTGTTCTACTTCTGACCGCCCGCCAACGTCCCGAGTACCCATGCCATGCACAACAACGACAACAAGTGGAATGCGCGCTACGAATACACGGCCGTCGCCATGCTCGCCCTGGGCTTCGGCCTGGTCGGCCTGGACCGCTTCATCATCCTGCCGCTGTTCCCGGTGATGATGAGCGAGCTGCACCTGGACTATCAGGACCTGGGCAACGTCTCGGCGATCCTCGCCATCGCCTGGGGGATTTCCTCGATCTTCATGGGCCGGCTGTCCGACCGCATCGGCCGGCGCAAGGTGCTGATCCCCGCGGTGCTGCTGTTCTCCCTGCTGGCCGGGCTGTCCGGGCTGGCCAACGGCGTCGCCGCGCTGCTGCTGATCCGCGCGGTGATGGGCGTCTCCGAGGGCGCCTTCACGCCCACCGCCATCGCCGCCACCGCGGAGTCCTCGCACCCGTCGCGGCGCGGGCTGAACATCGGCATCCAGCAGGCCTTCTTCCCGATCCTCGGCCTGGGCCTGGCGCCGATCCTCGCCACCCAGCTGCTGCTGGTGCTGCCGTCCTGGCGCTGGGTGTTCGTGGTGGTGTCGCTGCCCGGCTTCCTGCTCGCCTGGTTCATGTACCGCAACTTGCGCGAAACCCGCATGCCGGCAGCCGCTGATGTGCCCCAGGAACAGGGCCGCTGGCTGGACGCGCTGCGCTACCGCAACGTGCCGCTGAACATCCTCGGCATGTTCTGCATGCTCACCAGCCTGTTCGTGCTCAGCGTGATGATGCCCAACTACCTCACCGACTACCTGCACCTTGGCGTGCAGCAGATGGGCTTCGTCATGTCCGCCATCGGCCTGGGCGGCTTCATCGGCCAGTTGCTGCTGCCGGGGCTGTCCGACCGCCTGGGGCGCAAGCCGGTGGTGCTGGGCAGCTTCGTCGCCACCGGCGCCTGCATCTGGCTGCTGATGCACACCGGGGCCGAGCCGCTGACGCTGTTCGCGCTGCTGTTCCTCACCACCTTCTTCAACTTCAGCATGATCTGCATGACCGTCGGCCCGCTCACCGGCGAGTCCGTGCCGCTGCCCCTGGTGTCCACCGCCACCGGGCTGGTGGTGGGCATCGGCGAAGTGTTCGGCGGCGGCGTGGCGCCGGCCCTGGCCGGCTACATCGCCCAGCACCACGGCATCCAGTACACCCTCTACCTGGCCCTGGGCGGCGTGGTGCTCGGCCTTGCCGCCGCCAGCCTGCTGCGCGAAACCGCGCCGCTGCGGCGCAAGGCGCCGGTCGGGCAGGCCGGAGACGTGGCCTGAAGCCGCAAGCCGGCAACGCCGACAGGACGTCGGCAGGGTGGAGCCGGGCCGACCGTCCCGGCTTCGCCCGCGTCATGCGCGGGATGCGCATGCCATCGCCGGCGCTACCCGCGCCGGCCGATGTTCCTTCCCTCGCGCAGGGCCTGGGCGGCGCCGGTCACGAGCCGGCGCCGCCCGGTGCCACCTGATGTAGTATCGGCGTTCCCCCGCTCGCGACGACGAACCCTTCATGATCGACATCCACAACGTCACCGCCTTCCAGCAGCAGACCCGCGTGCTCGACGGCTTTTCCCTGCACATCGGCGATGGCGAGAAGGTCGCCATCCTCGGCCCCAACGGCGCCGGCAAGAGCACGCTGCTCAAGCTGATCAGCCGCGAGCTGTACCCGGTGGAGCGCGAGGGCAGCCACCTGCGGCTGTTCGGCAGCGACACCGTCAACCTCTGGGACCTGCGCAGCCGCATCGGCTTCATCTCCCAGGACCTGCAGGACGACTACACGCCCTACACCCAGGCCCTGGACGTGGTGGTCTCCGGCTTCTTCGGCTCGATCGGCGCCCACGGCCACCTGCAGCCCAGCGACGAGCAACTGGAGCAGGCCCGCGCGCTGCTGGCGGTGGTGGAGATGGCCGGCCACGAGCGGACCATGTTCCAGCGCCTGTCCACCGGGCAGAAGCGCCGCCTGCTGCTGGCCCGCGCGCTGGTCCACCGGCCGCGCGCGCTGATCCTCGACGAGCCGGCCAACGGCCTGGACATGGGCGCCAGCCTGGGCATGCTCAAGCTGCTGCGGCGCTTCTGCGGCGAGGCGCACGCCATGATCATCACCACCCACCACATCGACGAGGTCATCCCCGAGATCGAGCGCGTGGTGCTGCTGGACAGGGGTCGCGTCGTCGCCGACGGGCCCAAGGCCGAGGTGCTGACCAGCGCCCGGCTGTCCGACCTCTACCAGACCGAGCTGCGCATCGACGAGCAGGACGGCTGGTACCGCTGCTGGCACGCCTGAAGCCGGCATCCCGATTCCTCTGAGCCACCGGAGTAGAACCCCATGAAAGCCGCCATCGTCCATGCCTTCGACCAGCCGCCGCGCTACGGCGAGTTCGAGGCGCAGCCAGCCGCCGCCGGCGAGGTGCTGGTGCGCGTGCGCGCCGCCGCGCTCAGCCAGCTGGTGCGCGCCCAGGCCAGCGGCAAGCACTACAGCAGCCCCCGGAGCCTGCCGGCGGTGCCCGGCGTCGACGGCGTGGGCCTGCTGGAAGACGGCACCCGCGTGTACTTCGCCTTCCCCCGCGCGCCCCACGGCGCCATGGCCGAGACCGTGGCGGTGGACGCGCGCTATTGCGTGGCGGTGCCCGACGGCATCGACGACATCACCGCCGCGGCCATCGCCAACCCCGGCATGTCGTCCTGGGCGGCGCTGCAGGAACGCGCGCACTTCAAGCCCGGCGAAAGCGTGCTGGTCAACGGCGCCGCCGGCACCTCCGGGCGCCTGGCCATCCAGGTGGCCAGGCACCTGGGCGCCTCGCGGGTGATCGCCACCGCGCGCAACCCGGCGGTGGAGGCGGAGCTGCGCGCCCTGGGCGCGGACCACTTCATCCGCCTGGACCAGCCGGCCGAGCAACTGACCGCCGAGCTGCGCGAGGAAATCCAGGGCCGCGGCATCGACGTGGTGCTGGACTACCTGTGGGGCCCGCCGGCGGCCTGCATCCTCGACGCCGCGGCCAGCCACGGCAGCGGCGAGGCCTCGCCGCGCCTGCGCTTCGTCAACATCGGCTCGCTCGCCGGGGCGAGCCTGCCGCTGAACGCCGGCGCGCTGCGCAGCTCCGGCCTGGAGCTGCTCGGCAGCGGCCTGGGCAGCGTGTCCAACGAAGGCCTGGTGCGGGTGATCGGCCAACTGCTGCGGGCCATCGAGCCGGCCGGGCTGAAGGTGGACGCCGAGGCGGTGCCGCTGAGCGAGGTCGAGTCGGCCTGGCAGCGCAGCGCCGCCGAGCGCATCGTCTTCACCCTGTGAGCCGATACGGCTGAGGAGGCGCAACGATGCCAGGGTCAATGGCCCGCACAGGGCAGCGCGCCGCCCTGTGCCGGACTTCCAGCGGGTGCCACGAGGCGTTGCCCGGCAAACTTCCGTCGTATTGCCCGCAGGCCCGCGGGCATCGAGAATGCTGCCTTCCGAGCCAGAGGTGAGCGGCCATGATCCTGCGCGGTATGGCACAGATGCATATCGACGACCTGCCTCCCGGGTTCCAGGCGCTGGCCCGTGGGCTGGCGGGCGGGGAGCCCTTGGGGTTCGTCTGGGTGGTGTTCTACCAGGGGCGTATTTTCGGGGCTTATCCCTGTGCGGATCAGGCGTTGCGCAAGGTGACCGAGATAGAGCATTGCATCAGTGAGGATGAGGTGCCGAGTGCGCAGGGGTGAGGGGGTGGTTCTTCTCGCGGACTTGCCGGCTACGCCGGACTCCCCGGTTACGTCAATGTGCTTTTCGTAGGAGCGAGCTTGCTCGCGAACCCTGGATTCCCGCGTTCGCGGGAATGACGAGGGGGAGTTCTGGCATTTCAGGATGACTCCGAACTCCCCGCCCACTCCGAACGGCCCCTCTCCCGCTTGCGGGAGAGGGGACCGTTCGGCGTGAAGTGCAATCACGAAGCTCCCTGACTCCACACCCGTCCAGCCAAACCCATCGCGGACGGAGTCCGCTCCTACGGTTCCAGGAAGCACGGGCGTAGGAGCGGACTTTGTCCGCGATTGGATTCACCGGCACCGCCGAACGCTCCGGTGGCACGGCCAACGGCGGATAACCGCGAACGGTTATCCGCCCCGCGTTCGCTAGGTGTATCAGTTTGACTCCAAACTCCCCACCCACTCCGAACAGCCCCCTCTCCCGCTTGCGGGAGAGGGTTGGGGAGAGGGGCGCTCCTACGGTTCCAGGAAGCACGGGCGTAGGAGCGGACTTTGTCCGCGATTGGATTCACCGGCCCCGCCGAACGCTCCGGTGGCACGGCCAACGGCGGATAACCGCGAACGGTTATCCGCCCCACGTTCCCGCGTTCGCTAGGTGTATCAGTTTGACTCCGAACTCCCCACCCACTCCGAACAGCCCCCTCTCCCGCTTGCGGGAGAGGGGGCTCTTCAGGCCACCGGGATAAGCGGATCGGCCGCCGCCAGGGCGATGCTGCGGTCGGCTGCCGGCGGGTAGATCCACAGGGTGTTGATCTGCGTCTTCAGCTCCTTGGCCTGCTCGCCCAGCAGTTTGACCTGGCGGTCCCAGCCCTCGGTGTACACCGCGCCCCAGGCGCCCAGGTCCAGGCAGGTCACGTACTTGGGCTGGCGGTAGGGGGTGGGCGGCACGCCCAGCAGGTCGGCGGCGGCGTTGTTGCCGGCGTGGCGGCCCAGGGAGATCGCGTGCTGGCAGGACATCACCGCGTGGTTGCCGAGGTCGTCGGTGGCGGCATAGGCCACGTCGCCAGCGGCGAATACCTTGGCCTGGCCGCGCACCTTGAGGTTGCCGTCCACGTGCAGGCGGCCCAGGGCGTCGCGTTCGCCGCTCAGTTGCCCGGTCAGCGGGCTGGCGCGCAGGCCGCCTGTCCAGATGACCGTGTGGCTGTCGATGCGGCGGCCGCCGGCCAGGCTCACGCCGTCGGCGTCCACTGCGGCGACGCTGGCGTCGGGCACCCATTCGATGCCCAGCTTTGTGGAGGCCTCGATGATCGACGGGCGGATGCCTTCGCCCAGGGCAGCGGCCACCTGCGCGCCGCGGTCGACGACGATCACGCGGATGTCCTGCTCCGCGCCCAGCGCCTCGCGCAGGCGCGCCGGCATTTCGGTGGCGGTCTCGATGCCGGTGAAGCCGCCGCCGACCACCACCACGGTGTTGCGCGCCGGGCTGGCGGGGCGGTTGCGCAGGGCCTTGAGGTGCGCTTCCAGGCGCGCCGCGGACTCGATCTGGTCGACGTCGAAGGCGTGGCTGTCCAGGCCCGGCACCGGCGGCCGGGCGAGCTGGCTGCCGGTGGCCAGCACCAGGCGGTCGTAGCCCAGCTCGCCCTGGCGGCCGGCGGCGTCGCGGTAGCCGACGCTCTGTGCCTGCTCGTCGATGCGCTCGGCGCTGCCCTGGACGAAGCGGATGCCCACCGTGTCGAACAGCGCGTCCAGCGGGGCGAACATGCGGCCCACGTCGGGTTCGTAGAAGCGCGGGCGGATGCGCAGCTCCGCCTGGGGCGCGAGGAGGCTGATCTGCACGTCGTGACGCTCGTGTCGGTCCAGCAGGCGTGCCGCGCTCAAGGCGCTCCAGAGCCCACCGAAGCCTGCGCCCACCACCAGAATCTGCTGTTTCATGATTTGCTCCCGAATATACGTAGTGATGAATGACCTTGAAGTTTCGGCTCCAAGCCCGGCGTGACTGTCGAGTCGTCCGCTGTGGAATTCATGCTATTCGGGGAACTTGCGCCGCACACTTCTACATGGGGTTCGCGGAATAGTGCGTTGGTCTGGCGGATATATACCTGGGTATCGACAGAACTTGCCGGGGAAGTTTCAGCGCGGCTGGCGCAGGGCGGTTTCGATGTACGCGAGCAGGCGCTCGGCGTCGAACGGCTTGGGCAGGCAGGCGAGCGGGGCGGGAACCGCCTCGGGGTAGGCGGTGATGAAGATGACGGGAATGCGCAGGCCCATGGCGATGAGTCTCTCATGCAGCTGTAGGCCGCTCATGCCGGGCATCTGCACGTCGGACACCAGGCACTGCGCCTCGCCGGGCTCTCCGGTGAGGAAGTCCAGGGCGCTGGAATGACTGCGCACGCGGTAGCCGCTGGCGCGCAGCAGGCTCTCCAGCGCCGCGCGCACGGAGTCATCGTCGTCGACCACGGCAATCACAGCCGTCTGGCGACTCGGGGGTTCCTGGGTCATCGGGAATTGCTCGTGGCGGTATCTGTCGAGACTTCAAGATACGCCAGCGAACAAGGCGAAGAAGTATACCTGGGTATAGTCGGGCGAGACCTGGGTATGGGTTCTTGCAAACTTCCGTCGAGGCACTTTCCGCAACTTGGCAACTTCCTTGATCAATGAAGGGCAAGTTCATGGATACGAATGTAGTGCTCAGGCCTCGCGGGTAAAGCGGCTGCGATAGTCGCGCGGGGCGATCGACAGGTGGCGCTGGAAGGTGACGCGCATCCGCTCCTCGTTGCCGAAGCCGCATTGCCGGGCGATCTGCTCGATGCTCTGCGTCGAGTGTTCCAGCAGGCGCCGGGCGGCCTCCAGGCGGAACAGCTCGATGGCCCGGGCCGGGGTGCGGCCGGTGCGCTGCTTGTAGACCCGCGAGAAGTTGCGCGGGCTCATCCGCACGCGCTCGGCCAGCTGCTCCACCGTGAGGCTGCGCTCGCCCAGGTGCTCGGCCAGCCACAGGTGCAGTTCGTCGAACAGCGGGCTGTCGGCGGCCTGGGACTGCAGCAGGGTGCTGTACTGCGCCTGGCCGCCGGGGCGCTTGAGGTACACCACCAGCTCGCGGGCCACGGCCATGGCCACCTCGCGGCCGCAGTCGGCTTCCACCAGCGCCAGGGCCAGGTCGATGCCGGCGCTCACGCCCGCCGAGGTCCAGGTTTCGCCCTGCTGGATGAAGATCGCGTCGGCATCCACTTCCACTGCCGGGAAGCGCTGGCGCAGGGCGTCGCACAGGGCCCAGTGGGTGGCGGCGCGGCGGCCGTCGAGCAGGCCGGCGCGGGCCAGCAGGAAGGCGCCGCTGCACACCGAGGCGACACGCCGGATGTGTGGCGCGGCGGCGCTGATCCAGGCTGCCAGCTCGGTATGGCTGTCCAGCGTGTGGCAGATGTCCGGGGCGCCGGGCACCACCAGGGTATCGGCTGCCACGGCGTGCGGCGGCGGCAGGCACGTACTGTCCACCGCCAGGCCTTCCACGGTGCGCACCAGGCCGCCGGCCAGGCTCGCGGTGTGCAGGCGGTAGCCGGGCAGGCCGCGTTCGGCCAGCGCCTTGGAGGCGGCCCAGAACACCGTCTGGGCGCCGCTGAGGTCGAGCAGGCCCATGTCCGGGTAGGCCACGAACAGCACCTCGCGCGGGCCGTTGCCGGGCAACGCATTCTGGGGGTTGTCGATTGGGGTGATGTTCATTGCCAACGCTGCCATGCCTATTCCAACCAGCAGCGAGATACCGCCTGTGGCGGCGCTTGGCAAGCCCGGCGCCGGCGCTGGCCGATAACCTGGGATTTCTGTCCTGGCGAGTGGGCGCGGCGGCGCGCTAACTTCGTCCGGATGCCGGGCGTCCCGCCGCGTTGTCGGGGACGCCGTGGTGGACTAGTTTTTTCAGTCGTATGCCATGCGCGGCGTCGGTCGCAGGAGAGCAAGCCGGATGAATTCGTGGTCGCAATCGGGGGCGCAGCCGGGCAGCGCCAAGCCCAGGGAGCCGGTGGTCTACGTGGTCGACGACGACGAGTCGATGCGCCTGGCGCTGTCCGGGCTGCTGCGCTCCATCGGCCTGCGCGTGGAGACCTTCGAGTCCCCCGCGGACTTCCTCGCCTTCCCCCGCGACGACGCCCCCAGCTGCCTGGTGCTCGACGTGCGCCTGCGCGGCGAGAGCGGCCTGGCCTTCCAGGAGCAGGTGGAGAAGCACGGCCTGCGCATGCCCATCGTGTTCATGACCGGTCACGGCGACATCGCCATGACCGTCAAGGCCATGAAGGCCGGGGCGGTCGACTTCCTCGCCAAGCCGTTCCGCGACCAGGACATGCTCGACGCCGTGGCCAACGCCCTGGCCAAGGACGCCGAGCGCCTCGCCGCCGAGCGCTCCAGCGCCGGGCTGCGCGAGGCCTACGCCGCGCTCACCCCCCGCGAGCGGGAGGTGATGGGCTACGTGGTGGCCGGGCTGATGAACAAGCAGATCGCCGCCGAGCTTAACCTCAGCGAGGTGACGGTGAAGGTCCACCGCGGGCAGCTGATGCGCAAGCTGGCGGCGCGCTCGGTGGCGGACCTGGTGCGCAAGTCCGAGGCCCTGGGCATCGCGCCGCAGACGCGCCGGGCCCCCTGAGCGGGCGCGGCGTGGAGCGGGGATGAGCGACAGACGACAGGTCCTCTGGGACGACGGCGAGCGGGTATTCAGCCGTGGGCGGCATCCGCGCCAGGATGGGCTCGGCGTGCTGCTCGCGCGCCCGGCCGGCGAGCCGCCGCAGCCCGCCAGCGTCGAGCGCCTGGCCCACGAGTTCGGCCTGAAGGACGAACTGGACGGCGCCTGGGCGGTACGCCCGCTGGAGCTGCTGCGCGAGGGCGGGCGCAGCCTGCTGGTGCTGGAAGACCCCGGCGGCGAGCCGCTGTCCGCGCAACTGGGCGCGCCCATGGAGACCGGCCGCTTCCTGCAACTGGCCGTGGGCATCAGCGCGGCCCTGGGCCGCCTGCACCAGCGCGGCCTGGTGCACAAGGACCTGAAGCCGCCGCACATCCTGGTCGACTGCACCGACGGCCGCGTGCGCCTCACAGGTTTCGGCCTGGCCTCCTGGCTGCCGCGTGAACGCCAGGCGCCCGAGCCGCCGGAAACCATCGCCGGCACCCTGGCCTACATGGCGCCCGAGCAGACCGGGCGGATGAACCGCTCGATCGACTCGCGCAGCGACCTCTACGCCCTGGGCATCACCCTCTACCAGATGCTCACCGGCGACCTGCCGTTCGCCGCCAGCGAGGCCATGGAGTGGGTGCACTGCCACATCGCGCGCCAGGCGGTGCCGCCCACGGCGCGGGTGGCTAGCATCCCCGCGCCGCTGTCGCAGCTGGTCATGAAGCTGCTGGCCAAGACCGCCGAGGAGCGCTACCAGAGCGCCGCCGGGCTGGAGCACGACCTGCGCCGCTGCCTGGCGAGCTGGCAGCGCCACGGGCGCATCGACGACTTCCCGCTGGACGGGCACAGCGTGCCGGAGCGCCTGCTGATCCCCGAGAAGCTCTACGGCCGCGAACGCGAGGTCGGCACCCTGGTGGCCGCCTTCGAACGCATAGTCGCGGGCGACGCGCCGGGGCTGGTGCTGGTGTCCGGCTACTCCGGCATCGGCAAGTCCTCGGTGGTCAACGAGCTGCACAAGCTGCTGGTGCCGCCGCGCGGGCTGTTCGCCTCCGGCAAGTTCGACCAGTACAAGCGCAACATCCCGTACTCCACCCTGGTGCAGGCCTTCCAGGGCCTGGTGCGCATGCTCCTGGGCAAGAACGACCGCGAGCTGGCGCGCTGGCGCCAGGCCCTGCAGCAGGCGCTGGGCGCCAATGCGCGGGTGATGACCGAGCTGATCCCGGAGCTGAAGCTGATCATCGGCGAGCAGCCACCGCTGCCGGCGCTCGAACCGCAGCAGGCGCAGCGCCGCTTCCTGCTGGCGCTCAAGCGCTTCATCGGCGTGTTCGCCCGGCCGGAACACCCGCTGGCGCTGTTCCTCGACGACCTGCAATGGCTGGACGCGGCCACCCTCGACCTGCTGGAAGACCTGCTGACCAGCGACGACCTGCGCCACCTGATGCTGCTCGGCGCCTACCGCAGCAACGAGGTGGACGACGCCCACCCCCTGCGCACCACGCTGCGCAAGGTCGGCAAGGCGCAGGTGCGCATCGACGAAATCCGCCTGGCGCCGCTGGGCCGCGGCCATGTCGAACAGCTGATCGCCGAGGCCCTGCACGGCGCGCCGGCGCACATCCGCCCGCTGGCGCAACTGGTGCACGACAAGACCGCCGGCAACCCGTTCTTCGTCATCCAGTTCCTCCAGGCCCTGGCCGAGGAGGGCCTGCTGGCCTTCGAGGCGCCGGCGCGGCAGTGGCGCTGGGACCTCGGGCGCATCCAGGCGATGGGCTACACCGACAACGTCGTCGACCTGATGCTCGACAAGCTGGCGCGGCTGCCGGCACAGACCCAGGAGGTGCTGCAGCAGCTGGCCTGCCTGGGCAACCGCGCCGAGGCCGCGACCCTGGGCAGCGTGCTGGCGCTATCGCGCAGCCAGTTGCAGCGGGCCCTGTGGGACGCCATCCGCCAGGAGCTGGTGGAGCGCGGGGAGGGCGCCTACGCCTTCGCCCACGACCGTATCCACGAAGCGGCCTACCTGTTGATTCCCCAGGCCGAGCGCGCCGCGGCGCACCTGCGGATCGGCCGCCTGCTGGCCGAGCAGACGCCGCCGCAGGCGCGCGAAGAGGCGATCTTCGAGATCGTCGGCCAGCTCAACCGCGGCGCCGCGCTGATCGCCGAGCCGGACGAGCGCGAGCGCCTGGCCGGGTTCAACCTGCTCGCCGGGCAGCGGGCCAAGGCCTCGACCGCCTATGCCTCGGCGCTGGCCTATTTCGCCCGCGGCGTGGAGCTGCTGGACGAGGCGAGCTGGCAGGGCCGCCACGAACTGCTGTTCGCCCTGGAGTCCGGCCGCGCCGAATGCGAGTTCGCCACCGGCCAGGTGGCCCAGGCCGAGCAGCGCCTGCGGATGCTCTCCGGGCGCGCCGCGACGACCGTGCAGCGCGCCTGGGTGGCCTGCCTGCAGGTGGACGTCTACCTGATCCTCGACCGCCGCGACGACGCCGTGGCGGTCTGCCTGGACTTCCTCCGCCACGTGGGCATCGACTGGCCGGCCCACCCGGACGACGCCACGGTGCAGGCCGAGTACGAGCGCATCCGCGCCCAGCTCGGCGCGCGGCCCATCGACACGCTCATCGACCTGCCGCCGATGCGCGAGCCGCTCGCCCTGGCCACCATCGAGGCGCTGACCACGCTGTTCTCGCCGGCCCTGCACACCGACGGCAACCTGGCCTGCCTGACCATCTGCAAGGCCATCAACCTGAGCCTGGAACACGGCAACGGCGACGCCTCCTGCGTGGCCTACGCGAACATCCCGCGGGTCGCCGGGCGGCGCTTCGGCGACTACCAGGCCGGCTTCCACTTCGGCCGGCTCGGCTGCGAACTCGTCGAACGCCGCCGCCTGGAACGCTACGAGGCGCGCACCTACCTGTCGTTCTCGCTGTTCGCCCAGCGCTGGGTGCAGCCGGTGCGCGCCTGCGAGGAGCAGCTGCGCCGCGTCTTCGACAGCGCCAACCGCACCGGCGACCTGCCGTTCGGCGCCTTCGCCTGCAACAGCCTGGTGTCCAACCTGCTGTTCAGCGGCGAGCCGCTGCCCGAGCTGCAGGCCGAGGCGGAGCGCGGCCTGGCCTACGCCGGCAAGGTCGGCTTCGGCCTGGTGATCGACTTCCTCGACAACCAGCTCGCGCTGATCCGCACCCTGCGCGGCCTGGCCCCGCGCTTCGGCCACCTCGACCAGGGCGGCTTCCGCGAGGTGGAGATCGAGGCGCGCCTGGCCGGCGCCTCGCGGGTGTACAGCTGCTGGTACTGGGTCCGCAAGCTGCAGGCGCGCTACTTCGCCGGCGAGTACGCGGCGGCGCTGGAGGCCTCGGCCCAGGCGCAGCCGCTATTGTGGACCTCCCATGCGTTCATCGAGGAGGGCGAATACTGCTTCTTCGACGCGCTTGCCCACGCTGCGCTGTGCGATGCCGCTACGCCGGACGACAACCACCTGGACGCGATAGCCGCGCACCGGGACGAGTTGCGGGTATGGGCCGACCTCTGCCCGGCGAACTTCAGCTGCCACGTCCTGCTGCTGGAGGCCGAACTCGCCCGCCTGCAGGGCCGCGTGGCCGACGCCGAGCTGCACTACGAACAGGCCATCCGTGCCGCGCAGGACGACGGCTTCCTCCAGGTGGAGGCGCTGGCCAACGAACTGGCGGCCGCCTGCTACGCCGCGCGCGGGCTCGACAGGGTGGCCCGCGTCTACCTGCAGGGCGCGCATGCCTGCTACCTGCGCTGGGGCGCCGAGGGCAAGCTGCGGCAGCTGGAGGCGCGCCATCCCTTCCTCGGCGAGCAGGCGCCAGCGCCGGGACCCACCGCCACCATGGCCGCACCGGTGGAGCAGCTGGACCTGGCCACCGTGCTCAAGGTGCTGCAGACCACTTCCGGCGAAATCGTGCTGGAGCGATTGGTGGACAGCGTCATGCGCACCGCCCTCGAACAGGCCGGCGCCGAACGCGGCGTGCTGGTGCTCCAGGGCGCCGAGGGGCCACGCATCGTGGCGCAGGTGACGGTCGACGACGACGCGTCGCGCCTGCAACTGCGCGACGAGCCGCTGAGCGAGGCGCTGCTGCCGGAGGCGCTGCTCTACCAGGTGCTGCGCACCGGCGAGAGCCTGGCGCTGGACGACGCCATGGCCGAGGCGGCATACGCCAGCTCGCCCTACGTACGCAACCGCCAGGCGCGCTCCATCCTCTGCCTGCCGCTGATGAACCAGGGCCAGCTCAGCGGCGCCCTGTACCTGGAGAACAACCTGACCGCCCGCGCCTTCAGCCCGGCGCGCACCGCCGTGCTCAAGCTGGTGGCCTCGCAGGCCGCCGCCTCGCTGGAGAACGCCCGGCTGTACCGCGACCTCGCCGAGCGCGAGCGGCGCTACCGCGAGGTGCAGGGCGAACTGGCCCACGCCAACCGCGTGGCGACCATGGGCCAGCTCACCGCGTCCATCGCCCACGAGGTCAACCAGCCGATCGCCGCCACCATCACCAACGCCTACGCGGCGCAGCGCTGGCTGGGCGCGCAGCCGCCGGACCTGGGCGAGGTGGGGCAGGGACTCGAACGCATCGTCAAGGACGCCAACCGCGCCGCGGACGTGCTCAAGCGCATCCGCGGGCTGCTGCGCAAGGCGCCGTCGCAGAAGGCCGCGCTGGACATCAACGAGGCGATCCTGGAAATGGTCGAGTTCACCCGCGGCCAGGCCGCCAAGGGCGGTGCCACGGTGCGCACGCAACTGGCCGACGGCCTGCCGCCGGTGGAGGGCGACCGGGTGGAACTGCAGCAGGTGCTGCTCAACCTGATCATCAACGCCATCGAGGCCATGGGCGAGGTCGACGACGGCGTGCGCCAGCTGGACATCGAAACGGCGCCGGACGGCGCAGGCGGCGTGCGGGTGAGCGTCAGCGACACCGGGCCGGGCTTCGCCGCGCAGGATGCCGGGCAGGTCTTCGCGCCTTTCTACACCACCAAGCCCAGCGGCCTGGGCATGGGCCTGTCGATCTGCCGTTCGATCATCGAGGCCCATGGCGGGCAGCTGCAGGCCTTGGCCAACCCGCCGCGCGGCGCGCTGGTCCGCTTCGACCTGCGGGGTTGCCCGGGCGAGGCCCTAGAGCTGCGATAGGCCGCCGTCCACGCACAGGTCGACGCCGGTAATGAAGCTGCTGTCGTCCGAGGCGAGGAACAGCGCGGCGTTCGCCAGCTCCTCGGGGCGGCCGAGCCGGCCCAGGGGAATCTGGCCGGCCACCTGCCTTTCGAAGGCGGCGAACTGCTCGTCGCCGATGCCCATCTTGCCGATGATCGGCGTCAGCACCGGGCCCGGGCTCAGGCAATTGACGCGGATGTTGCGCTGCCTGAGCTCCGCCGCCCAGCTGCGCGCGAAGGAGCGGACGGCGGCCTTGCTGGCGGCGTACACCACATGGGCGTCCAGGGCCTTGAGGTGGGCGATGGACGACACCAGCACGATGGAGCCGCCGTCGCGCAGCAGCGGCAGGGCCTTCTGGATGCTGTAGAAGACGCCCTTGACGTTGATGTCGAACTGCTCGTCGAACTGCGCCTCGTTCACCTGTTCGCCCGCGGCGGGGCGGATGACGCCGGCATTGGCGACCAGCACGTCGAGCCGCCCGAACAACTGGCCGATGCGCTGGTACAGCGCGTCGATATCGGCCAGCCGGCCGGCGTCGGCGCAGATGCCCAGGGCGTTGCCGCCGATCTGCCCGACGGCCTCGTCTAGCACCTGGCGGCGCCGCCCGGTGATGACCACCGTCGCCCCCTCTTGGGCGAACCGCTGCGCGGTGGCCAGGCCGATACCGCTGTTGCCGCCCGTCACGAGCGCGATCTTGTCATTCAGCTTTCCCATGGTTCCTCCAACGTCGTTGCCGAGTGAGTTTGCGTGGGGGGTTGCCATGCAGGATCGGGCAGCGGCAGGTAGCGCCCGATCTTCTCCGCCAGCCGCGCGCGGCGATCGGCGAGCCGGGCCTGGAGCGCGTCCAGCGCCTGGAGCTTCTCCAGGTGCTGCTGCAGGCAGGCGAGGAAGCCTTCGCTGTCTTCCTCCTCCTCCAGGTGCTGCAACAGGCCGTGGATCTGCCGGGTGCTGAAGCCGCACTCGATCAGTTCGCGTATCCAGAGCACGCGCCGCACCATGGCCGGGGCGTAGTCGCGATAACCGTTTTCCAGCCGCGACGACGCGATCAGCGCCCGGGCCTCGTAATGACGAAGCGCGCGGGTGCTCGCGCCGGTACGCAGTGCCAGTTCGCCAATCCGCATGTTCACCTCCACCGGCGGAACTCTAGGGGCTTGACGCTAGTGTCAAGGTCAAGCGCCTGGGCTTGCCCGGCGCGGGACCTCGGGTGGCGATTATAGAAACGCGGCCCGGTGGCCAGAAATGCACATGGGTATAGGCACGGCATACCTGGGTATGACGGCCGGCGGGGCACGGAGGCCGGCTCGTCTATGCTGGAGTTTTCGACTGCCAGCGAGGGTGCGTCATGGGCCTGAACGAAGCGAGCCAGCGGCTGCGGCGCGAACTATTGAACATGGCCTTCCGCCATGAGGGGCTGGCGACCGACTTGGGGCGGGCCGCCGAGCAGCTGCCGGCATCCCAGGCGGTGCACCTGGTGCGCATGGCGGCCTTCCTGCAGGGCGATGCCGAACGGCTGATCGCCATGGCCGAGCAGGTGCGCACGGGCGTCATCAGCGCCAGCGGCCCCTGACCCCTCCAAAGCACTATTCCCTTCCTCCGGCGTGCGGGTAAGGTGGCGGCAGAACACCACTGGATTGCCCATGAACCGCAACGCCGCGCCCGCGCAGGCCCGCCAGGTCGTCCTGGCCAACGGCCTGGGGCTGACCCTGGTGCACGATCCGCAGGCCACCCGCGCCGCCGCCCTGGCGCGGGTGGCGGCCGGCAGCCATGACGAGCCGCGGGCGCACCCCGGGCTCGCGCATTTCCTCGAACACCTGCTGTTCCTCGGCGGCGTGCGCTTCGCCGCGGGCGAGCGGCTGATGCCCTGGGTGCAGGCGCGGGGCGGGCGGCTGAATGCCAGCACCCGGGCGCGCACTACCGACTACTTCTTCGAAGTGCCCGCAGGGGAGCTGGACGGTGGGTTGGCGCGCCTGCTCGACCTGCTGGCCCGGCCGCGGCTGGAGCATGCCGCGCAGCTCGGCGAGCGCGAGGTGCTGGAGGCGGAATACATCGCCCGCGCGAGCGATGCCGGCACGCTGATAGACGCGGCCCTGGCCGCCGGGGTGGCCGAGGAGCATCCGCTGCGCCGCTTCGTGGCCGGCCGGCGCGCCAGCCTGGCGGTGGAGGCGGCGGGTTTCCAGGGCGCGCTGCGGGACTTCCATGGCGGTTTCTACCGGCCCGGCAATGTGCAGCTGTGGCTGCAGGGGCCGCAGTCCCTCGACGAGTTGCAGGCCCTGGCCGCCCGGCATTGCGGGGATTGGCGGCCCGGCCCGGTGCCGGCCCGCGACCTGCCGCCGGCCCTGGCGCCGCTGGCCGGCGACAGGCTGCACCTGCGCCTGCCCGGTGCGCCGCGCCTGGTGCTGGGGTTCGCCGTGGCCGAGCTGGATGCCGTCGCCGAGCAGACCTTCGACGCCCTGGCTAGCCTGCTGGGCGACGAGGCGGAGGGTGGATTGCTGGCCTGGCTGGGCGAGCGTGGGCTGTGCGATGCGGCGAGCTTGCGGGTGGCCTACCGCGCGCCGGGGCAGGCGCTGCTGGCGGCGACCTTCGAGCTGGCGCAGGCGCGGGATGCCGCGCGGGTCGAGGCGGCCTTCCTCGATTGGCTACGGGCGTTGCGCGAGAGTGGCGGCGATGCCTTGGTGGCGGACGAAGCAGGGCAACTGCCTCCCCTGGAACAACTGCAGCGGCGTGCCCGGGGCCTGCCGGCGCCGGTCTCGCCGCAATGGCTGGCGGCGCTGGACGCATCGCGCCTGGTCCGCCTGCTGGTGGCGGCGGATGCGTCGGGCCAGCCCGCTTGTGTAGCCGGCTTCGACCTGCACCTGGGGCGCAGCCCGGTCGAGCCCGTGGCCTTCGCTCCTCAGCCCTGGCGCTTCGCGACGCCACCTGCGGCCAGCACGGCGGCGACGGGCTCGATTCATTTGCGTTGGCGCTTCCCGCGCGCGCCGTCCCATAGCCACTTCCTCGCCTTGCGCCATAGCCTGCGTCCCCTGGCCGGGCTGGCGCGGCGCAATGGCGTGAGCCTGCGCCTGGACGAGGAGGGCGCCGACTGGGCCCTGGGCCTGCAAGGCCCGGCCGACCGCCTGGAAAGCTGCCTGGACGGCGCCCTGGCGCTGCTGGCCGAGCCCCCTGCGGCAGTGCTGGCCCAGGGGGAGCGCCTGCTGTTGCGCGAGCGGCAGCAGAAGGCCGCCGAACTGCCGATCCGCCGCCTGCTCGACGCCTTGCCGGTCCAGTTGGCGGGGGAGGGTACGGCTTTGCCGGACTGGCCTTCGGCACGCTGGGATGTGCTGGTGCGCAACGCCGAGCCGCCCCAGCCAAGCCAGGTGCCCGGCCGGTTGGCGACGGAACCGCTGTTGCCGCCGGTACGGGTTCGGGGCCGCCATCGCTGCGACATGGCGGGTGAAGGCGAGTCGGCGCTGCTGCTGTTCTACCCGCTGCCAGGGCGGGATGCGACTCAGGAGGCCGCCTGGCGCCTGCTGGCGCGCGAGCTGGAAGGCGGCTTCTACCAGCGCCTGCGCGTCGAGTTGAACCTGGGCTATGCGCTGTTCTGCGGCTTCCGCCAGGTCGCCGGTTGGCGCGGGCTGCTGTTCGCCGTGCAGTCGCCGCATACACAGCCGGACGCGCTGTTCGGCCACCTGCGCACCTTCCTGGAAGACGCCGCCATCTCCCTGGGCGAACTGTCCGAGGCCCGCCTGCACGACCTCGCCCACAGCCTGGCGAATGAGCCAGCTAGTGAGGGCGCAGCCTGGCGCGACCAACTCGCCGGCGTGGATGCCGATCACGCGCAACGCGTGGCCGAGGCCGCCCGCCGCACCACTCGCGCCGATCTCCAGGCCGCCCATGCCGCATTGCTGGGCGAGCAGGGCGGCTGCTGGCTGCTGACCAACCGCGCCTGATCTCTTTCTGCACCTCCTTCCGCTACTGCCCGGGCGTACCGCCCCGGGCACGTGCGCCTGCGACTTTGGTCCTGCGCCGCAAGGCCCGCTGCCAAGGTGCCGCTACCCCCGCGACCAAGGCGCCGGGCCTTGTGGTGGCCTGGTGCCATGGCCTTGCGCAGCGCTCCGGCAAGCCCCACGCAAGCAGCGCCGGAGCGCGCCCAAAGCAGCGTATGGCGCCGCGCGGGGCGTTTCGATAATCGCCTCCGCCACGACCCCGAACGGTCATCCATCCCCTGCGGAGCGCGTCATGCACAAGAACAACACCGCCATTCGCCGTTTCCTGCCCCTGGCCCTGGCCTCGCTGGGCAGCCTGGGCTGCCTGCCGGCCGTCGCCGACATCAAGCTGTACGACAAGGACGACACCACCTTCTCCACCGACGGCTACTTCAACGCCTTCTACGTCAACAGCGACGTGGACCGCGAGGGCGACACCTATGACCGCCGCCAGTCGCGGGTGAAGATGGGCTTCCTGCCCAACTACATCGGCTTCAACTTCGGCAAGAAGATCGACGGCCTGACCCTCACCGGGCGCTCCTCGTTCTGGGTGACCATCAACGACAGCGAGCAGGACGGCACCGACACCGCCATCGACGTGCGGCAGTTCTACGGCAACGTGGCCGGCGACTGGGGCGAGGTGCTGATCGGCAAGGACTTCGGCCTGTTCTCGCGCTCGAACATCTTCCTCGACGAACTGCTGGCCGGCTTCGGCAACGCCAGCGACACCCTCGGCCTGGTGGACGGCAAGGGCGTGTCCTTCGGCAACATCGGCACCGGCTACCCGTACCCGTTCCCCACCTCGCAGATCACCTACCGCAACAACAACCTGGCGGACGGCCTGCGCGTGGCGGTGGGCATCATGGACCCGATCGACACCAACCAGATCGACAAGGACGCCAGCGACGGCCTGGACGACAAGGCCTACCAGGACAACCCGCGCTACGAGAGCGAGATCAGCTACCAGTTCGACCTGGGCGGCGCGCAGATCTACAGCTGGATCAACGGAGCCTACCAGACCTCGAAGAACACCAACGACCAGGTCGACGACGTCACCTCCAAGGGCCTGGGCTACGGCATCCAGGCCAAGTTCGGCGGCGTGTCGCTGACCGGCTCGGGCTTCACCGCCAAGGGCATCAATCCCTTCTTCACCAACAACGCCGGCGAAGCCGCGCTGCGCGAGGTGGACAGCCGCGGCATGCTGCTGCAGGGCTCCTACACCTGGGGCAAGAACCGCCTGGCGCTGTCCTACGGCAAGACCGAGGACGACGGCAACGGCCTGGGCAGCGCGGCGGACTACTCCACCCGCGGCATCGCCTACTTCCGCACCATCAACGACAACCTCAAGCTGGTGGCCGAGTACAACCAGTACGAGATCGACGGCCGCAAGGGCTCGCTGGTGAGCGAGGACACCGACACCTTTGCGGTTGGCGCGGTATTGAACTGGTAATTCTCAGGGCTCCTTTGGCAGTAATTGGGCGGGGCGGCGGTGGCGTCGGTCCGCCGTTTTTTTTGTGGGGGGAGAGGGATGGTGTTTCTGTCGGGAGGGTTGGTGTGGCTTTGAAGAGCGCCCTCTCCCTAACCCTCTCCCTGAAGGGAGAGGGGACCGTTCGGAGTGCTCGGGTATTTCGGAGTCAGCCGGCAGCTCCAAAAATTACCGGCTGAAGCCAGGCCCCATCTCGGCACGGACAAGCCCCCTCTCCCTTCAGGGAGAGGGCTGGGGAGAGGGTTACTGACTCCAACCCCGCTCCGCAGCTGAACCTGACTCCGCTGTTCGCTGTACCGCGAATCGCGCGCAGGGCGCGCTCCTACAAAGGAAATGGGCAGCAACTGTCTTGCCGACTGCACCGAGGTGCTTTTCGTAGGATGGGTTGAGCTTGCGATACCCATCGGACCCTGGTGATGGGTATCGCTTTCGCTCAACCCATCCTACGGAAGCCGGGCCGCTTGTACGGTAAGCGGATATTGCCCGCGAAGTGCGCCGGAACCTCCGGCCATCGCGGACAAGGCCCGCCCCTACGCCTTTCGGAGGTCCCCGCCAGCACCCAAGTAGCATGGGGCCGCGCCGGGCGCCTTCGTAGAATGCCCCCGTGGTCAACCGGCGTTGAGGCAGGCGTATGCAGGAAGGGCAGGGCGAAGGCGTAGTCAGGGGCATGTCCAGTGCCCGCGATGCGGAGGCGGTGGCCCAGGACCTGGCGCGCCAATTGATCCACCCGCACCTGGGCTTCGTGCTGTTCTTCTGCTCCGCCGAGTACGACCTGCCGGCCCTGGCCGCCGCGCTGGAGCAGTATTTCGGCGGCATCGAGCTGGTCGGCTGCACCACCGCTGGCGAGATCACCCCCCAGGGCTACGGCCGGGGCTGCGTCAGCGCGGTGGGCTTCGACGTGCGCAGCTTCGCCGTGGCCAGCGCGCTGATCGACGAGATGGAGCGCTTCAGCCTGATCGACGCGCAGCAGCTGGTGGAGGCCCTGGTGGCCGACTGCCGCAGCAGCGAGCTGGCGCCGATCAAGGACCACAGCTTCGCCCTGACCCTGCTCGATGGCCTGTCCAGCCGCGAGGAAGTGGTGCTGGCGGCGCTCAGCGCGGCGCTTGGCGCCATTCCGCACTTCGGCGGCTCGGCCGGCGACGACAACCACCTCACCCATACCCACGTCTACTACCAGGGCCAGTTCCACACCGGCGCGGCGGTGGTGCTGCTGTTCAACACCTGGCTCGACTTCGAGGTGTTCACCACCCACCACGTGGTGCCGCGCGGCGAGAAGCTGGTGGTGACCCGCGCCGACAGCGCCAGCCGCCGGGTGCTGGAACTCAACGCCGAGCCCGCCGCCCTGGAATACGCCCGGCTGGTCGGCGTGGAGCCCCACGAACTGAGCTTCGAGCTGTTCTCCCGCCACCCGCTGGCGGTGCGCATCAAGGACCAGTACTACGTGCGCTCCATCCAGCAGGTGCACGACGACTTCAGCCTGACCTTCTACTGCGCGGTGGAGAACGGCATCGTCCTCACCGCCATGAGCACCGGGCCGCTGCTGCCCAACCTGCAGGCGCAGTTCGCGCGCCTGCACGAACGCCTCGGCCCGCCGCTGCTGACCATCGGCTGCGACTGCTTCCTGCGCCGCCTGGAGCTGGAAGTGGCGGGCGACAGCGCAGCCACCGCCGCTTTTCTCCGCCACCAGCAGGTGATCGGCTTCAACACCTACGGAGAGCAATTCAATGGCATGCACATCAACCAGACCTTCACCGGCGTCGCCATTGGCCGTCCCCGTGGCGGCGCCGGCTGAGCTGCTGGCGCGCATCGAGGCGCTCGAGCGCGACAAGCTCAAGCTGCAGCGCATCAACACCGCGCTGATCGAGCGCATCGAATCCAGCGCCTCGCGCGGCGACGGCGCCTACGGGGCCTTCCAGCACTCGGTGGTGCTGGCCGAGCAGGTGCGCGAGCGCACCGACGCCCTGAGCCAGGCCATGGCCGAGCTGAAGTCCAGCAACCAGCTGCTCAGCGATGCCCGCCTGCGCGCCGAGACCGCCCACCAGCACCTGCTGGACGCCATCGAAAGCATCTCCGACGCCTTCGTGCTGTTCGACCCGCAGCAGCGCATCGTGCTGTTCAACGAACGCTTCCGCGCGCTCTGGGCGCCCACCCGCGCGCGCCTGGGCGCCGGCACCCGGCTGGCCGAGGTGCGCCGCCTGGCGCAGAGCAGCGGGCTGATCGTCGAGGAACAGCGGAGCAACGACGACGAACATACCCTCTACCGCCTGCGCGATGACCGCTGGGTGCGCATGAGCGAGCGGCCGACCCGCGACGGCGGGCTGGTGGTGCTCTACACCGACATCACCGAGATCAAGCTCAGCGAGACCGCGCGCCGCGAGCAGGCGGTGGCGCAGAAGTCGCACCTGCTGCAGCGCGCCGTGGACAACCTGTCCCAGGGCGTGGCCATGGTCGGCGCCGAGGGCGCGCTGGAACTGTGGAACCGGCGTTTCCTGGAGCTCTGCGGGCTGGCGCCGATCGGCGCGCACCGGCCCTTCGCCGACGTCATGGGCGAGAGCGGCCTGCCGCTGCTCACCCCGCGCAGCCGCGGCGACGACGGCGCGCCCCTGGCGGCCCTGGAGCAACGCCTGTTCGACGGCCGCATGCTGGAAATCCGCACCCACGCGCTGCCCACCGGCGGCTTCGTCAACACCTTCACCGACATCACCGAGCGCTACCGCCACGCCGAGGCGCTGCGCGAGAGCGAGCGCTGGATCCGCCTGATCACCGACCAGGTGCCGGCGCTGATCGCCTACCTCAATGCCGACCTGGTCTACGAGTTCACCAACAAGGTCTACGAGCAGTGGTACCGCTGGCCCAGCGGCGCGATGCTCGGGCGCAACCTGCGCGAGGTGCACGGCGCCGAGCACTGCCGGCGCCTGGAGCCGTACTTCGAGCGGGCGCTGTCGGGCGAGAGCGTGACCTTCGAGATCGCCGAGACCAACCTGGCCGGGCAGGAGCGCTACATGCAGCGCTCCTACGTGCCCAACCGCCAGGCCGACGGCCAGGTCGCCGGGCTGTTCGTGCTGATCCGCGACATCACCGAGCGCCGGCGCACCGCCGAGGCGCTGCACCAGGCCTACCAGAACCTGGAGCAGCGGGTGCGCGAACGCACCGCCGAGCTGACCAGCCTGAACGACCAGCTCAAGCGCGAGATCGACGAGCGCAGCCAGGTGCAGGCGCGCCTGCGCGAGGCCAAGCGCGAGGCCGAGCAGGCCAACCTGTCGAAGACCAAGTTCCTCGCCGCGGTCAGCCACGACCTGCTGCAGCCGCTGAACGCCGCGCGGCTGTTCACCAGCGCCCTGCAGGAGCGCGGCGAGGGCGACGGCCTGGTGCGCAACATCAGCCATTCGCTGGAAGACGTGGAGAACCTGCTGGGCACCCTGGTGGACATCTCCAAGCTCGACGCCGGGGTGATCAAGCCGGACATCGCGCCCTTCGAGGTCGGCGAGCTGCTCGGCAACCTCGCCGCCGAATACCGCCAGATCGCCGCCAGCGAAGGCCTGCGCCTGGACTACGTGGCCTGCGACGCCCAGGTGCGCAGCGACCTGCAACTGCTCGCGCGCATCCTGCGCAACCTGCTGTCCAACGCCATCCGCTACACGCCCAGCGGCCGCGTGCTGCTGGGCTGCCGGCGGCGCCGGCAGAGCCTGTGGATCGAGGTCTGGGACACCGGCATGGGCATCCCGGCGGACAAGCTCGGCGAGATTTTCCAGGAGTTCAAGCGCGGCGACACCCAGCGCTCCCACCAGGACCGCGGCCTGGGCCTGGGGCTGGCGATAGTCGAGAAGATCGCGCGCATGCTCGGCCACCGCATCCAGGTCGGCTCGGTACCCGGCAAGGGCTCGCGCTTCGCCATCGAGGTTCCGCTGGCACGCGGTGCGGTGCGCGCCCGCCCGGAGCCGGCGCAGCAGGCCGAACACCTGGTGGAACGCCTGCGCGGCTCGCGGGTGTGGGTGCTGGACAACGACGCGGCCATCTGCGCCGGCATGCGCACCCTGCTGGAAGCCTGGGGCTGCCGGGTGGTCACCGCGCTATCGGAAGAAGACCTGGCGCGCCAGGTGGACAACTTCCACGCCGAGGCGGACCTGCTGATAGCCGACTACCACCTGGACGACGGCTGCAACGGGGTGGACGCCGTGGCCTCGATCAACGCCCGCCGCGGCACGCCGCTGCCGGCGCTGATGATCACGGCCAACTACAGCAACGAGCTCAAGCAACAGGTGCGGGAGCTGGGGCATACGCTGATGCACAAGCCAGTGAGGCCGATGAAGCTGAAGACGGCGTTGTGTCATTTGATGGATCGGGCTGGCTGAGGCTGGTGTTGTACCTGTAGGAGCGGGCCCTGCCCGCGATTTTCGCGCGCAGTCGTGGTGATGGGTATCGCTCCGCTCAACACCATCCTACGACACGGCTTTTCCTGCGCCTTGTAAGAGCGGATTTATCCGCAATTCACCCTGGTCCGAACCTGATGCACATCGCGGACGGAGTCCGCTCCTACAGGGAGAACACCGGAAACTATCTTGCCGGCTGCGCCGATGCGCTTTTCGTAGGATGGGTTGAGCTTGCGAAACCCATGCGGTTGCGATGACGGGTATGTGGTGATCAGATCGGCAACTCGGTGTGGCCGGCGAGCGCCGAAATCACACTGCACGCCGAACGGTCCCCTCTCCCTCTGGGAGAGGGTTAGGGTGAGGGAGCGGAGTCACCGGCAAAGAAAAGCCAGCCAGTGCTCAAGCCCGCTGGGCAGCCGGCACACGCACCTTGGCCCGCAGTATCAACCCAATCCCCCCCAACACCGCACAAGACACCAGCAACAACCGCAAACCGATGTGCTCCCCCAGCAGCAACGCCCCGGACAACGCCGCCAGCACCGGCACACTCAACTGCACCGACGCCGCCTGGATCGCCGACAGCCCCGGCAGCGCCGCGTACCAGATGGCATAGCCAATCCCCGAAGCCAGCGCCCCGGACAGCACCGCGTAGACCACTCCCGGCACATCCCCCCGCAACTGGCCATGGAACACCAGGGCCAGCACGGCAGCAAAGGCGATACCTCGAACGAAGTTGCCCGTAGTCACCGCCAATGGATCGCCCGCATTACGCCCCAGCAGCGAATACAGCCCCCAGGCCACGCCGGACAGCAGCATCAGCAGCGCCCCAGTCAGCGGCGGGGCGCCGGCGCCGGGCAGCAGTTGCACCAGCAGCCCGCCCAGGGCCAGGGCGAAGCCCAGCAGGGCCTGGCCGGCCAGGCGTTCGCCGCGCAGCAGGCCGACCACCAGCATGGTCACCTGCACCGCGCCGAACAGCAGCAGCGCGCCGGTGCCGGCGTCCAGCTGCACGTAGGCGTAGGAGAAGGCCGCGGCGTAGACGAACAGCGCCGCCGCCGCGCGCCAGTTGCCCTTGGCTTGGCTGGCCCGGCCGCGCAGGCGCAGCAGCAGGCCGAGCATCAGCGCGCCGGAGAGGATGCGGATGCCGGTGAAACTCACCGCGTCCAGTTGGGTGGCCTTCAGGGCCAGGCGGCAGAGCAGGGAATTGCCGGCGAAGGCGAGCATCGCCAGCGCCGTGAGCAGCAGGGTGCGCGAGGCGGGCATGGGGGCTCCCTAGCGGCGCAGGTAGGCGGCGAAGTCGATGTCGCCGGCGCTGAGGATGGCCTGCACCCGGTTGTGCACCTTGAGCTTGCGCAGGATCGCCGAGACGTGGGCCTTCACCGTGGTCTCGGCGATCTCCAGGTTGTAGGCGATCTGCTTGTTCGACTCGCCCTTGGTCATGCGTTCGAGCACCAGCAGTTGCTTGCGCGTCAGCGCCTGCAGCAGCTCCGGCGGGATGCCGTGCTCCTCGTGGCCGCTGCGCCGCGGCGAGGCCTTCTGCGTGCGGATGATGTCCGAGGGCAGGTAGACGTTGCCGTTGAGGATCTGCTCGATGGCCTCGGTCATCTGCGCCCGCGGCGAGGACTTGGTGATGAAGCCCACCGCCCCGTAGGTGATGGCCTGCAGCACCACCTGCTTGTCCTGCTCGGCCGAGACGATCACCACCGGGATGGTCGGCGCCTCGTTGCGCAGGTTCATCAGGCCGCTCAGGCCGTGCATGCCGGGCATGTTCAGGTCGAGCAGGATCAGGTCCAGGTCGTCGTGCTCCTGGGTCAGGCCCAGGGCGCTGTCGAGGTCGGCGGTCTCCATCACCTCGCTGCCGGGGAAGCCGTCGGCGATGACGTTGTGGATGGCCTCGCGGAACAGCGGGTGATCGTCGGCGATCAGGATCTTGTACATGGCCTACACCTCGTTGTTGTCGTTATGGGCGGCGGCTAGCCGTTGCCGGGTGTGCTCAGGGGAAAGGGTGCGGCTGGGCGTCCTGCAGGGGCAGGCCGGCCTGTTCCCAGGCGTCTACTCCGTCACGGTACCAGTAGAGCCTGGAATAGCCCAGCGCATGGGCGCGCCGGACCGCGTTCCAGCTGGCCCAGCAGTCCGAGCGGCAGTAGAACACCAGCGGGCGCGTCGGGTCGCCCTCGCTCAGCTGCCGCAGGTTCTCGCGGAAGTAGGCCTGCCAGGGCGCGCTCAGCACGCCGTCGCCGGTGTTGGCCAGCCATAGGCTGCCGGGCAGGTTGCGATGCGCTTCGTTGGCCACGAACCGGCCGTTGAGCCAGGTGCGGCGGTACACGTCCACCAGGCGCGTGCGTGGTTCGCGCTTGAGCAGCGCCTGCAGGGCGGCGGTGTCCAGGGTGGTGGCGTGGTCGGCGCTGGCCGGGGTCGGGCTGCGGTACTGGCTGGTGCGGTAGCCGTCGCTGGAGAACAGCGCTTCGTCCGCATGGGCCAGCGGCAGGCCCAGCAGCGCGCAGAGCAGGGCAGGGGCTAGGCGGGGCATGGTGGCATCTCGATATTTATTCTTCTGCCCGCCATTACATGCCAGGGGCGCTGCTTTGGAAATTCGACGTCCGGAGGGTTGATCCAGTACCAAAGTAGGAGATTTCAGCCCTTGCGCAGCGCCGCGTGCTGCGGGTTGAAGGTGAGCAGCGCAAGGCCGGCGAACAGCAGCGTCAGCCCCAGGCACACCGCCAGCGCCAGCGGGTTGAAGCGCTGGTACAGGGCGAAGCGCACCAGCTCCACGGCGTGGCTGAAGGGGTTGAGCGCGCACAGCCAGTACAGCCCCACGCTGGCCTCGCGCATCTTCCACAGCGGGTACAGCGCCGAGGACAGGAAGAACAGCGGGAAGATCACGAAGTTCATCACCCCGGCGAAGTTCTCCAACTGGCGGATGGCGTTGGACAGCAGCAGGCCCAGGGCGCTCAGCAGCAGCGCCGCCAGCAGCAGCGCCGGCAGCGCCGCGAGCAGCCCCCAGGCCGGCGGCTGCACGCCGTAGAGCCAGGCGATGGCGAGGAAGGCGTATACCTGCAGCAGCGACACCAGCGCCGTGGCCAGCAGCTTGCCGGCCAGCAGGAAGGCGCGCGGCAGCGGGCTGGTGAGCAGCACGCGCATGCTGCCCATCTCGCGGTCGTAGACCATCGACAGCGAGCCTTGCATGCCGTTGAACAGCAGGATCATGCAGCACAGCCCGGGGACGATGTAGGTCTCGTAGGTCACGTAGGTGTCGTAGGGCTCGATGATCGAGATGCCCAGCGCGGCGCGAAAGCCGGCGGCGAACACCAGCAGCCACAGCAGCGGGCGCACCAGGGCGCTGAGGAAGCGCGAGCGCTGCAGCACGAAGCGCAGCCACTCGCGCACCACGATGCCGCGCAGGCACTGCCAGTAGGCGGCGGGGCCGAAGCCGAGGGTGTCGTATGGCTTCATGCGCAGGCTTCCAGGCGGGTGAGGCGGGCGAAGGCGCGGGGCAGGTCGCCACCGTCGGCGGCGCTGACCTGCGCCGCTTCGCCCTGGGCCACCAGGCGGCCGCGGTCGAGCACCAGCAACTGGTCGTCGCCGCGCACCTCGTCCAGCAGATGGGTGGTCCACAGCACTGTCAGGCCCTCGTCGCGGCACAGCTGGCGCACGTGTTCGTTCAGCCCCTGGCGCGCCGCCGGGTCCAGCCCCACGCTGGCCTCGTCGAGCAGCAGCAGGCGCGGGCGGTGCAGCAATGCGCGGGCGATCTCCACGCGGCGGCGGTGGCCGCCGTTCAAGGTGCGCACCTTGTCGCGGCGGCGCTCCTGCAACTGCTGGCGGGCCAGTTCCTGCTCGATGCGGCCGGCCGCCAGGGCCCGCGGCAGGCCGTGCAGGGCGGCGTGGTAGCGCAGGTTCTGCTCCACGCTCAGGTCCAGGTCCAGGGTGCTCTGCTGGAACACCACGCCCAGCTGGCGCAGGGCCAGGCGCGGCTGGCGGGCCAGGCTGCAGCCGCACACTTCTATCTCGCCGACCTGCAGGTCGTACAGGCGCGTGAGCAGGGCGATCAGCGTGGACTTGCCGGCGCCGTTGGGCCCCAGCAGGGCGGTGAAGCGCCCGGCCGGCAGGGCGAAGTCGATGCTGTCCAGCGCCTTGCGCGCGCCGTAGGCGAAGCCCAGGCCCGCCACCCGCAGGGCGTTCATGGCGTCACCACCACGCCCCAGGGGTAGCGCCCGACCTTGATCGAGCGGGTCACCTTGAGGTCCTTCACGTCGATCACCGACACGTCGCCGCTGACGCCGTTGGTGGCCAGCAGCAGGCTCTCGTCCGGGTTGAACGCCAGGTGCCAGACGCGGCGGCCCACCAGCAGGTAGTCGAGCACCTCGAAGGTCTTCGCATCCACCACCGCAATGTGGTTGGCCGGGCCCAGGGCGACGAAGGCGTACTTGCCGTCGCTGCTCAGCTTCACGCCCACCGGCTGGATCTTGTCCGGGTGCACGCCCTTGATGGCGAAGCGCAGGCTCTTGAGGATCTTGCGGCTGGCCACGTCCACCACGCTGACGCTGCCGCCGATCTCCGCCGACACCCAGACCTGGCTGCCGTCCTTGTTGAACTCCGCGTGGCGCGGGCGCTGGTCCACCAGGGTGCTGTCCACCAGCTTCTGCGTGGCGGTGTCGATCCAGTGCAGCATGTTGGTGGTCTCGCTGGTGTTCACCGCCCACTTGCCGTCCGGGCTCACCGCCATGCCCTCGGGCTCCACGCCCACGTCGATCTGGCCGAGCACCTGGGCGGTCTGGGTGTCGACCACCGTCACCAGCGCGTCGTCCTCGTTGGAGACGTACAGCCAGCGGTCGTTGGGGTGCAGGGCGAACTGCTCGGGGTCGGCGCCGGAGGGCAGCTGCCTGACGATCTTGCCGCTGGCCAGGTCCATCACCTGCACGGTGTCGGAGTCGCTGGCGCAGATGTACAGCAGCTTATTGTCGTGGGACAGCGCCAGGCCGCGGGGGCGCTTGCCGGTCTCCAGGGTGCCGGTGACGGTCATGCTGTCCAGGTCGATGACGCTGATGTTGTTGTCCTTCTCGTTGGACACGTAGGCCTTGGCGGCGAAGGCCGGCGGCGCCAGGCACAGGGCGGCGGCCAGCAGGGAAGGGGCCAGGGTGGCTGGGAACATGGCAGGTCGGAAAATGGCGGCGCGGGACATGGCGTATCTCCAGATCAGGGCTTGGCGTCGGCGAGGCGGCAACGGCTTTCCGGAGCATCCAGGCCGAGGCTGTCGAGTTCGCTTGCGGGGTGCAGGAAGCCTTCCTGCGGCGAGGTGCTGACCAGCGCGCGCGGCTGCACCAGGGGAATGGGCTGGCGCAGCTGGCCGTCCCAGGGGCGGTAGCTGAGCTTGTAGCCCTTGAAACCGTCCAGCGGCAGGTCCGGCGACAGCGCCAGGGCGCGGATGGCCTGCGGCTCGGCGTTGCGCAGGCGCGTCACGGCGCTGGCCACGCTGCGCACGGCGACCCAGGCGGCGAAGTCGCGGTCGTTCATCCAGCGCTTGGCCTGCGCCTCGAAGCGCTTCTGCAGCTGCGCGGCGCCGAAGGTTTCCACGGTCTTGTGCCAGCCCGTGGCGACCAGGCCCTGGGTGCCGGCCACCGGGCGCGGCAGCCAGGTGTTGTAGGGCACGTACTCGCCGAAGTCGCCGTGCTCGTCGGCCACCAGCACCACGTCGTAGTCGTCGCCGGCCTGGGTGAACAGCGGCATGTCGGCCTGGGCGCTGCGGCGCTGGTCGTTGGCGAAGGTGAAGGCCTTCTCCTCGACTATCTTCGCCCCGAAGCGCCTGGCCGAGCGGCGCAGGGCGGCGGCGTAGGCCTTGTCCTCGGGGCGCTGGCCGATGATCAACAGCCAGTGCGTCCACTTGCGCAGCACCAGGAACTGGGTGAGGGCGTCGGTCAGCATCAGCCGGCTGGGCAGGGTGTGCAGCACGTTGGCCGGGCACTGGTCGGCGCGCAGCTCGTCGTCGGCGGCGCCGGCGTTGAACAGCAGGCTGTCCGGCAGCGCGGCGGCGAGCTGGCGCAGGCTCTCGGCCGGGGCGTTGACCACGAACAGGCGCAGGCCGTCATCGTGCAGCTTGCGCGCCTCGGCCAGCAGCTGCTGGGCATCGGCGCTGGTGGCGCTGACCAGGCTGTAGCGCTGCTTGAGGAAGCGCCCGGTGGTGTTGCTGTCGTCGATGGCCAGCTCGGCGCCGCGCAGGCCGGCGTCGCCGGGCTCGGGGATGATGTTCGACAGCAGCGGGCCGGGGTCGGGCGTGTAGCCGAGGTAGGCGATGCGCACCTGCAGCTCGGCCGCGGCATCCTCGGCACGCACGTTCAGGCAGAGCAGGGCAGCGCAGGCGACCGCCAGCAGGTAGGCCACGCCGTGCAGGGCGAACTGGCGCATGGGCGACTCCATTGTTGTTGTGTCGCCAGCATAGGAACGCGCCAGGGCCTGGGAAATATGCAGAAAGTACCGCCGGGGCAATACCAAGGTAGTAGATCGCCGCCCGCGGCCGCGCCCTAGCATGGCCCTACAACAACAAAGACAACGGGAGCCGAGCCATGCGTATCGCCGTCACCCTGGTACTGCCCATCCTGCTGATCCTCAGCCTGCTGGGCTTCGATTTCATGTACAGCCTGCACACCCGCCCCGGCGCGCCCAGCGCCTGCGTCGCCGGCCAGCCCTGCCGCGTGGGGCCCTAGGGCGCGGCCATGTCGGCGCTGTGGCGGATCAACCTGCTGGTCGGGCTGTTCTTCGCCCTGGTCGCCGCGCTGTGCGTGGCCGTGCTGCTGCACCAGGGCGACGAGGACGTGCGCCGCGAACTGGACGCCGCCCGCGCCGTGGTGGAATACCTGCGCGAGGCGGCGCTGCGCGACCCGGCCAGCCTCGACCAGAGCCTCACCGGCGGCCTGCGCCACGTGCGCGTGCACTGGCTCGACCAGCCGCCGCCGGCGCCGCGCGGCTGGCTCGACGAATGGCTGGCGGCGCGCCTGTACCCGGATGTCTACCACGCCGCGCCGCTGCAACTGGCCGACGGCCGCCGTGTGCAGCTGAGCGTGGACCCGCGCGACGAAATCGACGAAGTCCGCGACTCCCTGGTGCAGCTGCTGGCGCTGTTCGGCGTGGCCCTGGCGGTCAGCCTGCTGGCGATCCGCTGGGCGGTGCGCGGCGGGTTGCGGGTGGTGGAGCAACTGCAGGCCGCGTTCGGTGAGATCGCCCAGGGCCGCCTGCAGGTGCGTCTGCCCGGCCATTCGCTGCCCGAAGCGCAACGCCTGGCCGGACGCTTCAACGGCATGGCCGAGGCCCTGGAGCGCGCCTGCCAGGAAAACGCCGAACTGACCCGCTCGCTGCTCGCCGTGCAGGAGCGCGAGCGCCAGGAACTGGCCCAGGCCCTGCACGACGACATCGGCCAATACCTGGCCGGCATCCGCGCGCAGCTCTTCCTGCTGCACAGCCTGCACGACCAGCCCGCCGCGCAGCCCACCCTGGAGCGCATGGACCAGCACTGCCGCGGCCTGAACGACAGCTTCCGCGCGCTGATCCGCGACCTCTACCCGGTGGTGCTGGAGCACCTGGCGCTGGACGAAGCGGTGCGCGCCTACGTCGAGGACTGGCAGGCCAGCCAGGGCATCGCCTGCACCCTGCGCCTGCCCGACAGCCTGCCGCCCCTGGGCGACGCGGCCAAGGCGCACCTGTACCGCCTGCTGCAAGAGGCGCTGACCAACGTCGCCCGCCACGCCGGCGCCACCCGCGTGTGGGTGCGCCTGCAAACCCGCGGCGGCCACCTGTACCTGGCCGTGCGCGACGACGGCCGCGGCAGCGACGGCCCGCCCCGCGCCGGCATCGGCCTGCGCTCCATGCGCGAGCGCGCCCGCTGCCTGGGCGGCGAACTGCAACTGCGCAGCCAGCCCGGCCTGGGCCTGGCGCTGCGCCTGCGGGTGCCGCTGCCGGTGGCGGCATGAGAGGAGAGAAAGCGATGAAAATCCTGCTGGTGGACGACCATTTCGTGGTGCGCGAAGGCATAGCCGCCCTGCTGCGCGGCCTGCTGCCGGAAGCGGACGTGGTGGAGGCGGGCGACGGCGAGGAAGCGCTGCAGGCGGTGCAGCGCGAGATTCCCGCGCTGGTCATCCTCGACATCGGCCTGCCCGGCATCAGCGGCCTGGAAGTCACCCGCCGCCTGCGCCAGCGCCTACCGCAACTGCGCGTGCTGTTCTTCAGCATGCACGACGAACTGCCCCTGGTGCGCCAGGCCCTGGACGCCGGCGCCGCCGGCTACGTGACCAAGGGCGCGGCCCCGGCGGTGCTGCTCGAAGCGGTGCGCCGCGTGCTGGCCGGCCAGCTCTATATCGAACAACCCCTGGCCACCCGCCTGGCCTGCCAGCCCAGGGGCCTGGAAGAAGGCGACCCGCGCCTGCACGGCCTGACCCGCCGCGAATTCGAAATCTTCGTCATGCTCGCCCGCGGCCTGCCGGCAAGGCAGGTGGCCGAACACCTGTGCGTGAGCGCCAAGACGGTGTCCAACCATGTGACGCTGCTGAAGCAGAAGCTGCAGGTGAGTTCCCACGCGGAGCTGGTGCACCTGGCCATCGACAGCGGCGTGCTGCGCGTGAGCGGCGAGGCGCTGGCGGGGTAGGGATTGGGCTTTTCTGCGATTCGCGCGCAGGGCGCGCTCCTACAGGGGAATGGTGTGGGTGGCGCAGCGTAGGAGCGAGCTTGCTCGCGAACTTTGGACACCCACTCTGGACCCGACCTCGTCACCCCCGCGAACGCGGGGGTCCAGAGACTTTTCGAACAGGGCGTGCATCGCTCGGGAAGACCACTCCTACACAAGCCTCAGCGCCAACTGATCGAGCCCTGTGACGCACCAGATCACACTCACCTCCATGATAACGCCCAACCCACCCCACCCAGGCGAAACCCTGCGCGAAGACGTGCTGCCGGCGCTCGATATCAGCGTCACCGAACTGGCCCGCCGCCTGGGCTTCGCGCGCGAAACCCTGTCGCGGGTGCTGCACGGCCGCGCGCCCATCAGCCCGGACCTGGCCGTGCGCCTGGAGCTGGCCGGCATCGGCACGGCGCGCACCTGGCTCGGCGTGCAGGCCGACTACGACATCTGGCAGGCCAGGCACCGCGAACAACCACATATCGAGCGCTTCGCCGATATCGCCTGAAAACTGAAAAGCCCCGTGAATGCGGGGCTTTGCCTGTTCCGAAGCATCAGGGAGCTGCTTCGTAGGATGGCGTGGAGCGCAGCGATACCCATCATCCCTTGCGCACCACCTCCCCTGTAGGAGCGGACTTCGTCCGCGATCCGCGGCCACGCCCCCTGCAGCGTTCGCCCTCAAGGCTCGAAAGTCACCGGCCGCAGCGGTGCGGTATTCACCTTCAGCTCGAACACATCCGGCCGCGCATAGTGGCCGCAGGCGTCGAAATCGAGGTTGCCCTTGCTCAGCTGGGCCGTGTCGAGGTCGGCGTAGAGTTCGGTCTCGCAGTCGAACACCGGGCCGGCCAGCACTTCGCCCTGCGGGCTGACGATCATGCTGCCGCCGCGCATCACGTACTCGTCCTCCTGGAAGTCCAGGCCGAACGCCTCGCGGTGCTGCTGCGGGTACTCGCCCAGGCGGATCGCCTGGCAGGCCGAGAGCACGAACACCCGGCCTTCCAGGGCGATATGCACCATCGAGCTGGCCCAGGACGGGCGGTCATCCGCGGTGGGCGCGCAATACAGCTGCACGCCCTGGGCGTACATGGCCTGGCGCAGCGCCGGCATATAGTTCTCCCAGCAGATCACGCTGCCCAGCACGCCGAATTCGGTGTCCACCGGCGCTATCGTGGAACCGTCGCCGAAGCCCCAGATCAGCCGCTCCTGCCCGGTGGGCATCAGCTTGCGGTGGTAGCCGGCGATGCCGCGCCCCGGCGCCAGGGTCACTGCGGTGCAGTACAGGGTGCGGCCGAAGCGCTCGATGATGCCCACCACCACGGTCACCCCGGTCTGCTCCACGCTCTCGGCGAGCACCGCCAGTTCCGGGCCGTCCAGCGCCACGGCGCCCTCGACGTAACGCTGGTACAGCTCGCGCCCCGCGGCGCTGCGGTTGCCCACCACGCTGCCGAAGGCGGCCCCCTTGGGATAGCCGCCGATGAAGGCCTCGGGGAACACCGCCAGCTTCGCGCCCTGTTCCGCCACGCGGCGGAGGATGTCGCAGGCCTTCTCGACGCTGGCCATCGGCTCGTAGGGAACGGAGGCGGCCTGGATGATTGCTACACGGGTCATGGGGACTCCTGACTGTCTGTTGAAAAGGCTTAGAAACGGCTGATGTCGTTGTCGCGGGTTTCCGGCAGGGTCTTCCACAGCACCACCAGGCACACCAGGGAGACCGCCGCCAGATAGGCCGCGGGCAGGTTCGCGTCGCCGGTCTGGCGAATCAGCGCGGCGGCGATGAAGGGCCCAGGCCCGGCGAGGATCGCCAGCGCCAGGTTGTGGCCCAGGGCCGCGCCGGTGGAGCGGATCGAGGCCGGGAAGACTTCCACCAGCAGCACCACGTCCATCACCGCGGTGATCGCCACCAGCACGCCCATCACGATCAGCCCGGCGAGAATCGCCAGTGGGTTGCCGCTGTTGAGCAGCAGGAAGATCGGATAGGCCAGCAGCGTCAGCGCGGCGGCAGCGCCCAGCAGCAGCTTGCGCCGGCCGATGCGGTCGCTGAGTTGGCCGATCAGCGGGTTGACGATCACATAGACCACCAGTGCCGCGCTGCACAGCCACAGCGCGCTGCTGCGCGGCAGGCCGACGGTGGAGACCAGGTGGTTGTTGGCGTAGGTGATGAAGTAGTAGAGCGAGACGCCGAACAGCGCGGAGAAGGCGAAGGTGGTGACGAAGGCGCGGCGGCGCACGGCGCGGCTCGGGGCTTGCACCTTGTGCGAGTCGCGCTGGCGGACCATCTCCTCGTATACCGGGGTGTCGCCCAGCTTGCGGCGGATGAACACGGCGATGCCGGTCATCACGATGGACGCCACGAACGGCAGACGCCAGCCCCAGGCCGCCAACTGCTGGTCGTCCAGCGCCGAGGCGATGCTCGCGGCGGTGAAGGTGCCGAACAGGAAGGCCAACCCCGCCGTGCCGGTGATCACGCTGGCCGCGGTGGCGCGGCGGTTGGACGGGGCGCTCTCGACGATGTAGATGCCGGCGCTGGACCACTCGCCACCGACCATCATGCCCTGGATGAAACGCATGGCGATGAGCAGGATGGGCGCGGCGATGCCGATCGCCTCGTAGGAGGGCAGCAGGCCGATGATGGTGGTGCACACGCCCATGCCGAACACGGTGATGATCAGCACCGCGCGGCGGCCGAAGCGGTCGCCGATGGGCCCGAGGATCAATGCCCCGAACGGCCGCGAGAGGAAGCCGACGGCGAACACCGCCAGCGACGAGAGCAGCGACACGCCCGGCGCGCTGGAGGGGAAGAACAGCATGCCGATCACCGCGGCGAAGTAGCCGTAGATGGCGAAGTCGAACCATTCCATGAAATTGCCGATGCCGACCGCGATGGCCCGCTTGCGGATATCCGACTGCCCGCCCTTGGTCCGGATGCTGCTTGCACCCATGCTTTGCTCAATCGCGTCCACAGAATTCTCCAGCGCTTGTTATGTTGTTGTGGACGCCAGACTAGGAATCTCCTCGGGCACGGGGCAAACGATTAGCAAATATGAGCCGGATTAACGTACGTAATATCTCGCGGATCGACCTCAACCTTCTGCTCACCTTCCACTGCCTGATGACCGAGCGCAGCGCCACCCGCGCCTCGGCGATGCTGCACGTGACCCAGGGCGCGGTGAGCGCGGCGCTGCGCCGGCTGCGCGAGCACTTCGGCGACGAACTGTTCATCCGCACCGCCTCCGGCATGCAGCCCACGCGCAAGGCCATGGAACTGGCGCCGAAGATCGCCGAGGCGCTGACCTCCATCTCCGGCGTGCTGGGCGCCGAGCCGGAGTTCTCCCCGCGCGATTCCAGCTACCTGTTCAACATCGGCCTGTCCGACGACATCGAGTCCTATCTCGCCCCGCGCATCGTCAACGCGGTAGCGGAGCAGGGCCTGGGCGTGACTTTCGCCTTCCACCAGAGCAACAGCTCGCTGTGGAAGCAGTCGCTGCAGGACCCGGACATGGACCTGGTGATCTGCAGCGAGCCGAAGGACTTCAACACCAGCTACTCGTCGCAGGTGCTGTTCTCCTCCTCGTACTCCTGCCTGTTCCGCCCGCGCGCCGGCGCGGCGGACGAACCCATCGGCCTGGAGGAATACTTCGCTGCCGACCACGTGCGCATCTCCTACGACGGCCGCCGCGGCTTCATCGACGACATGTTCGAGTCCGCCGGCTACGCCCGCCGCGTCATCGCCTCCTTCACCCACTTCAGCGGCGCCTTGACCACGCTGGTGAGCAGCGAGGCCATCGCCACGCTCCCGACCTTCGCCGCCGAGAGCTACGCGGCCATGACCCAGCTGCGCGCGAGCCCGGCGCCGCTGCCGGTGCCGTCCTTCCGCTGCTTCATGGTCTGGGACATCGCCAAGCACAGCAAACCGCACCACGAATGGCTGCGCCAGTTCATCGGCGAACTGGCGCAGAAGCTCGGCTAGCCGCGAGAGGGCCGTCCATTCGGCATCAACCTGTAGCGGGCCCTGCCCGCGATATCGCGCGCAGGGCGCGCTCCTACGAAGAGCGCCCCGGCGCGGCCGGCACTATGGCACCAGGGAGGCACGGTCGTAGGAGCGGACTCTGTCCGCGATTGGATTCACCGGCCACGCCGGACGCCTCGGTGGCACGGCCGACGGCGGATAACCGCGAACGGTTATGCGCCCTACGCCCGCCCATGCTCCTCAGCTGCGGCATACAACCGCTCGGCATCGGCCGCCAGGTACTCCAGTGCGCTGAAGGTGCCGTCCAACACATCCTCGGCAGGCGCTCCCAGGTCCGGCGCGCCGGCCAGCAGGCGCAGCAGATTGATCAGGGCGGATTGACGGGATTGGGCAGCGTCGTAGAAGTCCGATGGGGCAGCGTGCTTGAGGGGATGGGGTAGAACTTGGGCAGAAAGGCTCATGAAAATCTCCCAGATTGATTCAGTCTTCCGCCTCCCGACGCCAATCGGGGAGGGCGGACCGTACAGGTTGGCGTACCGGAATCTGGGAACCGGCGCATCCGAAGATGCCCCGCACGGCCCGCCCATAACATGGGTACAGCCATGCAAGGTGCCGGAGATTGACCCCAGACACCTTCCAGAATTCCGGGACGCCAATCCCGCACCGCTCTGTTGAGCGGCTGAGCAACGTTAGGGAGTTGCCGCGAGGCTGTCAATTGGGTGTGGCAAGGCGCGTGGCGGGAAGCGCAGTTGACCTGCATGGCAGCCATAGGTGAATGGCTACTTTCGCGCCCTCCCGGCAATGACGACGGATGCTCGGTGCCTGCTCATCCGCACTTTCCCGGGGGCGCTTTGTATTCCAGTGTGTCCGCAGACCGTTTTGACATTCGCAGAGATGGCCACGCCTTTTCTCGACACGGCGCAGATACCCCAAGGGCTTTTAATTCACTCCAACAGGATATCGGCGTGCGGTAGAGCCAGCGCACCTCCAGAGCGCTCTTTCCCACTCCGATGGACTGTTCCCCCTAACCCTTGAGGAACAATGCCATGAACACTCTGAAGACCCTCGTGACCGCCATTACCTTTTCGCTGGCCGGCGTGGCGGTGCATGCGAATGCGGCCGAAGCACGCTGCTCCCACGGCACCGTCTGTTTCCAACTGACGCCCCTGGCTGAAGAAGGCGCAACCCCGCAACTGGCGGAAGATGGCTTCAGCAGGACGCCCCTGGGCATGCGCGTGAACTCGGCAGCGCCTGCGCAACAGACCATTGCCGCAGATGGCTACAGCCGGACGCCGTTGGGCAAGCGCGTGGCGTCGTCCCATGAGTCGGCAACCGTCTGATTCCCGGGTTTTCACGTTTTCAGTCAATGAAGGTGAGGCGATGAAGCGAGACGAAGCAGGGAATGACAAGGTCGCCATTGTTTTTGGTGGCTCCCGGGGCATCGGCGCGGCAGCGGCGAGGCAACTCGCCGCCGACGGTTTCTCGGTGGCGCTGACCTACGTGTCCCGGCCGGACAGCGCCAAAGCGCTGGCCGACGAGATCGAGGCGGGTGGCGGCCGTGCCCTTGCGATCCAGGCCGACAGCAAGGATGCCGCTGCCATCCGGAATGCGGTGGCGGCGGCGGTCGAGCGCTTTGGCGCGATCGACGTGGCGGTGGTCAATGCCGGCGTGCTGCGGCTCGCCCGCATCGATGCCCTTGGCGTCGAGGACCTCGACCTGATGCTCGACGTGAACATCCGTGGCGTCATTCTCTCGATCCAGGCCGCCGTGGCCAGCATGCGCGACGGCGGGCGAGTGATCACCATCGGCAGCAATTCGGCCTCTGGGCGCACTTCGGTCGAAGGCGCGGTGTATGCGATGACCAAGGCCGCCGTCGCGCGCCTGGTGCAAGGGCTCGCGCTGGATCTCGCGGCGCGCCGGATCACCGTCAACAATATCCAGCCCGGCCCGACCGCGACCGACATGACGCAATCGCACCTGGACGCGCTGGCGGAACTCGTCCCACTCGGACGCGTCGCCCAGCCCATGGAGATCGCCGGTCTGGTCGCGTATCTCACCAGCCCGGCAGCGGCCCACATGACCGGGGCGAGCCTGACGCTGGATGGCGGCTATGCCCTGTAACGCCAGAAACGCCGGGGGCTGCGACGCTCAAGGGCTTGAACGGCAATGACGCAGACGCCCCATTGTGGAAGAGGAACAGATTTATTCCTTCTGCTCTAAAGCTGTCCGGATGGCCGAGACTAGAGTGCTGAAAATAAACCTGTCTTGCACGGACACCATACCGGTGGGCACGGCTTCTCGTAGGAGCGAGCTTGCTCGCGAACAGGCTCCGCTGCGGGCTCATTCGCGAGCAAGAACCAGGCGTCCCCCCTCGATCCTACGAAGCGCCCCCGCACGGCCGGTAAGAGAGTCGCTCTTACGGCACCAGGGCGGGCTGTGCAGGTTGGCGTACCGGACTCGGACCGGCGCATCCGAAGATGCCCCACACGGCCCCCATGGCGGGCATCCACGATAAGGCGCGCTGATCCCGGCCCGAATGCCTTGATGGAAGAGGTGGCATAAAAATATAATGCGAGTCATTCGCATATGATGGAATGCCACTCCATGCACGCTACTGCCGCTACAGAGGATCAGCTGCTCGGCCGGCTGTACCAGGACCACCACGGATGGCTGCGCGGATGGCTCAATCGTCGATTGGGCAACCGTTGCGATGCGGCCGACCTGGCCCAGGATACCTTCGTCCGCTTGCTCGTTTCGCCCGCTGCGCTGCAGCAGCCCATCGCGACGCCGCGAGCCTACCTGCTGACCATCGCACGGCGGCTGGTGATCAATCTCTACCGTCGGCGCTCGCTGGAGCAGGCGTATCTGGAAGTCCTGGCCAGCCTGCCGGAGGCGTGCACGCCTTCACTGGAACATCAGGCTCTGGTGCTCGAAGCCCTGCACGAGGTCGATGCGGTACTGGCTCGGCTGCCGAGCAAGGCACGTCAGGCGTTCCTCCTGTACCAGCTCGAAGGGCTCACCCAGGATGCCATCGCCCAGCGGTTGGGCGTGAGCGTACGTAGCGTTCAGCGCTATCTCGCGCTGGCTTTCGAAGAGTGCATCGTGCTGGCGGCGGAAGTGCCGGAGCACCCGTGAGCGCGCAACCCATCGACCGTGATATCGCTCGCCAGGCCGCGCGCTGGTATGTGCGCCTTCAGGGGCCGCGCGTCAGCGAGGCGCAACGTCGCGATTGCGAGCGCTGGCGCGCAGCCGACCCGGAGCACGAGCGCGCCTGGCAGTTGGCGGAAGGCTTCAACCAGCGACTGGGGCTGATCCCGCCTCAGCTGGGGCTTGAAACGCTGGATCGTTCCCATGCCGCTACGCGCCGACAGGCCCTCAAGTTGCTCGCGCTGCTGCTGGCAACGGCGCCTGCAGCCTTGCTGATTCGCCGTACGCAGTCCTGGCAGCAGCTCAATGCCGATGTTCGTAGCGGGGTAGGCGAGCAGCGCCAGATGTCTCTGGCCGACGGCACGCAGATTCATCTCAATACCGACAGTGCCGTCGATGTGGCCTTCGACGGTGCGAGCCGGCGGGTACGGCTGGTTGCAGGCGAGGTGCTGATCATCACCGCCAAGGACCCCGCCGGCAGACCCTTCATTGTGGAAACTGCCCAGGGCGAGATCGAGCCCATCGGCACGCGCTTCCTGGTGCGGCAATGGCCCGAGGACAGCCAGGTTGCGGTGCTCGAAGGCGCGGTGAAGCTGAACTCGCGGGCTGGAGAGTCCCAGCTGCTGAAGGCCGGCGAACAGGCGAGATTCAACGCCCGGCATGTGGGCGGCGTCGAGCCGCTCGATGCACGCATCGCCGATTGGACCCGAGGCGTGATCAAGGCCGAGCGTATGAGCCTGGCAAGCTTCGCCGCCGAACTGGGGCGATACCGGCCCGGCCTGTTGCGCTGCGACCCCGAGGTTGCGCAACTGGAAGTCTCCGGGGCGTTTCAACTGCACGACACCGACCAGGCGCTCCATGCGTTGACCCAGGTGCTGCCGGTGGAAATCCGCTATCGCACCCGTTACTGGGTCACCATCGCGCCCCTTTCCAGCTGATCGGCCGGGCTGATTGGCGCTGCCGAATTTATTTTGTCGTCTTTTTCGTCTCTCGCGTGTCACCCGAGCACACAACGAAAAAACATGCTCGACACAGGGAGTCACTCATGCAGCTTCACCCCTTCGCTTCGCGCCGCGCAGCACGACCCAGCGAACTCGCCCAGGCATTGCGCGCCGCTGCGCTCGGGCTGTGCCTGGGTTCGATCGGCTTCGTCGCCTGCGCGCAGGCCGACACCGTCGATCAGGCCAGTCGGCAACGCCACTTCGAGATAGCCCCTGGCCCGCTGGGCGCTGCGCTGGCGGAGTTCGCGAGCCAGGCGGGCATCACACTGCCGCTGCAGCCGCAGCGGGTGCAGGGGCTGAGGAGTCGAGGCCTGAGCGGCGATGCCGACGTCGACACCGGCCTGAGCCGGCTGCTCGAGGGGACTGGACTGCGCGCCTCACGGCAGGGCGACGGCTTCTATGTTCTGCGTCCGGTAGCCGAGGCCGAGCAGCCACTGAAGATGGACAGCAGCGAAATCGTGGGCGTTCGCCAGGATGGCCTGACCGCGGGAACGGGCTCCTATACGACCGGCGCCATGCAGACCGCCACCAAGCTGAACCTCTCGCTGCGTGAAACGCCGCAGTCGGTCACGGTGATGACTCGCCAGCGCCTCGACGACCAGGCCCTGGCCGACCTCAACGACGTCGTGCAGAACACCCCGGGCATGGTCATCCGGCGCACGGGGCCGGAGCGTTCCACCTACTACGCCCGCGGCTTTGCGCTCGACAACATCATGTACGACGGCCTGCCCACCAGCCTCGACAGTTCCCAGCTGTCCCAGGACCTGCTTTCCGCAGACATGGCCATGTACGACCGGGTGGAGGTGGTGCGCGGCGCCACCGGCCTGATGCAGGGCGCCGGAAACCCGGCCGCGGCCATCAACCTGGTTCGCAAACGTCCTACGCCAACGTTCCAGGCCAGCATCCAGGGCAGCGCCGGCACCTGGGACCGCTACCGCACCGACGTCGACCTGTCCGGCCCGCTGACCGACAACGGCGCTGTGCGCGGTCGCCTGGTCACCGCTTACCAGACCCAGGGCAGCTTCCGCGACTCGCTGGATAACCAGCGGAACCTGTTCTACGGGATCGTAGAGGCCGACCTGAACGACAGCACCACCCTGACGTTCAGCGCTTCGCGCCAGCAGGACGACTACAACGGCAACGGCTGGACCGGCCTGCCGGTGGGCTTCGACGGCAGCGACCTGAAGCTGTCGCGCTCCACTTCCCTGAGCAATGACTGGGAGTACTGGAACAAGACCAGCACCTCCGCATATGCCGCCATCGAACACGCCCTGGACAACGGCTGGAAACTCAACCTGTCGGCCACCAAGACCTGGGCCGACCTGGACATGCTGGGCACCTACATACTGGGGCGCACCGCCACCCAGACCTATGACCAATACGTCGGCGCCGGCCACTATCGGGAAAGCCAGAACAGCTTCGATGCCTACGCCAGTGGCCCGTTCCGCCTGATGGACCGCGACCACGAACTGGTGTTCGGTGCCAGCCATCGCCGCGTGGTGTTCAATGGCGACGTGCCGGTAAACGTGCTGCTGCACAGCAATATCGATATCTACAACTGGAACGGCGACACCCCGAAAATCGCCAGCCAGACCAAATACGGCTGGCAGAACACCAACGCCAAGCTCAACAGTGTTTACGCGACGACCCGCCTGAGCCTGGCCGACCCACTGAAACTGATTCTGGGCAGCCGCCTGGACTGGTACGAAAACGATACCAGCGCCCCCTACAAAGGCACCGAGACCGAACTCAAGGTCAACCGCCACGTGACCAAGTACGCGGGCCTGATCTATGACCTGGACGCGCATCACTCGGTGTACGTCAGCTACACCGACATCTTCAAGCCGCAGAGTTACTTCGACACCTCAGGCTCGGTCATCGAACCCATCACCGGCAAGAACTACGAGCTGGGCATCAAGGGCGAGTATTTCGACGGCGCGCTGAACGCTTCGGCCGCCATCTTCCAACTGGACCAGGAAAACCGCGCCAAGGCCATCACCGACCAGAGCCTTTGCCCCAGCTATCCCACCACTTCCTGCTACGAGGCGGCCGGCGAGGTGCGCAGCAAAGGCATCGAACTGGAACTGCAAGGGCAACTCACGCCCAACTGGCAACTGGGCGCCGGCTACACCTTCACCGAAGCCAAATACCGCAAGGATGCGAACAAGGCCAACGAAGGGCGCCTGTTCGATACCGACATACCGCGACACCTGTTCAAGATGAGCACCACCTACACCCTGCCAGGCGCGCTCGACCAATGGCGCATTGGTAGTTCCCTGTACCGGCAGAACCGCATCTACAACAAAGGCACCACCTACATGATCGAGCAGGACGCCTACACGCTGGTGGACTTCATGCTGGGGTTCAAGCCGACTGCCCATATCGATGCGCAGCTGAACCTGAACAATGCGTTCGACAAGAAGTACTACAACTCCTTGAGTTCGTCTGTCACGGTGCCGAGCAATGTGTATGGGGAGCCGCGGAATCTGATGTTGTCGGTGAAGTACAGTTTTTGAAGCGGCCGCGGGCGCAGGCCTGACCGAGTGGGGAAGCGCAGGAGGCCGATGGACGCCTGGCATCAGCCGGCTTAGCGCTTGGCATCGCGGCGGTATGGCTGCCATGGGGGCGGAAGCTGACGATTACCGAGGTCTGCTTTCGGCCCAGGCTGTGTGAAAACCCGAGCGGCTCTTCGAAGAGCGCGTTCCTACGTGAAATCTGAAAAGGCTTGGCTGTTCAGCCACAAGCCAGAATCCGCGTAGAAACGCGAAATCCAGGTTGTTTTTTAACCAACTGGACCGATCCGGAGGTTTTCACACAGCCTGGGCCGTTAGCAGGCACTCAAAGCCGAATCCGTTTCCGCTGGCTGTCAGTGCAGCGTGGGGAAGCGCTCTTTCACCAGCGCCTGGGCCTGATGGGCCATCTGGTCAAGCAGGCGGTCGCGTTTTTTCTCGGCATCGGCCATGGCCTTCCGGCCGTGTTGCTGCACCAGGTAGGCGTGGATCTGCCGCACTTCCTTGGATTGGTAGATCGGGGCCAGGTCCTGCACCGCGACCATGCCGTCGGAGCGGTGATCGCGGGTGTTGAGCAGTACGTGCGGCCCTTGTGCGGCCAGGACCTTAAAGCCCATCGACTCGAAGGCCGGCACCTTGCTCGCCGTGCAGGCGAGTTCGACGTGGGGCCGATGGTCGGCCACCTGTCGCAGCATGGCCCGCGCGATGCCGTGCCGGCGATGGCTGGCCGTGACGGCCAGGTAGGCCAGCGTGCAGGCCTGGGCATCGTCCTGGCTCGGCAGGTACAGGGTAAAGCCCAGGACCTGGGAGGGATCCTCGTCGTCCAGCGCCAGGACCAACCGCGCGCTGCTGTCCACGGCGCGGTCCATGGCCTGCAGATACAGGTGCACCTCGTAGCCGATCACGTACTGGTACAGCTGATAGAGCGGGTTGCTGGGCGTCAGCGGCACCGGGCTGATGTCGCTGAAGTAGTCCACCACCATTTGCAGAACCTGATTCTTCAGGGACTCGGGCGGCGGTGCGTCCAGGGTTACGAGGGTGAACATCTGAAGCTGGCTCCGGGCGTGCCCGATCGGGGAGATCGGCGCGGGCGCCATTGTAGCGCCCATGCGTGCCGAGCGTTGCAGCCGTTGGCGGAGTTCAGTCCGTAGGGCGGATAACGCGAAGCGTTATCCGCCGATTGGCCTTGGTCGAACCCCGCTCGGGGGCGGGCTTGGGCATCCTGGGTGGGAACGCCAGGGCCGGCCACTGTGTTGGCGATGAGAAAGGTGTAACGGCGGATAACCGCGAACGGTTATCCGCCCTACGCCCGGTCCGTCGTAGGAGCGGGCCCTGCCCGCGATTCGCGCGCAGGGCGCGCTCCTACAGGGGGAATGGCGTGGGTGTGGTGGGGCGGGCACAGTTTCTGGCTTCTCGTAGGAGCGAGCTTGCTCGCGAATGAACCCCCGCGGCGGAATCTGTTCGCGAGCAAGCTCGCTCCTACGAAGAGCATCTCGGAGCAGTCGGCGAGACAGTCGCCTCACCCCTCCCGTCTGACCTTGGCCCCCGCCTTCAACCACGGCAGGAACCCATGCAGGAAGCGCGTGGTCGCCGGCATGAAGTAGCTGCCGTGGTGGTAGCACGGGTCCAGGGTGGAGACGATCATCCGGCCCGCCGTGGTGACGCTGTCGTCGTAGAGTACCGAGCCGCCGTCCACGGTGTTCACCAGGGAGATCGCGCCTTCCGGCGGCTGCAGTTCGCCGTGGCGGTGCCAGGTGGCGGCGGCCAGGTCGAGGTGGGCGAACAGGCCGTGGTCGGCGGCGCCCAGGCGCAGGCCGGAGTCGGCGCCGGGTTGCAGCCACCACCAGAAGTTGGTTTCGCAGGGGCGCCAGCGCACGCCTTGCAGCCACAGGTCGGCGCGGCTTTCGCCCAGGGCCACCACCAGTTTTCCGGCGGCGAGGAAGGCGGCGATGGTGTCTTGCGCGGCTATCAGGTCCTCGGGGTTCTGCCGGCTGGCGACGTACAGGCAGTCGATGTCGTCGAGGTCGGCGCCGGGCAGTTCCGGGGCGTAGAGGTTGCTGTGGAAGCAGGGGCGCAGCTGCGGGTCGTTGTAGGTGGCCTGGTGGTAGTAGGTGCCACCGTCGACGAAGGCGATTCGCATGCTTTCACTCCTGTTCCGGGTAGATGGCGGCGGGCGCGCCGGCGCGCACCCAGGCCAGCAGCTGCGGGGCGATGCGCGCCGCGCTGGTGTCGTCGTTGATGTACATCCACAGGTTGTTGCCGCTGTGCATGAACACCTGCCCGCCATCCGGCCGCTGCCATACCCAGTCGATGGGCGAGCCGTCGACGCGCAGGCGGTGCAGCACCACGGCGCCGGGCGGCGGCGGATTGGCGCCGCGGGCGTAGAAGCCAGCCACGCCGCGGCGGTAGCTGAGGTCGTGGCAGTCCACGCCGTCGAACACCGGGTGCGGGTTCACGCGCTCCACTTCCAGCTCCTTCACGCCGCGCCGAGGCGCCACGACGAAGTCCGCCAGGCCGTCGAAGATCGGGTAGACCAGGTGGCCGTTGAACACCAGGGTGCCGCCGGCGTCCAGGTGGCGGCGCAGGGCGTCGCGGTGGGCGAGGAGGGCGCGCTGGTCGACGTGGCCCTCGACGAGGATGGCGCTGCGCCCGGCGAAGTGCTCGTCGGTCATCTGGCGCAGCGACAGGGAGTCGATGCCGAGCGCTTCCAGGCGCGCGGCGAAGGCCGGCAGTTCATGGGAGACGGCGCGGATGTGGAGGATGCTGCTCATGGCTGTTCACGGTTCTCCTGTGGGAGTTGGGAAAAGATCGGGACCGCCGTGCCGCTCTGCGGCAGCTCGTCCAGGCGGACCCGGCGTACGGGGATGCGGTACAGGCGCGACAGCGCCGTTTCGTCCATCACCTGCGCCGGTTCGCCGAAGGCATGGGCGCCTTCGCTGAACAGCAGCAGGGCGTGGCTGGCGAACTCCAGCGCGTGTTGCGGGGCGTGGGTGCTGAACACCAGGGTGATGCCGGCGCCGGCCAGTTCCGCCAGCAGGCGCAGGGTCAGGGCCTGGTTGTGCCAGTCCATGGCCGCGGTGGGTTCGTCCAGCAGCAGGATGTCGGCCTCGGCGGCCAGGGCGCGGGCCAGCAGCACCAGTTGGCGCTCGCCGCCGGACAGCGAGGCGAAGGCGCGGTCCGCCAGGTGCGCCGCCTCCACGCGCTCCAGGGCGCGGTGGGCGGCGGCGTAGTCGTCGCGGCCGGCGGCGCGCAACAGGGAGATGCTCGCGGAGCGCCCGAGCAGGACCATCTCCAGGGCGCTCATCGGCAGCGCCGGGTGCACTTCCTGGGGCACGAAGCCCAGGCGGCCGCGGCGTTCGACGTGGCCACGGCTGGGCGCGAGGCTGCCGGCCAGGATTTTCAGCAGGGTGGACTTGCCGGCGCCGTTGCCGCCCAGCAGCGCGCAAAGGGCGCCGCGCGGCAGCGCAAGGTCGAGGCCGCGCAGCAGCGGGCGGCTGTCGTAGGCGTGGTACAGGTCGTGGCAACGCAGGGCGATTTCAGCCATGCAGGGTTCCCCCCAGGCGGCGGATGAGGAAGGCGAACAGCGGCGCGCCGAGCAGTGCGGTGAGCACGCCCAGGGGCACTTCCAACTGGGTGAGGGTGCGCGCCAGGGTGTCCACCAGGATCAGGTAGGTGGCGCCGGCCAGCGCGGTGTTGAGCAGGAAGCCGCGGTGGTCGCTGCCGCAGCCCATGCGCACCAGGTGCGGCACCACCAGGCCGACCCAGCCGACCACACCGCACACCGCCACGCTGGAGGCGGCGATCACGCCGACGGCGAGCAGGGCCAGCAGGCGCACGCGCTGCACCGGTACGCCGAGGCTGCGCGCGTCGCTGTCGCCGACCGACAGCGCCATCAGGTGGAAGCGCAGGCCGTAGAGCACGGTCAGGCTGAGGCCGATGCAGGGCAGGGCGATCAGCAGCTTGCCGGTGTCGGCCGCGGACAGGCTGCCCATCAGCCAGAAGACGATGGCCGGCAGCTGGTTCTGCGGGTCGGCCACCAGCTTGATCAGCGACACGCCGGAGGCGAACACGGCGCTGACCACGATGCCGGCCAGCACCAGCAGCACCGTGCTGCTGCCACGGCTGCCGCGCCCGCCGGCCAGCCAGTAGACCGCCAGCAGGGCCAGCAGGCCCCAGACCAGCGCACCGGTGACCACCGGCCAGCCGTCGCCGGCGAGCAGGAAGGCCAGCACGCCGCCGAATGCCGCACCGGACGACACGCCGAGCAGTTGCGGCTCCGCCAGCGGGTTGCGGAACAGCGCCTGCAGCGCCGCCCCGGCCCCGGCCAGGCCGGCGCCGACCACCGCCGCCAGCAGCACCCGCGGCAGGCGCACGCCTTCCACCACGCGTTGCTGCATGGCGTTCCAGTCGCCTTCGCCGAACAGCGGCGCGAAGAGGATGCGCAGCACGGTCCAGGGCTCGATGGCGTAGCGCCCGGCACCCAGGGCGAGCACCGCGGCCAGCAGCAGGGCGAGCAGCAACAGCGGCGTGGCCAGGCGTTGGCGCAGGTTCATCGGGCCTCCCCGGCGAACAGCGCGCGGTAGTGGGCGCTGTCGCCGTTGCCGGCGAGCTTGAGCAGGTCGTCGAGATCGGCCGGGCTCATGGCGTAGCCGTAGAGCAATTGGTAGGCCTCGGTGATGCGCTGGCGCAGGCCGGGTTCGGCCCGTTCGGGGTGGAACAGGCTGGCCAGCCAGTCCAGCGCCAAGGGCGTTTCCTGGCTCGGCGGGTCCCAGCGGAAGCCGCCGTGGGGGTAGCTGTAGACGCGCCGCTCGCGCACCGCGGCCAGGCCGGCGAGGCGGCTGTCGCCATAGAGTTCGGCCGGGGCCAGGCCCGGTTCGAAGTTGTTCAGCAGCACCACCTGCGGGTCCCACACCAGCAACTGCTCGACGTCCACCGGGGCGAAGCCGGGGATGCCGGCGGCGACGTTGCTGCCCCCGGCCAGGCGGATGTCGCCGTCCATGCTGGTGCCGGCGCCGGCGGCGATCAGCCCCGAACGCGTGCGCTGCAGGTACAGCACCCGTGGCCGCTGCGCCGCGGGGATGCTCGCTGCGCGCGTGGCGATGGCCTGGCTACGCGCCTCGAACCACTGCGCCAGGCGCTCGCCACGCTCGGGCTTGCCGAGGGCGGCGCCGACCAGCCGCAGCCAGCCGGCGGCCAGGGCGCTGTCGCCGTAGCGCAGGGTGATCACCGGGATGCCCAGGGCGCTGATCGGGCGGACGATGTCGTCGCCGCGGTCGCCCCACTGGAACACCAGGTCCGCGCCGGTGGCGGCCAGCGCCTCGACGTTGGGCACGAAGCCTTCGCCGGCCACCTGCGAGGGCACCTGCTGCGCCTGCGGGTACATGCGCCCGAGCAGGCCGTGCTCGAAGTCGGCGCGGCTGGCCGAGTTCATCCCGGCCAGGCGTTGCGGGCCGCCGTCCACGGCCATGATCATCGACGCCAGCGGGATGGGGATGGCCACCAGGTGCTCGACCCGCGCCGGCAGCTCCACGCTGCGGCCGCTCTGGTCGACGACCTGGGCGGCCAGCGCCGGGGTGGCGCCGAGCAGGGCCAGCAGCAGTGCGATGGGGCGCCGCATCAGTAGTCCACCGACAGCTTGACCACCAGGGCGCGGCCCGGCTCCACCAGCGGGTTGCCCACCAGGTCGTTGGGGTAGGCCAGGTTCTCCGCCACCGTGGGGTTGCGGCCCACGCGGTCGAACAGGTTCTCCACCCCGCCCATCAGCTTCCAGTCCTGCCAGCCGTTGCCGAGCACGCGGTCCAGGTCGATGCCGGCGTAGAGGTCGACCATGGCGTAGCTGGAGGTCTCGCGTTCCTGCTTCTCGTCGATGTGGTGCTTGCCCTGGTAGGCGCGCACCACGCCCTCGCCGTACCAGTGGCCGGTGTCGTAGCGCAGCTTGAGGTTGCCGGTGAGCGGGGCGATGTAGGGCAGGTCCTGGTCGGTCTTGTCGTCGCGGCCGCGGGTCAGGGTGGCGGCGTAGCCCAGGCTCCAGCGCTCGGCCAGTTGCGTGCGGCCGTCCAGCTCCAGGCCGCGGATGGTGGCCTTGGCCACGTTCTGCCGCTGGTAGAGGGTGGAGTCCAGGCGCACCAGGCTGATCAGGTCCTTGTACTTGCTCTGGTAGGCGGTGAGGTTCAGCTGGCTACGCTCGCCGTACCAGCGCACGCCGGCCTCGGCGGTGACGTTGGTTTCCGGGTCGAGGTCCGGCGAGGGCAGCGTCGGCTGGGTGCCGGCGGTGCTGGAGATGGTCAGCTCGTTGCCCGAGGGCGCGCGGAAGCCGCGGCTGAGGTTGCCCACCAGGTGCCAGGCCGGGGTCAGCCGGTACACAGCGCCCAGGCTGCCGGTGACGGCGTAGTGGCGCTGGTCGGTGTTGCCGCGGTAGGCGTTGGCCAGGCTCGCGGCCTCGCCGGCGAAGGTGTCGCCGATGTCCACGTCGACCACGTCGCCGCGCAGCGCGCCGGTGAACGACCAGCGCTCGTCGAAGCGCCAGTCGTCGTTGACGAACAGGCCCAGGTTGGTCTGCTCGGAGTCGCGCTCCATCTGATTCCAGCCGCTGTCGGAGAGCAGCGCGCCGGTGCTGCGGTTGTAGCGCCGGGCGTTGTTCTCGCGGCCGTCGAAGCGCTCGTTGAAGAAGTCGCCGCCGTAGCTGAGGTTGTGCTCGCCCAGCTGCTTCATGGCGGTCAGGTGGCCGCCCCAGACGGTGGGGGTGTAGACCTTGATGTGGGCGAAGGCGTCGACCGTGGCGGCGGTGCTGTTGCGCTGGTAGATGTCGGTCTCGAAGTCGCGCACGTAGAGGCTGCTGTCCAGGCTGTCGGCCCAGGCGCCGACGTTGTAGTTCTGGTAGCCCAGGCGCAGGTAGCGCTCGGTGATCGGGTCTTCGCGCACGTCCATGAAGGGCTCGCCCGGCGCCGCGCCGAGGCCGCCGGCGCGCTTGCTGACCACCCGCTGGTAGCGCCCGGAGAGTTCCCAGCGCGAGTCGCTGTCGGGGCTGTAGCCGATGGCGAAGTCGCCGCCGAGCGAGCTGTAGCCGCTGTTGCTGGCGTCGCCGATGGGGGTGGAGTAGTCGCTGGCGCTGCGCTGGTTGACGCCCAGCAGCACGTCGAAGCCGTTGCCGCCACCGACCATCTCGGCGCGCCCGCCGAACATGCTGTTGCCGCTGTTCCATTCCAGGGCGCGCAGCTTCGGCGTCAGTTCGAAGCTCTGCGATGGGTCGACCTTGGCCCGCCGGGTGACGATGTTGACCACGCCGTTCATGGCGTCGGAGCCATAGAGCGCCGAGGCGGGGCCGCGGATGATCTCGATGCGTTCGATCGAGTCCGGGTCGATCATGTTGAATTCCAGGGTGCTGCGGCCACGGTAGCGGTCGCCGTCGATGGCCAGGATCGAGCGCCCCGAGTTGCTGTTGAAGCCGCGTACCACCAACTGCCCGCCAAGGCCGCCACTGCGGGCGAACTCGATGCCGGGGATTTCCGCCAGCAGGCTCTGGATGCCGCCGCTGCCGACGCGCTCGCGGACCTGCTCGCCGCTGATCACGGTCAGGGTGCGCGGCGAATCCTCGGCCGCCGCCGAGGAGCGGGTGGCGGTCACCGTCAGGCTTTCCAGCTCTTTATTGTCTTCCGCCTGGGCCACCGGGCTCAGGGTGAACAGGCCGCTCAGGGCGGGTGCCAACAACACTGCACGATAGGACTTCAGAACCACGATCAACGCCTCCCCCAAGGATGGTGTGCGCCCTTAGCAAAAGAGCTGCACGCTGTAAATGACATGAATTATCATTTGCGAATAATCCACCTTTGCGGGCTTGTATCAAATGAGAAATGTCAAGAATGGTCTGGCGCTGGCCCGCGAACTGCTCGCCGGCCACCCGCTGCTGGGCGCGCAGCCGGAGGCGCTGCGCGAAAGCCTGCTGGCGGACGCCAGCCTGTGCGCGCTGGAGGAGGGCGCGGCGGTGTTCAACCAGGGCCAGCCGGCGCTGTTCTGGTACGTGGTGCTGGAGGGCCGCATCGACACCCTGCGCTACGGCATGGACGGCGAGGAGCGGGTGATCCAGCACGTGGGCCGCGGCCAGTTGCTGGCGCCCATCGTGATGTTCATGCCGCAGCGCCAATACCCGGTGGGCACCCGCGCGGCCATGCCCAGCCTGCTGTGCCGCCTGCACCGGGAAAACCTGCGCCGCGCCTGCCTGGAACACCCGCCCCTGGCGCTGGACATGCTGGACATAGCCGGCCAGGCGCTGAGTTCGCGGATCGACGACGTCGACAGCCTCGCCGGCTTCAACGCGCCGCAACGCCTGGCGACCTACCTGCTGCGCCTGCCACGCCGCCCCGGGCAGAGCATCGAACTGCCGCTGAGCCAGCGCCAACTGGCCGCCAAGCTGGGCGTGCGCGCAGAAACCCTGAACCGCCTGCTGGCCGAATGGCAACGCCAGGGCGTGCTGGAAGGCAAAAGGCGGCAATGGCGGATCGCCGAGATAGAAGCGCTGGAGGCGCAGGCGCGGAGTTGAGGGGGCTGTCCGGCGTGGCCGGGAGGTTCGGCGTCAACCTGTAGGAGCGGGCCCTGCCCGCGATTTCGCGCGCAGGGCCCGCTCCTACATGAGGCTCGGTGTGAGGGTGTCTATTGGGTTCCCGCGTTCGCGGGAATGACGAGGATAGCTAGGCGTACCAGGATGACACTGAGTTCGCCAAATGCTCCAAACGGCCCCCTCTCCCGCAAGCGGGAGAGGGGCTGTCCGGCGTGGCCGGGAGGTTCGGCGTCAACCTGTAGGAGCGGGCCCTGCCCGCGATTCGCGCGCAGGGCGCGCTCCTACAAGAGGCACGGTGTGAGGCTGCCGTTCGCGGGAATGACGAGGATAGCTAGGCGTATCAGGATGACACTGAGCTTGCCAAACGCTCCGAACGGCCCCCTCTCCCGCAAGCGGGAGAGGGGGCTGTCCGGCATGGCCGGGAGGTTCGGCGTCAACCTGTAGGAGCGGACTTTGTCCGCGATTCGCGCGCAGGGCGCGCTCCTACAAGAGGCAAGGTGTGGGGCTGTCTATTGGATTTCCGCGTTCGCGGCTAGGCGTACCAGGATGACGCTGAGATCGCTGAACGCTCCGAACGGCCCCCTCTCCCTTCAGGGAGAGGGTTGGGGAGAGGGGACGGGGTTCATCCAAACACCAACGACCCCCGGGAGGCACCATTCGCGAGCAAGCTCGCTCCTACGAAGAGCGCCTCGGCGCTGCCTGCAAGCCAGTTGCTCCTACAGGACCGATATGAAGCGAAGCGCCACCCACCACCAGCGGCTGACGCTTCGCATCACGTTCCCTACGCCCGGCCGCCTTTCTCCGCGGCGGCATACAACCGCTCTGCATCGGCCACCAGGTATTCCAGCGAACTGAAAGTGCCATCCAGCACATCCTCGCCGGGCGCCCCCAGGTCCGGGGCGCCGGCCAGCAGGCGCAGCAGGTTGACCAGGGCCGATTGGCGGGCTTGGGCGGCGTCGTAAAGCTCCGACGGGGCGGTGTTCTTGAGGGGATGGGAACTTGGGCTGCAGGGAGGGCGGACCGTACAGGTTGGCGTACCGGCCTAGAGTTCCGGCGCATCCGAAGATGCCCCGCACGGCCCGCCCATAACACAGGTGTAGCCATGCCAAGCGCCCGAACATTCGCTCAGGCACCTGAATCCAGGGTCGGGACGCCAATCCCGAACCGCCCTGTTGGGCGGCTGGGCAACGTTAGGGAGTTGCCGGAGAGCTGTCAATCGGAGGAGGAGGGCGGCGCGGTGTGTGGGCAACCCGCGGATCGCGCTTACGGAGCGCAGGAGAAACTCTACCGTAGGATGGGTTGAGCGAAGCGATACCCATCACCGCGACCGCATGGGTATCGCAAGCTCAACCCATCCTACGAAAAGCACCCCGGCGCAGTTGGCAAGACAGTTGCTCCTACGGGACCGGCATGGAGCGACGCGGCACCTGCCAGCGGCGGATAACCGCGAACGGCTATGCGCCCTACGGGAAACCCCATGCATGGCGTTCAATCCCAGCCGCCGGGACACCCCTTGCACCCCTGCATATTCGTCCCCTGGAAGTTCCCGAACCTCGGCTTGCTGCCCCGCAAATCCGCATCCTCCAGATTCGCCTCCGCCAGCTTCACCTCCTGCAGATTCGCATCGCGCAAATCCGCTCCCTTCAGGTCCGCACGGGACAGCCAGGTCATCTCCAGGTCCGCCGCGCGCAGGTTCGCCTGGTGCAGTTTGCCGCCGCTCAGGCGGGCGAATTCGAGGTAGGCGGCGGTCAGGTCGGCGCCTTGCCATTGGGCGCCCTGGGCGAACAGGCCCCAGGCCTGGATGGCCATCAGGCTGGCGCCGGAGAGGTCGGCGGCGCGCAGGTTGGCTTGTTGCAGGCTGGCGCGGGTGAGGTTGGCGCCGCGCAGGTTGGCTTTTTCCAGGTTGGCCATGTCGAGGGTGGCGTGGCGCAGGTCTGCCCCTGAAAGGTCCGCGCCGGCGAGGTTCATGCGGCTGAGGTCCTGGCCTTTCAGGTCGGCGCCGCGCAGGTCGGCGCCGGGGCATTGGCTGCCGGGGGCGATGCGGCAGTGGGCGATGACGGTGGCGTCGTCGTCGGTGTCGGCGGATTCGTCGCTGGCGTGGGCCAGGCCGGCCAGCAGCAGGGCGGCGAGCAGGGTGGTGGTTTTCATGGCTTTCTCCCGGGGCATGGAAAACCGCGCCCCTGGGGGCGCGGTCGGTGGGCTCAGCGGCTGGCGGTCTTGTTGTCCCAGCTGGGCAGCTTGAACACCCAGAAGGAACCGCCCTGGGCCACCGGGCGCGTCAGGTCGGCCATGTCGCCGCCCCACAGCGGCACGGCGCCGCCGTAGCCGACGGTCACGCCGATGTACTGCTCGCCGTCCTGTTCCCAGGTGATGGGCGGGGAGACGATGCCGCTGCCGGTCTGGAACTTCCACAGTTCCTTGCCGTTCTTGGCGTCGAAGGCCTTGAGGAAGCCGTCGCCGGTGCCGGTGAACACCAGGTTGCCGGCGGTGGCCAGCACGCCGGCCCACAGCGGCAGGTGCTCCTTGTGTTCCCACACCACCTTGCCGCTGGTGGGGTCCATGGCGCGCAGGCTGCCGACGTGGTCGTCGTACATGCGCTTGATGCGGAAGCCCATGCCCAGGTAGGCGCTGCCCTTGGTGTAGCTGACTTCCTCGGTCCAGTAGTCCTCCTTCCAGTGGTTGGCCGGCACGTAGAACAGGCCGGTGTCCTGGCTGTAGGCCATGGGGTTCCAGTTCTTGCCGCCGAGGAAGGGCGGCGAGACTTCCACCGCCTTGCCGTGCTTCTGCCCCGGTTCCGGCAGCGGCGGGCGCTGGCCTTCACGCTCGACCGGGCGGCCGGTCTTCAGGTCGATGTGGCTGGCCCAGGTGATGTTGTCGACGAAGGGGAAGGCGTTCTGCAGCTTGCCGTTGCTGCGGTCGACCACGTAGAAGAAGCCGTTGCGGTCGGCGTGGGCGGTGGCCTTGACGATCTTGCCGTCCTTGCCCTTGTAGTCGAACAGCACCAGTTCGTTGTTGCCGGAGAAGTCCCAGGCGTCGTTCGGGGTGTGCTGGTAGAACCACTTCACCTCGCCGGTGCTCGGGTCCACGCCCACTTGCCCTGAGGTGTACAGGCTGTCGTAGTCGTGCGGGTTGCCGCCCTTGGCGGTGCGCGCCCAGGTGTTCCACGGGCCGGGGTTGCCGGCGCCGACGATGATGGTGTTGGTCTCGGCATCGAAGCTGGCGCTCTGCCAGGGCGCGCCGCCGCCGTGGTTCCAGGATTCGACCTTGCCGGTGGGCGAGTTGGGGTCGTCCGGCCAGGACGGCGCCTTGACGTTGCCGGTGACGCTGCTGTCCTTGCCGTTCAGGCGGCCCATGTGGCCTTCGACGAAGGGCCGCATCCAGATTTCCTCGCCGGTGTCCGGGTCGCGGGCGAACAGGCGGCCGACCACGCCGAACTCGTCGCCCGAGCTGCCGTGGATGAGCAGCACCTTGCCGGTCTTCTGGTCCTTCACGATGGTCGGCGCGCCGGTCATGGTGTAGCCGGCGCCGTGTTCGCCGAACTTCTTCTTCCATACCACCTTGCCGGTGTTCTTGTTCAGCGCCACGACCGAGGCGTCGAGGGTGCCGAAGAAGATCTTGTCGCCGTAGATGGCGGCGCCGCGGTTGACCACGTCGCAGCACGGGCGGATGTCGTCGGGCAGGCGGTGGTTGTAGGTCCACAGGCGCTTGCCGGTCTTGGCGTCGAGGGCGAACAGCCGCGAGTAGGAGGCGGTGACGTAGATCACCCCGTCGCTGACGATGGCCTGGGATTCCTGGCCGCGCTGCTTCTCGTCGCCGAAGGAGTAGGACCAGGCCGGGGTCAGCTTGAACACGTTGTCGGCGTTGACCTGCTTGAGCGGGCTCCAGCGCTGGGCGTTGGTGCCCATGCCGTACTGCAGCACGTCGCTGGTGGTCTTGTGGTCATTGGCGATGTCGTCCCAGCTGACGTCCTTGGCCAGCGTCGCGCCGCTGGCGCCCAGGGCGATGGCGAGGGTCAGGCTGTGCAGGGCGAGGCGCAGGGGGCCGGCAGAGGCGAGGGAGGTTCTTGTTGTCATCTTCGGGTTCCCGTTTTTGATGTTGGGTCGAGAAACGGCGGGCCGCTGCTCGGGCCGCGGCGGTTCCATGGTGGGAGCCGGCGGCCGTGGCGGAAACGGAAAAGCTCCCGCATCGGCCGGGACAAGTTCCCGGTCGGGGCATGACTTGGGCTTGCTGCCGAAGGCCCTGGAGCGGCAGCCCTGCGCCCTAGTACGAAGGGAGTAGGCGGGGGCATCCAAAGCAGCATTCGGGGCGGGGGCGGGGCTTCCTAACATGGTCGAGGAGCGCCCCCGGTGGCGCCCGTGCCTTGTCCTACCCCCAGAGGAATGAAGTGATGAACAAGAAGAACTCCTTGCGCGGCCTGCTGGTGCTGGCCGGCCTCAGCGTCTCGGCCCTGGCCCTGGCCCATGGCAACGTGACCCCGCAAGCGGTGGATACCAAGGGCCTGGAGCCCCTGGGCAAGGAGTGGCGCGACACCAACCCGTACCGCGAGCCCTACGCCAACCACAAGCTGGCGGTGGAGATCGGCTCCTCCGCCTACAACCAGAACTGCGCGCGCTGCCATGGCCTGGAGGCCAAGTCCGGCGGCATCGCCCCCGACCTGCGCAAGCTCGACCTGGGCGCCGAGGGCGACGAGTGGTTCAAGGAGCGGGTGATCAACGGCGCGGTGCGCGACGGCGCGGTGTACATGCCGAAGATGGCCGACTTCATCAGCCAGGAAGGCCTGTGGGCCATCCGCAGCTACCTGGAAAGCGTCCACGTGGACGAGTGACGCCGCCATGCGCCTGCTCAGCCTGCTGTGCGGCCTGCTCCTGTTGCTGGGGCAGGCCGAGGCCAAGGTCCGGCCCTACGAAGACATGGTCGCTTCCGGCGTATTGCGGGTGGCGGTCTACCAGAACTTCCCGCCCTACAGCTACATGCAGGGCGGCCAGCCCCACGGCATCGACGTGGATCTCGCCACGCGCCTGGCCCAGGGCCTGGGCCTGCGCGCGGAGTTCCTCTGGGTGATCCCTGGCGAGCGCCTGGACGACGACCTGCGCAACTTCATCTGGAAGGGCCATTACCTGCGCCCGGGCGTGGTGGCCGACGTGATGTTGCGGGTGCCCTACGACCGTGACTATTCCAACAAACGCAATGACGTCGGCGAACTGGCCAACGACCAGGTGGTGATGTTCGGCCCCTACCAGCGCGAGCGCTGGCAGGTGGTCAACGACGCCCGCCGGCTGCCGCAGGTGGACACCATCGCGGCGTTCCGCGAGCACCGCATCGGCGTGGAACTGGACAGCGTGCCCTCGTTCTACCTGACCTCGGTGCTGGGCGGCCAGCTCAGCGCCATGACCGTGCACTTCCCCAGCACCCAGGCGGCCTTCGACGCCATGCGCGCCGGCAAGGTGGACGCGGTGATGGCGCTGCGCGGCGAGCTGGACTGGATGCGCGCCCAGGCCCACGACGACCAGCTGAAGAACGCCGAGAATACCTACCCCAGCCTCGGCCAGCCGGACTGGGACATCGGCATGGCGGTGCACGAGAGCAACCGCCAACTGTCCAACGCCCTCGACGGCGAGCTGGAGGAACTGGTGCGCAGCGGCGAGCTGGCCAGGCTCTACGCCGGCTACGGCGTGCGCTACGAGTTGCCGGGGCTGTACCAGGACGTGCAATAGCACGAGGAGGAGGGATGCATAGACGTAGCCTGCTGTTGGGCCTGTGCGGCCTGCCGCTGCTGGCCGCGGCGGTGGAGGGCGACCCGGTGCCCTCGGTGATGTGGGACTACCACCACAAACGCCTGCTCGGCGGCGAGCCCTTCGTCTTCGACGAGCGGGTGAAGCTGGGCGTGCCGCCCTTCGCCGAGGACGCGCGGCAGGTGCCGGTGGAGGTGGACGCGCGGCAACTGCCCGGGCGCTTCGAGCGCCTGGTGCTGTGGGCCGAGCTGAACCCCATCCCCCACGTGCTGACGCTCTACCCGGGCAAGGACCTGGAGGCGCTGCTGGCGGTGCGCATCCGCATCGAGCAGGCCACCGCCATCCGCGCCGCGCTGCGTGGTGAAGATGGCGTGTGGCACGTGGGCTCGGCCTGGATCGACGCCGCCGGCGGCGGCTGCACCGCGCCCAGCGTGGTGCGCGCCCAGGCCGGCTGGGAACAGCGCCTGGGCCAGGTGCATGGCGGGGCTTTCTCGCGCGGGCCGAACACCCGGCTGCGGCTGAAGGTGGACCACCCGATGGACAACGGCCTGGTCGGCGGCATCCCCGAGTTCTACCTCGACCACGCCGAGCTGCGCACGCCCGAGGGCGAGGTGCTGGCGCGCCTGGACCTGTTCCCGGCGGTGAGCGAGAACCCCAGCTTCAGCTTCGAACTGCGCGGCCACCCCCACGCGAAGCTGTTCCTGCACGACAACAACGGCAACGAATTCGAGGCCGCCCTCTGAGGCGGCCGGCCCGCCCGCGAGGTGCCCATGCGTTACCTGCTGACCTTCCTGCTGCTGCTCTGCACCCAGGTCCTCGCCGACCTGCAGTACCACCTGCAACCCCGGCAGATCGCCGAGGGCACCTGGCTGGTGGAGGGCAGCACCGACAACTTCGCCAAGGACAACGGCGGCAACATCGTCAACGTCGCCTTCGTCGACACCGGCGACGGCATCCTGGTGATCGACACCGGCCCCTCGCGGCGCTACGGCGAGGCGCTGCGCGCGGTGATCCAGCAGACCACCGGCAAGCCTGTGAAGCAGGTGCTGCTGACCCACCACCACCCCGACCACGTGCTGGGCAACCAGGCCTTCGCCGACGTGCCCATCGGCGCCCTGGCCGGCACCAGCAAGCTGCTGAAGGAGCAGGGCAACGCCATGGCGGAGAACATGTACCGCCTGGTGGGCGACTGGATGCGCGGCACCGAGGTGGTGCTGCCGACGCAGACGGTGGAGCCGGGCGAGCTGCAGGTCGGCACGCACCGTTTCCGTCTGCTCGGCCTGCGCGGGCACACCGGGGCGGACCTGGCGATCCTCGACGAGACCAGCGGGGTGTTGTTCGCCGGTGACCTGGTGTTCTACGAGCGCGCTTTGACCACGCCCAACAGCCCGGGGCTGGATGTCTGGCTGGCCGATCTCGATACCCTGCAGGCGCTGCCCTGGAAGCTGATCGTCCCCGGCCACGGGCCCATCGCCACCGACGCCAGGCCCTTCGCCCAGATGCGCGACTACCTCGGCTGGCTCGACAGCGTGATGCGCGAAGGCACCCGCGAAGGCGCGGACATGAACGACCTGCTGCGCACCCCCATCCCCGAACGCTTCGCCGGCATCAGCCTGACGCGCTACGAGCTGATCCGCAGCGTCACCCACCTGTACCCGCGCTACGAACAGCAGGCGTTGCCGCGTATCGACCAGCAGTGAGCCGCCCCGGCTCTTCGTAGGAGCGAGCTCGCTCGCGAACCGATTCCGCAGCGGGGCATGTTCGCGAGCAAGCTCGCTCCTACGAAAGGCCGTGTTCACCTGTAACGGGCCGCGTGGCCGTTCCCATGTAGGAGCGCGCCCTGCGCGCGAATCGCGGGCAGGGCCCGCTCCTACAGGTCTTCCGCACGTCACGGAGTTGTCTATTGGGTTCCCGCGTTCGCGGGAACCCAGAAAACAGCGATCACAAAGCCGGGTATTGCTACCAAGGAACTAGCGAATTCGGCAAAGCGGTCAATTGTTGGCCCACCGCACCGGGCCAAGAATCTGCGGCAGACCGGGAAAACTTCCCGGGTACAACAACAAATCCGCAGAGGTAGCCGCAATGAGACATGCAGGTCCCACCCCTTCCTTCGCGCGCAGCGCGCTCTTCGCCGCACTCGCCCTGGCCAGCCTGGGCGCCCAGGCCGCGGTTACCGACCAGGACATCAGCGACAGCGCCAAGCGCACCGACCAGATCGTGGTCAACGGCATCAACCAGCAGGGCCAGCGCTTCAGCCCGCTGAAGACACTCAACAGCGGCAACGTCAAGGAACTGCGCCCGGTGTGGGCGCTGTCCTTCGGTGGCGAGAAGCAGCGCGGCCAGCAGGCCCAGCCGCTGGTCAAGGACGGGGTGATGTACGTCAGCGCCTCCTACTCGCGGGTGTTCGCCGTGGACGCGCGCACCGGGCGCAAGCTCTGGCAGTACGACGCGCGCCTGCCCGACGGCATCATGCCCTGCTGCGACGTGATCAACCGCGGCGTGGCGCTGTACGGCGACCTGGTGATCTTCGGCACCCTGGACGCCAAGCTGGTGGCGCTGAACAAGGACACCGGCAAGGTGGTGTGGAAGAAGACCGTGGCCGACTACAAGGCCGGCTACTCCATCTCCGCCGCGCCGCTGATCGCCAAGGGCAAGCTGATCACCGGGGTGGCCGGCGGCGAGTTCGGCGTGGTCGGCAAGATCGAGGCCTACGACCCCAGCAACGGCGACCTGCTGTGGAGCCGGCCGACTGTCGAAGGCCACATGGGCTACGTATACAAGGACGGCAAGGCCATCGAGAACGGCATCTCCGGCGGCGAGGCCGGCAAGACCTGGCCGGGCGACCTGTGGAAGACCGGCGGCGCCGCGCCCTGGCTGGGCGGCTACTACGACCCGAGCACCGACTCGCTGTTCATCGGCACCGGCAACCCGTCGCCGTGGAACTCGCACCTGCGCCCGGGCGACAACCTGTTCTCCTCCTCGCGCCTGGCGCTGAACCCGGAGGACGGCTCGATCAAGTGGCACTTCCAGACCACCCCGCACGACGGCTGGGACTTCGACGGCGTGAACGAGCTGGTGTCCTTCGACTACAAGGACGCCGGCAAGACCATCAAGGCCGCGGCCACCGCCGACCGCAACGGCTTCTTCTACGTGCTGGACCGCACCAACGGCAAGTTCATCCGCGGCTTCCCCTTCGTCGACAAGGTCACCTGGGCCAAGGGCCTGGACCCGAACGGCCGGCCGATCTACGACGACGCCCACCGCCCCGGCGCGCCGGGCGAGGGCGCCAAGGGCAGCTCGGTGTTCGTCTCGCCGTCCTTCCTCGGCGGCAAGAACTGGATGCCCATGGCCTACAGCCAGGACACCGGCCTGTTCTACGTGCCCTCCAACGAGTGGGGCATGGACATGTGGAACGAGCACGTGACCTACAAGAAGGGCGCGGCCTACCTGGGCGCCGGCTTCACCATCAAGCCGCTGAACGAGAAGTACATCGGCGTGCTGCGCGCCATCGACCCGAAGACCGGCAAGCAGGTCTGGCGCTACGAGAACTACGCGCCGCTGTGGGGCGGCGTGCTGGCCACCCACGGCAACCTGGTGTTCACCGGCAACCCCGAGGGCTACCTGATGGCCTTCGACGCCAAGAGTGGCAAGAAGCTCTACGAGTTCAACACCGGCTCGGGCGTGATCGCCTCGCCGATCACCTGGGAGATGGACGGCGAGCAATACGTCACCGTGCTCTCCGGCTGGGGCGGCGCCGTGCCGCTGTGGGGCGGCGAGGTGGCCAAGCGCATCAAGGACCTGGACCAGGGCGGGATGATCTGGACCTTCAAGCTGCCGAAGGATCTGGTGAGCAAGCGTTGAGTTCGCAGGGGTAGGGCAGGGGGCTGGCGTGGTGCCGGCCCTTTGCTTTTTGCTTTTTGCTTTTCGTAGGAGCGAGCTTGCTCGCGAACGGTGTCTCCCGGCGGCTGTGGTGCAAGCACGGACGCCGTTCCCTCTCCCTAACCCTCTCCCTGAAGGGAGAGGGGACCGTTCGGCGTGCGCTGATGCTTCGGCGTTAGCCGGCTTGCACCGAGTGGCCGGCTGACACCAAGTCCTCTCTCGGCACGGACAAGCCCCCTCTCCCTTCAGGGAGAGGGCTGGGGAGAGGGGGCGAGATTCGAGCCTGCACTGGAATCGCCGGCAGACTCCATTCGCAAGCAAGCTCGCCCCCACGAACACCCCCCTCTACTACCAAATAACTACCCCCTCACGCCCATGGGCGCATTCCTGGCCGGCGCGGGCGCTGCCTAAGATCGCCGCAAGGCCCGGGCTTGGTGCGCCGGGACGCCACAGGAGAGCTTCGCCATGATCTACGCCCCACCCGGAACCCCCGGTGCCGTCGTCACCCTCAAGCCGCGCTACGGCAACTACATCGGCGGTGAATTCGTGCCGCCGGTGCTCGGCCAGTACTTCACCAACACTTCCCCGGTGAACGGCCAGCCCATCGCCGAATTCCCCCGTTCCACCGCCGAGGACGTGGAGCGCGCGCTGGACGCCGCCCACGCCGCCGCTGATGCCTGGGGCCGCACTTCGGTGCAGGAGCGCTCGCTGGTCCTGCTGAAGATCGCCGACCGCATCGAGCAGCACCTGGAACAGCTGGCCGTGGCCGAGACCTGGGACAACGGCAAGGCCGTGCGCGAGACGCTGAACGCCGACGTGCCCCTGGCCGCCGACCACTTCCGCTACTTCGCCGGCTGCATCCGCGCCCAGGAAGGCGGCGCCGCCGAGATCAACGACAGCACCGTGGCCTATCACATCCACGAACCGCTGGGCGTGGTCGGGCAGATCATCCCGTGGAACTTCCCGCTGCTGATGGCCGCCTGGAAACTGGCCCCGGCCCTGGCCGCCGGCAACTGCGTGGTGCTCAAGCCGGCCGAGCAGACGCCGCTGTCGATCATGCTGCTGGCCGAGATCGTCAACGACCTGCTGCCGCCAGGCGTGCTGAACATCGTCCAGGGCTTCGGCAAGGAAGCGGGGCAGGCGCTGGCCACCAGCAAGCGCATCGCCAAGATCGCCTTCACCGGCTCCACCCCGGTGGGCGCGCATATCCTCCACTGCGCGGCGGAGAACATCATCCCGTCCACCGTGGAGCTGGGCGGCAAGAGCCCGAACATCTTCTTCGACGACATCATGCGCGCCGAGCCGAGCTTCATCGAGAAGGCCGCCGAGGGCCTGGTGCTGGCCTTCTTCAACCAGGGCGAGGTGTGCACCTGCCCGTCGCGGGCGCTGGTGCAGGAGTCGATCTTCGAGCCGTTCATGGCCGAGGTGCAGAAGAAGATCGCCCAGATCAAGCGCGGCAACCCGCTGGACACCGAGACCATGGTCGGCGCCCAGGCCTCGCAGCAGCAGTACGAGAAGATCCTGTCGTACCTCGACATCGCCCAGAACGAGGGCGCCCAGCTGCTGGCCGGCGGCCAGAGCGAGCGGCTGTCCGGCGACCTCGCCAGCGGCTACTACATCCAGCCCACGCTGCTGAAGGGCCACAACGGCATGCGCGTGTTCCAGGAGGAAATCTTCGGCCCGGTGGTCGGCGTGACCACCTTCAAGGACGAGGCCGAGGCCCTGGCGATCGCCAACGACACCGAGTTCGGCCTGGGCGCCGGCGTCTGGACCCGCGACATCAACCGCGCCTGGCGCATGGGCCGCGGCATCAAGGCCGGCCGCGTGTGGACCAACTGCTACCACCTGTACCCGGCGCACGCCGCGTTCGGTGGCTACAAGAAGTCCGGCGTCGGCCGCGAGACGCACAAGATGATGCTCGACCACTACCAGCAGACCAAGAACCTGCTGGTGAGCTACGACGTCAACCCGCTGGGGTTCTTCTGAGGTAGGCCGGCCGCCCGCGCACCCATCCGGGGGCGCGGGCTGGTTCCGGCAAGCGTGTTCAACACCCGCGCCCGGCGCTCCACCGGGCCACTTTTTTTCGATGCGCCCGAGAGCGGGCGACCCGTGCGCCCCTCCCACTTCCGGGCGCGGCGGGGGTGTCGAGCGCGGCTTTGGCCGCGTTTTTTGTTTTTGGGGGGAGGGGCTGCCGGTGATCACTGTGTCTTGGCGTGGCTCCGCTCCCTCTCCCCAGCCCTCTCCCTGAAGGGAGAGGGGGCCAGTCCGTGCCGAGAGAGGACTTGGTTTCAGCCGGCCACTCGGTGCAAGCCGGCTAACGCGGAAATATCAGCGCACGCCGAACGGTCCCCTCTCCCTTCAGGGAGAGGGTTAGGGAGAGGGAACGGCATCAACACTTGCACCCCAGCAACCGGGAGGCACCAGCCGCAAAAAACCGTCCCACCCCCGCAACACCTGCCCCATCCACCCGCAACACCTGTAGCGCCCCACCAAGCTCCAGCCACCACCACCGATCCCCCCGAAACCCCCGCCATTCCTGCCCCGCAGCCATTCCCCCACCCTTTGGCACAGCCATTGCTCAACCCCCTCCAAGCCACGGCGTCCGATCCGTGGCACCAACAAGAATCGGAGACACTCCATGAGCTCGACCGGCCTCACCTTGCCTGATACCCACCCGCAACCCACCGCGCGCCTGCGCCGCAGCGCACTCGCCGCCGCGCTGCTGGCCGGCCTCTGCCCACCCCTGCATGCCGCCGATGCCCCGGCCGACGTCGATGGCGCGCGCATCGCCGCCGCCGACCAGGAACCGGGCAACTGGATGAGCACCGGGCGCACCTACGACGAACAGCGCTTCAGCCCGCTCAAGCAGATCGACCAGGGCAACGTCGACAAGCTCGGCCTGGCCTGGAGCTACAAGCTGGACATCGACCGTGGCGTGGAGGCCACGCCCATCGTGGTCGACGGGGTGATGTACACCACCGGGCCGTTTTCCATCGTCTACGCGCTGGACGCGCGCAACGGCAAGCTGCTGTGGAAGTACGACCCGCAGTCCGACCGCAGCCGCGCCGGCGAGGCCTGCTGCGACGCGGTGAACCGCGGCGTGGCGGTGTGGAAGGGCAAGGTCTACGTCGGCGTGCTGGATGGCCGCCTGGAGGCCATCGACGCCAGGATCGGCAAGCGCGTGTGGAGCGTCGACACCCGCACCGACCCCTCGCGCAGCATCACCATCACCGGCGCGCCGCGCATCGTGAAGGGCAAGGTGATCATCGGCAACGGCGGCGCCGAGTTCGGCGTGCGCGGCTACATCACCGCCTACGACGCCGAGACCGGCAAGCAGGACTGGCGCTTCTTCACCGTGCCCGGCGACCCCAAGCAGGCGCCGGAGAACAAGGCCATGGAGATCGCCAGCAAGACCTGGTTCGGCGACAAGTACCCCGAGCAGGGCGGTGGCGGCACCGTGTGGGACTCCATGTCCTACGACCCCGAGCTGAACCTGCTGTACATCGGCGTGGGCAACGCCTCCTCGTGGAACCCGCGCATCCGCAGCGAGGGCAAGGGCGACAACCTGTTCCTCTCGTCCATCGTCGCCATCGACCCGGACAACGGCGAGTACGTCTGGCACTACCAGACCACCCCGGGCGACGCCTGGGACTTCACCGCCACCGCGCACATCATGCTGGCCGACCTGCCCATCGACGGGAAGGTGCGCAAGGTGCTGATGCAGTCGCCGAAGAACGGCTTCTTCTACGTCATCGACCGCGCCACCGGCGAGCTGCTCTCGGCCAGGAACATCATCCCGGTGAACTGGGCCAAGGGCATCGACATGAAGACCGGCCGGCCCATCGTCGACGACAAGGCCGCGGCCTACTGGAAGGACCCCGAGCGCAAGGCGCTGCTGATCCAGCCGGCGTTCTGGGGCGCCCACGACTGGCAGCCGATGTCCTACAACCCGGCCACCGGCCTGGTGTACATCCCGGCGCACATCATGTCGGCCTACTACCAGGACGTGGAGGGCGCGCCGCCGCGCTCGAAGTTCAAGAGCATCTACCAGCTGGACGTCAACACCGGGATGATGCCCGAGGACCCGGAGGGCCTGCGCAAGGTCGCCGACAGCTGGTCCGGCAAGCTGATCGCCTGGGACCCGCTCAAGCAGAAGGCCGCCTGGGAAGTGCCCTACAGCACCATCTTCAATGGCGGCACCCTGAGCACCGCCGGCAACCTGGTGTTCGAGGGCACCGCCGACGGCCGCGTGGTGGCCTACGCCGCCGACAGCGGGAAGAAGCTCTGGGAATCGCCGGCCAACACCGGGGTGATGGCCGCGCCCGTGACCTATGAAGTGGACGGCGAGCAGTACGTGACCTTCATGGCCGGCTGGGGCGGCGCCTTCTCCACCTTCGCCGGCGCCCTGTCGCTGCGCGCCGGGGTCAAGCCCAACGCCCAGGTGCTGACCTACAAGCTCGGTGGCAGCGCCAAGCTGCCCGAGGCCAAATACAAGTGGGCCGGGCGCAAGCCCGAGCCGCCGAAGCTGACCGCTACCACCGCGCAGATCGACCAGGGCCGCGAGCTGTTCAACGCCAGCTGCTCGCAGTGCCACGGCATCAACGCCATCAGCGGCGGCGTGCTGCCCGACCTGCGCACCCTCAGCGCCGAGAACCACCAGCGCTTCCTCGGCATCGTCTACGGCGGGCGCATCCCCGACGGCATGCCGTCGTTCCAGGGCCACCTCGACCTGCAGCAGGCCGAAGCGGTGCACCAGTACCTGATCAAGCGCGCCTACGACCTCCAGGAACAGCTGGCCGCCGCGCAGAAGACCGCCGGCAAGTGATCGACCCCCACAGGAGAACCCCGATGACCGACGTCACGACCTACCAGCACTACATCGACAACCGCTTCGTCGCCGGCGAGGCGCTGATCGAGGTGCGCAACCCGGCCAACGGCGAGCTGCTGGCGAGCATCCCCGAGGCCAGCGCCGGGCAGGTGGACGCCGCCCTGGGCGCGGCGCGCATGGCCCAGAAGGGCTGGGCGGCCAAACCCGCCATCGAGCGCGCCGGCTACCTGCGGCGCATCGCCGGGAAGGTCCGCGCCAACGCCGAGCGCCTGGCGCGCATCATCACCGCCGAGCAGGGCAAGGTGCCGGCGCTGGCCGAGGTGGAAGTGGCCTTCACCGCCGACTACCTGGACTACATGGCCGAGTGGGCGCGGCGCCTGGAAGGCGAGGTGCTGACCAGCGACCGTGCCGGCGAGCACATCTTCCTGCTGCGCAAGCCGCTGGGCGTGGTGGCCGGCATCCTGCCGTGGAACTTCCCGTTCTTCCTCATCGCGCGGAAGATGGCGCCGGCGCTGCTGACCGGCAACACCATCGTCGTCAAGCCCAGCGAGGAAACCCCGATCAACTGCTTCGAGTTCGCCGCCCTGGTGGCCGAGACCGACCTGCCGCGCGGCGTGTTCAACGTGGTCGGCGGTACCGGCGGCGGGGCCGGGCAGGCGCTGACCGGCCACGCCGGGGTGGACCTGATCAGCTTCACCGGCTCGGTGGCCACCGGCTCGCGGATCATGGCCGCGGCGGCGCCGAACATCACCAAGCTGAACCTGGAGCTGGGCGGCAAGGCGCCGGCCATCGTCCTGGCCGACGCCGACCTGGACCTGGCGGTGAACGCCATCAAGGCCTCGCGGGTGATCAACAGCGGGCAGGTGTGCAACTGCGCCGAGCGCGTGTACGTGCAGCGCCGGGTGGCCGACGCCTTCATCGAGAAGGTCGCCGCCGCCATGGCCGCCACCCGCTATGGCGACCCGGGCACCCAGGCCGACCTGGACATGGGCCCGCTGATCAACCAGGCCGGCCTGGACAAGGTCGCGCAGATGGTCCGCACGGCCCAGGGGCAGGGCGCCCAGGTGATCACCGGCGGCGCCGTGGCCGACCTCGGCCGTGGCTTCCACTACCAGCCCACGGTGCTGGCCGGCTGCTCGGGCGAGATGGAGATCATGCGCAAGGAAATCTTCGGCCCGGTGCTGCCGATCCAGGTGGTGGACGACCTCGACGAGGCCATCGCGCTGGCCAACGCCAGCGAGTACGGCCTGACCTCGTCCATCTACACCCGCGACCTGGGCGCCGCGCTCAAGGCCAGCCGCGAGCTGGACTTCGGCGAGACGTACATCAACCGCGAGAACTTCGAGGCCATGCAGGGCTTCCACGCCGGCACGCGCAAGTCCGGCATCGGCGGCGCCGACGGCAAGCACGGGCTGTACGAGTACACCCATACCCACGTGGTGTACGTGCAGGAATAGGTGCCTCCTTGGGCGGCGCGTGCTTGCCAGGCGCGCGCCGCCCCTTTTTCCCTGCGCCGAACTGCTCTTCGTAGGAGCGAGCTTGCTCGCGAACAAACGCGGTGCCATGCGGTTCGCGAGCAAGCTCGCTCCTACAAAAAATCGCCGCCAGCCGGTGATGTGGGAAGCGGGTCATGCCCGCGAGAGCCCGAGCGCAGAGTCGTGGCGATGGGTATCGCTTCGCTCAACCCATCCTACGGGGCTGCGCCGGGGTGCTCTTCGTAGGAGCGAGCTTGCTCGCGAACAAACGCGGTGCCATGCGGTTCGCGAGCAAGCTCGCTCCTACAAAAAATCGCCGCCAGCCGGTGATGTGGGAAACGGGCCATGCCCGCGAGAGTCCGAGCGCAGAGTCGTGGCGATGGGTATCGCTTCGCTCAACCCATCCTACGGGGCTGCGCCGGGGTGCTCTTCGTAGGAGCGAGCTTGCTCGCGAACAAACGCGGTGCCATGCGGTTCGCGAGCAAGCTCGCTCCTACAAAAAACGCCGCCAGTCGGTGATGTGGGAAGCGGGCCATGCCCGCGAGAGCCTGAGCGCAGAGTCGTGGCGATGGGTATCGCTTCGCTCAACCCATCCTACTGGATTGCGCCGAGCTGCTCTTCGTAGGAGCGAGCTTGCTCGCGAACAAACGCGGTGCGATGCGGTTCGCGAGCAAGCTCGCTCCTACAAAAAAACGCCGCCAGCCGGTGATGTAGGACGGGCCATGCCCGCGGGCAAAGCGGACGCAGGGAAAAGGGATGCGCTTAATACAACGCGTTGGGCTGGACGATGCCGTGCTTCTTCATCTTCCGATACAGGGTCGAGCGGGCCACGCCGAAGTGTTCGGCCACCGCGCTGATGTTCCACTGCCGCTCGCGCAGCGCGGCCAGCAGGTGGCTCGCCTCGGCATCGTCCAGGCGCGCGGCCAGGGCGCCGCTGGGCGTGGCCGCGACGGGGACCGGCTGATGCAGTTCGGCGGGCAGGCAGTCGAGGTCGATGAGGCCGTCCTCGGCCAGGGCCGCGGCGTAGCGCAGGCAGTTGAGCAACTGGCGGATGTTGCCCGGCCAGGGCTGCGCGCGCAGGCGTTCGCGCGCTTCAGGCGCCAGGCGCAGCGCGGGGTTGATGGCGGCCAGCAGCTGCTCGACCAGCACCTCGCGGTCGCTGCGCTCGCGCAGGGCCGGCAGTTGCAGTGTCATGCCGGCCAGGCGGTAGAACAGGTCCTCGCGGAAGCCGCGGGCCTGGATCATCGCGGCCAGGTCCTGGTGCGTCGCCGAGACCACCTGCACGTCCAGCGCCACCGGCGTCTCGGCGCCCAGCGGGAGGATCTCGCGCTCGGCCAGCACGCGCAGCAGGCGCGTCTGCAGGTGCGCCGGCATGTCACCGATCTCGTCGAGGAACAGGGTGCCGCCGTTGGCCAGCTCCAGCTTGCCCTTCATGCCCTTCTTGCTGGCGCCGGTGAAGCTGCCGCCGCGGTAGCCGAACAGCTCGCTCTCGATCAGGCTTTCGGGGATGGCCGCGCAGTTCAGCGCCACGAAGGGCCCGGCGCGGCGCGCGCTGGCCTGGTGGATGGCGCGGGCGAAGGCTTCCTTGCCGGTGCCGGTCTCGCCGTTGAGCAGGATGGCGATGCCCTTGTCCAGCACCTTGCGCAGGCGCCGCACGCCCTCCTGCAGGCGCGAGTCGGCACCGGCCAGGCGCGCCAGGTCCGGGTGCTCGCCGGCTTTGGCCGGCGCGGGCGGGGCGCTGCGCCGCGGCAGGCCGGCGGGCATGCGCAGGCCGACCTCCACCGCCGCCTCGTCGCCCAGGGTGCGCAGGCGCACGGCGCGGGCGCCGCCCTGGCTCAGGGCCAGCAGCTGGTCGAGGTCGCTGGCCAGCAACTGCTCGATGCGGCTGCCCAGCAGCTCGCCGGGGCTGGCGGCGAAGGCGGCGTGGTTGGCGCCGATCACCCGGCCGCGCTCGTCCAGGGCCAGCAGCTGCTCGGCGGCCAGGTCGGCGACCTCGTCGCGGGCCTTCACCGAGAGCGTCAGGCGGTCGCGGTAGCGCTGGCGGAAGGCGGCGTTCTCGATCAGCCGGGCGTAGAGGATGACCAACTGCAGGGTGAGGTACTGCGCCTCCTTGGGCCCGCCACTGTTCAGGCAGGTGGCGTTGAGGCAGCCGCGCAGGTTGTGCTGGGCGTCGTAGATCGGCGCCACCGAGCAGCTCAGGCGGAAGTTGCTGACCAGGAAGTGTTCCTGGCGATGGATGGTCAGCGGCGCGGCGGCGGCCAGGGCGGTGCCGATGCCGTTGGTGCCGGCCACCGACTCGTCCCAGCGCGCGCCGACGATCAGCCCGGCCTGGGTGTAGCGGTCGCGCTGCGCCGGCAGGCGGGCGTCGAGGGTGACGCCCTGCTCGTCGCTGAGCAGCACCGCGAAGCCGGCCGGGGTGACGCGCCGGGCCAGGCCGCTGACGCCCTGGCCGGCGATGGCCAGGTATTCCTCGTGCTGGGCCTGGTGCTCGCGGATTTCGCCGGCGGTGAGGATGTGCTTCTCGGCGCTGGCGCGCGGGTCCAGGTGGTGCTGCACCACGCTGCGGTACCAGGAGCGGGCGATGGCGTCCTCCGGTTGCAGGTCGCGCTCGCCGAAGTGGTCGGCGATGAAGGTGGCGAGGTCGTTCGGGCAGTTGTCCAGGGCATGCTCGTTCATGGGTACTACTCCCGGGCGCCGTCAGCCGTACTGCGGCGCTTTGTTGTTGTCAGGTGCCGTTCGGCGGGGCTTGCCGGGCGAACGGACCGGCGCAGGCAGGCAAGTCTAGTCAGGCGCCCGCCGAACGGCGAGGAACCGAGCAAGGCCCGTGCCGCCTGTACGGACAAGAGGCGCCCCGCGCGGCGCCAGGGTTCAGCGCGCCGCGCGAGGGCGGCGCCGGGAACAGTTGTCGCGCCCCGCGCGACACCTGTAGCGGGCGGGCGCGACAGCTGTCGCACCCTCCCTACCAAATCAGGGGGAAAACTCCTTCGAAAGTATCATTCGGAGGGCTCCCCCCTGGTGTTTAACTCGACCTGCCGGAATCGCCGGCCAACAAGAAGAGGACAGACCCATGTGGACCAAGCCTAGCTTCACCGACCTGCGCCTTGGCTTCGAAGTGACCCTGTACTTCGCCAACCGCTGATCCACCCGGCCCCGGTCTTCCGGGGCCCCTGCCCACGGGGCACTGTCATGCACATCCGTATTCTCGGTTCGGCCGCCGGTGGCGGCTTCCCGCAGTGGAACTGCAATTGCCGCAACTGCCACGGCGTGCGCAGCGGCCAGGTGCTGGCGCAGCCGCGCACCCAGTCGTCCATCGCCCTGTCCGACGACGGCGAGCGCTGGATTCTCTGCAACGCCTCGCCCGACATCCGCGCCCAGCTCGCCGCCTTCCCGGCCCTGCAGCCGGCGCGCAAGGTGCGCGACACGGCCATCGCCGGCATCCTCCTGCTGGACAGCCAGATCGACCACTGCACCGGCCTGCTCAGCCTGCGCGAGGGCTGCCCGCACGACGTCTGGTGCACGCAGATGGTCCACCAGGACCTGACCAGCGGCTTCCCGCTGTTCAACATGCTGCAGCACTGGAACGGCGGCCTGCGCCACCACCCGATCGAGCTGGACGGCGCGCCCTTCACCGTGCCCGCCTGCCCGAACCTGCGCTTCACCGCCATCCCGTTGCGCAGCGCCGCGCCGCCGTATTCGCCGCACCGCCACGACCCGCACCCGGGCGACAACATCGGCCTGTTCGTCGAGGACCTGGGCAGCGGCGGCAAGCTGTTCTACGCCCCCGGCCTGGGCCAGGTGGACGAGGCGCTGCTGGGCTGGATGCGCCGCGCCGACTGCCTGCTGGTGGACGGCACCCTGTGGCGCGACGACGAGATGCGCCGCTGCGAAGTGGGCGACAAGCTCGGCAGCGAGATGGGCCACCTGGCCCAGAGCGGCCCCGGCGGCATGCTCGAGGTGCTGGACGGCGTGCCCGGGCCGCGCAAGGTGCTCATCCACATCAACAACACCAATCCCATCCTCGACCCGGCCTCGCCCGAACGCGCCGAACTGGACGCCCGCGGCGTCGAAGTGGCCTGGGACGGCATGGCCATCCACCTGTAGAGGGAGCGCGCGATGAACGCCGCCATGAGCCCCGCCGAATTCGAGCAGGCGCTGCGCGCCAAGGGCGCCTGCTATCACATCCACCACCCGTTCCACGTGGCCATGTACGAGGGCCGCTGCACCCGCGAGCAAATCCAGGGCTGGGTGGCCAACCGCTTCTACTACCAGCTGAACATCCCGCTGAAGGACGCCGCCATCCTCGCCAACTGCCCGGACCGCGACACCCGCCGCGAGTGGGTGCAGCGCATCCTCGACCACGACGGCCGCCCCGGCGAACCCGGCGGCATCGAGGCCTGGCTGCGCCTGGCCGAGGCGGTGGGCCTGGACCGCGAGCAGGTGCTGTCGCAGGAACTGGTGCTGCCCGGCGTGCGCTTCGCCGTGGACGCCTACGTCAACTTCGCCCGCCGCGCCAGCTGGCAGGAAGCGGCCAGCAGCTCGCTGACCGAGCTGTTCGCCCCGCAGATCCACCAGTCGCGGCTGGACGCCTGGCCGCAGCACTACCCCTGGATAGACACGGCCGGCTACGACTACTTCCGCAGCCGCCTGTCCCAGGCCCGCCGCGACGTGGAGCACGGCCTGCGCATCACCCTGGAGCACTACCGCACCCGCGAGGCCCAGGCGCGCATGCTGGATATCCTGCAGTTCAAGCTCGACGTGCTCTGGAGCATGCTCGACGCCATGAGCATGGCCTACGAGCTGGGCCGCCCGCCGTACCACACGGTGACCCGCGAGCGTATCTGGCACAGGGGGCTGCTGTGATGAGCCTGCCCGCGCTGGACAGCGTGCCGCGCATCCGCCGCGGCTTCCGCCTGCAATTCGAACCGGCCCAGGGCTGCCACGTGCTGCTCTACCCGGAGGGCATGGTCAAGCTCAACGACAGCGCCGGGGAAATCCTCCAGCGCATCGATGGCCAGCGCGACGTGGCGGCCATCATCGCCGAGCTGAGCAAGAGCTTCCCCGGCGTGCCGGGCATCGACGAAGACATCCTGGCGTTCCTCGAGGTGGCCCATGCGCAATTCTGGATCGAGCTGCACTGAAGGCGCCGGCCCGCCGCTGTGGCTGTTGGCCGAGCTGACCTACCGTTGCCCTTTGCAGTGCCCGTACTGCTCCAACCCGCTGGACTTCGCCAAGCAGGGCGGTGAGCTGAGCACCGCCGAGTGGATCGAGGTGTTCCGCCAGGCCCGCGAGCTGGGCGCCGCGCAGCTGGGCTTTTCCGGCGGCGAGCCGCTGCTGCGCCAGGACCTCGCCGAGCTGATCGGCGCGGCCCGCGGGCTGGGCTTCTACACCAACCTGATCACCTCCGGCATCGGCCTGAGCGAGGCGCGCCTGGCGCAGTTCGCCGAAGCCGGGCTGGACCACATCCAGATCAGCTTCCAGGCCGCCGACGAGGAGGTGAACAACCTGCTCGCCGGCTCGCGCAAGGCCTTCGCCCAGAAGCTGGCCATGGCCCGCGCGGTGAAGGCCCACGGCTACCCGATGGTGCTCAACTTCGTCACCCACCGGCACAACATCGACAACATCGGGCGGATCATCGAGCTGTGCATAGAGCTTGAGGCCGACTTCGTCGAACTCGCCACCTGCCAGTTCTACGGCTGGGCCGAGCTCAACCGCGCCGGCCTGCTGCCGACCCGCGCGCAACTGCAGCGCGCCGAGCGCATCACCAACGAATACCGCGAACGCCTGGCCGCCGAAGGCAACCCCTGCAAGCTGATCTTCGTCACCCCGGACTACTACGAGGAACGCCCCAAGGCCTGCATGGGCGGCTGGGCCAGCGTGTTCCTCGACGTCACCCCCGACGGCACCGCGCTGCCGTGCCATAGCGCGCGGCAACTGCCGGTGCAGTTCCCCAACGTGCGCGAGCACAGCCTCAAACACATCTGGTACGAATCCTTCGGCTTCAACCGCTACCGCGGCGACGCCTGGATGCCCGAGCCGTGCCGCTCCTGTTCGGAGAAGGAGCGCGACCACGGCGGCTGCCGCTGCCAGGCCTACATGCTCACCGGCGACGCCGACGCCACCGACCCGGTGTGCGCCAAGTCGGCCCACCACGGGAAGATTCTCGACGCCCGGCGCCAGGCCGAGGAAGCGCCGCTGGGCCTGGACCAGCTGACCTGGCGCAACCAGCGCGCCTCGCAACTGATCTGCAAGGCCTGAGGGTGCGCAGCCTGGCCCATGGCGACTGGCCCAGCGCCTGGAGCGCCGAGCGCGCGGTGGCGGCGGGGCGCGACTTCGCCGAACTGCACGCGGCCCACGGCGGGCTGCTGTGGCTGGAGTTCGAGCCGCGCAGCGCGCGCTGCCGCCTGTACCTGTGGCGCGACGGCGCGCTGCAGGAACTGACGCCGCCCGGCGCCTCGGCGCGCAGCCGCGTCTACGAATACGGCGGCGGCGCCTGCTGCGCCACGGCCGAGGGCGTGGCCTGGGTGGAGGAGGGCGACCAGCAGGTGCGCTGGCTGCGCTTCGGCGAGGCGCCCCGGCAGTTGACCGCGCGCCCGCAGTGCCGCTATGGCGACCTGCACTACGTGCCGGCCTGGAACGCGCTGCTGGCGGTGGAGGAAAGCCGCGAGGGCGATGCCGTGATCCACCGCATCGTGCGCCTGGATGCCGATGGCGCGCGCCAGGTCATCGCCGAGGGCGCGGACTTCTACGCCGCGCCGACAGCCAGCCCCGACGCGGCGCGCATCGCCTGGGTGGAATGGGACCGCCCGCAACAGCCCTGGACCGCCACGCGCCTGTGCCTGCTGCGGGATGGTGTGCAGCGCTGCCTGGCGGGCGAGGGCGGCGAAGAATCCATCCAGCAACCGCGCTTCGACGACCAGGGCCGCCTGCACTGGCTCAGCGACCGCAGCGGCTGGTGGCGCCCCGAGGCCGAGGACGGGCAGGCCGGAGCCTTCGCCGTCGCCGACCACGCCCCGGCGCCCTGGCAACTGGGTGGACGCAGCTACCTGTCGCTGGCCAATGGCGAGATGCTGCTGAGCCGCTTCGAGGAAGGCCGCGGCCTGCTCGTCCTGCGCACCACCGATGGCAGTGAACGGCGCCTGGCCCCGGCCTTCTCGCGCTTCCGCGCCCTGGCCGCCGACGCCGGGCACTGCTACTGCATCGCCGCCGCCGAGGACCGCCTGCCGGCGCTGCTGGCCATCGGCCGCGAGGATGACCATGTGCAAGTAATCGCCGGCGGCGAACATCCGCTGGACGAGGCCGAGCTGTCGCGCCCGCAACCCTTCGGCTACCCGGTGGCCGGCAACGAGCGCGGCCACGGCTTCTTCTACCCGCCGCGCAACGCCCAGTGCCGCGGTCCGGCGGGACGGCGGCCGCCGCTGGTGGTGTTCCTGCATGGCGGGCCCACTTCGGCCTGCTACCCGGCGTTCGACGCGCGCATCCAGTTCTGGACCCAGCGCGGCTTCGCCGTGGCCGACCTCAACTACCGCGGCAGCGCCAACTTCGGCCGCGCCTACCGCGAACGGCTGCGCGGCGAATGGGGCAGGGCGGAGGTGCAGGACATCTGGGCGGCGGTGGTGAAACTGGCCGCCGACGGGCTGATCGACCGCCAGCGGGTGTTCGTCCGCGGCGCCAGCGCCGGCGGCTACAGCGCGCTCTGCGCCCTGGCCTTCGTCGGCGGCTTCCGCGGCGGCGCCAGCCTCTACGGCGTCAGCGACCCGCTGGCGCTGGGGCGGGTGACGCACAAGTTCGAGGCCGACTACCTCGACTGGCTGATCGGCGACCCGCAACGCGACGCCCGCCGCTATCGGGCGCGCACGCCGCTGCTGCACGCCGCGCGCATCCAGGCGCCGGTGATCTTCTTCCAGGGCGGGCTGGACGCCGTGGTGGTGCCCGAGCAGACCCAGGCCATGGTCGCCAGCCTGCGCCAGCGCGGCCTGGCCGTGGAATGCCACCTGTACCCCGGCGAGCGCCACGGCTTCCGACAGGCGGCCAACCTGGCCCACGCGCTGGATGCCGAGTGGCGCTTCTACCGCGCGCTGCTGGGCGGCTGACGGCCGGGCCAAGGTCGCATTGCAATCAGCGCAGGATGCAGTAGGCTCGCGGAAACATTTCATAACAAGAACAAGCACCCCATGAGCCACGACCTCAGCCTGCTGCGTAAATTCGTCTCGCCAGAGATCATCTTCGGTGCCGGTTGCCGGCACACCGTCGCCAACTACGCCAAGACCTTCGGCGCCCGCAAGGTGCTGCTGGTGTCCGACCCCGGCGTGCTCGCCGCCGGCTGGGTGGCCGACGTGCAGGCCAGCCTGGCCGGGCAGGGCATCGAGCACTGCCTGTACACCGACGTCTCGCCCAACCCGCGCGTCGAAGAAGTGATGCGCGGCGCCGACATCTACCGCAGCGAGGGCTGCAACGTGATAGTCGCGGTCGGCGGCGGCAGCCCCATGGACTGTGCCAAGGGCATCGGCATCGTCGCCGCCCACGGCCGCAACATCCTCGAGTTCGAAGGCGTCGACAAGCTGCGCGTGCCCAGCCCGCCGCTGATCCTCATCCCCACCACCGCCGGCACCTCGGCCGACGTCTCGCAGTTCGTCATCATCTCCAACCAGGACGAGCGCATGAAGTTCTCTGTGGTGAGCAAGGCGGTGGTGCCCGACGTGTCGCTGATCGACCCGGAAACCACCCTGAGCATGGATGGCTTCCTCTCCGCCTGCACCGGCATCGACGCCCTGGTCCACGCCATCGAGGCCTTCGTCTCCACCGGCCACGGCCCGCTCACCGACAGCCACGCGCTGGAGGCCATGCGCCTGATCGACGGCAACCTGGTGCAGATGATCGCCAACCCCAACGACATCGCCCTGCGCGAGAAAATCATGCTCGGCAGCATGCAGGCCGGGCTGGCCTTCTCCAATGCCATCCTCGGCGCGGTGCACGCCATGTCCCACAGCCTCGGCGGCTACCTCGACCTGCCCCACGGGCTGTGCAACGCGGTGCTGGTGGAGCACGTGGTGGCCTTCAACTACAACGCCGCGCCCGAGCGCTTCAAGGTCATCGCCGAGACCTTCGGCATCGACTGCCGCGGCCTTACCCACGCGCAGATCCGCCAGCGCCTGGTCGAGCACCTGATCGCCCTCAAGCGCGCCGTGGGCTTCCACGAGACCCTCGGCCCGCACGGCGTGGGCATCTCCGACATCCCCTTCCTGTCGCGCCACGCCATGCAGGACCCGTGCATCCTCACCAACCCCCGCGAATCCAGCCAGCGCGACGTCGAGGTGGTCTATGGCGAGGCCCTCTGAGCCGCAGCAGGACGCCCTGGCGGCGCTGCTCGGCCTGGGCAGCCACTCCACGCGCAAGAGCCACTACCCCGAGCTGCTGGCGCGCCTGGAGGAACTGGAAACCGAGCGCAACCGCTACAAGTGGCTGTTCGAGCACGCCGTGCACGGCATCTTCCAGGCCAGCCTCAGCGACGGCCTGCGCGCGGCCAACCCGGCCCTGGCGCGGATGCTCGGCTACGCCGACCCGCAGCAGGTGTTGTGGAACCTGCAGGACATGGCCACGCAACTGTTCGCCGGCGGCGAGGCGGAGATGCGCCGCATCCGCGACCTGCTGCGCGAGCAGGGCGGGCTGTTCGGCTACGAGACGCGCCTGCTGCGCAAGGACGGCAGCCACGTCGATGTGCTCATGAACCTGCTGCTCAAGCCCGACGAAGAGGGCCTGGTGGAAGGCTTCGTCGCCGACATCACCGAGCGCATCCTGGCCCAGCAGCGCCTGCAGACCCTCAACGAGGAACTGGAGCAGCGCGTCACCGAACGCACCGGCGAGCTGGAAGCGCTGAACCAGCAGCTGCGCGAGGCGCGCGACGCCGCCGAGGCGGCCAACCACAGCAAGGACAAGTACCTGGCGGCGGCCAGCCACGACCTGCTGCAGCCGCTCAACGCCGCGCGCCTGCTGGTGGCCACCCTGCGCGAGCGGAAGCTGCCGGGCGCCGAGCAGCAATTGGTGGAACGCACCCACCAGGCCCTGGAAGGCGCCGAGAACCTGCTCACCGACCTGCTGGAAATCGCCCGCCTGGACCAGAGCGCGATCCGCCCGGACCTGGACGTCCACGGCCTGGACGAACTGCTCGGCCCGCTGGCCTCGGAGTTCGAAAGCGTGGCGCTGTCGTCCGGCCTGCAATGGCGCGTGCGCATCCCCAATCTCTCGGTGCGCACCGATGCGCGCCTGCTGTCGCGCATCCTGCGCAACTTCCTCAGCAACGCCTGCCGCTACACCGGGCGCGGTGGCGTATTGCTGGCCGCGCGACGGCGCGGCGCCAGCGTGCGCCTGGAGGTGTGGGACACCGGCCGCGGCATCCCGGCGGACCAGTTGCAGGCGATCTTCCTCGAATTCAACCAGCTCGATACCGGCCGCGCCGCCGAGCGCCAGGGCGTGGGCCTGGGCCTGGCCATCGTCGACCGCATCGCCGGGCTGCTCGGCTGCGCGGTGCAGGTGCGCTCGGTGCCCGGGCGCGGCTCGCTGTTCGCCCTCGAAGTGCCCCTGGCCGAGGCGCTGCCGCCGCGCGCCGGCGGCGATGCCACGCCGCGCCCGAGCACCGGCGACCCGCTGCCGGGCCGGCGCCTGCTGGTGGTGGACAACGAAACCTCGATCCTCTTCAGCATGGCCGCGCTGCTCGGCCAGTGGGGCTGCGAGGTGCTCACCGCCACCGACCGCGACGCCGCCCTGGCGCTGCTCGGCTCGCAGCCGCCGGAGGCGATACTGGCCGACTACCACCTGGACCACGGCGCCACCGGCTGCGAGCTGGTGCGCGACCTGCGCCGCCACTACGGCCGCGAGATCCCCGCGGTGATGATCAGCGCCGACCGCAGCGACGAATGCCGCCGCGCCCTGCAGCGCCTGGGCATCCCGCAGCTGAACAAGCCGGTGAAGCCGGGCAAGCTGCGCGCGGTGCTCAGCGCGCTGCTCGATACGCCGGCCTGACCGGCCGGTCATGGGCGGATTCGCCCATGCGGGCTAGAATACCCGGGTGCGCGGGCCATGCCGTCCGCTACGGATTACCCCGTGTCGAGCCCGTGATGTCGTGAAGCGTGATACCCGCGTAGCCTCCCTGCTGCTGTTCATGATCTGCGTCTCCCTGGCCCTGCTGACCGCCTGGCAGACCTGGTCGTCGCGCGAGCGCACCCTGCGCGACGTCAACACCGACATGCTCAACCTCACCCAGGCGCTGGACTCCTACGCCGAGGGCGTGGTGCGCCAGTGCGAGGTGCTGCTGCTGGACCTGACCGACCGCGTCGAGAGCGACGGCCTGGGCCCTGCGCAACTGGCGCGCCTGCAGGGGCTGCTGGAGCGCCAGCAGAAGGTGCTCAGCCAGGTGGTCGGCATCTCGCTGTTCGACGCGCACGGCCGCTGGTTGCTGGTCTCCCACGGCAGCATCCCGCCGGGGGCGAACAGCGCGGACCGCGCCTTCTTCATCCACCACCGCGACAACCCCTCGCGGGACATCTTCATCGGCCCGCCGATCCGCAGCCGCTCCAGCGGCCTGTGGGTGATCACCGTCAGCCGCCGCCTCGACCACCCCGACGGCAGCTTCGCCGGCGTGGTGGCCACCACCCTCGGCATCGAGAACTTCCTCAGCCTGTTCGGCCGCCTGGACATCGGCCAGCACGGCGCCATGAGCCTGACCCAGGGCAACGGCCAGCTGCTGGTGCGCTACCCCTTCCGCGAGGCCGACCTGGGCCGCGACCTGTCGGGCTCGCCGCTGTTCACCGACTACCTGCGCCACGCCGACTCCGGCAGCGCCAGCAGCACTTCGCGCTTCGACGGCGTGGAGCGCATCTACGTGTTCCGCCGCAACGACCACTACCCGCTGGTGACCACCGTGGCGCTGAGCAAGGCGGAGGCCCTGCAGGACTGGCGCAAGCAGGCCCAGCTCAACGCCGGCATCGTCCTGGTGCTGCTGGCGGTGCTCGGCCTGACCGGCCAGCGCCTGCTCATCGACATCCGCCAGCGCACCCGCACCAGCCGCCAGCTCGCCGCCGCCCGCGAGGAGTTGCTGCGGGCCAACGACCAGCTACGGGTGCTCGCCGCCCAGGACGCGCTGACCGGGCTGGCCAACCGCCGCAGCTTCGACGAAACCCTGGCCACCGAGGCGCGGCGCTGTGCCCGCGAGGGGGCGCCGTTGTCGCTGTTGCTGGTCGATATCGATCACTTCAAGCGTTACAACGATAGCTATGGGCACCAGGCTGGCGATGACTGTCTGCAGGTGGTGGCGGGGTTGCTAGCCGCCTGCGTGCGGCGCCCGGGGGATCTGGTGGCGCGCTATGGCGGTGAGGAGTTGGCGGTGATTCTGCCCAGCACTGACAGCGCTGGCGCCGAGGCGGTGGCTCGGGCCTTCCTGCAGCGCTTGGCGGGTGAGCGGCTGGCGCACCGTGAGAGCCCCTTCGGTGTGGTTACTGCCAGTGTCGGCTTGGCCACTGCACCGGCTACGGTGGCGGGGGGGCAGGAGTGGCAATTGGTGAATGCTGCTGATCGGGCTCTGTATCGTGCGAAGGCTGGTGGGCGTAATCGCCTGGAAGTGGAGCGCCTGGAGGGGTGAGAGTGGTGTTGGTGTGATGTTGTTTACTTAGGAAGAGATGGGGGTATGGCTTGGCTTGCGGACTTTGGCCCCTTGCACCCAACCTCCCCCCGTCATTCCCGCGAACGCGCACTACTGTCCGGAATATTTATTGGGGAAAGTCTGGAGGGCTTGCGGGGGCTGAAGGCACGGGTTAAACCGTTGAGCGCCAACTCAACCTCACAGCCCCCGCAAGATGTTCAGGATAAGCCGTTTTCACGATGTTCTAAAAGCGCTGCCTCGCGGCGTCTTCGATCGACTGGTCGCCGAGCATGGCGCCGACAAGCACAGCAAGCGCTTTGGCAGCTGGGATCACCTGGTGGCCATGGTGTATGCCCAACTGGCCGGCGTGAGCAGCCTGCGTGCGCTTGAAACCAGCTTCAACAGCCACCCCCATCAGCACTATCACCTGGGTACGGGCCCGATCCGACGTTCCACCCTGGCCGACGCCAACGAACGCCGTAATACCGAGGTCTTCGCCCAGGCAGCGCACTACCTGATGGCGGGCGTCTGCCGGCAGTTACGCCGTGACGGGAAGGAACTGCTGTACCTGCTGGACTCCACCACGATCACCCTCAAGGGCCCTGGCTTCGACGAATGGACGTTGTCCAATCGAACCCGCTCCCAGGGGCTGAAAGTCCATGTGCTGTATGCCGAGCAGGCGGCTGCGCCCGTGCACTGCAGCTTCAGCGCAGCCAACGTCAACGACGTTGATGAAGGCAGGAGGCTGAACATCGAACCGCAGGCCACCTACGTGTTTGACAAGGGTTATTACGACTTCAACTGGTGGGCGAGCCTGGATGCCCAGAAGGCCCGCTTCGTCACACGATTCAAGTCCAATGTGCAGCTCAAGGTCCTGGCTCAGCGCGAGATCCCCCAGCAAGACCGGGAAACGATCCTGCGAGACGAAGAGGTGAGTTTCTCCAACCGCAACCCAGGTGGCCGGCGGCGTAATCACTACACCCAGCCCCTGCGGCGGATCCTGGTGAACCGCCCAGGCGATGAGCCGCCTCTGAGCCTGGCGACCAACGACCTGAGCAGCCCGGCGGCAGAAATCGCCGAGCGCTATCGAGATCGCTGGCGGATCGAGCTGTTTTTCAAATGGATCAAGCAACACCTGAAGGTCAGGCGCTTCCTGGGCCGTAGCGAGAATGCCGTGCGCCTCCAGATTCTCTGTGCGCTGATCAGCTATTTGCTGCTGAGTCTTTACCAACGCAGAACGGGAACGCAGCAGAGCCTGTGGATGTTGATGGTGGAGGTGCAGGCGACGTTGTTTCAGCGCCCTGGTCTAGAGGCCGAACGTTACCGACGACGACAGGAGCGAATGCGCGAAATCAACCTGCGTCAGGGGCAGCTGTTAATAGCATGAGGCGTGCCGGACAGCAGTGCGCGAACGCGGGAACCCAGAGACGTCTTGTTTGGGTGTGTTTGCGCCGCTCCGAGTGCTCGGATGTCTCTTGTTTCGCCCCCTCGGGCGAGTCCCTTTTGTCAAACGGTGGAAGGCCACCCCCGCAAAAAGGAACCAAAAAGGCTTGCCCCAACATACGGGCCCGATGGAGCCGGGCTACCCTCACGAACTCCCCCGCCACGGAGGCCCGCCCCGAGGGTACGTCCCTGTAGCCCGCGGGGCTCTCGCGACATCCATGTCGCATGACCTCCTGAGCGCGGGTTTCGTTCGGCCTTCTGAAGGGGCGTTTCGGAGTGCGCGGATGTTTCTCTGGAAGTCCCAAGAGCAAACGCGCTTTTGCTTTTGCTTTTGCTTTTCGTAGGAGCGAGCTTGCTCGCGAACCTGGCCGTCACTGGGTTATTCCCCTTCGGGCCAGCGCAAGCGCTGTTCGCGATGGAGCCGCGTCCCGCGTTCGCGGGAATGACGAGGTGGGGGGCAGGCGTTTCAGGATGACTCAGGATTCTCCCTTCGCTCAGGACAGCCCCCTCTCCCTTCAGGGCGGGGCGCGCAGCCGAGGGCTGGGGAGAGGGCGCTCTTCTGCAGAGCCTCAACCCCTCCCCAACCTCGACCCCCTCGGAAATCCGAATCGCGGGCAAAGTCCACTCCTACGACGCACTTGCGAAATCCGGATTCTGCGTCTCCCCGGTCTCGTAGAAAACCTTCAGGTTCACCGCGATCTTCGCCACCGTCCTGCGCAGCGCGCCGGCCAGCAGCCATTCGCCCAGTCTTCCGCCGCGCAGTTCGCCGTCCAGGCTCAGACTCAGGCGGGTGCGGCCTTCGCCTTCGGGGTGCAGGGCATAGCGGAAACTCGCCTGGCGGAAAGGGAAGGGCGGCCCCTGTTCGGCGCGATGCAGGCGCAGCACCAGGCCCTGGCTTTCGTCCCACTGCGCCACGCTTTCGTCGAGGTAGCCGCGCTTCATGAACACCCGGCGGCTGGCTCCCAGGCCCGCGCGCGGGCCGGGGTGGAATTCGCAGCCGGTCAGGCCGGGCACGTAGTGCGGCGCCAGGCTCAGGTCGCGCAGGCGCGCCCAGGCGGCTTGCGGGGTGAGGTCGAGGATGAGTTCGTGGCGGGCGCTGAGCATGGCTTCACCCCTGGGCCGCGTCGAGGAAGGCGGGGCGCTCGCCGCCGCCGTGCAGGGCCAGTTCCGCGCCGCTGACGTAGGCCGCCAGCGGTGAGGCCAGGTACAGGCAGGCGTCGCCGATGTCGCCCGGCTCGGCCAGGCGCCCCAGCGGCACGGTGGCGGCCACGCGCTGCAGGCCGGCCTCGTCGCCGTAGTGCAGGTGGCTTTGCTCGGTGCGGATCAGCCCGCCGATCACCGCGTTGATGCGCACCTTCGGCGCCCATTCCACCGCCAGCGAACGGCCCAGGTTGAGCAGCCCGGCCTTGGCCGCGCCGTAGGCCGCGGTGCCGGGGGAGGGGCGGGTGGCGCTGACGCTGCAGATGTTGATGATCGAGCCGCCGTTGGCCTGCTTCTGCATGCGCTGGTTGGCCAACTGGCAGAGGTTCAGCGGCGCCAGCAGGTTGAGGCGGACGATGGCTTCGGAGAAGCGCGGCGAGGCGTCGGCGGCCTGCGCGTAAGGCGCGCCGCCGGCATTGTTGATCAGCACGTCGAGGCGCCCGTAGCGCTCGTCGATGGCTTCCATCAGCGCCTCCAGCTGGGCGAAGTCGCGTACGTCGCAGGGCACGAACCAGGCTTCGCGGCCCGCGTGGCTCGGCAGCTGCGCGGGGGCCTCGCGGCCGCAGATCACCACCTCGGCGCCGTGTTCCAGGAAGCGCTGGCTGATGCCGCGGCCGACGCCCTTGGCGCCGCCGGTGACCAGGACCACCTGGCCGCTGAAGTCCAATGCTTGAGTCATGTGTCGTCCTCTTTCGCGAAAGGCTTCCAGGCTAGGCGGGGTGCTGGTGGGTGCCCACGTCCGAAGGGACTAGGAATCCCGGTTTCGGCCACGGCGTTGACGGTAAACGAGGTGTATCGGCGTACAACCGCGAACGGTTGTACGCCCTACGCCGAGGGTGAGCCGGTTGACCATGCGCACACCTCGCACGGCGTCGATCCAGGCGCAAACCCCAATAGTCCTCTCGGACGATGCCACCCCCGCCCCCCGCCGAAATAATCCCGCCACATCCCCACCCCAGGAGCCACGCCATGGCCTTGCCGCAAGGGCACTTCGTCACCCTCAACGACGGACTCCGGTTGCACTACCTGGACAGCGGCAGCGGCGATGCCGTGCTGTTCATCCACGGCAGCGGCCCCGGGGCCAGCGGCCACAGCAACTTCAAGCAGAACTACCCGGACTTCGCCGGCGCCGGCCACCGCGCGCTGGTGCCGGACCTGCCCGGCTACGGCGCCAGCGACAAGCCCGAGACCGACTACACCCTGGACTTCTTCGTCGAGGCCATGTTCGGCCTGCTCGACGCCCTCGACGTGCAGCGCTGCACCCTGGTGGGCAACTCCCTGGGCGGCGCCATCGCCATCAAGATGGCCCTCGACCAGCCGCAGCGCATCGCGCGCCTGGTGCTGATGGCGCCCGGCGGGCTGATGGAGAAGGAGCAGTACTACCTGCAGATGGAAGGCATCCAGAAGATGGGCGCGGCCTTCGCCAATGGCGAGCTGAACGATGCCGGGGGCATGCGCCGCCTGCTGTCGCTGCAGCTCCACGATGCTTCGCTGATCAGCGACGAGACGGTCGATGAACGCGTCGCCGTGGTGCAGGAGCAGCCGCGCTGCGTGCTCACCCGCATGCAGGTGCCGAACCTGTCCGCGCGGCTGGCCGAGCTGGCCTGCCCGATCCTCGGCTTCTGGGGCATGAACGACAGGTTCTGCCCGGCCAGCGGCGCGCAGACGCTGATGCAGAGCTGCCGCAACATCCGCTTCATCCTGCTCAGCGAATGCGGGCACTGGGTGATGGTGGAGCACCGCGCGCTGTTCAACCGCGAGGTCCTGGCCTTCCTGGCGGAGGCCAAGGCATGAGCGAGGCCCTGCAACGCCAGCACGCTGACGAGCTTTACGCTGCGTTGGTTGAAGGCCGCACGATAACGCCGCTCACCGAGCGCTGGGCGCAGATCGGCATCGACGACGCCTACCGCATCTCCCAGCGCATCCTGCAGCGGCGCCTGGCCGACGGCGACGAGCTGGTGGGCAAGAAGATCGGCGTCACCTCCGCGGCCGTGCAGCGCATGCTGAACGTGCACCAGCCGGACTTCGGCTTCATCACCCGGCGGATGTGGTTCGCCGATGGCGCCGATATCTCGCTGGCGGAGAACCGCCTGATCCAGCCGCGCGCCGAAGGCGAGATCGCCTTCCGCCTCAAGCGCGACCTCAAAGGCCCCGGCGTCACCGAGGCCGATGTGCTGGAAGCCACCGAGTGCGTGATGGCCTGCTTCGAGATCGTCGACTCGCGCATCCACGACTGGCGCATCCGCATCCAGGACACCGTCGCCGACAACGCCTCCTGCGGGGTGTTCGTGCTCGGCGCGGTGGAGCGCGACCCGCGCGAGCTGGACCTGCCCAACCTGCGCATGCGCGTGCGCAAGAACGGCCAGCAGATCAGCGAGGGCCTGGGCTCGGCGGTACAGGGCAACCCGCTCACCGCGGTGGCCTGGCTGGCCAACACCCTGGGCGCCTTCGGCATTCCCTTCAAGGCCGGCGAGATCATCCTCTCCGGCTCCCTGGTGCCGCTGGAACCGGCGCGCGCCGGCGACCGCTTCGAACTGGACATCGACGGCCTGGGCGGCGCCCGGGTGTCCTTCCGTGCATAGGAGCTCCCCATGAGCAAGAAACTCCGGGCCGCGATCATCGGCCCCGGCAACATCGGCACCGACCTGCTGATGAAAATGCGCCGTTCCGACTGGATCGAACCGGTGTGGATGGTCGGCGTCGACCCCGAGTCCGACGGCCTCAAGCGTGCCCGCGACTTCGGCCTGAAGACCACCGCCGAGGGCGTCGACGGCCTGCTGCCGCACGTGCTGGACGACGACATCCGTATCGCCTTCGACGCCACCTCGGCCTACGTCCACGCCGAGAACAGCCGCAAGCTCAACGCCCTGGGCGTGATCATGGTCGACCTCACCCCGGCGGCCATCGGGCCCTTTTGCGTGCCGCCGGTGAACCTCGCCGAGCACGCCGGCAACCTGGCGATGAACGTCAACATGGTGACCTGCGGCGGCCAGGCGACCATCCCCATGGTCGCCGCGGTATCGCGGGTGCAGGCGGTGGACTACGCGGAGATTGTCGCGACGGTTTCCTCGCGCTCGGTGGGCCCGGGCACGCGCAAGAACATCGACGAGTTCACCCGCACCACCGCCGGCGCCATCGAGCAGGTCGGTGGGGCGAAGCAGGGCAAGGCGATCATCGTCATCAACCCGGCCGAGCCGCCGCTGATGATGCGCGACACCATCCACTGCCTGACCGCCGGCGAGCCGGACCAGGCGGCCATTCGCGAGTCGGTGCACGCGATGATCCGCGAAGTGCAGCGCTACGTGCCGGGCTACAAGCTGATCAACGGCCCGGTGTTCGACGGCAACCGCGTCTCGGTGTACCTGGAGGTGGAGGGCCTGGGCGACTACCTGCCGAAGTCCGCCGGCAACCTCGACATCATGACCGCCGCCGGCCTGCGCACCGCCGAGATGTTCGCCGAAGAAGCCCACAAGGGCGCCCTGCAACTGCCGGCGCGCTGAGGAGAGAGAACATGAACCTGCAAGGTAAGAAGGTCCGCCTGCACGACATGAGCCTGCGCGACGGCATGCACGCCAAGCGCCACCAGATCAGCCTGGAGCAGATGGTCAGCGTGGCCACCGGGCTGGATGCGGCCGGCGTGCCGCTGATCGAGATCACCCACGGCGACGGCCTGGGCGGCGCCTCGGTGAACTACGGCTTTCCGGCGCACAGCGACCGCGAGTACTTCGAGGCGGTGATTCCCAAGCTCAAGCAGGCCAAGGTCTCGGCGCTGCTGCTGCCGGGCATCGGCACCGTCGAGCACCTGAAGATGGCCCATGGCTGCGGCGTTTCCACCATCCGCGTGGCCACCCACTGCACCGAGGCCGACGTCTCCGAGCAGCACATCGGCATGGCCCGCGAGATGGGCCTGGACACCGTGGGCTTCCTGATGATGGCGCACATGGTCAGCGCCGAGCAGTTGCTGGCGCAGGCGAAGCTGATGGAGAGCTTCGGCGCCAACTGCATCTACTGCACCGACTCGGCCGGCTACATGCTGCCCGACGAGGTGAGCGCGAAGATCGGCCTGCTGCGCGCCGAGCTGAAGCCGCACACGGAGGTGGGCTTCCACGGCCACCACAACCTGGGCATGGCCATCGCCAACTCCCTGGCCGCCATCGAGGCCGGCGCCGCACGCATCGACGGCTCGGTGGCGGGGCTGGGCGCCGGCGCCGGCAACACGCCGCTGGAAGTCTTCGTCGCGGTGCTCAAGCGCATGGGCGTGGATTGCGGCGTGGACCTGTACGGCATCATGGACGTCGCCGAGGATCGGGTGGTGCCGATGATGGATCAGCCCATCCGCCTCGACCGCGATGCCCTGACCCTGGGCTACGCCGGGGTGTACAGCTCCTTCCTGCTGTTCGCCAAGCGCGCCGAGGCGCGCTACGGGGTATCGGCCCGCGAGCTGCTGGTGGAGCTGGGCCGGCGCGGTACCGTCGGCGGGCAGGAGGACATGATCGAGGACCTGGCGCTGACCCTTTCAGGTCAGCGTTCCGCGCTGCCGACCTAAAAGAAAACGCCCCGTGGCGCGAGCCACGGGGCGTTTTCATTCACGCGTAGCGAGCAGGTCGATCAGAACACGCTGAACGGGTACTCGACGAAGATGCGCACTTCGTTGCCGTCGTCGTTGTACTCGCGGGCGTCGTTGGAAACGCGTACCCAGGAGCCGCGCAGCTTGACCGACAGGTCCTTGGCCGGGCCGCTCTGTACGACGTACTTGGCCTGGTTGAAGATCTCGCGCTCGTGGCCGTTGTTGGTCTGCGAGGTCTTGATGTTGTCGCCGTAGACGTAGGCGACGGTGTAGCTCAGGCCCGGGATGCCGTACTCAGCGAAGTTGATGCTGTAGTTGGCCTGCCAGGAACGCTCGTCCTCGGCGTTGAAGTCCGACCAGTAGGAGTTGGCCAGCCAGATGGTGGTGCCGCCGTCGCCCAGGCCGCCGGCGTTCTGGTACCAGCCGTAGTTGTAGCCGGTGTCGCCGGTGTTGCGCTGGTGGGCGATCATGAACGAGTGGGCGCCGATGGCGTAGGTGGCCGCCAGGCTCCAGATGGTGTTGTCGCGGTCGCCGCCGAAGTTCAGGTTGGCGAAGTCCTTGTTCAGCTTGGTCTTGTAGCCGTTGAAGTCGAAGGTCAGCGACTGCGCATCCTGCATCGGGATGACGTAGTTCAGGTTCATGTACTGCTTGCGTGCCACGTCCTTGTTGTCCGAGGCGTACAGCGAGCCGCTGAAGTTGTCGGTGAACTTGTAGCTGCCGCCGTACACGTCGATGCGCTTCAGGCCGCCGCTGTCACGCCCTTCGGCGCTCTTGCGGGCTTCTTCGGTGAAGCTGCCGACGTTCAGCTCCAGGCCCTCGATCTCCTTGGAGGTGATCAGGGTGCCGGTGTAGCTCTCCGGCAGCAGGCGCGAGTTGTCGTAGCTCAGCACCGGCAGGCTGGGCATCTGGTCACCGTACTTGATCACGGTGTTGGAGATGCGCGCCTTGACCGCGCCACCGGCGCGAGACAGGTCGTTGGCTGCTTCGCCGCTGTCGCCGCGCTTGAAGAAGTCGATGCCGCCGGCACCGCTCTTGCCTTTGCCGCCATCCAGGCGCAGGGCGTACAGGCCGAAGGCGTCGACGCCGAAGCCGACGGTGCCCTGGGTGAAGCCGGAGGAGAAGGTGGCGGTGGCCGACTGGCCCCACTCGGCTTTGTCCGGCGCGCCGTGCTTGTAGTCACGGTTCATGTAGGCGTTGCGGAAGAACAGGTCCAGGTGGCTGTCCTCGACGAAGCCCTTGGCGCCGGACTGGTCATCGGCCATGGCCTGGGTGCTGGCAGCGAGGATCCCCAATGCAAGCAAACTGAACGCTTTGTTAGTCATTTTGTTATTTCCTGCAGTCTGTTTATTCGCAGCCCCCGAGCGTGGGAAAAAGCCTGCCGTCCCGGATGCTCCAATCCAGGTCTGGCAACGCGTGGGTGCTGGCGTTTCTTGGATGTCTCGAGGCCCCTCACAGGCCCCGATGGCGCGGGATGATAGCAGAACGTGGATAAAATCCAGGAATTTCGATGGCAGGTTGCGAAAATCGCCTTTCGGGTGGTGAGGCTGGGTGCTTGAGAAGGACTGCCGTTTCTTTCCGTGGGGGAGCGGTATTTTCGTGTGGGGTGGGGCTATGGCTTCGCTTGCGGACTTTGGCCCCTTGCACCCAACCTCACCCCGTCATTCCCGCGAACGCGGGACGCGGCTCCATCGCGAACAGCGCTTGCGCTGGCCCGAAGGGGAATAACCCAGAGACTTCTTGTTTGGGTGTACCGCGCCGCTCCGAGTGCTCGGATATCTCTTGTTTCGCCCCCTCGGGCGAGTCACTTCTTTCAAACGCCAAAGAAGTAACCAAGAAGGCTTGCCCCAACATACGGGCCCGATGGAGCCGGGCTACCCTCACGAACTCCCCCGCCACGGAGGCCCGCCCCGAGGGTACGTCCCTGTAGCCCGCGGGGCTCTCGCGACATCCATGTCGCATGACCTCCTGAGCGCCGGTTTCGCTCGGCCTTCTGAAGGGGCGTTTCGGAGTGCGCGGATGTTTCTCTGGAAGTCCAAAAGCAAAAGCCAGAGCAGGGCTGCTTTTGCTCTTCGTAGGAGCGAGCTTGCTCGCGAACCCCGCAGTCACTGGATTCCCGCGTTCGCAGGAATGACGAGGTGGGGGGCAGGTGTTTCAGGATGACTCAGGACTCTCCCCCCACTCAGGACAGCCCCCTCTCCCGCTTGCGGGAGAGGGCTGGGGAGAGGGCGCTCTTTGCAGAGCCCCAACCCCTGCCGCAACCCCGTCGGAAATCCGTAGGGCGCATAACGCCTACGGCGTTATCCGCCGAATCGCGGACAGAGTCCGCTCCTACGGTTCCAGGGAAGCACGGGCGTAGGAGCGGACTCCGTCCGCGATTGGATTCACCGGCCACGCCGGACGCTCCAGTGGCACGAACAGCCCCTCTCCCTCCGGAAGAGGGCCGGGGTGAGGGCGCGAACCCAGCATTGCGCACCTTCCCCAAACCAAAGAATCACTTAACTGAACAACACCACCGCTCAGCCCGAGCCCATTTCACGATTACGCCTTTGCAACCACAGGCTCAGACCCAGGCCGAGAAGCGCAGCGACGCAGGCAAAGGGGAAGATCGAACGGAAGCCCCAGGCAGTGGCGATGGCGCCGGCCACCGGCCCGGTGATGCCTAGGGATACGTCGATGAACAGCGAGTAGGCGCCCAGCGCCGCGCCACGGCTGGAGGCCGGCACCAGGCGCACCGCCTCCACGCCCAGGGCGGGGAACACCAGGGAGAAGCCGAAGCCGGTCAGCGCCGCGCCGGCCATGGCCGACCAGGGCCCCGGGGCCAGCCACAGCAGGAGCAGGCCGAGGCTTTCCACCAGCAGGCAGCCGATGGCCACGGCGAAGCCGCCGTGGCGGTTGATGGCGTTGGCGAACAGCAGACGCGCACCGATGAAGCAGGCGCCGAAGGCGCTCAGGCAGTACACCGCGCCGCCCCAGCCGCGGCTGGCGTAGTACAGGGTGATGAAGGTGGCGATGCAGCCGAAGCCGATGCCGCCCAGGGCCAGCCCGGTGCCATGGGGCGCCACGCGGCCGAGCACGTGGTGGAAGGGCAGGCGCTCGCCGTGGACGATGGCCGCGGCGCGCTTTGGCCAGGCCAGGGCGAAGCCGACGGCGGCCAGCAGCATCACCACCGCGCCCATGCTCCACAGTCCCAGGCCCTGCACCAGGAGGACGCCGAAGGGTGCGCCCACGGCCAGCGCGCCGTAGCTGGCGATGCCGTTCCAGGAGATCACCTTGGCGGTGTGCAGCGAGCCGACGCGGTCGATGCCCCAGCTGATGGCGCCGGTGCCCACCAGGCTCTCGGCGGTGCCGAGGATCATCCGGCCGAGCAGCAGGCAGCCCAGGCTCAGCGCCGGCATGCCCTGCAGCCACACCGAAAGCAGCATCAGCAGGCCGCTGCCGGCGCAGCCGAGCATGCCGTAGAGCACCGCGCGCTTGGGCCCGAGGTTGTCGATCACCTTGCCGGCGTAGGGCCGGGTGAGCAGGGTGGCCAGGTACTGCACGCTGATCACCAACCCGGCCAGCACCGAGCCGAAGCCCAGGTCGCCATGCACGTAGCCCGGCAGCACGGCCAGGGGAATGCCGATGGTCAGGTAGGCGAGAAAGGTGAACAGCACCACCGACACCACCTCGAGCGTGATGGCGGCGTTGGAACGGGACATGGCGGTATCGGCGGACATGGACACGAACAGCGGGGCGGAGAGGGGAGAAGCATGATGAACCGCCGTCGGCTTGTAGGAAAGCTAGCTAACGAACTACCTGAGGGGTTTGCACGAAGCCGGGTGTATCGGCGTACAACCGCGAACGGTTGTACGCCCTACGTTACGGGTGGGTTTTGCGTAGGGCGGATAACCGTTCGCGGTTATCCGCCGTTTGACCGTGATCCCCGGCGCGCCCCGGATTCGAGCACGAAGCGCCTGTTCGGGGGCGCTCCGCGTTTACCGGGGAATCAGACGCGCCGGAACAACGTCGGATAATCCAGCACCAGCCCCTGCCCATCCACCTCCAGCAACGCCTGAAAGTCCGTACCCTCCAGGTTGCGGTACAGGTAATGGCTGGCATCCTGCCGCGTATAACCCTGGCGCATCTTCCTCGGCTGCAACCTTGGAGCCTCCACGTAGACCACCTCCAGCGCTGCCGACTGGCCATCGCCCAGACCCAGGCGGCGGATCGGGAAGGTGTTGGTGAAGGGGCTGGGCCAGATGTCGATGTCCAGGCAGCCGCCCAGTTCCGCCAGCGCAGTGCCGTCACCCAGCGTCCAGCGGCCCTGGCCGTCGGCCAGCAGCGCCAGGTGGCGTTGCAGGTGTTCGCCCTCCACCAGCAGCTCGGCCTCGCGCAGGCGCCAGTCGGCGTCCCATTCCAGGCGGTATTCCAGTTGGTAGGGCGGCTGGCCGTCGGCGGCGGCCACGCGCAACTGGCTGTCGGCGCGACCGTCCTGCAGGTGCAGGCGCTCCCAACTGGCCGGCGGGGCCTGCCACAGGCCTTCCCAGGTGAGCTGGCGGTTCATGCCGGGTCCAGCAGCAGGCCCAGGCGCAGGCGCTTGGGCAGGCGGGCGACCACCAACTGGTGCGAGCGGGTGAGGGCCTCGCGCAACTCGTCGGCGCCCATGGGGTAGGGGCGCTGCATGCTGATCCAGTGGGCGCGGGCCAGGTAGGGCGCGGGGCGGATGCCGGGGCGGTCGACGAAGCCGAGGAAGAGTTCCGGGCCGACCTTGAAGGCCAGGCCGCCGCGGCCCTCGTCGAGGAAGTCGAGGATGGCGAACATCTTGTTGCCGGCCACCGAGAACACCCGGTTGCTGCCCCACTTGAGGTCTTCGCGGGCGCCGGGCAGTTGCAGGCAGAAGCGGGCGATCTGGTCGGGCGTCATGGGTTCTCCGGCGTCAGTCGCGGAAATAGACCTGCACCAGATGGTAGCCGAACTGGCTTTTCACCGGGCCGTGGACGACGTTCAGCGGCTTCTTGAACACCACCGCGTCGACGCTGCGCACTAACTGCCCGGGGCGTAGCTCGCCGAGGTCGCCGCCGCGCTTGCCGGAGGGGCAGGTGGAGTGCTTCTTCGCCAGGGCGGCGAAGTCTTCCCCCTTGGCCAGGCGCAGCTTGAGCTGCTCGGCCTCGGTGGCGGTCTTGACCAGGATGTGGCGGGCCATGGCGACGGGCATGGAAGGTTCTCGGCTGAAGGAAATGGCCGATTGTACCCCCGCTCGGCCGCCCGGGAGGCAGTGACGTACATCGAATTTTTCCGGGGCTGGCATTGTGCCCGTCTGACGGCCTACCTAGAGTCTGATGATTATTCCTACAAGCGCTTGCCTGTCGTGGGCAGCGCCTTCCCCTAGCGTGCGGATGCAGTACAGATGGAAATCCAAGCGATGCTGCGGATCCTGTCCAGCCAGGACGGTTCCGACCTTTACCTTTCCACCGGCGCGCCGCCCTGCGCCAAGTTCAACGGCGTGCTCAAGCCGCTGTCCAGCGAACCGCTGAAGGCCGGCGACGTAGCGCGCATCGCCGACGCCATCATGGACGAGGAGCAGAAGGCCGAATTCGAGCGCGAGCTGGAGATGAACCTGGCGATCTCGGTCGCCGGCGTCGGGCGCTTCCGCATCAACATCTTCAAGCAGCGCAACGAGGTGTCCATCGTCGCGCGCAACATCAAGCTGGACATCCCGCTGTTCGAAGACCTGAAGCTGCCCGAGGTGCTGCTCAAGGTGGTGATGGAGAAGCGCGGCCTGGTGCTCTTCGTCGGCGGCACCGGCTCGGGCAAGTCGACCTCCCTGGCGGCGCTGATCGACCACCGCAACCGCAACAGCGGCGGGCACATCATCACCATTGAGGACCCCATCGAGTACGTGCACCGGCACCGCAAGTCGATCATCAACCAGCGCGAGGTGGGGGTGGACACCCGCAGCTTCCATGCCGCGCTGAAGAACACCCTGCGCCAGGCGCCGGACGTGATCCTGATCGGCGAGATCCGCGACCGCGAGACCATGGAGCACGCCCTGGCCTTCGCCGACACCGGGCACCTGGCGATCTCCACCCTGCACGCCAACAACGCCAACCAGGCGCTGGACCGCATCATCAACTTCTTCCCCGAAGAGCGCCGGCCGCAGCTGCTCAACGACCTGGGCAACAACCTCAAGGCCTTCGTCTCCCAGCGCCTGGTGCGCACCCAGGACGGCAAGCGCCGCGCCGCGGTGGAGGTGCTGCTGGGCACCGCGACCATCAGCGACATCATCAAGCGCGGCGACTTCAGTTCGATCAAGGAGATCATGGACAAGTCCCGCGCGCTGGGCATGCAGACCTTCGACCAGGCGCTGTTCGACCTGGCGGTGGAAGGCGCGATCAGCGAGGAAGAGGCGGTGAAGAACGCCGACTCGGCGAACAACCTGCGGCTGAAGCTCAAGCTGCACCGGGACAACCCGGCCGCGGCCCAGGCCCAGGCGGCCAGCGCCCAGCCGGCAACCCCGGCCGCGCCCGCGGTGGAAGCCTCCAGCTGGGGCCTGGAACTGGCCCTGGAAGAGATCAAGGCCGAGGACGAGGAAGACAAGAAGGGCGGTTGAAAGGTGGGCGAGGCGTAGGGCGGATAACCGTTCGCGGTTATCCGCCGTTTGACCTTGCCCCCCGGCGCGCCGCGGATTCGAGCACGAAGCGCCTGTTGGAGGCCCCGATCGAGCAAGGTCCGCTCGCTGTTTTCTGGGTTATTCCCCTTCGGGCCAGCGCTTGCGCTGGCCCGAAGGGGAATAACCCAATAGACCGCTGCATCACCCATGGCGCACCAATGTAGGAGCGGGCCCTGCGCGCGAATCGCGGGCAGGGCCCGCTCCTACAGGTGGGCTCGGAGGAGGGCGCATCGTAGGAGCGAGCTTGCTCGCGAACAGACTCCGCTGCGGGGTTCATTCGCGAGCAAGCTCGCTCCTACGAAAAGCCGTGCTCGCCTGCAACGTCGCGATCCGGCCGCCAGGCCGGTGCCAGGCCTTATCGCGGATAAGGTGTATTGCCCCCATTCCCGGAATGTCGGCTAACTTCCCGATACAGCTTCTTCCTCAAAGCCCAGGGCGCACGGCTTATGCTCGGCGACCCATGCAAAGGCCGGAGCCCCGAAGATGATCCGTATTCGCCCCGCCACCGAGGCGGACGTGGCGACCCTGTTCGCCATCCGCACCAGCGTGCGCCAGAACCACCTGTCCCACGAGCAGTTGGCCGAGTTGGGCATCACCCCGGCCAGCGTGGCCGAGGCCATCAGCCTCGGCCCCTGCTGCTGGCTGGCCGAGGCGGATGGGGTGGCCGTGGGTTTCGCCATGGTGGATGGGGCGGCGGGGGAAGTCTTCGCCCTGTTCGTCCGCCCGGAATACGAGGGCCTTGGGGCAGGGCGCCTGCTGCTGGCGGCGGCCGAGGCCAGCCTGTTCCGCGAACATGCGCGCATCTGGCTGGTCACCGATGGCTCGGATGGCATTCGCGCCAACGGCTTCTACCAGCGCCACGGCTGGCAGAAGGTGGCCAACCTCGATGCCCGCGACGTGCGCTACGAGAAGCAGGCCGGCGCCGTCGATCGGTTGCTGCAGGACGTGCGCCTGGTCAGCGAGACGAACTTCCAGTTGCTCTGCCGGGTACGCGAACTGGCATTGGCAGTGATGCCCGATGTCCATGACGAAGTGAAGTACGGTGGCGTACTGTTTTCCCGGGCGCGGCCCTTCGGCGGCGTCTTCGCCTATGCCGGCCACGTCTCGCTGGAGCTCAGCCAGGGCGCCAGCCTGGATGATCCCTATGCTGTGCTGGAGGGCGGCGGCAAGCAGCGGCGGCACATCAAATTGCGCACGCTCGACGACATAGAGACGCGACAGATCGCCCATTACCTGCGCAGCGCCGCGATGCTGGCCGAGTAAGGCCCGCCGGCCGTCTTTCGGCAACACTGCCCTGGCAGACTGGCGCCAGCCGCCCGACTCGCGCGTAGCTCACCCTGAACCGCAGAAGGACCTCGACCATGCGCCATACCTTGCTCAAGACCCTCGGCCTCGCCGGCCTGCTCGCCACCAGCCTCGCCGGCACCGCCGCGGAAAATCCCGGCCAGGCCCTGAGCGCCAGGGCCGGCATCCCCTGGCCGACGGTGATCGCCCACCGCGGCGCCTCCCACGACGCTCCGGAGGAAACCGCCCCGGCCTACCTGGCGGCCCGCGAGCTGGGCGCCGACTACCTGGAGGCCGACCTGCAGCGCACCCGCGACGGCGTGCTGGTCGCCCTGCACGACGACACCCTGGAACGCACCACCAACGTCGCCGAGGTCTTCCCCGCGCGGGCCAAGGACCCGGTCAGCAGCTTCACCCTCGCCGAACTCAAGCGCCTGGACGCCGGCAGCTGGTTCAACCAGGCCTACCCCGAACGCGCCCGGGCGAAGTTCGCCGGCCTGAAAATCCTCACCCTGGACGAGCTGATCGACATCGCCGAAGGCGGCGCCCACAAGCCCGGCCTGTATCTGGAAACCAAGGTCCCGGCGCAGTTCCCCGGCATCGAGGAAGACCTGCGCAAGGCCCTGCAAAGAAGGGGCTGGCTCAGCCCGCAAAGCCTGGCCCGTGGTGGCGTGGTGCTGCAGACCTTCGAGAAAGGCAGCCTGGAACTGCTGCAAAAGAGCATGCCGCAGGTGCCCAAGGTGCTGCTGCTGTGGGTGGGCGACGGCTACATGACGCCGCGTTCTGACGTGGCCTTCAAGGACTCCGGCGCCCCGGACAAGGCCACCTTCTACGCCGGCCAGCAAGTGAAATCCAAAGCGGAATTCAGCGCCTGGATCGACTGGGCCAAGGCCCACGGCGCCGTCGGCACCGGCCCCTCGGCCACCCTCAGCGAACGCGGCGAGCAGAGCTACATGGACCTGGTGAAACCCTGGATGAACCAGCTGACCCACCAGCGCGGCCTGTTCATCCATGCCTACGCGGTGGATTCCGACGTGGACTTCAAGCGCCTGTCCGAGGCCGGCGTGGACGGCTTCTTCACCAACCGCGCCGACCGCCTGCTGGCCTTCTACGGGCGCCCGGCCGCCAAGTCGGTGGGGGAGGTACTGGCGGGGCTGGGCTACTGATAGAAATACCTTCGTATATCCCCCCGCCACAGAGGTATAGCCCTGCCGTCCCGATGGAGAAGTGCGCCAGGAAGTCCCCCTCAATAGCATGGGTTCACAGCGGACGATTCGCTGCAACGGCCCTGCATTTCGGTGCTCGCCTATCGCCCAGCCGAGCCCGAAGGAACGACTTCCAGGTTATTGGCCACTTCTTCCGAGGAAACGTCATGAACATGCATCTGAACTATTCCTTTCAAAAGAATTCCACCCAAAAGAATGAACAACACCAGGAGAGGGAAGAGCTGGTGCCTTCGCGCTATGCGCTGCGGGTCGGCGACATCGACGTGCTGGTGGTCAGCGATGGGGTGCTGCCGCTGCCGATCGCGACCATGTCCACCAATGCCGATCCGGCCGCCCGCGCGGCCTGGTTCAAGGACATGTTCCTGGGCCCGGAGGCGTTCGACTGGGCGCTGAACGTACTGGTGGTGCGCAGCGGCGAGCAGACCATTCTGGTCGACGCCGGCCTGGGCGGGCAGTTCCCCGGCTTCCCGCGGGCCGGGCAGTTCCCCCGGCGCCTGGAGGCGGCCGGTATCGACCTGGCGTCGGTCACCGACGTGGTGATCACCCACATGCACATGGACCACATCGGCGGGTTGCTCGTCGACGAGGTGAAGAACCGGCTGCGCCCGGATGTGCGCATCCACGTCGCGGCCACCGAGGTGGCGTTCTGGGCTGCGCCCGATTTCTCCCTCACCTCCATGCCGGCGCCGGTGCCGGACGTCCTGCGCGCGACTGCCGGGCAGTTCATGGAGGCATACTGCGACAAGCTGCATACCTTCGAGGATGAGCACGAGGTGGCGCCGGGCGTGGTCGCCAGGCTCACCGGCGGCCACACGCCGGGGCATAGCGTGGTCCATGTGACATCCGCCGGCGAACGCCTGACCTTCGCCGGCGACGCCCTGTTCCCGGTGGCCTTCGACCACCCCGACTGGCACAACGGCTTCGAACACGACCCCGAGGAATCGGTGCGCGTGCGCGTCCGTCTTATGCAGGAGGCGGCGGCCAGCGGTGAGCTGCTGGTGGCCACGCACCTGCCGTTCCCCTCCGTTGGCCGGGTGGCCGTCGACGGCGATGCCTTCCGTTGGATTGCGGCCTTCTGGGATTACTGACGGTCCGGCCCGCCCGGATGGGCTGTACACGTTCACTGGCCAGGAGTCCGGCGTCGGTCCGCTCCTGGCCTTCATGGATTCTCCTGAAATTTCCCACCCACATTCTCCCTTGTGAGCCTACAAGTCCCCTCGCTAGATTCCCTTCCGCCACGGTCAATCCCGTGGCCCGGATCGCAGTCCGGTACTGTTCAAAGCACACGTAGCGCCACCGCACCTTGCACAGGCGCTTTTTTGCGCCTGCTGCTTGGTGCAGCTATGGCGGATCGTGTGGGGCGGGCTACGGCCTGGCCGGGCACTGCTTTGAACAGCCGGTACTGCGACCCCGCACGATCCGCCACCCATTCCCGGGTTGGCGGCTCCTTCCTCCGCACTAAGGAGCAATGGAAATGCCGTATCACTTCGTGTCTGTCGTGTATCCCCCGTTGTCCCATTCGTCCTTCGCCTTCCCCCGGGAGGTGCGCCATGGCTGATCGCAGGCTGGTCGCGTTGCAGGCCCAGGCGTCCGAGGGCGTGCTCTATGTCGATACCGCCGCGCCGGCGGAACATATCTACGATGTGGCCGAACGCCGGCTGAATGCGCTGGAGGACCTGTTGCGGGTGCTGGAAGTGCATGACGTTGGCGATGTGCTGGTGCACGAGACGTCACGCCTGGCCTCCGCACTGGCGCCGTTGGTGGGTGAGGCGCGGCAGTTGTATGAGCTGGCGCGGGAGAAGGCTCTGGTGGCTGGCCGGTAGGAGCAACTGTCTATTGGGTTCCCGCGTTCGCGGGAATGACGGGATTAAGATTCGTGTTTTCCGACGTCATTCCCGCGAATGCGGGACGCGGCTCCATCGCGAACAGCGCTTGCGCTGGCCCGAAGGGGAATAACCTAGAAAACAACGTAGGAGCGGGCCCTGCCCGCGATTCGCGCGCAGGGCGCGCTCCTACAGGGGAATGGCGTGGGTGGGGTGGTGTAGGAGCGAGCTTGCTCGCGAACGGGGTTTACCGGTGGCTCGGGTGTTGGGTTTAAGAGCGCCCTCTCCCCAACCCTCTCCCGCAAGCGGGAGAGGGGGCTGTCTGGCGTGGGCGGAGGGTTCGGCGTCAACCTGTAGGAACAACGGTGGCTCGGGTGTTGGGTTTAAGAGCGCCCTCTCCCCAACCCTCTCCCGCAAGCGGGAGAGGGGGCTGTTCGGCGTGGGCGGGAGGTTCGGCGTCAACCTGTAGGAGCGACTGTCTTGCCGACTGCGCCGAGGAGCTCTTCGTAGGAGCGAGCTTGCTCGCGAACTCGGGTGTTGGGTTTAAGAGCGCCCTCTCCCCAACCCTCTCCCGCAAGCGGGAGAGGGGGCTGTCCGGCGTGGGCGGGAGGTTCGGCGTCAACCTGTAGGAGCGACTGTCTTGCCGACTGCGCCGAGGAGCTCTTCGTAGGAGCGAGCTTGCTCGCGAACGGTGCTAACCGGTGGCTTGGGTGTTGGGTTTAAGAGCGCCCTCTCCCCAACCCTCTCCCGCAAGCGGGAGAGGGGGCTGTTCGGCGCGGGCGGGAGGTTCGGCGTCAACCTGTAGGAGCGACTGTCTTGCCGACTGCGCCGAGGAGCTCTTCGTAGGAGCGAGCTTGCTCGCGAATGAGCCTCGTAGTGGAGTCTGTTCGCGAGCAAGCTCGCTCCTACGAAAAGCAAAAGCCGTGGCGCCGGTGTGGGTAGGAGCGGACTCTGTCCGCGATTCGCGCGCAGGCCGACGCCTCATCCATCCGTGGAGCGGGTAGTGGCTTCCCAGGCCGCTATTTCCTCTTCCAGCGCCTCCAGCTTCTGACGCACCAGGCCGAGTGCGTCGCTGCCCAGCAGCAGGTGGGCGGGGGGATTCGCCGAGTCGATCGCTTGCAGCATGGCCCTGGCCGCTTTCCTCGGGTCGCCAAGCTGCTTGCCGCTTTTTTCCTGGCGCGCCTGGCGCACGGGGTCGAAGAGTGCGTCGTAGTCGGCGATGCCGCGGGGGCTGCGGACCATGGAGCGGCCGGCCCAGTCGGTGCGGAAGGAGCCGGGCGCGACGGCGGTCACGGCGATGCCGAAGCCTTCGACTTCCTTGCCCACCACTTCTGATATGCCTTCCAGGGCGAACTTGCTGCCGCAGTAGTAGGCAATGCCGGGCATGGTGATGAAGCCGCCCATCGAGGTGATGTTGAGGATGTGGCCGCGGCGCCGCTGGCGCATGTATGGCAGCACGGCCTTCATCATCGCCACGGCGCCGAACACGTTCACGTCGAATTGCCGGCGCATTTCCGCCAGCGGGGATTCTTCGAGGATGCCTTCGTGACCGTAGCCGGCGCTGTTCACCAGCACATCCAGCGGGCCGATGGTCTTTTCGATCTCGGCGACCAGCGGCTCGATGGCCGCGAAATCGGTCACGTCCAGCAGGTGCCCCAGCGCCCGGCCGGGGGCCAGGGCTTCGAGCGCGGCCCTGGCCTGTTCGCTGCGGACGGTGCCCACCACGCGGTGGCCGTCCGCCAGTGCCTCCTGGGCGAGGGCCAGCCCGAAGCCGCTGCTGGCTCCGGTGATCAACAGGGTTTTGCGAGGTGACATGGCGGTGGCTCCATTTCAGTGGGGATGAGCGCACAATACTTATCCGCCGGCCTGTTTCAGAGACCGCATCTTCTGACTTTATTGCCTAATCCTATGAGCCGACATCATCCCTCGGAGCGAGAACGCATGGTTGCCCTGCTAGAGGCGCTGGCCCCCAACGAGGGGTACAACCTCACGTCGCTGGCCAGCGTGCGCATCCTGAGGTCGGACCGGCCCCTGGCGCGGACGCCCGTGCTCTACGACCCCGGCATCGTGATCGTGTGCCAGGGCTGCAAGCGCGGGTATTTCGGCGATCAGGTGTATGTGTACGACGAGCAGCATTACCTGGCCGTCGCCGTACCCGTGCCCTTCACCATGGAAACGGACGCGACGGCCGAGCGCCCGCTGCTGGCCATCTACATGCACCTGGATTTTCAGCTCGCCGCCGAACTGATGATCCAGATCGACCAGCAGCAGGCGCCTTCGCCGAAGGAGGCGCCGCGCAGCATGATGTCGAGCCCCATGGATGACGCGCTCGCCGCTTCCGTCCTGCGCTTCCTGGCGGCGCTGAACGACCCGCTGGAGGCGAGGGTGCTCGGCCCGGCCCTGCTGCGCGAGCTGTATTTCCGCGTACTGACCGGTGCCCAGGGCACCGCCATGCGCGCGGCGCTGGCCATGCAGGGGCGGTTCGGCCGGATCGCCAGGGCGCTGCGACGCATCCACACGGATTACGCGCAGCCGCTCGACTTGCCGCAACTGGCCGAGGAGGCCGGGATGAGCGTTCCTTCGTTCCACAGCCATTTCAAGGCGATCACCCAGACCTCGCCCATGCAGTACGTGAAGTGCACCCGGCTGCACCAGGCGCGGCTGCTGATCGTGCGCCAGGGCATGACGGCGCAGGCCGCCAGCCATGCCGTGGGTTATGCCAGCCCGTCGCAGTTCAACCGGGAGTTCAAGCGGCTGTTCGGGCGTTCGCCGCAGGTGGAGGCCAGGCGGATGCGGGAGAGTTTTGCGATTCCGCCGGTGCATGGGGAGGCGGTGTATGTGTCTTCCCATTAGGTTTTGTTGCGAGGGTTGTTCGCGAGCAAGCTCGCTCCTACGAAAAGCGGTCCCTGCAGGCACGTCGCCTCTTTTGTAGGAGCGAGCTTGCTCGCGAACGGTGTTTACCGGTGGCTTGGGTGTCGGGTTTAAGAGCGCCCTCTCCCCAACCCTCTCCCGCAAGCGGGAGAGGGGGCTGTCCGGCGTGGGCGGTAGGTTCGGCGTCAACCTGTAGGAACAACTGTCTTGCCGGTTGCGCCGAGGTGCTTTTCGTAGGATGGGTTGAGCTTGCGAAACCCATGCGGTTGCGGTGATGGGTATCGCTTCGCTCAACACCATCCTACGAAAAGCCATGCTCGCTCATGCTGTAGGAGCGGACTCCGTCCGCGATTTGCCTTTCAGGCCCCGCCCGCCTGGTCCACCGCGGCCAGCACCCGTGTGGAATACACCAGCGCGGCGCCGGTGTTCATCGCCACCGCCACGCCCAGCGCCTCGGCGATTTCCGCCTTGCTGGCGCCTTCCTTCACCGCTTCGGCGGCGTGTACCGAGATGCAGCCGTCGCAGCGGGTGGTCACCGCCACGGCCAGGGAGATCAGCTGGCGCGTCTTGGCGTCCAGGTGGCCGGTTTCCTGGCCGGCGCCGCTGGCGGTGAGGTAGCCGTCGACGGTGCCCGGGGAGAGTTTTCCGAGCTCGCCTACGCCGGCCATCAGCTGATTGCGGTGTGCGTTCCAGTCCATCATGGGTTCATCCTCCGGGTGATGCTGCCTGGGCAGCCAACAGGTGCCGATGACGCTAACCACTGGCGCGGCGCCGGGCACTCCGCCTTTGGCGGCGGTCGGGGCGGACTTTGGGAGGAGGGCGCGGCATCACGCAGTTGTAATCCGCGGCCGCTACCCTGGCGCCCGCATGCTGCCCGCCGCGGTGCGGGCGGCTTCCTGGCATTGCCGGCAGATGGGGCAGGAAGGTGGACACAGGTACTTCGCGCAGGCCGTTTCTCATCCGTTCCGAGGACATGCACGCCGACGAGTTCGGCGCGCTGTTCACGCGGATGTTCGGCGATCTCTATTCCGGCCTTCCGCCCCTGCGGCGCAAGGTCGCCATCGCCGGCGTCTACGGGCGCTACGAGGGCGTCAGCTTCCGGCGCCTGAGCTTTCGCGGCGACTTCCTCACTGCGCTGCCCGACATGGATGACGAGATCACCTTCGTCTTTCCCACCGCCGGGCGCATCGTGTTCAACCAGGCGAGCGAGACCGTGGGCGTGCCCCAGGTCGGCCTGGCCATCGAGAAGGCCGCGGTGCGCTCGGTGGGCTTCGGCGATGGCCATGCGCAGTACGGGCTTTCGGTGCGCCGCGGGCTGTTCGCCAGGCGGCTTGCCACGCTGCTCGGCCGCCCGGTGGTGCGCCCGGTGCGCTTCCAGCCGGTGGTGGACTTGAAGGTGGAAGCCTTCCAGGGGATCAAGGCTATCGTTGGCCTGGCCACCGGTGCGGAGTTCGACGCCCTGGCCAGTTCCAGCGCGCTGATGCCCGCCCGTGTGCAGGAGATGCTGGTGGATTCGGTGCTGGAGGCCTGGCCGCACAACTACAGCGAGGCGTTGCGCCGGCCGGGGCCGCTGATCGCGCCGCGCCACGTGAAGTTGGCCGTGGAATACATCCGCGAGCATCCCGATGCCCTGGTCAGCGGCGGCGAGCTGGCCGCGCTGACGAACGTCAGCCTGCGCGCCTTGCAGGAGGGCTTCCGGCGCTTCGTCGGCAGTTCCATCGTCGCCTATCAGCGCCAAGTCCGCCTGGAGCGGGCGTACGACGCGCTGCGCCAGGACGCTTCGCCCTCGGTCAGCGAAATCGCCCTGGGCCTGGGCTTCAGCAACGTCGGGCGGTTCTGCCAGTACTTCCAGGGCGCCTTCGGGCTGAGCCCGGCGGACGTGCGCAAGGGCGTCCGCCACTAGCGATGCCCGGCCGGTCGGCCGGGCAGGGCGGGCGGTCAGAACTGGTAGCTGGCCTTGAGGCTGCCGCTGTAGCCGTGGCTGCCGCTGCCGCTCAGGGCGCCGACTTCCGCGCCGAAGCTCAGGTCGCCGAGGCTGGCCATGACGTTCACCGCGCCGCTGAACTGGTCGCGGTTGTCGAAGGCGGCGCGCTGGGCGATGTCCAGGCCCAGCAGGTGGCCTTCGCTGTCGACCTCGTAGTCGCCCAGCGCGTGGTCGTAGCCCAGGTCCAGGCCCGGCACCAGTTGCCAGCCGCCGCTCAGGGCGATGGGCATGAAGCTCACCTTCAGGTTGGCGACGGCGCTGCGGCGGGTCTGCTCGATGCCGTCGACGTCCAGCGCCAGTTCGCTGCCTTTTTCCTGGAAGCCGGACAGGTCCAGGTGGCTGATGCGCACGCCCAGGCTCGGTTCGAGGATCGCGTCGCGCACCGGGATGCGGTAGCCCAGCGCCACGCTGCCGCCGCTGAGGGTGCCGTGGCTGTCGCCCTTGGCCGTGCCCAGGCCGCCGCCCAGCTCGCGCTTGCTGTCGTAGTCGAGCCAGCCGGTGCTGAGGTCGGCGTCGACGAACAGGCCCTGCTCCAGGCTGCCCGGGGCGAAGCGCGCGCCGGCGCGGAGGAAGGTCAGGTCGGTGTCCACCTCGCCGCCCGCGCCGCCGACGCTGCCGCGGCTGTAGCCGAAGCCGGCGTTGGCGCTGAGCTGCTCGCTGAAGCGCTGGGTCAGGCCGACCATCAGGCCCTGGGTGTGCTCGTTGCTGCTGGCGGCCCGGGACGAGCCGTCGTTGCCCTGGTAGCCGGCCAGGGCGGTGCTCCACAGGCGGCGCTGGCCGGGCTTGAGGTCGGTGCCGCTGGCGAAGGGCGCGGCGGCCCTGTCGATCAGCGCGTCCTGGCGCAGCAGGTAGCTGGCGGCATCGGCGTGGGCCTGGCCGCCGACGGTGGACTCGACGCCGCCGAGGCTGCCGGCGTCGATGGCCGATTGCAGGTAGTAGTTGTAGGCGCTGTAGGCACCGGAGAGGCTGCTGTTCTGCAGTTGCTGCAGCAGTCGCGCGCCGGCGGCGGCGTTGCCGGCCAGGCCCGCCATGCCGGGCAGGCTGTTGTAGTAGACCATCTTGCCGCGCAGCACGTAGAGGGTTTCCTGGGACAGGCCCAGGCCTTGCTTGAGGTAGTTGTCCATGCTGCCGTACCGGGCCACCACTTCGTCCAGGCCGGCCTGCAGGTAGCTGGCCTGCACGCCGAGCAGGGGCGCGTAGATTTCCGCCAGGCTCGGCGGCAGCGCCGCCAGGGTCGCGGCGACGCGCTCGGCGGTGTAGTCGTTGGTGGCCAGGTAGTTGGCCATGATGGTGGCGCTGTCCACCCCGGCGATGCTCAGCAGCACGGCGGCGGTCCAGCCGGTGCGGTCCTTGCCGGCGGTGCAGTGGAAGAGGGCGGCGCCGTCGGCCGCGGCCAGTTCGTTGAACAGCTCGGTGAACTGGCTGCGCATGCCGGCGTCGCTGACGAAGGCGCGGTTGGTTTCTTCCATCATCGCCACCGCCTCGGCGGCGCTGCTGAAGGCGATGTTGGTGACGTTCGCCCCGGAGGTGGTGCTGCCGATGATGTCGATGTTCCGGTAGGCGGCGCCGGCGGGCAGGGTGTCGGGCGTGGCGGCGATTTCGCTGGGGGTGCGCAGGTCGAAGACGTTGCTGATCCCCAGGCCATCGAGCGTGGCCAGGTCCGAGGCCGTGGGCGTCAGCGCGTTGGAGCGGTAGAACACTCCGGAGCGCATGGTGCCGTCGTTGGCGGTGGTGTAGGCGGTGGTGGTTCCGGCGATGTCGCGGAAGTTGTCGATGCCGGTCAGCCGCGGGGTGTCGAGGGTGTAGGTCTCGGCGGCGTGGGCGGCGATGGACAGGCTGAGGGCAGACAGGGAGAACAGAATACGATGCAGCACGATGTAGCCTCTTCGAGCGGGTTGGCGGGGCTACTATCGGCATCGTTGCGAACCGGGATATTACAGTTCGCGGCGCCGGGAAAATCGCGGCGCGAATTGTCCGTGGGCTGCGTTTTCCGTCCGTCGTGCGCCTACTCCTCGAAGCGGCCGGTGCCCTCGCGGTCGCGCTCGTAGTGCCTGGCCAGCGGGAACGCCGGCAGCCAGGACTCGCGGCGAAGGGTCCAGAGTTCGTAGGTCGGCACGAACTGGTCCGGGGCATCCAGGGCGCCCAGGTTCACTTCCACCTCGTTCGCGCTGCGCAGGAACACCGACGAGCCGCAGCGCGGGCAGAAGAAGCGCCCCGCGTAGTCGCGGGTTTCGCCCTCGATGCTCACCGCGGCCTCGGGGAATATCGCCGAGGCGTGGAACAGGGCGCCATGGTGCTTGCGGCAGTCGAGGCAATGGCAGAGGCCGACCCGGTAGGGGCGCCCCGAGGCCACGAAGCGGACGTTGCCGCACAGGCAACCGCCGGTGAACTGGTCCATGCTGCATCTCCTCTGGAGTCGAAGGCTCGGAAGTCCGCCGTGAAAAATAGCAGCCGGACCGTCGCCGGGTTTCGGCTTCCGACGTTCGTTGCCGGGCGGGGGGCGGCGAAGCGGCTATGCTCGTGGGAGCGGGCTTCCCGTCGGCAGGGCGGGAAGGGCCCTGCGAAAAAGCGCCGCGAACGCTTAGAATCCGCCCCCCACCGTCCAGGCAGCCCCGTCCAGAAGTCATGGCGCTCGATCCTCCCACGATGTTGACCCTCTCGATCGCCCTGGCAGCGGCCGCCGCCCTGTACCTGGCGATCGAATGGCGCAACGTCCGCGAACCCTCGCTGCTGTTCTGGAGCGCGGGCTTTTCCACCATCGCCGTGGGCTCGACCCTCGCCTTGCTGCGTATGGTCGGCTTCCCGCTCCTGGGCATCTGGTTCGCCAACGGCCTGCTGATCATCGCCCACTGGCTGTTCCTGCTGGGCGTGGCGCGCTTCACCGAGGCGCGTCTGTCCCGCGCCTGGTACCTGATCTTCGTCGCCTGGACGGCCATGCTGCTGTTGCCGGACGGGCAGGCGTGGTCGAAGGTCATGCTGCTGGCCAACTCGCTGCTGGTGGCGCTGCCGACGCTACGCGCTAGCGCGCTGCTGCGGCCCCATGGCAAGTCGTTGAGCGTGGGCGCCGGGCAGTTGCGCTACGTGTTGCTGCTGCACGGGCTGTTCTACCTGGCCAAGCCGCTGACGGCGCTGGTGCCGGGCACGCTGATCGACCTCACGGCCTTCCGCGGCGCGATCATCCAGGTTTCGCTGGTGGAAGGGGCGATGGCGATCATGCTGATCGCGCTGTCGATGACCGGCACCGAGCGCTACCGCCGCGAGAAGCGCATGGCCCGGCTGGCCGCCCGCGATCCGCTGACCGCGCTGTACAACCGCCGCGCCCTGGAAGTGCGCGCGCCGCGGTTGCTGGAGGAGGTCTGCAGCGCGCGGCCGGGCGCGTTGCTGCTGATCGACATCGACAACTTCAAGCTGGTCAACGACCTGCACGGCCACATCGCCGGCGACCGGTTGCTGGTCACGCTGAGCGAGATGATCCGCTCGCTGCTGCCCGAGGGCGCAATCGCGGCCCGGTTGGGCGGCGACGAGTTCGTCATCTTGCTCAGCGACGTGACCGACGAGCGCGTCGTGGCGCTGGGCAGCGCGCTGCGCGAGCAGTTCCAGCAGGCCGCCGCGCAGGCCTTCGCCACTCCCGAGGCGGTGACGCTGAGCATAGGCGCCAGCCTGTTCGACCGGCCGCCGGCCAGCCTGGCGGCGCTGATCGAGCAGGGCGATGCGGCGCTGTACGAATCCAAGCGCGGCGGGCGCGACAGCATTCGCCTGGTGGACCGTAGCCTGGCTGGTGGCGAGGCGTAGGTTGTGACGAGACGCTTTGCGTAGGATGGGTTGAGCTTGCGAAACCCATCGGGCCGTGGTGATGGGTATCGCTTCGCTCAACCCATCCTACGGTTCCGCTGCCTGGCAACTATGCTGCAGAGATGCTCTTCGTAGGAGCGAGGGGGACGCCTAGTTCTTGCTCGCGAACCGACTCCGCAGCGGGGCACGTTCGCGAGCAAGCTCGCTCCTACGAAAAGCGGTGTTTACCTATGGTATTCCCCTGTAGGAGCGCGCCCTGCGCGCGAATCGCGGGCAGGGCCCGCTCCTACCACATCACGGAGTTGTCTATTGGGTTATTCCCCTTCGGGCCAGCGCTTGCGCTGGCCCGAAGGGGAATAACCCAGAAAACAGCGTAGGAGCGGACTCCGTCCGCGATTGGACTCACCGGCCACGCCGGACGCCTACCGGATATCTGGCCCGCTCCCGGAGCCGCGTGTTTGGCGGGAAAATCCATCGATGGCCCGTGCCACCCATTTCGACCGCCAGGGCTTCGCGGCATGGCATGTCGCCGTGCCGGCCCTGGCGCAGCGAACGCCAGGAGGTCAACCCCATGAGCGCGATTCACATTCACCCCTCGCTGGACAACGGCATCCGCCCGGCCCGCGCCGATTTCGCCGGCGGCACCCTGCAATGCCTGTGCGCGACCGACAAGGTGGAGGTCGCGGTCGGCGCCCAGACGCTGCACAACCACGCCTGCGGCTGCACCAAGTGCTGGAAGCCCGCGGGGGCGACCTTCTCGGTGGTCGCGGTGGTGCCGCGGGACAAGGTCAGCGTGGTGGCCCACCCCGAGAAGCTGCAGATCGTCGACGAGAGCGCCGTCATCCAGCGCCATGCCTGCCGCGAGTGCGGCGCGCACCTGTTCGGGCGCATCGAGAACACGGGGCACGCCTTCTACGGCCTGGACTTCGTGCATACCGAACTGTCCCCGCAGGAGGGCTGGTCGGCGCCGGGCTTCGCCGCCTTCGTCTCTTCGGTGATCGAGAGCGGCACCCCGCCGGCGCAGATGGACGCCATCCGCCAGCGCCTGCGCGAACTCAACCTGGAGCCCTATGACTGCCTGTCGCCGCCGCTGATGGACGCCCTGGCCACCCACGCCGCCAAGCAGAAGGGCACCTACCGCGAGGCCTGACGCCGGCGCCGGGGCGGCCGGCCACCTGATAGAGGCCCTCGGTCAACGCGGGCCTCCTCAGGCATACTCCTGGCCAACAGAGCCCCGAGTCCGTCCCCATGCCCCACAGCAAGCCCCCGGCCGGCGCCCCCGGCGCCAGCGGTTTCGTCGAAGTGCGCGGCGCGCGCGAGCACAACCTCAAGGACGTGGATGTCGCCATCCCGCGCGATGCGCTGGTGGTGTTCTCCGGCGTGTCGGGCTCCGGCAAGTCCTCGCTGGCGTTCGGCACCCTGTACGCCGAGGCGCAGCGGCGCTACTTCGAGTCGGTGGCGCCCTATGCCCGGCGCCTGATCGACCAGGTGGGCGTGCCGGACGTCGACGCCATCGACGGGCTGCCCCCGGCGGTGGCGCTGCAGCAGCAACGCGGCGCCAGCAACGCGCGCTCCTCGGTGGGCAGCGTGACCACCCTGTCCAGCCTGGTGCGGATGATGTATTCACGCGCCGGCAGCTACCCGCCGGGCCAGCCGCTGCTGTACGCCGAGGACTTCTCGCCGAACACGCCGCAGGGCGCCTGCCCGGCCTGCCACGGCCTGGGCCACGTGTACGAGGTGACCGAGGCGCTGATGGTGCCGGACCCGTCGCTGAGCATCCGCGAGAAGGCCATCGCCGCCTGGCCGCCGGCCTGGCACGGGCAGAACCTGCGCGACATCCTCGTCACCCTGGGCTACGACGTCGACCGGCCCTGGCGCGACCTGCCGAAGAAGGACCGCGACTGGATTCTCTTCACCGAGGAAACGCCCACGGCGCCGGTGTATGCCGGCCTCACCCCCGCCGAGACCCGCATCGCGCTCAAGCGCAAGCAGGAGCCCAGCTACATGGGCACCTTCACCGGCGCGCGGCGCTATGTGCTGCACACCTTCGCCAGCACCCAGAGCGCCCTGATGAGAAGGCGCGTGTCGCGCTTCATGGAGGGCCGGCCGTGCCCGGCGTGCGGCGGCAAGCGGCTCAAGGCCGAGGCGCTGGCGGTGACCTTCGGCGGGGTGGACATAGGCGCGCTGGCGCAGTTGCCCCTGGACCAGGTGGCGGCGCTGCTGGAGCCCATCGCCCGGGGCGACTTCCGCGCCCAGCCCGGCGCTGCGCTTTCGGAAGAGAAGCAGCTGGCGGCGCGGCGCCTGGCCGAGGGCGTGGTGGCACGGCTGCGCACGCTGCAGCAACTGGGCCTGGGCTACCTGAGCCTGGACCGCGCCACGCCGAGCCTGTCCACCGGCGAGCTGCAGCGCCTGCGGCTGGCCACGCAGCTGAGTTCCATGCTGTTCGGCGTGGTCTACGTGCTCGACGAGCCGTCGGCCGGGCTGCACCCCTCCGACAGCCAGGCCCTGTACGACGCCCTGGACAGGCTGCGCGACGCCGGCAACTCGGTGTTCGTGGTGGAACACGACCTGGAGCTGATGCGCCGCGCGCAATGGCTGGTGGACGTCGGGCCCGACGCCGGCGAGCGCGGCGGCCGGGTGCTCTACAGCGGCGTCCCGGCGGGCCTGCGCGCGGTGGCGGAGTCGCGCACCGCCCGCTACCTGTTCGACGAGATTCCCGCGCCGCCCAGCCACGGGCGCGAGGCCGCCGGCTGGCTGGAGCTGCGCGGCATCCACCGGCACAACCTGCGCGGGGTGGACGCGCGCATTCCGCTGGGCGTGCTCACCGCGGTCACCGGCATCTCCGGTTCGGGCAAGTCCAGCCTCATCGCCCAGGCACTGCCCGAGCTGATGCTGGCGCACCTGGGGCACGAGCCCGAGGAGGACAGCGCGCAAGCCACCGAGGAGGGCCCGGCGATCCTCGAAAGCACCGGCGGCCACCTGGCCGGCGACCTGGCGGCGGTGCAGCGCGTGGTGCAGGTGGACCAGAAGCCCATCGGCCGCACGCCGCGTTCCAACCTGGCCACCTACACCGGCCTGTTCGACCACGTGCGCAAGCTGTTCGCCGCCACCCCCGATGCGCGCCGCCGCCGCTACGACGCCGGGCGCTTCTCGTTCAACGTGGCCAAGGGGCGCTGTGACACCTGCGAGGGCGAGGGCTTCGTCAGCGTGGAACTGCTGTTCATGCCCAGCGTGTATGCGCCATGCCCCAGTTGCCACGGCGCCCGCTACAACGAGGCGACGCTGCAGGTGCGCTGGAACGGCCGCAACATCGCCGAGGTGCTGGGCATGACGGTGGAGGAGGCCGGCGATTTCTTCGCCGAGGAGGACGCGGTGGCGCGCCCGCTGCGCCTGCTGCGCGAGATCGGCCTGGGCTACCTGCGCTTGGGGCAGCCGGCCACCGAGCTGTCCGGCGGCGAGGCGCAGCGCATCAAGCTGGCCACCGAACTGCAACGCAGCCAGCGCGGCTGCAGCCTGTACGTGCTGGACGAGCCCACCACCGGCCTGCACGTGGCGGACATCGACCGGCTGATGCTGCAACTGCAGCGGCTGGTCGATGCCGGCAACAGCGTGGTGATGATCGAACACGACATGCGCGTGGTGAGCCAGGCCGACTGGGTGATCGACGTGGGCCCGGGCGCCGGCCAGGCCGGCGGCCGCGTGGTGGCCAGCGGCACCCCGCAACAGCTGGCGCGGGCGAAGGGTAGCAGGACCGCGGCCTATCTCGCCGCGGAACTGGCGCGCTGCGCGGCGAGCACGCGGCGCGCAAGGCGCTGAGGGCGGAACCGCCGGCGCAGAAGGTGCTCCTTCGAGCGCCTTCGCGCCGTCAGGCCCGCTTGGTGGAGGGCAGCAGGATAGTCAGGCAGCCCAGCAGCGGCAGGTAGGAGCACAGCTTGTACACGTACTCGATGCCGTGGATGTCGGCCAGGTGGCCGAGCAGGGCGGCGCCGATGCCGCCGAAGCCGAACATCAGGCCGAAGAACACCCCGGCGATCATGCCGACGTTGCCGGGCACCAACTCCTGGGCGAACACCACGATGGCGGAGAACGCCGAGGCGAGGATGAAGCCGATGATCATGCTCAGCACGCCGGTCCAGAACAGGTCGACGTAGGGCAGGGCCAGGGTGAAGGGGGCCACGCCGAGGATCGAGAACCAGATCACCGTCTTGCGCCCGACGCGGTCGCCCACCGGGCCGCCGAAGAAGGTGCCGGCGGCCACCGCGCCGAGGAACAGGAACAGGTACAGCTGCGAGCTGGCCACCGAGAGCTGGAACTTCTCGATCAGGTAGAAGGTGAAGTAGCTGGTGAAGCTGGCCATGTAGAAGTACTTGGAGAACACCAGCAGCGCCAGCACCACCAGCGCGGTGTTGACCCGGCCCTTGGACAGGCCGTGGGTGGCCTTGCCGCCCTGCTTGAGCTTGAACAGGTTCAGGTGGTTGCGGTACCAGCGGCTGAGGCCGTACAGCACGCCGATGGCGAACACCGAGAACAGGCCGAACCAGGCCACGTGGCCCTGGCCGTAGGGCACGATGATGGCCGCGGCCAGCAGCGGGCCGAAGGCGCTGCCGGCATTGCCGCCGACCTGGAAGGTGGACTGCGCCAGGCCGTAGCGCCCGCCCGAGGCCAGGCGCGCGATGCGCGAGGTTTCCGGGTGGAAGGTCGAGGAGCCGATGCCCACCAGCGCCGAGGCCAGGAGGATGGCCGGGAAGCTGCCGACGAAGGCCAGCAGGAGGATGCCGATCAGCGTGCAGACGCTGCCGGCCGGCGCCAGCCAGGGCTTGGGATGGCGGTCGGTGTGGTAGCCCACCCAGGGTTGCAGCAGCGAGGCGGTCAGCTGGAAGGTCAGGGTGATCAGGCCGACCTGGGTGAAGCTCAGCCCGTAGTTGGCCTTGAGCACCGGGTAGATCGACGGCAGCACCGCCTGGATCAGGTCGTTGATCAGATGGGCCAGGGCGCAGGCGCCGATCACGCGCATGACCAGGGGGCTTGCTTGGCTGGCGACGGACGCGGCAGCCGTGGGGGCGGCAGTAGTGGACATGGGACTCCGGGCAGCAAGGGGCGGCCGGCTCGCTGGCGCGGCCATCGTTTTTGGCGGAGGCCCTATGCTAGGCAGTACGTGTCCGTCCGTCTTGCGAGTTTCGGACGTCGGATATCGAGAAACGGGCAATTCGTTTCGGGCAGGCCGCCGTAGGGGGGCTGCAACGCGCGGGGAGCGCAAGGCAAAACGGGACGCCAGGCGTCCCGTTTCGTCATTGACCGTAGGATGGGTCGAGCGAAGCGATACCCATCACCATGGCGGGTGGATCAGGCCAGCGCGGCGAGGTCGTTGCGCAGCTCGCGGGCCGCCGCGACCATGTTCACCAGCGCCGCTTCGGTCTCCGGCCAGGCGCGGGTCTTCAGGCCGCAGTCCGGGTTCACCCACAGGCGCTCGGCGGGGATGCGCTGGGCCGCCTTGCGCAGCAGCTTGACGATCTCTTCCCGGCTCGGCACCCGCGGCGAGTGGATGTCGTACACGCCCGGGCCGATCTCGTTCGGGTAGTCGAACTTCTCGAAGGCCTCCAGCAGCTCCATGTCCGAACGCGAGGTCTCGATGGTGATCACGTCGGCGTCCATGGCGGCGATGGATTCGATCACGTCGTTGAACTCGCTGTAGCACATGTGGGTGTGGATCTGGGTTTCGTCGCGCACGCCCGAGGCGCATAGGCGGAAGGCCTCGGTGGCCCATTCCAGGTAGTGCGCCCAGGCGCTCCTGCGCAGCGGCAGGCCTTCGCGGAAGGCGGCTTCGTCGATCTGCACGATCCTGATGCCGGCGGCCTCCAGGTCCACCACTTCGTCGCGGATGGCCAGGGCCAGCTGGCGCGCCTGGACTTCGCGGGGCACGTCCTCGCGCGGGAAGGACCACATCAGCATGGTCACCGGGCCGGTCAGCATGCCCTTCATCACCTTGCCGGTGAGGCTCTGGGCGTAGGTGATCCACTCCACGGTCATGGCCTTCGGGCGGCTCAGGTCGCCGTAGATCACCGCCGGCTTCACGCAGCGCGAACCGTAGCTCTGCACCCAGCCGAAGCGGGTGAAGACGTAGCCGTCGAGCTGCTCGGCGAAGTACTCGACCATGTCGTTGCGCTCGGCTTCGCCGTGTACCAGCACGTCCAGGCCCAGGTTTTCCTGGATCTGCACGGCGTGGCGGATTTCGCTGTGCATGGCCTCGGTGTACTCGGCCTCGCTCAGCTTGCCCTGCTTGAACGACTGGCGCGCCAGGCGGATGGCCGAGGTCTGCGGGAAGGAGCCGATGGTGGTGGTGGGGAAGGCCGGCAGGTCCAGGCCGGCGCGCTGCTTGGCGATGCGCTCGGCGAAGGCGGAATGGCGCTGGGCGTCGGCCGGCTGGATGGCGGCCAGGCGGGCCTGCACGGCCGGCTTGTGGATGCGCGGCGAGGCGGCGCGGCTGGCCTGTACGGCGCGGCTCTGCTCCAGGGCGGCAACCACGTCGGCGGCCTGCGGCTCGGTGGCGGCGCGGGCCAGCACGGAAACTTCGGCGCACTTCTGCACGGCGAAGGCCAGCCAGCTCTTCAGCTCGGCATCCAGCTTGTCTTCACGTTCCAGGTCCACCGGGCTGTGCAGCAGCGAGCAGGACGGCGCGAGCCACAGTCGCTCGCCGAGGCGTTCCTGGGCGTGGCGCACCACGTCCAGGGCCTTTTCCAGGTCGCAGCGCCAGACGTTGCGGCCGTTGACCAGGCCCAGCGACACGACCTTGTAGGCCGGCAGGCGGTCGAGGATGCTCGGGAACTGTTCCGGCGCGCGCACCAGGTCGATGTGCAGGCCGTCGACCGGCAGGTTCGCGGCCAGGCCGAGGTTGTCTTCCAGGCCGCCGAAGTAGGTGGCCAGCAGCTTTTTCAGCGGCTCGCCCTGCAGCAGGTTGTAGGCGCGCTCGAAGGCGTTCTTCCAGTCCTGGGGCAGGTCGAGGACCAGGATCGGTTCGTCGATCTGCACCCATTCCACGCCCTGTGCGGCCAGGCGGCGGAAGATCTGCCCGTAGAGCGGCAGCAGGCGGTCGAGCAGGTCGAGCTTGTTGAAGCTGTTCGTTTCAGAATCAGCACCTTTGGTCTTGCCCAGCCACAGGTAGGTCAGCGGGCCGATCACCACGGGCTTGACGTTGTGGCCGAGGGCCTTGGCCTCGTCGACCTCTTCGAACAGCTGTTCCCAGCTCAGCGCGAACTGCTGGTCGGCAGTGAACTCGGGGACCAGGTAGTGGTAGTTGGTGTCGAACCACTTGGTCATCTCTTGCGCATGGGCGCCGCCGCAGCAGCTGTCAGTGACGCCACGGGCCATGCCGAAGAGGGTCTGCAGGGTCGGCTTGGCATCACCATGGCCGCGGAAGCGCTCGGGGATGACGCCGAAGGTCAGCGAGTGGGTCAGCACCTGGTCGTACCAGGCGAAATCGCCCACCGGCAGCAGCTCGATGCCGGCATCCTTCTGCGCCTGCCAGTGGGTGGCGCGCAGCTGCTTGCCGACGGCGCGCAGGCCGGCTTCGTCCAGCTCGCCTTTCCAGAAGGCTTCCAGGGCTTTCTTCAGTTCGCGGTCCCGGCCGATACGCGGGAAGCCGAGGTTGTGGGCCAATGCCATGGGTGAATCTCTCCATTGAAAAACCAGTGGAGGGATTCTCGGGGTCGACGGTTCATGAGACAAACTCAATTTATTTACGATGAAATCAAGTTTTACTCATGATCGAGCTTCGTCATCTACCTTGGCGCTGGAGCTTTCCCCCGGATCGCGGATGAATCCGCTCCTACCGTTCGGCCTCTTGCGCCGAGCCTCCCTGTAGGAGCGGGCCCTGCCCGCGAATCGCGCGCAGGGCGCGCTCCTACATGGGAATGGCGTGAGTGGCGCAGCGTAGGAGCGGATCTCATCCGCGAACCGCGCCGGAATTCCCGGCTATCGCGGACAAGGTCCGCTCCTACGCCCTCCGGCAAACACAAGACCCGTAGGATGGCGTTGAGCGAAGCGATACCCATCACCACGACCGCATGGGTTTCGCCAAGGCTCAACCCATCCTACGAAAAGCGCCTTGGCGCAGCCGGCAAGACAGTTGCTCCTACCGTTCGGCCTCTTGCGCCGAGTCTCCTTGTAGGAGCGGGCCCTGCCCGCGAATCGCGCGCAGGGCGCGCTCCTACATGGGAATGGCGTGAGTGGCGCAGCGTAGGAGCGGATCTCATCCGCGAACCGCGCCGGAATTCCCGGCTATCGCGGACAAGGTCCGCTCCTACGCCCTCCGGCAAACACAAGACCCGTAGGATGGTGTTGAGCGAAGCGATACCCATCACCACGACCGCATGGGTTTCGCCAAGGCTTAACCCATCCGTTGAGGCGCACCTTGGCGCAGCCGGCAAGACAGTTGCTCCTACCGTTCGGCCTCTTGCGCCGAGTCTCCTTGTAGGAGCGGGCCCTGCCCGCGAATCGCGCGCAGGGCGCGCTCCTACAGGGGAATGGCGTGGGTGGGATAGCGTAGGAGCGGACTCCGTCCGCGATTTTCGGCAACCGGCGAACACCCTCCGCGAGCAGGAACTCGCTAGGCATCCCGCAATTCGAATCGCGGGAACAGTGCTTCCAGCTCGCCCCACAGTGCCGCTGCACCGTGCGGGGCCGGCGTTGCAATGAGTTGCGGGTCGAGCTGGCGCCCGCTGCGGGCCAGCTGCACCACGAAGTTTTCCACGCCCACCCCGCGCAGGCGCGTGGCCAGGCGCCGCAGTCGTTCCAGGTCGAACAGTTGCCAATGCACCGTGGTCCTGCATTCATAGGCCACGCCGCTTTCCAGCAGCAGCTCCAGGCTGCGCCAGTTGGCCTGGCCGCTGCGGGGCACGCCGGTGATGGCGTCGGTGTCCTCGGCCAGGGCCTTCACGTCGAACCCCACCCAGTCGGTGTGCGGCAGCGCCCGGGCGAAGGCGCGCGGCTGGATGCCGGCGCTGTGCAGGCCGGTGCGCAAGCCCATCTCGCGCACCCTGGCCATGGCCCCGGGCAGCGCGGTTTGCAGGGTCGCCTCGCCGCCGCTGAACACCACGCCCTGCAGCAGGCCCTGGCGCCGTTGGAGGAAGGCGAGGATGTCTTCCCAGCGGATTTGCGCCTCGCCGCGCGCCGGGATCAGCTGCGGGTTGTGGCAGTAGCGGCAGCGCCAGGCGCAGCCCTGGCAGAACAACACGCAGGCCAGCAGGCCGGGGTAGTCGAGGGTGGTCAGGGGCACCAGGCCCCCGACCCTGAGCTCAGCGCTCATCGCGTCTCGCGGAAGTGGCAGCGCTCGCGGTGCTCGGACTGCTTGCCGGCGTTGAAGGCCGACACCGGGCGGTGGTAGCCCATCACGCGGGTCCAGACTTCGCAGCGTTGGCGTTGGCTTTCGGGCAGTTGGTTGGCTTTCATCGGTAGAGCTCCTTTCTTGCGGTTGGTGAAGCGGGGTGTCGCCGGCTCAGCCGCCGCAGCTGCCGCAGCAACTGGCGGCGCGTTGTTGCAGCAGGGCTTCGTCGCACTTCGGGCAGAACTCGTGTTCGCCGGCGAGGTAGCCGTGCACCGGGCAGATGGAGAAGGTCGGCGTGACGGTGAGGTAGGGCAGGCGGAAGCGCCCGAGGGCGTTGCGCACCAGGGTCTTGCAGGCCTCGGCGCTGGAGATGCGCTCGGCCATGTACAGGTGCAGCACGGTGCCGCCGGTGTACTTGCATTGCAGGGCGTCCTGCAGCTCCAGCGCCTCGAAGGGGTCGTCGGTGAGGCCCACCGGCAGCTGCGAGGAGTTGGTGTAGTAGGGCGCTTCCGGCGTGCCGGCCTGGAGGATGTCCGGGTGGCGCTTGCGGTCCTCGCGGGCGAAGCGGTAGGTGGTGCCCTCGGCGGGCGTCGCCTCCAGGTTGTAGAGGTGGCCGCTGTCTTCCTGGAAGCCCACCAGGCGCGCCCGCACGTGGTCCAGCAGTTCCAGCGCCATCTGCCGGCCGGCCTCGTTGTGCAGGCCTTCGCGGTCGCCGGTGAAGTTGCGGACCATCTCGTGCAGGCCGTTCACGCCGATGGTGGAGAAGTGGTTGCGCAGGGTGCCCAGGTAGCGCTTGGTGTAGGGGTAGAGGCCGGCGTCCATGTGCTGCTGGATGACCTTGCGCTTCACCTCCAGGCTGTCGAAGGCCAGCCCCAGCAGGTAGTCCAGCTGGCGGTAGAGCCCGGCGAGGTCGCTGCGGTGGCGGTAGCCCAGGCGTGCGCAGTTGAGCGTCACCACGCCGAGGGAGCCGGTCTGCTCCGCCGAGCCGAACAGCCCGTTGCCGCGCTTGAGCAGCTCGCGCACGTCCAGCTGCAGGCGGCAGCACATGGAGCGCACCTGGTTGGGCTGCATGTCCGAGTTGAGGAAGTTCTGGAAGTACGGCAGGCCGTAGCGCGCGGTCATCTCGAACAGGCGCGTGGCGTTGTCGCTGTGCCAGGGGAAGTCGTGGGTGATGTTGTAGGTGGGGATGGGGAAGGTGAACACCCGGCCGTGGGCGTCGCCGGCCTGCATCACCTCGATGTAGGCGCGGTTGATCAGGTCCATCTCCGCCTGCAGCTCGCCGTAGGCGAAGGGCATTTCCTCGCCGCCGACGTAGGGGATCTGCTCGCGCAGGTCCTCTGGGCAGACCCAGTCGAAGGTCAGGTTGGTGAAGGGCGTCTGGGTGCCCCAGCGCGACGGCACGTTGAGGTTGTAGATGAATTCCTGGATGGCCTGGCGCACCGCGTCGTAGCCGAGGCCGTCCTTGCGCACGTAGGGCGCGAGGTAGGTGTCGAAGGAGCTGAACGCCTGGGCGCCGGCCCACTCGTTCTGCAGGGTGCCGAGGAAGTTCACCATCTGCCCGAGGGCGCTGGACAGGTGCTTCGGCGGCCCGGCCTCGACCCGCCCCGGCACGCCGTTGAGGCCTTCGTTGAGCAGGGTGCGCAGCGACCAGCCGGCGCAGTAGCCGGCGAGCATGTCGAGGTCGTGGATGTGCAGGTCGGCTTCGCGGTGGGCGGCGGCGATGGCTTCGTCGTAGACCTCGTCCAGCCAGTAGTTGGCGGTGACCTTGCCGGAGACGTTGAGGATCAGCCCGCCCAGGGAATAGCCCTGGTTGGCGTTGGCGCGCACCCGCCAGTCTTCCCGCGAGAGGTACTCGTTCATCGACGCGGCGACGTCCACCAGCGTCTTGCGCTCGCGGCGCAGGCGGCCGTGGCGCTCGCGGTAGACGATGTAGGCCCGCGCGGTGGGGTAGTGCGCGGCTTCCATGAGGATGCGTTCGACCACGTCCTGCACCTGCTCCACGTCCAGCTCGCCCTGCTCCGGCAGGCGCGCCAGCACGCGGCGCGTCAGCGCCTGGGCATGGGCGGCGGTGAACTCGCCGCTGGCTTCGCCGGCGGCGGCGATGGCGCGTTCGATCTTGCTCGGGTCGAAGGGGGCGGCGGCGCCGTTGCGCTTGCGCAGGCGGGTGGGGAGAGGGGCGTTCCGTGTCTGGGTCATTGGGCTGGATTCCACAACATGATGTGTTTTTAATTTTCAAGACAACAATATGTTGTGGAATCTAACGGCGTCGCCCGGGAAAGGATTGACCTCGGTCAATGTTCGGCGCCGGAGGGTTTTCGCCATCGGAGGTATTGACCGGCTGGGTCTGATGTTTGTGTAGGAGCGAGCTTGCTCGCGAACGGAGCTTGCGGGTGGCTACGGTGTGTCGGGTTGACTCCGTACCCTCACCCCAGCCCTCTCCCGGAGGGAGAGGGGGCCGTTCGGCGTGGGCGGATAGTTCAGCGTCAGCCGGTGAGTTCGTAGGGCGCATGACCGTTCGCGGTTATGCGCCGTTGGCCGTGCCGCCGAGGTGTCCGGTGGCACGGCTTCTCGTAGGAGCGAGCTTGCTCGCGAATGAGCCCCGCGGCGGAGTGTGTTCGCGAGCAAGCTCGCTCCTACGAAGAGCCCCTCTCCCCAGCCCCCTCTCCCGCAAGCGGGAGAGGGGGCCGTTCGGTGTGGGCGGATGATGCAGCGTCAGCCGGTGAGTTCGTAGGGCGCATGACCGTTCGCGGTTATGCGCCGTTGGCCGGGCCGCCGGGGTGTCCGGTGGCATGGCTTCTCGTAGGAGCGAGCTTGCTCGCGAATGAGCCCCGCAGCGGAGTGTGTTCGCGAGCAAGCTCGCTCCTACGAAGAGCCCCCTCTCCCGCAAGCGGGAGAGGGGGCTGGTCCGTGCCGAGAGGAGGGCGGTTTCAGCTTGCAGCCACGGTGCTTGCCGGCTAACTGCAAACTACCCAAGCACACCGAACGGTCCCCTCTCCCTTCAGGGAGAGGGCGCTCTTAAGCCTCATGCCTACAGTCACAGGAAAACACACCAACCCATCCTGCGAAGAGCCCTCGGCGCAGCGATACCCATCATCAGCGCTTGCGAATCGCCACGCGCCGCGGCTTGAGGCCGCCTCCCGCGTCGGTGGCGCCGTCCTGCACAGGCTGCAGCCTGGCCCGCGCCGCGTGCAGTTTCTTGTAGCTGTCGATCAGCCGCAGGTGCCTGTCCAGCCCTTCCAGCTTCATGCTGGTCGGCGTCAGGCCGTGGAAGCGCACGCTGCCGTCTACTGAGCCCAGCGCCGCGTCCATCCGCTCGTTGCCGAACATGCGGCGGAAGTTGGCCTCGTAGTCGGCGATCTCCAGCTCGTCGTCCAGCACCACCTCCAGCACCACGTTCAGGGCCTGGTAGAACAGGCCGCGCTCGACGGTGTTGTCGTTGTACTGGAGGAAGGCCTCCACCAGTTCCTTGGCCTCTTCGAAGCGCTGCAGGGCGAGGTGGATCAGCAGCTTCAGTTCGAGAATGGTCAGCTGGCCCCAGACCGTGTTGTCGTCGAACTCCACGCCGATCAGGGTGGTGATGTCGGTGTAGTCGTCCACCTCACAGCCTTCCAGGCGCTCCAGCAGCGCTTCGAGGCGGGCGTCGTCCAGGCGGTGCAGGTCGAGGATGTCCTCGCGGAAGGCCAGCGCCTTGTTGGTGTTGTCCCAGACCAGGTCCTCCACCGGGTAGATCTCCGAGTAACCCGGCACCAGGATGCGGCAGGCCGTTGCGCCCAGGTGCTCGTACACCGCCATGTACACTTCCTTGCCCAGGTCTTCGAGGATGCCGAACAGGGTGGCGGCTTCCTCGGCGTTGGACTCCTTGCCCCGGCCGGAGAAGTCCCACTCGACGAACCCGAAGTCGGCCCTGGCGCTGAAGAAGCGCCACGACACCACGCCGCTGGAGTCGATGAAGTGCTCGACGAAGTTGTTCGGCTCGGTCAGCGCCTGGCTTTCGAAGGTGGGCTGCGGCAGGTCGTTCAGGCCTTCGAAGCTGCGGCCCTGGAGCAGTTCGGTCAGGCTGCGCTCCAGCGCCACCTCCAGGCTGGGGTGGGCGCCGAAGGAGGCGAACACGCCGCCGGTGCGCGGGTTCATCAGGGTCACGCACATCACCGGGAAGCGGCCGCCCAGGGAGGCGTCCTTGACCAGCACCGGGAAGCCCTGTTCCTCCAGGCCGCGGATGCCGGCGAGGATGCCGGGGTACTTGGCCAGCACTTCCTGCGGCACGTCCGGCAGGGCCAGTTCGTTTTCGAGGATTTCACGCTTCACCGCGCGCTCGAAGATTTCCGACAGGCACTGCACCTGGGCTTCGGCCAGGGTGTTGCCGGCGCTCATGCCGTTGCTCAGGTAGAGGTTCTCGATCAGGTTGGAGGGGAAGTACACCACCTTGCCGTCGGACTGGCGCACGAACGGCAGCGAGCAGATGCCGCGCGCCACGTTGCCCGAGTTGGTGTCGTACAGGTGCGAGCCGCGCAGCTCGCCGTCGGGGTTGAAGATCGCCAGGCAGTGGGCGTCGAGGATTTCCGCCGGCAGCTCGTCCTGGCGGCTGGGCTTGAACCAGCGCTCGTCGGGGTAGTGGACGAAGGGCGCGTTGGCGATGTCCTCGCCCCAGAACTGGTCGTTGTAGAAGAAGTTGCAGTTCAGCCGCTCGATGAACTCGCCCAGCGCCGAGGCCAGCGCGCTTTCCTTGGTCGCGCCCTTGCCGTTGGTGAAGCACATCGGCGACTGCGCATCGCGGATGTGCAGCGACCAGACGTTGGGCACGATGTTGCGCCAGGAGGCGATCTCGATCTTCATGCCCAGGCCGGCGAGGATCGCCGACATGTTGGCGATGGTCTGCTCCAGCGGCAGGTCCTTGCCCGGGATGTAGGTGCGCGAATCCGCGTCGGCGCTGGGCATCAGCAGCGCCTGGGCGTCGGCGTCGAGGTTTTCCACTTCCTCGATGACGAACTCGGGCCCGGTCTGCACCACCTTCTTCACCGTGCAGCGCTCGATGGAACGCAGGATGCCCTGGCGGTCCTTTTCCGAGATGTCCGCCGGCAGCTCCACCTGGATCTTGAAGACCTGCTTGTAGCGGTTCTCCGGGTCGACGATGTTGTTCTGCGACAGGCGGATGTTGTCGGTGGGGATGTTGCGCGTCTGGCAGTACAGCTTGACGAAGTAGGCCGCGCACAGCGCCGACGAAGCCAGGAAGTAGTCGAACGGACCCGGTGCGGAGCCATCGCCCTTGTAGCGGATCGGCTGGTCGGCCACCACGGTGAAATCGTCGAACTTGGCTTCGAGCCGAAGGTTATCGAGAAAATTAACCTTTATTTCCATGCGGGTTTACCACGACAAAAAATGAGATGAATAACCCGCCATTGTAAGCGTTTTGCGCAGCGCTCCGCCCGTTCGCCCGTCCGACGCGCTACTGCCCATCCGTGCGCTGATAGCGCGCGGCCGCCCGTTGCACCCAGCCCTCGTCGAGCATCTGTCGCAGTGCGCTTTCGATCAGTTGGCGCTCGGCCGTCAGCGGGCGCTGGTGGGAGAAGCCGAGGTAGAGCTCGGTGCGGCTGTCCGGCTGGAAGCGGGTGCGCACGATCTGCCTAGCCAGTTGCGGGTCGCGCAGTTCGTAGTCCACCTGGCAGTCGGTGCCTATCACCAGTTGCAGTCGGCCGAGGGAGAGCATCTGCAGCAGTTGCGTCTCGTTGTTCACGCCGAATTTCTTCAGGCGCTTGTCGGAGTCGAAGGGTTCGAAGTAGGCGGACTCCAGCACGTAGCCGATGGTGGGGCCGAGCAGGTCGTCGTAGCGGGCGATGCGCGGCGCCTCCTGCGGCGAGGCGTACAGGCGCGGGGCGCAGGCGTAGTAGGGCTGCGGCAGGTAGTCGATGTACTGCTCGCGCTCCGGGGTGCGCGCCAGGCCCGTCATCAGGTCCGCCGCGCCGCTCTGCAGGGCGGCCAGGCCGCGGGCCCAGGGCGCGCGGTGCACTTCGAAGCGCAGGCCGGTGCGCTTTTCCAGCTCGGCCAGCAGGTCCATGTCCAGGCCGGTGATGCGGCCGTCGGCGCCTTCGATGCGAAAGGGCGGCCAGTAGTCGGTCATCACCCGCAGCGGCGCATGTTCGCTGGCGCCGGCGCTGGCCGCCAATGCCAGCAGCAACAGGCCGCCGCCCAGCCTGCAGCGGCGCCAGGCGCGGACGACGGACACGGCGAATCTGGCGAAGGGCTGGCAAGGCATACCGGCTCCCGGAACTGGAATGGGTGGCGAAGTCGGCGGCTCCCTTGCCGAGGGGCGGTGCGCGCCCCGGAGCGTTCGGTCGGCGGATTCGCCCTCAGGCGACGTCGCAGAATCCTTCCGAATTACCTGAAGGATAGCCCTCTGCCGCTACGTTGCAGAATGCCCGGCGGAAATGGAGAGGCGTAGGCGCTCGGGGTCGCCATCAAGTCCGAAGTACCTTGCGTGCAGTCGAAAGAACTCGCTGTGCGGAGAGTCATGATGACTTCAGTGGCTTTCAACACCTTGAAAAGCTGAGGGTTTCACCCTGGCACGGAAGTTGGTGATGGTTCCTGGCGCCGGTGTGTGAATCCCCGCGCCAGGCGTATCCCACTGACGACCATCAGGAGCATGTACATGCCAAGCAATGATTCCAGGTCCCCCCTTGCGGTGATCACCGGCGCCGGTTCCGGCATCGGCCTGGCCGTGGCCCGGCGGCTGCTGCGCGAGGGCACCCGGGTAGTGGCCATGGCCCGGCGCGAGGTGCCGCCGGCCGAACTCGACGAGGCCGGCGGCCACTTGTGCTGGTTGAGCGGCGACGTCACCCGCGCCGAGGACCTCCAGTGCCTGGCGGACCTGGCCCGGGAACTGGGGCCGGTGGACTACCTGCTGCCCAATGCCGGCATCGCGCAACTGGCCGACGGCCTGGACCAGGCGGCGTTCCAGCGGCAATGGGCGGTCAACGGCGCCGGCGCGCTGAACACCCTGGCCGCCCTGCGCGGGCAGATGGCGCGGCCGTCTTCGGTGGTGTTCATCGGCACCTTCCTGTCCCAGGTGAGCTTCCCGGGGCTGGCCGCCTACATCGCCTCGAAGTCGGCGCTCAAGGCCCAGGCGCGCACCCTGGCGGTGGAACTGGCGGGCGAGGGCATCCGCGTCAACGTCGTGTCGCCCGGGCCCACGGCGACGCCGATCTGGGGCACCCTGGGGCTGGACGACGAGGCCCTGGGCAAGGTCGCCGCCAGCGTCAACGGGCGCCTGCTGGACGGCCGCTTCCTGGAGGCGGAGGTGGTCGCCGATGCGATCCTCTTCATGCTCTCGGACCAGGCCCGCGGCATCCACGGCCAGGACCTAGTCGTCGACAACGGCTACACCCTGCGCTGAAACCCGCCTGCGCCGCCCCCGCGCGGCGCAGGCCGCTCAGGGCTCCTGCGGCCAGTGCCCGTCGATCTCGTACCAGCTCGCCCTGGACGCGGTGTAGATGTGCTTCTGGCTGGCGCAGTGGAAGTCGCTGTCCAGGGTGCCCAGGGCCACCGCGATCCAGTCCGGGTAGTCGCCCTGGCTGTCCGACCAGAACAGCGTGGCGCCGCACTGGCCGCAGAACTGGCGGCTGACCGAGGGCGAGGAGTGGAAGGTCTTCAGCAGCTCGGCGCCCTGCAGGCTCAGGGCGCTGCGCGGCACGCTGCCGTAGGTGGCGAAGGCGGCGCCATGGCCCTTGCGGCACTGGCTGCAATGGCAGTGCGAGACCGCCTTGGGCGGCGTCGACAGCTGGTAGCGGATATGGCCGCAGAGGCAGCTGCCGTGGAAGGTTTCGCTCATGTTCACGCGTCCCGGGGGTGGAAGAAGACCCGGCGCGCCAGCGGTCGGGGACGGCATCATAGCCTGGCCGCCCCCGGCGTGCCCGCTAGGCGCTCTCCGCCGGCTCCTTCAGCGCCTCCTGCACCAGCGGGTGCAGGTCGGCCTCCGGGTGCTGCGCCAGCCAGGCCGCCAGGTCGTGGCGCATGGCCGGCGTCCAGAAGCTCTGCAGGTGCTGGCGCACGCCGCGCACGGCCAGTTCGCGGTCGGCTTCGCTGGCGAAGTACTGGCCGATCTGGTTGGCCATCTTGACCAGGTTGTCGATGCTCATCGGCGCACCTCGGCTTTCTCGGCGTGGCGGCGTTCCTTCAGCAGGCGGCGCTGTTCGTCGCTGAACGCCTGGTAGCGCTTCTGCCATTCCGAGGGCTGGAAGACGCGCACCACTTCCACCGCGGTGACCTTGTATTCCGGGCAGTTGGTGGCCCAGTCGGAGTTGTCGGTGGTGATCACGTTGGCGCCGGACTCGGGGAAGTGGAAGGTGGTGTAGACCACCCCCGGCGCCACCCGCTCGCTGACCTTGGCGCGCAGCACCGTCTGCCCGGCGCGGCTGCCCACGCCGACCCAGTCGCCGTCGGCGATGCCGCGGCTCTCGGCGTCGCTGGGGTGGATCTCCAGGCGGTCCTCGGGGTGCCAGGCGACGTTGCCGGTGCGCCGCGTCTGGGCGCCGACGTTGTACTGGCTGAGGATGCGCCCGGTGGTCAGCAGCAGCGGGTAGCGGTTGTTGACCTTCTCGTCGGTGGGCACGTAGCCGGTGAGCATGAAGCGCCCCTTGCCGCGCACGAACTGGTCGATGTGCATGGTCGGGGTGCCGTCGGGCGCGGCGTCGTTGCACGGCCACTGCAGGCTGCCGTGGCGGTCCAGCTCGGCGTAGCTGACGCGGGCGAAGGTGGGCGTCAGGCGGGCGATCTCGTCCATGATCTCGGACGGGTGCCGGTAGTGCATCGGGTAGCCCAGGGCGTTGGACAGCGCCATGGTCGCTTCCCAGTCGGCCTTGCCGCCCAGCGGCTCCATCACCTTGCGCACCCGCGAGATGCGCCGCTCGGCGTTGGTGAAGGTACCGTCCTTTTCGAGGAAGGAGCTGCCCGGCAGGAACACGTGGGCGAACTTGGCCGTCTCGTTGAGGAAGATGTCCTGCACCACCACGCATTCCATGGCCGACAGGGCAGCGGTGACGTGCTGGGTGTTGGGGTCGCTCTGGGCGATGTCCTCGCCCTGGCAGTACAGCGCCTTGAAGCTGCCGTCCAGGGCCGCCTCGAACATGTTGGGAATGCGCAGGCCCGGCTCGGGCAGCAGGCTCACGCCCCAGGCCTGCTCGAACTGGCTGCGCACGTCGGCGTTGGAGATGTGCCGGTAGCCGGGCAGCTCGTGGGGGAAGGAGCCCATGTCGCAGGAGCCCTGGACGTTGTTCTGCCCACGCAGCGGGTTCACCCCCACGCCCTCGCGGCCGACGTTGCCGGTGGCCATGGCGAGGTTGGCGATGCCCATCACCGCGGTGCTGCCCTGGCTGTGCTCGGTGACGCCCAGGCCGTAGTAGATGGCCGCGTTGCCGCCGGTGGCGTAGAGCCGCGCGGCGGCGCGGATCAGTTCGGCGGGCACGCCGCACACCGGGCCGAGCACTTCGGGGGCGTTCTGCGGCTGGCTGACGAAGTCGCGCCAGTGGGCGAAGTCCGCCGCCTCGCAGCGCTGCTCGACGAAGCGCTGGTTCACCAGGCCCTCGGTGACGATGACGTGGGCCAGGGCGTTGAGCATGGCCACGTTGGTGCCCGGGCGCAGCTGCAGGTGCAGCTCGGCGCGGGCGTGGGGCGAATCCACCAGGTCGATGCGCCGTGGGTCGATGACGATCAGCCGCGCGCCCTGGCGCAGGCGGCGCTTGAGCTGGGAGCCGAACACCGGGTGGGCGTCGGTGGGGTTGGCGCCCATCACCAGGATGACGTCGGCCTGCATCACCGAGTCGAAGCTCTGGGTGCCGGCGGATTCGCCGAGGGTCTGCTTCAGGCCGTAGCCGGTGGGCGAGTGGCAGACGCGGGCGCAGGTGTCGACGTTGTTGTTGCCGAAGGCGGCGCGCACCAGCTTCTGCACCAGGTAGGTCTCTTCGTTGGTGCAGCGGCTGGAGGTGATGCCGCCGATGGAGTCACGCCCGTACTTGAGCTGGATGCGGCGGAATTCGCCGGCCGCGTGGTCGAGCGCTTCTTCCCAGCTGACTTCCTGCCAGGGATCGCTGATGCGCTGGCGGATCATCGGCTTGGTGATGCGCTCGGGGTGGGTGGCGTAGCCCCAGGCGAAGCGGCCCTTGACGCAGGCGTGGCCGTGGTTGGCCTGGCCGTTGCGGTCCGGGACCATGCGCACCAGCTGCTCGCCCTTGAGTTCGGCGCGGAACGAGCAGCCCACGCCGCAGTAGGCGCAGGTGGTGACCACGCTGCGCTCCGGCTGGCCCAGCTGCACCACGCTCTTCTCCATCAGCGTGGCGGTGGGGCAGGCCTGCACGCAGGCGCCGCAGGACACGCACTCGGAGTCGAGGAAGTCGTCGCCGCCGGCCGCCGCCACCCGCGAGTCGAAGCCGCGGCCGTCGATGGTCAGGGCGAAGGTGCCCTGGATTTCCTCGCAGGCGCGCACGCAGCGGTTGCAGACGATGCACTTGCTCGGGTCGTAGTCGAAGTAGGGGTTGGAGACGTCCTTGGCCTCGCTCAGGTGGTTGGCCCCGGCATAGCCGTAGCGCACCTCGCGCAGGCCCACCTGGCCGGCCACGGTCTGCAGCTCGCAGTTGCCGTTGGCCGGGCAGGTCAGGCAGTCCAGCGGGTGGTCGGAGATGTACAGCTCCATGACGTTGCGCCGCAGCGTCGCCAGCTTCGGCGTCTGCGTGCGCACCACCATGCCCTCGGCCACCGGCGTGGTGCAGGAGGCGGGGTAGCCGCGCATGCCGTCGATTTCCACCAGGCACATGCGGCAGGAGCCGAAGGCTTCCAGGCTGTCGGTGGCGCAGAGCTTGGGAATGCTGGTGCCCAGCAGCGCGGCGGCGCGCATCACCGAGGTGCCGGCGGGCACGCTGATCTCGCGGCCGTCGATGCTCAGGCTGACCTGCGCCTCGCTGTCGCGGGGCGGGGTGCCGAGGTCGACGATGTCGGTGGAGGGATCGAAGAGGTTGATCACTGGTCGGCCTCCGTATGCGCCAGACCGAAGTCGGCGGGGAAGTGCTTGAGGGCGCTGGTCACCGGGTAGGAAGTCATTCCGCCCAGGGCGCAGAGCGAGCCGTATTGCATGGTGTCGCAGAGGTCCACGAGCAGCCGCGCCTGTTCCTCGCGCGCACCGAGGTCGGTGGCGTCGATCAGCCGGTCCACCACCTCCACGCCGCGGGTGGAGCCGAGCCGGCAGGGCGTGCACTTGCCGCAGGATTCCTCGGCGCAGAACTGCAGGGCGAAGCGGGCCATGCGGGCCATGTCCAGGCTGTCGTCGGCCACCACCACGCCGCCGTGGCCGAGCATGGCGCCCATGGCGGCGAAGGCCTCGTAGTCCAGCGGGGTGTCGAACTGCGCCGGCGGCACCCAGGCGCCCAGCGGGCCGCCCACCTGCGCCGCCTTCAGCGGGCGGCCGCTGGCGGTGCCACCGCCGTAGCCTTCCACCAGCTCGCGCAGGCTCAGGCCGAAGGCGCGTTCCACCAGGCCGCCGTGGCGCACGTTGCCGGCCAGCTGGAAGGGCATGGTGCCCAGCGAGCGGCCCATGCCGAAGTCGCGGTAGAACTGTGCGCCACGGGCCAGGATCACCGGCACCGAGGCCAGGGTGAGCACGTTGTGCACCAGCGTCGGCTGGCCGAACAGGCCCTGCAGGGCCGGCAGCGGCGGCTTGGCGCGGACCACGCCGCGCTTGCCCTCAAGTGAGTCGAGCAGGGCGGTTTCCTCGCCGCAGATGTAGGCGCCGGCGCCCACCCGCACCTGCAGGTCGAAGGCGCGGCCGCTGCCCAGCACGTCGGCGCCCAGGTAGCCGGCCGCGCGGGCGATGGCCAGGGCCTGCTCCAGGGTGTCGATGGCGTCCGGGTATTCCGAGCGCACGTAGATGTAGCCGAGGCTGGCGCCCACGGCGAGGCCGGCGATGGCCATGCCCTCGACCAGCAGGAAGGGGTCGCCCTCCATCAGCATGCGGTCGGCGAAGGTGCCGGAGTCGCCTTCGTCGGCGTTGCACACCACGTATTTCGGCGTGGCCGGGGCCTCGCGCACGGTGCGCCACTTGATACCGGCGGGGAAGGCTGCGCCGCCGCGGCCGCGCAGGCCGGAGTCGAGCACCGCGGCGACCACCTCGGCGCCGTCCAGGGCGATGGCCCGCGCCAGGCCCTCGAAGCCGCCGTGGGCGCGGTAGTCCTCCAGGGACAGCGGCCGGGTGATGCCGGCGCGGGCGAACAGCAGGCGCTGCTGGCTCTTCAGGTAGGGAATGTCCTCCACCGGCCCCAGGGCCAGCGGGTGAGGGGTGGCATCGGTGGCCAGGGCATCGAGCAAGGCGGGCACGTCCTGCTCGCTGAGCGGGCCGAAGCCCAGGCGGCGGCCGTCGGCGTCTTCCACTTCCAGCAGCGGTTCCAGCCAGTAGAGGCCGCGGGAGCTGGTGCGGCGCAGTTCCAGCGGCAGTTGCCGGCGCTCGGCCTCGCGGGCCAGGGCGGCGGCCACTTGTTCCGCGCCCACGGCGCGGGCGACGGAGTCGCGGGGGAGGAAGAGCTTCAGCATGCGCCATCCTCCAGGCAGCCGTTGACCAGCTCGCGCAGGCGCTCGGCGGTGAGCCGCGCGTGCAGCCGGCCGTCCAGCTCCAGGGCCGGCGAGCAGGCGCAGGCGCCCAGGCAGTACACCGGTCGCAGGCTGATGCTGCCGTCGGCGCTGGTGCCGTGGTCGTCCAGCGCCAGCTGTTCGCGCAGCTGCGCGGCCAGGCGCTCGGCGCCCATGCTCTGGCAGGACTCGGCGCGGCACAGGCGCAGGGTGTGGCGCGCCGGCGGCGCGGTGCGGAAGTCGTGGTAGAAGCTGATCACCCCGCGCACCTCGGCCTGGCTGAGGTTGAGGGCATGGGCGATTTCCGCGACGGCGAGGTCGGGAACGTACCCGCAGCCGTCCTGGATGGCGTGGAGGATCGGCAGCAGGGCGCCGGGGGCGTCCTTCTCGCGTGCCAGCACGTCGTGGATCAGGGGCAGGTGAAGCGTCTCATCAGGCATACAGCGTACCTCGGCATCGCGGACCGGCCTGCCTTGGCGGCAAACCTCCGGTGTCTTCGGCTGCGGCGTACCGTCCACGTCACGGCTGCGTGGTTCACCCGGTCGCCATCCCTGCCGCCGGCCGGGTGTCTTGACGCACCGGTCCGGGGGCATCCTGCAAGCTTGCCATCCTGCTCGCCCGGGGTTTGCACCCAAGCGACCCGGCGCATCCTGAAACCGACCTGCGCCCTGGACCGGCGTCTTCCCTATTAGCGGGTTTAGCTGCTGCGCCGGCGCGGCGCCAGGGGTTGCCGATCGGCGGAAGAGCCGGGGCAACAGCGAATCAACAGTTGTTGCTCAGATAACAACAAGCCGCCCGCTTCAGGCCGCGCAAACCGGCCCGGCGGCCGCTGGAATGGTTATTGCTCGGCCTTGCGTGCAGTTCAATTTCGCCGGCCGGGCCCATGGCGGCCGCGGCCGAAGGTTCATTGCCGGGGCGGCGCCCGCCTGAAGGCCGCCCCGACCGACGAGGGATCCCGTGTGAGCGCCAACCAGCAAAGCCGCATCCTCAACCCCTTGCAGATCGCCCGCCAGCTGGCCGCCGGTTTTGCCGAGAACGCCGCCGAACGCGACGAGCGCGGCGGCACGCCCAAGGCCGAGCGCGACGCCATCCGCCACAGCGGCCTGCTGGCCCTGAGCATTCCCGGCGCCTTCGGCGGCCATGGCGCGGACTGGTCGCTGACCCTGGAGGTGGTCCGCGAGTTCGCCCGGGCCGACAGTTCGGTGGCCCACGTGTTCGGCTTCCATCACCTGATGCTGGCCACCGTGCGCCTGTTCTCGCGCCCGGAGCAGTGGCAGCCGTGGTTCGAGCTGACCGCGCGCAAGAACTGGTTCTGGGGCAATGCCCTGAACCCGCTGGACACCCGCACCCAGGTGAAGTGGTTCGACGGCTGGTGCGAGTTCTCCGGCAAGAAGAGCTTCTGTTCCGGCGCCAACGACTCGGAGATGCTGATCGCCTCGGCGGTGGACGAAAGCGCCGGCGGCAAGCTGCTGATCGCCGCGCTGCCCAGCGGCCGCAGCGGCATCGGTGTGCACGACGACTGGGACAACATGGGCCAGCGGCAGACCGACAGCGGCAGCGTGACCTTCGAGCGGGTGCGCGTGGAGCGCTCCGAGCTGCTGCTCGACCCGGGCCCGCTGAGCACGCCCTTCGCCTGCCTGCGCCCGCTGCTGGCGCAGCTGATCTTCGCCCACATGTTCCTCGGCATCGCCGAAGGCGCCTTCGAGGAGTTCCGCGGCTACACCCTCAAGGAGGCGCGGCCCTGGTTCCGCTCCAGCGCCGAGAGCATCAGCGAGGACCCGTACGTGCTGCGCCACTACGGCGACTTCTGGGTCGGCCTGGAAGGCGTGCGCCTGCTGGTGGAGCGCGCCGCCGCGCAGTTCGACGCGGCCTGGCGCAAGGAACAGCGCCTGGGCGCCGAGGAGCGCGCGGAGCTGGCCATCGCCATCGGCACCGCCAAGGTCGCCGCCACCCGCGTGGGCCTGGAACTCTGCAGCCGCCTGTTCGAAGTCACCGGCGCCCGCGCCACCCACGCGGCGCTGCGGCTGGACCGGCACTGGCGCAACCTGCGCACCCAGAGCCTGCACGACCCCCTCGATTACCGCGTCCAGGAGCTTGGCGCCTGGGCGCTCAACCGGCAGCGACCTTCGCCCACGTTCTACTCGTAAGGAAGCCCATGCAACTGCTGACCCTCCCACCCAACCCGACACTGGCCACCTCGATCCGGGCAACCGCACAGGTCTTCGAAGACCCGAAATCGCAGGCGCTTCTCTCCCATTTGCAACAGGTCGCCCCCAGCGAGGCCAGCGTCCTGATCATCGGCGAGACCGGCACGGGAAAGGAGCTGGTCGCACGTCACATCCACAACCTGAGCGGCCGGCGCGACCGGCCCTTCGTCGCGGTGAACTGCGGGGCCTTCTCCGAATCCCTGGTGGAGACCGAGCTGTTCGGCCACGAGAAGGGCGCCTTCACCGGCGCCCTGGGCGCCAAGCCCGGCTGGTTCGAGGCGGCCAACGGCGGCACCCTGTTCCTCGACGAGATCGGCGATTTGCCGATGCCCATCCAGGTCAAGCTGCTGCGCGTGCTGCAGGAGCGCGAAGTGGTGCGCCTGGGCTCGCGCAGGGGCATCCCGATCGACGTGCGGGTGCTGGCGGCCACCAACGTGCAGCTGGAGAAGGCGATCAACGCCGGGCATTTCCGCGAGGACCTGTACTACCGCCTCAACGTCGTCACCCTGCAGCTGCCCGCGCTGCGCGAGCGGCGCGGCGACATCCTGCCGCTGGTGCGGCACTTCATCGGCACCTACGGGCGCAAGCTCGGCTTCGAGGCGGTCGACCTGAGCGATGCGGCGGCGCGCAAGCTGGCGGCGTACGACTGGCCGGGCAACATCCGCGAGCTGGAGAACGTCATCCACCACACCCTGCTGGTCTGCCAGGGCGGCCGCATCGAGGCCGACGACCTGCGCCTGCCGGGGCTGCGCCCGGAACGCCTGGAGGGCGCGACCGGCGCCGACGAGCCGCTGGAGGCGCAGCTGGAACGCGCCTTCCTGCGCCTGTTCCGCGAGCGCGGCGGCGACGTGCACGGCCAGGTGGAAAGCCTGCTGGTGCGCGAGGCCTACCAGTTCTGCCATGCCAACCAGGTGCACACCTCCGACCTGCTGGGGCTCAGCCGCAACATCGTCAGGGCCCGGCTGATCGCCGCCGGCGAACTGGTGGTGAACAAGCGCCGCACGCCGGCGCCGTTGGCCAGCCGTATCGTGCGGCTGTCGATCTGAACTGGGCGGAGGAGGACGGGCGAGCACAGCTTTTCGTAGGAGCGAGCTTGCTCGCTCCTACGAAGAGCACTTCGGCGCGGCTGGGGGACAGTCATTCCTGCGCCCTCCGGCAAACACACGCTCCCGTAGGAGCGGACTCCGTCCGCGATCCATGGCGCCGGCCCTGCCGGCGCAATCGCGGATAAATCCGCTCCTACAGGTAAACGTGCACCCCGTAGGATGGGGATTGCTTCGTGCGATACCCATCCTACGAAGCTACTCATACGGGCGAGCATGGCTTTTCGTAGGAGCGAGCTTGCTCGCTCCTACGAAAAGCGCTTCGGCGCGGCTGGCGTCTGTCATGCCCCGCGCGGGCGGCGGCCGGGGACGAAGTGGGTCGGGTCGTTGTAGCCCGGCGTGGAGGCGTGGCCGGGGGTGACCAGGGCGTCGACGAAGGCTTCGTCCTCGGCGTCCAGGCGCACGTCCAGCGCCTTCAGGTAGTCCTGCCATTGCTCCTCGGTGCGCGGGCCGACGATGGCCGCGCTGACCAGGGCGTTGTTCAGCACCCAGGCGATGGCGAACTGCACCACGCCGACACCACGCGCCTCGGCGTGGGCCTTCACCTTCTGCGCGATCTCCAGGGACTCCGCGCGCCATTCGGTCTCCAGGATGCGCTTGTCCTGGCGCCCGGCGCGGCTGTCGGCGGCCGGCTCCACGCCCGGCAGGTACTTGCCGCTGAGCACGCCGCGGGCCAGCGGGCTGTAGGGCACCACGCCCAGGCCGTGGAATTCGGCGGCGGTGAACTGCTCGGTCTCGGCCTGGCGGTTCACCAGGTTGTACAGCGGCTGGCTGGCGATGGGCCGGGGCACGCCCAGGCGCTCGGCCACGTGGACCACCTCGGCGATGCGCCAGCCGCGGTAGTTGGACAGCCCCCAGTGGCGCACCTTGCCCTGGGCGATGGCGTCGCCGATGGCCGCGACCGTCTCCTCCAGCGGCGTCTGGTGGTCTTCGCGGTGCAGGTAGTAGAGGTCCAGGTAGTCGGTGCCCAGGCGTTTCAGGCTGGCGTCCAGGGCCGCGGCGATGTGCTTGCGGCCCAGGCCGCGGCGGTTCGGCCAGGCGTCCGACGGGCCCATGCCGACCTTGGAGGCCAGCACCCAGTCGTCGCGGCGCGCGGCGATGGCCTGGCCGACGATCTCCTCCGAGCGCCCGTCGTTGTATACGTTTGCGGTATCGATGAAGTTGATCCCGCGTTCCAGCGCCTGGTCGATGATGCGCCGCGAGGCGGCGGCGTCGGTCTGGCCGCCGAACATCATGCTGCCCAGCGCCAGGGGGGAGACCTGCAGGCCGGAGCGGCCCAGGGTTCGGTAGTTCATGTCGCTCTCCGGTTGGGAAATTCAGACCGCCTCGGCCTCTTCCTGGAACAGCCCGTCGGACTGCCGGCTCCACAGGCGGTAGTACTGGCCGCGCTTCTTCAGCAGCTCCTGGTGGCTGCCGTCCTCGACCACGCGGCCCTTGTCGAAGACGATGATGCGGTCAAGGTGCGCCACCGTCGACAGGCGGTGGGCCACCACGATCACGGTCTTGCCCTGCATGATGCTGTCCAGCTGGTCCTGGATGAAGCGCTCGGTGATGGAGTCCAGGCTGGAAGTGGCCTCGTCCATCACCAGGATGGGCGCGTTTTTCAGCAGCACCCGGGCGATGGCGATGCGCTGCCGCTGGCCGCCGGACAGCTTGACGCCGCGCTCGCCCACCAGGGAATCGTAGCCGTGCTCCATGCGCTCGATGAAGGCGCTGGCGCCGGCGCCGTGGATGGCCGCGGCCAGTTCCTCGGCGCTGGCCTCCAGGCGTCCGTAGTGGATGTTCTCGCGGATGCTGCGGTGGAACAGCCCCGGCTCCTGGGGGATCAGGCCGATCTGCCGGTGCAGCGAGTGCTGCGTCACCTCGCGGATGTCCTGGCCGTCGATCAGCACCTGGCCGCCGTCGACGTCGTACAGGCGCAGCAGCAGGTTGAGCAGGGTGGACTTGCCGGAGCCGGAGAAGCCCACCAGGCCGACGCGCTGGCCGGCCGGGATGCGCAGGTCGAGCTGCTCGAAGATCGGCTGGCCGGGGTGGTAGCCGAAGCGCACGCCGCGGAACTCGACGTTGCCCTGGCGCACTTCCAGGCGGCGGGCGTCGGGGCTGTCCACCACCTCATGGGGGCGGATCAGGGTGCGCACGCCGTTGGCGATGTTGCCGGTGGCCTCGAACAGCTCCAGGAAGCGCCGCGACAGGCTGGCCACGTCGTTGATGATCAGCAGCGCCATGCTGGTGGCCATGACGAAGGCGGCGATGCTGATGGCGCCGCTGCGCCACAGCCACAGGGTGAGCAGCAGCATGCCGATCTTCAGGGCCATGCCGCAGCTGTTCTGGAACCAGCGGATCTTCTCCATGTAGCCCAGCGAGCGGCCGGCCGCCGCCAGTTCGCGGTCCAGGTAGCCGGACAGGTAGTCCAGCTCGTGGGAATGCCGGGCGAACAGGCGCACGTTGCTCAGGTTGGTCACCGCGTCCACCACCTTGCCGGTGCTGATGCTGCGCGCCGCGGAGTACTGCTGCGCCAGCGGGTGGCTGCGCCGGGCGAGCAGGAAGGAGATGCCGATGAACAGCACCGACCAGCCCAGCATGAACGCCGCCAGCAGGCCCGAGGCGCTGGCCAGCACCAGGCTCGCCAGGCTCAGGGTGACCAGCAGCGGGATCAGGTCGAAGAGCAGGATGTTCATGGTCTGGTTCACCCCCATGGCGACTTCCGAGACCTTGTGCGCCAGGGCGCCGGCGAACTCGTTGCTGACGAAGCGGTGCGAGTGCTGCTGCAGGTAGGCGTAGACGGTATGGGTGACGCGCGCCCGCTGGCGCGGCAGCACGCGGATGTTGATGGTGTTGGCGCTGCGGGTGAAGACCACCTCCAGGGCCACCAGCACGGCGAAGTCGGCCACCGGCCAGAACAGCGCCTCGGGCGTGCTGCTGGCGTTCACCAGGCGGGTGACCTGGCCCAGGCTCCAGGGGATCAGCACGGTGCAGACCACCGCGGTGATCTGCAGCAGCAGGATCGCCAGGTAGGCCCAGCGGTACTGGCTGACGAAGTGGATGACGAAAGGTACCGGCGCCTCCGGCAGGTAACGGATGTTCCAGGCGTGGGCCTGGCGTTCGCCGGCGGTGTCGTCCGGGGTGTGGCTCATGGCGGGTAGGGTCCTTCAGGCGTGGGTCAGGGGCAGCAGGTAGCGGGTCACCGGGAAGGCCGTGCCGTCCTCCCCGAAGACACGTGAAGTGCTGCTTTGCGGGGTGAAGCCGGCGGCGCGGTAGAAGCGCTCGGCGCGCGCGTTGCCGTCCAGCGCCCACAAGGTGACGCGGGCGAAGCCCGCGGCCTCCAGGGCCTGGCGCGAGGCCAGCCAGAGCGCGTGGCCGATGCCGGCGGACCAGGCCGCCGGCACCAGGTAGAGGGAATAGAGCTCGCCGGTGCCGGGCTCGACGTCGGGGTCGCGGCTGGCGCCGAAGGAACTCCAGCCGACCACCGCGCCCTCGCGCTCGGCCACGCGGATGTCGCGGCTGCCGTTGCGGATGGCGTTGTCGATGAAGTCGACGCGGCGCTGCAGGTTGTCGGCCAGGCCCTGCAGGTAGCTGTCCGGCAGCAGCCCGCGGTAGGTCGCCTGCCAGCTCTGCACGTGGGCTTCGGCGATGGGCCGGGCGTCGCCTGGGCGAACGGCGCGGATCAGCGCGGGAATGGGCTCAGCCATGGGCGGTCTCCTTGGGGCATGCGCTATTGGCGAGCGAGGGCCTGGCGCGGCCGCTGACCGAGGCACCGGCGGCTTCGCCCAGGCGGCGGAACGACAGTGCCGAGGCGGCGCACAGCAGCGCCCCGGCGAGCATCGCCAGGGACAGGTCGGCGACCTGCGGCTGGGCATGGCCCTGGGCGTGCATCACCAGCCCCAGCAGGCTGGCGGCCAGGCCCACCGCCAGGCTCATGGCCAGCTGCATGGACATCGCCGACAGGCTGCTGGCGCGGCTGGCCAGCTCGCGCGGCACTTCGCAGAAGGTCAGCGCGCCGAGGGTGCTGAACTGCAGCGAGCGCAGCAGGCCGCTCAGGTACAGCAGGCCCAGCAGCAGCCACAGGGGCGTGTCGGCGCGCAGCAGGGCGCAACCGACGATGGACAGGGCGCAGAGCAGGGCGTTGCCGACCAGGGTGCGGCGGAAGCCCAGGCGCTGGACGATGCGCACCGAGAGGAACTTCACGCTCAGCGCGCCGGCGCCGCCGGCGAGGGTCAGCAGCCCGGCGTCCAGTGCCCCCAGGCCGAAGCCCAGCTGCAGCATCAGCACCATCAGGAACGGCTGCGCGGCGCTGCCCAGGCGAAACAGGTTGCCGCCCCGGATCGCCGTGGCGAAGGTGGGGATGCGCAGCAGGCCGAGGTCGATCAGCGGTGCCGCGTGGCGCCGGGCATGGCGCCAGTAGGCCAGCGCGGCGCAGGCGCCGGCGGCCAGCAGCACGGCCACCGCCGGCAGCGGCAGCAGGCGGTGGCCCAGGGCCTCGAAGCCGAACACCAGCGCCGCCAGGGCGCAGCCGCTGAGCAGGAAGCCGCGGCGGTCCAGGCGCCGCTGCGGATCGCCCGGGAAGTCGGGGACGAAGCGCAGGATCAGGACGATGCCCAGCGCGCCTATGGGCAGGTTGACCAGGAAGATCCAGTGCCACGACAGCAGGTCCACCAGCAGCCCGCCCAGCGGCGGGCCGAGCAGCGGCCCGACCAGCGCCGGGATGGCCAGCGCGGCCATGTTGCGCAGCAGGGTGTCCGGCGTCGACCAGCGCAACAGCAGCACCTGGCCCACCGGCGCCATCAGCGCCCCGGCGGCGCCCTGGGCCAGGCGCGCCAGGGACAGCTGCAGCAGCGAGGTGGACGCCGCGCAGGCCAGCGAGGCGAGCATGAACAGGCCGATGGCCGCCAGCAGCACCCGGCGCGGGCCGAAGCGGTCGGCGACCCAGCCGCTGACCGGCACGAACAGCGCCACCGCCAGCAGGTACAGCGACACCACCAGGTTCATGCGTACCGCGGCCTCGCCGAAGTCGGCGGCCATCTGCGGCAGCGCGGTGAGCACCGCGGTGCTGTCCAGCAGCTCCATGAACAGCGCGGCGCCGGTGATCATCGGCACCAGGCGGCCGCCGCGCGCCGGGGCATCGGTAGCGGGGAGCAGGGGGCGCATGGCTGCGCCCATCAGAACAGCCCCGAAGTCGGCGGCTCGCTGCCCTTCAGGCGCCAGGCGCCGACCACCGCGGCCTTCCAGTGGCGCGGGTTGTGGTTGGCCAGGGTGCGGGCGTTGCGCCAGTGGCGGTCGAGGTTGTGCTGGCGGCCGGTGGTGGAGGCGCCGCCGACGTCGAACAGCAGTTCGGCGGCCTTGAGCGCCGATTCCACGGCGATGTACTGGGCCTGGGCCACTTCCACCGCGGCGAGGTTCACCGCGTCGTGGGCGAGGCCCGCCGCCCAGGCTTCGTCGAGACGCTCGGCGGCGCGCAGGATCACCGCCTCGGCGGCCAGGGCGCGGGCGGAGATTTCGCCCACGGCGAATTCCACGTAGGGGTCGTCCACCGAGCGTTGCGCGCTGCTGTGCTTGATCGGCCGGGCGTGGTCGCGGGCGAAGGCCACGGCGTCGGTCAGGGCGTTGCGGGCGATGCCGGCCTCCACCGCGCCGAGGAACAGCTGCAGGAATGGCGTGACGATGGAGCGCTGGCCTTCCTCCACCACCCGCGGGCGGATTTCCCCCGGCTGCACCAGCAGGTCGTTCAGGCGCGTGGTGCCGCTGGCGGTGAGGCGCTGGCCCATGGCGTCGAAGTCGTCCAGCAGCTCCAGGCCCTCGCGGTCGCGCGGGACCACGAAGGACACCGGCCTGTCGTCCTCGTCCAGGGCCACCGCGCTGACCCAGTCGGCGTACAGCGAGCCGGTGCTGTAGAACTTGCTGCCGCTGGCGCGGAAGGCCTCGCCGTCGCGGCGCAGGCGCGCGCTCACCGCGCCGTTGGCGCCGCCGATCTCCCAGCCGGCGTTGCCGAACACCTCGCCGGCGAGGAAGCGCGGGAACCAGCGCTGCTGCTCGGCCTGGTCGCCGCGGGCGAGCAGGCCCTCGATGAAGGCGAAGCTGGGGCGCAGCGACTGGGCGACGTTGGAGTCCACCGCCGCCAGGTCGATGACGAACTGCACGGTGTCGCGCACGCTGGCGCCGGCGCCGCCGTATGCGGCGGGGATGCGGAAGCACAGCAGGCGATCGGCGGCCAGGGCGCGCACCTGTTCGTGGGGCAGCTGGCGCAGGCGCTCGCGTTCGGCGGCGCCTTCGGCGATGGCGGCCAGGCGCGGCACGGCGCGGCGGCGCAGCTCGGCCAGGTCGAGGGGGGCGGGGGGCAGGGTGGTTGCGGCGGATGTAGGCATCTTCAGGTCCATCTCGGGAAAGGGATCAGGCCGGCGCCTGGGCGAAGCGCAGCGGCGCGCTGGCCTGGCGCAGGGCCGCCGGGTCGCGGTAGCGGGCGCCATGGTGGTCGTCGGGCAGGCGCGCGTGGCCGGCGCCGAACAGGCGCTCGCGCAGGGTCTCGCCGTCGTTGTAGGCCTCGCGGAAGCGGCCGCGGCGGCGCAGCTCGGGCACCACCAGCTCGATGAAGTCGCGCGCGGTGTGCGGGGTGAGGAACTGGCGCAGGTTGATGCCGTCGATGCCGTCCTCGTCGAGCCATTTCTCGATCTCGTCGGCCACCACCTTCGGCGTGCCGGCGACGAAGAAGCGGCCCTCGTCGAAGCCGCCCAGGCGCTTCACCAGCTGGCCCACGGTGGCCTGCGGGTCGCTGGCCAGCAGCGCCGCCCAGGGCCCGCCGCCGGGCAGCTCGGCCAGCGGCGTGTGCGCCGGGAAGGCAGCCAGGTCGACGCCCGACTGCATGTGCGCCAGGGCGCCGTCGAGGCTCTGCAGGCGCCGGTAGTCTTCCAGCTTGGCCTGCACTTCCAGGTCGTTGCGGCCGACGATCACCGCCGCCTGGACGATGAACTTGATGCCCGCCGGATCGCGCCCGTGGGCGCGGGCGCGTTCGCGCATGTGGGCGATGTTGCGGCGCACCGCGGCCGGGGTGGGGCCGCCGGTGAACACCACTTCGGCGTGGCGCCCGGCGAACTCGGTGCCGGCCGGCGAGCCGGTGGCCTGGAACAGCACCGGGGTGCGCTGCCGCGAGGGCTGGCAGAGGTGCGGGCCGGCGACCTTGAAGTGCTCGCCGACGTGGTCGATGTAGCGCACCTTGGCCGGGTCGGTGTAGATGCGCCGCTGGCGGTCGGCGATCACCGCGTCGTCGTCCCAGGAGCCTTCCCAGAGCTTGTAGAGCACGTCCAGGTATTCGTCGGCGATCTCGTAGCGGCGGTCGTGGGGCACCTCGTCGTCCAGGCCGAAGTTGCGCGCGGCGTTGGGCAGGTAGGAGGTGACGATGTTCCAGCCGACGCGGCCGCGGGTGAGGTGGTCGAGGGTGCTCATGCGCCGGGCGAAGGCGAAGGGCGGCTCGTAGGTGGTGGAGAAGGTGGCGCCGAAGCCCAGGTTGCGGGTCACCGCGGCCATCGCCGGGATGACCAGCAGCGGGTCGTTGCTGGGCACCTGCACGGCTTCGCGCAGGGCCGTCTCGGGGCCGCCGCGGAAGCGCTCGTAGACGCCCACCACGTCGGCCAGGAAGACGCCGTCGAAGGTGCCGTGCTCCAGCAGTTGCGCCAGTTCCGTCCAGTAGTCGATGTCGTTGAAGCGGTGCCGCTGGTTTTCCGGGTGGGCCCAGAGGCCGTGGACGATGTGGCTGACGCAGTTCATCTCGAACAAATTAACGTGCAATGGCTTCGACACGGATGCGGCGCTCCCGGGGTTGCGGCAGGTGGGGAATGGCGCCCAGCAGGGCGCGGGTGTAGTCGTGCTGCGGGCGGGCGAAGACCTCGCGCACCGGGCCGCTCTCGACGATGTGGCCGTCCTTCATCACCAGCACGCGGTCGCTGACGTGGCGCACCACGCCCAGGTCGTGGGAGATGAACAGGCAGGCCAGGCCCAGGCGCTGCTTGAGGTCGGCCAGCAGGTCGAGGATCTGCGCCTGCACCGAGACGTCCAGCGCCGACACCGGCTCGTCGCACACCAGGATTTCCGGCTGCGCCGCCAGGGCGCGGGCGATGGCGATGCGCTGGCGCTGGCCGCCGGACAGCTCGATGGGCCGGCGCTGCAGCATGCCCGCCGGCAGGCGCACCAGTTCCAGCAGTTCGCGCGCCCGCTGCTGGCGCTCGGCGCGGCTGCCGCCGGCCCGGGCCAGGGCCTCGTCGAGGACGCGGGCCACGCTGTAGCGCGGGTCGAAGGAGGCCAGCGGGTCCTGGAACACCACTTGGATGCGGCGTCTCTCGCGGCGCTGGGCGAGGGTGTCGAGGGCGCTCCAGGCCTGGCCGCGCAGGTACACCTCGCCGCTGTCGGGGCGTTCCAGGCCGAGGATCATGCGGGTGAGGGTGGTCTTGCCCGAGCCGGATTCGCCGACGATGCCCAGGGTCTCGCCGGCGCGCAGGGTGAAGGAGGCGTTGGCCACCGCCTGCTGCGCCGCGCCGTTCGGGCCGTGGAAGTGCTTGGCCAACTGCCGCGCCTCCAGCACCACCGGCTGGGTGCCGAGGCTGGCCGGCGGCTCGCTGGCGGCGGGCTGCGGCGCATGGCTGAGGTGTACCGCGGAGGCGGCGCGCAGCAGCGAGCGGGTGTAGGGGTGGCGCGGGTCTTCCAGCACCTGGTCGACCGGGCCTTCCTCGACTATCACGCCGTGCTGCATCACCGCCACGCGGTGCGCCAGGCGCGCCACCACCGCCAGGTCGTGGCTCACCACCAGCATGGCGCGGTTGCGCTGGCGCAGGCTTTCCAGCAGGTCGAGGACCTGCGCCTGGACGGTGGCGTCCAGCGCCGTGGTGGGTTCGTCGGCGATCAGCAGGTCGGGGTCGCAGGCGATGGCCGAGGCGATCAGCGCGCGCTGGCGCAGCCCGCCGGAGAGCTGGTGCGGGTACTGGCGGGCGCGCAGCTCGGCCTCGGGCACGCCCACCGCGCGCAGCAGGTCGAGCACCTTCTGCTGGCGCCGCTCGCGGTCCAGGGACGTATGCAGGCGCAGCGGCTCGTCGATCTCGCGGCCCACCTGGCGCAGCGGGTCCAGCGAGCCGAGGGCGTCCTGCATCACGAAGCCGATGCGCGAGCCGCGCAGCTCGCGCCACTGGCGGCCGCCGAGGTTCAGCAGGTCCTGGCCGTCGAAGGCCAGGCGCCGCGCGCGGATCTGCGCGCCGGCGCCGGTGAGCCCGGCCAGGGTGCGCGAGGTGACGCTCTTGCCCGAGCCGGACTCGCCGACCAGGGCCAGGCATTCGCCGGGGTAGAGGCTGAAGGACACCTGCTGCAGCACCGGCTGGGCGCGGCCGAAGGCGACGTCCAGGTCGGCCACTTCCAGCAGCGGGCGGAACGGGTTGATCAGGGTGGTCATGGGCGTTTGCCCTCGCTGTAGCGCAGCAGGGCGCGGCCGAGCACGGTCACGGCGACCACGGTGAGGGTCACCGCCGTGCCCGGTGCCGCGACCAGCCACCAGGCGTTGGAGAGGAAGTTGCGGCCGACCGAGAGCATCGAGCCCCATTCGGGCGCCGGCGGCGGCGCGCCGAAGCCGAGGAAGCTCAGCGAGGCGCCGGCGGCGATGTTGGCGCCTATGCCCAGGGTGGCCAGGATCAGCACCGGGCGGATGGCGTTGGGCAGCAGGTGGCGCCAGATCACCGCCGGCCGCGACAGGCCCAGGGTGACCGCCGCCTCGACGTAGGCCGCGCCGCGCACCACCTTGGCCTGGGCCCGCACCAGGCGGGCGTAGCGCGGGATGCCGGCGATGCCCACGGCGAGCATGGCGTTGACCAGCCCCTGGCCCCAGAAGGTGATGATGACCAGGGCCAGCAGCAGTTCCGGGAAGGCCAGCAGCACGTCGATGCCGCGCATGGCCGCGGCGTCCAGCCAGCGCGGCCCGAGCCCGGCGGCCAGGCCCACGGCGATGCCGCCGAGCAGGCCGATGGCGGTGGCCGCCAGGCCCATCAGCAGCGATGGCCGGGCGCCGTGCACCAGGCGCGCGAGCACGTCGCGGCCGTTCTCGTCGGTGCCCAGCCAGTGCGCCGCGCTGGGCGCCTGGAAGGCGTGGCGGGCGCTGGCCAGCAGTGGGTCGGTGGCCACCAGCCAGGTCGGCGCCAGGCTGGCGAGCACCAGCAGCGCCAGGAACACCCCGGCCAGCGTCAGGCCCGGGCGGGCCAGGGCCGCGCCGAGGAAGGCGGGCAGCAGGCGGCGCCGCGACGGCGCGGGCAGCAGGCGGGGCAGTGCGGTCGACGGACCGGCCATGGGCGTTCTCCTGTCAGGGCGCCGGGTTCGGCAGGCGCGCGTGGATGGCGTCGATGGCGGCGAGCGCCTCCGGCGTCAGCTGCAGCTCGGCGGCGTCGAGGTTCTGCGCCAGTTGCTCCAGGCTGGTGGCGCCGTTCAGCGCGCTGGCCACGAAGGGCTTGGCGATGACGAAGGCCAGGGCCAGTTGCGCCGGCGCGAGGTCCAGCTCACGGGCCAGCTCGACGTAGGCGCGGGTGGCCTGCTGCGCCTCGGCGCTGGCGTAGCGGGCGAAGCGGCCGTAGGCGGAGCCGGCGCTCAGGCGCGCGCCGGCCGGCTGGGCGCCGTCCAGGTACTTGCCGGTGAGCACGCCGAAGGCCAGCGGCGAATAGGCCAGCAGGCCGATGCGCTCGCGGTGGCTGAACTCCGCCAGGCCCGTCTCGTACTGGCGGTTGAGCAGGCTGTAGGGGTTCTGCACGCTGAGGATGCGCGGCAGGCCCAGGCGCTCGGACTGCCTGAGGAACTCGGCCACGCCCCAGGGTGTTTCGTTGGACAGGCCGATGTGGCGCACCCGCCCGGACTTCACCAGCTCGGCCAGGGCAGTGAGGGTTTCGCCGATGTCGTCGCTCTGCTCGTCGTCCACCCAGGGGTAGTCGCGGGTGCCGAAGAAGTTCGTGCTGCGGCTGGGCCAGTGCAACTGGTAGAGGTCCAGGTAGTCGGTCTGCAGGCGGTCGAGGCTGCCGTCCAGGGCGCTGCGCAGGGGGGCCAGGTCGAAGCGCGTGGCGCCGTCGCGGATGTGCTGCATGTGCCCGCTCTGGCGCGGCGGGCCGACGATCTTGCTGGTCAGGACGATGTCCTGGCGGCGTTTGCTGCGCGCAAGCCAGGTGCCGATGAAGCGCTCGGTGTCGCCCCAGGTGTCGGCCCGGGACGGGGTGGGGTACATCTCGGCGGCGTCCACCAGGTTGACCCCGCGCGAGAGCGCGTAGTCGAGCTGGCGGTGGGCGTCGGCCTCGCTGTTCTGGTGGCCCCAGGTCATGCTGCCGAGGCCGATGACGCTGACCTTGAGGTCGCTGTTGCCGAGTGGGCGGTAGTTCATGCCGGTGGTCTCTCGCAGGTTCAGGCCGAAGCGGCCGCGGGTTGTTCGTAGCGGCTGGCCGGGTAGGGCAGGCCGAGGTGTTCGCGCAGGGTGCTGCCCTGGTATTCGTGGCGGAACAGCCCGCGCTGGCGCAGGCGCGGCACCACTTCGTCGACGAAGCTCTCCACGCCCGAGGGGAAGCTGTCGGGCATGATGTTGAAGCCGTCGGCGGCGCCGGCGAGGAACCATTCCTCCAGGCTGGCGGCGACCTGCTCGGGGGTGCCCACCAGCAGCCGGTGGCCGACCAGGATGCGCCGCGACAGCTGGCGCACGCTGAGGTTCTCGGCGCGGGCCAGGTTCAGCTGGGCCTCGAGGAAACCGTGGGAGCCCTTCTCGAACTCGTTGACCGGGCCGATGCGCTGCCAGGGCAGCGGCGCGTCCGGGTCCAGCTCGCTGGCGTCGATGCCGATGCGCTGGGCGATCTGCCGCAGCAGGCCGCCTTCGCCCAGGTAGCTGTTCAGCCGCTCGAAGCGCTCCAGGGCCTCGGCCTCGGTGCTGCCGATCACCGTGGACAGGCCGGGCATGATCTTCAGGTGCTCGGGGTTGCGCCCCCACTGGCGGGCGCGCTGCTTCATCTCGCGGTAGAAGGCCTGGCCGTCGGCGAGGGTGGTCTGGGTGGTGAAGATGGCGTCGGCGAAGCGCGAGCCCAGGGCCTTGCCGCCCTCCGAGGAGCCGGCCTGGAACAGCACCGGGCGGCCCTGGGGCGAGCGCGGCACGTTGAGCGGGCCCTTGACCGAGAAGTAGCGGCCGACGTGGTCGATGGCGTGCACCCGGGCCGAGTCGGCGAAGCGCCCGGAGGCGGCGTCGCCGAGGATGGCGCCGTCTTCCCAGCTGTCCCACAGCTTGAGGGTGACGTCGACGAACTCCTCGGCGCGGGCGTAGCGGTCCACGTGCAGCGGCGCGCCGGCCAGGCCGAAGTTCTGCGCGGCGGCGTCGCCGGCGTTGGTCACCACGTTCCAGGCCGCGCGGCCGCCGCTGATGTGGTCGACCGAGGCGATGCGCCGGGCCAGGTTGAAGGGTTCGTTGTAGGAGCTGGACGCGGTGGAGATCACGCCGATGCGCTGGGTGGCCAGGGCCACCGCGGTGAGCAGCACGGTGGGCTCCAGGCGCCCGGCCGGCTGGCGGCCGACGTCGCCGGCCAGGGCCGGGCCGTCGGCGAGGAAGATGGCGTCCAGGGTGCCGCGCTCGGAGATGCGCGCGATGTTCTGGTAGTAGCCCACGTCCAGGTAGGCGGTGGGCGGCGCCTCGCCGGTGCGCCAGGCCGCGGCGTGGGCGCCGAAGCCGAGGATGTTCATGCCGATGCTCATTTGCCGCTGTGCGTTGCTCATGCCGGGGTCTCCTCGGTGCCAGGGGCTTGCTGTTGCGCGGCCTTGGCGGCGGCGAAACGCTCGCTCCAGGCCTCGCTGGGAAGGGTGCCGTTGAGGTGGTAGTCGCCCAGGTAGGCCTCGCGCAGGATCGCCGGGTTGTGCGAGGCCAGGGTGCGGGCGTTGCGCCAGTGCCGGTCGAGCCGGCGGCCGCTGCTGGTGGCCGAGGCGCCGCCGACCTCGAAGAGCAGGGTGGCGGCCTCCAGCACCTGGGGCAGGACGATCTGCTGCGCCTGGTAGGCGTGGATGTCGGCCTCGGCGTACAGCTCGCGGCTGGCGGTGCCCGCGCGGTGCGCCTGCCAGGTGCGTTCGAGGGTGGCCGAGACGGCTTCCACCAGCGCCTCGGCGGAGAACGCCAGGCTGCCCAGGCGGCCCACCACGCGCTGCACCAGCGGGTCCTGGCGCGGCTCGGAGCGGCCGGGGATGCCGAAGGCGCGGGTGCGGCCCTGGACGAAGGCGACGGCGTCGCGCAGCACCGCCCGGGCGATGCCGGCCAGGGTGGCCAGGTGCACCTGCTGGTAGAAGGCGGTGATGTAGCTGTCGCTGCGCCCTTCGCCGAGCTTGAAGCGGCGGAACAGTTGGTGCTCCTCGACGCGGACCTTGTCGAAGCGGGTGGTGCCGCTGCCGGTCAGTCGCTGGCCGAAGCCGTCCCAGTCGTCCAGGCGGGCGACGCCGGGCGCGTCGGTGGCCACGGCCACGGCGACGTGTTCGTCGCCGTCGCTGGCCGACACGGCGATCCAGTCGGCGTAGAGGGTGCCTGTGCAGTAGTACTTCTCGCCGTCCAGCAGCCAGTGGTCGTCCTCGCGGGTGAGGGTGACGCTGTTGCCGGTGACTTCGCTGCGCTCGGCCATGGCCGCGCCGAACAGCTCGCCGCCGACGATGCGCGGGAACCAGTGCTGGCGGCTGGCTTCGTCGTCGTCGTTGAGGCGGCCTTCGACGAAGCCGAAGTGCGCGCGGAAGATCTGCGGCAGGTTGGAGTCGGCCTCGCCGAGGCGGCGGACCAGGCGGAACAGCTGCGGCAGGCTGGCGCCCAGGCCGCCGTAGGCCAGGGGAATGCGCAGCGCGCCGAAGCCGGCCGCGCGCAGCCAGGCCACCGGCTCGTAGGCCAGCTCGCGCTGCTGCTCGCGCTCGATGGCGCCGGCGGCGATGCGCTGGAACACCGCTTCGAAGCGTTGCAGCAGGGCGTTGTCGTCGGGGTGCGCCGGCGCACTCGCGGCGGCGGGAAGGTCGTCGGGGAAGATCATCGCGGTGTCCTCGGGGCGGGCGATGGAAGGGGGCGGCGCCTCGTGGGCGTCGAACAGTTGGCGCAGCTGGGCCAGGGCGATGCTCGCGGTCATGCTCATGCCTCGCTCACCCGCGGGTCGACCAGGGCGTTGAGCAGGTCCACGGCCAGGTTCACCAGCACGTAGATCGCCGCCGCCAGCAGGGTGATGCCGAGCACCACGGGCACGTCCTTGTCGTTCACCGCGTTGAGCATCAGTCGGCCGATGCCCTGGCGGGCGAACAGGTTCTCGGTGATCACCGCGCCGCCCAGCAGCGCGGCGAAGACGAAGCCGGACAGGGTGATCAGCGGCGTCAGCGCATGGCGCAGGGCGTGGCCCAGGCGCACGCCGGCCTCGGACAGGCCGCGGGCGCGGGCCATGGCGATGAAGGGCTGTTCGAGGATTTCCTCCAGCTCCTGGCGCAGCACCTGGGCCAGCACCGCGGCCACCGGCAGGGCCAGGGTTAGGATCGGCAGCACCAGGCTCTTCCAGCCGCGCGAGCCGGTGGGCGGCAGCCAGTGCAGCTGGAAGGAGAACACCAGCAGCAGGAGGATGCCGAGCACGAAGCTGGGCATGGACGACAGCAGCAGCTCGCCGCCGGAGGCCAGGCCGCGGGCCCAGGGCGCGCGGTTGGCGGTCAGCACCGCCGCGCTCACCGCCAGCAGCACCGCGGCCAGCGCCGCCCACAGGGCCAGCTGGGCGGTGGCGCTGACCTGCCCGGCGATGGCCTGGGCCACCGGGATGCGCAGGCGGTACGACTCGCCCAGGTCGCCCTGGACCAGGCGCCCCAGGTAGTGGGCGTATTGCACCGCCAGCGGCTGGTCCAGGCCGTAGTCGCGGCGCACCTGGGCGATGGCCTCGGCGGTGGGCATGGCGTCCGGCCCGCCGAGGATGGCCAGGGCCGGGTCGCCACCGCTGACGTTGAGGGCGACGAAGGTCAGGCTGGCGGCGCCCCAGAGCACCGCCAGGCCGCCGAGGAAACGCCAGAGGATGCGGCGCAGGGCTTTCATGGTTGCGGCTCCCGGTCCAGCCAGACGCTGGTGAAGAAGGGCACGTTGTGCGAGCTGTCGAACACCACGCCCTTGACGTCGCGGCGGTAGGCGATGGTCAGCTGGCTTTCGTACACCGGCACCGCCGGCACCACTTCGGTGAGGCGCTGTTGGGCGGCGCTGTACAGGCGCTGCTGCTCGGCCGCGTCGGTGCTGCGGCGGGCGCGGGCGAGCAGGTCGTCCAACTGGGCGTCGCGCAGGCGCGCGCTGTTCTGCCCGATCAGCTTCGGCGTGGCGATGGAGTTGCTGTGGTAGAGGATGTACAGCCCGTCCGGGGTGTTGGTGTGCCAGTAGCCGCCAACCAGCGCCTGGTAGTCGCCGGCGTAGCGCAGGTCGTTGACCTGGGCCTGGGGCAGCACGCGCAGGCCCAGGTCGATGCCGATCTTCTTGGCGTCGGCCTGCATGGCCACCGCCACGTTGGCCGGCAGCGCCGGGCTGTCGATCATCAGCAGGGTGGCGGCCAGGCGCCGGCCGTCGCGGCTGCGGTAGCCCTCGGCGTCGCGCGCGGTCCAGCCGGCTTCGTCGAGCAGGGCGTTGGCCGCGGCCACGTCGTAGCTCAGCGCGTTGCGCCAGGCCGGGTCGTAGAAGCGGGTGTTGGCGGCGAGGAAGTCGGCCTTGACCTGGAATTCGCCGAAGCCGCTGATCCAGGCCAGGCCCTCGCGGTCGATGGCGCGGGCCAGGGCCTTGCGCACGCGCACGTCGTCGAAGGGGAAGCGTTCGACGTTGAAGGTCAGGCTGCGCACCGGGTTGCCCTTGCGGATGCGGCTGCGCAGCACCAGTTGCGGGTCCTTGCGGATGGCCTGGGCGTTCTGCGTCGGCGCGTCCAGGGTGAAGTCGTACTGGCCGGAGACCAGCGAGCTGTAGCGGATCAGCGCCTCGGGCACGAAGCTCAGTTCCAGGCGCTCCAGGTAGGCCGGGCCCTGGTGGCGCAGCACCGGCGGCGCCCAGTGGTAGCCGGCGCGGCGCACGAAGCTGGCGCCCTGGTCGCGGGTGTAGCTTTCCAGCACGAAGGGCCCGGAGCCCACCGGGTGCGCGGCGATGGATTTCGGGTCTTCGAGGATCTGCTTCGGCGAGATCATCCCCAGCCAGGACTGCGCCAGCACGTCGAGGAAGGGCGAGTAGGGCTCGCGCAGGGTGGCCTGGAAGGTGTACTCGTCGAGCACCTTGCCCGACTGGTAGGGCGCGATGTAGGCCGCGGCCAGCGGCGACTTGGTGGCCGGGTCGCGCATGTGTTCGAGGTTCACCCGCACCGCTTCGGCGTTGAACTTCGTGCCGTCGCTGAAGCTGACGTCGTCGCGCAGGTGGAAGGTGTAGGTCAGGCCGTCCGCGGAAATCTCCCAGGATTTGGCCAGCCAGGGCGACACCTTGCCCTGTTCGTCCTGGTACACCAGGCAGTCGTAGAGGATGCGCCCCAGCCACTGCACGTTGCCGTGGGAGAGGGCGTGGATGTCGAAGGAATAGGTGTCCAGCGCCGCGCTGGCGCGCAGGGTGCCGCCGGGCTTGCCGGGGGCCTGCTCGTGGAAGTCCGCGGCGGGGTAGCTGAGCTGGCCGTCCTTGAGGGTGCCGGTGTCGAGGGCGGCGCCGCCGGCGCCGGGCCCATCGTCGGCGGCCGGCGAGCAGCCGGCCAGCACGGCGGCCAGCAGGGCGCCGGCCGCCAGGGGCAGGAGTCTGTCGATCATGCCGGCCTCCGCGGGAGGGCCGGTGGGGTGTGCGGTGTCGATGGCATCTACGATGTCCCTGTTGCCAGGCGGGCGGCGGATCGCGCCGCCCGCGTCAGTGCGCGCCGCCCCGGTCGGGTGGCGCGGCCGGTCAGTAGCGCAGTTCGAGGCCGACGTAGGCGCCGATGCCGTCGCCCGGGTAGAGGGCGGCGACGTCCTTGCCCTTGGCGTCGTACTGCGGCGCCACGGCGGTCACGTACTTCTCGTTGGCGAGGTTCTTGAGGTCGAGGGAGACCTTCCAGTCCTTCTTCGGCGCCTCGTAGCCGACCCCCGCGCCGAAGATGGTGTAGGAGGGCGCGTAGAAGCTGTTGGCGTAGTCCACCGCGGTGCGCGAGGCGGATGTCACGTTGACGCCGCCATAGAAGCCGCTGGGGTGCTGGTACTGCAGCTCGCCCTGGTAGACGTGCTTGGGAATGCCCGGCAGCTGGTTGTCGCCGAAGGTGTCGTCGTGGCGGTAGTAGAAGTCGTTGTAGGTGTACGCCTGGCGCCAGCTGATCTTCTCGCCGACGCTGTTTTCCCAGAGCAGGGTGTTCAACCCGGCCTCGACGCCCTGGTGGATGGTCGGACTCTCGGCGTTGAAGGCCGAGGTGACCGCGGCGGTGGTGGCCGTGGCGGGAATGATCTGCACGTTCAGCAGCTCGTCGCGGATCCACGAGCGGTACAGCGCCAGGCTGCCGTCGAAGATGCCGTGGGAGCCCTTGATGCCGACCTCCAGGGTGTTGGCCTTCTGTTCCACCAGCGGCTTGACGAAGGGCGTGGCGGCCGACGAGTTGGAGTACTGCCAGGACGCCGGCGGGTCGATGGAGCGGCTGAAGTTGCCGAACAGCTGCAGGTCCGGCGTCAGCTGGTAGCGCAGGCCGATGCGCGGCGCGGCGCTCCAGTTCTCGTAGGTGTCCTTGCTCGGGTAGCCGCTGGTGTTGCTGGTGTTCACGTACTTGATGTCGGTGCTGCGGCGCACGTTGATGAAGGACAGGCCGGTGGTCAGCCAGAGGTCCTCGGTCAGCTCCAGGTCGTTGCCGAAGGAGAAGACGTGGTCGAAGGACGAACCGTAGTCCACCACCTTCACCGGCTGCTTGTTGGCCCGCGTCGAGTCGACTCCGCCCTTGATGTGCTCGGTGGAGGTGAAGGCCGCGCTGGAGCGGCTCTCGTGGCCGAACCACTGGTCGCTGCGCGCGTAGTTGAGGACGAAGCTCAGGTCGTGCCAGTCCCAGTAGCTGGGGTTGGTCGGGCTGTCCGGGCTGTTGTTGTGCGGGTAGTCGTAGTAGACCAGGCCGACGTCCAGCCTGGAGTCGTCGTCGAAGGTGTAGGTGGTCTTGCTGCCGACCCAGGTGCTGCCCGGCCGGCGGCTGCCGGCGCCGCTGCTGGCGGCGGTGGGGCTGGCCTTGTCCGGGTCGTGCTTGAGCTGCTTGAGGGTGATGGCGCTGGGGTCGTTGTGGTACTCGTCGCGGTAGCGCACCAGCAGGCGCGTCTCCAGCTTCGGGTTGAAGCGGTAGCCCAGGTTGAGCACCACGCCCTGGCTCTTCGACAGGCTGTAGTCGCGGTAGCCGTCGTTGCGGTAGTTGTCGACGTTGGCGTAGTAGTCGAAGCCGCCGACCACGCCGCCGGCGCTGAGCACTTCCTTCTGGTAGCCGTAGCTGCCGGCCTCCACCCGCAGGCGGGTGCCGGGCGCGGTGTAGCCGGTCTGGTTGACGAAGTTCACCGCGCCGCCGAGGGTCAGCGCGCCGTACTGGAAGGCGTTGGCGCCGCGCAGGATCTCGGTGTAGTTCACCCCCGAGCCGTTGAGGAACTCGTAGGGCGTACCGCCCGGGCCGGTCAGCGGCAGGCCGTCGAAGAGGAACTTGATGCCCTCGCGGAAGTAGCCCGGCGAGGTGTTGGCGCCCGAGCCGCGGATGGAAATCTTCGCCGCGTCGTTGCCGCCGGTGGACTGCACGAACACGCCGGGCTGGTAGGCCAGGGTGTCCTGCAGGTTGGCGGTACGGCCCTTGGAAAGCTGCTCGCTGTCCACCACGCTGACGCCGCCGGGCACGTCGGCGAGCTGGCTGCGCGCCGCTTCCACCGGGGTTTCCTTCTGTGCCTGCACCACTACTGTCTGCAGGCGGGTACCGCTGTTTTCCTTATTGCTGTCGCTGGCATCGCTGCCTGCGGTTTCGGCCATTGCCTGGGTCCCCACCAGCAATACCGCCGAACCGAAACTTGCCGACCAGAATGTTGCCCGGCGAATAGCCACGGCAAGTTTCCCCCACTCACCCCCAGAATAATTAACCACCAACTTCGAATCCTCATGGAATAGATAAAGTAATTGGCTTTCTATTCGTATAGTCATGCTCAATCTGTACTTGAGCAGGACTCGTGCCAAGTGGTTAAGTCCTTTTAAATCAATGTGTTGGTGGTTTTTATGGGTTTTTGTCTGCTTGCGTTGGATCAACAGGTGCTGATGTTCTGTTGGTTTGTGCGCAGTGTTTGGGTTATATGCAAATAACGGGGTGTTGGGTGGCGGGAAGTTGTATTGCGGGGGCGGGGGAAGTTGTGGTGGTTTTTGTAGGAGCGAGCTTGCTCGCGAACAGGGCCAGCCGGTGAGACTGGTGTGGGAGGCTGACTCTGTACCCTCTCCCCAGCCCTCTCCCTGAAGGGAGAGGGGGCCGTTCGGTGTGCTCTGGTGGTCTGGCTTAAGCCGGAAGTTGCAGGAGTGTGCTGATGCCGCGATTGGCAGAGGACAGTCCCCTCTCCCTTCAGGGAGAGGGTTAGGGAGAGGGCGCTCTTCAGGACAGGCACCGCCTCCGACCGGCAGAACCCCGTTCGCGAGCAAGCTCGCTCCTACAACAGCAGCGCCCCCTTCAAACTGCCAACCCCCATAACCAGCGCTCTTCGAACGGCGGCGCCAGGTCGACGCTGGCCGGTGCCAGCTGCGCCACCTTCGGGCGGCCCTCGGCCGGCAGTTGCGGCACCGAGGCCAGCAGGCGCTGGGTGTAGGGATGCTGCGGGTTCCGCAGCACCGCCTCGGTGGGGCCGGCCTCGACCACCTTGCCCTGCAGCATCACCAGCACTTCGTCGCTGAGGTGGCGGATCACCCCCAGGTCGTGGGAGATGAACAGGTAGGCCAGGCCCAGTTCGTCCTGCAGGTCGGCCAGCAGGTCGAGCACCTGGGCCTGCACCGAGACGTCCAGCGCCGACACCGGTTCGTCGCAGATGATCACCTTCGGCTGGCTGGCCAGGGCGCGGGCGATGGCCACCCGTTGCCGCTGGCCGCCGGAGAGTTGCAGCGGGCGGCGCTGCGCCAGTTCCGCCGGCAGGCGCACCTGACGCAGCAGTTCGGTGATGCGCGCCGGGCGCCGCGCGGCTTCCAGGCCACCGGCCTGGAGGGCGTCGTCGAGCACCTGGCCGACGCTCCAGCGCGGGTCGAAGGAGCTCAGCGGGTCCTGGTAGATCACGCTGATGTCGCGCCGCCGCGGGCGCCGTTCGCGCTCGGCGATGCGCTGCGCGGCGGCCGCGTTCCAGGGCTGGCCGGCGAATGCCACGCTGCCGGCGTCCGGCTCCAGCAGGCCGAGGGCGATGCGCGCGGCGGTGCTCTTGCCCGAGCCGGATTCGCCGACGATGCCCAGGGTGCGCCCGGCGTGCAGGCGGAAGCTGACGTCGTCGAGCACCTGGCGCCATTGCTGGTCGGGGCCGCGGTAGCGCTTGCCGAGGCCGCGGGCTTCCAGCAGCACCTGCGGCTGTACTGCCTCCGCGCGGCGCACTGCGGGAGCCGCGCCGGGCGTCAGCCGGGTGCCGCGCGGGCGGTTGGCGGGGATCGCCTCCAGCAGGCTGCGGGTGTAGGGGTGGCGCGGCGCGTGGAGAATCTGTTCGATCGGCCCCTGTTCCACCACTTCGCCGTGGCGCAGCACCAGCACCTCGTCGGCGAGCTGGGCGACCACCGCCAGGTCGTGGCTGATCAGCAGCAGCGAGTCGCCGCGCTCCTTCACCTGCTGCAGCACGCCGAGTATCTGCGCCTGCACGGTGGCGTCCAGCGCGGTGGTTGGCTCGTCGGCGATCACCAGGCCCGGGTCCAGGGCCAGGGCGCTGGCGATCAATGCGCGCTGGCGCAGGCCGCCGGAGAGTTGTTCGGAGCGCTGCCGGGCGCGCAAGGCCGGTTCCGGCACGCCGACCTTCTCCAGCAATTCCAGCACCCGCTGCTGGCGGCTGTGGCGGTCGCCCCAGCGGTGGGTGGCGAGCACTTCGAGGATTTCCTGGCCCACCGGGCGCAGCGGGTCCAGGGACACCAGGGCGTCCTGCAGCACGAAGCCGATCTCGCGGCCGCGCAGTTCGCGCCAGCGCCGCTCGTCCAGGGCCAGCAGGTCGCGCCCGGCGTATTCCAGGCGCCGCGCCTGCACCCGCGCGCCGGCGCCGGCCAGGCCCACCAGGCTGCGCGCCAGCACGCTCTTGCCCGAGCCGGATTCGCCCACCAGCGCCAGTGCGCGGCCCGGCGGCAGGGTGAAGGACAGGCGGTCGAGCACGCGGTGCTCGCCGAAATGCACGGACAGGTCTTCGACTATCAGCGGTTGGCGCGGCATCAGCGGCGGCCCTCCAGGCGTTGTTGCAGGTAGCGCCCGGCGACCGTGGTCGACAGGGTGGTGAGGACGATGAACAGCCCGGGGAAGAAGGTCAGCCACCAGGCGTTGACGATGAAGTCGCGGCCCATGGACAGCATGGTCCCCCATTCCGGCGCCGGCGGCCGCGCGCCCAGGCCGAGGAAGCTCAGCGCCGAGGCCCAGACGATGGCGTGGCCCACGCCCATGGTCAGGGTGACGATCAGCGGGCGCATGGCGTTGGGCAGTATCTGCCGGGCGATGGTGCGCCACGGGTCGTGGCCCAGGGCGCGGGCGGCCTCGATGTAGCCGGCGTGGCGCACCGCCAGCACCTGGCCGCGGACCATGCGCGCGTAGCCCGGCGCGCTGCCGATGCCGGTGGCGATGATCAGCGGGCCGATGCCGCTGCCGAAGATGGCGACGAAGAGCAGCGCGAGGATCAGGCTGGGGAAGGCGAACAGCACTTCCAGCAGCCAGCCGATGCCGCGGTCCACGGCGCCGCCGGCCAGGCCCGCGGCGAGCCCCAGGCCGATGGCGATGCTCATCGCCAGGGCGGTGGCGGTGAGGCCAATGGTCAGCGACTGGCGCGCGCCGTGGATGACCCGCGCGTAGATGTCGCGGCCGGACTGGTCGGTGCCGAACCAGTGGGCCCAGCCCGGCGCGCTGAACGCCTCGCGCGGCTGGATGGCTAGCGGGTCGCCGTGGGCGAACAGCTGCGGGAACAGCGCGGCGGCCACCAGCGCCGCCAGGAAGGCCGTCGCCAGCAGCGCCGGCCAGGGCAGCGCGCGGGCCTGCCGGCGCGGCGCCAGGGGCAGTTCGAGTGTGGGGGCGAGTTCGCTCATGCCGCGCTCCTTTGCAGGCGGGGGTCGACCAGCTCGTAGAGCAGGTCGACCAGGATGTTGGCCAGCACGTAGCCGGCGGCGACCACCAGGGTGATGCCCAGCACCAGCGGCAGGTCCTGGCTCTGCACGGCCTGGAACAGCTGGCGGCCCAGGCCCTTGCGGGAAAAGATCACCTCCACCACCACCGAGCCGCTGAGCAGCGCGCCCAGCGCCCAGCCCGACAGCGAGATGGCCGGCAGCACCGAGTGGCGCAGGGCGTGGCGGTAGCGCACGGCGCGGTCGCTGAGGCCGCGGGTGCGCGCGGAGAGGATGAAGGGCTGCTCCAGGGTGATCTCCAGGGCCTCGCGGGTGACCTGGCCGATGAACCCGGCTAGCGGCACCGCCAGCGCCAGGGCCGGCAGCACCAGGCTGCGCAGGCCGTCGCTGCCGGCCGGCGGGAACAGTTGCAGGCCGAAGGCGAAGGCGGCCAGCAGCAGGATCGCCAGCCAGAACTGCGGCAGCGCCGCGGCGAGGGTCTCCAGCAGCGAGGCCAGGCCGCCGAACCAGTGGCGGCGGCCGGCGCTGAGCAGCGTCCAGCCCAGCACCATGAGCCAGGCCAGGACCAGGGCGGCGAAGGTCAGCTGCAGGGTGGGGCCGGTCTGTTCGGCGAGGATGCGCGTCACCGGCAGGTGCTGCGAGTAGGACACCCCGAGGTCGCCGCGCAGCAGGTGGCCCAGGTGGATGGCGTACTGCACCGCCAACGGCCGGTCCAGGCCGTATTCGCGGGTGGCCTCGGCGATGGTCTCCGGGGTGGGGTTGCCGCTGGGGCCGCCGAGGATGGCCAGCACCGGGTCGCCGGGCATCAGGCGCAGGGCGAAGAAGGTCAGGCTGGCGGCGGCCCACAGCACCAGCAGGCCGCCGAGCAGGCGCCAGGCGGCGTGGCGGGCCAGGCGCAGCAGGCGTTCGCGGCGCGGGTCGGGTGCGGTAAGGGGCTGGCTCATGGGTTCACCCAGGTGTCGTAGAGGGAGGTGACCGCCAGCGACGGCTCCAGGCGCACGCCGTGGGCGCGCTTGTAGATGCCCAGGCGGGTGCTCTGCGGGTAGGTGGTCAGCTGCAGGTACTGGCTGGAGGCGAGGGCCTGGGCCTGGTGGTACAGCTCGCGGCGGCGCTCGCCGTCCTGGGTGGCCAGGGCCTGTTCCACCAGGGCGTCGAAGCGCGGGTCGTCGAAGCCGGCGGTGTTCTGGTGGTAGCCGCGCACCCCGGCCGGGCGCAGGAAGGCCGAGCCGAAGATGATCCGCAGCACGTCCGGGGTGTTGGTGTTCCAGTAGCCGATGCGGATGTCGTAGTCCCAGTCGGCCTGGCGCTGCTGGGCGAGCACGTCGCTCATCTGCTCGATGATCACCTCGAAGCCGGCGCGGCGGGCGGTGGCCTGCACCTGCTCCCACAGGCTGAATTCCGAAGGCGGCGTGCGGTTGCCCATGATCACGTGGACCTGCAGGCGCTTGCCGCCGCGGCTGCGGTAGCCCTCGGCGTCGCGCCCGGTCCAGCCGGCGGCGTCGAGCAACTGCTCGGCGCGCTGCGGGTCGTAGTCCTGGGCGTGTTCGAAGTCCGCGCTGTAGAAGGGCGTGGCCGGGCTGAGCGGGCCGCCGGCGCGGGGGAATTCGCCGAAGTACACGCTCTTCAGCGCCGCGTCTATGTCGGCCGAGCGGATGAAGGCCTCGCGCACGCGGAGGTCGTCGAAGGGCGCGCGGGTCATGTTGAGGGTGCCGTTGGTGGGGTTGCCGGGGCGCTGGGCGACCAGCAGCGACACCTCCGGGTTGGCCCGCGCGGCGGCGTGGGATTCCGGCGGCACGCTCTCGATCACGTCCACCTCGCCGGCCTGCAGCGAGGCGAAGCGCACCGAGGGCTCCTGGATGAACTTCCAGACGATGCGCTCCAGGTACGCCGGCCCCTGGTGCGCCGCGGTGGGCGGCGCCCAGTGGTAGTCGGGATTGCGTTCCAGCACCACCTGGCTCTGCCGGTCCCAGCGCACCACCTTGAACGGGCCGCTGCCCACCGGGCTCTCGCAGTTCTCGTCGCGCGGGCGGCGCAGCGCGGCGGGCGACTGGATGCCGAGGAAGCCCTGGGCCAGCACTTCGAGGAAGGCCGCGTAGGGCGTGGCCAGGTGCACCACCGCGGTGTGCGCGTCGGGCATGTCGGTGCCGCGGTACTGGCGCACGTAGCCGCCGGCGGTGCTGGACTGGGTGCGCGGGTCGACCATGTGGTCGAGGTTGGCCTTCACCGCGTTGGCGTCGAAGGGCGTGCCGTCGCTGAAGCGCACGTCGTCGCGCAGGTGGAAGGTGTAGCTCAGGCCGTCGGCGGAGACTTCCCAGCTTGTCGCCAGCCAGGGGCCGATGCGGCCTTGTGCGTCCATGGACACCAGCGAGTCGAGGAACTGCCGGCCGAGGAACACCTGGGGCATGTCGCCGGCGACGTGGGGGTCGAGGCAGATGGGTTCGCGGTCGGTGGCGTAGGTCAGGGTGCCGCCGCTGACCGGGGTGTCGCTGTGGGCCTGGTGGTCCTGCGCGTCGCGGCAGCCGCCGAGCGCGGCGGCGAGCAGCAAGGGCAGGGCGAGGGCCAGGGGCTGTGGGGGTGTTCGTCTGGGCTTCAAGCGTGGGCAGCCTTCTGCAGGTGGAAGACGGGGCGGCGTGCGCTCCGGGAGCGGCCGCCCAGGCTGCGTTGCACAAGCCATGCCCGGCCTGGAAGGCCCGTTTCAGTGGGGTTGCGCCTCGATTCCACGCTGCTGCGCGGGCAGTTTGTCGATTCGCTGTTGCTGGCTGAGCAGCGGGTGGTTGGCGGCGGGTTGTGAAGCGATCAACAGCGCGGCAACAGATGTTCCTTCGAGTACAGCGTGCTTTTTATTAACTGATTGATTCATAAGGAATTAATGCTTGGCATGGATTCTGCGAAAGCGCTGTCGAGCACGACTATGCGCATAGAGGCTCGCCCACTCATTGGAGGACCTAAGGAGCCTTGCCGTGCATTCGAAAAAAACCATGACCCGTACAACCCGCGCCGGCCTGGGGGGCCGGCTGCTGAGCCTCGGCGCCGGCCTGTGCCTGGCCGGCGGCCCGCTGTGGGCGGCCCAGCCGGAGGGCGCCGATACCCGCCTGGCCACCGTGGTGGTGGAGGGCGCCGCCCGCAGTGAGGCGCAGAAGGCCGAGGAGCGTTTGAAGAAGGTGCCCGGCGCGGCCGTGGTGGTGGACAACAAGGAAGTGGAGAAGGGCCGCGCGACCAACGCCGAGGACGTGTTCGCGCTGCAGCCGGGGATATTCGCCCAGGCCACCAGCGGCAGCGGGGCGAACAAGATTTCCATCCGCGGCTCGGGCCTGAACACCTTCTACCAGGGCTACGCGCTGGGCATCAGATACCTGTTCGACGGCCTGCCCATCACCGGCCCGGGCGGCACCCAGGAAGACTACCTGAGCATGAACGGCATCGATCACACCGAGGTGCTCTACGGTGCCAACGCCTTCGACTACGCGGCCACCAGCCTGGGCGGCGCCATCAACTTCGTCACCCACAGCGGCTACACCGCGCCGGGCAACTACCTGCGCCTGGAGGCCGGCAGCTTCGGCTACCGCAAGCAGCAGTTGAGCACCGGCGGGGTGGTGGACGACAGCGACTACTACGTGTCGATCTTCCACAACGAGCGCGATGGCTACCAGCACGACACCCCGAACAAGGGCCAGGAGCTGGTGGCCAACCTCGGCCACCGCTTCAACGAGCGCCTGGATACCCGGCTGATCGTGCGCTACCGCGAGGAGACGCTGACCCAGGGCAACACCCTGACCCGCGCGCAGATCAAGCACGACTCCAATTCCAACAAGGTGCCCACCGGGCGCAAGAAGGACGGCTCCACCTGGGTCGGCAGCACCACCACCTACCGCTTCGACGACGACTCGCGGCTGCAGGTGGGCTTGAGCGTCAACGACTACCCGCTGCTCAACGGCTGGCGCTACTCGGCCACGCCGCAGGACTGGCGCTCCACCGACACCAACCTGACGCTGCGCTACCTGCGCAGCCAGGACCGCCTGTTCGGCCTGCCCAGCGACACCACCCTGACCTTCAGCAGCACCCGCTCGCAGTTCGCCGACGTGAAGTCCCACAGCCGCGCCACCGGCCAGCTGCTGCAGCACACCGACTACACCGGCTCGCGGGATACCGTGTTCGCCTTCGGCAACGAATTGCAGCTGGACCCGCGCCTGTGGCTGGTGAGCGGGCTCTCGGCGATCAACATCGACCGCGACGTGAGCATCGAGTACAGCACCAGCGCCAACACCAGCGAGTTCCCCAGCGAGGTCAGCTACAACAAGTGGTACGCCGCGCCGCGTGTCGGCCTGCGCTACCAGCTGACGCCGGACATCCAACTGTTCGGCAACGCCAGCCGCTCCATCGACCCGCCGGTGACCTGGCAACTGGGCAGCACCAGCGTGCCGTACATCCGCCCGCTCACCCCGCAGAAGGCCGACACCCTGGAGGTGGGCATCCGCGGCAGCGTCGGGGTGGTTGACGGCAGCCTGACGCTGTACCGCTCCTGGGTGAAGGACGAACTGCTCTCGGTGGTGGTGCGCCAGGCCACCGCCACGGCGGATGCGCTGGTGGCCAACTCCAACGCCAGCCCGACCATCCACCAGGGCATCGAGGCGGGGCTGGGCATCCAGCTCTGGGAAGGCGCCAACGGCGACCGCCTGGACCTGCGCCAGGCCTGGACGCTGAACGACTTCCACTACCGCGGCGACAGCACCTTCGGCGACAACGAACTGCCCAGCCTGCCGCGCCAGGTGTACCAGGCGCAGCTGAACTACCAGCGGCACGACGGCTACTACGCCGAGCTCAACGCGCGGGCGGCCTCCAGCTACTACGTGGACTACGCCAACAGCCTGGGCGCGCCTTCGTACACGCTGTGGGGCGCCAAGCTGGGCTACCAGGCGCCGGGCCGGCGCTGGGAGGTGTTCCTCGACCTGCGCAACCTGACCAACGAGCACTACGCCACCGCGGCCAACACCGCCTACGACGCCAAGGGCCGGGACTCGGCCAACTTCTACCCGGGCGACCCGTTCAACGTCACCGCCGGGGTGGCCGTGCGCTTCTGAGCCGCCGCGGGGCCGGCGCCGTGCCGGCCCCGCCGCTTCAGGCGCCAGGCGCCAGCGCGGCGGTCAGCGAGCGCAGCAGGGTGGCGCAGCGCTGTTGCTGGTCCAGCGGGTAGCGGGCCAGCCACAGGGGTAGGTGTTCGAACAGTTCCAGGGTGGGCTGGCAGGCCTGGCCGGGGCTGGCGTAACCGGCGGAGCAGAGCAGCGCATCGAGCTTCTGGCCGAGCTGCCGACGCAGCCGTTCGACGCACTGGCGCTGTTCGTCGCTGAGGCAGCCGGCGTCGCGGGTCGCCAGCTGGAAGTGCAGGGGGTTGCTTTCGTACAACGCCACCAGGCCCTCGACCACCCGCTGCAGGGCGGCCTTGGGGCAGCCGCGCAGCCGGCGCTGGTCGAACAGCGAAAGCAGCGCCAGGTAGTGTTCCTCGATGAACTCCAGCAGCAGCTCTTCCTTGCTCGCGCAATGGCTGTAGAGCGAGCCCGCGGTCAGCTCCAGGTGGCGCGCCAGTTCGCGCAGGCTGACCTGGGCGAAGCCGCGCCGGGCGAAGAGCTCCAGGGCCTTGGGGCGGTTGCGCGCGAAGCGCGAGCCGGGGGAGGCGGGCGTGCTGTTCATCTGGGCACCTGTACGTCGTATCGTGCTGTCGCCGGGAAGGCGCGCCGAAAGGGCGGCCGGCCGCGGTGCGCCCGTTTCGTGGGTTGGGCGCCTCCGGGGCCGGCCGGCCCGATCAGACGCGTTCGAAGATCACGGCGATACCCTGGCCGCCGCCGATGCACATGGTGGCCAGCGCGTAGCGGCCCTGGATGCGCTGCAGCTCGTGGATGGCCTTGGTGGCGATGATCGCGCCAGAGGCGCCGATGGGGTGGCCCAGGGAGATGCCCGAGCCGTTGGGGTTGACCTTCTCCGGGTCGAAGCCCAGCTCGCGGCTGACCGCGCAGGCCTGGGCGGCGAAGGCTTCGTTGGACTCGATCACGTCCAGGTCGGCCACGCTCAGGCCGGCGCGCTGCAGGGCCAGGCGGGTGGCCGGGATCGGGCCGAGGCCCATCAGGGTGGGCTCGACGCCGGCGTGGGCGTAGGCCACCACCCGCGCGATGGGCTGCAGGTTCTCGCTCTTCACCGCCTCGGCGGTGGCCAGCAGCAGGGCGCTGGCGCCGTCGTTCAGGCCCGATGCGTTGCCGGCGGTGACGCTGCCGTCTTCGAGGAAGGCCGGTTTCATCTTCGCCAGTTGCTCAAGGTTGGCCTCGGCGCGCACGTGCTCGTCCACCTCGAACAGGCTGGTGCCTTTGCGGCTGCGGATTTCCACCGGGACGATCTGCCCGGCGAAGCGCCCTTCGGCGATGGCGCGGGCGGCGCGCTGCTGGCTCTGCAGGGCCAGGGCGTCCTGGTCCTGGCGGGTGATGCCGTGCTGCTTGGCGATGTTCTCGGCGGTGATGCCCATGTGGATGCCGTGCAGCGGGTCCTGCAGGGCGCCGAGCATGTAGTCGAGCATCTTCACGTCGCCCATGCGCGCGCCCCAGCGGGCGCTGGGCACCAGGTAGCCGGACTGGCTCATGCACTCGGCGCCGCCGGCGATGGCGACGCGCGAGTCGCCCAGCATCAGGCCCTGGGCGGCGCTGACGATGGCCTGCAGGCCCGAGCCGCACAGGCGGTTGACGGTGAAGGCCGGGGCCTCCTTGGGAATGCCGGCCTGCAGCGCCGCCACGCGGCTGATGTAGGCGTCCTTGGGCGTGGTGGGGATGACGTGGCCGAACACCACGTGCTCGACGCGCTGCGCGTCGCAGTTGGCGCGGGCCAGCGCGGCCTGGGTGACCAGGGTGGCGAGTTGGGCGGGCGGGGTGTCCTTGAGGGTGCCGCCGAAGGTACCGATGGCGGTGCGCACCGCGCTGACGACGAAGACTTCTGGTCTGTTCATGGGAAGGGCTCCTGGCAGAATGGCGAGCAGTCTAGAAGGCGATGCGGTGGCGTCCTATGCCAGAATTGCGCAGTCCCGGCTGACGAATTTGGACATATCGGATGATGAAACCCGCCCTGGGCCCCGAGGAACAGACGGCCACCCCGCGCCGGCGCGACTCGGTGGCGGCCTATTTCGTGAAGGCCGCGCTGCACCGCCTGGCCGACCGCCCGCAGCGCGCCGCCGAGCTGCTGGCGCAGGCCGGCATCGAGCCGCACTGGCTGGACGAGCCGCTGCACCGGGTGCCGGCGGAGGCGGTGACGCGCCTGTGGCTGCTGCTGACCGAGGAGCTGGGCGACGAGTTCTTCGCCTTCGATTCCGCCGGCCTGCCGCGCGGCGCCTTCGCCATGGTCTGCCGCAGCGTGCTGCACGAGCCGGACCTGGGCCGCGCCCTGCGCCAGTGCCTGGCTGGCTTCAACCTGTTCCTGCGCGATATCCGCGCGCACCTGGAGCTGCGCGGCAACCGCGCGGCCATCGTGCTGCACACGCGCATCGACGACGCCACCCTGCGCGGCGTGGCAGAGGAAATCTACCTGAGCATGGTCATCGGCGTGGCCTGCTGGCTGGTGGGGCGGCGCATCAATCCCGACCGCGCCCGCTTCGGCCACCCGCAGCCGCCCCACGGCGCCGAGCCGCTGCTGTGGGGGCCGTGGATACGCTTCGACGCCGATCACACCGAGCTGGAATTCAACGCCCAGCAACTGGCGTTGCCGGTGATCCGCAACTTCGCCAGCCTCAAGCAGTTCCTGCGCCAGGCCCCGGAGGGCGTGGTGGTGCGTTTCCGCAACCGTTCCGGGCTGTCGGCCAAGGTCTACCGCCGCTTGAAGGCCGGTGGTGACCTCGACTGGCCGTCCCAGGCGCAGATGGCCGCGCAGCTGGCGCTGAGCGAATCGGCCTTCCGCCGCCAGCTGGAGCGCGAGGGCTTTTCCTACCAGATGATCAAGCACGAGGTGCGCCGGGCGCTGGCCTTCGAGTGCCTGGATGATGCCAGCCTGAGCATCGCCGAGATCGCCGCGCGCTGTGGCTTCCAGGAGCCCAGCGCGTTCCACCGCGCCTTCCGCCAGTGGACCGGCATGAGCCCCGGGCGCTACCGCGCGGCCCGCGCCCAGGGCGGCGGCTGAACGGCGCCCGGCGGCGCTGAACCTTGGCCGGTGGCGGCAGTCTGAGGCTGGCCGTGTCGTCCATCAGCCGAGTCCACTGCCGTTCATGCGCCCCATCGCCCGTCGTCTGTCGTCGTGCCTGTCGTTCCTGCTCTGCCTTTCGCCCCTGCTGGCCGGCCCCGCCCGGGCCGGCGAGGAAAGCCGCCTGCTGGCGGCCATCAACGCCTACCGCGCGCATCCCTCGGGGTGTGGCGGAAGTATGCCGAGGCGGCTGGCGCCGCTGACGTCGCAGGCCAGCCTGGCGCTGCCGGTGGGCTTCGGCGGCGGCCTGCGCGAAGGCGTGCGGGCTGCCGGCTACCAGGCGCAGGTGGTGCGCAGTATTCGTCTGCTGGGTGCGGCCGATGCCGGGGAGGCCTTCGACATGCTGCGCGAGCGCTATTGCTCGGCGCTGCTGGACCCGCAGTTCGCCGATGCCGGCGTGAGCCGCGCCCGCGGCGAATGGCGCCTGGTGCTGGCGCGCTCGATGGGCGGCGGCAGCCTGGAGGACCCGCGCGCAGCGGGACGGGCGCTGCTGGCCCAGGTCAACGCGGCGCGTTCGCGGGCGCGGCTGTGCGGCGACCGGCGTTTCGCCGCGGCCCGGCCGCTGAGTTGGAGCCCGGCGCTGGGCGCGGCGGCGCAGGCGCACAGCCGGGCCATGGCGCGCGGCAACTACTTCGCCCACCGCGACCCCGACGGCGACACCCCGGCCGACCGCGCCCGCGCCGCCGGCTACCGCGGCCGCCAGATCGGCGAGAACATCGCCGCCGGGCAGGGCTCGACGAGCCAGGCCATGGCCAGTTGGCTGGCCAGCCCCGGGCATTGCGCCAACCTGATGAACCCGCTGTTCACTCAGGTCGGCGGCGCCTACGCCAGCGAGTCGCGCAGCGACCAGGGGGTGTACTGGACGCTGCTGTTCGGCGCGCCCTGAGGCAGCGGGCCTGCCCGCGTTTCGCGCGCAGGGCGCGCTCCTACATGGGAATGCGGTGGGTGGGGCTGCGCAGGAGCGGATCTCATCCGCGATAGCCGAAACCACCGGCGTCTTTCGTAGGATGGTGTTGAGCGAAGCGATACCCATCGCCGTGGCCGCATGGGTTTCGCCAAGGCTCAACCCATCCTACGAAAAGCGCCTCGGTGCAATCGGCAAGACAGTTGCTCCTACGATTGCGCCCAATCGTTGGGCGGAACACCGATGCCGGATGGCTCGCGCGGCCGGGGCCAATCGCGGACGGAGTCCGCTCCTACGTTACAGGTGAACACCGCCTTTCGTAGGAGCGAGCCGGGCCTGGCCGTACGGTAGGAGCGGATTCATCCGCGATCCCGCCGGCAGGGCCGGCGATGGGGAGGGGCGATGGGTATCGCTTCGCTCCACCCATCCTATGAAGGGCGCTTCGGCGCGGCCTGTAGGCAGTTGCGCCCAACAGGGGCCGGATGTGCCGTATTTTCGCGAGCCGGCCTGGCGGCGTCAGGCGCTGGAGGACTGCTGCGCCTGCGGGTTGCGGTAGTCCTTGAGCAGGCGCTTGATGGCCTTGTTGACGTTGCGCTTGGCCAGTTCGTCCAGGGAGAACCAGCGGCAGTCGGCAATTTCGTTCTGCGGCTGGGGGTTCTGCGGCTCGGGCAGGGCCGTTTCGAACACGTAGTGGAGGGTCTGGTACAGCTCCAGCGGAGCGAGGTAGGCCATGGCCTCCACCTGCAGACCGGTTTCTTCGGCCAGCTCGCGCTGGGCCGCCTGGCGCGGGGCCTCGTTGGCCTCGATGCGGCCACCGGGCAGGTTCCATTTGCGCCGGGCCTTGCGCACGAAAAGGATCTTGTCGTCCTGACGGCAGATCACTGTCGCCCGTTCCTTGATCGCACTACCCATGGGCACCCCCTGATACTGCTTGCCACATACATCTGTAATAGCAGACAACGCTTGTCATGAATTTGTCACAAAAAATAAGCAAGAACGGCGCCAGCCGGCGCGGCGCGCAGGATACGCAGGGGGGAAGGCAGCGTTCCATTTGAAACCGCTGATTCGGGCAATGGAAATTTCTGATCGGTCGGCGGGGGGATGGGCGGTTTTGGGGCGCGGTGTTCCGGCTTGCGCCGAGGTGCCTTTCGTAGGATGGGTTGAGCTTGCGAAACCCATGTGGTGGCGGTGATGGGTATCGCTTCGCTCAACCCATCCTACGGGAATGACCGAGCGCCGGCCTTGCCGGCGAAATCGCGGATAAATCCGCTCCTACATGGGAATGGCATGGCGCGTAGGAGCGGACTCCGTCCGCGATCAGCACACCGCGATATGCGAATCCGCCCGCGGTTCGGTGCCGCCGCAGAGCACGCCGGTCTGCGGGTCGCGGACGATGATCTGGCCGCGGCCGTAGTCGGTCAGGTCGCAGGCCACTTCCACCTCGTGGCCGCGGCGGGCCAGGGCGAAGGCGAGGTCGCGCGGGGCGCTCTGTTCTATGCCCACCTTCATCCCGCCCAGCCACTGCCAGCGCGGGGCGTCCAGCGCGGCTTGCGGGTTGAGGCCGAAGTCCACCAGGTTCATCACCATCTGCACGTGGCCTTGGGGCTGCATGTAGCCGCCCATCACGCCGAAGGGGCCGACCGCCACGCCGTCCTTGCTGAGGAAGCCGGGGATGATGGTGTGGAAGGTCTGCTTGCCCGGGGCCAGGGCGTTGGCGTGGCCGGGGTCGAGGCTGAATTCCGAGCCGCGGTTCTGCAGGGCGATGCCGCTGTCGGGCAGCACCACGCCGGAGCCGAAGCCGTGGTAGGCGCTCTGGATGAAGGAGACCATGTTGCCTTCGCCGTCGGCGGTGGCGATGTACACGGTGCCGCTGGCGTGCGGGTCGCCGTGTTGCGGCGCCTGGGCGCGCTCGCCGATCTCGGCGCGGCGGCGCGCGGCGTAGGCTTCGCTCAGCAGGGCGCTGGCGGCCACGCGCATGTGCTCGGGGTCGGTGATGTAGTGCAGGCCGTCGGCGTAGGCCTTCTTCATCGCTTCCAGCTGGCGGTGCCAGGTGAGCTGGCTGTCGCGCTGGTCGAAGTCGAAGCCCTGGAGGATGTTCAGCGTCATCAGGGCGATCAGGCCCTGGCCGCTGGGCGGGATTTCCCAGACGTCATAGCCGCGGTAGTTGGCCTTGATCGGCTCGACCCATTTCGGCCGGTAGCCGGCCAGGTCCGCCGCGCCCAGGTGGCCGCCGCTGGCCGCGGAATGCGCGGCCAGGCGCTGGGCGATGGCACCGCGGTAGAAGCTCTCGCACTTGGTCTCGGCCAGTTCGGCCAGGGTCCGCGCCTGGGCCGGGTTGCGGAACAGCTGGCCGGCGCGCGGCGCTTCGCCGTCGAGGGTGAAGGTGTCGAACCAGGCTTCCAGCACCGGTTCAGCGGTGCGGCTGGCCTGGTATTCGCGGCGGGCGATTTCCCACTGGTGGGCCACCACCGGCGATACCGGAAAGCCGTCGCGGGCCAGGGCGATGGCCGGTTGCAGCAATTCGGCGAAGGGCAGCTTGCCGAAGCGCGCGGACAGCTCGGCCCAGGCCGAGGGGATGCCCGGCACCGTGACCGGCAGCCAGCCGTGCACCGGCATCTTCCCGTGGCCGGCGGCCTTCACCGCGTCGATGGACAGCGAGGCGGGGGCGTGGCCGCTGGCGTCCAGGCCGTGCAACTGGTCCTTGACCCAGACCAGGGCGAAGGCGTCGCCGCCGATGGCGCAGCCGGTGGGCTCGACCACCGTCAGCGCCGCCGCGGTGGCGATGGCCGCGTCGATGGCGTTGCCTCCGGCGCGCAGCATGGCGATGCCGGCCTCGGCGGCCAGCGGTTGCGAGGCGGCGACCATGCCGTTGCGGGCGAAGACGCTCTGGCGCTGGGAGGCGTAGGGGTATTCGTGGGCGGAGAAGTTAAGCATGGCAGGGCTCTTCGAAGGTCATTGGCCGGTCTTGATGCGGGTCCACTCGCGGGTGATCACGCGCTGGATGTTCGGCGGCAGGTCGGCGGAGACGAACAGCTTGTCGATCACCGCGTCGCTGGGGTAGATGCCGGGGTTGTCGCGTACCTTGGGGTCGAGCAGGGCGGTGGCGTCCTTGTTCGGGTTGGCGTAGCCGACGTAGTCGCTCACCGGGGCGATCACCTGCGGTTGCAGCAGGTAGTTCACCAGAGCCAGGGCGCCGGCCGGGTTCTGCGCGTCGCGCGGGATGGCCAGCATGTCGAACCAGAGGTTGGCGCCTTCCCTGGGGATCACGTAGCGGATATCGATGTGCTTGCCGGCCTCCTTGGCGCGGCTCTGCGCCTGCATCACGTCGCCGGAGTAGCCGATGGCCACGCAGATGTCGCCGTTGGCGAGGTCGGTCGGGTAGCGCGAGGAGTGGAAGTAGGTCACCGAGGGGGCGAGCTTCTGCAGCAGCGCCGAGGCCTTCCTGTAGTCGTCGGGGTTGTGGCTGTTGGGGTCCAGGCCGAGGTAGTGCAGGGCCTGGGGGATGATCTTCACCGGCGCGTCGAGGAAGGCCACGCCGCAGTCGTGCAGCTTGGCCAGGTTCTGCGGCTTGAACACCAGGTCCCAGGAGTCCACCGGGGCGTCGGCGCCGAGCGCGGCCTTGACCTTGTCGGCGTTGTAGCCGATGCCGACGGTGCCCCACATGTAGGGCACGGCGTATTTGTTGCCCGGGTCGGCGGCTTCCAGGCGCTGCATCAGGCGCGGGTCGAGGTGGTTCCAGTTGGGCAACTTGCTGCGGTCCAGCGGCTGGTAGACGCCGGCCTTGATCTGCTTGGTGAGGAACTGGCTGGAGGGCACCACCAGGTCGTAGCCGGAGTGCCCGGAGAGCAGCTTGGCCTCGAGCATCTCGTTGGTGTCGAAGACGTCGTACTGGACCTTGATGCCGCTGTCCTTCTGGAAGTCCTTGAGGGTATCCGGGCCCATGTAGTCGGACCAGTTGTAGAAACGCACGAGCTTGTCGTCGGCCTGGGCGACGGCGCAGGCGAGCAGGCTGAGGCTGGCGAGCAGAACGCGGTGGCGCATGGCTTGTCCTTGTCTGTTCAGAGTACGCGGCTGAGGAATTCCCGCGTGCGCGGGTGATGGGGGTTGCCGAACACCTGGGCCGGCGGGCCTTCTTCGATGAGCTCGCCCTGGTGCAGCACCACCACGCGGTCGGCCACTTCGCGGGCGAAGCCCATCTCGTGGGTCACCACCACCATGGTCATGCCTTCCTCGGCCAGCTCCTTCATCACCTGCAGCACCTCGCCCACGGTTTCCGGGTCCAGCGCGCTGGTGGGTTCGTCGAAGAGCATCGCCTGGGGCTTCATCGCCAGGGCGCGGGCGATGGCCACGCGCTGCTGCTGGCCGCCGGAGAGCTGCGCCGGGTAGTGCTCGGCCTTGTCCGCCAGGCGCACCCGGGCGAGCAGGCGGCGCGCCTGTTCGAGGGCTTCGCCGCGGGGCACGCCGAGCACCTGCACCGGCGCCTCGATGATGTTCTCCAGCACCGTCATGTGCGGGAACAGGTTGAAGCGCTGGAACACCATGCCGATGTCGCGGCGGCGGCGGGCGATGTTGCTTTCCGAGTCGCGCACCAGCTTGCCGTCGGCGCGTTCGCGGTAGCCCATCAGCGCGCCGTTGACGCGGATGCTGCCGCCCTGGATGTCTTCCAGGTGGTTGATGCAGCGGATGAAGGTGGTCTTGCCCGAGCCGGAGGCGCCGATCAGCACCACCACCTCGCCGCGGTGCACGTCCAGGGACACGCCCTTGAGGATCTCCAGCTCGCCGAAGGCCTTGTGCACGTCGCGGGCCTGGATCACCACGTCTTTCGCGGTCGGGATCATCTCAGCGCCCCCTCAGCAGTTTCATGGCCTGCTGGCCGAACATCCGGCTCGGCGCCGCCGGGGCGTTGCCCTCGGACTTGCCGAAGCGTTTCTCCAGCCAGCGCTGGAAGAAGCCCCAGAGGGTGGTCAGCAGCAGGAAGTAGATGGCCACCACCAGGTACAGCTCGAACACGCGGAAGGTCGCCGAGGTGACCATCTGGGTGCTCAGCAGCAGTTCCTGCACGCCGATCACGCTGACCAGGGTGGTGTTCTTCAGCATCACGTTGAATTCGTTGCCCAGGGGCGGGACGATGACGCGGAAGGCCTGGGGCAGGACGATGCGCCGCATCAGCTTGGCGAAGGTCATGCCCAGGGACTTGCCGGCCTCGTACTGGCCCTTGTCCACCGCGCCGATGCCGGCGCGGATGATCTCGGCCATGTAGGCGCCCTCGTTGAGGCCCAGGGCGATGATCGCCGCCTGGATGTTGCCGGGCAGGACGAACAGCCCCAGGTCCAGGTCCTCGAAACGGAACACCCCGCCGGCGGCCAGCGCCGTGTAGAGGAAGACGATCTGCACCAGCAGCGGGGTGCCGCGCATCAGCCACACGTAGAAGCGCACCGGGTATTGCAGCAGCGGGTTGGACGACAGCCGCATCAGCGCCGCCAGCAGCCCGAGCACGCAGCCCAGGAGCATGGCGCTGACGGCGATCACGCAGGTCAGCCAGAGCCCGTACAGGTAGATGTCGCTCGGCTTGAGCAGGTATTGCCAGAACACGTCCCAGCTGAAGTTCATGGTCGGTCACCTCGGCTCAGTCGAGCTTGTCGCCTTCGATGTGCCACTTGGCGAGCAGCGCCTGGTAGCTGCCGTCGGCCTGCATGTCCTGGATGATCTGCTGTACCGCCGCGCTGAGCTGCTTGTCTTCCTTGCGGATGCCCAGGCCGGTGAGGATGCGGGCGAAGGCCGGCACGCCGATCTCGAACAGGTCCGGGGCCATGCCCTGGTAGTAGCCGGCGGTTTCCACGGTGGTGCCGTAGGCGTCGGCCTGCTGGATGCGCAGGGCCTGGAAGGCGTCGGTGTCGGTGTTGTAGACGACGACTTTCATCGGCGCCTTGCCGGCCTGCTTCAGCTTCTCGTTGTGGGCGTCGAGCAGGGTGCGGATGGTCGAGCCGTTGAGCACCGCGACCTTCTTCCCGGACAGGTCGTCGAGGGTGTGGATGCCCTTGGGGTTGCCCTTGGCCACCACCACGGCCTGGCTGGAATACATGTAGTTGACCATGTCGATCACTTCGCGCCGCTCGGGCTTGTCGAACAGCTGGTCCACCAGCATGTCGCACTGCCGGGCCAGCAGCGCCGGGATCAGCCCGGAGAAGGGCGTCACCCGCCATTCGATCTTCTTGTCGCCCAGGCGCTTGGCGATGGCCTCGCCGAGGTCGACGGTGACCCCGGTGAGCTTCTGCGAGGCGTCGTAGAAGCCCATGGGCGGGGAGTCCATGCCGCCGCAGAAGACCACCTTGTCGGCGGTTTTCAGGCGGTCGGGGATTTTCACCGCGTCGGCGTGCGCCAGCGGGGCGGCCAGGCAGAGGGCGAGAAGGCACTGCGGGATCCTGCGTACGAACATGTTCAGCTCCAGTGGGCGAGGTTGCCGGGGCAGTTCAACGGGACAGGCGAAGCGTGGGTCTCAGGCGCCCTTTGCTTCGAGGAACTTCAGCAGCGAGGGCACCGTGCCCTCGATGTGCTCGCAGAGCACCCGCTCGGCTTCGCGGGCGTCGCCGCTGCGCAGGGCGTCGAGGATCACCGCGTGCTCCTCGCGGGCGCTCATGGGCTTGTCGACGTGCTGCAGCCACAGGCGCATGTGCGGCTCGATCACCGAGTACAGGGCGTTGATCTGGCGCAGCAGGCGCGGGCGCTCGGCGAGGCTGCAGAGGTATTCGTGGAAGACGCGGTGGCGGCTGACCCACTCGGCGCTGTCGTCGCGGTAGTCGTCCATCTCGTCGAGCAGGCGTTCCAGGCGCGCCAACTGGCGTTCGCCCAGCTTCGGCACGGCGAGGCGGATGGCCAGGCCTTCGAGGGCGCTGCGCATCTCGAAGACTTCGCGCATCTCCTCGATGTTCAGCCCGCTGACGATGGCGCCGCGGTTCGGCCGCAGCGTCACCAGGCCCTCGGCGGCCAGGCGGCGGAAGGCTTCGCGCACCGGCATGCGGCTCATGCCGATGTCGTTGGCGATGTCTTCGGCGATCAGGCGGTCGCCGGTGCGGTACTGGCCCTTGCAGATGGCGTCCAGCAGGTAGCTGTAGGCCTCTTCTTCGGCGGTTACGGGTTGGCGGTCGTAGTTGGGTACCAGGCGCATGGGGCGCTCCTTTTGGATTTCTGTATCCAATTATCCATGAATGCAATTAAGCAGATGCCGTGCCAGGATCGCTGATCGAGACACAAACCGTTGATTCGCTGGCGATTTGGTTGGGATGGAGGAGGGCGGCGGGGTGCTGGATGGGCATCGAACGGTAACGTCCGGCGCTCGTCGTGCGTCATGTTGATGCACGGCGGGCACTTTTGTAACGCGGGCGGACGTTCGTCAGGACGGCGCCGGGGGATGTGCCGTGGCCGCGGCGGCGTGCGTCGATGCCTGGGCTGGCACTGTCAGCTCCGCTTCGCCCCGCGACAACCGGTCTCAGCCGAAAGAATGGTCGTGATGCCCATCCTTGACGCTTCGCTCGGCGCCTGGTCAGCTTGGCGCGGGCGCTTCGGGGGTGCTTGCTGGTTCGTTGGCGCTTGCAATTTGACAGCTGTGTTCCAAGCTAGGTCAGGGCATCGCTTTCTGTTAAGGTTCGCGGATTCGATGGCGCGCACAGCGCCGGATTCCACTCTAGTTATGCATGAGGTGCTGTGTGATCAAGGTGCTGGTGGTCGATGACCACGATCTGGTGCGCACCGGAATTACCCGCATGCTGGCCGACATCGAGGGCCTGCAGGTGGTGGGCCAGGCCGAATCCGGCGAGGACGCCCTGCGCCTGGCCCGGGAACTCAAGCCCGACGTCGTCCTGATGGACGTGAAGATGCCCGGCATCGGCGGCCTGGAAGCCACCCGCAAGCTGATGCGCAGCCAGCCGGACGTGCGCGTGCTGGCCGTGACCGTCTGCGAGGAAGACCCGTTCCCCACCCGCCTCATGCAGGCCGGCGCTTCCGGTTACCTGACCAAGGGCGCGGCGCTTGAGGAAATGGTCCAGGCCATCCGCCAGGTCTTCGCCGGGCAGCGCTACATCAGCCCGCAGATCGCCCAGAGCCTGGCGCTGAAGTCCTTCGAGCCGGAGAAGGGCGGTTCGCCGTTCGACTCGCTGTCCGAGCGCGAAATCCAGATCGCCCTGATGATCGCCAACTGCCACAAGGTGCAGAGCATCTCCGACAAGCTCTGCCTGTCGCCCAAGACGGTGAACACCTACCGCTACCGCATCTACGAGAAGCTCTCCATCACCAGCGACGTCGAGCTGGCGCTGCTGGCGGTGCGCCACGGCATGGTGGATGCCAGCAACTAGATGAGCGCGGTGTTCGATTCGGCGGCCTACCTCGCCACCTGCAGCGGCCGCCCCGGCGTCTACCGCATGTTCGATGCGGACGCCAAGCTGCTCTACGTCGGCAAGGCGAAGAACCTCAAGAAGCGCCTGGCCAGCTACTTCCGCAAGACCGGCCTGGCGCCCAAGACCGCCGCCCTGGTGGCGCGCATCGCCCAGGTCGAGACCACCATCACCGCCAACGAGACCGAGGCGCTGCTGCTGGAGCAGACGCTGATCAAGGAGTGGCGGCCGCCGTACAACATCCTCCTGCGCGACGACAAGTCCTACCCCTACGTCTACCTGTCGAGCGAGGACGAATACCCGCGCCTGGCCCTGCACCGCGGCGCCAAGAAGGCCAAGGGCCGCTACTTCGGGCCCTACCCGAGCGCCGGCGCCATCCGCGAGAGCCTGGCCCTGCTGCAGAAGGCCTTCCTGGTGCGGCAGTGCGAGGACAGCTACTTCCGCAACCGCACCCGGCCCTGCCTGCAGTACCAGATCAAGCGCTGCAAGGGGCCCTGCGTCGGCCTGGTCGGCCCCGAGGAATACGCCCAGGACGTGCGCCACTCGGTGATGTTCCTCGAAGGCCGCAGCAACCAGCTGGCCGAGGAACTGAGCGCCGACATGGAGCAGGCGGCCATGCGCCTGGAGTTCGAGCGCGCCGCCGAGCTGCGCGACCAGGTGGCCATCCTGCGCCGCGTGCAGGACCAGCAGAGCATGGAGGGCGGCAACGGCGACGTCGACGTCATCGCCGCCATGGTCAACCCCGGCGGCGCCTGCGTGCACCTGATCAGCGTGCGCGGCGGGCGCGTGCTGGGCAGCAAGAACTTCTTCCCCCAGGTGGGCATAGAAGAGGAGGTCGACGAGGTGCTGCTGGCTTTCCTCGGCCAGTACTACCTGAGCCACCACGAGCGCGAGCTGCCGGCGGAGCTGATCGTCAACGCCGTGCACGAGGACTTCCCGGTGTTGATCGAGGCTATCGCCACTGCCCGCGGCCGCGAACTGGAGATCAGCCACCGGGTGCGCGGCACCCGCGCGCGCTGGCAGCAACTGGCGATCACCAACGCCGAACAGGCCCTGGCCGCGCGCCTGGCCAACCGCCAGCACGTCGCCGCGCGCTTCGAGGCCCTGGCCGAAGCGCTGGACCTGGACGAGCCGCCGCAGCGCCTGGAGTGCTTCGACATCAGCCATTCCAGCGGCGAGGCCACGGTGGCGTCCTGCGTGGTGTTCGGCCCCGAGGGGCCGCTGAAGTCCGACTACCGGCGCTTCAACATCGAGGGCATCACCGCTGGCGACGATTATGCGGCCATGCACCAGGCCCTGACGCGGCGCTTCAGCCGCCTGAAGGAAGGGGAGGGCAAGATGCCCGACATCCTCCTGGTGGACGGCGGCAAGGGCCAACTGGCCATGGCCCAGGAAGTGCTCCAGGAACTGGCGGTGAGCGGGCTGATCCTGCTCGGCGTGGCCAAGGGCGTGACGCGCAAGCCGGGCCTGGAGACTCTCTACCTCAACGATGCCGAGCACGAATTCACCCTGCCGGGGAATTCCCCGGCGCTGCACCTGATCCAGCAGATCCGCGACGAGTCGCACCGTTTCGCCATCACCGGCCACCGCGCGCGCCGCGGCAAGGCCCGGCGCACCTCGAGCCTGGAAGAGGTGCCGGGGGTCGGGCCCAAGCGCCGCCGCGAGCTGCTCAAGCATTTCGGTGGGTTGCAGGAACTGGGCCGCGCCAGTATCGATGAGATCGCCAAGGCCCCGGGCATCAGCAAAAAGCTGGCCGAGCAGATTTATGCTGCCCTGCACAGCGAGTAGAATGCCGGGCTCAACTCACCGGCCAGTGGTCCCGATGAATATTCCGAATCTGCTCACTCTGCTCCGCGTCCTGCTCATCCCGATCTTCATCCTGCTGTTCTACATGCCGTTCCCGGGCAGCCACCTGGCCTCCAGCGCGGTATTCGCCCTGGCCGCGGCGACCGACTGGCTGGATGGGTATCTGGCGCGCAAGCTGGGGCAGAGCACGCCCTTCGGCGCCTTCCTCGACCCGGTGGCGGACAAGCTGATGGTGGCGGTGGCGCTGGTGCTGCTGGTGGAAGAGCACGCCAACCTCTGGCTGACGCTGCCGGCGGTGATCATCATCGGCCGCGAGATCGTGGTCTCGGCGCTGCGCGAATGGATGGCCGAACTGGGCGCCCGCGCCCACGTCGCCGTATCCAACCTGGGCAAGTGGAAGACCGCCGCGCAGATGGCCGCGCTGGTGATCCTGCTGGCCAACGCCCCGCTGTTCACCTTCTGGGTGCTGCTGGGCTACGGGCTGCTGATCGTCGCCGCGGCCCTGACGCTGTGGTCCATGCTGCACTACCTGCTGGCCGCCTGGCCGCACCTGAGCACCACCCCGAAAGAGAAATAACTTTTTTTGAATCAAAGGGTTGACGAGGCTCCAGAAAAAGATAGAATGGCGCCCGTCAACACGACGCGGGAATAGCTCAGTTGGTAGAGCACGACCTTGCCAAGGTCGGGGTCGCGAGTTCGAGTCTCGTTTCCCGCTCCAAATATCGACCTGCAGATGTCCACTGGCATTTGCAAGTCACTGAAAAAAGGGCCGAAAGGCCCTTTTTTCGTTCCGCCGTAAAAACCTTCCCTGCACCTCCTTCCTGAGTCTTCATCCTGCCGTCGGGCTAACGGGTGAAGCCCCTTTTTGCCGTTGCGCCGGTCTTCTCGAGACCTGTCGTGGCGGGACCTCCAGAGCGTCTTGAATGCCATGCCCCGCCGGTTTGCGGGTCGGCCCCCCCGCCGACTACCTGCGCTGGGGGGACGTTCAGGTTTCGTCGGAGCGCCATGCTCGGTTCACACAAGAACAACGACAGGTGCTCCAATGCGAAGCCCACAGACCGCTCCCGATGCCTGTGCATCGGCCGTTGCCTCTACGCCCGCCCGCGCAGGTATCCATCATGCCGCTCCATGTCCCAGGAGCGTCCCCAGGTCGGCAGCCCATGTCTCGGCGCAAGGCTCCGCCCAGACGGGGTTGCTGCCCTGGCTGGCCCGCCTGTCCCCGTGGCTGCTGATCGCCGGCATCGGTTATGCGGCCGTGTTCGTCAAACCCCATGTCACTGGCGCTGCGTTGTCCCAGCCGGTCGTCGAGCGGCGCGACATGTTCTTCGGCGCCGCGGGGGATTCCGCTTCGCTCTGGGTGGTCGGCCAGGCCGGGGCCGTGCTGCATGGGCAGGCGGGAGCCAACCGCTGGAGCCGCGAAGCCTTCCCCGCGCGGACCAACCTGCAGGCGGTGGCGGTTTCGCCCGATGGGGTGGTGGTGGCCGCGGGCAATGGCGGGGAGCTCTGGGTGAAAGCCCCGGGGGGCGACTGGCGCAAGGTGAGCCTGCCGGTGGCGGAGGTGGGGAACAAGCTGCTCGACGTGCAGTTCATCGCCGGCCGTTTCTGGGTGGTGGGGGAGATGGGCGCGCTGTTTCGCTCCAGCCCGGAGGGTTCTTCCTGGGAGCGCCTTGGGCAGGAGCAGGACGTGGCCTTCAACGCTATCCGGCCTGGCGCGGAAGGCGACCTCTGGATCGCCGCCGAGTTTGGCCGCCTGCTGCGCAGCCGCGATGGCGGGATGACCTGGAGCACCGTCGAACTCGGCAGCGAGAGCCTTCGCTCCGTGGCCTTCAACGGCCGCACCGGAGTGGCCGTGGGCAACACCGGGCATGTCTACGTCAGCCCCGATGGCGGTGATAGCTGGAACGCCATCGAACCTTTCACCCATGAGCATCTGCATGACGTGGCGGTGACGGACGGACTCTGGAGCGTGGTGGGCGAGCATGGGTTGTTCTTCCAGAGCCGCAATCCCGCCGCGCTCTGGCAGGACGCCGCGCCGGCGGGCCTGGGCAAGGGCTATTTCACCCGCGTGCTGCCGGTCGCCGGCGGCAACCTGCTGGTCGGTCGGCAGCTCGCCATGGTCGATGCCGGGCGCCTGGCCGCGGTGCCGTCGGGGGAGCAACCATGAGCCAGCTGAAGAACTTTGCATCTCGCCTGGCGGAGTGGTCGATCGCACATCGCCGGCCGGTGAGCCTGATAGTCGCGCTGATCACCCTGTTCTTCGCCCTGTGCCTGACGCGCCTGGACATCCAGACGCGTTTCGCCGACATGGTGCCCCATGACCATCCCTACGTGCGGGTGCACCAGGCCTACAAGGACAGCTTCGCCGCGGGCAACCGCGTGACCATCCTGGTTGAGGCCCGCCAGGGGGACATCCTGCGCGGCGACATCCTCGCCGAGGTCCAGCGCATCACCCTGGCGCTGCGCAAGGTCGAGGGCGTCAATCCCCAGCAGATCGTCTCCATCGCCTCGCGCAAGCTGAAGCGGGTGGAGGCCTCCAGCGAGGGCATCGAGACGCAGCCGCTGATGGGCGAGCAGGTCCCGCGCAGCGAGGCCGAGCTGCGCACCCTGCGCCAGGCGATCCTCAACAATTCGATGGTCTACGGCCTGTTCGTCGATCGCGACTTCGGCTCGACGCTGATCCAGGTGGACTTCTATGACCACCTGGTGAACTACAAGGCGATCTTCCCGCAGATCCAGGCGATCCTCGATGCCTCGCCGATCAAGGACCAGGTCAGCCTGCACCTGGTGGGGGAGCCGATCCTCTATGGCTGGGTCGCCCATTACCTCCCGGAAACCCTCGGCCTGTCGCTCCTCTCGCTCGGGGCGATGCTGGTGCTGCTGTTCGTCTTCAGCCGTACCTGGCGGGGGACGCTGCTGCCGCTGATCGCGGGGACCATCTCGGGTACCTGGGCCCTGGGCATCAGCGCTTTGCTGGGCTACAACTGGGACCCGCTGGTGGTCGTGGTGGCCTTCATCATCACGGCCCGGGCCTTCTCCCATTCGGTGCAGCTGATCACCCGTTTCGACGACCTCGCCGTCGATGGCCAGGTGACCCCGCGGCGCGCCGCCGAGCAGGCCATGGCCGAGCTGTTCCGCCCCAGCATGCTCGGGCTCTACGCCGATGCCGGCGCCATTCTCTGCGTGATGCTGACGCCGATCCCCCTGCTGCACAAGGTGGCGATCATCGGCGCCGTGTGGGTCATGAGCATCGCCGTGTCGGCGGTGGTGATGACGCCGATCCTGTTGTCCTGGATCCGGCGCCCGCAAGGCTTCGTGCACCCGCTGAACCTCGATTTCATCCTGCGCGCCGTGCTGCGGGCTGCCTCGCTGCTGGTTTCGACCAGGGCCCGCTACTGGGTGGCGCCGGTGTGCCTGCTGCTGCTCTGCGGGCTGCTGTTCGAGGCCTCGCGCATCCAGGTCGGCGATGCCAGCGACGGCTCGCCGATCCTCTGGCAGGACGCGCCGTTCAATCGCGACAGCGCCCTGGTCAATCGCCTCTACCCGGGCTCCGAGCAGATGTTCGTGGTCATCGAGGGACATGGGCCGGACGCCCTGAAGGCGCCCGAGGTGCTGGACTGGGCGCAGCGCTTCTCCCGCTACATGGAGCGCCAGCCCGAAATAGGCGGAAGCGTCTCGCTGGCCGACCTGGTGGTGGACATCCGCCGCAATCTCTACGAGGGCAACCCGCGTTACCGCGAGCTGGGCGCTTCGCAGACCGAGAACGGCGAGCTGATCAACTTCTACCTGCAGGGTGCCGCGCCGGAGGACATGGCGCAGTACGCGGACCGCCAGTTCCGCAATGGCGCCATCACGCTGTTCTTCCGTGACCACAAGGGTGAAACCCTGCGCAATGCCATCCACTATGCCCAGGCATTCATCGCCGGGAATCCGCTGAAGCAGGCCGACGTCAAGCTGGCCGGCGGCAGCCTGGGGGTGATCGCCGCGGTCAACGAGGTGCTGCTCAGGGACCAGATCGAGGCCATCGCCCTGGCCTTCCTGGTGGTCGTGGTCTGCTGCCTGGTGGTCTACCGCTCTTCCGTCAGCGGCATCTTCTTCATCATCCCGGTGCTGGTCTCCAACGTCGTCACCTTCGCCTTCATGTCCTGGCAGGGCATCGGCATGAGCATCAGCACGCTGCCGGTGGTCGCGCTGGGCATCGGGCTGGGCGTCGATTACGCCTTCTACATTGTCGACTCGATCAAGGAGTTCCTGGAGAAGCGCCCCGATGCGACGCCGCTGGAGGCCGTGCTGCAGTCCATCGGCTCGGCCGGTAGAGGCGTGCTGCTGACAGCCTTCACGCTCGCGGCGGGGGTTCTGCTGTGGACGCTTTCCTCGTTGCGCTTCCAGGCCGAGATGGGGCTGCTGATCGGCCTCTGGCTCATGGTTTCCGCCTTCACATCGCTGTTCGTCATGCCCGCCCTCGCGCTGGTGTTCAAGCCCAGGTTCATCTTCGCCGCGCCGCTTGAGGAGGAGCGGTGCGCCCCGGGTATCCAGACCAGCGGCTGAGCGACTGACGTTCGTTGCTACCTGCCGTCAATAACAACAATGAGAGGTGTATCGAATGCAATCCAGAAGACCGATTGCGAGACCGTCCTGGGCCCTGGCCCTGCTGCCTTTGAGCATGTTGCCCTGCGGGGCGCAGGCGATGGACTACGGAAATGACGATTTCGGCTTCAGCCTGGGGGGCTACATCAGGGGCTGGACTTCCTTCAACCTCAAGGACGCGCCGGAAACCCACGGCGACGACAAGGGCAAGCTGTCCATGCTGCGGACGTCGCTGTTGCTGGATGCCGATGCGGTCACCGGGCCCTTGAGCTGGAAGGCCATCACCCGTGTCGACAAGGAGGTGATGACCGACTACCAGCGGGACCTGCAGGACCTCAACCGCTCCATGGTCAACACCGGCTTCCGCGGCCGCGGCAGCGACCTCATGGACCAGTACGACCGGGCCGAGCTGCGCGAATTCTATTTCGACTACGAGAAGGACCGGGTGAAGGTCCGTGTCGGCAAGCAGCAGGTGGTCTGGGGGGAGACCGACTTCTTCCGCGCCATGGACGTCGTGCAGGGCTTCGACTATCGCTGGCGCTCCTTCCTCGAGCCGGAGAACGAGGAGCTGCGCAAGCCGCTGATCATGGTCAACACCACGATCCAGGTGCCCGAAGCCGACGGCTCCCTGCAGGTGCTGCTGCGCCCGGGGCTGGATGCGCATAACGCCATAGGCAACAGCGTGGACTTCTATGGCGGGCGCTGGGCGCCGCAGCCGTACCGGGGGACCGATTTCTACTCGCTGCTCGACACCGACTACGAGCATTCGGCAGGCGACAACCGGAAGGTGACCGGCGGGCTGCGCTGGGCGGGGATCATCGGCGACGTCAACTACTCGCTGGCCTGGCTCAAGTCCTATCAGGGCGACCCGGTCGTCAACTCGCGCTTCAACCCCTACCACGACACGCCCAAGGGCGTGCTGGGGGACCTGATCTACCCCGAGATCACCGTCTGGGGGGCAACCGCCAGCACCTACGTGCCGGCAGCGGATGCCGTGTTTTCCACCGAGCTGGTCTATACCCAGGACGCCGCGTTCAACTACGGCAGCGAGCCGCTGGCGCCGGGCCTGCCACCGGGCTTCAGCGGCCTCATGCGCAAGGACACCTTCACCACCATGCTGCGCATGGACAAGACGGTGGACCTGTCCCGCTTCCTGGGCACCAGCCGGCCGTCCTTCCTTTCGGCCCAGCTGTTCAACACCCGGGTGCTCGGTTTTTCCGAGGACGACGACCTGGTTGCGCTGGCCGCCTACACCGCCAAGAAGAAGCGTGACACCACGATCTTCACCACCGTGCTGCAGGCCAACTACCGCAACGACACCATCAACCCGTCGCTGGCCGGCGGCGTCGACCTGTCGGGGGACGGTGGCTTCCTGATACCGGCGGTGGAGTTCGCCATGGGCGACAAGTGGCGGCTGCGCGCCGAAGCCGACCTGTTCTTCGCCGCGGGCAACAGCAACGACTCCGCCCAGGAAGACAACGGCGCCACCCGGCTGTTCGGCTACTTCGACACCCACGACCAGCTGGTGCTGCGTCTGACCCGTCAATTCTAGTTCTGGTGAAAAACGATGAACGTACTTTTCAAGTATGCCGCCTTCGCATTGGCCTTCGGCCTGGCCACCTCGGCCGCGGCCACGGAACTGGCGGCTGGCACCCGCATCGACAAGAGCAATCTCGACAAGGTGCTGGGCGATACCTTCGAAGGCAAGCCGCTGAAGGAACTGCTGACCGAGAAGGTCCAGTGGCAGATCAGGAACTACAACCTGGGGCTCACCCTGGCGGCTTCCAAACCCGTGGCGCTGGACCCGGCCTACCTCAAGGCCAGCGCCGACAACGCCGGCAAGGTGACTTTCGACAAGGCCACCCGCACGGTGAAGGGTTGGGAAAAGGGCGTGCCTTTCCCGCAGATCGATGAGAAGGACCCGGACGCCGGGGACAAGATCGTCTGGAACTTCATCTACGGCCGCCCCATGGGCGACTCCCAGGAACTGAAGAACTTCCACTACATCCTGATCGATGCGAAGACCGGCGTCGAACGCGTGCAGCGCTACCGCCTGGACCGCTTCTATACCCGTGGCCGGCTCAACGGGCCGGCGAGCATCGGCGACGACTTCATGCTGCAGAACACCCTGCTGTTCGCCGAGGCGCCGCAGGACATCAAGGGGATCGGTACCTACACCAAGCGCTATGCCGATGGCTTCAAGATCGACGATGTCTGGGCCTATGTGAAATCGGTGCGGCGCGTACGGCGGATCTCCGGCAATGCCTGGATGGACCCGGTAGGGGGGCTGGACATCCTGGGCGATGACATCGACGTCTGGGACTCGCCGCCGAATTGGTACAAGAGCATCAAGCTGGTCGGCAAGCGCTGGATCCTCGCCGTGACCGATACGCCCAATACCGTGGGCAGCGAAGGGCAGGGCCCCGCGGCGCAGTTCCCCTGGCTGGACGTCTCCACCGCGCCCTACTGGAACCCGAACCCCAAGCTGGGCTGGCAGCCCCGCGAGGTCTGGGTGCTGGAGGGCACGCCGCCGGATGCCCACCCGTACGGCAAGAAGATTCTCTACGTCGACGTCCAGGCCAATCGCCCGCTGATGTCCGAGATCTACGACAAGAACGGCGAGTTCTGGCGCTTCCACCACATGCAGCAGCAGTCCATCACCGGCGAGGACAGCTACAAGGCGATCCTTCCCGTGCAGGGCGAGCAGATCGACTTCAAGCGCCAGCACGCGACCAACTTCGTCTCGACCTACGTGGTCAACCGCAAGGGCGCCAAGGAGTCCGATTTCTCCCTGGGCAAACTGGAAGCGGCCGGCAAGTGACGGCAGGGTCGCCGGCCCCCGGGCCGGCGACTCCATGACAACAATAGGAGCCAAGGCGATGACCCTCTGTAACCTTCCCCCCCAACAGTGGCCTGCCGAACCCAAGGTACAGCTCGGCCCCTGGGCCTGCGAGCCGCCGCTGGACGAGGAGTCCGAAGCGTTCCGCCAGAGCCTGCGCCAGTTCGCCAGCAAGACCATGCGCCCCATCGGCCAGGAACTGGACCGCCTGGGCGCCGAGCAGGTGGCGGCCAAGGGCTCGCGCCTGTACGAGTTCTTCGCCGAGTACGACAAGCTCGGCATCAGCCAGGAACTGCTGGCCAGCCTGAGCGACGAGCAGCGTGCGGTGATGTTCCCGCTGCTGTTCGAGGAACTCGGCTGGGGCGATGCCGGCCTGGCTATCGCGGCGGCTGCGCGCATGTTGCCGCTGTACATGGCGGCCAAGCTGGGCAACCGGTTCGTGCTCGATGAATATTCCGAGCAACTGATCGGCTGCTGGGGCATCACCGAGCCGGATCATGGCAGCGACTCGCTGGATGCCAGCCGGCAGGTCTTCCACCCCCAGGGCAGCTATGGCCGGCCCAACTGCGTGGCGCGGGTCAGCAACGGGCAACTGGTGATCAACGGGCAGAAATCCGCCTGGGTCTCCAACGGCTGTATCGCCGACCTCTGCGTGCTCTATTGCGCCGCCGACACGCCCAACGGCCCGGATACCCAGCGCGGTTACTGCGTGGTAGTGCCGACCGACCTGCCGGGTGTGTCCCTCGGCAAGCCTCTGGAGAAGCTCGGCCAGCGTCCGCTGCCCCAGGGCGAGCTGTACTTCGACAACGTCAAGGTCAGCCTCGACCACGTGCTGGCCGGGCCGGAGGACTACAAGCGCGCCGTCTACGCCATCCACACCGACGCCAACCTGCTGATGGCCGCCACCTTCACCGGCGTGGCGCGCTCGGCCTATGACCATGCCCTGGCCTACGCCCACGAACGCAAGCAGGGCGGCCTGCCGATCATCCGTCACCAGGACGTGGCGCGCCGGCTGTTCCACATGCTGCGCAAGGTCGAGGCGGCCCAGGCGCTGACCCGCCGCGTGGCCCGCTTCAACGCCCTGGCGCCGGTGCCGGCGCTGCAGGCGGCGATGCTGGCCAAGGTCACTGCCACCGAGCACGCCTTCGAGGTGGCCAGTGACGCCATCCAGATGTTCGGCGGCAACGGCCTGACCCGCGAGTACCCGGTGGAGAAGATCCTGCGCGACGCCCGCGCCTCGATGATCGAGGACGGCTGCAACCAGGTCCTGGCGATCAAGGGTGGCTACAGCCTGCTCGATCCGGAGTGGCTGTAACGGGCGAAGCGATGGCGTTGGCATGAGTTCATCGCTGCTGAAGCCCTTCCGGTAGCGCGTGCCGGCACGGCATGCCGCGCACTGACGCCGATCCCTCATGGCAGTGGCCGTCGCGACACTGCTCTCCCTGTCGTGTCCCGCTCGATACCCGGGTGGCACCGCCCCGGTGCCACCTGTTTTTTTAGTTACCCGACATTCCTGGCGGCCTGCCGCATCGATCGAGGGAGGCCGTAATCACCCTTCACCCGGGAGCTGATCATGTATCTGTTTTCTTCTGCAGTTCTGGTTCGCAACCTGCTGCGCCGGCTTGTTGCCCTGATGGGGAACGACGCCACGGTCACGGGTTCCGACCGTCAGTTGGCCTTGCAGGCGGAAAGCGCCGTGCAACGCCTCCAACAGCGCCTGGCCGAACTCGATTCGCAGGTCGAGCAGGCGGTGGCCGAGCGGCGAGCTGCCGATGAGGCGAATGCGCGCCTGGCAGCCAGCCTCTCCCATGAGCGGAGCCGCTGCGAACTCCTGGCGGCCTGCGCCGAGGGTTGCTGGGACGTGCTGGTTGCGGCGGGGGAGTCGCTGCCGATGGAGGCTGGGCTGGCGTCGTCGGCAAACCTGCAGGCGCTGCTCGGGCTCGGTCCGTCGGCCCGGCTGGGCGACTTCTTCGCCAGCGCGCATCCCGAGGACAGGGCAGGCCTGCAGCGGGCCGTTCTCGACAGCCTGAAGACGGAAATCGCGCACCACCCGCTGGAGTGCCGCCTACGGGGGGCGGAGGGTGGCTACCGCTGGTTCCGGACCCACTGCGCCAGCCTGCGGGGGGAGGAGGGCAAGAGCACCCGCCTGGTGTGCACGCTGCGCGACATCCAGGATGAACGGCGCCAGGCCGAGGCGCTGGAGACCTGCGAGCAGCGTTTCCGGCTGATGGGCGAAACCATCCGCGAGGCGCTGTGGGAGATGGAAGTGGTCGAGGGCGACCCGGTGAACCCGCACAACAGGCTCTGGTGGTCGCCGCAGTACATCCGGCTGCTCGGCTTCGACGAGGCCGAAGCCTTTCCCGCGGAACTGGACAGCTGGGCTTCGCGCCTGCATCCGGAAGACAGCCGGCAGGCCCTGCAGGCCTTCGCCGAGTACATGACCCGCCGCGAGGCCTCCGGCCCGTTGGAGCTCATGTACCGGCTGCGGCTCAAGAGCGGCGACTACAGCTGGTTCCGCGCCCGCGGCATGGCGCACCGCGACGAGCATGGCGTGCCCCTGCGGGTGATGGGCTCGCTGGTCAATGCCCAGGGCGAGCACGAGGAGAACGAGCTGCGCCGCCTGCAGGCGCGGCAGCATGAAGTGCTGCAGGACAACCTGCAGAAGCTCGGGATGATCGTCGGCACCATCCAGGGCATTGCCACCCAGACCAACCTGCTGGCCCTCAATGCCGCCATCGAGGCAGCCCGTGCCGGTGATCTGGGGCGTGGCTTCGCGGTAGTCGCGGACGAGGTGCGCACCCTGGCGATCCGTACCACCGAGGCGACCCAGCAGGCCAAGGCGATGATGAACAGCGGCGCCCTGTAAGGCCGCCGATAGGGGGAACTCCCCCCATCGGCCACCACTGCCGGGGGGACGTAGGCGTTCGGGTGAGTGGGCATGATCGTTCCCACATACAAGAACAATTAGCAGGTAGCACCCATGCCACGCCTACGAGCCGCACCCGCTGTTCGTCCAGCGGATGCCTTCGGCGCCCCCCGGTCCGCCGGCCATGGCGCCGACCACCCGTCCTTTTCCATGCAATGGCTCGACCGCCTGTTCGGCGCCCTCGGCCCGTCGCTGACACGACTGCCCCGTCCATTCCGTCATCCGGCGCCGGCTCCATGTCTGGCCCTGGCCACGACCGGCAAGTGATTTCACTGCCGCCGGCTGGCCGGCGGCCTCAGCACAACAGGAGTCAATCTCATGAACCCTTCCAACCTGCCCCCGCAGCAATGGCCTGCCGAGCCCAAGGTACAGTTCGGCCCCTGGGCCTGCGAGCCGCCGCTGGACGAGGAATCCGAAGCGTTCCGCCAGAGCCTGCGCCAGTTCGCCGGCAAGGTCATGCGCCCCATCGGCCAGGAGCTGGACCGCCTGAGCGCCGAGCAGGTGGCGGCCAAGGGCTCGCGCCTGTACGAATTCTTCGCCGAGTACGACAAGCTCGGCATCAGCCAGGAACTGCTGGCCAGCCTGAGCGACGAGCAGCGTGCGGTGATGTTCCCGCTGCTGTTCGAGGAACTCGGCTGGGGCGACGCCGGCCTGGCGATTTCCGCCGGGGTGCGCATGCTGCCGCTGTACATGGCGGCCAAGCTGGGCAACCGGTTCGTGCTCGATGAATATTCCGAGCAGTTGATCGGCTGCTGGGGCATCACCGAACCGGACCATGGCAGCGACTCGCTGGACGCCAGCCGGCAGATCTTCCACCCCCAGGGCAGCTATGGCCGGCCCAACTGCGTGGCGCGGGTCAGCGACGGGCAGCTGGTGATCAACGGGCAGAAATCCGCCTGGGTCTCCAACGGCTGCATCGCCGACCTCTGTGTCCTCTACTGCGCCGCCGACACGCCCAACGGCCCGGATACCCAGCGCGGTTACTGCGTGGTGGTGCCGACCGACCTGCCGGGTGTGTCCCTCGGCAAGCCGCTGGAGAAGCTCGGCCAGCGTCCGTTGCCCCAGGGTGAGCTGTACTTCGACAACGTCAAGGTCAGCCTCGACCACGTGCTGGCCGGGCCGGAGGACTACAAGCGCGCCGTCTACGCCATCCACACCGATGCCAACCTGCTGATGGCCGCCACCTTCACCGGCGTGGCGCGCTCGGCCTATGACCATGCCCTGGCCTACGCCCACGAACGCAAGCAGGGCGGCCTGCCGATCATCCGTCACCAGGACGTGGCGCGCCGGCTGTTCCACATGCTGCGCAAGGTCGAGGCGGCCCAGGCGCTGACCCGTCGCGTGGCCCGCTTCAATGCCCTGGCGCCGGTGCCGGCGCTGCAGGCGGCGATGCTGGCCAAGGTCACCGCCACCGAGCACGCCTTCGAGGTGGCCAGCGACGCCATCCAGATGTTCGGCGGCAATGGCCTGACCCGCGAGTACCCGGTGGAGAAGATCTTCCGCGACGCCCGCGCCTCGATGATCGAGGACGGCTGCAACCAGATCCTGGCGATCAAGGGCGGCTACAACCTGATCAACCCGGAGTGGCTGTGATGAGCGCCAGCGAACTGGACCAGCAACTGATCCGCAACGCCCGGCAGAACGCCTACGTCATCGGCGTCGGCATGACCCGCTTCGGCAAGCACCTGGGGCGCAGCCTCAACAGCCTGGCGCGCGAGGCGATCAGGCAGGCGCTGGACGACGCCGGCATCGAGGCGCGCCAGCTCGAAGCGGCCTGGATGGGCACCGGCGCCGCCCCGGTGATCACCGGCCAGGTGTGCATAGCCGGGCAGGCGGTGCTGCGCGGCCTGGGCGTCGGGCGCATCCCGGTGGTCAACGTGGAGAACGCCTGCGCCACCGCTTCCACCGCTTTCCAGCAGGCCTGCACCATGGTCACCCACGGCCTGCACGACGTAGTCATCGCCGCTGGCTACGAGAAGCTCTACCACGAGGACAAGGCGCGCACCTTCTCGGTGTTCGACGGCTGCGTCGACGTGGACGAGCAGGATGCGGTGCTGGGCTTCCTGCAGGCTGGCCTGCGCCGTTCCGGGGCCCAGGTCGACCTGAGCCAGGCCGGCAAGGACCGCTCGCTGTTCATGGACATCTACGCCACCTGGGCGCGCGACTACCTGGCCATGGCCGGCGGCGAGCCCCGCCACCTGGCGATGGTCACGGCGAAGAACTCGCGCCACGGCGCGCTCAACCCGCGCGCGCAATTCCAGGACGTGCTGAGCGTCGAGCAGATCCTCGCCGCGCGCAAGATCGCCGACCCGCTGACCCTGCCGATGTGCTCGCCGATCGGCGACGGCGCGGCGGCAGCGGTGATCGTCTCCGAGCGTGCGCTGAAGCGCCTGGGTGCGCGCCAGCCGATCCGCGTCGCCGCGTCGATGATCGTCAGCGGCTACGACTACGCCGACGAGCACACCCCGGAAGTGGCGCGCTGGGCATCCGAACTGGTCTACCAGGCCGCCGGCGTCGGTCCCCGCGACCTCAGCCTGGTGGAGCTGCACGACGCCTCGTCGGCCTCCGAGCTCATGTACTACGAGAGCCTCGGCCTGTGTGGCCGGGGCGAGGGCGTGGCGCTGCTGGAGTCCGGCGCCACCGAACTGGGCGGGCGCATCCCGGTGAGCGTGTCCGGCGGGCTGAACCGCAAGGGCCACCCCATCGGCGCCACCGGCCTGGGCCAGGTGTTCGAGCTGGTCGAGCAACTGCGCGGCAACTGCGGCGCACGCCAGGTACAGGGCGCCAGCGTCGGCCTGGCGGAGAACGGCGGTGGCTTCATCGGCGCCGATGCCGCCGTGATGAGCATGACCGTACTGACCCGCTAGGAGGCACCCCATGCACAACGATTCACTGATCCTGGCCAACGTCATCCGGCGCAAGGCCGAGCAGACCCCGGACCTGGACGTGCTGACCTTCGTCCACGTCGATGCCGACCAGCAACTGCGCGACTGCACCCGCAGCTATCGCCAGCTGTGGGAGAACGGCCAGCGCATCGCCTCCGGCCTGGACGACGAAGGCATGGCCCAGGGCGACGCCTTCGCCCTGATCATGTTCAACCATCCGGAATTCGTCGAGGCCATGGTCGGCTCGTCCATCGCCAACACGGTGTTCGTGCCCATCGATGCCCGCGCCTGCGGCGACAAGCTGCAATACCTGCTGGGCTTCTCCGCCTGCCGTGGCGCCATCGTCGCCGACCATGCCCTGGCGGCGGTGCTCGAACTGGCCGGGCGCCTGCCGAAGCTGGAATGGCTCTGGGTGCTGGACACCGGCGCCGGCGCGGGCGAGCCGCCGACCCACCGGCGGATCCGCATCCGCGCCCTGGACGATGTCCTGGACGACCGCGTGCCGGATATCGCCGTGCGCGCCACCGACCTGCAGCAGCCCATGCAACTGCTGTTCACCTCCGGCACCACCGGCAACCCCAAGGCCATAGTCGCGCCCTACGCGCGCTTCGCCGCCATCGCCGGCCTCGGCGCCGAGGTGGGCCTGCAGCCGGGCGACCGGCCCTACACGGGCTTGAGCCTGACCCACGCCAACGCCCAGTGCATCACCCTGGGCAATGCGCTGTTCATGGGCCTGCGGGTGGTCATCAGCCGGCAGTTCACCAAGTCGCGGCTGTGGGAAATCCTGCGTCGCTACCAATGCACCGTGTTCAACCTGCTGGGCGGCATGACCACCGCCGTGTACTCCGAGCCGCCGCGCCCGGACGATGGCGACAATCCGGTGCGCTACGTGTTCAGCGCCGGCATGCCGGCCAGCATCTGGCAGGACTTCGCCCGGCGTTTCAACGTCGAGATCTTCGAGTTCTACGGCACCGCCGAAGGCGGCCTGACCCTCAACCCGCCAGGCGCCGGCCCCGTCGGCTCCATCGGCAAGCCGCCTTCGCACCTGCGTTGCGCGATCCTCGACGAGGAGGGCAACGAAGTGCCGGCGGGCCAGCGCGGCGAGATCTGCTTCCGCGCCGCCGGCGGCGACGACCATCCGCCGGTGGCCTACCTGAACAACCCGCAGGCGTCCGCGGCCAAGACCCAGGGGGGCTGGTTCCACTCCGGCGACATCGGGCACAGGGACGAGCAGGGCTGGGTCTACTTCGACTACCGCGACGGCAGCGGTATCCGCCGCAACGGCGAGTTCATCGACCCGGCGCAGATCGAGAAGGTGATCGCCGAGGCCGAGCAGGTCGCCGACGTGTTCGTCTACGGCCTGCCCACGCCGGCCTGCGCGCCCGGGGAGAAGGAGGTGGTCGCGGCCGTGGTGCCGCTGCCCGGCCAGCGCCTGGACTGCCGCGAGCTGCTGGCGCACTGCGCCCGCCACCTGCCGCGCAACCTGCTGCCCAGCCACGTGCAGGTGCTCGATGAAATCCCCAAGACCGCCTCGGAAAAACCCCTCGAACGGGTACTGCGCGAACGCCTCGAAGGCGAGCTGAGCGCCTGCAGATCACAACAACAAACCGCATGAACCGGAGAACAACAAATGTCTGATATCAAGGTCGTGGTATATGGCGCCAGTGGCTACACCGGCAAACTGGTTTCCCGCCACCTGGCCGCGCGGGGCATTCCCTTCATCGCCGCCGGGCGCAGCGCGGAGAAGATCCACGAACAGTTCGCCACCCAGCCGGAACTGAAGAACGCCCGCTACGAGGTCGTCGAAGTGGCCAACGAGGAAGCGCCGCTGACCGCGTTCCTCGCCGGCAAGAGCGTGGTCTACAACACCGTCGGCCCGTTCATGCAACTGGCCGAGCCGATGGTGCGCGCGGCGCTGGCCGCCGGCTGCCATTACCTGGACAGCACCGGCGAACAGGACTGGATGCTGTTCCTGCGCGAGAAATACGCCGCCGCCTACGCCGATCGCGGCGTCCTGCTGATCCCGGCGCTGGCCTTCATGTGGGCCGCCGGCCACCTGGCCGCCGAGGTCTGCCTGGAAACCCCCGGCGTCGACACCCTGGACCTGGTCTACGTGACCCGCGGCACCACCCCTTCGGTCAGCTCCACGCTGTCGTTCCTGCGCATGTGCTGCCAGCCGCAGTACTACCTGGCGCAAAGGGAACTGGTGGCCTGGGAGCCGGCCACCGCCTACCAGACCGTTGCGCCGACCTTCCACCAGGTGCTCGACTGCCTGCCCTGGAGCGGCGGCGGCGAGCCGGTGTGGTACCTCGACGACCCGCGCGTGCGCAACTGCAGCATGCTGGTGAACTTCGGCAACCCCGCGGTGATGAGCAGCGTGCTGAAGCTGGCCCGCGAGTTCAACGAAGTGCACAGGTTCAAGTCGCCGGAAGAGCAGGAGCAGGTCACCAACGGCTGGGGCCACGAGTGGACGCCGGTCGAGCCGCCGCGCGAGAACCCGGAGCACTGCCGCGCGGTGATCTCCTGCCACGGCAGCGGCCCGGCCAGCCAGTCCACGGTGATCCTGCAGGGCAACTGCGGCTACGAGCAGGCCGGCTCGGTGGCGGTGGCCGGGATCGAGCGCATCCTCGCCGGCGAAGTCAGCGCCGCCGGCTTCGTCAGCCCGGCGGCGGCGTTCGGGGCGCGCTATCTGCTGGCCGCGCTGGAGCGTGACGGCCTGCTCAAGGTGATAGTGCGCAACTGATCCGCCAGTCGAATCGACGCTTTGCGGCGCGGGGCCTTTGGCCTGCGCCGCTTTTTTTACAGGGGATGCGGAATGAACGAACTGCTGAAGACCTTCGGCCTGCACGACGAGGCGGCCCTGGCGACCGCTGCCGTGCCGTACCCGGCATCCGGCGTCGCCGGGTGGATCAACGGCGCCGAACCCGCCCGCGATGGCGGGCCGGGCGCGCGATGACCAGGGAGTGAATGCGATGGGACGTTTGCAAGACAAGGTCTGCCTGGTCACCGGCGCGGCCAGGGGCATCGGGCTGGCGACGGCCGAACTGTTCGCCCGGGAAGGCGCCCGCGTGCTGCTGACCGATCTCGACCAGGCGGCCGGCCTCGCGGCGGCCAACGCCCTGGGCGGGCAAGGGCTGTCGGTCGGCTTCCTGCAGCAGGATGTCACCGACGAGGCGCAATGGCGCAAGACGTTCGACTTCTGCGAGCGACTGTTCGGCGGCCTCGACGTACTGGTCAACAACGCCGGCGTGGGGGCTTTCTGCGACGTCGAGCGGATGACTCTGGAGCAGTGGCGGCACACCCTCGCCTGCAACCTGGACAGTGTGTTCCTTGGCACGCAGCTAGCCATCGGGCGGATGCGGGCCCGTGGGGGCTCGATCATCAACGTGGCGTCCATCGAAGGCCTGATCGGCGAACCGCTGGTGCCGGCCTACAACGCCAGCAAGGGCGGCGTGCGCCTGTTCACCCGCTCGGTGGCGGCGCATTGCGCGCGCCGGGGCTACGCCATCCGCATCAACGCGCTCTGCCCGGGATATGTCGAGACGCCCATGGTGCAAGGCGCGCTGGCGGCGGCGCCGGACGAGCAGGCGCAGGACATGCTGGCGTACCTGCGGCAGCGCATCCCCATGGGGCGCATGGCCCGCGCCGAGGAAATCGCCAAGGCCATGCTGTTCCTGGCCAGCGACGACTCCAGCTACATGACCGGCGCGGACCTGGTCGTGGACGGGGGGTACCTCGCGCAATAGCGGGCCGGGCGATGCTCCCCGGGCGCGCTGCGCCCGGGGCTTTTCCTCTTTGCCTGCGGGGCGCTCAGCCCAGGCTCTTGTCGCTGACCAGCTTCTCGCGGCGCGCCTTGTCGATGGCGTGCACGCGGTCGCTGACGTTGAGCTTGGCGAACAGCTTCTTCAGGTACCACTTCACCGTTTCCGCCGAGATGTTCAGCGCCAGGGCGATGCGCTTGTTCGGCATGCCCTGCACCAGCAGGTCGAGGATGTCCTGCTCGCGGCCGCTGAGGTTGTACTCGGACTGCTGGCGGGCCGGCTGCTCCGGCCTGGCCTGCCGGAAGCCGCCGAGGACCTGCGCCAGGTGTTCCTCCAGGGCGGAGGAGGGCAGCCTTCCGCTCATTTCCTCCAGCATCCGCTTCGATTCCGGCAGCTCGTCGCACAGGCTGCGCAGCATCTGGCAGCGGGCGCTGACTTCCAGCAGCGCCAGCAGCGCGTCGGCCCAGGCGGGGTCTTCCAGCTGGTACAGCGCCAGGCAGCGCAACAGCTGTACCTTGACGTGGTAGTCCAGGCGCACGTCGGGTGTCAGGCCCTGCAGCCGCTCCAGTTCGTCCAGCGCCGCCGGGGCCTGGCCCTCGGCCAGGGCGATGCGCGCCCGCGAGAGGATGGCGAGGACCGGGATATCGAAGGTGCTGCCCATCGCCGCGGGCGTCAGGGCTGCGCCGTATCGGCCCGCCAGGGCGTCCAGCTCGGCCTGCAGGCGCTTGCCGGTCTGGAGGTCGCCGTCGAGCAGCAGCAGGCGGATGCGCTCGGCCAGGGCCGCGGCGATCGGCCGCTGCAGACCGGTGCTGCGGCCGAACAGGTGGAGGCGCTCCAGCAGTTCGTAGGCGTCGTCGCCGTTGCCTTGCAGATAGAGCAGGCGCGCCCCCGCCAGCAACGCACGCAGGTAGCTTTCGAAGAACACCCGCTCGTTCATCACCTCGATGCGGCCGCTGAGCAGGCTCTTCAGGGCGTCGAGGTTGTTGCTCTCGTACAGCGTCTCGGCAAGGTAGCCGGATACCACGCAGGAGGGCGCCGAGCGCCGGCCGAAGCGTTCGTCCAGGCGGAACAGCGCTTCGTTCAGGCTGGCGGTGGCGCGGGCGAGGTTGCCCTTGAGGAACTGGATCCAGCCGATGAAGGACTGCCGGTAGGCATAGGTGAGCCCGCGGGTGGCGCTGGGCGGCGGCTCCGGGTGGTGGGCCAGGATATTGGGCAGGTCGTCGTAGCGCGAGGCACTGGCCAGGGCGTAGATCAGGGCGTTGCAGGCCACCCCGTTGTGGTAGACGTCGCCGCTGGGCGGCCAGTGGTTGAGCAGTTCCAGGGCGGACAGGCTGTTGCCGCTGAGGGCGTCGAAGGTGCGCAGGCAGACCTGGTACTCGAAAGCGCTGATGCCGCCCTCGATGCCGACCGCCTGTTGCAGCTCGCGCAGTTCCTGGCGCGCGTTCTGCAGGTGCAGGCCGCCCAGCACCAGGGCCCAGAAGCGGGCGACGCGCAGGTGCCAGCGGCGGGCCAGCTCCGCCGCCGGCACCTTGTCGGTCCAGGCCAGGATGGTGTTGAAGTCGCCGGTGGCGAGGACGGTCATCACGCAACGGTCGATCAGGTCGTAGGCGCGTTCTTCGCCCTCCGAGGCGAGGGCGTGGTGCACCGCCTCGACCAGGTGCCCGTGCCGCTCGAACCACAGGCTGGCGCGGTAGTGGAAGGAGGGCAGGTCGATGGCGTTGAGTTCGCTGCGGCACTCGCGCAGGAAGGCGGAGAGGTTGGAGCGCTGCTGCGGGCCGTCGCTGTCCAGCCAGTGCCTGGCGCGCTGGTACAGGTCGCCGAGGCTGCTCACCACGCGCCGGGCCAGGCGCTGGCGCAGGTGTTCGCCGAACAGCGCATGGAAGCGGTACCACTTCTCGTCGTGGTCCAGCGGCACCAGCAGCAGGCCGTCGGCCGCCAGCCCTTCGAGGATGTGCTGCGCGTTACGCACGCCGAGCACTTCCTCGCACAATTCGACGTTGAAGCGATCCAGCACGGAGAGCTGCAGCAGCAGGTCCTGGGTCTCGCGTGGCAGGTCGCTCAGGGTGTTTTCCAGGATGGTCTCGGCCAGGGGGTAGAGCCCCTTGGCCCAGTCGGCGAAGTCCGGGTCCTTGCGCTCGTTGGACAGCACCAGCATCTGGATGCCGGCGATCCAGCCCTCGGTGGCTTCGAACAGGGCGCGGCAGGAATCGGCGCTGACCGGCTCCTTCATCCGTTCGCTGAGAAAGGCCTGGGTCTCGCTCTCGGAGAAGCGCAGGCTGCGCACGTTGAGCTCGTTGCCGCGGCTTTTCTGCCGCACGTCCTCCAGGCAGGCCGGCAGCTCGGTGCGCGAGCTGATGACCAGGTGGAAGTTGGCCGGGGCGTATTTCACCATCCGCCCGAGCAGTTCGTGCAGGCGAGGATTGTCGATGCAGTGGTAGTCGTCGAGGATCAGGTACAGCTCGGCCTCGAACTCGGCCAGCACGTTGACCAGCACGGTGAGGAAGTTGTCCAGGGTTTCCGGGCGGCCGCGCTCGTAGGTGTCCACCAGTTGCTGCGGCACCGGGCAGTCGGCCTGCTTGAGGGCGGCGACCCAGTAGCCGAGGAACTGGTTTTCCTCGTTGTCGGTTTCGTCCAGGTTGATCCAGCCGACCTTGTGGCCCTGCTCGATCAGGGTCTTGCGCCATTGCGTCAGCAGCGTGGTCTTGCCGAAGCCGCCGGGGGCGCGCAGCGGGATCAGCGGCTGGTAGGCGACATTGTTCAGGCGCTCCAGCAGGCGTTGGCGCAACAGCGGGGCGTGGTGGTAGCGCGGTGGCAGAAGTTTGGTAATCAACACGGCTTGGGCCTGCTTATTTTTGTTGTGCCAGGCGCGGTGGGCGCGCCTGGCACTTTAACGCAAGCGTTGGGACGGGCCTAGGGCCCGCCCTTGGGCGAGGTTCAGTGACGGCGCAGGAAGTGGATGAACAGCAGGCTGTAGATCACGTCGCCCATCACCAGGGCCGGCAGTTGCCAGCCGATGTTCCCCAGCGCCCAGTGGGCGAACATGGCCAGCGCCACCAGCGCCTTGCCCAGGATGCCGAGCGCGATGTAGGGGCGGCCCCGCAGCGGGTCGAATGCCGCGTAGAGATAGGCGGCGCCGAAGGTGGCGATGAGCACCAGGGCGAGGTCGCGCATGGCCAGGTTGGTGCCCGTGGACGGGGCGAGATCGAGCAGCCGGGTCAGCAGGCCGTTGAGAAAGAGGAAGCCGAATACCACCGACCAGTTGAACAGGGCGGCGGTACCCATGAGCCAGCGAGCATGGGTGAGCATGGGGATGTTCCTGACGAGAGGGGGAAGGGGCCTTGAGGGTGAGTGCCCGGCGGCTCAGCCGACCGTCTCTTTCAGGGCCGCGGTGAACGGTTCGATGTAGCCGGTGAACAGTTCATCCAGGGGCGTGCCCTTGAACTGCGGCAGGTACAGGCCGTTCCAGTTGGCCCACAGCGGCATGCCCTCGGGCTGCCCGGTGGCCGCGACGCCGATGCCGAGGATGGTCTTCAGCGGGCCGTCGGGCGCCTCGTCGTAGGCGGCCTGCCACTGTGCGCTGTCCATGTAGCGACGCTGGACCTTGCGCCCCAGCACGCGCTCGCGCCCCTCCAGCAGTTCGTTCCAGCTGCAGTAGGCGGTGGCCGCCACCGGGCAGATTGCGTTGCGCGAGGCCGGGTGGGCCAGCACGTGGGGAATGATCCGCCCGAGGTCCCTGCCGCTGGACCAGGAGAACTTCTGCGTGCCGTCGCCCATGATGCCCACCGGTTCCAGCATGTAGTACTCGGGCCACAGGCCGGCCGGGATGATGGTGTAGTCCAGGCCCGCCAGCTCGATCATGCGCTGGATGAACACCTTCTGCCGGGCGATCCGGCTGTGCACGGTGAGCTTGGTCTGGCGCGACTCCCACTCGTAGATGAAGCCGAATTCGGACGGCACGAAGCGCTCCACGCCAGCCTCGCGCGCGGCATGGATCAGCGGGTACTGGGACTCGGTGGCGGACAGCGGGACGCAGGACACCAGGTAGTCGGTGCCGAGCAGGGCGGGGATCAGCGACTCCACGCTGCCGGTGTCCGCCGCGCGCAGCTCGACGCCGCGGGCCTGCCAGTCCGACCATTTCCTTTGCTTCTCGGCGCTGGGCTGCGAAAGGCCCAGCGAGGACTTTTCCGGGGTGTCGCCCTGGCGCAGCAGGACGCGGACGTTGAACAGGTCCTGGGCGAGCAGTTCTTCGACACAGGCAGTGCCCGCCACGCCGGTGGCCGAGAATACCGTTACTGTTTTTCTTGTCATGGGAAATTCCTTGGATTGGCAGCGAATGCACCGCGGTGCCAGGCCAAGGTACGCAAAAGCGCGCCAGGCACATCCCCCCATGGGCGGGTGGCCGATGGGGGGAGGCCTTGGCTAGAACTGCTCCGCGGCCAGTTCGTAGAGGCTCTCGGCGCCGCCGCTCAGGCACACGCTCAGGCCCTCGATGCGCGGCAGCAGGCGCTCGAAGAAGAAGTGGGCGGTGGCCAGTTTCGCCGAATGGAAGTCCGGCTCGTCGGCCAGCCTGGCCTGCGCCGCGCTGGCCATCCTCGACCACAGGTAGGCATAGGTGACATAGCCGAACAGGTGGAGGTATTCCACCGAGGCGGCGCCCACCTGGCGCGGGTCCCCGGCGGCCCGGTCGCGCAGCCAGTCGCTGGTCTCCTCCAGGAGCCGCACGGCGTCCAACAGCCTGTCGCGGTGGACCACGGCTACCCCGGCGGCGTAGTCGTGGATTTCGGCGAGGAAGGAGCCGAGCGCCTGGCCGTCATCGGCGAGCACCTTGCGCCCGAGCAGGTCCAGGGCCTGGATGCCATTGGTGCCCTCGTAGATCTGCGCGATGCGCACGTCGCGCACCAGTTGCTCCTGGCCCCACTCACGGATGTAGCCGTGGCCACCGAAGACTTGCTGGCCGAGCACGCAGCTTTCCAGCCCGGTATCGGTGAAGAAGGCCTTGGCGACCGGCGTCAGCAACGCGACCCGGGCCTGCGCCGAGGCGCGCACCCCGGCGTCGGCGCCATGCTTGGCGGTGTCCAGCTGGGCGCCGAGGTAGGTGGCCAGGGCGCGCGCGCCTTCGGTGTGCGCCTTGATGGTCAGCAACATGCGGCGCACGTCGGGGTGGTGGATGATCGGGTCGGCGGCCTTGTCCCTGGCCACCGGGCCAGTGGGGGCGCGGCTCTGCAGGCGGTCGCGGGCGTAGGCCACGGCGGCCTGGTAGGACGCCTCGGCGCAGCCGATGCCCTGGATGCCGATGGACAGGCGCTCGTAGTTCATCATGGTGAACATCGCCGCCAGTCCCTTGTTCGGCTCGCCGACCATCCAGCCGGTGGCGCCATCGAAGTTCATCACGCAGGTAGCCGAGGCCTTGATGCCCATCTTGTGCTCGATGGAGCCGCAACTGACGGCATTGCGCGCGCCGAGCGAGCCGTCTTCGCCGACCAGCACCTTGGGCACCAGGAACAGCGAGATGCCCTTTGGCCCTGCCGGCGCGTCGGGCAGCTTGGCCAGCACCAGGTGGATGATGTTCTCGGTCAGGTCCTGCTCGCCGCCGGTGATGAATATCTTGCTGCCGCTGATGGCGTAGCTGCCGTCGGCATTGGGCTCGGCGCGGGTGCGGAGCAGCCCGAGGTCGGTGCCGGCGTGGGCTTCGGTCAGGCACATGGAGCCGGCCCAGCGGCCTTCGTACATCGGTGGCAGGTACAGACGCTTCAACTGCGTGCTGGCATGGCTGTCGATGGCCAGGCAGGCGCCGCTGCTGAGCACCGAATACAGGGCGAAGCTGGTGTTGGCCGCGTAGAGCATTTCCTCGACGTGCACGGCGAGCATCTTCGGCATGCCCATGCCGCCGAAGTCCGGGTTGCCGGAGAGGCCGACCCAGCCGCCCTCGGCATAGGTGGCGTAGGCGGCCTTGAAGCCTGCCGGCGTGCTCACCACCCCGTCGCGCCACTGGGCGCCTTCCTCGTCGCCGCTGCGGTTGAGCGGCGCGAGGGTTTCGCTGGCCAGCTTGCCGGCCTCCTCCAGGATGGCGCTGGCGGTGTCGGTGTCCAGGCTGTTGCCCAGCCCGGGGAGTGCGGCCCATTGGGCGTTGGCGTCGAAGACGTCGTTGAGCAGGAACTGGATATCGCGCAGGGGGGCTCGGTAGTGGTTCATGGCCGGTTCTCGGAAATGGAGTTCGTGAGGGACGATCGGCAAGCGTTCGAGGCTCGCGCAGCGTTGCGCCAGAGCCGGCGGACAGCCATCCGTGCTGTGCGAGAAGCCGCCCTGCGGCTTATGCGGGCAGCCCTGGATATGCTAGGAATGCGCGGCTGAACACCCTGTGCGGTACCCGCCGCGCGCCGCAAGGGGCCGCGAGCCACGCTGACGGCGAAGACCTCGGGTACGTGCATGGGAAGGGCTCCTGGCTTGCTGGCCGCAAGTCTAGGGGGGAGGGCGGCCGGGCTCCTATGCCGGAATTGCGCAACGCACATTGACGAATTTGGATATAGCCGATGATGAGCAAAGATGAGGCCGGGGCCGGCGGGCTGCGCAAGAGCGACTCGGTGGCGGCGTACTTCGTGAAGGCTGCGTTGCACCGATTGGCCGACCGCCCGCAGCGAGTGCGCGAATTGCTGGCCGCGGCCGGTATCGATCCGGGCTCGCTGGATAACCCGCAGCAGCGGATATCGGCCGATGCGGTCACGAGATTGTGGCTATCGCTCACCGAGGAGCTGGGGGATGAGTTCTTCGCCTTCGATTCGGGCGGCATGCCACGCGGGGCCTTCGCCATCATCTGCCGCAGCGTGCTGCTCGAACCCGACCTGGGGCGGGCGCTGCGCCAATGCCTGGCGGGGTTCAACCTGTTCCTGCGGGATATCCGGGCCCACCTGGAGCTGCGCGGCAACCGCGCCGCCATCGTGCTGCAGGTGCGCATCGAAGATGCGACCCTGCGTGGCGTCGCCGAGGAAATCTACCTGAGCATGGTCATCGGCGTGGCCTGCTGGCTGGTGGGGCGGCGCATCACCCTGGAGCGGACCCGGTTCGGCCACCCGCGGCCGCCCCATGGCGCCGATCCCTTGCTCTGGGGCCCCTGGATCCAGTTCGATTGTGCGCGCACCGAAGTGGAGTTCGCCGCCGCCCAGCTTGCCCTGCCGGTGGTGCGCAACTTCGCCGGGCTCAAGCAGTTCCTGCGCCAGGCCCCGGAGGGCGTGGTGGTGCGCTTTCGCAACCGTTCCGGACTGTCCGCAAAGGTCTACCGTCATCTCAAGGACAGCACCGAGCTGCACTGGCCTTCGCAGGCACAGATGGCCATGCGCTTCGCATTGAGCGAATCGGCATTCCGCCGGCAGCTGGAGCGCGAAGGGTTTTCCTATCAGGTGCTCAAGCATGAGGTACGCAAGGCGCTGGCGTTCGACTACCTCAACGATGTCAGCCTGAGCATCACGGAGATAGCGATCCGCTGTGGGTTCCAGGAGCCCAGTGCGTTCCACCGCGCCTTCCGCCAGTGGACCGGCATGAGCCCCGGCCGCTATCGCAGTGCCCAGGCCATTACGGCGGTGTGAATACACGCAGCGTTTATGTCAGTTCCGCCTGGCCTTGATCTGTTGCCAGGCCGCATCCAGCGATTGCCGTTGATCCGCTGCCAGGGTTTCCAGCAGGTAGCTGCGGCGTCGTTGTTCGGTGTTCAGAACCTGGCCGGGAGCGTTCTTCAGCAGTGCCTGCATGGCTGGAGAGGCGCTGGGAAGAGGGGCGTAGAAGCGAGTCGCCCGGGCGTTGCGGATGGCGTTCTGCGGCGCGATCAGGAAGTCGATGAAGCGGTAGGCCAGCGCCGGGTTCGGGGCATTGGCCGGTATGGCCAGGGTGTCGATGTAGATCGCGGCGCCTTCGTCTGGAATCAGGTAGGCCAGCCGGGGGTTCTTTTCCATGGCGCGGATGGCGTGCCCGCTCCAGCTCATGGTCAGGCAGAGCTTGCCGGCGGCGGTATCGTCGATGTAGCTCCAGTTGTTCAGTGAGTGCAACTGCCCGGCGATCGGCTGCAGGCTCTGCAGGGTGCGTTCTATTTGACGACCACTGCTGCTCGACAGGCTCCGGCCGCGGTAGTTGAGCAGGAGCGAGGCGGTTTCCTCGGCGGCATCCAGCATGCCGATGCCGCAACGGGCCAGCCGGCTCGCCTGCTGCTCATCGAACAGCAGGCTCCAGCTGTTGGGCAGTGGCGCGCCGTAGGTGGCCTGCGCGGCCTGCGTATTGACCAGCAAGCCGATGGAGCCCCACAGGTAGGGGACGGTATGCTGGTTGGCCCCGGGGATTCCGGCCAGCGTGGAGACCACCCAGGGATCGAGCTCCTGGTAATGCGCCAGCCGTTGGCTATCGATTTCCGCCAGCCGGTGCTGCGCCAGCAATTGCTTGAGCATGAAGTGCGACGGCACGACGACGTCATAGGCGTCGCCGCCGGCCATGGTCTGCAGCAACTCGTCGGTAGTGGTGAAGGCGTGGTAGTCCACGCGGATGCCGGTCTGCTCGTGGAAGTCCTCCAGTACGGCAGGGTCGAAATAGTCTTTCCAGTTGTAGACGCGCAGAACCTGTTCGGCATGTGCGGCGGTGCAGACGAGCAGGGCAAGCAGGCAAACCAGGTGCTTCATGGCGATGACATCCGTTGATGTGGGGACAGGTTCCGTCGCTCGGTGCCTGGCTGGTCCGCAGCCAGTTCCCGGATCCGGATTCAAGCGGTTTTTGCCGTGGAAGAATTGCCGCTGGCAGACAAGTCGTTGTTTGTGATTGCCAGGATGAACCGGCATGCGCCACTTCAACTCGCCACATCGACCCGCGAGCACGTCTTCCGCGCCCCGCCCAGGGCCAGGCAGCGCACGTCCAGACGGCGAAGCGGGGGCTAGGTCTTGAAGTGCTCCACCAGGCGCTGTTGCTGGTTCGCCATGTCATGCAGCGAGCGGCCGATGCGTGACGACTCTTCCACCTGGGCGATGAGCGTTTCGCTGATATCCCTGATGCCACTCACGCGACGGCTGATCTCCTCGCTTGCCGAGCTCTGCTGCACCGCTGCGCTGGCGATCTGCTGGGTCATCGAGTCGATCACCTCGACGGCGTCGCCAATGGTGCGCAGGGCCGCGTGGCTTTCGTCGACCAGCGCGACGCTCTGGTTCGCCTGCTCCCGGCTGAGCCGCATGCTGCCGGTGACCTGCTCGCTGAGCTGCTGCAGGGTTTCCACGACCTCGCGGATTTCGCCCACGGAATTCTGCGTGTGGCTGGCCAGCTGCCGCACTTCGTCGGCGACCACCGCGAAGCCGCGGCCCTGCTCGCCGGCGCGCGCGGCTTCGATGGCGGCGTTGAGCGCCAGCAGGTTGGTCTGCTCGGCGATGCTGCAGATCACGTCGAGGACCTGCCCGATCTGGCTGCTGCTGTGGGCGAGCGCCCGCACGTCCGCCAGGGTCCTTTCCAGCCCCCGGTCCAGCGCCGCGATGCTGTCGGCCGACTTGCCGAACACCACCAGCCCTTTTCTGCTGGCTTCCTCGGCCGCCGTCGCGGCCTGGGCCGTGCGGGACGAACTGTGCGCCACGTCCTGGGAACTGACGCTCATCTGGTGGAGCGCCGTGGCCGCTTGCTCCACTTCCTGATGCTGGCGCTGCATGCCGTCGTTGACTTGTGCGGCTATCAGCGCGGAGCGGTCGGCCGTTTCACGGGTGTGCAAGGCGGCTTTCTGGATCTCGCCGATGATGGGCTGCAGTTTGTCGAGGAAGCGGTTGAAGCCGCTGGCGAGTCTTCCGATTTCATCGCCGCGGCTGTTCGGCAGGCGCTGGGTGAGGTCGCCATCGCCGTCGACGATGGCATCCAGCATGTCGGCCACCTGCAGCAGGGGGCGGGTGACGCCACGGGCCGCGAACCAGATCAGCAACAGGCCCGCGCCGCTGGCGAGGACGCCCAGCCCCAGGCTCATCCACGTCGCCTGCAGGTTCTGCCGGTTCAGCTGTGCCTGCAGCTGCAGCGCGGGGGCTTGCAGCACTGCCTGGGGCACACGTATCTGCAGGGTCCAGGGGCGGGCCGCGGGGACTTGCAGCGGCTGTCGTATATCGATCGCTTCGGTGCTGTCGGCATCCGCGGCGAGGGCCTTGCCCAGCCCCTCCGGGTCGCTGCTGTGCCCGACCAGAAGGCCGCCCGCGGAAAGGATGCTGACCTCGCCCTGACCCTGGTAAAGGCTTGCGCTGAGGGTTTCGCTCATCTTCTGCAGCGTCGACAGGCTGATGTCGATGCCTACCACCCCGAGCGTCTTGCCGTCCTGGACGAGCGGCAGGGCGATGCTGCTCATCAGCGTCTTGCGGCCTTCCACTTCGACCGCATAGGGCTCGACCACGCAGGCCTGCCCGCTCTGCAGCGGGCAGGTGAACCAGGCGTTTTCCGCCTCGCTGCCGGGAGGGGCATGGTTGGCGGTGATGTTGGTTTCGTTCAGCACCGCCTGCACGAGCTGGCCGGGTTTGCTCTGCGACCAGTAGAGGGCGAAGCGGCCGGTTTCGTTGCCTGCCGCCGCGGGTTGATCGACGAAGCGCGAGTCCTGGTCGTCCAGGGCATTGGCTTGCAGGACCACGTACATGCCCAGCAGCTGCGGTTTTTCCCTTAGCGCCTCATGGGTCCTGGAGACGATCTGGCGGCGCAGGGCCTCGCTGGGGAGCTGGCCGACGAGCGCCTGTTCCCGTAGTTGCAGCAGCTGCTTGGCGAAGCCTTCGGCGTAGAGCCTGGTCTCATCGAGAAAACGCTCCACGCGCAAGCCCTGGAGCGTGGCGCTCGCCTGCAGATGCGCGTGTGCGGCTTCCGAGAGCAGGCGGGTGCTTTCCCGTTCGAGCAGGCTGGCATTGCGCTGGGCCTGGTACAGCGTGGCGCCGAGCAGGCTGGCAACCACGGCAAGCAAACAGCATCCGCTGAGCACGCTGATCCGCCACTGGGCGCTGAGGCGCAATACCGGCATGGCTTGGTCTCCTGGGCGGGGCGATGATGCGGGGAGCGGAGGAGGGGCTGCCATGTCCGCCTGGATCATCGCTTATCGCATTGGTCGATTCGTTGTTCTTGTTGGTGTGCGACAGAGGCTCCCGTCCGGGAGATCGGCGCGGGGAGATGGTAGGGGCGCAGGCTGTTACCGGGTTATCCCGAATCGGCAGGCCGGGACTGAGGAGCTATCGGCGTGATCCACATTGGGGCGTGGCATTCGATGCTGCCGATTTGGGATAACACCCCGTGCAGGGTCGGCCTAGCATCAGTCTTGCCAGTGAGCCCTGAGTGACCCGTCGGTCGTCGGCAGGCCTAGAACAAGAAGTTCGTTGGTTGGTGAGAGCGCTGCAGTCTCTCCGTGTTTTCCTAACGACTGCCTCATATAACAAGGTCAAGAAAATGAGCGTACCCATGTCCCAGATCAGCAGCTCGACAGAGCTGAGGCGCGGCGCCCTAGGCGTCGGTTTCATCATCTTCTTCGTGGTTTCCGCCGCCAGCCCGCTGAGTGTCATCGCCGGCGGCTTCCCCATCGGCATCATGCTTGGCAACGGCGCCGGAACGCCGGCGTTGCTGGTGCTGACGCTGCTGGTGTTGCTGGCGTTCTCGGTGGGCTACACCTCCATGGCGCGACATGTGACCAATGCCGGCGGCTTCTATGCGTTTTCCTCGCGCGGGCTGGGTGGCCTCGCCGGTGGCGCCGCGGGCGTCCTGGCGATGTTCGCCTACAACATCCTGCAGGTCGGCCTGTACGGCATGTTCGGCGGGGTGGTGGCCGGCACCATGGCCAGCGTCTTCGGCGTGGAACTGCCGTGGTGGTGCTACTCGCTGCTGGCGATGACCAGCATCGCGGTCCTCGGCTATCGCCAGATCGATCTCTCCGCGCGGGTGCTGTCGATCATCGTGGTCGCGGAATACCTGGCCATCCTCACCCTGGACTTCGCCATTCTGAAGTCGGGCGGCGATGCCGGCGTGAACCTGGATTCCTTCAAGTCCGAGCATGTCTTCAGCGGCACGCCTTCCATCGGCCTGCTGTTCTGCTTCGCGGCCTTCATCGGCTTCGAGGCCACGACCATCTATGGCGAAGAGGCGCGGGATCCGCAGCGCAGCATTCCGGTGGCCACCTATGCCTCGGTATTGCTGATCGGTTGTTTCTATACGCTGTCGATCTGGTCGATGGTGGTCGGCGTGGGCGCCGACAAGATCGTGGCGACCCTGCAGGCGCTGGGGGACCCGACCACCTTCATCTACGGCATGTCCGACCACTTCGTCGGCCCCGAGCTGACCAAGGTGATCCGCGTGCTGTTCATGGTCAGCATCTACGCCGGGCTGCTGGCGTTCCACAACTCGGCTGCGCGCTATTTCTACGCCATCGGCCGCGATGGCCTGCTGCACCGCATGCTCGGCACCACCCACCGCATCCACCAGAGCCCGCACATGGGCTCGGCCCTGCAGAGCCTGATCGCCGCGGTGGTGGTGCTGATCTTCGCCGCCATGGATGCGGACCCGATCCTGCAGCTCTTCGCCTGGTTCTCCAGCCTGGCGACGCTGTGCCTGATCCTGCTCATGGCGCTGACCTCGGCAGCGGTGTTCGCCTACTTCTGGCGCCATCCGGAGATTCCGCTGGGGCTGCTGCGCGGCCGCATCCTGCCGGCTTTCTCCTGCCTGGCGCTGCTGTTCGTGCTGGCCATCGCGGTGATCCATTTCGATGTGCTCACCGGTTCCAGCAAGGCCCTGTCCTATGCGCTGTGCGCCGTCATCCCGGTGGCGCTGATCGCCGGTGTGCTGCTGGCGGCGCGCTTGCGCAGGATTTCGCCCGAGCGCTTCCAGGCGCTGGGCAGCCACAAGCTCTAGGCGCGACCCGCGTCGATATCTCCCACCACGAAAGACCAGTAGCCACCGGGCGGAGCGATCCGCCGGTGGGCGAAGGGAAGGTTCATATGTACGACTATCGCATGCTCATCGACGGTGCCTGGGTAACGGGCGAGAACGGTCACTTCGACGTGACCAACCCTGCCACGGGCGCGCCATTCGCCCAGTGCCCGGCCGGTTCCCTCGGCCAGCTGGACCAGGCGGTGCAAGCCGCTCGCCGCGCCTTCGGGCAGTGGCGGCACAGCACCCATGAAGAGCGGCGCGAATGCCTGCGACGGATTGCCGACGACATCGAACGGGAAGCCGGGGAACTGGCCAGGCTCATCGTTCTGGAGCAGGGCAAGCCGCTGGAGCTGGCCATCTCCGAGGTCATGGGCGGCGTGGCCTGGACGCGCTACAGCGCCGAGCAGGAGATTCCCGTGGAGCTGGTGGAGGAGACGCCGGCGCAGCGCGTCGAGTTGCACCGCAAGCCCCTGGGCGTGGTGGCCTCGATCACCCCCTGGAACTGGCCGTTCATGATCGCCGTGTGGCACATCATGCCGGCCCTGCGGGCGGGCAACAGCGTCGTCAGCAAGCCTTCCAGCCTGACGCCCTTGAGCACCCTGCGCCTGGTCGGGATCATCGCTCGTCACGTGCCCAGGGGCGTCATCAACATCGTCACCGGCGAGCGCGGCTTCGGCAGTGCCATCGCCCGCCATCCGGGCATCGACAAGATCGTCTTCACCGGCTCCACCGCCACCGGCCAGAGCGTCATGCGCGAGGCCGCCGGCAATCTCAAGCGCCTGACCCTCGAGCTGGGGGGCAACGATGCCGCCATCGTGCTGCCGGGCACGCCGGTCGAGCCGATCGCCGCGGACATCTTCCAGGCCGCGTTCCTCAACATGGGCCAGACCTGCGCGGCGCTGAAGCGGCTCTACGTGCACGAGTCCCAGTACCAGGCGTTCGCCGAGGCGCTGGTGGCGATTGCCGGGCGCCAGGTGGTCGGCGACGGGCTCGAACCCGGCGTGACCTTCGGGCCGGTGCAGAACCTCGAGCAGCTCGAGCTGGTCGCCGGGCTGGTCGAGGATGCCCGGGCCCAGGGCGCGCGCGTGCTGTGTGGCGGCGAGCGCCTGGAGCGCCCCGGCTTCTTCTTCGCCCCGACCATAGTCGCCGACGTCACCGATGGCCAGCGCCTGGTCGACGAGGAGCAGTTCGGCCCGGTGCTGCCGCTGATCGCCTACACCGATGTCGAGGATGTCCTGCGCCGCGCCAATGCCAGCGACGTGGGGCTCGGCGGCTCGGTCTGGGGGGAGGCGGCGCAGGCGCAGGCGCTCGCCGCGCGCCTGGAAAGCGGCGTGGCCTGGGTCAACTGCCACGCGCAGATTCAACCGAATACGCCCTTCGGCGGCTGCAAGCTGTCCGGTTTCGGCGTCGAGTTCGGCCTGGAGGGCCTGCTGGAGTACACCGCCCAGCAGCTCCTGTACGTACGCAAAAACCCGTGAGAATCGAAGCCATGTACGAAAAATACAAGACCGCACAGAAGAAGTTCTGGCACCCCATGAGCTCGTCCGCGCCGGCGAACCGGGCCAAGACGCTGGTCATCGCCCGCGGCGACGGCAACTACATCACCGACATCGACGGCAACCGCCTGCTGGATGGCGTGGGCGGCCTGTGGAACGTCAACGTTGGGCACAACCGTGCGCAGGTGAAGGCCGCCATCGCCGCCCAGCTCGACGAGCTGGCCTACTACCAGACCTTCGACGGCATCGCCCATCCCCGGGTGTTCGACCTGGCCGAGCGCCTTACCGCGCTGTTCGCCCGCGAGCGCATGGCCCGCGTGCTGTTCAACTCCGGCGGTTCGGATGCGGTGGAAACGGCCCTGAAGATGGCCCGGCAGTACTGGATCGCCGCCGGCCAACCCGGCCGCGTGCGTTTTCTCTCGTTGCGCAACGGCTACCACGGCGTGCATGTCGGCGGCACTTCCGTGGGCGGCAATGGCGTCTACCACTACAACCATGGCCAGCTGTTGGCCGGCTGCCACCTGCTCGACACCCCCTGGCTGTACCGCAACCCCTGGGATTGCCGCGACCCCGAGCAACTGACGGAGCACTGCATCCGCCAGCTCGAGGAGCAGGTCGCCTTCCTGGGCCCGGACACCATCGCCGCGTTCATCGCCGAGCCGGTGCAGGGCGCGGGCGGGGTGATAGTGCCGCCGGACAACTACTGGAAGCGCCTGCGGGAAGTCTGCGACCGCTACGGCATCCTGCTGATCGCCGACGAGGTGGTCACCGGCTTCGGCCGCACCGGTTGCCTGCTCGGCAGCCGTGGCTGGGGCGTGGCGCCGGACATCCTGTGCCTGGCCAAGGGCATTTCCGCCGGCTACATCCCGCTGGGCGCCACGGTGTTCAACGAGCGCATCGCCGAGGCGATCGAGAACGCCCCCGGCTTCGCCAACGTGATCATGCATGGCTACACCTACAGCGGCCATCCGACCGCCTGCGCCGCCGCCCTGGCGGTGCTGGACATAGTCGAAGCCGAGGACCTGCCGGGGAACGCGGCGAAGGTGGGGGCCGAGCTGATCGGCAAGCTGCAGCCGCTGAGCGAGCGTTTCGACGTGGTCGGCGAGGTGCGCGGCAAGGGCCTGATGATCGCCCTCGACCTGGTGGCGGACAAGCGCACCCGGCAACCACTCGACCCGGCCGCGGGGCACGCGGCCCGCATCGCCGACGCCGCCCGGGCGGAAGGGGTGCTGGTCCGCCCGGTGGGTAACAAGATCATCCTTTCGCCGCCGCTGACGCTCTCCTCCGACGAGGCGGGAATGATCGCCGCGGCCCTGGAAACCGCCCTCCAGGCCTGTCGCTGAGTCTCGTGCGCCGGCCTGCGCAGGGCCGGCGCACGCTCCAACCGAAAAACAACAACAGCCTTCCCAAGGCGAAGAAGGAGCATCATGCATCATCGAAACATCTACCGAACCCTCGGTGGAGGGCTTGCGCTCGCCCTGAGTCTCACCAGCCAGGCCAACGCCCTGGAGCTGTACGCCGACGACGATACCCACCTGAACGCCGACGTCCTGGCGGTCTACGGCTGGCTGAACAGCCGCAAGAACTACGACGGCACGAGCGGCGGCAGCACCTGGCGGGAAGGCTTCATCAAGTATGGCCTGAGCGCGGACCAGGGGCTGGGGAGCGCCGGCAGCGCCTATGGCGCCTTCAGCCTGGTCAGTTCCGGCACCTGGGGCGATGGCGATGCCGCAGGCAATACCGACGGTTCCGAACGCACCACCAAGATCGAGGACGCCTACCTGGGCTGGCGCTCCGCCGGGATGTTCCCGGCGCTCGGCCAGGACGGGCTGGACGTTTCCTTCGGCCGGCAAGTGGTCAAGCTCGGCAGCGGCTTCATCATCAACGACGATGGTCCCAACCTGGGACGCGGGCCGGCCGACGGCAAGCTGAACCGGGGCGGCGCCTACTACATCGCCGCGCGCCATGCCTTCGACCGGACCGCGGTGGTCCGCATCGGCGGCCAGGATGGCCTGCATGGCAGCCTCCAGTGGCTCAAGTCCGACAACCGCGCCCAGGCCGAGACCGAACTGGCCGCGGGCACCCTGGACTACACCGCCAAGCCGGGCACCCTGGGCCTGACCTGGGTCCACGGCATCGATGTCGTGGACCAGTGGGCCAGCGATTTCCAGAAGCAGCGCGAGGGAATGAACATCTACAGCCTGCGCGGCGAGGGCGACGCCGGCGTGGAGAACGCCAGTTTCGCCTTCGAATACGCCTGGCAGGACAAGGACGCCGGCAACGAGAAGGCCTGGTACGCCGAGGCGGGCTACACCTTCGCCGACGTCGCCTGGTCGCCCAAGCTGACTTACCGCTACAGCCGCTATTCCGAGGGCTGGGATTCGATGTTCAACGGTTTCAGCACCGGCTACGGCACTTGGTTCCAGGGGGAAGTGGCCTCCAACTACGCGGGCCCGTTCAACAGCAACACGGCCATCCAGCACCTGGGCCTGAAGGCCACGCCGCTGGAGAACCTGAGCGTTGGGGTGCTGTACTTCGACTTCGACACCCTGCACAAGCGCGATGCGCTGAACCTCGATGCCCGGGAGCTGGACCTGTACGTCGAATGGGCAGTCAACCCGCACCTGATCGTCACGCCGCTGGTCGGGCTCTATCGTCCGGACAAGGACGAGAGCAACGGCGGCAACCAGGTCGGCGGCAACGGCACCAATGTCTATAGCCAACTGATCGTGGCGGTGCCGTTCTAGCATCGCGAACCCGGCCCGTGGGGCCGCCTTTGGTGAAACGGCCGCCGGTTCGCTGGGCGGCCGCTTTTTTCGGGGTGTTCAGAAACTCAGCGGGTAGCTGGTGATGAAGCGGACTTCGTCGTAGTCGCTGGCGTAGCTGCTGCGGACGGTAGAGGTGCGCAGCAGGAAGGAGAGGTTTTTCAGGGGACCGTTCTGGATGCTGTAGCCGATGTCGCTGTCACGCTCGTATTCATGGCCGTCGGCTGCGGCGACACGCTGGATGTCGCTGCCCCTGGTATAGCGGGTCATCAGCGTCAGGCCCGGCAGGCCGAGGCTGGCGAAGTCATAGTCGTAGCGCACTTGCCAGGAGCGTTCGCCGGCCCAGAAGAAACCGCCGTTGGTGACCCAGTTGACCAGGTAGGGCTGCGGCGTGGAGCCCAGCAGCATGGGGAACATGTCTTCGCCGAGCATGCGCTGGTAGCTCGCCGAGAGGGTGTGGCCCGCGTGGCGGATGCCCAGGCGCAGGCCGTAGGCGCTGTTGTCTATGCGCCCGGAAAGCGCGCGGCCGGACTCGCCGTTGTGGAAATAGCTGAGGGTGCCGATCAGGCTCGTGTCCTGGCCCAGCGGCTGGTTGAGGGTGCCGCCCAGGTAGTGCTGGTCGTAGATGTCTTCGAGGTTGGCGAAGTAGTAGCTGGCGGCGAGCCGCGGGCCCCATTTGGCGTCCACCCCGGCGAAGTTCAGCTTGTTGCTGTCTTCGCTCGCCGGGTGCCCGGCCAGGTAGAACGACTCGCGGTTGCTGGAGGCCCGGCTACTGGTATTCCACAGTTGCCCGGCGGTGAACTTGAACCCCTGCAGCTCCTGGGATTCCAGCAGCACGCCCTGGAAGGTCTGGGGCAGCACGCGGACGTCATCCTGGAAGATCACCGGCAGCCTCGGCTCCAGTAGCCCGACCTTCAAGGTGCTTTGGGAGTAGCGCAGCTTCAGCGTCGCGCCGGCACGGCCGAAGTCATCGGCAGGCTCGCCCGTGCGTGGATCGTAGGGCAGGCTGCCGTCGTTGCTGGTGCCGTTGCCGCCGTCCAGCTTGAGCGCGTAAAGACCGGTCAGGTCCAGGCCGATGCCGACGGTGCCTTCGGTATAGCCGGAGCGCAGGCGGGCCAGGACCGCCTGCGACCAACTGCCGGCCTGGGACTGTGGCGCGTCGTCCTGGCGGTAGTCGCGGAGCATGTAGAAGTTGCGCAGGGTGGTTTCCAGGTTGCCGTCGGCCAGTAACTCGGCCCGTGCGCAGAGTGGGGCCAGGACGCTGGCGGCGCACAGGGTGAGGCAGGGGCGAAGGGCATGACGAAGCTGCATGTGCGGTTCTCCTCGGGCCCGGCGAGGCCGGGCCCATTGGCAAGTGGGGGAGGGCGCGCTGGCCGCTGCAGGGCGCAGGTCGCCGGCCACCGCCCCGGGCGGGACGGCGGATCGATGGGTGGTGGTCGTGCGGGGAGTGTCAGCGCAGGGCGGGGTTCGCCGGCAGCGCCTGCCCGTGGCTTTCCTGCGCCTGTTCAGCGGCGCCGGACTGGCGCAGGAGGCTGTTGCGGAAGTGCCGGCGGCCGCGGCCGAGCAGGCCCACGCAGAGCACGGCGGCGAAGGTGACGATGATGGCTACGGAAGAGCCCACGGCCTTCGGGTCCTTGAAGAACTGGTCGGTGAGCAGGGCCACCAGGGTGGTGCCCACGCCAAGCCCGACCAGGTTGGACACCAGCAGGAACAGAGCGGAAACCTGCGCGCGCAGATGGCTGGGGGTGAGTACCTGCATGGCGGCGGCGGAAGTCGAGATGGGGAAGGCGCAGAAGAACATGGCCGGCGCCAGCAGAGCGATGGACCAGCGCAGGTCGTCCACCAGCACGGCGGCCAGCGCCGGCGGCAGCATGCAGGCGGCGCCGAGCATGGCGCTGAGCAGGGCGCCGTCATGGTGGCCGCGCTTCTGCAGCACATCGATCAGCCAGCCCGCGCAGAACACGCCCGCGGTGTTCAGCACCAGCAGGATGGTGCCCAGGATGTAGCCGGCCTCGACGGGCGAGAGACCGAATTTGCGCATGTACATCGCCGGGGTCCAGCTGAGCAGGGCGTACTGGCACATGGCGAAGAAGGAGAAGCCGATGAAGTGGCAGGCGAAGGTGCGCCGGTGCAGCCCGATGAAGCGCAGGCCGTCGCCGAGCGCGGCCTTGCCCTGGACCAGCGGCTGGGCCGGCCGCCTGGGGTCGCGGACGCTGAGGGCTATCAGCAGGGCGACCAGCAGCCCGGGCAGGCCGACGATGAAGAAGGTCAGCTGCCAGGAGCGCACCGTGCCCAACGGGCCGAGTTCGATACTCGGCACGCCGCGCAGCAGGTCGATCACGTAGCCGCCGACCAGGAACGCCAGGCCACCGCCCAGGAAGGCGCCCATGGAATACAGGCCGAGGGCGCGGCCGAGCTTCTCCCGGGGGAACATGTCGCTGAGCATCGAATAGGTCGCAGGCGTCAGCGCGGCCTCGCCGACGCCGACCCCCATGCGGGCAAGGAACATCTGCAGGAAGTTTTTCGACAGGCCACAAGCCGCGGTGGCCAGGCTCCAGAAGGCGATGCCGGCGGCGATGATGCGCACGCGCGAGGAACGGTCGGCCAGGCAGGCGATGGGGATGCCCATGAAGGCGTAGAACAGGGAAAACGCCATGCCACTGAGCAGGCTGAACTGGGTGTCGCTGATCTGCAGGTCGGCTTTGATCGGTTCGATCATCAGCGAGAGAATCTGGCGGTCCACGAAAGAGAAGATGTAGGCGACCATGCACACCGATACGACGTACCACTCGTAGGTGTAGCGGGTTTTCCGGGGCTGGGTGAGAGGGGACACGGTTACTGGCTCCTGATAGGGGTGAAGGCAGATGGCCAAGCACATCGAGCTCGTTGTTCTTGTCGGGTAACCGGGCGTCGCGGAGGGCAGTGGGTGCCTCCGGTCAACGGCCGTGGGAGATTTTTGTCATGGAATCTTCGGTTGTTTCAATATTGTTAAGTAAAATAATCAAAATATGAGATTTTTGTTATTTATTGGGCGAGGAGGCTAGCGGGAGGATTTCTGCTGCCGGAAGCCTAGGGGAGGCGGCATGGGGGATGAATCGGAGCGATTCCCATGCCGGACGGGAATTTCCCCCAGGCGGCTAGGGGAAACCTTTGGTGGGGGCCTAAGGCACGGAATTGCACATCCGTTTGCATTCGACCTGACCGGTTATGTTCATGCGTTCTGACTATCGATTGCATCGGGTTGACCAGCGCGCTTGTAACCATGATGGGCAGAGAACGGCCAGAAGGAGACGTACACAGAGGTCATACCACCAGGGGCGAGGGTCGATGCCAGTGAGTAATGCCAGACTCGCAACACGCGAGCGCCGCAAGTTGGAGGCCACAGTGAGCGGGCTCCACTGGACATTGCATCAAACTTGCGCGGCCGATTCATTGGGGTTGGAAAGCGTTTCGTCATAACGCAACAGCCGCCCGGCATTGGCCAGCACGAGTAAAGTGCTGAGGTTATGCAGCAGTGCCGCCACCATGGCGCCCGCCGCACCCAGCAGGCCGAAGGCGGCAGCCAGCACAATCGCCAGTGCCCAGCCCAGGCCGATGATGACGTTGATCTGCAGCGTGCGCCGACACAGGCGACTCAGGCGAATACAAGTCCCCAGGCGCCGCAGATCGCCATTGATCAACACGATATCCGCCGCCGCCAAAGCGATGTCGGCGCCCCCTACCCCCATGGCCACACCGACCACGCCCGCCTTGAGCGCCAGTGAGTCGTTGATGCCATCGCCAACCACAACTGCGCGATGTCAGCTATACGCACCTCGACTCCGCTGGCCAGCCGACCTTCCACCTCGGCCCGCTGGACTTGCACCTGGAGGCGGGCCAGACGCTGTTCATCGTTGGCGAGAATGGCAGCGGCAAGACCACCCTGGTCAAGCTGCTGCTGGGCCTCTATCCACCCAGCAGCGGGCAGCTGATGCTCAATGGCCACGCCGTCACCGGTGAGCAGCTGGATGACTATCGGCAGCAGTGCTCGGCGGTGTTCAGCGACTACCACCTGTTCGACGATCTACTGGCGGAGACTGCGCCGCTCCTCGAACGAGCCCGGCATTACCTCAGGCTGCTGGAGCTGGAGGGCAAGGTCGACATCGTCGACGGCGCGTTCAGCACACTCGACCTGTCGGCGGGCCAGCGCAAACGGCTGGCGCTGGTACATGCCTTCCTCGAACAGCGGCCGCTGATGCTCTTCGACGAATGGGCGACGGACCAGGATCCGACCTTCCGCCGGGTGTTCTACGAGGAACTACTGCCGGACCTGAAGCGCCAGGGAAAGACCCTTATCGTGGTGTCCCATGATGATCGGTTCTTCCACCACGCCGACCAGCTAGTCCAGCTGCGCAATGGGCGCGTTGTCGACTGATCCACCAGCCCCTCGCTGGCACCCGCTCTTGGTGCAAGCCGTCGACAACAGTTGGCCAGAAGACTTCGCTTGAAGGGGCAAGCGGCTCGGTGCGCCTGAGCATTCTGGCGAAACGCCACTTTTCTTGCGGTAGTCCGACCAACTCTTTTAAGATGAGATAACTTCTCACCTGCAAGTCGTTATCACGCAAGGATTCGCGTTGCCATTTCCGCCCGCCTCCGCCACCCGCCACGTCGATATCCAAGCCCTGTATCTCGATCACCATGCCTGGCTGCTGGGTTGGCTGCGCAAGCGGCTGCGCCACAGCGAGGGCGCGGCGGACCTGGCGCAGGACACCTTCCTCCACATCCTCGGCAAGCCGGCACCCTTGCAGGACATCCGACAGCCCCGCGCCTGGCTGAGTGTCGTCGCCCGGGGCCTGCTGATCGACCGGTTGCGCCGGCAACGGGTCGAGCAGGCGTACCTGGAGGCCATCGCTCACTTGCCCGAAGCGCAAGTGCCCTCCCCGGAGCATCAACTGATCCTCCTGGAAACCCTGGCGCATATTGACGCCCTGCTCGATGGGTTGGCGCCCAAGGTGCGCACGGCCTTCCTGCTGTCTCGCCTGGAAGGCCTCGGTTACAAAGAGATCGCTATCCGCCTGGGCGTCAGCCTCAGCTCAGTCGAGAAGTACATGGCGACCGCCATCCGTCACTGTTTCCTCGCCCAACGATGAACGCCAATTCCCCCGACGATCTGCCCGATGCGGTACTCGACCAAGCTATTGGCTGGCTGGTTCGTCTGCAGTCGGGCTACGCCGATGAATACACGCAAGCGGCATGCCTACAGTGGCGACACGCCCATCCGCTGCATGAAACCGCCTGGCAGGCGCTACAGACCAGCGAATCCGCGTTCCGGCGACTGGCCGAGGCTCCCGGCAGCGTCGCGCAAGACGCCCTGCAGCGCCTGCAGGGCAAACGCCATGGCCGCCGCCAGGCTCTCAAGATGCTCGGCTTTGGCGTGGCGATCACCGGCCTGGGCGGTTGGGGGCTGCGCGAGCACTCGCCGGCAGACTGGGCCTCGGATTACAGCACCGGCGTAGGCGAACGCCGGCAGTTCCTGCTGAGCGATGGCACTCGCCTGCAGCTCAATACCTCCAGCGCGGTGAATGTGCGTTTCTCCAAGCAGCGCCGAACGGTCCAGTTGCTGCGCGGCGAGATTTTCATCGACACCGGCAAGGATATCGCTGCGCCGGAGGGATATCGCAGCCTCTGGGTCGACAGCAGGCACGCACAGCTACAGGCCATCGGCACTGCCTTCGGAGTACGCGAGGAGGCCCGGGGGACACGCCTGCGGGTCGAGGGAGGCATCGTCGCCATCCATCGCGCCGGATCGCAACCCATTCGGGTGCTGGCGGGTGAGGAATACCTGATCAGCGCCGATGGCAGCCACAACGTCGTGAGCCCTGCCATGAACAGCAGCGCTTGGATTCAAGGCCAGCTCGTCGCCAAACGCATGCGTCTGGCCGAGCTGCTCGCAGAACTGGCGCGCTACCGGCACGGCTGGCTCAGCTGCGATCCAGCGATTGCCGGGCTGGAAGTCTCTGGCGTGTTTCAGCTCGACCACATCGACCAAGCCCTGGATGCTCTCGGCGATTCAATGCCTTTGCGCATTCAGCGCTTTACCCCGCTGTGGACACGAGTGACCGCTCGCTGAGAGAGAGGCAAAAAATTCTCAATACTGATTACGGCTTTATCCGAGTCCTTCGGCAAACAGGAAAACATACTGCCATTGCCAAGGAGCTCGTTATCCATGCCCTCTCGTTTCTCGCCGCCACGAGTGCCGCGTCGCACCACCTTCGCACTCACCCTGCGCGCCATCCTGCTGGGTAGCGCCGCCGCCACGTCGTTGCCCAGCTTCGGCGTGCAAGCCGAGCAAGCCGATCTGCGCCGCTACGACCTGCCCGCCGGCTCGCTGGAAGACTCCCTCAACGGATTCGCACAGGTCGCCGGCATCACCCTGCCCTTCGACCCCGCCCTGACGCAGGGCAAGCAAGCACCTGCCCTGCAAGGCGAATTCGGCATTCAGGACGGCCTGGACTACCTGCTGGGCGGCAGCGGTCTGGCCGCCGAAAGAAACGCCAGTGGCCATTGGGTCATCTTCTCCGCCCCCGCTGCCGAAGGTGCGCTGGAAATGGGCTCGGTCACCATCTCCGGCAAGGCACCGGGCTCCGTCACCGAAGGCAGCGGCGAATACACGACCGCCTCGTCGAGCAGCTCCACACGCCTCAACCTGGCGCTGCGCGATACGCCGCAGTCGATCACGGTGATGACCGACCAGCGCATCAAGGATCAGAACCTGAATGACCTCACCGAAGTCATGGAGGCGACTACGGGCATCTCCGTATCCCGCGTTGGCGTCGGCGCCGAGAACGACACTTACTGGTCGCGCGGTTTCCAGATCAACAACTTCGAAGTCGACGGCGTCCCCAGCTCCTCACGGCTGGGCAATTTTTCGCAAAGCACGGCGATGTATGACCGCATCGAGATTGTGCGCGGCGCCACCGGCCTGATCAGTGGCCTGGGCACGCCATCGGCCACTATCAACATGATTCGCAAGCGTCCGACGGCCGAAGCTCGGACCAACCTGAGTGCCGAAGCCGGAAGCTGGGACCGCTACGGGCTGGGCATGGATGTTTCCGGGCCGCTTACCGAAACCGGCAACGTGCGCGGGCGCCTGGTCCTGGACTACAAGACGCAGAACTCCTGGGTCGATCGCTACAAGCAGGACAACCAGCTCGTCTATGCCATCACCGAGTTCGACCTGGACGATGCCACGCTGCTCACGGCGGGCTTCAGCGTGCAGAAGAACCAGGCCGACTCGCCTCTGCGTACCGGTCTGCAGACGTTCTACTCCAATGGCCAGAAGACCGACTTCTCCCGCTCTGCCAGCAGCTCGCCAGACTGGTCGTACTTCGACGTGAACAAGAGCAATGTCTTCGTCTCGCTCGAACACCAGTTCGACAATGGCTGGAGCGCCAAGGCGGAACTTGGCCACACCGAGTACGAGTTCGACGAACTGATCAACTACATGAATGGGGAAATCGATCAAGCGACCGGCGCCGGCGCCTACCTGTACCCCAACCGCTGGTCCGGAACACCGCGGGAAAACAACCTGGACGCCTACCTCACCGGCCCCTTCAGCCTGCTCGGCCGCGAGCACGAGCTGATCGCCGGCATCACCCTGTCGCGTTACCGCGAAAGCACACCGGACCGTGGCGGCTGGTATGGCCCATGGACCGGCTACGACGGCAGCATCGGCAACATCCACCAGTGGTCCGGCGCGGCACCGCGACCGGACACCAGCCCGATCGGCAAGAACCTGATCGAGGAAAACCAATACGCCGCCTACGCCACCAGCCGCTGGAACCTGCGCGATGACCTCAAGTTGCTGCTGGGCGGCCGCGTCACCGACTGGAAACGCAGCAGCGACAACACTCCTTACGAGGGCACGCCCACCAGTAACGAAGAGAATCGCCATGGCGTATTCCTGCCCTATGCCGGGCTGGTGTATGACCTGAACGACACCTGGTCGGCGTACGCCAGCTACACGAAAATCTTTAACCCGCAGGCCTATGGCATCAAGGGGCTGGACGGCAAACCGCTGGACCCGCAGGAAGGTACAGGCTACGAAGTGGGCATCAAGGCTGCGCCACTGGATGGACGCCTGAACGCCAGCCTCGCGCTGTTCCGCATCGAGCAGGACAACCTCGCGGTATACGCAGGTCAGTTCGATACCTATTACCCGGAAAAGGGCACCACCACCGAAGGCCTGGAACTGGAAATGAACGGTGAGCTGGCCGATGGCTGGAACGCCTCCGCAGGGTATGCCTACAGCGTCAGCCGTGATCAGGATGATGAGCGCATCGTCACCAACATCCCGCGGCACAGCCTGAAGACCTTCACCAGCTACCGCCTGCCTGGCGCCTGGAATCGCCTGACCCTCGGTGGCGGGGTGAATTGGCAGAGCAAGATTGGCCAGGACCTGCATACCTTCGAGCAAGGTAGCTATGCCCTGGTCAATGTGATGGCTCGCTTCGCGGTCACCAACCAGTTGGACGTCGCAGTCAACGTCAACAACCTGTTCGACCGCACCTACTACAGCTACGCCGATAGCTGGAGTGTCTATGGCGCGCCGCGCAACCTCATGACGACGCTGAACTACCACTTCTGAGCAGTTGCCGCTGGAAGACCTGGCCACGCTGGCGGGCCTTGCGCGCACCATCGATGCCGGGGAGACCTGCCAGCCCGGCTCAGCCTGTTCCCCGCAGATCGGGCAAGCGCCCGTCTGCGGGGAGCGGCACTGCCTCAGAAGCGATACTGGGTGGTCAGCATCACGTTGCGCGGGTCGCCGTAGTAGCCACCGTAGAAGGTGGTATCCAGCGCGCTGAGGTACTTCTTGTCGAACAGGTTGTTGACGTTGAGCGTCGCTGAAACCTGCTCGGTGAAGCGGTAGCGTGCCATCAGATCGACCACGGTGTACTGCTCCTGCTTGGCCTTCACCGTCTGCCCCAGCTGCCAGGGTGTGGCGGTGAAGTGAATGCCGCTCTGCCAATTGGCGCCGCCGCCCACGGTGAGCGTTTCCCACTTGCCGGGCAGACGATAGGTGGTCCACAGCTTGAACATCTCAGCCGGCGCCACGGTATTCAGACGCTCGCCATCGGAGTCCTTGGTGACGCTGTGGCTATAGCTGGCGGTCAGGTTCCAGCCCGGCAGCAGCTCACCGCTGGCTTCCAGGTCGAAGCCCTTGGTCTTGGCGCCGGAGACGGCGCGATAGGCCGTCTCGCCGTCGGTGCCGGGGACGGTCTGCCCCGGATCGGATTCGGCCAGGTTGTCCTGCTTGATCATGTACAGGGCGATAGCGGTGTTCAGGCGGCCATCGAAGAGTTCGCTCTTCAGGCCGATCTCATAGTTGTCGCCTTCGCGCGGATCGAGTGGCGAACCGTTGCGGTCGCGATAGCTCTGCGGCTGGAAGATGCTGGTGTAGCTGGCGTACACCGATTCAAGGCGGTCAACAATCGTGACCGCAACTTCACCAGTGCCAAGCTGAAACGTCGGATGGAAGAGATCGAGTCCAGCCTCAGCCGCTACCTCACTGCGCTGGACACTGCAGATCGTCAGGAGCTTGCCGTTGCCCAGGTTAAAGCCGAACGCCTCCGCGACAAGATCGAGACCTTGAAAGCCAAGATGCAGGAGCTCAAGGAAATCGAGGTTCAGCTCAACGAAGCACCGGATAAACAGCTCTCCCTGACTGATCCCGATGTCCGCTCAATGAAGACCCGTGGCAGCGGAATGGTTGGCTACAACGTGCAGGCAGCGGTCGACGCGAAGCACCACCTGATCGTGACCCACGAGGTCACAAACGACGGCGTCGATCGAGACCAACTGAGCTCGATGGCCAAGCAAGCGCGAGCAGCCATGGGTGTCGAGGTACTCTCAGCGGTCGCCGACAGAGGGTATTTCAAAGGTGAAGAAATCCTGGCGTGCCAGGAGGTTGGAATCACTGTTTTCGTACCCAAGACACTGACTTCGGGGGCGACAGCAGCGGGCCGCTTTGGCAAAGGTGATTTCATCTATGACGCAGCCAAGAACGAGTACCGCTGCCCGGCAGGGCAAAGCCTGATCTGACGCTACTCCAGCGTCGAGAAAGGTCTGAAGCTGCACCGTTACTGGAGTTCGCATTGCCAAGGCTGCGCATTGAAAGAGTGCTGCACTCCAAAGCTCAGAGCGCCGGGTGAGTCGCTGGGAACATGAGGCGGTGCTCGAGGATATGCAGTCCCGCTTGGATCAGGCACCGGAGATGATGCGCATCCGTCGGCAGACGGTGGAGCATCCATTTGGCACGCTGAAGGCCTGGATGGGCGCCACCCATTTCCTCACCCGAACGCTCGACCGGGTAAGCACGGAAATGAGCCTGCATGTGCTCGCCTACAACTTCAAACGGATGCTGAGCCTGCTGGGCAGCAGTGCGCTGATGGCAGCGATGAGGGCCTGAAACCCTCTTCGCGGCTCAATGAACTCATCGTACAGCATCGCGGAGGCAAATCAGTTGAATGACTCGGGTCGACACGCCAGAAGCCCATAGGGCCTCTGGGCGCCGCTAAAAAAATCCCAAAGCCAGCTATCCATCACCTGCTGCGTTTTTACACGGCCTGGGCCGATAGCTGCCTGCCATACGAGGCTGCCTTGGGTCGTTCTCTGCCAATCATGGCCACGCAGTGTGATGGCCAGGCCCGATGCAAATGCTCGGTCAAGTAAGTGCAACTCCGCACTCAGCCACCTTGGCCGTCGGCCTCAAGCATGTTGCGGGCGATGCGGCGGGCGGTGTCGATGACCATGTCGGTCACCGTCTCCTGGCGCAGCAGCCTGAAGTTTTCGGTGGTCCCCACCGCCGAGATGCTGCCCAGCACCTCCTTGCCGTCGGCGCCGAGGATGGGGGCGGCGATGCCTGTCAGGCCGCGGTTCAGTTCGTCGTGGGTGATGCAGTAGCCGTCCTTGCGGATGCGCTTGGCGGCGCGGGCGAATTCCGACCAGCTGTAGGTATTGCCCGGCTCCCTGGAGATTTTCTCCTCGAACAGCCGCTGCAGCTTGCGCCCGCGCTGGAAGGCCACCAGCACCTTGGACTGCGCGCCGCGGAACAGCGGCAGCGGGTGGCCGCGGCCGAAGGCGAAGCGGTAGGTCTCGTCGGGCTCGGTGATGTAGGTGTTGATGATGTGCCCATCGTAGAAGACGCTGGCGAACACCGCCAGCCCGGTCTGCGCCGACAGCCCGTGCATCAGTTCGCGGCCGGCCACCAGGATGGGGTCGTACTGCCGCATCATCCAGTCCAGCTCGATGATCCGCGGGCCCAGGCCGTAGCTGCCGGCGTTCACGCGGGTGAGCAGGCCCGCCTCGCATAGGTCCTTCACGTAGCGGTAGACGGTGGCGCGGGACAAACCCATGCGCTCGCCGATGGTGTCCGTATCCAGTTGCAGGTTCTGCGGGCTGAACAGGTCCAGCACGTTCAGCATCTTGCTCAAGCTACTCATGGCGCTCCTTTCTCGGTACCCGGGCTCCCGGGGCTGCTGGGCCGTCGTCCATGGCGGGCGGACGACGGCGCCGGGTTCGCTGGCAGCACTATTGGGCAGCAGCCACGGGCTTTCAAGACCGCTGCCCGTGCCCGCATGCCTCCTTTCCCTACCGCTGCGAGATCGGTGGCTTGGGAAAGGGTGCGTTCTCCTGGCGGATATTGGCGCTCGAAAATCTCATTTGTCTCTTATTTTGAGAGTTTTGCTCAAAAAATATTGTTGGTTGATTTTTGCTGTGCAATAAATCTCATCACTCGCAACCAACCCAGTCGAGAGCTAGAAACATGAATGGTGCCGAATTGCTGGTCAGGGCCGCCGCGGCCAGCGGGATCGAATACTGCTTCGCCAATCCTGGAACCACGGAGATTCCGCTGGTCGCCGCCATGGCCGCGGAGCCTGCGCTGAAACCGGTGCTTTCGCTGTTCGAAGGCGTATGCACCGGTGCCGCCGATGGCTACGGGCGTATTGCAGGCAAGCCGGCGATGACCCTGACCCATCTCGGGCCCGGCTTTGCCAACGGCATCGCCAACCTGCATAACGCCCGCCGTGCGAACACCCCGATCGTCAATGTCATCGGTGACCACGCGTCCTGGCACGTCAACTACGACCCGCCGCTGGCCAGCGATATCGAGGCCCTGGCGCGGACCGTGTCCGGCTGGGTGCGTACTTCGCGCCGCGCCGCCAGCATCGGCGAGGATTTCCTCTGTGCCGTGCAGGCCGCCTGGCAGCCGCGCGGCCAGGTCGCCAGCCTGGTGCTGCCCATGGACCTGCAGGCGCGCGACATCGTGTTCGACGACGCTTTCCCCAAGCCGACGCCGCCGGTTCGACGCTTCGCCAGCGACAAGGTCGAGGCCGTTGCGCGCCAGGTGCGCGCCGGCAAGCGCCTGGTGTTCATCGTCGGCGATGAAGGGCTGTCCGTCGCCGGGCTGCAAGCGGCGGGGCGCCTTGCCGGCCTGCCCGGCGTGCGTCTGTTCGCCGAGACCTTCCCGCGCCTGAGCTACCGCGGTGGTGGCCTGCCGGACCTGGACCGGCTGCCGTACTTCCCCGAGGTGGCCATCGAAATCCTCAACCAGTACGACGTCGTGGTCTGCGCCGGGATACCCGAGCCGATCAGCTATTTCGGCTATGAAGGCATTCCCTCCCGGTTGGTCGAGCGCGACCGCCTGCTCTGCCTGGCCGAGGTCGGCGACGACGTCAGCGGCGCGCTGGCCGCCCTGGCCGAGATGCTCGATGCGCCGGCCTTCGTGCCTGCGCCGGTGGGCGTCGAGTTGCCCGCCGCGCAGGAGCGGTTGACGCCGCAATCGGTCGGCCGGGTGCTTGCCGCGGCCTTGCCGGAGGACTGCATCGTCTCGGTGGAGGGCGGCACCTGTGGCTACCCGTTCTTCACCGCTTCGGCCAACGCGGCGCGCCATCGGGTGCTGACCAACACCGGCGGCGCCATCGGCCAGGGCATCCCCGTGGGCTTCGGCGCGGCGCTGGCCGAGCGCGGCAACCGGGTGTTCTGCCTGCAGTCCGACGGCAGTGCCCAGTACACCATCCAGACCTTGTGGAGCATCGCCCGGGAGCAGTTGCCGGTGGTGATCCTGATCGCCGCCAACCACCGCTACGCGATCCTGCAGAACGAGTTGCGCCGCTTCGGCCTGAGCGAACTCGGCCCCCAGGCCCTGGCGCTCACCGAGCTGGACCGCCCGCGGGTGGACTGGAAGGCCCTGGCCAAGGGCTACGGCGTGCCGGCCAGCAGCGTGCGCAGCAATGCCGAGCTGCAGCGCGCGCTGGCCGAGGCCGCCGCCTCGGCAGGGCCCTGCCTGATCGAGATGGAGCTTTGAGGAGCGCGTGATGAGCGAGATCGAACTTTTACCCGCGGTACGCGAGTTCCTGGCCAAGCCCCAGGGCCTGTACATCGGCGGCAGTTGGCAGGCCGCCGCGGCCGGTCGCCGCTTCGCCGTGGAGAACCCGGCCAGCGAGGCGCCGTTGTGCGAAGTCGCCGAGGGCGACGAGCGGGACGTGGACGCCGCGGTGGCTGCCGCCCGCGCGGCCTTCGAGGGGCCCTGGCGGCGCGAGTCTCCGGCGCGCCGGGGGCTGTTGCTGTTCCGTCTGGCGGAGCTGATCGACGCGCATGCCGAGGAGCTGGCGCAGCTGATCACCCTGGAGAACGGCAAGCCGATCGCCAATGCCCGCGGCGAGGCGGCCAGCGCGGCCAATATCGTGCGCTATTTCGCCGGCTGGCCAACCAAGATCGAGGGCAGCACGCTGCCGGTGTCGCCGGCCAGCGGCACGCCGATGCTCAACTACACGCTGCGCGAGCCGGTGGGCGTCTGCGCGCTGATAGTGCCCTGGAACTTCCCCCTGACCATGTGCGTGTGGAAGCTCGGCCCGGCTCTGGCCACCGGCTGCACCGCGGTGCTCAAGCCCGCCGAGCAGACGCCGCTGGTGGCCGTGCGCCTGGTGCAACTGATCGAGGCGGCGGGTTTCCCGCCGGGCGTGGTCAACCTGCTCACCGGCTTCGGTGTGCGCACCGGCGCCCCGCTGGCGCAGCATGCCGACGTGGACAAGATCGCCTTCACCGGCTCGACCCAGGTCGGCCGGCTGATCGCCCAGGCCGCCACCGGCAACATGAAGAAGGTCTCCCTGGAGCTGGGCGGCAAATCGCCGAACATCATCCTGCCGGACGCCGACATCGCCCGCGCGGCAAAGGGCGCCGCCGACGGCATCTTCTACAACCAGGGCCAGGTCTGCACCGCCGGTTCCCGCCTGTACGTGCACGAGAGCGTGCTCGACCAGGTGCTGGCCGAGCTGCGCCGGCATGCCCGCGCCCATGTGCTCGGCCCCGGCCTGGACCCGCGCAGCAGCATGGGGCCGCTGGTCTCGGAACGGCAGTTGGGGACGGTCAACGGCTACCTGCAGCGCGGCCGCGAGGAGGGCGCCGAGCTGATCTGCGGCGGCCAGCGTCCGGCGCACCTGGAGAAAGGCCACTTCATCGAGCCGACGGTGTTCCTGGACCGGGCCGAGCGGGCCTGCGTCGCCCGTGAGGAAATCTTCGGCCCGGTGCTGACGGTGATGAGCTGGTCGGACATCGACGAGCTGGTCCAGCGCGCCAACGACACCCCCTACGGCCTGGCCGCCGGCCTGTGGACCCGCGACCTGCGCTCGGCGCACCGGGTTGCCGCCGCGCTCAAGGCCGGCTCGGTATGGATCAACTGCTGGAACGTGGTCGACCCGGCCTCGCCTTTCGGTGGCTACAAGCAATCCGGCTGGGGCCGGGAAATGAGCAAGAACGTGATCGACGCCTACACCGAGACGAAAAGCGTCTTCGTCGATCTCGCCTGACGAACCAACGACAAGAGGAGCGAACATGGATCTGGAACTGCAGGGCCGTGTGGCCATCGTCACCGGTGGCGGGATGGGAATCGGCAAGGAAGTGGCGCGTTTCCTTTCCCAGGAAGGCTGCAAGGTGGTGATCTGCGCCCGGCGCATGGAGTACCTCAAGCCGGCCGCCGAGGAAATCAGCGCGCAGACCGGCAACGAGGTGCTGCCGTTGTACTGCGACACCAACGACATGTCGGCGGTGGCCGACATGGTCAGCGAAACCGTGCGCCATTTCGGCCGCATCGACATCCTCGTCAACGGCGCCGCCGCGCCTTCCGGGGTGGTGCGCAACGACATCGAGCACGCCGGCGACGACGAGCTGCTGTCCGACCTGAACACCAAGGTCATCGGCTACTTCCGCTGCGCCAAGGCGGTGACCCCGCACATGAAGGAGGGCGGCTTCGGTCGCATCATCAACATCGGCGGCCTGACCGGGCGGGGCAGCAAGGTGCTGTCCGGCATGCGCAACCTGGCCATCGCCCACATGACCAAGACGCTCTCCGACCAACTGGGCCCCTTCGGCATCACCGTCAACCTGATCCACCCCGGCGTGGTCGACACCCCGCACATCCAGGAGCTGTACGAGCGCGAGGGCCTGAAGCAAGGCAAGACGCCCGCGCAGGTCGAGCAGGGCTACATCGACGCCACGCCGATCCGCCGCACCCTGCAGCCCATCGAGATGGGCTGGCTGATCGGTTTCCTCGCTTCGCCGAAGGCGGGCGCGGTCACCGGCGAATCCATCGGCATCGACGGCGGGCTGACCCGTGGCATCTTCATCTGAGGAGGTTGCAGCAATGAGTAACGGAACCTTTCTGGTCGCGACCGTCGGCCAAGCGGTCATCCGCAGTGCCGATGATGGCCGCAGCTGGCATCGCCTCGGGCTCGGCCAGCCGCTGGAGTTCGATGCGATCACCCGTTCGCTGAGCGTCAGCCCGGCGGCGCCCGACGTCATCTATGCCGGCGCAGACATCGGCCTGATCGTCAGCCGCGATGTCGGCGGCACCTGGGAACTGGTGGATTCTCCTTTCAATGGGCAGACGGTATGGAAGGTCGCGGTGGACCCGCGGGACCCGCAGCGTATCTTCGTCGGCACCGGCGCGCCTTCGCGGGCCGTGCTCTGGCGCACGCTGGACGGCGGTGCGAGCTGGTATCGCGTTCCGGTGGAAATCCCCGAGTTCTGCGCCGGGGTCAGCCGTCCGCGGCTGCTGGCCTTCGCTTACGATCCGACCGACCGCGACCAGGTCTGGTTCGGCCTGGAGGAGGGCGGCCTGTTCCACAGCCGCGACGGTGGCGACAGCTTCACGCGCATCGACGACCGGCTGCTGTGGGACTACAACTCCGACATCCACAACATCGTGGTGTTGCCCAACCATGGCAAGAAGGTGGTCGTGGTGGTCTGCGTCAACGCCATCTACCGCAGCTTCGACGAAGGCGCCAGCTGGACCGGGATCATCGCCAAGGAGGCTTTCGGCCTCTACTACGCCCGCGTGCTGAACGCCCCGCTCGGCACCGAGGACACCCTTTACCTGAGCATCTCCGACGGCACGCCGGGCACCACCAGCAAGGTCCTGGTTTCCCGCGATGCCGCCGCGAGCTGGGAAGTCCTGCCATTGCCGCAGCAGCCGAACTCCTGTGTCTGGGCGATCGCCTTCAACCCGGCCAATCCGCGGCAGATCGTGGCCGGCACCAAGTACGGCCATCTGTTCACCTCGGAAAACGGCGGCGACAGCTGGCAGAAGCAGTGGCGCGAATTCAGCGAGATTGCCGACGTGCTCTGGACGCCCGCCGTGGCGCAGATCAAGTCGGGACACCAGTCCGTCATCGACAAGAAATGAGGTGCACGCGATGAAATTCGAAGTCGTTCGTACCCATCTGTCGCTGTTCGTCAGCGACCCGGACGTCTCGGCGCGCTGGTACGCCGATGTGCTCGGCATGCATGAGTCGGCCCGTGGCGAGAGCTGGATCATGATGGCGTTCGGCAGCAAGCACCACGACATCGCCCTGATCAAGGCCGCGCCCGGCGCCCACCAGGGCGGCCTGGGCCTGCAGCATTACGGGCTGGAGATCGCCGGCGACATGGACACCTTGCGCCAGCTCTACGGCATGCTGCTGAACAAAGGCGTCGAGGTGGTGAAGATCACCGATCACGAAATCGGCAACGGCGTGTATTTCAACGACCCCGACGGCAACCGCCTGGAGTTCTTCCTCGAAACCGACCACGACGACGAACGGGCGAAGGCTCGCTTCAAGGCGGCCGGTGCGCCCAGCCGCAACATCAATCTCGACCCACTCTGAGAGCGTTCGCCAATGAAACCGAGCAATTTTTCCAGCTACCACATCCGCAAATGGTACAGCTTCGTCGAGGAAACCCTGGCCAACGAAAGTGGCCAGTTGGCCGACGGCGAGCCGCTGTTCAAGTACGTCGTCGCCGCCGCCATCCACAACCCCTATGCCGGGCGCTTCAGCGAAAGCCTGGCCGAGCTGATCGAGAATTCGCCGGAGCTGGGCCACGAGTTCGGCCGCCGTATCCGCGAGCTGGCCGGCGATCGCGCCATCGTCAGCTACGGCAAGGCCTGCCTGGTGGGCAGCAACGGCGAATACGAGCATGGCAACGCGTTCCTGACCAACCCGGCTGCCGACCCGGTGCGCCTGGCGCTCGGCGGCGGCAAGTCCTGGGTGCCCTCCACCGGCAAGCGCAGCGGGCCCGGGGCGACCATCGACGTGCCGCTGGCGCACAAGGACGCGCTCTACGTACGCTCCCACTACGACACCGTGTCGGTCTCCTTCGGCGACGGCCCGGCCGCCGACGAAGTCATCATCATCTGGGCCTTCGCCACCCGTGGCCGGCTGCGCGCCCGCCTGGGCGGACTATGCGCAGAGGACATCCAGGGCGACAACGGCCTGACCTGATGACGAGCTGCGGGAGAATAGCCATGTCCGCGCAAAGCCAGTTCTTTACCAATCGCTCCGGCTTGCGGCTGCACTACCTGAGCTGGGGGCGCCAGGAGGGTGTTCCGGTGGTGCTGCTCCATGGCCTGCGCGCCTATGCGCAGACCTGGGAGGCGCTGGCCGGCGCCCTGGGCGAGGGCTTCCATTGCCACGCGCTCGACCAGCGGGGCCGTGGCCTGAGTGATTGGGCCGAGCCTTCGAGCTATCGTACCGGGTCCTATGTCCAGGACCTGGAAGACCTGGTCGCCCATCTCGGGCTGCAGCGCTTCGTCCTGGTCGGCCATTCGCTGGGCGGGGCGAACGCGCTGGAGTATGCGCGGCAGCACCCGGGACGCTTGCTGGCGCTGGTCATCGAGGACATCGGCCCCGGCTCGTCGAGCGCGGGGGAGGGCGCCGAGCGGATTCGCCGGGAGATGCGCGAGACGCCCTTGCTGTTCGCCGACTGGGACGAGGCAAGGGCATTCTGGCGCAGGTCCCGCCCGGGGCTGTCGGAGCAGGGACTGGCCTCCCGCCTGGCCCATAGCATGCGGGAGAGCTCGGACGGGATCACCTGGCGGCACGACCAGCAGGGCATTGCCCAGGCGCGCCTGAGCATCGCTCCCACCGACCTCTGGCCGGCGGTCAGGGCGCTGGATTGTCCGAGCCTGTTCATCCGTGGAGGACGTTCGGACTTTCTGCCCCCGGCGACCGTGGCCGCGATGAGCGAGGCCAACCCCCATATCCGTACGGTGGAGATCGCCGACGCCAGCCATTACGTGCACGATGATCAGAGCGAAAGGTTCAACGCCGTCGTGACTGGCTACCTGGCAGGTCTGACTGAACGACAACAATAAGACATCGGTGAGAAGAGAGCATGAAACGGGAGAACACTCAGGTAGTGATTGTCGGCGGCGGGCCGAACGGCATCGCTGCTGCCCATTACATGGGCCTTTACGGCATCGACTGCGTGGTACTGGAACTCTCGGAAGGCATCCTGCCTTACCCGAGGGCGGTGGGCATGGACGACGAGGCGCTGCGCGTCCTGCAGACCGTGGGCGTGGCGCAGCTGGCGCACCGCGACATGATCGGCAATGTGCCGCTGCGCTACTACAACGCCCGTGGCGTCTGCTTCGCCGAGGTCAAGCCGAGTGCCGCCGAGTATGGCTGGCCGATGCGCAACATCTTCATGCAACAGCTGCTCGAAGGCACCCTGCGCGAGGAACTGGGCAAGCGTGAAAGCGTGGACCTGCGCCAGGGCCACGAGATGCTCGAGCTGAGCCAGGACGCCGAAGGCGTCACGCTCAAGGTCAAGGATGCCGCCGGCGAGCCCTACGAGCTGCGCGCCCAGTACGTGATCGGCGCCGACGGTGGCCGCTCCTGCGTGCGCAAGCAGCTCGGCATCGAGCTGGTCGGCCTGACGCACCCGCGCAAGTGGGTGGTGGTCGATGCCGCCAACGACACGCTGGATGCGCCCTACACCGCATTGCATGCCGACCCGCAGCGGCCTTTCGTGTGCATCTACCTGCCGTACCGCCAGCGCCGCTGGGAGTTCATGCTGCTGGAGGGCGAGGATGAGGCGAAGATGTGCGAGGAGGGCAACATCCGCCGGCTGATCCGTGGCCACATCGGCGATGCGGTCGATCAGCTGGAGATCGTGCGCATCCGCGCCTACACCCACAACTCGCGGGTGGCGGAGCGCTTCGTTTCCGGACGGGTGGCGCTGATCGGCGATGCCGCGCACATTACCCCGCCCTGGGCCGGGCAGGGACTGAACTCGGGCCTGCGCGACGTGGCCAACCTCTGCTGGAAGCTGGCCGCGGTGCTCAAGGGCCGCGCCAAGGCCTCGATCATCGAGACCTACGACCAGGAGCGCCGTGGCCATGCCACCGACCTGATCGCCCTGGCCGACAACATGGGCGCGGTGCTCGGCCTGACCAATCCGCTGATGGCCGGGGTGCGCGACTGGCTGTTCCAGGCGGTCGGCACCGTCGACAACCTGCGCTCGCACCTGGTCGAGTTCAAGTTCAAGCCCAAGGCGACCATCGGCAAGGGGCTGGTGCACCACGAGCGGCCGGACGTGCAGGAGGGCGACCTGGTCGGCCAGCTGTTCATCCAGCCCTGTGTCGAGAACGCCGCGGGAGAGCGCCTGCGCCTGGATGAGGTTCTCGGGCCCTGGTATGCGGTGATCGGCTTCCGCGTCAATCCGGCGGAAGGGCTGAGCGCCGAGATGCGAGCGTTCTGGGATCGCCTGGAGACGCGCTTCGTCCAGGTCAACCGTTCGCGTAGCGGCAGCCGTGGCCAACCGCTGAGCACCCCTGGCGCCATCAGCGTGGAGGACGTCGACAACCGCCTGGCGGACTGGTTCGGCAAGGCTCGCGACAGCATCGTGGTGGTGCGCCCGGACCGCTTCGTGGCCGCCATCACCACGCCAGAGCGCCTGGAGGGCGTACTGGCCAAGCTGGCGGGGCAGCTGTCATGAGCGCCATCGGTCAGCTTCCGACCGCGCTGCGGCGGGCCAGGTTGATCGCCATGGCCTTGCCCCCGCTGCCCGAGCCGGAGGCGTTGACGGTGGAGCAGGGCTATGGCCTGCAGCGCCAGGTATTGCGCGAGCGGCTGGAAGAGGGTGAGGCGCTGAGCGGCTGGAAGGTCGCTTTCGCCGGCGCACTGGCGCAGGCCCGCTTTGGATTGAGCGAGCCGGTCTATGGCGCGCTGACCAGTGGCATGCAGGTGGCGCCGGACAGCCGGGTCGCACTGGTGCAACTGGTCCAGCCGAAACTGGAGGTCGAGGTGGCCTTCCTGCTGGGGCGGGACATTCCACCCGGAAGCTACAGCGACGAGCAGTTGATCGCCGCCATCGGCGAGGTCGCCCCGGCATTCGAGATCGCCGATAGCCGGTGGCGGGACTGGAGTTTCGAGGCCGGCGCCTTCCTGGCCGACAACGCCGCTGCGGCGATGTACTGCCTGGGCCAGGGCCAGGCCTTCGAGCCCGGGCGCCATGCCGACGTGGAGTATCGCCTGGAACACGATGGCGTGCCCTGTGGCGCCGGCAGCACCGCCGGGCGGGCCGATGCGCCCCTGGTCAATCTGTGCTGGCTGTTGCGCCGCCTGCTCGCCGATGGGCAGCCATTGCGCGCTGGCCAGGTGGTCCTTTCCGGTGCCCTGCTGCCGCCCCTGGACATCCGCCTCGGTGAGTACCGGCTGCACATGCTGGGCGCGGAGCTGGTCCTGGGATTCGACGCGGTGTCGCCGGCCAACGCTTGAGGGACGATGTCCGTCAGGGATGACGTAACCGCCCTGTGGGCTGACAATCAGAGCCATGGCTCAGAGGAGCGCTGATCATGCTCGCCGAAGTTCGTTCCTTCACCGACCCCCAGTTGCATGCCGGCTCGATTCCGGGATGGTGCCAGACCTACGACCAGCTGGGCCGTGGCTGCCTTTCCAGCGAGTTGCGGCAGGTCTCGGCTGAGCGCTTCCAGATATTCCAGGAAGTCCTGGACAAGCGGGTGGTGCAGCACGGTCGGGCGCCCAGGGGACGCTTCTGCATTGCGATGTCGCTCGGCAACGGGCGGGCCCCGGTCTCGCAGGGGCACGAAGTCGGCGCCCATAGCGTGGTGCTGTTGCGCGATGGCGAAGAATTCCTCCTGCATGCGCCAGAGGGCACCCGGTTCTTCGCGGCGAATGTCGATACCGTCCGCTTCGCACGGCTGGCGGCCTTCGAACTCTCCGGCGAGCAGCTGCGGCTGCTGAAAAGCCTGCCGCAGATCGGGGTTTCCGACAGCGTGCTGCGGCGCGTCCAGCAAAGAATCCAGCCGGTCTTCGGAAGCCTGCTGCAACGGGCGGGGACGGTCGGCAGCGCCTCGGAAAAGATGCTCGAGGACACGCTGCTGGACACCTTCCTCGACCTGTTCAGCAATGCCTGGGACGAGGGGCGGGGGCGGCGCAGCAATTTCGCCGTCAGCGCCTACCTGGTGAAGCGCAGCCAGGAACTGGCCCTGGCCAACGCCGATACGCCCGTCAGCATTCTCGACCTGTGCGAGCAACTGCGGGTCAGCCGCAGGACCTTGCAGAACAGCTTCCAGGTGGTGGTTGGCATCCGCCCTGTCGAATACCTGCGGAACATCCGGCTGAATGCGGTCCGCCGACGGCTGATCAGCACCATGGCAGTGGACTTCAACGTCGGCGAGATAGCCGCGGAAATGGGCTTCTTCCACCTGAGCCATTTCGCCGGCAGCTACCGGGAACTGTTCGGCGAGTACCCGTCGCAGACGCCCCGAGCTTCCGCCTGACAACGGGCCCGCCGCGGCCGTCGGTTGCGCGGCGGCCAGCCTTGCGTCCATTCGCTTCCGGAGTCTCCATGACAACCCGCCCGGGACCGCCCCTGGTCCTTCTGGCCGCCCTGACGGCATTCGTCCCCCTGTCCATCGACGCCTACCTGCCCGCGCTCCCGGCCATCGCCCGGGGGCTCGCCGCCGACAGCGCCCAGGTGCAGCTCAGCCTGAGCATCTTCCTGCTCGGGCTGTGCCTGGGCATGCTCGCCTACGGCCCGCTTTCCGATCGCTACGGCCGCCGCCCGCTGCTGCTCGGCGGCATCGCCCTGTACCTGGCGGCGACCCTGCTGTGCATGTTCGCCGGCAGCATCCAGCAACTACTCGCCGGGCGCTTTCTCCAGGCCCTCGGTGGCGCCGCCTCGGCGGTCCTGGCCCGGGCCATCGTCCGCGACCTGTTCCCGTTGAACCAGGCCGCCAGGATCCTGTCGCTGATGCACATGATCACCATGGGCGCGACGCTGCTGGCCCCCATCGTGGGTGGCCTGCTCATGGTCCTGCAGGGATGGCGGGCGATTTTCCTGGTGCTCTGCGTGCTCGGCGGCGCCTGCCTGCTCTGCACCCTGGCGCGCCTGGACGAGACGTTGGCCGCCGAGCGCCGCAGCGCTTCCATCCTCCAGGCATTCAGGGCCTATGGGCATCTCCTGCGTGAACCCCTGGCCCTGGCCTACGTGGGCTGCAACGGCCTGTCCCTGGCGGGCATGTTCGCTTTCATCACCGCATCGCCTTTCGTGTACATGGATTACTTCCAGGTATCGCCGCAGGTGTATTCGTGGCTGGTGGGGGCGAACATCGCCGGGGTGATAGCGCTCACGCTGCTCAACGCCAGGCTGGTGCCCCGCACCGGGCCGCGGACGATGATCGCCGCCGGCGCGGCGAGCACCCTGGTGGCCAGCGCCGGGTTGCTGTTCTGCGGCATGACCGGTCTCGGCGGGCTGCCGGCCATCGTCGCCTTCGTCGTGCTCTACGTCGGCAGCACCGGCCTCTTCGGGGCCAACTGCATCGCTACCCTGATGGCCCTCTACCCGGGCAGGGCCGGCGCCGTGGCAGCCCTCGCGGTGGCCGGCCAGTTCGCCCTGGGGGCGTTGTGCAGCGCCTGGGTCGGGAGCCTGGGCGACCGGACGCCGGCGGCCATGTGCCAGGTCATGGCCGCCACCGGCCTTGCTTGCGTGTTCTTCCACGCAATGGCCCGCAGGCTGGAAAGAAAAGCGGGGGTCCAGGTCGTTCGCGAGTAGCTGTTCGCGGAAGGCCAGTGGGGAGTCTGCTGAAGCTGGACGCGCGACCCGGGCGGAATCGATCGGCTCGCGCGTCCCGCGCCTTACCAGTTGTAGCTCACCTTGGCCGTGATCTCGCGGCCCGGGTTGTAGTAGTCCGCGCTGCCGCGACCGACCACATGCTGCTCGTCGAACAGGTTGCTGACGTTGATGGCCAGGTCGGTGTCCTTGAGGATCTGGTAGTTGAACGCGGCATCGAACAGCGTGGTGGCGTCGCTCTTGCCGGTATTGTTGAAGTCGCCGAAATAGTAGGACCCCGTATAACGGGCGCCCAGGCCGACGCTGACATCCGTTCCCGGCACGCTGTAATAGCTCCAGAGCGAAGCCGAGTGCTTGGGTGCGGAAACGAGCTGGTTGCCCTTGATCGACACGACCTCGTAACCCGTCCCGGCCCATACCTGCAGCGCACCGCGAAGCACCTCGGTGTCCATGTAGGAGTAGCCGCCGACCAGGCTCAGGTTCTCCGTCAGCTCGGCCTTGACCTCCAGGTCGAGGCCACGCACGCGCTGCGAGCCTACGGTCTGCTGGTCGATGACGCCGTTCGGCTGCACGACCGCGGTGGCGACATCGTCCTGGGTCAGCTGGTAGACGGCAGCGGAGAACAGCGCGTTCATCTCCTGCGGCGAATACTTCACGCCCACTTCGTACTGGGTGCCGCGCTCCGGAGTGACGCCGACCTCGGGCGGGGAAACCGACTCCACCATGCTGACGTAGGTGGAAACCTCATCGTTGACGATATAGGTCAGCGCGCCGCGGAAAGAGTTTTCCGAGAAACTGTCCGAGGACTTGGTCCCGTAGAGGTGGTCGGTTTCGGAAACGTCCATGGAGTCGTTGCGCATACCGGCGGTGACGATGAAACGCTCGTAGAACGACAGGTTCTGCTGCAGGAACACGGACTTGATGGTGCTGTCCTGATCCTTGTCCTGGTAGACGATGGCCGGCGAAACGCCGCGGTATACCGGGTTGGCAACGTCTATCGGGTCGGCGGAGCCATAGACGGAAACGTTCTTGGCGGAGGAGTCGAGATATTCCACGCCGACGATGCTGCTGCTGTCGATGTTTTCGAAGCGCGCGTCGTACTGCAGCATCAGGTTGCCGTTGAACTGCTCGGCGTCAGTGTCGGAACCCAGGTAGCCACGGTCGACCAGGGTGCCGGTATGCCCGGAAGCGTCGCTGATGTAGGCATAGCCGTATTCATCGCTCAGGTCGCTGTGGCGCAGGTTGCTGCGCAGGGTGAAACCGTTGTCGAAATCATGGGTGAAGTTGGCGCTGACGTTGGTGCGCTCGACATCGTGGAAGTTGTAGCTCGGCTCGCCGAAGAACTTGTCGCGGTCATACTCTCTGTCCATCGGGTAACCGCCACTGTTGGGCGTGTTGTCCTGGCGCAGGTGATCCACCACCAGGGTGGCGGAGGTATAGGCCGTCGGCGCCCAGGTCAGGCCGCCCATGAGGAAGTTGTTGTCGTCCTGGGAGTGGTCGTATTCGCGATCGCTGTCCTGGAACTTGCCGGTGAAGCGGTAGGCCAGGGTCTTGTCTTCGTTCGCATCGCCGGTATCCAGGCCGGCCTCCATGTGGTTGAACGAGCCGTAGGTCGCATAGACCTGGCCGAACCTGTTGAAACGCGGCTGCTTGGTCACGAAGTTCACCGAGCCGCCGGGGTCGGCCGGGCCGAACAGCGTGGAGTTGGCGCCGCGCAGCACCTCGACGCGCTCATAGGCGAAAGGCTCCTCGCGCACGCCACGCATCGAGCCCAGGGTCAGGCCATCGCGGTAGGTGGTGGCCTGGAAGCCGCGAATCAGGAAGTAGTCGTTGCGGTCATCGGTGCCGTAGTAGTCGGTGATGGTCCCCGGGGTGTACTGCAGGATTTCCTCGGTCGTGCTGGCGCTGCGCTGCTCGATTTCCTTCTGGGTCACGACGGAAACCGATGCCGGGGTATTCTGGATGTTGGTCGCCACCTTGCCGCCGACCCATAGTTCCCGACTCACCACCGAGGCGGAGGGGTCGTCCGCTACCGCCTGGGCGTTGACGATGACGGGAGCGAGGCGATAGGGCTCCGCGCTTGGCGCCTTCTGCAGTCCATAGCTGCCATCGGCCTGCTGAACGGCCTCCAGGCCGGTTCCGGAAAGCAGCATGGCCAGGCCGTCCGACACCGTGTAGCTGCCTTGCAGGCCCGGGCTGGTCACGCCCTCGGCCACGCTGCCGGCACCGACCAGATACACGCCTGCCTCACGGGAAAAACGCGTGAGCGCGCTGGCCAGCGGGCCGGCGGGAATGTCGTAGCTGCGCTCGGCGCTGGCCACGACGCCGTCCCCGGCCATGGCGACCGGCGACCAGCCCGCCAGGCTCACGGCGCTGCCCGAGAGCGCCAGGTGAAGCGCCAGGGTCAGCGGGCGCAGGGCAAAAGCGTGTGCGACAACACCCGGGTGGGCAGCGCGCGGGTGACAGCGGAGGGACATGGACGGCATTCCTCTGGGGACAAGGGTTGATGAGCGAAGACCCTCAACCGCCGATGCGGCGATGTTTCACGTCTTCTCACTGGGTAAACCAGCGAGCGGGCGAAACCCGGAACCCTTTTTCCGATTTTTTTTGCCCGCCGTGTTCAGCGCCGGGCTTCGATGCTCGCCCACCAGGGCAGGGGCTGTTCGATACGGATCGGCAGCGCCGAGGCCAGCATGCGCAGCACGCGCTCGGAGTCCTGGATGGGGAAGTTGCCATACACCCGCAGGTCGGCCACCTCATCGGCAACGCCGAGGTGGCCGTGGCGATAGCGGCGCAGCTCCTGCACCACCTCGCGCAGGGAGATGTTGTCGGCCAGCAGCGAGCCCTGGGTCCAGGCTTCACGGGCCGCGTCGGCGGCCTGGCTGTCACCGATGTGGCTGGCGCTGAAATGCGCCTGCTGGCCGGCCTTCAGCACGCGGACGGCGCCCTTGGCAGTGCGTATTTCCACAGCGCCTTCATAGACGGCCAGCCAGGTTCGCTCGCCCTCGCAGCGCACGTTGAAGCGCGTGCCCAGCGCTTGCAGGCGCCCATGCCCGGTCTCGACGTAGAAGGGGCGCGCGCCCTTGGCGGTGGCGATGAACACCTCGCCGCGCACCAGCGTGACGCGGCGAGCCCGGGCACTGAACGCCAGGTCGATGGCACTGGCGGTGTTGAGCCAGGCGCGGGAGCCATCGGCCAGGGTTATTTCACGTTGCTCGCCAGTGGCGGTGCGGTAATCCGCGCCCCAGGCCATCAGGCCGGACGGCAGCAGCGCTTCACGCCAGCCCAGCCAGCCGCACAGGGTGCCAGTGCTGACGGCCGCCATCGCGGTCAGCAGCCGGCGACGCGAATGCATGCGTTCGGCGGCGATACCCAGCGCATCGGCGGCCAGGTGCGTGTCGGGCCGGCCGCGCAGCGGCTCGAAGTTGCGGCTGACGCCTTCGACATAACGCCAGGCCTGCTCGTGCATCTGATCCGCGCCCAGCCATGCCTGCCAGTGGGCGCGCTGCTGGGCGCTGGCCTGGCCGTCACGCAGGGTGGCGTACCAGTAGGCCGCCTGCTCCAGCACGGCGTGCGAGGGCAGGGGGCTTTCGTGACCGGGGTTCGCCATCAGTAGAGCGGCTCCTGGCGCAACGCGGCAGCCGTCTCGCCGGCGCGCAACGTCAGGCACGCGAGCATGGCCTGGGCCACGTACTTGCGCACCATGCGCCCGGAAACCCCCAGCTGCGCGCCGACCTCGTCGTCGGTCATCTCGCACACCACGGCGAGGGTAAAGGCCCGTGCCGCCTTGGCGGACAGCGTCTGCAGCATGCAGCTGATTTCCTCCAGGGCTTGCAGAACCGCGGCCTGCCGCTCGGCGGAGGGGCACTGCTCTTCCGGCAGCGCCGCCAAGGTGTCGAGCCAGGCGCGTTCGATTTCCTGGCGCCGCCACAGGTTGATGCACAGGTTCTTGGCGGTGGTTCGCAGGTAGGCGCGCACTTCGGCCATGCTGGCGAAGCGCGGCTGGCTGGCCCCGCCGATCAGCCGCAGGAAGGTGTCGTGGGCCAGGTCCGCGGCATCGCTGGCGTGCCCCAGGCGCCTGCGCAGCCATGCCTGCAGCCAGCCGTGATGGTCGCAGTACAGCGTCTCCAGCGATGGAGGAGTGGCATAGGCAGATGAGCTCACAGACAGTCACCACGCCGCTGGGTGGTGTCCCGCGGCCATCAGAATCTTTTGGTAAATGAGAATCGATACTAATCATCACATAGCTTGCCATTGGCCAGCAACTCGGCGCCGCTGCCGGCGCTGCTCCTATCGATGAGTCGTATAATTCCTGGGCTGCCGACAGAGGCTTGGCCAGATCGCCTGGAAGGTCCACGCTGGAGATCGGCCCGGAGGTGAGCGAGATGAAAGTCCGTATTTACCGTTATCTCCCGGAACAGGATGCAGCGCCGCGCCTGCAGGACTACACCTACGACCTGCAGCCGGGCGAGGACATGATGGTGCTCGACCTGCTGGAGCACCTGAAAACCCAGGACCAGACGCTGACCTACCGGCGCAGCTGTCGCGAAGGCGTCTGCGGCTCCGACGGCATGAACATCAACGGCGCCAACTGCCTGGCCTGCATCACCAGCGTCTCGACCTTGCTCCACGGCGGGCAGCTGCCATCCGGGCAGGCGATCAGGCCGTTGCGCGGCGACGTGGACATCGTCATACGGCCGTTGCCCGGCCTGCCGGTGATACGGGACCTGGTCGTCGACATGCGGACGTTCTACAGGCAGTACGAGCGGATAAAGCCCTACCTCATCAACGACCAGCCGCCACCGGCCATCGAGCGGCTGCAGTCGCCGGAGGAGCGGGCCAGGCTGGATGGCCTGTACGAGTGCATCCTGTGCGCCTGCTGCTCGACGCAGTGCCCGTCCTGGTGGTGGAACCCGGAGCGCTTCATCGGCCCGGCGGGCCTGTTGAATGCCTACCGCTTTCTCGTCGACTCCCGTGACACGGCCACCGAGGCGCGGCTGGCGGCGCTGGACGACCCGTTCAGCGTGTTTCGTTGCCGCTCGATCTACAACTGCATCGCCTTCTGCCCGAAAAAGCTCAAGCCGCGGGCCGCCATCGGGCATATCGAGAGGATGCTGCTGAAGCGCGGCACCTAGCCGCTCACTCCGGCGGTGAGTCAATCGCGGGATAGACCACCGAGCCATCCGCCTGGACGACGGCGCCGGGCGTCAACCGGGCCGGCTCCAGGCGGCCTTCCCCCATGATGTGGAAGACCGTCTCGCCCCTGGCGATGAGGTAGTCGCTGACGATGCGGCGGTGGCAGCGCCACCACACGGCTTCCGAGCACATGATCGCGCAGCGCCGTTGGCGCCCCGCTTCCAGCAGCTGCTCCAGGCCCTGCTGGAACGGTTCCGAGAGCGCGTAGTCGGCATAGTTGCGGAAGCTGCGGTTGTCCCAGAAGCCATTGACCTGCGCCGGCAGGCCCCGGGCCTTGCCGCGCAGCCCGCCGAGCGCGGCCAGGTGCTCGTAGGCAATGCCGCAGTCGGCCAGCGCCCCGGGAAGCGTATCGGCATTGAACTGCGGGTTGGACGCGGAGCGCGGGACCTTGCGGATGTCCACGACCAGCCCGACGCCGGGCTCGCGCAGCAGCTCGACGAAGGCGTCGAGGCTCCGGTTGGAGTGGCCGATGGTGAAGAACGGAAGCTTCACGGGCCGCCCGCATCACACAAGGGTGAGGGCGCTGCCCTTGTGCGCCGCGATGTGGTCGGTCCTGTCGCTCTTGATCTCGTACTGCGGATCGTCTTCCGAGGCGTGATGGCGGTGGCCCTTGTAGTCGAAGTCGCGGGTATGGATGGCGATGATCGTCCCCGACACGCGGCCCGCCTCGGAATTCCAGCTCACATGATCGCCGATCTCGAATCTCCTGGTCATCGTGCAGGCTCCTCAGGACGTTGCGCTAACCGCTGGCGCTGCCAGTACGGACAGTCTAGCTCGCCCTGGATGCGCGAAGCCGAGCTGCGCCCGGCGGAAGTTCTTGATCCCGCTCAGGAGGCGCAATGCTCACATGGGTGTATCTTTGACCGGACGACTTGCAGCGACAGACTGCCAGCGTCCGAGGAGCCGTGCCATGTCTGAGTCGATGAGTTTCAACCGCGCGCTGGTCGAGAAGTACGATCGCCCCGGCCCGCGTTATACCTCCTATCCCACCGCGCCGCAGTTCCATGGCGCGTTCGCCGCCGACGACTATCGCCAGGCCGCCCGCTCGAGCAACCGGGCGCCGGCCAAGCCGCTGTCGGTCTACATCCATATCCCGTTCTGCAAGAGCCTCTGCTACTACTGCGCCTGCAACAAGATCATCACCCAGAAGACCCACCGCGCCGTGGAGTACCTGGACTACCTCAAGCGCGAGATCGCCATGCAGGCGGCGCTGTTCGAGGGCTCGCGCAAGCTCACCCAGCTGCACCTGGGCGGCGGTACGCCGACCTACCTGACCAGCGAACAGTTGTCGGACCTGATGGAGAGCCTGCGCGAGCACTTCAACCTGGACGAGAGCGACAACCACGAGTTCTCCATCGAGGTCGACCCGCGCACCATCAGCCGCGAGCGCATCGCCGAGTTGCGCGCCCAGGGCTTCAACCGCCTCAGCTTCGGCGTGCAGGACTTCGACGAGAAGGTCCAGGCCGCGGTCAACCGCGTGCAGAGCGAGCAGCAGATCTTCGACCTGGTCCAGGCCGCCCGCGAGGCGCGCTTCAAGTCGGTCTCGGTGGACCTGATCTACGGCCTGCCGCTGCAGACGGTGGAAAGCTTCGACGCTACCCTGGGCAAGATCATCGCGCTGCGCCCGGACCGCATCGCCGCCTACAGCTACGCCCACCTGCCCGAGCGGGTGCGCGCGCAGCGGCTGATCCGCCGCGAGGACATGCCGCCGCCCGAGCGCAAGCTGGAGCTGCTGGAGCTGACCATCCGGCGGCTGACGGGGGAGGGCTATGCATACATCGGCATGGACCATTTCGCGCTGCCCGACGACGAACTCACCGTGGCCCGCGCCAGGGGCACGCTGCAACGCAACTTCCAGGGCTATTCGACGCATGCCGACTGCGACCTGATCGCGCTGGGCGTGTCATCGATCAGCAAGGTCGGCGACACCTACGGGCAGAACGTGAAGGAGCTGTCGCAGTACTACGCGCGCCTCGACGAGGGCCTGCTGCCGGTGCACAAGGGCTACCGGCTGACCGACGACGACCGCCTGCGCCGCGAGGTGATAGGCGCGCTGATGTGCCATGGCCGCGTGGACTACGCGCCGCTGGAGGCGCGCCACGGCATCCGTTTCAGCGAGTATTTCGCAGGCTCGCTGCGGCAGTTGCAGGAGCAGGTCGACGACGGACTGGTGGAGCTGCGCGACGACGCGCTGATCCTGCTGCCCCAGGGCCAGTTGATGATGCGCAGCGTGGCGATGGCCTTCGATGCCTACCTGGGCGGCGAGCAGCAGGAGCGTTTCTCGCGCACGATCTGAGGCGGGGCGACGCTGGAATCCGCCGGCCGTCGAAGCAAAGGGCCCCTCAATAGACGTCGCGCAGGTAGCGCTTCTGCTCGCTCAACGAGCGTACGTATTGCGCCGCGGCCTCCTCGTCGAGGCCGCCGTGGGCCCGGACGAGGTCCCGCAGCGCCTGGTCGACGTCCCTGGCCATGCGGCTGGCGTCCCCGCAGACGTAGAGGTTCGCGCCTTCTTCCAGCCAGCGCCAGAGTTCGGCGCCGTGCTCGCGCATGCGGTCCTGCACGTAGATCTTCTCCGCCTGGTCGCGGGAGAAGGCCAGGCTCAGGTGGGTGAGCAGGCCGTCCTTGTGCATCGCTTCCAGTTCGTCCCGGTAGTAGTAGTCGGTGGCGGCATGCTGTTCGCCGAAGAACAGCCAGTTGCGCCCGCCATCGCCGCGCGCCCGGCGTTCGTGGAGGAAGCCACGGAAGGGCGCCACGCCGGTGCCCGGGCCGATCATCACCATCGGCCGGTCGCCCTGTTCGGGGACGCGGAAGTGCCGGGACGCTTGCACGAACAGCGGTACCCGCGCCTCGCCGGCCCGGTCGGCCAGGTAGGTCGAGGCCACGCCCTTGCGCCGGCCGTAGCGGACGGCCGAGACGGTCAGCTGGACCTCGCCGGCCTGGGCCCTGGGGCTGGAGGCGATGGAGTAGAGGCGCGGTTGCAGGCGCTTGAGGGCGCCCAGCAGTTCGCCGGCGTCATGGCGGGCCGGGAACAGCTGCAGCACGTCGGCCAGTTGCCGTCCCCATAGCCAGTCCTTGAGTTCGGCCTTGCGCGGCCCCAGCAGCTCGCGCAGTTCCGCCCGGCCGCTGCGCTCGGCGACCAGGGCCAGGGCTTCGGCGCTGGGCCGGGCAATCTCGTAGCAGTCCGTGAGCGCCGTGCGCAGCGGCATGTCGCCGAGCTTGGCGACGCTCACGACCTGTTCCCCGTCCAGGCCGGCGAGCTGCAGCACTTCCTCGACCAGCTCCGGGCAGTTGCGTGGCCATACGCCGAGGGCGTCGCCGGCTTCGTACTGCAGGCCCGAATCGTCCAGGGCGAAGGCGAACTGGCGGGTGTCCTTGCTGGCGCCTTCGCCGTTCAGCCGGCGGTTGAGGGTCAGGCGCAGGGGCGCGGGGTGGTCTTTGCTTATCGCTGCCGGCGCTACGGTTTTTTCCTTGGGGGGCTCGGTGGGGGCGGGCGTTCCGGGTTCCAGCCGGGCCAGCAACTCGCCCAGCCAGCGTTCCGCGCTTTCCTCGAAGTCGGTGTCGCAGTCGATGCGCGCGCCCAGCCGGTTGGCGCCCAGCTCGGCCAGGCGGCGGTCGAGGTTCTTGCCGTGCTGGCAGAACTGGTCGTAGCTGGGGTCGCCCAGGGCGAGCACGCAATAGCGCAGGTGGCTCAGGTCCGGCGCGCCGGCGTTGAGCGTTTCCCAGAAGCTGCGGCCGTTGTCCGGCGGGTCGCCGTCGCCGAAGGTGCTGCTGAGCAGCACCAGGTTGCGCACGCTGCCGAGCCTCTCCGTCGTGTAGCTGTCCATGGCGGCCAGTTCCACGCTGCAGCCCACGGTTTCCAGGCGCTTGGCGACGCGCTCGGCCAGGGCCTCGGCGTTGCCGGTCTGCGAGGCCCAGAGCAGGGTGACGGGGGCCGTGCCGGCCGCTTGTGGGGCGGGCTGTGGTGCTGGGGCGGGCGCTTCGAACAGCGCCGGCTGTAGCTGGCCGGCGCGGCTGAACAGGCCGGCCAGCATGCCGTCGAGCCAGAGGCGCGTCGGCGCGGCCAGGGGCGCGCTGGCGGGCAGGCTGGGTACGCCCGCATTCGGGTTGATGCGCAAGCCGCCGATGAAGCCGCTCATGTAGGCGCGCTCGGGCTCGCTCAGGGGCGGGGGTGTCGTGCCGGACACACCGAGCAGGGCGGCGAATGCATCGACGGGGGCCATATCGATCTCCTCGGACAGGGGCGGCGGGGTGAGCGAGGCGCCCGTGGCGGCAGGCGTCTCCAGGAACTGGTGGTCGATCAGCTCGACGCGGCGCAGGCTGACGGCGCAGAACTTGAACTCCGGCTGCTGCGATAGCGGGTCGATGGCATCGCTGGTGACGGCGTTGATCGCCAGGTTGTCGCCGTACAGGTCGTTCCAGTGGAAGGGCGCGAAGCAGCCGCCGGGCAGCACCCGGTCGGTCACCACCACGGGCAGCACGGCCTGGCCGCGGCGCGAGCGGATCTCCAGGTGGTCCTTGTCGCGCACGCCGAGGCTCTGCGCGTCTTCCGGGTGGACCTCGACGAAGGGGCCGGGGTTGAGCTTGTTGAGGGTGGCGATCTTCCCGGTCTTGGTCAGGGTGTGCCACTGGTGCTGCAGGCGGCCGGTGTTGAGCACGAAGGGGTAGTCGGCGTCGGGCATTTCCGCCGGGTCGAGGTGCGGCCGGGCGAAGAACCGCGCCTTGCCCGTCGGGGTTGGGAAGGCCAGGCGTGGCCGCGAGCCGTCCTCGCGGAGCCTGGGTTTCTGGCTGATGCCGTCGTTGAGGTAGCGGATCGGCGCGCGGTCGTCGCCATGGGCGTCGGCGCAGGGCCATTGCAGCGGGGTTTCGCGCAGGCGCGGGTGGCTGGCGCCGCGGATGTCGTAGCCGGTCTTGGGGTTGTGGAAGCGCTTGATCTCCTCGAACACCTCGGCCGCCGAGGCGTAGCTGAAGGCGTCGGCGAAGCCCATGGCGCAGGCCACTTCGGCGATGATGCGCCAGTCCGCCAGGGCTTCGCCGGGCGGCTCCACGGCCTGCTGCATCAGCGTGAGGTTGCGTTCGGAGTTGATCATCACGCCTTCGGCCTCGGCCCACAGGGCGCCGGGCAGCAGCACGTCGGCGTAGCGGTTGGTCTCGGTGTCGAGGAAGGCGTCCTGGGCGATCACCAGTTCCGCGGCCTTCAGGCCCTCGATGACCTTGCCGCGGTTGGCGACGCTGGCCACCGGGTTGGTACAGATGATCCAGCAGGCCTTGACCTTCCCGGCCGCCATGTCTTCGAACAGGGCGATGGTCCCGCCGCCCAGGCGGGTGTGCAGGGTGCCTTCCGGCACGCCCCAGGTGCGCTCGACGAAGGTCCGGTCGTCCTCCGCCAGCACCGAGCGCTGCCCTGGCAGCCCCGGCCCCATGTAGCCCATCTCGCGGCCGCCCATGGCGTTGGGCTGGCCGGTGAGGGAGAAGGGGCCGCTACCGGGCTGGCAGATCTTGCCGGTGGCCAGGTGCAGGTTGCACAGGGCGTTGGTGTTCCAGGTGCCGTGGGTCGATTGGTTCAGGCCCATGGTCCAGCAGCTCATCCAGGCGCCGGCCTCGCCGATCCATTGCGCGGCCTGGCGCAGGGCCGCGGGGTCGAGGCCGGTCAGCTCGGCGACCCGTTCCGGCGTGTAGTCGTCGAGCAATGGCGGCAGCTCTTCCCAGCCTTCGGTGAATTCGGCGATGAACTGCGCATCGGTGTGGCCGTTGGCGTGCAGCAGGTGGAGCAGGCCGTTGAGCAGCGCCAGGTCGGTGCCGGGGCGTATCTGCAGGAACAGGTCGGCCTTCTCGGCGGTGGCGTTGCGCCGCGGGTCGACGACGATCAGCTTGGCCCCGGCCTTGACCCTGTCCATCAGGCGCAGGAAGAGGATGGGGTGACAGTCGGCCATGTTGGCGCCGATGACGAAGAACACCTCGGCCTTGTCGAAGTCCTGGTACGAGCCGGGCGGGCCGTCGGCGCCGAGGGAGAGCTTGTAGCCGCTGCCGGCGCTGGCCATGCACAGGCGCGAGTTGGACTCGATCTGGTTGGTGCCGACGTAGCCCTTGGCCAGTTTGTTGACCAGGTATTGCGCCTCCAGCGACATCTGCCCGGAGACGTAGAAGGCGAGGGCGTCGGGGCCATGTGCGTCGAGGATGCCCCGCAGCCGCCTAGCGGTGGCGGCGATGGCTTCGGCGACCGGGGTTCGCACCGGTTCGCGGGCCCGCTCGCTGCGCAGGTAGGCGTGCTCCATGCGGCCGGATTCGGCGATCGCCTGGTTGCAGGTGCTGCCCTTGGTGCACAGGCGGCCGAAGTTGGTCGGGTGCTGCTTGTCGCCCACCACCTTGGCCACGCGGCCGTCCCGTACCTGCATGACGATGCCGCAGCCGACGCCGCAGTAGGGACACACGCTCCGAATCGTCTTTTCCGCCATGGGTCTTTCCGTCCGCAAAAAGCAAAAACGCCATGCGACCCTCCGCGCAAGGCGGGGGTGGCACGGCGTCGTCGTCGTGGTCGAGGCGGTCGGCGTTGACCGCTCGGGGCTAGCTCAGGCAATGCCTGTGCCAGGTTCGGGAAACCGTCTGTGTGCGTGGGGAGAAGACCGTGGCTGGTTGCGCCCGGGCACGGCATTGCCATGGCGCTGCGGGGTGTCGGCGTAGAGGGCTGCTTGCCTGCGGGGTGGTGCTCGCCTGCGCCGGTGAATGGGGCACGCTTGCCGTTCTGCGCACCGTTTTGGCTCGCCTGTCGAGCCGAGGCGCGCCAGGGGCGCAGGCCGGTCGGAAGGCCGTGACTAGCTGTCCAGCCCAGGTATTGCGGGGGCGCAGGGGCTCGGCGAAGGGTTCTCCAGCAAGGCTGGCATGGAGCCTGCTAGAACACTCTCGTGCCCACCGACGAGGCGGGCCACCCGGACGATCAACGCCGATCGACGACCCGGGGTACCAGGTGCATCGGGCAGCGTGGCCCGATGGCACCCTCAGAATGAACAGGCAAAGGCGCCTGGAGTCGCGAGACTCCAGGCGCCTTTTTGTTTTCCGCTGCAAAACCGTTGAGCTTGCCGGGGGCTTCCATGAACTCCAACGTCGCTACCTTCAATGCCGTGCAAACCCTGGTCGTGATCGGCAATGGCATGGTCGGCCACCACTGCGTCGAACAGCTGGTCGAGCGTGGTGCGCTGGGCCGCTACCACATTCATGTGTTCAGCGAGGAGCCGCTGCGCGCCTACGACCGGGTGCACCTCTCCGAATACTTCGGCGGCCGCGATGCCGAGTCGCTGGCGCTGGGCGAGGCCGGGCTGTACCAGCGGCCGGGCGTCACCCTGCACCTCGGCGTGCCAGTGCTGGAAATCGACCGCGCCCGTCGCGAGGTGGTCACCGCCGAGGGCCGCCGCGCTTACGACAAGCTGGTGCTGGCCACCGGTTCCTATCCCTTCGTGCCGCCCATCGAGGGCGCGCAGGGCGATGCCTGCCTGGTCTACCGCACCCTGGCTGACCTCGACGGCATTCGCGCGGCGGCGGCCAACGCCCGCCGTGGCGTGGTGGTGGGCGGCGGCCTGCTCGGGCTGGAGGCGGCCAACGCGCTGAAATCCCTCGGCCTGGAATCCCATGTGGTGGAGTTCGCCCCGCGGCTGATGCCGGTGCAGCTCGACGAGCAGGGCGGCGCGGCGCTGAAGGCGCGGATCGAGGCGCTGGGCGTCGGCGTGCACCTGTCCAGGGCCACCCAGTCGGTCACGGCCGGCGAGGCGTATCGCTACCGGATGAACTTCGCCGGCGGGGATTTCCTCGAAACCGACCTGATCGTCTTCTCCGCCGGTATCCGCCCGCAGGACGCCCTGGCCCGCCAATGCGCCCTGGAGCTCGGCCCGCGCGGCGGCATCGCCATCGACGGCCGGTGCCTGACCTGCGATCCGGACATCTTCGCCATCGGCGAATGCGCGGCCTGGAACGGCAGCATCTTCGGGCTGGTCGCGCCGGGCTACCAGATGGCCCGAACCGTCGCCGCGACGCTCTGTGGCGAGGAGGCCGAATCCTTCATGGGCGCGGACATGTCGACCAAGCTCAAGCTGCTCGGCGTCGACGTCGGCTCCATCGGCGATGCCCAGGGGGCACTGCCGGGGGCGCGCAGCTACCGCGTCATCGACGAGGCCAGCTCCAGCTACCGCCGGCTGGTGGTCTCCGCCGACGGCAAGCAGGCCCTCGGCGCGGTGCTGGTGGGCGACAACAGCTACTACGACACCCTGCTGCAATACGTGCAGAACGGCATCCCGCTGCCGGCCGATCCGTCCAGCCTGATCCTGCCGCTGGGCGAGGCGGCTCCGGCGCTGGGCGCCGACGCGCTGCCGGCGACCGCCACCGTGTGTTCGTGCCACAACGTCAGCAAGGGGGCGATCTGCGCGGCCATCGACGGCGGCTGCAGCGACCTCGCCGGGCTCAAGGCCTGCACCAAGGCCGCCACCGGCTGCGGCGGTTGCGCCGGGCTGCTCAAGCAGGTCTTCGAGCACGAGCTGAGCGCGCGCGGCGTGGTGGTGGACAAGAGCCTCTGCGAGCACTTCGCCCACACCCGCCAGGGGTTGTACGACATCGTCCGCGTGGAAGGCATCCAGACCTTCGACGAGCTTCTGGCCAGGCACGGCAAGGGCCACGTCGGTTGCGACATCTGCAAGCCGGCGGTCGGCTCGATCCTCGCCTCCTGCTGGAACCGGCCTATCCAGGAGCCCTGGCTGGTGCCGCTGCAGGACACCAACGACACCTTCATGGCCAACATGCAGAAGAATGGCACCTACTCGGTGGTGCCGCGCATCCCCGGCGGCGAGGTCACCCCGGATGGGCTGATCGCCATCGGCGCGGTGGCGAAGAAGTACGACCTCTACACCAAGATCACCGGCGGCCAGCGCATCGACCTGTTCGGCGCGCAACTGCACGAGCTGCCGGACATCTGGGCCGAACTGATCGCCGCCGGCTTCGAGACCGGGCATGCCTACGGCAAGTCCACCCGCACGGTGAAGTCCTGCGTTGGCAGCACCTGGTGCCGCTACGGCGTGCAGGACAGCGTGAAGATGGCCCTGGACATCGAGCACCGCTACAAGGGCCTGCGCTCGCCGCACAAGCTGAAGTTCGCGGTCTCCGGCTGCACCCGCGAGTGCGCCGAGGCGCAGAGCAAGGATGTCGGCGTGATCGCCACGGAGAAGGGCTGGAACCTCTACGTCTGCGGCAACGGCGGCATGCGCCCGCGCCACGCCGAGCTGTTCGCCACCGACCTGGACGACGACACGCTGATCCGCTACATCGACCGCTTCCTGATGTTCTACATCCGCACCGCCGACCGGCTGCAGCGCACCTCGGTGTGGCGCGAGGGCCTGGAGGGCGGGCTGGACTACCTGAAGGCGGTGGTCATCGACGACAGCCTGGGCCTGGGCGCCGAACTGGAAGCGCAGATGCAGGCGGTGGTGGACCGCTACGAATGCGAGTGGGCCAACGCCCTCCAGGACGCGGAAAAGCTCAAGCGCTTCCGCACCTTCGTCAACGACGCGCGTCCCGACCCGGGCGTGCATTTCGTCAAGGAGCGCGGCCAGCGCCGGCCGGTCCGCGCCCATGAACTCCACCTGATACCCGTAGCCGAGGAGATGGTCTGATGGCCCAACTGAGCGCACAACTTATCGATAGCCGACCGCTCGACAGCGACTGGCAGGACCTCTGTTCCCGCGACGACCTGGTGGCGGACTCGGGCGTGGTGGCCTGGGTCGGCGGCGTGCAGGTCGCGCTGTTCTACCTGCCGGGCTCGGCCCGGGGCCGCCAGCTCTACGCCGTGGAAAACCGCGACCCGCTGTCCGGCGCCAACGTCATCGGCCGCGGCATCGTCGGCTGCCTCGGCGGCGAGCTGGTGGTGGCCGCCCCGCTGTACAAACAGCACTTCCGCCTGGAGGACGGCGCTTGCCTGGAGTTTCCCGAGCAGCAATTGCGCGTATGGCCGGTGCGCCTGCGTGGCGACATGGTGGAAATCGCTGCGATGGCCTGAGGCGAGGCTGCGCATGGGGGCGGCATCGCCCTGACCCATTCCCCACATCGCCGCCATGACGACGGCGCTGCGGAGTTGGCGCTACTCAGTCGAGCCTGAACAGGCGCGCGGCGTTGCCGTGGAAGAAGCGTTCCAGGGCGTGTTCGCTCAGGCCCAGGCGCTGGGCGTCCTCGATGCTCTGGCGAATGGGCCTGAAGGTGTAGGAGGAGCCGAACAGCAGCTGGTCGGCGAGGAAGCCATTGGCGGCCTGCACGTAGGCTTCGCTGCCGGGCAGGAACAGGTACATGTCCGGCACCAGGTGGACGTTCTCGTAGCGGAACGCCAGGCCGATGGCCTGCTGCACGTTGGGCCAGAAGCCGTGGTAGACGACGATCCGCAGGTCCGGGAAGGCCCGGGCCACGGCCGCCAGGCGGCCGGGGTCGTTGTAGGCCGGGTCGGGCGTGGTCGGCCCGCTCATCAGGAACAATGGAATGGCGCGCTTCTGCAGGTGCTCGTAGATCGGCCAGTACAGCGCGTCGTCCGGGTGCCGGGCCGGTTCGCCGAAACCGGGCTCCAGGTCGATGCCGGTCAGGCCCAGGTCGTCGATCGCATGGTCGATCTCCGCGAGCGCGCCTTCCACGCCCTGCAGCGCCGGGTCCACCGAGCCGATGCCGAGCAATTGCGCGTGGCCATTCACGATGGCGTGGATCCGTTCGTTGGGCAGGTGCTGCGCCGGCGTGTGCCGGCCGACCACCACGGCCTTGTACAGGCCGGCGTCGCGCACCTCGGCGAGGAAGCCTTCGTGGGTCAGCGAGCGTTCGAAATGGGCATCGTCGCCGCGGGTGCCGACGCGCCGGTTCAGCCAGCGCGCCGTGGCGTGCTCGGCCGAGCCGGGCACGGCGCCGAAGAACGGATGCAGGAAGGCCGGGCGGCAGCGCATGTCGATGATCTTCATGCGCCGTGCTCCTGTTCCTGGTCGCCGTGGGTTGGGCCTGGGTGGTGGCTGTCGCTGGAGAATGGTGGGGCGCGGAAGGCGTCCAGACTCATGTTGCTGTCCTCGTTGCTAGCTGGGGGAATCCGTCGTGGTGCCCCCGAGGCAATCCCCGTGCCACCGGGCGCCTCGGTGATTCCGGGGGCCGCGGGCTGGCGCCGGGCCTTTGCTGTTGCGCCTGCAACTGTACTGTCGGGTAACTGTCGCCAGGCCAACAGTTGGCCCGCCCCGCCGCAACCGGCCTCGGGCCGGCAGGGCCGGGTTTCTGCGCTATCGGGATAAGCCCCTCGGCCATGGGAGCGCTGGGCGGCGGCGCGCTTCCTATGATTCGGACGAATTGCCCGGATGCCCGTCCGTGTCGGCCGCAGAGGCCTGTTCCGGGCGTGACCGGGGCGTTGTCCGCTTGCCGAGTCCCTGGAGTGCCTGCCCATGAATACCCTGATGACCGTGACCCTCTGCCGCGGGTGCCGGTGATGAGCGTCCTTCTCCAATGCCTTTCGCATTCCCCGCTGATCGGGCACGTGGACCCCGCGCCGGAGGTGCTGCAGGAGGTCAATGACGTGGTGGCCCTGGCGCGTGAACGGATCGCGGCGTTCGCTCCGGAGCTGGTGGTGCTGTTCGCCCCGGACCACTACAACGGTTTCTTCTATGACGTGATGCCGTCGTTCTGCATCGGTGTCGCCGCGCACGCCATTGGCGACTTCGGCACCCTGAGCGGCCCGCTCAACGTGCCCAGGGAACTTGCCGAGGCCTGCGCCGCGGCGGTGCTGGAGGCCGGCGTGGACGCCGCGGTGTCCTACCGCATGCAGGTGGACCACGGCTTCGCCGAGCCGCTGGAGCAATTGCTGGGCGGGCTCGGGAACTACCCGGTGCTGCCCGTCTTCATCAATGCGGTCGCGCCGCCGTTGCCCAGCTTCCAGCGCGCCCGCCTGCTCGGCGAGGCCATCGGCCGATTCGCCCGTTCCACCGGCAAGCGCGTGCTGTTCCTCGGTTCCGGCGGGCTGTCGCACCAGCCGCCGGTGCCGCAGCTGGCCCAGGTGGATGCCCATATGGCCGACCGCCTGATGGGCAGCGGGCGCAACCTGCCGGCCGATGAGCGGGAGGCGCGGCAGCAGCGGGTGATCCGCGCGGCGCGGCTTTTCGTCGAGGACCCCGGCTCGCTGCATCCGCTCAACCCCGAGTGGGACCAGCAGTTCCTCGACATCCTCGCGCAGAACCGGCTGGGCGAGCTGGATGCCCTGGGCAACGAGCAGTTGTCGAGCATCGCCGGCCGCTCGACCCACGAGGTGAAAGCCTGGGTGGCCGCCTTCGCCGCGCTCTCCGTCTTCGGCGCCTACCGCGTGCATGACCGCTACTACCGACCGATTCCCGAGTGGATCGCCGGCTTCGGCGCGCTTGGCGCCGAACCCGAACCGAACTGAAGGAGGCCGCCGATGACCACCATCAACAGGTCGCCGAACGACGCCGACAGCAGCCGCTTCGCGCGCATCCGCGAAGGCGGGCTGGACCTGCAGCTGCACTACAACGACCTGGGCGAGGGCGCCGAGACCGTGGTGATGCTCCATGGCTCCGGCCCCGGCGCCAGCGGCTGGGCCAACTTCAGCCGTAACCTGGAGCCGCTGTTGGCCGCCGGTTACCGGGTTGTCCTGATGGATTGCCCCGGCTGGAGCAAGAGCGACCCCATCGTCTGCCGCGGCTCGCGCTCGGACCTCAACGCCACGGCGCTCAGGGGCCTGCTCGACGTGCTGGGCCTGGAGCGCGTGCACATCCTCGGCAATTCCATGGGCGCCCACAGCGCCGTGGCCTTCGCCCTGGCCAACCCGCGGCGCGTCGGCAAGCTGGTGCTGATGGGCGGCGGCACCGGCGGCGCCAGCCCCTTCGTGCCGATGCCCACCGAGGGCATCAAGCTGCTCAACGGCCTGTACCGCGAGCCGACCATCGACAACCTGAAGCGGATGATGAACGTCTTCGTCTTCGACGCCAGCGACCTCACCGAGGAACTGTTCCAGACGCGCCTGGACAACATGCTCAGCCGCCGCGAGCACCTGGACAACTTCGTCGAAAGCCTGGCCGCCAACCCCAGGCAGTTCCCCGACTTCGGCTCGCGCCTGGCCGAGATCCAGGCGCCCACGCTGATCGTCTGGGGCCGCAATGACCGCTTCGTACCCATGGACGCCGGCCTGCGCCTGCTCGCCGGCATCCCCAATTCCTCGCTGCACGTGTTCAACAACTGCGGCCACTGGGCCCAGTGGGAACACGCCGAACCCTTCAACCGCCTGGTGCTGGACTTCCTCCAGCACTGAACCCGAGGTGCCCTATGACCATCAGCCAAGAGACCCTCGAACGCCTGGCCGCCGAGCTGCGCTGCGCGGAACAGCAGGGCGAGGCCATCGCGCCACTGCGTGACGCCATCGGCGCGGAGAACGGCGCAGCGGCCTACGCCATCCAGCGTCTCAACGTCGCCCACGCCCTGGCCGCCGGCCGCCGCCTGGTCGGCCGCAAGGTCGGCCTGACCAACCCCAAGGTGCAGGCCCAGCTGGGCGTGGACCAGCCGGACTTCGGCTGCCTGTTTGCCGACATGGCTTATGGCGACAACGAAACCGTGCCCTTTGGCCGCGTGCTGCAACCGAAGATCGAAGCGGAAATCGCCCTGGTGCTGGAACGCGACCTGCCCAGCGCCGATACCACCTTCGCTGACGTGCTGAACGCCACCGGCTGGGTGCTGCCGGCCCTGGAAATCGTCGGCAGCCGCATCGCCAACTGGAACATCCGCTTCGCCGACACCGTGGCCGACAACGCCTCCAGCGGCTGCTTCGTGCTCGGCGGCCCGGCGCGGCGCCTGGATGGCCTGGACCTACGCGGCGCGGCCATGCGCATGACGCGCAACGACGAACCGGTCTCCAGCGGTAGCGGCGCCGAATGCCTGGGCCATCCGCTCAACGCAGCGGTGTGGCTGGCACGCACCCTGGCCCGCCTGGGCGACCCGCTGAAGGCTGGCGACATCGTCCTTACCGGCGCCCTCGGGCCCATGGTCGCGGTAGCCGCCGGTGACCGTTTCGACGCCGAGATCGATGGCCTGGGCCGCGTCGGTGTGACCTTCAGCCAGAGCTAAAAGCCGAAAAAAGCGCTGGAGGCTGGAGGCTGAACGACAAGCAGTCCCTGCCAGAGCGGAGGTCGGTGCTTTTTCGTCCAGCCTTCCAGCCTTCAGCGCTCTTGATCGAACGCTTTCCGAGGAATGCCATGAGCAACAAACGCAAAGTCGCCATCATCGGCTCCGGCAACATCGGCACCGATTTGATGATCAAAGTCCTGCGCAATGCGCAGCATCTGGAAATGGCCGCCATGGTCGGCATCGACCCGGCCTCCGACGGTCTGGCCCGCGCATCACGAATGGGCGTGGCCACCACCCACGAAGGCGTGGAGGGCCTGACCCGCCTGCCGATCTTCGACGAGATCGACTTCGTCTTCGATGCCACTTCAGCCGGCGCCCACGTGAAGAACGACGCGTTTCTGCGGGGCCACAAGCCCGGTCTTCGCGTGATCGACCTGACCCCGGCCGCAATCGGTCCGTATTGCGTGCCGGTGGTCAATCTGGAGCAGCACCTGCAGGCGTTGAACGTGAATATGGTGACTTGCGGTGGGCAGGCGACGATTCCGATGGTCGCGGCCGTTTCGCGGGCGGCCAAAGTGCACTACGCGGAAATCATTGCCTCCATCGCGTCGAAATCGGCTGGTCCTGGCACTCGCGCCAATATCGATGAGTTCACTGAGACCACCAGCAAGGCCATCGAAGTGATCGGCGGCGCGGCGAAGGGCAAGGCGATCATCATCATGAACCCGGCCGAGCCGCCGCTGATCATGCGTGACACGGTGTACGTGCTCAGCGAGTCGGTCGATCAAGCCAAGGTCGAAGCCTCCATCGAGGAGATGGCTGCTGCGGTTCAGGCCTATGTGCCGGGCTACCGCCTGAAGCAGAAGGTGCAGTTCGACGAAGTCCGTGACCTGAACATTCCCGGCCATGGCCGCTTCTCCGGGCTGAAGACCTCGGTCTTCCTCGAAGTCGAAGGCGCTGCCCACTACCTGCCGGCCTACGCCGGCAACCTCGACATCATGACCTCCGCCGCGCTGGCCACCGCCGAGCGTATGGCGCAGGCAATGGGGGCTTCGGCATGAACAAGCTTTATATCTCCGACGTGACTCTGCGTGACGGCATGCACGCCATTCGCCACCAGTATTCGCTGGACGAAGTGCGTGCGATTGCAGCAGCGCTGGATATGGCAAAAGTCGACTCCATCGAAGTGGCCCATGGCGATGGTCTGCAAGGCTCCAGCTTCAACTACGGCTTCGGCGCCCACACCGATCTGGAGTGGATCGAAGCGGCGGCCGACGTGGTGAAGCACGCGAAGATCGCCACCTTGCTGTTGCCGGGCATCGGCACCATCCACGATCTGAAGAACGCCTACAACGCTGGCGCCCGCGTGGTCCGCGTGGCCACCCATTGCACCGAAGCTGACGTCTCGAAGCAGCACATCGAATACGCCCGTGAGCTGGGCATGGACACCGTCGGCTTCCTGATGATGAGCCACATGCAGACGCCGGAAGGCCTCGCGCAGCAAGCCAAGCTGATGGAGAGCTACGGAGCTACCTGCATCTACGTCGTCGATTCCGGTGGTGCGATGAACATGGATGACATCCGCGCGCGCTTCCGTGCCGTGAAGGCTGTCCTGAAGCCCGAAACCGAAACCGGCATCCACGCCCACCACAACCTCAGCCTCGGTGTAGCGAACTCCATCGCCGCGGTGGAGGAGGGCTGCAACCGCATCGATGCCAGCCTGGCCGGCATGGGCGCGGGCGCCGGCAACGCGCCGCTGGAAGTGTTCATCGCCGCAGCGGACAAGCTCGGCTGGCACCACGGCACCGACCTCTATGCGCTGATGGACGCCGCCGACGATCTGGTGCGCCCACTGCAGGACCGCCCGGTACGCGTCGATCGCGAAACCCTGGCCCTGGGCTATGCCGGCGTCTACTCCAGCTTCCTGCGCCACGCCGAAGTGGCCTCGGCCAAGTACGGCATCAAGGCCGTGGACATCCTCGTCGAGCTGGGCAAACGCCGCATGGTCGGCGGCCAGGAAGACATGATCGTCGACGTGGCCCTGGACCTGCTGGCCAGCCGGTAGGCGCCGGAGTCGCTGGGCTCCCGCGTTCGCGGGAGTGACGGGTAAGGGAAGGGTTCGCGTTTCCCCCGTCATCCCCGCGAACGCGGGGATTCAGCGCCTTCGAGGCCGCGCCCCGGGACTGGATCTGCTGACCTCGACCTCAACTGTAGGAGCAGGCCCTGCCTGCGATTCGCGCGCAGGGCGCGCTCCTACACGGGAACGACGTGGCGGAGGCGCAGGAGAAACACCCCCGTAGGATGGGTTGAGCGAAGCGATACCCATCGCCATGACTGCATGGGTTTCGCAGGTTCGACCCATCCTACGAAAGCACCGACCTGGCCCTGTAGGAGCGAGCTTGCTCGCGAACCAACCCCCGCTGCGAGGTCGGGTTCGCGAGCAAGCTCGCTCCTACGAAGAGCACCGCGGCGCAGTTGCTGGCGCAGGAGAAACACCCCCGTAGGATGGGTTGAGCGAAGCGATACCCATCGCCATGACCGCATGGGTTTCGCAGGCTCAACCCATCCTACGAAAGCACCGACCTGGCCCTGTAGGAGCGAGCTTGCTCGCGAACCAACCCCCGCTGCGAGGCCGGGTTCGCGAGCAAGCTCGCTCCTACGAAGAGCACCGCGGCACGGTTGCAGGTACAGAAGAAACACCCCCGTAGGATGGGTTGAGCGAAGCGATACCCATCGCCATGGCCACATGGGTTTCGCAGGTTCGACCCATCCTACGAAAAGCACGCCGTCGCGTTGGGCTGGCGGCCGGGACGACATGATCGTCGACATTGAAAACGGGCCCCACCATGCTGGCCAACCTGTCGCTGAAGAGCAAACTGCTGTTGACCGTCCTGCCGCTGACGACGCTGATCTACCTGGCGACGGTCGTGCTGGTCTACCAGTCGAGCAAGACCTCCACCGAGGCCCTGGCCGAAGTGGCCGTGCAGGCCATCGTGCAGCAGCAGGCCGCGGAGATTTCCTCGTATTTCGACGGCGCCATGCACTCGGGCAGGGTGAGCGCGGACATGCTCGCCCGCGAGCTGGTCGAGGGCGCGCTGCCGGATCGCCGGCTCGGCGAGCAGCTGCTGGAGGCGCTGTTGCTGGACAGCCCCCAGGCCAGCATCGCCTGGTGGATGCCGCTGCACGCCGGCGCCGCGGAGGCGCTGTGCTGGCTGCGTGACGCGCATGCGGTGCAGGCCGCCACGGCCGAGCAGTGTGCGGCCGTGCTCGAAGCCCTGGGGGGCGCCGCCGGCGACCGCGAGAGCGTGGCCTCGCCCCGCTCGCCGGCGCGGGCCGGCCTGACCAGGGCGGTGATTCCCGTGCTCTTGCCGGTGCGCCAGAACGGCCACCTGGCGGGGCACCTGGGGCTGGGCCTCGACGCCGGGATGCTCCAGGCGAAGGTGGCCCAGCTGCGGCCGCTGGGCGTCGGCCTGGCGGCGCTGACGGCCAACGACACCACCCTGGTCGCCCACCCCGATCCCCGGCGCGTCGGGCGGCACACCGCCGAGACCGAGTCGGACTTCCTCGGCGACCACCTGCAGACGATGGTCGACGCGGTGCGCAACGGCAAGCCGCTGTCGATCCGCTTCCTCTCGCCGGCGATGGGGGAGGAGGTGTTCATGCTGGCGGTGCCGGTCGCCATAGGCGCCACCGGCGCGCCCTGGTCGTTCGGCGCCGCCTTGCCCAGCGCGGCCCTGCTGGGCGGGGTGAAGGCCCTGGCGATTCAACTGCTGGTGCTGGGCGGCCTGGCCGCGGCGCTGATCGGCGGGCTGGTCTTCTGGCTCGGCCGCGCCATGACGCGCCCCCTGGACGCGGTGGTCAAGGCCATACGCCAACTGGTGGCGGGGGAGGCCGACCTGTCCTCGCGCCTGCCGTTCGAGGGGCGCGACGAGCTGGCGGTGCTGGTCCGGGAGTTCAACCGCTTCCTCGACATCATGGCCGCCCTGGTGCAGGAGATAACCGCGACCAGCCAGGCCCTGCAGGGCGCCGCCCAGGCGCTGCAGGAGGAAAGCCAGGTCACCGGCCGCGGCGTGGACACCCAGCGCGACGAGATCGGCCAGCTGGCCACCGCCATGCGGCAGATGTCCCAGGGCATCGAGGAGGTGGCCGGCAACACCGACCAGGCCGCCCAGGCCACGCGCGAGGGTGACCAGGCCGTGGGCCACGGGCAGGCCACGGTCGCCTGCCTGAACGAGGCCATCGCCGAGGATGCGCGGACGCTGGAGCAGATCTGCACCCTGACCGGGCAGCTGGAATCGGCCAGCGAGGACATCGGCACCGTGGTGGCGGTGATCCGCGACATCGCCGGGCAGACCAACCTGCTGGCGCTCAACGCCGCCATCGAGGCGGCCCGGGCCGGCGAGCAGGGGCGCGGCTTCGCCGTGGTCGCCGACGAGGTGCGGGCCCTGGCGCGGCGCACGCACACCTCGACCCAGGAGGTGCACCGCAGCGTGTCGCTGATCCAGGAGCGCACGCGAACCGTGGTCGGCATGCTCGAGAAGAGCCGCAACACCTCCCTGGGCAATGTCGCCAGCGCCCGCGAGGCCAGCGAGGCCCTGCACCGCGTGACCCGGATGATCGGCCAGGTGCGCGACATGAGTCAGCAGATCGCCAGCGTGACCGGCCAGCAGGCCTCCACCAGCGAGCAGCTGTCCCACAGCCTGGCCTCGATCGCCAGCTCCGCCGACGACGCCTCGCGCAGCGCCGGCCAGGTGCGCCGCCGCAGCCATGACCTGCAGGCGCTGGCGGAGCGCCTGGGCGCCCTGGTCAGCCGCTTCCGCCTCTAGCCGTTCCCGCGTTGCGCCCCCTGGCCCGGCCCTCGCAAGCCGGGCCTTGTGCGTTGCCGGGAAGCCTTGGCGCATGCGGCGTGCGGTTGATCCAGGCCACTAATCTGCGCACAGCGGATAACCCCTGCAGTGGCGGGATAGTCCCCCCGGCACCCCCTTCCCTAGAGTGGAATCGCCTTGGTCGTCGGCCAGAAGACCATCCTTGTGTGCGAATCCAACGCTATGACAAAACTCATCAACATCGAAGCATCCTCCCCGCAGCAGGGCGCCCGCGGCCCGGGCTTGCCGCGCCGCGCGCTGAACGCGCTGGCCGTGGTGCTGCCCTGGGCGATCATCGGCGGCCTGCTCTGGGCGGGCCTGTTCATCAAGCCGCAGCCGGTCGGCGGCAGCGTCACGCCGCCGCCCCTGGAGCGCCGCGACCAGTTCTACGGCCTGGCCCAGCTGCCCGACGGCACGGTCCTGGCCTGCGGCTCCAACGGCAAGGTCCTGGCCATCTCCGCCGACGGCCGCATCAGCCGCCAGGAAACGCCCAGCGACAAGCCCCTGCAGGACATCGCCGCCTGGGACGCGAACCACCTGGTGGCCGTCGGCAACGACGGCGTCATCCTGCACAGCGACGACGCCGGCCGGCACTGGCGCCTGGCCGACGCGGTGCCGCGCTCGGCGGTGGCCAACAAGCTCAACCGGGTGCGGGTGGGCCCGGCGGGGCTGGCGATCGCCGTCGGCGAGATGGGCGCGCTGCTGGTCAGCCATGACTTCGGCGCCCACTGGCAGCGCCTGCGCGAGGAGGAGGACGTCGCCTGGAACGATGCCGCGCTGCTGGACGACGGCCGCCTGGTGGTGGTCGGCGAGTTCGGCCGCATCCTGCTCAGCCAGGACCTCGGGGCGCACTGGGAGGAGATTCCCGCGCCGGTGCCTGGCTCGCTGATGGCCGTGCGCTTCCGCGATGCCGCCAATGGCGTCGCGGTGGGGGTGGAGGGGACGCTGCTGGTGACCCGCGACGGCGGCCGCCAGTGGCAGCCGGTCGGGCTCGGCGTGCATGACCACCTGTTCAGCGTGATCTGGAACCCGGCGCAGCAGCAGTGGCTGGCCTTCGGCGCCCTCGGCCGCTGGGTCGCCGGCAGCGTCGGCGCGGGCGACATCGCCTGGCGCAGCGGCACGCTGGATGCGCGCGACCTGTCCTGGCACACCGGCGCGCTGTCCAGCGGCAAGCAGACCTGGCTGGCCGGCGACGGCATCGGCCGCTGGGACGGCCGCCACTGGTCGCCGCTGAAACCCTGACCTGCCTCGTCCACTTCTTCGAGACAACGAGATGATCGAACGCATTGCTGATTTCTGCATCCGCCGGCGTGCCTGGGTGGCGGGCATCCTCATGGCCCTGACCCTGCTGCTGGGCTGGTCCGCCCTGCACATCGAGGTGCGCACCGTATTCGAGGACATGCTGCCCTCGCGCCACGAGTACGTGCGCACCCACGAGAAATTCAAGGACACCTTCGGCGGCTCGAACATGGTCACCATCATGTTCGAGGTGGAGCAGGGCGACATCTTCCAGCGCCCGCTGCTGGAGAAGGTGCGCCAGGTGACCCTGGGGCTGCGCGAGGTGTCCGCGGTCAACCAGTACCAGATCACCTCGCTGGCCTCGAAGAAGCTCAAGGAGGTCCGCGCCTCCACCGAGGGCATCGAGAGCCGCCCGCTGATGTGGCCGGACGTGCCGGACAGCGCCCAGGGCATGGAGGAACTCAAGCAGGCGGTGCTGCGCAACCCGCTGGTCTACGGGCCCTACGTGTCCAAGGACCTGCAGGCGACGCTGATCACCGTGGACTTCATCGACCAGCAGGTGGACTACGCCAAGGTCTTCGAGCAGATCCGCGCGCTGGTCGCCAAGGTCGACGACGGCAGCGTGAAGATCCGCCTGGTCGGCGACCCCATCCTGTATGGCTGGGTGAACCACCACGTGCCGGAAACCCTGCACCTGGTGCTGGCCGCCGTGGCGGTAACCCTGGTGCTGCTGTTCGTCCTGCTGCGCACCTGGCGCGGGGTGTTCCTGCCCCTGCTCGCCGGCGTGGTCAGCGCGCTCTGGGCGCTGGGCATCTGCCACCTGCTGCGGATCAACTTCGAACCGCTGGTCATCGTGGTGGCGATGCTCATCACCTCGCGGGCGGTCTCCCACTCGGTGCAGATCGTCAACCGCTTCGATGACGAGCTGGCCTTGCTGCCAGCGGACGGGCCGCCGGGGGCGGTCTCGCGCCTGGCTGCGCGGGTCGCCCTGGCCGACCTGTTCCGCCCGGGCATGCTGGGCGTGATCGCCGACGCCGCGTGCATGGCGGTGGTCGCCCTGAGCCCGATCCCGATGCTGCAGAAGCTCACGGTGCTGTCGGTGGTGTGGGTCTCGACGCTGACCGTCAGCGCGGTGATCCTGACGCCGGTGATGCTCTCGTGGATCCGCCGTCCGCACAGCTTCGCCCATCCGTTCGACTGCCTGCCGGCGCTGCGCAAGGTGCTCGACCTGAGCGTCGCGGTGACGCTGTCCCGCGGCCGCTACCTGGTGCTCGGCGGCAGCCTGCTGCTGGTGCTGGGCGCCGGCTGGTACGCGTTCAACCTGAAGATCGGCGACGCCAACCCGGGTTCGCCGATCCTCTGGCCGCAGGCGCAGTACAACCTCGATTCCGCGGCGATCAACGGCCGCTTCGAAGGCGTCGACCGGATGTTCATCGTGCTCGGCGACGACGGCCACCCCGGGCTGGTCAAGAGCAACGAGGCGCTGCACGCGATGAACCGCTTCCAGCGCTTCATCGAGGCCCAGCCGGAGATCGGCGGCTCGCTGTCGCTGGCCGACGTGCTGCCCCACGTCAACAGCAGCCTGCGCGAGGGCAACCCGCGCTACCTGGAGCTGGGCGACGACGACGCGATCAACGGCAGCCTGGTGGCCATGCTCGACTCGGTGTCCGAGCCGGGCGACATGGACCGCTTCACCGACACCCAGTACGCCAACGGCTCGGTGACCCTGATGTTCCGCGACCGCCAGGGCGAGACCATCCGCACCGCGGTGGCGCGGATCAAGGAATTCATCGCCGAGAACCCCCTGAGCCAGGGGCACTGGCAGCTGGCCGGCGGGGTGATCGGGGTGATGGCCGCGGTCAACGAGATCATCCTTTCCAGCCAGATCGAGGCCATCGCCCTGGCGCTGCTGGTGCTGGCCGTGCTCTGCACCCTGGTCTATCGCTCGGCGGTCGCCGGCATGCTGTTCATGGTCCCGGTGATCATCTCCAACATGCTGACCTTCAGCTTCATGGCCTGGAAGGGCATCGGCATGAACATCAACACGGTGCCGGTGGCGGCCCTGGGCATCGGCCTGGGGGTGGATTACGCCTTCTACATCGCCGACCGCGTGAAGGAAGAGATCGCCATCGGCAGCAGCCCCGAGCATGCCATCCGCCAGGCCCTGCACTCCGCGGGCATGGGGGTGATCGTCACCGCCAGCGTGCTGATCCTCAGCACCCTGCTGTGGTGGGCCTCGTCGCTGCGCTTCCAGGCCGAGATGGGCCTGCTGATGGCGATCTGGCTGAGCGTGTCGGCGCTCTCCGCGCTGTTCGTGATGCCCTCGCTGATCTACGTCTTCCGTCCCCGTTTCATCTTCGCCGGGCAGCCGCATGCGGCTGCCTTGCAGGCGCTGGAGCCGGCCCCGCTGCAGGCCGTGTGAAAGCGAACGCACAACAACAAAACCAAAACCATGGCTTCTGGCCGCTCTTAACCTCTGGGGAGGTATCCGGTGAACTCTAGCGTCGACTCCTGCGTGCAACCGCGTGTTGCACTTCACAAGCTCGCCCTGGCCATCGCCTTGGTGCCGGTGACCGTGCCGGCCCTGGCCGACGACAGTCTCAAGGTCGATGGCTACCTGCGCGAGGAACTGTCCTGGAACACCAAGAACTGGGAGGACACCCCCGGCTACAGCGACGGCGGCAAGCTGTCCATGGCGCGCAGCACCGCGCGCCTGAACCTGGACTGGGCGGCGACCGACCAGGTCTCGGTGGTGGCCAAGCTGCGCGCCTCGCGCGAGGTCAAGACCGACTTCCTCAAGCACCTGGAGGACATGGGCGCCAACAATTACCACTCCGGCGAGCACGGCGACATCATGGACCTCTACGACAAGGAGGAAATCCGTGAGCTGTACATCGATTTCCCGGTCGGCGAACGCACCCGCTTCCGCATCGGCAAGCAGCAGATCGCCTGGGGCGAGACCGACTTCTTCGCCGCCAACGACCTGGTGCACGGCTTCGACTACACCTGGCGCAGCTTCCTCGAGCCGGCCAACGAGGAACTGCGCAAGACCAACAACATCGTCAAGGTGAACGTCGACGTGCCCGAGGCCGACGGCGGCATCGAGGCCTTCGTGCGGCCGGGGCTGGACCGCAAGCAGGACATCGGCAGCGAGCTGGACATCTACGGCGCGCGCTGGTCGAGCCAGCCCTATGCCGGCGTCGACTTCCGCAACATCGACCCCTACAACTACGAGAACAACGCGGGCGACTACCGCCACTGGACCGGCGGCCTGCGCTGGAGCGGCATGCTCGGCGACACCAACTACTCGCTGTCCTACCTGCGCACCTTCTACAACTCGCCGATCCTCAACGCCTCCAACAACCTCGCGCTGTTCGGCCTGCCCGACGTGCCGTCCGGGGCCAGCACCGTCGGCACCGAGCAGACCAAGGGCCTGGCCGGCGAGATCATCTACCCGATCGTCAACATCTACGGCTTCACCGCCAGCCGCTATTCCGACGCGGCCGATGCGGTGTTCAGCACCGAGGTGGCGTACATCAAGGACGCGCCCTACCAGATCGCGCTGCCGGTGCCGACCCCGCTCAGCCAGAACATCGCCCCGGGCTTCGACGGCTTCCAGACCAAGAACGTCGTCGCGCTGATGCTTCGCATGGACAAGAACATCGCCGCCACCCAGAGCCTGCTGGGTACCGAGAAACCGATGTTCTTCTCCGTCCAGCTGTTCGACAAATGGGTGCAGAACTACGACTCCGACGACCAGCTGCTCTACAGCGTCGGCTGGGGCGGCAAGGTCAAGGAACACTCGATCCTGGCCACCACCATCTTCGACCTCAGCTACGACAGCGGGCGCATCCACCCGCAGCTGGTGCTGGGCGCCGACCTGAGCAACAACGGCGGGTTCGCGGTGCCCTCGGTCACCTTCGAGCTGTCCAGCAAGTGGCGCTGGAAGGTCGAGTACGACGCCTTCTGGGACGACGCCTGGCGCGACGGCGACAAGTGCACCCCGGGCAATGCCGCCAACTGCGACAAGACCACGCTGTTCGGCTACTTCCACAACCGCGACCAGCTCTACACCAGCCTGACCTACCTGTTCTGATCCGCAGTGGAGACCTGACCATGAAACGCGCACCACTCGCTTTGCAACGTACCCTGGGCCTGGCCATCGCCTGCCTGGCTCCGCTCCTGTCCTGCGCCGCCGAACTGGCGCCGGGGACGGTGATCTCCGCGGCCAACCTCGACCAGGTGAAGAACGACACCTTCGAAGGCCACAGCATCGCCAGCCTGCTGACCGAGAAGATGGAATGGCGGATCCGCAACACCGGCTGGAAACTGCCGCTGGCCAAGTCCCAGGAGGTCAAGCTCGACCCGCGCTGGGTCAAGGCGTCCCAGGCCAACGCCGGCAAGGCGGTGATCAACAAGGAGGCCTGCCGGGTGGACAACTGGGGCGCCGGCGAGCCCTTCCCGAACATCGACGCCAAGGACCCGCAGGCCGCGGAAAAGCTCATCTGGAACTGGCACCTGGGGCAACTGGTGGGCGACGTCTCCCAGGTCCCGCAGTTCACCCAGCTGCTGATCGACGGCAAGAAGGGCATCCACGCCGAGCCGGTGGCGGAGTTCAGCCGCTACTCGATGAAGGGCCGCCTGACCGGCGACCAGGCGGTGGAAGGCGACGGCAGCGAGCGCGGCCGCCAGCTGCTGTACTTCAAGTCGCCCTCGGACATGAAGGGGCTGGGGACCTACACGCAGATGTACGACTCGGACAAGGTCAACGACGTCTGGGCCTACATCCCCGCGGTGCGCCGCGTCCGCCGCCTGTCCGGCGGCGCCTGGATGGACCCGGTCGGCTCCTCCGACCAGCTGCAGGACGACCTGGACGTGTTCAACGCGCGCCCCTGCTGGTACCCGCAGTACAAGCTGCTGGGCACGCGCTGGGTGCTCGCCGTGGCCAACAGCAAGACCGGCCTGTGGAAGACCGACGGCAAGACGCCGGCCGAGAAGTACCCGGTGCTCGACGACCAGCCGCCGTACTGGAACATGAACAACAACAACTTCGAGCCGCGCGAGGTCTACGTGATCGAAGCCATCACCCCGTCCATCCACCCCTACAGCAAGAAGGTGCTGTACATGGACGTGAAGTACCCGCGCTTCTATTACGCCGAGGCCTACGACCGCAAGGGCGAGTTCTGGAAGTTCATGGAATTCCATTCCTATTCCAACATCGCCGACGGCGACGTGCGCACCACCGCCGGCGCGATCATCGACTTCCAGCGCAACCACGCCACGGTCTCGCTGATCGACACCGCGAGCTGGAAGACCAACTTCCCGGCCAAGGCCAGCAACTTCTCGCTGCAGACCCTGCAGGCCGCCGGCCGCTGACGGCGGGCCCGCAACAGTTTCAGTGCGGCACGGACGCCGCCCCCTTTTTCCTGCCACCCCGGGCCCTGCGCCGCAACGGCGGCGCCGGGCCCTTCGGAGAACACGAGCATGTCGACCATGAAGGCCGCGCGCCTGCACGAGATCGGCGGACGATTCCGCATCGACGAACTACCCCGGCCGGCCCCCGGCCCCCATGACGTGCTGGTGAAGGTCGAGGCCAGCGGGATCATCCCCAACCTGAAGAACGTCACCACCTACTTCCCCGAGTGGTATCCCTTCCTGCCGCTGCCGGCGTTGCCGGCGACCTTCGGCCTGGATTCCGCCGGGGTGGTCGCCGCGGTCGGCTCGGCGGTCAGCGCCTTCGAGCCGGGCGACCGCGTCTACGTCAACCCCGGCGTCGGCTGCGGCGAATGCCGCCATTGCCGGCAGGGCGAGACGCCGCGCTGCGCGGCATACACCTTCCTCGGCTACTTCGGCTTCGGCCCCGGCTCGCAGGCGATCTTCGAGCGCTACCCCTATGCCGGCTACGGCCAGTACATGACCGCGCCGGCGAACAACCTGGTGCGCCTGCCGCAACGCCTGAGCTTCTCCCAGGCCACCCGCTTCGGCTACCTGGGCACCGCCTACTCGGCGATCCGCAAGTCCGGCCTGCGCCCGGGGCAGAGCATCCTGGTCCTCGGCGCCTCCGGCACCCTGGGCGTCGGCGCGGCGCTCCTGGCCCTGGCCTTCGGCGCCTCGCAGGTGCTGGTCGCCGCGCGTGACGTTGCCGCCCTGGAACGCCTGCGGGCGCTGGCGCCGCAGCGTATCGTGCCGATCCGCATCGGCGAGCGCAGCGTCCACGAGCAGGTGCTGGAACAGCTTCCCGGCGGCGTCGACGCCATGCTCGACACCCTCGGCGCCAAGGCCCCGGCGTCGCTCTCGGTGGAGGCGATGCAGGCGGTCGGCCGCGGCGGGCGCATCGTGCAGATCGGCGGCGTGGCCGGCCCCATCCCCATCGACCCGCATCCCTTCATGTGCGCGCAGCTGCAGTACATCGGCTCGCTCTGGTTCACCCCGGCCGAAGGCGAGGAGATGGCCAGCATGATCGACTCGGGCGTGCTCGACCTGTCCGTGCTGGAGGAGCGGGCCTACCCCCTGGAGCGCCTGAACGAGGCGCTGGAAGACATCCAGGCGCAGGCCAGCGGCTTCGTCAACTTCCACATCGCGCACGAATGAACAACCGAGGGAAGACCCGACCATGCACGTGAATCGCATCGTGACCGGCCACGACAGCCGCGGCCTTTCGCAGATCGACAGCCAGGGCCCGCTCGCCGGCACCGAGCCGTTCGTCCATTCCCCGGGCTTCTCCGCGGCGCTGGTGTGGCAGACCGGCGCCGAGCCGCGGATCCTCGCCAGCCCCGGGGACCCGGCCCTGGGCGTGGCCTCGGTGCTGCCGGTGCCGGGCGGCACCAGCGTCATGCTGGTGACCTTCCCGCCGCAGCAGGATGTGCCCGTCGAGGCGGTTGACGCCGCCGCCGCTCTCGACGAGATGCGCGCGCGGCTGCCGGGCATGGCGGAGCTGTTCGAGGCCGAGCATCCCGGCTTCCACCGCACCGACAGCATCGACTACGGCGTGGTGCTGGAAGGGGAGCTGCTCCTGGAACTCGACGAGGGGCGCAGTACCCATCTGCGCCAGGGCGATGTGGTGGTCCAGTCGGGTACCCGGCACGCCTGGCGTAACACCGGTAACACTGCGGCGCGAATGCTCTTCGTGATGGTCGGCGCGCGGCGCTGACGCGCCCGTCCGGCGAGGTGCGCCGAAAGCGGCCCGGGGCGTTGCCCCTGGCCAGAGAACATCATCCTAGAGCGCCCTGGGAAAAGGCCCCCGGCGCGTAGCTGCAAGACCTTTCCCGGCCGTCCGTTTCCATGGCCCCGGCCTGGCCGGTGGGCGTGCTTATTGCATCTGCATGGGAGGACGGCCCGGGATACCCGATGCGGTGACAGCGCGCCCCGGCGCTGCTGGCTCCGCGTACCGGCCGGGCGGCGCCCAGGCGCCGCCCGCCGCACCGCAGCGATGCGTGACGCACCCCGGTTGGGCTGCGCCGCAGCGGTCGGCCGGTCCTGGTCGCGATAACAATAATGGTGCGCAGTCCCCGACGCCGCGCACCGAATAAAACGTGAGAGCCTGCCCGGTCGCGTGCCCGGGCGGAGGAGGGTGCTATATGGAACGCCTGTTCTTTTCCCCCGCGGTACCACCGGACGTCGTCCTGTCGCGCTACGAAGTCTGTCGCACCCAGGACCTGGAGGAGGCCCGCAAGTGCGGGGAGCGCATATTCTGCGAGAACCGCCTGTCCAGCCTGGACGCCAACAGCTCGCTCAACACCCGCATCTACTACCGGCGCCTGGGCAGCATCGGCATGGGGCGCATGAGCTATGGCGGCGACATCACCATCGAGCCCGGCGAACTCGACACCTTCACCCTGGTGCAGATGCCGATCTGCGGGCAGGAGCAGATCGAGTGCGGCAACCAGCGCGTGCTTTCCAACGTGCACATGGGCTCGGTGCTCAACGCCCACCTGCCGTCGCGGATCAACCACAGCAACAGCACCGAGAAACTGATCATCCGCATCGACACCAGCCTGCTGGAGCGCAACTGCCAGCAGCACCTGGGGCGCATGCTGCGCAAGGAGCTGGAGTTCCAGCCGGCCATGCCGCTGGACACGCCCCAGGGGCGCTGCTGGATGCGCACCGTCGGCTGGATCTACGACAGCCTTTCCGCCGACGACGGCGAGCCCTCGCCGCTGCTGGCCGCGCAGTTCGAGCAGTCGCTGGTGAACGTGCTGCTGGCCTGCCAGCCGCACAACTACAGCGCGGAAATGCTCGCCAGCGAGGGGCCGGTGATCGCCCCGTCCTTCGTCAAGAAGGTCGAGCGCTACATCGAGGAGCACGCCCACGAGCCGATCTCCATCATCGACATGGCGGAGCACGCCGGCGTCAGCAGCCGCTCGCTGTTCACCGGTTTCCGCCGCTACCGCAACACCTCGCCGATGCTGTACCTGAAGGAGGTGCGCCTGCGCCACGTCCAGGAGGAACTGCAGCGCCAGTCCCCGGGCAACACCACGGTCACCGCCGTGGCCTTCCGCTGGGGGTTCAGCCACCTCGGCCACTTCACCACCGACTACAAGCGCCGCTTCGGCGAAAGCCCCTCGGAAACCCTGGCCCGTTGAACACCGCGGACACGGACGTCCCCCTTCCCCGCACTGCCTTCCCGCCCGCACCTGAGTCTCGCCCAGCCCCTTTCCCCATGCCCCTGTAACCCCTGCGCTTTTTCTGCGCTGGGGGGATAACGCCCTCGGTTGCGGGAGCGTCAGCCGGGGAGCGGCTTTCTAGGATGGCCCGCAAGCGCGCCGCATGGCGCGGCGCCTGTCCAGTCAGCCAATGGGGAGTCCCTTCATGTCCGAGCAACCGATCATCCGCCGCCGCCAGGTCAAGACCGGCATCAGCGATGCCCGCGTCAACAACGCCAAGACCCAGAGCCAGTACCAGCCCTACAAGGATGCGGCCTGGGGCTTCATCAACCACTGGTATCCGGCGCTGTTCAGCCATGAGCTGGTGGAGGACCAGGTCGAGGGCATCCAGATCTGCGGCATCCCCATCGTGCTGCGCCGCGCCAACGGCAAGGTGTTCGCCCTCAAGGACCAGTGCCTGCACCGTGGCGTGCGGCTCTCGGAAAAACCCATGTGCTTCACCAAGAACACCATCTCCTGCTGGTACCACGGCTTCACCTTCGACCTGGAGAGCGGCAAGCTGGTGACCATCGTCGCCAACCCGGACGACAAGCTGATCGGCACCACCGGCGTCACCACCTACCCGGTGCACGAAGTCAACGGCATGATCTTCGTCTTCGTCCGCGAGGACGACTACCCGGACGAGGACGTGCCGCCCCTGGCCCAGGACCTGCCGTTCCGCTTCCCCGAGCGCAGCGAGCAGTTCCCGCACCCGCTGTGGCCGGCCTCGCCGAGCCTGCTGGACGACAACGCGATGGTGCTGGGCATGCACCGCACCGGCTTCGGCAACTGGCGCATCGCCTGCGAGAACGGCTTCGACAACGCGCACATCCTGGTGCACAAGGACAACACCATCGTCCATGCCATGGACTGGGTCCTGCCGCTGGGCCTGCTGCCCACCGGCGACGACTGCATCAGCGTGGTGGAGGAGGAGAACGGCCCGAAAGGCCTGATGCAGTGGCTGTTCACCGACAAGTGGGCGCCGGTGCTGGAGAACAAGGAACTGGGCCTGAAGGTCGAGGGCGTCAACGGCCGCTTCTACCGCACCTCGGTGGTGCTGCCGGGCGTGCTGATGGTGGAGAACTGGCCGGGCGACCACATGGCGCAGTACGAGTGGTACGTGCCCATCACCGACGACACCCACGAGTACTGGGAAATCATCGTCCGCGTGTGCAACACCGAGGAAGAGCGGACCAAGCACCAGTACCGCTTCGACCGCGTCTACGAGCCGCTGTGCCTGCACGGCTTCAACGACTGCGACCTGTACGCCCGCGAGGCCATGCAGAACTTCTACTACGACGGCACCGGCTGGGACGAGGAGCAACTGGTCGCCACCGACGTCTCGCCGATCACCTGGCGCAAGCTGGCCTCGCGCTGGAACCGCGGCATCGCCAAGCCCGGCCGCGGCGTGGCCGGCGCGGTCAAGGACACCAGCCTGATCTTCAAGCAGACCGCCGACGGCAAGCGCCCGGGGTACAAGGTCGAGCAGATCAAGGACTGACCGCCAGCCCGACCCGGCCTGCGCTGCAGGCCGGGTCACCTTTCCAGGGGAACCCCCATGCCGCAGATACCCGGCTCCAGCAGCCATTTCGTCACGCTGGACGGCGTGCGCCTGCACTACCGTCTGGTCGAGGGCCCCAGCGACCGCCCGCCGGTGATCTTCACCCACGGCGGCGGCCCGGGCTGCACCGCCTGGAGCAACTTCCGCCTCAGCGCCGCGGCCTTCTGCGCGCGGCACCGCTGCTATTTCCTCGACCTGGCGCAGTTCGGCCAGTCCGCGATGGTGCCGGTGCAGGGCCCGGTCTTCAGCTGGCATGCGCGCAAGCTGCTGGGCTTCATGGATGCGCTGGGCATCCCCCGGGCGCACCTGGTCAACCAGTCCTTCGGCGGCTGCGTGGCGATCCGCTTCGCCGCCGAGCATCCCGAGCGCGTCGGCAGCCTGCTGCTGATCGGCTCGCAACCGGTGGAGCGCGGGGTGATGCAGCCGCTGCCGCTGTTCAGCAAGCACGCCGCCGGGCTGATAAGCGACTACTACCTGGCCGACGGCGGGCCGAGCCTGGACAAGATGGCGGCGCTGATGCGCCGCTACGAGCTGCATGACGACGCCCGCCTCGACGAGGAGACCCTGCGCCTGCGCTTCGAGGCCAGCGCCAACCCCGGCTTCATCGCGCTGCTGCAGACCCCCGGGGCCTTCGGCGAGTGGGAGAACCTGATGCCGGTGTTTTCCCGGGTGCTGGCGCCGACGCTGATCTGCTGGGGGCTGCACGACTGGTTCGGCGGCGTCGACGTACCGATGCTGATGCTCAACCAGTTCGCCGACGCCCGCCTGCACGTGCTGGGCAACCTGGCGCACCACCTGCAGAGCGAGGCGCCGGACGAGTTCAATGCGCTGGCGCTGACCTTCATCGGAGGGCACGAATGAACGCCCCAAGCGAACTGCACTACCTGGAAATGTACGAGCTGTCGCGGCTGATCCGCAGCGGCAAGCTGTCGCCGGTGGAGGTGGTCGAGGCGCAGCTGGCGCGCATCGAGCGCCTGGAGCCGCAACTGCACAGCTACGCCTGCGTCACCGCCGAGCTGGCCCTGGAACAGGCCCGCCAGGCGGAGCGCGAGCTGATGCGCGGCGAGTGCCGCAGCCCGCTGCATGGCATCCCCATCGCGGTGAAGGACCTCTTCGACACCGCCGGGGTGCCGACCTGCGCCGGCATGCCGCTGCTGCGCGGCCGCGTGCCGCAGCAGGACGCCACCGTGGTCGCGCGCCTGCGCGAAGCCGGCGCGGTGCTGCTGGGCAAGCTGCAGATGACCGAGGGCGCCTTCGCCATCCACCACCCGAGCCTGGTCGCGCCGAACAACCCCTGGCATGCCGGGCACTGGGCGGGCGCGTCCTCCAGCGGCTGCGGGGTGGCCACCGCCGCCGGGCTCTGCTACGCCTCGCTGGGCAGCGACACCGGCGGCTCGATCCGCTTCCCCTGCGCGGCCAATGGCCTGACCGGGCTGAAGCCGACCTGGGGGCGGGTCAGCCGGCATGGCTGCTTCGAGCTGGCCGCCAGCCTCGACCATATCGGCCCGATCACCCGCAGCGCGCGCGATGCGCTGTTCCTGCTGTCGACCATCGCCGGCCACGACCCGCAGGACCCCACCTCGCTGCCCAGCGTGTGCCTGGAGATTCCCGGCCTGGACGAGTCGTTCCAGGGCCTGCGCATCGGCGTGGACGAGGCCTGGCTGAGCGACGGCGTCGACCCGCTGATCCAGCGGGCGCTGCAGCAGGTCATGGAGATCGTCCTGCAGGGCGGCGGCAAGCTGTTGCGCGTGCGCATGCCCGACACCCGCGCGGTGAGCGCCAACTGGGAGGCCCATTGCGGCGTGCAGACCGCCGTCGCCCATGCCGCCATCTACCCGCAGCACGCGGCGGAATACGGGCCGGCGCTGAGCCGCCTGATCGACGGCGGGCGGGCGCTTTCGGGCATGGACTACCAGCACATCCTGCTCGCCGCGCAGCGCTTCACTGGCGAGCTGGAAAGCCTGCTGACCCAGGTCGACCTGCTGCTGGCCCCGGTGCAGCCCTACGCGGCGCCGAGCCACGAGCAGCTGGCGGCCCTGGCGCTGGACGCGGAGGCCAATCGCCGGTTGATCCAGTTCACCGCGCCCTTCAACGTCAGCGGCCATCCGTGCCTGAGCCTGCCCTGCGGCTTCACCCCGCAAGGCCTGCCGCTGGGGTGCCAGTTCATCGCCGGCAAGGGCGGCGAGGCCGTGCTGTGCCGGGCAGGCATGGCGCTGCAGAAGGTGAGCGACTGGCACCGCAGGCACCCGCCGGGCATCTGAGCGCGTTTTCCTGCGCTGCCGGGATAAAGGCCCCGCCCACGGGAGTGTGCGGGGCGGGGGCGGTTCATAAGATCGGGCTGAGCCTGCGGCGCCGTGTTTCCCGCGGCGGGTACGGGCCCGGATGCAACCCAGAGAACAACAAAATGAACGAAATCCATGCGTGCCCCAGCGCCGGGCAGGAAGACGACAGCCACTACCGCCAGGAGCACCGCCGCTCGCTGGCGGAGCCGCGGGCATTCTGGGCCGAGCAGGCGCGGCACCTGCACTGGCACCGCCCCTGGGACGAAGTGCTCGACGAAAGCCGGGCGCCCCTGTACCGCTGGTTCGCCGGGGCCGAGTTCAACACCTGCTACAACGCCCTCGACCGCCACGTCGAGGGCGGGCGCGCCGAGCAGGCCGCGCTGATCTACGACAGCCCGGTCAGCGGCCGCTGCGAAACCTACAGCTACCGCGAGCTGCGCGACCTGGTGGCGCGCTTCGCCGGCTGCCTGCGGGCGCTGGGCGTGGAGCGCTCGGACCGCGTGGTCATCTACATGCCGATGGTGCCCGAGGCGCTGATCGCCATGCTCGCCTGCGCGCGGATCGGCGCGGTGCATTCGGTGGTGTTCGGCGGCTTCGCCGCGCCGGAGCTGGCCAAGCGCATCGAGGACGCGCAGCCGAAACTGGTGGTGACGGCCTCCTGCGGCATCGAGCCGACCCACACGCTGGCCTACAAGCCGCTGCTGGACCAGGCCATCGCGCTGTCGGCGCACAAGCCCGCGCACTGCATCCTGCTACAGCGCCCGCAGCTGCGGGCCGAACTGGTTCCCGGGCGGGATCTCGACTGGCAGGCGGCCATGGCCGCCGCGCAGCCGGTGGACTGCGTGCCGGTCGCGGCCACCGACCCGCTGTACGTGCTCTACACCTCCGGCACCACCGGCAAGCCCAAGGGCGTGGTGCGCGACCACGGCGGCCATGCCGTGGCCCTGCATTACTCGATGCGCGCGGTGTACGCGGCGAAGCCGGGCGAGGTCTTCTGGGCCGCCTCCGACGTCGGCTGGGTGGTCGGCCATTCCTATATCGTCTATGCGCCGCTGCTGCTCGGCTGCACGACGTTGCTCTACGAAGGCAAGCCGGTGGGCACGCCGGATGCCGGGGCGTTCTGGCGGGTGATCGCCCAGCACCGCGTCAGCACCTTCTTCACCGCGCCCACCGCGCTGCGGGCGATCAAGAAGGAAGACCCCCAGGGCGAGCGGCTGCGGCACCACGACATCGGCTGCCTGCGGGCGCTGTTCCTCGCCGGCGAGCGTTCCGACGCTGACACCATCGCCTGGGCCCAGTCGCTGCTCGGGGTGCCGGTGGTCGACCACTGGTGGCAGACGGAGCTGGGCTGGCCGGCCATCGCCAACTGCCAGGGCATCGAGGCGCTGCCGGTCAAGCCGGGCTCCTCCAGCGTGCCGGTGCCGGGGTTCGACCTGCAGGCGCTCGACGCCGAGGGCGCGCCGGTCGCCGCCGGGCAGATCGGCAACCTGGTGCTGAAGCTGCCGCTGCCGCCGGGCACCCTGCCGACGCTGTGGAACGACGTGCAGGGCTACCTCGACAACTACCTGGCGCGCTATCCCGGCTACTACCTGACCGGCGATGCCGGTTACGTCGACGCCGACGGCTACGCCTGGATCATGTCGCGCATCGACGACATCATCAACGTGGCCGGCCACCGCCTCTCGACCGGGGCGATGGAGGAGGCGCTGGCCGGGCACGCGGACGTCGCCGAATGCGCGGTCATCGGCGTCGCCGACCCGCTCAAGGGGCAGTTGCCCCTGGGCCTGGTGGTGCTCAAGGCCGGCGTCCGGCGCCCGGCGGAGGCGCTTGAACGGGAGCTGATCGCGCGGGTGCGCGAGCAGATCGGCGCGGTGGCCTCGTTCAAGACCGTGCTGATAGTCGCGCGCCTGCCGAAGACGCGCTCGGGCAAGGTGCTGCGCTCCACCATGCGGGCCCTCGCCGATGGCCAGACGCCCGTGGTGCCGGCGACGATCGACGACCCGCGGGTGCTCGAGGAAATCGCCGCGGCGCTGGGCAAACGCTGAAACGTACCCCGGCGGAGGTTCCCGCAAGGGACCATCCGCCCCACCTTCGAAGGGGAGGAGAGACATGAGCCTGCACACGGGCAGAGTCATCCGCATCGACCAGCCGGGCGGCCCGGAGGCGCTGCGCGTGGTCGAGGTCGCCGTCGGCGAGCCCGGCCCGGGCGAGGTGCGCATCCGCCACCACGCCGTCGGCGTGAACTTCCTCGACATCTACCAGCGCAAGGGCCTGTACGGCCTGCCGTTCCCGCTGCAGCTCGGCATGGAAGGGGCCGGCGTGGTCGAGGCGGTCGGCGCCGGCGTGGAGCACCTGCGCGCAGGCGACCGCGTGGCCTACGCCGGCTTCCCGCCGGGCGCGTACTGCGACGTGCGGCTGATGCCGGCGATGACGGTCTGCCGGCTGCCGGACGCGATCGACTTCGAGACCGGCGCGGCGATGATGCTCAAGGGCTGGACGGCCTGCTACCTGCTGACGCGCTGCCCCCCGGTGGAAGGGCTGCACCCCGGCGATAGCGTGCTGTTCCATGCGGCGGCGGGCGGCGTGGGCCTGATCGCCTGCCAGTGGGCGAGGGCGCTCGGCCTGCAGTTGATCGCCACCGCCGGCAGCGACGAGAAGTGCCGGCTGGCGCTGGAGCACGGCGCCGCGCACGCGATCAACTACCGCCGCGAGGATTTCGTCGAGCGGGTGCGGGAAATCACCGGCGGGCGCGGCGTCAAGGTGGTGTACGACTCGGTCGGCCGCGACACCTTCGAAAAGTCCCTCGACTGCCTGGCGCCGTTCGGGCTGCTGGTGGCCTATGGCGACGCTTCCGGCCCCGCGCCGGCCATCGCGCCGCTGCAACTGGTGAGCAAGGGTTCGCTGTACCTCACCTACCAGGGCCTGTGGCACCACGTGTCGAGCCGTGAACGGGCCCAGGCGCTCAGCGACGAGCTGTTCGCCAGGGTGGCGCGGGGCGACGTGCGCATCCCGCTCATGCAGCGCTATCCGCTGGAGCAGGCCGCCGCCGCGCACCGCGACCTGGAAGCCCGGCGCACCTCGGGCTGCATCGTGTTGTTGCCGGCGGGCGCCTAGTTCCATCGCCCGCCGGTTTTCTGTAGCTCCTTGTGTAGCTCCTTGGTTTGCCCGTGCCCCTGGGCACGGGATTTTTTTCCAGCCCATACCGGGCAGGGCGCTTCGCGGGGTAGGGTGGACGCGTGCGGGCCGGCGCGGCGAAGCGGGAACCTGGCATGGCGATATCCCTTGGGAGGCGAAGATGACGACAGTGCCCGACAGCTGCCACCTGAACCGCGATGCGCTGCTGCATTCGCAGGACCTCGACGAGACGCGCCGGCTGGTGGCCTCGGTGTTCTGCGAGCACCGCCTGGAGCTGCGCCAGGCGGCGACGCGCCTGGACTACCGGCACCAGCACCTGCGCACCGAGCAGTTGAGTTTCAGCAGCATGCGCTACGGCGCCGAGGTGCACATCCGCCCCGGCGAGCTGGGCTCGTTCTACCTGGTGCAGCTGCCCTTCGCCGGCCACGACCGGCAGCGGATCGGCCGCCGCGAACTGCTCAGCGACAGCCTGCACGGCAGCATCCACGCGCCTGACGAGAGCCTGGAGATGAACTGGAGCGGCGACTGCCAGAAGCTGGTGGTGCGCATCGAGCGCGGTGCCCTCGAACGGCATGCCGGCGCTCTGCTCGACCACGACCTGCGCCAGCCCCTGGCGTTCCACCCGCTGATGGACCTGCGCAACCCCGCCGGGGCGGTCTGGGGGCAGACGGCGCGGCAACTGTTCGACGTGCTGCAGCGTGCCCCGCAGCTGTTCGAGATGCCCCTGGTCAGGGCGCAGTTCGAACAGACGTTGATGACCACGCTGCTGACCTGGCAGCCCAACACCCTGAGCGAGCGGCTCGGCGAGCCCTCGGCCCAGGTCCTGCCGCGCCACGTCAAGCGGGCCGTCGACTACATCCAGGCCCACGCCGAACAGCCGATCAGCGTGGAGACGCTGGCGGCCATCGCCGGCGTCAGCGGCCGCTCGATCTACCACGGTTTCCAGCGCTTCCTCGGCGTCAGCCCCATGCGCTACCTGCGCGACGTGCGCATGGAGCGCGTGCACCAGGACCTCAAGGACCCGCGCCAGCCCGCGCGGGTGACCGAGATACTCGCCCGCTGGGGCTTCTTCCAGTTCGGCCGCTTCGCCATCGAGTACCGCCAGCGCTACGCCGAGACGCCGCGCCAGACCCTGGCCCGGGGCCGCGCCTGAGGCCCCGCGAGCTTCTTGCAGTATTCGCATGATCGCTGCAGGGCCTGCATATTCGCTGTATCCGCCTTGCTCCACATTGACGGCCGTGGCTGCACCCGCAGCCACCGCCAAACTTGATGATGGAGTAGGACCGCATGAGAAGAATAACTATCGTCGGTGCCGGACAGGCCGGGCTGCAACTGGGCATCGGCCTGCTCAAGCAAGGCCATGACGTCACCCTGGTCTCCAACCGCAGCGCCGCGGACATCGCCGCCGGCCGCGTGCTGTCCAGCCAGTCGATGTACGACATGGCCCTGGGCTTCGAACGCGAGCTGGGCCTGGCCTTCTGGGATGACAGCTGTCCGCCCACCGTGGGCGTGCACATGCGCGCCGGCAACGCCGAGGGCCTGATGGTCGACTGGCGCGCGCCGATGAGGGCTCCCGGCCAGTCGGTCGACCAGCGGATCAAGATGCCGCGCTGGATGCACGAGTTCGAGCGCCTGGGCGGCCGGCTGCTGATCGAGGAGGCGGGGCTGGAGGACCTGGAGCGCTACGCCGCCGCCTCCGACCTGGTGATAGTCGCCAGCGGCAAGGGCGAGATCGGCAAGCTGTTCGAGCGCGACGCCGAGCGCAGCACCTTCGACCGCCCCATGCGCACCATCTCGCTGACCTACGTGCACGGCATGCTGCCCCGCGAGGACTACAGCGCGCTGAACATCAGCATCAACCCCGGCATCGGCGAATACGTCAACTTCCCCTGCCTGACCTTGAGCGGGGCAGGGGACATCATCAACCTCGAATGCATCGAGGGCGGCCCGATGGACCGCTGGGCGGAAGTCAGCACGCCGGCGGAACACCTGGCGCTGGCCGTGGAGCTGATCGAGCGCTTCTTCCCCTGGGAGGCCCCGCGCTGCCGCAACCTGCGGCTGACCGACGACCTCGGCATCCTGGTCGGGCGCGTCACGCCCACCGTGCGCAAGCCCATCGGCTACCTGCCGTCCGGGCGCACCGTGCTGGGCATGGCCGACGTGCTGGTGCTCAACGACCCCATCACCGGGCAGGGCTCGAACAACGCCAGCAAGTGCGCCCGCGTCTACCTGGACGCCATTCTCGAACAGGGGCAGGCGCCCTTCGACGACGCCTGGAAGAACGCCACCTTCGAACGCTACTGGGACTACGCCCAGTGGGTCGCGCGCTTCACCAACACCCACCTGCTGCCGCCGCCGGAATCGGTGCTCAAGGTGTTCACCGCCTGTGCCGCCGACCCGGCGCTGGCCGCCGCCGTGGCCAATGCCTTCGACGACCCGAAGAGCCTGGTGCCCTGGTACTACGACAGCGCCGAGGCCGAGCGCTTCATCGCCTCCTTCAGCGCCGCGCGAGGGTGACCGCCATGCCCGTACCGCACAACAAAGCGCTGTTGTCAGGCCGCGCCGGCGCGCTCGTCGCCTGCCTGCTGCCGCTGCAGGCCGCCTGGGCCACCCAGGGCACCTTCCCGCATGGCTACGGCGTCAAGTCCGAGGGCATGGGCGGGGTGGTCATCGCCCTGCCGCAGGACTCGCTGGTCGGCGCCTCCAACCCGGCCGGGATGGTCGCGGTCGGCGACCGCCTGGACGTCGGCGCCGCCTTCCTCAAGGCCGACAACGGCGCCGAGTTCGCCGGCAACACGATCAGCGGCTCCAAGGACCGGGACCTGTACGTGATCCCGCAGTTCGGCGCCAACAAGATGCTCGACGACGTCAGCAGCCTGGGCATCTCGGTGGTCGGCAACGGCGTGGGAACCGCCTACGCCCGCGACGCCGACTTCGGCGGGCTGCGCAACCCCGGTTCGCAGTTCCAGCAGATGGTCGCCACCGCCAGCTACGCGCGCAAGCTCAACGAGCAGCACAGCGTCGGCGTGGGCCTGATGCTGCTGCGCCAGGTGCTGGACATCGACGGCACCGCCAGCATCGGCCTGCCCCAGGGGCGCGACGAGTCCTATGGCGCCGGCCTGCGGCTGGGCTGGATCGGCCAGCTGACGCCCGAATGGAGCCTCGGCGCCAGCTACGCCACCCGCGGCTACATGTCGAAGATGCACCGCTTCGACAAGCTGCTGGCCGATGGCGGCGACCTCGACATGCCGTCCAACTGGGCCCTGGGCGTGGCCTGGAAGCATGGCCCGCTGACCCTCGCCGCGGACATGCAGAAGGTCTACTGGAGCGACGTCAGGTCCCTCGGCAATCCCGGCGTGAGCCGCGCCACGGGCGCGCCCGGGGACTCCGACGGGCCCGGCTTCGGCTGGCGCGACCAGCGCATCTGGCGGGTGGGCGCGGCCTGGGACCTGAACGAGAGGCTGACGCTGCGGGCCGGCTACAACGACGCCAACCAGCTGCTCGATGGCCACGACACCTACCTGGGCATCCTGGCCCCGGCCGCCAACCACAGGCACGTGACCTTCGGCGGCACCTACCGCTTCACCGGCGGCCACGAACTGTCCCTGGCCTACGCCCGTTCCTTCAAGGACAAGGTGGAAGGCGAGGGCGCCGGCCCGGATGCGGTCACCTCGCCGTACATGGGCCAGCACTGGCTGTCCCTGAGCTACGGCGTGGCGTTCTGAGCGGAGGCATTGCCATGATCGAAAGAGCCCAACTGCGCCAGGCCCTCGGCCAGTTCGCCACCGGCGTCACCATCGTCACCACCCTGGACGGCGAGAGCTGGCCCATCGGCGTCACGGCGAACAGCTTCAACGCCGTTTCGCTGGAGCCGCCGCTGGTGCTGTGGAGCATCGGCAAGTCCGCCTACAGCTACCCCGCGTTCGCCGGTTCCGAGCACTTCGCCGTGCACGTGCTGGGGGAGGGGCAGCGGGCGCTGTCCGACCGCTTCGCCCAGGCCTCGACGGACAAGTTCGCCGGCCTGGAGGTCGGCGCCGGCGTGGGTGGCGTGCCCTTGCTGCCGGGCTGCCTGACGGTGTTCGAGTGCTCCACCGAGCACCGCTACGACGGCGGCGACCACCTGATCCTGGTCGGCCGCGTGCTGCGCATGGCAGCGCCCGAGCCGGACATGCGGCCGCTGCTGTTCCACCGCGGCCGCTACCAGGACCTGGCCCGCGCGCAGAGCGCCTAGCGGGCCCGCACGGCGGCCCGGGAGGGGCCGCCGTTTCTCCTCCTGCGGCGCTGGGTTTATTTGCGCTGGCGGGATAACCGGGGAACCCATTGGAGTGTGGGCGCCACCCCCGGTTCCTATGATCGGGCCATGACAACGAAAGACGCCCTGCCTGCTCCGGAGGCCTTGCAATGATTGGATACACGCTGTTGGGCAGCAACCACCTGGAACGCGCCCGCGCCTTCTACGGCGCCTTCCTCGGCGCCATGGGCGCCACCGCGCTGCTGGAGTCCCCGCGCCTGAGCCTCTACGGGCGGGCCCCGGAACAGCCGATGCTGGGCGTCTGCACGCCCTATGACGAACAGGCCGCGCAGCCGGGCAACGGCAACATGGTCGCCCTGGCGGCCGGTTCCCGCGAGCGGGTGGAGCAACTGCACGCCCTGGCCCTGGCGCTGGGCGGCAGCGACGAAGGACGGCCCGGCGAGCGCTTCCCGGGTTTCTACATGGCCTATTTCCGCGATCCGGACGGCAACAAGCTGGCGCTCTTCCACAAGGACTGAGCCGGCGGGCCGGACCGCCGCCGGCGCGCCGGGCCACCGCACCATCGACGTATCCCGTGGGACCCCACTCATGAAAGACCAGACACACCAAGTCACCGTGAACTTCTCCGACGGCGTCAGCCGCAGCTTCAGCGTCGCGGCCGACGCCAGCATCCTCGACGCCGCCCTGGAGGCGCAGGTGCCGCTGCTGTACCAGTGCCGTTCCGGCAGCTGCTCCAGCTGCATCGCCCACCTCGCCGACGGCGAGGCGGTCACCCGCCCCGGCGCCAGCTCCACCCTGCTGGCCAGCGAGTACGCCGCCGGCCAGCGCCTGCTGTGCCTGTGCCAGGCGCAAACGGACTGCACCTTCGAGCTGGCCTATGGCAGCGAGGTCGGCTCGGGCGCGGCCGGAGAGGTGCATGCCTTCGTCGACTCGGCCGAGCGCATCGCCAGCAACGTGGTGCGCCTGCGCCTGGAACTGGCCGAGGGCGAATGCCTGGACTTCCGCCCCGGGCAGTTCATGCAGATCCAGGTGCCGGGCTTCGAGGTGCTGCGCAGCTACTCGCCGTCCAGCACCCCCGCCGACCTGCCGAAGCTGGAGTTCCTCATCCGCCTGCTGCCCGGCGGCGCCATGTCCAGCTACCTGGAAGAGCAGGTCAGGCCCGACGAGGTGCTGACCCTCAGCGGCCCCTACGGCGCCTTCTTCCTGCGCGAGGAGAAGCGCCGCGCGCCGCACATCTTCGTCGCCGGCGGCACCGGCCTGGCGCCGATCCTGTCGATGATCGACACCCTGCACAAGCTCGGCGGGCGCAAGCCGCCGATGCTCCTGAGCTTCGGCTGCGCCACCCCGGAAGTGCTGTTCGGCCTCGACGAGATCGAGCTGCGCAAGCAGTGGCTGCCGAGCCTGGAAGCGCGCATCTGCGTGGACCGCGAGCCGCGCGAGGGCCTGCACCACGGCAGCCCGGTCAACGCCCTGCGCGAGGGCGACGTGAGCGGCCCGGACTGCGTGGCCTACCTGTGCGGCCCCCAGCCGATGATCGATGCCGCCACGGCGCGGCTGATCGAGCTGGGCGTCGCCCCCGAAAACATCTTCAGCGAACAGTTCGTCGCTAGCCACTGAGGGCGCCAGCATGCAACCCACCACCTCCATGCCGTTCTCCGCCGAGCAGATGAAATGGTACGAGCAGGCCTGCGCCAGGCTCGACGCCAGGCGCCTGCAGGACCTGCTGTTCGCCATCACCGACATCCACAGCCCCACCGGCTCGGCCCGGGCCGTGGGCGAGTTCATGACCGCCCACCTGAAGCAGATCGGCATGCCCGCCCGCTACCAGCCGATGAGCTTCACCAGCGGCAACGTGCTGGGCGAACTGCGCGGCAGCGGCGGCGGCGCCAGCGTGATGCTGTACGCGCCGCTGGACACCCACCTGGAATGCGACGAGGCCGAGAAGCTGCTGACCGGCGAAGCCGGCCAGGCCGACATGCTGCCCAAGGCCCAGCAGGTCGACGACTGGGTGTTCGGCCTCGGCGCCTCCAACCCCAAGGGCATGATCGCCACCCTGACCGAAGTGGCCACCGCGCTGATCGAGGCCGGGGTGCCGCTGACCGGCGACCTGCTGCTGGGGCTGGCCGACGGCGGCATGCCGGTGGACATCTCGGCGCGCCAGCATTCGGGCATGTCCAACGGTGTGCTGCACCTGCTCAACCGCGGCGCCGCGCCGGACTTCGCCATCATCATGAAGCCGTGGAACTGGGTGTACCACGAGGAGCCGGGCATGGCCTGGTTCAAGCTGCGCGTCTACGGCAGCCTCGGCTATGCCGGGGTGCCGCGCGGCACCCCGGGCTTCCGCAGCTCGGTGGTGCCGGCGGCGGCGGTGGTCGGCGAGCTGGAGCAGTGGATCATCGACTACGCCGAGCGCAACACCTCCGGGGTGGTCAAGCCCCACGGCTGGATCGCCGGCATCCGCGGCGGCGACGTCGAGCGCCCGGCGTTCCCCTCGGCGGTCACCGAAATCTTCTTCGACGTGCGCATCAACCCGCGCAGCAGCCCGGGCGACGTCAAAGCGCAGTTCGCCGCATTCGTCCGCGACCTGCAGGCGCGGCGCCCCGACCTGGAACTGGAGTGGGACATGTACGGCTCCGTGCCCGGCGGCAGCACCGACCCGCAGAACTGGATCGTCCAGTCGTGCAAGCGCGGCTGGGAGCACATCGAGCGGCGCCCGCACGGCACGCCCGACTGGCTCGGCGGCCAGACCGACGGCGCCGCGCTGCGCCGCTACGGCGTGCCCACCGCGCGCATCGGCTGGCCGTGGCCGGCGCAGGGCGCGCCCTTGCCGGTGGCCGAGGGCCTGGGCGGCATGGGCGCGACCTACGTGCCCGACCTGATGCCCTGCGCGCGCAAGATCCTCTACGCGCTGATCGACACCCTGACCCGTCCACGCCAGCAACTGGGCCTCTGAGCCCGGGAGAACGCAGATGCGCAAGCGCGTGAAAATGATCTTCCCCGTGCCGCTGAGCGAGCAGACCCGGCCCCTGGTCGAGTCCCAGCTGCCGGCGGCGTTGCAACGCCCGGACATCGAGGTGTGCTTCGTCGGCGCCGGCAGCGTCTCGACCCTGGCCGACAGCTACTACGACATGGCGCTGATGGAGCTGGCGGTGATCGAGGCCGGCATGCGCGCCGAGGACGAGGGTTTCGATGCCGTGTGCATCAACACCGTCAGCGACTCGGGCCTGGCCGCGCTGCGCGCCCGGCTGTCGATCCCGGTGCTGGCGCCGGGGCAGAGCGCCTTCCACCTGGCCTGCGCCCTGGGCCACAAGTTCAGCGTCCTGACCATGTGGCCGCGCTGGTTCCCGCTGTACCGCAAGACGCTCAGGGAGTACGGCCTCGAATCACGGCTGGCCTCGCTGCGCTCCATCGACGTGCGCCCGGACACCGAGGCCCTGCTGCAGGGCAAGGAAGAGGTGGTCTTCGCCAAGCTGCTGGACGCCGCCCGGCTGGCCATCCACGAGGACGGCGCCGAGGTGATAGTGCTGGGCTCCACCACCATGCACCAGTCCCACGCCTTCCTCAGCCAGCACCTGGACGTCCCGGTGCTCAACCCCGGCGTCATCGCCTACAAGCTGTGCGAGGTGCTGCTCGACCTCGGCCTCGCCCACAGCAAGCTTGCCTATCCCAGTCCGGAGCGACTCAAGGACGAGGCGTTCAGCCGTTGAACGGAGCCACCGCATGAAACTCTTCCAAGACTCCCCGACCCTTGCCGACCTGACCATCGCCGAAGCCGTCACGGCGTTCCGCGATGGCGTACTGAGCAGCACCGAACTGGTCTGCGCCTGCCTGGACCGCGCCGAGGACGGCCGCGAGCTGAACGTCTACGTCACCCTCAACGGCGACGGCGCGCTGGCCGAGGCCAAGGCCGCCGACGCCGCGCGCCGCGCGGGGCGGCGGCAGAAGCCGCTGTCCGGCATCCCCATCGTGGTCAAGGACAACATCCACGCCGCGGGCCTGCCGTGCACCGCCGGCACGCCGGCGCTGGCCGGCTTCGTCCCGCGCCAGGACGCGCCGACGCTGCAGCGCCTGCGCGACGCCGGGGCGATCCTGCTGGGCAAGACCAACATGCACGAGCTGGCCTTCGGCGCCACCGGCTACAACGCCGCCTTCAACACCGGCAGCCAGCCCGGCGTGCGCAACGCCTACGACAGCGAGCGCATCGCCGGCGGCTCGTCCTCCGGCAGCGCCGCGGCGCTGGGCGCGCGCATGGCCCTGGCGGCGCTGGGCACCGACACCGGCGGCTCGATGCGCATTCCCTGCGCGCTCAACGGCTGCTCCTCGCTGCGCCCCAGCGCCGGCCGCTACTCCAGCGAAGGCGTGATCCCCATCGCCCGCAGCCGCGACACCGTGGGGCCCATGGCCCTGTGCATGGCCGACGTCGCCCTGCTCGATGCCTTGATCAGCGACGAATACGCGCTGCCGCCGGTGAGCCTGGACGGGCTGCGCCTGGGCATCGTCGAGGACTTCTGGAGCCATCTGGACGACGACGTCCGCGAGGTGGCCGAGGCCGCCCTGGCGAAGCTTTCCAGCCATGGCGTGAGCCTCGTCGAACTGCCGGAGACGCGCCTGCAGGAACTGAATCGCGCCGTCGGCTTCCCGGTGGTGATCCACGAGGCCTACGACTCGATGGTCGCCTACCTGCGCGACGAGGGGCCGGGCATCACCATCGAGGAACTGGCCCGGGACATCCACAGCCCGGACGTGCGCGCCATCTACGAGCAGTGGGTGCTGCCGCGCAAGGCGCCGGGGGAGGGCGGTCTGGTGGACGTCGCGCCGCTCTACGAGGCGGCGCGGAACACTGCCCGCCCGGCGCTGAAGGAGCACTACCAGGACCTCTTCGAGCAGTACCGGCTGGACGCCCTGGTGTTCCCCACCACGCCCATAGTGGCGCCGCCGGCCAGCGACCAGGTCAACCTGCCGGAGTTCTTCGAGCGGCTGATCCAGAACACTGAGCCGGCCGCCAGCGCCGGCCTGCCGGGCATCCAGCTGCCCATCGGGCTGGGCCCGCGCACGGGGCTGCCGGTGGGCCTGGAACTGGACGCGCCCTTTGGTTCGGACCGCCGCCTGCTGGCCGTGGGCATCGCCCTCGAAGCCGTGCTCGGGCGCATCCCGCCGGCCTGACGCCGGTCGCTTTCCCTGGAGGAGCAAGCATGAATCTGGACAACAAGGTGATAGTCGTGACCGGCGGCGGCAGCGGCATCGGCCGCGAGGCCTGCCTGGCGCTCGCCAGGGCGGGGGCCCGGGTGGTGCTGGGCAACCGCGATGCGCAGGCGGGGGCGGAAGTGCTCGATGAGATCGCGGCGGCCGGCGGCCAGGCGCTGTTCCTGGCCACCGACGTGTCCCGCCCCGCCGACTGCCGGGCCCTGGTGGCGCTGGCCGTGGAACGCTACGGGCGGCTCGACGGCGCCTTCAACAACGCCGGCCTGCAGCGCGCGTTCCACGACATCCACGAAACGCCCCTGGCAGAACTCGACGAGGTGGTCGACATCAACCTCAAGGGCGTCCTCTACATGATGAAGTTCGAAGCCGAGGCGATGCTGCGCACCGGCGGCGGCTCCATCGTCAACAACGCCTCGATCTTCGGCCTCAAGGCGATGCCGCGCACCGCCGGCTACGTGGCCGCCAAGCACGGCATCGTCGGCGCCACCCGCGCCGCGGCGCTCGACTACGCAACCCGCGGCATCCGCGTCAACGCCCTCTGCCCCGGGCCGATCAAGACGCCGAGCTTCGACCGCGTCACCGGCGGCGACGACCACCTGTACGACGACGGCGTGCCCATGCGGCGCATCGGCCAGCCCGGGGAGGTCAGCGCGGCGCTGCTGTGGCTGCTTTCCGGGCAGGCCTCCTACGTCACCGGGGCCACCCTCTCGGTCGATGGCGGGATGTCGGCGGAATGACACACACATGGACCAGCGCAGGAGAGGCGCAAGCATGATCAGGGCACTGAGCTACGTGATAGTCGGCACACCCAACCTGCCGGCCTGGCAGAAGCAGGCGGCGGAACACATCGGCCTGCAGGTGGAGGTGGTCGAACCGGGGCGCTGCGTGCGCCTGCGCGCCGACCAGAAGGTCCAGCGCCTGCTGCTCGAAGCCTGCGAAGGCGAACCCAGCATGGGCATGGGCTTCGAGGTCGGGGACGCGGAGGAGCTGGAGCAGGCCGCCCGGGCGTTGACGGCGGCGGGCTACCCGGTGACCCGCGGCACGGCGCAGGAGAACGCCCTGCGCGGCGTCGCCGGGATGCTGCATTTCCGCGACCCCGACGGCGTGCGCATCGAGGTGGCCTGGGGCCTGGCCGACGCCGCCAGCCCCTTCGTGCCGGGGCGCCCGCTGGGCGGTTTCCGCACCGGCGAGCTGGGCATCGGCCACGTGGCGCTGATCACCGCGCACTTCGAGCAGATGTGCCACCTCTACAAGGAGGTGCTGGGCTTCAAGGTCAGCGACCGCGCCCGGGCGCCGTTCCGCGTCGAGTTCCTCCACGTCAACCCGCGCCACCACACCCTGGGCATCGCCCACACCGGCGGGCCGGCGAAGATCTACCACATGATGCTGGAGTACAACGACTTCGACGACCTCGGGCGGGCTTACGACATGGCGCTGGCCGACCCCGAGTGCATCGGCGTCACCCTTGGCCGGCACATCAACGACCACGTCACCTCCTTCTACCTGAAGAACCCCGATGGCTGGATGTTCGAACTCGGCTGGGCCGGGCGCACCATCGGCCCCGACTGGGAGGTGGAAGAACTGCAGGGCATGAGCCTGTGGGGGCACGACCGCACCTGGCTGCCGCCGGACAAGCGCGAGGAGGCCAGGCAGATTCTCAAGCGCCTGGCCGCGCAGGGCATGCGTGCTCCCGTCGTTACCACCAGCCAGACCGCAAAGGCCAGACAATGACTACCCGGACATCGCCAGAAATCGCCAACAGCCTTCGCATCGGCGACTGCACCATCAACTACCACGACCAGGGCAAGGGTGAGCCGATCCTGCTGATCCACGGCTCCGGCCCGGGCGTCACCGCCTGGGCCAACTGGCGCGGGGTGATCCCCGAACTCTCCGCGCGCGCCCGGGTGATCGCCCCGGACATGCTCGGTTTCGGCTACACCCAGTGCCCGGCCGGCCGCCGGCTGGACCCGGACGCCTGGGTCAAGCAGCTGACCGGCCTGCTCGACGCCCTGGACATCGCCAGCGTCTCGGTGGTCGGCAACTCCTTCGGCGGCGCCATCGCCCTGGCCCTGGCCCAGCGCCACCCGCAGCGGGTGAAGCGCCTGGTGCTGATGGGCTCGGCGGGACTCTCGTTCCCCATCACCGAGGGCCTGGAGAAGGTCTGGGGCTACCAGCCCTCGCTGCAGGCCATGGGCGAGCTGATGGGCGTGTTCGCCTACGACCATTCGCTGATCAACGACGACCTGGTGCGCATGCGCTACGAGGCGAGCATCCGCGACGACGTGCAGTCGCGCTTCGCCCAGCTGTTCCCCGCGCCGCGCCAGCAGGGCGTGGAGATGCTCGCGGTGCCCGAGGCGGCGCTGCGCGAGCTGCCCCAGCAGACCCTGATCATCCATGGCCGCGACGACCGGGTGATACCGCTGGAGGTCTCCGAGCGCCTGCTGCGCCTGATCCCCCATGCGCAACTGCACGTGTTCGGCGAGTGCGGGCACTGGGTGCAGATCGAGCGGGCGCGGGACTTCACCCGCCTGTTGATCGACTTCCTCACCAACCCAGCGGAGTGACCGCATGAACGCAACAGACATCCACGGCCGCTGGGAAATCCTCGCCTGGGAACAGCTCTACGACGACGGCCGCGTGGTCCACCCGATGGGCGTGGAACTGGAGGGCTTCATCGAATACGGGCCGCACGGCATGTTCTGCGTGGTCGCCAGGAAGAACCGCGAGCCATTCCGCAGCGGCGGGCAATGGTCGGCCAGCGACGCCGAGAAGGCCGCCGCCTACGGCAGCTACCTGACCTACGCGGGCGGCTACGAAGTGCAGGGCGACACGGTGCTGCACCACGTGCGCCACAGCCTGTTCCCCAACTGGGAGGGCGGCAGCCAACGGCGCATCGCGCAGCTGGAAGGCGACGTCCTGGCGCTCAGCGCGCGCCTGGAGGAGGGCACCCCCGAGGCGCGAACCGCCAGGTTGCTGTGGCGGCGGGTAGGGTAGCTGCCGCCGTTTCGATCCTGTTCCAGCAGAGTGCCCACCTTCGCCAGGGTGGGCGCTCGGTGCCGGATGGCCTGCCGCAGCTATTCGGGGTTGCGTCGAGTTTGTGGCCTTCATGGGCCCGCTTCCGCCCCGGCAGCCGGCAATGAAGAAATTTAATCTCAGGTGTTGCCAGCCTTGTCCCATTAGTCCATAATCCCGCCCATCGAAAGCGCAGGGCGATGAAAACTCTGTGTAATCAATAGGTTAGAGCTTGAAATAAAGCCAGGCCGAACAGAATTGCAGCAAGCCGCAGCGCGGTTTGCCAGGTTAAAAGGCTGAGTAGCAGAGTGGTTATGCAGCGGATTGCAAATCCGTGAACGCCGGTTCGATTCCGACCTCAGCCTCCAATAGAAAAGCCCCGTAGATCACTGATCTACGGGGCTTTTTTCATTTCAGCCGAAAGGCCTATCGTTTCCGCAATCAAAGGCTGCCTGATTGGGCGGAGGCCTGGATCATCGCGTCACGACCAGTAGGGAAGAGCAGGAATGAAAAGGCCGTACTCGATGGTGCGGCCTTGTCTGGGCATCGCTGTCTTCCCATGTCGCAAGAACCGCACAGGGAATCCCGCTTCAAGAGTCAGCGCTTCTTCGATTCGTTGTAGACAGCGCTGCGTTCGCGCTTTCCAACTGCTACGACTTCAACCACGATCTCGGTGTCATGCACTTGATAAACGAGCCGGTAGCCGGAAGCGGAGAGCTTGATCTTATAGCGGTCCTTGTTTTCGCTGCCATGAAGCTTGTCCTTTTCGACGCGAGGGTTGACCAGCCTTTCGCCGAGCTTCTTGATCAACTGAGTCTTCACCGGGCCCTTGAGCCTATCCCATTCTTTGAGCGCGGTTTCTTTGAACTTCAGCGTGTACTGCTTGATGTCTTCCTGGTCTTGCTGAGGTGCTTTGATCTGTTTGTTGTTACCGGTTTTTGAGGTCATCCAGAGACACCGTTACCGAGGATTCGTCTTTACGCTCATCAGCGAGGCGACCCAGGTAGATGTCGTCGAGTAACTCGATCATCCGCTCGTACTCGTCCGCAGGAACCGCGTAGAAGACCGGTTCGTTACGGTTGAGAATCGCAACAGCGTGGCCCATTCCAGCGCCCACTGTACCCATGGGATCTTTTTTCAACTCGGTGATGGAGGCCGTAACATCGGCCAGCAGCGCATGCGGCATTTACAAGTTCTCCCTGCGCACTCTTGCGCGCATTTCCCCGTGGGGAACCGCCAGATTCTCCCGAGATTGGGAAGGAGGGCGGTATCAACAGTGCAGCTCTCCATCGGTAGCCGGCCTAAGCACGGGACAGGAAGATGGCGAACTGGGTTGCACTACGGTCTGGACAGAAGTCGGACAGGCCGCAATGGATCGTATCGGGATGGCTGTTCAACTCCCGGACCGGGCGAAATTAGCACTCTTGAAAGTGTCTTTCAATGCTCTCTAGAAGGCGCTCTAAAGGTCAGGTTGTACGTAGTCGACGAGGAAAACGATGATTCCGGCGAGCCTGGGTGATGGGTGAAATGATCCACTACCGTTCGTCGAACTGGGATCGATGCAGAAAATCAGGCCACTGGAGAGAACACGGCTTCGTCTCTTCGGACTAGGCGCTCTGCCCTTGCGGCGCACACGAAAAAGCCCCGTGGGTTCGCACCCGCGGGGCTTCGGCATTCCAGTGCGGCGCTGGATTTACTTCTTGCCGCCGAGGGCGCCGCCCGCCGCGCCACCCAGGCCGGCGCCGATGGCCGCGCCGGTGCTGCCGCCGAGCTTGTTGCCGATGAGCGAGCCACCGGCGGCGCCCAGGCCGCCACCGATGGCGGCCTTGGTCTTCCTGCCTTTCTTGGCGGTGGCCGCGCTACCTGCCGCGCCGCCGACGCCGGCGCCGATCGCGGCACCGGTGCTGCCGCCCAGTTGCTGGCCGACGACGTTGCCCAGGGCGCCACCCAGGCCGCCGCCGACGGCTGCCTGGGTACCGCCGCCAGCCATGGCGGCTTGGGCGAAGAGCAGGCTCAGGGCCAGGGCGGGGAGTGCTTTGCGCATATTGCTAACCTCGAGGAATGAAGGGCGGCAGGCTTGCCGCCCGGGATGGTCGATGGAGCGTCCGGATCGCAGGGCGATCCGCAATGTGAATTCGCTGGCGGTGTCAGACCGGCCGCAGCCGTTCCGGTTCCCGGGGCGGCGGAATTCTACCGGGCCCGGCGCTACGTCGCTCGTTTCCTTGTCTGCCGGTGAATGCCGGATGCCATCCATGGTTCGCCGTGGCATACTGGCACTTTGGAATTGCGCTGCTCAAGGATGAGAGATGTCGCGCTTCGAATGGCTCGTCGTGGCCGCCGCCTGTCTTTTCATCGCCTGCTATCTGGCGGTCTACCTGTTGCTCCCGTACGAAAACATCGCGCCCGGCTGGTTGCCGCTGCGCTAGGCCGCGCCGTCTAGAGTGAAGGGAAAGCCCGATCGCGGAGGGGCCCGGTATGGCTGGCGTGAATCGGCGGTTGCTCTGGCACGGCTTGCTGCTGCTGTTGCTCGGCCTGCTCACCGGGCTGGTCGAGGCGCAGTTGAGCAATCCGCGCATGGTCCTGGCGGCCCACCTGGAGGGCATCCTCAATGGCCTGCTGTTGCTGGCGCTGGGGGCGATCTGGGATGAGGTGGCGCTGTCGCGCAGGTGGCAGGGTGTCACTTTCTGCGCATTGCTCTACGGCGCCTATGCCAATTGGGCCTTCACCTTGCTCGCCGCGGTTTTCGGCACCGCGGCCATGTCGCCCGTCACCGCCGCTGGGCATAGCGGGGAGCCCTGGCAGGAGCTGCTGGTGACCCTTGGTTTCGTCAGCGTCGGCCTGGCGATCATCGTCGCCATCGGACTGCTGCTCTGGGGATTGCGCGGCAGGGTGGCGCGCTGAGAAGGGCAAGTGGCTGGCCGTCGCGTCCCTGCTCGGCCGGCCATGTCCTCAGCAAGAGGGCCAGGCATATTGCCATTACGCGACAGCGAAATAAACATACATCCTCGATTGCATGTATGCGAATCGCTCATACCTTGAGCTGATGCAAGTTTTCACTCGAACGATGGACAGCGGAAAGGAAGAAGCCCCGCTGTGAGGCGAGGCTTCTTCGTACTGCCGATGGGGGCTGGTCCGTCAGCCTTCGTGCAGTATAGATGTGTGATGTTACTTTGATATTGCAGGTGGTCGAGCGATATGCCCTTTCGTCAGCCAGCCCGCAGGGCAGGGGCTGTTTGTGGGCTGGCCAGCATGGAAGGTGGCAGTGGCCCGTCCAGGGTGGCGATCACGGTCGCTCCGCCGCGGGCCCGCAGCAGGTTGCGAACCACGCCGACGCGCTGGCGGCTCAGGGGCAGGCGGGTTTCCGTGCCGTCGATGCCGATGCTGGCCGAATAGGCGTCCCAGCGCAGGTTGTTGACCAGGCTGCGGCGCACCAGGTGGCTGCGATGGATGCGGATGAACTCCTCCGCGAACTCGATTTCCAGGGCCTTCAGGGTGGCGTCGAAATGGATGCGGCCCTTGGCGGTGAAGGCCGTCACATACTTTTCTTCCGCGCTGAAATGCGTGATGTCCTTGGTTTCGATGACGACCAGGGACCTGCCCACGCGGGTGGCAATACGTTGCCTCATCGGACCTCTCCTGTTTGGCGTTTCGTGATCCACTGAACGTCAAAGTCTTGTACCGATGATGGCTCTGTGCCGGCTTTTCGACAGTTATGTGAATGGGTTCACACTGGTCCGCTGTCCGGGGAAGGCGGCGGAAGAAAAAGCGGCCGCATCCGGGGTAATGCGGCCCAAGACGGAGTCGGCTTCCCTTCCGCCCCGTGGGTGGGCAGCTTATGCGACAGGGGAGATGGCAAAAAGCCGGTAATTCCGACTAGTCCCTTGTGCAGGGCGCCCGGAAAGAAGGGAATCGGCTGTGCCATCAAGCGCTTACGCCCATGGCCCCGGCTTTACCGCAACGAGTCGACTCGGTATAGTCTCGGCCCTTCCACATTGCCCGGTGGCCGCGCTCTTCCGGCCTCGGCAATGCCCGCCCGGCTCGGATGGTGAAATTGGTAGACACAGCGCACTTAAAATGCGCCGGCCTTACGGTCTTGCGGGTTCGAGTCCCGCTCCGAGCACCAGAATCCCCCCTCTGCATTCCCAGCTTCCCGATTCGGCAGCGTGACAATCGGCCGCGCTGCCGATGCCTGCCGCCGCGTCATCCGCCGGCTTGCGCACGGGGCCTGCGTTCGACCATTGGTCAGAATGCAACTCGCTGAAATCTTTGAGAAATATTGTTGTCCTAGGGTGCTCGCACTTTGTCATGAGGACCTGACGTGCAACGTGCAGCCCGCAACATCCGCAAGGTGCTGGACTCGGTAGCCAGCAACAACGAAGCCACTGCCATCGAAGTGATGCGCGCCGTGGAGCAAGTGCCCGACGAACTGCTGCGCCAGCGGTTGCTCAAGGCCATCCACCACCTGAACCAGGATGCAGCCGAATTGCGCGCCCTGCGCGACGAGGTCACCGGCGCGGACATTCGCCTGGCTTGAGGTCGGGTAGCCGGGGGAGCCGGCCTGCTCCGGGGCTGTCCAGCCTCGCCCGTCGGGCGAGAAAGCCGGGGCAGGGGCCTGTGCGGGGTTTCCGAAAAGCCTGAATGACGGCGGCCTGCTGCCGCTTCAGCGATGACTCCACGTTAGCCAGCCGGCATGGCGCCTGCGCGGGGCCGCCTGCGGCTGCGCCTGGGGCGCCGGCGCCTCGTGGGGGTGAGCCTGGGCCTCGCTGCGCGAATGCAGCCGGGCCCTGCGCATGGGCACGCGCAGGAAGGCCCACAGGGTGACGCCCGCCAGCAGCAGCCAGCCGAAAATCATGAGTGTGACGAACGTGCCAGGATTCATGCTGAAACTCCTCGCCCCCACACGAAGGATAGACCACGCAGGCGCGCTTGCCGGCGGCTGTCAATGGAGTGGGGAATGGCTTGCCGGGTTCACATTGTTTCTGGTATCTGTATGTATGTACAGTATTCCGAGGATGCCCCGTCATGTCTCATACCGCTTTCCTTCCTGCCGCCGCCGATCCGTCGGCGTTCCTTCAGGCGCAGCCGCGGTCGCTGGATGACCTGCTCGAGCTGCACACGCCCCATACCTACATAGTCCGCGCACATGGCGATGGTATGACTGGCGCCGGCATCCACGACAACGACCTGCTGGTGGTGGACCGCGCCTGCCTGGCCAGCTCCGGCGAGGTGGTGGTGGCCGCGGTGAACGGCGAGCCGCTGATCCGCCGCCTGGACATCATCGATGGCGGCTACGCGCTGCTGCCGGCCAACGACCGCTACCCGCCGATCCGCATCGGCGAGGGCGACGAACTGGCGATCTGGGGCGTGGTGCGCTGGAACCTGCACCGCCTGGCCAGCTGAGCCACTAGCGGAAATCGCGGCTGGGCACGTCCAGGCCGCTGAGCAGGGGCGTCAGGTCGACCAGTTGCTCGGCGATCACGTGGCGCACGCCGCTCTCGCTTTCCAGCCGGCCGCGCACCTGCAGCAGTTGCGCTTGCAGGAAGACGCGCCGCTGGCGCTCGGCCAGGTCGCGCCAGACCACCACGTTGACCAGGCCGAACTCGTCTTCCAGGGTGACGAAGGTAACGCCGCTGGCGGTCTGCGGCCGCTGCCGGCCGATGACCAGCCCGGCGACGCTGACCGGCCGGCCGTGCTCCAGGCCGGGTAACTCGCGGGAGCTGCGGCAGCGCAGCGCCTTCAACTGGCCGCGCAGCAGGTTCAGCGGGTGCGGGCCGAGGGTGGTGCCCAGGCTGGCGTAGTCGGTGAGCATTTCTTCGCCCAGGCTGGGCAGCGGCAGGCTCACCGCGGTCTCCGTCATCACATCCTGGCCGGCGAACAGCGGTAGCTGCGGCTCCACCCCGGCCACGGCCCAGCGCGCCCGGTGGCGGTGCCCGGCCAGGCCGCGCAGGGCGCCGGCGTCGGCCAGGCGTTCGCGGGCCGCGGCGTCCAGGCCGGCCCGGTAGCTGAGGTCCTCGACGCTTTCGAAGGCCCGTCGCCCGCGGGCCTCGACGATGCGCAGGGCCAGCTCCTCGCGGAAGCCGCGGACCATGCGCAGCCCCAGGCGGATCGCCGGCTGCGCCTCGCCCTTGTTCTCCAGGCTGCAGTCCCAGTGGCTGTAGCGTACGTCCACGGGGCGTACCTCGACACCGTGGCGGCGGGCATCCTGCAGGACCTGGTCGGGGCTGTAGAAGCCCATCGGCCAACTGTTGACCAGGGCGCAGGCGAAGGCTGCCGGCTCGTGGCATTTCAGCCAGCTGCTGGCATAGGTGAGCAGGGCGAAGCTGGCGGCGTGGGACTCGGGGAAGCCATAGCTGCCGAAGCCTTTGATCTGTTCGAAGATGCGCGCGGCGAATTCGGCGGTATAGCCATTCTTCAACATGCCTGCGGTCAGGCGCAGGCGGTGTTTTTCCAGGCCGCCGTGGCGTTTCCAGGCGGCCATGGAGCGGCGCAGGTCGTCGGCTTCGCCGGCGGTGTAGTCGGCGGCCACTACCGCGACCTCCATGACCTGTTCCTGGAACAGCGGCACGCCCAGGGTGCGCCGGAACACCTGTTCCAGGGCCGGCGAGGGATAGGTGATCGGCTCCTCTCCATTACGCCGTCGCAGGTAGGGGTGGACCATGTCGCCCTGTATCGGGCCCGGACGGACGATGGCGACCTCGATCACCAGGTCGTAGAAGGTCTTCGGCCGTAGCCGCGGCAGCATGGCCATCTGTGCGCGGGACTCGATCTGGAACACGCCTATGGCGTCGGCGCGGCTGATCATTTCGTAGGTGGCCGCGTCTTCCGGGGGGATGTTGGCAATGCTCATCGGCGTGCCACGAAGGCGATGCACCAGGTCGAAACAGCGGCGCAGGGCACTGAGCATCCCGAGGGCGAGTACGTCGACCTTGAGCAGCTTCACTGCGTCGATATCGTCCTTGTCCCACTGGATCACGGTGCGTTCGGGCATGGACGCGTTCTCGACCGGGACCAGGCTGGTCAATGGCTGCTCGGAAATGACGAAGCCGCCGGGATGTTGCGACAGGTGGCGGGGAAAGCCGATCAGCTCGGCGGTGAGCGCCAGCACCCTGCGCATGACCGGGCTCTGTGGATCGAAGCCCGCTTCGCGCAGTTGCTCTTCGGGTGGCGTTTGCTCGCTCCAGCGCCCGCAGCATCCGGCCAGGGCGTCCACCTGGTCGGGCGGCAAGCCCAGGGCCTTGGCTATGTCGCGCATGGCGCCTGCGCCGCGGTAGCTGCTGACCACGGCGGTCAGGGCTGCACGCTGGCGGCCATAGCGACGGAAGACGTACTGGATGACCTCTTCGCGCCGCTCGTGCTCGAAGTCGACGTCGATGTCCGGCGGCTCGTTGCGTTCGCGGGAGATGAAGCGGCCGAAAAGCAGCTTGCTGCGCGATGGGTCCAGTTCGGTGATGCCCAGGGCGAAGCACACCGCGGAGTTGGCAGCCGAGCCACGTCCCTGGCAGAGAATGCCCTGGCTGCGGGCGAACTGGACGATGTCGTGGACCGTGAGGAAGTAGTTCTCGTACTCCAGTTCGGCGATCAGCAGCAGCTCCTTGCCGATGCGTTTGAGCACCTTCTTCCGCGCCCCCTCAGGCCAGCGCCTGCGGATGCCGGCATAGGTCATCTGGCACAGCCAGGACTTCGGCGTATGCCCCTCGGGCACCAGTTCGCGGGGATACTGGTAGCGCAGTTGCTCGAAATCGAAACTGCAGCGCCCCGCGATCCGCACCGTCTCCTCCAGCAACGGCGCCGGATACAACTCGGCCAACACTTCCCGCGGGCGCAGGTGGCGTTCGCCGTTGGGAAACAGGTAGGCGCCGGCCTCGCTGACCGGCAGGTGCTGACGGATGGCCGTCATGCAGTCCTGCAGGGCGCGGCGGCCGCGGCTGTGCATGTGCACGTCGCCGCAGGCCACGGCGGCGATGCCATGGCGGGTGGCCTGGGCCAGCAGGGCTTGCAGGCGGGCGCTGTCATCCGCGCCGCGGTGCAGCTCGACGCCTAGCCAGAGGCGTTGCGGGAAGCGTTCGCGCAGCCAGGTTCCGTCGGTATCCGTTGGCGCGTCGGGCAGCCAGATCGCCAGCAGGCCCTCCAGGTCGGCCTGCAGGTCTTCGCGCAGCAGGCGGTAGCTGCCCTTTTCGGCCCGGCGCCGGGCGTGGGTGATGAGCCGGCAGAGGTTCTGGTAGCCGGCGAGGTTCTCGGCCAGCAGCACCAGCTTGGGGCCGGCCTCGATGCGCACCTCGCTGCCGACGATCAGCGCCAGCTTGCATTCCTTCGCCGCCTGCCAGGCGCGGACGATGCCGGCCAGGCTGCATTCGTCGGTGATCGCCAGGGCGCGGTAGCCCAGGCGCGCGGCGTGTTCGAAGAGCTCGCTGGCGCTGGAGGCGCCGCGCTGGAAACTGAAGTTCGACAGGCAGTGCAGCTCGGCGTAGGCGGGAGTCATGCGAACCAGCCGTGGATCAGCCACGGCCCCTCGCTGCCGACCTCGCGGTAGACCCAGGCCTGCTGGCCGGCGCGGGTCTGCACCCGGTAGTAGTCGCGGCGCGGGTCGGCGCCGTCCCACCAGCCGGACTCGATGCGCTCCGGCCCGGCGAGCACCCTGGGCAGGCTTTCGCGCAGCGCCTGTGGCTGCAACAGCAGCCACCCGGGGCGCGGCCCGCAGGGCGGCAAGGGCAGGGCGCGCGGGCTTTCCCGGGGTTGCCAGGCCTGCTCCGGGCGGTGCTCGGCGAGGGCGCCCAGGCCATGCACGGCCTCGTCGCCAAGGCGCGCGCGCAGGCGTTCGCGCAACTGCTCCCAGGGCTGCGTCTGCTGGGGGCGCTCGTCGAACAGCTGGCGCCGTTCGGGGGCGAAGGGTGGCAGGTCGTCGGCCTGCAGGCGCACGGCGTGTACCGCGGCGGGCAACTGCAAATGTTCCAGGCGGCCGCGGCTCAGCTCGAAGAGCATGGCAGGCTCGCGTTCGGCGCTGAGCAGGCCGACCGGCATGCAGGTGTCGCTGCGGCCGTGGTGCTCCAGATACAGCTCGAAGCGCTGCACGCCGCTATCGCGCCCGGCGAGGAAGGCGGCGAGGTCGCCGGTCAGGCGACGCAGGGGGAAGAGCAGGGCCTGGGTCGATTCGACGTCGAAGTTCAGCTCGATGCGGCTTTCGAAGCGCTCCGGCGGCCGGTAGAAGTCCAGGGCCAGCGGCCGCTGGCCGAGCAGGCTGTCGACCTGCCGCAGCAGTTCCGCCGGAAAGCGCCGGGCCAAACCATCGCGGGGCAGGGCGAGCAGTTGCTGCAGGCTGCGCAGGCCCATGCGCGCCAGGCTGGCCACGCTTTCCCGGGGCAGCCCGCAGCGCTCCAGGGGCAGGCGGCCGAGGGCGCTGCGCAGGGCTTGCGGCCGTTCCACCAGCAGGCCGTCGCCGACATTGACCAGTACCCGCGCGGCGGCGGGATTGGGCGCCACGCCGATGCGGTGGCTGAAGCCCAGGGCCCGCAGTTCCTCGCGCAGGCGGGCCTCGAAGCGCGGCCAGGGGCCGAACAGCGCCAGGCTGGAGGCGACCTCCAGCAGCAGCGCGCGCGGGTAATGCTGGCTGACCTGGGAGCTGAAGCCGTAGGCCCAGGCGGCGAGCAGGTCCTGGCTGCGCTGGATGGCCGCCTGGTCGTACTCGGCGCAGTCGAAATCGCGGCACAGGGCGCGCGCCGCGGTCAGCGACAGGCCGGGGCGCAGACCGAGCCGGCGGGCCGCCGGGTTGACCGCCTGCAGCACGCGCCGCTGCGGCGGGCCGGCGAGCAGGGCGAGGGGCGCCTCGGGATCGCTGCGCTGGCGCAGGGCGGCGTCCATGGCCAGCTGTGGCAGGAGAATGCAGGCCCAGAGCATGGCGACCTCAGTTCAGGGCAGCCAGCGGCAGGGGATTGGCCGGAGCGAGGCCGCCACGGCACTTGAGCACCCGCAGCTGTGCCGGGCGGGCTTCGAGGGCCATGCGTAGGGCAGCTGGCGAGGGGTTGAGCGCCTCGCGCAGCGGGCGGAAGGCGAAGGCCAGCGTCTGGCCGCTTTCCGCCGCCACCTGCAGGCGGCGCAGGGCGCGGTCGTCGGCCTGCTGCGGCCAGCACAGCACGGCGCCGCAGCAGCCCGAACGCAGGCATTGCTCGGTCGCCCAGAGCGCATCGCGGCCGCTGGCCTCGACCCACACCAGGTGTTGCAAGTCGACGCCGGCCGCCAGCCAGGCGCGGGGGTAGGGAATGTGCGGCGGCGCCACCAGCACCACGCGCTCGCCGGCGCGGCTCAAGCGCGCCAGGGTTGGCCAGAGCAGTTGCAGCTCACCGATGCCCTCGGCGCCATGGAGAATCTCGCTCAGCGCCGCCTCCGGCCAGCCGCCGCCGGGCAGCAGGGCGTCCAGCCGGGCGTGACCGGTGGGCTGGGCCGCGCTGGGCGCGGTGCCGGCCTGGCCTTTCCAGACGCGTCGCTGGTCGAGCAGCGCGCCCAGGTCTACGGCGAGGCCCATGGTCGGCACCGGTGGTGGGAAAGGCGGAAGCAGCGCAAGATGGAATCTCAAAATACTGTATGAAAATACAGTATCTGGTCTCGTCCCTATCCGGTCAATACGGCCGGATCGCTCCGCCGCGACGATCCGCCGGAAGGCTGAGCCAGGTCAGCCCGGGGCGTGGCGGTGTCCTTCAGAGTGTGTAGGTCGAGGCCGACAGACGGTCGCCGAGGGCAGCCGGTGCTGACTTTTTGCCAGTATCGGCCGAACTTGCCGGCGCCACGGCGGTCTGACTACCCGTTGCCCATCTCCCGACGGGCCTGCGCCTCCGCTGGCGGGCGCGCAGCGTGGGCATTGTAAGCCGCTCGCGGGCTCATTAGACTGCGCGCCATTCACACCCTCGTTCATGTCGAAGGACTTCCATGATCAAGAAATGTCTGTTCCCGGCTGCCGGCTACGGCACCCGCTTCCTTCCGGCCACCAAGGCCATGCCCAAGGAAATGCTGCCGATCGTCAACAAGCCGCTGATCCAGTACGGCGTCGAAGAGGCGCTGGAAGCCGGGCTGTCGGAGATCGGCATTGTCACCGGCCGCGGCAAGCGTTCGCTGGAAGACCATTTCGACATCAGCTACGAGCTGGAAACCCAGATCCGCAACACCGACAAGGAAAAGTACCTGGTCGGTATCCGCCGCCTGATCGACGAGTGCACCTTCTCCTACACCCGTCAGATCGAGATGAAGGGCCTGGGCCACGCCATCCTCACCGGCCGCCCGCTGATCGGCGACGAACCCTTCGCCGTGGTCCTGGCCGACGACCTCTGCCTGAACCTGGAAGGCGATAGCGTCCTGAAGCAGATGGTCAAGCTGTACAACCAGTTCCGCTGCTCCATCGTGGCCATCCAGGAAGTGCCGCCGGAAGAGACCAACAAGTACGGCGTGATCGCCGGCGAGATGATCCGCGACGACATCTACCGCGTGAACAACATGGTCGAGAAGCCCAAGCCGGAAGAAGCGCCGTCGAACCTGGCGATCATCGGCCGCTACATCCTGACCCCGGACATCTTCGAGCTGATCGAGCAGACCGAGCCGGGCAAGGGTGGCGAGATCCAGATCACCGACGCCCTGATGAAGCAGGCCCAGGATGGCTGCGTGCTGGCCTACAAGTTCAAGGGCAAGCGCTTCGACTGCGGTAGCGCCGAGGGCTACATCGAGGCGACCAACTTCTGCTACGAGAACCTCTACAAGACCGGCAAGGCCTGGTAACCCCAGCGCGTTCCCGGTCCGTCGAAGAAGCCACCCGCGGGTGGCTTCTTCGTTTCCGGCCTCTGCACGATCCGTGGGCTTTTCGTAGGAGCGAGGGGGACGCCTAGTTCTTGCTCGCGAACGCTCTTTCCGGTGCATGGGCGGTTCGCGAGCAAGCTCGCTCCTACAAACGCTGCCAGGCTATGGCGCTTGCGGGATCGGCATGTCTTCCGAGCCCGGCCCCAGGGGTTGGCCGTAGCTGAACTCGACGTAATTGCCTGATGGATCCCTGAGGCCACAGTAATAGCCAACAGGGTAGGGCTCCTGGCGCGGCGCCCAGATCAGGCAGCCGGCGCGCTCGGCCTCGGCGGCGATGGCGTCGACCTTCTCGTGGCTGTCCACCGCGAAGCCGAAGTGGCTGTAGTCGTCGCTGGCCAGGTGGCGGGCCTCGCCGCCGGGCATGATGACGAAGATGAACTGGTGCTCCTTGCCCGGCTCGGCCATCCACACAATGCGCGAGCCCTTGCCCTCGCGCTGGTGGATCATGCGCATGCCGCAGAAGCGTTCGTAGAAGGCGATGCAGGCCTCCAGGTCCGGTACGTGCAGGGCCAGGTGGGTCAGGGTCGGGCGCATGGCGGCTTCCTCCTGTGGGCTCTGCTGGCAGGATAGGCCAGCGGTGATGAGGTATGCTGCCGGGCATCTGCCAGTGGAGAACGACGATGGCTTTCGATTTCGACCTGTTCGTGATTGGCGCGGGTTCCGGCGGCGTGCGCGCCGCGCGGTTCGCCGCGGGGTTCGGTGCGCGCGTGGCGGTGGCCGAGAGCCGCTACCTGGGCGGCACCTGCGTGAACGTCGGCTGCGTGCCGAAGAAACTGCTGGTGTACGGCGCGCACTTCCACGAGGACTTCCAGCAGGCCGCCGGCTTCGGCTGGAGCCTGGGCGAGGCGCGCTTCGACTGGCCGACCCTGATCGCCAACAAGAACCGCGAGATCCACCGCCTCAACGGCATCTACCGCAACCTGCTGGTGAACAGCGGGGTGAGCCTGCTCGAAGGCCACGCGCGCCTGGTCGACGCCCACACCGTGGAAGTCGACGGCCAGCGCTTCCGCGCCGCCAACATCCTCATCGCCACCGGCGGCTGGCCCCAGGTGCCGGACATCCCCGGCAAGGAGCACGTCATCACCTCCCAGGAGGCCTTCTTCCTGCCGCAGCTGCCGCGCCGGGTGCTGGTGGTGGGCGGCGGCTACATCGCCGTGGAGTTCGCCTCGATCTTCCACGGCCTGGGCGCGCAGACCAGCCTGCTGTACCGCCGCGAGCTGTTCCTGCGCGGCTTCGACCGCAGCGTGCGCGAGCACCTGCGCGACGAACTGACGAAGAAGGGCCTGGACCTGCAGTTCAACGCCGACATCGCGCGCATCGACAAGCAGGCCGACGGCAGCCTGCTGGCGACACTCAAGGATGGCCGCCTGCTGGAGGCCGACTGCGTGTTCTACGCCACCGGCCGCCGGCCGATGCTCGACGGCCTGGGGCTGGAGAACGTCGATGTAGCCTTGAGCGACAAGGGCTTCGTCAAGGTCGACGAGGCCTACCGCACCAGCGAGCCGTCGATCCGCGCCATCGGCGACGTCATCGGCCGCGTGCAGCTGACGCCGGTGGCCCTGGCCGAGGGCATGGCCGTGGCGCGCCACCTGTTCCGCCCCGAGGAATACCGGCCGGTGGATTACAAGCTGATCCCCACGGCGGTGTTCAGCCTGCCGAACATCGGCACCGTCGGCCTCACCGAGGACGAGGCGCGCGCCGCCGGGCACCGCGTCAAGCTGTTCGAGAGCCGCTTCCGCGCGCTCAAGCTGACCCTCACCGAATCCCAGGAAAAGACCCTGATGAAGCTGATCGTCGACGCCGACAGCGACCAGGTGCTGGGCTGCCACATGGTCGGCCCGGAGGCCGGCGAGATCCTCCAGGGCATCGCCGTGGCGCTCAAGGCCGGGGCCACCAAGCGCGTGTTCGACGAGACCATCGGCATCCACCCGACGGCGGCCGAGGAATTCGTCACCATGCGTTCGCCGGTGGCCTGATCTCGTAGGATGGTGCTCCTCCTGCCATGTAGGAGTAACTGTCTTGCGGCCCACGCCGAGATGCTCTTCGTAGGAGCGAGCTTGCTCGCGAACCGCATGGCACCACGTTTGTTCGCGAGCAAGCTCGCTCCTACGAAAAGAGTTGCCAACAGGTAGTGTAGGAGCGGGCCCTGCCCGCGATTCGCGCGCAGGGCGCGCTCCTACAGGTTGCCGTGAAGCCTGGCATGCTCACCCGTAGGAGCGGATTCATCCGCGATTACGCCGGCAAGGCCGGCGTCTGGCCGATCGCGGACGGAGTCCGCTCCTACACCTTCCGGCAAATATGACACTCCGTAGGATGGGTTGAGCGAAGCGATACCCATCGCCGTGGCCGCATGGGTTTCGCCAAGGCTCAACCCATCCTGCGAAAAGCGCCTCGGCTCAGCGCGACTGCGCCACCTGCGCCGCCGCTGCGCTTTCCTGCTGGCGCTTGGCGTAGCGCTGGGCCAGCACCGCGCAGACCATCAGCTGGATCTGGTGGAAGAGCATCAGCGGCAGCAGGATCACGCCGATGCTGCCGGTGGCGAACAGCACCTGGGCCATGGGCACGCCGGTGGCCAGGCTCTTCTTCGAGCCGCAGAAGACGATGGTGATCTCGTCCTCCTTGTTGAAGCCCAGGCGCCGGCTGAGCTGGCTGGTGGCCAGCAGCGCCAGGGCCAGCAGGATGCAGCACACCACCACCAGGCCGGCCAGCGCGGTCAGCGGCACCTGGTGCCACAGGCCCTGGATCACCGCGGCGCTGAAGGCGGTGTAGACCACCAGCAGGATCGAGCCCTGGTCGACGTAGCGCAGCACCGGCTTGTGCCGGTCCACCCAGCCGCCGATCACGCCGCGCAGGGCCTGGCCGGCGATGAAGGGCACCAGCAGTTGCAGGGTGATCTTGCCGATGGCGTCGAGGGTGGAGACGCCGGTGTCGCCATGCACGCCCAGCAGCAGCTGGACCAGCAGCGGGGTGAGGAAGATGCCGATCAGGCTGGAGGCCGAGGCGCTGCACACCGCCGCCGGGATGTTGCCGCGGGCCAGCGAGGTGAAGGCGATGGACGACTGCACGGTGGCCGGCAGGGCGCACAGGTACAGCAGGCCCAGGTACAGGTCCGGCGTCACCAGCGGCGAGAGTACCGGCTTGAGCGCCAGGCCGAGGATCGGGAAGAGGATGAAGGTGCAGGCGAACACCAGCAGGTGCAGGCGCCAGTGGGTGGCGCCGGCGATGATGGCCTGGCGCGACAGCTTGGCGCCGTGCAGGAAGAACAGCAGGCCGATGGCCAGGTTGGTGATCCAGCCGAAGGCGGTGGCCACCTGCCCCTGGCAGGGCAGCAGGCTGGCGATGGCCACGGTGGCGACCAGGGCCAGGGTGAAGTTGTCGGGGAGCAGACGTGGGCGAGCCATGGCGATCATCTCGGGCAAGGTACGAAGAATGCGGTCGCCGTCTCTGACGGACGGACGACGGTTCCGACTCTATGCCCGCGGTGGCCTTCCGGCTAACGCGAGAAAGCCAGCCTGTATCGCTGAACGGACAGATCGCTCCGTCAGCAGCCGCTGAACGCCAATTCCACCGTCGCCACGCTGACCAGCGAGCGCATGCGCTCGGCCATCACCTCGCCACGCTGCTCCGGCATACCCGCGATGCGCAGGTCCACCTGCAGCCATTCACCCGCCTGCACGGCATGCACTTCGGCCGGCAGCCAGCCCTGCAGGGCGAACAAGTTCAGCAGCTTGCACAGCACGTTGGCATCGGCTTCGGCGCGGATGGCGAAGTGCGCCTGGCGCGCCATATCGGCCGGGCGGCGGGTCCAGCCGTCGGGGCGTTCGGCGGGAGCGGCGTCGAGCAGGCTGGCGGGCAGGGCGGTGGTGCTGCTGGGCAGGGAAACGGCTTGGTTCATGGCGGGTGACCGGCAAGGCTGGGAGGTGGCTCATTGTCGGTGGCCCAAGCGGGTTTTGCTTTGCGGAATGGACGCCAAGGTCGGTAGTTTTGGAATAGACTATGCGCGAATTTATGGATTGGAGAATAAATCATGCCAATCGAGCTGGATGCCTACGACAAGCGCATCCTCGCCCTGCTGCAGGAGGAGGCGACCCTCTCCACCGCCGAGATCGCCGAGCGCATCGGACTGTCGCAGTCACCGTGCTGGCGGCGTATCCAGCGCCTGAAGGAAGAAGGGGTGATCCGCCGCCAGGTGACCCTGCTGGACCGCAAGAAGATCGGCCTGAACGCACAGATATTCGCCCAGGTGAAGCTGAACACCCACGGCCGCAACAACCTCACCGAGTTCGCCGCGGCCATCCGCGAGTTCCCAGAGGTGCTGGAATGCCATGTGCTGATGGGCGCGGTGGACTTCATGCTGCGCATCGTCACCGAGGACATCGAGGCCTATGAGCGCTTCTTCTTCGAGCGCCTGTCGCAGGTGCCGGGCATCCAGGAGATCAACTCCATAGTCGCGCTGTCGGAGATCAAGTCGACCACCAGCCTGCCGCTGCCGGGACGCTGACGGGAGGAGGGCGCCGGCCTGGCCGGCGCCCGCGGGCGGGCTCAGGCGCCGCCGAGGAAGTCCATCTTGCCCAGCTCCACGCCGTTGTGGCGGAGGATGGCGTAGGCGGTGGTGACGTGGAAGTAGAAGTTGGCGTTGGCGAAGCCGAGCAGGAAGTCCAGGCCCTTGAACTGCAGCTCGCGGCTCGGCGTCTTGATGTGGATGTCGCGGTTCTCGGCGCCTTCGAACTGCTCGGGCTTGAAGCCCTTGAGGTAGTCGACGGTCTTCGCGATGCGCGCCTGCAGGTCGGCGAAGCTCTGTTCGTCGTCGGCGTAGCTGGGAATCTCCACGCCGGCCAGGCGGGCGGCGCAGCCCTTGGCGGCGTCGCTGGCGATCTGCACCTGGCGCGTCAGCGGGAACATGTCCGGGGCCAGGCGGGCGTTCAGCAGCACCGTCGGGTCGATGGACCTGGCTTGGGCATGGGCCTCGGCCTTGGCCAGGATGGCCGAGAGGTTGCCGAGCATGCGGATGAACACCGGAACGGAAATCTGGTAGATCGACAGGGACATGCGAGGTACTCCAGACAGGGAAAATGAGGCCTGCGCGACAGGGCGCGCCCGCTGAGTCTACTGCCGGGCGCGGCGGCCGTCGCCTGGCTTTCAGCGCCCGGCGACGCTGCCCGCGCTGCCGCAGCCCTGCAGGTCGATCTTGCCCACGTATGGATTGCCCCAGCCCATCACGCAGCCGACCATCTGGTTGCGCTGGCGCTCCCAGCTTTCCACCGGGTACTGCTTGCTCCAGGCCTGGTACAGCTGGCGGTCCTGCCTGGACAGCCTCAGGCCGTAGCGGTCGCTCATGTAGAAGTAGGTGCGGGCGATCATCCCGCGGATCTGCGGGCGCGGCATGGCCTTCTTCGCCTTGAAGTCGATGACCATCGGGCAGGCGCCATACTGCGGCGCCTGCTGCGGCAGCCAGCCGTAGCCGAAGTTGTTGCGGTCGCCGTTGACCTCGCCGATGCTCGGCACCAGGTTGAACAGGTCGGCCTCGGCGCGTTGGTACACCGGGTCGTGCCGCGAGCAGTTGCTGCGCCCGCCGCTCTGCCAGCACTGGCGCTGGTGGCCGATGACCCAGGCCGGGACTATGTGCTCCCACTCGATGCGCCCGGCGCGCTTGGCGTTCTTGCGCGGCACGTAGCCGCAACTGGCCAGGTCGACGCGGTTGCCCTTGTAGCGGCAGCCGCAATAGAACTCCACCGACTGGCGGGCATAGAGCTTCCAGCCGATCTTCTTGGCTTCCTGGAAGGTGCGCGGGGCGGCGGCGGAGGCGGCCAGGGGCAGGACCGCGAGCAAGAGGAACAGTGCTTGGCGACGAATATTCATCAGAAACTTCTTTCAGAAATCGTCGCATCTTACTGATATGAAACGATCTGCCAATCGTGGCAATCGAATGGCAAGGAACAGGTGCGTAGGAAACTGGAGTTGTTAGACTGGGAACATTTCCAGCCTAACCGGAGGTTCAGCCAGCATGACCCGCATGAAGAGCCGAGCGCTTTGCGGCCTGCTCGCCAGCCTGGTGGCCGGGGTGGCGCTGGCCGGCCAGCCGCCGGTGCGCAGCATCGAGCGCATCTATGTCAGCCCTGGTGCCAGCGGCAGCATCGACAGCTCGTCCAGCGTGCAGCGCTATGACGGCTACGGCGGCGTCCAGGTTCCGCGCAGCTACGAACAGGGCTCCAGCCGGGTGATCATCGACAACAGCGGCGGTGGCACCAACGGTGGCATCCGCCAGAGCATCGAATACCCCAATGGCGTGCAGTTCGACGTCACGCCGGGGACGACGCGTTCGAACGGGCAGCGGCAGTCGTATCCCTGAGGGAGTGGCGTTCGCGGGGCATGGCCGGCCTGGCGGCCGGATCGCGGATGAATCCGCTCCTACGTTGCCGGCTGCGCCGAGGTGCTTTTCGTAGGATGGGTTACATCGCGATCACGCGTGGTATGTGGGATGGTGTAGGAGCGGACTCCGTCCGCGATTCGCGCGCAGGGCGCGCTCCTACAAGGGCTCGGTGCCGCGAAGGCTCAGGACTCCTTGCGCACCAGGCGCGACTTGCTCAGCCCACCCTTGCAGTAGAAGGGGCCGGTGTCGCCGCGCAGGTGGTAGAGGGTGGCGAGGAAGGCGGAACTGGTGCGGCCGACGGAGAGGCTGCGAAGTTTGTGGTAGGCCCACAGCCAGTCCTCGGGGAGCGTCTTGCTCATGGACTCGTCCTTGATTCAGCGTGCTGGTGCGAAACTGCCCCAAGGACATTAGTGGCCGAACCCCCGGTGCGCAAGTCCGGCCGCTCTGCGGCAAGCCTTTGCGGCCTTTTGCCATCCCCGCGGAGGGGGAGGTCTCAGGCCCCCGCCGCCTCGCTGTGGGCCTCCTCCACGTATTCCTTCAGCCAGCGCAGCACCTGCACCGCCTCCCAGCGCGTGGGGTCGAACATGGCGTAGGCCTGGCCCTGGTAGCCCACCACGTCCAGCGGGCGGTGGTAGCCGGCGCGCTGCAGCAGCGCCTCGATCTCGGCGAAGCAGGTGTTGAAGTGGGTGCGCGAGAAGGGCGTCTTGCCCTCGGTGACCAGGCCCTCGAGGTGCAACTCGGCGACCGCTTCGCTGACTTCCTCCACGCCCATGTGGTTCACGGTGTATTTCATCTGGCGGATGTCCACCATCGCTTTCGCTCCTGTTCGGGTCCTTGCCTGCCACCTGTTGCCAGGGTGCCTTTCGTCGATGACAGAAGCATAATCGAAAAATACTGTATGCATGAACAGTATTTTGTGGCTACCATGGTTTCGCTGGCTCACAGAATCCATGGCCGCCGCGAAACCGGGCCCCGCCCCGCGGCGACGACGAAGAAGAGGAACGCGTGATGAAGCAAGTCAAAGCCCTGCTGGTGCTCGCCCTCCTGGCCCTGCTCGGCGGCTGCGCCCAGCCGCCGGCGGAAGGCCCCAAGGCCAATGGCGCCTACCTGGTGATCGATGGCCGCGAGGCCTGGGCGGTGCTGGTGGCCGACGGCAAGCGCGTGGAGGAACACGGCATCGTGCGCGACGCCATCCGCGTGCCGCGCTCGCGCTCGGCGATGGTGGCCAGCTATGTGATCGACACGCCCAACTGCGGGCGCCTGCAGACGCTGACCGAGGTGTACGACGACGGCACCGGCGCCACCCGCCTGCTGAGCGTGGGCGAGGAGGGCGGCGACCTGTCCGCCTGCCGCATCCGCGACGACCTCAGCCGTGCCTGGACGGCGCTGGATTATTCCGGCTGAGCCCGAGTTTCTTCACGAAATTTTCACGCGCGTGGGGCGATGGTAGGCACATTGCTAAAGGACTAGCGCCCCAATAAAGAACCCGCCATCGGCGGGTTTTTTATTGCCCGCGATTCCTCTGCGGCGAAAGGCCGGCTCGCGGCGGCGCGGCGGGCGGGCTAAGGTTGCCTGGCGGGTCCGTTTCACGGACTTCTTCAGACGAGGTGCAGCATGCTCGCCAGCCAGATGACCAGGGCCCTGTGGCAGGCCCTGGAAGAGAACGCGGCCCTGCCCGCGTCCCTGTCCTTCCAGGCCGAGGGCGGGCTGCCCTCGACCTTCGCCGTCACCGACCTCGCTGGCGCCTCCATCGCCACGGCCGGCCTGGCCGCCGCGGCCTTGCTCAAGCGCGCCGGCCAGTCGCCGAGGGCGCTGCAGGTGGACCGCCGCCTGGCGTCCTTCTGGTTCGCCTGGACGCTGCGGCCCCAGGGCTGGGCGCTGCCGCCCATGTGGGGCGACATCGCCGGCGACTATGCCACCCGCGACGGCTGGATCCGCCTGCACACCAACGCCCCGCACCACCGCGCCGCCGTGGTGCGGGTGCTGGGCCCGGTCGCCAGCCGCGAAGAGGCGGCGGCCCGCGTCGCCACCTGGAACAAGGCCGAACTGGAGCATGCGGTAGTGGCTACCGGTGGTTGCGCCGCCGAAATGCGCTCCATCGACGAATGGAAGGCGCACCCCCAGGGCCAGGCCCTGGCGGAGCAGGACCTGATCTGGAGCCAGGACCAGGCCATCGCCCCCGCGCCGGCCTGGGCCCTGACGGCGGAACGGCCGCTGGCCGGGGTGCGGGTACTGGACCTCACCCGGGTGCTCGCCGGGCCGGTGGCCAGCCGCTTCCTCGCCGGGCTCGGCGCCGAGGTGCTGCGCATCGATCCGCCGGGCTGGGACGAGCCCGGGGTGATTCCCGAGGTCTGCCTGGGCAAGCGCTGCGCGCGCCTGGACCTGAAGGACCCGCCCGGGCGCGAGCGCTTCGAGGAACTGCTGCGCCACGCCGACGTGCTGATCCACGGCTACCGCGGCGACGCCCTGGAAAACCTCGGCTTCGACGCCGAAGTGCGCCAGGACCTGGCCCCGGGGCTGGTCGACGTGAGCCTGAACGCCTACGGCTGGAGCGGCCCCTGGCGCAACCGCCGCGGCTTCGACAGCCTGGTGCAGATGAGCACCGGCATCGCCGAGGCCGGCATGCGCTGGCGCCAGGCCGACAAACCGGTGCCGCTGCCGGTGCAGGCCCTGGACCACGCCACCGGCTACCTGATGGCCGCCGCCGCGCTCTGCGGCCTGGGCCGGCGCCTGGCCAGCGGGCGCGGCAGCACCTGGCGCCTGTCGCTGGCGCGCACCGCGCAGTTCCTGGTGGAGCAGGGGATGCAGGCCGATGCCCTGCCGGCGCTGGCCGGGGAGGCGCCGGCCGACCTCGACCCGGCCATCGAGGCCACCGCCTGGGGCCCGGCGCAGCGCCTGCGCCCGCCATTGCTGCTGGAAGGTACGCCGCTGCAATGGGCCTTGCCGGCGGCGGCGCTGGGTTCGTCGAAGCCGTACTGGGCCTTCGAGCAGGGCGCCTGAACGGCGCTCAGCGCTGCGGCGGCAGCAGCAGGCCGCCGCGGGCCTGGCGCCAGGCGCGGAAGCTGGCGGCCAGGCGCGAGAACCACAGGTAGATCACCGGCGTGGTGTACAGCGTCAGCACCTGCGACACCAGCAGGCCGCCGACGATGGCGATGCCCAGCGGCTGGCGCAGCTCGGCGCCGGAGCCGGTGCCCAGGGCCAGCGGCAGGGCGCCGAACAGCGCCGCCAGGGTGGTCATGAGGATCGGCCGGAAGCGCAGGGTGCTGCCCTCGATGGTCGCCTGCTCCGGCGTCATGCCGCCGCGTTCGGCCACCAGGGCGAAGTCGATCATCATGATGGCGTTCTTCTTGACGATGCCGATCAGCAGGATGATGCCGATCATCCCCATCAGCGACAGGTCCTGGCCGCACAGCAGCAATGCCAGCAGCGCGCCGAGGCCGGCCGAGGGCAGGGTGGAGAGGATCGACAGCGGCAGCAGCGGGCTCTCGTAGAGCACGCCGAGGACGATGTACACCGTGACCACCGCCGCCAGGATCAGCCACGGCTGGCTGCGCAGCGAGTCCTGGAAGGCCTGGGCGGTGCCCTGGAAGGTGCCGCTGACGCTGTCCGGCAGGCCGGCCTGGCGGGTGGCCTGCTGGATGGCGGCGACCGCGTCGCCCAGGGCGTAGCCCGGCGCCAGGTTGAACGACAGGGTGACCGCCGGGAACAGCCCCTGGTGGTTGATGGTGATGGGCGCCAGGTCCGGCTCCAGGCGGCCGAGCACGCTCAGCGGCACCAGCTCGCCGGTCAGGCTGGAGCGCGCGTAGAGGTGCTTGAGGCTTTCCTCGGACACCTGCCAGCGCGGGTCCAGTTCGAGGATCACGTGGTACTGGTCCAGCGCGGTGAACAGCGTCGCCACCTGGCGCTGGCCGAAGGCGTCGTAGAGCACGTCGTCGATGGCCTGCACGTTCACGCCCAGGCGCGCGGCGCTGTCGCGGTCGATGTGCAGGGTGGCGCGCGGCGCCGCCTGCTGCTGGTCGGTGGCCACGTCGCGCAGTTGCGGCAGCTGCTTCAGGCGCGCCAGCAGCACCGCGGCCCAGTGGTCCAGCTCGTGGCTGTCCGGGTCCTGCAGGGTGTACTGGAACTGCGTCTTGCTCGGCCGCCCGCCGATCTGCACGTCCTGGCGGATCTGCATGTACAGGGCGATGCCCGGCACCACGGCCAGTTCGCGCTTGAGCCGCGCTACCACCTGGTCGGCCTTGGCCGCGCGCTGCTCGTAGGGCTTGAGGTTGATCATCACCCGGCCCTGGCTGAGGGTGGGGTTGGGGCCGATCCAGTAGTAGACGTTGGCCACGTCCGGGTCGTGCTGGATCACCTCGCTGAGCGCGGCCATGCGTGCGCGCATCGCGGCGAAGGAAATATCCGCATTGGCCTCGGCCACGCCCATGATCACCCCGGTGTCCTGCTGCGGGAAGAAGCCCTTGGGCACCTCGACGTAGAGCACGGCGGTGACCAGCAGGGTGAGCAGCGCCACCGCCAGGGTCAGGCGTTCGTGGCGCAGCACGCGGCGCAGGCTGCGCCGGTAGCCGTCGAGCAGGGCGTCGAAGGTGCGCTCGCTCCATTGCAGGAAGCGGTTCTGCACGCCGTGCAGGTCGTGGCGGATGAACCAGGCGCAGAGCATCGGCGTGACCGTCAGCGAAACCACCCCGGACATCACCACCGCCACGCTCACGGTCACCGCGAACTCGCGCAGCAGGCGGCCGATCACCCCGCCCATGAACAGGATGGGGATGAACACCGCCACCAGCGAGACGGTCATGGAGACGATGGTGAAGGCCACCTCGGCGGTGCCCTCGATGGCTGCTTGCAGCGGCGGCTTGTGCATCTCCAGGTGGCGGATGATGTTCTCCATCACCACGATGGCGTCGTCCACCACGAAGCCCACGGCGATGCTCAGGGCCATGATCGACAGGTTGTCCAGGCTGTAGCCCAGCACGTACATGGCCGCGAAGGTGGCCACCAGCGACAGCGGGATGGTCAGCGCCGGGATCACGGTGGCGCTGACGTTGCGCAGGAACACGAAGACCACCGCCACCACCAGGACGATGGACAGCAGCAGGTTGAACTGCACTTCGTCGATGGAGGCGTCGATGGTCTGGGTGCGGTCGCCCACCAGGTTCACTTTCACGTCGCGCGGCAGTTGCGCGATCAGCGCCGGCAGGCGGTCCTTGATCGCCTGGGTCACCGCCAGCACGTTGTAGCCGGGCTGCTTGTGGATGTCGACGATCACCGTCGGCCGGCCCTGCAGGCCGGCGGCCTGGCGCACGTCCTCGGCGCCGTCGATCACCGTGCCCAGGTCGCTGATGCGGATCGGCACGCCGTTGCGGTAGGCGATCACCAGCGAGCCGTACTGCGCGGCGCGGGTGAGCTGGTCGGTGGTGTCGAGAGTCACCGCGCGCTCGGCGCCGTCGAGGTTGCCTTTGGGCGCATCCACAGTGGCGTTGCCCAGCACCTCGCGCACGTCATCCAGAGTCAGGCCACGGGCGGCCAGGGCGTCCGGGTCGATGCGCACGCGCACCGCCGGGCGCTGCTCGCCGTGGAAGTCCACCAGGCCGACGCCGGGAATCTGCGACAGCTGCTGGCCGAGGTAGTCGTCGGCGTAGCGGTCCAGCTCTGGCAGGGTGCGGGTGGACGAGGTCAGGGCCAGGGAGAGGAAGGTGAATTCCGCCGGGTTGACCTTGTGGAAGGTCGGCGGCGCCGGCAGGTTCTTCGGCAGGTTACCGCCGGCGGCGTTGATCGCCGTCTGCACGTCCTGGGCGGCGCCGTCGATGTTGCGCTCCAGGTCGAACTGCAGGGTGATCTGCGTCAGCCCGAGGGAGCTGGCGGAGGTCATCTGGGTGACCGCGGGAACGCTGGCGAAGGCCCGTTCCAGCGGCGTGGCCACGGACGAGGCCATGGTCTCGGCGCTGGCGCCGGGCAGGGTGGCCTGGACCTGGATGGTCGGCATGTCCACCTGCGGCAGCGGCGCCACCGGCAGCAGGAAGTAGGCGGCGGCGCCGAGCAGCAGCACGCCCAGGGCCAGCAGGGTGGTAGCCACCCGGCGGCGGATGAAGGGCTCGGAGAGAGTCATGGGTGCTGCTCCGCGCTGGCGGTCTGCCGCGCGTCGGCCAGGGCGGCGACCTTCAGCCCCGGGGCCAGGCGGTACTGGCCGCCGGTGACCACGGTTTCGCCGGGCGCCAGGCCCTGGTGGATCCACTGCAGGCCATCGACCACCGCGCCGGCCTTCACTTCGCGCACCTGGGCCTGCTGGTCGCGCCCCACCACGTACACGAAGCTACCCTGCGGGCCTTGCTGCACGGCGCTGGCCGGCACCACGGTGGCGGCCTTCTCGGTGCGCAGCAGCAGGCGCACGCTGAGCAGTTCGCCGGGCCAGAGCTTGCCGTCGGCGTTGGCGAAGTCGGCTTTGAACAGGATCTGCCCGTTGCCGCTGGAGACCTGGCTGTCGATGAAACTCAGCCGCCCCGTGGCGATGTGCTGGCGGCCGTCGCGGCTCAGCGCCTCGACCTGCAGCGCCTGCCCGGCGTTGGCCTGCAGCACTTCGGCCAGGTCCTCCTGGGGCAGGCTGAAGGCCAGGGAGATCGGCGCCATCTGGGTGAGTGTCAGCAGGCCGGTGTTGTCGCTGGCGTGGACGATGCTGCCGGCGTCCACCAGGCGCTGCCCGGTGCGCCCGGCGAAGGGCGCGGCGATGCGGGTGTAGCCGAGCTGCAGCTGGGCCGTGTCCAGCGCCGCCTGGTCGGCCTGGATCGTGGCCTGCAGGGTGGCCACCTGGCCGCGCAGGGTGTCCACGTCCTGGCTCGGCCCGGCATGGGCGGCGGCCAGCTTGCTGGCGCGTTCGAGGTTGACCTTGGCCACCGCCAGCTGCGCTTCGTCGCGCGCCTTGTTGGCCTTGGCCTGCAGCACCTGGGCGGCATAGGGGCGCGGGTCGATCTCGGCGAGCAACTGCCCGGCCTTGACCATCTGGCCCTCCTGGAAGTGCAACTGTTGCAGCTCGCCGTCCACCCGCACCTTGATGTCCACCGCGTTCAGCGCCTGCACCGTGCCGATGGTCTGCAGCCAGATCGGCAGGTCGCGCTGGTCGGCTACGCCCAGGCTCACGGGCACCGGCGCCTCGGCCGGTTTGGCCGTCGTGGTGGCGGAGAAGTGGCGCCAGGCGAAGACGGCCAGCGCCACGGCCAGGAAGAGGAACGCCAGGCGCCAGTAGCGCCGCTGGGAGGAGGGCTGGGACGGGCTCACGGTCGAATCGCCTGTGCGGAAGGTTGATTGCTGGCCAGCTCGGCGCCCGCCGGTGCCTGGAAGCCGCCGCCGAGCGCGCGGTTCAGGCCGACGGAGGCCTGCAGGCGTTGCAGGCGCACCTGCAGCAGGCTGTCCTCGGCCTGGTACAGGGTGCGCTGCACGGTCAGCAGGGTGAGGAAGTCGGTGCTGCCCAGGCGATAGCGCACCTGGGCCAGGTCGGCGGCCTTGCGCGCCGAATCCACGGCGGCCTGGTCGATGCGCTGGGTCTGCGCCAGGCGGGCGTTGGCGCTGAGCTGTGTCTCCACGTCCTGCAGGGCCTGGAGCACGTTCTGCCGGTAGTCGGCGACCAGCTCGCGGGCGTGGGCGCGGTCGGCCTGCAACTGACCTTCCAGCAGGCCGCCGTCGAACAGCGGCTGGCTGAGGCTGGCGGCCAGCTGCCAGAGCCCGCCGCCGGTATGCACGTCACTGCCGGCGAGGGCGCCCAGGGAGATGTTCGGCAGGAAGGCCGCGCGCGCCGCGCCGACATCGAAGTTGGCCGAGACCAGCCGCGCCTCGGCGGCCTGGATATCCGGCCGCTGGCTCAGCAGGCTGGCCGGCAGCCCGGCGCGCGCCTCGGGCAGCTGGACGCCGTCCAGGCCGCTGTGCTGCAGGGCGAAGCCCTCGGGCGCGGTGCCCACCAGCACCGCCAACTGGTAGAGCGCGGCGTCGCGCTGCTGGGCCAGGACGCTGACGTTGGCCTGGAAGTTCTGCAGGGCGTTGCGTTGCTGCTCCACCTCCAGGTCGGAGGAAGAGCCCAGGCGCGACTGCGTCTGCACCAGTTGCAGGATGTTCTCGGCGTCGCTGGCGATGCGCTTGGCCACGGCCAGGCGCTCGTCCAGCGAGAGCACCTGGAAGTAGCTGTCGGCGATATCCGCCTGCAGGCCGATGCGCGCCGTCTCCAGGTCGTAGGCCGTGGCTTGGGCCAGCGCCGTGGCGGAATTGGCCAGGGCGCGGTTGCGGCCCCAGAAGTCCAACTCGTAGCTGGCCTGGGCGTAGAGGTCGTGGGCGTTCTTGCTGCTGTCGTGATCGTGGACGTAGCTGCCGCCCAGGCTCAGGTCCGGGTACAGCGCGGCCCCGGTGACGCGGGCACTGGCCCGGGCCTGGTCGACCCGCGCCACCGCTGCCTGCAGAGTGAGGCTGTCGCTGCCGGCGCGCTGGATCAGGCTGTCCAGCTCGGCGCTGGCATAGTCCTTCCACCACTGCTGCGGCATCTGGGCGGCGGGCGCGGCGGCATTGTCCCAGTGGCTGGCGACGGGCACGCCGGGCCGCTGGTACTGCGGCACCAGCGAACAAGCCCCGAGCAGGGCCAGGGAAAGGGCGGCGGCCAGCCGGGGCAGGGCGCCGGCGGTGGTTGGGGGCATGGGTTCGTCCTTCTGCGTCCCGCGTGCTGCGGGCTGCTGTGATGGACGACCTTAGCGCCGGGCAGCTACCGGGCGGTTCTTCCCAAGCTGAATAAAAGTTTAGGTGGGGGGGACGCGGGGATGTGATCCGAGCCGGTGGAATCCATTGTTGTAGCGGGAATGGCTGAAGCCGCGTAGGAGCGGACTCTGTCCGCGATCCCGTCGGCAGGGCCGGTGTTCGGTTGGGGGGGGCGATGGGTATCGCTTCGCTCAACCCATCCTACGAAAAGCACCTCGGCGTAGGGCGTATAGCTGCCGCTGCCGGGTTGCGCGAGCGCCTGGACGCCGGCACCTCGGCTCCACCTATTCCGGCGGCGTTTCGCTGAGCATGTAGCCGGCGCCGGGGACCGTGTGGATCAGCGTGCACCCGAAGCCCTGGTCGACCTTCTGCCGCAGGCGGTGGATGTGCTTGTCGATGACGTTGTCGCGCGGGTCGAAGTCGTAGTCCCAGGCGCTTTCCAGCAGCATGCCGCGGGTCACCACCTGGTCGGCGTGGCGCATGAGTTTTTCCAGGATCAGGAACTCGCGCTGCTGCAGCACGATGCTGCGGCCCTGGCGCTGGGCCACGCGGCCCTCGCAGTCCAGCTGCAGGTCGCCGACCTGCAGGCGCGCGCCGAGCAGGCGGCGGCCGGGGCGGCGCAGCAGGGCGGCCAGGCGGGCGTGCACTTCGACGAAGGCGTAGGGCTTGGCCAGGTAGTCGTCGCAGCCGGCCTGCAGGCCCTCGACGCGGTGGTGGGTGGAGGCCAGGGCGCTGAGCATCAGCACCGGGGTGTCGGAGCCGGCGGCGCGCAGCCGGCGCACCAGTTCCAGGCCGTCCAGGCCGGGCAGGCGGCGGTCCACCACCAGGGCGTCGTAGAGGTTTTCCAGGGCCAGGTCCAGGCCCTGGACGCCATCGCCCGCGGCGTCGACTATGTGCCCGCTCTCGCGCAGGCCCCGCACCAGGTAGCCGGCGGCCTGCGGGTCGTCTTCGATGACCAGGATTCTCAAGGTTGCACCTAAACTTTTGTTCATCTTGGCGCGAGGCCGACGTTCGCCCGCGCCAGACAAAATATACTGCCGAACACCTCCCGCCGCCGCCACGGACCGCGCCCATGACCCAGGTTCTCGTCGTCGAAGACGACCCCGCCACCGCCGCCGAGATCAGCGCCGCGCTGCACGACCACGGCTATCAGGTCAGCCTGGTCGGCAACGGCCGCGACGGCCTGGTGCGGGCCCTGAGCGAAAGCTTCGCGGTGATCGTCCTCGACCGCATGCTGCCCGGCGGCATGGACGGCCTGGCCATGCTCACCGCGCTGCGCTCGGCCGGGGTGGAGACGCCGGTGCTGATCCTCAGCGCGCTTTCCGACCTCGACGAACGCGTGCGCGGCCTGCGCGCCGGCGGCGACGACTACCTGACCAAGCCCTTCGAGTTCATCGAGCTGACCGCCCGCCTGGACGCCCTGACCCGCCGTGCCGCGCGCGGTGGCGAGGCGCGCGACAGCCGCCTGCGCATCGGCAACCTGGACATCGACCTGCTGCGCCGCTCGGTGCGCCGCGGCGAACGGTCGATCGACCTGGTGCCGCGCGAGTACCAGTTGCTGGAGTACCTGGCGCGCCACGCCGGGCAGATCGTCACCCGCACCATGCTCTTCGAGGCGGTGTGGAACTACCGCTACGACGAGCGCACCAACGTCATCGAGGTGCACATCGGCCGCCTGCGGCGCAAGGTCGACGTGGACGGCGAGCCGCCGATGATCCACACCGTGCGGGGGGCGGGCTATGTTCTCCGGGCGCCTGAGTGAGATTCCGCGCACCACCAGCTTCCGCGTGGCGCTGCTGTTCCTGCTGCTGTTCGGCGTGGCCTCGCTGGCGCTGTTCGGCTACGTGTACTGGCGCACCGCCGGCTACCTGCGCGCCGAGGTGCAGGCCAACCTGACGCGGCAGATCCACAACCGCGCCGGCCTGGAGTTGCCCGAACTGCTGCGCGAGGTGCAGGAGCACGCCGCCAAGGACCCCGAGCAGCACTTCCCCCAGGCGCTGTTCGACGCCAGCGGCCGGCGCCTGGCCGGCACCCTCGCCGAGCAGCCGCCGACCGCGCTGCTGGACACGCCCATCGAATTCAGCCGGCGCAGCCTTTCCGGCGGCGAGCGGCGGGTGCGCGGCATCGTCCACCGCATGCCCTCGGGCGAGGTGCTGGTGATCGGCCAGGACATCCAGGACTTGCTGGAATTCGACGAACTGCTGGTCAGCGCCATGGCTTCCGGCGGGGTGCTGATCCTGATCCTCGGCCTGGCCGGCGCGATCATCGCCGGGCGCACCTCGCAGCAGCGCCTGGACGCGGTGACCGGGGCCATCGAGCGGATCGTCAAGGGCGACCTCAGCGAGCGCCTGCCGGTGCGCGGCAGCTCCGACGACGTCGACCGCCTGGCGGTGGTGGTGAACCGCATGCTCGACGAGATCGAGCGGCTGATGCGCGAGGTCAAGGGCGTGTGCGACGACGTCGCCCACGACCTGCGCACCCCCCTGACGCGCCTGCTCGCCGGACTGGAGCGCGCCCAGCGGCGCGATTGCAGCAAGGAGGAGTACGCCGCGGCCATCGACCAGGCCATCGAGGACGCCCACGGCCTGCTGCTGACCTTCCGCGCGCTGCTGCGCATCTCCGAGATCGAGGACAGTGCGCGGCGCACCGGCTTCGTCGCGGTGGACCTGACCCAGGTGGCGGCCGACGTGGTCGAACTGTTCGAGCCCCTGGCCGAGGAGCGTGGCCTGCACCTGAGCTACAGCGGCCCGGCGCAGCCGGCCTGGCTGCAGGGCGATGCGCACCTGCTGTTCGACGCCCTGAGCAACCTGGTGGACAACGCGCTGAAGTTCACCCCGGCCGAGGGGCGTGTCGAGGTGCGGGTGGAAGCGGATGGGGACGCGGTGCAAGTGCAGGTGCGCGACAACGGGCCGGGGATTCCCGAGCACGAGCGCGAGGCGGTGCTGCGGCGCTTCTACCGTTCCGAGCGCAGCCGGCATACGCCGGGCAATGGCCTGGGGCTGAGCCTGGTGGCGGCGGTGGCGCGGCTGCACGACCTGGCGATGAGCGTGGGGGATGGGGCGCCGGGGTGTTGGGTGAGTTTGCGGGGGCGGGTGGTTTCGGGGGCGGTGCGGGGGTAGGGCTGGGTGTGGGGGTTGAGCGCGGCTGCCCTCACCCCAACCCTCTCCCGAAGGGAGAGGGGGCTGTCCTCTGCCTGCTGAAGCATCAGCGTACTCCTGCACCACCGGCTGAAGCCAAGCCATCAGAGCATGCCGAACGGCCCCCTCTCCCTCTGGGAGAGGGCTGGGGTGAGGGGCTCTTGCCCTTCACGCCTTAACCACCTGAAACGCCTCCCCCGTCGCAAAGAAAGCCCCACCCGCCTGGTAATGAATGGTCCGCGACTCCTCGTCCGGAAAATGCCAGCGCCCCTTCGAGAACACCCGCTCGTCCGCATAGGCCGCCACCACCTCGGCGATGAACAGGTCGTACTTCTCCTGGTTGTGCGGCTCGGCGATCACCCTGCATTCCAGGTAGGCCAGGCAGCCTTCGACGATCGGCGCCTGCACCTGGCGGGCGCGGGCGGTGGCGATGTCGTAGCGGGCGAACTTGTCCAGCTCGCCGCCGTTGCTGGAGCCCACCGCCAGGGTGAGTTCGGCCTGGCGCCGCGAGGGCAGCTGGATGACGAAGGCGCCGGAGCCCTCCACCAGGTGCCGCGACCAGGTGTTGCGGTCCAGCACCAGCATCAGCTTGGGCGGGTCGAAGTCCAGCGGCATCACCCAGGCCGCGGCCATCACGTTGGCCAAGCCTTCGTGTTCGCTGGTGACTATCGTGGAGGGGCCGTGGTTGAGCAGCAGGTAGGCCTTGGCCAGGGGAACGTCTTGCAGGTGGTTCATGGATGGTCCTCGGGGATCAGAGCAGCAGGCCGTCGACCGGCTCCAGCGGCGCCGGCAGCTCGCTTTCGCCGAGGATCTCCATGACGGCGATCTCCAGGTGGCGGCTCATGGCGTCCAGCGGCAGGTCGTTGGGCTGGGTGTCGAACGGGTCGGCGATCTGGTCGCCCAGGGCGTCCAGGCCGAAGAAGGTGTAGGCCAGCACGCACACCGCCAGCGGGGTGAACCAGCCGATGCTGTCGACCAGGCAGAACGGCAGCAGGAAGCAGTACACGTGGACGATGCGGTGCAGCATGAGGATGTAGGGGTAGGGGATGGGCGTGCCCTTGATCCGCTCGCAGCCGCCGAGCACGTAGGACAGGCGGCTCACCTGCTGGTCGACGTTGGCCAGCAGCATGTCGCTGGCGTTGGCGCGGCGGCCGGCCTCGGCGAAGTCGCGGCCCAGGCGGGCGAGCAGGGCGCTGGCCGGGCCGGGCGTGTGCGCCAGGGCGTCGGCCAGTTCGCTGCCGAGCAGGCGGCGGGCGTCTTCGCTCTGCGGGCGCTCGCGCAACTGGTCGCGCAGCACGTAGGCGAAGGCGGCCAGGCGCTGGGCCAGCAGGCGGCGCCCGGCGTCGTCCAGGCCGGGCAGCAGCGACAGGCTCTGCCGCGCCAGGTTGCGCGACACCACCAGCAGTTCGCCCCAGAGCGTGCGCGCCTCCCAGAAGCGCTGGTAGGCCACGTTGTTGCGGAAGCCGAGGAAGATCGCCAGGGTCAGGCCCCAGAGGGTGAAGGGCGTGGAGGTGATCACCACCTTGTAGTGGTAGAGGGTGCCGTGGGTGGCCACCACCAGCGAGCTGAGCAGCACCGTGTAGAGCACCTTGCGCCAGATGGCCGGGATGATCGAGCCCTTGAGGGAGAACAGCAGCACCCAGAGTGTCGGGGTTTGCGGGCGGAGGATCATGCGCGGGCTTCCAGGCGGGGACACGGAGAGCGCGCATCATAGCCGAGATGGCCGCCGGGTGGAGCAGGGGACGGAGGGCGCTGCGCCCTCCGCCGTGGGCTCAGGCGCCGGTCTGTACCTGCCGGGCCTTGCGTTCGGCCAGTTCGTACAACTGCCGCGCTTCTTCCAGCAGCGGTGCGAGGCTGGCGGACAGGCGCGCCACGCCCAAAGGCATGGGCATTTCATCGGCGCTGTCTTCCAGCAGGCGCAGCAGCACGCTGAGGGATTCCAGGCGACGTTCGGCGGTGCCCATCAGGTGCTCCACCGGGGCCTGCAGGTTGACGTAGAGCACGTCCTCGTGGGGTTGGGAAAGGGTGGTGAGGGGGATCATGTCAGGCATCGTCTGCCTCCGGATGAGAGGCAGCAGGGCGATGCACGCGGTTGGCCGGAAATTGCATGTCCATTGCTCCTCGAGTGGGTGAGGAACCGCCTTCCGGAATGGGAGGCGGGCCGCGCGGGGGTAGCAAACCGGAGCCAAGGAACCGGCCAGGCCAAAGCCTGCCCCGCGCGGCCCGCCACAGAAGCGAGAAAAAGCGCCAGTGCATCGAGATGCCTGGCGCTACCGCGCCTTAGCTATCCGGGTTGCTACACCCGTGTCACGGCATTGACCGTGACGGGCAGAGCCTACCGGCGGGGTTTGTAGGGGCTCAATGGAAAGGTCGGGTGTGAAATTTCGCAGAGTGCGGGAGGGGATTGGAGCTTTTGTAGGAGCGAGCTTGCTCGCGAACAGGGTTCCGGGCTGGGTATGGTGTGTGGCCTGAAGAGCGCCCTCTCCCTAACCCTCTCCCTGAAGGGAGAGGGGACCGTTCGGAGTGCTCGGGTATATCGGAGTTAGCTGGATATTACGGCGTCCGGCTGAAGCCATGCTTTCAGCCGGCACGGACTAGCTCCCTCTCCCTTCAGAGAGAGGGTTCGGAGTCAACCTCAAGCACCACCGTCGCCGGTTGACTCCATTCGCGAGCAAGCTCGCTCCTACGAGAGCAGAGGATCTCACCCCTCCTGATACAGCTTCACGATCGCCGAGAAATCCAGCTGCCCATTACCCTGGTTGCTGAACGCCTGGAACAGCTGCTGCGCCAGCGCCCCGAGCAGCACCGGTTGGCGCACCTGGCGGGCTGCCTCGCTGGCCAGGCCCAGGTCCTTGAGCATCAGGTCGGTGCCGAAGCCGCCGCTGTAGCCGCGGGCCGCCGGCGCGCCGGTGAGCGGGTTGTTCACTTCCGAGGCCCAGCAGCGGCCGCTGGAAGTGTTGATGATGCCGGCCAGCACTTCTGCATCCATGCCCAGCTTCACGCCCAGGGACATGGCTTCGGCCACGCCGATCATGCTGATGCCTAGCAGCAGGTTGTTCGCCACCTTGGCCACCTGGCCGTTGCCGGCGCCGCCGCAGTGCACGATGTTCTTGCCCATGGCCGCCAGCACCGGCTGGGCGCGTTCGAAGTCGGCCGCCGCGCCGCCGATCATGAAGGTCAGGGTGCCGGCCGCGGCGCCCGCGGTGCCGCCGGAGACCGGGGCGTCGAGCATCGGGTTGCCGTGGGCCTGGGCCGCCGCCGAGACCTCGCGGGCGCTGTGCGGGTCGATGGTGGAGGAGTCGATCAGCAGCACGCCGGGCTGCACCTTGGCCAGCAGGCCCTCATCGCCGAGGTAGACCTGCTTCACGTGGGCCGCCGCCGGCAGCATAGTGATGATCACTTCCACGTCGGCGCCGGCCAGTTCCGCCGGCGAGGCCACGGCCTTGGCGCCCTGGGCTACCGCGGCCTGCACGGCTGCGCTGGAAAGGTCGAAGACACTCAGGTCGAAGCCGGCCTTGAGCAGGTTGGCGGCCATGGGGCCGCCCATGTTGCCGAGTCCGATGAAGCCGATGCGCATGGGGTTTCCCCTTGTTGTCGTTGTCGGGAACAGGGCCCGCGCCGCGCGTGGCCTGTGGCCCCGCAGCTTCCTGCTGCAGGGCCTGGCCGGCGGGGCGCGCGGGCGGGTTCTGGCGGCTTACTTGAGGTGGATGGTGGTGTTCACCGCGCCGCCCACTTCGTTCTCGTCGAACCAGCGTTCGGTGACCGTCTTGGTCTGGGTGTAGAACTGCACCACCTGCTTGCCGTAGGGGCCCAGGTCGCCCAGCTTGGAGCCGCGCGAGCCGGTGAAGGAGAACAGCGGCACCGGCACCGGGATGGGCACGTTGACGCCCACCTGGCCGACGTCGATCTCTTCCTTGAAGTGCCGCGCGGCGGCGCCGGAGCGGGTGAAGATGGCGGTGCCGTTGCCGTTGGGGTTGGCGTTGATCAGCTCGATGGCCTCGTCCAGGGTCTTCACCGAGACCACGCAGAGCACCGGGCCGAAGATTTCCTCGCGGTAGATGCTCATCTGCGCGCTGACGCCGGAGAAGATGCACGGGGCGACGAAGTTGCCTTTCTCATAGCCGGCCACCTGCGGGTTGCGGCCGTCCAGCTCCAGCTTGGCGCCTTCCTGGATGCCGCGCTCGATCAGGCCGCTGACGCGGTCCAGGGCGGAGCAGGAGACCAGCGGGCCGACGTCGGTGCCCGCCTCGGTGCCGCCGCTGACCTTGAGCGTCTGCGCCTTGGCCACCAGGTCCGGGATCCACTCGTTGGCCTCGCCCACCAGGATGGCCACCGACAGCGCCATGCAGCGCTGCCCGGCGGCGCCGAAGGCCGCGCCGGCGATGGCGTTGAGGGTCTGGTCCTTGTTGGCGTCGGGCAGGATCACGGCGTGGTTCTTGGCGCCCATCATGCACTGCACGCGCTTGCCGGCCAGCGAGGCGCGGTTGTAGACGTGGGTGCCCACGCGGGTGGAGCCGACGAAGGACACGGCCTTGATGTCCGGGTGGTCGCAGATGGCGTTGACCACGTCCGGGCCGCCGTGGACCACGTTCAGCACGCCCGGCGGGATGCCGGCCTCATGGGCCAGCTCGACCAGGCGCATGGTCACCATCGGGTCCTGCTCGGAGGGCTTGAGGACGAAGGTGTTGCCGGTGGCGATGGCCATCGGGAACATCCACAGCGGGATCATCGCCGGGAAGTTGAACGGGGTGATGCCGGCGCATACGCCCAGCGGCTGCAGCAGGGTGAAGGTATCGACGCCGCCGGCCACGTTGTTGGCCAGCTCGCCCAGCTGCAGGTTGCCGATGGCCGCGGCGTGCTCGACCACTTCCAGGCCGCGGAACACGTCGCCTTCGGCGTCGGGCAGGGTCTTGCCCTGTTCGGCGGTGAGGATGGCCGCCAGTTCCTTCATGTTCTCGCGGATCAGCTGCTGGTACTTGAGGAAGATGCGCGCGCGGGCGCCGATCGGGGTTTTCTTCCAGGTCTTGAACGCGGCCTTGGCGCTGGCCACGGCGCGCTCGACTTCCTCGGCGGTGGCGAAGGGCACGCGGGCGAGGACTTCCTGGGTGGCGGGGTTGATCACCTCGCGCCATTCGCTGCTGGTGGACTCGACGGGTTTGCCGTCGATGAAGAGTTTGACCGTGGGAACGGCAGTAGTGGTGGTACTCATCGGAACTCCCAGCCTGCGGCGGTTTGTTGTTATGGGCCTTGGGGCGTACCTCAAGGAGATTGGATTGATCCTAGCAGTGCATTTTTGATGAATTCAATGCGGTGATGTGCAAGCATGCTCTGCGTTTTTGCACACTCGGAGCCGGCGATGGACTGGGACAACCTGCGTTTCTTCCTCGAACTCTCCCGCGCCGGCAAGCTCACCGTGGCCGCGCGGCGCCTGGGCGTGGACCACACCACGGTGGCCAGGCGGTTGCAGGCGCTGGAAAAGAGCATCGGCGCGCAGCTGCTGGTGCGCGAGCCCTCCGGCTATCGGCTGACCGAGGCCGGGCACGGCCTGCTGCCCCAGGCCGAGGCCATGGAAAGCGCCTGCAAGGTGATCGAGAAGCGCTTGGCCGGGGCCGAGGACAACCTCTCCGGCAAGGTGCGCATCGGCGCCACCGAAGGCTACGGCTCGACGCTGCTGACCTCGCAGCTGGTGGAACTGAACCGCCGCCACCCGCACCTGGGCGTGGACCTGCTGGCGGTGCCGCGGGCGCTGCAGCTGTCGCGCCACGAGGCGGACATCGTCATCACCCTGGAACGCCCCGGCCGCGGGCCCTACCTGATCACCCGGCTGACCGACTACGTGCTGCGCCTGTACGCGGCCGGGGACTACCTGGCCGAGCGCGGGCCGATCCGCAACCGCGACGACCTGCGCAAGCACGCGCTGGTGGGCTACGTCGACGACCTGCTGTACAGCAAGGAGCTGCAGTACCTGGACGAGATCGGCCGGCCGCTGCACATGGCCTTGCGCTGCACCAGCATCCTGGCCCAGCAGCGCGCGGTGGCCGAGGGGGCGGGGCTGGCCATCCTGCCGGCGTTCGCCGCCGCCGAGGACCCGAGCCTGCAGCCGGTGCTGGCGGGCGAGATCGAGTTCGTGCGGACCTTCTGGATGCTGATGCCCACGGAGCTCAAGGACATCGCGCGGATGCGCACCACCTGGGACTTCCTCCGCGAAAAGGCCGAGGCGAGCCAGGCGGTTCTGATGGGACGGGGAGCGTAGGGCGTATAACCTTCCAGGTTATACGCCGTTTGGCCTTGGTCGAACCCCGCTTGGGGGCGAGCCTGGGCATTCTGGGCGGGAACGCCTGGCTCAGCCATGGCGTTGGCGATGAGAAAGGTGAAACGGCGTATAACCGCGAACGGTTATACGCCCTACGCCCCCGGGGACCCGGCGTGTGGCGTCAGGCCAGCCCGACGTAGAGGTTCTGCACGTCGTCGTTGCCGTCCAGGGCGTCGAGGAAGGCTTCGACTTCCTCCAGCTCCGCGCCGGACAGGCTCACCGGGTTCTTCGCCTTGTAGCCGAGCTTGGCCGAGGCGACTGTGAAACCGTGCTCGGGCAGGGCGCGGCAGACGGCGTCCAGGTCGGTGGCGTCGGTGAGGAACAGGGTGTCGCCGTCTTCCTCGCCCGCCTCGAAGTCCTGGGCGCCGGCCTCGATGGCGGCCAGTTCCGCGTCGGCGTCGCTGCTGGCCGGGGTGGCCTCGATCAGGCCCAGGTAGTCGAAGTCCCAGGCCACCGATCCGGAGGCGCCCAGCTGGCCCTTGCGGAACAGCACGCGGATTTCCGCCACGGTGCGGTTCACGTTGTCGGTCAGGCATTCGACGATCACCGGCACGCGGTGCGGGGCGAAGCCTTCGTAGACCACGCGCTCGAAGCTGGCGCCGCCGTCGAGCAGGCCGGCGCCTTTCTTGATGGCGCGCTCCAGGGTGTCGCGCGGCATCGAGGCCTTCTTGGCCTGCTCGACTACAAGGCGCAGTTTCGGGTTCATGTCCGGATCGGCGCCATTGCGCGCGGCGATCATGATTTCCTTGGCGAGTTTGCCGAAGACGCGGCCCTTGGCGTTGGCGGCGGCTTCCTTATGTTTGGCTTTCCACTGGGCGCCCATGGTGTTCTCTTGGCTGGTTCATGATGGGCGGCAAGTCTAAGCGCTGGCGCGGCGCCTGGCGATATCCGCCGGATCGGCGTGAGGTGCCCGACCTGTAGGAGCGAGCTTGCTCGCGAACCTGCCTGACGCTGAAGCGTTCGCGAGCAAGCTCGCTCCTACGAAGAGCCGTCCTGGCGGGAGAGAAAGGCGTAGAGCCGTTCGTCCAGCGAGTGGGCGACGTTGAAGCGCAGCCAGGGCACGTGGCGGCCGTCGGGCATGAACAGTTGGCCGGGGAACAGCAGGATCTTCGCTTCCTTGGCCCGTTCGGCCAGTTGGGTGGCGTCGGCCACCGCGCGGTGCCGGGCCCAGAGGAACAGCCCGGCGCGCGGTTCGTGGAACAGCTCCAGCCCCGCCGCCTCCAGGCGCCGGGCCACGCTGTCGTGGGCCTCGCCGAGCTGCTCGCGGAGCTGGCGCACGTGCTTGCGCTGGCGGCCCTGGAGGAGGATGTCCAGGGCCAGGGTCTCGGTGAGTTCCGAACTGGTCAGTCCGGCCACCATCTTCAGCGGCACCAGTTCCTCGATCAGCTCCGGGTGGGCGGCGATGAAGCCCACCCGCAGCGCCGGGGCGATGACCTTGGACAGGCTGCCGATGTAGATCACCCGCGCCAGCTGGTCGAGGTTGGCCAGCAGCAATTGGCCGGCGGGGTCGAGGTCGGCGTAGATGTCGTTTTCGACGATCAGGAAGTCGTACTTCTCCGCCAGTTGCAGCAGGCGGTGGCTGGCGGCCAGGGACAGGCTGGCGCCGGTGGGGCTCTGCAGCCGCGCCTGGGTGAAGTACACCTTGGGCCGGTGCTCGCGCACCAGCTGTTCCAGGCGCTCCAGGTCCAGGCCGTCGGCGCTGCGCGGCACGCCCAGCAGGTTGGCGCCCTGCAGGCGCAGGTTGAGGAACAGGTTGTGGTAGCCGGGCTCGTCCACCAGCACCGGGTCGCCGCGCTGCACCAGGTAGCGCACGGCCAGGTCCAGCGCCTGGCTGGCGCCGCTGGTCAGCAGCACCTGTTCGGGGCTGGCGGCCACTCCGGCGTCGGCCAGGCGGTCGGCCAGCTTGCCGCGCAGGCGCGGGTTGCCCTTGCTGTGGCCGTAGTTGCCGAACTGCGCCGGTTCTTCCCGGGCCAGGGTGCGCAGGCCGCGCAGCAGGCCTTCGCCATCCAGCCAGTGCTCGGGCAGCAGGCCGACGCCGGGGCGCAGTTCCATGCCCAGGGGCTGGAACACCTTGTGCAGCAGCAGGTGGGCGTCGAAGTCGAATTCCGGCGCGGCCTGCTCGTCGGCGGTTTCCCCGGCCAGCGGGCCGCGCACGTAGAAGCCGGCGTTGGGCACGGCGTTCAGGCAGCCGCGCGCCACCAGGCGGTCGTAGGCCTCGACCACGGTGAAGTGGCTCACCCCGTGGGTCTGGGCGAACCGGCGGATGGAGGGCAGCTTGGCGCCGGGGCGCAGGCGCTGCTCGTCGATGGCCTGGGCGATGCCGTCGACGATCTGGGTGACCAGGGGCGTTTCGCAAGTGGGGTCGAGCAACAGCATCGAAGCGTCCGGTGGAAGGGAAACGGAAACTGTACAGGCCGCGCGGCCATAACAGCACTGCAGGCACTCCAGCGCCCCTGTGCATGGCGGCCGGGCGGGCGGCCCAGCACACTGCGGGGCACGACGCGGCAGCCAAGCCGCGCAAGCCTGATGACAAGGAATTGCCATGCGCGACACAGCTTACAACATCGACCCCGCGAGTATTTCCGCCGAAGAGTGGCAGGCCCGCTGCGATCTCGCCGCGCTGTACCGGCTGGTGGCGCACTTCCGCTGGACCGACCACATCGACACGCACATCTCCGCCCGTGTGCCGGGCGAGCCGGGGCACTACCTGATCAACCGCTACGGCGTGATGTTCCACGAGATGCGCGCCTCCGACCTGGTCAAGGTCGACCACGCCGGCGACGTCATCGACCCGCGCTTCGGCCCCGACAGCGTCAACCGCGCCGGCTTCAACATCCACTCGGCGGTGCACGCCGCGCGCCCGGACGTGGCCTGTGTGATCCACACCCACACCGCCGCCGGCATCGCCGTGTCGGCCCAGGAGGAGGGCCTGCTGCCGATCAGCCAGCACGCGCTCAAGTACCACAACCGCCTGGGCTACCACGACTACGAGGGCATCGCCCTGGACCCGGACGAGCGCTCGCGCCTGGTCCGCGACCTCGGCCCGCACATGGCGATGATCCTGCGCAACCACGGCCTGCTGGCCACCGGGCGCTGCATCGCCGAGGCCTTCAACCAGATCTACTTCCTCGAACGCGCCTGCCAGGCCCAGGTCCAGGCCCTGGCCGGCGGCCGCCAGCTGCGCTACCCGCCCGAAGCGGTGCGCGAGCGCGTCGCCGTGCAGGAAGAGGAAGCCCTGGCCGGCGGCCTGCATCTGCTGGCCTGGGAGTCGGCCCTGCGCCTGATCGAGGACGGCGCGGCCGACTACCGCAGCTGATCCCTTTTGCGTGCGTCCCGGCCCGCAGAGGCCGGGCGCCTAGCGTGCTTGCAATCTGCCAACAACAAAGCCAAGAGGTGGAAATGAAGAACCCGATAGCGGCGGCCCTGCTCATGGGCCTGGCGTCCGGCGCCATGGCGGCCGACCTGAGCGTGATCTCTTTCGGCGGCACCAGCAAGGATGTGCAGACCGAAGCCTTCTACAAGCCCTTCACGCAGGCCACCGGCAACAAGGTGATCGCCGGCGAGTACAACGGCGAGATGGGCAAGATCAAGGCCATGGTCGACACCCACAGCGTCAACTGGGACGTGGTTCAGGTCGAGGGCCCGGAACTGTTGCGCGGCTGCGACGAGGGCCTGTTCGAGCAACTGGACCCGGCGCGCCTGGGCAATGTCGCCGACTACGTGCCGGGCACCATCTCCGACTGCGGCGCCGGCCTGCTGGTGTGGTCCATGGCCATGGCCTACGACGCCAAGCGCCTGACGACCGCGCCGACCGGCTGGGCGGACTTCTGGGACACGCAGAAATTCCCCGGCAAGCGCGCGCTGCGCAAGGGCGCCAAGTACACCCTGGAGATCGCCCTGCTGGCCGACGGCGTGCCCAAGCAGGACATCTACAAGGTGCTATCCACCCCCGAGGGCGTGAACCGTGCCTTCCGCAAGCTGGACCAGATCAAGCCGTCGATCCAGTGGTGGGAATCCGGCGCCCAGCCCATGCAATTCCTAGCGAGCGGCGACGTGGTGATGAGCACCGCCTACAACGGCCGGGTGTTCGCCGCCCAGGAGGAGGGCGCGCCGATGAAGGTGGTGTGGAACGGCAGCCTCTACGCCATCGACTCCTGGGCCATCCCCAAGGGCAGCCCGAAGAAGCAGGAGGCGGAGGACTTCATCGCCTTCTCGCTGCGCCCGGAGCAGCAGAAGATCCACACCGTGAAGCTGGGCTACGGCTCGGTCAACAAGAAGACCACCGCGCTGCTCGACCCGGCCCTGGTGGAGCGCCTGAACACCGCGCCGGCCAACCTGGAGCAGGCGGTGCCGGTGGACTTCGCCTTCTGGGTGGACCACGGCGAGGAGCTGGAACTGCGCTTCAACGCCTGGGCGGCCAAGGGCAGCTAGCCGACGCGCCGCCACACGCTGGCCAGCCAGGGCTGCTGCTCGCGCGGCAGCCCGGCGGGCCGGTAGTAGTGTTCCAGCTGCTCGAAGCCCGCCGCTTCGAGCAGCTGTTTCCAGTTTTCCCAATCGTGATAGGAACCGTAGCGCGGGCCGTTCCAGCCCTCTGCATTGTCCCCGCGCGGGTTGGAGGCGAAGAGCACGCCGCCGGGCTTGAGCGCTGCGCGCAGCTCGCCCAGCACCCGCGGCAGTTCCTGGCGCGGCACGTGGAACAGGCTGGCGTTGGCATAGATGCCGTCGAAGCGCGCCGCCGGCAGGTCCAGTGCCAGGAAGTCCTGCAGCCACACCTCGCAAGCGCTGGCCTGGCGGGCCATTTCCACGAAGTTCGGACAGCCGTCCAGGCCCACCGGCGCATGGCCCAGGGCCTTGAAGGTGCAGAGATCGCGGCCGGGGCCGCAGCCGAAGTCCAGCAGGGCGAAGGGCGGCTCGCCGTGGATGTGCCGCAGCAGGGCGGCGATGTTCTGGCTGACGTCGTGGTCGCGGGTACCTTCGCGGAAGGCCTCGGCGCTGTCCTGGTAGTGCTGCAGGGTGAGGCGGGAGATGTCGCGGAGGGTCTGGTCGTCTAGGGGCATGGCGGGCGTCGGTGGGTCGCTGGGGAGGTTATTCTACGCCGGGCGGTGGGGTGATGGGGGCAGGGGGGACTTGTAGGAGCGAGCTTGCTCGCGAACGGTGTTCTGCCGGTCGTGGGTGGTGCCTGTGCTGCAGAGCGCCCTCTCCCTAACCCTCTCCCTGAAGGGAGAGGGGACCGTTCGGAGTGCTCGGGTATTTCGGAGTTAGTCGGCAACACTGATGGTCCCCGGCTGAAACCATTCCCTCTCTCGGCACGGACTAGCCCCCTCTCCCTCTGGGAGAGGGTTGGGGTGAGGGGGCGGCGTTCATCCCGAACACAACTGCTACCGGCCGGCACCGTTCGCCAAAAATAAAAAAGCGCGGCACACCCCCAAAGGACTGGCCGCGCAACACGCTCAACAGGGAATCAGAACTGCTCAGCCTCCAGCCCATACAGGCTTTCGCTACCGGCGCGCACAGCGCTGGCCAGGGACTCGGTACGCGGCAGCAGGCGGGCGAAATAGAAACGCGCCGTGGCCAGCTTGCCCTGGTGGAAGTCATCGGCCTGGCCGGCTGCGGCGCGGGCCATGCGCGCCCACATGTAGGCGTAGGCGGTGTAGCCGAACAGGTGCAGGTAGTCCACCGCCGCGGCGCCGGGTTCGCGCGGGTCATGCTTGGCGCGTTCCTGGAGTTGCCGGGTAAGGGCTTCCAACTGGTCCAGCGCTTCCACTAGCGGGGCGCTGAACTCGTCGCCCACCGCGGCCTCGGCGAAGGCGCGGATTTCCCCGGCGAACAGCGCCAGCAGCTCGCCGCCGTTGGCCAGCACCTTGCGCCCAACCAGGTCCAGGGCCTGGATGCCGTTGGTGCCTTCGTAGATCTGCGCGATACGCACGTCGCGCACCAGTTGTTCCTGGCCCCATTCGCGGATGTAGCCGTGGCCGCCGAACACCTGCTGGCCGTGCACGCAGCTTTCCAGCCCGGTGTCGGTGAAGAAGGCCTTGGCCACCGGGGTGAGCAGCGCCACCAGGCCTTCGGCGCGGCTGCGCTCTTCGGCGTCGGTGGTGTACTTGGCGATGTCCAGCTGCTGCCCGAGGTAGGTGGCGAAGGCGCGGCCGCCCTCGGTCAGGGCCTTCATGGTCAGCAGCATGCGGCGCACGTCGGGGTGCACGATGATCGGGTCGGCGGCCTTGTCCTTGGCCACCGGGCCGGTCGGGGCGCGGCTCTGGATGCGCTCGCGGGCGTAGCTCACGGCGGCCTGGTAGGACATCTCGGCGCAGCCGATGCCCTGGATGCCGATGGACAGGCGCTCGTAGTTCATCATGGTGAACATCGCCGCCAGGCCCTTGTTCGGCTCGCCGACCAGCCAGCCGGTGGCGCCGTCGAAGTTCATCACGCAGGTGGCCGAGGCCTTGATGCCCATCTTGTGCTCGATGGAACCGCAGCTGACCGGGTTGCGCGCGCCGAGGGAACCGTCGTCGCCCACCAGCACTTTCGGCACGAGGAACAGCGAGATGCCCCGCGAGCCGGCCGGCGCGTCGGGCAGCTTGGCCAGCACCAGGTGGATGATGTTCTCGGTCAGGTCCTGCTCGCCGCCGGTGATGAAGATCTTGGTGCCGCTGACTTTGTAGCTGCCGTCGGCCTGGGGCTCGGCGCGGGTGCGGATCAGCCCCAGGTCGGTGCCGGCGTGGGGTTCGGTCAGGCACATGGAGCCGGCCCAGCGGCCTTCGTACATGGCCGGCAGGTACTTCTGCTTCAACGCCTCGCTGGCATGGGCATCCAGCGCCAAGCAGGCGCCGGCGGAGAGGGTGGAGTAGAGGGCGAAGCTGGCGTTGGCTGCGTAGACCATCTCCTCGAACTGCACCGAGAGCATCTTCGGCATGCCCATGCCGCCGAAGTCCGGGTTGCCGGCCAGGCCCACCCAGCCGCCCTCGGCGTAGGTGGCGTAGGCCTCGCGGAAGCCGGCCGGGGTGCTCACCGCGCCGTCCTTCCATTGCGCGCCCTGTTCGTCGCCGCTGCGGTTGAGCGGGGCGAGCAGGCCGCCGGTGATCTTCGCCGCTTCTTCGAGGATGGCCTCGGCGGTGTCGGCGTCCACCCGCTCGGCCAGGGCCGGCAGGCGGCGCCAGAGGGCCGGGGCGTCGAACACGTCGGTGAGCAGGAAGCGCATGTCGCGCAGCGGAGCCTTGTAGTCGGGCATGAATGTACCTCGGCGCCCCGGCCTGGCCGGGGCGCTATCGCAAGTGGGAAGGGGAGGTCAGAGCTTCTGGGCCCAGTCGCGCAGGACGAACTTCTGCACCTTGCCGGTGGAGGTCTTCGGCAGCTCGGTGAAGACCACGGTCTTGGGCACCTTGAAGCCGGCCAGGTGCTCGCGGCAGAAGGCGATGACCTGCGCCGCCTCGGTGTCGGCATGGCCGGCCTTGAGGGTGACGAAGGCGCACGGGGTTTCGCCCCAGCGCTCGTCCGGGCGCGCCACCACGGCCGCTTCCAGCACCGCCGGGTGGCGGAACAGCACGCCCTCGACCTCGATGGTGGAGATGTTCTCGCCGCCGGAGATGATGATGTCCTTCAGCCGGTCGCGGATCTCCACGTAGCCGTCGGGGTGCCACACCGCCAGGTCGCCGGTGTGGAACCAGCCGCCGGCGAAGGCTTCCTCGGTGGCGCTGGGGTTCTTCAGGTAGCCCTTCATCACGGTGTTGCCGCGCATGAAGATCTCGCCGACGCTCTGGCCGTCGCGGGGCACCGGCTCCAGCGTCTTCGGATCGGCGACCATCACGCCTTCCAGTGTCGGGTAGCGCACGCCCTGGCGCGACTTGATCCTGGCCCGCTCGTCCAGCGGCAGCTCGTCCCATTCCTCGTGCCAGGCGCACACGGTGACCGGGCCGTAGACCTCGGTGAGGCCGTAGACGTGGGTGACGCGGATGCCCATTTCCTCCACCGCGCCAATGACCTTGGCCGGCGGCGCGGCGCCGGCGACCATGGCGTGCACCGGGTGGTCGATGGCGGCCTTGGCCGAGTCGGGCATGTTGATCAGCGCGTTGAGCACGATGGGCGCGCCGCACATGTGGCTGACGCGGTGCTCGCGGATCAGGGTGAGGATCTTCTGCGGGTCGACGCGGCGCAGGCACACGTGGGTGCCGGCCAGCGCGGTGACCGTCCAGGGGTAGCACCAGCCGTTGCAGTGGAACATCGGCAGGGTCCACAGGTACACCGGGTGCTGGCCCATGGACCAGGTCATCTGGTTGCCCAGCGAGTTCAGGTAGGCGCCGCGGTGGTGGTAGACCACGCCCTTGGGGTTGCCGGTGGTGCCGGAGGTGTAGTTCAGCGAGATGGCGTCCCACTCGTCGCGCGGCCAGGCCCAGGCGTACTCGGGGTCGCCCTCGGCCAGCAGGGCCTCGTAGTCCAGGCTGCTGACCGGCTCGCCCTCGCCGTATTCCGGGTCGTCGACGTCGATCACCAGCGGCGGGTGGTCGAGCATGCCCAGGGCAGCGCGGATCACGTCGTGGAACTCGCGGTCGGTGATCAGCACCTTGGCCTCGCCGTGCTGCAGCATGAAGGCGATGGCCTCGGCGTCCAGGCGCACGTTGAGGGTGTTGAGCACCGCGCCGATCATCGGGATGGCGAAGTGCGCTTCGAGCATCTGCGGGGTGTTGGGCAGCATCACCGCGACGGTGTCGCCACGGCCGATGCCGCGCCAGGCCAGGGCCGAGGCCAGGCGGCGGCAACGCTGGTAGGTTTCGCGCCAGGTGCGGCGCAGGCTGCCGTGGATCACGGCGGTACGGTCGGGGTAAACGCTGGCGGTGCGTTCGATGAAGCTCAGCGGGGTCAGCGCGGTATGGTTGACCGAGGCAGGCGCGAGACCCTGTTCGAAGATCGACATATGGACACCCTGTGGCTGATTGTTAGCTCATTGTTCTTGGCTGCCCGCAGGCGGGTCGGGCGGCTGATGGGGCGATTTATAGCAATGCCGAGATAGTTATGGAAGTACAACCATATGCTTATGGTATAAATACTATATTCCAATAAAAGCGCCCGGAACTGCCTCCATGCCTGAACTCAACACCCTGGTGCGCCTGCTCCGCGAGCCCGCGCCGGCGGCCGCCCAGGCCGATGCGCTGCTCGCCCTGTGCCGCGCCCGCGCACCCCTGGAACGCGCGCTCTACCTGGCCTGGCGGCCGCGTTCGCGCAGCTACGAGGCGCTTGGCGACGAACGCCTGCCGCCGGGCGCCGGCGACCCGCTGCAGGCCAACGACGAGGCCCTGCATGCCGCCTTCGCCGGCCGCCGCGACATGCCCCTGGACGAACTGCTGGCGCTGCCCGGCTGGCTGGGCGGGCGCCTGCGCCGCGCCGGCTGGAGCCATGGGCTGGCGTTGAACCTGGCCCTGGGCGGCGAACCCGGGCTGTTGCTGCTGGCCGCGCGGGATGCCGCCGCCACGCCCTGGCTGGGCTGGGTCGGCGAGCTGCTGGGTGAAGTAATGGCGCTGGCCGGCGGCGCACGCCGCACCGCGCCGCTGCTGGCCGCCGAGCCGTTGCCGGCGTTGCTGCTGGATGGCGACGGGCAGTTGCTCGACGGCAACCCGGCGCTGCATGGCCTGGCCGCCGAACTGGGCCTGGACGACGTGCGCGAGCTGCTGCCGAGCAACCACCGCGAGCTGCTGCGCAGTTGCCTGGCCCAGGCCCGCGCGGTGCAGGACGCGCCCAGCGAGCAGGGCGGCCGGCACTTCCTCTGGAGCTTCATCCCCGACGCCGGCCAGGCCGAGGTGCTGGTGCGCGGCCGCGAGGCCAGCGCGCAGATCCAGGGCGAGCGCGAGGCGGCCCAGGCGCGGCGGCTGTACCGGCAGATCATCGAGAACACCAGCGACCTGATTTCCCGCCGCACCCTCGACGGCGTCATCCTCGACGCCTCGCCCTCGTCCTGGCCGCTGCTGGGCTACTGGCCGGAGGAGATGCGCGGCCAGTCGGTGCTGCCGCTGCTGCACCCGGGCGACCGCAAGCGCGTGGCCCGCCACACCCGCGACGCCCTGGAGCAGGACGGCTACGCGACCCTGACCTACCGCCTGCGCCACCGCGACGGCCACTACCTGTGGTTCGAGACCGCCAGCCGCGCCATCCGCGAGACCTACACCGGCGCCGTGGTGGAGGTGGTCAGCGTGTCCCGCGACATCACTGCGCGGGTGCGCGCCGAGGAGAACCGCCGGCGCCTGGCCGAGGTGGTGGAGGCCAACGCCGACCTGGTGCTGTTCGTCGATGCCGGCGCCCGCCCCAACTACGCCAACCCGGCGGCGCGCAAGGCGCTGAACCTGGGCGAGGACAGCCTGCCGGAGAGCCTCGCCGGGCTGTTCGACGAAGCCCTGCTGCAACGCCTGGCGGAGGAGGGCTGGAAGGCGGCCGACAGCCAGGGCGTGTGGCGCGCCGAGGGCCAGCTGCGGCCGCTGGGCGATGGCGCGCCGGTGCCGGTGTCGCTGGTGCTGCTGGGCCACCGCGCGGCCGGCGGCGAGCGCTACTACTCGCTGGTGGCCCGCGACATGACCGAGCGCGAACTGCGCGAACACCAGCAGCGCCGCCACCAGGACGAACTGGCCCACAGCGCGCGCCTGGTCACCCTCGGCGAGCTGGCCTCGGGCATCGCCCACGAGATCAACCAGCCGCTGGCCGCGGTGGTCAACTACGCCGGCGCCAGCCAGCGCTACCTGGCGGCCCTGGGCAGCAACCCGGAGGCGGCGCAGCGCGTGGCCCAGGGCCTGGCGCGCATCACCGAGCACGCCAACCATGCCTCGGAAGTCATCCGCCGCCTGCGCGCCTTCCTGCGCAAGGGCCAGCGCCGCCTGCAGGCGCTGGACGTCAACGAACTGGTGCGCGAGTCCCTCGGCCTGTGCGCCTGGGAGGCGGGGCAGGGCGGGGTAGCCATCGGCCAGGCGCTGGCGGAGAATCTGCCGCCGGTCTACGCCGACCGGGTGTTGCTGCAACAGGTGCTGCTGAACCTGCTGCGCAACGCCATCGAGGCCAACCGCGAGCGCCACGCCGGCGCGCCTTCGGCCATCGCCATCGGTTCGGCGCTGGAGGCGGACGGCCGGCTCTGCGTGTGGGTGGAAGACAACGGCCCGGGGGCCGATGAAGAGACGCTGGGGCGCATGTTCACGCCCTTCTACAGCAGCAAGCCGGACGGCCTGGGCTTGGGGCTGTCGATGAGCCGCGGCATGGTCGAAGGCTTCGGCGGCACCCTGGACGCGCGCCCGGCGGCCGACGGCCTGCGCCTGGAGTGCCGGCTGCCGGCGGCCGGCGAAGGGGGCAGGGCATGATGGAAAAAACACGGGAGCAGGGCATGGAAGTACCGCAAGAAGCGGTGGTGTACGTGGTGGATGATGACCCGGGCATGCTCGAGTCCACCGTCTGGCTGTTCGAGTCGGTGGGCCTGAAGGCGCTGCCCTTCACCAGCGGCCGCGACTTCCTCGAAGCCTGCCCGGCCGACGCCCACGGCTGCGTGCTGCTGGACGTGCGCATGCCCGGCCTGGGCGGCCTGAGCGTGCAGGAGGAAATGCGCCGGCGCGGCCTGGAGCTGCCGGTGATCTTCGTCAGCGGCCACGCCGACGTGCCCATCGTCATCCGCGCCTTCAAGGCCGGCGCGCTGGACTTCATCGAGAAGCCCTACAACGAGCAGCTGCTGCTCGACAGCGTGCAGCAGGCCCTGCAATCCCGCGCCCGCCAGCACGCCTCGCAAGCCGGCCTGGGCGAGGTGGACGAACGCCTCGCCGCGCTCACCCCGCGCGAGCGCGACGTGCTGCTGCCGCTGGTGCGCGGCTACACCAACCGCGAGGTGGCGGAGCAGCTGGACATCAGCGTGAAGACCGTGGACCTGTACCGGGCGCGGGTGATGAAGCGCATGCAGGCGCAGACACTGGCCGACCTTGTGGGGATGGCGATCGCCGCGGGGCTGGTGGACCCGCTGCGGTTGCGGCCGTAGAACACCCTCACCCCAGCCCTCTCCCGCAAGCGGGAGAGGGGGCTGTTCGGCGTCAACCTGTAGGAGCGGGCCCTGCCCGCGATTCGCGCGCAGGGCGCGCTCCTACAGGGGAATGGCGCGAGCGGGGCAGCGTAGGAGCGGATCTTATCCGCGATGGTGCTGCCCGGGATCGACATATCGCGGACGGAGTCCGCTCCTACGACCGTGCCTCCCTGGAGCCGTAGGGCGGATAACCGTTCGCGGTTATCCGCCGATACACCGGGGCCATAGCCAGCGCCAAGGTCAACCCTGGCGCCGCCGGAAGCCAGGGCCAAACGGCGGATAACGCCATAGGCGTTATGCGCCCTACGTGAAACGCCGCTGACCACCGAGGCATCCCCGGGGAGCTAACCCCCCACCGCCGTTGTCTGAAACAACACGGGTATACTCGCCCGCCTGCCCGAACCCAGGAGCCCCGCTTGTCGAAGTCCCGTCCGTCGCGTCCGCTGCTTTCACTGCTCCTTGCCGCCGGCCTAAGCGCCAGCGCGGCGCTGTATGCCTGCCCGGCCGGGCAGTCGGAGGTCTGCCTGGGCGGCTGCATCTGCGTTGCCGACCCTGACGGGATATTCGGCGTGCTCCAGGAAGACGCCCGCAACGTCGCCGCACCCGCCCTGGCGCAGTGGCTCAGCCAGTCCCGCGAGCGCATGGTGGCCGCCGGCGTGCAGCCGCTGCCGCTGGACCTGCGCGTGCAACTGCAGGCCTGGTACCCGGACGACCTGCTGCAGGCGGTGCGCTACCGCGTCGGCCAGGGCCAGGACGTCGACGCCGCCAGCGCCATGCTGCAGAACCAGGACGTGGTCGCCGTGACGCTGATCGACGTGGTGGTGTTCCGCAACGAGGACGACGCGCTGCACAACCTGGCCCTCTGGGCCCACGAGCTCAAGCACGTGCAGCAGTACCGCGAACTGGGCGTGGACGGCTTCGCCCGCCAGTACGTGCGCAACTTCAGCGCCCTGGAAGACCCGGCCTACGCCATCCAGAACCAAGTCTCCCGGGAAGTGCGCAGCGCCCGGGCGCCGGCCGGCGACTAGCCGGGTTCGCTGCCGGTTGGCAGGCGCTGCGGCGCGTTTGATGCACATCAAGGGGCCGGCAACGGCGAAGGCGCAGGCTTAGGGCACAACCCCTGTCCCCCTCCGGAGGTCCCCCATGAACGCCTACACGCGCCTGCTGCTGATCTGCGATCCCCTGCTCCGTGACTCCGCCGCCATGGCGCGGGCCAAGGCCCTGGCGCTGGCCGGTGGCGGCCACCTGCACATGGTTACCCTGGATGCCCTGCCGGTGGGCCTGGGCGTGCTCGACAGCGTGCTGCAGACCCGCGCCCGCGAAGAAACCCGGCTGCGCCAGGAGCGTTGGCTGGAGGAGCGCGCCGTGGAACTGCGCGCCCAGGGCGTCGAGGTCGGCGTCGAGGCGATCTGGACCGAGAACCCGCTGGAGGAGGCGCTGCGCCTGGTGGAGCAGCACGGCATCGACCTGGTGGTGAAGGACAGCCAGTACGAGCCGGCGCTGAGCCGGGCGATCATGACGCCGCTGGACTGGCAGTTGCTGCGCCGTTGCCCGGTGCCGCTGCACCTGGTCAGCACCGCCGACAACCCGCGCCCGCAGCGGGTGCTGGCCGCGCTGGACCTGTCCCAGGACGACGTGCTCGTCGACCAGCTCAACGACCATATCGTCGAGTCGGCGCAGGCCCTGGCCCGGCAGTGCGGCGCCGAGCTGCACCTGCTGCAGGCCTATGACCTGGCCAGCGGCTACCTGGCCTATGCCGCCGGCCCGGTGGCCTGGTCGCCGGAGGTTGCCGAGCAGATGAGCGGCCGCTCGCGCCAGCGCATGGACCGCATCGGCGAGCGCTTTGGCGTCGGCCGGCCCTACCAGCACCTGGTCAAGGGCGCGGCCACCCAGGTCATCAGCGAATTCGCCAACGAGAAGCGCTTCGACGTGGTGGTCATGGGCACCCTCTACCGCCCGGGCCTGGCGAAGATCATCGGCAGCACCACCGAACAGGCGCTGTACCGGGTGCACTCGGGCATTCTCGCGGTCCGGCCCTGAGGCGCGCGGCCATGAAGATGGTCGCGTTCCTCGCCCTGCTGCTGTCGCTCTGGGCCATCGCCGTGGTGGCCTGGATGATGCTGCGCTATACCCCCGCCGGCGGCGACGCCCAGTACGTGTTCCTCTGGGACCGCTGGGAGAACCGCGTGTGCCTGGTGTCCATCGGCAACCCGTCGCGGATCATCTGCGACCCGCGCTCGCTCTGGGTGGAACAGCAGAAGGACGACGGGCCCACGGCGCGTCGTCCTTGATAGCAGGCGCTCAGCTGCCGTGGCGCCGTTGCTCGGCGTCGCGGCGGCGGGCCTCGGCCAGCGCGTGGGGCGCGGCCAGGCGTTGCTGCAGGCGCTCCAGGTAGTCGCGGGCCTGGGTTTCGTCGTGGAAGGGCACCCGGAACTGGTCGAGCTGGACGTAGCAGTGGCCATCGCGGGTGTGCAGCAGTTGCGTGCGCATGGAAGCCTCCTGGCGGAGCCGGCGGGGAAGTGGACTGCAACCACTTGTACGCCGCGCAGGGGGCGACGGCTTGATCCGCATCAACCCCGCGCAGCGGACGCTGCCGGCCACAGCCGGACGGCAGCGCGGTGCTTTCTCAGCAGTCGCCCTGCAGGGCGGCCCTTTCCTGGCGGCGGCTGGCGGCCAGGGAGATCGACCAGAGCACGAAACCGCCGATGGCCAGCAGGCTGCCCACCCAGCCCGGCGAGGTCCAGCCGTAGCCGGCGGCCAGGGCCAGGCCGCCGAGGAACGGGCCCAGGGCGTTGGCGAAGTTGAAGGCCGAGTGGTTCAGCGCCGCGGCCAGGCCCTGGGCGTCCTCGGCCACGTCCATCAGGCGCGTCTGCAGCACCGTGCCCAGGGCGCCGCCGAAGCCGACGAAGAACACGCAGACCGCGATGCTCCAGATGTTGCCGGCGGTGAACGGGAAGATCGCCAGCACCACCGCGCTCCACACCAGCAGGCCGCCGGCGGTGGGCATCAGCGCGCGGTCGGCGAGCACCGGGATGAACATGTTGCCGAGGGTCATGCCGACGCCGAACACCGCCAGCACCAGCGGCACCACGGCGGGGGAGACGTGGGTGACCGCGCCGAGGATGTCGGCCAGGTAGGTGTACACCGCGAACAGGCCGCCGAAGCCGATGGCGCCGATGCCCAGGGTCAGCCACACCTGGCCGCGCTTCAGCGCGCCCAGCTCGCGCAGCGGGCTGGCGCCGGCCTCGGGCGGCGAGTACGGCGCCAGCAGGCGCACGCAGAGCATGGTGGTCACGCCCAGGGCGGCGACCAGCGCGAAGCTCCAGCGCCAGCCCAGGGCCTGGCCCAGCCAGTTGGCCAGGGGCACGCCGACGATGGTGGCCACGGTCAGCCCGAGGAACATCCGCCCGACCGCCACTGTGCGCCGGTGCGGCGGCACCAGCGAGGCGGCCACCAGCGCGGCGATGCCGAAATAGGCGCCGTGGGGCAGGCCGCTGATGAAGCGGAACAGCAGCATCCAGTGGTAGGTCGGCGCCAGCGCGCTGAGGCCGTTGCCGATGGCGAACAGCCCCATCAGCAGCACCAGCAGGGTGCGCCGCGGCAGGCGCGCGCCGAGCACCGCCAGCAGCGGCGCGCCCACCACCACGCCCAGGGCGTAGGCGCTGATCACATGGCCGGCGGTGGGCGCATCGATGCCCAGCGCCGGGGCGAAGAGCGGCAGCAGGCTCATGGTGGCGAACTCGGTGGTGCCGATGGCGAAGCCGCCCACGGCGAGGGCGAATAGCACCAGGGCCGCACCGCGGCTGCGCGGTTCGGTTGTGGAGGTAGTCATCAGGGGTCCTTTGGTCTTATGCGGTGCGCCGGGGCGCGGCTGTCACGGGGAGCACGGTCAAGGCAGTGACCGACAGCGAAAGGACGCACAGGATAGCAGAAGGTTCCGCCGGGGTGGACGGAAGGATCGGAATAGACGGGTAGGGAGTTGGTCGTTTGGACTGGGTAAAGCGGCATCCATGTCTGTAGGAGTGTTCCTGGTAGGTGTGGCTATCAGGGTGATGGGTATCGCTTCGCTCTACCCATCCTACGTCAGGGTTTGTGCTGCTTTGCGGGATGGAGGCTTGGTCGGGAAGCGTCGGCGGAAGGGGGCTGGAGAGGGGCGGCATCTTGCCTGGCGGGCAGCGGGGGCGGGCTGCCGGTGGGGCGATGACGGTTTTAGATACTGAGTAGTATGTTGATTGTAAGACGGGATTCCGGCCAGCCCGGGATGCGTCATCACTTTCTAAAAACCTACTTGGTAGTATTTCACATGAGCATCATCTGGAGCCCACCGCTGACCGCTGACGAGCGCCGCTGGCAGGAGATCGCCCGGCTGCTCGGCGAGCGCCATTTCCGCCCGCTGGCCGCCGAGATCGACCGCGACCAGCGCTACCCGCTGGAACACCTGCCCGTGCTGCTGGAAAACCGCCTGAGCGGCATGTTCGTGCCCCGCGAACATGGCGGCGAAGGGGCGTCGCTGTGCGCGCTGGTGGCCGTAGTCGAGGAGCTGGCGCGCGGCTGCGCTTCCACCGCCGCGATCATGGCGGCCTTGTCCCTCGGCGCGTTCCCCGTGCTGCTCGGCGGCAGCGACGCGCAGAAGCGCCGGCTGCTGGGCGGGCTCGCCGAAACCGGGGCCGCGGTGAACTTCGCGCTCAGCGAGCGTGGCGCGGGTTCCGACCCCGCCGCCCTGCAGACCACCGCCACCCGCACGGGCAAGGGCTGGCGGATACGCGGCGAGAAATGCTGGCTGGGCAACGGCGGCCACTCCCGGCACTTCATCGTCTTCGCCGCCACCGGCGAGAACGCCGGGAGGAAGGCTATCAGCGCCTTCGTCGTGGCCCGCGACGCCGCGGGCGTGGTGATCGACCACTACGAAGACAAGCTGGGCATCCGCGGCACCACCACCACCAACCTGAAGCTGGACACCTACGTCGAGGACGACGCCATCGTTGGCGAAGCCGGCAAGGGCCTGGGCCTGGCGCTGGCCACCCTCGGCGTGGGGCGCGTGGTCATCGCCGCCCAGGCCAACGGCATCGCCCTGGCGGCATTCGAGGAGGCCGCGGCCCATGCGGTGGAACGCAGCACCTTCGGGCGCCCGATCATCGACCACCAGGGCGTCGGCTTCAAACTGGCCGACGCCGTCACCTCGCTGTCCGCGGCCCGCATGCTGACCTACGAAGCCGCCCGCGCATACGACCGCGGCGACGACATAACCGGGCTGGGGGCGATGGCCAAGCTGTTCTCCAGCGAATCTTCCCACCGCATTGTGGACGATGCCCTACAGATTCTTGGTGGCCGGGGCTACGTAAAGCCCAGCGCGATGGAACGTTATTATCGCGACCAGCGGATCACCGAAATCTACGAAGGCACTTCGGAGATCCAGCGGGTGGTCCTGGCGCGCCAGGTAAAACATTCGTTGTGTGCAAACCCGAACAAGAAGGAATGAAGTGTGGCTAATAAATCCGTCCGTTACGAAAACATGCCGCTGCGTCAGTCGGCGATATTGGATGCCGCGGCAGAGGCGTTTTCCAGAGTTGGTTATGAAGCAACTTCGATCGATTACGTGGCGGATCAGATACAGGCTACCAAGGGCAGTGTCTATTACTACTACCGGAGCAAGGGGGACCTGTTCGCCGCCGTGCACCGGCGGGCCATGGAAATGAACCTGGAAAGCGTTGCGCCCATCGCCGCGGACGCAGCCCTGGGCGCGGACCAGCGGCTGCGGCGGATGGCGATCGAACATACCCGGCTGATGATGGAATACACGTCCTACCAGCGGGTGACCGTGCAGGGCGTCGAGATGCACCTCACCGGCAGCCTGACCGATGCCCAGCGCGCCGAGATGCAGCGGCTCATCGTCATGCGCGACGAATACGAAGCGCTGTTTCGCGAAGTGATAGAGGAGGGAATCGTCGCCGGCATATTCAAGTCCGTCGATTCGCACCTGTTGGTCAAGCCGCTGTTGGGGGCATTGAACTGGACGACCATGTGGTATCGCCGGCAACCGGGCGAAACGGATATGCAGCGGCTGAAAGTTGCAGAAGATATTGCGGATTACGTCGTAGATGGTCTCAGGCAAACCTAAAACAACTAGAAGGTAGTAGAGATGAATACGGTAGTCGATAAAGAAACCAGCGAGGCATGGCATGCGGTAGCGCACTGGTACCACTCGTTTTTCACTGGGATGGTACTTTCCTCGGTGACCCGGCAAGGCACATCCCGCGCGGCGGAACTGGTCTACCAGGTGTTCTGCCGCCAACGCTCGGAACGGTTCCTCCAGGGCCTGGCGAAACTGGGCATCGACAAGCTCCCGCCGGCGGTGGCCGCCGCGCAATATCACTACCTGTCGAACAACATCGGCGGCGTCTGCGTCGAGTACATGTACGAGAGCGACCGCAAGGCCTGGGTGCGCTACACGCCGCCGCGCTGGATCTGGTCGGGCACCGCGCTGTGCGGCATCCCCTCGGAGGTTTCCGCGGCCATGCTGCGTGGCTGGCATGCGCAGAACGGCGTCACCCTGGGCAACCCGCGCCTGGGCTTCGTCTGCACCAAGCAGACCGCCGACGGCCAGTCCGGCCTCGAAGGCTACTACTACGAATACGACGCGCCCCTGGCGCCCCACGAGCGGCTGCGCTTCGCCCGCCACGAAGACGCCCCGGACTTCGACCCGGCCGCCGCGCCCACGCTGCCCTCCAGTGATTGGCCGCAGGCGCGCATCGAGAAGGCCAGCCGCAACTATGCGATGGAATACGTCCGCTCGACCCTGCCCACCGCCGTCGACCTCTTTGGCCCCAGCGAGGCGGTGAACGTGCTGCGCCTGTCGGCGCGCCAGGTCGCCATGCAGTGTTATCACGAGACGGCGGCGCGTCTGGGCGTGGCGCAGGACAAGTCGCTGCACGCCTTCGTCGACTTCCTGGCCAGGCTGGCCCGGGCCCAGGGCGACGAGGTCACGGTGCAGGAAAGCGCCGACGGCTACGCCATCACCCAGCATGGCTGGACGCTGTTCGGCCAGGCCCGGGCCCTGCACCCCGCGGTCTTCGACATCTGGAACGGCCTGCTGGAAGGCGCCGCCGATGCGCACAACCACCGGCTGGCGCTGAGCGTCACCCACAAGGACCTGGCCAACGGCCGCTTCACCTGGCACGTCGGGGGAGGTGTGTGATGGCCGGCGCACTGGAAGGACTGCGCGTCATCGACGCCTCGCGGGTTCTCGCCGGGCCCTTCGCCGCGCAGATACTGGCGGACCACGGCGCCGATGTGGTCAAGGTGGAAGGCCCCGAGGGCGACGAGTGCCGGGGCTTCGGCCCGCCGTTCGTGGAGGGCAGCGCGGCCTACTTCAACGCGGTGAACCGCAACAAGCGGGCGATCACCCTGGACATGGGCTCCGAGGCCGGCCGCGAAGTGTTCTGGACGCTGCTGGAAAGCGCCGACGTGCTCATCGAGAACTTCAAGGCGAGCACCTTGCGCGCCTGGGGCATCGAGTCGCCGCTGGAGATCACCCGGCGCCTGCCCAGGCTCGTGCATTGCCGCATCACCGGCTTCGGCGACGACGGCCCGCTCGGCGAACTGCCCGGCTACGACGCCGTGGTCCAGGCGCTGTCCGGCCTGATGAGCATCAATGGCGAACCCGGGCGGCTGCCGGTCAGGCTGGGCTCGCCCATCGTCGACATGTGCACCGGCATGAACGCGGCGCTCGCGGCCCTGCTGGCGCTGCACGAGCGCAACGGCAGCGGCCGCGGGCAGATGGCCGACGTCGCCCTGTACGACAGCGGGGTGAGCATGGCGCACCCGTACCTGGCGAACTTCCTGGCCTCGAAGGTGCCGCCCAAGCCGGTCGGCAATGGCCATCCGAACATCGTGCCCTACGACCTGTTCGAGACGGCGGGCGCGCCGATATTCGTCGCCGTGGCGAACAACCGGCAGTTCCGCCTGCTCGCCCAGCTGCTGGGGGCGCCCGGCCTGGCGGACGATGCGCGGTACGCCAGCAACGGGCTGCGCGTCGAGAACCGCGCCGCGCTCGAAGTCGAACTGAAAAGGCTGTTCAGGCAAGTCCGCGGCGAGGCGTTCGGCGAGGAGCTGCTGCGCAAGGGCGTGCCGGCCGCGGCCATCCTCGACGTCGGGACGGTGGCGCAGGCGCCGCATACGCTGCATCGCCAGATGGTCATGGACGAGGAGGGCTACAGCGGCCCGGGCATCCCGGTGAAGCTGGCGCGCACGCCGGGCGCCTTGCGCAGGCGGCCGCCCCGGCTCGACGAGCACCGCGACGAAGTGCTCATGGCGTATGGCCTTTCCAGTGCGCAGATAAAGGCGCTCGCCGAGCGCGGCGTATTCGGCGCCGAACGGGAGCCTTGAGGCTGCCCGCGCGCCTTTCGCGCCTGGGCCGGCCGCAAGGCTGACCCGCACTCACCAGCACGATCAATCGAATAGCGGCTGTCCCTCTGCGAAGAGCGGGCAAGGGCCTTTGCATGCTTTTCGCAGGCAGCCAACGGGTGGAGAACAACGATGCAATCAGCAACCCCCGCAATAACGCTGGCCGATCTGAACCCGTCGGACGTCGACGCGACCTATCGGAAACTCAGCCTGAGAATCCTGCCTTTCCTGTTCATCTGCTACGTGCTCGGCTTCATCGACCGGGTGAACATCAGCTTCGCCCACCTGGAGTTCAGCGCCGACATCGGCCTCAGCGAAGCCGCCTACGGCTTCGGCGTGGGCCTGTTCTTCGTCGGCTACATCCTCTTCGAAGTGCCGAGCAACCTGTGCCTGCAGCGATTCGGCGCGCGGGTCACCATCTCCCGGATCATGATCCTCTGGGGGCTGATCTCCACCTGCATGATGTTCGTGCAGACCCCCATGCAGTTCTACGTCGCGCGCATAGCGCTGGGCTGCGCCGAGGCGGGCTTCCTGCCCGGGGTGATTCTCTACCTGACCTACTGGTACCCGTCCGGGCGCCGCGCCCGCGTCACCTCCAGGTTCATCCTAGGCATCGCCGCGGCCGGCACCATCGGCGGCATCGTCTCCGGCTGGATCATGCACAACATGGGCGGCGTGTACGGGCTGAAGGCCTGGCAGTGGCTGTTCCTGCTCGAAGGCTCGCCGTCCATCGTCGCCGGCGTGATCGCCTACTTCTACCTGGCCGATAAGCCGGAGCAGGCGAAGTGGCTCAGCCCGGCGGAAAAGGCCATCGTCCAGGCGCACCTGGCCGAGGACGCCAGCGCCAAGGCCGCCGTCGAGAAGGGCCACGACTTCTCCGCGGCGCTGCGGAACCCCTGGGTCTACATCGCCGCCTTCGGCTACTTCGTCATTCCCTGGGCCGGCTCGGTGCTGAACTTCTGGGCCCCCACGCTGATCAAGCAGTCGGGCGTGACCAACGTCTGGTACATCGGCCTGTTGTCCGCGCTGCCCTGGATGGTCGGCGCGGTCGGCATGCTCATCGTCTGCTGGAACTCCGACCGGGTGGTGGAGCGCCGCTGGCACTTCATGGCCTGCATCCTGGTGGTGGCCGGGGCCGTCGCCGCCATCGGCTACCTGCCGTCGAACTGGACGCTGTCGATCGTCCTGCTGTCGATCATGTGCGTCGGCTATCTCTCGGTGACGGCGCTGTTCTGGACCATTCCCACCGCGTTCCTGTCCGGCACGGCGGCGGCCGGGGGCATCGCGCTGATCAGCAGCCTGGGGCAGGTGGGTGGGTTGACCGCGCCCATCGTCATTGGCTGGGTGCGTGGGGCGACGGGGAGCTTGTCGTGGGGGATGTATACGGTTGCGCTGGTGTTGATCGCGGGGGGCCTGACCATTCTGCTGGGGATTCCCAGGCGTATGTTGCGGGAGAACAAGGCGAAGTAGGGGGCTTTTCACCGATGGGGCCGAGGTGCTTTTCGTAGGATGGGTTGAGCTTGCGAAACCCATGCGGTTGCGTTGATGGGTATCGCTTCGCTCAACGCCATCCTACGGGGCGTTGTGTTCACCGGTGGCTTCGGTGTTTCGGTTTGGCGCCTTTCCCTCTCCCTGAAGGGAGAGGGCTGGGGAGAGGGCGCGGAGTCGACCAGACACACCAAGACAACAACATATCGCTGATCTGAAAATAATGATTATCATTCGCCACCTACCGCCACACCCCACCAGGACACCCCATGCCCCCAGCCCCCGCCCCAACCCAGGGCACCCCCGGCCTGGCACTCACCCGCGACGGCCGCGAGCTGTTCTACCAGACCCTCCCAGGCCCGACAGAAGGGCAGGCCCCCACCGTGGTATTCGAAAGCGGCCTGGCCGCCAGCCGTTCCTTCTGGGGACTGGTCCAGCCTTTGGTGGCGCAGTGGACCCGCGCCGTGGTCTACGACCGCAGTGGCCTCGGTCGCAGCCCGGCGGACGCCCAGCCGCGCAGCATGCAGCGGATGGCCGACGACCTCAACGACCTGCTCGACCACCTCGGCCCCGGCCCCTTCGTGCTGGTGGCGCACAGCGGCGGCGGTCCCCTGGTGCGTGCCGCCACTGCCGCGCGGCCGGAGCGCATCGCCGGCCTGGTGCTGGCGGACGTCTCCGACGAAGCCTGCGAGCTGATCTTCACCCCGGCCTTCCGCCGCCTGGAGAAGTTCGCCCACGCGGCCAGCTGGCTGCTGGCCCGCTGCGGCTTGCTGGAGCGCTGCTACCGCAAGGCCATCGCCGTACTGCCCGAGGACGTACTCGCCGACCTGCGTCGGGAAGGCTTCAGCATGCCGGTGATGCACACCCGCGGCGCCGAGCTGGCCGGCCTGGTGGCGGCGCTGGAAACCTATCGCAACCAACCGCCGGTGCTGCCGGACATCCCGCTGACGGTCATCTCCGGCGCCCTGGCGGACTTCGGCATGAGCGAGCGCATCCGCGCGGCGGCCAACGCTGCCCATGCCTACCGCGCCCGGCAGTCGCCCCAGGGCCGCCATGTGCTGGCCGAGCGCTCGGGCCACGGGCTGATCCTCAGCGAGCCGGCGCTGGTGGCCGAGGAGATCGCGCGGCTGCTCGGCGTGGCGGTCTAGCCCGGCGGTTGCTTTTGCCTGACGGAATGGTCTTACGGCTCTGGCTGACAGAGGCTGCGAACCACTAGACTCGCCGGACACAAGAATGCCGAGAGCCGTGACCTTGTCCCGAGCCGTAACGAGATTCGCGTCCCTGCTGCCCCGCCTGTGCCTGGCGTTGCTGGCGCTGCTGCCGGCCCTGGCGCCGGCCTGCGACAAGACCCTGCGCTGGGACGACGACCCGCCCTTCAGCATGCTCCTGCCCAATGGCGAGATCGGCGGCATCAACGTCGACATCAACCGGCTCACCCTGGAGCGCCTGGGCTGCCAGGTGACGCTGGTCAAGCTGCCCTGGGCGCGGGCGCTGAAGGAGCTGGAGCAGGGCCGCCTAGACGTGTTGCCGGGCGCCTTCCGCCGGCCGGAGCGCGAGGTCTACGCCTACTTCTCCGGGGTCATCCTGCAGCCCTCGCGGAACATCCTGTTCATGCGCAAGGGCGACCCCGCCCGGGACGGCCTGCATGGCCTGCTCGACCTGCTGGGCACCTCGTTCCGCCTGGGCGCGCAGGTCGGCGTGAGCTACGGCGAGTCCTACCAGCAACTGCTCGCCAACCATGACTTCGCCAGCCGGGTGTTCTTCAATCCCAGCCGCGGCAACCTCTGGCACATGATCGACAAGGGCCGCCTCGACGGCATCATCGCCGACGAGAACAGCGGCCTCTACGAGCTGGAGCAACTGGGCCTGAACGAACGCATCGGCCCCACCGCCGTGGTGGTTTCCAGCGACGCCGCGGAAGTCGCCTTCAGCAAACGCACCACCACGCCGGCGTTCGTCGAGCTCTATGCCCGGGCGATGCGCGAGCTGGTCGAGGGCGGGGAGTACCAGGCGATCCTGCAGCGCTATCTTAGCCCCCTGTAGGAGCGCGCCCTGCGCGCGAATCGCGGGCAGGGTCCGCTACGTTTTCTGGGTTCCCGCGTTCGCGGGAATGACGGGGTGAGAGTCGTGTTTTCCGACGTCATTCCCGCGAACGCGGGAACCCAATAGACGGTTGCTCCTACCGCACCGGCAGACCCGGCTTCTCGTAGGAGCGAGCTTGCTCGCGAACCGCATGGCACCGGCTTTGTTCGCGAGCAAGCTCGCTCCTACGAAGAGCACGGCCGCGGGGATTCTGGAGAATGCGCCGGGCCTCAGCCCAACCCCTGCGCCCGCAGGTGCGCCTTCAGGGCCTCGATGAACACCCGCACCTTGCGCGTGTTGCGCCGGTGCGGCAGGAACAGCACATGGATGGTGGCGCCGAAGGCGCTCTGGTCGCGCCAGCAGTCCGGCAGCTGCTCCACCAACTCGCCGCGGGCCAGGTACGGCAGGGCGCTCCATTGCGGCAGGAACTGCACGCCGTGGCCAGCCAGCAGGCAGGCGAGCAGGAAGTCGTAGTTGTCGCTGGCCAGGCGCGGCACCGGCTGCTTCAGGCGGATGCGCTCGCCGTCGCGGTTCACCCACCAGAAGTTCCGGTTGAGCATGGGGTGGCGGAAGATCAGCCAGTCGTGCTCGGTGTAGTTCTCCAGGGTCACGTCCATGCCCTTGCGCGCCAGGTATGCGGGGCTGGCGCACAGCAGCAGGTGGTTCTCCAGCAGCGGCTGGGCGATCACCCCCGGCAGGTCGACGGGGCCGTCGCGCAGGGCCAGGTCGTAGCCGCCTTCCACCAGGTCGGCGAACTCGTCCTGCAGGTCCACCTCCAGGCGCACCTGCGGGTATTCCTCGAGGAAGGCGCCGCACACCTGGTTGAGGAAGGCCGGGGCGAAGGAGGGCGGGGCGGCGATGCGCAGGGTGCCGCGCAGGTCCTTCTGCAACTGCTCCACTTCCGCGCCGGCCGCCTGCAGGTGCAGCAGCGCCTGGCGCGCGCCCTCCAGGTAGATCTGCCCGGCCTCGGTCAGCGCCATGCGCCGGGTGGTGCGCTCGAACAACCGCGCACCGAGTTCCGCCTCCAGTTGCGCCACGCCCTTGGTCACCGCCGAGGGCGTCTTGCCCAGGTGTTCGGCGGCGCGGCTGAAGCCACCGTGGTCGGCGGTGGCGACGAACATGGTCAGGGCGGTCATCTTGTCCATTTATCTATTCCTGTCAGGCACAGAAGTTGTGCAAAAAATCGGCATTAAAGCCGTGCCGGGCTTTGGTTAACCTGCGTTCACACAACAAGAACCTGGGCGAACCCATGAAAATACTGATTCCGGCGCTGGTGTCCATGGCCTGTGTTTTTTCCTCAGCGGAAAGTATGGCCGCCGCTGACCTCATCCTCCACGGCGGCAAGGTCTACACCGCCGAGCCCGGCCAGGGCCTGCAACAGGCTGTGGCCATCGAGAACGGCAAGGTCCTGGCGGTGGGCAGCGACGAGCAGGTGCTGCGCCTGAAGGCCGCCGGCACCCGCGTCGTCGACCTGCAGGGCAAGGTGCTGATGCCCGGCTTCATCGACTCCCACAGCCACACCGTGAAGGGCGGCCTGCAGATGCTCCAGGCCAACCTCGACGGCGAGCTGCTGCCGGTGCCCGAGCTTGAGAAAAAGCTGCGCGAATGGCGCGACAACGGCAAGGCGAAGCGCGGCGAGCTCCTCAGCGTTGGCGGCCTGCCGTCCACCTACTGGGGCGACATCCCGGCGCTGGAAAAGACCTTCAACCAGGGCGAATGGACCCAGGTGCCGATCCTCTTCGTCGGCTGGGACCTGCACACCGGCTGGGCCAACCAGGCCATGCTGAAACTCGCCAAGGTGGACGCAGCGAAAGTCGCCACCCTCAAGGGCGAGGAGAAAGCCACCCTCGGCGTCCATGCCGACGGCACCCCCAACGGCTTCCTGGTGGACGCCGGGCTCTACCCGCTGCAGGCGCTGCTGCCGCTACCCAGCACCGAGGAACTGACCCGCGGCGCCTACGCCGCGCTGCGCTACTACAACAGCCTGGGCATCACCGCCTGGATGGACCCGCTGGCCAACGAAATCCCCGGCGCCGACATCACCAACGCCTCCACCGGTGTGCTGCCGATCTACAAGGCGCTGGCCGAGAAGGGCGACCTGTCCGCCCACGTCGCCGCGCTGCTGATGGCCGACTCCAAGGCCACCCCGAAGGACCTCGACGAGCTGGACAAGGTGCGCCAGCAGTTCCTCGGCGTGCCCAACCTGACGCTGCCGGGCATCAAGATTTTCGCCGACGGCGTGGCCGAAGTGCCGGCGCAGAGCGCGGCCATGCTCGAGCCCTACAAGAACTCGCACAAGTTCGGCGAACTGCTGATCGACCCCAAGCACTTCGGCGAGCTGGTAAGCGCCGCCGACGCCCGCGGCTGGCTGGTGCACGTGCACGCCATCGGCGACCGCGCCATCCACGAGTCGCTCAACGGCATGGCCCAGGCGCGCCGCGACCGCCACAGCGGCATCCCGCACTCCATCACCCACCTGCAGATGGTCAACCCCAAGGACTTCGACCGCTTCAGGCAGTTGGACGTGATCGCCTCCATGCAGCTTTACTGGGCCAGTGCGGATGAATCGAGCATCGACCTCGTCAAACCCTACGTGGACGCCATGGTCTTCATGTACACCTACCCGGCCCACTCCCTGCTCAAGCACGGCGCGACCCTCGCCGGGGCCAGCGACTGGCCGATCACCACGCCCGACCCGTGGAAGGCCATCTACCAGGCGGTGACGCGCAAGGGCCCCAAGGGCGTGCTCAACGCCGACGAAGCCATCGACCGCCAGGTGATGTTCCAGGCCTACACCCTCAACGCCGCGCGGATGATCCGCCTGGAAGACAGCATCGGCTCGCTCAAGCCCGGCAAGCAGGCCGACATGGTGGTGCTGGACCGCGACGTCTTCACCGTGAAACCCGAAGCCCTGCGTGACACCCAGGTGCTGACCACCTGGTTCGCCGGCCGCGAAGTCTACAGCCGGCCGCTGACAGCCCAGCGCTGATCAGCCGGGCGGGGAAACCCGCCCAGCGTTTTTCCAAATCGACAAAGGAGCCTTGCAGTGATCATCCATTCCTTCGTGAGCGAAACCCGCGAGCCGTTCGAGCGCGGGCGGCAGATTGGAGAGCGGTGGGCGGAACAGATTCGGCGCACCGTGGCGCTGTACCTCGACTTCTTCCCCCGCGTGGGCGTGCCCGCCGAGCAGGTGCGCGGCATCGGCGAGGCCAGCCTGGCCGCGCTGGACGCCTGGTGCCCGACCCTGGCCCGTGAGATCGAGGGCCTGGCCGCCGGCGTGCAGCTGCCGCTGTGGCAACTGGCGGCGCTGAACGCGCGCACCGAAATCCTCGCGGTGATGCCGGCGCAACCGCTGGAAGGCGAGTGCTCCACCGCGGTCTACGCGCCCCATGGCGCCGCCGCGCCGCTGAGCATCCAGACCTGGGACTGGCACGACAGCCTGGTGCCCCACGGCCTGCTGCTGCAGCTGGCCGCCGGCAGCGGCCTGACGGTCAAGCTGTTCACCGAGTTCGGCATGCTCGGCAAGATCGGCGTCAACAGCGCCGGCCTGGGTATGCACTTCAACATCCTCCACCACGCCGGCGACAACGCCGAGGCCGGGGTGCCGGTGCACGCCATCGCCCGCCGCGTGCTGGAAGAGGCCACAAGCGTGGCCGAGGCCATCGAACTGGTGGGCTCGGCCCGCGTCAGCGCCTCCACCGTGCTGACCTGCTTCAGCCGCGACGACGCCGAACTGCGCGCCGCCAGCATCGAGATGAGCCCGGCGGCCACCGCCGTGGTGCCGCCGCACGCCGACGGCTGGGTGCTGCACACCAACCACTTCGTCGATCCGCAGCAGGCCCGCGGCGAGCGCACCGCCGACGTCTCCACCACCTACGCTCGCTTCGACCACCTGGCGGCCATGGCCCCGGGCATGGCCCGCGAGGGCCTGGCGCAGCGCGCCGAAGCCTTCTGCGGCGAGGCCGGCGAGCAGGCGGTGGTGTGCTTCCACCCGGACCTGTCGCAGCCGGACACCGAGCGCTGGGAAACCCTGCTGACCATCGGCCTGGACAGCGTCGGCTGCAACCTGGAGTACCACGCCGGCAACCCGAAGGCCCTGGCCCGCGACGGCTTCCTGCGCTTCTGAGCTGAACGACCCACCCCCGCGGCGGCCACCCGGCCGCCGCGCGGAACACTGCTGCCACAAGAACAAGAGCAGACCACCATGATCGACCACACCCCCACGCCCGGCTCGCGCTCGGCGTTCAAAACCTTCTGCGTCTCCGGCATGGGCACCGCGCTGGAGTTCTACGACTTCGTCATCTACGGCTACGCCGCCGCCCTGGTCTTCCCCAAGCTGTTCTTCCCCGGCATGGACCGCCTCACCGCGGTGCTGGTGGCCTTCGCCGCCTTCGGCGCCGGCTTCTTCGCCCGGCCCCTGGGCGGCGTGGTGTTCGGCCACCTGGGCGACCGCTACGGGCGGCAGAAGGCGCTGGTCGCCACGCTGCTGCTGATGGGCATGAGCACCCTGCTGATCGGCTTCCTGCCGGACTACGCCAGCCTCGGCATCGCCGCGCCCATCCTGCTGGTGGGCCTGCGCCTGGTGCAGGGCTTCGCCGCGGGCGGGGAGTGGGGCGGCGCCGCGCTGTTCGGCATCGAGGTGGCGCCCCGCGGCCGCCGCGGCCTGTGGGGCAGCTTCACGAGCATGGGCATCGGCATCGGCGGCATCTTCGGTTCCGCGGTGTTCGCCCTGGTCAGCCTGGCCTTCGACGACGACCTGGGCGGCATCGCCTGGCGCATCCCGTTCTGGCTCGGCGGCGTGCTGGTGCTGGTCGGCCTCTACGCGCGCCTGCAGAACCCGGCGCCGGCGCAACCGGCCAAGGCCCAGCCCAAGGCCCGCATGCCGTTGCTCGAAGCCCTGCGCCAGCACCCGCGCGAGCTGCTGCTGTGCACCGGCATCGCCTTCGGCTACATCACCGTGGCCTACATCAGCACCTTCTTCCTCGCCTACGCCACCGACATCGGCTACAGCAGCAGCCAGGCGTTGCTGTTCGACTTCGCGCTGTCCATCGCCATCGTCATCTCGGCGCCGTTCTTCGGCCACCTGTCCGACCGCTACGGCCGCCGCACGGTGATGATCTTCGGAGCGGCCATCATGGCCCTGGGGCTGTTCGCCTTCTTCCCGCTGCTGGGCACCCACCACCTGGCGCTGGCCCTGCTGGCCTACCTGGCCGTGGGCTTCTTCATGGGCGCCACCCAGGGCCCGATCCCGGCCTTCCTCGCCGAACAGTTCCCGCGGCGGATGCGCTACTCCGGTATTTCCGCCAGCTACCAGCTGGGGGCTGCCCTGGGTGGTGGGACTGCTTCCAGTGCGGCTACCGCGATCCTTATCGCCAGTGGTCACCAGCCGGTCTACGTGGCGCTGTATGGCGCGGCGGCGATGGCGTTGGTGGCGGTTTGTTCGTTCGTGATGCGTGAGACGGCGTATCTGGAGATGGAAGAGGTGGACAGCGGCGTGGCGTCGACGGGGGGGGGGGTGCGTAGTTTGTCCTGAGGCGGGGAGCTTTTTCTTTTTTGTAGGAGCGAGCTTGCTCGCGAACAGGGCTCCGAATTGGGCATGGTGTGGGCCCTGAAGAGCGCCCTCTCCCTAGCCCTCTCCCTGAAGGGAGAGGGCTGGGGAGAGGGGACGGAGTCAATCCGAAGTACCACAGCTACCGGGTAACTCTGTTCGCGAGCAAGCTCGCTCCTACAAAAAACCAAAACCCGAAGCCCGAAGCCCGAAGCCCGAAGCCCGAAGCCCGAAGCCCGAAGCCCGAAGCCCAAAGCCCAAAGCCCAAAGCCCAAAGCCCAAAGCCCAAAGCCCAAAGCCCAAAGCCCAAAGCCCAAAGCCCAAAGCCCCAACCTCAAACCACCCCCCGCCGCCGCACCCCAGGCACCAGCCCCAGCACCAGCGCACACCCCGCCAGAATGATCAGCGCCCCCAGCCCCTGCACCAGCGACAGCGGCTCGTGCAGCCACAGCGCCCCCACCAGCACTGCCACCACCGTCACCACGAACTCCACGCTGATGGTGCGAGTAGCCCCGATGCGGGCGACCAGGTGGAAGTACACCACGTAGTTGAAGGCGCTCATCATGCAGCCGCACAGCAGCAGGTAGAGCACGTCCAGCGCCGAGGGCACGCCCGGCGGCGGCACCCAGTACAGCAATGGGAGGGTCAGCAGCCCGCCCACCAGGAAGGCGCCGCAGGTCACCTCCCAGGGGCCCGCCGTGCGCAGACGCAGCGCCGCGTAGTTGCTGCCGAAGGCCGCGCACACGCCGCCGAAGATCGAGGCCGCGCAGCCGAGCATGAAGGAAGGCGTCACCGGCACCGCCGGGAAGCCCACCAGCAGGAGCATGCCCAGCAGCCCCAGGGCCAGCCCGGCGGCTCCGGCCAGGGTGATGCGCTCCAGCCCCCAGAGGCGGCCGATGACCATGGAGAACAGCGGGATGGCCGCCACGAAGATCGCCGCCATGGCGGTGCCGATCAGCGGCGTGGCGAAGGTCATGCCGATCAGTTGGCCGGCCACCGTGGTGGCGCCCACCACGCACAGCGGCCGCCACAGGCCGCGGAAGTCCAGCACCCGGCCGCTCAGCCGCGCCGCCGCCAGCAGGGTGAGGCTGGCGATCAGCGCGCGGAAGCTCACCGCGCCCACCCAGCCGAAGCCGGCTATCGCCTTGAGCAGCACCAGGAACGACAGGCCCCAAGCCACAGCGAGATACAGGTAGGCGACGAGATCGCGAGGTTGCATGGGGCACCGGCAGAAAAGGGAAGGGGACACGCGTGAAAGCGCCCCGGCGGGGCGTGCCTATCTTGTCCGAACGGCCAGCTCGGCGGGAAGGGGGCTGTCGCTTCTGGCTGTCTGCATGCCGCAGCGATGCCAGCCGGGCGAACCACACGCCCTGGGCATTAGGAAAACTGATCGCGCATTCGCTTAAATCATCGGGATCGATCTGGAGTGCGCCCCGCCGCGGTGCTAGAAATAGCCCGCGCCAGCCCCTTCGACCGCCGATAGAGAGACGCTTCGATGCAACCCGTACTGCCCCTGATCGAGCCCCAGGTCGCCCGCCTGGCCCCCGGTTTTTGCGCCCTGAGCTTGACGGTCGAGGCCGCGCCCATCCTGCACCCGGAGGTGGCCGGCCAGGCCGTGGAGCACGCCTGCCGGGTGCTGCTCGACGGCGGCCCGGCCTGGGCCGAGGCGCACATCGCCGCCTGGGCCGAGGTGTTCCGTGGCTTCGGCGCCAAGCCCCAGCGCACCCCCTGCTCGGTGGAAGCCCTGCGCAAGCGCGTGCTGCGCGACGGCAGCCTGCCAAGCATCGACCCGCTGGTGGACCTCTACAACGCCATCAGCATCCAGTACGCGCTGCCGGTGGGCGGCGAGAACCTGGCCGCCTACGTCGGCACGCCGCGGCTGGCCATCGCCGACGGCAGCGAGCCGTTCGACACCTTCAAGGAAGGCCAGCCGGCCAACGACCCGCCGCTGCCCGGCGAAGTCATCTGGCGCGACGACCTGGGCGCCACCTGCCGCCGCTGGAACTGGCGCCAGGGCGTGCGCACGCGCCTGGACGCCGAGGCCCGGCAGATGTGGTTCATCCTCGAAAGCCTGCCGGCCATGCCGTTGGAGGCCCTGCACGAAGCCGGCGAGCGCCTGGCCGAAAGCCTGCGGCAGATGATGCCGGGGGTGCGGGTGGAGCAGCGGCTGGTGAGCGCCACCGGAGCGAACTGACCCGGCTACCCATTGCCCATCAAAGCCGAAGGCCGGAGCCCGCGCCTCCACAAGGAAGCACAGGCCCCGGCCTTCGGCCATCCAGGCGGCGCGATCAGCCGCCGCTACGCTCGGCCCGTTGCTGGGCCAGCTCGTACAGGTGCCGCGCCTCGCCGGCCAGTGGCACCAGCGCCGAAGCCAACCGCGAGGTTTCCTGCACCAGCACGTCGTCGCCATCGTGGCATTCCAGCACGTGCAACAGGTCCTCCAGCGCCGCCAGGCGGCGCGCGGCGGCATCGTACAGATGCGCCGCGGGCGCGCCGGCATTCACGAACAGAACATCCTCGAAGGACTGATGGTGCAGCGGCACCAGTTTCGGATCAGCCATGGCACACCTCCAGGGCGAGGGCGCAGGGCAGGGGGGACGGCAAGGTGAACACAGCAAGATGTAAGCGACAGTGCATTTCCGTTGCTCCTTCTGGGAGGGAGAAACCGCCAGCCTGGAAAGAGGGGCGGCGGATCGTGCGGGGGTCGCAGTACCGGCACCGTTGATGCGCATATAACCGGCCAGGCCGAAGCCTGCCCCGCACGATCCGCCATGACTGCACTACGCAGCAGGCAAGAAAAAGCGCCTGTGCAGGAATGCTTTGGCGCTTATACGCGAACAACGGTGCACGGGGCTGCGACACCCCGGCCACGGGATTGACCGTGACAGGGAGCGAATCTAGCGACGGCCTTTGTAGGCCCACAAGGGAGAATGTGGGTGGGAAATTTCAGGTGAATCCGCCGCCCGCGTCACAGGCCAAAGAGGTAGCCCAACACAGCCGCCGTCATGGCCAAAGCCGCCACCACAAAGGCCGGCCTGGATGTGACCAGCCTCAAGAAAAGCTGCCGGTTCCGCCGACGTATCTCCACCAACTCCCGCGCCGCCTCCGGATGAATGTCCCGGAGAAGCTGCTGGCTGCTATAGATCAAATGCCGCGCCTGCCCAAGCTCGCTCGCATTCAGGCAGACAATGGAAAACATCGCCTCACCCTCCGGGCTGACGCCGGTGTTGAAGACATAAGAATCCAGCCCATGCCTGCGCAGCGGCGAGTTCAGGTACTCGGCGAGGGCTTCTTCCTTGAAGTCGAGGAGGGTGTACATGGGGGCAGCCTGTCTATTCGTTTTGTGCGCGCCTCAGACGGCAAGGCAGGACGTCACCATATCGTCGAGCATGTCCACCAGTTCAGGATCCATGAAGCGGTAGTCATCGGGAATATCCAGAACGTGAAGCCGCTTGTGTTCAAGCAGACGGGCATATTCCGCCCGCAGACGATTCAGGTGCTTGCGCTCCATCACGAAGATCACGTCGGCCCAACGGATATCCGCCGGGCCGACGGGTTTGCGGGCGTTCGGGCTGGTGCCTGCCGAACGGGCATCGAAGCCGGGCCGGCGGCGCCAGATAGCTTCCGCGGTGGGGCTGCGCCATTGATTTCGGCTGCAGATGAAAAGCAGGTTGGTCACTCTTGATCCAGCAGTTGTCGGACAGTGCGGATGGGATAACCCAGGCCAAGTTGGCGTGCCCCGAACAGCTTGTCGGCACGGGTGTATAACAGCTTCCAGTTCTTTTCTGGCCGGGGCCGCGGCGGATGAAACGCCTTTTGGGGGGCATGTCTACGGGCCTGTGAGCGTCTCCAGGCGCGAGTTCTTTCCATGATCATATCCTCGTGAATACCGGGTTCAGCAGCTGCGGTAATACGGGATGGGCGTATGGTAGGCGTGAATCGATGCGGTGGCCAGGATGGCGAGACGGCGGTTGCTCCAGGTCGAGCCTGGAGTCGCCGTGTACTTGTCTGTTCTTTACTGCAAACGTCCGGCCGATAGTCGCCGTTGACTAGCAACAGCTTCTGTACCATACCCGACATGGTTGATTCAGCTTGTTGTTTGCCTCGTCTTGGCTTTAAGTCTTGGCCTGAGATCAATGACTTTGATCGTGAGACGTAAGCAGTCACCCATCTCGTTGACAGTATTAGCTGCTTCGCCCTCAAGTAGTACCCGCAGTCCATGAATATCAAGCTTGTCCCCGGTATCTGGGTGTTGCCAGCTACAGTTGCTGGCTACCGTTACAAGAAGGCACCCTGAGCGACAGTTTTCGGCTGCCATATATCTAGCAACGAGTTGATTTCTAATCGTGTCACGCAGAGTACGACCCGAGCAATTTTCACCGAGTTTAAGTTCAATCACTCCTTGCTGGCCCGATAATGCACGTAGCCGGATGTCCGTCTCCTTCTCGTCGGCGGTGACCGCCTCCTGATCGACTGTATAGATACTGTTTGCTGCATTCTGCATCACACGAGCAATTTCCCGACGCATTAATTTCTCGTCTTTGATCAATGCCCAGGTATCGCGAGGGGATGTGTCTTGTAGGAGCAGATCTTCGAGGTCGTCGAGTCGATCGACAAGTGTCGAAAACATATCGTCTCGAGTTGTCGGCGGTGCTTCGCCGTAGCTGTTGAGTATGGCTACTTCAGACTCGGTTAAAGCGGCGCTGTCGGTTTCTTCAGCAGCTTTTTCGCGAGCCAGTAGGGTGAGTCGATCACGGAAGTGGCTGAAGAGTGGATCAGCAGCCATTTCAAGTTTGACTGCCCAAGCTTTCGCTCCTTTTGTATTGAGAAGCCCACTTAGTATAGAGTTTCGTCCACTTTGCGCATGATCACGAGAGTCCGGTGAGTAGACTCCTTCGTGGATGATGTCATCTGATGGTCGTACATGCAGATAAGCCAGTCGGGTTAGGCGTAGAAGTATTGTAGGCGTGAAGTCGATACTACTGAGATCGGCGCGCAGAATATTGTGACGATCTCCAAATATATTGCCGAAGATGTCAATAGTTTGGCCAGTGGGTGCTGGCTCGAGTGGTAATAACAAGCGTTCAATAGTATCTGTTCCCTTTGCTGGGTCAAGACACATTAGTGCAGTCAGCCAAATCTGGGTAGATAGTCCAATTTCAGTAACCTTTAGCCGATCTTCAGCCATGGAGCAGATATGCTTTCGGGTTTCTTCATCACCATGCTTAAGGAGGATGTCGAGTACACGTTCCAGTCGTTCAAATATGACTGTCTCGTTCTCTCGGTTGCTCAAGTTGATAGTGTGGGTATCAAGCCAGGCGAGTAGGCGAGGTAGAAATAGTTGTGCTACGGTCGCCGATGAGTAACTAATATTCTGGAGCAAAATAGCAAACGATCGTGGAGTTGCTATCTCGTCGAGCTCAACGGTTAGTTCGATGCCGAGCGTTTCCTCGACGGCGTCAGGATGGGCGCGAGCGAGATCTTCAAGCCACGTTGGATAGCCACTTCCTTCAAGGGGTGCATAGCGTGCAGCCAGTCTGGCTTCTTCAGCAGAAAGTTTGTGTGCCCAATTAAGGTCCTCAGCTTCAGCTGTAATTGCAGCTAACCCAAGTTGCCAACGAAGGAGGGTGACGCACTTTTCTTCCTGAGGTCTTTCGTAGCGAAGCGTTGGACGATCATTACGCCAGACGGTACGCATGCTGTTACGTAGTCGATCTGCGACCTCTTTGTTGAAGTACTTCTCTATAAAACGACGATTCCAACCGGCCATACTGTTTTCTTGATCAGAGTTTTGCATGGCCTGCCATAGATTCCACGTGGTATGTGCCTCGCAATCGGGACTGAAGGCTGTCTCGGGATGCTCTGCAACTTCGCGCCAAAACGCCATCCAAGCTGCGTGCTTCTTCAGTTCACGCTTCTCTCTGATTTGGCGTTGCCGCTTTTGTCGTGTTTCAAACTTGGCCATTTCCGGATTGATTTTTTGGGGGGCGAGGTGTTTTTCGACCAAGTCAATAAGCTCTGGCTGATCGATAACATATTGCCTGAGTTCCTTGATATGACTATTCGATTCATTGGTGCCGGGCCATATACCACATAGCGCAGCATGGAGCATCATGGTTCTTTCTGGGGTAGGATGATCTGTATCGGCAAGAATTCGCTGTACCCAAAAACCATCTTTTGCACCATTTAGAATCAGTGGGCCATCGAATGAAGAATTGTACATTCTTCGCCAAGGGTCCCTCTCGGGATGCAGGTTCTCGTTGAATGCGTCGTCGGCCCAAAAGACTGCCTCGCGTGACGGTGGCGGTAGCTTTTCAAGCAGTTTTTTAAGTTGCTGTATCGGCTCTTTGTAATCATGGTCTTCACGTCCTAGGCGCAGTGCGATTACTGCGGATTGGAGAGTCGTGATGTCCGTTTCACCATCTTGAATCTGCCTGGTACAAACAGCGGCTAGCATAGGGGCTAGGTATGAATAGCCACTCGCCAAGTGAGGCCATGCTTGCCTCCAAGTAAGCCCCCTTGAAATTAGATCGGTTAATCCTTTGCGCAGTGTTGCTAGATAATCGGGTGAAAATTTTAGCTCAGCAATCCTCTGAGGTAACATCCAGATGAATTCATTAAGGTGGCTTCTTCTATGCTCTTGGATGCTCTCCAGTATCTGGCATATGTATTCAGGATTGATGTGATTCGGAAAAATCCAGACTACTACACTGCGTATAAGGCGTTCCGGCCATTTCTCCGGGCTATCAGTCATGGACTTTATAAGCGTCTCTACACGTGGATCTTCTAATTGAATTAGAGCTTCAATTCCGTGTAGGCGCTCGCCGTGTGTCGCATTGCTATCGTTGGCTACTTCATAGGCGATATCGGAGCATGTGGTAATTGGTGCTGCACCAATTATTTGAAGAAGTAACTCGCGGGCCTCGGGATTCTCAACTCCTGCCTGCCATAGTTTTTGCACATGGTCCGCCAAGTCAGGAGTGGCGAAGCGCTGTACCTGTAAGCGCGGAGTATGGAGCCCGCGCCATCCTCCTCGGCCATGGTGTTGTATATAGCTCTGTAATGCGTCGATACGTTGCGGAAGTAGTAGTGACTCCGGATCACCATGGTTTAACAGCACCTCGGGTTCACGGCCACATATCTCGGAAAAAATGCTTGGTCGTGAGTTGGCCAGCCAGGCTCCAACTGGACGCATTGATGGCCGAACGAGGCGTACCTCCTGTGAAGTCTCAGCAAACAACAGCCGTTTCACTGCTTTGATTGGCATGCCGTGCTGCAAGCGATCTTCCAAGCGTTGTGCTGCAAGGAATTCAATGACCGAACGATGATGGAACCGGACTCGGCCGTAGCTTGCGAAGCCGAACAGAGCCCGTTCGAGTAGAGTCTGGCGCTCCTTAGCTGTCCAATCGTGCAATACCATCGAGGGGTCAAGAGAGGTACCCTGATTTTCTCCTCGGTCAGCCTCTACACTGAGTTGGATTATTATTTTGCGAGTGAGAAGTACTGCTAACGCAAGCCGGCTAGCCCCTTCAAATGCTTTGTCGGGAGATAATTGAGCTGGTTCAGGGCGGTCGGTACGTGGTTTTAACTTTATATTGATATTTTGAATAACTTGTTCTCGGTGGGTACGAATTCGGCGATGCTCGCGCCAGTCGGCGCAAAGCTCTATGAGATCCTGCGGACGACGTGCGAAATCCTCTGCATTGCGCTTGCGGATGTCGGCAAGCAAAGCACTGGTATCGCTGATACCTTCGATCTCCGCCATTTCACGAATCTGATCATCAGACAAGGGCATCAAGGCGACGGTACGCCACTGAGGCACCGTGTCTTGGTTGTTCTGGTCTGTTTTTCTCTGATGGAGGCCCATGGCGATGTTGGCGAAGACCTCGTCGCTTGCGATCAACTCATGAGGAATTGGTATTGGTAAGTACTTCTTAATGAGTTGTTGATCGATATTGATAGGGCGTGTTGTGATAACTATTTGTACGCGACTGAGTTGTCCGGAAATAGCTTTGCTCAGTCGTTTAAGAGCAGTTTCAAAAGAGCCAAGAGTTAATTTTAGTTCGTCAATTGAGTCTAGGAATATAGTGGCGACATCAGACTGTGATACCAGCCATGCGTCAAACCTAGTTTCCTCTTCGGTTGACAGTAAATCACGTAGATTATTGGTTGCGAGTTCTGCCAATTCGAGATAAAAGGCTGGATCACCTAGCTCCCATAAAGCCTGCTGTTGCATGCGGCACTCATAGGTCTTTCCAGCCCCCGCTTCTGAAATAATTAGGGTGCGCTGAGACTCCAGTAGCTTGCCCCAATCGAAAGCACCTGATTGTTTCATTCGGGCAAGTATTGATGCCTGCTCAATGTCAGTGACTCCCTTTTGGGACAGTTCGCAAAAGGTACGCTGGATGCGCGACTTTGGTTTATATGAAGAGTTCATTGGCGACACATTGTCCGAAAAGGTCGTGTAAGTATTCCAGCAGAAACGCCTTGCGATTGGAATTGGCTGGACTCTGTCCGTTGGCCGCTGCTTGTCACGCTCTACAGCGGGCCCGCATAGACTCGGAGTCTTCTGCACCGCCTGCGTCACCATCGTCGCCCGGCAGTTGCGGCATATGTCGGCTGGCATTCTCACCTGGTGGGCAGTGCGCGACCGGAACACTGGCTCTTCTAGCCCCGTAGGATGGGTTGAGCGAAGCGATACCCATCGCCACAGCCGCATGCGAAGTGCGCCCTGGCGCACCTGGGGGCGGGGAGTTCCGCCAGGCGGCTTGATTCGGAAAAGGCTTACGCAAGGGGGCTGGAAACCCTCAAGGCCCCATGCCGAGTAGGGGAATAGAGTCCGCCGGGTCAACGATTACCCCGCGCGAGCCCCCCGATATGGACATCCGCCGCCCCCTCCACCAGGCCATCGCCAGCGCCCTGGCCGGCCTTCTGTTCCTCAATCCGATAGTCGCAGCCGCCGCCCAACTGGCGGTGGACGCGGCCGCCGGCGGCAACACCAGCCTGGGCGCCGCGGGCAACGGCGTGCCCATCGTCAACATCGCCACGCCCAACGGCAGCGGTCTCTCGCACAATAAATTCAGCGACTACGGCGTTGGCCAGCAGGGCCTGATCCTCAACAACGCCACCGGCAAGACCCAGGGCACCCAGCTGGGCGGGATCATCCTCGGCAACCCCAACCTCAAGGGCCAGGCGGCGCAGAAGATCCTCAACGAAGTCACCGGGGCCAATCCCTCGCAACTCAAGGGCTACACCGAAGTGGCCGGGCAGGGCGCCCACGTCATCGTCGCCAACCCCCACGGCATCACCTGCAACGGCTGCGGCTTCATCAACACCCCGCGCGCCACCCTCACCACCGGCAAGCCGATCCTGGCCGGCGAGCGCCTGCAGGGCTACGACGTCGACGGCGGCGAAATCGCCATCGAAGGCGCCGGCCTCAATGCCAGCAACCTCGACCAGTTCGAGCTGATCACCCGCAGCGCCAAGCTCAACGCCGACCTGTACGCCAGGCAGCTCACCGTGGTGGCCGGGCGCAACACGGTGGACGCACAGACACTGGCCGCCACCGCCAAGCCCGACGACGGCAGCGCCAAACCGCAGCTGGCCATCGACAGCTCGGCGCTGGGCGGCATGTACGCCAACACCATCCGCCTGGTCGGCACTGAACAGGGCGTGGGCGTGAAACTGGCCGGCAACATGGCGGCCAGCGCCGGCGACATCCGCATCGATGCCAACGGCAAGCTGGAACTGGCCCAGGTGGCGGCCAGCGGGGACCTGGCGCTGAAGGGCCAGGACGTGGCCCTGAACGGCCCAACCTATGCCGGCGGCAGCGCCAGCGTGCAGGCCAGCGGTGCGCTGAGCAATGCGCAGAGCCTGGCGGCGGGCTCGACCATCGAGCTGAAGGCGAACCAGCTCAGCAACAGCGGCGTGATCGAGGCCGGCGTCAATGCTGACAACAGCCGCAACGCCGGAGGGGATCTCTCTATCGATGCGCAGCACCTGCGCAACAGCGGCAGCCTGATCGCCACGCGCCAGCTGCAGGCCCGCGCTGCTGTGCTCGACAACCGCAACGGCCAGATTGGCGGCCAGCACATCCACATCAGCGGCGGCGCCCTGGACAACCGCCTCGGCCTGTTCGCCGCCGAACAGAGCCTGCGCCTGGACCTGGCCAGCCTGGACAACCGCGAGCAGGGCCTGCTGAGCAGCCAAGGCGGGCTCACGGGACGCGTCGGCAGCCTGAACAACCAGCAGGGCGGCATCACGGCCCGGGCCGTCGAACTGCAGGGCGACAGCCTCGACAACCGCGGCGGCCAACTGTACGCCGAGACCGAACTGGCGCTGGACCTCGGCGCCAACCTGGATAACCGCGGCGGGCGCCTGGAAGGCCAAGGCGTGCGGGTGCGTACCGCCAACCTGGACAACTCCGCCGGCGGCATCCTCAGCGGCGCCGGGGGCTTGCTGCAACTGGCCACCGGGCACTTCGACAACCGCGCCGGCATCGCCCAGGGCGCCGCGCTGCTGCTCGACGCCGACAGCATCGCCAACAGCGATGGGCACCTGGCAGCCACCCACTGCGACGCCCGGGTGAACAGCGCCGGCTTCGACAACCGCGCCGGCGGTCTCTTCGCCAGCCAGGCCCTGGCCCTGTATGCCGGCGATTTCCTCAACCACGGCGGCCAGGTCGGCGCCCGGGACATCGACTTCAGCCTGCGCGGTGCGCTGGACAACACTCTCGGCCTGATCGAGGCCGGCAACCAGCTCACTCTCACCGCCGCCGGCCTGTCCAACGCACAGGGCCGCGTGCGCGCCCTCGGCCAGCAGGGCGCCACGCGCCTGAGCATCGGCGGCCTGCTGGATAACCGCGAAGGCCTGCTGGAAAGCGCCGCTGCCGACCTGCTGCTCACCAGTGGCGACCTGCGCAACGACGACGGCAGCGTGCGCCACCTGGGCAATGGCGGGTTCGGCATCGACCTGGCGCAACTGGGCCTTGCGGGCGGCAGCTTCGTCACCAACGCCGCGCTGAACCTGAGCGCGGCCAGCTGGAGCAACCGCAGCAGCCTGCAGGCGCGTGAACTGAGCCTGGATATCGGCCAGCTGGAACAAGCGGCCGAGGGACGTCTACTGGCCAGCCAGGCCCTGCGCGGCACGGGCGGCGACTGGCGTAATGCCGGCCTGATCGCCAGCGACGGCGACCTGGCGCTGAACCTGGGTGGACGCTACAGCGGCAGCGGCCAACTGAGCAGCCTGGGCGAGCTCGGCCTCGATGCCACCAGCCTTGCCCTCGATAGCAGCGCCAGCATCATCGGCGGTGGTGCCACCCGCATCAGCATTGGCGGCAGCCTGGACAACGCCGGTCGCATCACCGCGGCCGGCGACCTGCTGGCCCGCGCGGCCAGCCTGAACAATACCGGCACCCTGGGCAGCGCCGCCGACCTGCGGATCGAGAGCGCGGACCTGCTCAACGAAAACGGCCTGCTGTTCAGCGGCGGCGACATGGCGCTGCGCGTGGAGCGCTTCGTCAACCGCTACGCCGACGTCTACAGCCTGGGCGCCCTGGACATCGCCGCGGACGACCGGCAAGGGCGCGCCCGTGTGGTGGAGAACCGTTCGGCCACCCTGGAGGCGCAGGGCGACCTGGCGATCGCCAGCGACAGCCTGAAGAACACCCAGGACAGCTTCCGTCTCGGGCAGAAGCTGATCTCCGGGGAAATCATCGTTCGCTGCTACGACTGCTCCGGCGACCACTACAACGTCGACTACATCGCCCGGGAGGTCTATGCCAGCGAGGTGCAGGAGGCATCCCCGGCCGCTTTCATCCAGGCCGGCGGCAACCTGCGGGTGGATGCCCAGGACTTCGAGAACACCGCGAGCACCCTGGCCGCCGGTGGCGACATCACCATCAGCGCCGGCAGCTTCGTCAACCAGGGCATCAGCGGTGGCGAGAGCATCCGCACGCGGATATTCAACAGCGGCAGGGTCACCGACGGCACCGTCGAACGCTTCGTCGGCCATTACGTCCTGCCCTACAACCTGGCGAACAATGCCGATCCCTCGGTGTTCAGCTACTGGGACAACCTCATCGGCGGGCTCAACCAGGGCACGGTGACCCCCACCGAACTGGCCAACGGTCTGCTTCTGCACGTCTACCGCGACGCCGATGGCAACCTCCACCGGCCGATGCACGTGCCGGACTACCAGGCCAACCACTACGACCCGGACAACCTGCTGGAATTGCCGTCGGCGCTGTACGACCTCGGCTTCCTCAGTGACATCTGGGAATACCGCCCGGGCGGCGCCACCTCCGCCAACGCCGTCATCCAGGCGGCCGGCGCGGTGCAGATCAGCGCCGGCGAGCGCCTGGACAATGGCGTCATCCACCCCGGCATTGCCTACGACGGCGGGGTGGCGCGGATCGAGGACGTTCAGGTCGACGGCCAGTCGCAACCCCTGGTCGCGGTGCTCAACCCACAGCTGCCGCCAGACCTCGCCCAGCAGGCGGTCAACCCCATCACCCTGCCGGGTTTCCGCCTGCCCCAGGGCGAGCATGGCCTGTTCCGGCTCAACGCCCCGGACAGCGGCCACCCCTACCTGATCGAAACCAACCCGGCGCTGGCCGGGCTCAAGCAGTTCCTCGGCTCCGACTACCTGCTGGCCCAGCTGGGCTACGACCCGGCCCAGGCGCAGCAGCGCCTGGGCGACGGCCTCTACGAGCAGCGGCTGATCCGCCAGGCGCTGGTGGCGCGCACCGGCCAGCGCTTCATCGCCGGGCTGTCCAGCGACGAAGCGCTGTTCAGGTACTTGATGGACAACGCCATCGGCTACAAGGACCGCCTGGGCCTCAGCCTCGGCGTGGCCCTGAGCGCCGGGCAGGTGGCGGCGCTGACCCACGACATCGTCTGGCTGGAAGAGGCCGAGGTGAACGGTCGCAAGGTGCTGGTGCCGGTGCTCTACCTGGCTCAGGCCGAGCATCGTCTGGCACCCAACGGCGCGCTGATCCAGGGGCAGGACCTGGCGCTGATCAGCGGCGGCGAACTGAACAACGCCGGCACCCTGCGCGCCAGCAACGACCTCGGCGCCACTGCCGCCAACATCGGCAACAGCGGCCTGATGGAAAGCAACCGGCACCTGCAATTGCTGGCCACGCAAAGCATCCGTAACGCCGCCGGCGGCATCATCAGCGGGCGCGATGTCAGCCTCGCCGCGCTGACCGGCGATGTCGTCAACGAACGGACCCTGACCCAGGTGCAGGGCCAGGCCAGGGGCGCCAGCCTGCAGACCAGCCTGCTCGACAGCGCCGCGCGCATCGAGGCCGGCGGCGACCTGTCGATCAGCAGCGGGCGCGACCTGCTCAACCTGGGTGGCCAGCTGCAGGCCAAGGGCGACATCCAACTGCAGGCCGGGCGCGATGTGCTGATCGGCGCCGTCGAGTCCGTCGACAGCAACGCCCGCCAGGACAAGCGTCATAGCTGGGAACAGACCGAGGTCCGCCAGCACGCCGCCGGCGTCCAGGCCGGCGGTGACCTGCAGATCAGCGCCGGCCGCGATATCGGCGTGCTGGCCAGCCACCTGGAAGCCGGCGGCGACGCCAACCTGGCCGCCGCCGGCAACCTGCTGCTGGGCGCCGCGCAGGAGCAGAGCAGCCGCGAATACCACTACCGGCGCAGCGGCAAGAAGGTCGACAGCGAAGACAGCCGCGTCAGCCAGCGCGGCACGACCCTGAACGCCGCCGGCGACGTCACCCTCAGCGCTGGCCAGAACCTGACCCTCGAAGCGAGCCAGGTCGGCGCCGGCAAGGAAGCCTTCCTGGTGGCTGGCGACAAGCTCCAGCTGCTGGCCGGTCATGACAGCGAACACTCGCTGTACCAGAAGCAGAAGAAGGGCAGCCTCGGCAGCAAGAGCTTCAAGCGCGACGAAGTCACCGACGTGAAGGCCGTGGGCAGCCAGGTCAGCGCCGGCGGCGACATCACCCTGCTCAGCGGCGGCGACCAGAAGTATCAGGCCGCCAGGCTGGAAAGCGGCAACGACATCGCCATCGTCAGTGGCGGCAGCGTGACCTTCGAAGCGGTCAAGGACCTGCACCAGGAAAGCCACGAGAAGAGCAAGAGCGACCTGGCCTGGCAGTCCGCCAAGGGCAAGGGCCAGACCGACGAAACCCTGCGCCAGAGCCAGCTGATCGCCCAGGGCGAACTGGCGATCAAGGCCGTGGAAGGCCTGAAGATCGACATCAAGCACATCGACCAGAAGAGCGTCGGGCAGACCATCGACGCCATGGTGCAGGCCGATCCCGACCTGGCCTGGCTGAAAGAGGCCGAGGCGCGGGGGGATGTGGATTGGCGGCGGGTGCAGGAGGTGCATGACAGCTGGGAGTACAGCAGTTCGGGAATGGGGCCGGCTGCACAACTGGCGGTAGCGATCGTACTCAGCGTTGCCACATATGGGGCCGCAAGTACCGCAGTCGGCACAGCAGCAGGGGCCACCGCAGGTTCCAGCACCGCTATGGCCGCTGCGGGAGTCAGTGCAACGGGGGCAACAGTCGCGGCGGGTTGGGGCAATGTGGCGCTGGCCAGTGGAGCGGCCTCACTCGCCTCTACTGGCGGTGTCAGCGCCATCAACAATAAAGGCGATATCGGTACAGCGCTAAAGGACACCCTGAGTAGCGACGGCCTTCGCCAAGCGATGATCGCTGGTGCGCTAGGTGGATTGACCACGGGCTACTTCGACGATCTGGTCGGCACCCAGACCAAGTTCGTCAACGGCAAGGTGGTCGTGGACCTGAGCAGCCCGAATGGCGTCGCCGCCTTCGCAGCCAACCAGGCGTTGCAGAACATGACCAGTGCCGCCCTGAACAAGGCCACCGGTGGCTCGGCCAGCTTCGGGGATGCGCTCAAGGGCAGCCTCTACAACACCTTGGCGGCGGCCGGCTTCAATGCCGTGGGTGATTTCGGCCAGGCCCACAAGCTGGATACCGGCAGCGGCCAGATGGTGGTCCTGCACGCCTTGATGGGTGGCCTGGCTGCCGAGGCGCGAGGGGAAAGCTTCGCTACCGGTGCGCTGGCTGCTGGTCTCAACGAAGCCGTGGTGAAGGATCTAGACGCGCTGGTCAGCAGTTACTCGCCCGAGAACCGCGAGGCCCTGCTGAGCATGAGTTCGCAGTTGCTCGGTCTGGTCGCCACGGTGGCGCAGGATCCGGATGCGGACACGAACAAGCTGGAAACCGGCTCCTGGGTAGCGAAGAACTCGACGCAGTACAACCACGAACTGCATCGAAAAAATGCCGAGAGTTTTGCTGAAGGCGCCCTGGATTTCTGCAAGAAGCAGCCGGCGTACTGTGGCCCTGGAGCCGATCAGGTCAGCGAGCAGGACATGATGGATGCCCTGGCTGCGACTGCGGCACACGGCGAGGGGATCGATAAGGTCAAGCCGGAAGCCCTGCGCTTGGTAAACCAGTTCCTGGTCAATCCGGACCTTGCGGATACACTGCAAACCGATCTGTTCGCCCCTACGGCTTCTGAACAGCAACGCCTGAACACCTTGGAAAAGGCGGAGCTGGCAGCAGCAGGTGTTTCAGCAGCGGCGCTGGCAAAGGCTGTAATGGCAGGTGGTGGCCAACTGCTGAGTAAGCTAGCTGGGGCGTTGAAGGGGCAGGACTCAAAAGGATCGGCGACGGCTCTTCAGATCTTCGGTGGCCGCCGTGTTGATGATCTTGCAGCAGCCGCTTCGAATCCGATTAATAAAGAGGGTTTAACACAGGCGGCTAGAGCATTGACTAAGCATGCATCCGGACAGAGGGAAACGGGGACATTCCCTAAACTTTCTGGCGGTATTAAGCAGCAGAATGAAACTGCTCAGAAGATAGTTGATGAGATTCTTAATAATCCTAAATCAACATTCACAAATTTGGGGCGAGGTGGTCTTGAGGTTCGAGCACCCGATGGCCGAGGGCTTCGCTATAATAGTGATGGCTCGTTCTCTGGGTTTGTGGATTAAGTGATTAGAATGATAATACTTGAAAGCAATCCTGATTTTGAAGTTGTGCGATATAGCGATTCGCGCTATGAGAATTTAACTGCTGAGATCCGGTACAAAGGAGAGCCAGTTGCGCAGGTAAATCAAGACATGGGAGTTGACAGTCTTGAGCTTGAGGTGTTTGCTGACTTAAAGGATTCTATATTACGAGTTCCATTGGATGGTTTTTTGGAGTCTTTAAAGCTGGCAAAAGAGTTGCTTGTTCAGTAATTTTTTGGTGCAAAAGGAATAGAAATTGCGCCGGGTAAGTTTGATTATCTATTTGGCCGTGTCGCTAGTAACTCCCATAATGCTGCTCGTTCAAACCAGCTTGCGCTCGAAATGAAAAGACTTGGTGTTCCAGACAATTCTGCTGGACGTCAGATGCTAACTGATCACTTGACGCTTTCTGCCAAAACTGAGGGTAATGTGATAAATACCTTTTCCAACCAGTACGGAAAATTTGAGGTCAGAGAATCATTTTTTATGGGGCCATCAGGTAAGGCTGCTAACTTCCAGAGCACGTTCCAGGTTCTTGATGATGGCACTCGTAAGCTCAGCAAAGTCATACCGCTTCACTGAGGAGGTCGCAGTGGAATTTCCAAGCCCAACCGATTTTTTGGAGGAGTTTGGTATCGAACCTGTTGAGGTAGATCCAAGCTTGGCTTTATGCCGTTATACAAGAAAATCAAAAAAATACGAGATCGAAATTGATATTTCTTTTAGCGCTGTCATGGAGTCGTTCCAAGTGGTTCTGAGACTTGCCATGCAGGAGTTGGCAATTGTTTCCTCGGAAAACGTCAAATCTATTGAAATAGTACGTGATAGTTCGGGAGCGGGAGTCCGAGTTGTTTTTGATAATTGCGGATCAACTTCGGAGGCTAGGGTGATGCTTGAACCTGAGGTGAGTCTTCGATGGTGGACGTTGCGTAACGTTTAAATTGCGGCAAAAGGGGCTATAGATGCTCCAAAGATCACTATCAGAGATCATTACCTGAACATGGTGGACGACATTAAAGTTCAGCTTTCGTCCCAAGAATACAGAGTTAATACGAAAGAAGTTTTTGGTAGTTCCCGCGGAGCTGGTCGCTGTAGACCAGGTATTGTGGCGGCACCCCTAGATGGAAAGCTGAGAATTATTGAGATTAAGACAGGAAATGCGGATTTGAGTATTCAGCAATCTGAAATATTCCCGCAGATTCGGGATGGTAGTTCAATTCCAAGAGAGAAAGTTGCTGATAGCTTCGGTCTGGCTCCAGGGGTGCCGCTCAGAGATCAGGGCTATCCAAACGGTATTCCTAGACGAAATCTGATGATATTGGAGCAATGCTAGTCTCGTTGGACTGGAAGATTTGGTTGAATAATTCGGGGCCTGCTGATCCAGCAGCATGGGGAGATTGGCTAGATGCTGTAAAAAAGCGCGGAAAGATAACCTGAAGTGGTAGTTTTGTCTTTAGGCCGAAAAGGGGCAGATTTATTTTTCCTGCTCTAAAGCTGGCTGGCTGGACAGAATTAGGGTGTGAGAAATAAATCGTCCCTTTTGTTCTGGCAACGGGGAAATCACCGCAACCAACGAAAGGTCTTTCTAATGCTGAAAGGAAACAATGGATTAGAGAAAGAACGCATATTGAGCAGGTGAACTAATGTTTGATTTCCTAAGGGTTATTATGTCTTTTCTTCCTCTCGATATAAAAAATGTTGAGTGGGATAGTGATTCCTTGGTTGTTTCTGGTGACGATTGGAGCTTTGTCACCACTAGTGCATGGCGGGTTTCTCAAGGTAAAGAGCTATTGTTTACATGCTGGGATAATCAGCTAGATGTAAATATAGAAGGTCTGGTAGGGCTTACAATTGTTGATGTTTCATGGGTCTCTGATGGTCAGCCAATTGATCCGTCATTTATTCTCTCTGATGGAAGAAGACTTGATGTGTTTTGCTCTTTTATTTGTGAGCCCTGGGTGATGAATCTTCCGGGTAACAGCGTTTATGTTGGGAATTCGTAGGTGGAACAATATTTCTTGTGCTCAACTCTGTAGAGTTTGGAGTACTTGATTAGGTTAAAATGATTATTAGTGTCAGTTAGTTGGCTAGGGTTGATATTGGATAAGGCCGAAAAGGGGGGCTTATTTTTTCTGCTCTAGAGCTAATTGATTGGGCAGTATTAGAGTTCACCCCTATTTTTCATCACATATAATGGTGTTTAGCAATATGTCTCAATTGGCGTCGACTCAAACGGTTTCGTGGTTCGAGCGAATCCAGTCAGCTCTTGGAGACCATTGCCATGATCAAGTTGAGATTAGCGAGTGAATATTTGGCTGGACCGATATTTTGTCCGGAGCCGGATATTATGGGGCACATTGATATTGACGACTTGCCCCTTTCTCAAGAACTGAAGGCTGAAATCACCGCATGGGACAGTGAGTATCAGGCGACGTTCAATAGCGACTACCCGCCTGATTCTGGGTTTAGCTCGCCTGAGGTGGCGTTTCGACATATAGCTGAAGGGCAAGAATTGGCCAAAAAATTACAGCAAGAACTAGGAGGGGGGTATGCGGTTGAGTACTGCCTATAACAGATAGTTCTTCGGTGCGAAAGGTAGCGTCGGTGCAGGGACCGAAATGCCGAAATGGGGGCGGATTTGAATGGCACTTACTTAAGCGCTAACTAATTGATTCAGAAAAGAAAGGCTGCTCTTGGTCTACGGTGATGGTTGCGAACACACCGAGCCCAAGGAGCCGCCCAGATGAATCCTAGGCGCCAGGCCGTCATTCATTAACAGCAGCGCGCCCGTCGGTATACATCGAATACGGACGCTTACGCCTTCTTCAACCTGCTAACCGGCCCTGAATTATTCGACCCTGTCGAGTTGCTGCTGCCGGTTCATCGGGAGCGCTTGTTCCCGCCGCCAGCCGCGAACACCAGCTGATCGGCGAAGGCCAGCTGTCCGGTCCCTTCGAGCTGTTCGACCGCCAGCACGAGCTGACCCTCGGCGCCAACTACGGCCGCTCGCACCTCAAGGCTGGCGCCGACACCATCGCCGCCAACGGCTACTACACGCCCTGGTGGACCTGATGGCCAGCTACGACATCGACAGCCACTGGAGCACGGCACTGAACCTGAACAACGTCACCGATCGCAAGTACCTGCTGTCGCTGTACGAAAGCACCACTACCGCCAACTATGGCGTGCCGCGCAACCTCACCGCCTCGGTCACCTGGAAGTACTGACCCGCAGCTCTCGGCTGCATGCCCGGCAGGTTCAACACCAACCTGCGGGAGCGGGCCCTGCCCGCGATTCGCGCGCAGGGCGCGCTCCTACATGGGAGCGGAGTGGGTGGGGAGGCGTAGGCGGATCTCATCCGCGAATCGCGCCGGAGCCTCCGACTATCGCGGACAAGGTCCGCTCCTTCCGGTGGGCACCCCGGCGCGACCTGCAGGGCAGTTGCTCCTACGGGCAGGCATGGAACGGAGTGGCACCCGCCAGCGGCGGATAACCGCTAGCCGCGTTCCTCGCTGGGTGCACCTGATTCAGTCTTCCGCCTTCCGACGCCAATCGGGGAGGGCGGATCGCACAGGTTATGGCCGCTTTTGGCCCAAATCTGCCCGTGATGGCGGGAGCGCCTGGCAATCCAATTTGACTCGGCCTCTCTATAGCTATCGAGTCAGACTGAACTGAGCAACTGACAACTGCTGAGGCCAACAGAGACCCAAACTAGTTGTGGGACAGGATACGGGTTGCTTGGTCGCGGATGCTGCAGACTTCGTCTTCGGTAAGTGGAGAACCTTTTCTGTTTTCGGCAGCGGTGAGCAGTGTCATGAGAGCGGGTACAAAAACCAGGGATTGAGGATCGGCTGACATCAAGTCCGCTCCCTTTCCCCATTGCGCTCGGTGAACCAGATGGCAACGGCCATCACCGCGACGCCCATCAACTGCAGAGCACCCAGGCGCTGCCCGTAGAACAGCCAGTCGATGACGATGGCCACGGCCGGGTAGATGAACTGGTAGACCGCGATCCTGTCGGTGTTCAGGCGCGCCATGCCGGCGTACATCAGCGAATAGGCGAGCCCCGTGTGGATCAGCCCCAGGCCTGCCAGCCATGCCCAGGAGGCGCCCCATTGCGGCCAGCCGTGGAGCATGGGCCACGCCAGGAGGACCAGCGTTCCGATCGCGCATTGCCACCAGGCGAGGATGCCGGCCGACATGTGCCGTAGCCGCCGGGCGACGATGGTGACGCAGGCGGTGCAGAAGGCGCCGACCAGGCAGAACGCCATGCCCCACCAGTAGCTCGCGGGGTAGGCCTGGTCCGCGCCGAACAGCGAAAGGTGCTCCAGTATGCCGGTCGCCAGCACCAGGCCGGCCATGGCGACGATCACCGATACCACGCGCCGCTTGGCGATCGGCTCCTTCAGATACCAGGTACCCAGGATCAGCACCCACAGCGGCTGCACATGGAAGAGCACCGTGGCCGCGCCCGCGGAGGTGCGCTCGATGGCGGCGAAGAACAGGCTCCAGGCCAGCACCATCAGGCCGCCCGCCGCGAGCAGCGCGAAGGTCGCGTTCCTGCCCGGGAGCAGGCCGCGCAACTGGCGGCGACAGGCTGCCCAGAGCGTCAGCCCCAGCAGGCCGAAGGCGCAGCGGAACCAGGTCGCGGTCAGCGGATCGGCGCCGGACTGGTGCAGGAAGAGGCCGATGGTGCCCAGGACGACGCTGCCCAGTACGAAGGGCAGCGTTCCGCCGGTGGCGTCGGAAGCGGAGGGCGCGGTTCGCTGGCTGAAAGGCGAAGCCTGCGGCTCCGCTATCTGTTCATGTGTGTTCATGCGGCGAGTGTGGGGCTGCCCCGCTGGAACGAGAAGCGCATAATGCCGCAGGCAAGTATTCGATAAACGAATTTAAAGGACCGATCAAGATGATGCCGCGTGACCTGCAGCTGGATTGGCTGAAGTGCTTCGTTTCCGTGGTCGATGCGGGCTCGCTGTCCAGCGCGGCGGGCGAGGTGCATCGTTCGCAATCGGCGGTCAGCATGCAATTGAAGAAACTGGAAAGCGCCCTGGGCCGGCAACTGCTGGTACGCGGCCCGCGCAGCCTGCAGCTGACCGCGGACGGTCAGACGCTGCTGGGCTTTGCCCGCCGCATGCTCGACCTGCACGCCGAAACCCAGGCCGCCTTCCATGGCGAGGAACTCAGCGGCCGGGTTCGCCTTGGCGTGCCCGACGACTACGCGGCCAAGTACCTCACGCCGGTGCTCAAACGCTTCGCCCAGCGCTATGGCAGCGTGGAAATCGAACTGAACTGCGAGCAGTCGACGGCGCTCATCCCGCGGGTGGCCAGCGGCGACCTGGACCTGGCCCTGGTTTCCCGCGACCACTCCCGGCGCGGAACGCTGCTGTTCCACGAACCCATGGTCTGGGTGGGCTCGCCGCAGTTCGAGCTTTGGCGGCGCGACCCGCTGCCGATCGCGGTCTACGAGAGCACGAGCCTCGCACGGCGCAGCGCGATCAACTCCCTGGCGCTGCAGGGCCGGCGCTACAAGGTGGTGTACAACAGCTCCAGCCTCGCCGGGCAGCTCGCCGCGGTGGAGAGCGGCCTGGCGGTGGCGGTGCTGACGCAATGCAGCGCCCCCGATCACTTGCAGATACTGGGCGTCGAGCAGGGGCTCGGCCCGCTGGAGCCCATGGAGGTCGCCGTCTATCGAAGCCGCGCTTCCCAGGGCTCCAAGGCCGTGGACAGCCTGCGGAGCCTGTTGATCAGGACGTTGAGGTTGTCGAGCGAGGGCTGAAGGATTGCTGGTGGAGTTCGTTTCCTTCGAGGCGAGCGACATTCGATGCTGGTGCCGGCCCAGGTCAATCCGCTAGGCTTGCCGCTCCCGGCGCAGGTGCCGGGCCCCAGGAACGCCACTTTCAAGGAGATGCCCCATGGCGAACATTCCCCAGGCGCTGCCGCGCGCCTTTCCCCTGAAACTCGTCGCCGGCGGCCTGATCGGCCTGCTGGTGCTGGTCGCCGTGGGCGGCTCGTTCTACACCATCGACGAGAAGGAGCGCGGCGTGGTGCTGCGCAACGGCAAGCTGGTGGACGTGGCCGAGCCCGGGCTGGGCTGGAAGGTGCCGTTCATCGAGACGGTGAAGACCCTGTCGATCCAGAACCACACCAGCCGCTACGAGCAACTGCAGGCCTACAGCCGCGACCAGCAGAGCGCGGCGCTGGTGGTCTCGGTGTCCTGGCACGTGACGCCGGACGAGGTGGCGAAGGTCTACTCCGGCTACGGCGACCTGCAGGGGCTGGTGGACCGTCTGATCAGCCGCCAGGTGCCGACCCAGGTGGAAAACGTCTTCGGCCGCTATACGGCGATCCAGGCGGTGCAGAACCGGGGGCAGTTCGTTGCCGACGTGGCCACCGCGGTCAAGGCCGCGGTCAAGGGCCCGGTGGTGATCGACGGGGTGCAGGTGGAGAACATCGACTTTTCCGACGCCTACGAACGCTCCATCGAGGAGCGCATGAAGGCCGAGGTGGCGATCCAGACCCGCCAGCAGAACCTCGCCACCGAGCAGGTGCAGGCGCAGATCCAGGTCACCCAGGCGCAGGCCGAGGCCGACTCCAAGCTGGCCCAGGCCAAGGCCGACGCCGAGGCCACCCGCCTGCGCGGCCAGGCCGAGGCCGATGCCATCCGCGCCAAGGCCGAGGCCCTGGCCTCGAACCAGAACCTCATCGAACTGACCAAGGCCGAACGCTGGGACGGCAAGCTGCCGGAAACCATGCTGCCGGGCTCGACGCTGCCGTTCATCGATGTGAATCGCGCACGTCCCTGATCCTGGCATCGGTTCCTCCTGGGGCCGGGCCCGGTGGGGTCGGCGCCAACCTGTAGGAACAACTGTCTGCGCCGAGGCGCTTTCCGTAGGATGGGTTGAGCTTGCGAAACCCATGCGGTTGCACTGATGGGTATCGCTTCGCTCAACACCATCCTTCGAAAAGCCATGCTCGCTCATGCGGGAGCGGACTTTGTCCTCGATGGGGCGTGTCCTGAGCGGGGCCAATCGCGGACGGAGTCCGCTCCTACGTTCGTGTGTCCCTGGAACTGGACTGTGTTCCGTGCCGAGGTTGAGATCGGAGCGGGGGGCGCAGAAGAGCACCCTCTCCCCAGCCCTCTCCCGCAAGCGGGAGAGGGGGCTGTCCGGCATGTTCGGGGAGTTCGGCACCAACCTGTAGGAGCGGGCCCTGCCCGCGATTCGCGCGCAGGGCGCGCTCCTACAAGGGGCTTGGTGCGGGGCAACCCGTAGGAGCGGATCTCATCCGCGAATCGCGCCGGAGCCTCCGGCCATCGCGGACAAGGTCCGCTCCTACCCCCGCCGGCAAACCACCCCGTAGGATGGTGTTGAGCGAAGCGATACCCATCACCGCGGCCGCATGGGTTTCGCAAGCTCAACCCATCCTACGAAGAGCATCTCGGACGTAAAAGGAGACGGATCTGAATGGCACTTACTTAAGCGCTAAGCGATTGATTCAGAAAAGAAAGGCTGCTCTTGGTCTACGGTGATAGTTGCGAACACACACCGAGCCCAAGGAGCAGCCCAGATGAATCCTAGGCGCCAAGCCGTCATTCATCAACAGCAGCGCGCCCGTCGGCATACATCGAATACGGACGCTTACGCCTTCTTCAACCTGCTAACCGGCCCTGAATTATTCGAGCATGTCGAGTCGTTGCTGCCGTTTCATCGGGAGCGCTTGTTCCCGCCGACAGAGACGTTGTCCATGTTCATGGCCCAGGCCTTGAGTGCCGACCGTTCCTGCCATAAGGCGGTCAATGAGATGGCCGTCAAACAACTGTTAGCGGGTTTGAAGCCGTGCAGCACGCACACCGGCGGCTACTGCCGTGCTCGTCAGCGGTTGCCGGTGGAGATGGTTTCCACGCTGGTGCGCAACACTGGCAGCCTGATCAGTCACTATTCAGGCAAGACAGGGCAATGGATGGGCAGACCGGTTCGGCTGGTGGATGGCACGACGGTGTCGATGCCGGATACAACGGCTAATCAGGCCGCCTATCCGCAGTCGCGCGGGCAAAAGCCGGGATTGGGCTTTCCGATTTGTCGGCTGGTTGGCATCGTCTGCCTCTCCAGCGGTGCAGTGCTGAATGCAGCATTGGGTCGTTTTCGCGGCAAGGGTGGCGATGAGCAAACCCTGTTGCGGTCGATGCTCGATACGTTGAACGCTGGCGATGTTTTGCTGGGAGATGCCTACTACGCGACCTATTTCCTGCTGTGTGAATTGCAGCGCAGGGGCATCGATGGTGTGTTTGAGCAATATGGCGCGCGTCGGCGCAGTACCGACTTTCGGTGAGGTAAGCGCCTGGGGACGCGCGATCATCTGATCGGTCTGGAAAAGCCCCGGAAACGCCCATCCTGGATGAGCCAGGCTTACTACGAGCAAGTGCCTGACAGGTTGGAGGTTCGGGAGTTGAAAGCGGGCGACAAGATTCTGGTCACGACGCTGCGCTGCACGAGTCAAACGCCCAAGGCTGCCTTGAAAGCGCTGTTCAAAAGCCGCTGGCACGTAGAGTTGGATCTGCGCAATCTCAAAACCACGATGGGACTCGAAATGCTGAGCTGTAAAGCTCCCGCGATGGCTATCAAGGAACTCTGGATTTACCTGCTGGCACACAACCTGATTCGCCTGATCATGGCGCAATCGGCCTCGATGGCTGACTGCCTACCCCGTGAATTGAGCTTCAAGCACAGCCTCCAGCTATGGCTGGCGTGGCGGCAATTCGACGATGATCCTGACGGAGGTACGACTCTTCGCGGCCTGCTGGTTCTGGTCGCGCAACAGCGTGTCGGCAATCGCTCCGGGCGAGTTGAACCCAGAGCCCTCAAGCGAAGGCCAAAGCCCTACCCATTACTGACCTGCACACGTCAATCTGCTCGGGCAGCGATCAAGAAACACGGTCATCCGAAAAGGGTTAAGTAAGTGCCATTCGGGACGGATCTATTTTCTCTACTCTAAATCTGCCGGTTTTGCCCGCAGCTGCGCCTCCAGCGCCGCGCGGTGTTGCGGATGGGTAACTTCCAGCAGGCATTCCACTCTCTGTCGCAAGGATTTGCCGCGTAGATCAGCGACGCCGTATTCAGTGATGATCAGCCCTGCGTCGCTGCGTGGAATGGTGGCGGGGCCATTGAGCCTGGCGACGATGCGGCTGTTGGCGCCGGCGGTGGAGGGCAGGGCGATGATCGGCAGTCCGCCTCTGGAGCGCTGGGCGCCGCGCAGGAAGTCCAGCGCGCCGCCCACCGCGCCGACGTAGCTGCCGGCGGCGATTTCCGAGTTGACCTGGCCGGTCAGATCCACTTCTACCGCGGAGTTGATCGCCACGAAACGGTCCAGGCTGGCGAGCACGTCCGGGTCGTGGGTGTATGTGGTGGAGCGCAGTTGGATGGCGGGGTTGTCATGGGCGAAGTCGTGGATCACCCGGCTGCCCAGCAGCACGCCACCGATGCTGACGCCACGGTCGCGATTTTTGCGGGCGTTGGTGATGACGCCGGCCTGCATCAGCTGCGCGACGCCATCGCCAAGGCTGCCCGAATGCACGCCAAGGTCACGGTGGCCGCGCAGGGCACCGAGCACGGCGTCGGGGATGGCGCCGATGCCCATCTGCAGGGTGGCGCCGTCATCGATCAGCCCGGCGATATGCGCGGCGATACGGGCGTCCGCTTCGCGGATGCGCGCCGGGGGATTCTCCAGCGGCGGCCGGTCGGTGTGCAGGATGGCGTCGAGGTCCGCATCGCCCAGGGTGCGTTCGCCGAAGGTACGCGGCGCCTGCCGGTTCACCTCGGCAATGACCACCCGCGCATGGTCCAGCGCTGGCAGCAGGTACTCGTGGGCGATGCCCAGGCTGTAGCGGCCATGGCTGTCGGCGGGCGCCAGTTGCAGCATCAGCACGTCGATGCGCAGGGCTCCGCTGGCGATCAGACCGGGCAGCTGTGAATAGTGGCAAGGCAGGATGTCGAGTACCCCGGCGTTGCCCAGTTCGCGGTTGGCGCCGGCGCCGCAGTAGGCGAGGAAATCGACCACGTCGGCATGTTCGGGGCGGCAGGTCCGGCTGCTGGCGATGCCGAGCATGACGCGGAAGCGGCCGATGCGTGCGCGTTGCTCCATCAGGGCTTGGGTCAGCGGCAGGGGTTCGGCGTTGGCCTGGCCCCAGAGTACGGTATCGCCGGGGCGGATCAGCTCACTGAGGTCGAGCGCGTCCGCTTGCAGCAGCATTGGCATGGCGTGGCCGCATCCTGAAAGTGGTGTGAGGAAGGCGCGGCGGCCCGGGCGGGCCGCCGGCCGAGGTCAGGCGATGGAGGAAGGGTGCCTGGCCAAAGGGGTGACCTGCAGGGTCATGAAGGGAAACAGCGGCAGGCTGGAAAGCAGCGCATGCAGCTCGTCGTTGCTCTCGACATCGAACACGCTGATGTTCGAGTACTGGCCGACGACCCGCCACAGGTGCGGCCATTTTCCCGATTGCTGGATTTCGATGGCGCGGGCCTTCTCGGCAGCCTTGATCGCCTCGACTTCTTCGGCCGGGATGTCGCGGGGAATGTTCACGTCCATTCTTACGCAGTACAGCATGGTGATTCCTCGGTTTTCAGGGTTTGCTCTGGGACAGCTGGGTACCGCTCGAAGGTTGCGGCCCGGTGTCGTCGTTCATGGCCTTGGCGTCGACATCCTGCAGGCGTACGCCGCGGGTTTCCGGGAGCAGCAGCACGGCGGTGACGGAGAGGGCATAGGCCACCAGGCAGAAGGTGCCGATGGACTGGGCCAGGCCGATCTGCTCGGAGAGCACGCCGACGCCGGCGATGGAGAGCGCGCCCAGGGACTTGCCCAGGTTGTAGGAGAACCCCATGCAGGTGGTGCGTACGTGGGTGGGGAAGAGCTCGCTGAGGAACGGGCCGAGCACTGCGAAGATGCCGGTGGCGAAAGCGCCCACCGGGAAGGCCATGGCCATCAGCAGCGTCGTGCTCATCGGCACCAGCATGTAGACCACGGTGAAGATCCATGCGCCCACGCTGAACAGCAGCAGTGCCGGGCGGCGGCCGTAGCGGTCGGCCAGCCAGGCGGTGACCACGAAGCCGGCGAAGGCGCCCGCGCACATGATCAGCATGGTGAAGATCACCGGGCCGGGCTTGAGGCCGCGCACCGAGACCATCAGGGTCGGCAGCCAGGCCATGATGGTATAGGCCGCTGCCTGCAGGCCGGTGACCAGTACCGCGCCGAGCAGGGTCAGGCGGATCACGTTGGGACGGAAGGCGGAGAGCATCGAGGCCCTTTCTTCGACCTTGGCGGTGGCCTGCTTGTAGATCTCCGGGTCCTTGACGTGCCGGCGTATGAACAGCACGAAGCCGGCCGGGATCACGCCGACCCAGAAGGCTGCGCGCCAGGCCATCTCCTGGGGCAGCCAGGCGAGCAGGGCGGTCATGATCACCGCTGCCGCCGCCCAGCCCAGGGCAAACCCGCTCTGCACGAAGCCCAGCGCCTTGCCGCGGTGTTCCGGGCGGATGACCTCGGCCATCAGTGCCGCGCCGACTGCCCATTCGCCGCCGAAGCCCAGGCCTTGCAGGGTGCGAATCACCAGCATCTGCTCGTAGCTCTGGGTGAAGCCGGCGATGAAACCGAACAGGGTGAACCAGCAGATGGTGAAGATGAGGATGCGTACGCGGCCGTAGCGATCGCTGAGGATGCCGGCGATCCAGCCACCGAAGGAGGCCGAGAGCAGCGCGGCGGTACCGAGGACGCCGGCCTCGCCCTTGGAGATCTGCCAGACCGCCATCAGCGCCGGCAGCAGGAAGCTGAACATCTGGGCGTCGTAGGTATCCAGCGCCCAGCCGGAGAAGCAGGCCCAGAAGGTCTTGCGCTCCTGCCGGGAGCCGGATTTGTACCAGTCGAACATGGTGATTACCGTCCTTATTGTTATTGGGTGTCGGCTCATGGCTCGGAGCCACGACTTCATTGTTGGGGAGTGCCTGTCGTTGCGAGCAGATCGCCAGGTGGAGCCGGCAGGGGCGCGCCGAGGCGTCAGTTCGTGGTACGAGCATGCGGCAGATTGCTGCGTGCGCCCATTTGCCTTTGCGAAAGCCTGCCTTTCGGCCGTGCTAAGCGATCAGTCGGTCCTCGGCGAAATCAGCAGGTCCTGGGCCATGCTGGCGATCAGGCGGCCGTCGCGGCAGTAGATGTGCACCAGTGCCAGGCCGCGCCCGGCCAGGCTGCGGGTGGCCTGGCTGACGAACAGCAGCCAGTCGTCGCAGGCCGGTTCGGGCGTGTGGAACCAGAGCGTGTGGTTGAGGTTGGCGACATAGTGGTGTTGCCACAGTTCGTGCATGCCCAACGGTGGCGCCAGGGCGCCGTTGAACCAGCAGTCGGACAGGTACGCCAGCGCCGCGTGGTGCAGACAGCCCTCGGCGGTCAACGGCTGCAGCAGGCGCACCCAGTAGGCGATCTCGTTCCGTGGCGGTGAACCGGCGAAGCAGGCCTCCGGGTTCACCGGGCGGATGTCCAGTAACGGTAGCCCGGTGAAGCGTACCTGCAGCGCCTCGCCCTGGCCGGGGTAGCGTTCGGCCAGTTCGCGCAGGTCGGGCAGGCTCTCCGCTGGCGGGACCTCGCGATCCAGGCGCGGTACAGGTTCGAGCGTTTCTCCAGGGTTCTGGAAGGTCGCATGGGCGCTGAGCACCAGCGAGGTGCCCTGCACGCCATAGATGTGCCGGCTGGAAAAGCGCCGGCCGTCCTGCAACGCCTCGACCTTGTATTCCAGAGCCCCCTCGGGACGGGCACCTTGCAGGAAGGTGGCCTGCAGGGTACTGGGCACGCGCTGCGGGGTGGTCTGCGCGGCGGCCCAGAGGGCCTGGCCGAGTAGCTGCCCGGCGTAGACGCGGCCATTGGCGTTGCTGTCGTTGACGGTGCTGCGGAAGGTGTCCTGCGGGCCGTCTTCCAGGCTCAGCAGTTCCGTCAGGTCGCCCTGGTCCCAGGGCTGGGCACGGTCGAAGGTGGCCACGCTGCCGTCCTCAGGCCGAACTGCCCAGGGCGCGTTCGGCGCTCGGGCTCAGGGCTCTCGCGGGGCGGCTGGCGAGAGTGGAGAAATCCAGCGGGATCGGCGTGACGTCCTGCAATGCCTGGGCCGTGGTCTCGCCCACCAGCTCGATGACCTGCACGCAGCCGGCGGTTATATCCAGGGTGGCGAGGTCGGTGTAGACGCGGCTGACGCAGCCGATCCCGGTGAGCGGGTAGGTGCAGCGTTGGATCAACTTGCATTCGCCGTTCTTGGCCAGGTGCTCCATCATCACGAAGATGCGCTTGGCGCCGATGGCCAGGTCCATGGCGCCGCCGACGGCGGGGATCGCATCCGGCGCGCCGGTGTGCCAGTTGGCCAGGTCACCGTTGGCGGCGACCTGGAAGGCGCCCAGCACGCAGATGTCCAGGTGGCCGCCGCGCATCATGCCGAAGGAGTCGGCGTGGTGGAAGAACGCTGCGCCCGGTGCCAGGCAGATCGGCTCCTTGCCGGCGTTGATCATGTCCCAGTCTTCCTCGCCCGGCCTGGCGCCGGTCCAGCGGCCGAGCACGCCGTTCTCGCTGTGCAGGAAGATGTCCTTGTCCGCCGGCAGGTGGTTGGCCACCAGGGTCGGCAAACCGATGCCCAGGTTGACGTAGGCGCCTTCGGGGATGTCGCGGGCCACGCGGGCGGCCATGGCGTTGCGGGTCTGTTTGTCCATGCTCAACCTGCCTGACTGTGGGCGATGGCGCGGGTGCGCTGCACGATGCGTTTGACGAAGATGCCTGGGGTGACCACCTGCTCCGGGTCGATCTCGCCCAGGGCGCAGACGCGGCCCACCGAGGCGATGGTGTGGCGCGCGGCCATGGCCATCACCGGGCTGAAGTTGCGCGCGGTCTTGCGGTACACCAGGTTGCCCCAGCGGTCGCCGACCTCGGCGTTGATCAGCGCGTAGTCGACGTGGATCGGGGTTTCGAACACGTAGTGGCGGCCGTCGATCAGGCGGGTTTCCTTGCCTTCGGCGAGCAGGGTGCCGTAGCCGGTGGGGGTGAAGAACCCGCCGATGCCGCAGCCGGCGGCGCGCAGGCGCTCGGCGAGGTTGCCCTGGGGGACGATCTCCAGCTCGATCCTGCCGGCACGGTACAGTTCCTCGAACACGTGGGAACCGACCATGCGCGGGTAGGAGCAGAGAATACGGCGCACGCGGCCGGCCTTGAGCAGGGCGGCCAGGCCGGTATCGCCCTGGCCGGCGTTGTTGCTCACCAGGGTGAGGTCGCGCGCGCCCTGGGCGATCAGCGCATCGATCAGGTCCTCGGGCATCCCGGCGCCGCCGAAGCCGCCCACGGCGATGATCGCGCCGTCGGGAATCTCGGCCAGCGCCAGGGCGGCACTGGGGCAAAGCTTGTCGATCATGACTGCGGGTCCTTTTTCGTTTTCATCGCAGGCGGATGCGGCCTTTTCCGGCCTTCATCGCGCCTGGAAACCAGCTTGCCAGCGCGCCCTGGGGGTCACAATTTCAGTCTGCGGAAGGGGTGTTTAACCGCGGATTAACAAGCTGCTGGCCTGCTGATGAGGCGGGCCAGCAGGGTGAGGCAGGTCAGACGGCGGCTACACCGACGGTCATGCCACCGCACACGTAGAGCACCTGGCCGGTGACGAAGCCGGCGCGCGCATCGAGGAAGAACGAGGCCGCCTGGGCGATGTCGTCCGGCACGCCCAGGCGCTTGACCGGCACGCTGTCGATGATCGCCCGGGTGCGCGGGCTATCCGGCGGATTGGCGCGCTCGAACAGCTCGGTACGGATGGGGCCGGGGCCGATGGCATTGGCGGTGATGCCATGCCGGCCCAGCTCCAGCGCCCAGACGCGGGTCATGCCCAGCAAACCGGCCTTGGTGGCCGCGTAGGCGCTGCGCAGCTCCTTGCCCAGCGCGGCGCGCGAGGACATGTTGAGGATGCGCCCGAAGCCGGCGTCCTTCATGCCCGGCAGCAGCGCCTGCATGCATTGCAGCGAGCAGCGCACGTTCAGCGCCCAGACCCGCTCCAGTTCTTCGAGGCTTTGCTCGTCTGCAGGGTTGGGGCAGACCATGCCGACGTTGTTCACCAGGCGGGTGATCGGGCCAGCGGCCAGGGCCTGTTCCAGGGCGGAGGCAGTGGCGGCGGGGTCGGTGAGGTCGGCGATCAGGCCGTCGCCGATTCGGTCGATGATCACCGGTTCGAATCCGTCCTCGCGGCAGCGTTGGGCGATGGCCGCGCCGATACCGGAGGCGCCTCCGGTAATGAGCACGCGTTCTCTGGGCATGATGGAACTCCGTCAGACTGTGGCGATGGGGTTGAGCGGGGCGCCCACGGCGCCGGGCAGGCGCAGCGGCGGGGCGGTAAGCAGGAAGCGGTTGCGGCCGTTGGCGCGCAGCCAGTTGGCCAGCGGCGTGAGGTGCCAGAGCTCGCCCAGGTGCACCCCAAGCTTGAACAGGCAGTGGTGGTGCAGCGGCATCACCGAGCAACAATCACCGGCATGGCCGGCGGGGAAGATTTCCACCGAGTAGTTGTCGGCGGCGATGGCCACCAGGTTGCTGTCGGTGATCCAGTTCAGCAGCCGCGAATCGTGGCCGTCGAGCACGGCGGCCAGCCGATCCAGTTCCGCTGGGTCGGGGTTGCGGTTCATCCCCAGTAGGGCTTCGGCGTAACCGGTATGCAGGCAGACGATGTCGCCGGCCTCGACTTCCACCTTGTCGGCGTCCATCACCCGCATCAGCTCGTCGTAGCCGATATGCGTGCGTTCGAGGCCGAAGTGGTGGTGCAGGTCGATCAGCACGCCGCGGCCCTGCACGCAGGTCTCGGCCATGCGCTCGATGCCCAGCGCGTGGGCGCAGGAGGTGCTGTGGGGTTTGATCGGCCCGGCGATGCCGCAGTCCTGGAGGTCGCTGGGGCCTTCGACGTCGCCGCCGGCGCTGAAGCCGTTGTAGTACAGCGGTTCGGGCACACCGTCGTCATCGGCGTCGAACAGCGCGCCGACGTGGGAGAGCGCGTCCCATTGCGTGGAGTACTGCAGGTGGAGGATCGCCAGGTCGTCGCTGAGCACGTCGGGGCGGCCTTCCTGGATCCACTGGTACTGGTAATTCATGTTGACCCCGCCCTTGCGCAGCAGCGGGCGCAGGATCGGCGGCAGGCGGTTGACGTTCATCGCGTTGCCGCCCGGGTAGTCCAGCGGCAGGCTGAGGCAGAAGGCTAGCCCCTCGCGCACTTCGGCGATGCCCTGCAGCACCTTCTGCGGCGTCAGCAGGTTCAGCCGGCCCCTCTGGTCGTCGGGGCCGAAGTCGCCCCAGTTGGAGCCCTCGGGGCGTTTCTTCCAGCGTTTTTCGGCCATGGGTGGTCCTTGTCATTGTTGGTTGCGGAGCGCCCTGGAACGTGGCGCGTCCTTGTGCAACAAGGCTCCCAGACTCGTTTGGGGTGGACAATTGGCCTCTTCGAAAGGGGGGCTTAACCTGGGGTTAAGCCGCGCGGTAGCAGTCGATCAGGCTGTCGGCGAAGTCGCGGGCGAAGGCCGAGAGGCCGTCGAAATCCTGGGCGCAGAGCTGGAAGGTGCGCACCGCCCAGGGGTCGAGCAGCTTGCACGAGCCGATTCTCTGGCTGCCCTTGAGCCGCTCGAAGCCGGCCTGGGGCACGATGGCGATGCCGGCGCCGGCCTCGACCATGCGGAAGATGGCATCGGAGCTGGCGACCTGCACGCGGATGGTCAAGGGGATGTGCAGCGCCGCCGCCGCGCGGCTGAGGAAGACGTGGATGGCGCTGCCTTCGAGCAGGGAGACGAAGGCGTATTGCAGGGCCTGCTTGAAATGCACTTCGCCACCTTCGAGGATCGGGTGGCCTTCGGGGGCGATGACCATCAACCGGCTGCTCACCAGCGGCACGCTCTGCAGGCCGTCGGTGACCACGCTGCCGGAGACGATGCCCAGGTCCGCGCTGCCATCGCGGATGCAGCGCACGATGTCGTCGCTCAGGCGCTCGCGCATATCGATGTGCACGTCGGGGTGGGTCTTGAGGTATTCGCCCACCACCGGCGGCAGGTATTCGGTAATGGCCGTGGTGTTGGCCAGCAGGCGCAACTGGCCCTTGAGGCCTTCGGCGTACTGCTGCAGGTCGCCGGTGAGCATCTCCAGCTGGGAAAGGATGATGCGCGCATGCTGCAGGTAGGTCTTGCCCGCGTTGGTCAGGGTCACGCCCTGGGGCGAACGCTCCAGCAGACGCATGCCGAGGTTGTCCTCGAGATTCTTGATGCGGTTGCTGGTGGCCGGCACGGAGAGGAAGGAACGCTCCGCGCCGCGGGTGAGGCTGCTGGTTTCCGCGATGTTGATGAACAGCCGGAAATCCGTGATATCGAAATGCATCGCCATGGTCAGGTACTTCTTGCCAAGTGGTATGCCACGGTACTGGCTGGTGAATGGCCTGCATAGACGGTGTTCGTCGCTCCGGCGCCGCCATGTACGGCCCGCGCCGCATGGGGCGGCGCAGGCAACGGGCTCACCAGTGGGCCGCCTCGAAGCGGAAGCCCTCGCCCTGGCGGCGGATGAAGCCGCAATGGGGCTCGCCGAAGTGCACCGGCAGGATCAGCGCGCCGGAGTCGGCGGCCTCGTTGAGGAAGGCCAGGCGCGTCTGCCGGGCGGTGTCTTCCCAGATGCAGTAGCCGGAATTGATATCCGGACGGACGATCTGCACCGGGCTGTGCAGGATGTCGCCGCAGAAGATGCCTTCCTCGTTGCCGGAGCGTACCTTGAAGATCACCTGGCCGGGGCTGTGGCCGGGCGCTGCCTGCACCTGCAGGCAGTCGGCGATTTCCTCGCCGGGCACCATCATCCGCGCAAGGCCGGCATCGACGATGGGCATCACGCTGTCGAAGAAGGATTCGCCGAACACGTCGATGACGCCGCCTTCCTTGTTCTTGCCCTGGTGGCAGAAGTCGAAGTCGTCCTTGGGGAAGTGGTAGGTGGCGTTGGGGAAGGTCGGTTCCCAGCGCCCGTCCTTCCAGGTGGTGTTCCAGCCCACGTGGTCGGCGTGCAGGTGGGTGATGACGACGTGGGTCACTTTCTCCGGTGGCGCGCCGGCGGCAATCATCCACTCGCGCACCAGGCCGTTGAGCATGTTCATCCGCGCGATGCCCGGGCGCGGCTTGAAGTTGCCGACGCCGGTATCGATCACCACGATCTCGCTGTCCACGTGCACGATCCAGAACTGGATGGTGACGATCAGCTTGTTCATGTGCGGAATCCAGTGGTTCGGCGCCATCAGCTCGCGGTGTTCTTCCAGCACCTGGCTGTCCATCTGTGGGAAGAGGAACGCCGGGTCGTGGGTGGGGCCTGCGTATTCGAGTATGCGGGTGACCTTGATGTCACCGATCTTGCGCGACTGCATCATGGGGCGTGGTTCCTCATTGTCGTTGTTCTGCTATCACGGTGTGCTTCAGGCGGCATGGCCACTGGCGCCGACGCGGTGCTGCGGGTGCTCGATGAACGCCCGGTAGAGCGTCGAGCCGGACAACCCGGCGCATACATAACCGCGCACCAGCGTGGCGACCAGCCGGGGGCTCTGCAGCGGCATGAAATGCCCGGAGGCTACCTGCAAAGGCTCGATCTGTGCAGCGAATCGGGCCAGGCGGTCGATTTCCGCCGGGGGCCGTAGGGCGTCGTATTCGCCGGCCACCAGCAGGGTGCGTTGCGGAAGGCGGGGCAGGTCGCTTTCCAGTTCCAGGCCGGCAAGCATGGCGAAGGTCGCGGCGAAGCCCTGGGGATCGGCGGCACGCCAGCGCAGGCGAAAGGCGTCGAAGCGCCCGGCATCGGTGCGCAGCGGGACAGGCCAGGTTTTTTCCAGCAGCGCCGGCACCAGTTCACCCAGGCCTTCTTCACGCAGCGCGGCAGCGCGCTGGCGGGTGGCATCGCGAGCCGAAGCGGCGACCCCGCAGGCCGGCGCCAGGCCGATCAGTTGCTGGCAGCGCCCGGGATAGCGGGCGGCGAAACGGATGGCGATGGCTGCGCCGACAGCGACGCCCATCAGCGCGACGGGGGTATCGATCCGCAGCGCGTCGAGCAGGGCTGCCAGGTCGGCCACGTGATCGTCGATGGCCAACTCGCCGGGAAATTTTTCCGACAGCCCGGCGCAGCGGGTGTCGTAGCGCAGCAGCGTGAGTTCGCCAGCCAGGGTGGCGCAGAGGTCGTCCCAGCTTTCCAGGCTGCCGCCCATCTCGTGGATGAGTACCAGCACCGGCGTGTCGGGGCGTTCGGCCGGCAGCAACTGGTAGCGCAGGGCGGCCTGGTTGACTTCGATCCAGTTCATGGCGGCCCTCACACCCGCTCGAACAGCGCGGCCATGCCCTGGCCGCCGCCGATGCACAGGGTTTCCAGTCCGTAGCGTGCGCCGCGGCGCTGCATCTCGTGGAGCAGGGTGGTCATGATGCGCACGCCGGTGGCGCCGATCGGGTGGCCCAGGGAGATGCCCGAACCGTTGACGTTGACCCGTTCGTCATGCTCCAGGCCCCAGGCCTTGAGCACGGCCAGCGCCTGGGCGGCGAAGGCCTCGTTGACCTCGATCAGGTCCATCTCGGCCAGCGTGCGCCGGGTGCGTTGCAGCAGCTTCTCCACCGCCGGCACCGGGCCGATGCCCATGCGCGCGGGGTCGCAGCCGGCCGCCGCCCAGTCCACCAGGCGCGCCAGCGGCTTGAGGTTGTGGCGTCGGGCGTAGTCCGGGGAGACCACCAGGCAGGCCGCCGCAGCATCATTCTGCTGGCTGGAGTTGCCCGCCGTGCACACGCCGTCGGGCCGCAGCACGCGCAGGCCGGCCATGCTTTCCAGGCTGGCGTCCTCGCGGATGCCTTCGTCCATCGACACGCTGGTTAGGCTGCCGCGCCTTCCGGGTACGTCGACCGCTATCACTTCTTCGGCGAAGCGTCCGTCACGCCACGCGGCGGCGGCATTGCGGTGGCTGCGCACGGCGAAACGGTCGGCTTCCTCGCGGCTGATGCCGTAGTCGCGGGCCAGGTTCTCGGCCGTCTCGGGCATGCCGGAGATGTAGCCGAAGCGCTCGTGCGGCTGCGAGCGCTCGCGGCCACGCTCCAGGCGGTCGTGGAACTTCACGCTGCCGGCGCGGGCGCCCCAGCGCATGTCGGTGCTGTAGTACTCGATGTTGCTCATGCTCTCCACGCCCACCACCAGCACCGCCTGGGCGTGGCCGGTCTGCACGTGCATCGCCGCGTCGGCCAGCGCCTGCAGGCCGGAGCCGCAGCGGCGGTCGAGGGTATAGCCGGGCACTTCCAGCGGCAGGCCGGCGGCCAGCGCGGCATAGCGGCCCATGCAGGGCGCCTCGCTGGAGGCATAGGACTGCGAGACGATCACCTCGTCCAGCGTCGCCGGGGGAATGTCCAGGCGCTGCAGCAGGGCCTGGATGATGCCGGCGGCGAGCTGGTCGGCGGTCAGCGGGGCGAGGGCGCCGCCGAACTTGCCGATGGGGGTGCGCAATGGCGAAACGATCAGTGCGTCGTTCATGGACTCGACCTTGTGCGGGAAATGCCGGGCAGCATGGGCAAGGTGGGATGGCCTGGGCAATTTCGCATCGTGAAAGCCTGCCTTCGCCGTTGCTTAACCCGCAGCGCCCGCGGGGGTTCGGCCGCGATCTTTGCCTGGGCGAAACGGCTCCTTAAGCAAAACCCAATACCCCTATCCGTTCCCGCGTTTGCATCCTTCAGCGCACCCGGCGCTCCTTCCGGGCCCTTTGCACCGCTTCAAGAAAACAACAACAACCAACACGGATACCTCCATGCAGAATCCTTCTCTGGCCCGGCTCTGCGGCCTGCTCGCGCTGCCGCCGGCCCTGGCGCTCCCGGCGCTGGCCCATGCCGATTTCATCAAGGACAGCAGCGTCAACCTCAGCCTGCGCAACATCTACTTCAACCGCGACTTCCGCCAGGACAACGCGCCGCAATCCAAGCGCGAGGAGTGGGCCCAGGGCTTCATGTTCAGCGCCAAGTCGGGCTACACCGAAGGCACCGTCGGCGTGGGGCTGGAGCTGTACAGCGCGCTGGGCCTGAAGCTCGATTCCTCCGACGCCCGCGCCGGCACCGGCCTGTTGCCCAACCGCTTCGGCGATTCCGGCCCTGGCAGCTACAGCGACCTCTCGGGCGTGGCGAAGATGAAGATCGCCAAGACCGAGCTGAAGGTCGGCGGCTTCACCCCCAAGACGCCGGTGCTGCTCTCCAGCGATGCGCGCCTGCTGCCGCCGATCTACAACGGCGCCACGCTGACCTCCAGCGACATCGACAACCTGACCCTGGACCTGGGCCGTTTCGACAAGGTCAACTTCCGCAACTCCAGTGGCAACCACGACGAGATCATCGCCGGCAACTACAACGTCAGTGGTGATCACTTCGACTACTTCGGCGCTACCTATGCCTTCTCGCCAACGGTCAACCTCGCGTACTGGCGTGCCGAGCTGCAGGATGTCTACGAGCAGAACTATCTGGGCTTCCAGGGCAGCCGCAAGGTGGGCGACTGGGTACTGAGCGCCAACCTGGGCTACTTCGATTCCTCGGAGAACGGCGCTGCCCGTGGCGGCGACATCGACAACGGCCTGACCACCGCGATGCTCTCGGCCAACTACGGCGCGCAGACCTTCCGCGTCGGCTACCAGGACAACAGCGGCGACAGTCCCTTCCCGTACCTGCAGGATGCCGACACCTACGGTGCCAACGTGGTGCAGATCCTCGATTTCACCCGCGCACAGGAAACCTCCTGGCAGGTGCGCCATGATCTGGACTTCAGCGCCTTCGGCATCCCCGGCCTGACCATGATCAACCGCTACATCCGTGGCGACGGCTATGAGATCGGCGGCAAGGCCGGCAAGGAATGGGAGCGCAACCTGGACATCACCTATGTGGTGCAGAGTGGCCCGCTGAAGAACTTCGGCGTGCGCTGGCGCAATGCGACAGTGCGCTCCGATGGCGCCGGCGAGCTGGACGAGAATCGCCTGATCCTCTCTTACACGCTGTCGCTGAAATGAGTCGCGGGGCCGCCTTCCACAAGTAGGTGGCTGCCCGATCCACCGGGCTTGCCCGGTGCGCCCGGACGGCGAGACACCCCTTGCCGATACCGGAATCCCGACCCTGAGGTAAACGCACGCCTGGTCTCCACGATGGACCGGGCGTTCGCGTTTGCGCGGCCTGAGTTCCGTAGCGTGGCGGCGGCGCAAAAAAAAGCCGGCCACGAGGGCCGGCGCAAGCGAGGTCGGTGCTGTCAGTCGTGCAGCGCGAGCAGGCGCCGGGCGCGTTCGATCACCGGCGCATCGACCATCTGCCCGTCCAGCTGGAAGGCGCCATTGCCCCGGGTAGCACTGACGATCTTCCGTGCCCAGTCCAGTTGCTCGCGGGTCGGCGCCAGCGCCTGGTGCACGCCGATCACCTGGCGCGGATGGATGCACAGCATGCCGGCGAACCCGGCATCTCGGGCTTCGCGGGCGAAGCGGGCAAGGCCCTCGAGGTCGGCGATCTCGGGAAACACGGTGTCCAGCGGCGCGGCGAGGCCGGCCAGGCGGGTGTGCAGCAACAGCGCGTAGCGCACCTGGTCGAGCAGGCGCGTTGCGACCGCGGTGCCGGCGCTGATGCCCAGGTCCAGGCACAGGTCGAGACCGCCGAAGGTCAGGCGCTGCACGCCGGCGACCCGTGCCATTTCCGGCAATGCCTGCAGGCCCGGGGCGCTCTCGACGATGGGCAGTACCGGCTTGCCGACCGTGGCGGCATTGACCACCTGCTCGACGCTTTCCGCCTTGGGAAGCAGCAGGCCGACCACGCCACGATGACGGCACAGGTCGAGGTCCGCATCGTGTTCCCGGTGCCCGGCCATGTTCACCCGCACCCAGACGCCGGCGTCGGGGCTGGCGTCGAGGAAAGCGCGCAGATGTTCGCGCGCCTGGGCCTTGGCGGACGCCTGCACGGCATCCTCCAGGTCGACGATCACGGCATCGGCGCCGCTGGCCAGGGCCTTGGCGAAGCGCTCCGGGCGATCTCCCGGCACGAACAGCGCGCTGCGCAGCTTGTCCAGTTGCATGTGGCCTCCGTCAGAACGAGCGCGGCAGTTCGAGCAGGTGCTCGGCCACGTAGGACAGGATCAGGTTGGTGGAGATCGGCGCCACCTGGTACAGGCGCGTCTCGCGGAACTTGCGCTCCACGTCGTATTCGTTGGCGAAACCGAAGCCGCCGTGGGTCTGCAGGCAGGCGTTGGCCGCCTCCCAGCTGGCCTTGGCCGCCAGGTACTTGGCCATGTTCGCCGCGGCCCCGGCGTTGCGCCCGGCGTCGTATTCCGCGCAGGCCTTCCAGCGCATCAGGTCGGCCGCTTCCACCTCGATGTGCGCCTCGGCGATGGGGAACTGCACGCCCTGGTTCTGCCCGATCGGGCGGCCGAACACCACGCGGTCGCGGGCGTACTGGCTGGCCTTCTCGATGAACCAGCGGCCATCGCCGATGCATTCGGCAGCGATCAGCGTGCGCTCGGCGTTGAGCCCGTCGAGGATGTAGCGGAAGCCCTTGCCTTCCTCGCCGATCAGGCTGCTGGCGGGGATTTCCAGGTTGTCGAAGAACAGCTCGTTGGTCTCGTGGTTGACCAGGTTGGCGATCGGTTGCACGGTCAGGCCGTTGCCGATGGCTTCGCGCAGGTCGACCAGGAAGATCGACATGCCGTCGGCCTTCTTCTTCACCTCGGCCAGCGGCGTGGTGCGCGCCAGCAGGATCATCAGGTCGGAGTGCTGCACGCGGGAGATCCACACCTTCTGGCCGTTGACCACGTACTTGTCGCCCTGGCGCACGGCGGTGGTCTTGATCTTGGTGGTGTCGGTGCCGGTGGTCGGCTCGGTGACGCCCATGGACTGCAGGCGCAGCTCGCCGCTGGCCAGCTTCGGCAGGTAGTAGCGCTTCTGCTCCTCGCTGCCGCTGCGCAGCAGGGTGAACATGTTGTACATCTGCCCGTGGATGGTCCCGGAGTTGCCGCCGCAGTGGTTCACCTCTTCGAGGATCACCGAGGCCTCGGCCAGGCCCAGGCCGGAGCCGCCGTATTCCTCGGGGATCATCGCCGACAGCCAGCCGGCCTCGGTCATGGCTTTGACGAAGGCTTCGGGGAAGCCCTTGCGCTCGTCGATCTCGCGCCAGTAGGAGCTGGGGAATTCCGCGCACAGGGCGCGCACGCCTTCGCGGATGGCGTTGAGTTGTTCATTGTCGTGGTGGTTCATCGGTCTTCCTTTGGGCTGCGTCAGTGGGATGGACGCGGGGCGGGGTCAGTCGAACAGGACTTCGGCGCGCTGGCACACGCCGGTGGAGTTGGCGGCCCACAGCTCGGCTGTGCCGGGCTCGGTGTGGCGCCCGCCCACCTGGAACGGCTCGGGGGCGATCAACGGCCGCACGCCACGGAAGCTGAAGCGGCGCAGGCGTGCCAGCGGGTTGGCCCGGGCGAAGGCGGCGAGGCTCAGCGTGGCGGTCAGCGGCCCGTGCACCACCAGCCCCGGATAGCCCTCGGCGCCGGTGACGTAGGGCCAGTCGTAATGGATGCGGTGGGCGTTGAAGGTCACCGCGGAGTAGCGGAAGAGCAGGGTGGGCTCGGGCGCGATGCGCTCTTCCCACTCGGCCTGGGGCGAGGGCTCGCCTGCGCCGAGCTTGGGCGGCGAGGGCTCACGGTAGACGATGTCCTGCTCTTCGCGCAGGCACAGGCGCTGGTCCTGCCAGTACTCGTGGGCGAGGGTGACGAACAGCAGCGAACCGGTGCGCCCGGCCTTCTCCTCTATGCGCTCGATACGCGTCTTGCGCCAGGCTTCGGCGCCGATCCGCAGCGGTTCGAGGAATTCCAGGCGGCCGCCGGCCCACATGCGGTTGCGCCCGTGGGCCGGCGGCATGAAGGTGCCTAGCGTGGGATGGCCGTCCGGCCCCAGGCGGCTACCCGCTACCTGCTCATTGAAAAAGCACCAGTGCCAGAGCCACGGTAGCTCCTCGCCATGGGCCGGCGCCTGGAGGCTGAAGGTCGCCGCGATGCGCTGCACGAGGTTGCGGCTGAGCTGGTCGTGCACTTCCTGGGTACGCCCCAGCCATGCCGAAGGATCGAAGTCGGTCATGCCTTGTGTCCGCTTTGAGGATGATGGCCGGCATGATGTGGGCGCGTGCGGACGGGAAGGAATTCGCTTTTGCGGAAGTCCGATTCAAGCTCAGGCTAATACAGGGTGGCGGAGCTTCAGGTCGATGCCTTCGATACGCCTGTGCGCACAACGTTTGTATGAGCGCGCCCTGCGCGAACGGCGTGCACCGGCGGTAGCTGTACTTCGGGCAACCCCACTCCCTCTCCCGCAAGCGGTGTAGGAGCGGGCCCTGCCCGCGATTTCGCGCGCAGGGCGCGCTCCTGCAAGGGGCTTGGTGCGGGGCAACCCGTAGGAGCGGATCTCATCCGCGAATCGCGCCGGAGCCTCCGGCCATCGCGGACAAGGTCCGCTCCTGCCATACGGGTGGGCACGGCTTCTCGTAGGAGCGAGCTTGCTCGCGAACACACTTCACTGCGCTGCTCATTCACGAGCAAGAACCAGGCGTCCCCCTCGACCCTACGAAGAGGCGATCTGCCTGTCTCCACCGAGCCTGGCAGATAGTCGATGACGTGGCGCATTCGATGGTCGGTGATGGCTGCGTTGATGGTGTAGGCGCCGCCTCCGCAGATGCCGATGGCGCCGATGCGATCGGCATCTGCGGAGGGTTGGGCCACTGGCGGCGGGGCTTACAGACGGCTCTTGAAGAACCCGGCCAGCACCGACACGGCTTCGTCGACATAGGGTTGCTTGTCGTACAGCGACATGTGGTTGGCGCCCTCGATCAGGTGCATGTGCTTGTCCTGGGACGCTGTGCGGGCGAGGAGGTCATCGCTCATCCATTTGCTGCCGGCCAGGGTGCCCGCCACGATCTGCAAGGGCTGGGTGAGGAAGGCTTCGGCCTTGTGGTAGGCGTCGTAGGTGATGATCTGCGGCAGGCTCCGGGCGGCCATGTAGCCCGGAGCGTTGGGGTGCTCGCAGCGCGGGGTGTGGTAATACTCCCAGGCTTCGCGCAGTTCTTCGTTGGGCGCGTCTTCCTCGCGCATCGCCGCCCGGACGTTGCTGGAGCCGCACCTGGGCGAGTTCCTTTCCCGTTATCCGGGGCTACGTCTGGAACGGGTGCTCAATGACGGCTTCGCCAACATCATCGCCGACGGCGCGGACGTGGGGATCCGCCTGGGGGAGAGCCTGGACGAGCACATGGTGCCGATCACGCCGCGCATCGAGATGGCGATCGTTGGCTCGCCGGATACTTCAAGCGTCACGGCCCCCCGAGACGCCGGCGGACCTGGTTCGCCACAACTGCCTGGCATACCGCTTCACCAGCAGCGGGACGCTGGATCGCTGGTCTTTCACCGCGCCGGATACCGAGGCCCGGCCCCACGTGTTCGAACCGCGGGGCAGCGTCGTGTTCAACGACGACGAGAGCATGCTCAAAGCGGCCGTGCAGGGGGTGGGGCTGGTCAAGTACCTGGACGTCTGCATCCGCGAACAACTGGCATCCGGAGAGCTGGTGCATGTGCTTCAGCCCTGGTGCCCGTCCTTCGCCGGCTTCTACCTGTATGCCCCTACGCGTGCCCAGGTGCCGGCCAAGGTGCGGGCGTTGATCGATTTTCTGGTGGAGAAACGGATGGCGCTGGGGTGAGGTTGGTGCGGTGCTTTTGCGCGGCTGCTGCTGGTCGACTGCTGCTCTTCGGGAGCGACCCAGACCGCCATTCGTTAACACCCCCCGATTCTCCCTCGCCTACGAAACCTGGCTCCCGCTCAAGACGCGACACATCAGTACGCTGGCCCTGGGCGGCGTCATCGGCCTGCCGGCGACCGCCTGCAGTTTCAGCAGCTCGATCTCGATCAGGTCTTGCACGGTGAGCATTGGGGCCTCTTGTTTCGACGCGGGCGGGATGCCGTTCATTATCCGGAGTTATCCGGGGGCGCCTAGCTCTCTCTTGTCATTCTTGTGAGCGTGGGTATGACGGGGTTGAGGTTGGAGCGGAGGTTCGCAGAAGAGCACCCTCTCCCCAGCCCTCTCCCGCAAGCGGGAGAGGGGGCCGTCCTGAGCGGCGTCAAACTCGGGCGCAGTCCTGATACCTCCGTCATTCCCGCGAACGCGGGAACCCAGAGACGTAGGAGTGGACGGTGGAGGCAGGGAGCTTCGTGATTCCGCACTGCGCCGAACGGTCCCCTCTCCCGCTTGCAGGGGAGGGTTAGGGAGGGGGAGCGGAGCACAGGTTTGGCTGCGGAGTGTGGGCGACGTCCGTTGCCCTTACCCCAGCCCTCTCCCGGAGGGAGAGGGGGCCGTTCGGCGTGGGCGTATAACCCAGCGTCAGCCGGAGAGTTTGTAGGGCGGATAACCGTTCGCGGTTATCCGCCGCTGGCTATGTCACACGGGGTGTCCGGCCTGGTCGGTGAGCCCAATCGCGGACGGAGTCCGCTCCTACAGTACGGGCTGGCACAGCTTTTCGTAGGAGCGAGCAGCCTGCAAGGCAGTCGCTCTTGTGTCCGGGCTTGAACAGCTAAACGCCCCTACCTCGCCGACTGCGCGATATAGCCGATGAACAACCGGAACAGGTCCGAGTTGCTGGAGATTTCCAGGCGCTGGTAGATGTTGTGCTTGTGGACCTTCACGGTGCCTTCGGAGATGCCCAGCAGGTGGGCGATGGAGGCGTTGCTGTGGCCTTGCAGGATGAGCTTGGCGATGTAGCGCTGGGCGTCGGTCAACTGGCCCTGGAGGATGTCGACGAAGGCGCTCTCCAGTTCGCTTTCGGGCGCTTCCGTGGTGGCTTCGGCGGGCTTCAGGGCGGTGCGCCAGTGCAGTTCCCAGGCCGCGGCTATCACTGGCGCCAGGGTTTCCAGGTGCTGGACTTCCTTTGGTGCGAAGGGGCCGTGGTCCTCGGCCTTCATCAGCGAGAAGACGATGGCCGTGCGCGGCTGCAGGTGGATGATGTAGCCGATCTCCTCGACCTGGGTGCCGTGGGTGGACGACACGCAGGGGTGCAGGTCGCGGGAGATGGCGAAGCCGGAGGAGAAGAAGCTGTCCGGCGCCAGGTCGCTCATGCGCCACAGGCCGGCCGGGTGGCGGTTCATGCTGGCCACGTAGAAGGGATCGAGCAGATAGCCGCCGCGGGAATAGGCCTCCAGGGTCTTCGCCGACACCTGGCCGTTGTAGCCGTCGTGCAGCAGTTCCGCGTTGCGGTCGAAGCGGAACAGGTATCCGCAGCTCATGTCGAAGCCGACCCTGCCGTCCAGCAGCGAGCCGATGGCGTGCCCCAGCTTGTCGGTGCCGACGGCGGCCATCAGGTCCGCCAGCTTCTTCGCGTCTTGGCTGTTCATGGAGGGCTGCGTCGCCTGTCTTGAGCCGGTGTTGCCGCGCCGGCGCGGGGCCGGCGGGTGCCTGGGCCTGGCAGGGGCGCCGCGGGGCGCCCCTGCGCGGGTGCGTCAGGACAGTCCGGTCGAGGCGCGCAGTGCGTCCTGCGGTGCTTCCTGGCTGCCCAACTGCTGCGCCTTGGGCACCGCCAGCCAGTAGGCCAGGAGCATGCCGATCAGGCCACCGCTGAGTTTTCCAATGATCAGCGGCAGGATCAAGCTCGGCTGGAAGTTGGCGGAGTAGGCCAGGTGGTCGCCGAAGGTGAAGGCCGCGCTCACCGCGAAGGCGATGACCAGCACCTTGTCCTTGGGCGGCATGTCCGCCACCAGGCGGAACATGGCGAGGATGTTGGCCGACGCCGCGAGGATGCCCGCCGCGCCCACCGGCGACAGGCCCAGGTGCGAGGCCACGCGCTCGATGGGGCGGGAGAGGAAACGCTTGATCAGGTAGACCATCGGGAAGGCGCCGCAGAGCATGATGCCCACGTAGCCGGAGATTTCCAGCGCGCGGAACTGGTCCTGCTTGTCGGCGATGATGGGGGCGAAGCCCCAGCTGCCGAAGTTGGCGGTGAAGAAGCCGGTGAAGTATTCGACGATGGACGCCACCAGGATCAGCGTGACCGCCGCGTACATGATACTGCCCAGCTTGAGGAACAGCCGCACCATCAGCCCCGGCACGTAGCGCAGCGCGGCGGCCAGGGCGATGCAGAAGAGAATCTGCGGCAGCAGGTTGCGCAGCAGCATCGGCAGGTCGAAGTGCAGTTGCAGGGTGGCGGCGCCGCTGGTTGCGATGTCCGGGCGCACGCCCAAGCCCAGCAGCTGCATGCCCATGGCGATGAACACGATGCTGATGGGAATGCTCAGCAGCCCGGCCATGATGCCCAGGGCCATGTACTTGTGGTCGGCCTTGGCGAGCATGGCCAGGCCCACGGGGATGACGAAGATGATGGTCGAACCGGACTGGAAGCCGGTGATCAGCCCGAGGATCCAGCCTTCCGGGTCGTGGGCCAGGGCCTGCGCCAGCTGGTAGCCGCCCAGGTCGGAAGCGATGAAGATCGCCCCGGCGATGCCCGGGTCTGCGCCCAGCGCGGTGAACAGCGGGCCCACGTAGTGGCTGATGAAGCTGGAGATGAAGGGGATCGCGGCCATGATGCCGGCGACCGGGATGAAGATCGGGCCGATGCTGTGCAGGCCGGCGTTGAACTCCTTGCCCAGCTTCGACTCGGCGTCGAGGATGGAGGCGATGGCGCCGACCACGGCGCAGGCCATGATGAGGTAGATGACGTACGTGCCGATGTTTTCCATTAGCTGCCTCTGTCTCTTGTAGGTTTCTTGTCTATTGGCAGAGCTAAGTGTTTTGCGAGCCGGGCGTTGTTGTAGGTCTGGGCGCGCGGCTCGGGCCGGTCAGGCCGCGGTGTAGGCGTTGTCGACGAACAGGTGGGCGCCGTTGACGAAGCTGGCGTCGTCGCTGGCCAGGAACAGCGCCGCCGAGGCCACCTCGCGCGGGTCGCACAGGCGGCCCTGCATGGCGCGCAGCGCCTCGTCGGAAACCTCGGTGCCGAATTCGCGCAGCAGGTCCAGCTCGCGGCGGCCGTGGGCGGTGCCGATGAAGCCGGGGCAGATGGCGTTGCTGCGGATGTTGCGGTCGCGGTATTCCACCGAGATCGCCCGGGCGAACATGTGGCAGGCGCCCTTGGTGGTGCAGTACAGGACTTCCATGGGGGTGCCGACCACGCCGGAGATCGACGAGGTGCAGATGATGCTGCCGCCGCCGGCCTCGATCATCTTCGGCAGCACGGCGCGGGTGACCAGGAACATGCTCTTCACGTTGATGTTCATCAGCCGGTCCCAGTCGCTCTCGCGGGTTTCCAGGAAGGGCCCGACGTGGATGGTGCCGGCGTGGTTCATCAGCACGGTGATGGCGCCGAAGCGTTCCTCCACCTGCGCCACCGCACGCCCGACCTGCTCGGCGACGGAGACGTCGGTGGGCACGAAGAGGGCCGTGCCGCCGGCGGCGTTGATCCGCTCGGCCACCGCCTTGCCGTCGCTGTGCGGAAGGTCGAGCAAGGCGACCTTGGCGCCTTCGCGGGCGAAGAGTTCGGACGCGGCCAGGCCGCAGCCGCCTGCGCCGCCGGTGATGAGCGCCACTTTGCCGTTTAGTCGTCCCATGGGTATCTCCTGCTTGTTGTTGGTGTGGGATTGCCGTGGGGCTCCACGCTAGGGACGGGCCTTGTGGGTGTCCATATGTCGGCGGATATACGCTGGCCTATCTCTTTGTTTTACAAGAAATAAAAGTCATTTTTCCGATGGGTGGAAAGTGCCGCGGGGGGAGGGTGGTGGCGCCGAATCCGGCAACCCGGCGAAGCACATCGCCCCGTTCGCCGCCCTGGATGGAAAACGCCCCCAGCGCCGGGCGGCGCTGGGGGCGGTACTGCGGGTTGGATCAGGGTTTTGCAGCAGGTATCACGAGGCGTCGATCCAGATGGTCTTCAGCTCGGTGTACTGGTCGTGGGCCCAGATCGACTTGTCGCGCCCGCCGAAGCCGGACTCCTTGTAGCCGCCGAAGGGCGTCGAGGCGTCGCCTTCGCCGAAGCAGTTGACGGTGACGATGCCCGCGCGGATTTCCCGGGCCAGGCGCAGGGCGTTGCGCAGGCTGCCGGTGTAGGCTGAGGCGGCCAGGCCGTAGACGGTGTCGTTGGCCAGGTCGATGGCGCCGTCGATGTCGGTGAAGGGCGTGACCGACAGCACCGGGCCGAAGATTTCCTCGCGGAACAGCCGGCTCTGCGGCTCGACGTCGTCGACCACGGTGGGCTCGACGAAGATGTCGCCCTGGGTCTGGCCGCCATAGACGAAGTCCAGTCGCTCGCTGCGGGCCTGCTCGATGTACGAACGGACCTTCTCGAAGTGGGCCTTGCTGACCAGGGCGCCGAGGCGGTTTTCCGGGTCCAGCGGGTCGCCCATCTTCCAGTCGCGCATGTGCACGCCGATGCGTTCGAGCAGGGCGTCCTTGATGTCGGCGTGGACGATCAGGCGCGAGGACGCCGAGCAGTTCTCGCCCATGTTCCAGAAGGCGCCGTTGACCACGTGCTGGGCGACCTGGTCGAGGTCTTCCACGTCGTTCATCACCACCGCCGGGTTCTTCCCGCCGCACTCCAGCACCACGCGCTTGAGGTTGGACTCGGCGGCGTACTTGAGGAACAGCCGGCCGGTCTCGGTGGAGCCGGTGAAGCTGACCATGGCCACGTCCGGATGGCGGCCGATGGGCTCGCCGGCCTCGCGGCCGCCGCCGGGCACCACGTTGAACACCCCGGCGGGGATGCCGGCCTGGTGCGCCAGCTCGGCGACGCGCAGGGCGGTGAGGGTGGTTTCCCGGGCCGGCTTGACCACGATGGAGCAGCCGGCGGCCAGCGACGGGCCGATCTTCCAGGCCAGCATCAGCAGCGGGAAGTTCCACGGCAGCACCAGGCCGACCACGCCGATGGGCTCGCGCACCACCATGGTCACGGCGCCGGAGCCGACCGGCGCCGTGCTGTCGTAGATCTTGTCGATCAGCTCGGCGTGCCAGCGCAGGGTGTGGATGGTCTCCGGCACGTCGATGTTCTGGCATTCGCGCACCGGCTTGCCGCTGTCCAGGCTTTCCATCACCGCCAGTTCGTGGGCGTGGTCTTCGAGCAGTTGGGCGAAGCGCTGCATGACCGCCTTGCGCTCGCCGGGGGAGCGCTTGCTCCAGCGGCCGTCCTCGAAGGCCAGGCGGGCGCTGGCCACGGCCAGGTTGACGTCCTCGGCGTCGCAGGCGGCGATGTCGGCCAGCCGCTCGCCGGTGGCCGGGTTGCTGCTGGCGAAGGTGCGGCCGGAGACGGCGTCACGGAAGCTGCCGTCGATGAAGGCCTGGGTGGGGAAGCGCAGTTCGGCGGCGATGGCGGCGTATTCCGCCTTGCTCAGCAATTCAGCCATTGTGGGTGCCCTCGGTGATCTGCGCGACTTCGCGCTTGAGTACGGCGACGATCTCTTTCAGTTCGGCCTTCTCGGCCTCGGTCATGCCCTTGAGCGGGGCGCGCACGCCGCCGCTGCGCAGGCCGGCCAGTTCGCAGCCGTACTTGATCGACTGGACGAACTTGCCGCCTTCCAGGAAGTCCATCAGCGGCATCATCGCCGCCATGATGCGGCGGCCCTTGGCGAAGTCGTTCTCCACCACGCAGGCCTGGTACAGGGCGACGTGCTCGCCGGGGATGAAGTTGGAGCCGGCGCAGACCCAGCTGCGCGCGCCCCAGGCGAAGAACTCCAGGGCCTGGTCGTCCCAGCCGCAGGACAGCGCGATGCGCGGGTGCTTGCAGGCCAGCCGGTGCAGCTGGCCGGTGGAGCCGGAGCTTTCCTTGATGGCGACGATGTTCTTGCAGCCGGCGACGGCGGCGAAGAATTCCTCGCCCATGTCCACGCCCATGCGCGCCGGGTAGTTGTACAGCATGATCGGCAGGTCGGCGGCGGCGTCGACGGCCAGCACGTGGTCGGCGATCTCCTGCTGGGTGGGCAGGGCATAGGGCGGCGAGCCGACCAGCAGGGCGTCGGCCTTGATCTCTTTCGCCGCCTTGGCGTAGGCCACCGAGTCCTCGGTGCGGATGGCGCCGGTGCCGACGATCAGCGGCAGGCGGCCGTTGATCACGTCCTTGGCCCTGGCCGCTAGGTCGAAGCGCTCCTGGGCGGTGTGGGCGTAGTACTCGCCGGTGGAGCCGCCGATGATGATGCCGTGGACCTTCGAGGCGATCAGGTATTCCAGCGCTTCGGCGAAGGCCGGATGGTCGATCTGGCCGTCGGCCGCCAGGGGCGTGATGGCGGGGGTGTAGATGCCTTCGAATTGCATGATGCGTTCTCCAGTGGGGTCGTGGTGGTCGGCCGCCGCGCCCAGCGGCGCGGCGGCCCTTGATCAGGTGAGCGAGGCCGCCTGCTGCAGGTTGAGCGAGCGGGTTTCCGGGGCCAGCGCCCAGGCGAACAGCAGGCCGACCAGGGTGACGATGGCGGCTGCGTACATGGTCTGGGCGATGCCCAGGCTGTCCAGGGACAGGGGGACGAGGTAGGTGCCGACGGCGGCGCCGACCCGCGACAGCGAGGTGCCCACGCCGACCGCGCAGGCGCGGATCTCGGTGGGGAACAGCTCGTTCGGGTAGACCAGCTGCAGCACCTGGGCGCCGCCGATGAACAGGGCGTAGGCGCCGAACAGCGCGAGGATCACGGCTTCGGAGGAAGCGTGGAAGGCGCCGAGGCCGAGCAGCGCCAGGCCGGACCAGAGGAAGCTGTAGATCAGCATGCTGCGCCGGCCGATGACGTTGATCAGGCGGGTGGCGATGATGCAGCCCACCACGAACAGCAGGGTGATGGTTTCCGAGCCGAAGGCGGCCCAGTCACCCTGGAGGTTCAGCGCCAGCAGCACCTTGGGCGCGAAGGCGTAGACGGCGAACACCGGGATCACCGAGCAGGTCCAGAAGATGCTGACGAACAGCATGCGTTTGCCGTAGCCGGAGTGCAGCAGGTTCCACATCGAGAGCTTCTTCTGCCTGGGCTGCTCGGGCAGGTTCTGCAGCGAGAAGCGCGGCCCGTAGACGCTCTTGATGACCTGCTCGGCCTCGGCTGCACGGCCCTTGTCCAGCAGCCAGCGCGGCGATTCGGGGGTGCCCAGGCGGACCAGGAACAGGGCCGCGCCTATCACCGAGGCGCTGGCCAGCACCAGGCGCCAGGCGTCGTCGCCGCCGTGCCTGAGCAGGGCGTTGCCGACCATGTAGGCCAGCGCGGCGCCGGCGAACCAGAGGATGGTCAGGGTCGCCAGGCGCGGGCCGCGGTGCTTCTTCGGCAGGAACTCCACCAGCAGGGAGGTGGCGACGGGGTATTCGATGCCCACTCCGATGCCGATGAGCAGGCGCAGCAGGAACAGCGCCAGGGCCGACTCCACCCAGTACTGCGCCAGCGAACTGAGGATGAACAGCACCGGGCCGACGAAGAAGATGCGCTTGCGCCCGAAGTGGTCGGTCAGCCAGCCGCCGATGAAGCCGCCGAAGAAAATGCCGATCAGCGCCGCCGCGGCGATCATGCCCTGCCAGAGGGTGCTCAGGCCCAGGGCGGCGGTCATCTGCACCATGGATACGCCGATGATGCTGAGCACGTAGCCGTCGACGAAGGAGCCGCCGCCGGAGCGGATCGTCAGCAGCTGGTGAAAGCGGTTGATGGGCACGTCTTCGATGGATGGAGTCGTAATTGTCATTGTTTTCCTCGTTTCAGGTTTCCGGCAGCCGAAGGCTGCTTCGGCCGGCGGATGCGCATCGCTGCGGCTTCAGGTCTGCACGCCGGGAATCGTGTCGTGCGGCCAATCTCGGCCGGAGGTTCCCTGGCAAATGACCGGTGGGGGCTCAGCTTTCCTTGCCGGCGCGGTATTGCCCCCATTTCAGGTTCAGATTGACTCCCGCGGAGAGGAACGGCTGCGGCGGGTTGCCGTTGGGGCCCGGCGAGTTCAGCAGGAAGTCGATGAGCTCGCTGCGCTCGCCGGCCAGCCAGTCGGCCAGCAGCTTGCCGGTGACCGTGCCACGGGTAACGCCCAGGCCGTTGCAGCACAGCGCGCCATAGACGTTGGCGGCCAGTTGCCCGAAGTAGCCCGAATGGTTGCGCGACAGGGCCAGCGCGCCGCCCCAGGTGTATTCGAAATCGACCTCGGGCAGCATCGGGAAACGGCTGGCGAAGGAGGCCTGGTGGCGGTTGACGAAGCGCTCCAGGTACTTGGTATTGCTGCGCCCGTCCGGGTTGAAGCTGAAGCTGTTGCGGATCAGCAGGCGGTTGTCGGGCGTGCGGCGCACGGTGGTGCCGAACGGGTCCGCCGGGATCACGCCCCAGTAGGGCTTGCCGCCGAGGCGCGCCTGCTCCTCGGCGGTCAGCGGGCGGGTGATGCTGGCGTAGGTGAAGATCGGCAGCATCTTGCCGCGCAGGAAGCCGAAGCTCATGCCGAAGGCGTTGTTGGTGAGCACCAGGCGGTCGGCGATGAAGCTGCCGCGGGCATGCCGGAGGACGACCTTGTCGCCGTACTCCACCTCGGTGATGGGGGTGTTCTCGTACAGGCTGACATTCGCCGGCAGGCTGTCCGCCAGGCCCTTGACCAGGGCGGAGGGCTGGATGAGCACGGTGCCGGGGGTGAACAGCGCCTTGCGGTAGAAGTGCGTGCCGATGTGCCCGGGCAGCGCGTCGGCCTCGATCATCTCGTAGGCCTGGCCGAGCCGGTCCAGGCCGCGGCGATAGGCTTCCAGCACGGCGATGCCGCGGTCCTCGATGGCCGCCTGGTATTTGCCGCAGGCCTTCATCTGGCAATCGATGCCGTGCCGCTCCACCTGGTTGCGCAGCAGGTCCTGGCCCATCAGGTTGAGCTTGAGGCTGGTCCTGGCGATGTCGATGTCGCCGATGTAGTCGTCGGCGCCGATGTCGTGGGGCAGGTCGATGGCGAAGCCGGCATTGCGCCCGGAGGTGCCGAAGCCCACTTCCTGGGCCTCGACCAGGACGATTTCCTCATGGGGGAAATGCAGCGCCAGCTGGCGCGCCGCGGCCAGCCCGGTGAAGCCTGCTCCGACGATCACCCAAGGCGCCGAAGTCCGGCCGGTATGCGTGGGCCTGGGTTGTCTGGCCTTGCTCAGGTGGTACCAGCCACAGCTTTTGTCATCGGCAGGTAAATGGGTGATCTTCGTCATTTCAGGGGCCTGTTCTATTTATTTCAGCCAATAGCTATCCGTTACGTGGAGTGAGTCACTTCACGCGAGAAAACCGGAGTCGGGGAATTACCCGAGTTTCAATGTTCCGCTGCGACCTCGGTGCCGGCGTCTGCGCGACGCTTCGAGGTGCGCTTTGAAGAGGTCCGCAGTGGCTTGCGGGTCGTGTCGTTGGGTGGTGTCGATCATCCGCTCGTGCGGGGCGCGGGCAGGACCTCTTGCCCGTCGCCGGCGATCCCTGCCGTTCGTGGAATGACTATAGGGAGCGCGCCGACGGGGTGTCTAATTACATTTTCTGGGATCAATTCATACGCATACAGCGGGTTTCGGGCGCCGAAGAGGCGCCGGCGAGTGCCCCTGGCGCCTCTGTCGGCCGGGCATTTTCCAGTTGGAAATCACTGGGTTTTCTGCGCCGGTACAGGTATTTCCACTGCCGGGGCGAGGGTTGCAGCCAGCTATGACGCGAGGGGGATCGGCGAGCGCCGAGGCCGCTTGCGGGCCGGCCATGACCGGGGTCGAGGGTTTGCGCAGGCCCGCGGGCTGCGTGGGGGAGTGGTCGGAGGCAGAGCGCCTGTATAACATTTGCCTGCGGACGGTATACAGAACAGCCCTCGCCGCGCCGCCCTGCCAGGCCCGCCGCGAGGCTGATGACGCCGCAACTGCCCACAAGAACTCATAGAGGCTGCCATCGGTGGAAAGACGACAATTCAGCGAAGCCATGCAAGGCAAGAATCTCCGCTTCATGGCCGAGAAGAAGGCCGACCCGCAGCGTCAGCGACGCGTGGGCTTCGTCCTGCTGGAGCACTTTTCACTGCCGGCCTTCACCCAGGCGCTGGACACGCTGGTCACCGCCAACCTGATCCGCGAGGGCGCCTTCTCGACGCACACCTTCAGCCTGGACGGCGAGCCGGTGACCAGCGACCTGGGCCTGGTCATCTGCCCCTCCGCCGCCCTGGAGAGCCGCCACCTGGACCTGGACCTGCTGGTGGTCTGTGGCGGCCTGCGCACGCCGCTGCGCGAGTTGCCCTCGCTCAACCGCCTGCTGCAGCTCGCCGACGACCGGGGCGTGGACCTGGCCGGCCTGTGGAACGGCGCCTGGTTCCTCGGCAAGGCGGGGCTGCTGGACTGCCACAAATGCGCGGTGCACCCGGAAAACCGCGCCGCCCTCGCCGAGGTGGCGAGGAACAGCGTGGTGACCGCCGAGAGCTACATCGTCGATGGCAACCGCCTGACCGCGGGGAGCCCGGCCGGCGCCTTCAACATGGTGCTGGAATGGATCAACCGCCTGTATGGCCGCGAGCTGGTCGACGGCGTGGTGGACATCCTGGCCTTCGAGGAATCCCGCTACCGGCGGACCCGCCCGGCGTTGCACGAGAAGATGTCGCAACCGCTGCGCGACGTGCTCAACCTGATGAGCGCGAACATCGAGGAGCCGCTGAGCACCGACCAGCTGTCACAGTGCGTGGGCCGCTCCAAGCGCCAGCTCGAACGCCTGTTCCAGGAGCAGCTGGGCACCTCGCCGGTGCGCTACTACCTGGAGCTGCGCATCACCGAGAGCCGCCGCCTGCTGCAGCACTCGGACCTGTCCCTGGTGGAGGCGGCGCTGGCCTGCGGCTTCGTTTCGCCGAGCCACTTCAGCAAGTGCTACACCTCGTTCTTTGGCTACCCGCCGTCGAAGGAAATCCGCCACGGCTGCGTGCGTTCCGCCAGGGCGAAGTAGCCGGGCGGCGCCGCTCAGAACTGCGCCATGAGCCAGTCGCGCAGGCGGCGGCAGGCGTCGTCGTCTTCCTTGTCCTCGTTGAAGGTCAGGTAGTGCTGGCTGTCGTGCAGCACCACTTCCTGCTCCACGGGGCGCACCAGTGAACCGTTGGCCACCAGGTGCCCCACCAGGTGGTTCCAGCCCAGCGCCACGCCCTGGTGGCTCAAGACCATCTGCACCAGCAGGTTGTAGTCGTTGGCGTTGAAGAAGTGCGGGCGCTTGCCCGGGCCGTTGTCCAGGTCGATGTTCTGGAAGGCCATCCATACGCTCCAGTCGACGTGCTCGGCCACCTGCGAGCGGCCGTAGGGGCTGAGGTTGAGCAGCACGCCTTGGCACAGGCCTTCCAGGCTGGCGATCTCCGGGTGCCGGGCGAGGTAGGCCGGGCTGCACACCGGGTAGATGACGTCGTGGACCAGCGGGTAGCTGCGGTAGCCCTCGCGGATCTTCGCCATCTTGGTGACGAAGATGTCGGGCCGCGTCCCCGGCTCCATGGAGAGGAAGTTCTGCGTGGTGATCAGGTTCAGCTCCACGTCCGGGTTGGCCTCGAAGAAGCCCGGCAGGCGATGGGCGAGCCAGAGCGCCGAGAAGGCCGGCGAGCAGCAGAGGGTGACGATCGACTTGGACGTGCTGTTGTGGCGGATGCGTTCGGCCGCCTGGGAGATGTTGACGAAGGACAGCTGCACGGCGTCGAAGAAGATCGAGCCGGCCGGGGTCAGCTCCACCGCGCGGCCCACGCGCTTGAACAGGTCGGCGCCCAGGTAGGTTTCCAGCTCGCGGATCTGCCGGCTGATCGCCGCCTGGGTGACGCACAGCGCCTCGGCCGCACGGGTGAAGTTCTGGTACTTGGCCGCGGCCACGAAGGACTTCACCGCGCGCAGCGACGGCATCTTGATCAGCGTCTGATCGGGTTCGGTGTGTTTGACCATAACTTCAGGTAATCAAGACCTTGGAGAAAATGTCGGTTCTTTCGCGTCCGCCCCGGTCCTAGACTGCCGCAAATGCTGTGATCGCGGCGGGCTGGCAGGCTCCGTGGATGGAGGTTAGCCGAAGCGCCCGACGACAGAAAGCCTCCGCGCCGCAGGGCCCCTGCGCCAGCGCCGGACGCCGTCGCCAGCCGATCCACGCATGCACCGATCCAAACCGCGCCTGCTCTGGAGTGCATACAACAATGGATAAGAAAGCCGCTGTGCTCGACCTGATTCGCCAACGCAAGGCCCGCCACGCGCTGCCCCGCGCCGTCTATAGCGACCCCGAGGTGTACCGCCAGGACCTGGAGCAGCTCTGGCACAAGGAGTGGATCTTCGCCGGCCACACCTTCGAGCTGGAGAAGCCGGGCCAGTACCTGACGCTGCAGATCGGCGACTATCCCGTCGCCGTGGTGCGCGGCGGCGACGGCCAGGTCCGGGCGTTCCACAACGCCTGTCGGCACCGTGGTTCCAAGGTGTGCACGGAGAACAGCGGCAAGGTGGCCAAGCTGGTCTGCCCCTACCACAAATGGGTGTTCGACCTGGACGGCAAGCTGCTGTTCGCCGGCAACATGGGCCCGGAATTCAACCCGGCCGACTATGGCCTGAAGCTGGCGCACTGCGAGGTGGTGAACACCTACATCTACGTGTGCGTCGCCGAGACCGCGCCGGACTTCTCGCGCTTCCGCGACGCGGTCTCGCCCTTCATCGGGCCGCACAACCTGGAAGACTGCAAGGTCGCCTTCGAATCCAACCTGGTCGAGCGCGGCAACTGGAAGCTGGTGTTCGAGAACAACCGCGAGTGCTACCACTGCGACGGCACTCACCCGGAGCTGCTCAACTCCTTCGTCGAGAACCTCTCCGTGGCCGGCGTGGGCGGCGAAGAAGACCCCGAGCTGAGCGCCCACTGGGAGCGCTGCGAGGCCGCTGGCCTGCCCAGCCGCCTGGTGATGGACGAGGCGGGGCAGTTCCGCATGACGCGCATCCCGCTCTCGGCCGGCGCCGTGAGCTACACCATGGACGGCAAGCCGGCGGTGGCGCGGCGCCTGGACAGGAGCGGCGAGCCGAACATCGGCGCGCTGCTGTACTTCAACTACCCCTCCACTTGGAACCACTTCCTCGGCGACCACGCCCTGAGCTTCCGCGTGCTGCCCCAGGGCCCTAACGAGACCCTGGTGACCACCAAGTGGCTGGTGCCCAAGGATGCCCAGGAAGGCATCGACTACGACATGGAGCGCCTGACCCGCGTGTGGATCGCCACCAACGACCAGGACCGGCGCCTGGTCGAGGGCGCGCAGGCGGGGGTGAACTCGCCGGCCTACGAGCCCGGCCCGTACTCCTCGATCGCCGAGAACGGCGTCTGCCAGTTCGTGGACTGGTACTGCACCGAGATGACCAGTCGTTTGGCCGACTGATTCCTTTCCCGTTCGCTGCGGACAGGCCCCGCTTCACCCTTTGGTGAAGCGGGGCTTTTTCGAATGCCCAGTCGATCTGATACCCAGGGAGCAGGTCATGCGGACCCCGCGTTTTCTTCCCGGAATGAGCGCTCATTCCCGAGGCTTTCTTCTCGTTCTGCTGGCCGCGTTCTGCTATGGCCTGCAACCGTTGTTCGCCAGCTTCGCCTATGCCGGCGGCGCCAACCCGATCGGCCTGCTGCTGGCGCGCTTCTCCATCGCTGCCGCGGTGCTGCTGGCGCTGCTGTACCGGCAGCGCATCGGCTTGCCGAGCCTGCGCCTGGTCCGGCAGAACCTGTTGCTGGGCGTGGGCTACGGCCTGGCGGCGCTGGGCTACTACAGCGCCAGCCGGGCCAGCTCGGTGAGCCTGGCGATCATCCTTGTCTACAGCTTTCCGGCCTTCGTCACCCTGGTTTCCATCGCCTGGCTGGGGGAACGCACCAGCCTGCCGAAGCTGTTCAGCCTGTTGCTGGCGCTGGGCGGGGTGGCGCTGGCTACGGGGCTGAGCCTGGCTGGCGCTTCCATCGGCGCGCTGTGGGCACTGTTCGCGGCGATGGCCTACGGAGCGGCGGTCATCTACGGCACACACCGCGTTCGCCATGAGCACCCGCTGGCCTCGGCGGCCATCGTCCTGCTGGGCTGCGCCGCCACCTTCGCCGTCGCCGCGCTGTTCCAGCACGCCGCCTTCCCGGTGGGTGGCCAGGCGTGGCTGGCAACCCTGGGGCTGGCGGTCTTCGCCACGCTGATACCTGTCGCCGCGTTCCTTGCCGGGGCGCCGGCGATCGGTCCTTCGGCGGCGGCCACGCTGTCCACCGTCGAGCCCCTGGTGGCGGTGGCGATCGCCGTACTGCTGATGGGCGAGCGGCTGACCCTGTCGATGCTCGTCGGCGGCTGCATGGTGCTGCTGGCCGCCGTCGCCCTGGCCCGCCCGGACCCCGCGGAAACGCCGCTGGCGCCCGTGACTTAGGAACGTAGGGCGTATAACCGTTCGCGGTCATACGCCGTTGGCCGTGCCGCCGGGGGTGTCCGGCGTGGCCGGTGAATCCGATCGCGGACGGAGTCCGCTCCTACGACCGAGCTTGCCTGGGGGCCATGCACCAGGGCTTGAGAGCGCCCTCTCCCCAACCCTCTCCCGCAAGCGGGAGAGGGAGCTGTCCTGAGTGGCGCTGGAGTCTGGCGCCATCCTTCCACCTCCTCATTCCCGCGAACGCGGGAACGTAGGGCGTATAACCGTTCGCGGTTATACGCCGTCGGCCGTGCTGCCGGGGGTGTCTGGTGTGGCCGGTGAATCCAATCGCGGACGGAGTCCGCTCCTACGGCTGAGCTTGCCTGGGGGCCATGCACCAGGGCTTGAGAGCGCCCTCACCCCAACCCTCTCCCGCAAGCGGGAGAGGGAGCTGTCCTGAGTGGCGCTGGAGTCTGGCGCCATCCTTCCACCTCGTCGGCCAGTGCGCCGATGTCATCATGACTGTAGGAGCGAGCTTGCTCGCGAACGGGGTTTGCCGGTGGCGTAGGTGCTGGGTTCAAGAGCGCCCTCACCCCAGCCCTCTCCCGGAGGGAGAGGGGGCCGTTCGGAGTGGCCGGGAAGTCCAGAGTCATCCTGATACTCCTTACCCCCCTCGTCATTCCCGCGGACGCGGGAACCCAGTGGCTGCGGGGTTCGCGAGCAAGCTCGCTCCTACGAAAAGCAAAAGCACGCCCGCTCTTGCTCTGGCGTTTGGACTTCCAGAGAAACATCCGCGCACTCCGGAACGCCCCTTCAGAAGGCCGAGCGAAACCGGCGCTCAGGAGGTCATGCGACATGGATGTCGCGAGAGCCCCGCGGGCTACAGGGACGTACCCTCGGGGCGGGCCTCCGTGGCGGGGGAATTCGTGAGGGTAGCCCGGCTTTATCGGGCCCGTATGTCGGGGCAAGCCTTTTTGGTTCCTTTTGTGGCGTTTGACAAAAGGGACTCGCCCGAAGGGGCGAAACAAAAAATCTCCGCAGACTCGGTGCGGCGCAAACACACCCAAACAAGAAGGCAGCTGGGTTCCCGCATTCGCAGGAATGACGGGGTTGAAGGATGCTGCCTAACCACCAAGCCGCTCAACCATGTAGGACGCATAACGCCCCAGACCCCCGTGGCACAGGGCACAGACCCGGATCAATAACATCAAGTTATGGTTTTGAGCGAACAAATGTCGTTGGACGCTCGACAGGCGGAACCCTAATTTGAAGACACGCCGCCGTCGCCTTCGACGGCCGCTGAAAGCCTTGCAGGAGCTTCTGCAGAACGGAAGGGCCGCCTCGCCAGTGGCGGCCGTGATTCTTCCGGCGGTACCGGTGCTACGAGGCCGCAAGGTCCCCCGCAGCAAGACCTTGGCCACAAGAATAAGCATAAGGTGAGGAACGTATGAGTCAGACCGACGATATCCTTTCGGTACGCAACATCTTCAAGGTCTTCGGGCCGCGCCCGAACGAAGCGATGGAGATGCTGCGCAAGGGCGCTGACAAGAACGAGATATTCCGCAAGTCCGGGCATGTCGTCGGGGTGTTCGATGCCAGCTTCTCGGTCAAGCGTGGCGAAATCTTCGTCATCATGGGCCTGTCCGGCTCCGGCAAGTCCACCATGGTGCGCCTGTTCAACCGGCTGATCGAGCCCACCTCCGGCAGCATCCACCTCAACGGCCGCGAGATCACCGGGCTGTCGGACAAGGCCCTGCTCGACGTGCGGCGCAAGGAAATGGGCATGGTGTTCCAGTCCTTCGCGCTGATGCCGCACATGAGCGTGCTGGAGAACACCGCCTTCGGCCTGGAGATCGCCGGGGTAGGGGAGCAGGAACGCCACAGCCGGGCCCGCGAGGCGCTGCGCCAGGTGGGCCTGGAAGGGCACGAGCACAGCTACCCGCACCAACTCTCCGGCGGCATGCAGCAGCGCGTTGGCCTGGCCCGGGCGCTGGCCAACGACCCCACTATCCTGCTCATGGACGAAGCCTTCTCGGCGCTCGACCCGCTGATCCGCAACGAGATGCAGGGCGAGCTGATGCGCCTGCAGGCCGAGCAGCAGCGCACCATCATCTTCATCTCCCACGACATCGAGGAAGCCATCCGCATCGGCCACCGCATCGCGATCATGGAAGGCGGCCGGGTGGTGCAGATCGGCACCCCCCAGGAGCTGCTGAACCAGCCCGCCAACGACTACGTGCGGACCTTCTTCAAGGGCTTCGACAGCTCGCGGGTGCTCAAGGCCGGCGACGTCGCCGAGCTCGACCAGGCGGTGCTCTGCCGCCTCAACGGCAAGGGGCCGCAACCCAACGCCGGCGTGCCGTACAGCTACCTGGTCAACGAGCGCAACCAGCTGATGGGCGTCATGGGCGCCGAAGCCGGCGCCGCCGGCGAGGCGGGCGCGGGGCACTACACCCTGCACGAGCGGCACCCGGTCTACATCGACACGCCGCTGCACGACGTGCTCGACATCGTCGCCGAGCTGCCCTACCCGGTGCCGGTTCTGGATCGCAGCGGCGCGCTGCACGGCACCATCTCCAAGAACCAGCTGTTGCAGACCCTCAGCCGGCACTGAGCGCAGCCTTGCGCAACAGCCGTCCTCGTCATTCCTAGAAGCAGGTAGCGAGCATGTCCGAGTCCAGTTTCCTCGATCCCTTCCAGAACGCGGTCATTCCGCTGGGCGATTGGGTCGAAACCAGCCTGAATTTCCTGGTACGCAATTTCCGCGATGTCTTCCACGCCATTCGCTGGCCCATCGACCACGTACTCAACGGTTTCGAGTACGTGCTGCAGAGCGTTCCGCCGACGATCGCCATCGTGCTGGCGGCGCTGTTCGGCTGGCAGCTCGCCGGGCCGCGCATGGGCGCGCTGTGCGCCGTCACCCTGACCTTGCTGGGGCTGATCGGCGTGTGGTCCGAGTCGATGACCACGCTTTCGCTGGTGCTGACCTCCGTGCTCTTCTGCGCCGTGATCGGCATCCCGCTGGGCATCCTCTCCGCCCGCAGCGACCGCATCGAGCGCATCGTGCGCCCGCTGCTCGACGCCATGCAGACGCTGCCGGCGTTCGTCTACCTGGTGCCGGTGGTGATGCTGTTCGGCATCGGCAACGTGCCGGGCGTGCTGGTCACCATCGTGTTCGCCGTGCCGCCGCTGGTGCGCCTGACCAACCTGGGCATCCGCCAGGTGCCCGAGGACAAGATCGAGGCGGCCCGCGCCTTCGGCTGCACGCCGCGGCAGATGCTGATGCGCGTCCAGCTGCCGCTGGCCACGCCGACCATCATGGCCGGGGTGAACCAGACGCTGATGCTGTCGCTGTCGATGGTGGTGATCGCCTCGATGATCTCCGTCGGCGGGCTCGGCCAGATGGTCCTGCGCGGCATCGGCCGCCTGGACATGGGCCTGGCCACGGTCGGCGGCGTCGGCCTGGTGCTGCTGGCGATCTTCCTCGACCGCCTGACCCAGGCCATGGGCGAGCGCACCCGCTCCGACCCGAGCCGCCGCTGGTACCACAGCGGCCCGGTGGGCCTGCTGCTGCGCCTGTTCGGCAGCCAGCCGGCGCCGCACAAGGCGGCCTGAACGAGCCGCCACTGCTTTGCATTCATTCTGCCGACCCAACGAAAAGAACAAGAGGTATACAGCGATGCATTTCGAGACGTTCAAGAACAAGCTTGTGCACTGTGCCGCGGCCATCACCCTGAGCATGGTGTCGCTGTACGGGATGGCCGCCTCGGCGGACAAGCCGGGGGAGGGGGTGAAGGTCACGCCGATCTTCCCGCCGATCGCCGAGGAGCGCTTCCGCGGCGAGCTGGCCATGGCCGGCCTGCGCGAGCTGGGCTACGACGTGCAGGAGCCGAAGGAAACCGAATACGCGGCGATGATGGTGGCGCTGTCCTATGGCGATGCGGACTTCACCGTGCACTTCTGGGACAAGCTGCACGACGCCTTCTACCAGAAGGTCGACGGGCCGCACACGCTGGTCAAGGCCGGCGACGTGATCCCCGGCGTGCTGCAGGGCTACCTGATCGACAAGAAGACCGCCGAGCAGTACCACATCCGCTACATCACCGACCTGAAGAAACCGGAGATCGCCAAGCTGTTCGACACCGATGGCGACGGCAAGGCCAACCTGACCGGCTGCAACCCGGGCTGGGGCTGCGAACTGGTGATCTCCCACCACATGAAGGCCTATGACCTGGAGAACAGCGTCAACGTCAACCAGGGCTCCTACTTCGCCCTGATGGCCGACACCATCGCCCGCTACAAGCAGGGCCAGCCGATCCTCTACTTCACCTGGGTGCCGCAGTGGATCGCCGGCGTGCTGGTGGAAGGCCGCGACGTGGTCTGGCTGGAGGTGCCCAAGACCGACCTGCCCGACGGCAACAACGACGTGAACACCACCTACCAGGGCAAGAACCTGGGCTTCGCCATCGACAAGGTGGAGGCGTTGCTGAACAAGGACTTCGCCGACAAGAACCCGGTCGCGCTCAAGTTCCTTTCGCAGCTGCAGATCAGCGCCGACGACGAAAGCCAGCAGAACCTGCGCATGCAGAAGGGCGAGAACAAGCCGGCCGACGTCCGCCGCCACGCCCAGGAATGGATCGCCGCCCACCGCCAGCAGTGGGACGGCTGGCTGCAGGCCTCGCGCGCGGTCGCCAGCCAGGCCAAGCAGTGACGCCAGCGGGTGCCCGCCGCCGGGCACCCGTTCCTCCGATTCCCGATCCCCGTCTGTGGAGCCTCCACATGTCGCTTTATTCGTTCGTCCGTGAATTCCGCTTCGAGCAGGCGCCCGCGCACACCCGCGAACTCATGCAGACCTGCCTGCTGGACATCCTCGGCGTCGCCGCCGGCGCTCGCGACAACGCCACCAGCCAGGCGCTGCGCCGTTATGCCTTGAACCATTACCCGGCGGGCGTGCTTTCCAGCCGCCTGCTGTTCGACGGCCGCGCGGTGCACCCGCTGGGCGCGGCCTGGGCCGGCGGCTTCTGCGTCGACAGCCTGGATGCCCACGAAGGCCACTTCACCTCCAAGGGCCACGCCGGCGCCACCGTGGTGCCGGCGCTGCTGGCCCTGGTGGACGCCTGCCGCCAGCAGGGCCGGAGCATCAGCGGCGCGGAACTGCTCAGCGCCCTGACCATCGGCTACGAAACCGCCCTGCGCGCCGGCGCCGCGCTCATGGCCACGGCGCCGCAATACCACGCCTCGGGCGCGTTCTCCGGCATCGGTGTGGTGTGCGGCGGCGCGCGCCTGCTGGGCTTCGACGAACAGCAGTTCCGCCACGCCCTGGGCATTGCCGAATACTTCGGCCCGCGCTGCCCGATGATGCGCCTGGTGGACCACCCCTCCATGCTGCGGGACGCCCACGGCGCCGGCGCTTTCGCCGGCCTCAACGCGCTGCTGCTGGCCGAGGCCGGCGTCACCGGGGCCCCGGCCGAGACGGTCGAATTCGACGAGGTCGCCGGCCACTGGCGCGACCTGGGCCAGCGCTGGGAGATCGACGCCCAGTACTTCAAGCCCTGGCCGGTGTGCCGCTGGGCCCAGCCGGCGCTGACCGCGCTGACCGCGCTGATGGCCGAGCACCCGCAGATCCGCGGCGAGAACATCGAGCGCATCAAGGTGCAGACCTTCCACGAATCCATGCGTTTGCAGGGGCACACGCCGGCCAACGCCGACGAGGCGCAGTACGCCCTGGCCTTCCCGCTGGCGGCCCTGGCCGTGCGTGGCCAGGTGGGGCCGCTGGAGGTGACCGGGGATGCGGTGCACGCCTCGGACATCCTGGCCGTCAGCCAGCGCGTCGACATCGTCGAAAGCGACGAGCTTTCCGCGCGCTTCCCCAACGAGATCCTTTCGCGGGTCTCGGTGTCGCTCAAGGACGGCCAGGTGTTCACCAGCCCGGTGACCGCGGCCAAGGGCGACCCCGACACCGCCATGAGCCGCGAAGAGTTCCGCGCCAAGTTCGACCTGCTGGCCGGCATCACCCTGGACGAGGCCTTCCGGCAGGAGATCGCCGGGGCGATCGCGGCGCTGCCTACCAGCGCCGATTGCGAAGGCTTGTTCGGGCTGCTGTTCGAGGCGGCCGGGCAGGGCGCCTGAGCCCCGCGGCCGGATGGCCATCGTCTGTAGCGATGGCCTTCACCGCAGCGGTCGCCGCCTTGCCCAGCGCCAGGCGGCGCCCTGCTACGGGGCCGGGTTTCTCAGCGCCTGGGTCTGCGCCAGCAGCCACTCGCGGAGCATGCGGATGCCCGTCGAGCCGGCCAGGTCGCGGCGGCAGACGAAGTAATGCTTCCTGTCGTCGGCGAAGTAGGTTTCCTGAAGGGGGCGCACCAGCCTGCCGCTGTCCAGCTGCGGCTGGACCAGGTGGCGCCAGGCCAGGCCGACGCCGACCTCCTGGTGCACCGCGTCCATGAGCATGGAGAAGTGGCTGAAGTTCATGGCCTCCCGGCTTCCGGAAACGTCCAGGCCGAACTGCCGCAACCAGAACGCCCAGTCGATGGGCGCCCACAGCCTGGCCTTCCAGTGGCTCGCGCTGAGGTTGAGCAGGGTGGCGTCCAGTAGCCCGGGCAATGTCGCGACCTGGGGATGCTGTTCGAGAAAGCCCGGGGTGCAGACCGGGAACACCTCCTCGGAAAACAGGTACTCGGCCACGTAGCGCGGATGCTCCTCCAGCCCCAGGGTCACCGCCGCCGTGAAGTTCTCCTGGTAGTCGGGGTTGCCTTCGGTGCTGATCAGGTGCAGCTGCAGTTCGGGATATTGCGCGCGTAGCTGCTTCAGCCGCGGCATCAGCCACAGCTGGGCGAAGGCCGTGGTGGTGATCAGGGCGAGATGATCCTGGCCGTTGCGCCGCAACAGGTCGCTGGAGGCATTGGCGATGTGGTGCAGGGCCGACGACGCGGCCAGGTACAACGCATGCCCGTCGTCGGTCAGCTCGACCTTGCGGTTGCCGCGCAGGAACAGCTTGAGCCCGTAGAAGTCCTCCAGCACCTGGATCTGGCGGCTGACCGCCGCCTGGGTCACGTAGAGCTCTTCCGCCGCCATCTTGAAACTGCCGTGGCGGGCGGCGGCCTCGAAAGTCCGCAGCGCATTCAGTGGCGGCAGCGAATGCCGGAGGTTGCTCATGGGGGCTCACCCGCTATGGAAAGACGCCTGGTCAGTTAAGCAAAACTCAAGCGTGCAGGGCAGTACTTTATAGATTTTCTCCAATGCCCAAGCGTTTCGATTAACCAAAAGTTAATCGAATGCAGCGAAGAAGTCGTTTGTCGCCGGCCCCCGGCCTGCCGATCATCGGCCTCACACATCCCACTGAGGTGCAAGGCCATGCGATTCGAAAACAGGATTGTCGTGATTACCGGTGGCGCCGGCGGCGTGGGCCAGGCGCTGGTACGGCTGTTCGCCGCCGAAGGGGCCCGGCTGATGATCTCGGACATCAACGCCGAGGGCTGCCAGGCCATGGTCGACGAGGCGCGCGCCCTGGGCGCAGAGGCCGAGTGCCTGGCCGGCAACCTGCGCGAGAAGGAGTACTGCGAGGCGATAATCGCCCGGGCGGTAGAGCGCTTCGGCGGCGTCGACATCCTGCTCAACAATGCCGGCATCATTCCCCGCGGCACGGTCGAGGAAACCACCGACGACATGTGGTTCACGGCGATGGACGTCAACCTGAACGCCGTGTTCTTCCTCTGCCGCGCGGCGATACCGCACATGAAGCGCCGCGGCGGCGGCGCCATCGTCAACACCTCGTCGGTCTGGGGCGTCTACCCCGGCCCCGGGCACGTCGCCTACTGCACCAGCAAGGGCGCGGTGGCCGCGCTGACCAAGAACCTGGGCCGGGACGCCGCGCCCTTCGGCATCCGCGTCAATGCCGTGTGCCCGCACGAGATCAACACGCCGATGATCCGCAGCGGCTTCGAACGCCGTGGCCTGGACCCGCAAAAGGCCATCGAGGAGCTGAACAGGACCGTGCCGCTGGGCCGCATCGCCGAGCCGGAGGACATCGCCGACGTGATCGCCTTCCTGGCCTCGGACCAGGCGCGCTACATTGCCGCGGAAACGCTCGAAGTCACCGGCGCCAAACCGGTTTCGGGCTGAGGAGGCCAGCATGCTGCTCAATGACAAGGTAGCCGTCGTGACCGGCGGCGGACGCGGCATCGGCCGCGGGATCAGCGAGAAACTGCTCGAGGCCGGCGCCCGCGTGCTGGTCGCCCAGCGCCAGCCGCTGGATGAAGACCTGGGCGCGAACCCGCGGGTGGCATGGTGCGAGGCCGACCTGGGCGAGCGCGAGGCGCCCTATGCCATCGCCCGCGCCGTCGAGGCGCATTTCGGCGGCGCCGACATCCTGGTCAACAATGCCGGCTTCATGTTCGAGAAGTCCCTCGACGACATGCACGAGGACGACTGGGACCGCATGATGGCCGTCAACCTGCGCGCCCCGGTGTTCCTGGCCAAGGCGCTGCTGCCGCAGATGCGCCGGCGCGGCGGCGGCAGCATCGTCAACATCGGCTCCATCGAAGGCATCGGCGCCAACCCCTGGCATACCGCCTACTGCGGCTCCAAGGCCGGCGTGCATGGCTTCACCCGGGCCATGGCCGTCGACCTGGGGCGCGACGGCATCCGTTGCAACGCCATCGCCCCGGGGTGGATCAACTCGGAGCTGAGCGATGCCTACATCGACGCCCAGCCGCAACCCGAGCTGGCCCGCGCCGGCCTGCTGAAGCTGCACCCGGTGGGCCGCACCGGCGAGCCCGAGGACATCGGCGGCGTCGCTGTGTTCCTGGCCAGCGACGCGGCGGCCTTCATCACCGGCCAGGTGCTAGTCGTGGACGGCGGCCGCACGGCCAAGCTGCCGCTGCCTTTCTGAGGCGCGAGCGGCGCCGGGAAGCCCACCTTGGCGGTGGGCTTTTTTCATGGCGTCGTGCGGGGGCGTTTCGAGCGCGCGGGCCCCGGCGATCTGTGCTATTTCTCCCCGGCAGTCCCGCCCTCCGGGCCGCCACGGAGACCCCCATGCCCGCCGAAGCCGCCGCGCCGTTCTCGATCCTCGTCCTGGTGTTCCCGCACTACAACCTGGCGGCCACCACGGCCTTCATCGACCCGTTCCGCGCCGCCAACTACCTGAGCGGCCATACCCATTTCCACTGGGAAGTGGTGTCGATGAACGGCGGGCCGGTGGTGGCGAGCAATGCCATGAGCACTGACACCCGGGCGCTGGCCGAGGTGCAGGGCGTGCCCGACCTGGTGATGCTGTCTTCCAGCTGGAACCCGGAGACGCTGCACGGCCCGGCGCTGAGCGCGGCGCTGCGACTGTGGGCGAGGGAAGGGGTGGTGCTCGGCGCGCTGGACACCGGCGTCTACCTGCTGGCCGAGGCCGGGCTGCTCAACGGCAAGCGCGCCACCGGGCACTACGAGCACATCGATTCGCTGAAGGAACTGTACCCGGAAGTGGATATCTGCGAAGACATGCTGGTGATGGACGGCAAGCGCATCACCTGCTGCGGCGGCGCCGCGTCCACCGACTGCGCGCTGCACGTCATCCGTTCGCTGCACGGCGACACCCTGGCCAACGAGACCGCGCGCTACCTGTTCCATGAGCGTCTGCGCCCCCTGGGCACGCAGCAGAACCCGGAGACGCCGCAGCCGCTGGGCAACACCGTGCCGGACCTGGTCAAGCAGGCCATCCGCATCATGGAGCAGAACCTGGAGGAGGCCGTGCCGATCCCGGACATCTGCGAGCGCATCGGCATCTCCCAGCGCCAGCTCGACCGCCTGTTCAACCAGATCGTGCAGAAGAGCCCGGCGTTGTACTACCGCGACATCCGCCTGGACCGCGCGCGCTGCCTGGTGACCCAGACCGACATGTCGCTGATGGAGATCGCCGTGGCCTCGGGCTTCGCCAACCAGTCGCACTTCAGCCGCATCTACCGCGAGCGCTTCGGCCTGACGCCGCGCCGCGACCGCCTCGACGGCCGCATTCCCTTCGAGTTCCGGGCCTGGCCGATGCACCAGGTCACGCCCTGACGCCTTTTCCCCAAAGCCACTGCTGACACCCTGCAACCCGCCCCGCACGGGCGGCGGGAGCCTGCGCGCCCAGCCCAGGGCGGTCGCAAACGAGACGCTCATATCCAAAAGCGACCATGGCCAAAAACGAAAAAAACGCGGCGAATCCTGCACATTTTGCCCGCCCCGCGACGACCACTATCGGCCCCGAGACAAGAACACAAACCCAGGAATTTCCTGTACCGGAAGGCCGCTGATATGTCTGAAGTCATCTCCAAAGTACAACTCCAGAACATCGCCCGGGGCTACCACCCGGACCCGCTGATCTCCCAGTCGCTGCGCGCGGACGCCTACGTCGACCCGCAATGGTTCCGCCTGGACCAGCAGCAGATCATCGCCAAGTCCTGGCAATGGGTCTGCCACGTGGAAAAGGTCCGCGAGCCGGGCACCTACACCACCGCGGAAATCGCCGGCAACCCCATCGCCGTGGTGCGCGACCACGACGGCAAGCTGCGCGCCTTCTACAACGTCTGCAAGCACCGCGCGCACCCGGTGCTCAGCGGCGAGGGCAAGGTCAACCGCATCATCTGCCCCTACCACTCCTGGTGCTACGGCCTGGACGGCCAGCTCAGCGGCGCGCCCCACGTCGGCGGCCTGAAGGAGTTCGACAAGGGCGAGATCCACCTCAGCCCCGTGCAGGTCGAGGAGTTCTGCGGCTTCATCTTCGTCAACCTCGACCCCGCCGCGCGGCCGCTGCGCGAGCAGTCCGGCGAGTTGCAGGAGGAAATCCTGCACTGGGCGCCGGACATCGCCAACCTGACCTTCGGCCACCGCCTGACCTACGCCATCAAGTCCAACTGGAAGAACGTCGTCGACAACTTCCTGGAGTGCTACCACTGCCCGACGGCGCACAAGGACTTCTGCACCCTGGTGGACATGAGCACTTACAAGGTGCGCACCCACGGCATCTATTCCAGCCACATGGCCGAGGCCGGCCAGGGCCAGAACAGCGCCTACGACACCTCCCAGGCCAAGGTGCGCACCCACGCGGTGTGGTGGCTGTGGCCCAACACCTGCCTGATGCGCTACCCGGGGCGCAGCTCGATGATTGTGCTGCACATCATCCCGGCCGGCCCCGACCTGACCTACGAGACCTACGACTTCTTCCTCGAAACGCCCGAGGCGAACGAGATGGAGAAGGAAGCCATCCGCTACCTCGACGAAGTGCTGCAGGTGGAGGACATCGCCCTGGTGGAGAACGTCCAGCGCGGCATGCGCACGCCGGCCTTCGAGCAGGGGCGCATCGTCACCGACCCCAACGGCTCGGGCAAGTCCGAGCACGCGCTGCACCACTTCCATGGCCTGGTGCTGGGCGCGTATGAGCAGGGAGTCGAGGCATGAGCGGCGCGCTGCAAGGGAAGGTCGCCTTCGTCACCGGCGGCCTGGGCGGGATCGGCCGCGCCATCTGCGCGCGCTTCGTCAGGGAGGGCGCCACGGTGTTCGCCGCCGACCTGAAGGAGTCCGCGGCCGTGCCGGGCACGACCTTCGTCCCGCTCGACGTCAGCTCGCAGGAGAGCGTGCGCCAGGCCATGGCGACGGTGCAGGCGCGGGCCGGCAAGCTCGACGTCCTGGTCAACGCCGCCGGCATCGAGATCGAGAAGACCATCGAGCAGACCAGCCTGGAAGACTGGAACCGCATCTTCGCGGTGAACGTCACCGGCACCTTCCTGGTCTCGAAATTCGCCCTGCCGCTGCTGCGCGACAGCGGCTCGGCGAGCATCGTCAACTTCGGCTCCTACGACGGCTTCATCGCCGACCCGGGCCTGGCCGCCTACTGCGCCACCAAGGGCGCGGTGCATGCGCTGACCCGCGCCATGGCCTGCGACCACGGCCCCGAGGGCATCCGCGTCAACGCCGTCTGCCCCGGCTACGTGGACACGCCGATGCTGCGCAGCTTCTTCCGCGACCACGGCGACATCCAGAGCCTGGAAGCGGCCGTGCGCGACGTGCACCCGCTGCGCCGCTACGGCACCCCGGAGGACGTCGCCAACCTGGTGAACTGGCTCGCCGGCGACGAAGCCCGCTACGCCTCCGGGCAGTTGTGGGTGCTCGATGGCGGGCTGACCGCACAAGTCCAACAAATGAAACTGTGAGAGCGACCATGCCCAAGTCCGTCATCATCACCTGCGCCACCACCGGCGGCGTGCACACGCCGACCATGTCCGAATACCTGCCGATCACCCCGGACGAGATCGCCCGCTCATCCATCGAGGCGGCCGAGGCGGGCGCCTCGATCATCCACCTGCATGCCCGCCATCCCGAGACCGGCAAGCCCGACCCGCGCCCCGAGCTGTTCCGCGACTTCATGGGGCAGATCAAGGGCGCCAGCGACGCGGTGCTCAACGTCTCCACCGGCGGCGGCCTGGGCATGAGCCGCGAGGAGCGCCTGCGCGCCGCGGTGAGCCTGAGCCCGGAAATGGCCTCGCTGAACGTCGGCTCGATGAACTTCGGCATCTTCCCGATGAAGGCCAGATACCCGAGCTGGAAACACGACTGGGAACCGGCCTTCCTCGACAGCACCCGCGACTTCATCTTCCGCAACACCTTCGCCGACATCGAGTACATCGTGAAGGAGTTGGGCGAGGGCCACGGCACGCGCTTCGAGTTCGAGTGCTATGACCTGGGCCACCTCTACAACCTGGCCTGGGTCATCGACCAGGGCTGGATCAAGCCGCCGTTCTTCGTGCAGATGGTGTTCGGCGTGCTGGGCGGCGTCGGCGCCGACCTGGACAACCTGATGCACATGCACAGCGTCGCCCAGAAGCTGTTCGGCAAGGACTACGAGTGGTCGGTGCTGGCCGCCGGCAAGAACCAGATGCACTTCGCCACCCAGGCCGCGCTGCTGGGCGGCAACCTGCGCGTCGGCCTGGAAGACAGCCTGTACATAGCGCCGGGCGAGAAGGCCAAAAGCAACGCCGAGCAGGTGCGCAAGATCCGTTCGATCGTCGAAAGCCTCGGCCTCAAGGTCGCCACGCCGGCCGAAGCCCGCGCGCGCCTGGGGCTCAAGGGCGGCGACAAGGTCGAGTTCTGAGAGGGGAGAAGCTCATGCAGACCCGAATGCTGATCGACGGCGAACTGGTGGCGGGCGAGGGCGAGGCCCTGGCGGTGATCGACCCCGCCAGCGGCGAGCGCATCGCCCAGGTCCACGAGGCCAGTCCGCAACAGGTGGACGCCGCCGCCCGCGCGGCGGAGGAAGCCTTCCACCGTTACGGCCGCAGCACGCCCGCCGAACGCTCCGCCCTGTTGCTGGACATCGCCGACGTCATCGAGGCCCACGCGCCGGAGCTGGCCGCGCTGGAAAGCGCCAACGTCGGCAAGCCCTGGCCGTCGGCGCTGGACGACGAGCTGCCGCTGACCCTCGACAGCTTCCGCTTCTTCGCCGGTGCGGCGCGCACCCTGGCGGGCGTCGCCGCCGGTGAATACGTGGCGGAACACACCAGCCTGATCCGCCGCGACCCGCTGGGCCCGGTGGCGGCCATCGCGCCCTGGAACTACCCGCTGATGATGGCCGCCTGGAAGCTGGCCGCGCCGCTGGCGGCCGGCTGCACGGTGGTGCTCAAGCCCTCGGAGCTGACACCGCTGTCGACCCTGCGCCTGGCCGAGCTGCTGCAGGACGTGGTGCCCAAGGGCGTGGTCAACGTGATCAACGGAAGAGGAGCGAGCATCGGTGATCGTCTTATCAATGCTGCTGGGATGGAAGGCGTCAGCATCACCGGATCGCCCGCCACCGGCGCCGCGGCCATGCGCGCGGCGGCGCAGCAACTGCGCCAGGTGCATCTGGAACTGGGTGGCAAGGCGCCGGTGATCGTCTACGCCGATGCCGACGTCGACAAGCTGGTCGCCACCCTGCGCGGCACCGCGTTCTTCAACGCCGGCCAGGATTGCGCGCAACCCTGCCGCCTGCTGGTGGCCGACGCGGTCTACGAGCGGGTCGTCGCCGCACTGGCCGACGCGGTGGGCTCGATACGCACCGGCGGCCCGCGCGAGGCGGGCACCGAGATGGGCCCGCTGATCAGCCAGGCGCACCGCCAGCGCGTGGCCGGCCTCGTCGAGCGCGCCCGCGGGCGCGCCGAAGTGGTGGCCGGCGGCTTCGCCGAGGAGCGTCCCGGCTTCTTCTACCGCCCCACGGTGGTGGCCAACGTCGACAACGATGCGGAGATCGCCACCTGTGAAATCTTCGGGCCGGTGGTCACGGTGTCGCGCTTCGGCGCCGGGGACGATCCGATAGCCATCGCCAACGCCGGCCGCTACGGCCTGGCGTCCTCGGTGTGGACGCGGGACAGCGCGCGGGCCATGGCCGCCACCAGCCGCCTGCGCTACGGCTTCACCTGGGTGAACACCCACGGCGTGGCCACGCCGGAAATGCCCTGGGCGGCCATGAAGGGCTCGGGGCACGGCTGCGACATGTCGGTGTTCGCCCTCGAAGCCTACACCGCCGTCCGCCACGTCATGTTCGCGCACGGGTGAAGGCCATGGACAAGGACATCGTGATAGTGACGGGCGGCGGGCGCGGCATCGGCCGGGCCATCGTCGACCGGTTCCTCGCCCAGGGCGCGCAGGTCGCGACCTGCGGCCGGGGAGAGCGACCGGCCGACCTGGATGAAGCGGTGCTGTGGGTGCAGGCCGACGTCTCCCGTAGCGTCGATGCCGGGCGCGTGGTGGAACTCACCCTCGAACACTTCGGCGCGCCCACCGTGCTGGTCAACAACGCCGGCGTGCAGGTGGAGAAGACCCTCGACGTAACCACCGACGAGGACTGGGAGCAGGTCATGGGCATCAACGCCAAGGGCACCTTCAATCTCTGCCGCGCCGTGTTGCCGGTCATGGCGGAGCGGGGCGGCAGCATCGTCAACCTCGGCTCGATCTCCGGGCTGAACGCCGATCCGTCCATGGCCCTGTACAACGCCTCCAAGGCCTTCGTGCATGGCCTGACGCGCTCCATCGCCATCGACCACGGCCCGCGCGTGCGCTGTAACGCGGTGTGCCCGGGCTGGATCATGACGGCCATGGCCGAGGACGGTTTCGCCCAGGCCCGCGACCCCGGGAAAGCCAAGGCCGACGCCCTGGCCCGGCACCCCGCCGGGCGCTTCGGCCGGCCCCGGGACGTTGCCGGGCTGGTGGCCTGGCTCGCCAGTGAACAGGCCGGCTTCGTCACCGGCCAGTGCTATGTCATCGACGGCGGCCTGACCGCCGCCTCTCCACTCCAACCGAGGTTCTTCTGATGCGTGAATTCCAGAATGTGGCGGTATTGGGCGCCGGTGTCATCGGTGCCAGCTGGGCGGCGTTGTTCCTGGCCTCCGGCCGTGACGTGGCGGTCTTCGACCCTGCCGAGGGGATGGAGGACGACGTGCGCGAGTACGTGAAGAACGCCTGGCCCACCCTGGTGGAACTGGGGCTGGTGAAGGAGGACGCGCCGGGCGAGCTGAGCTTCCACCGCAACGCCGCCGACGCGGTGAAGCACGCCGATTTCATCCAGGAGAGCGTGCCCGAGCGCATTCGGATCAAGCATGCGCTCTATGCCGAAATCGAACCGCTGCTGAAGGCCGGCGCCATAGTCGCGTCGTCCGCCTCGGGCCTGCCGCTGAGCGAGATGCAGGCTGGCTGGCGGGACCCGTCGCGCTTCGTCCTCGGCCACCCGTTCAACCCGCCGCACCTGATCCCGCTGGTGGAGGTCATGGGCAACCAGCGCACCGCGCAGGATGCGGTGGAGGGCGCGGAGCGCTTCTACGAGCAGGTCGGCAAGGTGACCATCCGCGTCCACCGCGAAGTCCCCGGCCACGTCGCCAACCGCCTGCAGGCCGCGCTCTGGCGCGAGGCGATCCACCTGGTGAAGATCGGCGCGGCCAGCGTCGAGGACGTCGACACCGCCGTGTGGGCCGGGCCCGGCCTGCGCTGGGCGGCCATGGGGCCGACACTGCTGTTCCACCTGGGCGGCGGGCCCGGCGGCCTGGAGTCCTTCTGCCAGAAGTACGCCGAGAGCTTCCACCGCTGGTGGGACGACCTGGGCGACCCGCGGCTGGATGCCGAAACCGCGGCGCTGCTGGTCCAGGGCGTGGCCGCCGAGTCCGCCGACGGTACCCAGGCGGAGCTTTCCCGGGCCCGCGACGAGCTGATCACCGCGATGCTCAAGACCACCGCGAACCTGCGGCGCAAATAAGCCGTCGAGGTCGTTCGCAGGCTGGCGGGGAGCAAGCGCTCCGCCAGCCGTAGTCCCCGATCCAGGAGCAGAGGTCATCATGTCGGTCCAACGTCTGACACTGCGGGTGGCGGAGATCGCCAGCGCCGCCCGGGACGCGCTGGTCATCGAACTGCGCGATCCCGCCGGCGGCGAGCTGCCGGCCTTCACCCCCGGCGCGCACATCGAACTGCACCTGCCCGGCGGCCTGGTGCGCCAGTATTCGCTATGCGGCGACGCCCGGCAGCGCGACGCCTACCGCGTCGGCGTCGGCCTGGCGCCGGCCAGCCGCGGCGGTTCGCGCTACATCCACCAGCAGTTGCGCGTCGGCGACCTGCTCAGCGTCACGCCGCCGCGCAACCACTTCCCGCTGTTCGAGGACGCCTCCGAGTTGGTCTTCTTCGCCGGCGGCATCGGTATCACGCCGATCCTCTCGATGATCCACTGGTGCGAGGCGAACCGGCGCCCCTGGCGGCTGTTCTACCTGGTGCGCAGCCGCGAGCGCGCGGCCTTCCTCGACCAGCTCGCGGCCTACGGCAGCCGGGTGACCCTGCATGCCGACGAAGAGGCCGGCGGGCTGTTCGACATCGCCGGCAACCTGGCCCGCCTGCCGGCGCGGGCGCACCTCTACACCTGCGGCCCCACGCCCCTGATGCTGGCGGTGGAGGCGGCGGCCAGGGCCTTCCCCGCCGAGCAGGTGCACTTCGAATGGTTCACGCCTCGGCAGGTGGAGAAGGCCGGGGCCGACGCGCCCTTCACCCTCAAGCTCGCGCGCAGCGGCAAGTGCCTGGAGGTGCCGGCCGGGCAGAGCATCCTGCAGGTGCTGGAGGCCAACGGCGTCTGCGTCGAGAACTCCTGCCGCGAGGGCACCTGCGGCTCCTGCGAGACCCGGGTGCTGGCCGGCATCCCCGACCACCGCGACAGCGTGCTGAGCGAGGCGGAGCGCAAGGCCAACCGCACCCTGATGGTCTGCGTGTCCCGGGCGCTTTCCGCGACCCTGGAACTGGACCTGTAAGCCAACTCCCCCCAAGAGCAGGACACGCCATGCTGACCTATCGAACGCCCGTGCTGCGCGAATGGATCGACTACAACGAGCACCTGCGCGACGCTTTCTACTTCCTCATCTTCAGCTACGCCACCGATGCGCTGATGGCGCGCATCGGCCTGGACGCGGCGGGCCGGGCCGACACCGGGCACACCCTGTTCACCCTCGAAGCGCACATCAACTACCTGGCCCAGGCGAAGCTGCACGAGGCGCTGGAAGTGCGCACGTCGTTCATCGACCGCGACCTCAAGCGCCTGCACATCGTGCACAACCTCTACCGCGAGGGCGCGGCCGAGCCCCTGGCCGTCAGCGAGCAGATGCTGATGAACATCGACAGCCGAACCGGCAGGTCCAGTGCCTTCGCCGGGGCGGTGGATTCGCGGATTTCCGAGCTTTTCCGGCAGTTCCAGGGGGCCCGGCACCCCGGCTATTGCGGGAAGACCATCGGCATACGCCGGTGAGGCGGGCCTGCCCTGCGCAGGCGCAACCCACAAAAACAAAACCTTGCCTTGAGGATTCTCCCGATGAAAGCTGCATCCCTGCTGTTCCTGGGCGCCCTGGCCGTTCTCCCCGCCGCGGCGCAGGCCGCCGAGCCCGCGCAGTGCCAACTGGTCAGGATGTCCGACCCCGGCTGGACCGACATCCAGTCCACCACCGCCATCGCCAACACCCTGCTCAAGGGCCTGGGCTACAAGACCAAGGTGACCCTGCTGGGGGTGCCGCTGACCTACAAGGCGCTGGCCGAAGGCAAGAACATGGACGTGTTCCTCGGCACCTGGATCCCGACCATGGAGCCGGATCTCAAGCCCTACCGCGACGCCGGCAGGATCGACATCGTCCGCGTCAACCTCAAGCACGCCAAGTACACCCTGGCGGTGCCGGAGGAGCTCTGGAACCGCGGGCTGAAGGACTTCGCGGACATCCCGAAATTCAAGGATGAACTCAACGGCAAGATCTACGGCCTGGAGCCGGGCGACGGCGGCAACAACGCCGTGCTCAAGGCCATCGAGCAGAACGCCTTCGGCCTCAAGGACGCCGGCTTCAACGTGGTGGCGTCCAGCGAGTCGGGCATGCTGTCCCAGGTCGACCGGGCCATCCGCAGGAAGAACGCGATCCTCTTCCTGGGCTGGGAACCGCACCCGATGAACACCCGCTTCAGGATCCGCTTCCTCACCGGCGGCGACGCCTTCTTCGGCCCGGACTTCGGCGACGCCACCGTCTACACCAGCACCCGCAAGGGCTACGTGGACGAATGCCCGAACGTGGGGCAACTGCTGAAGAACCTCAGCTTCACCCTGGACATGGAGAACACCATCATGGGCTCCATCCTGGATGACAAGATGGAACCCGAGGACGCGGCGAAAGCCTGGCTGAAGAAGAACCCGCAGATGCTGGAGCCGTGGTTGAAGGATGTGGCGACCGTCGATGGGCGGCCGGGGTTGGAAGCGGTCAGGGGGAGTTTGTAGGGGGAAGTGGTGTTGTGCCCGAAGAGCGCCCTCTCCCCAACCCTCTCCCGCAAGCGGGAGAGGGGGCTGTTCGGAGTTGGGGCGAACCCTGAGTCATCCTGAAGCGCCTAACCTCACCCCGTCATTCCCGCGTTCGCGCACTGCTGTCCGGCACGCCTCATGCTATTAACAGTTGCCCCTGACGCAGGTTGATCTCGCGTATTCGCTCTTGCCGTCGTCGGTAACGTTCAGCCTCCAGGCCAGGACGCTGAAACAGCGTCGCCTGTACCTCCACCATCAGCATCCACAGGCTCTGCTGCGTTCCCGTTCTGCGTTGGTAAAGACTCAGCAGCAAATAGCTGATCAGCGCACAGAGAATCTGGATGCGCACGGCATTCTCGCTACGGCCCAGGAAACGCCTGACCTTCAGGTGTTGCTTGATCCATTTGAAAAACAGCTCGATCCGCCAGCGATCCCGGTAGCGCTCGGCGATTTCTGCCGCCGGGCTACTCAGGTCGTTGGTCGCCAGGCTCAGAGGTGGCTCATCGCCTGGGCGGTTCACCAGGATCCGCCGCAGGGGCTGGGTGTAGTGATTACGCCGCCGGCCACCTGGGTTGCGGTTGGAGAAGCTCACCTCTTCGTCTCGCAGGATCGTTTCCCGGTCTTGCTGGGGGACTTCGCGCAAGGCCAGGACCTTGAGCTGCACATTGGACTTGAATCGTGTGACGAAGCGGGCCTTCTGGGCATCCAGGCTCGCCCACCAGTTGAAGTCGTAATAACCCTTGTCAAACACGTAGGTGGCCTGCGGTTCGATGTTCAGCCTCCTGCCTTCATCAACGTCGTTGACGTTGGCTGCGCTGAAGCTGCAGTGCACGGGCGCAGCCGCCTGCTCGGCATACAGCACATGGACTTTCAGCCCCTGGGAGCGGGTTCGATTGGACAGCGTCCATTCGTCGAAACCAGGGCCCTTGAGGGGGATCGTGGTGGAATCCAGCAGGTACAGCAGTTCTTTCCCGTCACGGCGTAACTGCCGGCAGACGCCCGCCATCAGGTAGTGCGCTGCCTGGGCGAAGACCTCGGTATTACGGCGTTCGTTGGCGTCGGCCAGGGTGGAACGCCGGATCGGGCCTGTACCCAGGTGATAGTGCTGATGGGGATGGCTGTTGAAGCTGGTTTCAAGCGCCCGCAGGCTGCTCACGCCGGCCAGTTGGGCATACACCATGGCGACCAGGTGATCCCAACTGCCAAAGCGCTTGCTGTGCTTGTCGGCGTTTTGTTCGGCGACCAGTCGATCGAAGACGCCGCGAGGCAGCGCTTTTAGAACATCGTGAAAACGGCTTATCCTGAACATCTTGCGGGGGCTGTGAGGTTGAGTTGGCGCTCAACGGTTTAACCCGTGCCTTCAGCCCCCGCAAGCCCTCCAGACTTTCCCCGATAAATATTCCGGACAGTAGTGCGCGTTCGCGGGAATGACGAGGGGGAGATAGGCGTGGAAGGATAACGCCTGACCGATACGTCGCTCAGGACGGCCCCCTCTCCCTTCAGGGAGAGGGCTGGGGAGAGGGAGCCAAGGCCAGGATGTAAACACCCCCGCCAAACCAACACACCAAACGATCAGCGCGCCGCCCAGGCATTGAACCGCTGCTGCAGCTGCTCCCCATGATCCGCCCAGAACGCCGCATCCATCGCCAGCTGCTTGCCCAGGTTATCCGGCGCGCTGGGAAGGTCCCGGCTCTGCGCAGGCGCTATCTGCGCCGCAGCCTCGAGGTTCACCGGCCCATAGGCGATGTGGTCGGAATAGGCCTTCTGCTGCGGCTCCTGCAGCGCGAACCGGATGAACTTGCGTCCTTCCTCGGCGTGCTTGGCGCCCTTGGGAATGGCGTAGGACTCGATGTCGTAGATGCCGCCGTTCCACACCACCTTCAGGTTGCTTTCGTTCTGCACGGCGGAGATGCGCCCGTTGTACGCGGCGCTCATCACCACGTCGCCGGAGACCAGGTACTGCGGCGGCTGCGCGCCGGCTTCCCACCACTGGATGTACGGCTTGATCTCGTCGAGCTTGCGGAAGGCGCGGTCCTGGCCTTCCTTGGTGGCGAGCACGGCGTAGATGTCCTTGTACGGCACGCCGTCGGCCATCAGCGCGTACTCAAGGGTGTACATCGGGCCCTTGCGCAGCCCGCGCTTGCCCGGGTACTTCTTCACGTCCCAGAAGTCGGCCCAGCCGGTGGGCGCGGTCTTGAGCTTGTCGGCGTTGTAGGCCAGCACCGTGGACCAGACGAAGATGCCCGCGCCGCAGGTGTTGAGCGCGCCCTTGACCAGCTTGGGCGCCAGGGCGGCGATGGCCGGGTCGTCGCCGATCTCCTCCAGCAGCCCCTCGTCGCAGGCGCGCAGCAGTTCCGGCGTTTCCAGCTCCACCACGTCCCAGGAGACGCTGCCGGTGTCGACCTGGATCTTGACCTTGGCCATTTCGCCGTTGAATTCGTCGGCAATGATCCGGCTGCCGGTCTGCGCGCTGTAGGGCTGGTAGTAGGCCTGCTGCTGCGCGTTCTTGTTCGCCCCGCCCTGGGAGGCCACGGTGAGGTCGGCCAGGGCGTGGGTGGAAAGACAAGCGATGGAAACGGCGATGACGCTGCTCAGAGACTTTGGCATTGTTATGGGCTCCGATGAGTCGAGGGAATGTCCGGTGAGGGCAATGGGCCGGGGCGCTGGACTGCGCGCGGCCTGACCTCCAGTTTCCCCAGGGCCCGGGCGCGGCGACATCAGACAGATTTACAATTCGCCAGCAGCTGGTTCATACCTTTGTATGGATTCAACGGCCCGGGGCCGATGCGATCCTCTGTTTCGCTGCTGCGAACCCACCTGCCGGAGGCGCCGTGCCGATTTCGATTCAGGACATCCTCGATGACAACGCGCTGTCCACGCGCCTGGTCAGCGGCGCCAGCCATGTCGGGCGGCTGCTGCGCTGGGCGCATGTCTGCGAGCTGCCCGACCCCTCGCAATGGCTGGGCGAGGGCGAGCTGCTGATGACCACCGGCCTGGGCATTCCCGCCGATGCCGCGGCGCAGCGCAAGTACATCGAGCGGCTGGCCAGGGCCCGGGTGGCGGGGCTGATGATCGGCGAGAACATGCACGCGCCCAGCGACATGGAAGCGCTGTTCGATACCGCCATGCAGCTGGATTTCCCGCTGCTGCTGACGCACAGCTCGGTGCCGTTCTCGGCGGTCGCCCGGGCGATCATCGACGCCAGCAAGCAGGAGGAGCAGGAACGCCGCAGCGCGGTGGCGCGCATCTACGAAAGCGCGCGCATGGGCCTGCGCCACGTCGGCGTGGAGTTCCTGCTGCAACGCCTGGCGGCGGACTTGCGCACCCAGCTTTACCTGTTCGACGCCGCCTCGCTGGAGCCCTGGCATGCGGGCCTGGCGCCGCTGCCGGCGCACTGGCGGGCGGCCCTGGGCAAGCGTGCGAACACCACCACCACGGTGACCCGTCATTCGACGGAGGAGGGCGACGCCCTGGTCATGGCGCTGCCTTCGGTGCCGGCCTGCAAGATTCTCGCGTGCGGCGGCGGCCTGGTCGACTACGGCCTGCTGCACCATGTGACGGCGGTGCTGGGCATCGAGCTGGAGCGCCAGCAGGTCGAACATGAGCGCCTGTTGCGCCAGGGCTGGGAGCTGCTGGATGACCTGTTGCAGCAGCGCCTGAGCGAGCGGCCCGCCCACGAGCGCCTGGGCGCCCTGGGCTACCCCGTCGGCCAGGCGGTCTTCGCCGTCGCCCGTTGCCAGGCGGACTTGCCCGAGCGCTGGTCGCAGCGGCTGCACTTGCAGGGCGTGGCGTTATTGTCGCGTGTGCAGGGCGAGGAACTGATCCTGCTGCTGGCCTCGGACGCGGCGGCGGAGCAGGTCCAGCAGGTGCTCGGTTGCCCGCTGGGGTTGTCCAACCCGCTGGGGCATTCGGGCCGCACCCCGGAGGCGCTGCGCGAGGCGCGCCTGGCCCTGGCGCATACCTCGGCCGGCCGCCAGGTCGCCCACTACGGGCGGGCCTCCGGCGAGCTGCTGTGGCTGCCGTCCAGCCTGGAGGAAGCCCTGCTGGTCTACCGCCGCGCCCTGGGCGCCCTGGCCGATTACGACCAGCAGCAGGGCGCGCAGCTGCAGCACACGCTGCAGGTGTTCCTCGAACAGAACCGCTCCTGGCAGAAGACCGCCGAGCGGCTCAACGTGCACCGCCAGACACTGGTCTACCGCATCCGCCGCATCGAGGAGATCACCGGCCTCTCGCTGGACTCCACCGAGGACGTCGCCGTGCTGTGGATCGCCCTGCGCGCGGCGGACATCGCCGGCCTCAAGGCATGATCACGAAGCTCTTGCGCAGGGTTTCGCGAATGTCCCAGGTGCCGTGACAGTTCGCCGGGAACAGGATGGCGTCGCCGGCGCGCAGCTCGATGGGCTCGCCCTCGTCGGGGATGAAGAAGCCGTGGCCGCTGATGAAGTGGCTGAACTCGCGCTCCATGACCTGGCGGCGGAAGCGCCCCGGCGTGCATTCCCACACGCCGGTCAGCAGGCCGCCCTGGCCTTCGGCGGCGTAGGTGGCGGCCTCGGCCACCGGCGTGCCGACCGGCGCCTTGGCCGGCACGCCGGCGGGCAGCGGGAAGCGGGCGGTATCGGGCAGATGGATCAGGTGCTGCATCGAAGGTCTCCTTGCCTGTTCAGGCGCTCTTGTCTTCCAGGCCCACGGGGGCGAACTTGCTCAGCCTGAGGTCGAGCCAGGACGGCTTGCGGTTCTGCGCCTCCTGCTCCTCCTTGCGCTGCACCGCGCCGCGCACCAGCAGGCCGCCGAAGTAGCGGATGGGCTCCGGCGGGAAGCTCTTGGGCCGGCGCCCCACCAGGCCGCAGCGGCTCCACTCGTCGTTGCGCCCCAGCACCAGGCTGGCGAGGATGCGCCCGCCCAGGCGGCTGGGGCCGACGCCATTGCCGCTCCAGCCGATGCCATAGAAGATGTGCGGCGCGCCTTCCAGGTGGCCGAACACCGGCATGCTGTCGTAGGTGCGGTCGATGGGGCCGCACCAGGCGTGGCTGATGGCCTCGTCGGCGAGGTCGGGGTAGGTGCGGCGGAAGTCTTTCTCGGTCTCTTCGCTCAGCCGCGGGTTGTCGTCGAAGCTGGCGTCGATGCGGCTGGCGTAGTTGATCATGCCGGTGCCCTTGCCGAAGGCGATGCGGCCGTCCTGCGTGGTGCGGTAGAAGTCCACCATCAGCTGCGAATCGGTGATCGACTCGCCGCCGGTCCAGCCGATCTGTTCCAGGCGCTGGGGGATCGGGTGGGTCGCCACTATGGTGCTGGTGACCGGCAGGACGACGCGGCTGAGTTCGGGGATCTGCGCGGCCCAGGCATTGGTGGCCAGCACCACGCGCCGCGCCGTGACCGAGCCCGAGGGCGTGCGCAGCACCGCCGGTTCGCTGCGCTGGATGTCGTCCACGGGCGTGTTCTCGAAGATCCGCACGCCTTTCTCCAGCGCCACCCGGCGCAGGCCGCGGGCGAGGCGGGCGGGCTGCACGGTGGCGTTGCTGGCCTCGATCACGCCTTCCAGGTGCTGGCGCGAGCCGGCGCGGCGCTGCACTTCGTTGTCCGGCAGCGAGCGGAAGACCTGCTCGCCCAGGCTTTCGCAGGTGCGCTGCACGCCTTTCCAGGCGCCGCGCTGGGCGTCGCTGGTGGCGGTCCACAGCCAGCCGCCGCGGCGGAAGTGCGCGTCGATGCCGTGCTGCGCGCAGAATTCGCCGATCTCGCCGATGTTCGCTTCCGAGGCGCGGGCCAGGCGCAGGGCTTCTTCCTTGCCGCACTGCGCCACCAGCGAGCTGATCTTCGGCCACCAGGACATCACGAAGCCGCCGTTGCGCCCCGAGGCGCCGCCGCCGCAGATGTCGCGCTCGAGGATCACGATCCGGCACTGCGGTTCGAGCTCCAGCAGGCGCAGCGCCGTCCATAGCCCGACGAAGCCGCCGCCGATGATGGCGACGTCGACGCTGAGGTCCTCCCGCAGGGGCGCGGTCGGGGTGAGTTCGTCGGCAATTTCCTGGAGCCAGAGGGAGCGTTTCATGGCGAGAGCCCATGGGTTGTTGTTTCCCATAATCTCGCCGAGCAGCGCCGGCGCCACCCATCGTGCATTTCTAACGATTGGGCGGCGGGTTTTCATACAAACATACGAACCCGGCGCTGAGGCCAGGGTGCCCCGGCCACGGCGCTCTTCGCAGGATGGGGTGAGCGAAACCCATGTGGCCGTGGCGATGGGTATCGCTTCGCTCCACCCATCCTGCGTTGCCCGTCCTCACTCGCCGGAACCCTGGAGGCTCCGGCGCGGCGGGTTCAGAACAGCTTGAGGAAGTTGAGGTAGAAGCGCGGCGCCTTGCCGTTGTCGTCGTCCAGTTCTTCGGCCGAGACCTTGCGCGTCAGCGGGAAGGCCAGCTCGGGCGACACGTACATGTCCTTGAACACCTGCAGGTGGGCGCCGACGCCGGCCGAGGACAGGCTTTCGGCGCTGACCCAGCTCGGCTCCTCGTTCCATACCTTGCCGAAGTCCCAGAAGGCGTAGTACTGCGTGGGCACCTCGTGGTCCCTGAAGGTGTGCAGGCGGTTGTACTGCAGCTCGACCTTGCCGGCGAAGCCCTTGTCGCCGGTGATTTCCGACGGGTCGTAGCCGCGGCCGAACTCGCTGCCGCCCACGCCGAACTGCTCGGGGCTGAGCAGCGGCTGGCCGAAGGAGGTCTGCGCGGTCATCGCCAGGTACAGGTTGAGGCCGTCCATGATCTTCGACAGGTCCTGCAGGCGCTGGGCATCCACCTGCAGCTTGGTGAAGTCGGTCTCGCCGCCCTCGCGCGAGGGGTTGGCGCGGTTTTCGCTGCTGGCGCCCATGATCTTCAGGCCGCGGCTCAGCTCCGCCTTGACCAGGTTCTTGCCGCCGTAGCCGTCGAAGAAGTCGTAGCTGGCGCCCAGGCGCAGGGCGCGGATGCGGTCGTCGCTGGAGGGCGGGCTGTGCGGGTCGTCGAGGTACTCGGACTTGCCGTTGAACCAGGTGAAGGCCGCCGAGGTCTTGAAGGTCTCGTCGCGTTGGCGGATCCACGGCCGGGTGACGCGCACGGCGAAGGTGTCGCCGGAGCTGTTGGCGTCGAGGAAGGAGTAGGTGTCGGCGTGGCCGTCGTTGTGCTGGGCGAGGAAGCTGAGCACGTCGCCGCGGCTGCCGACCGGGACTTCGTACTGGCCTTCGAAGAAGGTCATCTTGTCGCCTTCCACCGACTTGCCGGCGCGCACGCCCAGGTGGTCGCCGTGGCCGGTCAGGTCGTTGACGCCCACGCCGCCGTACACCTGCCAGGGGCCGAAGTAGCGGCTGTCGCGGTTGTCGAAGCCGAAGAAGCCCTCGTACTTGCGCTGACTGTTCTCCACCAGCAGGTCGGTGCCCTCGGCGGCCGGCGAGGGGCTGAAGGTGCCGCGGCTCTGGTTGCCGGACACGTCGTTCATCAGCAGCAGGTTGCGTTCCAGCGTGGCGCTCGTCACCGGCACCTCTTTGCGGATGTTGCCGGCGTAGCTTTCCAGGGCCTTGTTGCTCGGCCCCTGGAAGGTCACCTGGTTGATCCGTCCCTCGAAGACGTGGATGACCAGGTTGCCGTTCTCCAGGCGTTGCTCGGGCACGTAGGCCTTGGCCAGGAGGAAGCCGGCGCGGCGATAGCGTTGGGTGATGATGTCGGCCACGGCGTTCGCTTCGGGCAGCGACACCCTGTTGCCCTCCAGGCGCGCGAGCAGCGGCGCGAAGGTGGCGGGCGGGTAGCTGGTCACGCCGGTGAGGGTGACCTTGGTGACCTTGAAGCGGGTCTCGCCGCCGGGCAGCGCGGTCATCTCGGCGGGAACCTCCTCCGCGCTCGGGGTGACCACCGTGTCCGGCAATTGCAGCGTGGCGGCCATTTCGGTCGGCGCGTTGCGGTGCCCGGAGGCGTCCGGCACTTCGACCCGCCCGGGGTTGAGCTGGCCGAGCGGGGCGGCCTGCAGCGCGCCGGCGGCGAACAGGCCGGAGCAGACGGCCAGGGCGAGGATGCTCAGTTTCGACGGAAGCGGTTTCATGGCTATTTCCCTCCCTTCTGGCCGGCCTTCAGGTCGTGCGGGATTACGCTGCGGTTCCAGTCGGGGGCGACGAACTGGCCGTCCTTGATCAGGCTGTTGGCGTAGGTCAGCACGTCGCGGATGTCCGGCGTGGTGCTGGTCTTGCCGCCGTAGGCGCGGGGTTTACAGATCAGTTGCACGGCGTAGGTGCGGATCACCGCCGGCGATACCGAGTAGTTGGCCGAGACCGCCGAGGGCGATTCCAGCGCGGTGCAGCGGGTGTTGCCGGGGGCCTGGGCGGTCAGGGGCACGGCCACCGCTTCCCGCCCGGGGGCGGGCGGCGGCGTCACTGGCTCCAGCGGCCCGGTGATGGTCAGGGCGCCGTCGCGGAATACCACGCTGTAGTTGCTGCCGGCGCTGAACGCCTGGTCCTGGCCGATGGCGTAGCTGCCGGGTTCCTCGCCCGGCGCGCGGCGCAGCGAGCCCTGGGCGATAGTGGCCGGGTCGCCGTTCTTCAGCCCGTTGACCGAGTGGGTCAGGCGCGGGTCGGCGCTGCCCTGGACCTTGCTCTTGTCGTCGGCAGTCACCACCAGTTGCGCCGGGGTGATCCGCAGGGTGCCGTCCTTGAACACCAGGGTGTAGTTGGCGCTGGCCAGGCCCAGGTCGCCCTGGCCGATGGCGTAGCCCTGGGGCCGGACGTTCTCGCCCTGCTGGCGCTGCAGGCTGCCACCATTGAGCACGCCAGCGGCGCTGTCGCCGTTCTTCAGGCCGTTGACCGAGTAGCTGAGGCCGGGGTCGGCGTCGCCGTAGACCTTGCTCTTGTCCTGGGCCGTGACCGTGAGGGCGGCGGGGGTGATCTGCAGCTTGCCGTCGACGAACTTCAGTGTGTAGTTGCCGCCCAGGCCGCTGTTCAGGCCCAGGTTGCCCTGCTGGATTCCGTACTGGCCGACGTTCTCGCCGGCGACCCGGCCGAGATTGCCCTGCAGTAGGTCGGCGCCGTTCTGGCCGAGCTTGGCGCCGGACACGCCGTAGTCGAGCGCCGGGTCGGCGTCGCCGTAGACCTTGCTCTTGTCGTTGGCGGTGACCGTGAGTTCGGCCGGGGTGACCTTCAGGTTGCCGTCGGCGAGTTGGGTTTCGTAGCGCCGGGCGACGAATTCGCCGGGGTCGACCTGGCCCTTGATGGCGTAGTCGCCGACGTTGGATTGCGGGGTCGCCGCGGTGCTGTAGCTGGTGCCGGGCTGGAAGCGGTCCTGCCCCAGCTGGCGGTCGACGAAGTCGTCCAGCGCCTTGACGTTCTTCGAGTTGTCGCTGGCGTCGGCGGCCAACCCCAGGGACGAGCTGGAGAAGGTCGGGTTGGCCTCGCCGTATTCGCGACTGGCGTCGTTGACCTTGCCTTGCACCTGGGCTTTCTGCGCCTGCAACTGCACGCCGTTGGCGCTGTTGTCCGTGGTGTTCATGAACTGCACGCGAGCCGCTTCGTGGGCGCCGTTTTCGTTGAACAGCCAGGAGAAGGTGGTGTCGACGGCCTTGGTCTTGCCGCCCAGGTCGACCACCATCTGCTCGGAAGCGCCGGTGTTCTTGTTGTGCTGGATCTCGTCGGTGATGGAGGCGCCGGGGGCGTCGTCGAACTGGCGCACGCCCCAGCCCTGGTCGACGCCCTGGGCGTTGCGGTAGGCCACCACCTGGCCCGGGTAGGCGTCGAAGGACAGCCCCGGCGGCAGTTCGTCGGTCTCCACTCCGTCCTTCAGCACCTTGACCTTGGTGGCCTTGCTGGCGTCGGCGGACAGTATCCAGACGCTGCCGGCGGCGTCGGTGAACTTCATCTGCCTGACCAGGTAGTCGGAGCTGTCGTTGGCGCTGACGTTGACCGGCTTGCCGTTGGCGTCGACGTACTGGATGGCGTCGAACACCAGGTAGTCGAAGGGCTGGTCGTCGTAGCCCAGGGTGGCCTGGCGCTCGCCGCTGGAGGCGTTGCTGATGACCAGTTGCTCGCCGATCTTGCGGATGGTCTGCGCGCTGACGCCGTCCATGCTTTCCGGCATGCCGCCGCTGACGCTGTAGGGCGAGGCGACCTTGCCGGTGGCGACCTTGCCGTCGGCGCTGGTCTGGTTGTAGTGGAACACGCCGTTGCTGGCCTTGCCGGCCAGGGTGCCGGCGGAGTTCAGCGGGCTGTCGAGCAGCACGCTGGCGCCCTGCACGGCGAGCTTGTCGGCGATCAGCGCGGTATTGGCGTCCTGGATCACCGAGGCGGTGTTGGCGGTCTTGATCCAGATGGTGCCCTTGCCGACGTCGAGGATCGCGCGGTTCAGGTAGGCGTCGTCGCCGCTCATGTTGCCGGCGTTGTCCCTGAGCAGCACGTCGCCGGTGGCGACGATCACCAGGTGGCCGTTCTTCAGCAGGATGGGCGCGTTGATGTACACCGAGCCGCTGTCGTTGCGCTTGGCATCGGCGAAGGGGTCGCCGCTGTCCTTGTACTCGGACACCGCGCCGACGTTGCCGGTGGAGAACAGGCGCAGGGCGTAGTAGCCGTTGGCATTGCTGCCGATGCTCTGCGCGATGATCGCCGAGTTGACGTTGATGCGGCCGCTGGCGCTGATGTCCACGTCGTTGGTCTTCAGGCCGTTGACGATGGCGCTGGCGGCCACGGTGCCGCTGCCCACGTCGCCGCCATTGGCCTCGATGTCCACCGTGTCCGGGTCGAGCAGCCATTTGCCCGAGGCCTTGCCGCCGCCGGCGTCGACCTGGGCCTCCGGGGCCACGGTCAACTGCCGGCCGGAGGTTTCCACCACACCGCCGCGTTCGCCGCCCCTGGCGCTGGCGTTGCCGGCGAAGTGGGTGGTGCCGTCGCTCCAGACCACCACCTGGCCGCCGTCGGTCCTGCCATCGGCCCTGAGCTGCGCGCCCTTGGCCACGCTGGTGGACTTCGCCGCCGGCTCCGGCCCCTGGCCCTGGTAGCTGCCGCCGACCAGCACCTTGCCGCCGGCGCCCTGGCTGCCGGAGGCGTCGATCCTGGCGCCGGCGGCGAGGTTCACCGCGTCGCCCAGCACCTTCACGCTGCCGCCGCTGGCGCCCTTGGCGCTCAGTTGGCCGCTGACGTTGGTCTGCGCCGCGTTGCCCAGGACGATGCTGCCGCCTTGCTCGCTCACCGAGTCGGCGGCCACCTTGCCGCCGAGGTTGATCACCGAGTCCAGGTGCCTGGCCGCGCGCTCGGCGCTCATGGCCACCACGCCGTTGCCGACGTCGATCTCGCCGCTGTTGTGCACGCCGCCGGTGACGTCGGCGTTGACGCTGTCCTTGTCACCCGGGGTGCCCTGGACGGCGATGTTCATCAGCCCGTCGCCATGGAAGTCGAGGGTCGCGCGCGGGCCGGTGGCCAGTTGCACGCTGCCCTTGCGCGCCTGGATGACGCCGTGGTTCTCCACCTGGGCGCCGAGCAGGGCGACCATGCCGTTGTCGTGCACGGTGATGCGCCCGTGGTTGCTGACCAGGCCCTTGAGCTGCAGGTCCAGCTTGCCGCTGCGGGTGAACTCCTTGGCCTGCTCGTCGCTGAGGAAGCCGGCGCTGGCCACCAGGGCGCTGGCGGAGATGCGCGAGTTCGGGCCGAGCCAGATGCCGTTGGGGTTGACCAGGATCAGCTGGCCGTTGGAGGTGACGGCGCCATAGATCTTCGACGGATCGCTGCCGATCACCCGGTTGAGGGTCACCGAGCGGCCGTCGGGCTGGCGGAAGGTGATGCTGTTGTCCGGGCCGACGTTGAAGCGCTGCCAGTCGATGGCGGTGCGCGCGCTGGCGGTGTTCACCTCCATGTTCGGCCCGTTCCGGGTGATGCTGGCCTGGCCGCCGACCACCTGGCCGTCCTCGGGCAGGGCGTCGGCCTGGGCCTGCAGCGACAGGCCGGCCGAGGCCAGGGCTATCGCGACGCAGAGCGTGTGCAGCGGCAGAGGGGAGGGGCCGCGGTTCCCCGAATGGCGATGTTTCATCGCTTGTCTCCTAGGAAATTTGCTAGGAGAAAGCTTTGGGGAATTCCCTGCGGGGATTAATCAGGCGCGCCACGAAAGGCTTGTAGTGCGTCCCTGAGACGTCAGGGCTGCCGTGCGCTGCGGGGTAGTTCCAGATGCAGTTCGACGTGCAGCTTCGCGCCGTTCTGCTCATGGACCTGCAGGCTGCCGCCGAGCAGGCCGGCCAGCGTCTCGGCCAGCACCAGGGCTGCGACGAAGGGGGGCGCGCATGCCGGCAACGCCCCGGCCCGCAGCGAAAGCCGCCACTGCAGGCGGGCGCCGGAGACCTCGATGGCTTTCGCCGCCAGGTCGACCTGGCCGGCGCCCAGGCTCTGCGCATACAGGAGCAGGGCGCCGACCAGCTGGCGGTAGCGCTGCGCGTCCACCCAGGCCCAGGGCTGCGTCCCAGCCTTCTGCAAGCGGCAAGCCGGCGCTGCGGGGGTGGCGAGGGCCTGCTCGGTCAAGGCATCCAGATCGGCCCGGCTGGGCATGGGCGTCATCTGGCCCAGTTCCAGGCGGGCCAGGTCGGTCAGCAGCTCGATGTCGCCGCGCAACCGGGCCAGGCCCTGGGCGAGGGCGTCGTCCTGGCCGGGCTGCTGCAGCGCCGCCAGCTCGCGCAGGGCCTGTTCGCCGAAGTCGACCAGGTAGCGTCCGCGCCGGGTGCGGATGCTGCGGACCTGCTCCAGGCTGTCGCGCAGCATCTGGATCTCCTGGTCCTGCTCGCCGATGTCGACGGCCGAGCAGAGCATGCCGATGAACCCGCCATCCTCGCCGCTGACGGGGATGCCGCCCTGCTTGAACACGTGGCGCACGCCGTTGATGTGGACCACGCACACCGTCATGTACGGGATCCTGGCCTGCACCGCGGCCTGGAAGGTCTTGCGCACGTACTCCAGGTGCTCGGCGTCCACCACCCCCAGCTCGCTGATGGTGCTGCCCGCGACCTGGTCATGGCTGAGGCCGGTCAGCCGGAGAAAGGCCGCGTTCGCCGCCAGCACGCGGCCTTCGCCGTCGCGCAGGCTCAGCGGGTAGGGGACGCGGTCGATGAGGCTGTCGAAAGGCTGCCGGGCGCCTCCGGGCGCGGGCGTGTCGACCGGGCGCTCCACCAGCCCGTGCTGCGCGGCGACCTGGATCAGCTCGACCAGCGAATTGGTATTGGTCTTCTCCAGCAGCCGGGCCTTGTAGGTGCTGACGGTGCGGTCGCTGATCGCCAGCTCGGCGGCGATGTCCTTGACCCGGTAGCCGTCGGCCAGGTAGTGCAGGACGGTGATTTCCCGCGGCGTCAGCACTTCGGCCTGGGCCGTGCCCTGGGCCGCCGTGCCGATGGGCTCCGGGCGCAGGGCGCCGACCTTGAAGAAGGTCCGCCCGGCCAGCACCGCCGACACCGCTTCCAGCAGCGGGGCCCGGGTGTCGGACTTGGCGACGAAGCCGGCGGCGCCGCACTCCACGCATGCGTGCTCGTAGACGTCCGCCGGCAGGTCGGTGAACACCAGCACCTGGGTACCTTCCTGGCGGGCGCGGATGCGGCGGATCACGTCCAGCCCGCCGAGGCGCGGCACCTTGAGGTCGAGCACGACCAGCTCCGGCGCCAGCCGCCGGCACAGGTCCAGGCCGTCGATGCCATTGTCGGCCGCGCCGACGACCTGGTGGCCCTGGCTTTCCAGCAGGGCCCTGGCGCCCACGCAGGTGATGGGGTGGTTGTCGATGATGATGATGCGGCTCATCCCTCTGCCCGCCGTGCGATCGGGTTCCGGAAGGATAGTTCAGGCGCGCTTGCCCGGAAGCCGCACCCGCAGCGCGTCCACCACCAGGGAAAAGGCTGGGGAGGGCTGTCGACGACTCGGGTAGTACAGGTGGTAGCCGGAGAAGGGCGGGCACCAGTCTTCCAGCACGCGCCGCAGGCGCCCTTCGGCGAGGTGCGGGGCGAACTCTTCCTCCGGCAGGTAGGCGATGCCCATCCCGCCCACGGCGGCCTCGGCGATGTGGGTGGTGGTGTTGAAGACCAGTTGGCCGTCGACGCGGACCTTCAGCTTCTGGCCGCGCCGCTCGAATTCCCAGGCGTCCAGCCCGCCGTAGGTGGGGAAGCGGATGTTGATGCAGCGATGGGCCACCAGGTCCCGCGGCGTCTTCGGGATGGGGTGCTGCGCGAAGTACGCCGGCGCGGCGACCACCGCCATGCGCAGCTCGGGGCCGATGGGCACCGCAATCATGTCCTGGTCCACTGTCTCGCTGAAGCGCACGCCGGCGTCGAAGCGGTCGGCGACTATGTCGCGGAAGCCGTAGTTGACGTCCAGTTCCAGCTTGATGTCCGGGTATTCCCGCAGCAGCGGCATCAGCTTCGGCAGCAGGGTGGTCCTGATGACGTGGTCGCCGCAGGTGATGCGCACCGTGCCCGCCGGCTTGTCGCGCAGTTCGGTGAGGGCGTCCAGCTCCGCCTCGATCTCGTCGAAGCGGTAGCCGATCGCCTGGAACAGGCGTTCGCCGGCGCTGGTCAGGGACACGCTGCGGGTGGTGCGGGTGAGCAGGCGGATTTTCAGCCGCGCCTCCAGGGCCGAGACCACCTGGCTGACCGCCGACTGGCTGACGCCCAGGCGGGCGGCGGCGCGGGTGAAGCTGCCCTCGCGGGCGACCGTGACGAACGCCTGCAGATCGTTGAGGTTGTGCCTGGCCATGGCCGCTCGCTCTGATTGATTAGCAGGGATTATAGGGATATTCAGGATTCATTAGCTAATAAGCGGCTCCCGCTTTCGCGACAATGCCCGCACCCCGCCGGCTCATCCCGTGCCGCCGGGGTCCTTCAACAAGGCAGGACCCATGAAAAGACTCTTCCTGATGCTTGGCCTCCTGCTCGGTTCCTTCACTGCCATGGGAGCGGACATGTCTCGCGGTGCCGACAACTTCTACCAAAGCGACAAGGTGACCGTGCAGAAGGTCACCTTCCTGAACCAGTACCGCATGCGGGTCGCGGGCAATCTGTTCCTGCCCAAGGGGCTGGACACCAGCGCCAGGCACCCGGCGATCATAGTCGGGCACCCCATGGGCGCGGTGAAGGAGCAGAGCGCCAACCTCTACGCCACGCGGATGGCCGAGCAGGGCTTCGTCGCCCTGTCCCTGGACCTGTCGTTCTGGGGCGAGAGCGAAGGGCAGCCGCGCAACGCCGTGGCGCCGGACATCTACGCCGAAGACTTCAGCGCGGCGGTGGACTACCTGGGCACCCGGCCCTTCGTCGAGCGCGGGCGCATCGGCGTGATCGGCATCTGCGGCAGCGGCAGCTTCGCCATCAGCGCCGCGAAGATCGACCCGCGCCTGAGGGCCATCGCCACGGTCAGCATGTATGACATGGGCGGCGCCAACCGCAACGGGCTGAGACATTCGCTCAGCCTCGAACAGCGCAGGCAGGTGCTGGAACAGGCCGCCGAGCAGCGCTACGTCGAATTCACCGGCGGCGACACGGCCTACACCAGCGGGACGGTACACAAGCTGACCGACGCTTCCACGCCTATCGAGCGGGAGTTCTACGATTTCTACCGCACCCCGCGGGGCGAGTTCACGCCCCAGGGGCAGTCGCCGGAGCTCACCACGCACCCGACGCTCACCAGCAACGTCAAGTTCATGAACTTCTACCCGTTCGACGACATCCAGACCATCTCGCCGCGGCCGATGCTGTTCATCACCGGCGGGGATGCCCACTCGCGGGAGTTCAGCGAAGAGGCCTACCGGCTTGCCGGAGAGCCCAAGGAACTCTACGTGGTGCCGGGCGCGGGCCACGTCGACCTCTACGACAGGGTCGAGCTGATTCCCTTCGACAAGCTGGTGGGGTTCTTCCGCGCGGCGCTGAACTGACGGGCCCCGGGATGCCCGACCTCGACCCTGGTATCCGCCGCAGCGTGCGGCTGTTGCTGGCTGCCTCTTGCCTGGCGCTCATGGCGTGCCTGCCGGGCGGCTCGGCGGCCTCGCCCCTGCAACCGAAGGAGGCCGCCATGAAGATCCGCATCCACGTCGACGACCAGGTCGTCGACGCCACGCTCTACGACAACCCCGCCGCGCGGGATTTCGCGGCACTGCTGCCGTTGTCGCTGACGCTGGAGGACTACGCGGTCATCGAGCGGATCGCCGACCTGCCGGGCAAGCTGTCCACGGTGCAGGCGCCCGCGGGCATGACGCCGCAGGCTGGCGACATCACCTACTACGCCCCCTGGGGCAACCTGGCGATCTTCGTCAAGGGCCGGTCCTACGCCTCGGGCCTGCTGCCGCTGGGCCGGGTGGATGCCGGCCTGCCCGCGCTGCAGCGCCGCGGGCCGCTGCAGGTGCGGATCGAACCCGTCCAGGACTGACGCCCTCATTTTCCCCTTGCCGCGTGCGTCCGGACGGACCTGCGCGGCAACCTCTGACGAACCGGTAATCCATGACGACCAACCTATGCGACGCCCCTGTGGGCGATACCCGATGCCGACAGGCTGCCGGGCGCGAGCCCGCCTTCTGGGGCGGCGTGCTGGCCATGACGCTGTGCGTCTTCGCCCTGATCGCCTCGGAGTTCATGCCCGTCAGCCTGCTCACGCCCATGGCGGCGGACCTGCGGGTGAGCGAAGGCATGGCCGGGCAGGGCATCGCCATCTCCGGCGCCTTCGCCGTGGTCACCAGCCTGTTCATCTCGACGCTGGCCGGCAGCCTGAACCGCAAGACGCTGCTGCTGGGGCTGACCGGGGTGATGGCGCTGTCCGGCGCGGTCATCGCCCTGGCGCCGAACTACTTCACCTACATGCTCGGCCGCGCGCTCATCGGCATCGTCGTCGGCGGCTTCTGGTCCCTGTCGGCGGCCACGGCCATGCGTCTGGTGCCGGTGAGCCAGGTGCCGCGCGCCCTGGCCATCTTCAACGGCGGCAACGCCCTGGCCACGGTGGTGGCCGCGCCCCTGGGCAGCTACCTGGGGGCCGTCATCGGCTGGCGCGGCGCCTTCTTCTGCCTGGTGCCGGTGGCGCTGCTCGCCTTCGCCTGGCAGTGGATCAGCCTGCCGTCCATGCCCGTCGAAGGCCGCAGGGCTGGTGTGGGCAACATCTTCACGCTGCTGCGGCGGCCGGTGGCGGCCCTGGGCATGCTGGGCGCGAGCCTGTTCTTCATGGGCCAGTTCACCCTGTTCACCTACGTGCGGCCGTTCCTGGAAACGGTAACGGGGACGGGCGTCTCCAGCCTCTCGCTGATCCTGCTGGCCATGGGCGTCACCGGCTTCATCGGCACCAGCCTCATCGGCCTGGTGCTCAAGCGCGGCTTCTACCCGACGCTGGTCGCCATCCCCATGCTGATGGCCGCCATCGCCCTGGCGCTGATCGTTTTCGGCGGAAGTGAAGCCGTGGTCGTCGTGCTGCTCGGGCTCTGGGGGCTGCTCGCCACCGCCGCGCCGGTCGGCTGGTGGGGCTGGGTGGCCAGGACCTTCCCCCGCGACGCGGAGGCCGGCGGCGGGCTGCTGGTGGCTGTGGTGCAACTGGCCATCGCCTTGGGTTCGACGGTGGGCGGCCTGCTCTTCGACGGCAGCGGCTATCGCAGCACCTTTGCGGCCAGTGCCGCACTGTTGCTGGCCGCGGCTGCGCTGGCCTGGCTGACGTCCCGCTCGGATGTGGAGCAGGACGCCTGAGCCATGGACGCCGCCGCCCGTAGCCGGCGGCTGTGCGTTTCGCAACGGCGGCATGGACCCTGGTCGGCCACGCCGCATCCTGTCAGGCTGACCCCCTCCATGCCGCAACCAGGGAGTGGTCCCATGCGCTTCGATTGGCACAGCCAACCGATCACCCGGCAAACCCCGGTCGATCCGGGCTACCGCAACACCCAGAACGTCCGCCGCTTCCTGCGCGAGCAGTGCGGCGAGGGCTTCCGTTTCGACCGCGCCTTCATGGCCTGGATACGCAGCGGCGCCCCGGCGACCATGGGCGATATGGTGGACGAGTGGCTGCGGCTGCACGGCCCGTAGGGACGCGTTCGCCCCGGCTCAGTCCAGCCAGCTGTGCCAGGCCAGGCGTACCGCGCCGTCGCGCAGCGGCAGCACGGTGAGGTTGTCCGCGCCGCGCAGTTCCATCAGCACCCGTTCCCAGGCCTTGGCGTCGTCGCCGGGGATGCGCTGCAGGGTCAGGCCGGGGCGCTGGCGGGCGTCGTGGGCGGCGATCTGGGCGTTAACCCGGGCGGCGAGCTGCTGGTAGGTATCGGCGTGCATGGTGTCCCCCTGGCGTCTGGGAAGTGGCTGATTGGCCCTGTGGAAAATACTGTATGTGCATACAGTATCTCTGTAAAGCCTCTCCGACGATGAGAAGATGATCGGCATGGGGGCGCAGGGCTGTCCCTGGTGTCGTCGTCCTGTTCTGGCAAAGACGGCCACGCTTGCCCTGCGAGCCGCCATGGGGGCTGCCGTCGGATTCGAAAGCCGTTGCTGGCGCCCTAGCGGTGGCCCAGGTCCATGATGATGATGAGAGCCGCCACGGCGATGATCAGCAGGATGAAAAAGGTATTCATGGCCCGCGCCTCCCCGGTAAGAGCTGAACCGTCGAGGGTGCCCGTTCGCAGGCGTTCACAAAGTCTTGCCCGGCGGTCAGGCGTGGCGGCCCATGGCGTCGCGTGGCCGTTGCGCTTGGCCGACGGAGCCGCTGCCCCGCCTCTGCGCCGCGTGGCCGGGGGATCGACTACTGGGCAGGGCAGGGCATGTTCATCAGTATCGACCCGCCTGTGGTTCCCTCGTCGGCCGTATGTCGCCGGGCTTGCATTCCGGCCGCCGCCGGCCTAAAAGCGAATCCCTTCAGCGTGCCGCCGCCCCGCCGGGCGGTGGCCGGCCACCGGAGCAGCAGAGGAAGCCCCCATGACAGCGGTCAGCACCCGCGAACACTGGATCGACACGCCGCACGGCCGGCTCTTCGCCCGGCGCTGGACGCCGAGTGGGGGCGGCGCCGCGGCGCCCATCGTGCTGTTCCACGACTCCCTGGGCTGCGTGGCGCTGTGGCGCGAATTCCCCGAGCAACTGGCGCGGGCCAGCGGGCGTGAGGTGATCGCCTACGACCGCCTGGGCTTCGGCCAGTCCGACGCCCATCCGGGGACGCTGGCGCGGGGCTTCGTCGAGGACGAGGCGCGGCAGGGCTTCGCCGCGTTGCGCGAACAACTGGGCTTCGAGCGCTTCGTCGCCTTCGGCCACAGCGTTGGCGGCGGCATGGCGGTGGGCTGCGCCGCAGCCTTCGGCGCGGCTTGCGAGGCGTTGGTGCTGGAGTCGGCCCAGGCCTTCGTCGAAGACCGCACCCTGGAAGGCATCCGCGCCGCCGAGCGCGACTTCGCCCGGCCGGGCGAACTGGAACGCCTGGCGAAATACCACGGCGACAAGGCGCACTGGGTATTGCGGGCCTGGGTGGATACCTGGCTGTCCGATGCCTTCGGCGACTGGAACCTGGATGACCAGCTGGCGCGCCTGCAGTGCCCGTTGCTGTGCCTGCACGGCGAGCAGGACGAGTTCGGCTCGGCCCGCCACCCCGAGCGTTTCGTCGCCCGCGCCGCCGGGCCCGCCACCATGAAGCTGCTGGCGGACTGCGGCCATGTTCCGCACCGGCAGAAGGCCGCCGAGGTGCTGGCGCAGGTGTGCGCCTTCCTGGGCTGAGCGAGGCCGGCGAGAACCGTGCCAGAGCCCTCGCGGACACCTGCCGTTGCGTTACAGGCCGCGCCAGCCGTGGGCTGTGGCGGAATAAATATGAATGATCCACCAGCGCGGCGGTCTACAGAACCGAGCGAAGCCGGTCGGCAGCGCCGCGAACAGGCGTGGCGCGCCAGGTGCCGGCGAGTGAGGTCGATCATGCGCTGGACAGTCCGGGTAGCGTGCATCGTCGCCTTGCTGTTCGGCGCCCCGGCATTCGCCGGGCCGCTCGGGCAGAAGGCCGCGGTGGCGGAGAACAAGGCCGAGGTGCTCGAGGAGCAGGCGGCCGAGCAGGGGGCGACCGGCACGGCCGCCCAGGTCAGGCCCATCACCCGCAGCGAGGCCCGCGCCGTGGACCCGGCCGGGGAGGCGCCGCTGGACGACGCCATCACCTGCCTGGCCCGCTCCGTCTATTGGGAGGCCAAGGGCGCATCGCGCGGGGACATGGAGGCGGTGGCCAACGTGGTGATGAACCGGGTGGCCAGCAAGGACTTCCCCGATACCGTCTGCGCCGTGGTCAAGCAGGGTTCGGAGAGCAGGAGCTGCCAGTTCTCCTGGTGGTGCGATGGCCGCCCCGACCAGGTGGTGGAGGAAAAGCGCTACGACCTGGCCCGCGACATAGCGCGCAAGGCGCTCAACCGCCAGTTGCCCGATCGCACCGACGGCGCGCTGTACTTCCACGACCGCCACGTCAGGCCGTCCTGGGCGAGGACCTACCTGAGGACGGCGCGGACCGAGCATTTCCTGTTCTACAAACCGCGCCAGGGCGGCGAGCCGATAGCCCGCAGCGGGGCGGGACGGCGGCCGTGAGCGGGAGCGGCGGTCTTGCCGGGGGGCGGGGTTTGTCTGCGATAGCCGGAGGTTCCGCTGCGGATCGCGGATAAGATCCGCTCCTACGGGGAGGGACGGTGCAAGGGGCAAACCGTAGGAGCGGATTCATCCGCGATCCGGCCGGCAGGCCGGCGTGTATCGGTGACCGCGGACGGAGTCTCATACCCCTGCCATTCCCATGTAGGAGCGCGCCCTGCGCGCGATTCGCGGGCAGGGCCCGCTCCTACAGGGAGGGTGCAAGGGGTTGGCCGGCGTGTATTGGTGATCGTGGATTAAGGTACGAACGGGCACGGCTTCTCGTAGGAGCGAGCTTGCTCGCGAACAAGCCCCGTAGCGGAGTCTGTTCGCGAGCAAGAACTAGGCGTCCCCCTCGATCCTACGAAGAGCACCTCGGCGCAGCCTGCAAGGCAGTTGCTCCTACGGTGCTCCAGGGGCGTTACATGGAGTACTTGACGCTGAACATCAGGTTGCGCGGCTCGCCGTAGTTCAGGTTGCCGAAGCTGATGCCGCTGTAATAGTACTTGTCGAAGATGTTGTTGAAGTTGACGCGGGTGTCGATGTTCTCGCTGACCCGGTAGCCGAGCATGGCGTCGACCACGGTGTAGCCGCCCTGCTGGAAGCCGGTGGTGGTGTCCTCGGTCTGGCTCTGGGTGGTCAGGTTGCCGCCCACGCGCCATTTGTGCAGGTCGCCCGGCAGGTTGTAGGTGGTGGCCAGCTTGAACAGGTGGCGCGGCTTGCTCGGGTCGAAGGGCTTGCCGACGTTGGATTCGTCGGCGTCATGCTTGTACTTCGCGTCGACGTAGGTGTAGCCCACCATCGCCTGCCAGCCTTGGCTCAGCTCGCCGCTCAGTTCCATGTCCACGCCCTGGCTGCGGACCTTGCCGGAGGCGCGCTGGCAGTAGTCGAAGGAGCTGGGGTTGGCCGGGCACGGGTTGGGGCTGCTGGTGTCGTCGGTGGCGCGGTTTTCCTGGTCCACCTGGAACAGCGCGATCTGCGAGTTCAGCGCGCCGCCGAAGTGCTCGCCCTTCAGGCCGATCTCGTAGTTCTTGCCGGTGATGGGGGTGAGTACGTTGCCGGTGGCGTCCAGCGTGTCCTGGGGCTTGAAGATGTCGGTGTAGCTGGCGTAGACCGAGTAGGTGTCGTTGAGGTCGTAGATCACCCCGGCGTAGCGGGTGACCTTGCGGGTGACCTTGAAGACGTCGGTGTCGCCGTGGGCGTCGGCCTCGTACCAGTCCAGGCGGCCGCCGAGAATGACCTTGAGCGGGTCGGCGATGTTCAGCCGGGTGGTGACGTAGGTGCCTTTCTGCTCCTGGTCGAGCTTCATGCCCCAGAGGTTCATGTCGATGTTCGGCTTGAGGGTCGAGGCCGGGTCCCACTGCGTCGGGTCCATCGCGCCCAGCGGCGTGCCGTCCTTCTTGAACAGGTCGCCCCAGCCGCCGTGGCCGTCGAAGCGCTCCTGGCGATAGCTGGCGCCCACCACCAGTTCGTGCTCGCGGCCCAGCAGCTGGAAGGGGCCGTTGGCGAAGGCGTCGTAGCTTTCGTGGTCGTCTGTGTAGTCGTACTTGCCGGCGCCCTGGGTCATGGTCGGGCAGTCCTGGGTGTAGTAGCAGCTGTTGTACAGGCCGAGCATGTTGATGCGCGCCCACAGCTTGTCGGCCGCCAGCTTCATCTGCCAGCCGTTGTCGAAGCGGTGGGTCAGGTCGCTGAACAGGTGCGTGGTCTTGGTATCCCAGTAGGACCAGTCGGCGCCGTAGTAGTCGGAGCGCTTCAGGTCCAGGTGGCGGCCGCCCAGCGGGGCGGGCAGGCCCACCCAGTTGTCGTTGCGGTTGTCGTCCTGATAGGAGGCGCCGATGGCCAGGGTGGTGTCCGGGCTCAGGTCGGCCTCGGTGATGCCGTAGAGCACGCCGCGCTCGCTGCTGACGTAGTCCTGGAAGCTGTCCTTGGTCTGGTAGGCCATCACGGCGCGGCCGCGCAGGGTGCCTTCGCTGTTCAGCGGGCCGGAGACGTCGGCTTCGCTGCGGTAGCGGTCCCAGGTGCCGGCGCTGCCTTCCAGGCTCATGTGGAAGTCCTGGGTGGGGCGCTTGCGCACCATGTTGATGGCCGCCGCCGGGTTGCCGGCGCCCTGCATCAGGCCGGTGGCGCCGCGCACCACTTCGACGCGGTCGAACATCGCGAGGTCCGCCGCGGAGATCACGTCCTGGGTGTAGGTGGAGATGCTGGTGGGCAGGCCGTCGTACATGATGTTGTCGACGTCGAAGCCGCGCGAGGCGTAGCTCACCCGCGCCGGGCCGTACTGCTGGACGGTCAGGCCGGTGACGCCCTTCACCGCGTCGTTGAGGTCGTTCATGCCCTGGTCGTCCATGCGCTGGCGGGTCACCACGCTGACCGACTGCGGCGTCTCGCGGATCGACATGGGGATCTTGGTCGAGGTGCGCATGGCCTTGGTGGTGTAGGAGCCGCTGCCTTCGGTGGTGGCGGCTGCGGCGGGGTCCTGGGTACCGAGCACCTCGGTGGCGCCCAGGTCCACACGGTCATCCTTGGCCGCGGCCTGGATGGCCAGGGGGAGGGCGGAGAGGCTTAGCAACAGGGCGCTGGATACTACTTGTCTCATTTTGCAGGGTCCTGGTCGGATGTAAGCCGCATGAGGCCGTGGCAGAGGCCGGCTGCGATTCTTGTTTACGTAGGAAATCGGAGAGGGATTTCTCCGTCGGCAAAATGGTAAGGAAAGGTAAATATGTTGTAAATAAAAACAATTAGCATTTACAAACAATCACCGAGGTGGCCTTGAGGGACGGTTGTTTCCAAGGAGGGATCATCGCGGACGGAGTCCGCTCCTACGGTTCCGGGGGAGTACGGACGTAGGAGCGACTGTCTTGCAGGCCGCGCCGGGGCGCTCTTCGTAGGATCGAGGGGGACGCCTAGTTCTTGCTCGCGAACCGCATGGCATCGCGCTTGTTCGCGAGCAAGCTCGCTCCTACGAGAAGCCGTGCCCACCTGCAACGTAGGAGCGGACTCCGTCCGCGATTGGCCACCGGCCATGCGAGTCGTCGGACATCGGTGCTCCGGCCAGCGGCGGATAACCGCGAACGGTTATTCGCCCTACGTGCTGTCGGCAGAGGAGGATTTTTCCTGCGACCGGGCTTTCATTTCCGGCTGAGGGGAATGTCGTAGGTGTTTGCTGTGGGGGCAGGGCGGCTACCCATGCGCCTTACATGGCGCCGCTTGCAGCATGTACCGCAGGTAGCCGTTGGGTGAGGTGCCCAGGTGGCGGAAGCCCGCCCGTTCGTAGAGACGGCGTGCCGGGTTGTCCTGGCGCACGTTCAGGGTGAGGTGGCTGAAGCCTTCGGCCCTGGCCGCGGCGATATAGGCCTGGAGCAACGCATCTCCAACGCCCTTGCGGCGGAAAGCGGCGCAGACGCCGAGCGTGCAGAGTTCGGCATGGCCCTCGTCCGGCATCCAGAGGCTGTAGCCTACGGGCTGTCCTTCCAGGGTGGCGATGGTCAGGCGCTCCAGATGCTCGACCCAGCGCGTCAGGTGCCGCTCCAGTTGCCGGTACCAGTCGTCCTCGTGGGCCGGCTCCCATTGGCGGATGTAGGCCAGCTCGCCGCGGTAGACGAAGGGGAGGTCGCTGGCCAGTGCCGGCCTGAGGGTGGGTTCGTTCATGGCGGGCGGCCCTCCTTGGCGCTTCGATGTCGTTCTGCAGCGGGCGGGACCGGCGCCTGCGCGCCGACCCGCCCGTGGCCTCGTCAGCCGTGCGCCAGCGGCGGGGTGCGCGGGGGGACGATGCGGCGCTTGCCGGTCGACTCGAAGGCCGCGGCGAAGCGCAGCAGGGCCGAGTCGTCGTAGGCGCGGCCGGCGAAGGTCAGGCCCACCGGCATACCGATGTCCGCCATCACGCCCATGGGCACCGTCACCGTGGGCACGCCCAGGTGGCGGATGGCGAGGTTGCCGTTGGCGACCCACACGCCGTTGCTCCAGGCGATGTCCGCCGAGGCCGGGTTGACGTCGGCGTCCGCCGGGCCCACGTCGGCCACGGTGGGGAAGAGCACGGCGTCGAGGCCGAGTTCGTCCATCCAGTCTTCCAGGTCGAGCTTGCGCGTCTTCTCCAGGCCGCGCAGGCCGTCGGGCAGGGTGGCGATCTGGTCCCAGGGCTTGATGCCGCGCTGGGCCATGCGCACGTATTCGTCCATGCCGGCGGCGAGGTCGCCCTCGCGGTTGGGCAGGGTGCCGGGGTCGTGGGGGAAGATCAGCTCGCCCTGCACGTCGGCCAGGCGGTTCAGCCTGGGATCGCCGTTGGCCCGCAGGAAGTCGTCGAAGGCCCAGCCGCTCAGCTCCCACAGCTCGTCGTGGAGGAATTCCTTGGAGACGATGCCGCGGTTGAACACCGTCGGCGCGCCGGGGCGGTCGCCCTCGCAGTTGGAAACCAGCGGGAAGTCCACCTCGACCACTTCGGCGCCGGCCGCTTCCAGGGCCTTGCGGGCCTGTTCCCAGAGGGCGATCACCGAGGGCCGGGTGTGGATGCGCTGCCCGGTCGGCCCGCCGATGCCGGGGTTCTCGCTGGTGCCGGCCACTTCATCCTTGTTGATGAACATGCGCGGCACGCCGAGGCGCTTGCCGGCCAGGGCGTCGGCCTTGGCGGCCAGTTCCAGGTAGGACGCCGGGCGCACCGAGGCGACGTCGGGGATCGGCACCCAGGGTTGCAGGCGCCACAGGTCGCCGCGTTTGTCGGCGTCCTCGGCCACCACCGTGTCCAGTACTTCCAGCAAGTCGGCCATGGTCCGGGCGTAGGGCACCACCACGTCCATGGTCGGCGTCAGCGGCCAGTTGCCGCGCACCGAGATCACCCCGCGCGACGGGGTGTAGGCGCACAGGCCGTTGTTCGAGGCCGGGCCGCGGCCGCTGGACCAGGTTTCCTCGGCCAGGCCGAAGGCGCAGAAGCTGGCCGCGGTGGCCGTGCCCGCGCCGTTGGACGAGCCGGAGGCGAAGGGCGCGGTGAGGTAGGCGGCGTTGTAGGGGCTTTCGGCGCGGCCATATACGCCGCGCTGCATGCCGCCGTTGGCCATGGGCGGCATGTTGGTCTTGCCCAGGCAGATGGCGCCGGCGGCGCGCAGGCGCTCGATGGTGAAGGCGTCGCGGTAGGCCACCAGGTCCTTGAAGGCCGGGCTGCCGGAAGCCGCGGTCAGGCCCTTCACCAGGTAGCTGTCCTTGGCGGTGTAGGGGATGCCGTCCAGCGGGCCCAGCGTCTCGCCCCGGGCGCGGCGCGCGTCGGACGCCTCGGCCTCCGCCAGCGCATCGGGGTTGCGCACCACGACTGCGTTCAGCGCGGTGGGGGTGTCGGCGCCGTCGTAGGCATCGATCCGCGCGAGATAGGCCTTGACCAGTTCGACCGCGGTGGTGCTGCCGGACTCGAGCGCGTCGCGCAGCTCGGCAATGGAAACCTCGGTTACCTCGATCATGCTGTCACCGCCGCTTGCAGGTGGGTGGTCGCGAAATCGGCTTTCATACTGTCCTCGTTCACTGCTTGTTCGACGCCAGGCCCCGGGCCCGGCGGCAGTAGAGCAGTGTATCAGCTCGCCCGGGGATGGCAGAGGCGGGGCATGGGCGGTCGCATGCGTGCTTTTTGCCCACCCCGGGGACTGCCTGGATTACCCTGGCCACCCGCTTTCCGAACGAGAACACCGCGATGCCCGATGAAGACCGCAACCCGCTGCTGATCGATGGCCCGGCAGGCCGGGTCCAGCTGCTCATCGACGCCCCGGCCGGCCCGGCCCGCGGCGTGGCCATGGTCAGCCACCCGCAGCCGCTGCTCGGCGGCAGCCCGCGGCACCTGGTGCCGCTGACCCTGGCGCGGCGCCTGAGCAAGGCCGGCTGGCTGGCGGTGCGCCCGAGCTTCCGCGGGGTGGACGGCACCGAGGGCGAGTACGCCGAGGGCATCGGCGAAGCGCAGGACAGCCAGGCGGTGGTTGCCTATCTGCGCGAGCGCTACCCGGACCTGCCCCTGGCGCTGGTGGGCTTTTCCTTCGGCGCCTACGTGTTTGCCCGCACCGCCCGCGACCTGGCGCAGCCGGCCGAGGCCTTGGTGCTGATGGGCCTGCCGGTGGGCACGGTGCCCGGCGGCCGGCACTACGAACCCATGGCGCTACCGGCGGACTGCCTTCTATTGCACGGAGAGGCCGATGAAATGGCGCCGCTGGCCAATCTGCTGGACTGGGCGCGGCCCGAACAGCGCCCGGTCACCCTGTTCGCCGGCGCCAACCATTTCTTCAAGGGCTGCCTGGACCGCGCGGTGGACCAGGTGCTGGCCCACTTGCGCGGGGTGGAGCGGTTGCCGGGCTGAACCTCAACCGGCCTTGGCGGCGCGTACGGTCGATGGCTGGGCCAGGGCGATGGCGCCTTTGGCGGCCAGCTCGGCCAGTTGCGCGGTCGCCAGGCCCAGTTCCTCGCCCAGCAGGCTGGCGGTGTCCTGGGCGAACACCGGCGGCGCCAGGCGGTAGCTGGGCGGCGTGGCGGAGAACTTGGCCGGGTAGCCGAGCAGGGTGACCGGCGTGCCGTCCTGGCGCTGCAGCGTTTGCAGCATGCCGCGGGCCTGCACGTGCGGGTCGGCCAGGGCCTGTTGCAGGTCGTTGATCGGCCCGCCGGGGACGCCGGCTTCTTCCATGGCCGCCAGCAGGTCGGCGGCGCGCCAGGTGCCGATGGTCTTCGCCAGCTCCACTTCCAGTTCGCGGCGATGCTGGCTGCGCCCGGCGTTGCGGGTGAAGCGCGGGTCGCCGGCCAGGTCATCGCGGCCGAGCAGGCGGCACAGCGCCTGGAACTGGCCGTCGGCGCCGCAGGCCACGAGGATGTAGTCGTCGCTGCAGGCGAAGTCGCGGTAGGGCACCACGTTGGGGTGGGCGTTGCCCAGGCGCTGCGGCACCTGGCCGCCGACCAGGAAGTTCATGGCCTGGTTGGCCATCAGCGACAGTTGGCTGTCGAGCAGCGCGCAGTCGATGTGCTGGCCCTCGCCGCTGGCATGGCGGTGGTTGAGGGCGGCGAGGATGGAGATGGTGGCGTACAGGCCGCAGAACAGGTCGCTGACCGGCAGCCCGACTTTCAGAGGCCCGGCGCCGGGCTCGTCGTCGCGGTGCCCGGTGATGCTCATCAGCCCGCTCATGCCCTGCACCAGGAAGTCGTAGCCGCCGCGCCCGGCGTAGGGGCCGGTCTGGCCGAAGCCGGTGACCGAGCAGTACACCAGGCGCGGGTTGAGCGCCTTCAGTGCGGCGTAGTCCAGGCCGTAGCGGGCCAGGGTGCCAACCTTGTAGTTCTCCACCAGCACGTCCGCCGAGGCGGCCAGCCGGCGCAGCAGGGCGGCGCCGTCCGGATGGCCGAAGTCCACGGCGATGGCGCGCTTGTTGCGGTTGGCGCAGAAGTAGTAGGCGGCGTCCCAGGTCTGGCCGCTGTCTTCCAGGAAGGGTGGGCCCCAGGTACGGGTGTCGTCGCGGCGGCTGGGGCGTTCCACCTTGATCACGTCGGCGCCCAGGTCGCCGAGGACCTGCGTGGCCCAGGGGCCGGCCAGGACCCGCGACAGGTCGAGGACGCGCAGGCCGGCGAGCGGGCCTTGGTGGGTGGCTTGCGTGTTGCTCATGCTGTTCTCCGAATCAGTGCAGGGGTTGGCCACGGGTTTCCGGCATGCGCAGGAAGGCCACCAGGGTGATGACGGCCATGGCCGAGACGTAGACCAGGAACCACTGCTCGTCGCCGCGGCTCTGCAGCCAGGTCATCAGGTATGGGGTGGTGCCGCCGAAGATCGCCACCACCAGGTTGTAGGGCAGGCCGATGCCCAGGGCGCGGATGTCGGTGCTGAACAGTTCCGACTTGATCGCCGGGGCGATGGCCGAGTACAGGCCGTAGAGCAGCAGGCCGAACAGTTCCACGGCGAGGATGGCGCCGAAGGAGGCGTTCATCGAGCGCACCACCGGGTACAGCAGCAGGGCGTAGCCGAGGGCGAAGACGATCAGCTGCGGGCGCCGGCCGATGCGGTCGGACAGCCAGCCGAACAGCGGCTGCGAAAGCATGAACACCACCAGTGCCAGGCTGCTGGCGCCGTAGGCGGTGCCCGGCGAGGCGCCGAGGCTGCGGATGGCGTGCACCGGCAGGTAGCTGACGAACAGGTAGAAGGCGAAGGCCCCCAGCAGGCTGATGCCCACCAGGCGTTTCACCGCCTGCGGATGCTCGCGCCAGAGCGTGCGCAGCGGCTGCTCTAGGCGCTGGCCGCGGCGCTGTTCGTGGCCCTTGCGGAAGGCCGCGGTCTCCTCCACGCCATGGCGGATCCAGAAACCCGCCAGGCTGCCCAGGCCGCCGATGAAGAAGGGGATGCGCCAGCCGAAATCCATCAGTTGCTCGCGGCTCAGGCACTGGCTGAGCAGCCAGGCCAGCCCGGAGGCCACCAGCAGGCCGAGGGCGATGCTGGCGAAGAAGAAGCCCGAATAGAGCCCGCGCTGGCTGGCCGGCGCCGACTCGGCGAGGAAGGTCGCCGCGGCGCCGTATTCGCCGCCCACCGACAGGCCCTGGACCATGCGCGCCAGGACCATCAGCAGCGGCGCGGCGATGCCGATGCTGGCATAGGTGGGCATCAGGCTGATCAGCAGCGAAGGCAGGGCCATCATCAGGATGGTCAGGTTCAGCGCCGCCTTGCGTCCGGCGCGGTCGTTGAACACGCCGATCACCCAGCCGCCCAGCGGGCGCATGGCGAAGCCGATGGCGAATACGGCGAAGCTGGCCAGCAGCGCAGTGGTCTCGTTGTCGGAGGGGAAGAACTGGTGGCTGAAGTAGAGGGCGAAGGCGGTGTAGACCGTCCAGTCGAACCATTCCACGGTGTTGCCGATGCTACCGGCGACGATGGTGCGCCAGGCGATGGGCGTGCCGGCGCGCGGGGCGGCCCCGGCGAGCGCCGGGGCCTGCTGGGTTTGGCTGAGTAGCTGGGCCATGGGTGTTCTCCATTGTGATTGTTATGAGAAGCACGGGTGCCGCGGATCAGGCGGCGGGCAGGTGGCGTTCGAGGAAGGCCAGGCTGTTTCCCGGGCCATCCAGGGCCGCGCGGCCGATCAGCGGCTGCCAGGCCGACTCGCTGCCGTAGTCGGCGCGCCACTCGTGGAGACGCCGGGTGTACAGTTGCAGGTCGTACTCCTCGGTGACGCCGATGGCGCCGAGCACGCCGTGGGCGATGGCGCAGATGCGTTCGGCGGCAGCGCTGCAGCGCGCCTTGGCCACCGCGGCCGGAACGCTGGCCGGCCACGAGGCGCCATGCAGCGCCAGCTGTGCCGCCATGCGTGCGGCGAAGACTTCCTCGGCCAATACGCTGAGCTGCTGCTGGATGGCCTGGAAGCGGCCGATGGGCTTGCCGAACTGCTGGCGGGTATTGGCGTATTCCAGGGTCAACTGCAGGACGCGTTCGCCGGCGCCGGCGATCAGCGCGGCGCTGAAGGCGGCGCCCAGGGCGCGCCAGTCGCGCCCGGCCGGCAGGCGCAGGGCGTCTGCGGGCAGACCGGGCCAGCTCAGGTCCTGGGCCAGGCTGGCGTAGACGCCGTTGGCCTGGCGTTGCGCCGAGGCCAGCGGCAGCAGCCAGGCACCATCCGGCAGCTCGGCCAGCAGCCACTGGGCGCTGGCGGCGAAGGGCACCTGGCGGCACCCCAGGGTGGCGCCCTCGCGCCGGCCGGTTGCCAGGGCGATGGGGCCTTCGGGCAGCGGCAGGCCGGTTTCGGCCAGCGCCGCGCGTACCCACCAGGTACTGGCCAGGGGCAACGGCAGGGCCGCGCCGCCGGCGGCGAACAGGAGGCGGCAGGCGGTTTGCGCACTGGCCGCGGCGCCGCCCTGGGCTTCGGGCAACAGCAGGTCGGCGAAGCCGTGTTCGGCCAGTGAGCGCCAGAGGGCATCGGCAGGCTCGCCCAGGTCGATGCGGCGGACCCGTTCGGGGCTGACTTCGCCTTCCAGCCATTGGCCGAAGGCGTCGATGATCAGGGTGTCGAGGTTCATGGCGGGCTCCTATCGCAGGCCAAGGCCGCGGGCGACTACGCCGCGGAGGATTTCGCGGGTGCCGCCGCGCAGGGAAAACACCGGGGCCATGCGTTCCAGGTAGGCCAGGGTGCGCCGCAGCAGGTGCGGCGCCTCGGCGCCGTCGATGGCGCCCAGCACGTCGCCGAGCAGGGCGGGGATGGATTGCTCGAAGGCGGTGCCCAGGTCCTTCACCAGCGCGGCCTCGACCACCGGGCTGCGGCCGTCGGCCAGTTGCGCGGCGAGGCTCACCGAAAGCGCGCGCAGCACCATCAGTTCGCCGAGCAGTTGGCCCAGCAGGCGTTCATGGCCGGGCTGCGGCCGTACGCGCAGCCAGTCCATCCACGCATCGAGCAGTGCGATGCTGGAGTAGATGCGTTCCGGCCCGCTGCGCTCGAAGGCCAGCTCGGCGGTGACCTGCTTCCAGCCTTCGCCTTCCTTGCCGACCAGGGCGCCCTCGGGTAGCTGCACGTCGTCGAAGAACACCTCGCAGAAGTGCTCGGCGCCGGTGAGGTCGCGGATCGGGCGGATGCTCACGCCTGGCAGTGTCAGGTCGACGATCACCTGGGACAGGCCGCCATGGCGGTCCTCCGCGCTGCCGGAAGTGCGCACCAGGGCAATCATGTAGTGGCTGTGCTGGGCGTAGGTGGTCCAGATCTTCTGGCCATTGAGCCGCCAGCCGGTGGCATTGCGCTCGGCGCGGGTGCGCACGCTGGCCAGGTCCGAGCCGGAATTGGGTTCGCTCATGCCGATGCAGAAGAACTGCTCGCCACGGCAGATCGCCGGCAGGTGGAAGCGCTTCTGCGCCTCGCTGCCGAAGCGCAGCAGCAGCGGCCCGCTCTGGCGGTCGGCGATCCAGTGGGCGGCTACCGGCGCGCCGGCGCAGAGCAGCTCTTCCACCACCACGAAACGGGCCAGGGGGTCGAGGCCGGCGCCGCCATACTCGCGGGGCAGCGTCAGGCCGACCCAGCCGCGCGCCGCCAGGGCCCGGCTGAAGTCGGCGTCGAAGCCCTGCCAACTGCGCGCGCGCAGGTCCAGCGGATAGTCGCCCAGGCGCTCGGCGAGGAAGGTGCGCAGCTCGCTGCGCAGGGCCTCGTGGCGGGGCGGCAGGGGGCGGAAGTCGAGGGCTTCGAGCATCAGCCTTCACCCCGTCCGGCCAGCAGGCGTTTGACCTGATATTCGATCACCGTTTCCGCGCGCTGGTTGAGCACGCTGACGCGGGAAGTGACCACGGCGCGGCCGTGTTTGGAGGTGGGGCGGACCTCCTCGATTTCCACCAGCGCTTCCAGGGTGTCGCCCACCACCACCGGGCCGCGTACGCTCTTGTGCAGTTCCAGCAGGGCCAGGCCGGTGCCCTGCAGCATGGTCTGCATGAGGATGCCCTCGATCAGGCTGTAGCTCAGCGCGGCGGGCACCGGGCGGCCCTGGATGGCGCCGGCGAAGGTGCTGTCGATGAAGATGACCTCGGTTTGCCCGGTGACGCCGACGAAGCCGATCAGGTCGGCCTCGGTGACGGTGCGGCGGTAGGTGCGGAAGCGCTGGCCGGGTTCGAGGTCCTGCCAGTGATAGCCTTGCCCGAGGGCGATTTCGTTGTGCGCCATGGAGTCACTCTCCTGTTGGGATTGTTGGCATCGAGTGGCTTCAGGCTATGGTCGGTATCCTCGTTCATCCAATATTATTTGGCGCATTATTGATACGTATGGAGTATCAGTGTGGAGCTGCGCCAGATTCACCAATTCCTCGCCCTCGCCGAGACCCTGAACTTCCGCGAGGCCGCCGAGCGCCTGCACATGTCCCAGCCGCCGCTGTCGGTGTCGATCCGCAAGCTGGAGGAGGAGATCGGCCTGCCGCTGTTCGAGCGCACCACGCGCCAGGTGAGCCTGACCGAAGCGGGCCAGGCCGTGCTGCCGGAGCTGCGCAAGGTGCTGCTGCACCTGCAGCAGGCGCAGCGTTACGCGCTGGAAGCGGGCGCCGGCGCTCGCGGCCAGCTGACCCTCGGCTCGGTGGGTTCGGCGACGCTGTCGCTGGTCCCGCGGCTGATCCCCGAGTTTCGCCGGCGCTACCCGGGCATCGCCCTGGAGCTGCGCGAGCTGCCTTCCAGCGGGGTGCTGGAGCTGGTCGAGAACGGCCGCGCGGACGTCGGCCTGGTGCGCTTCCCGCTGCCCCAGCCAACGTCGTTGCAACTGATTCCCCTGGAGTGGGAGCCGATGATGCTGGTGGTGCCGCGCGACAGCCCGCTGGCTGGCGATGGCCGCCGCCGTGTGCACCTGGCCGAGGTGGCCGACCAGCCGCTGATCGACTACCCGCACAGCGAAGGGCTGCACTACGTGCTGTTGCAGCTATGCCAGGCGGCGGGGTTCGTGCCGCAGCTGGTGCATTCCACCACCCAGGTGCAGGCGGCCATCAGCCTGGTGGCCTGCGGCCTGGGCGTCGCCCTGGTGCCGGCGCTGCACGCGCGCAATTCGGCGGCGCCGGTGTGCTTCCTGGAACTGGAGACGCCGCACCAGGAGCGCACCGTTGGCCTGGCGCTGGTGTGCAACCCGGACAACGAGAGCCGGGTGGTGCGGCAGTTCCGCGACGTGGCGTTGGAATTGCTGGGAGTGGAAGAGGAAAGTGGGGTTGGTCGGTAAGCCCGACACCTGGCCTGGGAGCGGCAGGCATCGATGCCCAATGCGTCCTTCGCGGAGAAGGCAGCGCGCAGAAATGCAGGGGAGGGGGAACTTGTCGCCGTGGCGCTGTCTACAGAAGCGATTCCCCCGCCTCGCCGGCATCGGGCGATGCTTCAGCGGTGAGGTGGGGGATCAGCTCTCTTGCCTTGGGCAGTAGTCCTACTGCCCGGTCTGCCGCTGGTCCCGGCGCCTGTCGGTGGAGCTGCGGTAGACGCGCAGCAGCTCCAATGCCAAAGCTGCCAGGCAGATGAATGCGATGACCTTGATATCCATATCCAATGTTCCCTGGGAAATTCATAGAAATGTATGGCGGTCGCCTGGGTCTCCTTGGCGGTGCCGCTGGACATGCTGCCGGGGCGCTGGCGATCAGGCAAGTGTCGGGCGACCGGCTGTGGCGCCAGTGGAGTGGCGGCGCTATCTATATAGAGGCCGCCTAATCATGGCGGGCGCCGGAGTCGGGCCTGAACCGCATGGCTCCAATCGGGAAACACGATGTTGAAAGAAGTGTTGACAACCATTCGGAGGTCTATATAATTCGCCGCCCGTCAACTGGCAAAGCCCATAGGGTTTTACATAAGACGCTGAATTTAAAGAAAATATTTTTTAAATTAGGTGTTGACGGGAAGTGAGGTTGCTGTAAAATGCGCGGCCTCGGTTGAGACGAAAGCCTTAACCAACTGCTCTTTAACAAGTTGAATCAAGCAATTCGTGTGGGTGCTTGTGAGCTAAGACTGGTGATCGCAAGATTATCAGCATCACAAGTAACACTCGTGAATTCGAGAGTTTTTTGCGATTGCTGAGCCAAGTTTAGGGTTTTCTCAAAACCCGATCAGTATTGAACTGAAGAGTTTGATCATGGCTCAGATTGAACGCTGGCGGCAGGCCTAACACATGCAAGTCGAGCGGATGAAGGGAGCTTGCTTCTGGATTCAGCGGCGGACGGGTGAGTAATGCCTAGGAATCTGCCTGGTAGTGGGGGACAACGTTCCGAAAGGAGCGCTAATACCGCATACGTCCTACGGGAGAAAGTGGGGGATCTTCGGACCTCACGCTATCAGATGAGCCTAGGTCGGATTAGCTAGTAGGTGGGGTAATGGCTCACCTAGGCGACGATCCGTAACTGGTCTGAGAGGATGATCAGTCACACTGGAACTGAGACACGGTCCAGACTCCTACGGGAGGCAGCAGTGGGGAATATTGGACAATGGGCGAAAGCCTGATCCAGCCATGCCGCGTGTGTGAAGAAGGTCTTCGGATTGTAAAGCACTTTAAGTTGGGAGGAAGGGCAGTAAGTTAATACCTTGCTGTTTTGACGTTACCAACAGAATAAGCACCGGCTAACTTCGTGCCAGCAGCCGCGGTAATACGAAGGGTGCAAGCGTTAATCGGAATTACTGGGCGTAAAGCGCGCGTAGGTGGTTTGGTAAGATGGATGTGAAATCCCCGGGCTCAACCTGGGAACTGCATCCATAACTGCCTGACTAGAGTACGGTAGAGGGTGGTGGAATTTCCTGTGTAGCGGTGAAATGCGTAGATATAGGAAGGAACACCAGTGGCGAAGGCGACCACCTGGACTGATACTGACACTGAGGTGCGAAAGCGTGGGGAGCAAACAGGATTAGATACCCTGGTAGTCCACGCCGTAAACGATGTCGACTAGCCGTTGGGATCCTTGAGATCTTAGTGGCGCAGCTAACGCGATAAGTCGACCGCCTGGGGAGTACGGCCGCAAGGTTAAAACTCAAATGAATTGACGGGGGCCCGCACAAGCGGTGGAGCATGTGGTTTAATTCGAAGCAACGCGAAGAACCTTACCTGGCCTTGACATGTCCGGAATTCTGCAGAGATGCGGGAGTGCCTTCGGGAATCGGAACACAGGTGCTGCATGGCTGTCGTCAGCTCGTGTCGTGAGATGTTGGGTTAAGTCCCGTAACGAGCGCAACCCTTGTCCTTAGTTACCAGCACGTTATGGTGGGCACTCTAAGGAGACTGCCGGTGACAAACCGGAGGAAGGTGGGGATGACGTCAAGTCATCATGGCCCTTACGGCCAGGGCTACACACGTGCTACAATGGTTGGTACAGAGGGTTGCCAAGCCGCGAGGTGGAGCTAATCCCAGAAAACCGATCGTAGTCCGGATCGCAGTCTGCAACTCGACTGCGTGAAGTCGGAATCGCTAGTAATCGTGAATCAGAATGTCACGGTGAATACGTTCCCGGGCCTTGTACACACCGCCCGTCACACCATGGGAGTGGGTTGCTCCAGAAGTAGCTAGTCTAACCGCAAGGGGGACGGTTACCACGGAGTGATTCATGACTGGGGTGAAGTCGTAACAAGGTAGCCGTAGGGGAACCTGCGGCTGGATCACCTCCTTAATCGATGATCTCAGCTTTCTCATAAGCTCCCACACGAATTGCTTGATTCACTGGTTAGACGATTAGGTTGTTGCTCGGTTGGTTAGAGCGCACCCCAGGCTCTTGGATTGAGAGTAGGGTGAGGTCGACCTGCAGGGCCGAAACGATTGGGTCTGTAGCTCAGTTGGTTAGAGCGCACCCCTGATAAGGGTGAGGTCGGCAGTTCGAATCTGCCCAGACCCACCAATTGTTGTGGTGGTGCCTTGATCTGATGGGGCCATAGCTCAGCTGGGAGAGCGCCTGCTTTGCACGCAGGAGGTCAGGAGTTCGATCCTCCTTGGCTCCACCATCTTCCGCAATCGTCGTAAAGCTCAGACAGGAATGTTCGATAGAACGAACCTTGCTGTCTGGTCTTTGTACCGGAACCGTTCTTTAAAAATTTGGGTATGTGATAGAAGTAGACTGAATGATCTCTTTCACTGGTGATCATTCAAGTCAAGGTAAAATTTGCGAGTTCAAGCGCGAATTTTCGGCGAATGTCGTCTTCACGTTCGAGACGTATGACCAGATTGCTTGGGGTTATATGGTCAAGTGAAGAAGCGCATACGGTGGATGCCTTGGCAGTCAGAGGCGATGAAAGACGTGGTAGCCTGCGATAAGCTTCGGGGAGTCGGCAAACAGACTTTGATCCGGAGATCTCTGAATGGGGGAACCCAGCCAGCACAAGCTGGTTATCACACACTGAATCCATAGGTGTGTGAGGCGAACCAGGGGAACTGAAACATCTAAGTACCCTGAGGAACAGAAATCAACCGAGATTCCCTTAGTAGTGGCGAGCGAACGGGGACTAGCCCTTAAGCTTCTTGGAATCTAACAGAACGCTCTGGAAAGTGCGGCCATAGTGGGTGATAGCCCCGTATGTGAAAGGTTCCAGGAAGTGAAATCGAGTAGGACGGCGCACGTGAAACGTTGTCTGAACATGGGGGGACCATCCTCCAAGGCTAAATACTACTGACTGACCGATAGTGAACCAGTACCGTGAGGGAAAGGCGAAAAGAACCCCGGAGAGGGGAGTGAAATAGAACCTGAAACCGTATGCGTACAAGCAGTGGGAGCCCACTTGTTGGGTGACTGCGTACCTTTTGTATAATGGGTCAGCGACTTATATTCAGTGGCGAGCTTAACCGAATAGGGGAGGCGTAGCGAAAGCGAGTCTTAATAGGGCGTTTAGTCGCTGGGTATAGACCCGAAACCGGGCGATCTATCCATGAGCAGGTTGAAGGTTAGGTAACACTGACTGGAGGACCGAACCCACTCCCGTTGAAAAGGTAGGGGATGACTTGTGGATCGGAGTGAAAGGCTAATCAAGCTCGGAGATAGCTGGTTCTCCTCGAAAGCTATTTAGGTAGCGCCTCACGTATCACTCCAGGGGGTAGAGCACTGTTTCGGCTAGGGGGTCATCCCGACTTACCAAACCGATGCAAACTCCGAATACCTGGAAGTGTCAGCGTGGGAGACACACGGCGGGTGCTAACGTCCGTCGTGAAAAGGGAAACAACCCAGACCGTCAGCTAAGGTCCCAAAGTTGTGGTTAAGTGGTAAACGATGTGGGAAGGCTTAGACAGCTAGGAGGTTGGCTTAGAAGCAGCCACCCTTTAAAGAAAGCGTAATAGCTCACTAGTCGAGTCGGCCTGCGCGGAAGATGTAACGGGGCTCAAACCACACACCGAAGCTACGGGTGCATCGTAAGATGCGCGGTAGAGGAGCGTTCTGTAAGCCTGTGAAGGTGAGTTGAGAAGCTTGCTGGAGGTATCAGAAGTGCGAATGCTGACATGAGTAACGACAATGGGAGTGAAAAACTCCCACGCCGAAAGACCAAGGGTTCCTGCGCAACGTTAATCGACGCAGGGTTAGTCGGCCCCTAAGGCGAGGCAGAAATGCGTAGTCGATGGGAAACAGGTTAATATTCCTGTACTTCTAGTTACTGCGATGGAGGGACGGAGAAGGCTAGGCCAGCTTGGCGTTGGTTGTCCAAGTTTAAGGTTGTAGGCTGGGCACTTAGGCAAATCCGGGTGTTCAAGGCCGAGAGCTGATGACGAGCTTTCTTTTAGAGAGCGAAGTGGTTGATGCCATGCTTCCAGGAAAAGCTTCTAAGCTTCAGGTAACTAGGAACCGTACCCGAAACCGACACAGGTGGTCGGGTAGAGAATACCAAGGCGCTTGAGAGAACTCGGGTGAAGGAACTAGGCAAAATGGCACCGTAACTTCGGGAGAAGGTGCGCCGGTGAGGGTGAAGTATTTACTGCGTAAGCCCACGCCGGTCGAAGATACCAGGCCGCTGCGACTGTTTATTAAAAACACAGCACTCTGCAAACACGAAAGTGGACGTATAGGGTGTGACGCCTGCCCGGTGCCGGAAGGTTAATTGATGGGGTTAGCGAAAGCGAAGCTCTTGATCGAAGCCCCGGTAAACGGCGGCCGTAACTATAACGGTCCTAAGGTAGCGAAATTCCTTGTCGGGTAAGTTCCGACCTGCACGAATGGCGTAACGATGGCGGCGCTGTCTCCACCCGAGACTCAGTGAAATTGAAATCGCTGTGAAGATGCAGTGTATCCGCGGCTAGACGGAAAGACCCCGTGAACCTTTACTGTAGCTTTGCACTGGACTTTGAGCCTGCTTGTGTAGGATAGGTGGGAGGCTTTGAAGCGTGGACGCCAGTTCGCGTGGAGCCAACCTTGAAATACCACCCTGGCATGCTTGAGGTTCTAACTCTGATCCGTTATCCGGATCGAGGACAGTGTATGGTGGGCAGTTTGACTGGGGCGGTCTCCTCCTAAAGAGTAACGGAGGAGTACGAAGGTGCGCTCAGACCGGTCGGAAATCGGTCGTAGAGTATAAAGGCAAAAGCGCGCTTGACTGCGAGACAGACACGTCGAGCAGGTACGAAAGTAGGTCTTAGTGATCCGGTGGTTCTGTATGGAAGGGCCATCGCTCAACGGATAAAAGGTACTCCGGGGATAACAGGCTGATACCGCCCAAGAGTTCATATCGACGGCGGTGTTTGGCACCTCGATGTCGGCTCATCACATCCTGGGGCTGAAGCCGGTCCCAAGGGTATGGCTGTTCGCCATTTAAAGTGGTACGCGAGCTGGGTTTAGAACGTCGTGAGACAGTTCGGTCCCTATCTGCCGTGGACGTTTGAGATTTGAGAGGGGCTGCTCCTAGTACGAGAGGACCGGAGTGGACGAACCTCTGGTGTTCCGGTTGTCACGCCAGTGGCACTGCCGGGTAGCTATGTTCGGAATAGATAACCGCTGAAAGCATCTAAGCGGGAAACTAGCCTCAAGATGAGATCTCACTGGGAACTTGATTCCCCTGAAGGGCCGTCGAAGACTACGACGTTGATAGGTCGGGTGTGTAAGCGCTGTGAGGCGTTGAGCTAACCGATACTAATTGCCCGTGAGGCTTGACCATATAACACCCAAACAATTTGTGTGTTGGACGGTGAAGTCGACGAACCGAAAGTTCGTGTGAACCGCAAAGAAGACCTGTCACATACCCGAATCTGGGTGAGCGTGAGCGCAAGCCACGAGCATCCGAAAGAATTGCTTGACGACCATAGAGCGTTGGAACCACCTGATCCCATCCCGAACTCAGCAGTGAAACGACGCATCGCCGATGGTAGTGTGGGGTTTCCCCATGTGAGAGTAGGTCATCGTCAAGCACCTATCCCAAAACCCCTGATCAGCCTGGCTGGTCGGGGGTTTTGCTTTGGGGCGCGGAAAAGCCGGGGCGATGGGAGCAGATACCCGCGCCATTGCATTCCCCTTGTAGGAGCGCGCCCTGCGCGCGATATCGCGGGCAGGGCCCGCTCCTACACGTGAGGCGAGGCCATGGTGATGGGTATCGCTTCGCTCAACGCCATCCTACGAGGGCATGTCTCCTGCGCCCGTAGGAGCAATTGTCTACAGGCTGTAGTGCTCTTCGTAGGAGCGAGCTTGCTCGCGAACAGACTCCGCGACGGGGCTCATTCGCGAGCAAGCTCGCTCCTACGAAAAGCCGTGCCCGCTCGGCAGGCAGACATTCGGAACTTCGCCTCGCTGTGTAGCGCCTATAGTCAGAAACAATAGGTAACAAGTTCCCGGCCACCGCCACTGCTCGCCGGGAGTCCACCGTCTGCAGGACGCGCTCTCGAGGATGGGGAGGCCCGTTCGTGGAGTCGGGTGCCGTGGCCAGGAGGGCCGGCGCCGATCTGGAGAAAGGTAGCCGCCATGAGCAAGAAACCCTTCTACAAGAGCCTCTACGTGCAGGTGCTGATCGCCATTGCCATTGGCATCGCCCTGGGCCACTTCTATCCGCAGACCGCGGTGCTGATGAAGCCCCTGGGCGACGGCTTCGTAAAACTGATCAAGATGGCCATTGCGCCGATCATCTTCTGCACAGTGGTCACTGGCATCGCCGGCATGCAGAGCATGAAGGCGGTGGGCAAGACCGGTGGCATGGCGCTGCTGTACTTCGAGGTGGTTTCCACCATCGCTCTGATCATCGGCCTGGCGGTAGTCAACATCGTCCAGCCGGGTGTGGGTATGCACGTCGACCCGGCCAGCCTGGATACCAGCAAGGTCGCCGCCTACGCCTCGGCCGGCGAGAAGCAGAGCACCATCGAGTTCCTGCTCAACATCATCCCCAACACCGTGGTCGGCGCCTTCGCCAACGGTGACATCCTCCAGGTGCTGTTCTTCTCCGTGCTCTTCGGCTACGCGCTGCACCGCATGGGCAGCCTGGGCCAGCCGATCTTCCTGTTCATCGAGCGTTTCACCCAGGTGATGTTCAACATCATCAACGTGATCATGCGCGTCGCCCCTATCGGCGCCTTCGGCGCCATGGCTTTCACCATCGGTGCCTATGGCGTAGGTTCGCTGGTGCAACTGGGTGAACTGATGGCCTGCTTCTACCTCACCTGCATCCTCTTCGTGCTCCTCGTGCTGGGTAGCATCGCGCGCTTCCACGGCTTCAACATCCTGCGTTTCATCAACTACATCCGCGAGGAACTGCTGATCGTGCTCGGCACTTCCTCGTCGGAGTCCGCGCTGCCGCGGATGATCGCCAAGATGGAGAAACTGGGCTGCGACAAGACTGTAGTCGGCCTGGTGATTCCCACCGGCTATTCCTTCAACCTCGACGGCACCTCGATCTACCTGACCATGGCCGCGGTGTTCATCGCCCAGGCCACCGACACGCAGATGGATATCATCCACCAGGTGACCCTGCTGGCGGTGCTGCTGATCGCATCCAAGGGCGCGGCCGGCGTCACCGGCTCGGGTTTCATCGTCCTGGCTGCTACCTTGTCCGCCGTGGGCCACCTGCCGGTCGCCGGCCTGGCGCTGATCCTCGGCATCGACCGCTTCATGTCCGAGGCCCGCGCCCTGACCAACCTGGTGGGCAACGGCGTGGCCACCGTTGTGGTAGCCAAGTGGTGCAAGGAGCTGGACGAGGAAACCCTGCATCGCGAACTGGCCGCCGGACCCTCGGCGCTCGAAGCATCGATGGATCATTGAAAGCTTCACGCGCTACCCTCTACGGCGCCCCTGCACGGGGCGCTGTCGTTTCCTGAAGCCCGTCATGCAGGCAGTGGAGAAAGCCATGACCGAACGCAAGTCGAACTACCCGCTGTACACCCACTATTCGGGCCCGGCCCTGCTGGAGATGCCGCTGTTGAACAAGGGCAGCGCCTTCAGCCCGCAGGAGCGCATCGACTTCAACCTCATCGGCCTGCTGCCGCAGACCGTGGAGACCATCGAGGAACAGGCCGAGCGTGTCTACCAGCAGTACCTGCAATGCGCCTCCGACCTCGACCGGCACGTCTACCTGCGCTCCATCCAGGACAACAACGAGACGCTGTTCTTCCGCCTGCTCGAAGGCCACCTGGAGGAGATGCTGCCGATCATCTACACGCCCACGGTGGGCCAGGCCTGCCAGGACTTCTCGAAGATCTACCGCACCCACCGCGGGCTGTTCGTCTCCTGGCCGGACCGCGAGCGCATCGACGACGTGCTGCGCAGCGCCACCAAGGACAAGGTGAAGATCATCGTGGTCACCGACAGCGAGCGCATCCTCGGCCTGGGCGACCAGGGCATCGGCGGCATGGGCATCCCCATCGGCAAGCTGTCGCTGTACACCGCCTGCGGCGGCATCAGCCCGGCCTATACGCTGCCCATAGTGCTGGACGTGGGCACCAACAACCAGGCGCTGCTGGACGACCCGCTGTACATGGGCTGGCGCCACCCGCGCATCAGCGGCAAGGACTACGACGAATTCGTCGAGCTGTTCATCCGCGCCGTGCAGCGCCGCTGGCCGGGCGTGCTGCTGCAGTTCGAGGACTTCGCCCAGACCAACGCCATGCCGCTGCTGGAGCGTTACCGCGACCAGCTGTGCTGCTTCAACGACGACATCCAGGGCACCGCCTCGGTGGCGGTCGGCACCCTGCTGGCGGCGTGCAAGGTCAAGCAGCAGAAGCTCAGCGAGCAGGTGATCACCTTCGTCGGCGCCGGTTCCGCCGGCTGCGGCATCGCCGAGCACATCATCGCCGCCATGCAGCTGGAAGGGCTGTCCGAGGCGCAGGCGCGCCAGCGCATCTTCATGGTCGACCGCCACGGTTTGCTGGTGGAAGGCATGGACGGCCTGCTGGAGTTCCAACGCAAGCTGGCGCAGAAGGCCGCCGACGTGGCCGGCTGGCAGCGCGGCGAGGACGGCATCGGCGTGCTCGAAGTGGTCAGCCGGGCCAAGCCGACGGTGATGATCGGCGTTTCCGGGCAGCGCGGGCTGTTCAGCGAGGCGGTGATCCGCGAGATGTACAAGCACTGCCCGCTGCCGCTGGTGATGCCGCTGTCCAACCCGACCTCGCGGGTCGAGGCGACGCCGGCGGAAATCCTCCAGTGGACCGAGGGCCGCGCGCTGGTCGCCACCGGCAGCCCGTTCCAGCCGGTGGAGCACGGCGGGCGCAGCATCCACATCGCCCAGTGCAACAACTCCTATATCTTCCCCGGCATCGGCCTGGGGGTGATCGCCGCCGGCGCCCGGCGCGTGACCGAGGCGATGCTGATGGCCGCTTCCAACGCCCTGGCCGAATGCTCGCCGGTGGTGACGGGGGAGGGCGACGCGGTGCTGCCGCCGCTGCGCGACATCCAGCAGGTCAGCCGGCGCATCGCCTTCGCCGTGGCCAAGCAGGCCCAGGCCGAGGGCGTAGCGCTGGAAACCCCGGACGACATGCTCCATGCCGCCATCGAGCGCAACTTCTGGGCGCCGCGCTACCGCGAGTACCGTCGTCGCTCGTTGTGAGGTCGTTGCCCTCGGTGGCTCAGTGGCTGCAAGCGCCCAGTAGATAGGGCCCCATGTCCCGTCGGGCTTCTTCTTCCAGCAGCCCGACGCTCACCTGGACACCTGCCTCGCGCAGTATCGCGATGCCGGCGCCGGCATTGCGCGGATCGGGGTCCAGCATGGCGACCACTACCCGCTTGACGCCCCAGACCACCAGGGCGCGGGCGCAGGAGGGTGTGCGGCCGGCGAAGGAGCAGGGCTCCAGTGTCACGTAGGCGGTGAGTTCGGCCGTGGCCCCAGCCAACTGCGCCAGCGCCATGGCTTCGGCGTGAGGCTCGCCGGGCGGCTGGGTGAAGCCGCTGGCTACGAGCATGCCGTTGGCCGTCATCACGCAGCCGACCGGCGGATTGGGCAGGCAGCTCGATAGCGCGCGGCGTCCCTGGGCCAGGGCGAGGCGCATGCATTCACGGTCGTGTTCTTCGAGATGGTTGTTCATGGAGGTTCCCGGTAAAAAGGCGGCGGGCGAAGCGCTCAGGGCTCGATCGTCAGCCAGGGCCAGCGCGCCTGGTAGCTGCTGGCCTTGCGCGCGAACCATTCGGGTTGGTGGTTCAATGGGTTGCTCCGCAACATTCCGGCCTGCAGATCGTCGAGGCCGTGGGTGCTGTAGAGTTCGCCGCTGCCCGCGTCCAGCCCCAGGCAGGTCGCGTTGATCAGGTAGCGGTCTATCCCGTCGGTGACGGCCTGCAGGGGAGGGCAGGCGGAACCGAAGCGGCCTTCGTACCAGAGGTGCACCCGCGCCTGGTTGCGCACCTCCACGTTCGCCTCCAGGTCGTGGCAGGCCTGGCGCACCTGTCGTATCACCTGGTCCTCGGCTTCCCAGGACAGGTCTTCGTCGAAGTAGATGACGTCGTAGTCTTTCACGCCCCAGCCGGCGGCACGGCCGCAGCGGTGGTTCCAGACCGCCTGGAACAGGCAGCCGGCGGTGAGCATGCAGGCGGGCAGGTCGAGCCTGGCCAGCACCTCGAGCAAGGCTTCGTTGATCGGGTTGCGCAGCGCCAGCGCCACTACCTGCTCGTCGGTCAATGGGGCCATGAGTCCACTCCCTGGGCGGTGTTTCGATGGGTCGCCAGCATAACAGTGCCCGGAGCCGGCGCCAGGCACCGGCTTACACTCTGGCTGGGGCGCACACGCAGGACGCCGAGTCGAGCGGCTGGCGAACCCGTCCTTGCGCGGGCGGGTTCTTTCCGGGGGGCTTTTCCTCTATCTTCTGCGCTTGCGCCTTCCTTCCTCACGCAGACTCGCCGCATGCCCGTCCCGTCGTCCCTTGCGCCATCCCTCACTGCCGGTATCGCGGCGTTGACCCGTCACTATGCCGACACCGTCCTGCCGTTGTGGCGCGCCGCCGGCTGGAACGAGGCGCTACAGCTGCCCTACGAGTCGCTCGACGATCGCAGCGGGCAGCCCCTGCCCGCGGTGCGCTACCGCGCCATGGCCTGCGCCCGCCAGCTGTTCGTCTTCAGCCACGCGGGGCCTGCCGGCGCTGCTCGGGCAGAGGCATTGTTCGCCTCGCTGCAACGCCACTTCGGCGATGGCCACGGGGCCTGGCTCTACAGCATCGACACGGCCGGAAAGCCGCTGGACAGCCGCCGCGATCTCTACACCTTCGCCTTCGTGGTGTTCGCCTGCGCGCAGTATCACAAGCTCAGTGGCAACGCGGCTGCGCTGGAGCTGATGACGCGCACCACCGAGCTGATCGAGCAGCGCTTCGCCGATGGCCAGGGGTTGTACCTGTCCGCGCTGGCCGAGGATTTCGCAGACGACGGCGCGCCCGTGCTGCAGAACCCCATCATGCACCTCACCGAGGCCTATCTGGCGGCCTATGCCATCGCCGGCGCCCCCTGGTACGGAGAGCGCCTGCAGGCGATCGGCGCCGCGGTATTGGCGCGCTTCGTCGATCCGGCTAGCGGCTGCGTGGCCGAACTGCCGCAGGGTGAGGCGGGCAACCGCATCGAGCCGGGGCACCAGTTCGAATGGTTCTCCCTGGTCATGGGAGAGCCGGCGTTGTTCGCCGGTTCGGCCCTGGAGGCTGCGCTGCGCCGCGCCTTCGCCTTCGCACAGCGACATGGCGTGGCCGCTGGCAGCCTCGGCGTCGGCGCCGCACTGGCGGCGGACGGCACCCTGCAGGACGCCACCCAGCGCATCTGGGCGCAGACCGAGTTCGCCCGCGCCCTGGCCGTGGAGGGTAGCGCCCGATCCCTCGATACCCTGGCGCTCTGGACCGAGCGCTTCCGTTCGCGCTTCCTCCACGACGGCGGCTGGCACGAGGTGCTGGGGCCGGACGGCGAGGTCTTGCGCCCGGACATGCCGTCCACCACGCCTTACCACCTGCTGGGCGCCTACCAGGCGCTGCAGGCCCTGGCCGCGAACGCCTGAGCCCGCTGCCGGGGCAGGGCGGCCCGGCTACCGCCCGGCGGCCATGCCTTCGGCAGGGGCGATCCGCCGGAACCGCTGGCAAGCTGGAGAGTCCGTGAAAGGGTGGGCGACCGTCCGCCATCTCGCGCAACTCCAACCATGTGAACGGCCTGCCAGCGGGCCGGGGGGAACGATGCATGCAACAGCACGCCAGCCAACCGAACTTCATGCCGCCCAGCGAGTACACCACCTCCAGCGGGGTGGCGGTGCTCATCTCACCGCGCTACGCCGGCCCCGGCAAGGTCGCCGAGATGCTGCTTTCGCTGGCGAAGGTGCCGCCGAGCGTGTCGCCGCTGGACGTCGTCATCGGGCCCTGGGATTCCCATGAGGCCGCCTTCGAGGCTTCTTTCGTTGCGGCCGAGCGCTGGGTGGACCAGCTCGACGGGAGGGGCTGAGCGGGGCTCTTCGCGTTATCCATTCGACCCCGCCGCGGCACCGAAGGTGCATCTCCCGGGGTATGTGGGGCGTCGAGGTGCTTTCGTGGGATGTAGGAGCGGCTGTCTTGCAGACCGCGCTGGGATGCTCTTCGTAGGAGCGAGCTTGCTCGCGAACAGACTCCGCTGCGGGGCTCATTCGCGAGTAAGCTCGCTCCTACAAGAAGCCATCCCCACCGGTGTGGTAGGAGCGCGCCCTGCGCGCGAATCGCGGGCAGGGCCCGCTCCTACAGGTGCTGGGAGATGCCTTCTGCTCGGCATGGAAAGGCGACCGGCCGTCCAGAATCGCGGTGCGGAAAAGAAAATGCTGTTCAAATCCGCCGAACCCTGTATTCTGCTGCAACTGCCTGCCAGTTTAGCGGCTCCGTATTGATGTTCAGTCCGTTCTGATTTCCATCTCCTCGGTTTCTCTTCACTCTGCATTCAGTTCCAGCCAGGCATGTCGCCTGTGCTCGTTCCTACCTTGGAGATCTACATCATGGCAAACCGCCAAACTGGTACCGTCAAGTGGTTCAACGCTGAGAAGGGCTTCGGCTTCATCACCCCGGAAAGCGGCCCGGACGTATTCGTTCACTTCCGTCAGATCGAATCCACCGGCTACAAGACCCTCGACGAAGGTCAGCGCGTCAGCTTCCTCGTGACTGCCGGCGCCAAAGGCCCGCAGGCCGAGCAGGTTCAAGCCCTGTAAGCGCACCTTCTGGTGCCCGAAGCCCCGCATCGCATTGCGGGGCTTTTCGTTTGTGCCCGAAAAATTCCCGCTCGCAATCGAAGCTCCGCGACCTCGACCCGCCAGCCTGGCGCTCGCTGATCGACGCCGCATCCTGCCTCGCCCCTGACCGGGCGCCCTATACCTCCACGTAGACGCTGTCCGTGGATGGTGGCTACATCTAGCAGCAACTCCGCTGCCCTTCCTCTTTCCCTCCGCTGATGTCGTTTTCATGGCATCGCCAGCCCCGGCCTTGGGCGCTCGCGGGCGAGGCCATGTCGTTTTTTCTCATGCCCATGGCGATCCTGGGCAAATGCCCGGATGACGCCCTGGAATAGGGTTGTGCCCGCGTCCCGCAGTCCGGGACGCCCGCCAGGTGGCGCCTTGCCACCGCATAACAAATTCAACAAAGGCCGACCGATGAGTATTCCAAGTGCGAAAGGCGCCAGTGGCGAACTGGTCCAGGGCTTCAAGCCGCGCCATGTGACCATGCTGTCCATTGCCGGGATCATAGGCGCGGGATTGTTCGTCGGTTCCGGCCATGCCATCGCCGCCGCGGGGCCCGCCGCCATCCTGGCCTACGCGCTGTCCGGGCTGCTGGTGGTGCTGGTGATGCGCATGCTCGGCGAGATGGCCGTGGCCCGCCCCGACACCGGCTCCTTCTCCGCCTACGCCGACCAGGCCATCGGTCGCTGGGCCGGCTTCACCATCGGTTGGCTGTACTGGTGGTTCTGGGTGCTGGTGATTCCCATCGAGGCGATCGCCGCCGGGGTGATCTTCAACAGCTGGTTCCCGCAGGTGCAGACCTGGGTGTTCGCCCTGGTGATGACGCTGCTGCTGACCGTCACCAACCTGTTCAGCGTGGCCAAGTACGGCGAGTTCGAGTTCTGGTTCGCCATGCTCAAGGTGGGCGCCATCGTGCTGTTCATCAGCCTGGGCGCGGCGGCGCTGCTCGGCGTGCTGCCGGGGCACGAGGTCAGCGGCCTGGGCAACCTGATGCGCGGGCACGGCGGCTTCCTGCCCAACGGCTGGGGCGCCATCTTCACCGCGCTGATCACCACGCTGTTCAGCTTCATCGGCACCGAGGCGGTGACCATCGCCGCCGCCGAATCCAGCGACCCGCGGCGCAACATCGCCAAGGCCACGCGGGCTGTGATCTGGCGCATCAGCGTGTTCTACCTGCTGTCGATCCTGGTGATCATCTCCGTGGTGCCCTGGGACGACCCCATGCTCACGGCGCAGGGCTCCTACCAGCGCGCCCTGGAGCTGATGAACGTGCCCCACGCCAAGCTGATGATGGACCTGGTGGTGCTGGTGGCCGTGGCCAGCTGCCTGAACTCCTCGATCTACATCGCCTCGCGGATGATCTACTCGCTGAGCCGCCGCAACGACGCGCCTGCCTTCATCCAGCGCACCTCGGCGGCCGGCGTGCCGCGAGCCGCGGTGATCGCCAGCACGCTGATCGGCATGCTCACCACCGTGCTGAACTTCGTCGCCCCGGCGCGGGTGTTCGACTTCCTCCTCGCCAGTTCCGGCTCCATCGCGCTGCTGGTGTACCTGGCCATCGCCGTCTCGCAGCTGCGCATGCGCGCCAATCTGCAGCGCAATAACCAGGAGATCGCCTGCCGCATGTGGCTGTTCCCCTGGCTGACCTGGGCGGTGATCGCCTTCATCAGCACCGTGCTGGTGGTGATGCTCATCCTGCCGGAGCACCGCGTAGAGGTGAGCTCCACCCTCGGCCTGACCGTGGCCACGGTGCTGCTGAGCTTCATCACCCGGCGCCAGGGCGCCCATGCCGGCAGCCGCTTCGACCCGTTGCGTTCGGCCGGCTGAAGACAGGAGTCGCGATTGGTCGAACGGCGGCAATTCAGCGGCGCCATGCAGGGCCGCAACCTCAGGTTCCTTTCCGCGCCCCGGGCGGGCGCGCAACGCCAGGGGCGGGTGGGCTTCCTGCTGCTGGAGCATTTCTCCCTGCCGGCCTTCACCCAGGCGCTGGATACCCTGGTCACCGCCAACCTGATCCGCGCCGGGGCCTTCGCCACCCACACCTTCAGCCTGGACGGAGAGTCGGTCACCAGCGACCTGGGCCTGGTCATCTGCCCGGGCGCGGTACTGGCGTCGGCAGCGCTCGCCGGGCTGGACCTGCTGGTGCTCTGCGGCGGCCTGCGCACGCCGCTGCGTGCCACATCGGAACTGACGCGCCTGCTGCAACTGGCGGCGGAGAAGGGCGTGGCCCTCGCCGGGCTGTGGAACGGCGCCTGGTTCCTCGGCCAGGCCGGCCTGCTGAACGGCTACCGCTGCGCGGTGCATCCGGAGAACCGCGCGGCCCTGGCGGAGATTGCCCGGCACAGTGAAGTCACCAGCGAGAGCTACATGGTTGACCGCGACCGCCTCACCGCCGCCAGCCCCACCGGGGCTTTCAATATGGTGCTGGAGTGGATGGACGCACTGCATGGCCGCGAGCTGGTGGAGGCCGTGGCGGACATCCTCGCCTTCGAGGAATCGCGCTTCCGCCGCGCCCGGCCGGCGCTGCACGAGAAGCTCAGCGAACCGCTGCGTGAGGCCATCAACCTGATGAGCACCAACATCGAGGAGCCGCTCAGCCAGGAGCAACTGGCGCGCTATGTCGGCCGCTCCAAGCGGCAGATCGAGCGGCTGTTCCAGCAGCAACTGGGCACCACGCCGGTGCGTTACTACCTGGAGCTGCGCATCACTGAAAGCCGCCGCCTGCTGCAGCACTCGGATCTGCCGATGTTCGAGGTGGGCCTGGCCTGCGGCTTCGTCTCGCCCAGCCATTTCAGCAAGTGCTACACGTCCTTCTACGGGTATCCGCCGTCGAAGGAGGTGCGCCATGGGTGTGTGAAGTCGGTGAGGTAGGTTGGCTTGTGGAAATGGTGGATAACGCTGGGGTGTTATGCGCCCTACGATTTTGGAGAATATGGTGGAGGGTGTTTTCCGGGGGCCGAGGTGTTTTGGATCGACTCCGTTCCCTCTCCCCAGCCCTCGGCTGCGCGCCCCGCCCTGAAGGGAGAGGGGGCTAGTCCGTGCCGAGAGAAGAAATGGTTTCAGCTGGAAACCACCGGAGCTGCCGGCTGACTCCAGAATCCCCAACCCTGCCCAACGGTCCCCTCTCCCTTCAGGGAGAGGGTTAGGGAGAGGGGCGGTCTCGACCCCACGCACCAGAACACCCGGCGGACCCACGGCCGCCTTACGCGCCCGCCACAAAGCACGCCAACCAGCTTCACCCCCTCTGCACACCCCCCTTGCCCTGCTGCTCGAACCAGTCCAGCACCGTCTGACAAGCCGGATGGGCCGCCCCGCTGTCGCGCAGCCACAGGGCGTAGACGCCGTCGGTCTTCAGCGCCTCGCCGAAGGGCACGATGAGGTCGCCGCGCTGCAGGGCGTCCTGGGCCAGCATGCGGTCGGTCATGGCGATGCCCAGGCCGCGGGTGGCGGCGTCCAGGGCCAGGTCGTCGAGGTTGAACAGGATGTGCTTGAACTGGCGTGGCGCGCTGTCGGGCTGGGCGCGCAGCCATTGCGTCCACTCGTGGCGGCCGGTGGAGGCGTGGATCAGCGCGTGGCGCGCCAGTTCTTCCAGCGAACGCGGCGGTGATTGGCCGTCGTCCAGACGCGGCGCGCAGACCGGCACCAGGTACTCATCGAACAGCGGGGTGAGCGGGCGCTCGTCCAGGCCGCCGGGCAGGTAGAGCACGTAGGCGTCGCAATCGCCGCCGTCGTCCACCACTTCGCCGCCGACGCTCTCGATGGACAGGCACAGCCCGGGGTTGGCGGCGTAGAACGAACTCAGGCGCGGCAGCAGCCAGCGCACTGCCAGCGAGACGAAGATGCGGATGCGGAAGGGCCGCTCCAGGGGCACCGGCGCCAGGCGCTCCTCCAGGCGCAGCAGGGCCTTGAGCATGTCCCGCGCCACGCCGTACACCTCGCGCCCGGCGTCGGTCAGGACCACCTTGCGGCTGGTGCGGTCGAACAGCGGCACCCGGTAGTACTCCTCCAGTTGCTGCACCTGCCGGCTGATGGCGCTCTGCGTCAGGTGCAACTGGCGCGCGGCGGCGGTGAAGCTGCTGGCCTCGGCGACGTGGACCAGCGCCTGGAGGGCCTGCAGGGAGGGAACGCGAAGCAGTTTATCCATGCGTTTTCCGAATGGTTGGATGAAATATCAGCGTTGGCCTGAGGCCAGCAAGAGCCCGTAGATTCGGCATTCGACGCGCAAGCAGGGTATTCGCTGGATACCCCCTGCGCATGGATTCTGAAGGAGTGACGGGCCATGAACAATCACTGCGGCTGGATCGCCCTGGCGGGCGAGGGCACACCCCGGCCGCGCCTCGTCGGCCAGCAACGGGCCGACTGGCTGATCATCGGCGGCGGCATCACCGGCCTGTCGGCGGCCCACGCCCTGGCGCGGCGCTTTCCGCAACAGCGGGTGCTGCTGCTGGAGCGCCAGCGCGTGGCCCAGGGCGCCTCGGCGCGCAACTCGGGCTTCGTGGTCAGCCATGAGCTGCCCCACGCCGGCGAGCTGCTGGGCCAGCCCGGTTACGCCGCCTACCAGTTGGCCTCGCGCATCGGCGTGGCTGCCGGCCGCGAAGTCCGCCAGCGCATCGCCGAGCTGGGCATCGACTGCGAGCTGAGCGACGACGGCTACCACTTCGCCGCCCATGACCCCGCGCACCTGGACGCCGAACCGACCCTCGCCACCCTGGCTTCGGTGGGCGCCACGGCGCAGTACCTGGAGGGCGACGCCCTGGCGCGGCGCCTGGGCAGCGGCTTCTACGCGCGGGCCATCCACTGCGCCGGCGGCAACGGCCTGCTGCAGCCGGCGCGCTACGTGCGCGGCCTGGCGGAGAGCCTGCCGGAGCAGGTGGAGCTGTACGAGCACAGCGACGTCAGCGGGCTGCGCCGCACGGGCGGACTGTGGACGGTGCGCGTCGGGGAGGGCGAGGTGACGGCGCCGCAGGTGCTGGTCTGTGTGGGCGCCTTCCTGGCCCGCACCGGCCTGCGCGGCGGCGGCACCTTCCCCCTGGAGCTGAGCGCCAGCATCACCCGGCCACTGCACGAAGCCTACTGGCAGGCGCTGTTCGGCGAGCGCCAGTGGGGCGTACTGGCGCCGCTGCCGGGCGGCGCCACCCTGCGCCTGCTGCCCGGCCGCCGGCTGCTGATCCGCAACACCGTGGAATACCGCCGGCATGACCTCGACGGCCCGGCCCTGGCCCAGCGCCGGGAGCGCCACCTGGAGGGCCTGCAGAAGCGTTTCCCCGGCCTGCAGGCTGCGGACATCGCCTATAGCTGGACCGGCCACCTCAGCGGCACGCGCTCTGGCGAACCCTATTTCGCCCGCGTGGCCGACGGCCTGCACGCCGTGGCCGGCTGCAACGGCTCGGGCGTGGCCCGCGGCACCCTGTGGGGCCGCCTGCTGGCGGAAATGGCCGCCGGCATCGACTCGCCGCTGCTGGCCGACGTGCTGGCCCAGGCGCGCCCCGGCTACCTGCCGCCGCGCCCCTTCTTCGACATCGGCGCCGCGCTGCGCATGGCCTGGGAGGTCCGCCGCGCGCAGGCCGAAGGCTGATCGACTCCTTCCCATCCACCCCCATCCAGAACAACAAACGAGGGCAGCATGAACCTACGACACTCGCACCTGGCCGGCCTGGCGCTGGCGCTGCTGGCCGGCACCGCGCAGGCGGCGCCGACCGTCACCATCGCCAACTGGAGCGGCTACATCGCCGACGACACCCTGGCCAACTTCACCCGCCAGACCGGCATCCAGACCACCTATGACGTGGTCGACAGCAACGAGACCACTGAAGCCAAACTGATGACCGGCGCCAGCGGCTACGACCTGGCCAGCCCCTCCAACCACTTCCTGCCGCGGCTGATCCAGGCCGGCGCCATCCAGGAACTGGACCGCGCCAAGCTGCCCAACTGGCACAACCTCGATCCCAAGCTGATGAAGGTCCTGGAGGCCAGCGACCCAGGCAACCGCTACGCCGTGCCCTACCTCTGGGTGACGGTGGGCATCGGCTACAACGAAGAGAAGATCCGCGCCATCTTCGGCAATACCGACGTCACTCATAGCTGGCAACTGCTGTTCGACCCGCAGAACATCGCCAAGCTCGCCCAGTGCGGTGTGGCGGTGATCGACAACTCCACGCAGATGGTGCCCATCACCCTGCGCGTGCTCGGCCTGGACCCCGCCAGCGAGAAGCCCGCCGACTTCGCCAAGGCCGAGGCCGCGCTGCGCGCCATCAGCCCGTCGATCCGCTACTTCCACCAGTCCAAGTACGTCAGCGACCTGGCCAACGGCAACATCTGCGTGGCCGTCGGCTTCAGCGGCGACGTGCTGCAGGCCATGAGCACCGCGCAGCAGGCCGGCAACGGCGTGAAGATCGGCTTCAGTCTGCCCCGCGAGGGCACCACCATCGCGGTGGACACCGTGGTCATCCCGAAGAACGCGCCGCACCTGGACAGCGCCTACGCCTACCTGAACTACCTGCTCGAACCCAAGGTGATCGCCGACATCAGCAACGCCGTGCAGTATCCCAACGGCAACGCCGCGGCGCTGCAGTACGTGGCCCCGGCATTGCGTGAGAATCCCGCGGTCTACCCGCCGCAGGAAGTGCTCGACAGCCTGTTCCCGATCCGCACCCTGTCCCCGGCCGGCATGCGCCTGAACACCCGCCTGTGGACCCGCGTGAAGAGCGGCACATGAGCCGGCCCGATAGCCTTCGAGGGAACGTCCTGGTGGTCGGTGCCGGCGTGGTCGGCCTGGCCACCGCCCTGTGCCTGCAGCGCCAGGGCTGGGCGGTGAGCCTGCTGGACCGCAACCCGCCGGGCCTGGCTACCTCGTTCGGCAACGCCTGCACCTTCGCCACCTATTCCGTGGAGCCGGTGGCCACCCCCGGCATCTGGCGCAAGGCGCCGGGCATGCTGCTGCGCCCGGACAGCCCGCTGGCGATCCGCCCGGCCTATCTGCCGCGCATCGCCCCCTGGCTGTGGCGCTTCCTCGCCGAATCGCGGCGGCAGCGGGTGGAAGCCATCGGCCATGACCTGAACAGCCTGCTGCGGCCGTGCATGGCCGCCTGGCAGGTGCTGCTGGACGATGCGCAGGCCAACGACCTGGTGCGCCACGACGGCTCGCTGTACATCTTCGAGGCCCACGAGCGCCAGGCGGCGCTGGAGATGGTCGACTACCACCGGCGCTTCGAGGTGCCCATCCGCCTGGTGGAAGGCCCGGAACTGCACGCGCTGGAGCCGGCGCTCAACGCCCGCGCCGCCTGCGCGGTGGAGCTGCCCGGGGTGAGCCGCACGCTCGACCCCTACGCCCTCAGCCGGCGCCTGTTCGAGCGCTTCCTGGCCCTGGGCGGCGACTTCCGCCGCGGCGAGCTGCTGGGCATCGAGCCGGCGGGCGAGGGCGGCGATGCCGTGCAGGCCCATCTGAGCAGCGGCGAGCGGATCGTCGCGGCGCGGGTGGCGCTGTGCACCGGCGCCTGGTCGCGGCACCTCACGCAGCAACTGGGCGATGCCGTGCCGCAGGACACCGAGCGCGGCTACCACGTGCTCTTCGAGCATGCCGGCGAAGTGCTCAACCGCCCGGTCTGCTGGGCCGCCGGCGGTTTCTACATGACGCCCATGGCCCAGGGCCTGCGGGTGGCCGGCACGGTGGAATTCGCCGGGCTGGAGGCGCTGCCCGCCGAGGCCCGCTACCGCTACCTGGCCCGCGGCACGCGGCGCTTCCTGCGCCTGCAGCACGAGCCGGTGTCGCGCTGGATGGGCTTCCGCTCCTCGCTGCCGGACAGCAAGCCGGTGCTCGGCCCGGCCCGGCGCCTGCCGCAGGTGTTCTACAACTTCGGCCACGGCCATATCGGCCTGACCTTGGGCGCCATCACCGGCCAACTGCTGGCCGAGCAGGCCTCGGGGCTGGCGCTGTCGGTGCCGCTGGAGCCCTTCCTGGCGCGACGTTTCGCAGGGTAAGCGCCGGCAGGTATCGCCCGGCGCGATACCTGCCAGCGGCAAACGCGCTCCGTCGCCGGCGGCGGGCGGGGTATAAAGCGCCCATGCGCTACCGTCGCCTCGATCTCAACCTGCTGGTGGCCCTGGCCGCGCTGCTCGACGAGTGCAGCGTCAGCCGGGCCGCCGAACGCCTCCACCTGGGCCAGTCGGCCACCAGCGCGGCGCTGGCGCGCCTGCGCGAGCATTTCAACGACCCGCTGCTGCTGCCGGTGGGGCGGCGCCTGGTGCCCAGCGCCCTGGGCCGCCAGTTGCTGCCGAAGGTGCGCGAGGCGCTGGCCCTGGCCGGCGAGGTGGTGGATGCGGCGGTGGTGTTCGATCCTTCGCGTTGCGACCGGCGCTTCACCCTGGTGGCCTCGGACTACGTGGCGGCGACCCTGTTGCCGGCGGCCAGCCGCGAACTGTCGCGGCTGGCGCCGGGGGCCTCGCTGGTGGTGCGCGACCTGCCGCTGCCGCGCGACGGTGACGTGGTCGCCGAAGCCCTGGAGTACCGCCGCAGCGACCTGGTGATAGTGCCGCAGCGCCGGGTGAATGCCCGTTATCCGCAGATGTCGCTGCTCAGCGACGAGCTGTGCTGCATCGTCTGCGCCGGGCATCCGGCCTTCGCCGAGGGCCTGAGCCTGGCCGACTATTGCGCCGCCGAGCATGTGCTGCGCGAGTTCGCCGACGGCCAGAACCTGGCCATGGACGCGCTGCACCTGCGCGAGCTGGGCATCGAACGGCGCGCGGCGGTGGCGGTGCAGAGCTTCGCGCTGATGGCCGAGTTCATCGTCGGCACGCCGCGGGTGGCCACGCTGTTCCGCCGCCAGGCGCAGGCCCTGGCGCGGCGCTACCCGCTGCGGGTGCTGCCGGCGCCGCTGGCCTTCCCGGCGGCGCCGCAGCTGTTGCAGTGGCACCCGCAGCAGGACCTGGACCCGGCGCTGGCCTGGCTCCGCGGACTGCTGGCGGAGCAGGCCGCGCGGCTGGATCAGGCCTGAGCGTCGCCAGTGTCGCCGTGCAGGCCCAATTCCTCGATGGCCAGCAGGGCGCAGCGCTCGTCGTTGTCGGAGGTGTCGCCGCTCACGCCGATGGCGCCGAGCAGGTTGCCGGCCTCGTCGCGCAGCAGGATGCCGCCGGGCACCGGGATCACCTCGCCGCCGGTCAGGCTGTTGATCGCATCGAAGAACGCCGGCATGGCCTGGGCGCGGCGCGCCAGTTCGCGGCCGCCGAAGCCCATGCCCAGGCAGCCGCGGGCCTTGCCGCTGGCGATCTGCGGGCGCAGGAAGCTGGCCTGCTCGTCGCGCAGCACTGCCAGCGGGTGGCCGGCGGCGTCCAGCACCGCGGCGGCCAGCGGGCGCAGGCCCAGCGTTCGGGCATGGCGCAGGGTGGCGGCGGCCAGTTGCGCGGCGCGTTCGAAGTCGAGGGTGGGCATGCTCACAGGCTCCATTTGCCGAGCTGGGCGACGCGGTCGCGGGTGTAGAGGTCGGTCCATTTCAGCGAGTTGAAGTCCGACACCTGCTTGGGGTTGTACGCCGTGCGCTGCAGGCGCACCGGTTCGCCGGCCTTGTACACGGCCTGCAGGCGCTGGCGATCCTGGAGGATGCGGATGTCGTCCAGGGGCGAGCCGTCGAGCAGCAGCAGGTCGGCCTGCTTGCCCGCTTCCAGCGCGCCCAGCGTCTCGCCGCGCGGCATCAGCCGGGCGCCGACGTTGGTGGCGGCGTACAGCGCCTCGGCCGGGGTGAAGCCCAGGCGGGTGACCAGCAGCTCCAGCTCGCGGGCATGCCATTCGCCGTAGGGGGTGACGGCGAAGCCGCTGTCGCTGCCGCAGGCGAAGGGGATGCCGGCGGCCTTGGCGCGCTTGAGCACCGGGGTGCCCAGCTCCAGGGTGCGTGCGCAGTAGCCGGCGTAGCCGGTGGCGATGGCCGGGTCGTGGGGCTGGCAGAAGTCCACGGTGTTCTGCGGGAAGGTCATGGTCGGGGCCAGCACGCTGCCGGCCTCCAGCAGCGCCTCGATGCAGGCGTCGTCCATGTAGAAGGCATGGAACACCAGGTCCACCCCGGCCCTGGCGGCGTACATCACCGCCTCGCGGCCGTAGGCGTGGGTGGCCACCCGGCAGCCCAGGCGGTGGGCTTCCTCGACCATCTCGCGGGTCTCGTCGGCGGTGAAGGCGGCGATGATCTCGCCGTTGGGCCGGCGGTGGGTGCCGTCCATGGCGATCTTGATCAGGTCGACGCCGTCCTTGGCCTGCTTGCGGATCTCGGCGATGGCCTCGGTGCGGCTGGTGACCAGGGCGGCGGTGAAGTATTCGGGCGCGCCGACGCGGCTGGGGAACCAGTCGTTGAGGCTCTGTCGGTTGGTGATAACGCGGCTGCTGGCGGCGATGCGCGGGCCCTCGAACAGCCCGGCGTTGACCGTGTTGCGCACGGCGATGCTGAGCTGGCCGCTGTCGCCGGGGCAGACCATGGAGGTGACACCGGCGGCGAGCACGTGCTGGGCGAAGAACAGCCCGCGCAGGGCGCGGAATTCGTCGCTGGTCCAGATATCGATGTCTTCCTCGCTCTGGGCGTTGCCGAAGGCCAGGTGGGTGTGCACGTCCACCAGCCCGGGCATGACGAAGGCGGCGCGTTCCTCGCGGTCGCCCGGCTGCGGCCGCGGGGCCTGGGCGGTTGGGCCGACATGGCGGATCAGGCCGTTGTCGATGATCAGCGTCTGGGCGTGGCGGGCCTCCAGGCCGGTGCCGTCGAACAGGGTGGAGCAGTGCAGGTGCAGGGCGCCCATGGGCGGTTTCTCCTCGGCTTCTTGTTGTGCTGGCAGGCTAGGGCGGCGCCGGCCCGACTGACCAACAGATGCTGTCGATGCGCGGCCATCGATGGTGTCGATACCTACTCCAGGGTGCGTGGCGTCCGGGTTCCAGGCAGGTGGGACGCAGCGCAGGGCAGGTATCGGCAGTGGCGATGGCAGGCATGGGCAATGGCGATTTTTCCCGCCGCGGCGGCCGGGGTGAGGATGCCGCCGCCATCAAACCAAGAGGGAAACCCGATGAACGATATCCGTAGCGAACTGCTGGCCCTGGAGCAGGAACGCCAGCGCGCGTTGGTGGAAGAAGACCACGCCGGCCTGGAGTGGCTATTCGCCGACGACCTGCTGTACGTGCACACCACAGGCCTGGTGCAGGACAAGGCGCAGTACCTGGACTACGCCCGCCACGCCGTGCGCTACCTGGCGGTGGAGCGCGGCGAACTGCAGGTGCGCCTGTTCGGCGATGGCCTGGCGCTGATGAGCGGGCCGCAGTGCAACCTGCTGCAGAAGCGTGGCGGCGGCGAGCCGGTGCGTGCCGAGGGCTTCGCCACGCAGCTGTGGGTGAAGGAAGAGGCGGGCTGGCGGATCGCGTCGTTCCACGGGACGCGGGTGCCGGCGTAGGGCAGGGCTGTTGCTTTTCGTAGGAGCGAGCTTGCTCGCGAATCAGCCCAGCAGCGAGGCCTGTTCGCGAGCAAGCTCGCTCCTACGCCGCCCCGCCCACGCCATTTCCCTGTAGGAGCGCGCCCTGCGCGCGAAATCGCGGGCAGGGCCCGCTCCTACAGATTTGCCGGATGGCGGGATCGTGGGGCGGATAACGCCCAGGCGTTATCCGCCGATTCCGCGCCTGCTTCCAGAGCGAAGAGCCCCTCTCCCCAACCCTCTCCCGCAAGCGGGAGAGGGGGCTGTCCGTGCCGAGAGGAGGTCTGGTTCCAGACGGCAATCTCTGTGCTAGCCGGCTAACTCCAGAACATCCAACCCTGCCCAACGGCCCTCTCTCCCGCAAGCGGGAGAGGGGGCTGTCCGTGCCGAGAGGAGGTCTGGTTCCAGACGGCAATCTCTGTGCTAGCCGGCTAACTCCAGAACATCCAACCCTGCCCAACGGCCCTCTCTCCTGCAAGCGGGAGAGAGGGGCGTCCGTGCCGAGAGTAGGTCTGGTTCCAGACGGCAATCTCCGTGCTAGCCGGCTAATTCCAGAACATCCAACCCTGGCCAACGGCCTCTCTCCCGCAAGCGGGAGAGAGGGCTGTCCGTGCCGAGAGTAGGTCTGGTTCCAGATGGCAATCCCTGTGCAGGCCGGCTAACTCTGCCGAGAGGAGGCCGGGTTCCAGACGGCAATCTCCGTGCTAGCCGGCTAACTCCAGAACATCCGACCCTGCCCAACGGTCCCCTCTCCCTTCAGGGAGAGGGTTAGGGAGAGGGTGCTCTCAGGTCCGGCGCCATAGCCTCCCATCCTACGGAAACGCTTTGGCGAAGTCCGCGCCGGCGAGCCCTCAGTCCGTACGCCCACCCAGCGTCTCCGCCACCCAGTCGGCTATGTACTGCCCGGCATTGATGCTGTTGTCGAAGCTCGAATGCTGTACCCCGCCTTCGCGTTCGGTGAAGATCTTCAGCTCGCGTTTCGGGCTGTTCACCAGTTGCTCGTAGGTGCGGTGCGCCCATTTCAGCGGGATCTGCGAGTCCTTCTCGCCGTGGGTGACCAGGAAGGGCACGCGGATGCGTTCCAGTACGCCGTCCAGGTGGACGTTCTCGGCGATGCGCATGAACTCGTCCATGTCCTTGGCGCCCCATACCCAGCGCACGTGGGCCCAGTAGTGCGGCACCGGGAAGTCGCCTTCCTTCTCCAGGCGGCGTTTCTGCACGTTGCGCCAGTCGTGGTTGGCGCCCCAGACCACGCCGCAGGCGAAGCGCGGCTCGAAGGCCACCGCGCGCGGGCAGTAGTAGCCGCCCAGGGACACGCCTTCCAGGCCGATGCGCTTGGCGTCGACGTCCTCGCGGGTTTCCAGCCAGTCGAACACGCGGCTGGCCCAGTGTTCGCTGTCGTAGCGCGCGGTCCGGCCGTGCAGGCGCAGGGCCTCGCCGGTGCCGGGCTGGTCGATGATCAGCGAGGCCACGCCGCGTTTCGCCAGCCAGGCCGGCAGGCCGACGCGGTACTTCATTTCCTTGGTCGAATCCAGGCCGTTGACCTGCACCAGCAGCGGCGCCGGGCCTGCGACGCCCTCGGCGCGCACGTACAGGCCGGCGATGTGCTTGCCCTCGTAGGGAATCTCCACGCGCTCGCAGTTCTCCTTTGCCAGCGCGATGCCGCGGGCGAAGGTCTGCAGGAAGCGCTGGTACAGCGCCTCGCGGCCCGGTGCGCCGTGGGCCTGCAGGCGTTCGCAGGTGAGGTAGTAGGTGGCGGCGCGGTTGTACTTCTCGCCGGCGGAGAGCAGGCGGCCGCCGGCCTCGTCTTCCTCGGCCAGGCCGCAGAGCTTGTCGGCCATCTTCGACCAGGTCTCGCGGAAGGCCTGGGTGCCGGCGGCGTCGGGCTGCTTCGCGGCCTCCTGCAGCGGGGCGCACATTTCCTCGATCTCGCCCAGGCGGGCGCCCATCTCGATGGCCAGGTCCACCGAGAGGTTCCAGACGTAATTGGTGGGGAAGTAGCGGAACATTCTTGTTGTCCTTCTGCGGTCGATGTATCCGGCGCCCGGGAATGGCGGCAGGCACGCAGGGCGCGGTTCGACGGCAAGGTACGCAGGCGGGGCGGCGGCGCGCCAATCGCGAGTGGGGATGCGAGGTATCGCCAAACGCGATGCCCCGGCGCCATGCCGGCGGCCGGGGCGATGGGACGGGCTCAGCCGGTGTGGCGCAGGGCTTCGGGCTGCTGGTCGAGGCTCTGGATGAAGTCGCGGATGCGCTCGCGCAGCCAGCGGTGCATGGGGTCGCCCTCCATGCTGCGGTGCCAGAGCATGTACTCGCGCATCACCGGGATCTTCACCGGCGGAGGCAAGATGCGCAGCGGCAGGTAGCGTGCGTACAGCTCGGCCAGGCGGCGGTGCATGGTGGCCACGCGCGGGGTGCCGACCAGCAGTTGGGGCAGGGTGTTGAAGTCGTTGGTGATCACTTCCAGGCGGCGGTTGAAGCCGTACTGGCTCATGAACCAGTCTTCGATGCTCAGGTGCCGGTTGCGCCCGAAGCCCACCGAGATGTGGCCCATCTGCATGTACTGCTCCAGGGTCAGGCTCTCGCCCACCTCGGGGTTGTCGCGCCAGACCACGCAGACGTGGTCCTCCTCGAACAGCAGCTGCGCCGGGTGGCCGTCGATGGTGTAGCGCTCGGGCACGATCATCATGTCCACCTCGCCGCGCATCAGCAGCTCGGCGATGTTGTCGCCGGGGCTGAGTATTTCGAAGGTGATGTGCGGGGCCTGCTGGTGGATCTTCTGGATGACCTGGGCGAAGAGCACGCTGATCAGGTAGTCGGAGGTCACCAGGCGGAAGTGGCGCTTGCTGCTGGCCGGGTCGAACACCGGCTTGGCGGTGATCGAGGAGCGGATGGTCAGCAGTACCTCGCGCACCGGTTTGGCCAGTTCCAGGGCGTAGGGGGTGGGCTGCATCTTGCGGCCGACCTGCACCAGCAGCTCGTCCTCGAAGAAGGCGCGCAGGCGGCCGAGCACGCCGCTGGTGGCCGACTGCGTCATGTGCAGGCGTTCGGCGGCGCGGGTGATGTTCTGCTCTTCCAGCAGCACATCCAGCGCCACCAGGAGGTTCAGGTCCAGGTGATGGAATCGCATGGCAGATGGCTCAGGCTTGTTGTAGTTATTTTCGCGATACCTTCCCGCCGCATTCCCGATACGTCAATAGCGCCTCGTCATGAGTGGGCGGCAAACGCCCGCCGCCATGGGCTCGCGCCCAGGTATCGCGATCGGCGATGTCTCGCATCCCCACATGCGATTGGTCAGGGCGCCGTCCCGCCCAGCAACCTGCGCTCCAGTCGAGCGGCCCCCGTGCCGCGGTGACCCACCACCGGCGGCCCCCTGCCCGGCGCCGAATCATAATTTCAATGGAGTGGTAGCCATGAACATCCTTGGCCTCGACGCGCTGGTCTTTGGCGTCGACGATATCCAGGCCTGTGCCGATTGCTTGCGCGACTATGGCCTGTCGGCCGTGCAACTCACCGCCGACGGCGGGCGCTTCGAAGCCCTCGACGGCACCGCCATCGTCATCCGCCGCGGCGACGACGCGAGCCTGCCGCCGGCCCTGGGCCCGACGCCGTCGCTGCGCGAGACCGTCTACGGCGTGGCCAGCGCCGCCGACCTGGAAGCCATCGCCGACGAACTGGGGCGCGACCGCGAGGTGCGCCGCGATGCCGCAGGCGCCTTGCACTGCGTCGACGACCTGGGCTTCGCCATCGCCTTCCAGGTCAGCTGCCGGCGGCCCTTAGAGGCCCCGGCCGACCTGACCAACGCCCCCGGCAGCGCGCCGCAGCGCCCGCTCAACCAGCTGGGCATCACCCCGGACATGCCGGCGCTGCCGCGCACCCTGTCCCACGTTGTCTACTTCGCGCCCGACGTCGCCAAGGGCGAGGCCTTCTACCGCGACCGCCTGGGCTTCGTCACCACCGACAGCTTCGTCGGCGTCGGCCCCTTCATGCGTTCGGCGGGCATGGACGACCACCACTGCCTGTTCATGATCCAGACGCCGCCGCACATGCAGGGCTGCGAGCACTTCACCTTCCACCTGGGCAGCGGCAGCGAAGTGCTGCTGGCCGGCCGGCGCTTCGAGCGCAAGGGCTGGACCAGCTTCTGGGGCCCGGGCCGGCACCTGCTGGGCTCCAACTGGTTCTGGTACTTCAACAGCCCGCTGGGCTGCCACATCGAGTACGACGCCGACATGGACAAGCACGACGACGACTGGGCCGCGCGCCAGGCGCCGATGTCGGCGGACACCTCGCAGCTGTTCCTTTTCACCTCGCGGGAGAACTGGGCGCCGAGCGGCCCGCCGCCGAAGCAGGGCTGAGCCGTGGACTGCGTGGCGCTGTGCCGGCTCGACGAGCTGGGCGAGGGCCAGGCGCGCGGCTTCGACCCGCAGGGCGAGGGCACGGATGCGCTGTTCGCCCTGCGCCACCGCGGCCAGGTGCGCCTGTACCGCAACCGCTGCCCGCACCTGCAGGTGCCCCTGGAGTACCGCAAGGACAGGTTCCTCAGCGCCGATGGCCAGTGGGTCATCTGCTACGCCCACGGCGCGCGCTTCCGCCCGCACGACGGCGAATGCGTGTACGGCCCGTGCCTTGGGCAGTCGCTGGCGGCGCTGGTGCATGAAGAGAGGGACGGCTGGCTGCTATTGCCGCTGGCGCAACTGCGGGGCTGAGGTATCGCGCTGCGCGATAGGTCGCATCCGCGGACTCGATTGGTCAAGGCCCGGCCCCGCCGGGAAGCTGTGCCCCGGGGCACGGAGAACGGACGCACCGCTAGCCGGTGCGGACAACAAGAACAACACGTGAGAGACGCCATGAACACTGTGAGCAACGTGCTGATCGTCGGCGGCGGCATCGGCGGGCTGTGCGCCGCCATCGCCCTGCGCCGCAAGGGAATCGCCGTCGACCTGGTCGAACTGAAGACCGAGTGGACCGTCTACGGCGTGGGGATCATCCAGCAGAGCAACGTGGTGCGCGAGATGCATCGCCTGGGCCTGCTCGACACCTACCTGGACGCCGCCTACGCCTTCGAGGACGTAGCCATCTACACCCCCGCCGGCCAGCAGCTGGCGCGCATCCCCGGCCAGCGCCTGGCGGGGCCGCAGTACCCGGCCAACGTCGGCATCTCCCGCCGCGCGCTGCACAAGGTGCTCAGCGAGACCGCCATCGAACTGGGCACCCGGGTGCGCCTGGGTACCTCGGTGGAAAGCTTCGCGCAGGACGCCGACGGCGTCGACGTGCTGTTCAGCGACGGCAGCCAGGGCCGCTACCAGTTGCTGGTGGGCGCCGACGGGCTGTACTCGCGGGTCCGTGGCCTGCTGTTCGGCGACAAGTACCAGCCGCGCTTCACCGGCCAATCGGTGTGGCGGCACAACTTCAAGCGCGTGGCGAGCATCGACCACCTGGCCAATTACCAGGGCCCCTCGGAAAACGCCGGCCTGGTGCCCCTGGCCGATGACCTGATGTACCTGTTCACCACCTCCTACGAGCCAGGCAACCCCTGGATGGACCCGGCCGGCCTGGCCGAGGGCCTGCGCCAGCGCCTGGCCGGCTTCGGCGGGCTGATCGGCGAGCTGCGCGAGCAGGTCGTCGACAGCGCCGAGGTCGTCTACAAGCCGCTGGAAGCGGTGTTCGTCGACGAGCCCTGGCACCGCGGCCGGGTGCTGCTGATCGGCGATGCCGCCCACGCCACCACGCCGCACCTGGGGCAGGGCGCCGGAATGGCCATCGAGGACGCGGTGGTGCTGGCCGAGGAGCTGACCGCCGGCGGCAGCCTGGCCGAGCAGCTGCAGCGCTTCATGGGGCGGCGCTTCGAGCGCTGCCGGTTCATCAGCGAGAAATCCCTGCTGACCGGGGAGCGGGAAATCGCGCGCGACCCGTCCTTCGACCGCATCGGCCTGGTGAAACAGATGCTGGAGGTCACCGCGCAGCCCATCTGACCCCACGGCCCGGCGCGCCCTGCCTTGCCGGCGCGCCGCGGCCCACGCCAACACCAACGCACAAGAACAAGAAAGAGGTGACCTCGATGTCCGCTGACAAGCGTGCAACCGCGCGGCCGCTGCCGCCGCTCAAGCCCCTCACCCTGGCGCTGCTGGCCCTGGCCGCCGGCCAGGCCCAGGCCTTCGAATTCGACACCGGCAACCCCGACCTGCGGGCGCGCTGGGACAACACCCTGAAGTACAGCGCCGCCTGGCGCACCCAGGACGCCAGCAGCAAGCTGAGCGAGGGCCAGACCGCGCTGAACCTCGACGACGGCGACCGCAACTTCGACAAGGGCCTGATCTCCAACCGCCTGGACCTGCTCTCCGAGCTGGACGTCACCTACGGCGACGTCGGCGCGCGGGTCAGCGGCGCGGCCTGGTACGACGACGTCTACAACCGCGGCACCGACGCCAACGACCCCAGCCGCGCCAACAGCTACTCGGTGGACTACGACGAATTCACCGACGACACCCGCACCCTGCATGGGCGCAAGGGTGAGCTGCTTGATGCCTTCGTCTTCGGCAAGACCGAACTGGCCGGCATGCCGCTCTCCGGGCGCCTGGGCCAGTACGCCATGCAGTGGGGCGAGAGCCTGTTCTACGGCATGAACGGCATCGCCGGCGGCATGGCGCCGATCGACGTGGTCAAGGGCCTGTCGGTGCCCAACACCCAGTTCAAGGAACTGATCCGCCCGGTGCAGCAGGTTTCCGGCCAGCTGCAGCTGACCCCGGACGTGTCCATCGGCGCCTACTACCAGTTCGAGTGGGAGGCCAACCGCCTGCCGGCCGCCGGCAGCTACTTCTCCACCGACGACTTCTTCGGCGACGGCGCCGAGCGCATGTACATCGGCTCGCCGGTGATGCCCGGCGGCCAGCCGCTGGCCTTCTACCACGGCAACGACAAGGAGGCGAAGGACTCGGGGCAGGGCGGCGTGCAACTGCGCTGGCGCACCGAGACGGTGGACTGGGGCCTGTACGCCATCCGCTTCCACGACAAGTCGCCGCAGCTGAACGTGCGCAGCGACTTCGCCAACCTCAACCCGCTCACCGGCAAGGCCGGCGAGTTCTACTGGGTGTACCCCGAAGGCATCAGCGCCCTGGGCGGCAGCTTCTCCACCACCCTGGGCAACTTCAACGTCGCCGGCGAAGTCTCCACCCGCTGGAACCAGCCATTGGCTTCCACCAACCAGCACGCCCTGGCCGTGGGCGAGGCCATCAACAACAGCGACGACCCGCTCTACGCCACCGGCCGCACCCTGCATGCCAACTTCTCCTGGCTGGCCAGCCTTGAGCCGAACTTCATCGCCGGCGAGTCGAGCTTCCTCGGCGAGATCGCCTGGAACCGGGTGCTGAGCGTGAGCAAGAACCGCGACGCCATCGACCCCAATGCCGACCGCGACGCCACCAGCCTGCGCCTGGTCTACGAGCCGATGTACCGGCAGATCTACCCCGGCCTGGACCTCTCGGTGCCGCTCGGCGCCAGCTATACCAACGGCGCCTCCGAGGCCCTGGGCACCGGCTTCGGCACCGACCACGGCGGCGACATCAACATCGGCCTGAAGGGCAGCTACCTCAACACCTGGAGCCTGGGCCTGACCTACACGCACTACTACGGCCCGCAGAACACCTTCCTCGACGCCGACAACCACTACACCTTCGAACAGTCGCTGAAAGACCGCGACTTCATCGCCTTCACCGTCAGCCGCACCTTCTGACCGAGGACTGCCCGATGAAACACAACAAGAAAGTCGTTTCCCTGCTCACCGCCCTGAGTGCCTCCCTGCTGTTCGCCCACGGCGCCCTGGCCGCCGTCTCCGCCGAAGAGGCGGGCAAGCTCAGGACCACGCTCACCCCGCTGGGCGGCGAGCGCGCCGGCAACGCCGACGGCAGCATCCCGGCCTGGACCGGCGGCTACACCCAGGCCGACCCGGCCTACAAGGACGGCGGCAAGCGCGGCGACCCCTTCGCCGCCGACAAGCCGCTGTTCACCATCACCGCGCAGAACATGGCGCAGTACGCCGGGCAGCTCACCCCCGGGGTGCAGGCGATGCTGAAGAAGTACCCCGACAGCTACCGCCTGGAGGTCTACCCGACGCACCGCAGCGCCGCCGCACCGCAGTCGGTGTACGACGCCACCTTCGCCAACGCCACCAGCGGCAAGCTGGTGGACGGCCCGGCCGGGCCCATGCCCGAGGGCGCCGCCGGCGGCATCCCGTTCCCCATCCCGCAGAGCGGTGCCGAGGCCATCTGGAACCACCTGCTGCGCTGGCGCGGGGCGTCCTGGCACGTCAACTTCACCCAGTACCTGACCACTGCCGACGGCAAGCACGTGCTGACCAACGATTCGCGCGCCGACCTGCAGATGCCCTGGTACCTGCCCGGTGGCAGCGCCGAGAGGGGCGTGTTCTGGTCCGTCCGCATGATCAACGACGGCCCGCCGCTGCGCGCCGGCGAGGCCATCACCGGCCTTGAGAACCTCAACGCCGACAAGGCCTCGGTGTGGACCTACCTGCCCGGCCAGCGCCGCGTGCGCCGCCTGCCCAACGCCTGCTGCGACACCCCGACGCCGGCCACCGCCGGGGTCATGAGCTTCGACGAGCTGTACGTGTTCAACGGCCGCATCGACCGCTTCGACTGGAAGCTGGCGGGCAAGCAGGAGATGTACATCCCCTACAACGCCAACAAGGTGTTCACTGCTGCCGGCCCCGAGGCGCTGCTGGATGCGCACCACCTGAAGTCCGACGCCCTGCGCTGGGAGAAGCACCGCGTCTGGGTGGTGGAAGCGACTCTGAAGAACGGCCAGCGCCATGTGATGCCCAAGAGCACCTACTACCTGGACGAAGACACCTGGGCGGCGGTGCTGGGCGAGCGCTACGACGCCCGCGGCCAGCTGGCCAAGGTGCTCTGGACCTCGCCGGTGGTGCTGCCCGACCTGCCCGGCGTGGTGACCCTCACCAACGGCTTCTACGACCTGCTCTCCGGGGCCTGGTTCGCCGGCGACCTGTTCGCCGGCAAGAACGAGCAGTACCGCATCGTGCCGCCGTACAAGGACTCGGTGTTCACCGCCGATGCCATGGCGGGCGAGGGCGTGCGCTGAGCGTTAGCACCCTGCTCCTGTAGGAGCGCGCCCTGCGCGCGAATCGCGGGCAGGGCCCGCTCCTACGGGAGACCTCGCTGTACCCGGCCTCGTCAGGCCCGACTACAAGAAAAACCAAGGTTGCGTGCGATGAACAAAATGCTTTCCGGCCTGCTCCTGGCGGCGGCCTGCTGCACCCTGCCGCCGGCCTTCGCGGCAAGTACCCCGGACGTGCTGGCGCAGCCCGCCGTGCAAGGCTCCCAGGCCCTGCGCGCGGTGCTGCAGGACGTCACCCGCGCCGGCAACCGCCTGGTGGCGGTGGGCGAGCGCGGCGTGGTACTGCTCTCCGACGACAACGGCGCCAACTGGCGCCAAGCGAGCGCGGTGCCGGTCAGCGCCAGCCTGACCGCAGTGCAATTCGTCGATGCACGCAACGGCTGGGCCGTGGGCCATGCCGGCGTGGTGCTGCACAGCGACGACGGCGGCGAACACTGGAACCTGCAACTGGACGGCAGGCGCGCCGCCACCCTGGAACTGCAGGCTGCCCAGGCCTCGGCCGATGCCGGCCGCGTTGCCGCTGCCCAACGCCTGGTGGCCGACGGCGCCGACAAGCCCCTGCTGGCCGTGCATTTCAGCGACGCCCGCCATGGCCTGGTGCTGGGCGCCTACGGCCTGGCCCTGGCCACCACCGACGGTGGCCGCAGCTGGCAGTCGTGGATGGGCCACCTGCCCAATCCCCAAGGCCTGCACCTTTATGCCGTGGCGGGGCAGGGCAGCGACCTCTACATCGCCGGCGAACAGGGCCTGCTGCTGCGCTCGCGCGACGCCGGCGAACACTTCCAGGCGCTGCAGGGCCCCTACGAGGGCAGTTACTTCGCCGCCGCCGTGCTGCCCGGCGGCCGCCTGCTGGTGGGCGGCCTGCGCGGCAAGCTGTTCGCCTCCGACGACGGCGGCGCCAGCTTCCAGGCCCTGGCCAATCCCATCCCGGCCTCGCTCAACGGCATCCGCGTGGCCGGCGGCCAACTGCTGCTCGCCAACCAGGCCGGCATGCTCCTGCGCAGCGGCCTGGGCGAGTTCGCCGCAACGCCGCTACCGGTCTCCGACGGCCTGCCGCTGAGCGCCGCCACCGTCGCCGCCGACGGCGCCCTGGTGGCCGTCGGCATGGCCGGCGCGCGCCGCCTGGCGCCTTCTTCCTCCTCCAGCACAGCGGACTGAGCCATGCACGCCCCGACTTCCCCCGCGCCGTCCAGCGGCCGCCTCGACGACTTCGACAGCGCTTCCGGCTCGCTGCTGGAACGCGCCCTGTTCAACCACCGCGGCCTGGTCCTGCTGCTGTGCCTGGCGGCGACCCTGCTGCTGGGCTGGCAGGCCACGCGGCTGACGCTCAACGCCAGCTTCGAGAAGATGATCCCGCGCGAGCACCCGTTCATCCTCAACTACCTGGACCACCGCCAGGAGCTGGCCGGCCTGGGCAACGCCGTGCGCATCGCCGTGGCCAACCCCCAAGGCAGCATCTACGACAAGCACTACCTGCAGGTGCTGCAGCAGCTTAACGACGAGGTGTACCTGCTGCCCGGCGTGGACCGCGCGGCGATGAAGTCGCTGTGGACGCCGTCCACCCGCTGGACCGGCGTGACCGAGGACGGCCTGGAAGGCGGCCCGGTGATCCCCGACGGCTACGACGGCGGCGCCGCCAGCCTGGAAGCGCTCAAGCGCAACGTCGAGCGCTCCAACGAGATCGGCCAACTGGTGGCCTTCGACCAGCGTTCGAGCATCCTCTACGTGCCGCTGCTGGAGAAGACCCCCGACGGCCAGGCGCTGGACTACACCACCTTCTCCCATGAGCTGGAGGCCCTGCGCGGCAAGTACCAGGCCCGGGGCGTGGACATCCACATCACCGGCTTCGCCAAGGTGGTGGGCGACCTGATCGACGGCCTGAAGCAGATCCTGCTGTTCTTCGCCGCCGCCATCGCCATCACCGCCGCGGTGCTCTACTGGTACACCCGTTGCGTGCGCAGCACGGCGCTGGTTGTGCTGTGCTCGCTGGTGGCTGTGGTCTGGCAGCTCGGCCTGCTGCCGCTGCTGGGCTACGAACTGGACCCATATTCGGTGCTGGTGCCCTTCCTGGTGTTCGCCATCGGCATGAGCCATGGCGCACAGAAGATGAACGGCATCATGCAGGACATCGGCCGCGGCATGCACCGCCTGGTCGCCGCGCGCTTCACCTTCCGCCGGCTGTTCCTCGCCGGGCTCACCGCGCTGCTGTGCGATGCGGTGGGCTTCGCGGTGCTGATGATCATCCGCATCCAGGTCATCCAGGACCTGGCGGTGATCGCCAGCCTGGGCGTGGCGGTGCTGATCTTCACCAACCTGATCCTGCTGCCGGTGCTGCTGTCCTACGTCGGCGTCAGCCCGAAGGCGGCGCGGCGCAGCCTGCGCGCGGAGGAGGCCGAAGCGAGCGGGGCGGACAAGCACGCCGTGTGGCGCTTCCTCGACCTGTTCACCCGGCGCCGCTGGGCCGCCGCGTGCATCGCCGTGGCTGCGCTGCTGGCCGCCGGCGGCTACGTGGTGAGCCTGAACCTGAAGATCGGCGACCTCGACGCCGGCGCCCCGGAACTGCGCCCGGACTCGCGCTACAACCGCGACAACGCCTTCGTCACCCAGCACTACGGCGCCAGCAGCGACGTGTTCGCGGTGATGGTGCAGACCCCGGCCGGCGCCTGCTCGGCCTACGACACCCTCAAGCGCGTCGACGACCTGGACTGGCAACTGCGCGGCCTGGCCGGCGTGGATTCGACCAACTCCCTGGCGCTGCTCAACCGCCGCGTGCTGGTGGGCCTCTCCGAGGGCAGCCCGAAGTGGTACGAGCTGGTGAACAACCAGGCCACCCTGAACATGGTCACCGCCAACGCCCCGCGCGGCCTGTACAACGACGACTGCAGCCTGCTGACGCTGTACGCCTACCTCACCGACCACAAGGCCGACACCCTGGCGCGGGTGGTCGACAGCGTGCAGGCCTTCGCCCGCGACAACGACAGCGAGCAGGCGAAGTTCCTCCTCGCCGCCGGCAGCGCCGGCATCGAGGCGGCCACCAACATCGTGGTCAGGCAGGCCAACCACGACATGCTCTGGTGGGTCTACGGCGCGGTGATCCTGCTCTGCCTGGTGACCTTCCGCTCCTGGCGCGCGGTGCTCTGCGCGGTGCTGCCGCTGGTGCTCACCTCGATCCTCTGCGAGGCGCTGATGGTGGCCCTGGGCATCGGCGTGAAGGTCGCCACCCTGCCGGTGATCGCCCTGGGCGTGGGCATCGGCGTGGACTACGCGCTGTACGTCATGAGCATCGTCCTGGCCCAGCTGCGCCAGGGCGCCAGCCTGTCCAGCGCCTATTACCGGGCGCTGCTGTTCACCGGCAAGGTGGTGATGCTCACCGGCGTGACCCTGGCCATCGGCGTGGGCACCTGGATCTTCTCGCCCATCAAGTTCCAGGCCGACATGGGCGTGCTGCTGGCCTTCATGTTCGTCTGGAACATGGTCGGCGCCCTGGTCCTGTTGCCGGCGCTCGCCTACTTCCTGTTGCCCCGGCGCCAGGCGCAACCCGCCGCGCCGGCGCACCACCTGGAGGAAGTCCACCACGACCGCGACTGCTGCGAGCCGAACCCCAACCAGAGGACCGCCCGATGCCATGCCTGAATCCATCGAATGCCGGCTTCACATGTAGGAGCGCCCCCTGGGCGCGAATCGTGGGCAGGGCCCGCTCCTACAGGTGCGGCAGGAACACCTGCGTAGGATGGGTTGAGCGAAGCGATACCCATCGCCGCGGCCCCATGGGTTTCCAGCGCGGAGGTGCGCAATGACCGCCGCACGCCCCGCCGGAACCGCGCAAGCCCTGCTCCTGCTGTTCGGCAGCTGCCTGCCGGTGCTCGGCGCGGTGCTCATCGCACCGGTGCTGCCGCGCATGCAGGCGCATTTCGCCGAAACCCCCGGCGCCGCCGTGCTGGTGCCCGTCGCCCTGACCCTGCCAGCGCTGGTGATCGCCTTCCTGGCGCCGCTGGCCGGGCTGCTCGCCGACCGCATCGGGCGGCGCCCGCTTCTGCTGGCCAGCATGTTGCTGTACAGCCTGTGCGGGGTGCTGCCGCTGTGGCTCGACTCGCTGGGGCTGATCGTCGCCAGCCGCGCCGGCATCGGCCTGGCCGAGGCGGGCATCATGACCTGCTGCACCACCCTGATGGGCGACTACTTCGACGGCCAGCGCCGCGAACGCCTGTTCGCCCTGCAGATGGTCGCCACCTCGTTGTCCGCCGCGCTGTTCATGGGCCTGGGCGGGGCGCTGGGGGAGAGCGGCTGGCGCACGCCCTTCGCGCTCTACGTGGTGGGCCTGCTGTGCCTGCCGCTGATGGCGGCGCTGCTGTGGGAACCGCAGGTACGCCATGCCGGGCCGCTGCGCGCGGACGCCGAAGGCTTCCCCTGGGCCGCGCTGGCGCCGCTGTACCTGCTGACCCTGCTGGCCGGCGTCAGCCTGTTCATCGTCCCGGTGCAGGCCGGCTACCTGCTGCAACTGCTGCATGTGGACGCCCCGCAGCAGGTGGGCATGACCATGGGCGCCAACCAGCTCGGCGTGCTCGCCGGGGCCCTGGCCTTCCGCCTGCTCGCCACGCTGCCGGCGCGGCGCCTGCTGGCCCTGGGCTTCGCCACCGCCGGCCTGGGCGGCGCGCTCATGGCCCTGGCCGACAGCCACGCGCTTGTGGTGCTGGCGGTGCTGGTCAACGGCCTGGGCGTGGGCCTGCTGCTGCCGACGCTGATCACCCAGGTGATGCTGCAGGTCGGCTTCCACCAGCGTGGCCGCGCCACCGGCGGCTTCACCGCATCCATCTTCGCCGGCGAATTCCTCAGCCCGCTGCTGGTGCTGGCGATCACTGGCGGCGCCAACCCGCAGCTGCCCCAGGCTTTGCTGGCGGTCGCCATCGGCCAACTGGTCCTGGCCCCGCTGTGCTTGGTGCTGCTGCGCCGAGGCCGGTCGGCGCCGGCGGTGGAGGCGCTATGAGCGAACTCTTCTCCCTGGTCGGCAAGGCCGCGCTCATCACCGGCGCCACCCGCGGCATCGGCCTGGCCATCGCCCGCGAGTACGGCCGCGCCGGCGCGCGCCTGGCGATCAGCAGCGAAAACGCTGAGGACTGCGCGCGCAGCGTGGCGCAACTGGCGGAGGAGGGCATCGAGGCCCTCGCGCTGCCCGCCGACCTGCGCGACCCGCAAGCCGTGCAGCGGCTGGCGGAACAGGCCCTGGCGCGCCTCGGCGGCCTCGATGCGCTGGTCTGCAACGCCGGCGTGGCGCCGCACATGGGCCCGCTCGCCACGGCCAGCGACGCCGACTGGGAGCTGACCCTCACCGTCAACCTGCGCAGTGCCCTCTGGCTGACCAATGCGCTGCTGCCGGCCATGGCCGCGCGCGGCGGCGGCAGCGTGGTGCTGATGGCCAGCATCGCCGGCGTGCGCGGCAACAAGGGCCTGGGCCTCTACGGCCTGTCCAAGGCCGGCCTGGCCCAGCTGGCGCGCAACCTGGCGGTGGAATGGGGCCCGGCGAACATCCGCGTCAACGCCATCAGCCCCGGGGTGATCCAGACCGCGTTCGCCCGTCCGCTCACCGACAACCCCGAAGTCCTGCGGCGCCGCCTGGCGCTCACCCCGTTGCGCCGCGTCGGCCGCCCCGAGGAGGTGGCCGCCCTGGCGCTGCTGCTCGCCGCGCCCGGCGGCGCCTTCATCAGCGGCCAGAACCTCATCGTCGACGGTGGCACCACCATCGGCGACGGCAATTGAAAGGAGATGCCATGCAACAGCTTCCCGAATTCAAGCGCATAGTCACCGGGCACGACGCCCGGGGCCAGGCGGTGGTCGCCAGCTGCGGCCCGACGCCCAACGTCTTCCCGATCAAGGCGGTGCCCGGCACCGTGTTCTACGAGGTGTGGAACAGCGCCGCCAGCCCGGCGCCGCTGGACAATGGCGATGACCCGACCAACCAGCCGCTGCAACTGAGCCCCGGCCTGCTGGGCAGCGTGATCCGCGTGGTGGACATCCCGCCGGACAGCGTGCAGAACCAGGTCAGCGCCGCGGACGCGGCCGCCGCCTTCGCCGAGATCGGCCAGGCCCATGCCGGCACCGGCAAGGCCGAGTCGAAGCACAAGCTGATGCACCGCACCGAAACCCTGGACTACGGCATCGTCACCGAAGGCGAGGTGTGGCTGGTGCTGGACGAAGGCGAGGTGCAGTTGAAGCGCGGCGACATCGTGGTGCAGCGTGGCACCAACCACGCCTGGAGCAACCGCACCGAGCAGATGGCGCGGATGGTCTTCATCCTCCTCGACGGCCGCTACGCCGAGGCGCTGAAGGAGCTGCTGCCATGAAGCTCGCCAGCCTCAATGACGGCAGCCGCGACGGCCGCCTGCTGGTGGTCTCCCGCGACCTGCAGCGGGCGGTGGAGGCCGGCGCCGTAGCCGCCACCCTGCAGGCGGCGCTGGACGACTGGCACGCCGTCGAGCCTGCCCTGCAACACCTCTACCAGCGCCTGAACGCCGACGAGGCGGATGGCGCCTTCGCCCTCGACCCGGCGCAGCTGGCCGCACCGCTGCCGCGCGCCTGGCAGTGGCTGGACGGCTCCTGCTTCCTCAGCCATGGCGAGCTGATGCAGAAGGCCTTCGACCTGGAGCCCATCGACGGCGCCGACAGCATCCCGCTGATCTACCAGGGCGCCGGCGACGACTTCCTCGGCCCCCGGGCGGACATCCCGCTGCCCAGCGAGGCCCACGGCATCGACTTCGAAGGCGAGTTCGCCGTGCTGGTGGACGCGGTGCCCATGGGCTGCCCGGCCGAATCCGCCCTGGCCCACGTGCGCCTGGTGCTGCAGCTCAACGACGTCAGCCTGCGCGCCCTGGCGCCGCGGGAGATGAAGACCGGCTTCGGCTTCCTCCAGGCCAAGCCCGCCAGCAGCTTCGCCCCGGTGGCGGTGACCCCGGACGAGCTGGGCGCGGCCTGGCGCGACGGCCGCGTGCACCTGCCGCTCAAGGTCGAGTGGAACGGCGAATGGTTCGGCCACCCCCACGGCGGCGCCATGCACTTCGGCTTCCACCAGTTGATCGCCCATGCGGCCCTGACGCGCAGGTTGAGCGCCGGCACCCTGATCGGCTCGGGCACCGTGTCCAACGCCGACCGCGCGGTGGGCTCGGCCTGCATCGCCGAGCGCCGCGCCATCGAGACCCTCGCCCAGGGCGCGCCGCGCACCGGCTTCATGCGCTTCGGCGACCGCGTGCGTATGGAAGCCCGCGGCGCGGACGGCGAAGTGCTGTTCGGCGCCATCGACCAGCGCGTGGTGCAAGGGGGCTGGCCATGCGCGTGATGGTCAGCGGGGCCAATGGTTTCGTCGGCCGCGAACTGGTCCGCCACCTGCTGGAACGCGGCGAGCTGCGCGGGCGGCGGATAGACGCGCTGCTGCTGCTCGACCAGCAACTGGACGGCCTGCCGGACGACCGCCGCCTGCGCCGCCACTTCGGCAGCGTCACCGACCCGGCGCTGCTGCGCCGAGTGTTGGCCGACGGCATCGACGTGGTGTTCCACCTGGTCAGCGTGCCCGGCGGCGCTGCCGAGGCGCAGTACGAACTGGGCTACCAGGTCAACCTGCAGGCCAGCCTGGAACTGCTGCAGCAGCTGCGCCACCGCGAGCGCCCGCCGGTGCTGGTGTACGCCAGCAGCGTGGCGGTGTACGGCGGCGAGCTGCCGGCGCGCATGGACGAGACGCAGCCGGCGCACCCACAACTGTCCTATGCCGCGCACAAGCTGATGGTGGAAACCGCCCTGGAGGACCTGGCCCGCCGCGGCGAGGTGGACGGCCGCGCCCTGCGCCTGCCCGGCATCGTCGCCCGGCCGCGGCAGCCCAACGGCCTGCGCTCGGCCTTCATGAGCGACCTGCTGCACGCCTACGCCGCCGGCGAGCCCTACACCTGCCCGGTCTCGCCCCAGGCAACGGCCTGGTGGATGTCGGCGCGCTGCTGCGTGGACAACCTGCTGCACGCCGCCGAGCTGGAGAACCCCGGCGCGCGGCGCGTGTGGCAACTGCCGGTGCTGCAACTGTCCATCGCCCAGGTGCTCGACGCCCTGGCCGCCGGCTTCGGCGAGGCCAACCGCGCGCGCATCGCCTTCGAACCCGACGCGCAGCTGGAAGCGCTGTTCGGCCGCTTCCCACCGCTGCGCACGCCGCAGGCCCGCGCCCTGGGCTTCCGCCACGACGGCTCGGCCGCCGCGCTGCTGCGCAACGCCCTCGACCTTGCGCCGCGCCGCAGCCGCGCGGCCGCCCGCAAAGGAGTTTCCGCATGAACCTGAGCAAGCGCCGCCTGCTCGACCTCTCGGTGAGCCTGGACAACAACCCCTACAGCGACCCGCCGCCGCTGTTGCCGAGGATCGACTACATGGACCACCAGCAGGGCTGGCCGGAAATGGCCGCGATGTTCCCCGGCCTGCGCAAGGAAGACTTGCCGGGCAACGAGGCCTGGGCCGCCGAGCGCCTGCAGATCACCACCCACAGTGGCACCCACATGGATGCGCCCTGGCACTACGCTTCCACCACCGACGGTGGCAAGCCGGCCTTCGGCATCGATGAACTGCCGCTGGAGTGGTGCCTGCAACCGGGGGTGAAGCTGGACTTCCGCCATCTTCCCGACGGCCACGTGGTGACGGCGGCCGAGGTGGAGGCGGAGCTGGCGCGCATCGGCCACACGCTGCAGCCGCTGGACATCGTGTTGGTGAACACCCGCGCCGGCAGCCTGTTCGGCCAGCCGGGCTACCTGGAAGCCGGCGTCGGCATGGGCCGCGAGGCCACGCTCCATCTGCTGGAGCGCGGCGTGCGGGTGGTGGGCACCGACGCCTGGAGCTGGGACGCGCCCTTCAAGTACACCCGCGAACGCTTCGCCGAAAGCGGTGACGCCGCGCTCATCTGGGAAGGCCACAAGGCCGGCCGCGACATCGGCTACGGGCAGATGGAGAAGCTGGCCAACCTCGACCGGTTGCCGGCCGACGGCTTCCTGGTCAGCTGCTTCCCCTACAAGATCCGCCACGCCTCGGCGGGGTTCGTCCGTGCCGTGGCGATCTTCGAAGGCTGAGGCGGCGCCGCTCAGCGGATGCCCAGCAGGCGGTCCAGCGACAGCCGGCCGCCGCCGCGGGCGACCAGCAGCAGGAGCAGGCCGGCCCAGGACAGGTGGGTGGGCCAGGCGTCGGGGTAGACGAACACCTCGATCACCGTGGTCATGCCCAGCAGGGCCAGGGCCGAGAGGCGCGTGCCCAGGCCCAGCACCAGCAGCAGCGGGAACAGGTGCTCGGCGTAGGTGGCCAGGTGCGCGGCGATGTGCGGCGGGACCAGCGGCAGCGCGTATTCGCTCTGGAACAGCTCGTAGGTGCTCGGGGTGATGGTCAGCAGGCCCTCTACCTTGGTGCGCCCGGAGAGGAAGAAGATCGAAGCGATGCCCAGGCGCGCCACCAGGCACAGGAAGGATTCGCCGAGCAGGCGCTGCAGGGCGTCGGCCAGGCGGTTCCAGCGCTGGCGCAGGCCGGGGTTCGTCGACGGGGCGTGGGTGATGTCCATGGCGGGTTCCTCAGTGGGGCAGGATGAGCGGGGCGAAGGCCGCGGCGGCCAGTAGGCGGCCGAGCAGGGCGGTGAAGTCCAGGTCGGGCTGGGCCTGCAGCGCCAGGGCGGAGGCCCGGTCGAGGTCGTGCCCGGCGGCGCAGGCGTCGAGGAAGGCGCAGGCGCCGAGGTCCAGCGGCTGCCAGGCGACGCCCGCGGCGCTGCCCACCAGCAGGGCGCCTTCGCCGTGCCAGGGGATGTCCTCCGGCAAGGGCAGCGCCTCGCGGTTGTAGCGCCACAGGCTGTAGATCGGCTGGCCGCCGAACCAGCGCCAGCGCACATTGCTCCGCGGGCGCAGGCGGCAGCGGGCGAGGTCGGTGGCGGTCATGCCGGCCAGTTCGGCCAGGGCCAGGGCGGGTTCCTGCTCGGCGGCGAAGGCCTCCAGCCAGAGCCGGTCCAGGCGCGCCACGTCGGCCAGGTAGGGCAACTGGCGGGCCGGTTCGAAAGCATCGAAGAAGTCGGCGAAGCCTTCGCCGTAGAGGATCAGCCGCGCGTCGTTCGGCGGCGTCTCGCGGGCATATAGCGCCGCGACGGCGGCCAGCCACTCGCGGCCGACCAGGCGCTCGACGGCGGGGAAGTTGTCGCACAGGGCATCGACGCAGCCCTTGAGCACGGTGTTGCGGTAGACGCTGAAGCCCAGCTGCGCGGCCAGCACCGCCAGCTCGCCCGCCGGGTGCTGGTAGAGGGCGTCGACGAAGGCGTCCTGGAAGGCGCCGAGGGAGCTGTTCATACCGGCACCTGCGCCAGGTTGAGGATGGCCTGGGCGACATCGCGCTCGTCCAGCAATTCGCCGAATGCGGGGATGTGGTCGTCGCGCTCGATCAAGGTCGGGCGTGGGCCGATGCGCTGGATCAGGCGTTGGTAAAGGGCCCAGACCGGTTCGGCGATGGCGGCGTCGTGGGAGTCGATCAGCAGTTCGCCGCCTTCGTCGTGGCTGTGCCCGGCAAGGTGGATTTCGAGGATCGCCGCGGCGGGAAAACAGTCGAGGTAGTGCGCGGCGTCGAAGCCGAGGTTGTGGGCGCTGACATGCACGTTGTTGACGTCCAGCAGCAGGCCGCAACCGGTGCGCAGCACCAGTTCGGTGAGGAAGTCGATCTCGTCCCAGTCGTGGCCGGTCAGGCGCAGGTAGTGGCTGGGGTTCTCGATGGCGATGCGCCGGCCCAGGGCGTCCTGGGTGCGCTGGATGTTCTCGGCGATGCGCGCGAGGGCGGTATGGCTGCGCGGGAAGGGCAGCAGGTCCGGCAGGTACTGGCCACGCCAGGTCGACCAGGCCAGGTGCTCGGAAATCAGCATCGGCTGCACGCGCTCGGCGAGCGCGCGCAGGCGTTGCAGGTGCGCCGCGTCGGGCGGTGCATCGGCTGCCAGGGACAGCGAGACCCCGTGCAGCGACAGCGGATGGCGTTCGCCGATCCGCTCCAGCCAGGCGCGGCGCGGGCCGCCGACCATGTAGTTCTCCGGGTGGACCTCGAACCACAGGCCCTTGGCGTCGCATTCCAGGGCCTGGGCGTAATGCTCGGCCTTCAGGCCCAGGCCGGCGCCCGGTTCATGCATGGCGTTCATGGTCGGCGGCCTCCGCTCAGGCCTTGGTCGGCGTCAGCGAGCCCATGCCGTGGGGCGTCTTGATCGAGGTGCAGGTGCCGGCCGGGACGTTCTTCCAGTGCATGCCGTCGTAGTCCTTCTTGGCGCTGCCGGCGCAGGTGGTGCCGGCGCCGGCCTTGCAGTCGTTCTTGCCGGCCAGGGCCACGCCGTAGCATTTCTCCATGGCGGCGCCTGCGCCGGCCTGGGTGTTCATGTCGTCGGCCATGGCGGCGCCGGCGAGGGAGGCGAGGGCCAGGGCGGCGGTAGCGAGGGCGATGCTTTTCATGGTGCGGTCTCCGAAAGATTGGGATGGCCGGCGGAGGCTTACCGTCGGCTCATGAACCAGTTCGTCGACTGCGCCGATCCGGTTACAGCGCCGCGAAAATTTTTTTGAGATTTCCCCGGCGTGGCCCTAACGTATTGAACGGCGGCCTGTTTTTTCATGCCGCCGGGGTGTGCATGCTGGCTGGTGCGCGCCGTGCAGAAAAATTTCATCCGCGGTGTAACCGGGGCGAGCGATGCAACGAACTACCAGCCAGGCGCAGTTGAACGCACGCGAGGCGCAGCTCCAGGCCTTGCTGTTGCGCGGCCTGGCCGGCGATGCCGCAGCCTACCGCGACTTTCTCGGCGCCCTTGGCGTGCACCTGCGGGCCTTCCTGCGCCGCCGCCTGGCACAGCGCCCGGCGGAGGTCGAGGACCTGCTGCAGGAGGTGCTGCTGGCCGTGCACAACGCCCGCCACACCTACCGCGCCGAGCAGCCGCTGACCGCCTGGGTGCAGGCCATCGCGCGCTACAAGCTGGCCGACCACTTCCGCGCCTACGCCCGTCGCGAGGCGCTGCAGCAGCCACTGGAAGAGGACGATCACGAACTCTTCGCCAGCGAGGACGGCGAACCGGCGCAGGCCAGCCGCGACCTCGGCCGCCTGTTGCAGCGACTGCCCGAGCGGCAGCGCCTGCCGATCGTCCATGTGAAGCTGGAAGGGTTGTCGGTGGAAGAAACGGCGCGGCTCACCGGGCTGTCCAGCTCGGCGGTGAAGGTAGGCATCCACCGCGGGCTCAAGGCCCTGGCGGGCATAATTCGAGGTAAGGGCAACGATGAAGACCGATGAGCTGATCGACCTGCTGGCCGCCGGCGAAACGGCGGTGGACCGGCACGCCCTGGCCCGGCGCTTCGCCCTGGCCCTGCTGGGTGGCGGCCTGGGCGCGCTGCTGCTGGTGGCGGCGCTCTACGGCGTGCGCGCCGACCTCGCCCAGGTGGCGCGCACGCCGCTGTTCTGGGCCAAGGTCGCGCTGCCGGGCAGCCTGGCGCCGCTGGCGCTGTGGCTGTGCAGCCGCCTGGCGCGCCCGGGCGTGCGCGGCGGCGCGGCCTGGGCCGCGCTGTGCGTGCCGGTGCTGCTGGTATGGCTGGGCGGCGCCCTGGCGCTGGCCGGCGCGCCGCTGGAGGCGCGCGTCGACCTGGTCTTCGGCCGCACCTGGCGCACCTGCCCGCTGAACATAGCGTTGCTCTCGCTGCCGGCCTTCATCGGCGTGTTCTGGGCCCTGCGCGGCCTGGCGCCGACGCGCCTGCGCCAAGCCGGCGCCGCCGGCGGCCTGCTGGCCGGCGCCACAGCGACCCTGGCCTACTGCCTGCACTGCCCGGAAATGGGCGTGCCCTTCTGGGGCATCTGGTATCTGCTGGGGATGCTGCTGCCGACGCTGCTGGGGGCGTTGCTGGGGCCGCGGCTGTTGCGCTGGTGAGGGTGGGGCGCCCGAGGAAGGGCAAGCGGTGTCTGGGTTCGGCAAGAGTGTTCAATCCTGGCCGCCGTTCCCTCACCCCAGCCCTCTCCCAGAGGGAGAGGGGGCCGTCCGGAGCGGGCGGAAAGTTCGGAGTCATCCTGTGAGCGCGTAGGGCGTATAACCGTTCGCGGTTATACGCCGTTGGCCGAAGCTCCGATGCCTGATGATTCCGGACCCGTAGGAGCGGACTCCGTCCGCGATTGGTTTGACTAGACGGATGAGGGGGCAGGGAGCTTCGTGAATGCGCTTCACGCCGAACGGTCCCCTCTCCCGCTTGCGGGGGAGGGTTAGGGAGGGGGAGCGGAGTATAGGGTTGGCAAAGGTGTGTGGTCGGAGTCCGCAACCCTCTCCCCAGCCCTCTCCCTGAAGGGAGAGGGGGCTGTCCTGAGCCGCCGGGAAGTCCTGAGTCATCCTGAAACGCCTAACATCACCCCGTCATTCCCGCGAACGCGGGACGCGGCTCCATCGCGAACAGCGCTTGCGCTGGCCCGAAGGGGAATAACCCAGAGACTGGCGGGTTCGCGAGCAAGCTCGCTCCTACGAAGAGCAAAAGCAGCTCTTGCTCTGGTTTTTGGTCTTCCAGAGAAATTTCCGAGCGCACCGAAACGCCCCTTCAGAAGGCCGAGCGAAACCGGCGCTCAGGAGGTCATGCGACATGGATGTCGCGAGAGCCCCGCGGGCTACAGGGACGTACCCTCGGGGCGGGCCTCCGTGGCGGGGGAGTTCGTGAGGGTAGCCCGACTCTGTCGGGCCCGTATGTGGGGCAAGCCTTTTTGGTTCCTTTTGTGGCGTTTGACAAAAGGGACTCGCCCGAGGGGGCGAAACCAGACGGTCGGGCAAACTCGGAGCGGCGCAGAAACACCCAAGCCAAGGCAGCTGGGTTCCCGCGTTCGCGGGAATGACGGGGTTAGGTTGGATGCAAGGGCTCGCAAACGAAGCCATAACCCCACACTGCCGATTGTCGGCTCATCCACTACCCCATCAAATTCAGAGCTATTCCTGCACTGCTCCAACCAACGATGGAGGAGGAGATGGAACGACTAAGGAAGGTATTGCTGGCCTCAGCCATCAACGAGACTTCCGCTGTGCAGGTCTTGCGCCAGGCAGCGGCGGAGGCCGTCTCGCCCGTTACCGCCGCGGCCCTGCTCACCGCCGCGAAACGCCTCGAGGAGAATGCCGATGCGCTGCTGCAGGCCGCGCACCGGATCGAATTGGCGCTGCACCCCGACACCCGGGAGGAGGACCAGGCCGGGCTCGCGCCGCTGGAGTGAGCCTGCCTGGCCGACGCGCTCGTCAGGCGGCCGTCGTCGAGGTCCCCTTGCCGTGGACCATCACCCGGTTCCTGCCGGCCTGCTTGGCCTGGTAGAGCAGCTCATCCGCCTCCTTGAGCGTGGCGGCGACGTCGGGCCGGTCCGCCGTCCAGCAGGTCACCCCCAGCGACAGGGTGACCTGCCCGGCCGGAGGCATGACGGCCTCGGCCAGCGAGCGCCTGATCCGCTCCGCCACTTCCGCGGCGTCGGTGAGGCCGGTCAGCGGCAGCAGCAGGATGAACTCCTCGCCACCCACCCGGCAGGGCACGTCGCCGTCGCGGCAGTTCTGCCGCAGCAGGCCGGCGAAGGCCTGCAGCACCTTGTCGCCGACGTCGTGGCCGTATTGGTCGTTGACCCGCTTGAAATGGTCGATGTCCATGCTGATCACCGCGAAAGGCTTCTCCAGCAGCGCCCAGTCGCGCAGGCAGTCCTCCAGCATCCGCCGGTTCGCCAGGCCGGTCAGCGGGTCGCTGAGCACCTGGTGGTTGAGCTTGCCGATGCGCTCCTGGGTCAGCAGCGCGCCCTGGATCAGCGCGCGGCGGATGCGCCAGGCCTCGTAGTACCAGGCGCTCACCTGGCCGATGCCGCGGGAGTCGTCCAGTTGCTCGGCATAGTCGGCGAGCCTGCTCAGGGGCTGGCTGATCCGCGAGGCGGCCCACCAGAGCAGGACCAGCCCCAGCAGGATCATCGGCACTATGCCCTGCACCACCTGGAGCATCAGCGCCCGCAGGGCGGCGAGGGGCACGCTCATCGGTTGCTGGACTACCACCCCCCAGCCGCTGTTGGGCACCGGGGCATAGCCCGCCAGCATCTGCACCCCGTCGGCATCGGTGACCTGCATCGCGCCGCTCTCGCCGTGCAGCACGGCGTCCACCGCCGCGTTGCGGCCCACGGCCTTGCCGATGTGGTCGGCATCGGGGTGGAACAGCAGGTGGCGGTTGCCGTCCACCAGGTACAGGTGCGAGGCGTCGGTCTGGAAGTGCTTGCTGACGATCTCGTTGAGCGCGTTGTTCTTGCGCAGGTAGATGGTCCCGCCGACCAGCCCCAGGTACTCGCCTTGCGGGCTGCGGATGGGGTGGGAGACGAAGACGATCAGGTTGCCCACCAGCGAATTGAAGGCCGGGCTGATCATCGCCTGGCGCCGTTCCAGCGGCTCCCGCGAGCGCAGGTTCTGGCCGGCCACACTGAGCGCCGGCGGGTGCGAGGCGAGAATCCGGCCCTGGGCATCGGCGATCACCAGGGTGTTGAAGCTCTGGTCCTGCTCCGCCAGGCGCCGGGCCTCGGCCTGCATCGTCGCCCGGGAGGCGAAATCCTTGCCCATCACCTGGGCGCTGTAGCGCAGCCGGCCGAGGTCGGCGTCGAGGCTCTGGCCGAGGGTCAGGGCGACTTTCGCCGCGTACGCGCGGTTGGTCTCCAGCGAATTGCGCACCAGCGTCTCGCGCTGGATCCGGTAGGTGGCATAGAGGTCGTTCAACAGCGTGGCGAGGATGGCCAGCGAGGTGAACAGCAGGATCAGCGTGCGCAGGTTGAGCTTGGGGATGGCCCCGGATGACATGGACGTATTCCAGTGGCGCGTGGTAGATGGCGGCCGGAAACGGCGGGCCGCCGGGTTCTGGCAAGGCAGCGGCCCGTCAGCGGCCGGTCCTCCGGTGCTGCGTCCGTCTATCCTGCCAAGGTTCATGTTAGGTGAGAAATTGGTGGCATATAGCCATTATTTGACCAATGGCGTGCGATGGCTTGTCCGTTCGCAGTTTGCTCTGGCCCGCCGGTTGGCGAACCGGGCCTTCGTCGGGCCGGGACACTCGGTCGCCAGGCATGAGCTTAGAACCGCCAGCGATTTGTCGACGGGCCCGGGAACCCCCAGGATAGGCCGGTAATGGTGACGGAGGCTGCCCAGCCGGCCTACGCTTGAAAAGAACCACGGCATTGGAAGTATCGATACATGCACGAGATCGGCAAACAGAACGAGAACGGCCCGGCGGGTTGGCAACTGGAGCGCATCGTCGAGGAACTGCGCGCGGCGCGCAGCGAATGGCGCAGCCGCAGCGGCCGGCCGCGGGAGCAGGGCGGGCGCGAGCTGCCTTCGCGGCGCTCCATCGAGGAGATCGTCGAGCGCCTGGCCAGCGCGCTCTTCCCCATGCGCCTGGGGCCCAATGACCTGCGCGACGAGAGCGAGGACTTCTTCGTCGGGCGCACCCTGGACAGCGCCCTCAACGCGCTGCTGATCCAGGCGCGCCTGGAGCTGCGCTACAGCGCGCGCCAGCGTGGCGAGGCGGAGGACGGCATCGAGGAGCGGGCGCTGGGGATCGTCCGTGACTTCGCCCTGGCCCTGCCGCTGCTGCGCCAACTGCTGGACTCCGACGTGCTGGCCGCCTACCAGGGCGACCCGGCGGCGCGCAGCGTCGACGAGGTGCTGCTGTGCTACCCGGGGGTGCTGGCCATCATCCACCACCGCATGGCGCACCACCTGTACCGCGCCGGCCTGCCGCTGGTGGCGCGGATCATCTCCGAACTGGCGCACTCGGCCACCGGCATCGACATCCACCCCGGCGCGCAGATCGGCGGTAGCTTCTTCATCGACCACGGCACCGGCGTAGTGATCGGCGAAACGGCGATCATCGGCGAGCAGGTGCGCATCTACCAGGCGGTCACCCTGGGCGCCAAGCGCTTCACCGCCGACGAGACCGGCCAACTGCACAAGGGCCAGCCGCGCCACCCGATCGTCGAAGACGAAGTGGTGATCTACGCCGGCGCCACCATCCTGGGGCGCGTCACCATCGGCAAGGGCTCCACCATCGGCGGCAACGTCTGGCTGACGCGCAGCGTGCCGCCGGGCAGCCAGATCAGCCAGGCCAGCCTGCAGCAGCAGGCCAACGACGCGGGGCTGGACTAGGCAACGACGGACAATCGCGGACGGAGTCCGCTCCTACGGTTCCAGGAAGCACGGTTTTTCGTAGAAAAGCGTCTTGGTGCGAGCGGGCCTGTTCCGTCAGCGGGGCCCCTGCGCCGGCGCCAGCTTGTCCAGAATCTGCCGGGCCAGCGCATGGTACAGCGAGACCGGGGCGATCCAGCCGGAAATGGCGGTGGCCATGACCGTGACCGCCAGCATGGGGATGAGCAGGTCGGGGCTGTGGGAGAGTTCCAGGACGATCACCGAGGCGGTCAGCGGCGAGCGGGTCACGCCGGCGAGGTAGGCGCCCATGCCCAGCAGCGCGCAGGTCTGCGGGTTGACGTCGGGCAACTGCGACAGCAGCGGGGCGAAGGCCGCGCCTATGCTCAGCGAGGGCGAGAACAGGCCGCCGGGGATGCCGGCGAGGTAGGACACCACGTTGGCCAGGAACTTCCACAGCACGAAGCCCTGGTCGGTCATCGGGTGGCCTTCGAGCAGGGCGCGGGTTTCCTCGTAGCCGGTGCCGAACACGTGGTTGCCCGAGGCCAGCCCTAGCAGCGCCAGCAGCAGGCCGCAGGCGGCGGCGAAGCGTACCGGCCAGCGCTCGCGCAGGCGGCACATGCGGCCCAGCCAGCCGGCCTGGGTGGGCAGCACCAGCTTGACGTAGAGCCCGCCCAGCAGGCCGCCGAGCAGGGCGCAGGCCGGCACCTCGCTCCAGCCCCAGCCGGCCGGCAGGCTGCCGCCGATCTCGCCGAAATAGGAGTAGTGGCCCATCAGGCCGAGGGTGACGGCGCCGCCGATCAGCACCGCGGTCAGCACCAGGCCGCTGAAGCGCTGCTCGAAGGTGCGGCTGAGTTCCTCGATGGCGAACACGATGCCCGCCAGCGGGGTGTTGAAGGCCGCGGCGATGCCGGCCGCGCCGCCGGCGAGGATCAGCCCGGCGATGGTGCGCCGGCCATGCAGGCCCAGGCGCCGGCCGAAGGCGTAGATGACCGCGGCGCCGACGTGCACCGTGGGCCCTTCGCGGCCCACCGAGCCGCCCACCAGCAGCGCGCCCAGGGTGAAGAGCATGCGCACGGCGGCCACCGGCAGCGCCAGTACCCGGGCGCGGAAGCGCCGCGAGGGCGACTCCAGCGCGGCGATCACCTGGGGAATGCCGCTGCCCTTGGCCTCGCCGAACCAGCGCTGGGTGATCCAGGCCAGCAGGGCGAAACCCGCCGGGGTGACCAGTAGCGGCAGCCAGGGCGCGATGCCGAGCATGCGCTTGAACAGCGCGAAGGACTGGTCCGCCAGCCAGGCGAAGGCCAGCGCCACCAGGCCCACCAGCAGCGCGCCGACCCAGAACGCCAGGCGCTGTCGCCATTCCAGCCAGCGTGGCCGTCGGAAGCGCCGGAGGCGGGCGGTGGGGGCGGGTTCTGCGTTGGCAGGGCTGGGCTGTTCGGACATCGACGGGGCCTGGATCGCGGGGCAAGGGCGGATTATGGCCGTCTTGCCATCGCCTTGCACTTCGCGTTCAGGTGTCTCCACGTTTTCCCGTGCAGGCGCTTGCCCTGCATGCGAATCGTGGACGGAGACGCGATGTTATCCCGTAGGAACAACTGCCTTGCCCACTGCGCCGGGGTGCTCGCTCCTACGAAAAGCCGTGCTCGCCTGCCGCGCAGGAGCGGACTTTGTCCGCGATTGTGTCGGCAGGGTAGGCGATGGGTTTTGCAAATGTTCTGCCGGGACACATAGGTAACGCCTGGGGCGTTATGCGCCCTACGGTTGGGCTGGCGAGCGGGCATAAGAATGCCCTCGTCCTTCCTGAACGACAGGCCCCCGCCAGGGCCGGGCCCAGGAGCCTGGCCGGGCCCGGCGGGGAGCGCTCGCCCGCAACGTGGCGGGCCAGTAGGCCATTGCATCGGAACACGAGAGCCGCCCGCCCGTAACCGGGTGGGCGACACCCCAGGTATAGCCGATGGCGATGGCCGCTTCGCTGGCGAAGTGTGGCGCAGTCGAGGGTTTCGAGAGTTCGCTGCGCCGGGCCGACGACTGCCGCGGCAGTGGCTACGCTTGAGCCAGGGCGGTCGCATTCGCCCGCTGGATCACCATCGACGCCCGTAGCGAGGGGCCAAGGAGCGGAGTGAATGAGGCGCTGGTTCGGCATGCTGTTGTTGCTCTGCGTCGCGTTGCCGGGCTGGGCCCTGGCGCAGATGCCGGCCGACGCCACGGAAGGGGTGCCGGGCGTGCCGGCGGAGCTGAAGGTGGCCAACCGCAGCATCGTCGTGTTCCGCGCCACCCTGCTCGGCGAGACGCCGGCGGCCCGCGCGCAGAGGGCCAAGGCGGTGATCGAGGAGGCGTTGCAGGGCACCGATGAGCTGACGGTGAGCATCGACGCCATCCTGCACAGCCAACTAGTGCTGCTGGGCGGCCGGCGCGCCTTCATCGTCGCGCCGCTGGACCTGGACCCGCCCGGCGGCTCGGTGCAGGAGGCGGCCGCCCAGGCGGCGGCGAACCTGCGCCTGGTGGTGGAGGAAACCGGCCAGGCGCGCAGCCTGCGCTTTCTGCTCACGGCCCTGGGCTTCTCGGCCCTGGCCACGCTGGTCTACGCGGCGCTGCTCAAGGGCGCCGGCTACCTGCGGCGCAAGCTGCGCGGGCTGCTGCCGCAGCTGATGCGCGAGCGCACCTACCAGATCAAGGTCGGGCACACGCCGCTGTTCGACATGCAGTACGTGTTCTACCTGGTGGACCGCCTGCTGGCGCTGCTCTACTGGGTGTTCGTGCTGCTGTGCGGCTACAAGTGGCTGAGCTTCGTGCTCTCGCAGTTCCCCTACACCCGGCCCTGGGGCGAGGGCCTCAACCTGTACCTGCTGGAGCTGGCCAACTACCTGCTGGACGGCATCGTCGGCGCCATTCCCGGCCTCGCCGTGGCCGTGGCGATCTTCTTCATCGCCCGCGGCGTGAGCGCCTTCAGCCGGCGCCTGCTGGAACGCCTGGCGCGCCCCGGGTCGACCCGCTGGCTGACCGTGGAAACCCTGCAGCCGACCACGCGGCTGACCTCCCTGGCCATCTGGCTGTTCGCCCTGGTGATGGCCTACCCGTACCTGCCGGGCTCGGGCACCGATGCCTTCAAGGGCCTTTCCGTGCTGCTGGGCCTGATGATTTCCCTGGGCGCGTCGAGCATGGTCGGCCAGGCCGCCGCCGGGCTGATCCTCACCTATTCGCGCACGCTGAAGGTGGGCGAGTACGTGCGGGTGGGCGACAACGAGGGCACGGTCACCGAGGTGGGCATGTTCAACACCACCATCCGCACCGGCCTGGGCGAAGTGCTGACGCTGCCCAACTCGATGATCACCGGCTCGGTGACGCGCAACTATTCGCGCGCCGTGCAGGGCGCCGGCTACATCGTCGACACCGTTGTCACCATCGGCTACGACACGCCCTGGCGCCAGGTGGAGGCGATGCTGGTCGAAGCCGCCAGGCGCACCGACGGCATCCTCGAGAAGCCCCGGCCGCAGGTGTTCCAGACCGGGCTGTCGGACTTCTACCCGGAGTACCGCCTGGTGGCCCAGGCCGTGCCCAGCGAGCCGCGCCCGCGCGCGGAGCTGCTGAGCCTGCTGCACGCCAACATCCAGGACGTGTTCAACGAGTACGGCGTGCAGATCATGTCGCCGCACTACCTGGGCGACCCCGCGCAGGAGAAGCGGGTGCCGCGGGACAAGTGGTACAGCGCGCCGGCCACGCCGCCGGCCGGGGAGGGCGAACCCGGCGCGCGCGGCTAGTCGGCGGCGGCCATCGACACGATGTTGGCGTCGCCGTGCAGGCGCCGGTGCTCCAGGGGCGTCATGTCGAACCAGCGCTGGTGCGCGCGGCAGAAGGAGGTGGTGCGCCGGTAGCCCAGTTCGCCGGCGATCTGCGCCACGCCCAGGGTGGTATGGCGCAGCATGTACGTGGCCTGGCGGCGGCGGATGCGCTCCAGGTGTTCCTCGAAGTCGACGCCGTCCTCGGAAAGGCGCCGCTGCAGCGTCCTGGGATGCAGGCCGAGGGAGTACGCGACCTGTTCCAGGTTGCAGCGGCGGCTCGGCAGCAGTGTCTGGATCTTGCGCGCCACCTTCGCGACCAGGTCGTCGTCGACGTCGCCATGGGCCTCCAGGTAGAAGCGCACGATGGCGTGCAGGGCGGCGTCGTGGTGGAGGCAGGCGCGCTGCAGAATGTCCGTGGGTATGACCAGGGCGTTGTGGTCCTGGCCGAATAGGACGGGGCAGCCGAAGTACTTGCGGTAGACCGCCATTTCGCCAAGGGCCTGGTGGCGGAACATCACGGCCCTGGGCTGCCAGGGGAGGCCGGTCAGTTCGCTGATCAGCAGTTTGCCGTGCAGCACCGATTTCTCCACGATCTGCGGTGTCTCGGTACTGCAGGGCAGAATGTTGTCGAAGTACAGCAGCGCCTGGCCGGGGCGGCGCTCCAGGCGGAACAGAACCGAGGGGCTGTAGATGCTCATGTAGCGGATCACCGCCACCAGGGCGTCGCCCACCGTGGGCGCGGAGTGGGCCAGTTGCTGCAGCGGACCGGCCAGCGCGAAACCCTGGCGGGTGGCCAGCTCCAGGCCGAAGTGCGGCAGCTGGAGGGCCTGGGCGCTGCCCTCGAAGATCTGCACCAGGCTCTTGTAGGGCAGTTGTTTGTCGAAACTGCCGACCACGTCCAGGCCGATGCGATAAGGGGCGAGAAAGTCGCGCACGCAGGCGCCGCGTTCGGCGACCAGTTCGCCGAATTTGAGAAAGGCAGTACCGCGAATGCTATCCATGGCTGTTCTTGTGTGCAGCGAGTGGGTTGTTCGTGAGTATGGCCGCGGGGGCGGCGCCTGCACGCCGGGGCGATGAGCTGTCGTTTGCCGAAGATGGCGCGCAGAGCCGCCCGGGGCCGCGCGGGCCCCGGGGCGGCAAGGCTCATTTCTTCAGGGCCTGGAACGACCTGAGCATGTCCGTGGCCCAGCCATCGAGCACGGCGCGGGCGTCGGAGGCCTTCATGACCTGGGAGGAGTTGTCCAGCTCGGTGCCGGCGCCCTTGCGCACCACCTCGGCCACCACCTCGTTGGTGCCGCCGTCGAGGAAGGCCGCCTCGGTGGCGATGCTGGTGTCCTGGTCGCGAATGCCGGTGGCGGCGCTGACGCCGGCGGCCACCAGGGCGATGGGGATCACCTCGTAGGGCTGCAGGCCCTTGGTCGAGGCGCTGACGCCGGTGATCGCCGGGCGCACCACCAGCACGCCCGGGCCGGGGCCGCTGGCCAGCGGCAGGGCCTTGGCGAATTGCGTCTGCAGCGCCTGGTCGTAGTAGCTGGTGATGCCCTGCAGGGTGCTCTGCGGAATCTTCTCGGTGGGCTGCGGCTGCGGGTAGAGCTGGCTCGGCTCGACGTACACGCTGGTGAAGCGGTTGACGTCGACGCCCGGCTGGATCCAGCGCATGACCGGGGCGCCTGAGGGCGATTTGTCTTCCTTGAGCACGCCGTAGTTCTTGAGGAAACCGGAGTACTGCTCGGGCTCGACGTACTTGCTCGCGCAGCCGGAGAGCACGAGGGATGCCAGACACACGGATACCGCTAACGATTTCAACTTCATCGAGTTGCTCCTTGTGGACGGTTCTGTATCAGTGAGATTGGTGCGGGGCCGGCGGGGCTAGAAGCGCCAGGTCGCGCCGCCGCCGATGATGTGCAGCGCGGCGTCCTTGTAGGTGCCGGAAAGAGTGGTACCCGAGCGCGCCTTGGTCTGCTGGTCGTCCATGTCGCCCAGCCACACCAGAGTGTAGGCCAGGTGCAGGTCCAGGCCCTCTTCCACCTGGTAGTTGACGCCGGTGGCCAGGCGCCAGGCATCGCCCATGGGGTTGTCGACGGTGCGGTCCTTTTCGTCCACGGCGGAGCTGTCGTAGCCGACGCCGAAGCTCCAGCGCCATTGCCGGGTGGCCTGGTACTGGGCGCCGAGGGAGGCGTGCCAGGTGTCCTTGTACTGGCGGTCGACGGTGCGGCTTAGGCCGCCGGCGTTGGCGTCGACCTCCACGCCGATGTTCCCGAAGTCGCTCCAGTCCTGCCAGCCCAGGCTGCCCAGCAGCTTCCACTGCGCATCCAGGTCGTGGGCCACGCTCAGCAGCACCGTCTGCGGCACGTTCATGTCCAGTTCCAGCGAGTCCACGTCCAGGCGGAGCAGGGCGGCGTTGAGCAGCGGGTTGCCGACCTTGCGCACGTCGGGACTGTCCTTGAACTCCAGCTTGACCTTGCTGGTGTAGGCGAGGCCGATCTGCGTGCCGGGGCCCACGCGGTAGAGCAGGCCGAGGTTGATGCCGGTGCCGACGTCGGTGTCCTTGTATTCCAGTTGGCCGTCGGGCCTGTCGAGCAGGCCCAGCAGGTTGTTGTTGATGGCCATCTCGCTGCGGTAGTACGCGTAAACGATGCGCGGGCCGATGCCCACCGAGAGGTCGTCGGTGAACTTGTGCGCCAGGGTCGGCTGGAAGGACACGCCGATCACCGCCGCCTCCTGGTTGAAGTATCGGCCGGCCCAGTCGTCGTCGTAGTCCAGAGCCAGGCCGAAGTTGCCGTACATGCCGAAGCCGATGGCGCTGCGCGCGTCGAGCTGGTGGCTGACGAACAGGCTGGCGCCGGGCAGGTACTGCAGGGCGTTGCCGCCTTCGTTGCCGTCGAACTGGTTGTCGCCATCGCGGGAGAAGCGGAGGTGGCCGAGGATCAGCTGGCCGTTGGCGCTGACCTGGGTGCCCTTGAGTTCGGTGATGCCGGCGGGGTTGCTCATCAGCACGCCGGGGTCGCTGGCCAGGGCGGCGGCGCCGGCGTTGGCCAGGCCGTTGCCTTCCTGGCCGGCCTCGTAGATGAGGATACCGCCGGCCCAGGCGCTGGCGCCGGGCAGGAGCAGGGCACTGGCCAGGGCAGTCAGGCGCAGGTGCTTGTTCATGGCGTTCATGGCGCTTCCTTTTGCTCGGTCATCGTTCGTGCGGCGGCGGGTATTAATACCTGTCGTGCGCGCGAACCACCCCTTCGGGGGAGTGTGGCGGCAGGGATCAGCCTAGATACTGGCAGGGGTTGCGCAACCCCGCAGGCTCTGTCCTTCGTCGGGGATGCTCATTACACGACATTGCCGGTTTTCCCATGGCGGCGGCCGAGCCGCGGACTAGAGTTACGGCATCCCTGCGCCAGCGCGGTGGAATGGCAAAGCGCCAGGCAGGGCGCGCCCGCCGCAGGGAAACCAGTGCGATGCGACGGCCGGAACAAGGAAAACGACAGTGACCCCACGTGAGCAGATCGCCAACCTGGAAGCCAGCGTCGGCGCCCAGGTGCTAGGCCAGGAACAGACCATCCGCAATATCCTGCTGGGGTTGCTGGCCAACGGCCACGTGCTGCTGGAAAGCCTGCCCGGCCTGGCCAAGACGCGCACGGTCAAGGCTCTGTCGAAGAACCTGGACGCGCACATGAGCCGCATCCAGTTCACCCCCGACCTGCTGCCCTCGGACATCACCGGCGGCGAGATCCTGCAGCAGACCGAGAGCGGCAACCAGCTGAAGTTCCAGCCCGGCCCGCTGTTCGGCAACGTGATCCTCGCCGACGAGATCAACCGCGCCCCGGCCAAGGTCCAGGCGGCGCTGCTGGAGGCCATGGAGGAACGCCAGATCACCGTGGCCGGGCAGACCCACGCCATGCCCGGGTTGTTCATGGTGCTGGCCACGCAGAACCCCATCGAGCAGGAGGGCACCTACCCGCTGCCCGAGGCGCAGATGGACCGCTTCCTGATGAAGCTGCTGATCGACTACCCCAGGGTCGAGGACGAGACCCAGGTGCTGCGCCTGGTGCGCGCCGAGGAGCAGCGCCAGCAGGCCGGCGCATCCGCCCTGGCGCCGACGCCGCTGGCCCAGGGAGCGGTCTTCGCCGCCCGCCGCGAGGTCGGCCAGGTGCACGTGGCCGAGGCCATCGACCGCTACCTGATCGACCTGATCAACGCCACCCGCCGCCCGGCCGACTACGACGCCGACCTGGCGCGCTGGATCAAGGTGGGCGCCAGCCCGCGCGGCGGCATCAGCCTGGACCGCGTGGCGCGCGCCCACGCCTGGCTGGCCGGCAGCGACTACGTGTCGCCCGACGACGTGCGCGCCGTGCTGCACCCGGTGCTGCGTCACCGCCTGCTGCTGTCCTTCGACGCCGTGGCCGACGGCGTGAGCGCCGACCAGGTGGTCGACCGCCTGCTCGACAAGGTCGCGGTCCCGGCCTGAGGGGAGGGTAGCCATGGCCCCTGAAACACCTGTCGCCGACGGCTTCGTCTATGCCTCGCTGGAACAGCTGATGCTGCTGGAGCACCAGGTGCGCGGGCTCAGCTTCCTGTCGCGGCAGCCGCTGTCCAGCGTGCTCTCCGGCAACCACGCGGCGCGCCTGCGCGGCCGCGGGCTGAGCTTCGACGAGCTGCGCCAGTACAGCCCCGGCGACGACCTGCGGCACCTCGACTGGCGCGCCTCGCTGCGCTACGGCAAGCCCTTCGTGCGCGGCTACACCGAGGAGCGCGACCGCCCGACGCTGCTGCTGGTGGACCAGCGCATGAGCATGTATTTCGGCTCGCGGCGCTACTTCAAGTCGGTGACCGCGGCGGAGCTGGCGGCCATCGGCGCCTGGATGGCCTTCCACGCCGGCGACCGGGTGGGCGGGCTGGTGTTCGGCGACCAGCGCATCGACTACGTGCGCCCGTTGCGCAGCCGCGCGCGGGTCGAGGCGCTGTGCGCGGCGGTGATCCGCCACAACCATGCGCTGCACGCGACGCGCACCGACGACGAGTCGCCGGGGCAGCTCGACCGGGCGCTGCGCGAATGCCTGGCGGTGGCCGGGCACGACGCGCTGATCGTGATCATCAGCGACTTCGCCGGCGTCGGCCCGCAGACACTGCAGCTGCTGCGCCAGTTGGGCACGCACAACGACGTGCTGGCGCTGCAGGTGTTCGACCCCATCGCCATGCAGATTCCCGACCGCGGCCGCATCACCGTGACCCAGGGCGAGCTGCAGGTGGAGCTGGAAGTGGGCCGGCGCCAGGTGCACCGGCCGCTGGGCGAATTCCTCGTTGGTCGGTTGAAGGACGTGGCCACGCTGCTGCGCCGCAGCCAGGTGCCGCTGATGATGTTCAGCAGCGGGCGCGAGAGCCTGGAGCAACTGCGCGGCGAACTGGGCCGGCTGTCGGGCGTGCCGCGATGAGCCTGGCCGCGGTACCGAGCATCGACCAGCTGCAGGAACTGCCCCTGCCGCCGCCGGCCACCGGCTACTGGCCGCAGACCTGGGGCTGGCTGGTGTTGGCGCTGGTGCTGCTGGCGTTGCTGGCGGCCTGGGGCGCCCGCCGCTACCTGCGCTGGCGCCGCGACCGCTACCGGCGCGAGGCCCTGGCCCTGCTGGACGCATTGAGCGCCGCCCTGGACGACCCGCAGCGCCGCCTGGGCGCCCTGCGCGAACTGCCGCAGCTGCTCAAGCGCGTGGCCCTGTCGTTGCCAGGTGGCGAGGCCGCCGCGCGCCTGGGCGGGGAACAGTGGCAGGCGTTCCTGCAGCGGCGCAGCGCCACGCCCTTGCCGACCGACCTGGCGCAGCGCCTGGCGCTGCTGGCCTATGCCCCGGCGGAGCGGGTGCAGGCCATGGCCGATGACGAAGTGCAGGCGCTGCTGGCGGCCTGCCGGCAGTGGATCGAGGCCCACGCTTTCGAGGCCCGCGATGTGGCGGTTTGACTACCCCTGGCTGCTGTTCCTGCTGCCGCTGCCCTGGCTGCTGTACCGCTGCCTGCGCGCCTACCACGAATCGCGCAGCGCCCTGCGCGTGCCGTTCTTCGCCGCCATGAGCCGCGCCACCGGCCAGGCCCCCGGCAACGGCAAGGCCGGCGGCGGGCGCTGGCAGCTGCCGCTGAACCTGCTGGTGTGGGCCCTGCTGGTGGCCGCCTGCGCGCGCCCGGTGCTGGTGGAGAAACCCATCGAGCGGGAACGGCCGATCCGCGACCTGATGCTGGCGCTGGACATCTCCCAGTCCATGGAAACCCGCGACTACGCAGGCCCCGACGGGCAGAAGGTGGACCGCCTGAGCGCCGTGAAGGGCGTGGTGTGCGACTTCATCGCCAGGCGCAAGGACGACCGCATCGGCCTGATCGTCTTCGGCACCGGCGCCTTCCCCCAGGCTCCGCCGACGCTGGACCACGCCAGCCTGTCGATGCTGCTGGACGAGGTGGGCATCGGCATGGCCGGGCCGAACACCGCGCTGGGCGACGCCATCGGCCTGACCATCAAACTGCTGGCCGACGCCAAGGAGCAGGAAAAGGTGCTGATCCTGCTCACCGATGGCAACGACACCGCCAGCGCCATCACCCCCGACCACGCGGCGGCCATGGCCCGCGAGCGCGGCATCGTGGTGCACACCATCGGCATCGGCGACCCCGCCGCCAGCGGCGAGGCCAAGGTGGACCTCGACAGCCTGCGCGGCATCGCCCAGAGCACCGGCGGGCGCTTCTTCCGCGCTGGCGACAGCGGCGCCCTGCAACAGGTGTACGCGACCCTCGACCGTATCACCCCGCACCAGGTGAAGACCTTCAGCCACCAGCCCAAGCGCGACCTGTTCTGGCTGCCCCTGGGCGCCGCGCTGCTGGCCCTGGCGCTGGCCCACGGCCTGGCGGCCCTGGCCGGGCGCGTGGGCGCGCCGGGACGGCGCCGGCGGCAGGCGGAGGGCTGAGATGGACATCGACCTCGCCGCCTTCCACTTCCTGCGCCCGCTGTGGCTGCTGGCGCTGCTGCCGGGCGTGCTGCTGCCGCTGCTGTGGGCGCGCCGCCACGACCTGATGCGGCGCCTGGACGGCGTCATCGCCCCGCACCTGCTGCAGCACCTGGTGATCACCCCGCAGGACAACCAGCGCCTGCGCCCGGTGCACCTGCTCGGCGCCTTGCTGGCGCTGGGCGGCATCGCCGCCGCCGGGCCGACCTGGGAGCAGGACCGCCCGGCCTTCCTCGACAACCGCGCGCCGCTGATCCTGGCCCTGGACCTGTCGTCCTCGATGGACGCCGACGACGTGCCGCCCTCGCGCCTGGAGGCGGCCAAGCACAAGCTGCACGACCTCATCCAGCGCCGCGCCGGCGGCCGCACCGCGCTGCTGGCCTATGCCGGCAGTGCGCACCTGGTGCTGCCGGCCACGGAGGACCCGGCGCTGCTGGAGGGCTTCCTCCAGGCCCTGTCGAGCAACCTCATCGAGCGCCAGGGCAAGGACGCGCTCGGCGCCATCGAGCAGGCCAAGCGCCTGCTGGCCGCCGAGCAGGCGCCGGGCACCCTGGCGCTGCTCACCGACGGCGCCGACCGCGAGCAGTTCGCGGCCATCGGCAAGGCCCTGCAGGGCAGCGAGCTGCAGGTGCTGGTGCTGGCCGTGGGCAGCCCCGGCGGGCCGGCGCCCTTCGACGCCGAGGGCCTGAAGGGCCTGGCCGACGCCGCCGACGCGCCCCTGGGCAGCCTGACGCTGAACGACGACGACCTGGACTGGATCGAGCTGCATGCCCAGCAGCACTTCCAGGCGGCCCAGGACGACGGCCGCGAGCTGCACTGGAAGGACGCCGGCTACTGGCTGTGCTGGCCATTGCTGGGGCTGGCGCTGCTGAGCATCCGCAAGGGCTGGCGGGTGCACTGGCTGGGCGCGGCGCTGCTGGCCCTGGGCCTGGGCTGGCCGGCGCCGCCGGCCCACGCGGGGCCGCTGGCGGACGCCTTCTTCACGGCCGACCAGCAGGGCCGCTGGGCCTTCGAGCACGCGCATTACCCGCAGGCCGCGGCGCACTTCCAGGACGCCTACTGGAAGGGCATCGCCGCCTACCGCGCGGCGGACTATCGACTGGCCCAGGCCACCTTCGCCCGGCTGGACACGGCGCCGGCATATTTCTACCTGGGCAACACCTACGTGCGCCTGTCCAGGTTCGAGCAAGCCATCGCCGCCTATCGCCAGGCCCTGGAGCGCCAGCCGCGGTTCCCCGAGGCCAGCGCCAACCTGGCCCTGGCCGAGGCCCTGCAGAAGGACCGCGACGCCCAGCAGGAAGCCGGGCCGCCGGACGAGAAGGCCGACAAGGAGGTGTTCGACAACACCGCCGGCAAGGGCAAGACGGTGCCCAGCCAGACCGGCCAGGCCAACTCCGACGAACAATGGCTGAGCAACCTGACCACCTCGCCGGCGCGCTTCCTCAAGCGCAAGTTCCTGCTGCAGGATGCCGCCCACGCCCCGGCCACGGAGGCCAGCCCATGAAGCGCCTGTTGCTGTGCCTGCTGCTGGCCCTGTCGCTGCCGGCCCTGGCCGACGACCCCGTGGTGAAGGTGCGCAGCCAGCTGCTGCCGGGCGATTCGGTGCTGGTGGGCGGCACCCTCAGCCTGCAGGTGGACGTGCTGGTGGACACCTGGTTCAGCGCCGCGCCGCAACTGCCCAAGCTGACGCTGGACGGCGCGGTGGTCTCGGCGCCCGGCGGCGAGGCCACGCACCTGAACGAGCGGATCGACGGCAAGGCGTTCTTCGGCCTGCGCTACAGCTACCAGATCACCCCGCAACAGGCCCGCGCTTTCGACATTCCCGCCCTGGCCATCCAGGTGCAGCCGGGGCAGGGCAGCGGGCCGCAGACGGTGAGCACCCAGGCCCTGCGTTTCAGCGCCCGCGAGCCCGCCGGCGGCGCGGGGGAGGGGCCGCGGCTGGTGGCCCGGAAGCTGATTTTCAGCCAGGCGCTGGAGCCTTCGCACCAGCCGCTGCGGGTGGGCGACAGCGTCACCCGGCGCCTGCGCGTGCAGGCCGAAGGGGCCCAGGCGATGCTCATCCCGGCGCCGGTTTTCGCCGAGGTGGAGGGGCTCAAGCGCTACGTGCAGCCGCCCAGCGTGGCGCCCCTGGGCGACGGCCGCGGCGGTGTCGATGGCGGCCAGCGCGAGGACGCGGCGACCTACGTGGTGAGCGAGGCCGGGCGCTACAGCCTGCCGGCCATCGAGCTGCGCTGGTGGGATGCCGCCACGGGCCAGCGGCACAGCGCCACGTTGCCGGCCCTGGATTTCGAAGCCAAGGGCGCGGCCGCCTACCAGGCGCCGTTCTCCATCACCGAGGACCTGCGCCGCCTGGGCCAGCGCGCCCAGCTGCACATCGCCGGGCACTGGCTGGCGTTCGGCCTCGCCCTGGCGCTGCTGGCGGCGCTGGCCTGGGCCGTGAACACCTGGGGCCCGTCGCTGCTCGGCCAGTGGCGCGCCTGGCGCCAGCGCCGCCGCCAGGCCTGGCTGGATTCCCCCGACTACGCCTGGCGCCAGGTGCGCCCGCAGCTGGCGGGTTCGCCGCCGCAGCTGGGCGCGCTGTACCTGTGGCTGCGCCGGCGCACGGGCTGTCGCGAAATGAGCAGCGCCTTTCCCCGGCTACCTGAGCCGAGCGTCGATTGTTTGCTAGCGTTCTTCAGAACTCGTTATGGACGCGAGCACCGCTCAGATACCTCGGTGGAACTGCTCAAGGCCCTGCCCGGGCTGCCGAAGGCCGTTGCCGAACACGATGGCCCGCAACCGGCGCGCCGCAGTCTCAAACCGTTGAACCCCTGAAGCAAGGACGTCCCATGATGTACACGTATCGAACCCTGCCCACCCTGCGCTGGATCTTCGCCCTGCTGCTCTGCCTGCCGTTGCTGGCCCAGGCGGCGCAGGTGCTGCCGTCGTGGAACGACGGGCCCTCGCGCCAGTCCATCGTGAAGTTCGTCGAGGCGGTGACCACCGAAGGCGGCGAAAGCTACGTGGCGCCGGCCGAGCGCATCGCCGTGTTCGACAACGACGGCACCCTGTGGAGCGAGCAGCCGATGTACTTCGAGGTGCTGTTCGCCCTGGACGAGGTGAAGCGCATGGCGCCGCAGCACCCGGAGTGGCAGACGCAGATGCCGTTCAAGGCGGTGCTGGAGAACGACCGGAAGGCGCTGGCGGAAACCGGTACCCGCGGCCTGCTGGAAATCGTCCTGGCCACCCACACCAACATGAGCGCCGAGGCCTTCGCCGCCAACACCCAGCGCTGGCTGGCCAGCGCCAGGCACCCGCGCAGCGGCAGGCCCTACACCGAGATGGTCTACCAGCCGATGCTGGAACTGCTGGGCTACCTGCGCGAGCACGGCTTCAAGACCTACATCGTTTCCGGCGGCGAAGTGGGCTTCATGCGCACCTTCGCCGAGGAGGTCTACGGCATTCCGCCGGAGCAGGTGATCGGCACCACCTTCGCCACCCGCTTCCAGGACGACGAGGGCGCGCTGTCGATCCAGCGCCTGCCCAAACTCACCCACAACGACGACGGCGCCGGCAAGCCGGAGAGCATCGACGCCATCATCGGCCGCCGGCCGATCCTCGCCTTCGGCAACTCCGACGGCGACCTGCAGATGCTGCAGTGGACCACCGCCGGCGAGGGCCTGCGCTTCGCCGGCCTGGTGCGCCACACCGACGCCGCGCGCGAATGGGCCTACGACCGGCAGAGCCAGGTCGGGCGCCTGGACAAGGCACTCGACGAAGCCACGCAGAAGGGCTGGACGGTAGTGGACATGGCAAAGGAGTGGAAGCGGATCTATCCGTTCGAACAGCACGCGGGAAACAACTGAACCACGGGCGCGCAGGGGATTCCAGCCAGGCAGTTGGTGCCCCCGGTGAACGTAGTCGTGGTTCACGACAGCTAAACCGGAAGGGAGTAACACCTACATGAAACGTACGGGAAGATGGTTGTCGCAGTTCGCCCTGGCGGCGACGGCGATAGTCGGCTGCTCGCTCGCCAGCGCCGCCGACAAGCCGAACATCCTGGTGATCTTCGGCGACGATATCGGCCAGACCAACATCAGCGCCTACGGTTTTGGCGTGGTCGGCTACAAGACGCCGAACATCGACCGCATCGCCAAGGAAGGCATGATGTTCACCGACTACTACGCGGAGAACAGCTGCACCGCCGGCCGTTCCACCTTCATCACCGGCCAGTCGGCCCTGCGCACCGGGCTGTCCAAGGTGGGCGTGCCCGGCGTGCCGGTGGGCCTGCAGGACCGCGACGTGACCATCGCCCAGGCGCTCAAGGCCCAGGGCTACGCCACCGGGCAGTTCGGCAAGAACCACCTGGGCGACCGCGACGAATACCTGCCGACCAGGCACGGCTTCGACGAGTTCTTCGGCAACCTGTACCACCTCAACGCCGAGGAGGAACCCGAGCGCCCGTACTGGCCGAAGGACGACGCGGACTTCGTCAAGGCTGCCTCGCCGCGCGGGGTGATCCACTCCACCGCCGACGGCAAGGTCGAGGACACCGGCCCGCTGACCGCCAAGCGCATGGAAACCATCGACGACGACACCACCCAGGCCGCCATCAACTTCATCGACAAGCAGACCAAGGCCGACAAGCCGTTCTTCGTCTGGATGAACACCACCCGCATGCACGCCTACACCCACGTGCGCGAGTCCATGCAGGGGCAGAGCGGCATGCCCGGCAACGAGTACGCCGACGGCATGCTCGAACACGACGGTGACGTCGGCAAGCTGCTCAAGACCCTCGACGACCTGAAGATCGCCGACAACACCATCGTCATCTACACCACCGACAACGGCCCGAACCAGTGGTCCTGGCCGGACGCGGCGACCACCCCGTTCCGCAACGAGAAGAACTCCAACTGGGAGGGCGCCTACCGGGTGCCGGCGATGGTCCGCTGGCCGAACCACATCAAGGCCGGCGAGGTCTCCACCCAGATGTTCTCCGGCATGGACTGGTTCCCGACGCTGCTCGCCGCGGTGGGCGACACCGACATCAAGGAACGCCTGCTCAAGGGCGCCAACATCGGCGGCAAGACCTTCAAGGTGCACCTGGACGGCTTCAACCAGCTGGACTACCTGACCGGCAAGACCGACAAGAGCGCCCGCAAGGAGTTCTACTACTTCAACGACGACGGCGTGCTGGTGGCCATGCGCTGGGACAACTGGAAGCTGGTGTTCTGCGAGCAGCGCTCGCCGGGCGGATTCACGGTGTGGAGCGAGCCCTTCACCTGCCTGCGGGTGCCCAAGCTGTTCAACCTGCGCATGGACCCGTACGAGCGGGCGGACATCGTCTCCGACCAGTATTACGACTGGGCGGTGAAGAACGTCTACCTGGCCTTCCAGGGTGAGCGCAAGGCGGCGGCCTTCCTGCAGACCTTCGTCGAGTACCCGCCGAGCCAGCGTCCGGCCAGCTTCAGCATCGACCAGGTGCGCGAAGAGGTGGACAAGAAGATCGAAGAGAAGATGAAGCAACAGGGCACTGCCAAGTAAGCCGCCCTGCGTGAAGCGGGCTTTCGCCCCCGTGCCTGCGACGGTTCGCCGTCGCAGGCATTTCCATTTCCCGACAAGGCCGTCCCGATGCCCCCAGCCGCCAGCCCGTCCCGTATGAGAAACCGCCCCGCGCTCGCCACGCAGCCCCGGGCGCAGCTGTCGATGCGGGTCCCGGCGCTGCTGATGTTCGCCTCCGGCGGCGCGGCCCTGGTGTTCCAGGTGCTGTGGGTGAAACAGCTTTCCCTGGTGGTGGGGGTGGAGGTGTATGCCGTCACTACCGCCATCAGCGCCTTCTTCGCCGGCCTGGCCCTGGGCGGCCTGGCCTTCGGCCGTTGGGCCGACCGCCTGCGCCGGCCGGTGCGCCTGTATGCCGGCCTGGAACTGCTGGTGGCGCTGCTGGGCGTAGGCGCCACCTTCGCCCTGGCCCATGCCGCCGGGGCCTTCGCCCGCCTGGAGGCCAGCCTCGGCCTGCTGGCCTGGCTGTTGCCCTTCGCCCTGGTGGGGCTGCCGGCCTTCTTCATGGGCGGCACGCTGCCGGTGCTGGTGCGCGCGCTGAAGCCCGCCGAGGGCCAGCTGGGCCGCGCCGGCGGCGGGCTGTACGCGGCCAATACCGCCGGCGCCATCGCCGGCACGCTGCTGGCCGCCTTCGTGCTGCTGCCGGCCCTGGGCGTGCTGGGCAGCGCCTGCGCCGCCGCGGGCTTCAACCTGCTGGCCGCAGCCGGTGCGTTGCTGGTCCGCCGCGAAGCCGTGGAACCCGCCGCGCCCGCCGGGCAGGTTGCGCCGCCGCGCCGCCCGGCCATGCGCCTGGCCATCGCCCTGTACTGCGTGGCCGGTGGCGTGGCGCTGGGCTACGAAGTGGTGTGGACGCAGTCCATCGTGCAGTTCATGAGTACCCGCGCCTTCGCCTTCGCCGTGGTGCTGGCCACCTACCTGTGCGGGCTGGTGCTGGGCAGCGCGCTCTATGCCCGGCGCGCCGATCGCCTGCGCGACCCCTGGGGGCTGTTCGGCCTGCTGATCGCCGCCGCCGGGCTGCTGGCCATCCTCCAGATCGCCGGCCTGGGCGCCTGGCTGCTGGGTGCGCAGACCCGCGCCGAGGCGCTGATGCTGGGGCTGGGCGGCAGCGAGCTGGCCGGTATGTGTGCGCGCTTCGCCGTGGCCGCGCTGTGCGTGGTGTTCCTGCCGACGACCCTGCTGGGCGCCGCCTTCCCCCTGGCCCTGCGCCTGGCGGTGGACAGCGCCCACGTCGGCCGCGACGTCGGTCGGGTAGTGGCGCTCAACACCCTCGGCGGCATCCTCGGCGTGATGCTTACCGGCTTCGTGCTGGTGCCCGCCCTGGGCCTGGTGCGCACCCTGGCGCTGCTCGCGGTGCTGGCCGCGGCCGTCGGCCTGCTGGCGGTGTGGCGCGGCGAAGGCGTGGGCAAGCGGCTGCGCCTGGGCGTGGCGCTGGTCGCGGTGGCCACCCTGGCCGTTGGCGCGCTCACTTCGCCCCGGCACCTGGCCGAACTGCTGCCGGCGGCGCGCCACGGGCAGATCACCTTCTACGAGGAAGGCCGCGGCGGCACCGTGGCGGTGGTGGAGCAGGGCAGGGGGCAGAACCGCTTCAGCCGCCTGTACATCCAGGGCGTGTCCAACACCGGCGACGCCATGCCTTCGCTGCGCTACATGCGCCTGCAGGCACTGCTGCCGCTGCTGGTGCACGATGGCGAGCCGCGCTCGGCGCTGGTGATCGGCTTCGGCACCGGCATCACCGCCGGCGCCATGCTGCGCTACCAGGGCCTGCAGCACCCGGTGGTGGCCGAGTTGCTGCCCGAGGTGCTGGCCGCCGCGCCGCACTTCAAGGGCACCTTCGACGCCCGCCACGACCCGCGCCTGGAGATCCGCCTGCGCGATGGCCGCCGCGAGCTGCTGCGCAGCGCCGAGCGCTACGACATGATCACCCTGGAGCCGCCGCCGCCCTCGGCCGCCGGCGTGGTCAACCTGTACTCGCGGGACTTCTACCAACTGGCCGCCAGCCGCCTGGAGCAGGGCGGCATCGTCGCCCAGTGGCTGCCGCTGCCGACGCAGAACGAAGAGGACAGCCGCGCGCTGGTGCGCAGCTTCATCGACGTCTTCCCCCACGCCTGGCTGTGGACCACCGAGTTCCACGAGATGCTGCTGGTGGGCTCGCTGCAGCCGCTGCGCCTGGACGTGCCGCGCATCCGCGAGCGCTTCGCCCAGCCGGAGGTTTCCGCGGCCCTGGCCGAAGTGGGCGTGGACTCGCCCGAAGCGCTGCTGGCCACCTGGGTGACCGACCGCGCCGGGCTGGAAAGCTTCGCCGGCGACGCGCCGCCAGTCACCGACGACCAGCCGCGCATCGAGTACGCGCCCTGGGTGCGCGCCAAGGAGATCACCCGGGTGCTGCCGGCGCTGCTGGCACTGCGCCACGCGCCGCCGCTGGAGGGCGCCGAGCCATCCTTCCGCGCCGCGGTGGACGACCACTGGACGCGCCTGCGGCGCTTCTACGACCTGAGCCTGCACGCCTACCGCGGCGACCGCCAGGCCTGGGCGCGGGACGCCCGCCAGGTGGTCCGCGACGACGGCGATAATCCCTATTACCGCTGGTTCCTCGGCGCGCCGTAGCCAGAAGCACCAGGATGACGCCGGGTTTTCCATCGGCGCCGAACGGCTCCCTCTCCCTTCAGGGAGAGGGCTGGGGAGAGGGTTGCGGACTTCGCCCCACGCACCTCTGCCAACCCTGACTCCGCACCCCCTCCCTAACCCTCCCCCGCAAGCGGGAGAGGGGACCGTTCGGCGCGATGCGGAATCACGAAGCTCCCTGACGCCAGCATCCACTCCAACGGCGTATAACCGCGAACGGTTATACGCCCTACGGTGGGAGTCACCGGGTAGCCAGGAGCACCAGGATGACGCCGGATTCGCCGCCCGCTCCGAACGGCCCCCTCTCCCTCCGGGAGAGGGCTAGGGTGAGGGCAACGGCTCCAGCCTCGTAGGATGGGTTGAGCGAAGCGATACCCATCGCCATGGCCGCATGGGTTTCGCCAAGGCCCAACCCATCCTGCGAAAAGCGCTTCGGCGGGACTCGCCCTACGCGCGCGGCCCCAACAACTGGCGCCGATACGCGCCGGGCGTAACGTCGAACCAACGCCGGCAAGCACGGTTGAACACCGCCTGCTCGCTGTAGCCGAGCATGTTGGCGATCTGCGCCAGGGGAATGTCCCGCGCCGCCAGGTAGGTTTGCGCGCGTTCGCGGCGGACGCCCTCGACCACCTCGTCGAAGGTCAGCCCCAGCTCGCCCAGGCGGCGTTGCAGGGTGCGCTCGTGCAGGCCCATCTGCTCGGCCACCAGGGGCAGGCGGCAGCGCTGGGTCGGCAGCATGCGCATGACCATGCGCCGCACCAGCTCGCCCAGGTCGCTGGCGCCTTCCTGCTCGAACTGGCTGAGGTACTGCACCAGGGTGCGGTGCAGCGTCGGGTCCTGCTGCTCGATGCGCTGCTGCAACTGGGCCTGGGTCAGCAGCATGGCGTAGCCGGCCTGGCCGCTGCGCACTTCGGTGCGGAAGTAGCGGCGGTAGCGCAGCAGGGGCAACGGGCTGGCGCCGTGCAGCTCCACTGCCTGCGCCTTGAAGGCGGGGCCGCAGAGCAGCGTCATGGTGTTGTGCGTCACGCCCATGGCCAGCTCGGCCATCTGCCGCTGCTGCGTCACCCCGGGGATGCGCAGGGCGATGCACAGCCGCGGGGCCTGGCCGGGCGTCTGGTCCAGCTCCAGCTGGATGCCCGGGCTGTGGTAGCCGATGAAGCGCACCACGTCGGCCAGCGCGTGGGCCACGGTCACCGAGTGGCGGGCGATGGCGGCGATGGGGCCGAGCACGTGCAGGTTCTGGTACGCGGCCATGCGCAGGCCGAAGTCCGGGCAGTCCAGCTCGGCGGCGGCGCATTCCAGCAGCCCTACCAGCGAGCGGAAGGGCACCCGGGCGTCTTCGTCGTCGAGCAACTGCGGCTTGATGCGAAAGCGCTCCAGGTAGGCGACCGGGTCCCGGCCGTGCTGGGCGACCAGCTCACGGAAGCCGGTGAAGGAGGTGGTGCGGATGAAGGGTTCCATGTCGTCAAGAATCAATTATATGTCATCAAAGATCAATCAATCCGCCCGCGTCCGGCGAAGAATCCAGGGCGTTCCCATCCCCTCATCCCGGAGCACCCATGGAATTCGACTACATCATCGTTGGCGCCGGCTCGGCTGGCTGCGTGCTGGCCAACCGCCTGAGCGCCGACCCCGGCGTTTCCGTGTGCCTGCTCGAAGCGGGGCCCGAGGACCGCTCGCCGCTGGTGCACGCGCCGGCCGGCATCGCCGCCATCCTGCCGACGCACCACGTCAACTGGGCCTTCGACACCGTGCCCCAGCCCGGCTTGGGCGGGCGCATCGGCTACCAGCCGCGGGGCAAGGTGCTGGGCGGCAGCAGCTCGATCAACGGCATGATCTACATCCGCGGCCACCATAGCGACTTCGACGACTGGGCGGCGCTGGGCAACCCCGGCTGGTCCTTCGCCGAGGTGCTGCCGTACTTCCGCAAGAGCGAGCGCCACCATGGCGGCGGCTGCGAGTACCACGGCGGCCAGGGCGAACTCTACGTCGGCAAGGTGGACGCCCACGTGGCCTCCCATGCCTTCATCGAGGCCGGGCTGCACGCCGGCCATCGCTATAACGAGGACTTCAACGGCGCCGAGCAGGAAGGCATGGGCCACTACGAGGTGACCATCCGCGACGGCCGCCGCTGGAGCGCCGCCACCGCCTTCCTCAAGCCGATCCGCCAGGCGCGTAGCAACCTGACGGTGCTCACCGGCGCCCGCGCCGAACGCATCCTGCTGCAGGGCGGGCAGGCCTGCGGCGTGCGGGTGACGCACAAGGGCCAGCACCTGGAACTCAAGGCGCGCCGCGAGGTGCTGCTCAGCGCCGGGGTGTTCGGCAGCCCGCAGCTGCTGATGCTCTCCGGCATCGGCCCGGAGGCCGAGCTGAAACCCCACGGCATCCGCGTGGAGCACGAGCTGCCGGGCGTGGGGCAGAACCTGCGCGACCACCCCGATGTGGTGCTCTGCTACCGCAGCCACGACACCTCGCTGCCCGGCTATTCGCTGCGCGGCGGCGCGCGCATGAGCGCGGCCCTGGCGCAGTACCTGGCCAGCCGCAGCGGCCCGCTGGCGAGCAACTTCGCCGAGGCCGGCGCCTTCCTGCGCACCGGCCCCGAGCAGAGCCGCCCCGACGTGCAGCTGCACTCGGTGGTGAGCCTGCTGGACAACCACAACCGCACGCTGCACTGGGGCCACGGCTTCAGTTGCCACGTCTGCGTGCTGCGGCCCAAGAGCGCCGGCAGCCTGGGCCTGCAGTCCGCCGACCCGGCCGCGGCGCCGCGCATCGACCCGAACATCCTCGGCCATGACGACGACGTGCAGACGCTGCTCAAGGGCTACCGCATGGCGCGGGAAATCTGCGAGCAACGGCCCATGGCGCGCTTCGGCCTGCGCGACATGTACAGCAGCGGCCTGCACAGCGACGAGCAACTGGTGGAGGTGCTGCGCCGCCGCACCGACACCATCTACCACCCGGTGGGCACCTGCCGCATGGGGCCCGACGAGGACGCGGTGGTGGACAGCCGCCTGAAGGTCCGCGGCATCGAGGGCCTGCGCGTGGTCGACGCGTCGATCATGCCGACCCTGGTGGGCGGCAACACCAACGCGGCGGCGATCATGATCGCCGAGCGCGCGGCGGGGTGGATCGGCGGGGCCTGAACCTCCGGCAAACACAACGCCCGTAGGATGGTGTTGAGCGAAGCGATACCCATCGCCATGGCCACATGGGGTTCGCCAAGGCTCAACCCATCCTACGAAGAGCACCCCGGTGTGCCTACAGGGGAATGGCGTGCCGGGGCGGCGTAGGAGCGGATCTCATCCGCGAAGCGCGCCGGGATGTCCGGCCATCGCGGACAAGGTCCGCTCCTACGGGGAAGGAATACCGTGCCTCCCGGCAACCTGTAGGAGCGGGCCCTGCCCGCGATTTCGCGCGCAGGGCGCGCTCCTACATTGGAGTGGCGCAGGTGGGGCGGCGTAGGAGCGGATCTCATCCGCGAAGCGCGCCGGGATGTCCGGCCATCGCGGACAAGGTCCGCTCCTACGGGGAAGGAATACCGTGCCTCCCGGCAACCTGTAGGAGCGGGCCCTGCCCGCGATTCGCGCGCAGGGCGCGCTCCTACAATGGGAATGGTGCGGGTGGGGCAGCGTAGGAGCGGATCTCATCCGCGAATCGCGCCGGGATGGCCGGCTATCGCGGACAAGGTCCGCTCCGAAGATCAGCGCAGGCCCGGCGCTCAGCGCAGGTCCAGGCGACGCGCCAGCTTGCGCAGGTTGCTCGGGTCCATCTTCAGCGCGCGGGCGGCCGCCGCCCACTTGCCGCCGTGGCGCTGCAGCGCGCGTTGCAGCAGGCGGCGCTGGTAGTCGTCCACCGCCTCTTGCAGGGAATGGGCGTCCTCGACCGAGGGGGCGATGGCCACGCTGGCGTCGTCGGTCGCCGGCAGCTCCAGGCCTAGCCCCGCCGCATCTATGCTCAGCAGCTCGCGCCGGGAGCCGGCCTGGCTCAGGGTCTTGAGCGCCGCGCGGCTGATGAGGTGTTCCAGCTCGCGCACGTTGCCCGGCCAGGCGTAGTCCAGCAGGGCCTGCTCGGCGTCCGGCGCCAGGCGCAGGCAGCGCAGGCCCAGGCGGGTGCGGTTGAGTTCGAGGAAGTGCCCGGCCAGCACCAGCACGTCCTGGCCGCGCTCGCGCAGCGGCGGGATGTGCACCGGGTATACCGACAGCCGGTGGTAGAGGTCGGCGCGGAAGCGCCCGCCGCGCACCTCGTCGGCCAGGTGGCGGTTGGTGGCGGCGATGATGCGCACGTCGACGTGCTTGGGCCGGTCGGCCCCCAGGCGCTGGATCTCGCCGCCCTGCAGGGCGCGCAGCAGCTTGGCCTGGATCGACAGCGGCAGCTCGCCGATCTCGTCGAGGAACAGCGTGCCGCCGTTGGCCGCCTCGAAGCGGCCCTGGCGGTCCTGGGCGGCGCCGGAGAAGGCGCCGCGCACGTGGCCGAACAGCTCGCTTTCGGCGAGGGTTTCCGGCAGCGCCGCACAGTTCACATACACCAGCGGCTTGCGCGAACGCGGCGAACTGGCGTGCAGGGCGCGGGCGAACAGCTCCTTGCCGACGCCGGTCTCGCCCTGCAGCAGCACCGGCAGCTCGGAGTCGGCGACTATCTTCAGCTCGTCTAGCAACTGGTGCAGCACCGGGCTCTCGCCGAGGATGCCGGCGCCGGGCTCCAGGGCCGGCTCGGCCAGGGCGCCGCGGGTCAGGCGCAGGCGGCGCACTTCGCTTTCCAGGCGGCCGACGCGCACGGCGGCCTCGATCAGCGGCGCGTAGTGCTCCAGGCGCCGGACCAGCGCCGGCGAGAAGCTGCCGGGGCGCAGGGCGTCCAGGGTCAGCGCGCCCCAGGCGCGGCCTTCCAGGTAGAGGCTCATGCCCATGCAGTCGTGCACCGGCAGGGGCTTGTCGGGGCTGTCCTGGAGCAGGCCGTCGTAGGGATCGGGCAGCTCGCTGTCGGCGCTGAACTGCAGCGGCTCGCGCTGCGCGAGGATGTGCGCCAGGCGCGGGTGGCTGGCCACGGCGAAGCGCCGGCCGAGCACTTCGCGGTCCAGGCCCACGGCCGCCTGGGGCTGGAGGCTGTCGCCATCGAGCTGCAGCAGCACCACGGCGCTGCAGGAGAACTCGTCGCGCAAAGCCACCACCAGCCGCTGCAGGCGCTCGGCGGTGGGCAGGTCGTCGGCCAGGTCCGCCAGGAGCCTGTCCAGTAGTGAGGTATTTTTTACCTTTGCGAGGTCATTTGAACCCGTTACGGGTGCGGTCATTTCGACTCTTGAATTTCGCAAGTTATTGATCCTGGGAGGTTTATGGGATGGCACACAGCTTGCGATAGCGCAAGCAGTGCCTGACCAAGGAGCCATCCCATGCACGTCCCGCTCAGCAACATCCCAGGCCGCCGTGCCTGCGTCAAATCCGCCAGCCCCATTCGCCCGGTCACCGGGGAGGAGCGCCATCATGGGTGAATACCGCAAGTTGTGGTGGGCGCTGATCGCCGTGCTCGGCGTGACCTTCTGCATACTCGGCTGGTTCGGCCGCGAGGTCTACCGCCAGGCGCCGCCGATCCCCGCGCAGGTGCGCAGCGAGACCGGCGAAACCCTGTTCACCGGCACCGACATCCTCGACGGCCAGACCGCCTGGCAGAGCGTGGGCGGGATGCAACTGGGCTCCATCTGGGGCCACGGCGCCTACCAGGCCCCGGACTGGACCGCGGACTGGCTGCACCGCGAGCTGAGCGCCTGGCTCGACATCGGCGCGCATGATCAGTACGGCAAGGCCTTCAGCGAACTGGACGGCGACCAGCAGGCCGTGCTGCTCGCCCGCCTGAAGCGCGAGTACCGCGGCAACCGTGCCGAAGATGGCGTGCTGACCCTCAGCGCACGTCGCGTCGAAGCCATCCGCCACACCGCCGACTACTACATCGCGCTGTTCGGCGACGACCCGGCGCTGCAGCACAGCCGCAAGAGCTTCGCCATGAAGGAGGGCACCCTGCCGGACCTGGCGCGGCGCCAGGAGCTGACGCACTTCTTCTTCTGGACCGCCTGGGCCGCGGCCACCGAACGCCCGGGTGCGGCGGCCACCTACACCAACAACTGGCCCCACGAGCCGCTGATCGGCAACCAGCCGACCGCCGAGAACGTCATGTGGTCCATCGTCAGCGTGGTGCTGCTGATCGCCGGGGTGGGCTTCCTGGTCTGGGCCTTCCTGCGTGGGCATGAGGAGGCGGAACCGGAGCCGCCGCTGCAGGACCCGCTCAGCCTGGTGGCGCTCACCCCGTCGCAGCGGGCGCTGGGCAAGTACCTGTTGCTGGTGGTCGGGCTGTTCGGCTTCCAGGTGCTGCTGGGCGGCGCCACCGCGCACTACACGGTGGAAGGCCAGGACTTCTACGGCATCCCGCTGTCGCAGTGGTTCCCCTATTCGCTGCTGCGCACCTGGCACATCCAGAGCGCGCTGTTCTGGATCGCCACCGGCTTCCTCGCCGCGGGGCTGTTCCTGGCGCCGATCATCAACGGCGGCAAGGACCCGAAACACCAGAAACTCGGCGTCGACGTGCTGTTCTGGGCGCTGGTCGTGGTGGTGGTCGGCTCGTTCATCGGCAACTACCTGGCCATCGCCCAGCTGATGCCGCCGGAGTGGAACTTCTGGCTGGGCCACCAGGGCTACGAATACGTCGACCTGGGGCGCCTGTGGCAGATCGGCAAGTTCCTCGGCATCGCCTTCTGGCTGCTGCTGATGCTGCGCGGCATCCTGCCGGCCTTCGGCAAGCCGGGCGACAAGAACCTGCTGGCGCTGCTATCGGCCTCGGTGATCGCCATCGGCCTGTTCTACGGCGCCGGCCTGGCCTACGGCGAGCGCACCAACCTGTCGGTGATGGAGTACTGGCGCTGGTGGGTGGTGCACCTGTGGGTAGAAGGCTTCTTCGAAGTCTTCGCCACCACCGCGCTGGCCTTCATCTTCTCCAACATGGGCCTGGTCTCCGGCCGCGCCGCCACCACCGCCAGCCTGGCCTCGGCCTCGCTGTTCATGCTCGGCGGCGTGCCGGGCACCTTCCACCACCTGTACTTCGCCGGCACCACCACGCCGGTGATGGCGGTGGGCGCCACCTTCAGCGCCCTGGAAGTGGTGCCGCTGGTGGTACTGGGCTACGAGGCCTGGGAGAACTGGCGCCTGAAGAGCCGTGCCGCCTGGATGCAGCGGGTGAAATGGCCGCTGGCCTGCTTCGTCGCCGTGGCCTTCTGGAACATGCTCGGCGCCGGGGTATTCGGCTTCATGATCAACCCGCCGGTCGCGCTCTACTACATCCAGGGCCTGAACACCACGCCGACCCACGCCCACGCCGCGCTGTTCGGCGTCTACGGCTTCCTCGCCCTGGGCTTCACCCTGCTGGTGCTGCGCTACATCCGCCCGCAACTGCACTTCAACGAACGGCTGATGAAGACTGCCTTCTGGTGCCTCAACGGCGGCCTGGTGCTGATGCTCGCCACCAGCCTGCTGCCCATCGGCATCATCCAGTTCCACGCCAGCGCCAGCGTCGGTCTCTGGTACGCCCGCAGCGAGGAGTTCATGCAGCAACCGCTGCTGCAGACACTGCGCTGGGTGCGCACCTTCGGCGACCTGGTGTTCATCGTCGGGGCCCTGTCGATGGCCTGGCAGGTGGTGACCGGCGTGCTTTCCCCGAGCGACAAGCCCGTGAAAGTCTTCGCGGAAGGAGGTGTGCAGGAGCAGGTTTGACGATTCGATAGGAACAAGCGTTGGTAACGCACGCGGCCTGCCAGGGAGGTGGGGGGCGTGCGTTTTTGCATGTGTCCGTCGGCCTCAGAAACTCTGCGACATCTCTCCTTGTGCCAGGCGGGAGTTGATGTTGGCCACCGGTGCTTGCCGGTGGTTATGGCGTGCTGGGTCTGAGAGCCCCTCTCCCCAACCCTCTCCCTGAAGGGAGAGGGTTGGGGAGAGGGGCTCTTGTTCGCGAGCAAGCTCGCTCCTACAGGTCGCCGGATGGCAGGATCGTAGGGCGGATAACCGTTCGCGGTTATCCGCCGCCTGACCTTGGCCGAATCCCCCTCGGAGATGAACTGGAAAACGCAAACACGTCATGCACCACGAAAAAAAGGGCCCACCTCACGGAACAACGAGGTGGGCCCCGAAAAGTGCCAGGCAGGCACAAGGGAGGGATCCGTCCTTGGATCGGGGTAAATCAGGCCCGCAGGCGGCACTCGCGGCGCGGGTCGAACAGGCGGTCGCAGTGCTGGCCGGTGGCGGCGCTCATCCGTTCGGCGGCCTCGGGGTCGTCGGCGAAGGGCAGCAGCGCCGCCTGTTGCAGGTCGTGGCGGCTGGCGCGGCGCAGGTGCAGACAGGGGGCGACGGCCACGACCAGCAGCGTGGCCAGGGCGAGCAGCAGTTGCATGGCGGGGTTCCTCAGGCGGCGCTGGAGATGGGCATGCGGTCGATGCGCTGGCCGGCGCGCACGGTCAGCCAGGTGTTGCCGGCCATCAGGAACATGCCGCTGGCGAACAGGGCGCCGCCGAACAGCCGCACCATGTAGCCGGGGTGGCTGGCCTGCAGCGCTTCCACGAAGGAGTAGGTGAGGGTGCCGTCGGTGTTCACCGCGCGCCACATCAGGCCCTGGGTGATGCCGTTGACCCACATCGAGGCGATGTAGAGCACGGTGCCGATGGTGGCGAGCCAGAAGTGCGCGTTGATCAGCCCGACGCTGTACATCCGCTCGCGGCCGTAGAGCTTCGGGATCATGTGGTACAGCGAGCCGATGGAGATCATCGCCACCCAGCCGAGGGCGCCGGCGTGTACGTGGCCGATGGTCCAGTCGGTGTAGTGGGACAGCGAGTTCACCGTCTTGATGGCCATCATCGGGCCTTCGAAGGTGGACATGCCGTAGAACGCCAGGGAGACCACCAGGAAGCGCAGGATCGGGTCGGTGCGCAGCTTATGCCAGGCGCCGGAGAGGGTCATCATGCCGTTGATCATGCCGCCCCAGCTCGGGGCCAGGAGGATCAGCGACATCACCATGCCCAGGGACTGCGCCCAGTCGGGCAGGGCGGTGTAGTGCAGGTGGTGCGGGCCGGCCCAGATGTACAGGGTGATGATCGCCCAGAAGTGCACGATGGACAGGCGGTAGGAGTACACCGGCCGCTCGGCCTGGCGCGGCACGTAGTAATACATCATGCCGAGGAAGCCCACCGAGAGGATGAAGCCGACCACGCTGTGGCCGTACCACCACTGGATCATGGCGTCGGTGGCGCCGGAGTAGATCGGGTAGGACTTCAGCAGGCTGACCGGGCGCGCCAGGTGGTTGACCACGTGGACCATGCCGGTGACCACGATGAAGGCGCCGTAGAACCAGTTGCCCACGTAGATGTGCTGCACCTTGCGGCGGGCGATGGTGCCGAAGAACAGGTAGGCGTAGGCGACCCACACCACGGTGACCCAGAGCGCGATGGGCCACTCCATCTCCGCGTATTCCTTGGAGGTGGTGATGCCCAGCGGGTAGCTCGCCAGCATCGCCAGGATGCTCGCCTGCCAGCCCCAGAACACGAAGTTGGCCAGGCTGTCGGAGACCAGGCGCACCCGGCAGGTGCGCTGCACTACATAGAAGGAGGTGGCGAACAGCGCGCTGCCGCCGAAGGCGAAGATCACCAGGTTGGTGTGGATCGGGCGGATGCGCCCGAAGCTGGTCCAGGGCAGGCCGAGGTTGAGCTCCGGCCACACCAGCTGGGCGGCGATCACCACGCCCATGCTCATGCCCAGCACGCCCCAGAACAGGGTGGTGAGAGTGAAACGGCGGACGATCTCGTAGTTATAGGTGTCGTTCTTGTCGAGGGCTTGCACGCTGGCCATCTTGGGTTCCGTCGAAATGCGCGGTGACTGGCTGCTCCCCCCACTGCACGGGGAACGTGGCAGCGGGTGCAAGATGCTGGTCGGAGTGAGGGCCAGAACCTTTGCAGGGAGCCGATACAGTCTGCGGAACGTCAAGGCATGCAACAAATTAATAATAATGAAGGCTGAATCAACTTATTTTGATATGAACGCTGCGACCGTCGCCCGCGCGACCCTTTGCCGCAGGCGGGCATGGGCAAGGAAAGCGTGGCTTGCAGGGGGCGGGTCCGCTCGACGGCGCAGCGTCGACGTATTCATTTAAATGCACTAATCGGCCATTAAATTTCATTTAAATTCAGTTAAGCCTAGGGCCTACCATTGTCCTGTCGCCGCTCTGCCTTGCGGCTTCAGGAGTACCGCCATGCCTCATCCCGCGCTGAATACCCCCCTGGTCGAACTCCTGGGTTGTCGGGTCCCCATCCTCTGCGCCGGCATGGGCGGCGTGGCGCGCCACGAACTGGTCGCCGCGGTGAGCAACGCCGGCGGCTTCGGCTGCCTGGGGATGGTGCGCGAGCCGGTGGCGCTGATCCGCCGCGAGGTGGCGGCCTACCGCGAGCTCAGCCACGAACCCTTCGCCGTCAACCTGATCCCCGCGGCCACCCCCGCCGAGCTGCTGGAGGCGCAGGTGGCCGTCTGCCTGGAGCTGCGGGTGCCGGCGGTGGCGCTGTTCTGGGACGTGCAGGCCGACGTGGTCCGCCGCTTCAAGGACGCCGGCATGCTGGTGCTGCACCAGGTGGGTAACCGCGCCGATGCCGAGGCCGCGCTGCGCGCCGGTGTGGACGTGCTGATCGCCCAGGGCGTGGAAGCCGGCGGGCACGTGCGCGGCCAGGTTTCCACCTTCGCCCTGGTGCCGGAGCTGGTGGCCCTGGGCGAGGTGCCGGTGGTGGCCTGCGGCGGCATCGCCAGCGGCGCCGCCATCGCCGCCGCGCTGGCCCTGGGCGCCCAGGGCGTGGCCTGCGGCTCGGCCTTCCTCGCCACCGACGAGTCCTACGCCCACGACTACCACAAGCGCTGCCTGGTCGAGGCCGAGGCGGAGCAGACGCTGCTGACCGAGGCCTTCTTCCGCAACTGGCCGATGCCGGCGCCGGTGCGCGTGCTGCCCAACGCGGTGACCCGCGGCGACTACGCGAACCTGCACGCCCGCCGCGAGACGCCGGTGATCGGCGAGCAGGACGGCGGCCCCATCTACCTGTTCTCCACCGACTCGCCGTTGCGCGGCGCCTATGGCCGCCTGGAGGACATGCCCATCTACGCCGGCCAGTCCTGCGCCCAGCTGCACGACATCCGCCCGGCCGCCGAGCGCCTGGCGCAGTTGGTGGCGGAGGCCGATGCCAGCCTGGCGCGCCTGCAGGGCGGCGACGAAGACTCCGACCTCGTCGACTGGCTGCAGGAACTGCTGAGCGCCGAGCGCGCCGGCGCCCGGGTGATGCTCGACAGCGCCCGGCAGACCGAGGACCCACAACTTCTGGAGCGTCTGCACGCGCTGCACCAGGGCGAGGCGGAAAGCTGCCGCCGCCTGCGCCGCAGCCTGCAGCGCCTGGGCGCCGAGCCCGGACGCGAACTGGGCGCCTTCCATGCCAAGGCCATGGCCATCGAGACGATGGCCGAGCGCCTGCGCTTCGTCGCCCACGGCCAGCGCTGGGTGGCGCGGCGCCTCGCCCAGCGCCTGCCGCGCATCCGCCAGGCCTGGCTGCGCGAGGAACTGCGCGCGGTCCTGCGCCTGCACCGCGACGACGCCTGAGCGCCAACGGATATCTAGAAAACACAAGGGAAACACCATGCCTTCCGAGCTCTCCACCTCCCGCCCGACCCCGGCGGCTGCCGACAGCCGTGCCCAGCGTTTCGCCCGCTCGCTACTCGAGCAGGCCGGCCTGGACCTGGACGGCCACCAGCCCTGGGACATGCGCCTGAACCACCCCGGCGTGCCGCAACGCGCCCTGGCCCAGGGCAACCTGGGCCTCGGCGAGGCCTACATGGACGGCGACTGGGACTGCGACCAACTCGACGAGTTCTTCGCCCGCCTGCTGCGCAGCGGCGTGGTCGACCAGGTCAGCCCGGCCTCGCTGATCTTCCACGCCCTGCAGGCGCGCCTGTGCAACCTGCAGACGGCGAACCGCGCCTGGGCGGTGGGCGAGCGCCACTACGACCTGGGCAACGACTTCTACGCCGCCATGCTCGACCCGCGCATGACCTACACCTGCGGCTACTGGAAGGACGCCGAGGACCTGGCCCAGGCCCAGGAGGCCAAGCTCGACCTGGTGTGCCGCAAGCTCGACCTGCGCCCGGGCATGCGCGTGCTGGACATCGGCTGCGGCTGGGGCAGCTTCATGGCCTTCGCCGCCGAGCGCTACGGCGTGGAGTGCGTGGGCGTGACCATCTCCCGCGAGCAGTGCGAATGGGCGCGCAAGCGCTACGCCGGGCTGCCGCTGGAGTTCCGCCTGCTGGACTACCGCGACCTCGACGAGCGCTTCGAGCGCATCGTCAGCATCGGCATGTTCGAGCACGTCGGGCGCAAGAACCACCGCACCTTCATGGAAGTCGCCTCGCGCTGCCTGGACGACGACGGCCTGTTCCTGCTGCACACCATCGGCAAGAACCAGCGCCGCAGCGTGCCGGACCGCTGGATCGACAAGTACATCTTCCCCAACGGCGACCTGCCCTCCATCGGCCAGATCGGCGACGCCGCCGACGGCCTGCTGGTGGTGGAAGACCTGCACAACTTCGGCGCCGACTACGACCGCACGCTGATGGCCTGGGCGCGCAACTTCGAGGCCAGCTGGCCGCGCTTCGCCGAGGAGCTGGGCGAGCGCTTCTACCGCATGTGGCGCTACTACCTGCTGTCCTGCGCGGGGGCCTTCCGGGCGAGGGACATCCAGTTGTGGCAGTGGGTGCTGTCGCGACGTGGGGTGCTGGGTGGGTATCGGCGGGTGAGCTGAGCTTCAGTCCTGTAGGAGCGAGCTTGCTCGCGAACGGGGTCTCCCGGGAATTCGGTGCCAAGACTGAGAGCGCCCTCTCCCTAACCCTCTCCCTGAAGGGAGAGGGGACCGTTCGGCGTGCGCTGGCGTTCCCGCGTCAGCCGGAACTTACCGGCGTAGGCCATTCTTCCCGCAGGCACGGACAAGCTCCCTCTCCCTTCAGGGAGAGGGCGGGGGGAGAGGGTTGCGGACCTTCACCCAACACCACTCCCCACCGGAAAAAACCACCGTCATTCCCCCAGCAGTCCCCCCCCACCCTGGTTTAGAATGCCGCCACCCGCCCCACAGCCCCGCCCACAGCATGGATATCGACCTCACCCGCACCTTCCTGGAAATCGCCCGCCACGGCAGCTTCGTCGCCGCCGCCGAGCGCATGCACGTCACCCAGACGGCCATCACCGCGCGCGTCCAGAAGCTGGAAAGCCACCTCAACTGCAAGCTGTTCGTGCGCAACCGCGCCGGCGCGCGCCTGACCGCCGACGGCGAGGCGTTCATCATCTACGCCAACCAGATGCTGCAGACCTGGGAGGCCGCGCAGCGCGACCTGCCGCTGCCCGAAGGCGTGGACAACGTGCTGCACATCGGCGGCGAGGTGAGCCTGTGCAACCCGCTGATGCTGCGCTGGGTCAGCCGCATCCGGGAGACCATCGACAGCTACGCGGTGCGCGCCGAGATCGGCAGCGGCGAGGCCCTGCTGCGCCAGCTGGAGCTGGGCGTGCTGGATGCCGCCCTGGTGTACCAGCCGCACTACTGGCCGGGCATGCAGGTGGAGCAGTTGCTGGAAGAGAAACTCATCCTGGTGCGCGCCAAGAACCCCGAGCCCTACGTGTACATCGACTGGGGCGAGGGCTTCCGCCAGCAGCACGACAGCGCGCTGCCGGACAAGGCCCGCGCGCCGGTGGCCTTCAACCTCGGGCCGCTGGCGCTGCAATACATCCTGGAGAACGGCGGCTCGGGCTACTTCCGCACGCGGGTGGTGCAGAGCTACCTCGACAAGGGCGTGCTGCGCCGCGTGCCGCGGGCCCCGGAGTTCAGCTACCCGACCTACCTGGTGTATTCCCGCGAGCGCGATTCGGCGCAGTTGCAGCAGGCCTTCGCGCTGCTGCGCGAGCTGGTGCGCGAGGACCCGGACTGGTCGCAACGCTGGGACCCGACGCTCTGACGGGGCACGGGGCTACACTGCCCAACGGCTAGCCTGCTTCCATCGGGCGCCAACTTTCACCGCCTTGGGAGGCCAGGCATGCGCAACCTCGATTTCAGTTCCTGGGAGGGCCTGCTTTCCACCCTGTTCGGGCTGGCCCTGATCACCCTCGTCGGCGTCGGCATCCGCCTGCTGGCGATGCAAACCATCCAGCAGCGCCGCGAGCGCGAGAACCGCCAGATCAACGAACGCCTGCGCACGCTGATCGCGGCCTACAAGACCCTCGGCGGCTCCTTCACCGGCAACCTGGCCGTGGACCCCACGCACCTGGGCTCTCTGCGCCGGCAGGACGAAGCGGTCGCGACGGAAGACGAACGGGCCAGCACCGACCGCTCCCGGCGCATCCGCGATGCGGTCGAGGCGGCGCTGTCCGACATCCTGCTGCTGGGCACCGAGGAACAGGTGCGCCTGGCCGCGCGCGCCGCCACGGAGCTGGCGGAAGGACGGCCGATCCATACGGCGGAACTGGTGATCTCGCTGCGTGACTTCATTCGCCGGGTGCTGGACCTGGAGGCGGTGCCGGCCGGGCTGGCCATCCCGCGGCAGGGGCCGACGCGTCCCTCCGGCGTCAAGGCCAAGGGCGATGGGGAAGGCAAGGGCGGCGGGCAGGGCAAGGGCGGCCTGGGCGGCGGCCTCGGTGGCGGCGGGGGAGCGGGCGTGGCGCTGCCGCTGGACGGCGAGCGGGACCACCACGGCTAGGCGCTTCATGAAGAAGCCCGGCGGAACCTGGAGCTCCGCCGGGCCAGCTCAGGGTCGCGGCCTAGCTCCTGCCGCCGCCGTGGCTGTGCTGGCCACCTTTGCGGCCGGCCTCCGCGGCTCTTTCACGGTCATTGGCGAAGTTGCCGCCACTGCGGGAGCCGCCTTTCTTGCCGGCTTCCGAGGCTTTCTCGCGGTCGTTGGCGAAGTTGCCGGGGTTGCTGCTCTTCGAAGTCATGATGAACTCCTCAGGGTTGGTTTCCACTGAATGGGCGAACCGTCATCGGCCCGCACATGTAGTGGGAAGGCCACGTGGCCGAATGGTTCGAAGAAGTTTCGCCAGCGGTTGCTCGGGGCCTGCCGGGCGGCAGGCGATCGATCGGTTTGAACCCTGGCGGCGCATGCGCTTCTTACCCTGATACCCATGCTTCGAGAGGGAGAGGCCCATGGCACGCTGGAAGATCAGTTACCACAAGGACAACAACACGAGCGTCCTGTCCATGCCGTCCGCGCACAAGCCGAGCATGCAGGAGGCGGAGCGCTACCTGCTGGAATGGGCGCGCCGCAACCTGGAGAAGGGCGAGTACGGCGCCGCCCACGAGACCTCCGAAGGCGACGTGACCGATGCGTTGCTGCGCCTGTATGGCATCACCCTCACGGGCATCACCCGCGAATGACGGGCCGCCGGGGAATGGCTCCCTGTTCTGAGGGGGAAATGGCTCTTTGTAGTGGGCCAATCCCCGCGCATCATGGGAGCCTTCCCTGTACCCGGAGAACGGCATGTACCTGCCCGAGCATTTCCGCGAGACCCGCGTCGACGAGCTGCACCGCCTGATCCAGGCCCACCCGCTGGGTATGCTGGTGCACAGCAGCGGCGGGGGGCTGGACGCCGATCACATCCCCTTCGAACTGCTCCCCGAAGAGGGCTGCCTGCGCGCCCACGTCGCCCGGGCCAACCCCTTGTGGCAACACGCCGACGGCAGCGAGGTGCTGGTGGTGTTCCGCGGCGCGGAGCACTACATCTCGCCCAACTGGTACCCCAGCAAGCACCTGACCCACGAGCAGGTGCCCACCTGGAACTACCAGGTGGTGCACGTGCGCGGCACCTTGCGGGTAGTGGACGACGAGCGCTTCGTCCGCGGCCTGGTGGGCCGCCTCACGCGTACCCACGAGGCCGGCGAGGCGCGGCCCTGGCGCATGACCGACTCCACCCCCGAATTCATCGCCGGCATGCTGGCCAAGGTGGTCGGCATCGAGGTGCAGATCCACGAGCTGGTCGGCAAGTCCAAGCTCAGCCAGAACAAGGTGGCCGACGACGTACGCGGCGCGGCCGGGCGCCTGGACGAGGAGGGCGCCGCCGAACTGGCCGGGGCCATGCGCGAGCAACTGCCGTCCTGACGCGGCGCTGGCCGGCCCCGCCGCCGCCGGCTATCGTTGGCCCTTTTCATCGCTACCGGGGAGTTTCACCATGTCCGTCGCCCTGCTCATCATCGACGTCCAGCACGCCCTGTGCGGCGGCGCCGACGCCTGCTTCGACCACCCGGGCGTGGTCGAGCGCATCAACGGCCTGAGCCGCCGCGCCCGCGACCTCGGCCTGCCGGTCATCTTCGTCCAGCACGAGGAGCCCGAGGGCGACTTCCGCCATGGCAGCGAGGGCTGGCAACTGGCCCAGGCGTTGCAGGTGGCCGACGGCGACCCGCGGGTGCGCAAGACCACGCCCGACTCCTTCAACGGCACCGAACTGGATGCCCTGTTGCGCACGCTGGGCGTGACCGGCCTGGTGATCTGCGGCATGCAGACCGACTTCTGCGTCGACACCACTGTGCGCCGCGCCCTGGCCGAGGGCTACGACGTGGTGCTGGCCGGCGACGCCCACAGCACCCTGGACAACCGCGTGCTGCGCGCCGAGCAGATCATCGCCCACCACAACGAGGTGTTCAGCCGCATGAGCAGCTTCGCCCCGCGCCTGGACGTGCTGCCCAGCGCCGCGGTGGCCTTCGACTGACGCCTGCCGTGCGTCCGGCCGCCAGCCCCGCCGGCGGCGCTGCGGATAAGGTGGAGTAGGGCGCCGGCGACTTTCCCGCGCCGGCAGCGCCCGTGGCGGAGGGATAGTCGATGGCCAGCCGAGCGACAGCCTGGCGACCGCTGCGCTGCCTGTTGCTGGCGGCGTTGCTGGCGCTTGCGGCCTGCGCCGGGCACAAGGCCGCCGAGCCGGTGGCGCCGGTGACGGCAGCGACCTGGGCACAGGTGGACCGCGACATTGCTTCCGCCTCCATGGCCGCCGCCGACAAGGCCGAGGACTACGCCCGCGGCGCCATGGAAAACTGGATGGACCTGGTCTACCAGCGTACCGACAGCGACTTCATCCCCTGGTTCTCCGGCTACTGGACGCAGCAATGGCTGGGCCTGCGGGTGGCCTGGTACAAGCTCGGCGACAGCGAGAAGAGCCCGGCGGTCAGCCGCCTGTCCGTCTACCTGCAGGGCCAGTACCAGCGCCGCGTGCTCGAGCCGGTGGCGCGGCAGGTCGACCCGGCCGCGGTGATGGAGGCCGCCACCCGCTTCTACGTGCAGGCCCTCGCCGGGCAACTGGACGCCATCCCCGAACGCCTGGGCGTGCCCCGCGCGCAGCTGGACCAGCGCCTGCAGGCCATCCCCGCCATCGCCCTGGGCCCGCCCGCCACACGGGATGCCTCGCTGTACCAGTTGCTGCAGGCGAAGCGCCTGGACCAGCTGCCGGCCTACCAGGCGTTGATCGCCGGGGTGCACGACGCCTCGACGCGCACCGGGGTGGACGTAGAATCGCCGGACCAGGGCGTTTCCGCCGTGGCCCGGCGCACCAGCGAGAAACTGCTGGGCGAGGTGACCGTCAGCGGCGCCGTCGGCGCCATCGCTGCGGCAGTGGGCAAGGCGGCGGGGACGGTGCTGTCGCTGGGCAGCGCCGGCTTCACCGCGTTGTCCCGCGACCGCGAGCGCCCGCAACTGGAGGCGCAGCTGCGCAAGGACCTCAACGATGCCTTCGACCAGCAGTGGCTGGCGCTGATGGGCAACAGCCAGAGCGGCGTGCTGGCCGGCGTGCACTACCTGTCGCTGCAGGTGGAGGCGGGCGCGGCCACGCCCTGGGCGGCGCAGCCATAGAGGGCGCGGCGCGGAACGGGTAGATTAGGCGCACTTTCCGCCGCCCTCCCGGAGCCGCCCCATGCCCACCGCCGCGCCCGCCAGGTTCATGCCCAGCCTGGATTCGATCATCGCCGCCCATGCCGAACTGCGCGCCGCGCGGCCGCTGGTGCAGTGCCTGACCAATGTGGTGTCGGCCAACTTCATGGCCAACGTGCTGCTGGCCGCCGGGGCCTCGCCGGCGATGGTCGACAACCCCGAGGAGGCGGCCGGCTTCGCCCGCGTGGCCGGCGCCGTGCTGGTCAACCTGGGCACCCCGACCAGCGCCCAGGTGGAGGGCATGCGCCAGGCGGTGCGTTCGGCGGTGGTCCACGGCACGCCCTGGGTGCTGGACCCCATCGGCGCCGGCGGCCTGCCCTGGCGCGGCGGAGTGGCCGCCGAGCTGCTGCAGCAGCGCCCGGCGGTGGTGCGCGGCAACGCCTCGGAAATCATCGGCCTGGCTGGACTGGGGCAGGGCGCGCCGGGCTTCGACAGCTCCGACGACCCGGCCCGCGCGGTGCCGGCGGCGGTGGAACTGCTACGCAACTGCCAGGCGGTGTCGGCCTCGGGCGCGGTGGACCACCTGCTGGGCTGGGTCGGCGACAGCAGCGAGAGCGCCGTGCCGCGCCTGCTGCGCATCGGCGGCGGCAGCGCGCTGTTGCCGCGGGTGACCGCCTCCGGTTGCGCGCTGGGCGCGCTGGTGGCGGCCTACACGGCGGTGGCGGTGGACGCCTTCACCGCCCTGGCGGCGGCCCACGTGCATTTCGCCGTGGCCGCGGAAATCGCCGAGGCGGCCAGCCGCGGGCCGGGCTCCTTCGCCGTGGCCTTCATCGATGCCCTGGATGCGGTGGACGCCAACCTGCTGCGCCAGCGCGCCAGGCTCATGTCGGTGCAGTCCACGGCCTGAGGCGAGGTACGCTCAGTCGTCGCGGGTCAGCACTTCCAGCAGCTCGATTTCGAAGATGAGGTTGGAGTTCGGCTTGATGTGCGCGCCGATCTGCCGCTCGCCATAGGCCAGGTGCGCCGGCACGAAGAGCTTGCGCTTGCCGCCGACGCGCATGTTCATGAGGCCGATATCCCAGCCCTTGATGACGCGTCCGGTGCCGATCACGCACTGGAAGGGGCGGCCCTTGTCGTAGGAGGAGTCGAAGACGGTGCCGTCTTCCAGGGTGCCCCGGTAGTGGGTGGTGATCAGCGCGCCCTTTACCGCCGCCTTGCCGTCGCCCGGGCGGATGTCCTCGATACGCAGTTCGTCGCTCATGTCTGTGCCTCTGTCGCAGGTGGCGGCCCGGCGGGGCCGTTTCGGGGCGCCGTTTTCGCAGGAAACGCCGCGCAAGGCAACAGGCGCGCTCAGGAATCCTTGTTCAGCAACGCGGCCAACCCGGCCAGGGCCTTGTGCGTGACCTTCGGCCCGCCGGCGCCGGCGTCGTTGCCCTGGTAGTGGGCGTCGACCTGGCGCTGGTGCTCGTTGTCGTGACAGTAGAGGCACAGCAGTTCCCAGTTGGAGCCGTCCTCGGGGTTGTTGTCGTGGTTGTGGTCGCGGTGGTGCACGGTGAGTTCGCTCAGGCGCTTGCCGGAGAACTCGCGGCCGCAGCGCCCGCAGATCCAGGGGTACATCTTCAGGGCCTTTTCCCGGTAGCTGCTTTCGCGGCGCTGCTGGGCTTCGGCCAGGAGCTGGTCGACCTTGCTGGTGGGTTTGGCGGGGGTGGACATGGTGGTGGCTCGGGGTGGGTGGGGGTAGGTTTTCAGCATACCTCCGTTGGGGGGGATTTGCTTTTTGTGGGGGGCGAGGGGACTTGCGGATGGAGTTTCCCGGTTGCGCTGGTGTTGGGTATGAGAGCGCCCTCTCCCCAGCCCTCTCCCTGAAGGGAGAGGGGGCTTGTCCGTGCCGAGAAGGATTTGGTGTCAGCCGGTTACTCGGTGCAAGCCGGCTAACGCCGAAATATCAGCATCTGCCCAACGGTCCCCTCTCCCTTCAGGGAGAGGGTTAGGGAGAGGGAACGGAGCAACCGGCAACACCATGGCCCCGGCGAGCACGGTTCGCGAGCAAGCTCGCTCCTACAAGAGCCTGGAGCCGGCCTGCCCTACGAATTCCGCTCTGACCCCGTCGCCGGCCGATCGTCCGGCCGCGACCAGATCCACAGGTTGCCGATCGCCATGCCCAGCACCACCGCATACAGCCAGTAACCATGGGGCAGGGTGAGCAGCATGATCGCCAGCGCCGCGAGCATCGCCAGGCTGGCGGCGACCTTGGCCCGGCGGGCGATGGCGCGGCCGTTGCGCCAGTTGGCGAGGATGGGGCCGAACAGCCGGTGGTTCTCCAGCCAGGCGCTGAGCCTGGGCGAGCTCTTGGCCGCGGCCCAGGCCGCCAGCAGGACGAACTCGGTAGTCGGCAGGCCGGGCACCACCAGGCCGACCATGCCCACGCCCAGGCTGGTGTAGGCGAGCAGGGCATAGAGCAGGCGGACGGTGCGCGAACGGGCGGGCTGGGACATCGGGACGGCAGCGACGGGGGTGAAGGGCGCATCCTGGCGGCTGCCGGGATGCGCGTCAATCACCGCGTCAGGCGTGGGCGGCGGCATGCTCGTAGGCGTGCTGCAGCAGGGCGCCGAAACGCTCGAAGGCGGCCAGGGCCCCGGCTTCGGCTGTGCGTTCTTCCTCGGCGCTCAGGTCCAGGCCGTCGAGGGTGCGGGTGAAACGCTTCCAGCCTTCGGCGCGGCCGCCAGCCGGCTCGCCCAGGTGGCGGGCGCCGAAGTTCTCGTCCAGGCCCAGGGCGGCCACGCGCTTGATCAGGAAGGCGGCGCCGAGCTTGGAGCCCTCGGAGACGAACAGCCAACCCAGGGCCTGCGCACGGGACGGGTTGGCCAGCGCGCCGGCCACCGGCGCCGGGACCTGGGCGCCGAGGTCGGCGAGGTCGGCCTTCGCCTGCTGGGCGCGGCAGCGCTCGGGCAGGTCGGGGAAGATCGCGCCCAGCTCGGCATCCTGGTACAGCGCCTGCAGCTCCGACTGGAACAGGTACTGGGCGACGACGAAGGGGGTGAAGTTCTCGCGGCTGGCGAAGGGATCATGGGCCTTCACCGCGGCGTCCAGGCGCTGGTGCGGGGCGTTGGTCGCCAGGTTCAGGCGCTGGGAACGCAGGGCGGGGGCTTCCAGGGTGGTCATGCAGCAGGTTCCTTGAGCGATGGATTCACAGAAGACGAGACGAACGAGAGCGGGAAAAACGTAAAGAACGGTGAGGGGTTTCCCTGTAGGAGCGGGCCCTGCCCGCGATTTCGCGCGCAGGGCGCGCTCCTACAGGTGAATCCGGATGTAGGCACCCGCAACACCCCGTAGGATGGTGTTGAGCGAAGCGATACCCATCGCCATGACCGCATGGCTTTCGCAAGCTCGACCCATCCTACGAAGAGCGCTTACCTCAGATATCCCACACCAGGTTGACCGAGAAGTTGCGCCCCGGCTGGGTCAGGCGGTCGAGGTTGGCCGGGGCCAGCACCGAGGCTTCGCCGACGCTGTCGTAGCCGCGCACGTCGTCCCACAGCCAGTACTTCTTGTCGGTGAGGTTGTACACGCCGGCGTTCAGCGTCAGGTCGTCGGTCAGCTTGTAGTAGGCGGTCAGGTCGAGGATGCCGAAGCCGGGGGTCTTGAACTGGCTGCTGGTGCCGTCCGGGGCGTTGAAGGTGGTGTCGTCGACGCGGTCCTTGCGCTTGACCAGGGTCCAGTTCAGCAGGCCGCCGTAGACTTGGCTGGGCGCGTCGTAGCCCAGGCCGAACACGCCGGTCAGCGGGTTGACGCTGTTGAGCGGCTCGCCGGTGTCCTTGTTGCGGCCGTAGGCGTAGGCCACCGAGCCCTTGCTGTAGAGGCCCTCTGGCGCGCCGAACGGGGCCAGCTCCAGGCGGCCCTTGAGCTCCACGCCCTTGATGATGGCGTGCTTGATGTTGTTGCTCTGGAAGGTGACCTCGTTGTAGCCGGCGGTGATGGCGTCTTCGTTAATGAAGTCGCGGTACTTGTTGTAGAACACCGAAACATCGAACGAGCCGACGTCGAAGGTGCCGCGCAGGCCGGTCTCGTAGCTCTGGCTGCGTTCCGGGTCCAGGTCCGGGTTGGGCTCGACGCGGTAGCCGCTGGTGGGGTTGTCGAAGCGGCCGTACAGCGCCTTGGCGGTCGGGGTGCGGAAGCCCTGGGCGTACTGGCCGTACCACAGGTAGTTGTCGTCGAAGGCGTAGGTCACGCCGAGCTTGGGCGAGAGCTGGTGCCAGGTCTTGTCCTCGCTGCTGACCTCGCCGTCGCCGCTCTGGTCGGCGGTGTTGAGGAATTCCTCGGTGATGTGCGGCTTCAGCCGGGTGTAGTCGTAGCGCAGGCCGGGCAGGAAGGTCCAGGCGTTCCAGCGGATCTCGTCCTGGGCGAACAGGCCGTAGGTGTCGATGGTCGGGTCCGGGAAGTCGCTGCTGCGCGCCAGGGCGTCGCTGGCGCTGCTGGCGCCCACGGCGGTGCAGCCGCGACCCACGGCCAGGCAGGTGCCGCTGCCTTCGCGGTAGCCGGTGACCTTCTGCCGCTTGAGGTTGGTGCCGTAGGTCAGCAGGTGGTCGGTCTCGCCCAGCTCGAAGCTCTTGTCCAGCTGCAGGTCGAACACCCACTGGCGTTCCTTGTAGAGGGTGTCGCGGGTGCGCAGGACCTGGCGGGTGATGGGGTAGTAGAACTCCTCGGTGCCCTGGTCGGTCTTCGCCACCTGGTAGTTGAAGGTCCACTTGGCGTGGTCGGCCAGGGCGCTGTCGACGAGGAACTGGTGGTCCAGGCCGAAGCGCTCGCGGGTGATGGTGTCGTTGCCCTTGCGCCACTGGTACATGCCGCCGGGCAGGATGCTCGCGGGGATGGCCGGCGCGCCGTTGGAGTAGGGGCCGCCATAGGCGCTCTTCTGGTCGGTGTCGACGTCGTCCTTGTAGTGCTCGTAGGTCAGGCCGAAGCGCGAGCCTTCGGCGTAGTTCCAGCCCAGCTTGGCCAGCACGTTGGTGGTGCGCACGTCCTCGGGGTTGGCTTCGGTGCGGGAGAGGCCGGTACCGCCGTGGCTGCCGTAGGACTCGGTCTCGTGGCCGTTGCGCTGGCTGACGTGGAGCAGGGCGTCGAAGTCCTCGTGGCGTCCGGCGACGGTGGCGGAGGTCAGCCAGCTGTCGTCGGCGGAGCTGTAGCCGGCCTTCAGGCGCGCGCCGACGTCCTTGCCGTCCTTGATGATGTCGTCCGGGTCGAGAGTGAAGTAGCTCACCGCGCCGCCGATGGCGTTGCTGCCGTACAGCGCCGAGGCCGGGCCGCGGAGGATTTCCACGCGCTTGACGATCTCCGGGTCGACGTAGTTGCGCTCGGTCTGGGCGTAGGGGCCGTTGAAGAAGGAGCCGGGAATCTCGACGCCGTCGATCTGCGTCAGCACGCGGTCGCCGTCGATGCCGCGGATGTTGTAGCCGGTGATGCCCGAGCGCTGGCCGGTGCCGCCGACGCTGACGCCGGGTTCGTCGCGCACCAGCTCCTTGATGCTGTTGACGTTGTTGCGGTCCAGGTCGGCGCGGCTGCGCACGCTGACGGTGTTCGGCACCTCGTTGACGTTCTGCGCCTGGCGGGTGGCGGTGACGGTCTGCGGCTGCAGCTCGATGGCGCGGGCGCCCGGGGCGCGGAACAGCACGACGTTGCGTTCGGAGACCTGGCGGTAGTCCAGGCCGCTGCCGGCCAGCAGGCGCTTGAGCGCCTGCTCGGCGCCCAGCCGGCCGCTGACGCCGGGGGAGGTGACGCCGCTGGCCAGCTCCGCCGGCAGGGCCACCTGCCAGCCGGTGACCGAACTGAAGGCATTCAGCGCGCCGGCCAGGGGCTGGCGCTCGATGGCGAAGCGGTAGCCGGCCTGGGCCTGGCTGCTGGGCTCGGCGGCCTGGACGCCGGCGGCGGGCACGGCGGCCAGGGCGACGGACAGCGCCAGCAGCGACAGGTTGGCGGGTGCACACAGGCGTTGCAGGGGGGAGCGTCGGGCGTGGGTGGTCATCGAAGGCTCTCTTCTGAAGTTTCGTCGCATTCAAAATGCGAATCAGTTGCATTGGCATCTGACGAAACGGATGAGGCTTCGGGATCGCGTAAAAATAGTTTTTGGGGGGGCGGCCGGGGGTGGCAATCGCGGACGGAGTCCGCTCCTACGGCCGTGCTTCCTGGAACCGTAGGAGCAGCTGCGAGGCGCTTTTCGTAGGATGGGTATCGCTTCGCTCAACCCATCCTACGGGGTCGGAGGGTGTAGGAGCGGACTCCGTCCGCGATTCGGCGGATAACGGTTCGTGGCTCAGAACCCCAGCAACTGCCCTACCTGGTCCCCTTGCGGGTTGTCGCTGCGGCTCACCAGCGCGTAGTTGTAGTCGCCCTGGCTCCAGTAGCGCGTCAGCAGCTCGCCATCCTGCCGCTGGCCGTGGGGCAGCATGAGGTGGCCGGGGCCCGGCGGGCGGATGAAGAAGCTCAGGCGATGGCCCTGGGCATCCTCGTAGATCACCAGCGCCGCCGCGCCCTGCTCGGTGGCCAGCAGTCGCGCGCCGACGCTGCGCAGGCCCAGGCGGTCGAGGTCGGCGGGCAGGTTGGCGTTCTCCAGGTAGCGGCCCAGCCAGTTGCGTACGTTCTCGCCGGCGCGGGTGTCCAGCGGCGCGCTGCTGCCGTTGGCGGCGAACAGGCGGTAGGCCTGCACCGCGTCTTCCATCGGCTTGCCGTGCCTGACCAGGCTCATTTCGCGGGCCTGCCAGCCGCCCAGGCTGCCCACGCCCAGGGCCAGCAGCAGGGCGGCGGCGGTGGCCAGGCGGGCGCGGCGGCGTTCGCGCAGCTGGCGGCGGATGCGCGCCGGGTCCAGCGCCGGGCCGGCCGGCGGCAGGGCGCGGCTGGCCAGGGCGGCGCGCAGGTGCTGGGCGTCCTGCCGCCATTGCTCGACGCGGCGGGCCTCCTGCGGGTGGCTGGCCAGCCAGGCTTCGATCCATTGCCGGCGCTCGGCGTCCAGCTGGCCGTCGAGGTAGGCGTGCAGGTCGCTTTCGGTAGGCGTCAGTTCGCTCATTTGAGTACCCGTAGGGAAGGGGCGCCGCTGCTGCCTTCGCTGAGCGCGCGCAGGGCCTGGCGTGCGCGCGACAGGCGCGACATCACGGTGCCGATGGGGATCTGCAGGGCCTCGCCGACCTCGCGGTAGCTCAGCCCCTCGACGCTGACCAGGGTGAGCAGGGCGCGCTGTTCGGCCGGCAGGCGTTCGAAGGCCTCCAGGGTGGAGCGCGCGCTGACGATGTCCTCGGCGGAGGGGCTGCGTTCTTCCGCGCCGCCGAACAGCGCGAGGATGCGCGCGTAGCGGCGGGCGCGGCGCTGGCCGTCGACGAACAGGCGGTAGAGGATGGCGAACAGCCAGGCGCGCAGGTCGCCGTCGCCGCGCTTGCCGCCCCAGGCCGACAGGGCCTTTTCCAGGGTGGCCTGGACCAGGTCGTCGGCGCTGGCCGCCTCGCGCGTCAGGGACAGCGCGAAGCGCCGCAGGCGCGGCAGCAGTTCGCGCAGTTGCTGGTCATCCAGTTCGTTCATCGCGCCGCGGCCGTCGGCCGTCTCCGTGGTTCGTCGAGCCGGTGGGACGAATCCCCGCGCAGTTTATTCCACCGCCGGTCGGCTTTCAGGCGAATTTCCGCTGCCGGGAATAACCCGGCGTCTGGTGCGTCGTACGGGCTCATCGAACCTGGCCCAATGAGGACCTACCCATGACCCAACCCGACTCGGCGCCGCCGAACCTGCCCCTGCGCCTGGCGACCATCGCCCTGGCCGTAGGCGGCCTGGCTGCCGCCTTCGCCTACGCCGCCGGCTGGATAGGCCCGCAGCGCCTGACCCCGGCGCGCCTGGTGGACAGCCTGGAGCAGAACGCCGGCGTCTACCCGGCCTACCGCCGCAACCATGCCAAGGGCCTTTGCGTGGTCGGCCATTTCGACAGCAACGGCGCCGGCGGCGAAGTCTCCCGCGCCGCGGTATTCGCCAAGGGCAGCGTGCCGGTGGTGGGGCGCCTGGCGATTCCCGGCGGCAACCCGGCCGCCAGCGACGGCGCCGCGCCCATCCGCAGCCTGGCCCTGCGCTTCCTGCCCGGGCACGGCGGGGAATGGCGCACCGGGATGAACGCCATGCCGGTGTTCGTGGTGAACAGCGTGCAGGGCTTCTACGCGCTGCAGCAGGCCTCGCAGCCGCAGCCGGGCAGCGGCAAGCCCGACCCGGCGAAGCTGGCCGCGTTCTTCCAGGCGCACCCGGAAACCGCCGCCTTCCGCGCCTGGGTGAAGAGTTCCACGCCTTCGTCCAGCTACGCCAACAGCGCCTACTATGGCCTCAACGCCTTCTTCCTGGTGGACGGGCAGGGCCGCGAGCACCCGGTGCGCTGGTCGGTGCAGCCGGAAGCGCCTTACCAGCCGATCAGCGCCGAGCAGCGCGGCGAGGCCGACTTCCTCGCCGCCGAGCTGCAGCAGCGCCTGGCCCAGGGGCCGCTGAAATGGCGCCTGCTGCTGACCCTCGGCGAACCCGGCGACTCCACCGCCGACGCCACCCAGGCCTGGCCGGCGCAGCGCCGCAGCATCGATGCCGGCGAACTGGTCATCGAGCGCGCGCTGCCCGAGCAGGGCGGGCCCTGCCAGGACGTCAACTACGACCCGCTGATCCTGCCCGACGGCATCCGCGCCTCGGACGATCCGCTGCTGAGCGCTCGCTCGGCGGCCTATTCGGAATCCTTCAACCGACGTACCCGCGAGCAGGCCGCCATGCCGGCCAAGGAGCCGCAGCCGTGAAAGCCGAACCCCGCTACTTCCCCTTGCCGCTGCGCGTGTTGCACTGGCTGATGGCGCCGCTGGTGATCGCCATGCTGCTGATCGGCCTGGCCATGGTCGCCAGCGCTTCGCCCGCCCATGCCACCCTGGTGGCGATCCACAAGCCCCTGGGCGCGGCGCTTCTGGTGCTGGTGCTGCTGCGCCTGGCCATCCGCCTGAGCCGGCGGGTGCCGGCGCTGCCGCGGGCGATGCCGGCGTGGCAGCAGCGCCTGGCCCATGCCTCGCACTACCTGCTGTACGCGCTGCTGATCCTGCAGCCGCTGGTGGGCTGGACCATGCAGTCGGCCGGCGGCTACCCGGTGGTGCTGTTCGAGGGCCACGAGCTGCCGGCCCTGGTCGACCCCTCGGTGTGGCTGCACAGCCTGCTGCGCAGCGCCCACAGCGTGATCGCCTACCTGCTGATGGCGACCATCCTGCTGCACCTGGCGGCCGCGCTGTTCCACGGCCTGATTCGCCGAGACGATGTGCTGCCCAGCATGACCGGCGGCCGCCTGCCGACCCTCACCCCGGGAGAACGTCCATGAACATCCGCGCCCTCCAGCCCGTCCTGCTGGCCCTGGCCTTGGCCGCCACTCCGGCCGCCTTCGCCGCCGAGCCCGGCGACCCGCCGGCCGAGGACTACCACTTCGGCAGCCGCCCGGACATTGCCGAGGTGCTGCGCCCGGCCGACCTGGACTTCTGTGGCATCCGCGAGGTGGAGATGCTTTACCTCGACCACCAGGGGCAGAAGCACCGGTTGCGCTACCCGGTGTGGGGCAGCTGCCCGAGCCAGAATTAGGCCAGCGCTGCCTTCAGCGCGGTGTCACACCAACTGGCTGTCGATATGGATTTCGCCGCTGAGCAGCTTGTGCACCGGGCAGGCGTTGGCGATTTCCAGCAGGCGCTGGCGCTGGGTGTCGTCCAGCGCGCCGTTCAGGCCGATGTCACGGGCGATGCGGCTGTTGCCGGGTTTCTCCTGGCTGAGCCTGAGTTGCACCTGGATGCCGTCCAGCGGCCATTGCTTGCGCCGCGCGTACATGGCCAGGGTGATGGCGGTGCAGGCGCCCAGGGACGACAGCAACAGCTGGAAGGGGCCCGGGCCCTGGTTGCCGCCGCCCAGCTCGGCGGGTTCGTCGGCCAGCCACTGGTGCAGGCCGTCGGACAGGCTGACCTGGTAGGGAATGCCGGCGTGGCTGGCGGTGACGGTGGCGTCGCTCATGGCAAGGCTCCTTGGCCTGGAGGGGAGGCCTGGGAGTCTAACCGCCCAGCACCTCGGCGCGCAGTGCGCTGAAAGTCGACTCTACTTCGTCATGGGAACGACCGCGGCTTGCCTGCAGCGAGGCGCGTGCCGCATCAACCTTTCGCTGCAGGTAGTCGTCGTATTCGTCGAGTCGTGTCTGTTCAACTGCGGGGGGCAGCGACGGCGATCGATTCCTTCTTCGTCTTTGCGTTCATCGCTCATTTCCAGGTAGGCCAGGAAAACTTCGCATTCTATCTGTGCGGTGACGAGCCGTACCGTCAGGCCCCGCGCATCTGCTGCAACCTGATATGCCGCCGCGCGCTGCGCGCCAGGCGGATGCCGAGCAGGATCGCCGCGCAGGTCAGGCCGACGATCAGGCCTTCCCACAGCCCGCGCGGGCCGGTGGGCTGTTGCAGCCAGTCGGCGAGGCCGAGGCTGTAGCCCACCGGCAGGCCGATGCCCCAGTAGGCGAACAGGGTGATGAGCATGACCGCGCGGGTGTCCTGGTAGCCACGCAGGGCGCCGGCGGCGGTGACCTGCAGGCCGTCGGAGAACTGGAACAGCGCCGAGTACACCAGCAGCGCGGCGGCCAGCGTCAGCACCTCGGGGTCGCGGGTGTAGAGCGCGGCGATGTGCTCGCGGAACACCAGCATGGCGCTGGCCGAGATGGCCGCCCAGGCCAGCGCCGTGGCCATCCCGGTGCCGGCGGAGAAGCGTGCGTCGCGCGGGCGGCTGGCGCCCAGGGCCTGGCCGACGCGCACGGTCACCGCCATGGCCAGGGCGTAGGGGATCATGAAGGCCAGGGCGCTGATGTTCAGGGCGATCTGGTGCCCGGCCACGACCTTCTCGCCCAGCTCACCGATCAGCAGGGCGATCACCGAGAAGATGCTCGACTCGGCGAAGATGGCGATGCCGATGGGCAGGCCGACGCTGAGCAGGCCGCCGATCACCTTGCGGTCGGGCCGCTCCCAGCGGGCGAACAGGGCGCTGGGCCGGTACACCCGGGCGCTTTTCACCCACACCAGCATGCCCAGCAGCATGAACCACATCACCGTGCCGGTGGCCCAGCCGCAGCCGGCGCCGCCCAGGGCCGGGACGCCCAGGTGGCCGTAGATCAGCACGTAGTTGAGGGGGATGTTCAGCAGCAATCCGCAGACGCCCAGCACCATGCTCGGCCGGGTGCGCCCCAGGCCATCGCTGAAGCAGCGCAGCACGTGGTACAGGGCCACCGCCGGCAGGCCGCAGGCGATGCCGCGCAGGTAGAAGCGGCTGGGCTCGATCAGCGCCTCCTCGACCTTCATCGCCCGCAGGATGGGCTCGGAAAGGAACCACAGCGCGGCCGCCGCCAGCGGCCCCACCAGCAGCGCCAGCCATAGCGCCTGGCGCACCAGCGGGCCGGTGCCGGGCTGGTCGCCGGCGCCGAAGCGCTGGGCGACCTTGGCTGTGGTGGCCAGCAGGGTGCCGGTCATCAGCAGGAACACCGGGATCCAGATGGAGTTGCCCAGGGCCACCGCGGCCAGGTCGCGGGGGCCGACGCGGCCGGCCATGACGGCATCGACGAAGCCCATGGCGGTGGTGGCCAGCTGGGCGATCATGATGGGCGCGGCGAGGGTGAGCAGCTCCCTGAGTTCGGTGGCGAGGCGCCGTCCGCGCGAGACGGGCTGGGCAATGGCAGTCACGGCTGTCCTTGGCTGAGCTTACGTGGGGAAGCCGGCCAGTCTATCGCCTGACGGTAGGGTCAGGAAAGCACCGCGCACGCGGGCCGCGACCCCCGGCCGTGGCGCTGGTAAAGTGGCGGGAATCATCCGTAGGAGCTTTCCCAATAGGAGCTTTCCGCATGCGCATCCTTGCCGACGAGAACATTCCCCTGGCCGAGGCCTTCTTCGGCGCCCAGGGCGAGATCCGCCGCGTCCCCGGGCGCGCCATCGACCGCGCCACCCTGGGCGACGCCGAGGTGCTGCTGGTGCGCTCGGTGACCCAGGTCGACCGCGAACTGCTGCAGGGCAGCGCGGTGCGCTTCGTCGGCACCTGCACCATCGGCACCGACCACCTGGACCTGGGCTACTTCGCCGAGGCTGGCATCGCCTGGTCCAGCGCGCCGGGCTGCAACGCCCGCGGCGTGGTGGACTGGGTGCTGGGCAGCCTGCTGGCGCTGGCCGAGGCCCACGGCGCGGACCTGGGCAAGCGCCGCTACGGCGTGGTCGGCGCCGGCCAGGTCGGCGGGCGCCTGGTGGACGTGCTGCGCGGCCTGGGCTGGGACGTGCGGGTGTGCGACCCGCCGCGGCAGGCCGCCGAGGGCGGCGACTTCGTCAGCCTGGAGGAGATCGTCCACGAGTGCGACGTGATCAGCCTGCACACGCCGCTGACCAGCATGGGCGCGCACATGACCCGCCACCTGATCGACGCCGAGCGCCTGGCCCACCTGCGCCCCGGCGCCTGGCTGCTCAACGCCAGCCGCGGCGCGGTGGTGGACAACCTGGCGCTGCGCCAGCGCCTGGAAAGCGGCGCCGACCTGGACGTGGCGCTGGACGTGTGGGAAGGCGAGCCCCAGGCCGACCCCGAGCTGGCCCAGCTGTGCCGCATCGCCACCCCGCACATCGCCGGCTACAGCCTGGACGGCAAGCTGCGCGGCACGGCGCAGATCTACGAGGCCTTCTGCGCCTGGAGCGGCATCGAGCCCAGCGTGCAGCTGGACGACCTGCTGCCGGCGCAGTGGCTGATGGAGCTGAGCCTGGGCGAGGACTGCGCGCCGGACTGGGCGCTGGGCCTGCTGTGCCGCGCGGTGTACGACCCGCGCGGCGACGACGCGGCCTTCCGCCGTAGCCTGGTGGGCGGCGCCGAGGCGCGCCGCGAAGCCTTCGACGCGCTGCGCAAGCACTACCCGCCGCGCCGCGAGATCACCGGCCTGTGGGTGGACATCCAGGGTGAGGCGCCGGTGCTGGAACGCCTGGTCCAGGCGCTGGGCGCCAACCGCGTCGGCGAGTAGACGGGGGAAAGGGCCCGCCAGGGCGGCGGGCCGGAGGGGTCAGCGCGCGCGCTTCTGCACGCAGCTGCCTTCCAGTTCGCGGCAGGCGCGCTGGATCATGTCTTCGGTAATGGGTATCTCGCGGCCCTGGGCGTCGATGATCGAGCCGCCCACCGGCTGGTCCGGGGCGGGACGCGGGGGTTCGCGGCGCGGGGCGTTGTCATGGGTGGGGTGCGAGCTCATGGCCAAACTCCTCATCGAAAGCTGCTGCAGTCTAGGCAGAATCACATGAAGTCCCGGTGACAGCGCGCGCCGGGCGAAACGACCGCCATGGCCGCGGGCGCGAGCCGGGCGGCGGGGCGGTGAATGCTTGTTATGAGCCGGTCCCTCCCGGACCTGGTATCCGTGGGAAAGTCCTTTGAGGTTGAGTATGGACGGATTTCACCTGGGCCTGATCGTCAATCCGCTGGCCGGTATCGGTGGCACTGCCGCGCTCAAGGGCAGCGACGGCGTCGCTGAGCAGGCCCTGGCGCTGGGGGCCGCGCCGCGCGCGGCCGAGCGCACCCGGCAGGCGCTGGAGGCGCTGCTGCCGTTGCGTGAGCGCCTGCGCTTCCTCACCTTCCCGGGGCCGATGGGCGGCGACCTGCTGGCCGAGATGGGCTTCCGTTTCGAGGTGATCGGCGAACTGGCAGGCGAGCGCACCAGCGCCGAGGACACCCGCCGCGCCGTGACCCTGCTGCAGGACGCCGGGGTGGCGCTGATCCTCTTCGCAGGCGGCGACGGCACCGCTCGCGACGTCGCCGCAGTGGCGCGCGAGGGCCAGCCGGTGCTGGGCATCCCGGCCGGGGTGAAGATCCATTCCGGGGTCTACGCGGTCAGCCCGCGGGCGGCCGGCGAGCTGGCCCGGCGCCTGGTGGAAGGCGGCCTGGTGCGCCTGGCCCAGGGCGAAGTGCGCGACCTAGACGAGGCGGCGCTGCGCGAGGGCCGGGTGGCGGCGCGCTGGTACGCCGAGCTGACGGTGCCGGAGGAAGGCCGCTTCATGCAGCACGTGAAGCAGGCCGGGGTGGAGACCGAGGAGCTGGTACTGGCCGACATCGCCGACTGGCTGCGCGACACCTGGGAAGACGGCGTGCGCTACGTCTTCGGCCCCGGCTCGACGCTGCACGGCCTGGCCCGCGAACTGGGCCTGGAGACCACGCTGCTGGGCGTGGACGTGATCGAGAACGGCGAGGTGATCGCCCGCGACGTCACCGAGCAGCAGCTGTTCGAGCTGGTGGACGACTACCCCAGCTGGCTGCTGGTGACGGTGATCGGCGGCCAGGGCCACGTGATCGGCCGCGGCAACCAGCAGATCAGCCCGCGGGTGCTGCGCGCCATCGGCCTGGAGCGCCTGCGGGTGGTGGCCACCAAGCGCAAGCTCGGCACCCTGGAAGGCCGGCCGCTGCTGGTGGACAGCGGCGACCCGCAGCTGGACGCGAGTTTCCCCGACGCGCTGCGGGTCTGGGCCGGCTACAAGGAAGAACTGCTCTACCCGCTGGCCGAGGCGCTGTAGCCGTCCAGGCCGAGGAAGCGGGCGAGCGGGGCGATGCGCGACAGCAGGCAGCGCTCCAGCAGCCAGACCAGCAGCAGCGAGGCGCCCAGCAGCGGCAGGTACAGCCCCAGCAGCACCAGCACGGCGAGGGCCAGCGCCGGGTAGCGCGCACCCGCCAGGGCCGCCGGCGCGCCCAGCACGCCTTGCGGGCGGCGCCGCCACCACAGCACCAGGGCGCTGAGCGCCAGGCAGATCAAGCCCAGGGTGGTGAACAGCCCGAGCGCCTGGTTGGCCACGCCGAACAGCTGGCCCTCGTGGGCCGCCACGCCATAGCCGATGACGCGGTCGAGCAGCGGCCGCTGGGCGAAGTCCACGCGCTTGAGCACTGCGCCGGTCTGCGCGTCGAGCACCAGGTTGACGCGTTGCGGGCGGTTGGCCGCGTCCGAACGCGCGGTCCACTGCGGGGCCATGGCCGAAGGTGGAGCCAGCAGAACGGGGGAGGGCAGGTCCAGCGCCTGCACGGTCGGCAGCATTCGGTCCAGCGCGGCGTAGTCCGGCGTCGGCGGCGGCATGTCGGGCATGGCGTGGTGCATGCCCGGCATGTTGGCGTGCTCGTCCGCCGGGGCGGCGTTCTGCGCGCGGCGCTGGGCCATCTCCTCGGCGCGGCCGGTGGTCCAGTCCTGTTGCACCGTCTGCTTCGCCGCCCACTGGCGGACCTCCTTGAGCGCGCCGCCCCAGAAGGTCGCCCAGGGGAGGCCGCTGAGGATCAGCAGCAGGGCGAACAGCGACACCCAGAATCCGGTCACTCCGTGCAGGTCGCGCCAGAACAGCCGGCCGCGCTGGCCCAGGCGCGGGTAGAGCACTCCGCCCAGGCGCGTGCCGCGCGGCCACCAGAGGTACAGGCCGGTTACCAGCAACAGCACCGTCCAGCAGGCCGCCAGTTCCACCAGGTAGGAGCCGGTGCTGCCCATCAGCAGCTCGCCGTGCAGGTGGAACAGCTGGCGGCTGAAGCGCTGGTCCTCGACGACCTGGTGCAGCACCCGGGCGTCGGTCGGGTCGACGTAGACGCGGTGCAGGTCCTCGCCGTTGCCGACCAGGACCTGTGCGGCGTCGCGCGGGCCATCCGGCAACTGGTAGGCATTCAGGCGCGCGCCGGGCACCGCGGCCAGAGCTGCGCGCACCTGCTCGCTGACCGGCAGCCGCGCGGCAGTCGCGTCCACCTGGTTGTAGGGGCTGTCGAGCAGGGCGTCGATCTGCGGGCGGAACAGGTAGATCGAGCCGGTGAGCGACAGGGCGAGGATGAACGGGATGCAGAACAGCCCGGCGTAGAAGTGCCAGCGCCAGATCAGGCGGTACAGCGCGGCGCGGTTGGCTGGTGTCATGGCGGGCCTCAGTAGTCGTAGCTCAGGCCGAGGAAGGCCGTGCGCTGCGGATAGGGGTGGCTGACGTAGTACTTCTCGTTGCCCAGGTTGTCGATCCCGGCCGAGGCGGTCAGGTGCTCGTCGATGCGGTAGCTGGCCTTGACGTCGAACACGCTGTAGCGGCTGATGCCGCCGTAGGTGTCGTGGTTGTCGTCGGTGTTCAGCAGGGTGCCGTAGGAGGCGCTGGCGTAGCGGTAGCCCAGGGCGTAGGTCAGGCGCGCATCCTGGTGGTAGACCGCGGACAGGCGCGCCCGCCAGCGCGGGATGCGCGGGTAGTCGTTGCCTTCGGCGGCCGGGGTCAGGGCGTCTTCGAGGATTCGCGCCTGGGTCCAGGTCAGGCTGGCGGACAGGTCCAGCCCCGGCAGGCCGACGTCCTGCGCATCCAGCGCGCTCTCGATGCCGCGCAGGCGGGCGCGGTCGATGTTGTCGATGCGGGTGAGGTTGGGGCTGACGCTGGTGTCGGTCTGCGAGAACAGCGCGTCGTGGCGTTCTTCCTGGAACAGCGAGACGCGCAGCAGGTAGCGGTCCCAGCCGTACTGGGTGGTCCAGTCGAAGGAGCGCACGTCCTCGGGCTTGAGGTCCGGGTTGTTCTGCACCAGCTGGGTGCCGCTGCTGATCTGCTGGAACAGCTCGCCCACGGTCGGGTAGCGCACCGCGCGGCCGTAGGAGAAGCGCGTCTGCAGGGCGTCGGTGATGTCGAAGGTCAGCGCCGCCTTGGGCGAGATGTCGTTGCGCTGCTGGTCGTCGTAGTGGACCAGTTGCGGGGTGGTGGTGGCATCGCGGTTGAAGCCGTCGAAGGCTTCCCAGTGTTCGGCGCGGGCGCCCAGGGTCAGCGTCCAGCGCGGGGCGAACCGCCAGGCGTCCTGCAGGTACAGCGCCTGGGTGCGCGTCTCGCCGCCGGAGGCCGCGACCTTGGCGCCGTTGCCGGCGGACTTCCAGTCGTCCAGCTGGTAGGTGCGCTGCTTCAGCAGGTAGTCGTCGATGTGGTAGCCGAAGGTGACCTCATGGCTGTCGGGGCGCCAGATGCCGCGCAACTCGCCGGTCTGCCAGCCGGTGCCGTCCTGCACCTGGCGGGTGCCGGCCTGGCTCTGGCCGTAGTTGGAGGCGGTGCGGGTGGAGGAGTCGAGGTAGCGGTAGTCGCTGACCGAGGCCTGCCAGTCGAAGAGGCCGCCGCTGTGGCTGGCGAACGACAGGCCGTTGAGCAGGTGCAGCTCGTCGGTGCGGCTGGGGTTGAGGCCGGAGACCTTGTAGGAGTGGCCGTCGATGTTGACCGTGCCGTTGTACAGGGTGTGCCCGCTGGCGTCCTTCAGGTAGCTGTCGACGCCGGTGTGAGAGTCGTTGGACCACAGGCCCAGGGTGTAGACCGCGGTGATGTCGTCGTTCAGGTCCCAGCCCAGCTTGAGCTTGCCCTGGTCCTGCAGGCTGTGGTCGATGGAGTAGCCGCCGAACACCAGGCGCTGCTTGCCGTTCTGGTCGTTGTCCGCGTGGGCTCCGCTGGCCGTGGGCGCGCCGGCCACCGGCGCCTTGCTCGACAGGCCGGCGGTGGCGTAGCTCATCGGCTGTCCCTGGCTGTCCAGGTGGTCGTAGGACACCCACACCGACAGCGGCCCGCGGCGGTCGCCGGCGGCCAGGCTGATATTGCCGGTGGCGTAGTCGTCGTGGCTGCCGTAGAGGTCGAAGTCCTGCCGCGAGCCGGTGACCGAGGCGTGGAATTCCGGGCGCGTGGGCATGCGCGTTTCCAGAGTCACCACGCCGCCCAGGGAGTTGCCCGGGTAGAGCGCGCTGAACGGGCCGTAGAGCACGTCGACGCGGGAAATCTCGGCGGGCGTCACCAGGCCCCAGCGCGGCGGGAAGGCGTAGCTGTTGCCGAGCAGGTTGGAGAGCAGCAGGTCGTCGGCGTAGACCAGCGACTGCGCGCTGGAAATGGTGCCGGTGGTGCGGGTGGCGAGAATGCCGTTGCGGTCGCCGATGAAGCGCTCGCGCACCTCGATGCTGGGCAGGTACTTCAGGGCCTGGGCGGAAGTGACCAGGTTGGTGCTCTCGCGCAGTTGCTCGGCCGTGCGGCTCTCGACCACGGCGGGGGCGCTGGCCAGGGCCGCGGGCAATGGCTGCTGGCCTTCGGCGCTGACCACCACGTCGGCCAGGCGGGTAGGGGCGTCGCCGTCGGCGGCGGTTTCGGCGTGGGCCGGCAGCAGCAGGCTGCCGGCCAGGCCGCAGAGCAGGGTGCGGGCGGCCGGGGGCTTCAGTGCGTAGGCAACGCACCGGCGCAGGGATGTGGACATCCGGATGATCCTTGTTCAGGACGACGGGAGCGCGGCCAGGCATGCGCGCAGGGGCACGCACGCCAGGGGCGCGGGTTCGGGGTGTCGTGGAACGGGATCAGGCCAGGGGCGGGCCGCGCGGACGGACGTCCAGCAGGTGCAGGAAGGGCGGGAGGGGCAGCGCCGGCGGCGGCGCCTGGGCATTGACCGGCCCCAGCGCCGGGGCCATGGCGATGGCCCAGAGCAGCGCCGGGCTGTCGTGCAGCAGGGTGCAGTAGCCGCAAGCCGGATCGAGGCTGTTGTGGACCATGCCGCCATGGTCGCCGGCCGGGGCATGCTGCATGGCCCCGTGGTCCATGGGCATCTGCCCCATGTCATGGGCGGAACACCAGGCGCCCTGCGGCGGCGGGGAGTGCTCGACGGCTTCGAGGGTGCGCGAGAAAGTCGGGGCGAACAGCAACAGCCCGAGGGCCATGACGGCCAGCCAGGTGGCGAGGCGGTACTGTGCTGAGTGACGGCGCAAGTGTCGTCCCGATCGGTGGGGCCGGGGGTTGGGGGCGTTATGCTGCCATGCCGGGGGTTGCGGCTTCAATGTGGGCGGTGTCTGAGAGTGAGGGGGCTGTCCGCAGTGGCTGGACATTCTGCCGTTCGCGTGGGCTCCGGCTTCACGCTCACGAGGTATCCGGCTGACTGCGTGGCTGTTCGTTCTGCCCAACGGTCCCCTCTCCCGCTTGCGGGGGAGGGTTAGGGAGGGGGGCGGAGTACAGGGTTGGCAGAGGTGTGTGAGCGGAGTTCGTTGCCCTCACCCCAGCCCTCTCCCGGAGGGAGAGGGGGCCGTTTGGAGTGGGTGGATAACGCAGTGTCAGCTGGCAGGTTCGTAGGGCGTATAACCGTTCGCGGTTATACGCCGTTGGCCGGTGCGCTGATGCTTTCATGGAACTGTAGGAGCGAGCTTGCTCGCGAACGGGGTTTGTCGGGGACTGCGGCGTTGGGGTTGAGAGCGCCCTCTCCCCAACCCTCGGCTGCGCGCCCCGCCCTGAAGGGAGAGGGGGCTGTCCTGAGTGGTGTTGGAGTCGGGCACCATCCTTCAACCCCGTCATTCCCGCGAACGCGGGAACCCAGTGACTGCTGGGTTCGCGAGCAAGCTCGCTCCTACGAAGAGCAAAAGCACGTCCGCTCTGGCTTTTGCTTTTGGGATTTCCAGAGAAACATCCGTGCACTCCGAAACGCCCCTTCAGAAGGCCGAGCGAAACCCGCGCTCAGGAGGTCATGCGACATGGATGTCGCGAGAGCCCCGCGGGCTACAGGGACGTACCCTCGGGGCGGGCCTCCGTGGCGGGGGAGTTCGTGAGGGTAGCCCGGCTCCATCGGGCCCGTATGTCGGGGCAAGCCTTTTTGGTTCCTTTTTGCGGGGGTGGCCTTCCACCGTTTGACAAAAGGGACTCGCCCGAGGGGGCGAAACAAGAGACATCCGAACACTCGGAGCGGCGCGCTACACCGAGCCCAACCCCAAAAGTCTCTGGGTTCCCGCGTTCGCGGGAATGACGAGGTTGAGCGGCTGCAAGCAAAGCCCCCACAACCCCTCAGGCCGACGAACAGCCAACCGAATCCACACAGCCTCCCTTGCGCAGTCCAGCGATACTGTCATGCTGTCATCACCGGTTTCGGCGGCCCCGGCCGCCGGGCCTTTCGGGGAAGCGAACACAATGACGGCGCCACGCCCGCCTTGTCGCCGGGCGGGCAGCGGCGCCTACCAGGATGGGCTATGCGTGGCATCGGCAGTTGGCTGTTGGCGGTGATTCTGGCGGGGCTGACGGCCCAGGCCCCGGCTCAGGACGAGCGGACCCTGCACGTGCTCGCCTGGCCCGGCTATGCCGACGCCGACGTGGTGAAGGCCTTCGAGCAGCGCGAAGGGGCAAAGGTGACGGTGACCTTCGTGGACTCCGACGAGGCCCTGTGGGACCGCCTGCACGCCCAGGGCGGGAGGCTGTTCGACGTGGTCGCCGCCAATACCGCGGAAATCCAGCGCTACCAGCGCGCCGGGCTGCTGCAGCCGCTGGACCTGGCGGCCATTCCCAACACCCGCCGGCAGCAGCCGCGCTTCCGCGACCTGGCCGGCATCGGCGGGCTGGTCGCCGACGGCCAGGTCTATGCCATCCCCTATACCTATGCCGCCATCGGGCTGATCTACGACCGCCGCCAGGTGCCGCAGCCGCCGCGCAGCATGGCCGAGCTGTGGAACCCGCGCTACCGGGGCAAGGTGCTGGCCTTCAACAGCGCCCAGCACAACTTTTCGTTCACCGCGCTGAGCCTGGGCATGCCCGACCCCTTCCACCTCGACGCCCGGCAGACGCAGCGCGTGACCCAGCGCCTGGTGGCGCTGCGGCGCAACCTGCTGGCCTACTACAGCCTGCCCGAGGAGGCCACCGAGCTGTTCGTGCGCCACCGCGCGGCGCTGATGTTCGCCAACTACGGCGCCCAGCAGTTGACGCAGCTGCGCCAGGCTGGCGCCGACGTCGGCTACGCCATCCCCGAGGAGGGCGCGCTGGCCTGGCTGGATTGCTGGGCGGTGACCCGCGCCGCCGGCGACCGGGCCCTGGCCCAGGCCTGGATCGACTACATGCTGGAACCCTCGGTCAGCGACCTGCTGACCCGCCGCCAGGGCCTGGACAACACCCTGAACGCCTCGGCCGCGCCGGACACCGGGGCCCGCCTGTACTGGCTGCAGCCGGTGGAGGACGTGGGCCGCCGCGAGGCGCTGTGGAGCCGCATCGTCTCCGGCGACCGGGCGGAGCGCTTCTGATGCGCCTGGGAATCACCGCCAAGCTCAGCATCCTCCTGGCCTGCATCGGCATCCTGTCCTCCGGCGTCACCGGCTACTACGCCTACACCGCCAACCGCCAGTTGCTGGCCAACGAGGCAGAGCGCAACCTGCTGACCTCCACCCAGTTGCTGGCCCAGCGCTTCACCTCGCTGCTGGACGACATCGGCGCCGACGCCCTGACCCTGGCCAACATGCCCTCGGCGCCCAAGGTGCTCGCGCCGCCCGACGGCGTGCTGGACGCGGTGGCGCAGGAACGCCTGGCCGGCGTGTTCGCCACCTTCATGCGCCTGCACCCGCAGTATTCCCAGGTGCGCCTGATCGGCCGCCGCGAGTACGGCCTGGAAGTGCTGCGCTACGACCGCGACGGCCCACGGGTGCTGCGCGTGGACGGCGAGCAGTTGCAGGAAAAGGGGCACTTCCCCTACGTCTTCGAAAGCCTGGCGCTGGCGCCGGGGCAACTGTTCGTCTCGCCGATCACGGTCAACCACGAGCAGGGCGCCCATGCCGCCGACGGCGCGCCGACGTTGCGCGTGGCCACCCCGGTGCCCGGCGGCGGGGGCGCCAATGAAGGCGTGGTGGTGATCAACGTCGACCTGAAGAAATTCCTCGCCCAACTGGTGGCCGACCTGCCGCAGGGCCTGGAGCTGTACCTGACCAACGAGTGGGGCGACTTCCTGGTGCACCCGGATCCGGCCATGACCTTCGGCTTCGACAAGGGCCGGCGCATCCTGGTGCAGGACAGCTTCGCCGAGACCCGCGGGCTGTTCGAGGGCGCCGGCAACGTGCTGGTCAACGACCTGCAGGGCGCGCAGCGCGAGCAGGGGCGGATCATGGCCTTCGTGCGCAAGCCCTTCGGCCTGCCCGGCCAGGGGCATTTCGTGGTGCTCGGCCTGGCCCGGCCGCTGGACGAGGTGCTGGCCAGCGGCCGGCCGCTGGGCCTGAGCATCATCCAGATGGTGCTGGTGTTCAGCCTGCTGGCCATCGCCCTGGCGGTGCTCTTCGCCCGCGCGCTGACGCGCCCGCTGCAGATGCTGATCCACGCCGCGGTGCGCTTCCAGGCCGAGCACAGCCTGGCGGCCGAGCTGCCGTTGCAGCGCCAGGACGAGATCGGCCTGCTGGCGCGCGGCTTCGACCAGCTGCGCAAGGAGCTCAAGGCGCGCATCGAGGCGATGAGCCGCAGCCAGCAGGAGCTGCAGCACCTGGCCAACCACGATTCGCTGACCGGCCTGCCCAACCGCATGCAGTTCTTCGGGCAACTGGAACAGGCCATCGCCCGGGTGGCCGCCAGCCACGAGCAACTGGCGCTGCTGTTCATCGACCTGGACCACTTCAAGCGCATCAACGACGAGATGGGCCACGCCGCCGGCGACGAGGTGCTGACCATCATCGCCCGCCGCCTGCGCCACGCGGTGCGCGACCAGGATCAGGTGGCGCGGCTGGGCGGCGACGAATTCGTGGTGTTGCTGCACGGGCCGGGCATCGCCGGCACCGCTTCGGCCGTGGCGCGCAAGATCCTCGCCGCCCTCGGCGAGAAGCTGCTGCTGCAGGGCGCGGTGGTGCAGGTGGGGGCGAGCATCGGCATCGCCCTGTACCCCGAGGATGGCAGCAGCGCCGAGGAGCTGCTGCTGTGCGCCGACGATGCCATGTACCGGGCCAAGATCGAGGGCCGGCGCAGCTTCGCCTGCCAGCAGGGCGGCGGCCTGGAGATCGACCGGCGCCCGGAGGGCTAGCTAGGCGTCCGCGGGTTTCTGCTGGGCGTAGGCGCGGGCCTTTTCTTCCATCAGCCGCAGCACCCGGGTGGCGGTCTCGACGTCTTCCCGGGGAATGCTGCCGAGCACTTCGGCGCGCAAGGCGTTGAGGGCTTTCTCCAGGCGCTCGGCCAATTCCCGTCCCGCATCCTGCAAATGGATGGCGCGCAACCGCCGGTTGCCCGGCACCATGCGCCGTTCCAGCAGGCCGGCGGCTTCTGCCTGGTCGAGCGTGCGCACCAGCGCCGCCGGGTGCACGCCGATGCAGTCGGCCAGCACGTTCTGCAGCACCCCGTCGCCCATGCGCGAGACCAGCAGCACCGGCGTGGCCACCGCCAGCGACAGGCCGCTCTCGGCCAGCACCAGGCTGGCGGCCTGCTGCCAGGCGCGGCGCGCCGGTTGCAGCGAGCCGGTGAGGGCGAACAGGTGATCCTGGGGCGGGCTGGGCATGGGGCGGTCCGTTGCGGGTGGATTTCGCGCCGATGATACGGACCCGGGCGGCGAGTACCAAACCCGCCTCGGCTTATCTGTGCAAAGTCAATAATTGCATTGACAGCAATTCGTCGCCGGTTCCAGAATTCGCCCAGGCCGGCGGCAGCACCGGCACCTCACGACCCACCCCAGGTTCGCCTTCCATGAGCACCGAATTCCGCCCGCCGAGCCTCGCCCTCACCACCCTCGGCCTGGCCCTGGCCATCTTCATGCAGGTGCTCGACACCACCATCGCCAACGTGGCGCTGCCGACCATCGCCGGCAACCTGGGCGTGAGCGCCAACCAGGGCACCTGGGTGATCACCTCGTTCGCCGTCAGCCAGGCCATCTCCCTGCCGCTGACCGGCTTCCTCTCCCGGCGCTTCGGCGAGGTGCCGCTGTTCATCGGCTGCTCGCTGCTGTTCGTGGTCGCCTCCTTCCTCTGCGGCGTGTCCCAGGACATGGGCATGCTCATCCTGTTCCGCGCGCTGCAGGGCGCCGTGGCCGGGCCCATGTACCCGATCACCCAGAGCCTGATGATCAGCATCTACCCGCCGCACAAGCGCGGCACCGCCCTGGCGCTGCTGTCCATGGTGGCGGTGGTGGCGCCCATCACCGGGCCGATCCTCGGCGGCTGGATCACCGACAACTATTCCTGGCCGTGGATCTTCTTCATCAACCTGCCCATCGGCGCCTTCGCCGTGTTCGTGGTCAGCCGGCAGATGCGCGGCCGCCCCGAGCGCCTGCAGCGCACCCGCATCGACTACGTCGGCCTGGCGACCCTGGTGGTCGGCGTCGGCGCGTTGCAGATCCTGCTGGACAAGGGCAACGACGAGGACTGGTTTTCCTCGCCCTTCATCATCGCCTGCGCGGTGGTGGCGGCCATCGCCCTGGCGGCCTTCCTCATCTGGGAACTGACCGAGGACGAGCCGGTGGTGGACCTGCGGCTGTTCCGCCACCACAACTTCCGCTACGGCACCCTGGCGCTGGTGCTGTCGTTCTCGGCCTACTTCGCCATCAACCTGCTGCTGCCCCAGTGGCTGCAGCGCAACCTCGGCTACACCGCCACCTGGGCGGGCCTGGCGGCGGCGCCGCTGGGCATCGCGCCCTTGCTGCTGAGCCTGCTGGTGGGGCGCTACGCGGCCAACTTCGACCTGCGCCTGGTAGCCTCGGTGGCCTTCGTCGCCATGGGCGCCACCTGCTTCCTGCGCTCGGACTTCACCCTGGACATCGACTTCCGCCACGTCGCTCTGATGCAGGCGCTGATGGGCGTGGGCGTGGCGCTGTTCTTCATGCCCACCACGGTGATCCTGCTGTCGGACCTGGAGGCCCACGAGATCGCCGCCGGCTCCGGGCTGTCGACCTTCCTGCGGACCCTCGCCGGCAGCTTCTCGGCCTCGCTCACCACCTTCCTCTGGGACCGCCGCGCGGTGTTGCACCACGCCCAGCTCAGCGAGAGCATCACCACGTTCGACAGCGGCACGCGCAACAGCCTGGAGCTGCTTGGCCAGGGCGACCCGCAGCTGGGCGCCAGCCTGCTGAACCAGATGATCACCCAGCAGGCCTACCAGATCAGCTTCAACGAGCTGTTCCACGCCCTGGGCTGGATCTTCCTGATACTGATGAGCGTGATCTGGCTGACGCGCCCGCCGTTCAGCGGCAAGGCGCGGGTGGCGGTGGCCGACCACTAGGGCCGCCGTGCCCGCGCGGGGCACGGCGGGTCATTCAGTCTCCGGACTTGGGCGGCGCTCAACCGGTCGCCGTGGGCCTCCAGGGTGGCCAGCGCCGCTTCCAGGCGCGCCACCGGCCAGCCCAGTTCGTGGTCGGCGAAGGCGATTTCCGCCTCGGCCACCTGGCAGCGCGCGCGGGCCACGGCTTCCCGCGGGCCGAAGGCGCGGGCGGCGGCGCGCAGCAGTTCGCGGGCGCGGGCCAGGTCGCCCAGGGCCAGGGCGCGGGCGGCGGCGTTGATCAGGGCATCCATCGGTCGGCTCCCGGGGTTCCCGCCAGTCTAGTCAGCGCACCGCTTGTGGGCATTCACACTGCGGCCGGGGAGCGGCGGCTTGCCCGCGAACGGTACGCGACGAACGGCGCCAGCCCCGGCAGACCGGGCGTCGTGGCGGCGCGGGCGGCAGCCGGGCAGGGCGCCAAGGCATGGACCTTGCTGAACTTGCCGGGCCCCTGGAAGGTCCGTCCCAGGGCGGAAGATGCAGCCGGCGCGCTGGCCGCCCGGTGGATTTTCCCGTGTTAGTCTTTTGGATTCTCATTCGCTTCGTCGTCCGCAGCGGCTCTTCGCGGGCGGCCCGAAACGTGGAGATCGGCCCATGTCCCGCCCGATCGATTCAGGTCTGGCCGACGCGGCCATTGCTGCTTGCGGTGATGCCTCGGCCAGGGCCCTGCTCGATGACTGGTTGAGCGAGCGCGACGCACCCTGCGCGCTCTTTCTCGATGTCGACGGTACCCTCCTGGATATCGTCGAGACCCCCGACGCGGTGCGCGTTCCCGACGACCTGCGCGCCGCCCTGCAAAGCCTGCACCGCCAACTGGACGGCGCCCTGGCGCTGGTCAGCGGACGCCCGCTGGCGCAGCTCGACGACCTGTTCGCCCCCCTGCGCCTGCCGGCCAGCGGTGGCCACGGCGCGCAATGGCGCCTGGCTGGCGGGCAGCCCATGCAACAGTTGCCGGCGGCCCATCTTGGCGCGCCGCAACGCGAGCAACTGCTGGCCCTGGCCCGGCGCCATCCCGGCGTGCTGGCCGAGGACAAGGGCAGCAGCCTGGCCCTGCATTACCGCGCCGCGCCCGAGGCCGGCCCGTTCCTGGCGGCGGCCCTGGAGCGCCTGCTGCGCGGCCCCGAGGGCGCCGGGCTGCGGCTGCTGCCGGGGAAGATGGTGTTCGAGGTGCTGGCCCACACCAGCGACAAGGCCCAGGCCATCCGCCGCTTCCTCGGCGAGCCGCCCTTCGCCGGGCGCCGGCCGCTGTTCATCGGCGACGACCACACCGACGAGCCGGCCCTGGCGCTGATGCCGCAGTTGCACGGCCTGGGCCTTTCGGTCGGGCGCCTGGCGCCCGGCGCGCGGGCCGCCTTCGACCATCCGCGCGCGGTGCGCGAGACACTCATTCAGGCCACGAGGAGGACACAGGCATGAGCAAGCACAACGGCGCGCTGGACCTGGGGCTGATCGGCAACTGCCGCGTCGCCGCCCTGGTGAACCGGCAGGCGCGCCTGGTGTGGTGGTGCTACCCGAACTTCGACGGCGACCCGGCCTTCTCCCGGCTGTTGGCCGGCGACGAGGAAAAGGGCTTCTGCGACGTGCTGCTCGACGGCATGGTCAGCAGCCACTCGGAATACCAGCCCAACACCGCGATCATCCGCACCACCCTCACCGACGCCGCGGGCAACGCCGTGCGCATCACCGACTTCGCCCCGCGCTTCCTGCAGTACGGCCGCTACTTCCGCCCGGCGCAGCTGTGCCGCCTGGTGGAGCCGGTGCAGGGGCTGCCGCGGGTGACCCTGCGCATGCGCCCGACGCACCACTACGGCAAGCCGTGCGAGGCGGTGGCCGGCTCCAGCCACATCCGCTACCTGGGCGGCGACCAGGCGCTGCGCTTGACCACCGATGCGCCGCTGTCCTACGTCATGCAGGAAACGCCCTTCGCCCTCAAGCACCCGGTGAGCCTGGTGATGGGCGTCGACGAACCGCTGGACGAATCCCCCGAGCAGGTGGTCCGCAGCTTCCTCGAACGCACCCGCGCCGGCTGGTACGAGTGGGTGCGCTCGCTGGCCATCCCCTTCGAATGGCAGGACGTGGTGATCCGCGCGGCCATCACCCTGAAGCTGTGCAGCTTCGAGGAGACCGGGGCGATCATCGCCGCGGTGACCACCTCGGTGCCCGAGGCGCCGGGCACCCAGCGCAACTGGGATTACCGCTACTGCTGGCTGCGCGACGCCTACTTCGTGGTGCTGGCGCTGAACCGCCTGGGCGCCACCAAGACCATGGAACGCTACGTCGACTTCATCACCACGGTGGCGGTGGAGGGCGCCGAGCTGCGCCCGCTGTACGGCGTGGTCCCGGCCATGGACCTGAGCGAGCGCATCGAGCCGGACCTGGCCGGTTTCCTCGGCCACGCCCCGGTGCGCGTCGGCAACCAGGCGGTGGAGCAGGTGCAGCACGACGTGTTCGGCTCGGTGGTGCTGGCGGTGCTGCAGAGCTTCGTCGACCAGCGCCTGCCGCACCCCGGCGACGAAGGCATGCTGCGCATGCTGGAAAGCCTGGCCGAGCGCGCCGCGCGCTACGCCTTCGTGCCCGACGCGGGCATCTGGGAATACCGCGGCCGGCAACGCGTGCACACCCACTCGGCGATGCTCTGCTGGGCCGCCTGCGACCGCGTGGCGCGCATCGCCGCGCGCCTGGGCCACGGCGACTCGGCGGCGCGCTGGCGCAAGGAGGCCACGCGTATCCGCGAGGGCATCCTGCGCGCGGCCTGGAGCGAGCGGCGGCATTCCTTCACCGGCAGCTTCGGCGTCGACGACCTCGACGCCAGCGTGCTGCTGATGCACGAGCTGGGCCTGATCGAGGCCGACGACCCGCGCTTCGTCGCTACCGTCGACTGCATCGGCCGCGAACTGAACGTCAACGGCCACCTGCTGCGCTACGCCGCCGCCGACGACTTCGGGGTGCCGGAGACCGCCTTCCTGGTGGTCAAGTTCTGGTACCTGGACGCCCTGGCCGCCATCGGCCGCCGCGACCAGGCCCGCGAGCTGTACGCCGAGCTGCTGGCCGCGCGCAACAGCTTCGGCCTGCTGTCCGAGGACCTGCATCCGCACACCGGCGAGATGTGGGGCAACATTCCGCAGACCTACTCCATGGCCGGCTTGATCAACACCGCCATGCGTCTGTCCATGAGCTGGGAGGAGGGCCTATGTCGCGGCTTGTAGTGATTTCCAACCGGGTGGGCATGCCCGATGCCGAGGGCCGGCCCGCGCCGGGCGGCCTGGCCGTGGCGGTGGCGGCCACCCTGCGCGAGCGCGAGGGCCTGTGGTTCGGCTGGAGCGGCCAGGTGGCGGAGGTGCCGGCCGAGCCGACCACCCTGCAGAACGACAACATCACCTACATGGTCACCGACCTGCCGCCGCAGGACTTCCAGGAGTACTACAACGGCTTCGCCAACCGCGTGCTCTGGCCGATCCTGCACTACCGGGTGGACCTGGCCGAGTTCACCGAGGCCGACTTCGGCGGCTACCTGCGCGTCAACGAATTCTTCGCCGAGCGCCTGAGCCCGCTGCTGCAGCCGGACGACGTGCTGTGGGTCCACGACTACCACCTGATCCCCCTGGCCGTGGCGCTGCGCGAACGCGGCCACCGCAACCGCATCGGCTTCTTCCTGCACATCCCCATGCCGCCGCCGGACCTGCTCACCGCGCTGCCGCACCACGAGGAGCTGGTGCGCGCGCTCACCGAATACAACCTGATCGGCTTCCAGACCGAGAACGACGCCGACAACTTCGCCCGCTACCTGACCCGCGTGGTGGGCGCAGCCACCCCCGATTCGCGGCGCTTCAGCCTGGGCCACCAGCACTTCCGCGTCGGCGTGTTCCCGGTGGGGGTGGACGTCGAGGGCTTCCGCCACCTGGCCGAGGAGGCCGAACACGGCCCGCTGGCCGCCAAGCTGGAGGAGAGCCTGGTGGGCCGGGCGCTGATGGTCGGGGTGGACCGCCTGGACTACTCCAAGGGCATCACCAACCGCCTGGACGCCTACGAGCGCTTCCTGGAGAAATACCCCGAGCGGCAAGGCAAGGTGACCTGCCTGCAGATCGCCCCCGGCAGCCGCCAGGAGATTCCCGAGTACGCCGAGATCGACGCCGCGGTGAGCGCCCGCGTGGGGCACATCAACGGCCGTTTCGCCGCGGTCTCCTGGGTGCCGCTGCGCTTCGTCAGCCGCAACCTGGGCCGCGAGGACATCGCCCTGGTCATGCGCCGCGCGCGCATCGGCCTGGTCACGCCGCTGCGCGACGGCATGAACCTGGTGGCCAAGGAGTTCGTCGCAGCGCAGGACCCGGCCGACCCCGGCGTGCTGATCCTCTCGCAGTTCGCCGGCGCCGCCGCCGAGCTGGGCGCCGCGCTCATCGTCAACCCCCATGACCGCGACGCCCTGGCCGACACCATCGAGCGCGCCCTGGAGATGCCGCTGGAAGAACGCCAGGCGCGCCACCAGGAGATGTACTCGGTGCTGGAGGCCAACCACATCCGCTACTGGGGACACGGCTTCATCGAGGCCCTGACGCGCCCTGGCGTGCCGCTGAACTGGCTGTCCAGCCGCGGGGCCAACCGCTGAGCCGGCCGGGCCCGCTCACCGCCCCCGCGGCAGGCGCAGGCACGCCCGCAGGCCGCCTTGCGCGCGGTTGGCCAGGCTTGCGCTGCCGCCCAGGCGCTGCATGATCATGGCGACGATGGACAGCCCCAGCCCCGCGCCGCCTTCGTTGCCTTCGCTGTAGAAGCGCTGGAAGGCGCGCTCCAGGTGCGCTTCGGCGATGCCCGGGCCCTGGTCCTCGACGGCCAGCTCGAAATGCGCGCCATCGGTGCGCAGGCCGATGCGGACCAGTCCGCCGGGCGGGGAGAAGTTCACCGCGTTGGTCACCAGGTTCTGCAGGGCGATGCCGATGGCGCCGGCGTCGCTGTCCAGGCGGTAGTCGCCGGGTTCGATCTCCAGCACCGGCTCCAGGCCCTGGCGCAGTATCCAGGGGGTGAGTTCGGCGAGGGTGTCGGTGACCACCGCGGCCAGGTCCAGCGGGGCGAACTGGCGCTGCGCCAGCTGCGGCTCGACGCGGGCCAGGGTGAGCAACTGGTTGACCACCCGGCTCAGGCGGTCGACGCCGCCGATGAGGAAGTCCAGGGCCTCGCGGCGTTCGGTCTCGTTGCGCGCCTGCAGGGCGTTCTGCGCGTGCAGGCGGAGCACCGCCAGGGGCGTGCGCATCTCGTGGGCGGCGTCGGCGATGAAGCGGTGTTCGCGGCGCAGCAGCGCCTCCAGCTGGCCGAGCAGGCGGTTGAGCGCGGCCTGCATGGGTTCCAGTTCCCTGGGCAGCGGCACCAGCTGCAGCGGCTCCAGGGAGTCGGCGTGGCGGGCGCGGATCACCTTCGCCATGTTCTGCAGCGGCTGCAGGCCCCAGCCGATGGCCAGCCACACCAGCAGCACCAGGGCCAGGCTGCCGAGCATGAAGGGCAGCAGGGTGTGGCGGACGATGCGCCCCACCAGGTCCTCGCGCACGTCGTCGCGCTCGCCCACCCAGATCAGCAGCTTCTGCGCCGGCACCGGCAGCAGGAAGCCGCGCCAGTGCCGGCCTTCCACTTCGTAGTTGGCGAACCCCGGCGTGCGCAGCGGCGCGCTGAAGGTGGGCGCGCTGGGCGTGTGCACCAGGATCTGGCCATCCTCGCGCCACACCTGGAAGGCCAGCTTGTTCTCGTAGGGGTGGCCGACGCGGTGCCGGCCGACCTGGCTCAGCGCCTCGTCGAAGGCGGCGTAGAGGTTGCGCCGCCCGGCCTCGTCCAGCGGCATGCTCATCACCCCCTGCAGCAGGCGGGCGTTCTGCGCCAGGTGGGCGTCGTAGACCTCGGCGATCTCGTGGCTGCTGTCGTGGTAGTTGTACAGCGCCAGCAGCCCGGTGCCGAGCAGCAGCAGGGCCGTCACCCGCAGCAGGGTGCGCCGGCGCAGCGAACTCATGCCTGGCCTTCCACCAGGTAGCCGATGCCGCGCACGGTGCGGATGAGGTCGCCGGAGAGCTTCTTGCGCAGGTGGTAGATGTGCACCTCCAGGGTGTTGCTCTCGGCTTCCTCGTCCCAGCCGTAGAGCAGCTGCGTCAGGCGCTCGCGGGTGAAGACCTTGCCCGGCTGCGCCAGCAGCTCGTGCAGCAGCAGGTATTCCTTGGGCGTCAGCAGCACCGGCTGGCCCTGGTAGCTGACCTGCTGGGTGGCCGGGTCGAGGCTCACCCCGGCATGTTCGATCAGCACCCGGGCGCGCCCGGCGCTGCGCCGCAGCAGGGCGCGCAGGCGGGCCTTGAGCTCGTCCAGGTCGAAGGGCTTGACCAGGTAGTCGTCGGCGCCGGCGTCCAGCCCGGCGATGCGGTCCTCGGTGGCGTCGCGCGCGGTGAGGATCAGCACCGGCAGGTTGGCGCCGCCGGCGCGCAGGCGCTTGAGCACTTCCACGCCATCCAGGCGCGGCAGGCCGAGGTCGAGCACCGCCAGGTCGAATGCCTCGTGCTGCAAGGCGTGCAGTGCGCTGGCGCCGTCCTTGAGCCAATCGATGGTGTAGCCCTCCTGGCGCAACCCCGTGCGCACGCCTTCGCCCAGGGCGCTGTCGTCCTCTACCAGCAATAGCCGCATGCTCAGTCCTGCTTGTCCTTGATCGCCTTGAGTAAAGCATCGATTTCGCCGCGGCGGCCCTGGTCGGCCAGCTCGCGCCCCGGCCGCGGCGGGGCCTGCAGGGCCTTCTGCAGGGCGCTGCGGGCCTCTTCGTAGCGGCCCTCGCGGTACAGATGGTCGCCCCAGAAGTACAGGCTGTCGATGCCCGTGGGGTTGATCTGCAGCGCCTTGCGCAGCATGGCCTCGGCCTTGTCGGCGTCGCCGAAGCCGATCGGCCAGCCCGGCACTCGGTCGTAGAGGGCGCCCAGGCTGGTATAGGCCGAGCCTTGCAGCGCGCCGGGGTCGAGCTGCAGGGCCTTCTCCAGGCTGGCGCGGGCGCTCTTCACCTTGCCCAGGGCGCCGAGGCCGCCGACCGCGCCGGCCCAGCTGCTGGTGATGATGCCGTTCCAGATCCAGGCTTCGGCGGCGCCGGGCTGCTCGCGGGTGAAGGCTTCGCTGTCGCCGGCGAGCTTCTCGAAGGCCGCGGCGCGCTGGGCCTCCGGCAACTGGTACTGGATTTGCGCCCAGCGTTGCTGGAGGGCGGCCAGGCGCTGCGTGCCGGCGGGGTCGAGGGCCCAGGCGAAGGGAGCGATGGCCAGCAGGAAGATGAGGATCAGGCGCTTCATTCCAGGGGCTCCCGGGTGTTGGCGTCGCTGTAGCGACGGATCAGTGGCAGTTGCTTGCGCAGGGCGCGGTCGACCAGGCCGGGGAGCATGCCGTTGAGGCGCACGAAAAGCTTCTCCGGCCAGCCCAGGTACAGCTCGCTGCGGTTCTTCTGCACGGCGTCGAGCACCGCCCGGGCGACGTCGCGCGGGTCGTCCATGCCCACCTTCAGGGCCAGGTTCAGCGCCGTGGCGGCGGCCGAGTTCATGTTGGTGCGGGTTGCCCGCGGAGCGACGTAGAGCACGTCCACCGGGGTGTCGGCCAGTTCCCGGCGCAGGGCTTCGGAGAAGCCGCGCAGGGCGAACTTGCTGGCGCAGTAGGCGGCATAGCCGGGGTAGCCGATGGAGCCGTAGGTGGAGCCGACGTTCACCACCAGGGCGTGGGGCTGCTCGCGCAGCAGCGGCAGCATCACCCGCGTCAGCTGCAGGGTGGCGGTGATGTTCAGCGCCAACAGGTCGTCCAGGGCCTGCTCGTCCAGTTGGTCGAGCAGGGCGAAGCGGTTCACCCCGGCGGCGTTGATCAGCAGGTTGGCGCCGCCCATCTGCCACGCCGCCTCGACCACCGCCTGGCGGCCGCCGGCCGTGCGCAGGTCGGCGCACGCCCAGAGCAGCTGCTGCGGGTAGCGCCGCCGCAGCTCGGCCAACGGGCCCGGATGACGGCTGACCGCCAGCACCCGGGCCCCGGCGACGCACAGCTGTTCGGCCAGTTGCAGGCCGATGCCGCCGCTGGCGCCGGTGAGCACCGCGCGGCAGTCAGGCAGGCGCATGCTGCACCTCGCCCAGGCCGGCCCGGGCCCGCGGCAGGCCGCGGAACATGTCGGCGTACAGCTGGTACACCACCCTGGCGGCGTGGACCACCGCCTGCTGGTCGGCGGCATCGTCCAGGCGGTTCATCAGCGTGCGGTAGGTGGCCATGTGGTCCTGGTCCAGGGCGCCGTGGGAGCTCAGGTAGCCGAAGGCGCCCGGCGGCAGGCCGAGGCCCTGCTGGATGCTGCCGGCGGCCTGGGTGGCCAGGGCGATGCTGGTGCCCTCCAGCACGTTGACCATGCCGAACAGGCCCACCGGGTTGTCGCGGGCGATCAGGTCGTAGAGGAAGGCCACCATCAGCTCGATGGGCAGCGCCGGGCGGCTGTTGCGCACCTGCTCGGGATCGCCGCCGCAGGCGGCGATGTCGTCGAGGATCCACTGCTCGTGGCCGTACTCTTCCTCGATGTAGTCGCACACCGCCTTGCGCAGCCACTCCAGGCGCGGGGGCAGGCGGGCGCCGCAGGCCATCATCAGCGGCACGGTATGGCGCACGTGGTGGTAGGCCTGGGTGAGGAAGGCGACGTAGCCCTCCAGGCTGACGACGCCGTCCAGGGCGTCGCGGATCACCGGTACGCCGAACAGCGCCTGGCGCTCCTGGGCGGTGGCCGATTGCAGGGTGTCGAAGAATGCCATGGTGTTGAACCTCATTCGGTCACGAGGGAAAAGAGTTCGTTGCGGTAGCGTTCGAGGATGGCCGCGCGACGTGGCCGGCCGTTGGCGGTGAGGGTGCCCTCGGCGGCGCTGAAGGGCCGCGGCAGGCGGCGCCAGGCGTGCACCCGGGCGTAGTCGGGGAGGGCGGCGTTGCAGCGCTGCACCGCCTGCTCCAGGTCGCCGTCGCTGGCCTGCGGGTCCAGCGGCCAGAGCAGCGCCAGGTTCTGGTGCAGACCCTCGCCATGGACGAAGGCCTGGAGGATGGCGCCGCCCTGGCTCAGCTCGGCCTCGATCCATTCCGGGTTGACGTTGCGCCCGAAGCTGGTGATGAACTGGTTCTTCTTGCGCCCGGCCAGGTACAGGTAGCCCTCGGCGTCGAAACGGCCGAGATCGCCGGTGGGCCACCACTGCCCGGTGCAGGGCGGCTCGCCCAGGTAGCCGAGCAGGGTGGCGCCGCGCACCAGCACCTCGCCGTCCTCGGCCAGGCGTATCTCGACGTGCGGCAGCGGCCGGCCGACGCTGCCCGGGCGCTGCTCGCCGGGGCGGTTGAGGCAGACCACCGAGGCGCATTCGGACAGCCCATAGCCCTCATACACCGGCAGGCCGACGGCGGCGGCGCGCTGCAGCAGGCTGGCCGATACCGGCGCGCCGCCCACCGCGACGAAGCGCAGCGGGCCGACGCGCATCAGCCCGCGCTCGATGGCGCTGACCAGGCCGAGCAGCAGTTGCGGCACCAGGATCAGGCTCTGCGCGCCGCTGAGCGCCACGCAGCCGAGCAGGCGTTGCCAGTCGACCCCGCTGGCGCCGCTGATGCCCAGCTGCACCTGCGGCAGCAGGGTGATGCTGGCGCCGGCCAGCAGCGCGGCATACAGGCCGAGGTTCTCCAGCAACACTGCCAGCGGCAGTACCGCCAGGTAGCTGGCGGGCTCGGCCGGGCGGCTGGCCCGCTCCAGCTCGTTGGCCACCTGCAGCAGCGCCGCGGCGGACAGGCACACGCCCTTGGGCGCGCCGGTGCTGCCGGAGGTATAGGTGAGCTTGGCGGTACCCGGCGGCATGCCGGCATCCACCACCGACGGGCGCCACCAGAACGGCTCGCCGGGGCTGAAGCCCAGTTCGCGCAATTCGTCGTGCAGCTCGGCCGGGGCCAGCACCAGCGTGGCCTGGCTCTGCATCAGGCAATGGGCGCGCTGGGCCGGGCTGAAGAACGGCGGCAGGAGTACGCAGGGGCGCTCGCCGAACAGCGCCGCCAGGTCCCAGAACAGCGCTTCGGGGCCGTTGTCCAGGGCGAAGGCGACGACGCCCGGCGGCTGTTGGCGCAGCAGTTCCTCGCGGGCCTGCACCTGCTCCAGCAGTTGGGCATGGCTATAGCGTTCGTTGGCGCCGCGCAGGGCGATGGGCTCGCCCGGAAGCCGCGCGTGTTCCTCCAGGCGCTGGCGGAAGGCTTGCAGTTCAGGCTGCATGGCCGGCCTCCGTCAGCAGCAGGGGAAAGCCCAGGCGCTCGAACACCCGGTTGCGCTCCAGCTGCGCATGGCCGTAGCGGATGTCGCCGGCGAACACCTGCGGATGCTGCTCGTAGTAGCTGCCCCAACTGGCGCCTTCGCCGTTCAGCCGGGCGGGGTCGGCGCGGCCCAGCACGCTCGGTTCCAGCCCCAGGCGGTGGAAGCTGTTGACCAGGCTGGCGGCGCCGGTGAAGGCCACCCAGTTCAGCTCGCGGGCGGCCAGCAGCCAGGTCACCGCCACGATGATCAGCCGCGCGCTGCCGGCGCTGAGCGCGGACAGGTTGCCCACCTCCACCAGCTCGTCGCGCCCGACGATGCGCCCGGCCAGGCGCGACACCGGCGCTTCCAGCGGTTCGTCCAGGTAGCCTTCGAGAAACAGCGGCCCGCCGGCCGCCAGGCGGATGCCCACCGCGGCGCTGAGCCGGCCCTGGCTGTCGTACAGGCCGAGCAGGTCGGGCAGGAAGTGCTGCACGTCGGCATGGTGCATGCGCTCGAAGCGCTGGTGGATGAACGCCTCCAGCGCCTCACGGCCGGGTTCGCCCGCGCGGCGCAGGACCAGGCTGGCCATGCGCTCGGCATGGGTGCCGAAGCGCAATGGAAAAAGGGCGTTCCATTGTGTCTGTGTCATGTCGTTCCCCCCAAGCGGGACTGGCGGCTGGAGGGGAGTATCGGCAGCGAATCTGAATGCAGTCTGAAGCGGGGGGTGTTCAGGCGTGGAGCGGGTTCTGGAGGGGGACTTGCCGTGGTAGGTGCAACGGTCCTGCCGGCTGCGTCGAGGGGCTTTTCGTAGGATGGGTTGAGTTTGCGAAACCCATGTGGCCTTGGCGATGGGTATCGCTTCGCTCAACCCATCCTACGTCGGCTTTGCTGTTGTAGGAGCGAGCTTGCTCGCGAACGGGTGTTTACCGGAGGCTTCGGTGTGTTGGGTGAATGCCGCGAACGGATTTGGTGTCAGCCGGCCACGCGGTGCAGGCCAGCTAACGCGGAAACATCAGCGCACGCCGGACAGTCCCCTCTCCCTTCAGGGCGGGGCGCGCAGCCGAGGGTTAGGGAGAGGGGACGGGACCAAGCCCAAACACCGTCATTCCCGGCCGGCACCAAAAACTCACTCCCCCTCAAACGTCCCCCACAGACAAGCCCTGCCACCAAGCACCACCTGCCGCCCCCGCGCAAAGGCCTGCACCAACTCCAACCGCTCATCCAGCAACAGAACGTCCGCCTCCAACCCCACAGCCAGGCGCCCCTTGCGCCCCTGGAGGCGCAGCAGGTCGGCCACGTTGCTGGTGAACGGCCGCAGCGCCTGCTCCAGCGGCAGCCGCTCGCGCAGGACCAGATCACGCAACTCATTCATCAGGCTCTTGCACCCCGCCAGGGCCAGCCCCGTCAGCCGGCCGTCGCTATCGAACACCGGCTGGCTGCCGTTGGCGTCCGAGCTGATGGTCAGCCGCTGCAGCGCGACGCCCGCGCTCAGCGCCTGGATCACCGCGCGGCTGGACTTCAGCGCCTGCTTGGCGCCCAGTTCGGGGTTGATGCCGCTGGTGAGGTCGATGTTGCCGCCGTCCAGGGCGAAGCGGATCGCCGCCTCGTAGAGCGCGGCCGTGCGGTTGACGTGGGTCGGCAGCAGTTGGCCGATGGGGACGTCGCTGTGTTCGAGGATGCCGTACAACGGCTCCAGCGCCCGGCGCCCGTTGCCCAGGTGGAACACGCTGATGCCCGCCTTGCCGCCCAGCAGGCCGCCGAGCCGGGCTTCGGCGGCGATGCGCGCCAGTTCGCCGATGCTTGGTGCGGACGAGCGATGGTCGGAGATGGCCGTCTTCACCCCGATGATGGGATCGATGAAAGCGATGTCGCGCTGGATGCTGCCGGTGATGGTGGGCGTCGGGACGGCGTAGGCGCCCGTCAGCATGAAGGCTGTGATGCCCTCGGTGTTCAGGGCGCGGGCCTTGGCCAGCAGCGATTCGGGGTGGCGGGTGATGGCGTCGGTGCCGAGCAGGCCGACCACGGTGGTGATGCCGCCTTCCAGCAGGCTGGACAGGCGCACCTCCGGCGTGCGGCTGTGGGGCCCGGCTTCGCCGCCGCCGCCGATCAGGTGCAGGTGCTGGTCGATGAGGCCGGGGCAGAGCGTCAGGCCCCGCGCATCGATTTCCTGGCAACCCGGCAGGTTGGGCGCCTGCAGATGCTCGGCGATCGCCAGGATGCGTTCGCCGCCGATCAGTACGTCGCGTTGGCCGAGCTTCTCGGGGGCGTAGAGTTCGCCGCCGCGCAGCAACAGGAACGCCGGCGGCGCGGGAGCCGCGTTGGTCATCGTCATTCGGCCCAGCCGCCTTGCAGTTGTTCGCGGGTTTCCTCGACGCCGACCTGCCAGAGTTCCTGCATCAGCGCGTCGTCCTTGTGGTAGGCGCCGCCGTAGTTGCCGTCGCCGATGTAGGCGCGCACGGCCTGGGCGCCCAGTTGGCGCAGGCGGGCCAGGTCGACCATGGGCTTGCGTTCCTCGGGCGGGGTCTGGCCGGGGATGCGCGTCCAGGGGAAGTTCTCCATCCACGAGGCATGGGAGGCCAGCGCGTCGATCTCGCGAACCTTCGCCAGGGTGCGCGGCGTGCTCCACCAGTTGTGCAGCTTGACCCGCGCCTGCGGGTGCCGGCACAGCCACTGCTGGATTTCCGCCTGCACCGGGCAGTTGCCGCCATGGCCGTTGACCAGCAGGATGCGGCGGAAACCCTGCTGGTGCAGGCTGTCCAGCACGTCGACCAGCAGCGCGAAGTAGGTCGCCGGGCGCAGCGAGACGGTGCCGGGGAAGTCGCCGAAGTAGGGCGTCATGCCGTAGGGCAGGGCCGGGAACACCGGCAGCCCCAGGGGCTCGGCGGCCTCGATGGCCACCCGCTGGGCGAGGATCACGTCGGTCATCAGGCTGAGGTAGGCGTGCTGCTCGGTGCTGCCCAGGGGCAGCAGGACGCGGTCGTCCAACTGCACCTGGCGCTCCACCTGCATCCAGTTCATGTCGCCGATGAACATGGCTTGCTCCTGTCGTTGCGGGCGGTTGTGAAGTGCCGTTCCAGCACCTCGCGTTCGACGGCCGGGGTGGCCAGGCTGACGACCACGGCGACGGCCATGCCGAGCAACCAGGCCGGCAGCAGTGGGTCGGTCCGCAAGCTCAGCCAGCCGTCCAGCCAGCCGGCCTTCAGCACGACGAAGCACAGCTCGCCGAGCAGCACGCCGGCCAGCGCGCCGGCGGCGGTGGCGCGCTTCCAGTACATGCCGAGGATCACGGCGATGACCCAGATGCCCAGGCCGCCGAAGGCGAAGCGCACGATCTCGAAGATGCTGGCGGGCTTGAGCACGCCGATGGCGATGCCGGCCAGGCCGATCAGCAGGGTGACCCAGTGCGACAGCCGGAGCACCCTGGCGTCGCTGGCCGCGGGGTTGATCAGCTTCTGGTAGAGGTCGCGGCTGATGCCGCCGGTGGCCACCACCATCAGCGCCGACACCGTCGACATGCCCGCCGAGACGATGCCGGCGATCATGACCGAGGCCAGGATCGGGTCCAGCGAGCGCTGCAGCAGCATCGGCACCACGAAGTCGGCGTCGCGGCCGACGAGGCCCGGCAGCGAGATGAAGGCGTTGACCCCGGCCCACTCGATCAGGGTGGCCGAGACCAGCATGCCCAGGGTGCCCAGCAGCACGCTCTTGAACAGCACGGCGTGGCTCTTCATGGCGTAGAACTTGGTGAACAGCGTCGGCTGGCCGATGGTGAAGAAGCTCCACATCAGGATCATGGTGACGTAGACGCTCCAGCCGTATTCGCCCTTGCTGCCGGGGTGGGCGAGGTGGCCGGGGCTGTCCGTCGCCAGCTGCGCGGTGATGGCCTCCAGGCCGCCGCCGGCGCGGACGGAGATGACGAAGGTGACCACCGCGGTGAGCACCATCAGGCTGCCCTGCAGCACGTCGGTTAGCATGGCGCCGCGCATGCCGCCGTACATGCAGTAGAGGATCACGATGCCACCGGTCACCACCACGCCGACCCACTCCGGGTAGCCGGTGAAGGTCTTGACGATGATGCCGGCGCCCACCAGTTGCGCGCCGGTCATGGCGACCAGGAACACCACCATGGCGATGGCGTGGATGGCGCGCATCGGCGAGGACTGGTAGCGGTCGGCCAGGTAGTCGCTCATGGTCAGGTAGTGGTTGCGCCGGCCCAGTTCCATCAGCCGGCGGCCGACCAGCAGCGCGGGAATCAGCATGGAGAAGGCCACCCCGGGGATGGTGATGCTCATCCCGGCGAAGCCGTTGCCGTAGGCGATGGCCGGCACGCCCATGAAGGTGCTCATGCTGTACTGGGTGGCGAAATAGGCGATGCCCGAGACGATGGCGCCGGCCTTGCCGCCCATCACCAGGAACTCCTTCATGTCGCGCGTCTGGCGCGCGGCGACGTAGCCGATGGCGGCGATGACCAGGAAGTAGACGCCCATGGTCAGCAGGAAGGGGCCGGGCGTGGGCGTCAGCAGATGATCGATGTCAGACATGCGTGTCGGCTCCTTCCGGTTCCGCCTGGAAGCCGCGGTATTCCGGGCGCTTCAGGCATTGCACGGCGAACAGCGCGGTGAGTGCGATGACCACGCCGCCGTGGACGATCCAGCCGAAGAGAAACAGCGGCACGCCCCAGGGGCCGGCCACGTAGGTTTCGCTGTAGTACCAGGGCAGCGGCAGCATGATCAGCCCGTACATGAACATGAAGACGAGGAACCAGCCCCGCTCGAATCGGTTTTCCCAGACGCCCATCGTTACTGCTCCTGAATGCGAAGTGTGGTGAGGGGCCCCGGCGAACGCGGGGCCCGCATGTGCGTGTTAGGGCGGGCTACGGAGGCTCGTCCAGGTAGAGGTAGGGCAGCAGCCGTTCGGTCTGGGCGCTGATGGCTTCGAGCGAATCGCCAGTGTGCTGGGCCAGCGCCGCGCCGAGGGCCTCGATGAGCGCGACCATGCCGGCGTTGGAGGCGTACAGCAGCGGGTGCTCCGCAACCGCGTAGAGCGCGGTGTCGGCCAGCGTGGCGATGGGCGAGGCGGGGCCGTCGGTGAGGGCCAGCACCTTGCAGCCGCGCTGGCGGGCGAGGCCGAGCAGCTCGACGATGCCGCGGGAATAGCGGGGCAGGGCGATGCCGATCACCAGGTCGCCTTCGCGCAGCACGTTGATCCGCCGCAGGGCCGACTCGACGCCGCCCATGGCGGCGAGGTCCTTGACCCCGGCGCGGAACGGCTCCAGGCAGTTGGCGGCGAAGGCCGCGTGGATGGCGCTGACGCCGAGGCCGGCGACGTACACCTGGCTGGCGTTGGCGAGCAGCTCGACGGCGCGGCGCACCTGCTCGTCCTGCAGCAGCTCGTGGCTGCGGCGGATGTTGCCGGCGGCGCTGTCGAGGGATTCGCGCACGATGCCGGCGGCGCCGATGTCCCGCGCAAGGCCCAGGCGCAGCTTCTCCACCGGGGAGTAGGCGCTTTCGTAGAGCTTGCGCAGCGTGGCGCGGAAGGGCGGGTAGCCGTCGCAGCCGCAACGGTGGGCGAAGCGGTTGATGGTGGCGACCGAGACGCCGGCGGCCCTGGCCAGCTCGTCGATGTTCATGGTGGAGACCGCCAGCGCGTTGTTCAGCACGAAGTCGGCCAGCTTGCGGAAGGCCGGGGAATAACCCGGGCGGGCGCGGGCGATGGCGCCGAGCAGCAAATGGGAAGGTTCATCGGACATGGCGGCGGGCCCCGCTGCGCTTGTGCCTGGAAAGCGCTGCTGTCTGGAAATCGATTTTTACTTTTCGTGTTGCCTGAAAATTAATTTACAGGCAGGCACTTATCGGCCTCGCTGAATAGTTGGGAGGGAATATTCCGAAGAACTTGTGCGACTGGATCAGGCCCGCGCCCGGAGCCTGATCGCGGCGGTCATTCGATCTCGAACAGGCCGTTGCGGATCGGCCCCACGCTCAGGCGCTCGCGCACGTCGTCGTCGATGCGCGGGTCGTCCGGGCGGTACAGCTTCACCTGGCGGTAGGCGTTGATCCGGTTGATCTCCGCGCCCAGGTATTCCCAGACCACCCGGGTGCACGCCGGGGTGCGCCGGTCGCCGCTGGAGACGCCGGTCTTCAGGCCGTTGAGGCGGGTGATGCGGCTCTTGAAGCTGGGGATGAGGATGGTCTGGCTCATCTCGTTGACGGTGAGCGACTCGTAGTCGATCAGGAACAGCCGGTCCTGCAGCTGGAAGGCCGCGCCCAGGTAGCGACAGCGCACCCAGTCCTCGGCCTGCACGTCGGTGCTGCTGGAGCGTTCCTGGCGCTCCTGGCGCTCGAACAGGAAGTTGCCGTCCTCCTCCCACAGGTGCACCAGCGACAGCAGGATGCTGCCGGGCACCGACATGCAGTTGGAGTATTCGAAATAGTAGCCGCAGTAGCGCGACAGGTTGCCGCCCTGCTCGCGCAGTGGTTCCAGCAGGCGCAGCAGCGGGTCGTTCGCCTGCACGCCGGCCTGGCTTGCGCGGGCGCCGATCAGGCGGGCGAACTGTTCCGGCGGCAGGCCCAGCTCGTAGTCCTCGACGCCGAAGAAGTCGCCGATGCGCTTGAGGTTGAACGGGGTGGGGCGGCTCTGCCCGCTGAGGTACTTGTTGAACTGCGCGCGGTTGATCTGCAATTGGCGGCAGACCTCGGAGATAGAGCGGTAGTGGCTGCAGGCGAGCTTGAGGTTTTCGCCCAGGTGATCGGACATCGACGGTATTCCGGTGTGATGCGAGTGACGCAAGCCTAGCATCAACTCGCGCCAGAACGTAACAAGATGCGAAATTGTCACGTCCCCTCGTCTTGGCCAACCTTGCCCGCCAGCGCCAGGCCCAACCCGCGCGCCTGGCGCCTCTCTTCCAACCGAAGAACAAGAATCGAGGTCACACCCCATGCTCGAAGCGCTCAACGACTTCCTTTCCGGGAAGGTTCTCATCGTGCTCATCGTCGGACTCGGCAGCTACTTCACCCTGCGCTCCCGGTTCGTCCAGTTCCGCCATTTCGGCCACATGTTCGGCGTGTTCAAGGAATCCATCCGCGGCCAGGCCGGCCAGCTGAGCTCGTTCCAGGCGCTGATGCTGAGCCTCGCCGGGCGCGTGGGCGCGGGCAACATCGCCGGCGTCGGCATCGCCGTGACCCTCGGCGGCCCGGGCGCGGTGTTCTGGATGTGGGTGACCGCGCTGGTGGGCATGTCCAGCAGCTTCTTCGAGTGCACCCTGGCCCAGGTCTACAAGCGCGCCGACGGCGACGGCCTGTACCGCGGCGGCCCGGCGTACTACATCCAGCACGGCCTGAAGCTCAAGGGCATGGCCGTGGTGTTCTCGGTGCTGCTGCTGGTGACCTACGGCTTCGCCTTCAACGGCCTGCAGTCCTACACCGTGACCCATTCGCTGCAGAACGCCTTCGGCTTCGCCCCGCAGCACACCGGCATCGCCCTGGCCGTGCTGCTGGCCATCGTCTTCATCGGCGGCATCAAGCGCATCGCCGCGGTCTCCGACCTGCTGGTGCCGGTCAAGACCCTGGCCTACATCGGCGTCACCCTGTACGTGATCGGCAGCCAGATCGAGCACGTCCCGGCCATGCTGGAAACCATCTTCAAGAGCGCCTTCGGCCTCGATCCCGCGTTCGGCGGCCTGCTCGGCAGCGCCATCGTCATGGGCGTGAAGCGTGGCGTGTTCGCCAACGAAGCGGGCCTGGGCAGCGCGCCCAACGTCGCCGCCGTGGCCGCCGTGCGCCACCCGGCGTCCCAGGGCGTGGTGCAGGCCTTCAGCGTGTTCCTCGACACCTTCGTCATCTGCACCTGCACCGCGCTGCTGATCCTGCTCTCGGGCTTCTACACCCCGGGCTTCGAAGGCGACGGCATCGTCCTCACGCAGAACTCCCTGGCCGCGGTGGTCGGTGACTGGGGCCGGCTGTTCGTCAGCGTCGCGCTGTCGCTGTTCGTCTTCACCTGCATCCTCTACAACTACTACCTGGGCGAGAACAGCCTGCAGTTCCTCAGCCGCAACCGCCTGGTGCTGATCGGCTACCGCGCCCTGGTGCTGGCGCTGATCGTCTGGGGCTCGGTGCAGAACCTGTCCACTGTGTTCGCCTTCGCCGACATCACCATGACCTGCCTGGCCTTCGTCAACCTGCTGGCCCTGGCCCTGCTGTTCAAGGTTGGCCTGCGGGTGATGGGCGATTACGATGCACAGCGTCGCGCCGGCGTTCAGCAGCCGGTGTTCGACTCCGCCCAGTTCGCCGACCTCGACCTGGACCGCGAAGCCTGGCCGGCCAGCCAGCGCGCCGAGGCCGCCCGCGAAATCCCCGCCGGCCTGCCGCAGGCGCAGGGCTGACGGCCGCGCAGGCCGTCCCGGCGGTCGGCCCGCGCCACTACAAGAACGCAGGATCAGCCCATGCGCGCAGTCAAGAACCTCTTCGTCCTCTACACCGGCGGCACCATCGGCATGCTGCAGACCCCCGAGGGCCTGGCCCCGGCCAGCGGCTTCGAGGCGCGCATGCGCGAGTGGCTGGCCGGCAGTGGCCGGCAGCCGACCTTCGCCTGGGCCTTCCGGGAAATGCAGCCGCTGCTGGACAGCGCCAACATGCAGCAGGCGAACTGGCTGGCCATGCGCGACGCCATAGTCGACGCGGTGGAGCAGGGCGGCCATGACGGCGTGCTGGTGCTGCATGGCACTGACACGCTGGCCTACACCGCGGCGGCGCTGTCGTTTGTGCTGCTGGGGCTGGATGTGCCGGTGTTGCTGACCGGCTCCATGTTGCCCGCCGGTGCGCCCGGCAGTGATGCCTGGGCCAACCTTGGCGGCGCCCTGGACGTGCTGGAAGGTGGCCAGGCCAGTGGTGTGCAACTCTACTTCGGCGGCGCGCTGCTGCACGGCGCGCGTGCCACCAAGCTGCATAGCGAAGCCTTCGACGCCTTTACCACGCTGCCGCGTCATCGCGATGGCCAGCGTGCAGGGCAGGTGCCGCCAGTCCTGGATTATCGCCAGCCGCGTCAGCCGGTGAGGCTGGCTGTGCAGCCGTTGTTCCCCGGTCTGCAGGCCGAACAGTTGGAGGCTGTGCTGAATAGCGGCGTGCAGGGGCTGCTGCTGGAGTGCTATGGCAGTGGTACCGGTCCTTCTGACAATGAAGCTTTGCTTGCTGCGCTGGGCGCGGCCCGTAAGCGTGGTGTGTTGCTGGCTGCTATCAGCCAGTGTCCGGCGGGTAGTGTGGTGTTCGATACCTACGCCGCAGGCAGTCGTCTGCGCGACACTGGCTTGGTGTCTGGTGGTGGCATGACCCGTGAGGCGGCTTTGGGTAAGTTGTTCGCCCTGTTGGGTGCGGGGCTGGGCGTGGAAGAGGCTGAGCGTTGGTTTGGCCTGGATCTGTGTGGGGAGCTGGCCGAATAGGTGCTTCCTGGGCCTGATGCCGTTTCTCTCCATGGGAGGAACGGCATTTTCGTATGGGATGTATGGTTTCGCTTGCGAATCCTGATCCCTCGCTCCGATCCTCACCCCCGTCATTCCCGCGAACGCGGGAACCCAGAGACTTTTGGGTTGGGCTCGGTGTAGCGCGCCGCACCGAGTGTTCGGATGTTTCTTGTTTCGCCCCCTCGGGCGAGTCCCTTTTGTCAAACGGTGGAAGGCCACCCCCGCAAAAAGGAACCAAAAAGGCTTGCCCCAACATACGGGCCCGACGGAGTCGGGCTACCCTCACGAACTCCCCCGCCACGGAGGCCCGCCCCGAGGGTACGTCCCTGTAGCCCGCGGGGCTCTCGCGACATCCATGTCGCATGACCTCCTGAGCAGGGGTTTCGCTCGGCCTTCTGAAGGGGCGTTCCGGTGCGCTCGGACGTTTCTCTGGAAATCCAAGAGCAAACGCGCTTTTGCTTTTGCTTTCCGTAGGAGCGAGCTTGCTCGCGAACCCCGCAGTCACTGGATTCCCGCGTTCGCGGGAATGACGGTGATAGATAGGCGTTTCAGGATGACTCAGGATTCTCCCCCCACTCCGAACAGCCCCCTCTCCCTTCAGGGCGGGGCGCGCAGCCGAGGACTGGGGAGAGGGCGCTCTCGGTCTTGGCACCGAAGCTCCCTGACTCCACCCCCTTCCAGCCAAACCCATCGCGGACGGAGTCCGCTCCTACCCCCGCCGGCAAACCACCCCGTAGGATGGTGTTGAGCGAAGCGATACCCATCACCGCGGCCGCATGGGTTTCGCAAGCTCAACCCATCCGTTGAGGCGCATCTCGGCACAGTCGGCAAGACAGTTGCTCCTACGGTTCCAGAATCGTCAGGCATCGGTGTTTAGGCCAGCGGTGCATAACCGCAAACGGTTATGCGCCCTACGAACTCGCCGGCTGACGTTGCATTATCCGCCCACGCCGAACGGCTCCCTCTCCCTCCGGGAGAGGGCTGGGGTGAGGGGGCGGACCCAGAATCAAGCACCTCCCTTAAACCAAAAAAAACGCCTTCATGGTCACCCGCAAGCAACCTGACCGAAGGCCTCGCGCAGACGTGCAATCACGCCATCGATACCAGGCCCATGGATAACCGGCGCCTGCTCCGCCTCACCAAACTCCCGCCAGATGAACAACGTCAGCTCGGCGCCATCGGTACCGCCAAGGCTGGAGTCGCCGAAGCGCTGCAGCACGCGATAGCGCTCGTCTGCCCAGAAGGCGTCCTCGACCCAGGAGTAGACCGGAATGAAGTGGAAATGGATGGGGAAACCCGGTGAGTGGCCGAAACGACCGATGTACAGCCACTTCGGCTGCAGCTGTTCTTCCAGGATGCGTTGGGTGAGGCCCTGCAGCTCCCCGAGTTCAGCCAGCGCGGCCGCGGGCAGGTCGGCCAGGGAGCCGGCCGGGGCCCGGGAGCCCAGCATCAGGTAGCCGGGCAGGGCCGAGGTCAGGTGGTGGTTGAGTATCCAGTGCTGCGTCTGGTGGACGATGAGGTGGGCTGGAATGTCCATCGAATTCGACTGGCTGTTCGGGCTGGGCAGGGTAACAAGCCCCGGCCCCGCCATTCCAGACGCGAGTTGGCCGTGAAGCACGGCATTTCCCCGTAGGAGCGGATTCATCCGCGATTCCGCCGACAGGGCCGGCGCGCATGACATCGCGGACAGAGTCCGCTCCTACAGGTTGACGCCGAATCTCCCGTCTGTGCCGAACGGCCCCCTCTCCCTTCAGGACGGGGCGCGCAGCCGAGGGCTGGGGAGAGGGCGCTCTCAACCCCAACACTCAAAGCCACCGGGAAACCCCGTTCGCGAGCAAGAACTAGGCGTCCCCCTCGCTCCTACGAAAAGCACCTTACTCCGGCATTCGCCCCAGCCGCTGCTGCAGACGCGTCAGGAAGCCGATCTCGAAGGCCATCCGCCGCCAGTTGTCCATGTGCTCTATGCGCCCATGGACGAGGCGCGTCCACAGGTAGCCGTCGGCTTCGCCGGCCAGCCAGCTTTCGGCCAGGAGAATGCCTTGGTCGGCGGCTGGCTGCGTGGGAATCGGCCAGGTCAGCGTCAGGCCGGGCTGGCCGTCGGCGGCGGGGATTTCAACGGGATGGGTGTTGCTGGGGAGGACGATCAGGTTGTTGGAATTGGTCATCTAGAGCTGCTCCGTTTCGTTGGATTCAGGAGCTGCCGCCAAAGCTGTCAACCAATGGAGGCAGACCGCGCGGGGTTGACAGACCGGGAAACGGAGCCGGCAGACCCGAAGGTCTCCCCGCGCGATCTGCCATGACACTTGCGGTACGAACCGCGGACACGAGAGGGCCTGCAAAAAGCGTTCGCCGCTTTCGCATGCACCTCGGAGGGCAATCGCGCCGTTTCTTCAGGCTGTCAAACCCGGTCGCGGATGAGCCGCGACCGGCGCAGCTTAGGAACCGGCCGGTAGCGCAACAAGGGCAGAAACACGCTGCAGGAGAGTATCGGATATTTCCCGCAACGGGCACCGATGCGGAAGAAGGGAAGCAGTGTAGGAAGAAAGAACTACAGCGCCGGGCCCGCAACGACCTTGCGCATGAACACCCGCGCAAACCCGTTCTCCGTGGCCCGGTGCGTTTCGCGGTAGCCCAACTTCGTGTAGAGGGCGATGTTCTCGATCATCAGCTGGTTGGTGTACAGCTCGATGGCCTGGAAGCCCTGGGCCCGCGCACGTTCCTCGCAGAACGCCAGCAACGCCTTGCCGATGCCCTGGCCCTTGAACGCCGGCGCCACCGCGATGTTCTCCAGCAGCAATGCCGGCCCCTGGGGGCGCAGCACCAGCACGCCGGCGACTTCGCCATTGCGGGTGCACACGAACGCATCGGCTTCGGCGAGCACCTGCCGGTAGTCGTCGAGCATGGGCGCGGGCTTGCGGCCGATGCGCGGGATATAGGGGCTGTAGGCCTCGTCCACCAGCCGGGCGATGGCGGGTGCGTCGTCGGGAGCGGCCTGGCGGATTTCTGCTGCGTCCATTGTCTGTGCCTGGTCATGGCTGGCGGATAGGGCACTCTAGCGGATTCGCCGTTCCCCGGCTTCCCGCCGGCCATGGGCCGGCGGGGCGCAGCGGTCGCTCAGCCAAGCCGCAGGCTCAGCTCGACGTCTTCGGCGAAGGGCACCGACAGGTAGCCGTTGCCGATATCGCGTACCCGCGCCAGGTATTCCGGGCTGTGGTCGGCGTTGTCGGCGACGATCAGCGCGCCGGGCCGCAGGCGGCTTTCCACCAGGGCGAGGACTTCCGGGTAGAGCGCCTTGGCGCCGTCGAGCAGCAGCAGGTCGATGCGCTGCGGCAGGTCGCGCGCCAGTGTCTGCAGGGCATCGCCCTCGCGGATCTCCACCAGGTCGGCCAGGCCGGCGGCGTTCAGGTTGGCCTGGGCGCGCAACACCTTGGAGGCCTCGAACTCGCTGCCGATCACGCGGCCGCCGCCGTTGTCGCGCAGGGCCGCGGCGAGGTGCAGGGTGGAAATGCCGAAGGAGGTGCCGAACTCGACGATGCTGCGTGCCTGGCAGCTGCGCGCCAGTATGTAGAGCAGCACGCCGGTGGCGCGCGAGACGGGGAGCGGCAGGTCCTTCAGGCGGCCGTAGAGGTCGCGGTACTCGGTCTTGCTGGCCATCAGGCGCGCCAGTTCCTCGCCGGACAGGCCGGTGACGGCGGGGCTTCTGCCCGGCTCGCTGGCATCGGCCTCGGCGAACAGGCGTTCCAGCAGTGGGGCGACGGGGGCGGTGGTGAGGGTGCTCATGCGGGGACTCCGAAGGTTGGTTGAGCGCTCCAGGGCGCCCGACTAGAATGCGACGAATTCGTCAGGTTTCACTATTCGCATTCCCGGAGCACCCCATGAGCGAACGCCGCAGCCCGCGGATTGCCTCGCGCAAGCAGCCGCGCCAGGCCCGCTCGACCGAGCTGGTCGCCGCCATTCTCGACGCCGCTGTTCAGGTTCTGGCGAAGGAGGGCGCGCAGCGCTTCACCACCGCGCGGGTGGCCGAGCGGGCCGGCGTCAGCGTTGGTTCGCTGTACCAGTACTTCCCGAACAAGGCGGCGATCCTGTTCCGCCTGCAGAGCGACGAGTGGCGCCAGACCGGCGAGATGCTGCGCGGCATCCTCGAAGACTCCCGGCAACCGCCCCTGGCGCGCCTGCGCACGCTGGTGCACGCGTTCGTCCGCTCGGAATGCGAGGAAGCGGCAGTCCGCACCGCGCTCAGCGACGCCGCGCCGCTGTACCGCGACGCCCCCGAGGCGCGGGAGGCCAAGGCGGCCGGCGAGCGCATCTTCCAGGTCTTCATGGTGGAGGTGCTGCCCGATGCGACGAACGAGGCGCGGGCGTTGGCGGTGGACCTGGTCACCACCACGCTCAGCGCGGTGGGCAAGCAGTTCTCCGAAGCGCCGCGCACGGAGGAGGAAATCGAGCGTTATGCCGGGGCGATGGCGGACATGTTCTGTGCCTATCTGAAGGCTATTGGCTGAGGGTGCTCAGACCCGCTGGTCGTTGTGCTTGGCCCGCAGCAGGAGCGGGAGCAGCCCGACTAGCTGGACATCGAACCGGCAGGCGCCTAGGACGTGGATTCATGCCTGTTCTGACAGATAACAGCTCAAAAAACATGTATAGGGTGTCGGTAGTTTCCGAAGCAGTTCCTGCCCTCTAAAACGGCGCTCTCGCCGCTCTCATACTCCGGCCGCACTGATGCTTCCGGTCTGGAGAGCCCATGCGCCTCATCCCCAATACCGCCCCCGACGCGCAGTGTGCGGAGGACCCGTATTTTGCCCAGGGGTTGGTCAGCAATGCGTTGACCCAGGGGCGGCATATGTTGAAGGGGCTGGAAGCGCTCCAACGTATGTCCCATATCGTGCGCGACGCCGACATCGTCGAAGCGGTACGCCGTGGCGAATGGCTGCTGGTGGCGGATGAGGTGGCTTCGGCCAGCGCCAGCGGCCTGTTGCCGGGGAGTGAGTCCTCGCCGCCGCGAGCCTATATCTTCGAAGACCGCTGGCCGCTACCCAAGGTGCGCGAGGACCTGGTATTCGCCAAGTCCTGCCGCCCGGACAATTGGGGCCGGACCCGGCCCGGCGTCGAAGTGGAACCCGCTTCGCGCTTCGGCAACGTCATGCTTTCCGGGGCGATGGCGTTGCCGGTTTCAGCGACCACTGCGCTCAATGCTGGCGCGGAGGCGGCTTTGGTACGCATCGCTGGCGGCGGCATCATGCAGCACGGCTTCACCTGGGCGCTACGTGGGCCGGGTGTGGCCAGCAATCCGGCCAGCCTGTTCCTCCTTGGCCTGCTGCCTACGCGCCTGGGTGACGGCGCCCTGTACACCGACAGCCGGTTGCGTGACCTGGAGCAGGTGCCGACCCGTGTACGTTTCCAGATTCGCCGCGATGCCCATGGTGGCTTGCAGGTCTATGGTATCCATGCCCATCCCGATGGCGATGACGCTGTACGCACGGTCAAGGCTATCTGGCGTGACGACCGTCGTACGATGGAGGCGCACGTCAACGGCCTGACCATTCTCTGGATTCCCAACAAGGGCTCACAGCCCATTCCACCTCTGATTCATCCGGAACATACGGGCGAGCGGATCGACAATATCCTGGTGCACCCGATTGCGACCGATACCGACTCGCAGATCGAGATATACCCGGGCAGCGAGGACATCACTACCGACGATTTCATTCTGACGTTTCCTGCCGACAGCGGGATGAAGTCGCTGTATATCGCCTACGCCATACCGCATTCGCACTACCAGCCGCCACCAGACCACCTGCTGGCCTTTCCAGCGGCGAAGGAGGCCAAGCGGAAAACGCCTATTTCAGGTGGCGGCGGCAAGAGAAAGCGCTGGAAGGATGACGAGGGCTATATCTATGAGTGGGATTCTGCTCATGGCGCGGTTGAAAAATATGACAGGAGGGGAAGGCATCTGGGAGAGTTCAACCCTGTTACCGGCGAAAAGAACAAAGATGCTGATCCAGTGCGGAGAGTAGAGCCATGAGGTACTTCCTGGAGGCTTTCGATAATGAAACCGAGTTTCTGCTGTTCAAGATTGAAGTCTCGGAGTCTTATGCAGGCGACCTGGCGAAGATAATGGGTTGGACAGAGGTTCAACACGGAATCGAAGGGTACGATCTCACTGAGCAGCAGTTGCTCGCCATTGAAGGGATTGTAGGAAGAACCCTGCGCGATCCTGGGTATACCTTTCAGTTGACTTGCAATGGGTGAGGCTGCTCGGAGTTCATGAGGACGCGGTGTATCGGCGTATAACCGCGAACGGTTATACGCCCTACGCGCCGCGGGCAAAAAAATCCCCCGACCACTCGCGCGGCCGGGGGATGAAAACGCCGGCGCAGGGGGTAACGCGCCGGACGCGGTAGGACCTTTTGCCTTACAGCTTGATCAGCACCGATTTCACCTCGGTGTAGTGCTCGATGGCGGCGGCGCCCATTTCGCGGCCCAGGCCGGACATCTTGTAGCCGCCGAAGGGCAGGGCCGGGTCAAGGGCGCTGTGGCAGTTGACCCAGACCGAGCCGGATTTGATTTTCGGGATCATCCGGTGCACCGCGCCCAGGTCGTTGGACCAGATGCTGGCGCCCAGGCCGTAGGGGCTGTCGTTGGCCAGGCGGATGGCTTCGTCGAGGTCGTCGAAGGGCATGGCCACCAGCACCGGGCCGAAGATTTCTTCCTGCACCAGCGGGTTCTTCTGGTCCACGTCGACGATCACTGTCGGTTTCACGAAGTAGCCGGGGCCGAACTGTTCGCCGCCGCAGGCGATGGTGGCGCCTTTCTCGCGGCCCAGTTCGATGTAGTTGTGCACGCGCTGCTGTTGGCGGGCGGAGATCAGCGGGCCCATGTCCACGCTCGGGTCCAGGCCGTTGCCCAGCTTCATGCCGTTGGCGATGCCGGCGATGTCGGCCACCACGTTGTCGAAGTGCTTGCGTTGCACGTACAGCCGCGAGCCGGCGCAGCACACCTGGCCCTGGTTGAAGAAGATGGCCTGGGCGGCGCCGGCGGCGGCGCTGTTCAGGTCGGCGTCGGCGAGGACGATGGTCGGCGACTTGCCGCCCAGTTCCAGGGTCACGCGGGTCATGTTGTCCATGGCCGCCTTGCCGATTTCCTTGCCCACGGCGGTGGAGCCGGTGAAAGTCAGCTTGTCCACCAGCGGGTGGTGGGTGAGGGCGGCGCCGGCGTTGACGCCGGTGCCGGTGACCACGTTGAACACGCCCGCCGGGTAGCCGGCCTCCAGGGCCAGCTCGGCCAGCTTCAGGGCGCTGAGCGGGGTTTCGTCTGCGGGCTTGAGCACCACGCTGCAGCCGGTGGCCAGCGCCGGGCCGAGTTTCCAGCAGGCCAGCAGCAGGGGGAAGTTCCAGGCGACGATGGCGCCGACCACGCCGACGGCCTCGCGGCGGATGAAGCCGTGGAAGTCGTCGTTGGGCATCAGCGGCATGGACACCTCGACGCTGGAGCCTTCGATCTTGGTGGCCCAGCCGGCCATGTAGCGCAGGAAGTCGATGCCCAGCTGCACGTCCATCACGCGCGCCACGGCGGCGCTCTTGCCGTTGTTCAGGCATTCCAGCTCGGCCAGCAGGTCGGCGTCGCGTTCCATCAGGTCGGCGAGCTTCCACAGCAGGTTCTGCCGCTCGCGCGGACGCATGCGGCTCCAGGGCGAATCGTCGAAGGCCTGGCGGGCGGCGCGCACGGCGCGGTCGACGTCGGCGGCGCTGGCGGAGGGCACCTGGCAGAGCACTTCGCCGGTTGCCGGATTGCGCAGGTCCATGAGGGCGCCATCGGCGGCACCGGTCCAATCGGCACCGATGAGCATCTTCGGCGCGCGCTGCAGGAAGGCGCGGGATTCGGGCTTGATGGGCAGGGAAGCGAGCATTGCGGTTGCCTCTTGTTGAGTTGTCCAGGCGGCTATCGCAACCGCTATGCCAAGCCGGTCAATGTCATTCAACTTATTGAATCAAAACGATTTAATCGAAAGAGGGACGAGCAATTCCGCGCCCCGCTGTCGCAGCTTGCGACAGCCCTGAGACAACCACCAACGAAACAGCCCGCGCAGGGCGGGCTGTTTCGCGAGGCGGGCGCGGCTCAGGCGTGGTGGATTTCGCGGTCCTTGGTTTCCGGGAGGAAGAAGGTGCCGAGGATGGCCGTCATCACCGCGATGACGATGGGGTACCAGAGGCCGTAGTAGATGTCGCCGGTGGCCGCCACCATGGCGAAGGCCACGGTGGGCAGGAAGCCGCCGAACCAGCCGTTGCCGATGTGGTAGGGCAGCGACATGGAGGTGTAGCGGATGCGCGCCGGGAACAGCTCCACCAGCCAGGCGGCGATGGGGCCGTAGACCATGGTCACGTAGATCACCAGCACGGTCAGCAGCAACAGCACCGCCAGGTGGTTGGTCTTGGCCGGGTCGGCCTTCTCGGGGTAGCCGGCGTCCTTGAGCGCGGCGCTCATCTGCGCGGTGAAGGCTTCGGACTGCGCCTTGAAGTCCGCCGCGGGCAGGCTGCCGCCCTCGAAGCTGGCGATGACCTTGTCGCCGATGTGCACCTGGGCCACGGCGCCGGTTTCGGCCTTGACGTTCTCGTAGGGGATGGCCTTCTTCGCCAGCAGGCTCTTGGCCTGGTCGCAGGAGCTGGTGAATCTGGCCTTGCCCACCGGGTCGAACTGGAAGGCGCAGGCGGACGGGTCGGCGACCACGGTGACCGGGTTCTTCTCCTGGGCGGCGAACACCTCGGGGTTACCGAACTCGGTCAGGCCCTTGAAGATCGGGAAGTAGGTCAGGGCCGCGAGGATGCAGCCGGCCATGACGATCTTCTTGCGCCCGATGCGGTCGGACAGGCTGCCGAAGAACACGAAGAAGGGCGTGCCCAGCAACAGGGAACCGGCGATCAGCAGGTTGGCGGTCTGCGCGTCTATCTTCAGCGTCTGCAGCAGGAAGAACAGCGCGTAGAACTGCCCGGTGTACCAGACCACGGCCTGGCCGGCGGTGCCGCCGAGCAGCGCCATGATCACCACCTTGAGGTTGTCCCAGCGGGCGAAGGATTCGGTCAGCGGCGCCTTGGAAGCCTTGCCTTCTTCCTTCATGCGCTTGAACACCGGCGACTCGGAGAGTTGCAGGCGGATGTACACCGAGATGGCCAGCAGCAGGATGGAGAGCAGGAAGGGGATCCGCCAGCCCCAGTCCTCGAAGGCCTCGTTACCCAGGCCGGTGCGGCAGGCCATGATCACCAGCAGCGAGAGGAACAGGCCGAGGGTGGCGGTGGTCTGGATCCACGAGGTGAAGAAGCCGCGCTTGCCCTTGGGCGCGTGCTCGGCCACGTAGGTCGCCGCGCCGCCGTACTCGCCGCCCAGCGCCAGGCCCTGCAGCAGGCGCAGGCTGATGAGGATGATCGGCGCCGCCACGCCTATGCTGGCGTAGCTGGGCAACATGCCCACCACGGCGGTGGAGATGCCCATGATGACGATGGTGATGAGGAAGGTGTACTTGCGCCCGACCAAATCGCCCAGGCGGCCGAACACGATGGCGCCGAAGGGGCGCACCGCGAAGCCGGCGGCGAAGGCGAGCAGGGCGAAGATGAAGGCGGTGGTCTCGTTGACCCCGGCGAAGAAGTGCTTGGCGATGATCGCCGCGAGCGAGCCGTAGAGGTAGAAGTCGTACCACTCGAAGACGGTGCCGAGGGAGGAGGCGAAGATGACCTTGCGCTCCTCCCGGGTGATGCCGTTGTGGGGTGTGTTGCCCGCGGTCGGGCTGTAGGTCTGCGCCATGTTCTTCTCCGTCTTGTTCTTGTGATGGGCCGGAGTCCTTAACCACCGTTGCCGCACTCGGGCCATGGGGTTGATGCAGCGGAACACGGATAGTCGAAGCGAGACTGCAGACAGGCTTCAGGCTGGCCCGGCAAGGCGTGCGGGCCATCTAGAAGCATAAACGCCATCTTCCAGATATCCAGCCGCGGCGGATCGGCTAGAACTAAGGGAGCTGTCTCAGGCTGCAATGGCTGTCGCGAATTGCAACGCCGCACCGCCTCTGGCTTTGCGCCAAGCAACTGTCGCGCAAGGTGTTTTCGGCGCTGGCACACAATATGTAGAGGCCCGGATGCGCAATCCCGCGGACACAAGCGGGAGACATTCCAAGGAGGCCCGATTTGAAGAGGACGTTCACTCCGTTGCCCGTGTTGCCCGTGTTGCCCGGGTTTGGCGCCTTTGTCGCCACCTGCCTGCTGCTCTGGTTCCTGCCGTTGCTGGGCAACGCCTGGCTGTGGATCGCCGCCGTGCTCATCGTCCTCGGCGCCGCGCGGCCCCGGTGGCGTTCCCTGGCCTGGCCGCTGGCCCTGGGGGCGCTGTGCGGCGCCTGCCTGGCGCTGGCCCTGCACCTGCTGGCCGACCATTTCCAACTGCGCTATGCCTGGCTCTACAGCAGCGCCGGGTTGCCCGGCTACCTGAAGATGGCCAACCTCTGGGGCGGCGACGAGGGCACCGTGCTGCTACTGGCGACCTTCTGCACGGGCATCACCGCCGGCCAGGCGCGCCAGGCCGGCTGGGCCGGGCGCGGGATGGCGCTGGTGGCCGCCTGGTACGTGGCCACCGCGGCCTGGCTCGGGCCCTTTTCCGCGACGCCGGCGGACTGGCTGGCGGCGCAACCCAGCCAGGGCATGAATGCCCACCTGCAGACCTTCTGGATGGCCTTCCACGCGCCCCTGGTGCTGGCCGCCTACGCCTGGGCCCTGGCGCCGGCCGGGGCGGCGCTGGATGCCCTGGGCGGTGGTGGCGAGGCCTACGCCGCCGTGGCCCTGCGCTACGGCCGGCGCGCCTGGCTGGTGCTCAGCGCCGGCATCGGCGCGGGCATGGCCTGGGCCATGGAGGACTTCACCTTTGGCCAGCTGTGGCACTGGGACCCGGTGCAGACCTCGGCCTTCGTGGTCTGGGCGCTGCTCGGCGCGGTGCTGCACGGCGCGCGGCGCTGGCGCCCGGACGGGGCCAACCGGCGCCTGCTGCCGCTGCTCAGCCTGCTGGCGGCGGCCATGGCTTGTGGCGCCCTGGCCGTTACCCGCAGCACGGTGCTGGCCAGCTCGCACCGCTACATAGGCACCACGTCCTGGCTGGCCCACCTGGGCCTGGCCGCGGCCCTGCTGGTGCTGGCCGGCTGGGCGACGCTACGGGCGCGGCGCACGGCGGGGCGCAAGACGCGTTCGGACTGGACCATGGACCTGGCCATCTACCTGTTCGCCGGCAGCGCGCTATTGGCCCTGGGCGCGCTGTTGCAGGCGCACCTCTACGAATGGCTGGGGCTGGAGCGGCCGAGCGATCTCAAGCCGTTCTTCGAGACGCTCACCGCCTGGGCCACCACCGACGAGATGAACGGCCTGCGCCGCGCCTTCGACCAGTGGGACGTGGACGGCTACGGCCTGGTGCGCTGGCTGCTGCCGCTGCTGGGCCTGCTCGGCCTGGTCGGCGGCTACAGCTTCCTGCGCCGCAGCGGCTGGCCGAAGCTGGCGCTGCTGGCGAGCCTGGCGATGGCCGTGGCCATGCTGCTGGTGGGTTGGCACGGCGGCTGGCTGAGCGCCAGCTACAGCGGCCAGGGCATGCTTTCGCAGAACGTCGTGGTGGTGCTGCCCTGGCTGGATGCGGCGCTGCTGGGCGGGGCCTTCCTGCTGGCCAGCTGCGCGTTCTGGTGCGTGCTCGCCCTGTGGCGCAGCCGGCGCCTGGGCAACCTGCGCTACAGCGGCGGGGTGGCGCTGATCCACGGCGGCGCGGTGGTCGCCCTGGTCGGCGGGCTGGCGGCCACGGCGCTGAACACCTACCTGCAGGTGACCATCCCGCCCGGCGCCTCTTTCGAGCAGTGGCAGGCGCTGGCCAACGGCATGCAACTGCGGGTGCTGCCCGACAGTACCCGGGCGGACCGCGCCGGCTACCACTCGGTGGCGCGGGTGGAGCTGCGCGAGGGCGGCCGCCAGCTGGAGGGCCACGCGCTGTTCCAGGACAGCCGCGGCAACCCGCCGGCCTACCAGGGCCCGGTGCGCCAGTTGTGCGAAATCCTCGACTACCACTACGCGCGCTTCGCCTCGGACCGCGGCTACGTGTTGCACCCGTTCATCATCCGCGGCTGGCTGGGCGACCTGCAGGTGTGGGTGCCGGCCTCGCCGCGGCTGATGGGGCAGGCGGGCGACGCCATCGAGAGCCTGGTGGTGATCCGCAGCTACCCGCTGCTGTCGTTCGTCTGGCTCGGGCTGGCCTGCATGCTGCTCGGCGCCCTGCTGCTGCCCGGCGCGGGCGTATCGCGCAAGCGCGTCCATACTGCATCCCAGGCACGTCTTGAGGGCTTGTCTCAGAGTTAGACAGCAATCGCGAAATTAGACGTGCCAACTTGTCGCAGGGTGGCCCGGAAACCCGTCGAAAGCCTGATTCGACGGGGCCTCCAAAGTAGTGGCACACAACCTGCTAAACAGCTGGAGAGCTAGACGGAACCAGCTGTTCGCCCAGCGGTGGGCACAGAACAATTTCAACAAGAAACACCGAGGAGGCCTGATCTTGAAGATGACACGACTTCGGCACTACCTGGGCGCCGGAACCCTGGCCGCAATGGCCATGGCGCTGCAGCAGCCGGCCCACGCCGCCGATGGCCAGACCATCATCAACGCCAAGTGCATGGCGTGCCACACCCCTGAGGGCAACAATTCCCTGAGCCGCATCAGCCACCAGCGCAAGACGCCGGAGGGCTGGCTGATGAGCATCGCGCGGATGCAGGTGATGTACGGGCTGAAGATCAGCGACGAGGATCGCCGCGCGGTGGTCAAGTTCCTCGCCGACAAGCAGGGCCTGGCGCCCAGCGAGACCGACGGCGTGCGCTACGCCCTGGAGCGCCGGCTGAACACCGTCGAGCACTTCGATAGCAACTTCGAGCAGATGTGCGCCCGCTGCCACTCGGCCGCGCGCATCGCCCTGCAGCGTCGCCCGGCGGCGGAGTGGGAGAAGCTGGTGAACTTCCACCTGGGCCGCTGGCCGTCGCTGGAGTACCAGGCGCTGTCCCGCGACCGCGACTGGTTCGACCTGGCGAAGAAGGAGATGGTCCCCGAGCTGGCCAAGCGCTACCCGCTGGACACCAAGGCCTGGAACGACTGGCAGAAGAGCCGGCCGAAGGCCGAGTCCCTGGCCGGGGAGTGGAGCTTCGCCGGGCACATGCCGGGCAAGGGCGACGTGGCCGGCACCATGAGCGTTTCCGGCGGCGCGGACGACCAGTTCAAGGTCAGCGTCAAGGGCCAGTACGCCGACGGCACGCCGTTCAACGGCGAAGGCAGTGCGGTGCTGTACAACGGCTACGAGTGGCGCGGCAACGTCACCGTGGGCGACGTGACCCTGCGTCAGGTGTTCGCTGCGCTCAAGGGCCAGATGCAGGGCCGCATGTTCGACAAGGCCCATGACGAGCGCGGCCTGGACTTCGTCGCCTCGCAGAAGGGCACCAGCCACGTGCTGGGCGTGCAGCCGGCGTTCCTCAAGGCTGGCAGCGAGGCCGAGGTGCGCGTCATCGGCAGCGGCCTGAAGGGCAAGCCGTCGTTCGGCAAGGGCGTGGAGGTGGTCTCCGTGGTGTCGGAAACCCCCGAGCGCGTGACCGTGAAGGTCAAGGCCGACGCCTCGGCCGCGGCCGGCGAGCGCGAAGTCAGCGTCGGCAGCGCCAAGGGCGGCAGCCTGGCGGTCTACCAGGACATAGCCGAGGTCAAGGTGGTGCCGGAGTTCTCCGTCTCGCGCATCGGCGGCAACGGCGGTTCCACGCCCAAGGTGAAGGGCAGCTTCGACGCCGAGGCCTGGGGCAAGGGCGCCGACGGCAAGCCGTTCCGCATCGGCGTGTTCCCGGCCAAGTGGTCGGTGGAGCCCTTCGACGACCGCGCCAAGGAAGACCAGGACGTCAAGTTCGCAGGTGTGATGGACGCCGACACCGGCATCTTCACCCCGGGCGACGCCGGTCCCAACCCCGAGCGCAAGATGATGACCAACAACGCCGGCAACCTGAAGGTGATCGCCGCCGTGGACGACGCCGGCAAGACGCACCAGGGCGAAGGCCACATGATCGTCACCGTGCAGCGCTGGAACAACCCGCCGATCCCGTAGAGCCGGGGTGGGATGAACTGAACGCATGAACCCCCGCCCGCGGGCGGGGCGTACCAAGCAAGTTCCGGGAGGTCGCCATGGGCGCCATCTTGAATCTGGTCGAACGCAACCTGCACGAAGTGCGGGTGGACGCCGACCGCCTGTTGTTCCACATCCCCAGTTCGTCGCTGTTCGCCAGCGACGAACTGACCGGCGGGATCATCGATGCCCTGCGTGGGCATGCCTGCTCGCCGGACGAGCTGACGCAGCGCCTGGCCGGGCGCTTCGAAGCCAACGAGATCGACGAGACCCTGCGCGAGCTGATCGCGCTGGAGCTGGTCAGCGACGGCTCGCCGCTCACCCCTGAAATTGGCATCAAGAAAGTTGATCGCACGGCGCTAAACACCGTGGTGCTGAACGTCAACACTGGCTGTAACCTCAGTTGCACCTACTGCTACAAGGAAGACCTGGACAAGCCCTCGGCCGGCAAGAAGATGGGCGCGGAAACCGCCGAAGCCTCGGTGGAGATGCTGCTCAAGGAATCGCCCGACGAGAAGCGCTACACCGTGGTGTTCTTCGGCGGCGAGCCGCTGTCCAACCGCCCGCTGATCGAGCACATGGTGGCCTACTGCGAGCGCCGCTTCGGCGAGCTGGGCAAGCAGGTCGATTTCGTCATGACCACCAACGCCACGCTGCTCACCGAGGAAATCGCCGACTGGCTGAACGCCCACCGTTTCGGGCTTTCCATCAGCATCGACGGGCCCAAGACGGTGCACGACCGCAACCGCATCACAGTGGGCGGGCAGGGTACCTATGACGTGGTGCGGCGCAAGGCCGACATGCTGCTGTCGCGCTACACCAGCCGCCCGGTGGGCGCGCGGGTGACCCTGACCACCGGCGTCACCGACGTCGAGACCATCTGGAACCACCTGTTCAACGAGATGGGCTTCGCCGAAGTCGGCTTCGCCCCGGTGACCTCGGGCGACATCAGCAGCTACAACCTCACCAGCGAGGAGTTGCAGCAGGTCTTCGTCAACATGAAGGCCCTGGGCCGCCGCTACCTGGCGGAGGCGCTGGAGGGGCGCAACATCGGCTTCTCCAACCTGCACCAGCTGATCACCGACATCCACGAGGGGCAGAAGAAGGCCCTGCCGTGCGGCGCCGGGCTGAAGATGCTGGCAGTGGACCACAAGGGTGAGCTGAACCTGTGCCACCGCTTCACCGGCTCGTCGCTGCCGACCTTCGGCAACGTGCACAACGGGGTGAAGCAGGCCGAGCTGAACGAGTTCCTCTCCCAGCGCCTGGATCGCACCGACACCGGCTGCGCCAGCTGCCGCATCCGCAACCTGTGTTCCGGCGGCTGCTACCACGAGAGCTACGCGCGCTATGGCGACCCGGCGCACCCCACCTACCACTACTGCGAACTGATGAGGGACTGGGTGGACTTCGGCATCGAGGTCTACAGCCGGATCATGGCTTCGAACCCCAGCTTCATCGACCGCCACATCACTCCGCGGAAGGCGCACTGACATGAAACATCTCAAAGCGATCAACAACAAGGCGCAGCAGCTGGAGCAGGCCGCCGCCGAGGACCGCATCGAGGACGTGGTGGCGATGAACTCGGTCGCCGGCTGCGCCTCCACCACCGACCCGGGCTGGGAGATCGACGTGTTCGGCGGGGTTTCCTCGCTGTGCCAGCCGATGGAAGCCGACCTCTACGGCTGCTCCGACCCCTGCTGGTGGCCGGCCCAGGTGCCGGACATGATGAGCACCTACCCCGACTGGAACAAGGACGCGCAGGCCTCCGCGGAGAACTGGCGCAACCTCGGCACCGTATTCCCGGACGACAAATGAGCGGACAGAAGAACAAGAGGAAGCACTGCATGTCCAGAAAAGCATTCGCCGCCGTCCTCGGTGGCCTCTCGCTGGCCTGCGCGCTGCACGCCGCAGCCGCCGCCAACGAGGACAAGGCCCTGGAAAGTGGCCACGAGTACCTGGTGTCCACCAACTACCCGAACAACCTGCACGTCATCGACATGCAGACCGACAAGCTCTACAAGACCTGCACCATTCCCGGCGCCTATGGCCCGGGCATGATCCAGCTGTCGCCCGACCGCAAGATCGCCTACGTGCTGAGCAATCACTACGCGGACATCTACGGCCTGCAGCTGGACGACTGCAAGCCGGTGTTCCACGCCACCATCGCGCAGAAGGCGGGCGAGAACGCGCGCTCGATGTTCTCCATGACCGTCAGCCACGACGGCAAGGAGATCTACGCCATCGCCAACCCGACGCTGATCCTCGCCGAACACTACGAGGTGCAGCAGCCGCGCCTGCAGGTCTACGCCGCCGACGGTGGCATGGACGCCAAGCCGATCCGCACCTTCCCGGCGCCGCGCCAGCTGACCATCATGCAGACCGGCGACGATGGCACCCTGTACGTGGCCGGCCCGGACATCTACAAGGTGGACGTGAAGACCGGCAAGTTCGACGTGCTGATCCCCAGCCGCAACTGGAAGCGCCCGAACTACGCGCCGCCGGACGTGCTCTACGTGTGGAACCAGCAGACCTACCCGCGTGATTTCTCGCTGCTGTACACCACCGCGAAGTTCAAGGACGCCAAGCAGGACCCGGCCACCGCCGACTACCTGTACGGCTTCTTCAACATCGACCTGGCCACCGGCAAGACCGAGACCGTGGACTTCGGCCCGGTCACCGAGGTGTACTTCAGCGGCATCCGCTCGCCGAAGGACCGCAACGTGATGTATGGCGTGCTCAACCGCCTGGTCAAGTACGACATCAAGGCGCAGAAGCTGGAGAAGGCCGCCAGCCTCGACCACTCCTACTACTGCCTGACCGCCAACAAGGCCGGCACCAAGCTGTACCTGACCGGCACCCTGAACGACGTGGCGATCTTCGACGCTGACAGCCTGGAGCGCATCGGCGACCTGAAGCTGCCCGGCGGCGACATGGCGATCACCACCAGCCAGGCTTTCATCCGCTGAAAACGCCGGGCGCCGCCTGTTGGCGGCGCCTGGTCGGGCTTTTTTCAGGCGCCGGGGTCGACGACCTCCGGCTCCTCTTCCTCCGCGCTCAGGTAGCGTTGTGCGCCGCAATGGCTGCAGCGCTGATAGAGCATCAGCACCTCGCCGACTCGGGTGGGCACGCCTTCGCTCCAGCGGCAGCCCAGGAAAAAGCAACGTAATCGCATGAGACCTCCCGTCGGGAATGGCTCCCGACCGCAGAACAGGCAGCGTGGGTTCGGATCGTCCCGGCTTGTTCTTGTCTGGCGACGGTCGCGGCCAGCATCCGCCCGGCGCTCTAGAATGGGCAATCTAATCGTCGCAGGGCCCGTGGGACGGGGCTGCGCGGCCCTATCGCTCCAACTGGTGTCGCCTTTTCGGTCGATTGACCCGCCGAGGTATATCCCTAGCATCCGGGGGTGGCGGCGGTTCCGCACCCGGTGCGGGCGCCAGGTTTCGAACGATGGGGGCCACGAGGGCCCGGGGTGAAGCAATGAGCAAGAACAAGAACGGCCGCGCGCTGGTGACCGGCGCTTCCGCCGGCATAGGCGCGGCCTACGCCCAGCGCCTGGCGTCGCGGGGCCACGACCTGCTGCTGGTGGCTCGCGACCGCGAGCGCCTGATGGCCCTGGCCGCCTGCCTGCAGGCCGAGTACGGAGTGGACGTCGACATCCTGCCGGCGGACCTGACCCAGCCGAAGGAACGCGCCCGGGTGGAAACGCGCCTCGTGGCGGATGCCGAGATCGACATGCTGGTGAACAACGCCGGGATGGCGGTCAAGGGCAGCATGGTGGAGGCGGGGCTGGACCAGCTGGAACAGATGATCACCCTCAACGTGCTGGCCTCGGCGCGCCTGGCCGGCTGCGCGGCCAAGGCCTTCGCCGCGAAGGGGCGGGGCACCATCATCAACCTCACCTCGATCCTGGCCCTGGCGCCGGAGCAGTTCAACGGCGTGTACAGCGGCACCAAGGCCTTCCTGCTCAACCTGAGCATCTCCATGCAGCAGGAACTGGCGCCCCTGGGCGTGCGCGTGCAGGCGGTGCTGCCGGGCGCGACCCGCACGGAAATCTGGGACCGCTCGGGCACCGACGTGCCGGAAGACATCCTCATGGAAGTCGGCCACATGGTCGACGCCGCCCTGGCCGGCCTGGCCCAGGGCGAGGTCATCACCATCCCGGCATTGCCCGACATGCAGGACTTCGAAGCCTACACCCGCGCCCGGCAGAACCTGGCGCCATTGCTCTCCGGGCGCCTGCCGGCGGAGCGGTATGGGGTGCAGGTGGATTGAGCCGGGGCATTCCGGAGCGCGCGGCTTTTCGTAGGAGCGAGCTTGCTCGCGAACGGTGTTTTGCCTGGCGTTGCGGGTGCGGGGCTTGAGAACGCCCTCTCCCTAACCCTCTCCCTGAAGGGAGAGGGGACCGTTGGGCAGATGCTGATAGTTCGGCGTTAGCCGGCTTGTACCGAGTTGCCGGCTGACACCAAATCTTTTCTCGGCACGGACAAGCCCCCTCTCCCTTCAGGGCGGGGCGCGCAGCCGAGGGTTGGGGAGAGGGAGCGGAGTCAACCCGAGGCGCCAACGCTGCCGGCGAATTCCCCTGTAGGAGCGCGCCCTGCGCGCGAAATCGCGGGCAGGGCCCGCTCCTACACTGGCCGAGAACACCGCGTTTCCCGTAGGAGCGGACCTTGTCCGCGATAGCCGGACATATCGGCGCGGTTCGCGGATGAGATCCGCTCCTACAGTTCGCCTGCAACATCGCGCTTGAGATAGCGCTTGGTGCTTTCCAGAATGCGCCCGGACAACGCCGGATCGGCCACACTGCGCGACAGCAGCAGTGCGCCGACCAGCGTCGCCAGTGTCGCCACCGCCTGGTCCGGCTCATGGCCCTCGGGCAGAACCTTCTCCAGACGCTCCAGGCGCTGGATAAGGGCCAGGTCGGTAGTCGGGCTGGGCTTGCCGCGGGCGCCCAGTTCGGCGCTCAGGGTGGGGAAGGGGCAGCCGCGCTCGGGGTGGTCGCGGTGCTGCTCGGAGAGGTAGTCGTCGATGAAGTTCGCCAGCGCGTCCGGGCCGCCGAAGGTCTTGCCGGCCACTTCGGCGAGCTGCTCGGAGGCCGCCTGCAGGGCAATCTCCACCAGTTCTTCCTTGGACTTGAAGTGCGCGTAGAAGCCGCCGTGGGTCAGCCCCAGGGCCTTCATCAGCGTCTGCAGACCGGTGGCTTCCACGCCTTCGCTGCGGAAACGCCGCGAGGCCTCGTCGATGATGCGCTGGCGCGTCTGGGCCTTGTGGTCTTCGGAGTAGCGCATGGGCGTGTTCCCGGGCTGAATGACATGTCGGTCGTCATTCTAACCCCCAGGACCGATCCTGCGTCGTAGGACTTCAGACAAGGCTGTCGGGATCGCCGACGAACATGCTGATGCGCGAGCGCAGCCAGCGTTCGGCCGGGTCGTTGTCCTGGGCGCCGCGCCAGACCATCGACAGCTCCGCCGGGCGCGGGGTGAAGGGCGGTTCCTCGGCGCGCAGGCCGCCGGCGGCGGTCAGCGCCAGGGCCGCGTAGTCCGGCACGGTGGCGATCAGGTCGGTGCCGGCGAGCAGCGCCCCCAGGCCGTTGAACTGCGGCACCGCCAGCACCACCTGGCGCTTGCGGTCGAGGGTCGCCAGCTGTTCGTCGACGAAGCCCTCCAGGTCGCCGGCGTAGGACACCATGGCGTGGGGCCGGGTGCAGTAGTCGTCCAGGCTCAGCTGGCCGGGCACCGAGTCGGCGCGCAGCACCTTCCACTTGCTGCGGCGCAGGGTCTTGCGCTTGGCGTTGGCCGGCAGCTCGTCGGTGTAGCTGACGCCCGCGGAAATCTCGCCGGAGGCCAGCAACTGCGGCATCAGCAGGTAGTTGGCGCGGCGCACCACCAGGACGATGCCCGGCGCCTCGGAGCGCAACCGGCGCAGCAGCGCCGGCAGTAGGCCGAACTCGACGTCGTCGGACAGGCCGATGCGGAACACCGACTTGCTGGTGGCCGGGTCGAAGTCGGCGGCGCGGCTCAGGGCGGTGGAGATGGAGTCCAGCGCCGGCGACAGGTGGCCGAAGATCTCCTGGGCCCGCGCGGTGGGCTCCATGCTGCGGCCGGTGCGGACGAACAGCGGGTCGTCGAACAGGTTGCGCAGGCGCGCCAGGGCCGCGCTGATCGCCGGCTGGCCGAGGAACAGCTTCTCGGCGGCGCGGGTCACGCTGCGCTCGTGCATCAGCGTTTCGAAGACGATCAACAGGTTGAGGTCAACCTTGCGGAGGTCGTTGCGGTTCATGGGGGCTCCCTGACGATGGGGGAAAAGTGAAGCGCGGCGCGTCTGGCGTCAAGGTCTGACGGATAAGTCCTTGATCATTTTCCGCATTCTTCCTTAGCAAGACGCTTCATTGCCGTTATCCTTCCCTACTGCGCAGCCGTATTTTTCGGGCGTTGCCTGGCGCTCCGGCCTGCGCGATCGATATGCCTGCGGAATCATCGGCATTTATGTCGACTATCGATAGCGGTGGGTAGCAAGCACAAGAAAGCCCGGATAGAGTCCGTGGCTATAAAGCATCAAAGGCGAGGTATGTGATGTCCCGCATGATCCGATTCCACCAGTTCGGTGATGCCTCGGTACTCAAACTCGAGGAAGTCCCGACCCCGCAACCGGGGCCGGATGAAGTCCTGATCCGCACCCAGGCGCTGGGCGTGAGCTGGCGCGACGTGCTCTGGCGGCAGAACCTGGCGCCCGACCAGGCCCAGCTGCCCGCCGGGATCGGCTACGAACTGGCCGGCGTGGTCGAGGCGGTGGGCGCGAACGTCACCGATCTTGCGCCCGGCATGGCCGTGGCCAGCTTCCCGGCCGACTCGCCGAACCAGTACCCGGCCTGGGGCGATTACGTGGTGATGCCGCGCACCTCGCTGACGCGCTACCCGGACAACCTGAGCCCCGTCGAGGCCGCGGTGCACTACACCGGCCTGCTGTACGCCTACTTCGCCCTGGTCGAGCTGGCCAGGCTGCAGCCGGGCCAGCACGTACTGATCACCGAGGCCGGGCACTGCCTGGCGCCGCAGTCGATCCAGCTGGCCAAGGCCCTGGGCGCCAAGGTCATCGCCACCACCAGCCACGAGAACACCCGCGACTTCATCCGCAGCCTGGGCGCCGACAAGGTGATCTACACCGAGGAGCAGGACCTGGTGCTGGAAGTCGAGCGCTTCACCGACGGCAAGGGCGTGGAAGTGGTCCTGGACCAGTGCGCCGGCCCGCAGATGAAGCTGCTGGGCGACGTCGCCGCGCCGCGCGGCAAGCTGATCCTCTACGGTATCAACGGCGGCAACGACGCCACCTTCCCGGCCTGCGCGGCCTTCAAGAAGCACCTGCAGTTCTACCGCCACTGCGTGCTGGACTTCACCGGCCAGCCGGAAATCGGCCTGACGCGCAACGACGAGGCGGTGCAGCGGGCGCTGCAGGCGATCAACCAGATGACCGCCGACCAGTTGCTCAAGCCGAGCATCGACAAGGTCTTCGACTTCGCCAAGTTCCGCGAGGCCAGCAACTACATGGAAAGCTGCCCCGGCGGCGGCCGGGTGGTGATGAAGGTCGCCGACTGACCCGCCTGCCCGCGCGATGCCAGAAGCCACTCCCCGGAGTGGCTTCGGTGTTTCTGCGTCCCCGTTTTTCGTAGGAGCGCCAAACCTGTAGGAGCGGGCCCTGCCCGAGAATCGCGCGCAGGGCGCGCTCCTACAAGGGGCACGGCGCGAGGCAACCCGTAGGAGCGGATCTCATCCGCGAATCGCGCCAGGACCTCCGACTATCGCGGACAAGGTCCGCTCCTACGGGGACATGCTGTGCCTCCCGGAGACCTGTAGGAGCGGGCCCTGCCCGCGATTCGCGCGCAGGGCGCGCTCCTACAAGGGGCATGGCGCGAGGCAACCCGTAGGAGCGGATCTCATCCGCGAATCGCGCCGGGACCTCCGGCTATCGCGGACAAGGTCCGCTCCTACGGGGACATGCTGTGCCTCCCGGAGACCTGTAGGAGCGGGCCCTGCCCGCGATTCGCGCGCAGGGCGCGCTCCTACAAGGGGCACGGCGCGAAGCAACCTGTAGGAGCGGATCTCATCCGCGAATCGCGCCGGGACCTCCGGCTATCGCGGACAAGGTCCGCTCCTGCAAGGAATGGCGTGGGTGGGCCGCATCCAGCGCAGGATCGGGCAAGCCTGCGCAGGACCGGGCAAGCCACTGGGCGGGGTTTTCCCGTATCGTCGCGGCATTCGGCCAGGGAAGCGCCTAGGCTGAATCCATTCCCCACGGAGCGGCCTTGGCTCCGGACTTCCACATCACCCGAACAAAGAGGTGAGCGCCTGATGATCAAGCTGAAACTCAACGGCAAGGACCACGAATTCGACGCGCCCGGGGAAATGCCCCTGCTCTGGGCGCTGCGCGACGTCGCCTTGCTCACCGGCACCAAGTATGGCTGCGGCATGGCCCTGTGCGGGGCCTGCACCGTGCACGTCGACGGCCAGCCCACGCGCTCCTGCGTGACCCCCCTGGCGGCGGTGGCCGGCAAGCAGGTCACCACCATCGAGGCGGTGGCCGAGCAGGCCGCCGGCAAGGCGGTGCAGGAGGCCTGGCGCAAGCTGGACGTGGTGCAGTGCGGCTACTGCCAGTCCGGCCAGATCATGTCGGCCACGGCGCTGCTGGCCGGCAACAAGAGCCCCAGCGACGCCGACATAGACGCGGCCATGAGTGGCAACATCTGCCGCTGCGCCACCTACGTACGCATCCGCGCGGCCATCCACGAAGCCGCACAGAACCTGGCCTGAGGAGGCGCGACATGGCAGACCTGCAGCAACGAGCCAGCCGTGAGCCGGAAGACGCCGGCGACGGCATCCTCAACGTCAGCCGCCGGCATTTCCTGCGTGGCGCCGGCGGCCTGGCCCTGGGCATCTACTTCGCGCCGCTGCTGGGCCGTTTCGGCGACCCGCAGGCCGCCGCGGCCAAGGCCTTCGAGCCCAACGCCTTCGTGCGTATCGCCCCGGACGGCACGGTAACGGTGATCGCCAAGCACGTGGAAATGGGGCAGGGCAGCTACACCGGCCTGGCCACCCTGCTGGCCGAGGAGCTGGACGCCGACTGGAGCAAGGTCCGCGTCGAAGGCGCCCCGGCCGACGCCAAGCGCTACGCCAACCTGGCCTTCGGCACCCTGCAGGGCACCGGCGGCAGCAGCGCCATGGCCAACTCCTTCGAGCAGATGCGCAAGGCCGGGGCCACGGCCCGGGCCATGCTGGTGGCAGCGGCGGCGCAGCAGTGGAAGGTGCCGGCCGAGCAGATCGAGGTGCACGACGGCGTGGTCGAGCATAAGGCTTCCGGGCACAAGGCCGGGTTCGGCCAACTGGCCGAGGCGGCGGCCAGACAGCCGGTGCCGGCGGAGGTGAAGCTCAAGGCGCCGGAGGACTTCAAGCTGATCGGCCAGGTGAAACTGCCGCGCAAGGACAGCCAGGACAAGACCGACGGCCAGGCGCGCTTCACCCAGGACGTGCACCTGCCGGACATGCTGGTGGCCGTGGTGGCGCACCCGCCGCGCTTCGGCGGGGTGCCGGCGAAGGTCGACGACAGCAAGGCCAAGGCCGTGCCCGGCGTGGTGGCGGTGGTGCAGTTCCCGGGCAGCGACTCGCGCTTCGCCGGCGTCGCCGTGCTGGCGAAGAACACCTGGGCGGCGCGCCAGGGGCGTGACGCCCTGCAGGTGGAGTGGGACGAGAGCAACGCCTTCCGCATGGGCAGCGCCGAAATCTTCGCCAGGTACCAGGAACTGGCGGCCAAGCCCGGCGTGGTGGCGCGCAACGAGGGCGACATCGCCAAGGCGCTGGACAAGCCGGCCAAGCTGATCGAGGCGCAGTACCAGTTCCCATTCCTGGCCCATGCCTCCATGGAGCCGCTGAACTGCGTGGTCAAGCTCTCCGACGGCGCCTGCGAGATCTGGAACGGCGAGCAGTGGCAGACCGGCGACCAGATGGCGGTCGGGCAGTTGCTGGGCATCGCCCCGGAGAAGGTCTCGATCACCCAGCTGTACGCCGGCGGCAGCTTCGGCCGCCGCGCCAACCCGCACTCGGACTATGTGCTGGAGGCCGTCTCGATCGCCAAGGCGGCCCGCGAGCACGGCCACAAGGGGCCGGTGAAGATGGTCTGGACCCGTGAGGACGACACCCGCGGCGGCTACTACCGCCCGGCCTTCCTGCACAGCGCGCGCCTGGCGCTGGATGGGCAGGGCAACCTGGTGGGCTGGGAGCAGCATCTGGTGGGGCAGTCGTTCATGGTCGGCACGGCCTTCGAGAAGGTGATGGTCAAGGACGGCATCGACCAGGTGGCGGTGGAGGGCGCAGCGGACCTGCCCTATGCGGTGCCCAACCTGCACGTGGAGCAGACCCTGGTGCCGGAGGTCAAGGTGCCGACCCAGTGGTGGCGCTCGGTGGGCCACACCCACACGGCTTATTCCACCGAAACGCTGATCGACGAAGCCGCGGTGGCCGCCGGCAAGGACCCCTACGAATTCCGCCGCGCCCTGCTGGAAAAACACCCGCGGCACCTGGGCGTGCTCGATCTGGTGGCCGACAAGGCCGGCTGGAAGCAGCCGCTGAAGGCCGGCGGGGAAGGCGAGAAGCGCGGCCGCGGGATCGCCGTGCACGAGTCCTTCGGCAGCTTCGTGGCGCAGGTGGTGGAAGTCACGGTGAAGGCCGACAAGAGCTTCCGCATCGACCGCGTGGTCTGCGCCGTGGACTGCGGCCTGGCGATCAACCCGGACGTGATCCGCGCGCAGATGGAAGGCGGCATCGGCTACGGCCTGGCCATGGCCCTGCACAGCGCCATCACCCTCAAGGAGGGCGTGGTCGAGCAGTCCAACTTCCACGACTTCCAGGTGCTGCGGATCAACGAGATGCCGGCGGTGGAGGTGCACATAGTGCCGTCCAGCGAGGCGCCCACCGGCGTCGGCGAGCCCGGCGTGCCGCCGGCGGCGCCGGCCCTGGCCAATGCCCTGGCGGCGGCCACCGGCAAGCGCATCCGCAACCTGCCGATCGGCAACCAGCTGCAGGCCTGAGGCCGGTGCTGAGGGCGGCCCGTTGCCTCGTGCTGCGGGCCGTTGTCTTTTCCGCGGCCGGCACCCGATATTTCCGGCGCGGCCGCGCCAAGGCAGGTATCCTTGTCGGCAGGCGTCCGCCCGGATGCCCCTTTCTACTGGAGCTGTGACATGACCCGCGACAAGCAACTCTTCCCCGACGACGAGATCGGTGACGCCCTGTGGGCCCTGCAGGAAGACGGCGAGGACCTTTCGTTCGAGCGTGAGGTGGAATTCGCCGTGATCTTCCCGGAAGAGCAGGCGGCGCTGGATTTCGCCATCCTCCTGCTGCAGAACGGCCAGAAGGTGGCCTATTCCGAGTACGACGGCGACCCGGCCAACCCCTGGCAGGTCCTGGCCTACCCGGTGATGGAGCCGACCCACGAGAGCATCAGCGGCTACGAGGAACTGCTGGCCGAGCATTCCGAACCGCTGGGCGGCAAGACCGACGGCTGGTCGGCGCTCTGAGGCGGGATGTGGTGAAAAAAGCCGGGGCAGGGCCCCGGCTTTTTTGTGGGCGCGGGATCTTATCCGCGATTGGGCATTACCTGTAGGAGCGGGCCCTGCCCGCGATTCGCGCGCAGGGCGCGCTCCTACAATGGGAATGGCGCGGGTGGGGCGGCGTAGGAGCGGATCTCATCCGCGAATCGCGCCGGGATGTCCGGCCATCGCGGACAAGGTCCGCTCCTACGTAGCAGGCGAGCATTGCTTCTCGTAGGAGCGAGCTTGCTCGCGAACCGCATGGCACCGGGTTTGTTCGCGAGCAAGAACTAGGCGTCCCCCTCGCTCCTACGAAGAGCGTCTTGGCGTAGCCGGCTTACGGCACCGGCTCGGATTTCTCGGCCACCTGGCGCAGGGCCTTTTCGTAGTAGTCGGCCGATTGCGCGCCGGAGATCAGCTGGCGGCCGTTGATGATCACCGCCGGCACGGCGCGGATGCCGTGGCTGGTGAAGAATTCCTCTTCCTCGATCACTTCGCTGGCATAGGCGTCGCTGTCGAGGATCTCGCGGGTGCGCACCGGGTCCAGGCCGACGCTGGTGGCCAGGTCCAGCAGTTCCTCGTTGTCGCTGATGTTGCGCCCTTCGCCGAAGTAGGCGTGCAGCAGCGCCTGCTTCAGCGCAAGGTCGCGGCCCTGTTCGGCGGCCCAGTGCAGCAGGCGGTGGGCGTCGAAGGTGTTGTAGATGCGCTGGCGCTTGTGCAGGTCGAAGTGGAAGCCGACTTCCTCGCCGAAGTCGCGGATGCGCTTGTGATTGCTGGCGATGTCTTCGGCGCTGCTGCCGTACTTGCGCTGTAGGTGCTCGACCAGGTCCACGCCTTCGGCGGGCATGTCGGCATTGAGTTCGAAGGGCTTGATCCGCAGCTCGACGTCGATCTCGCCGTCGACGCGCTGGATGGCTTCGAGCAATCCGCAAAGGCCGATGGCGCACCAGGGGCAGACCACGTCTGAGACGAAATCGAGGGTGATGGCTTCGCGCATACGGGCGATCTCCGCCTTGGGGTTTCGGTGTTCAAGCATGGACCTTTTTGCCCTGGGTGATCCAGTGCCGGTGGGGCGTGGCGTAGCTACTTCTTCCTGATGACTTTAGGTTTTATTTTTATCTATTTGATATATAAGGAATATTTATATTATAGAAATGGCTTTAACTCAGGCATGCTTCCAGCTGCCCAGGTACAGGCTACAGGTCTTGCCCTGCCTGGGCTCCGGCGCGATGGCGGGATGCGGAGGAAGTGACTGGGCGTGAGACTATTTCTCTATATCAATCATAAGCTATTGATATTCAATAATTTATCATGCGAATGCGCAGGTTATTCCTACCGGAAATCGTATATTCGACATTAGAAATGACATGCAGCCTACTGAAAATAATGGAATTATTTTCGAGGTTTGCTAGCTGTCCCGCCCACGCCCCGGCAACCCGCCCTCACTCGATCGCCCGATCGAGGCAACCCAGGAATTCGACGATGGCGGCAGGCAGATGGCGCCCCTGCAGCGTGACGATCTGCAGCACGCTGGCCTGCATGGAGTCGTCCGCCACCGGCACCGCGACCACGCCTTCGGGCAGGTTGCCGCCCCGGCTGCCCAGGGAACTGATGAACATCAGCGTCCCGGCCGCCAGGGCGAAGGCCTTCAGGCTTGCCATGGAGTTGGTGGTGAATACCGGCTCCATGGACAGCCCCTGGGTGGCCAGCGCGGTGTCGACCAGCTGGCGTTGCGTGCGCTGCTGGTCCGGCAGGGCCATGGGCTCGGACGCCAGGTCGGCCAGGGTGACCTGTTCCCGCGTGGCCAGCGGATTGTCGCGCGGCACCAGCACGTGCATCGGCCGGCGCACGATGCGTTCCACCTTCACCCCGGCCGGCGCGGAATAGCTGTAGGTGATGCCGATGTCGGCGCTGCCGTCGCCGACGCGCGCGCAGATGTCCGCCGAGTTGCCCACCCAGACGTGGAAGCGCACGCCCGGGTAGGTGCGGCGGTAGTCCGCGAGTATCCGCGGCAGCCAGTCGATGGCGAAGCCCTCGTAGGCCGCCAGGCGCACCAGGCCACGCTGCGGGCCCTGCAGTTCGCGCACGTCCGCCAGGGCCCTTTCGGTGTCCAGGGCGATGCGCCGGGCGCGCTGCGCCAGCAGTTCGCCGGCCGGGCTGAGCAGCATGCCGCGCGGCCGCCGTTCGAACAGCTCGACGCCCAGCTCCTGCTCCAGGCGGGCGATCTGCCGGCTGATCGCGGAGCCGGAGACGTGCAATCGGGCCGAGGCCTCGGTGATGGAGCCGCTGCGGGCCACTTCCAGGAAGTAACGCAGGGCTAGATGCTGCATGGCGGTTGTGCTTTGCATAAAAGGCAAGGGTGGCTGCGAATTAATGAAATTGTGGCATCGCGCGCGGACTGCTAACAATCCTCGCCGACAGACCGGGCAGAACAACAACAACGAAACCCCTCTGGGAGATCATCGATGTCCGTATTCACCGGCGAGGCGATTGCCGAGGCCACCGCCATCCGCCAGCAACTGCACAGCCATCCCGAACTCAAGTACGAAGAGCACGCCACCGCCGACCTCGTCGCCGCCTTCCTGCGCCGCCATGGCTACGAAGTGCGCACCGGCGTGGCCGGGACCGGCGTCGTCGCGCTGCTCGACACCGGCCGCCCCGGCCCCACCATCGGCCTGCGCGCCGACATGGATGCCTTGCCGATCCTGGAGGACACCGAGCTGCCCTATGCCTCGCGCACGCCGGGCAAGATGCACGCCTGCGGCCACGACGGGCACACCGCCTCGCTGCTGCTGGCCGCCGGCCGGCTCGCCCGGAATCACGACCATCTTCGCGGGCGCATCAAGCTGCTGTTCCAGCCCGCGGAGGAAGGCGGCCTGGGCGCCGAACGGATGATCGAGGAGGGCGCGCTGGAGGGCGTCGAGGCCATCTTCGGCTACCACAACCGCCCGGGCTATCCGCTGGGCCGGGTGTTCGCCAAGGCCGGGCCGAGCATGGGCGGCAGCTCGCTGTATGAGGTCACCATCAGCGGCAAGGGCGGCCATGCCTCGCGCCCGGACCTGGCCATCGACCCGATCTTCGTCGGCGCGGCGGTGGTCCAGGCGCTGCAGGGCGTGGTCGGCCGCCGCCTGTCGCCGCTGGAGTCCGGGGTGGTGACGGTCACGCAGTTCCATGGCGGCAACAGCCAGAACGTCATCCCCGGCCAGGCGACGCTGATGATCAACACCCGCGACGGCTCGCCGCAAGCCGCCGCGGTGATCGACGAGACGCTGCGCCGCGTCGTCGACCGGGTCTGCCAGGCCCATGGCGCCAGCGCCGAACTGGTGCGGACGATGCGCATCCCGGCGCTGGTCAACGACGCCGACGAAACCGCCTTCGTGGTGGAAACCGCCATCGACGCCCTCGGCGCGGACAAGGCGGGCTACATGCACCAGCTTCCGACCATGGGGGCGGAAGATTTCGCTTTCTACCTGGAGAAAGTGCCGGGTTGCTATTTCTTCGTCGGCAACGGCGAGGACGGCGCCTACCTTCACCATCCGCACTACGACTATCGCGACGAAATCCTGCCCGTCGCGGCGGGCATGTTCGTCGCCATCGCCGAGCGGCGCCTCGGGACCAATCCCTGAGCGAAGGCACTCACGGGCCCGCGCCGCGCCGCCATCCTGCGGCGGCGCCGAGGCGGGCCATCCGGCAATCCGTGCAGGCCAGCTTCGCCGCGCCCCGAGCGGCCGGCGGCTGGCAAAGGAAAATTCACCATGCAGCGTTTCTTCAACGCCATCGAACGGGCGGGCAACAAGCTCCCACACCCGGTCGTCCTGTTCGCCTGGCTGTGCCTGGGCGTCGCGCTCCTGTCCTGGGCGCTGGCGGCGTCCGGGGTGTCCGGCGTCCATCCCAAGACCGGCGACCTGGTCACGGTCAGGAGTCTGGTTTCTGGCGAGGGCCTGGTTTTCGCACTGACCTCGGTGGTCAGGAACTTCGTCAGCTTCCCGCCGCTGGGCGCGGTGCTGGTCATCCTGCTGGCCATCGGCGTGGCCGACAAGACCGGGCTGGTCGGGGCGCTGATGCAGGTGAGCGTGATGAAGGCCCCACGCTACCTGACCACCTTCGTCATCTTCCTCGTCGGCATGTGCAGCCACGTGGCCGCCGACGCCGCCTTCGTCATCCTCATCCCGCTGTCGGCGATGATCTTCCAGGCCACCGGGCGCAACCCCCTGGTCGGCGCGGTGACCGGCTTCGTCGCGGTGGGGGCGGGCTACGATGCCAGCCTGCTGATCACCCCGACCGACGTGATCCTCTCCGGGATCACCACCAGCGCCGCGCAGACGATCGACCCCGCGGTCTACGTCTCGCCCATCGACAACTACTATTTCGTCGCCTGTTCCGCCGTGCTGCTGTCGGTGATCGGCGCCTTCATCATCGAGCGCATCGTCGAGCCCCTGGCCGGCCCGTACCGCGGCAGCGTGGTGGTCGACATCCAGCCGATCAGCGCGCGGGAGCTCAAGGGGCTGAAGCGCGCCGGCTGGGCGGCGCTGGTGCTGGCCGCCCTGGTCCTCGCCGCGGTGCTGCCGGCCGGCTCGCCGCTGCGCAACCCCGAGGGCGGGCTGGTGCCTTCGCCGTTCCTCACCAGCGCGGTGGCCGTCTTCGCCATCTTCTTCCTGGTCCTGGGCTGGGTCTACGGCCGCAGCGTGGGGAAGATCGGCGACGCCCGCGATGCCATCGGCTTCATGGCCGAGGCGATCAAGGAGCTGGCGCCGACCCTGGTGCTGTTCTTCGCCATCTCGCAGTTCCTCGCCTGGTTCAAGTGGACGCACCTGGGCGAATGGATCGCCGTCGGCGGCTCGCACCTGCTCGACAGCAGCGGCTTCGGCGGCATCCCGCTGGTGCTGGCGTTCCTGGGCCTGGTGACGCTGATGAACCTGTTCATCACCTCGGGTTCGGCGCAGTGGTCGCTGATGGCCCCGATCTTCGTGCCGATGCTGATGCTGGTGGGCTTCGAGCCGGCCTTCGTGCAGGCGGCGTACCGCATCGCCGATTCCTCGACCAACATAGTCACGCCCATGAGCCCCTACTTCAGCCTGTGCCTGGCCTTCCTGCAGCGCTACCAGAAGGACGCCGGGATCGGCACCCTGGCGTCGATGACCATCCCGGTGGCCCTGGGCTTCCTGCTGTGCTGGACGCTGTTCCTCATCCTCTGGATGGAGCTGGGGCTGCCGATCGCCCCCGGCGTGGGCCTGTACCTCGACTGAGCGGGGGCCGGGCGAGCGCGCGCCCGGCCCGCGGCTTCAGAAGTCGACGGTGGCGGACACCCGCAGGGTGCGCGGCTCGCCCTGGGTCAGGTAGCCGCCGATGGTGGAGGCCCAGTAGTCCTCGTTGGCGACGTTTTCCAGGTTGGCGCGCAGGATCACGTCGCGTTGCTCGACCTTGAAGCGGTAGCGGGCGCCCAGGTCGACGCGGGTCCAGGCCGGGATGCTCAGGTTGTTGGCCTGGTCCAGGTACTGGCCGCCGGTGCGCAGCAGGCGGCCGTTGAGCGCCAGGCCGTCGAGGCCGGGCACGTCCCAGTCGGCGCCGAGGTTGTACTGGAAGCGCGGCACGCCGATGGCGCGGTTGCTGTCGTTGGCGCCGCCGGCGGTGTTGCGCAGCTCGGTGTCGATCCAGGTGGCGCCGGCCAGCAGACGCAGGCCTTGCAGCGGTTCGCCGAACAGGTTCAGCTCGACGCCGCGGTTGCGCTGCTCGCCGTCGACGCTGAAGACCTTGGTGTCCGGGTCGGTGACGCTGGTGGGCTGTTCGATGCGGTAGAACGCCAGGTTGCCGCCGTAGCTGCCGAAGTCCAGCTTGGCGCCCACTTCGATCTGCTTGGAACGCTGCGGGGCGAACACCTCGCCGACGTTGACCGCGGTGGAGGGCGCGGTGGGGCCGGCGGCCAGGCCTTCGATGCGGTTGGCGTACAGCGACAGGTACTCGGTGGGCTTGACCACGATGCCGTACACCGGCGTGGTGATGGACTCTCGATAGTCGGCGTTGCGCACGCCGGCGTAGCTCCAGCCGTCGGTGCCGATGCTCTGGCGGCGCACGCCGAGGGTCAGCAGCACGCGGTCGTCGAGAAAGCCCAGGGTGTCGGAGGCGGCGGCGCTGCGGTTGCGCGTCTTGCCGACGATGCCGGGGTCGTTGTAGTCGCCGCCGGAGTAGGTGGTGGCCGGCTTGGCGACCTGCGCGGGGCGGTACAGGTTGGCCGGGTACTTGGTTAGCGCCATGCGGTAGGCGCTGCGCTGCTCGGCCCAGATGCCGGCCAGGCCGAAGTTCAGCTGGTGGCTCACCGGGCCGGTGTGGAAGCGGCCGTTGAGGCCGGCCATGGCGCTCTTGTTGTCCTCGTCGTGGGTGGCGTCCATGGTGCCGCCGCCGGCGGTTCCGGCGTTGTCGCTCAGGGTCAGCGAGGAGTAGCTGCCGTTCTCGCGGGTGTGCTTGGCGCCGCCGGAGAGGTAGACCGTCCAGTTGTCGTTCAGGTCGTATTCGCCGCGGAACATGCCGTAAGTGTCTTCCAGCTGCGAGTAGCTCCAGGCCTGGCCGTAGTTGCTGTCGGCGTCGGGCGCGTGGGGGATGCTGGTGACGCCGCTGCCGACGTAGACCACCGGGCGGCCCTGGTTGATGCGCTGCTTCTGGTAGCCGAAGTCGCTGCTCAGGCGCAGGCGTTCGCCGCGGTAGTCGAGGTTGACGCTGGCCAGCTTGTAGCGCTGGGCGTTGTCGTCGATGGCGCTGTCGCCTTCGCGCTGGGCCAGGTTGAGCCGCGCGCCGAAGCGGTTGTCCTCGCCGAAGCGCTGGCCCAGGTCGAGGTGTTCGCCAACCTGGCTGTCGCTGCCGTAGTCCAGGCTCAGGCTGCGCGTGGGGACATCCTCGGCGTGCTTGGTCTGCAGGTTCACCGCGCCGCCGATGCCGCTGCCGCTGGGCGTCACGCCGTTGATGAAGGCGTTGGAGCCCTTGAACAGCTCGACGCGCTCCAGCGACTCGGTGCCGATGATCTGCCGCGGCGTCACGCCGTACAGGCCGTTGAGCGAGACGTCGTCGGTGCTCAGCGGCAGGCCGCGGATGACGAAGATCTGCGAGAAGTTGCCGTAGCCGTTGCCCTGGCGCACCGCGGCGTCGTTGAGCAGCACGTCGCCGACGGTCTGCGCCTGCTGGTCCTTGATGGCCTGCGCGGTGTAGCTGGAGAAGGCGAAGGGCACGTCCTGCATGTCCTGGTTGCCCAGCATGCCCAGCCGGGCGCCGCGGGCCACCTGGCCGCCGGCATAGACCGGCGGCAGTTCGCCGGGGGCCTGGGCCACGGCGCTGACGGTGGTGGCGCCCATCTCCAGGGCCTCGCCGTCCCGGGCGATGGCTTCGACGCCGTAGCCGCTGGGCTTGCGCACCAGGCGGTAGCCGCTGCCTTCCAGCAGGCGCATCAGGCCGTCCTCGGCGTCGTAGCTGCCTTTCAGGCCGTCGCTGTGGCGGGCGTTCAACGTGGCGGCCTCGAAGGCCAGGGGCACGCCGGCCTGGGCGGCGAAGCGGGCCAGCACCTCGCCCAGCGGTCCTGGGGCGATGTCGTACTGGCGTTGCACGCTGGCGGTTTCCGCGGCCAGGCCGGGCAGGGTGGCGCCCTGCAGGGCGAGGCCGATGGCCAGGGCGAGGGTGTGGGGCTTCAGGCGGAGGCGGGTGGTCATGCGGTGATCCTGTCGGCGCGAGGAGTGAATGGGGTGTTTCCTCCTTCACCGGACGAGCAGGAAAAAGGTGTCATGGCGGATGAAAAAATTTTCGGGGGTCGTTGGGGCGGCGTAGCGGCGGGGTTCAGGCGGGCTCCAGGGTCACCCAGTAGCGCGTCAGGCTGCTGACCTTCAGCGGCAGCATGTCGGCCAGCAGGCGCAGGCCGGCGTCGTCGTTGCCCAGGGGGATGGCGCCGCTGACGCGCAGCCCGGCCAGTTGGGGCGCGCAGCGCAGCACGCCGTTGCGGTAGCGGCCCAGTTCGGCCAGCAGGGCGTCCAGGCGCATGTCCTGGGCCAGCAGCATGCCGTTTTCCCAGCTGCTGGCATTGGCGTCCGCCGTCTGCACGGCCTGCAGGGCGCTGGCGCTGAACAGCAGCTGCTGACCGGCCTCGACCTGGCGGCGCGCGGCGGTAGCGAAGGGTTCCACGGCGACGCTGCCTTCGAGCACGGCCACCCGGCACGCCTCGCCCAGGTCGCGCACGGCGAAGCGCGCGCCGGCGGTGCGCAGCAGGCCCTGGCGGCTTTCCACCAGGAACGGCCGCGGCGCGGGCGCCGGGTCGGCGTGGGTGGCGACGAGGATTTCGCCGTCGAGCAGGCGCAGGCGGCGTTCCCGCGGGCTGAAGCGGATGTCCACGGCGCTGCCGGTGTTGAGCGTCAGCAGGCTGCCGTCGGGCAGTTGCACGCGCTTTCGCTCGCCGGTGGCGGTGCGCTGGTCGGCGCTCCATTCGGCCCAGGGCAGCTGGCGCGCGCCCAGCCAGGCCGCGGGCGCCACCGCCAGCAGCAGGCCCAGGCGGTTGAGCATCTGCCGCCGGCTCAGGCCGCGTTCGCCGAGGCGTTGCAGGCTCTGCCGGCCCGTGCCCGGCGGCAGCTGCTGCAGGCCGCCGAGCAGGCTTTCGGCGCGGCGCCAGGCTTCGGCGTGCTGCGCGCTGCGTCCGCGCCATTGCTCGATGGATTGCTCGATGGCCCGCAGGTCGGCGGCGCTGGCCGGGCGTTCGCCCAGGCGCACCAGCCAGTCGGCGGCTTCGCCGAGGATGCGTGGGTCCAGCGTCTGCTCGTGCATCAGGCCAAGCTCAGGCAGGCGATGAAGGCCGCGCGCATGTAGCGCTTGACGGTCGCCAGGGACAGGCCCAGGCGCTCGGCGATGGCCGGGTAGGTGAGGCCGTCCAGCTGCGCGAGCAGGAAGGCTTCGCGGGTGAGGGCGGGCAGTTCGCCCAGCGCCGCATCGATGCACTCCAGGGTTTCCAGGATCAGTTCGCGGGCTTCCGGGCCGGGGGCCAGTTCCTCGGGCAGCGCGGAGAGGGCTTCGAGGTAGGCGCGTTCCAGTTCCTGGCGGCGCCAGCGGTCCACCAGCAGGCCCTTGGCGATGTGGGTGAGCAGGGCGCGCGGGCGATCGCCGACGTCGCTCAGCGGCCGGCGCAGCAGGCGCAGGAAGGTGTCCTGGGCCAGGTCGGCGGCATCCCAGGCGTTGCCCAGGCGGCCGCGCAGCCATTGCTGCAGCCAGCCGTGGTGGCGTTCGTAGAGGGTGTGCAGGTGCTGGTCGGCGGAGGGTTCGGCGAATGCCACGGTGTCGTGCGCCAGATGATCATTTGCGAATGACTCTCATTTTATGTCGGTTCAGTCGCGCGATGCAATGCCGCGATGCCGCAGCCGGTCGGCGCATGTGCCGGGCGCCGTCATCGGCACTGGAATTGCCGCGCAGACGCGCTACCTTGAGCCTGTCCCGAATGCATAATTCGAGGGTTTGCCTTCTTCGGCGGACGGCTTTGCCGTTCGCGGTCGAAACCTCAAGTCATCCAGCAGAAACGGAGCACATCATGGCTCGCACCACGCCCATCGAGCTTTATCGCAACATCGGCATAGTCGCGCACGTGGACGCCGGCAAGACCACCACCACCGAGCGCATCCTGTTCTACACCGGGGTCAACCACAAGATGGGCGAGGTGCACGACGGGGCGGCGACCATGGACTGGATGGTGCAGGAGCAGGAGCGCGGCATCACCATCACCTCGGCGGCCACCACCGCCTTCTGGCAGGGCTCGACCAAGCAGTACCCGCACAAGTACCGCTTCAACATCATCGACACCCCCGGCCACGTCGACTTCACCATCGAGGTGGAGCGCTCGCTGCGCGTGCTCGACGGCGCCGTGGTGGTGTTCAGCGGCGCCGACGGCGTCGAGCCGCAGTCCGAGACGGTGTGGCGCCAGGCCAACAAGTACCACGTGCCGCGCCTGGCCTACGTGAACAAGATGGACCGCCAGGGCGCCGACTTCCTGCGCGTGGTCGAGCAGATCAAGCGGCGCCTGGGCCACAACCCGGTGCCGATCCAGCTGGCCATCGGCGCGGAGGAGAACTTCAACGGGCAGATCGACCTGGTGAAGATGAAGGCCATCTACTGGAACGACGACGACCAGGGCACCAGCTACCGCGAGGAGCCCATCCCCGCCGAACTGCAGGCGCTGGCCGAGGAGTGGCGCGCGCACATGATCGAGGCCGCCGCCGAGGCCAACGACGAGCTGATGAACAAGTACCTCGAGGGCCAGGAGCTGAGCCTGGAGGAGATCAAGGCCGGCCTGCGCCAGCGCACCCTGGCCAACGAGATCGTCCCGGCGGTGCTGGGTTCCTCGTTCAAGAACAAGGGCGTGCCGCTGGTGCTGGATGCGGTGATCGACTATCTGCCGGCGCCCTCGGAAATCCCGGCGATCAACGGCACCCACCCGGACGACGAGGAGAAGCACGACGAGCGCCACGCCGACGACAGCGAGCCGTTCTCCTCGCTGGCCTTCAAGATCGCCACCGACCCCTTCGTCGGCACCCTGACCTTCACCCGCGTCTACTCGGGTGTGCTGAGCAGCGGCGACGCGGTGCTCAACTCGGTGAAGGGCAAGAAGGAGCGCGTCGGGCGGATGGTGCAGATGCACGCCAACCAGCGCGAGGAGATCAAGGAAGTGCGCGCCGGCGACATCGCCGCGCTGATCGGCATGAAGGACGTCACCACCGGCGACACCCTGTGCGCCATCGACAAGCCGATCATCCTCGAACGCATGGACTTCCCCGACCCGGTGATCTCGGTGGCGGTGGAGCCCAGGACCAAGGCCGACCAGGAGAAGATGGGCATCGCCCTGTCCAAGCTGGCCCAGGAGGACCCTTCGTTCCGCGTGAAGACCGACGAGGAGACCGGGCAGACCATCATCTCCGGCATGGGCGAGCTGCACCTGGACATCATCGTCGACCGCATGCGCCGCGAGTTCAACGTCGAGGCCAACATCGGCAAGCCGCAGGTGGCCTACCGCGAGGCGATCCGCCGCAAGTGCGAGATCGAGGGCAAGTTCGTCCGCCAGTCCGGCGGGCGCGGCCAGTTCGGCCATTGCTGGATCCGCTTCGAGCCGGGCGACGAGGGCAAGGACGGCCTGGAGTTCCACAACGAGGTGGTCGGCGGGGTGATCCCGCGGGAGTTCATTCCGGCGATCCAGAAGGGCATCGAGGAACAGATGCACAACGGCGTGCTCGCCGGCTACCCGCTGATCGGTCTGAAGGCCACGGTGTACGACGGCTCGTACCACGACGTCGACTCCAGCGAGATGGCCTTCAAGATCGCCGCCTCCATGGCTACCAAGCAGCTCTCGCAGAAGGGCGGCGCAGTGCTGCTGGAGCCGGTGATGAAGGTCGAGGTGGTGACCCCCGAGGACTACATGGGCGACGTGATGGGCGACCTGAACCGCCGCCGCGGCCTGATCCAGGGCATGGAAGACACCCCGGCGGGCAAGGTGATCCGCGCCGAGGTGCCGCTGGGCGAGATGTTCGGCTACGCCACCGACGTGCGTTCCATGTCCCAGGGGCGCGCCAGCTATTCCATGGAGTTCACCAAGTACGCCGAGGCGCCGGCGAATATCGCCGATGCCATCGTGAAGAAGAACAACGGGTGAGGTTTGGGGGGTGAAGAACGGCGCCCGAGGGCGCCGTTTTTCATTGGGGCGGGATGCGGTGCCTCATGGTGACTGCGATTCGCGCGCCGGGGTGCTCTTTGTAGGAGCGAGGGGGACGCCCAGTTCTTGCTCGCGAACAGACGTGGTGCTATGCGGTTCGCGAGCAAGCTCGCTCCTACGAGAAGCCGTGCCTCCCGGGGACTGTAGGAGCAGGCCCTGCCTGCGAATCGCGCGCAGGGCGCGCTCCTACAGGGGCGTGGTGCGGGCGGGTTGCCGGCCGCGCCGGGGTGCTCTTTGTAGGAGCGAGCTTGCTCGCGAACAGACGCGGTGCCATGCGGTTCGCGAGCAAGCTCGCTCCTACGAGAAGCTGTGCTTCCCGGGGGACTGTAGGAGCAGGCCCTGCCTGCGAATCGCGCGCAGGGCGCGCTCCTACAGGGGCGTGGTGCTGGCGGGTTGCAGGCTGCGCCGGGGCGCTCTTCGTAGGAGCGAGCTTGCTCGCGAACAGACGCGGTGCCATGCGGTTCGCGAGCAAGCTCGCTCCTACGAGAAGCCGTGCTTCCCAGAGGACTGTAGGAGCAGGCCCTGCCTGCGAATCGCGCGCAGGGCGCGCTCCTACATGCATGGGAATGGTGTGGGTGGGTTTGCAGGCCGCGCCGGGGTGCTCTTTGTAGGAGCGAGCTTGCTCGCGAACAGACGCGGTGCCATGCAGTTCGCGAGCAAGCTCGCTCCTACGAGAAGCCGTGCCTCCCGGGGGACTGTAGGAGCAGGCCCTGCCTGCGAATCGCGCGCAGGGCGCGCTCCTACAGGGGCGTGGTGTGGGTGGGGCGGCGTAGGAGCGGATCTTATCCGCGATCCGCGCCGGAACGTCCGGCTATCGCGGACAAGGTCCGCTCCTACGGGGGAGGGGCGTACCTTACAGCCGCGCCATCAGGACCGATACAGCATCGGCCTGCGCAGCCGCAGGTAGCTGTAGCCCTCGCGGACCATGGCTATGCGTTCCGGCTCGAGATCGGCGATCAGCAGTTCCCCGGCCTGTTTCGCCCGGGCTATCACCTGGCCGTCCGGGGCCACCACGCAGCTCAGGCCGCAGTATTCCAGCTCGCCTTCGCTGCCCTGGAAGTTGGCGTAGGCGAGGAACACCTGGTTCTCGTAGGCGCGGGTGGGCACCAGCACCTGGCAGACGAACTCATAGGGGTGCATGTTGGCCGTTGGCACCAGCACCAGGTCGGCGCCGGCCAGGGCCAGGGTGCGCACGGCCTCGGGGAACTCGACGTCGAAGCAGATCAGCAGGCCGAGCTTCCAGCCGTCCAGCTCGACGATCGCCGGCGGCTCGTCCGAGGGGCTGAACTGGTCGCGGTCGAGGTCGCCGTACAGGTGCGTCTTGCGGTAGTTGGCGCGGCGCTCGCCGCGGCGGTCGATCAGCTGCACGCTGTTGAACGGCGCGCCGGCCGGGTTGCTTTCCGGGTAGCCGTAGAGGATGCCGACGTCGAATTCCCGGGCGATCCCCGCCACCGTCTCGGCGATGGCGCCGTCGGCGGCTTCGGCCAGGGCGGCGACGCGTTCGGCGCCGATGTTGTAGCCGCTGGCGTACATTTCCGGGCAGACCAGCAGGTCCGCGCTCTGGGCGGCCGCGCGTTGCGCGGCCTCCCGCAGCCGGCGCAGGTTGCCGGCGAGGTCGTCGGGCCCCGGGGGGCACTGGTAGAGGGCGAGGCGCATGGCGCTTCCTCCTTGGTCAGTCGGGCAGGGCCACGGGGCCCAGTTCGGCATAGCAGTCGCCGGGGCCGGGGTTGTCCGGGTGGGTGGCGCCGCCGAAGTGGTGCAGGATGCCCCACACGGCGTTCAGCGAGGTCTGTACCGCGCCTTCGACCCAGGCCGGGGTCCAGGATACATCGTCGCCGGCGATGAAGATGCCGCGCTGCTCGGCGGGCAGGTCATCCTGCATGAAGTGCGAGTACATGCGGTGGTTGTAGCGGTAGTGGCCAGGCAGGGCGCCCTTGAAGGCGCCGAGGAAATGCGGATCGGCCTCCCAGGACACGGTGATGGGGTTGCCGATCACGTGGCTGGCGATGTCCACCTTCGGGTAGACCTTCTTCAAGGCATCCAGCGCAAGCTGCACGCGCTTCTCCACCGGGTGCGGCAGCATCTTCATGGCGTCGCTCATCCAGGAGTAGGACAGGCAGATCACCCCGGGCTTGTCGTCGCCGTTGTCGAACAGGTAGGTGCCGCGGGTCAGGCGGTCGGTGAGGGTCATGCTCATGACGTCGCGGCCGGTCTGCGGGTCCTTGTCCTTCCAGAACGGCCGGTCGACCATGACGAAGGTCTTCGACGACTGCATGTAGCGGGTGCGGTCCAGGGCCATCCACATCTTCTGCGAGAACAGCGCTTCCTCGCATTCGATCTGGGTGGTCAGCAGCCAGCTCTGGCAGGTGGTCAGCACCGCGGCGTATTCGCGGGTGTCGCCCCAGTAGTCGGTGACCGCCAGGTTGCCGCTGGCGGCGCGGGCGATCTTCTTCACCCCCGGGCGTGGCGCGCCGTTGTGCAGCTTCGCCAGGGAGGTGCCGGCCGGCCAGTGCGCGCAGCGCTCCGGCGCGTGGTTCCAGATGCCGCGCGGCACCTGCTCGACGCCGCCGACCACCAGGTGCTGGTGGTCGTCGCAGTTGGTCATCACCACGCGGAAGATTTCCAGCATCGAGTTGGGGAAGTCCGAGTCCCAGCCGCCGGTGCCGAAGCCGACCTGACCGAAGATTTCGCGGTGGTGGAAGGACAGGCGCGAGAAGGCCTTGGAGGTGGCGACGAAGTCATAGAAGGTGCGGTCGTCCCACAGCGGCACCAGTTCGTCCCACAGCGCCTTGAGCTTGACGGTGTCGCGCGCGCGGATGGCGTCCTGGATCTCGGAGAAGCGCGCGCCGTCCTCCAGGGCGTCGGCCCAGGCCTGGGCGACCTCGCGGAAGATCTGCGGCAGGTCGTCGATCTTCTCCGCGTAGTGGCTGGTGCCTTCCAGGTCCACCACGGTGCTGCCGGAGGCCGGCGTCAGCGGGTTGGGGAAGGGCCTGGTCTCAAGGCCCAGCTTGTCCACGTAGTGGTAGAAGGCCGTGCTGGAGACCGGGAAGCGCATGCCGCCCAGTTCTGCGATGACGCCCTCGGCGCCCTCGAAGGGCTCCGAACGCAGCCGGCCGCCCAGCTTCGAGGCCTCGTAGACCACCGGCTTCAGGCCCAGCTTCATCAGTTCGTAGGCCGCCACCAGCCCGGCGATGCCCGCCCCGACGATGGCCACTTCCTGGCCATGGTTGTGCGCCGGGATGCTGCCCAGGCCCGCCGGGTGCTCCAGCCAGTCGTCGAAGGCGAAGGGGAAGTCCGGGCCGAAGATGGTCACCGGTTGCTTGCCGGGGGTATGGGGGTGGCGGTTGTTGTGCATTTATCTCTCCCAAGGGTTCTGGCGTGCCTGGCCCTTGTTCCAGCATTGCCCAGGCAGGTGTCTCTTGCACCGCCGCACGCGCTCCGCGGCCAGCCTTCCGATGGATGGCGGGCACGCGGAGAGGGCAAGCCTGGCCAGGCTTGTCGGCCGGCCCTGGCGGGCCGGCGCTGGTGCACATGGTGGCAAAGCCGGTCGTTGAAATGAATCCGCCAATCTGCAAAATGACGGAGCTATTCCAGGCAATTCAACCAATGGATTCGACAAAATGACGAGAAATGCCGATGCGGCCCTGCTCAACCTCCTGCGCGCCAATGCCCGCGAGTCGGTTTCCGAACTGGCGCGCAAGCTCGGGGTGTCGCGCTCCACGGTGCAAAGCCGGATCGAGCGCCTGGAGCAGCAGGGCATCATCAGCGGCTATTCGATCAAGGTGGCCGACAGCTACGCGCAGTCGCTGGTGCGCGCCCATGTGCTGGTGACGGCGCTGCCCAAGCTGTCGCATCAGGTGGTGCAGGCGCTGGAGAAGATTCCCGAGGTGAAGACGCTGCACTCGGTGAGCGGCCAGTTCGACATGATCGCCATCGTCGAGGCCCTGTCGATCCGCGACCTGGACGCCTTGCTCGACCGCATCGGCGCGCTCGACGGGGTGGAGCGCACCATGTCGTCGATCATTCTCTCCACCCGCATCGACCGCTAGGGCCGCAATGGACTCCCGCTATTGCCCGGCATTGGCTATTCGGCGGCTCCGCCGCGGCGGCTAAGGTATCTGCATTCCCGCAACCGGCGGGCGCCACTGGAGAGAACCATGAGTGTACGTATCGAATGGGCCGGACAGTCCCCCAGCGCCTACAAGGCCATGCTCGGCCTGGAGCAGGCGCTGGCGAAGTCCGGCCTGGACAATGGCCTGCTCGAACTGATCCGCCTGCGCGCCTCGCAGATCAACGGCTGCGCCTACTGCGTGAACATGCACGCCGACGACGCGCGCAAGGCCGGCGAGAGCGAGGCGCGCCTGCAGACCCTCGGCGTCTGGCGCGAGACGAACTTCTTCAGCGCCCGCGAGCGCGCCGTGCTGGCCTGGGTGGAAAGCCTCACCCTGCTGGCCGAGAAGCACGCCCCGCAGGCGCAGTTCGACGCCCTGCGCGAACACTTCAGCGACACCGAGATCGTCGACCTGACCCTGGCCATCGCCACCATCAACGCTTGGAACCGCTTCGGCGTCGGCATGGCCATGGTGCCCTGAGCGGCCGGCTGCGGGCTCTCGTCATCCGGAAAAGACGATTTTCCGACGCGAGGTGAGTGGAAAGGGCATGAAGGAGGGCTTTCCCAGAGGCTTTCGGCATAAGTCAATAGGCCGGAACGGGCTGCTGAGATCGTTTCGGCATCGGCCTTATAGGAAAACGGTCAATGGGCGCGTCAAGATATTGCTAGCTTTACAACTTGGAGCGCCAAGTTTCTGTTTTATAAAGTTTTTCAAAAAAATGGCGCCAAGGAAGGGAGCATGCTCGAAGTAGCGTCGAAACGGCGTCGCCTGCTGGTGGTCGATCCCTGCGATGACTGCCAGCGATTATTGCCCGGGCTCCGGGCAGCAGGGTGGGAGGTAGACAGTTGCGGACTCGACGTCGCGAGCGAACGCAACTGCGACGTCGGCCTGCTGCGTCTGCATCCGCAACACCTGGAGCGCCCGGAGTCGGTGAAGGACCTCATCACCCGCAGCGGCACCGAGTGGATCGCGGTGCTCAGCCCGGACGCGTTGCCCATCCAGGAGGTGGGCGATTTCGTCTGCGAATGGTTCTTCGATTTCCATACCCTGCCGTTCGACGTGGCGCGGGTGCAGGTCACCCTCGGCCGCGCCTTCGGCATGGCGCGCCTGCGCGGGCGCGGCGGCACCTACCACAGCGTGGAGCACCAGCACGAACTGCTCGGCGAGAGCCGTTCGATGCAGGAGCTGCGCCGCCTGCTGGCGAAGTTCGCGCCCACCGAGTCGCCGGTGCTGATCCGTGGCGAGAGCGGCACCGGCAAGGAGCTGGTGGCGCGCACCCTGCACCGCCAGTCGCGGCGGGCCAACCGGCCGTTCATCGCGATCAACTGCGGGGCGATTCCCGAGCACCTGATCCAGTCCGAGCTGTTCGGCCACGAGAAGGGCGCCTTCACCGGCGCGCACCAGCGCAAGATCGGCCGCTTCGAGCAGGCCAACGGTGGCACCCTGTTCCTCGACGAGATCGGCGACCTGCCCCTGGAACTGCAGGCCAACCTGCTGCGGGTGCTGCAGGAGAAGCAGATCGAGCGCGTCGGCGGCAGCCAGCCGATCGCCGTGGACGTGCGCGTGCTGGCGGCCACCCACCTGGACCTGGAGAACGCCATCCGCACCGGCGGCTTCCGCGAGGACCTGTACTACCGCCTGAACGTGCTGCAGGTGTCCACCCTGCCGCTGCGCGAGCGCAATGGCGACCTGGCGCTGCTGGCCAACCATTTCGCCCACCTTTATAGCGTCGAGACCGGCCGCCGCCCGCGGCGCTTCAGCGACGACGCCCTGGCGGCGATGGCCGAACACGCCTGGCCGGGCAACGTGCGCGAGCTGGCCAACCGTGTGCGCCGTGGCCTGGTGCTGGCCGAGGGCAGGCAGATCGAGGCCCGCGACCTGGGCCTGGAGCGCCAGCGCGGCGGCTCCGGCAAGGTGCCGCTGGTGACCCTGGAGGAGTACAAGCTGGGCGCCGAGCGCCAGGCCATGTGCGACGCCCTGGCCCGCCACGGCGACAACCTGAGCCTGGCGGCGCGCATGCTGGGCATCTCGCGGCCGACCTTCTACCGCCTGCTGCACAAGCATCAGCTGCGCTGAGCAAGGCGCAGCAACGACAACGGCCCCGAAAGGGGCCGTTGTCGTATGCGGGGTTCAGAAGTAGTAGGGGAATTTGACGCTGAAGCTGAAGTCCGGGGCATCGGGGCTGATGCCGATGGACAGGTTCGGCACTATGGTGAGGTTGTTGCTCCAGGCGTAGGTCAGGCCCCAGTTGAAGTAGGCGGCATTGGCGTCGCTGTCGGTGATCGACTGCCAGTCGCCGCCGTCGGGCTTGAGCTTGCTCTTCTGCGCGATCAGGTCGGAGAAGGAGAACGACATGCTGGTCTTCTCGTTGAGGGCGAAGGCCACGCCGGCGCCGACCTGGAACCAGTCGCCCAGGTCCACCTTGCCGCCGAGCTTGGTGCCCTGCTGCGGGCTGATGTCGCTGAAGTCGCGCTCGAAGTTGTGGGTGTAGCTCAGGCTGGCGAACAGCACCGCCGGGTCCACGGTCTTGACCAGCGAGATGCCCGGGGTGACGGACCAGACGCCGTTGCCGGTGGGCAGGTCGTCGGGCACGTTGAGGCTGTCGTTGTCCGGCGCGCGGACCAGCTTGATGCCGTACGGGTCCTTGCCGGTGGGGGCTTTGACCCGCAGGCTGAACACCGCGTCCGGGCGCGACTCGGTCTCGTCCATGAACTTGTAGGCGATGCCGAAGTTGACGTCGCCCAGGGTCGGGTCGCGGTCGACCTTCTCGTCGGTGGACTGCGCGGTGGAGTTGCCGGCGCCGGCCGAGGAGTAGGTGCTCTCGCGGTAGACCACGGGCACGTTGATGTCGAACTGCCAACGGTTGTTCCAGTTGTAGCGGCCGGTCAGGTCCAGGGTCCAGTTGTCGGCCTTGATGTTGTCCACGCCGATGTTGCCCAGGAAGATGGTGTCCAGCGCCAGGAAGCCGTTGAGGATCAGCTGCTTGGTGTCGTAGTGGGTGTAGGTCAGGCCCGTCTCGAAGCTGAAGGCGCCGTTGCCGAAGAAGCCGCTGGCCTCGTCGTAGAGGTTCTCCACGCTCTTGGGCGGGTTGTTGCTGTCGTCCTTGAGCGATTCGCCGTAGGAACTGCCGGTGCCCGGCGGCGTCGGCTTGTTGGTGGCAGTGACCAGGCGTTTGGGCTGCGCCGGGGTCGCCGCCGGCTGTTCCTCTACCTGGCGAACCCGCTGCTCCAGCACCATGAGCGCTTTCTGTTGCGACTCGTAGCGTTGCTTGAGCTCGATGAGTTCCTGTTTCAGAGCCTCCACCTCGGCCTCCGTCGCAGCATGGACGAAGGCCGAGGGGAGCAAAGCGGATACACAGATTGCGGTGCGAAGCGTGAGCGATCGGTGCATGGCGCGCTATCCCTATCTTTATCGTTTGGGCACTACTTCCGCCACTGAGCGTAGATCACATTCCCATGGATCGCAGGCCCTTGAGCTGGTCGAGATTGCAATCCAGCGCTCCGACGGAAGGTGCGTTGTTACGCAGGACCACGTTCAGCTGGGTAAGGTTGTTGACCAGGTTGCTGCTACCCAGCAGGTTGGTGGCCTGCACCAGGCCGCCGGCCCCCAGTTGCTGGAGGCTCGAGCCTTGGCCGTTGGCATTGATCGCCAACTGGATGTTCCCCCTGCCGGGGGACACGGTGACGGTGCCGGCGCCGTTGCTGGCGCTGACCGTGCCGTTCAGGGGCGTGCCCTGGTTGCTTGCGGCGGGCGCCTGGTCGGCTTCGCTCACGTTGATGCCGACGTTGTTGTAGGCGGTGTTGTAGTCACCCGCCGAGCGTGCGCTCTGGGTGACGCCCTGGGTCTGGTTGAGCCCCGCGCCACCGACGATGCTGCCGGTCGCGGCCGAGGGTGTGCCGCCGTTGCCGGTTTCCTTGGTGGTGGTGACGTAGAACTGCGGTTTGATGGTGGATTCCTGGATCTGCATGCTCACCTTGGCGCCGATGTTGTCGCCGACGGCGTTCTTCCAGGTACTGCTCATGACGATGCCGAAGCTGATGATGCGCCCGGGCATGACGTAGCGGCCGCGCAATTGGGCCAGCTCCTGGTCGTGCAGCTCGATCGGCCGGAAAATCTCGGAGGCCTGGATCGGCAGGCTGGCCACCAGGCAGGCGGTGGCGAGCAGCGGAATGGTTCTCATCGTTCGCTCCCCGAGAGGATCCCACCTCTCGTTATCGTTTGGCTCACAGGAAGTCGCTCTGGATGAATCCGAAATCCATGAGCTCCGCGTCCTTGACGGGGCGGAAGGTATCGAGGCGGTTCTTCGCGGTCAGGGGTTCCGGCGGGCTCATCAGGGCGTTGGCCCTGTCGTAGCCGGGGCCGATGATGGCGAAGATGATGCCGTTCCAGCCCTTGAGAAAATCTTCTTCCGTGTAGCGCTTGTGGCCGAGCACGGGGTCGCCCACGTAGACGTAGCCGTTGTGCGTGCGCTGCAGCACGACGAAATGCTTGTAGCCACGCACGTCCAGCAGCACGATCACTGGAATGGTCAGCTTCTCCAGGGAGGAGACCGGGATGCGGTAGCCGCGGGCCCGCATGCCGATGCTTTCCAGGTAGGTCTTCATGTCCAGCATGGAGAAGCCCTGGGTACGCACCAGTTGGGGGTCGGCCTTGACCAGCATGCCGCGGATGACGAACTCCTCGTCGACGTCGAGGTTGTAGCCGGTGCGCAGGATGGTGGCCAGGGCGGCGGCGCCGCAGCTGAAGTCGGTCTTCTGCTCCACCAGGTTGCTGAAGCGACGTTCGCGGATGCTCTCCACATGCTTATAGGCCAGCGTGCCCCCGGGCAGTATGGCGAAGGGCAGCTGCGCGGCCTGGAGCAGGCCGGAGCAGAGTGCGAGGAGCAGGAAAGCGAGCGTGCGCATGATCGTGACGCCTATGCCAGCGCTGAGAAAGGGGAGGCTCCGTTGCCGGAGCCTCCAGGTACAGCACGGTGTCGCTTAGAAGCCAGTGACTGCGCCAGTGCTTACGCAAGCCTGGCAACCGGCGGCGATGGACAGCGAGTTGCTCTGTTGGTTGCCGACGCCGGCAGCAACGTTCACACCTACGTTACCCGACACGCCGTTGAGCGAGTTGTTGATGGAGGCGTTGTTCACGACCGGGTCCTTCCAGCCGGTGGGAACCAGGACCTGATAGGTAGCCTGGCCACGCAGATCGATGGTGCCCGACTCGCTGAAGTACAGCGGATCCTTGTCCACCTTGTCGTGGCCCTTGCCTTTGTTGTCATAGCCGCCGTGATGACCACCTTTCTCCGGGTCATCCAGCACTACGCCCGAGCCATGGCCCTGATAGGTGCCATGAGCGTAGAAGCTGGACTTGAGGGTCTTGGTGTCGAAGGTGGCGATGCCCAGGTTGGCTACGTTGTTGCCGCTGGAGGTCTGGCTGGCGCCGCTGCTGGCACCGGCCAGGCGCCCACCGGAAACGGCGGCGGCCATGTCGTTTTTCTGTTGGTTGTAGTTGCCGGCGGCGATGTTGATGCCGACGTTGCCCGAGGCGCCGTTGGCCGAGCTGTTCAGAGCGGCGTTGTTGGCGGTGGAGAAGTTCCAGGCAGTGTTGCTGGTGTTGGTCTGGGTCACCGAGGTGGCCGCATAGGCGGAACCGAAGATGAACTGTTCATCCGCGGTGGCCAGCGCAGCGGCATTGGCCTGCTGGTTCATGTCGCCAGCGGCGACGTTGGCCCCGACGTTGCCCGAAGCGCCGCCCAGGGAGTTGCTGACACCTGCGGTGTTCTTGGTCCCCTGGTTGATGACGTTGTTGCTGTAGCTGGACTGGCTATCGATGACGGTAGCGCTGGCACCGGCCGGAATCCGCGGATCCTTGTACGGATCGTACTGCTGTTGGCCATGGTGGTTGTCGTGATCATGGCCGTGACGGGGGCCGCGATCATTGCCTGCGTAAACACTTACAGCCATGACTGCCGTAACAGCGAAAACCAGAGGCTTGAGGGCCATTGTAGGTTTCATGGTGTATCTCCTTGCATTTAGTGTGCTTAGTGTTTCTGGTTGTTGGCGTGGGTCAATCTGCGACCCGGATGCTCAAGGTATTGGCAATGCGATTGCCGATACCGGCACTCTGGCTCACCTGGACCACCCCCCGGCTGCCGGCGAATGCCTGGTCGCTGGTGACGACCTGCCGACTGCCCATGGTGGAACCGGCTGGGCCGGAGTTCTGGGACAACGTGATGTTCTGCTGGGACAGCACGTTGTCGTCGACGCTCTGAGGCACCGCGGTGACGCTGATGCTCATGGCGTTGACCTGTTGGTTGGCGGTACCGGCGGCCTGGTTCACGCCCAGGGCGCCGCTGCCGTTGGAGAATGAGTTGCCGGTGATCGAGGCCTTGGCGGCCTGGCTCGGGTCGGCGGTGGTGATGACGGTCTGATGGAACTGGGTGCTGGCGCCGCCGCTGGTGCCGATGGCGATGGCGCGGCCGTTGGCCTGTTGCTGCTCGTCGCCGGCGGCCTGGTTGACGCTGGCCACGCCGTTGTAGCTGCGCCCGGCGTTGTCGATGCTGGCGTTGTTCACCAGCTGCGGGTCGGCGGCGAAGGCGCTGGTGCAGCAGAGCAGGGCGAGAAGGGTCAGGCGTGCTTTCATGTCAGCGATCTCCCGTCAGCATGCGCAGCGGCGACAGGCCTTGCTGCACGGTGCGATTGACCGAGTTGGAGATGCCGGCGCCACTGCCGCCGCCGCCACCCAGGCTGCCGGACTGCAGCGTCTGGTTGGCGCCGTTGTCCATGCCCACCAGGTTGCCGCCCGGGAGAATCCGCTGGGACAGGCTCGAACCGCTGGTGACGCGGGCGAACTCGGCGTCATCCAGTTCGGCGTTGCCGACCTGGCGGTTGATCTGGGCGGAGATGTTCGGATTGACGGTGATCGGATTCGGATCGGGCACCATGGTCGGGCGGGTGGCGACCCGTGGCTGTACGGTGCGCTGGATGACGATGGTGCCGTCACCCGCTTGAACCGTTGACGGCAACGCAGCAGCGGTCATGCAGGCGAGGGAGGCGAGCAGTCCGACGATCCTTGAGTCGATGTTCCCCATGATGGCGATCCCTTCTGGTGCGCTGTGCCCTAAACAGCAGTACCGGGATGGAGCAGAAGCCGTGCCGCTTTTGCTTATCGCTTGAAATTCATGGGCTTACGAATGACTGTCAGAAACCCCTGAGAGAAACCTGTTTCGCCGTTGAGACAGAAGGGCGGGTGGCCATCCCCACCAAAAGTGGGGCAAGTGCTCTGGAATGGGGCTTTGCGTATAGGCGTATCAGCGCTGAAACAGTTTTCCGTGATGCCATCGATGTCTGCGTCATTCCTGAGGCTTGGCGGCCTGCGGCTGTTTCAGAGGTGATACATGATGGCCAGGAAAGCCTGCTTTTGGTACGAATGTGCACGTTTTATTTCAAGGGCTTAGCGACGGGAATGGAAGTGTTAAGGGAATGATCGCCGGGGCCGGGTGTCTCATCCCACCGCCTGCTTGCGGCCATGGCCGGACGCTGGATGGCGTGGATGCGAGAAATTTTCGTTACACACTGACCCGCGGCAGCGCAATGCAGTAGCATGCCCAGCCTTTCGTCGGGCCCCACAGCGGGTGCTCGACGGTTGCACGGAAAAACAGAAGAACACGAAAAGAAATGCGCCTTCGGGGGAAGCAGTATGGAGTTTTGGAGTGCCTTTCAGGCGTTCGTCCTGGGAGTGGTCGAGGGGCTGACCGAGTTCCTGCCGGTGTCCAGCACCGGACACCAGATCATAGTCGCCGACCTGCTGGGGTTCGTCGGTGAGCGGGCACAGGCCTTCAACATCATCATCCAGCTGGCCGCCATCCTGGCGGTGGTCTGGGAGTTCCGCGGCAAGATCCTCGAGGTCATCTGCGGCCTGCCCAGCCAGCCTCGCGCACAGCGTTTCACCATCAACCTGCTGGTCGCCTTCTTCCCCGCCGTGGTGCTGGGCGTGGCCTTCGCCGACCTGATCCACCACTACCTGTTCAACCCCATCACGGTGGCGGCGGCGCTGGTGGTCGGCGGGGTGGTCATGCTCTGGGCGGAAAAGCGCGAGCACCGCATCCGCGCCGAGAGCGTCGACGACATGACCTGGAAGGACGCCCTGAAGGTCGGTTGCGCCCAGTGCCTGGCGCTGGTCCCCGGCACTTCGCGTTCCGGCGCCACCATCATCGGCGGCCTGCTGTTCGGCCTGTCGCGCAAGGCGGCCACGGAGTTCTCCTTCTTCCTGGCCATGCCGACCATGGTCGGCGCCGCCGTCTATTCCGGCTACAAGTACCGCGACCTGTTCCAGCCCAGCGACCTGCCGGTGTTCGCCGTGGGCTTCGTCACCTCCTTCATCTTCGCCATGATCGCCGTGCGCGGGCTGCTGAAGTTCATCGCCAACCACAGCTACGCGATGTTCGCCTGGTACCGCATCGGCTTCGGCCTGCTGATCCTGGCGACCTGGCAGTTCAGCCTGATCGACTGGAGCAGCGCCGCTCCCTGAGGCCGCGCGGATGAACATGGAAAAGGACGGCGTCATCAGCCGCTGGGACGACGACAAGGGCTTCGGTTTCATCCGCCCGCGCGCCGGCGGCGAGGAACTCTTCCTGCACATCTCGGCATTCCGCGGCGACCGCCGGCCCCAGGCCGGCGATGCGGTGCGCTTCGTCGCAGGTTCCGATCGCCAGGGCCGCCCGCGCGCCGAACATGCGCGCCTGGCCGGGCTGGCCGTGGACCTGCCCGAGATCCGCCGCAAGCCGGCGGCGCCTGCCACCCGCGCCAAGGTCCGCAGCGGCCGGCAGATCGCCGAGCCGTCCCGGCCGAACGGCTGGGGCAGGGCGCTGGGCTGGCTCGCCGCCTTGCTGCTGTTGCCTGCGGTCGGCGCCGGCCGCCTGCTGCTCGCCGGCGCCGCACCCTGGTGGCTGCTGGCCTACCCGCTGTTCAGCCTGGTCGCCTTCTTCGCCTACTGGCGCGACAAACGCAGCGCCGAGCAGGGCGCCTGGCGCACGCCGGAACAGACCCTGCACCTGCTGGAACTGCTGGGCGGCTGGCCAGGCGCCTTCCTGGCCCAGCGCCTGCTGCGCCACAAGACGCGCAAGCCCAGCTACCAGTTGGTGTTCTGGGCGATAGTGCTGCTGCACCAGGTGTTCTGGCTGGACCGCCTGTTCGGTGGTGTGCTGCTGGCGCGGGTACTGCCGGCGTTCTGAGCCGCCTTATAGCGGTTCGTCGCTGCGGCCGAAGCCCTCGGCCAGGTAATCGATCAGCGCCCGTACCGCCGGCAGCAGCCCGCGCCGGTGCGGGTACACCGCCTGGAGGAAGGCCGCCGGTTCCTGCCAGTCGGGCAGCACCCGCACCAGTTGGCCGCTGGCCAGTTCTTCCAGGCAGTAATAGAGGGGCAGGGTGGTGATGCCCAGGCCGGCCAGCGCCACGTTCTTGCGCAGGTTGAAGTCTTCCGCGGCCAGGCGCGCCTCCAGGGCCAGTTCGCGGACTTCGCCGCCGGGGCCGTGCAACTGCAGGTGCACCTTGCGGTCGTTGCCGATAGCGCCCAGCACCGGCAGCCCGGCCAGGTCGTCCGGGCCCTGCAACCGGCGGCCGCGCAGCAGCTCCGGTGTGGCCACCAGCACTGCCGCGGCCGGGCGCAGGCGGCGGGTGACCAGCGACGGGTCCTCGTCGCCGGGGGCGCGCACGCGCAGCGCCACGTCCACGCCTTCGTTGACCAGGTCGACGCGCCTGTTGGTCAGCAGCAGCTCCAGGTTGACCTGCGGATAGCCGGCGAGAAAGCCCGGCAGCATGGCGTTGAGCGACGTCTCGGCCATCGCCACCGGGCAGGACAGGCGCACCCGCCCGCGGGGCTCGGCGCTGAGCTGGGCGACCACCTCGTCGGCCATCTCCGCCTCCACCAGCATCGCCTGGCAGTGCCGGTAGTAGCGCTCACCGATGTCGGTGAGCGCCAGCTTGCGCGTGGTGCGCTGCAGCAGGCGCGCGTTCAGGCGCGCCTCCAGTTCGGCGATGCGCCGCGACAACCGCGACTTCGGCAGCCCCAGTTCGCGGCCCGCGGCGGCGAAGCCACCGGCTTCCACCACCTTGGCGAAATAGAAGAGATCGTTGAGGTCCTGCATGGGATTGTCCTGCTGGTGGGACGATTCATCGCATTTTTGCCGACTTATCGCTCATTGGCTACATGCGTAGCATCCGTCCCATCGCTTTCTACCCCCATTCACAGGAGCCACCCCATGAAACTTCTGCACATCGATTCCAGCATCCTCGGCGACGCCTCCGCCTCCCGCCAGCTCAGCCAGGAAGTGGTCCAGGCCTGGGCCGCCGCCGAGCCGGGCGTACAGGTGACCTACCGTGACCTGGCCGCCGACGCCATCAGCCACCTGTCCGCCGCCAGCCTGGTCGCCGCCGGCACCCCGGCGGAACTGCGCGACGCCGCGCAGAAGCACGAAGCCGCCCTGGGCGAGAACAGCATCGAGGAATTCCTCGCCGCCGACGCCATCGTCATCGGCGCGCCCATGTACAACTTCACCGTGCCCAGCCAGCTGAAGGCCTGGATCGACCGCATCGCCGTGGCCGGCAAGACCTTCCGCTACACCGAGAACGGCCCGCAGGGCCTGGCTGGCGGCAAGAAGGTGATCATCGTCTCCACCGCCGGCGGCCTGCACGCCGGCCAGCCGAGCGGCGCCGCCCACGAGGACTACCTGAAGCTGGTGCTGGGCTTCCTCGGCATCACCGACATCGAAGTGATCCGCGCCGAGGGCCTGGCCTACGGCGAGGAACCGCGCGCCAACGCCATCAAGGGCGCCCGCGCGGAGATCGCCTCGGCCTTCGCCAGCGCCTGATTCGCTGCGAGTAGAGCGACGAAGCCCCGGCAGTGCCGGGGCTTCGTGCTTTCAGGGCGTGCGCGCCGGCCGCCACAGGCCGACCTTGCGCGCCTTCGCCTCCTGTTCCTCGAAGTTGTACTGGGCGCGCTCTTCCTCGCCCTGGGGATCGTCCACCCGCCAGCGCGCCATGCCCACGGCGAGCTGCGCGCGGCCGACATCCAGGGTATGCCCGCAACCCGGACAGTCCGCGGGCTCCACCCACACCGCGGCGCTGAGCGCACCGGCGGCTTCCTCGCGCGGCAACACCAGGGTGGCGTTGCGGCCTTCGGCCAGGCGCCGCAGGTTGTCCAGCGAAGCCTGGGCATAGGGTTCGCCGGCCCTGGGCGCTTCGATGCCGCGCAGACGCACATCGACGCTGCGCTCGGCCAGGCGGCAGGTCAGGCGATCGCCGCTGGTGACGGCGGTGATCTGGCAGGGGCCGTCGGTCTGAGCGAGGGCGGGGAGGGCGAGGGCGAGGAGCAGGGCGGGATAAAGCGGTCGCATGGAGCCTCCTGAGGGTGTCGTTGCAGGATAGCGTCGCAGGGGGGCTGTGTCGTCGAATGGTCCGGTGCGGTTGGTGGGGCGATCGCGGACGGAGTCCGCTCCTACCGCATGAGTGAGCATGGCTTTTCGTAGGATGGTGTTGAGCGAAGCGATACCCATCACCGCAACCGCATGGGTTTCGCAAGCTCAACCCATCCTACGAAGAGCGCCCCGGTGCGGCCCGCAAGACAGTTGCTCCTACGACCGTGCTTTCCTGGAGCCGTTCGCCTGCGGTTTGCGCATTGTGGTTCAGGGAGCCTGGTGATTGCGCTTCATGCCGAACGGTTCCCTCTCTCGCTTGCGGGGGAGGGTTAGGGAGGGGGAGCGGAGTACAGGGGGGCGGCGGTGGGCGGAGTCCGTCCCCTCACCCCAGCCCTCTCCCAGAGGGAGAGGGGCCGTTTGGCGTGGGGGGATGACACAGTGTTAGCCGGCAGGTTCGTAGGGCGTATAACCGTTCGCGGTTATACGCCGTTGGCCGGAGCGCCGATGCCCTTCATGGAACTGTAGGAGCGAGCTTGCTCGCGAATGGGATTTCCCGGTGGTGTAGGTGCTGGGTTCAAGAGCGCCCTCTCCCCAACCCTCGGCTGCGCGCCCCGCCCTGAAGGGAGAGGGGGCTGTTCGGAGTGGGGGGAGAATCCTGAGTCATCCTGGGACGCCTAACCATCCCCCGTCATTCCCGCGAACGCGGGAACCCAGAGACTGCGGGGTTCGCGAGCAAGCTCGCTCCTACGAAGAGCAAAAGCGCGTTTGCTCTGGCTTTGGCTCCTGGATTTCCAGAGAAACCTCCGTGCACTCCGAAACGCCCCTTCAGAAGGCCGAACGAAACCCCCGCTCAGGAGGTCATGCGACATGGATGTCGCGAGAGCCCCGCGGGCTACAGGGACGTACCCTCGGGGCGGGCCTCCGTGGCGGGGGAATTCGTGAGGGTAGCCCGGCTTTATCGGGCCCGTATGTTGGGGCAAGCCTTTTTGGTTCCTTTTGTGGCGTTTGACAAAAGGGACTCGCCCGAGGGGGCGAAACAAAAAATCTCCGCAGACTCGGTGCGGCGCGTTACACCGAGCCCAACCCAAAAGTCTCTGGGTTCCCGCGTTCGCGGGAATGACAGGGGTGAGGATCGGAGCGCGGAACAAAGGTTCGCGAGCAAGCTCGCTCCTACAACCTTGCGTAAGTCATTCAACCTCGCGTAAGTCATTCCCGACAGATTCGCTCGGACAAGTTCATGCTAGGATGACGCCCGGCCCCGAAATCCCCGGCCCCGCCGGCCTCTCCGGCGGGGCCATCCCCTCGATAGAAGGAATACCGCAATGGCTCAAGTCACCCTCAAGGGCTCCCCGATCAACGTCGACGGCAAACTGCCGCAGAAAGGCGAAAAGGCCCCGGCCTTCAAGCTGGTCGGCGGCGACCTGGCCGACGTGACCCTGGAGAACTTCGCCGGCAAGCGCAAGGTGCTGAACATCTTCCCCAGCGTCGACACCCCCACCTGCGCCACCTCCGTGCGCAAGTTCAACGTCGAGGCCAGCAAACTGGCCAACACCGTGGTGCTGTGCATCTCCGCCGACCTGCCGTTCGCCCAGAAGCGCTTCTGCGGCGCCGAAGGCCTGGAGAACGTGGTCAACCTGTCGACCATGCGTGGCGCCGACTTCCTGGCCAACTACGGCGTGGCCATCGCCAGCGGCCCGCTGGCCGGCCTGGCCGCCCGTGCCGTGGTGGTGCTGGACGAGAACGACCAGGTGCTGCACAGCCAACTGGTCGGTGAGATCGCCGACGAGCCCGACTACGCCGCCGCCGTCGCCGCGCTGAGCTGATCGCCCGCCGCAGCCCCGGCTGCCGCAGGCCCCGGATGCCGCCCCGCCCAATGGCCGGGCGGCATCTTCGTTTTTGGCGCTGTGCAGGGAGCAGCAGCCCAGGCCCTGCTGCTGTGTGAACAGTTGCGGCGCAACCTCGCCCAGGCGCCGTAACTCTCGGTAAAACAAAGGTAAATAGCGGGTAAAGAGACTTTGCCCGGCGCCTTGCTGTGCTTATCGTTCGACCCTGAAGGTATAGAAGTGTGGACGCCGCGTCGTGGATGCGGCGCTTTGCCTTGCGCCTCGTTATCATCCAAACCTTTGGCCGCCTGATGACCGCTATGACTCCAAGCAATGGAACGCCCTCGAAACTCCGCAAGCTGCGCCCCTGGCTGATCACCGCCGCCGTCTTCGCCGCTGTGGTGGGGCTGAGCATGTGGCTGCACAAGACCAGTTCGGCGCCGGAGCCCCAGGCCGGCGGCGGGCGCGGCGGACGCGGAGCGGCCATGGCCGGGCGCGGGCCGGGCGGGCAGGGTGGCGGCACGGCCATCACCGTCAGCGTGGCGCCGGTGGCCAAGGGCGACCTGCCGGTGCACTACCATGCGCTGGGCACCGTCACTGCCTACAACACGGTGAACGTGCGCGCGCGGGTCAGTGGCCAGCTGGTCAAGGTGCCGTTCCAGGAAGGCCAGCAGGTCAAGGCCGGCGACGTCCTCGCGGTGATCGACCCGCGGCCCTTCCAGGCGGCGCTGGACCAGGCGGTGGGCACCCTGCAGCAGAACCAGGCGCAGCTGAAGAACGCGCAGATCGACCTGGCGCGCTACAAAGGCCTGTACGCCGAAGACTCCATCGCCAAGCAGACCCTCGACACCCAGGAAGCCCTGGTGCGCCAGTACGAGGGCACCCTGCGCACCAACCAGGGCCAGGTCGACGACGCCAAGCTCAACCTCGAATTCACCCAGGTGCGCGCGCCTATCTCCGGCCGCGTCGGCCTGCGCCAGGTGGACGTCGGCAACCTGGTCACCTCCGGCGACACCACGCCGCTGGTGGTGATCACCCAGGTCAAGCCGATCTCCGTGGTGTTCAGCCTGCCGCAGCAGCAGCTGGGCACCGTCGCCCGCCAGCTCTCCGGCTCCCAGCCGGTGCCGGTGGAGGCGCTGGACCGCAACCAGAACCTGACCCTCGCCAGCGGCGTGCTCAAGACCCTCGACAACCAGATCGACACCACCACCGGCACGGTCAAGCTCAAGGCCGCCTTCGAGAACGCCGACCAGAAGCTGTTCCCCAACCAGTTCGTCAACGTGCGCCTGCTCGCCGAAACCCTGCATGGCGTGCTGACCATCCCGGCCAACGCCGTGCAGCGCGGCAACGACGGCACCTACGTGTACATCGCCGACGCCGGGAACAAGGCCAAGCGCCAGCTGGTCGGCCTGGGCACCAGCGAGAACGAGCGGGTGGTCATCACCGAGGGCCTGAAGGAAGGCCAGCGCGTGGTGGTGGAGGGCACCGACCGCCTGCGCGACGGCACCCTCCTGCACATAGTCGCCAGCGACGAACAGGCCCGCGCCGCCGCCACCGAGGAGGGCGAGGCGGCCTCGCCGAAACCCTTCGGCTCGGGCTCCCCGGCCCAGGACAGCGGTAAGAGCGAATGAACCCGTCGCGCCTGTTCATCCTGCGGCCGGTCGCCACCACGCTGTTGATGGTGGCGATCCTGCTGTCGGGCATCATCGCCTACCGCTTCCTGCCGATCTCGGCGCTGCCGGAGGTGGACTACCCGACCATCCAGGTGGTCACCCTGTACCCCGGCGCCAGCCCGGACATCATGACCTCCTCGGTCACCGCGCCGCTGGAGAACCAGCTGGGGCAGATCCCGGGCCTCAACGAGATGTCCTCCACCAGCTCCGGCGGCGCCTCGGTGATCACCCTGCAGTTCAGCCTGCAGGTCGACCTGGACGTGGCCGAGCAGGAGGTGCAGGCGGCGATCAACACCGCGCAGAGCCTGCTGCCCAAGGACCTGCCCAACCAGCCGGTGTACAGCAAGGTCAACCCGGCCGACGCGCCCATCCTGACCCTGGCGGTGATGTCCCCGGACATGCCGCTGCCGAAGATCCAGGACCTGGTCGATACGCGCCTCGCGCAGAAAATCTCGCAGATCTCCGGCGTCGGCCTGGTCAGCATCAGCGGCGGCCAGCGCCCGGCCGTGCGCATCCGCGCCAACCCCGCGGCCCTGGCCGCCGCCGGCTTGAGCCTGGAAGACCTGCAGAGCACCATCACCAGCAACAACCTCAACGGGCCCAAGGGCAGCTTCGACGGCCCGACGCGCTCCTCGACCCTCGACGCCAACGACCAGCTCAAGTCCGCCGACGCCTACCGCGACCTGATCATCGCCTACAAGAACGGCTCGCCGCTGCGCGTGCGCGACGTCGCCAGCGTCGAGGACGATGCCGAGAACGTGCGCCTGGCCGCCTGGGCCAACAACACCCCGGCGGTGGTGCTGAACATCCAGCGCCAGCCGGGGGCCAACGTCATCGAGGTGGTGGACAGCGTCAAGAAGATGCTGCCGCAGCTGCAGGCGACCCTGCCGGGCAACCTGGAAGTCACGGTGCTCACCGACCGTACTACCACCATCCGCGCCTCGGTGGCCGACGTGCAGTTCGAGCTGTTCCTCGCCGTGTGCCTGGTGGTGATGGTCACCTTCCTGTTCCTGCGCAACCTCTCGGCCACCCTGATCCCCAGCTTCGCCGTGCCGCTGTCGCTGATCGGCACCTTCGGCGTCATGTACCTGGCCGGCTTCTCCATCAACAACCTGACGCTGATGGCGCTGACCATCGCCACCGGCTTCGTGGTGGACGACGCCATCGTCATGGTGGAGAACATCGCCCGCTACCTGGAGCAGGGCGACAGCCCCCTGGAAGCGGCGCTCAAGGGTTCCAGGCAAATCGGCTTCACCATCATCTCGCTGACCTTCTCGCTGATCGCCGTACTCATCCCGCTGCTGTTCATGGGCGATGTGGCCGGGCGACTGTTCCGCGAGTTCGCCGTGACCCTGGCGGTGGCCATCCTGATTTCCGGCTTCGTCTCCCTGACCCTCACGCCGATGCTCGCCGCCAAGCTGCTCAAGCACATCGAGCCGGAGCAGGAGGGCCGCTTCGCCCGCGCCGCCGGGCGCTTCATCGAACGCATGATCGAGCGCTACGCCGCCGCCCTGCGCGTGGTGCTGCGCCACCAGGGGCTGACCCTGCTGGTGGCCATCGGCACCCTGCTGCTGACCGCCGCGCTCTACCTGTTCATGCCCAAGGGCTTCTTCCCGGTGCAGGACACCGGGGTGATCCAGGGCATCGCCGAGGCGCCGCAGTCGATCTCCTTCCAGGCCATGGCCAGCCGCCAGCAGGAACTGGCCAGGGTGGTCCTGGCCGACCCGGACGTGGAGAGCCTGTCGTCCTTCATCGGCGTCGACGGCAGCAACGCCACCCTCAACACCGGGCGCATGCTGATCAACCTCAAGCCCCACAGCGAGCGCGACCTCACCGCCAGCGAGGTGATCCGCCGCCTGCAGCCGGAGCTGGACAAGGTCGCCGGCATCAAGCTGTACCTGCAGCCGGTGCAGGACCTCACCATCGAGGACCGCATCGCCCGCACCCAGTACCAGTTCACCCTGCAGGACGCCGACCCCGAGGTGCTCGCCGAATGGGTGCCGAAGCTGGTGGAACGCCTGCAGCAGCTGCCGCAACTGGCCGACGTGGCCAGCGACTGGCAGGACAAGGGCCTGCAGGCCTACATCGACATCGACCGCGACACCGCCTCGCGCCTGGGCGTGAGCCTGTCGAGCATCGACAGCGTGCTCTACAGCGCCTTCGGCCAGCGGCTGATCTCCACCATCTTCACCCAGGCCACCCAGTACCGCGTGGTGCTGGAGGTGGCGCCGGACTTCCAGCTCGGCCCGCAGTCGCTGGAGAACCTCTACGTGCCGGCCAGCGACGGCACCCAGGTGCGCCTGTCGAGCCTAGCCAGGGTGGAAGAGCGCCACACCCTGCTGGCGGTCAACCACATCGCCCAGTTCCCCTCGGCGACGCTGTCCTTCAACCTGGCCAAGGGCGTGGCCCTGGGCGAGGCGGTGCAGGCCATCCGCGACGTCGAGGCGCAGATGCAGATGCCGGCCAGCCTGGAAGGCAGCTTCCGCGGCGCCGCCGAGGCCTTCGAGGCGTCGCTGTCCAACACCCTGCTGCTGGTGCTGGCTTCCATCGTCACCATGTACATCGTGCTGGGCATCCTCTACGAGAGCTTCATCCACCCGGTGACCATCCTCTCCACGCTGCCCTCGGCCGGCGTGGGCGCGCTGCTGGCGCTGATGCTGGCCGGGCAGGACATCGGCATCGTGGCGATCATCGGCATCATCCTGCTGATCGGCATCGTCAAGAAGAACGCGATCATGATGATCGACTTCGCCCTGGACGCCGAACGCAACGAGGGCAAGCCGCCCCATGAGGCCATCTACCAGGCCTGCCTGCTGCGCTTCCGGCCGATCCTGATGACCACCATGGCCGCGCTGCTGGGCGCGCTGCCGCTGATGCTCGCCGGCGGCGCCGGCGCCGAGCTGCGCCAGCCGCTGGGCGTGACCATGGTCGGCGGCCTGCTGCTGAGCCAGTTGCTGACGCTGTTCACCACCCCGGTGATCTACCTCTACTTCGACCGCCTGGCGCTGCGCTGGGCCAACTGGCGCAAGCGCCACGGGCTGGACGTGAACAGCCCCGACGAAGGCCTGGAGCAGGGCTGATGAACATCTCCCGCCCGTTCATCCTGCGGCCGGTCGCGACCATCCTGCTGACCCTGGCGCTGCTGCTGGCCGGGGCGCTGTCCTTCGGCCTGCTGCCGGTGGCGCCGCTGCCCAACGTCGATTTCCCGACCATCGTGGTGCAGGCGGCGCTGCCCGGCGCCAGCCCGGAGACCATGGCCAGCACCGTGGCCACGCCGCTGGAGCGTTCGCTGGGGCGCATCGCCGGGGTCACCGACATGACCTCCACCAGCTCCCTGGGCAACACCACCGTCATCATCCAGTTCGACCTGTCCAAGGACATCGACGGCGCCGCCCGCGAGGTGCAGTCGGCGATCAACGCGGCCATGAGCCTGCTGCCCACCGGCATGCCGAACAACCCGACGTACCGCAAGGCGAACCCGTCGGACCAGCCGATCATGATCCTCACCCTGACCTCGGACACCTACACCCGCGGGCAGATGTACGACCTGGCCTCGACCATCGTCTCGCCCAAGCTGTCCCAGGTGAAGGGCGTGGGCCAGGTGAGCATCGGCGGCTCCTCGCTGCCGGCGGTGCGGGTGGACGTCAACCCGGACCAGCTCAGCCACTACGGCATTTCCCTGGACACGGTGCGCACCGCCATCGACAACACCAACGCCACCGGGCCCAAGGGCGCCCTGGAGTTCGGCGAGCGGCACTGGCAGGTGGACGCCAACGACCAGCTGCGCAAGGCCAGCGAGTACGCGCCGCTGATCATCCACTACAACGCCGAGACCAACGCCGCGGTGCGCCTGCACGACGTGGCCAAGGTCAGCGACTCGGTGGAGGACGTGCGCAACGCCGGTTTCTCCGACAACCTGCCGGCCGTGCTGCTGATCGTCACCCGCCAGCCCGGCGCCAACATCATCGAGGCCACCGACGCCATCCACGCGCAACTGCCGATCATCCAGGACGTGCTCGGCCCGCAGGTCAAGCTCAGCGTCATGGACGACCGCAGCCCGTCGATCCGCTCCTCCCTGGAGGAGGCCGAGCTGACCCTGGTGATCTCGGTGCTGCTGGTGATCCTGGTGGTCTACCTGTTCCTGCGCAACGGCCGCGCCACGCTGATCCCCAGCCTGGCGGTGCCGGTGTCGCTGGTGGGCACCTTCGCCGTCATGTACCTGTGCGGCTTCTCGCTGAACAACCTGTCGCTGATGGCGCTGATCATCGCCACCGGCTTCGTGGTGGACGACGCCATCGTCGTGGTGGAGAACATCGCCCGGCGCATCGAGGAGGGCGACCATCCGGTCCGGGCGGCCATCCGCGGCGCCCGCGAGGTGAGCTTCACGGTGCTGTCGATGACCCTCTCGCTGGTGGCGGTGTTCATCCCGCTGCTGCTCATGGGCGGCATCACCGGGCGGCTGTTCCGCGAGTTCTCGGTGACCCTGGCGGCGGCCATCCTGGTCTCGCTGCTGGTTTCCCTGACGCTCACGCCCATGCTCTGCGCGCGCCTGCTGCGCCGCGCCGAGCGGCCGCAGAAGGCCTCGGTGGCGCGGCAGAGCAACCGCTACTTCGTCGCCTTCATGCTGCGCTACCGCGCCAGCCTCGCCTGGGCGCTGGAGCACTCGCGGCTGATGGTGGTGATCATGTTCGGCTGCATCGCGCTGAACCTCTACCTGTTCGCCATCGTGCCCAAGGGCTTCCTGCCGCAGCAGGACTCCGGGCGCCTGCGCGGCTTCGCGGTGGCCGACCAGAGCATTTCCTTCCAGGCCCTGGACCGCAAGATGGCGGAGTTCCGCAACATCCTTTCCCAGGACCCGGGGGTGGATAACGTGCTCGGCTTCGTCGGCGGCGGCAAGTGGCAGTCGAGCAACACCGGCTCCTTCTTCGTCACCCTCAAACCCATCACCGAGCGCGACTCCGCCGAGGCCATAGTCGCGCGGCTGCGCAAGAAGCTGGCGGAAATCCCCGGCGCCAACCTCTACCTCACCGCCGGCCAGGACGTGCGCATCGGCGGCCGGCAGAGCAACGCGCAGTACGAGTTCACCCTGCGCAGCGACGACCTCACCCTGCTGCGCGACTGGGCGCCGAAGGTCGAGGCGGTGCTGAACAAGGTCCCGCAGCTGGTGGACGTCAACAGCGACGCCCAGGACAAGGGCGTGCAGAGCCGCCTGGTGATCGACCGCGACCGCGCGGCCAGCCTCGGCATCGACGTGGCGGCGGTGGACGCGGTGCTGAACAACGCCTACGGCCAGCGCCAGGTGTCGACCATCTTCAACCCGCTGAACCAGTACCACGTGGTGATGGAGGTGGACCAGCCGTTCCAGCAGACACCCGAAGAGCTGCGCCAGGTCTACGTGATCGGCGCCGACGGCCAGCAGGTGCCGCTGTCGGCCTTCACCCACGTGGAGCCCAGCCGCGCGCCGCTGGCGGTCAACCACCAGGGGCAGTTCGCCGCCACCACCTTCTCCTTCAACCTGGCCCCCGGCGCGCTCATCGGCCCGGCCCGCGACGCGGTGATGGCGGCGCTGGAGCCGCTGCACCTGCCGCTGGAGATCCAGGCCAGCTTCGAAGGCAACGCCGGCGCCGTGCAGGACACCCAGAACGACATGCCCTGGCTGATCCTGCTGGCGCTGGTGGCGGTCTACATCGTCCTGGGCATCCTCTACGAAAGCTACGTGCACCCGCTGACCATCCTCTCCACGCTGCCCTCGGCGGGCGTGGGCGCGCTGCTTACGCTGATGCTGTTCCGCACCGAGCTGTCGCTGATCGCGCTGATCGGGGTGATCCTGCTGATCGGCATCGTCAAGAAGAACGCCATCATGATGATCGACTTCGCCCTGGACGCCGAACGCACCCTCGGCCTGTCGCCGCGCGAAGCCATCCTCGAAGCCTGCATGAAGCGCTTCCGGCCGATCATGATGACCACCCTGGCCGCCATCCTCGGCGCGCTGCCGCTGATCTTCGGCATCGGCGGCGACGCCGCGCTGCGCCGCCCGCTGGGCATGACCATCGTCGGCGGCCTGATCGGCAGCCAGCTGCTCACCCTCTACACCACCCCCGTGGTCTACCTCTACCTCGACCGCCTGCGTCACTGGGTCAACCAGAAGCGCGGCGTGCGCACCGACGGCGCCCTGGAGACTCCGCTATGAACCGCCCGAACCCATCCCGCAGCCTGCTCGCCCTGGCGCTGTGCGCGGCGCTCGCCGGCTGCGCGGTCGGCCCCGACTACAAGCGCCCCGAGCTGAGCGTGCCGGCCGCCTTCAAGGAAGGCGAGGGCTGGCGCCAGGCGCAGCCGGCCGACCTGGCGGGCCATGGCCAGTGGTGGACGCTGTACGCCGACCCGGTGCTGGATGATCTGCAGCAGCGCCTGCTCAAGGCCAACCAGACACTGGCGCAGTCCGAGGCCTCCTACCGCCAGGCCGCGGCCCTGGTGAAGGGCTCGCGCGCCTCCTTCTTCCCGACCATCAGCGCCGACGTCGGCAAGACCCGCTCCGGCCAGGGCGGCAGTGGCAGCGGCAGCGTGCGCCTGCCCGATGGCTCCACGGTCAGCAGTGGCGGCAGCGGCGGCATCAGCAACAGCTACAGCGCGAGCCTGGGCGTGAGCTGGGAACTGGACCTGTGGGGCAAGCTGCGCCGCCAGCTGGAAGCCGACACCGCCAGCCGCGACGCCAGCGCCGCGGACCTGGCCGCCTCGCGCCTGTCGCTGCAGTCGCAACTGGCGCAGAACTACCTGCAGCTGCGCGTCATGGACCAGCAGATCAAGCTGCTCAACGACACGGTCGAGGCCTACGAGCGCGCGCTCAAGCTCACCACCAACCAGTACAACGCCGGCATCGTCACCAAGGCCGACGTGGCCCAGGCGCGCACCCAGCTCAAGAGCACCGAGGCCCAGGCCATCGACCTCAAGTACCAGCGCGCGCAGCTGGAGCACGCCATCGCCGTGCTGGTGGGCCAGGCCCCGGCCAACTTCGGCCTGGCCGCCACCGGCCAGGTACCGAAGCTGCCGCCGATCCCGGCGCTGGTGCCCTCGCAACTGCTGGAGCGGCGCCCGGACATCGCCTCCGCCGAACGCCAGGTGATCTCGGCCAACGCCAAGATCGGCGTAGCCAAGGCCGCCTGGTACCCGGACCTGACCCTCAGCGCCGCCGGCGGCTACCGCAGCGGCAGCTTCCACGACTGGATCGAGACGCCCAACCGCTACTGGTCCATCGGCCCGCAGTTCGCCATGACGCTGTTCGACGGCGGCCTGATTTCCTCCCAGGTGGAACAGGCCGAGGCCAGCTACGACCAGACCGTGGCCAGCTACCGCCAGACCGTGCTCGACGGCATGCGCGAGGTGGAGGACTACATGGTCCAGCTCAAGGTATTGGAAGAGGAGAGCGGGGCGCAGAACGAAGCCCTGGACGCCGCCCGCGAAGCCCTGCGCCTGACCAGCAACCAGTACAAGGCCGGCACCGTGGACTACAACAGCGTGGTCACCACCCAGACCACCGCGCTGTCCAACGAGCGCAACGTCCTGAGCCTCTACGGCAACCGCCTGGTGGCCAGCGTGCAACTGATAGCCGCCATGGGCGGCGGCTGGGACGCCGGCCAGATCGCCGCCGAAGGCGAGAAGGCGGCCAAGGCCGATTGACCTGCGCCGAACCGCTCCTACGAAAAACCGTGTTCGCCTGTAACGTGTGGTCTATCCCGGTCCGGTCTCGATCCACATCGCTGCCGGACCTGTAGGAGCGGGCCCTGCCCGCGATGGCGTAGGGCGAATAACCGTTCGCCCGTGGGAGGCGTTATGCGCCCTACAGCCTGTCTATTGGGTTCCCGCGTTCGCGGGAATGACGTCGGAAAACACGAATCCTAATCCCGTCATTCCCGCGAACGCGGGAACCCAGAAAACAGCGCAGGTGGGGCGGCGTAGGAGCGGATCTCATCCGCGAATCGCGCCGATATGTCCGGTTATCGCGGACAAGGTCCGCTCCTACAAGTGAATGCCTTCAGCCGTGCAGATGGCGGTTTCTCCTGCATCTTGTAGGAGCGGATTTATCCGCGATCCGCCCCCGGTGCGAGTCCGATGCACATCGCGGACAGGGGAATGGCGTGGGCGTGCCTTCAGTGCCTGAACCGCCGCGCCGTAGTGAAATTACGATCCCAATAATTGTTGCTCAACGAATCGATGCGCACCGACTTGCCACTGCGCGGCGCATGGATGAAGCGGTCATCGCCCAGGTACAGCCCGACATGGCTGACCCGCGCGCCGCCGTTGTGGCTGAAGAACACCGCATCCCCCGGCTTGAGCGCGTGGCGCGGCACCTGGCGGTGCTTCTGGCGGATCATCGAGCGGGTGGTGCGTGGCAGTTCCAGGCCGATCTCCTTGCGGAACAGGTAGACCAGCAGGCCGCTGCAATCGAAGCCGGTTTTCGCCGAGGTACCTCCCCAGCGGTACGGCGTGCCCACCAGTTCCTGCGCGCTCTGCAGCAGGCGGTGCATGTCGCCGTCCGGGGCGCCGGGCTTCAGGCCGGGCTGCGCGCCGGGGCGGAAGAACTGCGTCAGGGCGCCTTCCTGCGCCTGGTAGCTGCGCCAGGTCGGCGCGTCCAGCAGATCGGCCGATGTGGCCAGGGGAAACAGGCAGAACAACGACAGCAGGAAGATACGCACGACAGGGACCGCAAGGAGGTAGTGGGAGCTGCAGCCATCCTAGGTATCGGCCTACGAACGGTCAGTCGGAAAATTCATCTACTCCAGGCAGAAAGTGCCTAACACTTTCCGATGTGCCACTGGCAAGTGCGCAAGAACGTTCAAGGCGGGCGACGAAGGTTTCTGCCAAGCTGGGCGCCTTACTGCCTCGAAAGCGTCATCCATGTCAGAACAACTGCTTCCCTCCCGCGCCTTCCTCAAGGGCGCCATCGCCATCATGCCGCTGTCCATCGCGGTGCTGCCCTGGGGCCTGCTGGCCGGCTCGCTGGCCATCGAGGCCGGCCTTTCGCCGCTGCACGGCCAGGGCCTGTCGGCCATCGTCTTCGCCGGCGCCGCGCAACTGGTGGCCATCGGCATGCTCAAGGGCGGCGCCGGGTTCTTCTCGATCATGATCACCACGCTGCTGCTGACCTCGCAGCACCTGCTCTACGGCATGAGCATGCGCCCGGTGATCGCCGGACTGCCCGGGCGCTGGCGCCTGGGACTGGGCTTCCTGCTCACCGACGAATTCTTCGCCCTGACCAGCCAGCACGACCGCGAGACCTTCAACCGCTGGTACGCCCTGGGCGTGGGCCTGACCTTCTACGTGGCCTGGAACCTCTTCACCCTGGCCGGCGTGCTACTGGGCAGCAGCATCCCGGGCCTGGAGCACCTGGGCCTGGACTTCTCGGTAGCCGCCACCTTCGTGGCGCTGATCGCGCCGGTGGTGCGCAGCGTGCCGACGGTGGTCTGCGTGGCGGTGTCGCTGTTCTGCTCGGTGCTGTTCAGCTACTGGCAACTGGGCTCGGCCCTGGTGCTCGCGGGCCTGGCGGGCATGACCGCGGGCTTTGTCTGCAACAAGTTCAGCGGGAGGTCGGCATGATGGTCTGGGCCGTGATCATCGGCATGGGGCTGATCGTCTTCTTCAACCGCTACGTGTTCCTCGAACCGCGCCTGCCCATCCGCCTGGGCAGCAACGTCCGGCAGTTCCTCGGCTTCGCCGTGCCGGGCATGCTCACGGCCATCTGCGGGCCCATCGTGTTCTTGCCCGAGCACCAGCTGAACCTGCGCCCGGACAACCCCTACCTGCTGGGTTCGCTGGTGGCGGTGGGGCTGGTGCTGTGGACGCGCAACACGCTGCTCAGCGTGTTGCTCAGCATGGGGGTGTTCTTCCTGTTGCGTTGGTGGTTGTAGCGAATCGCGCGCAGGGCGCGCTCCTACAGGTAGGTTCGGTGGTGGGCGTAATCGTCATAATGTAGGAGCGAGCTTGCTCGCGAACAGACTCCGCTGCGGGGCTCATTCGCGAGCAAGCTCGCTCCTACGAAAAGCCTTCAGCCCTGACGCTCAAATCCATAGGCCCGCTCGACCCTCGCCACCCGCACGCGAAAGCGCTCGTACCAATCCCGCCGCCCACCTTCACGCGCCAGCTTGTGCTCGGCATTCTCCCGCCACCGGCGAATGCTGTCTTCGTCCTGCCAGTACGACACCGTGATCCCCAGCCCATCCTCTCCACGCGCCGACTCCACCCCAAGAAACCCCGGCTGCCCCGCGGCCAGTTCGAGCATGCGCTCGGCCGCCTCGCCATAACCGGCTTCCAGCGGCGTGCGCAGCGAGGTGAAGATCACCGCGAAGTAGGGCGGCTCCGGCGTCGTGGCGGTCATGCTGCGCTCCTGGCGTACTGGTTGGCGGCGCGCAGGAAGGCTTCGGCCAGCGGCACGCTGACCCCGGCCAGGGCCTTGCGCTCGGGTTGGAACAGGGTGGCGACGAAGAACGGATGGTCGCTGGCCTCCAGGGCGCGGATGCTGCCGTCCTCGCCGTGGGCGGTGGCGTGCAGGCCACTGTCGAACAGCGTCGCCTGGTAATCCGGGTTGACGCCATAGCTGCAGCGATAGCCTTCGCGGATGCTCGGCTTGCCGTAGACGCTGGCCAGGCGCGAGCCGGGCTGCAGGCGGATGTCCTCGCGCACCTCGATCAGCGAACAGGGCAGGGCGTGGATCACCGGCCGCGCTGCGCGCGGTTCGACCTCGCCGTGGGCGGCGTCGTCCCAGCCCAGGACGTTGCGGGCTCGCTCCAGCAGCGCGTGCTGGAAGCCGGCGCAGGTGCCCAGGTAGGGCACGCCGCGGGTGCGCGCGTAGGTGATGGCGCGTAGCGCGCCCTCGGTGCTGCGGTAGGGGCTGCCGGGGGTGCACCAGAAGCCGGAGTAGGCGTCCAGCGCCAGGCCGTTGGCCAGCCGCTCGGTATCCAGCCACTCCAGGCGCAGGGCGCCGGCGTGGGGCAGCAGCGACTGCTGCAGCGCCAGGGGAATGGCCCAGTGCGCGGTGACCCGGCTGTCGCGGTCGCCGATCAGGCCGATCCGCAGTAGTTTCCGCACCTTCCGCATCGCTCGTTCCCCTGCGCTGGCGCCCGTTGGCGGGCTTCTCCGGGCAATTTATAGTTGCGCCGATGCAATCGAAATGGGCGGTTGCGCAATTTAAGAGTGCGCCAATGCAATATCGACTGGAATACGCCGACCTTTCCCTGGTACTGGCCCTGGTGCGCGGCGGCAGCCTGGCGCGGGCGGCGGAACTGCTGGCAGTGGACGTGTCCACGGTGTTCCGCGCGGTGCGCCGGCTGGAGAAGGCCCTGGGCATGGCGCTGTTCGAGAAGGGCCGCGCCGGCTACCTGCCCAGCGCCACCGCGCAACAGCTGGCGCGCCAGGCAGAACTGGCCGAGCAGGCCCTGGAGGCGGCGCGGGTGGGCCTGGAGCAGGGCCGCGAAGTGCTCAGCGGCACGGTGCGCCTGACCTGCACCGACGCCGTGCTGCACGGCCTGCTGCTGCCGGCGCTGGGTCATTTCATGGGCGGCTACCCCGGCCTGCACCTGGAGCTTTCCACCTCCAACGCCTTCGCCAACCTCAGCCGGCGCGATGCCGACGTCGCCCTGCGCCTGACCACCGCGCCGCCGGACTACCTGGTGGGCCGCTGCCTGGGCGAGGTGCGCTACGCCCTGTGCGCCCACGAAAGCTACCTGGCCGCCCAGGCCGGGCGCGACTGGAGCGAACTGAGCTGGATCGCCCCGGACGAATTCATGCCCGACCACCCCAGCGTCGCCTGGCGCCGCCAGCTGTACCCGGCGCTCACCCCGGCCTACCGTTGCGGCAGCATCCTCTCGGTGCTCGAACTGTGCCGCGCCGGCCTGGGCCTGGCGGCGCTGCCGGACTACCTGCTGCGCGAAGGTGACGGCCTGCGCGTGCTGCGGCCCGACCTGCCGGGTTGCGCCACTGCGCTGTGGCTGCTGACGCGGCCGGACTGCCGGGCCCTGCGCACCGTGGTCACGCTGTTCGAGGAACTGGCGCGGCACATCCGTCTGCCACCGCCGGCCGGACATTGAACGGCTGTCCGACGAAAAGAGCGAACCTGCGCCCGCCATCGTCCTCCAATGGCCATCGCCGCATCAACCGGAGGTCGCCATGAACCCGACTCTGCACAAATGGCTGGGCAAACCCTGGCCGCAACGCGACGGCGAAAACGCCGCCCGCGGTCTGCCGGGCTACCCGCAGGACGCCGAGCAGGACGCGGAAATCGTCAGGAGTCTGGGCTTCGACCCCGACTCGCCGGACCTGGCCGACCCGCAGATCGACCCGCCGCAGCCACCTCACCCACCCCGCGAAGGCCCCAGCCCGCAGCGCCACAAACGCGCGCCGGGCGAGCAATACCCGCCTTACGGCGACTGACTCGCGGCGGGAGAAGTCCGTCAGGCGAAATGGCAGAAGGCCATTTCCTACAGAACGCCACTCCCTTAGACTCCGCGCATCCGGTCGTGGAGGGCAGGGAATGCAGAGGCGCATGTGGTACGCGATATCGATCGTGGTAGGACTGGCAGGGCAGGCGCAGGCTGCGCAGGAGGCGGCGCCGGACCCGCTGTTGCCGCTACCGGCCGTGGACGGCTCGGCAGGCGCCAAGCGTGAAGTCCGTGGCGTGTTGCATGCCCGCGAGCAGGCGATGCTGTCCAGCGAACTGGCCGGGCGCATCCTGGAAATGCCGTTCGCCGAAGGCCAGGCCTTCCACAAGGGCGACGTGCTGGTGCGCTTCGACTGCTCTGCCTACCAGGCCCAGCTCAATGCCGCCCAGGCCGCGGTGCGGGCCGCCGGCGAAGAACTCTCGCACAATCGCCAGCTGGCCTCGCTGAACTCCGTCGGCCGCTATGAAGTGGCCCTGGCCGAGGCCAAGCAGTCCGAAGCCCAGGCCCAGGCCCAGGTCTACCAGGTACAGGTGCGCCGCTGCAGCGTGCAGGCTCCCTACGATGGCCAGGTGGTGCAGCGCAAGGCGCAGCCGTTCGAGAGCGTGGCCAGCGGCGCGCCGCTGCTGGAGATCGTCGACAACCGCAGCCTGGAGATCCGCCTGCTGGTGCCCTCGCGCTGGCTGGCCAAGCTCAAGCCCGGCCAGCATTTCAGCTTCACCCCGGACGAAACCGGCCAGCCGCTGCAGGTGGAGATAAAACGCCTGGGCGCGCGCATCGACGAAGCCAGCCAGACCCTGCTGCTGATCGCCAGCGCTCCGGCCGGCGACGGCCTGGTGGCGGGCATGAGCGGCACCGCGCAATTCGCGGAGAACCCATGAACGCAGCCGTCGGCGGCGCCGAGCGGGTCTTCGCCCAGTTCCTCGGCCTCGAGCGCCAGGCGCGCGAGGCCGCCAGCACCGAGCAACTGGCCTTCTCCATGGTCAACGATGGCCAACTGCTGTTCGGCTACCACCATGCGGCCCTGCTGATCGCCGGCAAGGTCCGCGCGCTTACCGGTGTCAGCGTGGTGGAGCCCAATGCGCCATTCGTGGCTTTCGTCGAGCGCGCCGTCGGGCAATTGCAGGCGAAGGCGCAGCTGGGCTTCGCCGGCGCCGTCGATAGCGAAAGCCTGGATGGCGATAGCCGGGCCGACTGGCAGGCCTTGTCGGTGGCCCAGGCCTACTGGCTGCCGTTGCTGGACCGCAGCGGCGAGGTGTTCGGTGGGCTCTGGCTGGCCCGTGAGCGCCCCTTCAGCGAGGCCGAGCAGGCGCTGTTGAACCAGCTCGGTGGCACCTATGCCCATGCCTGGCTGGCCTTGCAGCCGCGCAAGCCCTGGCGCCTGCGCTGGCCGAAGAAGAAGGTGCTGGCGATCGCCGGCGCGCTTTGCCTGTTGCTCCTGCTGCCGGTGCGCCAGTCGGTGCTGGCGCCCGCGGAAGTCGTGCCCCTGGGCGGGCGGGTGGTCGCCGCGCCGCTGGACGGGGTGATCGCCGAATTCCTGGTCAAGCCCAACCAACCGGTGGCCGCCGGCGATCTGCTGGTGCGCTTCGAGGCCACCAGCCTCAAGGCCCAGGCCGATGTCGCCGAGCGCGCCCTGGGGGTTGCCGAGGCCGAGCTGAAGTCCAGCACCCAGCGGGCGTTCACCGACGCCGAATCCAGCGCGCGGATCGACCTGCTGGCCGCCCGCGTGGAGCAGAAGCGTGCCGAATTGGACTACGCCCGCCAGTTGCTGGCCCGCAGCGAAGTACGCGCCGAGCGCGCCGGCATTGCGGTGTTCGCCGATGCCGAGCGCTGGACCGGCAGGCCGGTGCAGACCGGCGAGCGCTTGATGCAGATTGCCGACCCGGCCCAGGCCGAGCTGCGCATCGAACTGCCGGTGGGCGATGCCATCGCCCTGGCGCCGGGGGCCGAGGTCGCGCTGTTCCTCGACAGCGATCCGCTGAACCGCCAGGCCGCCCGTCTCGAACGCTCCGCCTACGAGGCCCAGGCCACGGCTGCCGGGCAACTGGCCTATCGCCTGGACGCGGCCTTCCTCGACGCGCCGCCGCGTATCGGCCTGCGCGGCACGGCCAAGTTGTCGGGTGAGCGTGCGCCGCTGGCCTACTACCTGTTGCGCCGGCCCCTGGCGGCGCTGCGCCAGAGGCTCGGTTTCTGATGTTGCCGGCACTGCGCCCCGACCTGAGCCTGTCGCCGGCTGCGGCGGGCTTCGACGGCTCGCCGCAATGGACCCTGGCCGACCCGCTGCGCGGGCGCTATTTCAAGCTCGGGGCCGCTGCCGTCCGCCTGCTCCGGCACTGGTCGCTGGGCGACCCGCGGCGGGTGCTGGAGGCTGCCAATGCGGAAACCGGCGGGCCGCTGGGCGAGGCCGAGCTGGAGGAACTGCTGCGCTTCCTCCGCGGCCATGACCTGATCGCCGCCGTCGATGCCGAGCAGCGGGCCAGCTATGGCGCCAAGGCGGGCGCCTTGCGCCAGAGCCTGTGGCGTCGCGTGCTGCATCAGTACCTGTTCTTCCGGGTGCCGCTGTGGCGTCCGGATGTCTTCCTCAACCGCGCCTGGCCGCTGCTGGCGCGCCATGGCGGCTGGTTGCTGCGCTGGGGGCTGCCGCTGGTGCTGGGGCTGGGCGTATTCCTGGTGGCGCGCGACTGGGAGCGCTTCATCGCCACCTTCCCGCACCTGTTCAGCTTCGGTGGCGCGCTGGCCTTCGGCGTGGCCCTGACCTTCGCCAAGCTCTGCCACGAGTTCGGCCATGCGTTCATGGCCAAGCGCGCCGGCTGCCGGGTACAGAGCATGGGCGTGGCGTTCATGGTGCTGCTGCCGATGTTCTACACCGACGTCAGCGACGCCTGGCGCGTCAACGACCGCCGCTCGCGCCTGCTGATCGGCGCCGGCGGCGTGCTCGCCGAGCTGGTGCTGGCGGTGCTGGCGCTGCTCGCCTGGTCGTTGCTGCCGGACGGGCCGTTGCGGACGTCCGCGTTCATGCTGGCCAGCGCCACCTGGATCACCACCCTGGCGATCAACCTCAACCCTTTCATGCGCTTCGACGGCTATTTCCTGCTCAGCGACCTGTGGGGCGTGGAGAACCTCCAGGCACGGGCCTTTGCGCTGTGCCGCTGGCGCCTGCGCGAGGCGCTGTTCGGCTACGGCGAGCCGGCGCCGGAGCCCTGGTCGCCGTCGATGGCGCGGCGTCTGCTGGTCTGGGGCTACGGTTCCTGGCTGTGGCGCGCTGTGCTGTTCTTCGGCATCGCCCTGGCGGTGTACCACCTGTTCTTCAAGGTGCTGGGGATCTTCCTCATGCTGGTGGAGCTGGTCTGGTTCCTCGGCCTGCCGATCTGGAAGGAACTGCACGAGTGGTGGCGACGCCGCGACCAGGCCGCTCCGGGCAAGGTCCTGCTCAGCGGTGCCGGCCTGCTGGCCGTACTGGCGTTGCTGGTGCTGCCCTGGCGCAGTTCGGTCGAGGTGCCGGCGCTGCTGGAGGCGGTGCGCACCAACGCCCTGCACGCGCCGGTGGCGGCGCGCCTGAAGCAGTCGTACGTGAAGGATGGCCAGGCCGTGGCGCAGGGCGACCTGCTGCTGGAGCTGGAGTCTCCCGACCTGGATTCGCGCCAGGCCATCGCCCGGCACAAGATCGACATCCTCCAGTTGCAGCTGCGCCGCCAGTCCGGCCGCAGCGAAACGGCGGCCGATGCCGGCATTCTCGAACAGCAGTTGGCCGAGGCCGTGGCCGAGTACCGCGGCTTCGCCGCCCAGCGCGAGCGCTTGCAGCTGCGCGCGCCGCAAGCCGGGGTGGTGCGCGACCTGCTGCCGGACCTGGAGCCGGGGCGCTGGCTGAAGCCCGCCGACACCCTGGTGCGCGTGGTCGAGCCCGGCCTGCGCCTGCGCGGCTACCTGGCCGAAGATGACCTATGGCGCGTGGCGGCGGGGGCCGACGGGCGTTTCATCGCCGACGATCCGGCGCGCCCGGCCCTGGCGGTGCGGCTGGACAGCGTCGACGCCAACGGCGTGGCCTTCCTCGAGCTGGAGGCCCTGAGTTCCGATCACCAGGGCCCGATCGCCGTGCGCCGCGATGCCCAGCAGCGCGCGGAGCCGGTGCAGGCCCAGTACGGTGTGCGCCTGAGCCTGCTGGATGCGCCGCAGGCGCCCGCACAGCCCCTGCGCGGCGTCGTGGTGCTGGATGGACGTGGCCAGTCGGTGCTCGGCTACGCCTGGCGGCGCCTGGCCGCGCTGGGCGTGCGCGAGAGTGGATTCTGACGCGGCACGGCGCCGCCCGTTGAGAGACAAGGAAACCGTCCATGCCAGACAAGCCCCGGCCAAGCTGTTCGCGCCTGCCCATCGCCATCGACCTGCCGCCGCTGCTGGCGGCTCTGGACCGGGTGGAGCCCGGGGCCTGGCAGCATCATTTCAACAGTGGCTACTACGAAGGCGACTGGAGCGGCGTGGCGCTGATTTCGGCGGTCGATGCCCCCTTGCCGCTGGCTCCCGGCCATGGCGCGCCCCGCGCCAGCGACTGGTGGCAGCAGGAGGCAGCCTGGCACCAGCTGTTGGGCGTCTTCCACAGCAGCGTGCGCAGCGCGCGCCTGCTGCGCCTCGGGCCCGGGGCGCGGATCCACGAGCATTGCGATCCCGACCTGGGGATGCCCGGCGGCGATCTGCGCCTGCACGTGCCACTGCGCAGCGCGGAGGCGGTGGAGTTCCTGCTCGACGGCTTGCAGGTGCCGATGCGTCCGGGGGAATGCTGGTTCCTCGACCTGTCGCGACCCCACCGGGTGGACAACCCCAGCACGCAGGCGCGCATCCACCTGGTGCTGGACTGTGCGCCCGAGCCCTGGCTGCTGGCGCTCGTCGAGCAGGGGCTGGAGGGCACGCCTGAGCTGCTGCCGGGCCGCGCGGTGCGGGCATTCCTCGAGTTTCGTCGGCGGGTGGAGCAGGATGCGGCCCTGGCGCGGCGCCTGCGCGAATGCGTCGATGCCCAGGCCTTCATCCGCGAAGCCATCCGCCAGGGTGAAGCCGCGGGCCTGTGCTTCGCCGAGGCGGAAGTGCGGGCGGCGATGCGCCAGGGGCGCCAGGCCTGGAGCGAACAATGGACGGTACGATGACCTGCGCAACCCTGGATGGCTGGCTGCCCATCCGCATCTGGCCGCGGGACGGCGAATGGCGGGTGGACTGGTGCTGGTTCGGTGACCGGGCGCCGACCCGGCCGTTCTTCCGCGACGACGTCGAGCAGGCGCTGCGCCTGCCGTTCAACCAGGCGTTTCGCCGCGAGACCGCCGTCGACGCCTTGCTCGACTGGCGGCGGGCCAGCCCGGGACTTGCGCCCGGCGTACTGATCTTCCATGCCTCGCGCTGCGGTTCGACGCTGCTGGCGCAGATGCTTGCCGGGTTGCCGCGCCACACCGTGCTTTCCGAACCGCCACCGCTGGATGCCGTGCTGCGCGCGCATTACCGCGACCCCGGCGTGGCCGGGCGGCAGGCGGACTGGGTGCGCGCGCTGTTTTCCGCCTATGGCCAGCGCCGCCTGGGCGGGGAAGGGCGGCTGCTGGTGAAGCTCGACGCCTGGAACGTCTTCGAGGCCTCGCTGCTGTGCGGGCTGTACCCGGACACGCCGCGCCTCTTCCTCTATCGCGACCCGCTGGAGATCGTCGTCTCGCAGTTGCGCCAGCCGGGCATGCAGCGGGTGCCGGGGCTGCTGGGGCCATCGGGGCTGGATGAGGCGCTGCCGGGCGGGCAGGACATGCCGATGCTGGAATACAGCTGCCGGATGGTCGGTCAGATCCTCGAGCGGGGTTTGCGCCTGTGCCGGGAGGAGGGCGGCATTGCGCTGAACTACACCGAGCTGCCTGGCGCGCTCTGGGGCCGCCTGGGCGGATTGTTCGGGGTGCGCGAGGCCGACCTGGCACGGCTGCAGGAGATCGCCGCGGTCGACGCCAAGCAGCCGTCGCAGGCCTTCAGCGCGGACAGCCTGCACAAGCGCGAGTCCGCGACAGAAGCGGTCCGCGAGGCGGTACGGCGCTGGGCCCAGGAGCCTTATGACAGGCTGGAGGCTCTGCGCCTGTTGAATTCATACGAGTGATTGAGAAAAAGTTTACGTTTCTTTCAGTAAATACTGGCGATACGCCTTCAGCATCGGATAGGCTTCCAGCGTTCGGTTCAACACAAAAACGATAACGGATGTGGCTCCCGAAGAGGGGCCGTCGCAAGGATGCACGACGCCATGCCAACTTTCGAGTTGCAGCTTCGCCCTCTCGTGGACGCCGATCAGGCGTTCCTGCGTGCGCTATACGCCTCCACCCGAGCCGGCGAGATGGCCCAGGTCGATTGGGTCCCGGCAGCTATCGACGCCTTCCTTTCCCAGCAGTTCGACGCCCAGCACAGCTACTACCAGGCGCATTTCCCCGATGCGGACTATTGCGTGATCGAGGCCGGTGGCCAGTCGGTCGGCCGCGCCTACCTGTTCTGGGGGCCCGAGCACCTGCAGATCATCGATCTCGCCCTGCTGCCCGAGGCCTGTGGCCGCGGCATCGGCGGCGCGCTGCTGCGCCAGTGGCTGGGGCGGGCCGACGCGCAAGGCCTCAGCGTCGGCCTGTACGTGGAGAACTACAACCCGGCGCAACGCCTCTACCTGCGCCACGGGTTCGTCGTCGAGGGCGAGAACGGGGTCTACCTGAAGATGCGGAGGCCGGCTTCCGGCAGCCGTCCGACCAGCCACTGAAGGCCAGGAATCACGCATGTATCCGATGCCCACCCGCGAAGCGCTGCAGCAGGCCACGGGGAAGACCTTTCAACTGTGGATCGATGCCGCGCAGACGATAGACGTGGAACTGCTGGAGGTCATCGACGGCATTGCGATGAGCCCCGGATACCAGTGTTTCTCCGCGCACTTCGCGTTGCCGTCCGGCCTGCGCGCCGAACAGGCGGTGTTCCGCGTGTCGCCGCCGGGCGACGAAGGCTGGCTGCTGCTGATGAGCCCGAGCCTGCCGGACGAGCACGGGCGCCAGGTATTGCAGGCGGTGTTCCACATGGAGAACCCCGCATGACGGGGTTACCGATTCCGGCGGGCGCAGTGCCCGCCCCAATAGCGACAGGCAAGGGAGAGGCAGGCAATGAGTGATCCGTTCCTCGGTGAGATCAAGATGTTCGGCGGCAATTTCGCGCCCAGGGGCTATGCCCTGTGTTACGGGCAGACTATGAGCATTGCGCAGAACGCTGCGTTGTTTTCCATCCTCGGCGTCACCTACGGCGGGAACGGCGTGCAGACTTTCGCCCTGCCGGATCTGCGTGGCCGCAGCCCGGTCGGCTTCGGGCAGCAGCCTGGACTGAGCCCTGTGGACCTGGGGCAGGTCGGCGGCGGCGAGGCCATCACCCTCACCATCAACAACCTGCCGGCTCACGCCCATACGGTCACGGGCACGGCCTCGGTTTCGATCCCCGTAGCCACGACCGAGGGCACCAGCATGTCGCCCTCGAACACCAGCGTCCTGGCCACCACCGTCGACAACACCGCTGGCGCCGAAGTGAAGGTGTATGCCCAGGCGCCGGGCAGCACCACGCTGGCGCCCTTCAACGCCAACGTCACCGGCCAGACCGCCTCGGTCGGCAACAACATGCCGGTGGCTATCCGCAATCCCTTCCAGGGCATCAACTTCATCATCGCCCTGGAAGGGATCTTCCCGAGCCGTAACTGAGGCACGGGGCAGCAACACCAGGGTTTCGGACAGGCGCCGGCAACGGCGCCCGTTCCGCAACGTAGTTCAGGCACTTGCCCGTCGGCAGGCCAGGGGCACCGGTCCCCAGCCGCCCAGGCGGCACTCCGTTCGAGGTCAGCATGGCATTCTGGAAACGCAACAAGACTGGCGGCAAACCAACCAGCCATGCGCACAGGGCCTCGCTCATCCAGGCACTCGAACCGCGCATGATGTTCGACGCCTCGGTGCCGGTGGTGGCCGACCAGGCGGCGCAGGCGGTCGAGGCTGCCGGCCAGCACGACGTCGCGGGCAAGGACACTGCCGCAGCGCCGGCCTCGGCGGCAACGGCAACCGAAGCCCGGCATGAGGTGGTCTTCGTCGACGGCAACGTCCAGGACTACAAGCAACTGACCAGCCAACTGCCCAAGGGCAGCGAAGTGGTGGTGCTGGACCCGTCGAAGAACGGCCTGCAGCAGATGGCCGACTACCTCAAGGGGCGGACCGACCTCGACGCGATCCACCTGATTTCCCATGGCGGCGAAGCCAGCGTGCAGGTGGGCTCCACGCGCCTGACCCTGGACAACGTCGATACCGCCAAGGCCCAGCTCGAACAGATCGGCGCCAGCCTCGGTGCCGACGGCGACCTGCTGATCTATGGTTGCGATGTCGGCAAGGGCGCGGACGGCTCGGCATTTCTGGCCAAGCTGGCCGGCTACACCGACGCCGACGTGGCGGCCTCGACCGACTGGAGCGGTGATGCCGACAAGGGCGGCGACTGGGTGCTGGAAGCCGCCACCGGCGCCATCGAGAGCAAGTCGGTGCTGGCGGGCGTGAGCTACGACCACGTGCTCAACACGCTGAATGCCGGCGACATGGTGGTGCTCGGCTGGAACGCGCTCACCGACACCGTGACCCTGGCGACCCTGGTCGACATCCCCGCCGGCACGGTCATCAAGTTCACCGACAAGGGCTGGGACCAGGCCTCCGATGCCTTCACCACGAGCTCCACGGGCGACGGCACCGTCACCTGGACCACCACCGGCACCATCGCCGCCGGCACCCGCCTGCAACTGTTCTTCGGTGGTTCCGACCAGGCGACCACCCTGACCAACGTCACTACCGGCATCGACCTCAGTTCGCAGATAAGCGTGACCCCCTACACCATCACCGACCCGCTGAACCTGGCCGGCGATGGCCTGTTCATCTACCAGGACACGGACAGCAACCCCTACTTCATCTTCGGCTTCAACAACTCCGCCGGAGCGGTCGACGCCAACGGCTGGAACACTTCGATCGCTGTCACCCTGCGCGATTCGATGCTCCCCGACGGCGTCAACAGCCAGAACGCCCTGAGCAATGGGATCAACGCGGTCGGCATCCCCGGCGGCGGCTCGCTGGAGCTGGACAACATCCAGTACACCGGCCCGACCACCTCGGCCGACCGTGCCACCTGGCTGGCACGGGTGACCACCTCGGCCAACTGGACCGGCGACAACAGCGGCAGCATTGCCACCAGCGTCGGCTCCGTGGTCAGCCTGAACACCGCGCCCGACCTGCTTTCCGTCGTCTTCACCGACAGCAACCTGAACGCCGGCGAGACCTCCGGTGTCACCTTCACGTTCAACACCGCCGTCACCGGTTTCACCACCGCCGACCTGACCGTGCCCAACGGTGTCATCAGCGAGTTGAGCTCCAGCGATGGTGGCGTCACCTGGAGCGGGATCCTCACCCCCAACACCGGCGTCACCGATGCCAGCAACGTGATCACCGTCAACCTGGGCGGGGTCAACGCCGTGCAGGGCGGCCTGGCCGGTTCCGGCACGAAGGACTCCGGCAACTACGCCATCGATACCCTGGTGCCCTCCGTCAATTCGGTTTCCTCGTCCACTGCCAACGGCGTCTACAAGGCAGGCGACGTCATCTCGATCCAGGTCTCCTTCAACGAGGCGGTCACGGTCACCGGCACCCCGCAACTGACGCTGGAAACCGGCGCCACCGACCGGGCGGTCAGTTACGTCAGCGGTTCCGGCACCTCCACCCTGACCTTCAACTACACGGTCCAGGCGGGGGACAGCAGCGCCGACCTCGATTACCTCGCCAGCAACGCCTTGTCCCTCAATGGCGGCAGCATCCGCGATGCGGCGGGCAACGATGCCACCCTGACGCTCGCCAGCCCTGGCACAGCCGGGTCCCTGGGGGCCAACAAGGCTATCGTGATCAACTCGGCACCCAGCCTGGGCAACCTCAATGGCGACAGCGTCGCCTGGGCTGGCGTCGGCAGCAGCGTGACGCTCGACGTGGGCGGCAACGCCACCCTCAGTGACACCGAGTTCGGCGCGCGCAACGCCGGCAGCGGCGACTGGAGCGGCGCCAGCCTCACGGTGCAGCGCCCGGGCGCTGCCGTTTCCACCGACAGCTTCGACTTCAACACCAGCGACGCCTCGTTCACGGTCAGCGGCAACAACCTGCAGGCGGGTGGGCTGACCTTCGCCACGTTCACCAACAGCGGCGGCGTACTGACCATCACCTACACCAGCAGCGGCACCGCGGCCACCACCGCGCTGGTGAACGATGTCGCGCGGCACATCACCTACCGCAACGACACGCCGTCCGGCGATACCAGCATCCGCTTCACGCTCAGCGACGGCAGTTCCAGCGCGAGCGCGGACGTCGTTGCCAGCAGCGATTTCATCTACGTCACCAATGCCACCGACACCGCGACCATCGACCCCGGCAACGGCGTCAGCTTCAGCGAGGCGGTAGCTATCGCCGCGGCCGATGCCACCGGCAGCCAGACCATCGTCTTCAGCAGCGCCCTGGCAGGGCAGACCATCAACCTGGCCGGCAACCTCAGCATCGGCGAGAGCCTGACGCTGGACACCGATGCGGCGAGTGGGCTGTTGATCACCGGCGGAACCATCAGCCTCGGCGGCGGCACCACCCTGACGCTGAGCAACGGCGCCGGCGACACTGTCACCCTGGGCAGCGCCCTGGCCGGCAGCGGTGCGTTGAGCAAGACCGGCAGCGGCACCCTGGGGCTGACCAGCGCGAGCAACGAGGCGGGCATGTCCGGCGGCATCAACGTCGCCGGCGGCACCCTGCAGATCTCCAGCGACGACCAGCTTTCCTCCGGCACCCTGACGCTCAATGGCGGCACCCTCAGCAACAACGGCGCATCCTTCACCGTCGACAACGCCGTCGTGCTCGGCGGCGCCGGCGGCACCCTGGCCATCTCCGGCGGCACGGCGACCCTGGCCGGGGTGGTTTCGGGCGGCGGCAGCCTGACCAAGACCGGCAGCGGCACCGCCATGCTGGCGGGCAGCAATACCTATACCGGCGACACCATGGTGGCCGGCGGGACGCTGGCGCTCAGCGGCGGCAATGCCATTGCCGATGTTTCCAGCGTGACGGTGAACAGCGGCGCCAGCCTGTCGCTGTCGTCGAATGAGACCCTGGCCGCGCTGGCCGGCGCCGGCGCGGTGCAACTTGGCAGCAATACCCTGACCGTAGGCGGCGCCAACCTGAGCACGACCTTCGCCGGCTCGATCAACGGCAGCGGCAGCCTGGCCAAGACCGGTACCGGCACCTTCACCCTCAGCGGCAGCAGCGGCTATACCGGCGCCACCTCGGTACAGGGCGGTACCCTGATGCTGAACGGTTCGCTGGCGGGTAGCAGCCTGAGCGTGCTCTCCGGCGCGACGCTGGGCGGCACCGGCACGGCGACGCTGGCCGGAGCTGTGGTGATCGCCAGCGGCGGCACGCTGTCACCCGGCAATGGCGGGGCCGGCACCCTGAGCATCAACGGCAACCTGATCATGAACAGCGGCTCGGTCCTGCAGGCCGAGATCAACGGTAGCGCCCCGGGCAGTTATGACCAGGTATTGGTCAACGGCCTCGTCTTCCTCAGCAGCGCGGCGACCCTATCGGTCAGCCATGGCTACCCGGCGGGGTTGGGCGACAGTTACGCGGTGATCGTCAACGATGGCAGCGATGCCATATCCGGCACCTTCTCCGGCCTCGCCGAAGGCAGCACCGTCCTGGCCGCCGGCAATGGCACGGAACTGACGGTCAGCTACGTTGGCGGCACCGGCAACGATTTCATCCTGGCCGGACCTGTCAACCAGGCGCCGGTGATCGACAACCTGGGCAGCGGCCCTGTCAGCCATACCGAGGGCGGCGCGGCGGTACTGCTCGACGCCGCGGGTTCCGCCACCGTCAGCGACAGCGACTCCAGTGATTTCAACGGCGGCAACCTGACTGTCTCGATCACCGCCAACCGGGCGACTGGCGAGGATCTGCTGGGCATCCTCGACCAGGGCACAGGCACCGGCCAGATCGGTGTCTCAGGTAACAGCGTGACCTATGGCGGCGTCGTCATCGGGACCTTTGCCGGCGGCTCCGGCAGCGACGACCTGGTCGTCACTTTCACCAGCGCCAACGCCACTGCGCAGGCGGTGCAGGCACTGATCCACGCCATCACCTACCGCAACAGCAACCTGAACGACCCATCCACCGCGACGCGTACCCTGAGCCTCACCGTGAACGATGGCGACGGCGCCACCAGCAGCGCCGCCAACCTCACGCTGAACGTGGTCGGGGTGAACGACCCGCCGAGCCTCACCGCTACCGGCAGCGCGCCGACCTACGTCGAGAATGGCTCGGCGGTCTCCCTGTTCGGCGACGTGGTCATCAGCGCCGGCGAAAGCGGCCAGTCGATCACCGGCATCGGCCTGAGCGTCAGCGGCCTGCGCGATGGCGGCAACGAGATTCTGCGCATCGACGGCACCGATGTCGCGCTGGTCAATGGCAACGCCCTGACCACCACAAATGGCATGAGCGTGACGGTGTCGGTCAGTGGCAGCACCGCCAGCGTGACCATCGGCAAGGCCGGCGGCATCAGCACGAGCGATGCCCAGAACCTGGTGGCCGGGCTCAGCTATCGTGTCCTCGGCGACACCCCCGGCGCCGGCAGCCGCGTGGTGACGCTGACGCATATCCAGGACAGCGGCGGCACCACCAACGGCGGGATCGACACGACCAACCTGGCCGTGGCCAGCAGCGTGAACGTGGTGGCGGTCAACGATGCGCCGCAGATCACCGCGCCTCTGGCCTATTCTTCCAACGAGGACACCAGCCTGGCGCTGAGCGGCATCAGCTTCAGCGACGTGGATGCCGGCAGTGGCACCATGAGCGTGACCTTCAGCGTGCCCAGCGGCGCCTTGTTCGCCCTGGGCGGCGCTGGCGTGACAGTCAGCGGCACGGGCAGTGGCCAACTGACCCTCGGCGGCAGCCTGGCGGACCTCAATGCCTTCATTGCCGGCAACAACCTGACCTATATGCCGGCCGCCAATTTCAACGGCAGCGTGCAACTGACCATCGGCATCGACGATGGCGGCAACGGCGGTAGCGGCCCGGCCGATGCGCTGAGCGCCCTGGCGAACGTCAGCCTCACGATCAACGCGGTCAACGATGCGCCGACCGTCAGCGTTCCGGGGGCGCAGAGCGTTTCTTCACTCGGCAGCCTGACGTTCAGCGACGCCAACGGCAACGCCATAGTGGTGAGCGATGTCGACAATGCGGACAGTGGTTTCTTGCTGAGCGTTTCCGTCAGCCATGGTTCCATCCTGTACTCCGGCATGCCCTCTCAGACCTGGTCAACCGCTGGGCCCCTGTCCGGCCTGAACGCTTTCCTGAACGGCCTCGTTTACCAACCCACTAGCGGATACCAGGGCAGCGATACCCTGGTGGTCACGGTCACCGACGGATCCGGGGGCACCACCACCACCAGCGTGGCCCTGCAGGTTCGCATCCCGAACCCGCAGGCGCAGGACGTCGTGGCCCTGACTCCGAACGGCACCTACAAGGCCGGCGACACCATCCAGCTGCAGGTGACATTCGACCAGAACGTGTTCGTCGACGGCACGCCAGGCCTGTTGCTGGAGACCGGACTGGTCGACCGCGTCGCGAGCTATTCCGGCGGCTCCGGCAGCAATGTGCTGACCTTCCTCTACACCGTGCAGGCCGGCGACGTAAGTGCCGACCTCGACGTCGCCGCCACTTCGGCGCTGCAGTTGAACGGCGGGAGCATCAAGAATGCCGGCGGTGACGTTGCCACGCTGACCCTGGCAGCACCGGGCGCCGCCGGCTCTCTGGGCGCCAACGCGAACATAGTGGTCGACGGCGTGGTTCCGCTGATCGGCAACGTCAGCGTGCCGTCCGACGGCATCTATCGCGCGGGGCAGAACCTCGACTTCACCCTGAATCTCAGCGAGGCGGCCATAGTCGATGGCACGCCGCGGCTCGCCGTGGATATCGGCGGCCAGACCTACTACGCCGACTATCTCTCCGGCACTGGCAGCAGTGCGCTGGTGTTCCGTCTCGGCGTGCCGTCGGGTCAGCTGGACAGCAACGGCATCAGCATCGGCAGCGTCGACCTGAATGGTGGCGGCATCCACGACATCGCCGGCAACGCTGCCAACCTGACGCTCAACAACGTCGGCGCCACCAGCGGCGTGCTGGTGGATAGCGTCGCCCCCTCGGCCAGCGGCATCGTTCGCGTCGATGCGTCGCCCAGCAATGGAACCTCGGTGCGCTACACCGTCACCTTCAGCGAAGCGGTGAGCGGCGTGGATGCTTCCGACTTCGTGCTGGTGGGCAGCCAGACAGCGAGCGGAGTCGTCAGCTCGGTCAGCACCGTCGATTCGCGCACCTATAGCGTGGTGGTGTCCGCCGTGGCCGGTACCGGCACCCTGCGACTCGACCTGGCCAACGACAACAGCATCAAGGACCAGGCCGGCAATGCCCTCAGCGGTGGGTTACAGGGCGAAACCTATGCCATCGACCACAGCGCTCCCCAGGTCAGCCTGGTGCTCGGCCCGGGAGATGGCACCTACAAGGCCGGCGACATCCTGGTTTTCTCTGTTTCTACCAACGAAGCGGTGCAGGTGAGCACCCAGGGCGGCATCCCGCGCCTGGCCTTCGTCATGGGTTCGGAAACCGTCTACGCCGACTATGTCGCCGGCTCCGGCGGTACCCAACTGGAGTTCCAGTACCTCGTGCAGGCGGGGGACAACGATGCCGACGGCATTACCATCACGTCCCTGCAGGCCAACGGCGGCAGTCTGAAGGACAGCGCCGGAAACGATGCCCTGCTGACGCTGAACAACATTCTTCCCAGCCAGAATGTGCGGGTGGATACCCTGGCGCCTGTCGTTTCCAGCGTCGATGTACCCGCCGACGGCACCTACAAGGCCGGTGACCTGCTCAGCTTCACGGTCAACGCCAGCGAAACGGTCACGGTGAACGGTTCCCCGCGCCTGGCACTGACCATCGGTTCCAGCACGGTCTATGCCGACTACGTTTCCGGCTCCGGCACTTCCACGCTGGTGTTCCAGTACCAGGTGCAAGCCGGCGACAACGATGCCGACGGCATCACCGTAGGCTCCATTGACGCCAACGGTGGCACCTTGCGCGACGGCGCCGGCAACAACTCCGTCCTGACGCTGAACAGCGTCGGCAACACCGCGGGCGTGTTGGTCGACACCAGCGCACCGGTGGTGACCGGCGTTGGCGTTCCGGCGAACGGTCATTACAACGCCGGCGATGTGCTGAACTTCACGGTCAATGCCAGCGAGGCGGTGTTCGTCAACGGCAGCCCGCGCTTGGCGCTGACCATCGGCTCCAGCACCGTCTACGCCGACTACGTTTCGGGCTCCGGTACCGGTGCGTTGGTGTTCCAGTACCAGGTGCAGGCCGGTGATACCGATGCCGATGGCATCACCGTGGTGGGCCTGCAAGGCAATGGCGCCACCCTGCGCGACAATGCCGGCAACGACGCCAACCTGGCCCTGAGCAACGTCGGCAGCACCGCCGGTGTAATCGTCGATACCTCCGCGCCGCTCATCGTCAGCGTCGACGTGCCTGCCGACGGCAGCTACAGGGCGGGGACCGAACTGACCTTCACGGTCAACGCCAGCGAAGCCGTACTGGTCGATACGAGCAACGGGATGCCGCGCCTGGCGCTCGACCTCGACGGCCGGACGATCTATGCCGACTACCTGTCCGGCTCCGGCAGCACGGCGCTGACCTTCCGCTACCAGGTACAGCCTGGCGACAACGATGCGGACGGTATCCAGGTGCTGCACCTGGAAAGCAACGGCGGCGCCCTGCACGACGCCGCGGGCAATGCCTTGCAACTGACGCTCGACGGGGTTGGCAGTACGCAGGGCGTGCTACTGGATACAACCGGCCCGACCGTGACGCTCGCCACCGGCCCCTACGCCGGCTACTACAAGGCGGGGGACGCGCTGAACTTCTCCATCACCGGCAGCGAAAACCTGCTGGTCGATACCAGCGGCGGCGTTCCGCGGCTGCTGGTGGAACTCGGCGGGCGCACCGTGTACGCCGACTTCGTCGCCAGCACCGGTAGCGGCATCAGCTTCCGCTACCTGGTGCAGCCGGGCGACAACGATGCCGGTGGCATCCGGATCCTCTCCCTGCAGGCCAATGGCAGCGCCATCACCGACGCCGCCGGCAACCCGCTGGACAGCACGCTCACCGCCCTGAGCGACACCTCCGGCGCCGTGGTCGACACCACTGCGCCCGGCGTGACGTCGGTTGCGGTCTACCATGACGGGATCTACAAGGCCGGCGACTCGCTGATGCTGATGGTCGGCTATAGCGAGAACATCCTGCTGGATACCAGCAACGGCGCGCCGCGCCTGGTGCTGGATATCGGCGGACGCACCGTCTACGCCGACTTCATCGGCAACTTCTCGTCCTACGGCATGTTCTCCTACCGGATACAACCGGGGGACAACGATGCCGATGGCATCCAGGTCGTCGGTCTCGAATCCCATGGCGCCGTCATGCGTGACCAGGCCGGCAACGATGTGCAACTGACCCTGCATGGCGTGCGCGACAGCAGCGCGGTGCTGGTCGATACCACCGCGCCGACGGTCACGTCGATCACCCGGGTAGATGCCTCGCCGAGCAATGCCGATGCCCTGGAATACGACGTCAGCTTCTCCGAGCAGGTCGCCTTCCTCGGCACCCAGGACCTCGCCCTGCAGGCCAGCGGCTCCGCCCACGGGCAGATTCTGTCGGTGGTGCAGCTCAACGACCTGACCTGGCGGGTCAGCGTGGGCGAGGTCGGTGGCGACGGCACTCTCACCCTATCGGTGCGCGCCAACGCAGTAGCCCGCGATGCGGCCGGCAACGCGCTGGCCACCGGCCTGACCGGCCCGAGCTACGCACTGGACCACAGCAACCCGCAGATCACCGCCGTGCAGTTGCCGGCCGATGGCCGCTACACGCCGGGGCAGACGCTGGAGTTCAGCGTCGACTTCAGCGAAGCGGTGCAGGTGGACACCCATTCCGGCGTGCCGCGCATCGCCATCACCCTCGACCGTGGCGGGGTGGTCTACGCCGACTACGTTTCCGGCTCGGGCAGCAGCCGGCTGGTGTTCGCCTATACCGTGCAGAGCGGGCAGGCCGATATCGACGGCATCCAGTTGGGCGACCAGATACTCGCCAATGGCGCACGCCCGAGTGATGCCGTGGGCAATGCCGCCAACCTGGCACTCGGCAGCCTGCCGTCGACCAGCGGCCTGCTGGTGCAGGGCTCGCTGAGCGACGGCGACCCGCAGTTCCGCGCCGAGCAGGGGATACAGCCGGCGCTGCCCGGGAGCATTCCCGGCGGCAGCGTGCCGCCGCCGCCGATGTCGCAGAGCCTCGGCGCGCCGACGCTCGGCCAGGCGCCGCTGCTGGACAGCAGCAACCGTGGCGCGGCGCAGTCGCTGCTCGGCAGCCTGTTCCGCGAGGGGCCGAGCCAGACGCAGATCGCACAGATATTCGCCAATGCCGGCAACAGCGCCTTCGGCGATGGCAGCGGGCATGGTTTCCTCGGCTTCGGTGGCGGCGATGCCGGCGTCTTCGGTTCGACCACGCTGGGAGCGATCTTCGGTGCCGCGCGGGAGGGCGACGAGCAAGCGCTGTCGGCCTTCGGCCCGCGCCAGGGCGATCTCGGCCAGGGGCTGCGGGGGATCTTCACTTCGTCCGGCTTCGGACAGCAGTTGCAGGAAATGAATCAGCGCGAGCAGCGCCAGGTCGCCGACCTGGCCAACGCCTTCGGCGAGCTCGGCCAGGAGCGGCCGGCCAGCTGATGGCGGGGCGTGAAAACAGCAGAAGCCGTACAGGGGGCGGCTCGACAACAATGAACAGGCATTTCCGATTCTTCAGCGTCAGCCTGCTGGCGCTGGCCATCAGCGGCTGCGCCGTGACCAGCGAACCGATCAGCCGCGCGATGAGCGAACAGCGTGCCCGCGACGATCTGGCCGGGATGTTCCGCACGCAGGAGCCGCTCACCGGCGAGCTGACGCTCAACGAGGCCACTGCGCGGGCGATCAAGTACAACCTCGAAGGCCGCCTGAAGGTCATGGAAGAGGCCCTGGCCCAGCGCCAGGTCGACCTCGCCACCTTCGACATGCTGCCGCGCATGGCCCTGGAGGCCGGCTACGCCGGGCGCAACAACGTCAGCGCCTCGTCGAGCAAGAGCGTGCTGACCAACCAGCAGTCCCTGGAGCCCTCGACCTCCCAGGACCGCGACCGCGACGTCGCCGACCTGACCATGGTCTGGAACGTGCTGGACTTCGGCGTCAGCTACGTCAGCGCCAAGCAACAGGCCGACCAGCGCCTGATCATCGAGGAGCGCCGGCGCAAGGTGCGCCAGACCATCGTCCAGGACGTGCGCTCGGCCTACTGGCGGGCGGTGGCCGCCGAACGCCTGCTGGGCCGTATCGATGGCCTGATGGCGCGCGTCGAGCAGGCCCGCAAGGACAGCCAGAACCTCAGCAGCCAGCGCATCGGCGACCCGGTCCAGGCGATGGGCTACCAGCGCTCGCTGATCGAGGCCACCCGCCAGCTGGAAGCGCAGCGCAAGGCGCTGTCGCTGGCCAAGACCGAACTGGCCACGCTGATCAACCTGGCGCCGGGCACCGAAGTCCGGCTGGCCATGCCGGCCGACGACTACCCGCTGCCGGAACTCAAGGTCGGCATGGACAGCCTGGAACGCGAAGCCCTGGCCTCGCGCCCGGAACTGCGCGAGCAGGACTACCAGGCGCGGATCAGCGCCGCCGAGACCAAGAAGGCCATGCTGCGCCTGCTGCCGGGCCTGGAGTTCTCCGCCGGCGGCCACTACGACAGCAACAGCTACCTGGTCAACCAGAGCTGGGCCGACTACGGCGTGAAGGTGACCTGGAACCTGTTCAACGTGCTCTCCGCCCCAGCCGCGATCAAGGTCGCCAAGGCCGGCGAGGATGTCGCCGCGGCACGCCGCCAGGCGCTGTCCATGGCGGTGCTGGCGCAGCTCTACGTGGCCAACGCCAACTACCAGGAGGCGCGCCGGCAGTTCCAGACCAGCGAAGAGCTGGCCAGCCTGGACGGGCAGATCACCCAGGAGTTGCGCAACCGCCGGCAGGCCCAGGGCATCGGCGAGCTGGAGCTGATCCAGGGCGAGCTGAACAACCTGCAGGCCGACCTGCAGCGCGACCTGGCCTATGCCGAGCTGCGCAACGCCTATGGCCAGGTGTTCGCCAGCGTCGGGCTGGATCCGCTGCCGGCGCAGCTGAAGTCCGACTCCCTGGCGGACATCGGCCAGGCCCTGGCCAACCGCGAAGCGCAATGGCAGCGCGGGGAGATCGCCGCGCAACCGCGCTGAGGCGCTCACGCCATCCCGATCGCCGGCTGCAGCGGGCCGGCGCTTGCCTTAGACTGCAGCCTCGCCTGTCATGTCGGAGGACACATGTACCGGGGAAGCTGTCTGTGCGGCGCCATCGCCTTCGTGCTCGAAGGCGAGCTGGCGCCCATCCAGGTCTGCCACTGCGGGCAGTGCCGCAAGGCCCAGGGCGGGCCTTTCGCCACCAACATCCCGGTGCGCCGCGAGGCCCTGCGCCTGCTGGCGGGCCAGGAGCAGCTGCGCGCCTTCGAGTCCTCACCGGGCAAGCGCCGCTGGTTCTGCGCGCGCTGCGGCTCGCCGATCTACAGCGAACGCGACGCCTTGCCCGGCATCCTGCGGCTGCGTGCCGGCACCCTCGACGGGGAGTTGCCGAGCCGTCCGGAGGCTCATTACCACGTGGCCTCGGCGGCCAACTGGTGGCCGCTGGACGACGACCTGCCGCGCCATCCCGCCGGCAAGCCCGGTTGAGCGCGGCGGCGAGGTTGTCATGTTCGTTGCGTTCACCGCGCGTTACCCTGTGGGCCGTTTGAGTGGCTGATCGTCAAGGAGGAACGATGTCGGCATCACCCGGCCATTTTCGCGTCATGGTGCTCGGTGGCTATGGCAATTTCGGCAGCCTGATCGTTCGCCGCCTGGCCGGCATCGACGGCATGCGCGTGCTGGTCGCCGGGCGCGACCGCAAGCGCGCCGGCCTGCTGGCCGCGGAGGTGGGCGGCGAGGCGGTGTGCCTGGACATGAACCAGCCGACCCTCGCCGGGCGCCTGCGCGAGCTGGGGGTGGACCTGCTGATTTCCACCGCCGGCCCGTTCCAGGCCCAGGACTACCGGGCGGCGCGCGCCGCGGTGGCGGCGGGGGCGCACTACGTCGACCTGGCCGACGCCCGCGAGTTCGTCTGCGCCATCGGCGAGCTGGACCGCGCGGCGCGCAGCGCCGGGGTGCTGGTGTGCGCCGGCGCCAGCTCGGTGCCGGCGCTCAGCGCCGCGGTGGTCGATGAACTGCTGCCGCGCTTCGCCCGCCTGGACGTCATCCACCACGGCATCAGCTCGTCGGCGAAGATTCCCGGCCAGGCCACCCTGGCGGCCGTGCTCGGCTACTGCGGCAAGCCGCTGCGCCAGTTGCGCGACGGTCGCTGGCAGGCGGTGTACGGCTGGCAGGACCTGGTCGCCCACCGCTTCCCGGCGCCACTGGGGCGGCGCTGGCTGGCCAACTGCGACGTGCCCGACCTGGAACTCTTCCCGCAGCGCTACCCGACGGTGCGCGAGGTGCGCTTCGGCGCCGGCCTGGGCCTGCGCAGCACGCATTTCGGCACCTGGGCGCTGTCCTGGCTGGTGCGCCTGGGCGTGCTGCGCGACGCCAGCCGCCTGAGCCCCTGGCTGCAGCGCCTGGCCCAGGGCCTGGAGCCGCTGGGCGACGGGCGCAGCGGCATGTTCGTGCGCCTGGAAGGCGAGGGCGCCGACGGCCGGCCCCTGCGCCTGTGCTGGGAGCTGCAGGCGGCCGACGACCACGGGCCGAACATCCCCTGCATGGCGGCGGTCGCCCTGGCCCGCAAGCTGGCGGCCGGGCGCCTGCCCCGGCGCGGCGCCACGCCCTGCATCGGCCTGCTGGGCCTGGACGACTACCTTGCCGAGCTGGAAGGCCTGAGCGTGCGCCATGGCCTGCGCGAGCTGGGGTCGGAGAGCGCCCGCGGCTGATACCCCGGAAGCGGTATGCGCGCCAGCGCCGCAGGCCCGTCCGCCGCCGGCTACTGATCCACGACAAGAAACGCGCCGGGCGCCCGCCCTAGACTCCGTGACCGCCCATCCCGCGAGAGGAGTCACCCATGCACGTGGATATCGCCATCGTCGGCGCCGGCCCCGCCGGGCTCTGCCTGGCCCGCGCCCTGTCCGGCCATGGCCTGTCGATCCTGCTGATCGAGCGCCAGGCCCGCGCCGCCCTGGCCGAGCCGGCGGAAGACGGCCGCGAGATCGCCCTGACGCACGCCTCGCGCAACCAACTGCAACAGCTCGGCATCTGGCCGCGGCTGGCCGCGCAGGACATCGCGCCGCTGCGCGATGCCCAGGTGCTCAACGGCCCCTCTCTATTCGCCCTGCGCATCGATGCCGGCCTGGCCGGCGCCGGCCAGCTCGGCCACCTGGTGCCGAACCGGGCGATCCGCCGCGCCGCCTTCGAGGAGGTGCAGGACTGCGCCGACGTGACCCTGCTCGACGGCCGCGCACTGCAATCGGCCAAGGTCGCCGGCGACCGCGCCCGGCTCACCCTCGACAACGACGAGCAACTGACCGCCGACCTGCTGGTGGCCGCCGACAGCCGCTTCTCGGAAACCCGCCGCATGCTCGGCATAGGCGCGCGCATGGAAGACTTCGGCAAGACCATGCTGGTCTGCCGCATGGCCCACGCCAAGCCCCACCAGCAGGTGGCCTGGGAATGGTTCGGCTACGGCCAGACCCTGGCCCTGCTGCCGCTCAACGGCGACGTCTCGTCGGTGGTGCTGACCCTGCCGCAGCACGAGATGGCCCAGGTGCTGGCGCTGGACGAGGCGGCCTTCGCCCGCGACATCGAGCGCCGCTTCGAACACCGCCTGGGCAGCATGGCCCTGCTCGGGCAGCGCCATTGCTACCCGCTGGTGGGCGTCTACGCCGACCGCTTCGCCGGCCCGCGCTGCGCGCTGCTGGGCGACGCCGCGGTGGGCATGCACCCGGTCACCGCCCACGGCTTCAACTTCGGCCTGCAGAGCGCCCGGCGCCTGGCCGCGGAAGTGCTGGCGGCCAAGCGCAAGGGCGGCGACCCGGGCGCCGCCGGCCCGCTGCGCCGCTACGCCCTGGCGCACCGCCTGGCGACCTGGCCGCTGTACCAGGCCACCAGCCTGATCGCTGGGCTGTACAACGACCCGCGCCCGCCGGCGCGCCTGCTGCGCAACGCCGGCCTGCGCCTGGCCCAGGGCCTGCCGCCGCTGCGCCAGGCCATCGCCCGGCACCTGACGCAGAACGCCTGACACACCGGCCTGGCCCGGGGGAGGGCGCGGGCCGCGATCCGAGAAAGAATGGGAGGAAAGACCATGGCCCTGACATCCGCCGACATCTGCGCCGCCGCCGATCGCCTGAAGGGCTTCGTCGGCTTCAACCGCAAGACTGGCAAGTACCTGGTGCGTTTCAGCGAGGACTCCTTCGGCCTCGACGTGGACGAGGACAGCATCGTCCCGGCCTGCGAGTTCGTCTGGGCGCAGAAGACCGGCGAGCTGATGACCCTCAGCCGCGAATGCCTGCAGATCCTCCAGGCGCAGAACATCGCCGAGCGCCTGGAGTTCGGTGAGGCGCTGCAGACCTACCTGCGACGCACCGACCTGCCGGAGATTTGCGCCCAGCGCCAGCTGAAGTAGCCGGTGCCGCCTGAAAGCTGGTCACGATCTCGCGAGCGAAAGCAGGCGAGGGAGCGTAATGCTGTTCATGGTTCAGCGAAGGCGGGAACGTAGGGCGTATAACCGTTCGCGGTTATACGCCGTTGGCCGTGCCACCGGGGCGTTCGGTGGGGCCGGTGAATCCGATCGCGGACAAAGTCCGCTCCTACGCCCATGCTTCCTGGAACCGTAGGAGCGGACTCCGTCCGCGATGGGGTTGGCTGGACAGGGGGGAATCAGGGAGCTTCGTGATTGCGCTTCATGCCGGACGGTCCCCTCTCAAGCGGGAGCGGAGTCAGGGTTGGCAGAGGTGTGGGGGCGGAGTTGAACGCGGGCGCAGATGTCGCCGGCCAGTTCGAGAGGTTCGCGAGCAAGCTCGCTCCTACGAAGAGCAAAAGCAAAAGCGCGTTTGCTCTTGGACTTCCAGAGAAACCTCCGCGCGCACCGGAACGCCCCTTCAGAAGGCCGAGCGAAACCGGCGCTCAGGAGGTCATGCGACATGGATGTCGCGAGAGCCCCGCGGGCTACAGGGACGTACCCTCGGGGCGGGCCTCCGTGGCGGGGGAGTTCGCGAGGGTAGCCCGGCTCCATCGGGCCCGTATGCGGGGCAAGCCTTTTTGGTTCCTTTTGTGGCGTTTGACAAAAGGGACTCGCCCGAGGGGGCGAAACAAAAAATCTCCGAACACTCGGTGCGGCGCGTTACACCAAGCAAGAAGGCAGCTGGGTTATTCCCCTTCGGGCCAGCGCAAGCGCTGTTCGCGATGGAGCCGCGTCCCGCGTTCGCGGGAATGACGGGTTAGAGATCGAAGCCCTAGCCCCACCCCACATGAAAATGCCGTTTCTCTCATGGAGAGAAACGGCATTCTTTCTTAAGTGAACAACATTACGCTCCCTCGCCTGCTTTTAACGCAGTTATGCCGACACGCAGCAGAGCGTGGACCGGCCCTCAGAGGAACATGCCGCCAGAGGCCTCCACCCGCTGGCCATTGATCCACCGGCTGTTATCGGCCAGCAGCGCCACCACGGCGCCACCGATGTCATCCGGCAGGCCGACACGCCCCAGCGCGGTGTTGCCGGCGATCTGCCGGTTGACCTCGGCGTTGTCGCGCACCAGGCCGCCGCCGAAATCGGTCTCGATGGCGCCGGGGGCGAGGATATTCACCGAGATGCCGCGCCCGCCCAGCTCCTTGGCCTGGTACCTGGTCAGCACCTCCATCGCCCCCTTCATGGCCGCGTAGGCGGCATAGCCGGGCAGGGCGAAGCGGGTGAGGCCGGTGGAGACGTTGAGGATGCGCCCGCCATCGGCGAGCAGCGGCAGCAGCTTCTGGGTGAGGAAGAAGGGGCCCTTGAGCTGGATGTTCAGCAACTGGTCGAACTGCGCCTCGGTGGTCTCGGCGAAGGCCGCGTGGATGCCGATGCCGGCGTTGTTCACCAGGTAGTCGAACTGCGGGCGGCCGAAGTGCTCCTTCAGCACGCTTTCCATGCGCTGGGCGAAGTCGGAGAAGCTGGCGCTGTCGGCGACGTCCAGGGGCAGCATCCGCACCCGGGCACCGTGCTGTTCGATCTCGTCGGCGACGATGCGGGCTTCGTCGGCCTGGCTGCGGTAGGTACCGATGATGTCGACGCCGGCTTCGGCCAGGTGCAGCGCGGCGTTGCGGCCCAGGCCGCGGCTGGCGCCGGTGATGAGGGCGATCTTGCGGGACATGGCGTGGCTCCTGTGGGGGTTGGCTTCGGGGACAAGGTTATTGTCCTGCTGGTTGCTGATAAACCTGGCGGAATCGGAAATACTGCTCGTCATAGCCGAACAATCCGCAGGCCCCGCCGCCCATGATCAAGCCCGAACTGTTGCGCACCTTCGTGCGCGTCACCGAACTCTCCAGCTTCACCCAGGCCGGCGAGCAGCTGGGGCTGCCGCGCTCCAGCGTTTCCGAGCAGGTCCAGGCGCTGGAGGAACTGCTCGGCACCCGCCTGTTGCAGCGCACCACGCGCAAGGTCCGGGCGACCCAGGACGGCCTGGTGTTCTACGAGCGTAGCAAGGAGCTGCTGGCGCAGATGGACGAGCTGCAGGGGCTGTTCCGCCGCGACGGCGAGGTGCTCGCCGGGCGCCTGCGGGTGGACATGCCGACCATAGTGGCGCGCAAGGTGGTGATGCCGCGCCTGGGCGAATTCACCGCCCGCCATCCGCAGCTGGAACTGGAAGTGAGCAGCACCGACCGCCGCGTCGACCTGGTGCGCGAAGGCTTCGACTGCGTGCTGCGCGTGGGCGGAGCCGCGGACGCCTCGCTGGTGGCGCGCCCGCTGGGCGGCTTCGAGCAGCTCAACTGCGCAAGCCCGGCCTACCTGCAGGCCTTCGGCATCCCACGCAGCCTGGACGACCTGGCCGGGCATCGCCTGGTGCACTACGTCCCCGTGCTGGGCACACGCCCGGCGGGCTTCGAATACCGCCGCGAGGGCAGGACGCACTTCCTGCCGATGGCCGGCAGCGTGACGGTGAACAACGCCGAGGCCTACGAGGGCGCCTGCCTGGGCGGGCTGGGCATCATCCAGGCGCCGCGCCACGGCCTGCGCGACTACCTGGCCGACGGCCGTCTGGTGGAGGTGCTGCCGGACCTGCGCCCGGCGCGGCTGGAGGTGACGCTGCTCTACGCGCACCGCCGCCAGCCGCCGCGGGTGCGGCTGTTCATGCAGTGGCTGCAGGGCCTGGTGGAGGAGGTGGCCGGCCTCTGAGCCGGCCGCGGGCAACCTCAGCTCGGCCAGTCCGAGTCGAGAATGATCCGGCAGAAGTCGGCGCGTTCGAACTGCGCGTCCTTCAGCGCCAGGACGTCGGCCTTGACGTTGCCGAAGGTGGTCTGCGGCTTGTCCTTTATGCCCTGGTAGAAGGCTTCGATGATGTCGTTCTTGAAATCGCCGCCGCGCGGGTGGGCGGCCACCACGGCGTCGCGCACGGCTTCGGGGAACTCGGCGTAGTCGATGCCCAGCACGTCCATCTCCACCCCGGCGGTGACCAGGGCGATCTCCGCGCGCATGTGCTGCGGGATGCCCGGCGTGGTGTGCAGGGCGATGGCGGTCCACACGGTCTCCACGTCGCGCTCGGCGATGCCGTGGCTGCGCAGGAACTCGGCGGCGCAGTCGGCGCCGTTCACCTCGAAGCGCTCGCACTTGCTGCAGTAGCGCGGCAGCAGGCCCATGTCGTGGAACATGGCGCCGGCGTACAGCAGCTCGGCGTCGTACTGCAGGCCCCGGCGCGCGCCGGCCAGCGCGCCCCAGTAGTACACCCGCGAGGAGTGGTGGAACAGCAGCGGGGTGGCGGTGTCGCGCACCAGTTCGGTGATCTCGCGGGCGAGCTGGCTGTCGGGGACTTTCACCCCTTGGATGTCGAGGGTCATGGCGGCCTCCTGGTGAGTGGTTGCGGCGCTGTGCTGCCGTGCCCCCATTGGAAGCCCGCGCCGCCTTGGCAGCAATCGATGCAGAGGATCGGATCCTGCCAAATGAAGCCGATGCGCTGCCAACCTTTGGTAAGCCTCTGCTGAAAATGACGTCATAAAACTGACGAAACTTGTTTCAGGTCAAACTAAAAGTCAGCTCTACGTCACATTCCTGCCGCAATCCATTAAGATGCCGCGCGTGCTGTCGCCGTATTGGTACTCGCCGAGCCGTCATCGTGTCCTTCGTTTCTCCCGCCCTTCGTCCCGCACTGCTGCAGCGTGCCCTGGTACTCACCTTGTGGGTGCTGGCGGCGCCCCTGTGCCTGGCGGCTTCCGGCGCCGCGGACGGCGACGGCGCGGCCCTGCGCGGCATGCTGCTGGGCATCCTCAGCTACGTGCGCTGGCCGCGGGAGCCGCAGACCCTGGAGCTGTGCGTGCTGGGCGAAAGCGAATACGCCGAGGCCCTGCTGCGCCGGGGCAGCCTGCTGCAGGCCAACGGCCGCCGCGTCGAGGTGCGCCGCGCGCAGGTGGACGACCCCGCCCTGGGCGAGCGCTGCAACGTGCTCTACCTCGGCCTGCTGGATGAGGCGCAGCGCCGGCGCGCGTTCGCCGGGGTCGCCGGGCACCCGGTGCTGTCGCTCAGCGAGCACGACCCCGACTGCAGCGTCGGCAGCGTGTTCTGCCTGGACTTCAGCGCCACGCCGCCGTCCTTCGCGGTGAACCTGGATTCGGTGGCGCACAGCGGCGTGCGGGTGCACCCCAACGTGCTCAACCTCGGCCGGCGGAGGGGCCAGCCATGAACCTGCCGCGCCTGACCGAGCGCCGCAGCACCCGGCGCAAGTCGCTGGGCCGCCTGCTGTACCGCGCGCACCTGGGGGTGGCCCTGGCCTCGGTGTGCATGGCCGGGCTGGCGGTGGCGGTGGTCGGCCTGCTCACCCTGCGCGCCTATGCCGAGCACAACCTGCACCTGATCGGCCGTTCGATGGCCTACACCGTCGAGGCCGCGGTGGTGTTCAACGACAGCGCCGCCGCCGAGGAGGCCCTGCGCCTGGTGGCCAGCACCGAGGAAGTGCGCCGTTGCGCCGTGTACGACGCCCAGGGCCGCCTGCTGGCGACCTGGGAGCTCGGCCACGGGGTGAGCGCGCTGCGGCATTTCGTCGGGCGCTGGTGGCTCAACCACGAGGAAGTGCAGCCTATCGTCCACGATGGCCGGCAGATCGGCGAGATCCGCCTGACCGGCTCCGGCGGGCGCCTGCTGACCTTCCTGATCACCGGCCTGGGCGGCATGCTCGGTTGCCTGCTGCTGACCGCCCTGGGCGCCTTCTACCTGTCGCGGCGCATGGTCAGCCGCATCGTCACGCCGCTCGACCGCCTGGCCCGGGTGGCCCACGCGGTGCGCCGCGACCGCCAGTTCTCGCGGCGCGTGCCCTCGGCGCGCATCGCCGAGCTGGACGAGCTGGGCGGCGACTTCAACGCGCTGCTCGACGAGCTGGAAGCCTGGCAGCAGCACCTGGAGCGCGAGAACGCCTCCCTGGCGCACCAGGCCAATCACGACAGCCTCACCCACCTGCCCAACCGCGCCTTCTTCGAGGGCCGCCTGAGCCGCACCCTGCGCGAACTGGCCCAGCGCGGCGAACAGGCAGCGGTGCTGTACATCGACTCCGACCGCTTCAAGGCGATCAACGACGAACTCGGCCATGCGGCCGGCGACCGGGTGCTGGTGGCCATCGCCGAGCGCATCCGCGGCCAGCTGCGCGACAGCGACCTGGTGGCGCGCCTGGGCGGCGACGAATTCGCCGTGCTGCTGGCGCCACTGCCGGACAGCCGCGCGGCGCTGCGCATCGCCGACGACATCCTGGCCAGCATGGCGGCGCCCATCGCCCTGCCGGACGGCAGCAGCATCAGCACCTCGCTGAGCGTCGGCGTGGCGCTCTACCCACGCCACGGGCGCACCCTGGCCGAGCTGCTGCACCGCGCCGACGGCGCCATGTACCAGGCCAAGCGCAGCGGCCGGGGCATGCGCAGCCTGGCCGGCGAGGGCGCGGATTCCAACACCGAGGACTACAAGGAGATAGCCCGTGATAGCCAAGCCCCTGAAACCTAGCCTGATCATCGGCCTGCTGCTGAGTCTGCTGCTGGCCGGCTGCCAGACGCCGCCCGCGCCGCAGAAGGGGCTGAGCGCCGAGCAGGTCGCGGCCCTCCAGCAGCAGGGCTTCCAGCTGGGCGACGAAGGCTGGGAACTGGGGCTGTCGAGCAAGGTGCTGTTCGGCAACAACGTCGACAGCATCGACCCGGCCAGCCGCGGCGAGGTCGAGCGCATCGGCCACGCGTTGCTGGCGGTGGGCATCGACAAGCTGCGCCTGGAAGGCCATACCGATTCCTACGGCGATGCGGGTTACAATCAGCAGCTCTCGGTGCGCCGGGCGGAGTCGGTGGCCCAGGTGCTGGCCGGCATCGGCATGCCCCGGGAGAATCTCGAAGTCATCGGCCGCGGCATGCAGCGCCCGGTGGCGGACAACAGCAGCGCCGCCGGGCGCATGGAGAACCGCCGGGTCTCCATCATCGTCCCGGCCGAATAAGGAGTCGCCGTGGAGCGGTCTTCGCCATTGGCAGCCTACCGCCTCGCTGTGAGCGAGCGGGGGTTCGTCGAGGATGCCGCGCAATGGCACGCGGCACAGCGCCTGGAGGAATGCCAGGCGGCCCTGCACCGTGGCGAGCGGCCGCTGGGCGTGTACCTGTGGGGGCCGGTGGGGCGCGGCAAGACCTGGTTGCTGGACCGCTTCCACGCCAGCCTGCGGGTGCCTGCGCGGCGCCAGCATTTCCACCATTTCATGCAGTGGGTGCACCGGCGCCTGTTCCAGCTGTCCGGCACCGCCTCGCCCTTGCAGGCGCTGGCCGCCGAACTGGCCGGCGAGGTGCGGGTGCTGTGCTTCGACGAGCTCTTCGTCAGCGACATCGGCGACGCCATGCTGCTGGGCGGCCTGCTGCAGGCCATGTTCGAGCACGGCGTGGTGGTGGTCGCCACGTCCAACCAGCCGCCCGAAGGGCTGTACGCCGACGGCTTCAACCGCGAGCGCTTCCTCCCGGCCATCGCCGCCCTGGAGCGCCACATGCAGGTGCTGGCCACCGACGGCGGCCAGGACCACCGCCTGCACCCGGGCGCGCCGGTGCAGCGCTACTGGCTGTGCCGCGCCGGGTTGCCCAGCGCCCTGGGCTACGTGTTCGCCGCGCTGGCCGGCAGCGGCAGCGAGGCGCCGCTGGCGCTGGGCAACCGCGAACTGGCCGTGGTGCGCCACGGCCGCGGGGTGCTCTGGTGCCGCTATGCCGACCTCTGCGAGCGGCCCTGGTCGGCCCAGGACTTCATCGGCCTGTGCGATCGCTTCCACGCCATCCTGCTCGGCGACATCCCCGAGCTGGGCGGCGAGCGTCGCGAGGCGCGCATCGCCCGCGGCACCGAGGACGGCGCGCGGCGGGTGGTGGCCGGCGACCGCCAGTTGCCGGCGTTGTCGGCCCGGGACGACGGCGTGCGCCGCTTCATCGCCCTGGTCGACGAATGCTACGACCGTGGCGTGCCGCTGTACCTGGAGGCCGAGGTGGCACTGGAGGCGCTGTACACCCAGGGCGGCCTGGAATTCCCCTTCCGCCGCACCCTGAGCCGCCTGCGCGAGATGCAGACCAGCCGCTTCGGCCGCTGAGCGGCGCGCGGGCGCGTTCGTCGGAGCTGTTCCAGACTTGTCGATTCCGCGTCCCGCCGGACGACGAGGAACAGGGCGCGGCCACGGTGGCCGCGCGCCCAGACGAGGAGACAGCCCATGTCCCGCATCCAGCGCATCACCCCCTGCCTGTGGTTCGACGACCAGGCGGAGCAGGCCGCGGCCTTCTACACGGCCATCTTCCCCAACTCGCGTATCGGCGCCATCAGCCATTACGGCGAGGCTGGCCAGGAAATCCACGGCCACTCGCCGGGCTCGGTGATGACCGTGGCCTTCGAGCTGGACGGCGTCGCCTTCACCGCGCTCAACGGCGGGCCGCTGTTCAAGTTCAGCGAGGCGCTGTCGTTGCAGGTGAATTGCGACAGCCAGGAGGAGATCGACCACTACTGGGAACGCCTGTCCGCCGGCGGCCCGGTGGAGGCGCAGCAGTGCGGCTGGCTGAAGGACAGGTATGGCCTGTCGTGGCAGATAGTGCCGGCCGTGCTCGCGGACTTGATAGCCGGCCCGGCGACGGCGGCGTCGCAACGCCTGATGCAGGCGCTGCTGGGCATGAAGAAGCTGGATATCGCGGCGCTGCGCGGGGCCTACGACGGGGCCTGAGCGGCGTACAACCGCGAACGGTTGTAGCAGGCGAGCATGGCTTCTCGTAGGAGCGAGCTTGCTCGCGAATGAGCCCCGCAGCGGAGTCTGTTCGCGAGCAAGCTCGCTCCTACGAAAATCGCCTCGGCGCACCCTTGCCCGCTCCTACATTGGAATGGCGCAGGTGGGCGGCGTAGGAGCGGATCTCATCCGCGAAACGCGCCGGGATGTCCGGCTATCGCGGACAAGGTCCGCTCCGGGGAAGGAATAGCGCACCACCCGGCAACCTGTAGGAGCGGGCCCTGCCCGCGATTTCGCGCGCAGGGCGCGCTCCTACATTGGAGTGGCGCAGGTGGGGCGGCGTAGGAGCGAATCTCATCCGCGAAACGCGCCGGGATGTCCGGCCATCGTGGACAAGGTCCGCTCCTACGGGGAAGGAATACCGTGCCTCCCGGTAACCTGTAGGAGCGGACCCTGCCCGCGAAATCGCGCGCAGGGCGCGCTCCTACATTGGAATGGCGTGGGTGGGGCGGCGTAGGAGCGGATCTCATCCGCGAAACGCGCCAGGGTGTCCGGCCATCGTGGACAAGGTCCGCTCCTACAGGGGAATGGCCTGGGCCTACCAGGTGTACTTGACGCTGGTCAGCACGGTGCGGCCTTCGCCCGGGTAGCACTCGGCGATGTCGTCGCAGGTGGTCACGTACTTCTCGTCGAGCAGGTTCTGCGCGGCGAAGGAGAGGGTGACGTTCTTGTTCACCGGGTAGCTCACGCCGGCGTCGTACAGGGTGTAGTTGTCGACGTGGAAGGTGTTGCCGTTGTCACCGTACACCGAGCCGGTGTAGCGCACCCCGCCGCCGACGCTCAGGCCGTTGGCCATGCCCTCGCGGACGGTGTAGTTGAGCCAGGCCGAGGCCATGTGCTCGGGCACGTTGGCGAAGCGGTTGCCCTCGTCGCCGTTGTTGCTCTTGAGGATCTTGGTCTTGGTGTAGGTGTAGGAGCCCAGCAGGTCCCAGTGCTCGTCGAGCTGGGCCTTCACCTCGGCCTCGATGCCGCGCGAGCGCACCTTGCCGGTGGCCTTCTGGAAGCCGGTGTTGACGCCGTTGACCACGTCGTTGGTGAGCACGTTGGTCTTCTCGATCTCGAAGCCGGCGAGGGTCAGCAGGAGCTTGTCGGTGGGCTGGTATTTCACCCCGGTCTCCCACTGGTGCGCGGTGCTCGGGTCGAAGGTGTTGCCGTTGCCGTCGATGCCGCTGTTGGGCACGAAGGACTCGGAGTAGGCCACGTAGGGCGCCAGGCCGAAGTCGGTCAGGTAGGTCAGGCCGACGCGGCCGGTGAAGGCGTCGTCCTTGGCCAGGGTGTGGCTGCCGGCGATGTGGTCGTCGGTGCTGCTGCGCACGTTGTCGTAGCGCCCGCCGAGGGTCAGCAGCCAGTTGTCGTCGAATTTGATCTGGTCCTGGGCGTAGTAGCCGACGGCGTCGATGTCCTGGTCGTAGTTGACCTGGATGGTGCTCGGGCGGTTGATGTTCAGGCCGTATTTCGGGTTGCTCGGGTCCAGCAGCAGCGGCAGGAAGTACGACAGGTTGGCCAGGCTCAGGCTCTCGAAGTAGCGCTTGACGTCGGATTCGGTGCGCGAATAGTCGATGCCGGTCAGCAGGGTGTGCTGGATGCCCGCGGTGTCGAAGTCGAACTGCAGCTGGTTGTCGACGGTGAAGGCGTTCATGTGCTCGTCCCAGCGCCGCGGCGAGCGCAGGACGTCGTTGGCCAGGGACGGGACCAGCGCGGCCAGGGCCGGCACGGCGCTCTGCACGGTGCCCAGCGGCAGCATGTTGTTGAGGATGAAGTCGACCTGGCCGTAGCGCAGGTTCTGGCGGAACTCGACGTTGTCGTTGAAGCGGTGGCGGAACTGGTAGCCCAGGGTGAACTGGTCCTGGTACGAGTGGTTGAAGCTGTGGTCGCCCAGCAGGGTGTTGTCGGTATGGCCGTATTGCGGGGTGTTGACCGCGATGGTGCCGCCGCTGTCGTCCTTCATGAAGCTGCTGAGAAAGGTGAAGCTGGTGTCTTCGTCCGGCGCCCAGGTGAAGGACGGGGCGATGTAGTAGCGATCGTCCTTGACCTCGTGGCCGTCGTCGTACTCGAACTCGGTGTTGGATTTGCGCACCACGCCGACCACGCGGTACAGCAGGCTGCCGTCGTCCACCAGGCGGTCGCCGATGTCGAAGCGGCCCTGGATGCGGTCGTGGTTGCCGAAGCCCAGTTCCACCTCGTGCACGCCGGCGGCGGTGGGCAGCTTGCTGACGCGGTTGATGATGCCGCCGGCGTCGCCCAGGCCGAACAGGGTGGAGGAGGGGCCGCGGACCACGTCGATGCGCTCCAGCGCATAGGGCTCGGTGCGGAAGAAGGTGTAGCTGTTGTTCAGCTGGCGCAGGCCGTCGAGGTAGTCGCTGGTGGTCTGGCCGTTGAAGCCGCGGATGAACAGCCAGTCATAGCCCTTGGGGTCCTGGCCATAGGTCTCCACGCGCACGCCGGGCACGTAGCGCAGCGCCTGGCTGACGTTCTGCACGCCCTGGGCGTCCATCTGCTTGCGGGTGATCACCGAGACCGACTGCGGGATTTCCAGCAATGGGGTATCGGTCTTGCTCGCGCTGGCGCTGGTGCGCGGCACGTAGCTGTCGGTGCCTTCCGGGGCGGCGGTGACCACCTGGGCCGGCATCGCCAGGGTGTCGTTGCCGGCGGCGTCGGCGCCCAGCAGGGTCACGCGGCTGCCGTCGACCTGGTAGCGTATGCCGGTGCCGCGCAGCAGTTGCTCCAGCGCCCGCGCCGGCTCCATCTCGCCGTGCACGCCGGGGCTGCGCAGGTTCTGCACCTGGGCCTGGTTGAAGATGATCTGCAGGTGCGCCTGGCTGCCGAGGTTGGTCAGCGCCGAGGCCAGCGGCTGTGCCGGGATATCTATGCGCACCGGCGCGGCGAAGGCGCTGGTGGCGCTCAGGGTCAGGCCGAGCGCGGCGGCGCCGACCAGGCGGGCCAGGGGGCTGCGCTTGCTGTGCAGGGGCTTGCGGTTCACTGGGACACTCCTATGATCCATGCAGTTTTGTTATTAATGCGAATGATTAGCCTTCTATGACGCGGCTACCGGAAAAAACCGGAAGACTTTTTTTCGCGGGCATGGATAGGAGGGGGGATGTCACGCAGGGGCGATGGCTTTTCGTAGGATGGGTTGAGCTTGCGAAACCCATGCGGTTGGGGGTGATGGGTATCGCTTCGCTCAACCCATCCTACGACGCGCGTCTTGTAGGAGCGGGCCCTGCCCGCGATTCGCGCGCAGGGCGCGCTCCTACAGGTGGATCTGTCAGAGCGGCGCGTACCTGCTGGCCAGGGTGATGCTGCCGTCGTCATGGCGGCGCATCTCCAGCGGCAGCACCTTGGGCAGGGAGTCGACCAGCGCCTGCAGGTCGCTGGTGTCGTAGATGCCGCCGATGCGCATGGCCGCCACCACTGGGTCGCCCAGGCGCACCGGGTGCGCCAGGTAGCGGTTGATCTGCGGGATGGCCGCCTGCAGCGGCTGGTCCTGCAGCACCAGGCGGCCGTCGAGCCAGGCGATGGCGTCGCCCGGGGCCACCTGGGCCAGTTCGAGCTGCCCGGTGGCGCTGCTGTAGCGGGCCTGCATGCCCGGGGTCAGCTGGGCGGCGTTGCTGTCCACGCCAGGCGGCGGGGTGACTATCACCGAGCCTTCCAGCAGGGTGACCAGCATCTGGTTGACGTCGGTCCAGACGTTGAAGCGGGTGCCGGTGACGCGCACGCTGCCGTTGTCGGTGCGTACCGTGAACGGCTGCAGGGCGTTGTGGCTGACGCTGAAGTAGGCCTCGCCGCCGCTGCCCAGGCGGGCGTCGCGGCGGTCGCGGTAGAGGGCGAAGAACAGGCTGGAGTGGGCGTTCAGGCGCACTTGCGAATCATCCGCCAGGCGCACTTCGCGCGGCGCGTCCGTGGCGCTGTAGTAACCGATGCGCGACGGCAGCCAGCCGGCGGACCAGCCCGTCGACCAGACCGCGCCCAGCGCCAGGCAGGCGATGGCCGCGGCAGTGGCGAAGCGCCTGATGCGCGAGCGCCGTGGCCGCGTCGTGGCCCGGCGGGTGTGCGACAGGGGCGCTCGCGCCGGGGCCTGCAGGCGATCGGCCAGGCGCCAGATTTCCAGCATCGCCAGGTATTCGTCGCGGTGCCGCGGGTCTTCCGCGCACCAGGCGTCGAAGGCGTCGCGCTCGGCCCGGGTGCAGTCCGCCTCGTGCAGGCGCGAGCACCAACGCGCGGCTTCGGCGCTCAGGCTCTGGTCGTCATGCTCGGCGGGGGGCTGGTTCATCGAAGGCTTCCACGACTGGGCGGCGAAGTGTGCCCAGATCACGCTTTCTTTTCGGCTTGATGCGAGTGATTATAATTACCTCCGACGCGGGCTGTCAGCCAGCGTCGGCTGCGAGAGCCGATCTTACCCGCAAGCCCCCTAACGGGCGGAGCGCTTTTTTCTTGATTCGCTACTACCAGGAACTGACCGCCTTCCTCAGTCGCACCCTGGGGGACCGCCATGCCGCCGCGGACCTGACCCAGGAGACTTTCCTGCGCCTGCTCGACCGCAAGGCCGAGGAGCGCATCGAGCAGCCGCGGGCGTTCCTCTTCAAGACTGCCGTCAATCTCAGCATCGATTTGCGCCGGCGTGCGCGTATCCGTCGCAACGAGGATCTGGAGGCGCTGGATCGTGAAGGTTGTCTCGATGAGCGCTGTCCGCAGGCTGAGGCTATCCAGCAACAGCAGTTGCTGATGTTGCGTCGTGCCCTGGAGCAGTTGCCGGAGAACTGCCGGGAGGCGTTTCTGCTGCGCAAGGTCGAGGGGTGTTCCCATGCCGAGATCGCTGAGCGTCTGGGGATTTCGCGGGATATGGTGGAGAAGCATATCGTCAATGCCATGCGGCATTGTCGGCAGCGGTTGTTGCAGTGGGGTGGGCAGGGGTAGGGGTTTTGGTGGGAACGGCAGATAACGCTTGGGGCGTTATGCGTCTTTCATGGTTGAGCGGCTTGTTGGTCAGGCACCATCCTCACACCTCGTCATTCCCGCGAACGCGGGAACCCAGAGACTTTTTGGGTTGGGTTCGGTGTAGCGCGCCGCTCCGAGTGCTCGGATGTCTCTTGTTTCGCCCCCTCGGGCGAGTCCCTTTTGTCAAACGCCACAAAAGGAACCAAAAAGGCTTGCCCCGACATACGGGCCCGATGGAGCCGGGCTACCCTCACGAACTCCCCCGCCACGGAGGCCCGCCCCGAGGGTACGTCCCTGTAGCCCGCGGGGCTCTCGCGACATCCATGTCGCATGACCTCCTGAGCGCGGGTTTCGCTCGGCCTTCTGAAGGGGCGTTCCGGAGTGCGCGGAGGTTTCTCTGGAAATCCCAAAAGCAAAAGCCAGAGCGGACGTGCTTTTGCTCTTCGTAGGAGCGAGCTTGCTCGCGAACCCGGCCGTCACTGGATTCCCGCGTTCGCGGGAATGACGAGGGGGGTGAGGAGTATCAGGATGACTCAGGACTCTCCCTTCACTCAGGACAGCCCCCTCTCCCTTCAGGGAGAGGGTTGGGGAGAGGGCGCTCTTGACCCCAACACCGCAGCCCCCGGCAAACCCCATTCGCGAGCAAGCTCGCTCCTACAGTTCCATGAAGGCATCGGCGCTCCGGCCAACGGCCCCCTCTCCCTCCGGGAGAGGGCTGGGGTGAGGGTGCTCTGGAGCCCGCCGCACAATACCAACCCTGAATCGCAGGCGAAAAAAAAGGTTCTTCGCGGAGTCTGGGGAAAGAGCGGATTGACAGTCAGGGAAGCGGGTAGATTGGCAGTCGCCAAACGAACCAACCCCCACCCCCTGCTGTCGCCGTGCATCCTATTGATCTTGCTGCTTTCTGGCCAGGCTACGAAGTCATCGCCTGCCACCCATCTGCCGACAGCACCCTGCTGATCGAGCTCAAGCCTCACGCCAGCGCTGTCCCCAAATGCGGGCGCTGCGGTCAGGCCAGTCCATTAATCCACGAACGGCGGATTCGCCGGGTGCGTGATCGCGATCTGTTCGACCAGCGCGTCCTGCTCCAACTGCCGGTGCGCCGCGTCGACTGCCTGCGCTGTGGTCGGGTGACCGAGCGGATCGACTGGCTGGAGCCAGCGTCGCGCTTGACCCAGCGCTTGCGCATCTGGCTCGAGGCTTTGCTGCAATTACTGCCCATCAGTCACGTCAGTCGCCTCGTCGGTCTGCATTGGCACACGCTCAAGCAGCTCGACAAACGTCGTCTAGAGGCCGCAGTCGGTGCTTTCGAGCCGGGTGACGTTCGCCGTCTGGTGATGGACGAGTTCGCTCTTCACAAAGGACATCGTTACGCCACCGTGATCATGGATGCGCAGCGGACACGCGTGCTGTGGGTCGGGCATGGCAACAGCCGCGAGGCGATTCAGCCGTTCTTCGAACTGCTCGGTGAGCGCTGCCAGCAAATCGAGGCCGTGGCGATGGACATGAACACCGCCTTCGATCTGGAAGTAAAACAGCATTGCCCCCGTGCCGAAGTGGTCTACGACCTATTCCACGTGGTGGCTCGCTATGGCCGGGAGGTGATCGACCGCATCCGTGTCGATCAGGCCAACGCGCTACGCCAGGACAAAGCGGCACGCAAGGTAATCAAGCAGAGTCGTTGGTTGCTGCTGCGCAATCGCGAAAACCTCAAGGATCAGCAAGCCGTGCAGTTGCAGGAAATCCTCGAGGCCAACCAGCCACTGGCCACGGTCTACGTGCTCAAGGATACGCTCAAGGAAATCTGGTACGCCCCCAGCGTGCGGGAGGGTTGGCGCCGCTGGCGGGACTGGTTGCGCCACGCCAGGGACAGTGGCCTGGCCCCGCTGCAACGCTTCGCTCGCAATCTGCGCAAATACGTCCGAGGCATCCTGGCCAGCGCTCGCTTCCCCATGCACACCAGCCTGCTGGAAGGGGTAAACAACCGCATCAAGGTGATCAAGCGCATGGCCTATGGCTTCAGGGACTCCGCCTACTTTTTCCTGAAAATCAAGGCCGCCTTCCCCGGGAAAGCGCGATGAACCAAAAAAAAGGCCGTTACCGAGTCGCGGGGGAAGCGGGGGGGGTAACGGCCTTGATGCTTCAAAACCAGGTGAGCAACACCTGATGGGGTAATAAGCTAGCAAATTGTTCGCAGGCTAATGATGAATGCGCTTGATAGTGCATATGGGCCAGGGCGATGGGCGCGGCGATGCGTCCGGTTGCGGCGCGCGGCATGAGTTTCGGCTATCAATACAGGGCCGGCCCGCTTCGCGCGGGTGGCGACGCGGCGTGCTTGCCGGCGCGCCTTCGACCTGGCACCGGCCTTGCGGCCGGCTCGAAGAAGGAACGACCCGATGCATTCGATCACCCGCTGGCTGGGAGCCGCGCTGCTGGCCCTGGGGCTCCTGGCGCAGGGCGCGCAGGCGGCCGAGGAGCGCAAGCCGATCCATTTCGGCGAGCTCACCTGGGAGAGCGGCAGCCTGATCACCGAGGTGCTGCGCCTGCTGGTGGAGCAGGGCTATGGCTACCCCACCGACACCTTGCCCGGCAGCACCGTGAGCCTGGAGACGGCCCTGGCGCACAACGACATCCAGGTGATAGGCGAGGAGTGGGCCGGGCGCAGCCCCGCCTGGATCAAGGCCGAGGCCGAAGGCAAGGTGGCCGGCCTGGGCGACATCGTGAAGAACGCCAACGAAGGCTGGTGGGTGCCGGACTACGTGATCCACGGCGACCCCGCCCGCGGCATCGCCGCCGCCGCGCCGCAGCTGCGTTCGGTGAGCGACCTGCCGCGCTACCGCCAGGTGTTCCGCGACGCCGAGGCGCCGGACAAGGGGCGCTTCCTCAACAGCCCCACCGGCTGGACCTCGGAGATCGTCAATTCGCAGAAGCTCAAGGCCTACGGCCTGGAGGACAGCTACGTGAACTTCCGCAGCGGCTCGGGCGCGGCCATGGACGCCGAGATCGCCTCGGCCATCCGCCGCGGCAAGCCGGTGCTGTTCTACTACTGGTCGCCGACGCCGCTGATGGGCCGCTACAAACTGGTGCGCCTGGAGGAGCCGCCCTTCGACGCCGAGGCCTGGAAAACCCTGGTGGACGCCAGCAACCCCAACCCGCGCGGCTGCCAGTCGCTGCCGGCGCGCCTGTCCATCGGCGTTTCCGCGGCCTTCGGCAAGGACTACCCGGAGCTGGTGGCGCTGTTCGAGAAGGTCGACATCCCCATCGCCGAGCTCAATGCCGCCCTGGCGAAGATGAGCGAGACGCGCCAGGCCCCGCGCGATGCCGCCCGCGAATTCCTCAAGGCGCACCCGCAGGTATGGCAGGCCTGGCTGCCTGAGACGGCGCGGGCCAAGGTCGCCGCCGCGCTCTGAATCAGCCCTTGCCGAACCCCGTATGCAGGTCCGCCAGGGCCTGCTTCAGGCCTTCGCTGGCGGCCTTCTGGCGCTGCTCCAGCTGCTTGGCGCGGGCCTCGCAGGCGGGGCCTATGTCCTTGGCCAGGGCCTGCAGGGCGGGCTCCTTGGCGATGGCCCGGCGCAGTTCGTCGTCGCCCAGCAGCGCCTGGGTTTCCGCCAGCGCCGCCATGGCCTGGCGGTAGCGCAGGGTCAGTTGCTTGGCGTAGGCGCCGAGGCCGTCGCCCAGTTGCGCGGCCACCTCGGCCTGGGGCCCCTGGCTGCCGGCCCGGGCCTTGGCGCTCAGCTCCGGCATCTGCGGCAGGCGCACCAGGGTGCCTGCGGGCAGCGCGGCCAGGTCGGCCAGCTGCGGGTTCTGCTGGAGCAGGGCGCTCTCGACCTTCTCGCGCTGCTTCGCCGTGAGCCGGTTGTACAGCTTGTCGGCGATTTCGCCGAGGCTCTTTTCACCGCGGAACGGGATGACGGGCATGCTGCACCTTCCTTAGACGCCGATGAGGTTGCACAGGTTGATGTCGTTGGGCACCGTGGCGCCGCTGAGCACCCTGATGTTGCCGCTGCTGGCGTTGCCGATGACGATGGCCCGCTCCAGCTGGGTGCTCAGGTGCAGGGTGTCGAGTTTCTCGCGGCCGATCAGGCGGTTGTTGCTGGCGTTGAGGGTGCGCCCCTGCAAGGCGCCCAGCTGCGGCTGCTGGTCGTTGCCGTCCAGCGCCTGGCAGCGGTTGCCGGCGAACAGGCAGTTGTCCAGCGCCGCGCAGAGCACCAGCGGCAGGCTGCTGGCGTGGCTGCGCAGCTGATTGTCCTGGATCGCCAGGTCGGCCGCGCGCGGGGCCAGGGCGAACACCTGGCTGGCGGTGAACAGGTAGCTCAGCTGCGCGCCCTCGACCACCTGCGCCGGGCTTGCGTAGAGCGCCGAACCGGCCGCCGCGCTGGCCACGCGGATGGCCCGCCACAGGCTCATCACCGGTTTCTGCGCCGGGTCGTCGCCCAGGCGTTCCACCTGGTTGGCCTGCAGCAGCGCGCGGTCGAAGGGCGGCAGCAGGTGGATGCCGGTGATCTCGGCGCCGCTGCGGTCCGGGCCGATGCCGAGCAGGCGGTTGCCGCTGATGCGCAGGCGCTGCACCGCCGCCGTGCGGATGCCGTCCAGTGCCGCCAGGTCGCTGGCCTCGCGCGCCACCTCGGCGAGCTGGTTGTCGCACAGGTCGGCCTGGTCGACGCGCACCAGCTGGATGGCGGCATAGGCGCCGCCCTTGAGGTCGGCCGCCAGGCCCAGGCCCTGGCAGCGGTTGCCGCTGAAGGCGAGCACCCCGGCGGCGCCGCCTTCGCCCATCACCAGCGCGCCCAGGCCGATGGCGTCGAAGCTGTTGCCGGTGATGATGGCGTTCTCCACCCGCTGGCGGATGAGGATGGCGTTGCCCTGCAGCCGGGCCAGGCGGTTGCCCTCGATGCGCACGCCGTCCAGCGCGACCGGGTCCAGGCCCTCTTCGAGGACGATGCCGTCGCCGCTGCCCTCGTCCAGGCCGTTGATCTCGTTGGCGCGGATGCGCAGGCCGTCGACCCCGGCGCGGATGCCGGCGCCGCGGGTGTGGATGACGTTGCCGTCGATGTCGAAGACCGCGCCGGGCAGCGCCGCGCCGGTGGCCACCAGCGCCGCCTGCTCGCCGCCCAGCATCAGGTTGCCGGCGATCCGCGTGTTGCCGTAGTGCAGGCTGATGCCGTCGAAGCTGAGCGCGCGCTGGCTGCAGATGAACAGGTTGCGCGCCACCTGCAGCTCGGCGCCGAGCAGGTATTCGCCGGCGCGCACGATGCCGCGCTCGGCCACCAGCGCGCAGTCGCCGACGTAGGCGCCCAGGGCGTAGCCGGCCAGGCCGATGGCCGCGCTGGTGCCGTCGCCCACCGCCAGGCAGATCACGTTGATGTGCTCGGCGCGCAGGTCCAGGGTGTTGCGCGCGAGGATCGCCGGCGTGTCGCGGTTGGTCGAGCCGAGCAGGCTGAGGTTTTCCAGGGCCACGCCGATGCTCGCCTCGATGTTCAACAGGGTGCCGGGCTGGCCGGCCACCAGCAGGGTGGCCCAGCCCTGGCCGCGCAGGCGCAGCGAGCGGGCGCCGTCGATGTTCAGCGGCTCGCGCAGGTTGTAGGTGCCGATGCCGAGGCAGACGGTGCCGCCGCTGTCCTTGATCGAGTCGATGGCCTGTTGAATGGTGGTCGCGCCGCTGTTGTGGCCCTCGGCGCTGACGCAGACGCTGCAGTCGCAGCCTTCGCCCTCGGCGATGGGCGGCCAGAGCACGCGGCAGTCGGTCTCGTCGTCGGGGAAGTCGACCACCGCCAGGCGCGCGTAGTGGTGGTGGATGCCCAGCGGCGGCGCCTGCTCCAGCAGTTCGATGCTGGCGTCGACGGTGCGCGCGGCGAACACCCAGTGGTCGCCGCTGTGGAACTGGCCGCCGGCCGGCGCCAGGCTGAACTCGACGAGGATGCCGCTCTCCAGGAACAGCCGGGTGCCGGCGGCGGGAACCGGGATGTCGCCGGCGGCGCCGGGGGCGTTCAGGTCCAGCAGCTGGCTGCCGTTCTCGCGGCGCACCGGGCCGGCCTGGTCCCAGCGCCGCACGCGGGTGTTGCGCGCCGCCTCGGTGGCCTGCTGGGCGTCGGTGGGGAACAGCCCGGCCGGCAGCGCGAGCTCGAACTGCAGGGTGCGCGCGGTCTCGTCCACGCCGCCGGCGACACGGACGCGGCGCAGCTCTCCGGGCAGGTTGTGCAGCTCGCGCCAGTCATCGCTGACTTCCACCCAGTCGCCGTCGTGGAAGCACAGCACCTGGTCGCGGCCGAGGCTTTCCACGGTGATGCGGTCGCGCGCCGGGTTGATGTGGGTGACACGCGAGGCCACCGTGGCGTTGTCCCGCGACCACTTGAAGGTGGCCGTGCCCAGCGGCCCGCCCTGGTGCACCTCGACGCGGTACAGCTGGTTCTCCAGGCCGCGGTAGCCGGCGGCCGGCGGCACCTGGCACGGGTCGGGCTCGAAGTCCGGCACCCCGGTGGCGGTGCTCAGGCGCGCCGCCGAGGGCGAGGTCGCGGCCAGCCAGCCGGGCAGCTCGGCGTCGGGCGTGGCGCAGGTGCCGTCGCCGATGCCGGCCAGCAGCTTGACCTGCCAGACCGTCTGCAGGCGCCCGGTGGTGTCGACGCCCACGGCCTTCTCCACCAGGTCCGGGGCCAGCACCGCGTCCACCTCGCGCTGCCAGACGTCCAGGTAGACCAGGTGCGGCCCGCCCTCGGGCAGCGCCGGCGGGTTCGGGTAGTAGGGCTGCGCGGCGTAGTCCAGCGGCGCGCTGCCGGCCAGGCCGGCCAGCCGTGGTTCCCAGGCCAGGGGCGCGGCGCCGTGGTTCTCCGCCAGCAGGCCGTCGACGTAGATGCGCCCGGCGCCGATGCTCAGCTTGCCGCCGCTGGCCTGGATGCGGAAGCCGTCGGGGGTGATGCGCGGCACCACGTTGCCGCCGAAGCCGTCCAGGCTGCCGGCCTGCAGGCGCCGCGCCAGCTGCGCGACCCATTCGTTCCAGTCGGCGTCGAGCTGGACGCGGCCCTGTTGCATGACCACGCCGAGGAAATCGCGGCGGGCGTCGAAGCGGATGCGCGAAAGATCGAAGCTCATGGCGGGATTCCTCAGGATTCGTGGAAACTGCCGGCGCGCAGCCCGACGCGCAGGTACTCGGCCAGGCGGATGCGCAGGTTGACCAGGCGTTGCGCGCCGTACAGGTGGTGCAGCACGCCCATCTCGCTCTCGTCGTCGGCGCCCTGGAGGATTTCCGCCGGCGTCGAGCTGGCCAGCTGGCCGTAGGCGGGCGTGCCGTAGCGCAGCGAGGTGAAGCGCGGCGCGATGCCTGAGCCTGCGGCCTGCGGCTGGCAGTGGTGGCGGCGCGGCACCCGCGAGCCGAGCGGCAGCCAGCTGAAGCGCACGCAGCCCACCTGTTTGCGCAGGGCGCGCACCGCGGCGGGCCAGGTGTCGGCCGTGGCCAGTTCGGCGAACAGGATGCTGTTGGAGATCAGCCCCACCTCGCGGGTGTGCAGCTTGCCGACCAGCGTGCAGGCATCCAGTGACAGGCGGGCGCCGGGCGCCTCGCCGTCGGCGGCGGCGAAGGCCACGGCGCTGCGGGCGAGGGCGTCGATCAGGCAGTCGCTGGCCGTCACCTCGGCGTGCTCGTGGGCGCGGACGGCGCCGAGGATGCAGCGCGTCAGTTCCACGCGCAGGCCGGGCACTTCCAGTTGCAGGCTCGGCGTGGCCGGTTGCGTCGGCAGGCCGGCGGCGTCCAGGGCGATGCCCGGCACCAGGGTGCAGTGCTTCAGTTCCAGGCGCGCCAGGGCGTTGCCCGGGGCGGCCGGCACCTGCAGCGACGCGCCGGCGATCAGCAGGCCGTTGAGCAGGCAGGCCGCGTCGGCGCCGCCACTGACGTTCAGCGCGGTCAGCGCCAGCAGCGGGCGGAAGCCGTTGGCGGCGCGGATTTCCACCGCGCCGCCGGCGTTCACCTCGATGTCCAGCGCCTCTTCGTAGCGGCCGTTGTCGGTGATCTCCACCACGCCGTCGCCGGCTATCTGCGCCAGGGCTGCGGCCAGGGTCGGCTGGTCATCGGGCACGCGCACCGGTGTGCGGTCCTCCGGCGGTACGGGCAGGTCGGCGCCGCGCTCGTACTCGCCGCCGCCGAGGTCGGCGCAGGCGCCTTCGTGCCAGGTCAGGCGCACCTCGGCGGGGTCGGCGGCGTCGCCGGGCAGGGCGATGCGCCCCAGCTGCGGGTCGATGGAATACAAGCCGTCCGGCGGCGGAGTGTGGGCCCAGCCGCCGGCGTCGTCGCCCAGGTGGCAGATGCAGATGTGGTCGCGCTCGATGGCCACGCCGTCGACCCACAGCTGCAGGCTCGGCTGCGGGTTGTCCAGCGGCGCCGTGGCGTCGGCCCGCACACCGTAGTGGCGGGCCAGGTGTGCGGCCAGACGCCGGCGCGACAGCGGCCAGGGCACGTTGTCCGGCTCGGCCAGGTGGCCGATGTCGTCCTCCACCTGCGGGCGGTTGTACAGCGCCACGTCCTGGCCCAGGGGGCTGGCCCGGTAGCGGCGCTCGCCGGCGCGCGGGCAGGGTACCTGGCTGCGCGCATAGGCCTGGATGCGCCACAGGTGCAGGCCGACGTTGGGGATGTTATGGCGGCCGCGGGCGGATTCGATGTTGCGCACGTCGACGCTGCGGTTGGCGGCCTCGAAGGCCGTGCCAAGCCATTCCAGCGCCTCGCCCTGGCGCAGGTCCGGCGCCTGCACGGCATGCGGGCGCGGGTGGTTCATGTACTGAGTGGCGCACAGGCGCTGGAAGTATTCCACCGCGCGGGCATCCCAGCCGGAGACGTCGCGGGCCAGCTGTTCCAGCACCGTGGCGGTGCCCTTGCGCCGGCGCAGGGCGATGGTGTGGGCCACCTCGGCGCGCGGGCTGGCCACCTTGGGCACCACCCGGTGCAGGCCCTGGTAGCCGATCAGGTCGCCGATGTAGGGCACCACCCAGTCGCTGCAGGTTTCGATGAACAGGTCGTCGTAGAGCTGTTCCAGGCTTTCCTCGGCGACGCCGAGCTGCTCCGCCAGCAGCGCCAGCAGTTCCTCCAGCGGCCCGCGGGCCAGGCCTTCGGCGGCAGCGATCTCGGCGTCGCGCACGCGGTGGATGGCCGGCAGCAGGGCATACAGGCTTTGCGCATCCAGGCTCATGGCAGCACCTCCAGTTCCATTGGCGCATCACTCAGGGTCAGCAGTTCCGCGGCCTGGGGCAGGCCGCTCAGCGAGGGCACCGGCACCGCGGCGAACAGCCGTGGCTTCAGCGCCGGCGGCTGGCCCTGGCGGTAGAGGCGGCTGACCTGCACGGCCAGGACGCCGGGCAGGCCGTGGACCACGGCGGCCACTTCGTCCACCGAGACGGTCTGGCCGAAGTCGCGGCGGGCGAAGCCGAAGTGCTCGCGCAGCGCCGCCTCGACCGCCTTGAGCACCGGCGTGGCTTCGTAGCCGGAGGCCAGCTTCACTGCCAGCCGGCAGCGGAAGCGCGCATCGCGGTAGCTGGCCAGGCGCAGCGGCAGCAGCGGGTCGCCGTAGGCCAGCAGGGCGTCGCGGAGGAAGCCGTAGGTGGCGCCGTCCTCGCTCACCGGCGCGCCGTCGACGCCGGCCAGGCTGAGGAAGATGCCGCGCGCCGGGCCGGCGGGGATCCACAGCGCATGGGCCTTGTCGATGCCGGCGAAGGCGCGGGCGAAGTTGCCGTAGTCGGCCACCGATACCGCGCGGTCGAGGGTCAGCACCGTCAACGGCGCGTTGGCCCGCGCCCGTTCCAGCGCTTCGCCGTCCTCGCCGCCGCTGGCCGGGTCCGGGTTGACCACTTCGCTGACGCCCAGCGGCCGCGAGAGCAGGGTGGTGAGCTTGCCGGCGGCGAGGTTGCCGGCGCTGCCCAGGCCCTTGCGGTAGCGCGCCCGCACGTTGCTGTGGCCGCTGGGCAGGCGCGCGCCTTCGATGCCGTCGCCGAACTGCAGGGTGGCAAGGCCCGCCTCGTCCTGGGCCGTTTCGTAGCGGTGGGCGTCGGCGGCGGCGCGGTACAGCGTCGGGGCTTCCGCCCAGAGCACGTCGTTGACCCGCAGTTCCAAGGTGGAGGCGCGGCCGCTGGGGGTGTTGGCGGCGACGTAGGTCAGCGGCGCCTGGTTCAGGGCGAAGCGCTGGTTGGCCTGGCCGGCGTCGCCATCGCCGAGGATGGCTTCCACCGTCTCGCCATGGCTGGCCGGCGCCACGTTGGCGTTGACGCGCAGGCTGGCGCGTTCGAACACGTGCTGCAATGCGGCGCGCAGCTTGATGTGGGTGTAGTCGCGGTCGAGCGCCAGGGCGTCGTCGCCGTCGGCGATGAAGGCGACCTGGCGCACCACGGCGTCGTCCTTGCGCGCGTCGGCCAGGCGCAGCTGGCTGGCCTTGGCGCTGAGCCGGCCGCTGCGGCCGTCGCGGTCCAGCAGTTGCAGGCGCAGGTTCACCGTGGGGTTGCCCAGCAGGCCGGCGAAGGTCTCCGCGTCCTGCGCCACCGCGCTGGCGCCGTGCAGGCGGTCGGCGGGGGCGAGCATGAAGAGTTCGTCGCCTTCGGCCAGGGGCGCGCTGCCGCCGTCGTCCAGTTGTAGCGAAAGGCCGGTGGCCAGCACGGCGATGCGCTGGCGCACGCCGGAAAGGGCCAGCGGCTGGCCGGGGCGCAGGCCCTCGACGCGGCGCGCCAGCACCAGCGTGTCGCCCTGCACCGGGTACAGCAGCGGCCGCGCCGTGGTGGCCAGCACTTCGCTTTGCGCCAGGACCAGGGTGCGGCGCAGGGTGAAGCGCTCGGCGCTGAGGTTTTCCTGGGTGTCCGGGCTCAGCCGGGTGACCTTGGCCGACAGCGCGAAGGCGCTGCGGCTGCGGTGTACCACCCGGGCGATGCGGTACAGCTCGGTATAGCCGGGCAGGTCGGCGCTGCCCAGGCCGGCCTGGTTGGAGACCAGGGCGAACCAGCCGCCGGCGACCAGCTTCGGGTGCTCGCCGTCGAGGTCGACGGCCGCCGGGTCGAGCACGAAGTTCTTCCATTGCCAGGCGTCGGCGTCGGTCTTGTCGATCTGCTGGGCGATGTTGGAATCGTCGTTGCCCAGCAGGTTCGGGTCCGGCGCGTTGTAGCCGAACAGCGCGGTACGCTGGCGCAGGGCGAACACCTGCACGCCGGCGGCGGCCGGGGCCATGCTCGGGAAGCGGCTGCCCAGCGGGTGGTTCCAGGCTACCCGGGTGCGCTGGTTGGCGGTGTCCGGCTCGACGCTGGCCAGCACCCGGATGTCCCAGCGTTCGCTGCCCGGGTCGGCCAGGCGCTCGTTGCCGACGATCAGCAGGGCGTCGCCGGGCTGCAGGCCGGTGGCCAGGCCGGCCAGCCACAGCGCCGTGTCGCCCGCTTTCGGCTGCCAGCTCTGGCTGGCCTGCACGGGGATGGCGTTCCACGCGGCGCGGGCCGGCGCCGGCGCGGTGGTCTCGAAGGTCTGCGCCAGTTCGCCCTGGCCGGGCACGCTCTGCACCCGCGTGCCGGGTGGGATGACGATGGGCTCGGCCGGCGCGCCGGGTGCTTCCAGCAGGGTGAAGGCCAGGTGGGTGGCGGCGGCCACCCCGGGCGCTGGGCGGTAGCCGATCAGCCGCGCCAGCTGGCGCACCGACAGCTGCTCGGTGGCGGTGCGCAGGTAGTGCTCCTGGGCGTAGCGCTCGGTGTAGAAGCCCAGCACCTCCAGCGAGCAGGCCAGGGCGTCGGCCAGGGCCAGGGTGAAGTCGCTGTCCTCGCGGCTGGTGAGCGCCGCCAGGGCCGGGTAGTCGGTGCTGGACAGGCGCGCCTGCAGGCTGGCCAGGTAGTCGCCGTGGCGGCCGCTGCGGTAGTCCAGCGCCGGCAGGCCGGGCGGGTTGTCGAGGCGCCGCGGGGTGTCGGCCTCGACGCCGGCGCAGCAGTCGCACTCGGGTTTGCCGTTCATCATTTGCCTCCGTGCAGTTCCAGGCGCAGCACGCCGTGCTCGGGGAAGTCGGGGTCGTTGTCCAGGCGCGCTATCTCCAGCCGGCCCAGGCGCATGAAGCCGTCGGCCAGGGGCTTGGCGTCGGCCTGGCCGAGGCGCTGGAACAGCTTGACCTGCACCGAGGCCACGCCGGGCACGCCACGCGCGGCGGCGTACAGCGGGCTGAGGTAGACCGTCTGGCCGAAGCTGAAGTTGTCCGGGTGGAACAGCCCCGGCGAGCCGTCGGCGCGGCGCCGGGAGCCGAGCACGTCGAGCAGGGCGCGGCGCACGTCGCTGCGGAAGTAGCCGGCGCGCACGCAGACCAGCAGGTCGATCTCCAGCGACACGTGCAGCGGCTCGTCCACCCGCAGGTCGTGGCCGGCCATGCGGTAGCGCTCCAGGTGCTCGACCAGTTGCGCGGCGAAGCCGGCGTCCACCGCCGCGCCGCCTTCGCGGTCGACGGTGACGAACACCGTGTGCCAGCTGCCGGTCCAGCGCAGGCTGGCGGCGGCGCGCTGCACGCCGTCCAGGCGTTCGCTGACCTCGGCGTAGTCGGCCGGGGTGACCGCGCGTTCCTGGGTGCGGAATGCCTGGGGCGCGGCGCGGCGCAGTTGCGCCGGGCTTTCCGGCTCGACGCCGCCGTGCGCCGGCAGCGGGTTGCTCACCCACTGGATGCGGCCCTCGGCGCTGACCACGTGGGCGATGGCGCTGGCGCCGACGTTGCCGGCCACGCCGTTGCCGACGCGGTAGAAGGCGCGCAAGGCGCTGCCGCTGTCCGGCCGGCGGCCGTGCTGGTCGTCGCCGAAGCGCAGGCGGGCGCTGCCGTCCTGCTCGGTTTCGAGGACGAAATGGCGGTCGTCGGCGTGGCTGTCCAGCAGGTCGCGCTGCACGCTCCAGCGTTCCGGGGCGTCGCCGCTCTCCAGGCGCAGTTCGGGCAGGGCGTCGGCGGCGCGCCAGCGCAGCGCGGCGCTGGCCGAGTCGGCGGCATCGAAGAACACCCATTCGCGGTGCTGCAGGCCGCCCTCGACGATGCGCCGCTGCACGCGGCCGCGGTGCGTCACCGGTCCTTCCGCCAACAGCGGCCGGTAGCGTGGCGGCAGCGGCTCGGGCGCCTGGCGCTGGCAGGCGCCGCCGCTGCCCGGGTATTTCAGCAGGGGCGCCGGCACGCGGCCCAGGGCTTCGCCGGCGACGCTGCGGCCATGGTCGACCAGCACGATGTTGCCCAGGGCGACGCTGACGTCGTCCAGGCGCGCGTTGCCGTGCTCGTCGTCGCTTTGGCTGGAGATGCACAGGGCGAAGGGTAGGGCGTCGCCGGGGTGCCAGGCGATCTCGGTGACCAGGCTGCCATCCAGCGGATCGCTCAGCGGATCGCTGCCGTCGAAGGCGCGCACGCTGGTCAGACGCACCGCATGGCGACGTGCCGGATCGGCGTCGGCCGCCTCGCCGGTGAGCGGGCCGAGCACTTCCTGCAGCACCAGCACGTCGCCCACGGCCAGGCCCGGCAGGTGGCCGCGCAAGGTCGCCATGGTGGAACCGGCCGGCAGGCAGCAGCGCTCGTCGCTCCAGGTGTGGAAGTACAGCCGGTTGTGCGCCTCGTCCAGGCTCGCCCCGTGCATCGGCTCGAACACCAGCGGCGCCGCTTCCAGGGCGCGGCGCTCCTCCGGCGAGTCGGCGAGTATGCGCCACGGCACGCCGGGCACGCGGGTGTAGCAGCGCAGGCCGTCGGGCAGCACAAAGGGCCCGCCGCTGACCTCCAGGTGCAGCCAGGCGCGGGCGTTGCAGCCCTCGTGCAGGTGGTAGTCCACCAGCAGCGCGTGGCGGCGCAGGCTGCTGCGGCGCCGCGCGGTGTGCAGGTAGGCCTCGGTGGCGATGGCGTCGAGCTGGTAGTGCTGCAGGTCGCCGACGTAGGCGATCAGCTCGCCCAGGGTGGTGGCCAAGTCCGCCGGGCTGCGCTCGCGCCAGCCGGGCATGCGCTGCGCCAGGCGGTCCATCACCAGGCGGCGCAGGCTGGCGTAGTCGCGGGCCAGGTAGTTCAGGTCCGGCGTTGCCGGGGCCTGCTCGGGGCAGTCGGTCTGCGGGCGGCAGTCGAAGTCGCTGGGGCATTCGACCTTGAAGGCGAAGTCCACCGCTGACAGCCGTGGGTCGAAGTCCGCCAGCGGTTGTTCGGCGCCGGCCCGGTGCAGGCTCAGGCGGTAAGTGGAATGGTCGCCGTCGCTGTCGGTGCGTACCACCAGTACGCGGTCGGGTTCGGCCAGCGCGGCGAACAGCGCCTGCTCGGCGGCGCTGGCCTCGGCCGGTGGCGCGCTGGCAATGCCCAGCCAGAGGATGCCGATGTGGCGCACCCGTTCGCCGCCCTCGATGTGCAGGTTGTCCAGGCCCAGCGCCGCCGGCACCGGTTTGAGCAGGCGCACCAGCAGGGTACGCTGGCGCGGGCTGCCGGGCGGCGCGTCCAGGTCCAGCACTTCCAGGTAGTCGATGCCGTTGTGCGTCGGGTGGGCGTCCACCAGGGCGCGGCGGTGTTCCTCGCAGCAGTGGTAGATCATGGCGCGCCTCCCTGGACGAACAGCTCCGAATGCAGCGCGTTGCTGCGGCGGATGCGGTACTGCACCTGCACCGCCAGGCGCGATTCGACGGCGCTGACCGCCACGCCCTCGACCAGGATCAGCCCGGCCAGCCACTGCTGCAGCGCGCCCTGCACCAGGAACTGCACGGTGGCCGCCAGTTCCGGACTGTTGGGCGCGAACACCAGTTCGCGCAGGCCGCTGCCGAAGTCCGGGCGCATCACCCGTTCGCCCGGCGCGGTGAACAGCACCTGCTCGATCAGGCCGCGGATCCAGGTGGCCTCGTCGGCGTCGCGGGTGCGGCCGTGGCCGTCGAAGCGGTAGGGGAAGTACAGTCGCTGGGTCATGTTCAGCTCCCGATCACGCGGGTCTGCGCCGCCACCGGCAACAGCGGGGTGCCGTTGGGCGCGCAGAGCGCCTGGCTGTCCATCAGCAGCAGCGGCTGGCCGTTGCTGAACACCCGCGTCGCCGCCACCAGCCATTGCGCGGTGACGCAGGGCACCGGGCTGCCGGAGACGTTGAACGGGCAGCCGGCGATGACGTAGGGCGCGCTCATCAGCACCGTCGGCTGGCCGCCCACCAGCACCCGCGGGTTGGGCGCGGTGGGGGTGGCGTTGCCGCCATGGGCGCAGAGCACGGTCGCGCCGACATGAAGCAGTGGCCCGGGCATATTAGGGGCCTCCCACGCTTCGCCACGAACCGCGTTGCTGCGCAACCCTGCGGGACGGGCGCCATTTGGCGCAGCACTGCGTTACTCGTCGTTCATTTGGAGTGACCAAACTTCCCTCCTCGCGCCTTGTTCTGCACCAAATGGCGCTCCGTCGCGGCCGCAGCGAAACGTGGGCGGCCCCTAGATCACCGTCAGCGCGCCGTTGTTGATGGTCACCGCCGGGCCCACCAGGGTGAGCGCGGCGCCCTTGCCGTTCTGGATGTAGATGCCGGTGTCGTTGACGATCAGCGTCGCCCCGGTGGCGCTCTTGAGCATGATGCCGCCGGTGGGGCCGGGCAGGTCGGAGATGGTCAGGCCGTTCTGCAGCGGCGTCTGCAGGGTGATCGCCGGCAGCCCCGGCGGGGTGGCCAGGGCCAGCGCCGGGACCTCCGCGGCGCTGCCCCAGAAGCAGCCGACCCAGATGGGGCTGTCCGGGTTGCCCTGCTCGAACTCCACCCACACCCCGGAGCCGATCACCGGCAGCGCCACCATGCCGTTCTGCAGCCCGGCAATGGGCACGCAGGGCATGGCCCAGCTCGCCGGCACCAGCCCGGCCACGTCGGGCACCTGCACCTGCAGGCGGCCCTGCTGCATGGGGTCGACGTTGTTCAGCACCATGCCGCGGTACTTGCCGTAGTAGCGCTGGCTCATGCGGGCACCCTCGGAGTGATGGACACCAGGCCGTTGCGCGTCAGCTGGAAGCTCTGGGTGAACTTGCCGCGGGCCAGGGTGCTGGTGACGCTGCTGACGTAGTACAGGCCGTCGTAGGCCACCCCCGCGCCGCGCACGCCCACCAGGCGCCGCGGGCGCAGCACGCGGCCGTAGCGCAGCACGTCGAGGCTGCCGCTGGCGCTGACCGCGTCCTGGGACTTCTTGGCCTCGGCCAGGCCGGCGGAAATGGCCTGCATGGGGTTCAGCTTGGCCGTGTCCTTCATCATCTTCAGGTTGGCGATGGGCGCGGGCAGGGCTCCCAGCGGCGGCTGCAGCGGGTTGAGGTTGGGGATCGGGATGGGAATGGGCGCGCGGGTCTGCGGGTTCTGGATGTACACCACCGGCAGCACGCCCTTGGTCGGGTCGAAGCTGAAGTTCAGCGACTCGACGTTGGTGTGCGCGTCCATGTCGACGTTCAGCGCCGGCTGCGGCGGGCCGACCTTAATCTCCGGGCCGAAGTAGGCGATGTTGGTCAGCGGCACCTCGCCCGGCTCGATGTAGAACACGTGGCCGATCTCCTCGGCGAGCTGGCGGATGTAGGCCAGGTCGGTGCCCTGCTGCGCGGGGATGCGCTCGATGGGGATGGGCACGTCGGGGAACAGCGCCGGGATCGGCAGCGGGATGATGCCGAAGGCCGCGTACTTCGCGCAGATCAGCGCCACCCGCGCCTCGATGGGCATGGCCGGGTAGGGCAGGCCGGAGAAGTCGATCAGGTCCATCACCCGGGTCAGGTCCTCGCCGGTGAGGGTGATGCTGCCGGCCTGGCGGTCCTGCCCGGCCTGCACCTCGACGTTGGTCAGCACGCCGTCGAACAGCGGCTGCGCGCGCCCGCCGAGGGTGACCACCAGCACCACCCGCAGCGGTGGTGTGCCCAGGCTGGTGTTGTTGCCCACGGCGATCAGGAACAGGGTGTTGAGCTCGGAGCGGCTGTTGACCTTGAAGCGCAGCTGGAAGCCGCTGGCGCCCTCGCTGGCGCAGGTCACGCTGACCTCTTCCAGGGCGTCGATCAGCAGCGCCGGCACCGGGATCGGCACTATGGGCCCGATCAGCAGGCTCAGGTGCACGGCGCTACTCATGATTCGTCCCCCGGCACCCCTTCGGGCAGGGTGATGCGCAGGCTGCGCCCGGGCGTCTCGGTCAGCTCGTCCGGGCGCAGCGCGCCGTTGCCGTCGCACAGCCGCCAGTACTGCTGCGGGTCGCCTAGGTAGCGGGCGGCGAGGTTGTCGATGCGGTCGCCGGCTTCCACCAGATGCTCGCCGAGGGCGGCGAAGTTCTCCGGCGGCGGCACGAAGCGCCGCCGCACGTAGCTGAGCGCCACGCCGTCGGGGCGCGTCCACTGGGCGATGTCCAGGCCGTGGTAGCGGCTGTCCGGGGCGAAGGCCGGGGCGGTCAGGGCGTTGGCCTGGAGAAAGGCCTTGAGCGGGTCGGTCATGGCAGGCCTCCGATGCCGAGGGCGTCGAAACCGAAGGTGGCGGCCTTGCCGGCCAGCTTCTCGCGGGATTGCAGGTAGGCCATGAACAGCCCGCCGCCCTTGTGCTCGAAGCCGAGGTCGGCGACCGAAAGCACGCGCAGGCCGAGGGTGACGGTGGCGTTGATCGGGTTGAGCTGCGGGTCGAAGGCCTCCTCGCTGATGGAGAAGTCGGTCACCCGCACCGGCACGATGCGCTGGGCGCCCCAGACGAACAGGGCCAGGTCCGACTCCATGGGGGCGATCTCGAGGATGCCCGAGGCCGCCTGCGCCTGGCTGGCCAGCAGGTCGGCCGCGCGCGGGTTGACCAGCGCCTCCAGCACCGCCAACTGCGGGGCGATGCCGACCTCGCTGGCGGTCCTGTCGCGCTCGGGGAATTCCAGCTGGTCGCTGGCGTCGATCTCCGCCTCCAGCTGGAAGGTCTCCACCGCCGGGCCCTTCAGGCGCAACGCGTCGGAACGCTCGGCGCCGTCGCCCATGCCCTGCACCTGCAGGCTGCGGCGCAGCTTCTCCGGGTTGTACTGCAGGGCGATCACCCGGCGCACCCGGGCCGAGCCGGGGTCGACCAGCACCAGGCCGGCCTTGATCAGTCGCGGTGAGCTGCTCAGCGTCATGCCGGCCTCCTGTCCTCAAGGGTTCGCATAGGTCAGCTCCGTGGTCTGGTCGGTCGCGGGCCACTGCTCGACGAACAACCCGGAGGCGTTGAACCAGCTGGAGCGGTGCAGGGTGACGCGCCAGCTGTCGTCGCTCAGCCGCTGCGTCGGCGTCAGGCGCACGAAGGCGCCCACCACGTACTCCCCGCGCTGGCGGGCGACGAAGGTCACCACCGTCTGCCCGACCGCCAGGCTGGTCTTGGGCACCAGGATGCGGCCGATGGTGGGTGAACGGGCCAGCAGCGCGGCGATGCGCCGGCCGACCTCCGAGGGCGTTGCGGCCTCGGCCGTGGCCGGCGCCGGTTCGGGCAGCGCGGGTGTGGGCGTGGCCGCATCGTCCTCGCTGGGCTCGGCCTCGGGTTCGGTGCCGGCCGGCGTACGCACCGTGGTCACCGCGGCCTGCAGGCTGGCGAGAATCTCGTCGACCGTCTGCCCCTGCACGCCGCCGAGCCCGGCGATCAGCCGGTCGGCCTCGGCGCCGGCGAGGTCGGCGGGGACGATGGCGAGGAAGCGCTCGACCACTTCGTCGGTGACGCTCGGCCCGCTGCCGCCGCGGCGCGTCATGGCGTCGAACAGCCGGCGCACCTCGGGGTTGGCCGCCAGGCGCTGGTTCAGCTCGTCGGAGATGCCCGGCAACGGCTCCGCCGGCGTCGGGGCGGGCGCCGGCTCGGCCGCGGCGTCCGCATCGGTATCCGCGTCGCCGCCACCACCACCCGCGTCGGCCGGCTCGCCGCGGCGCCGGGCTTCGAGCGCGGCGCGCATGGCCTCAAGGGTGGGTTGCGTGGCCACTTCGCCGCCGCTGGCCATCTCGCTGGCGCTGGCCAGCACCTGCAGGTCCTCGTCGCTGAAGGCGTCGGGGTTCTCGGCGATCGCCTGCATCATCTGGTTGGCGATCTGCTGCTGCGCGGCGCTGAGGTCGCCGGTCTGCGCCGCCTGCTCCAGCGCATTGCGCAGGGCTTCGTCGTGCTCCAGGCGCTCGCGCAGCTCCGGCGGCACCTCGATGCCGTCGCTGCGCATCGCTTCGAGCAGGGATTCCAGCGGCGATTCGCCCGGGCCCACGCGGGCTTCGGCGCGTCCGGAATAGAACACCAGCAGCGCGACTACGGCGAAGGCCTGGGCGTAGGCGGTGACGCGCCGTCCGGCCGCCTGGGGCGCATTGCGCAGGGCCGAGCGCATCAGCAGCGAGGTGGCCGTCAGCGCCGCGCCCAGCCAGCCGACCCGCGCCGCCTGGGGCACCCACTCGCCGTCTTCCTGGGGCGCGCCTTCCTCCTCCGTTTCCGGGCTGGGCCGGCCGGGGAAGGGCACCACATTGTCCGGCGGGGTGTCGGGCACGGGTTCGGTTTCCGGCACGGGCGTCGGGTGCGGCTGCGGTTCGGGCCTGGGCTCGGGCACGCTGTCCACCACCGGCGGTGTGCCGGGAACCGAGTGTGGTTGCGGCACCGTGCGCGGTGCGGGCACCGGGACCGGCACCTCCACGTCCTCGCGTTCGCGCCGCGGCGGCCGGCAGGAGCACAGCCGGCGCGCCTCGGAGAAGGGCGGCGCGCAGAAGTAGCCGAACAGCCCGGGCCGCATCATCACCACCGACAGGCGTTGCTGCAGGCAGCCGGCGGACGCCGCCAGCGGGTCCGGCATGGGCAGGCCGCGGCCGACGGGGATGCTGGTGCGCAGGCGCTCGACCTCCACGGCCGGGTTCTCCACCGCGAAGGCGTCGTGCACGGCGTCCTCGTAGAAGTCCAGGTCGTCCATGCCCTCGCGCTCGCCGTGGGGCGTCGCCGCCTTGATCTCGCCGATCTGCACCCGCACCGGGATGCCGTTCTCGCGGGTGACGATGGCCAGGTCCAGGCGGCCGTTCTCGTCGGTCGGGCTGCTGAACGGCAGCTCCACGCGGCCACGGGGGAAGCGGGCGACGAAGGCCAGTTGCACGATGGCGTGGGCGGCGTTGCCGGCTTCCGCCGTGCCGAGCGGACCGAACACCGCGCCGTAGCAGATGCCGCAACCGCCGGCGGCCTCTTCGGTGACCGAGAAGCGCTGGATGCGCTGGCGGCGCAGGACGCCGTCGACCCCGGCCGGCCCGCCCGCGCCGAGTCGTTGCACCGCGCGGTGGGCATCCTGTTCCAGGGCGTCGCCTGGCGCGCCGAGTTCCAAGGCTTGTTCCGCGGGCTGCCCGGCGGCCCCGCGTTGCTGGATGACGTGGGCCAGTTCGTGGGCGAGCAGCGCGCGCCCACTCGGCGTGTGCGGCTGGTAGCGGCCGCGGGCGAAGACGATGTGCTGGCCGACGGTGTAGGCGTGGGCCGCGACGTCGTGGGCGGAGTCGGCCGCCGTGGCGTCGTGGTGCACGCGCACCTGGGCGAAGTCATGGCCGAAGCGTGGTTCGAAGAATGCCCGCGCCGGTAGCGGCAGCGGTTCCCCGGCCGAGCGCAGGGCCTGGCCTACGCTGCCCGGCGCCTGTTCGGCGGCCGCCGCGGGGCGCTCCGGTTGGCGGCTGATGCGTGGCGTGGCGATGTCTGGCGACGCCTCGCTGGCAGAGTCGGCACCCAGTACCTGGGCAGCGGCGCGGTCGGCCTCGCGCTCCAGCGGGTCGTCGCTGGCGCCCACCGCCAGGCGCGGCTGCAGGCCCAGGGCGTGGGCGCGCCGGCATTCCTCGCACTCGCCGTTGAGCCCGGCGGCTTCGCCACCGCAGGCGCACTTGCGCTGCAGCAGCGTCGCCGGCTGTTCGCCGGTGGCGGCCGGGGCCAGGCTGGCGTGGCTGCTCACCGCCGGCCTCCGGTGGTTTTCATGCCCTCAGGGCGCCGGATACTGGTCACGGAAGTCTCCCTTGACCTTGCAGGCGTTCTTCGCATCGGTGGCGGCGATGGTCTGCCAGGCCGAGCCGTCCCAGTAGGTCACGGTGCCGCCCTGGAGGATGCCCGGCTGCGGGCCGGTCTCGCCCTTGTGGCGCGATTCCACCACCGATTTCCAGGTGTCGATGATCGCCGCCACGTCGACCGGGTCGTCGATCAGCAGCGGCCGGTTCAGTTCGTTGATGCGCTTGGTCAGGTCGCTGCGCACCGCCGCGCCCTGCAGCGGCGCCGACTTGCGGTAGCCGAGGATCACGGCGTTGGGGAACAGGCTGGTGAATACCGCCACCGCTTCCTTGCAGAGCGTCGCGCAGCTGGTGCTGATCATCAGCTTGACGTTGGTGAAGCCGCCGGCCTTCTCGACGTAGCGCAGGTCGAAGCCGCGCGTCTCGTCGCCGTCGGCGAACAGGCCGGGGGCCTTGTACTGGGCGTACTGGTGGCCGCGGAAGTAGACGATGTCGGTGCGCCCCAGGTCGCCCAGGTCGGCTTTGGCGGTCTTCTTGGCCCGCGACTTGTGGGTGGTGCCCTCGGCGGACAGCTCGAAGGTGTCGGAGGCCAGCGACTCGCTGGCGCCAAGCTTGCCCAGGTGCGTCTTGATGTCCGGGGCGAAGCCCGGGTAGAAGCCGACGTAGCCGCCGAAGGCGGTGCCGGCGGCTTTCCAGGCTTCGTCCGCCTTGTCGGCGCTGAGCGCGCTGGCCAGGGCGCTCTTGACCTCGGCCTGCTGGGCGGCGCTGGCGCAGCGGCGGATCGGCTTGAGCGCGCGGATCAGCTGGAGCAGGTCGCCCTTGGCCGCCAGCTTGGCCTGGGCCTCGACCGCCTTGCGCGCCTTGTCGAAGTCGAACTTGGCGCACAGCGGGTCGGGGGCGGCGGCCTTGGGCTTGTCGGCCGGCTTGCGGCGCAGGCCGGGGCCCTGCTGCAGTACGTGGGTCAGTTCGTGGGCCAGCAACTGGCGGCCTTCGGGGCTTTGCGGGCGGTACTGGCCGGCGGCGAACACCAGGTCGTGGCCGACGGTGTAGGCGCGGGCCTGGACTGCCTGGGCCGAGGCATCGGCCTTGGTATCGGCGTGCACGCGCACCCGGGCGAAGTCGTGGCCGAAGCGCGGCTCGAAGAAGCCCCGGGCCTCGGCGGCCAGGGGCTGGCCCGGTTCGCGCAATACGTCGTGGACGATGCCGGGCGCCTGGCCGGCGCCGGGGCCGGCGGTCGCCGGCTTGCGCGCCAGCGCGCCGCTGGCGGGCGTGACCTTCGCCGGCGGCTCGGCGGCCATGACCTGCTCGGCGACGCGGTCGGCCTCGCGCTCCAGCGGCTCGTCCTGGGCGCCGATCCACAGCTTGGGCTGCAGGGCCGCCTGTTCCTCGCGTTCGCATTCCTCACACTGGCCCTGGGGGCCGGAATCGCCGCCGCAGGCGCACTTGCGCTGCAGCAGCCAGTCAGTGCCGGTGGAGGGCGAGGGCTCGCGCGTGCCGTGGGTGGCGATCATGGCTGCGGCCCCCCATCCTTCGCGCCGCGCGGCGCCTGCGGCCAGAGCCCCTGGGGCCCGTGCACCAGGCTCGCGGCCACGGCCTGACCGAGCCCCTGGGCGCCGGCATCGGCGGCGAGCCGCAGCGGGGCCGGACGGCGTGCGCGCCGCGGCTGCTCCTGCAAGGGCGGCAGGCCGCTGGCGCCGAGCAGGCGCTGGACCTCCTGGCGCAAGGCCGCCGCAAGCGCGTCGGCGTCCGCCGGGTCGATGCCGCGCAGCAGCAGGCGGTCGATGTGCAGCACGATGCGCGTCATACCCAGCCCCTCGTCTCCGCGTCGGAGATCGCCTTGTCGCGCTTCGCCGCTTCCAGGTGCGCCGCCCGCAGCAGCTGCGCCATGCCCACCGCGCCGCCGGCCTCGGCGGCGAGGAAGGCGGCGGCCAGGGCGATGTTGCGGATGCTGCCGCCGGGCACCGCCAGGCGCGCCAGCTTGGCGTAGTCCAGCGCCGCCAGCGGCGTGGCGGCGGGGAACACGCCGCGCCACAGGGCCTCGCGCTGGGCCGCGTCGGGGAAGGGGAAGTGCACCACGAAGCGCAGCCGGCGGGCGAAGGCGCCGTCCAGCGCGGCCTTGTGGTTGGTGGTGAGGATGGCCAGGCCGCGGTAGGCCTCCATGCGCTGCAGCAGGTAGCTGACCTCGATGTTGGCGTAGCGGTCGTGGCTGTCCTTGACCTCGCTGCGCTTGCCGAACAGCGCGTCGGCCTCGTCGAACAGCAGGATGGCGCCCAGTTCCTCGGCGCTGTCGAAGACGCGGCGCAGGTTCTTCTCGGTCTCGCCGATGTACTTGCTGACCACCGCCGACAGGTCGATGCGGTACAGCGCCAGGTCCAGGGCGTTGGCCAGCACCTCGGCGGCGAGGGTCTTGCCGGTGCCGGAGTCGCCCCAGAACAGCGTGGCGGTGCCCAGGCCGCGGCTGCCGCCGTCGGCGAAGCCCCAGTCGTGGTGCACGGTGAGGCGGTGGCGGGTGTGCACGGCGATCTGCCGGAGGGTCTGCAACTGCGCTTCGGGCAGCACCAGGTCATGCCATTGGGCGCGGGCCTCGATGGGCTGGGCCAGCTCGCTCATGGCCCGCGCGTCGCCACGGCAGGCGGCGTGCAGGCGGGCCGGGTCGCTGGCGTCCAGCTGCGCGGCGATGCCGGCGATGCGCCGGGCGCCGAGGCGGTACTGGCCGGCCAGGGCATCGAGGGTCGGGGCCAGGGCGGCGGCCCGTTCGCCCAGGGCTTCGCGCCACAGGCGGCGCTGTTCGGGGACGTCCGGGCGGTCGACGGCGAAGGCTTCGCCGTCCAGTCCGCAGGGCGCGCGGCTGGCCACCAGCAGCAGGCCGTCCAGGCGGGCGACGAAGGGTGCCAGCGGCTTGTCGTCGTCCCGGGCGACGATCAGCAAGGCGCTGCCGAGCAGGGCCGCCTCGCGCTGCCAGAGGGTGGCCAGGGCCGCCTGTTCGTGGGCCGCGGCGGGGATGTCGGCGGCGCGCAGCTGGTACAGCGTCACGCCCAGGCGCCGGGCGATGTCGGCGGCGACGTCCTGCTGGCCGAGGGCGTCGTCGCCGTGCAGGAGGATCGGCGGCAGGCGGCCGTGGCTGCGCTGCAGGCGCTCGATGGCCGCGGCGACCACGGCCGCGTGGGCGTGGCTCATCAGTCCGGCGCCCGGCACTGCCTGCAGCAGTGGTTGCAGGCGCGGGTCGAGGTAGTTGAGGCCGCCGAGGAAGTGCAGCACGCGCTCGTCGATGCGCAGGCGCCCGGCGGTCAGCCCGGCGTGTTCGTCGACTTCCAGCAGGCGCCAGCGGCGCAGCGGCTCCGGCGGCGCCAGGGCGCTCCAGTGCGTCGCCGGCAGCGCCGCCAGGGCCAGGCCGAAGGTGGCCCAGGGCCGCGCCGGCTGGCCGCTGGCCTGGGCGCACAGCTGGGCCAGGCGGGCGTCCATCTCCACGCCGGCGGCGAGCAATAACAAGTCGCGCTCGAAGGCGCTCAGTTCGAACAGCCGCGCCAGGCTGTCGATGGCCGCCGGCTCCTCCATCGCCGCGCGCAGGTCGGCCAGCCGGGCCTGGGCCTCGTCCGCCTCGCCGTCGCCGAGCAGGGCGCGCAGGCGGGCGAACTCGGCCACCAGCAGGCGCTGGTTGGCGGCGGTCCAGTCCGGGGCGGCGGGCGCGTTCATGTGAGGGTCAGCCTCTGGTCGAGGAAGCGCGGCGGCGTCTGGGCGTAGTCGACGATGGGGCTGTCGATGCCGTCGATGCGCAGGCGCACCAGGTGTTCGCCGGCCTCGGCGTTGTCGATCAGGAAGTCGAGGCTGGCGGTGGGCGCGGCGAAGGCTTGCGGCGCCACTTCGCGCTGGCCGAGCAGCAGGCTGGCGCGCTGGCCGGGGCGCAGCTCGGGGGTGAAGGCGATGTTCAGCAGCACGCTGCCGTCGCCGTCGCGGGCCAGGTCCTGCGGCAGGTTGGTGATTTCCGGGGCCAGGGTGAAGGCCAACTGGTTGCTCTCCCGCGGTTGGCTTTCGCCGGGGCGCACCAGGCGCGCGCAGGCGGCGTAGACGCCGACCGGGAAGTCAGCGGCGCGCGCGCTGGGGATCAGCAGGCCGAGGCTGTTGCCGAGGTTGGCGCCGCTGGCCGGGAGAATCTCGTCCAGTTCGAAGCGCGGGTTGCCCAGGCGCACCTCGCGGGCCGCGCCGTCCAGGTGGTGGCCGCGCAGTTCGATGGTATGGCCCAGGCGCGCCACCGGCTGGGCGTCGGCCGGCAGTATCGCTTCCAGGGTCGGCAGCGCCGGGGCCAGGCCGGGGGCGACCAGCACGCCGCGCTCGCGGCCGCTGTCCACGTCGACCTCGCCGCGGCTGAGCACCGGCAGCGGCACGCGGGTGGGGCGCTCGGCCTCGATCAGCACCACCGACACCAGGTAGGCGGCGCTGGGGCGGAAGCTGGACTGGGTGGCGGCCCAGAGCTTGGCGCTTTCCTCGGTGTTCAGCGCCTGCGGGGTGATGCGCAGCTGTTCCACCTGGTCGGCCAGGCCGCATTCGGCGAGGCGTTGCAGCGCCGCGGGAAGGACCAGGCCGAGGTCCGGCGAGGGGGTGAGCGCGGTGCGGATCATCTCGCGGGTGAGCACCGGGAATTCGTGCATCAGTTGCATGGCGTAGCCGAGGAGGATTTCGCCGTGCAGGTCGCCGCCGCTGTAGGCGGAGAGGAGGTAGTGCAGGTCCAGCGCCAGCGGCGGGTTGCCCAGGCGCTGGCGGCCGTCGGCGCTGTGGCCGGGCAGGCCCTGGCTGCGCCAGGCGGCGTTGGGCGTGACCTGGTAGAGGAACAGGTTGAGCTGGCTGGCCTCGGTGCCGTCGGCCGGCACCACGCGGTCCGGCGGCAGCACGCTGACGGTCACGGTGGTGCCCAGGGTGCCGGCGACGTTGTGGTTGACCAGTCCGTCGTTGAGGCGGTCGCGCAGCACGGCGGTGACGCCGGCGATGGCCAGGGCGCTGCTCATGGCCGGTCTCCGTTGCGCCGCGCCAGGTAGTCGTCCAGCGACAGCGGCGGCGGGCCCTTGCGCGCCTCGCGGCGGGCGGGCGCGGCTTCCTGGATGGCGGTGACTTCGATGCGGCCGATATGGATGTGTACCTCGTCGGGTTGCCGTGACGTGGGCTCGGCCTGGGTCGGCGCAACCCTGGGCTGGGGCGCGGTCGCTGGCGCCATGGGGGCGAGCAGCGGCGGCAGGCGCGGGGTGGCGGGCGAGGGCGGTGTTGCATCGGCCCTTGCCGGGGCTTCGTGGCGGGGTACTGCCGGGTGGCTTCCCGTGGGCGGTGCAGCCGTTTCCTGCACGGGGACGCCTGGGTTGTTCTGCACCTGGACGAACAGATTCAGCGGCTGCTCGGCCAGCAGTGGCGCGGGTGGCGTGGGCTCCTGTGCGGGCGATTGCTCTTCGGCCTGAGTTGTTGGAGCCGGTGGCATTTCACCCGGTATCTCCGGCCCGGCCGCGCGTGGCTGTATTGGCGGCACGGCAGGTGCGAGCGCGACGACCGAAGGCACAGGCCGCTCCATGAGGCTGGGTAGCGCTGCGTCGGGCAATGCCGCCGGCAACACCGACTCGCTGCTTTCCAGCCGCTCGGGCGCCGGCTGGAACGGCAGGCGCGCCGGCGCGTGCAGGGTGACGCCGCGCTGGCCGCCGGCCTGGGCGGCGAGGCGGCGCAGCAGCCCGCTCATGGCGCCACCCGCGCGAGGTAGGCGGCGCGGCGCGCATCGCCCAGGGCGAGGATCTGCGCTTCGCTCCAACCATAGGCCCGGGCCAGCAGGTGGATTTCGTCGAGCAACTGTTGCGCGCTGCCGTCGATTTCCTCCCACAGGTAGGCGGCGACGTCTAGGCTGGCCTCGCCCTCCGCGCCACACGCCGGGCAGCGGTAGGCCAGGGCCAGGTCGGCCCAGGGATCGGCCGCCTCCAGCGCGGCTTCCAGGGCTTCGCGCAGTTCGCCCAGGGCCTGTTCGTCCCGTGGCAGCGCCGTGGCGTCTTCCGCGCAGGCCAGCAGTAGTTGATTGGCGGCGTGTTCGGCGTCGGCCAGGCCAGCGATGGCGGCCAGGTCGCGGCTGGCCGGGCAGCGGAAGCGCAGGCCCTGCACCTCGACCTGTTCCGGCGGCGCCTGCAGCGGCGGCAACTGCGCCGGCTCCAGTTCGAAGGTCAGGCGTTCGCCACAGCCGGGGCAGTCCAGCCACAGCGGCAGGCGGTTGCCGAAGGTCTCGCGGCGCAGGCGCATCAGCGCGGCGTTGCAGGCGCCCAGGGGCGCGTCGGCGAGGCTTTCCGGCGCACGTTCCGGGGCGGCCTGGGCGAACAGCAGCAGGGCGCGGTCCAGCGGGTGGCGCCGCGCGCCCTGTTCCCAGAGCGCCAGCAGCTGCGCGCAGCTCAGCGCGGCCATGGCCTCAGGCCGGCTCGTTGTAGCTGGGTTCGGTCGGCTCGGTCACGTCGTAGTCGCGTTCCCAGCCTTCGTTCTCCAGCTTGAGGGTCTGGATGGCCACCGCGTTGGCGTTGGCGTCCAGGTCCGGCAGCGCCTGGTATTCCGAGACCCAGCAGCGGAACACCTTGTAGGCCAGGGCGAGCTGGCCGGCCTCGTTGTACACCTCGATGATCAGGTCCTTGCGGAAGTCCTTCAGCGACACTTCCGCGCCAAGGCCGGCGCCGAAGTTCCAGACCTTGTTGGCCCAGCGCTCGAACTCGGTGTCGTGGGTCACCCCGCGCTCCAGGGTGATGGCCTCGAACTTGGTGCGCCCGGGCGACTTGCGCGAGGTGGACGGATCGCCGCCCTCGCGGTGCTCGACCAGTTCGGTGCTGCGCTTCAGGGCACCCACCTTGCTGATGCCGGCGACGTAGCGGCCGTCCCACTTCACGCGGAATTTGAAGTTCTTGTACGGATCGAAACGCTGGGCGTTGACGCTGAACTGTGCCATGGAAGGTTCCTCCCTAGACGGCGACCTGGCCGGCCATCTGCTGCAGCTTGATGACCACGAACTCGGCGGGCTTGAGCGGGGCGAAGCCGACGTGGATGTTCACCACGCCGCGGTTGATGTCGCTCTGGGTGGTGGTCTCGCGGTCGCACTTGACGAAGTACGCCTCGCGCGGGCTGCTGCCCTGGAAGGCGCCCTGGCGGAACAGGTCCTGCATGAAGGCGCCGACGTTGAGGCGGATCTGCGCCCACAGCGGCTCGTCGTTGGGCTCGAACACCACCCACTGGGTGCCGCGGAACAGGCTTTCCTCGAGGAACAGCGCCAGGCGCCGCACCGGCAGGTATTTCCATTCCGATGCCAGCAGGTCGGCCCCGGCCAGGGTGCGCGAGCCCCACACCAGGTGGCCGGCCACCGGGAAGCTGCGCAGGCAGTTCAGGCCCAGGGGGTTGAGCACGCCGTTCTGCCGGTCGGTCATGGTGTAGGTCAGGGCCTGCACGCCGGAGAAGGATGCCGCCAGGCCCGCCGGCGCCTTCCACACGCCGCGCTGCACGTCGGTGCGGGCGATGATCCCGGCCACCGCGCCGCAGGGGGCGAAGTCGGCCGCGCGGTTCTCCGCCAGCGGGTCGGCCAGGCGCAGGCGCGGGTAGTAGGCCGCGGCGTTGATGGCGTCGTCGTTGCCGACGCTGGCGCGCAGGGCGTTGACCCCGGTTTCCGCATCGCCGATGGCGCTGCCCGGGTTGGCCGTCCAGTCCGCCGGCGCGTCGATGATCAGCACCGCGCGGCGTTCCTGGCAGTAGCCGGCGGCGGTGGCCCAGGTGGCGGGGTCGAGGTCGGCCTCGCGGGTCAGCGGCGGGATGCACAGCAGGTTGAACAGGTCGGCCGCTTCCAGGGCGTAGATGCCGCTGCGCAGGTCCTGGTCGCCGGTGATGTCGCCGTCGTCGAGGTCGCCGCCGTCGTCGCCCAGGGTGCCGGCGGCGGTGGCGGTGCCATCCTCGTTGGCCACGGCGACGGTGGCGTCGGTCGGGCTTTCGGTGGTCGGCGCCGAGGTGAGCACGCGGACCAGCGCCGACTGTTCCTTGAGCAGGGTATCGACGAAGCGCGGGCTCAGCGGGTCCACCGAGACGTTGCGGAACACTTCCGAGGCCAGCGTGGTGGTGCCGCCGGGGCGGTCCAGTTCCTCCACCAGCAGGTTGAACAGCAGGGTGTCGGTCGTGTCGCGGGTGGCGTGGTCCACCGTCGCCCGCAGGCGGTTGCCCCAGGCGCCGGGGCTGGCGGCGGCGAGCACCAGGCTGCCGCCGGCGGTGGCCAGGGTGAGGGTGGCGGTGTCGTCGTCGAGGTCGCCGTTGAACACCCGGACGATCAGCGCGTCGCTGCCGCCGTGCTGGAAGAACTGCATGACCGCGTAGCCCAGGGTGCTGGGCTGCCACAGGCCGCCGAACAGCCGGCTGTACTCGGCGAAGCCCTGCACGCGCACCGGGCGGTTCACCGGGCCGCGCAGGGCCCGGCCGACGAAGGCGGTGATGGAGGTGGCGACGCCGGTGATGCTGCGCACGCCGCTGGGTACTTCTTCGATGTAGACGCCGGGATAGGTGAGGTTGGACGGCATGAGCGGAACTCCTCAGCAATCACTCTGAAGTCCGGTCTCGGCGGAACGGCGGCGGACCGGGTATGGAACTACTCGGTGCACAGGGGACGATGCGGACTGCAGGACAGCACGCGATCGGGAAGACGGGCATCGATGCCCGGCGTGGCAGGAAGGGGAGATGGGGGATCGCGTCCTTGCTGCGAGGTCAGGCCTTGATGCGGGACTGCGGGAACCCGATTGCCCAGACGGGCCGAAGGTCTGTTGACCACCATAGTTCAGCGCCAGGGGGGCGCAATGGTGTCACCGTACTGGCCAATGCACGGTCGGGATACTGGCGAAAAAATGGCAGTCGGGCTGGGAAGCGCAGCGGCCGTGGCTGCCGCCGGCAGGGCCGCAAAGGCGCGTGGCTGGCGCCGCAGCGACGAACGGTAGAGGGCAGGGCCCGCGGCCGGCGCCGCGGGCCCCGGGCATCAGAGGATGCTCAGCGGGTACTCGATGAAGGCGCGCACCTCGTTGAGGTCCGGGCCGACGTCGTTGTCCGCGCGGTAGATGGAGTTGCGCAGCTTGAACGACAGGTCCTTGGCCGGGCCGCTCTGGATCACGTACTTGACCTGGTTGAACAGCTCGCGCTCGGTGCCGTCGGAATCGCCGCCGGTGTCGATGTTGTCGCCGCGCACGTAGGCGATCTTGTAGGTCAGCCCGGGCACGCCGTAGCCGCCGAAGTCCAGCTCGTAGCTGGCTTGCCAGGAACGTTCGTCCTTGAGGTTGAAGTCGGCGTAGTAGGAGTTGGCCAGGTAGATGGTGCCGCCGCCGTCGCCGTAGTCGTAGGCGTAGCCGGCATCGCCGCTGCTGCGCTGGTGGGCGAGGATGAAGGCGTGCGGGCCGACGCTGTACTTGGCCGCCAGGCTCCAGATGGTGTTGCGGTCGTTGTCGCCGTCGCCGCCGAAGTCCAAGGCGGCCTGGGAGCCGTCGTCGTACTTGGTGCGGTAGATGTTGAAATCGAAGTTCAGCGCCTGCTCGGCGGCCAGCGGCAGGGTGTAGTTGAGGTTGGCGTAGGTCTTGGCGAAGACGTCGCGCACGTCGCTGTGGTAGAGCGCCACGCTGAGGTCGTCGGTGACCGCGTAGCTGCCGCCGTAGAGGTAGATCTCGTCCAGGTGGTTGGGGTCGCGCGCCGGGCTGCCCATGGGGCTGTCGGCGGTGAACTTGCCGACGTTCAGCTGCAGGCCCTTGATCTCCTCGCCGCTCAGCAGCACGCCGGTGAAGGATTGCGGCAGCATGCGCGAGTCGTCGCGGGAGAGCACCGGCAGGTCGGGGAACTGGTTGCCGTACTTGATCACGGTGTTGGAGAAGCGCAGCTTCACCGCGCCGCCGGCCTCGGACAGGCTGTCCACCGGCTTGCCGTCGTCGTGCTCGTTGAAGATGCCGGTGTAGTTGCGTCCGCGGCCGCTGTCGAGCTTGACGCCGAGCAGACCGTAGGCGTCGACGCCGAAGCCCACGGTGCCCTGGGTGAAGCCGGACTCGAAGGTGCCGATGAAGCCCTGGCCCCAGACCTTGGCGTCGTTGGTGTGGTCCTTGTAGTCGCGGTTCCAGTAGACGTTGCGCAGCAGCAGGTCGAGCCTGGCGTCCTCGATGAATCCCTTCGACTCGTCCTGGGCGCTGGCCTGGGCCAGCTGGGCGCCCGCGGCCATCACGGCGAAGGCCAGCGCGTGGCGTTTCATGATCCTCATGGATATAGCTCCTTTGGTTTCCAACTTTCAGGTTTTAGCAGTTTTTCGTGCTATCACCAGTGACCGGGTTGTCATTCGTCGGAAATTTCCTACGGCTGGAGGCCGCGTGCTAGAGCCTGGCGCTGTGGATTTCGTGATGGCGATCTAGTGGCGTTTACCTGGCGGAAGGGGCGCGAGGCCCCTTCCGCGGGGCGGTTCAGTAGCTGAAGAAGCCCTGGCCGCTCTTGCGGCCCAGGCGGCCGGCCGCGACCATTTCCTTGAGCAGCGGGGCGGGGCGGTACTTGGAGTCGTCGAAGCCGTCGTAGAGCACCTGCATGATCGCCAGCAGGGTGTCCAGGCCGATCAGGTCGGCCAGGGCCAGCGGGCCGATCGGGTGGTTGCAGCCCAGCTGCATGCCGGCGTCGATGTCGGCGGCGCTGGCCAGGCCTTCCTGGAGCACGAAGATGGCCTCGTTGATCATCGGCACCAGGATGCGGTTGACCGCGAAGCCCGGGGCGTTCTTCACGCTCACCGCGGTCTTGCCGACCAGGCCGGCGAAGGCCATGGCGCGGGCGTGGGTCTCGTCGGCGGTCTGCAGGCCGCGGATCACTTCCAGCAGGCCCATCACCGGCACCGGGTTGAAGAAGTGCAGGCCGATGAAGCGCTGCGGGTTGCGCACCACCACCGCCAGCTGGGTGATGGAGATGGACGAGGTGTTGCTGGCGATCACGCAGTCGGGGCCGACCAGCTCGTCGACCTGGCGCAGGATGCGCAGCTTGAGTTCGAGGTTCTCGGTGGCGGCCTCGATCACCAGGTCGGCGTCCTTCAGCGCGGCATAGTCGGTGCCGCCCTGGATGCGCGCGAGGATGCCCGGCTTGTCGGCGGCGGCCAGCTTGTCCTTCTTGATGAGGCGTTCGAGGTTGCCGTCGATGGTCTTCAGGCCGCGTTCGACGGCGGCGTCGGAGACATCGACCATCGCCACCTGCAGCCCGGCGGCGGCGCACACCTGGGCGATGCCGTTGCCCATGGTGCCGGCGCCGATCACGCCGATCTTGCGGATGGGGGAGTCTTGGGTGCTCATTTCTTGTCAGTCCTCTCTGGAATCGAAGCGGGAAGCCCGCGGGCGCCGGCGGCGACGATAGCGCAGGCGCCGGCTGACGGCGAGCCTCCGGTGACGTTGGGGGCCGGCAGCTGTGACTTTGCCGAGGGCATATGCGCCATTTCGTGGCCGGATAGTCTGTGTGGGTGGGGCGGAGGGGGAGTGTTTGACGCAGTATTGTCGGGAGTTGCGGATGGGGAGGGGAGCGGAGTACAGGGTTGGCAGAGGTGTGTGTGCGGAGTCCGTTGCCCTCACCCCAGCCCTCTCCCGGAGGGAGAGGGGGTCGTTCGGTGTGGGTGGATAACGCAGTGTCAGCTGGCAGGTTCGTAGGGCGTATAACCGTTCGCGGTTATACGCCGCTGGCCGTGCTACCGGAGCGTTCGGTGGGGCCGGTGAATCCAATCGCGGACAAAGTCCGCTCCTACGCCCGTGCTTCCTGGAAGCGTAGGAGCGGACTCCGTCCGCGATTGGTTTGACTAGACGGATGAGGGGGCAGGGAGCTTCGTGAATGCGCTTCACGCCAGACGGTTCCCTCTCACGCTTGCGGGGAGGGTTAGGGAGGGGGAGCGGAGTCAGGGTTGGCAGAGGTGTGGGGGCGGAGTCCGCAACCCTCTCCCCAGCCCTCTTCCTGAAGGGAGAGGGGGCTGTCCTGAGTGAAGGGAGAATCCTGAGTCATCCTGATACTCCTCACTATCCTCGTCATTCCCGCGAACGCGGGACGCGGCTCCATCGCGAACAGCGCTTGCGCTGGCCCGAAGGGGAATAACCCAGTGACTGGCGGGTTCGCGAGCAAGCTCGCTCCTACGAAGAGCAAAAGCACGCTCGCTCTTGCTCTGGCTTTTGGGGCTTCCAGAGAAACATCTGCGCACTCCGAAACGCCCCTTCAGAAGGCCGAGCGAAACCCCCGCTCAGGAGGTCATGCGACATGGATGTCGCGAGAGCCCCGCGGGCTACAGGGACGTACCCTCGGGGCGGGCCTCCGTGGCGGGGGAGTTCGTGAGGGTAGCCCGGCTTCATCGGGCCCGTATGCGGGGCAAGCCTTTTTGGTTCCTTTTGTGGCGTTTGACAAAAGGGACTCGCCCGAGGGGGCGAAACGAGAGACATCAACACACTCGGAGCGGCGCGTCACACCCAAACAAGACGTCTCTGGGTTATTCCCCTTCGGGCCAGCGCAAGCGCTGTTCGCGATGGAGCCGCGTCCCGCGTTCGCGGGAATGACGGGGGTTAAGTTGAGTGCAAAGGACCAACGCCCACAAACGACCCCATACACTCCACCCCACATGACCAAAACACCAACCCAGGCAACCCCATGAAACCCGACCGCATCCCCCTGAACTACCCCTGCGGCCCCGCCCCGGACCCCGGCGCCAGCCGCGAGATCGCCCCGGGCGTGCACTGGCTGCGCATGCCCCTGCCGCTGAGCCTCGACCACATCAACCTGTGGGCCGTGGAAGACGGCGACGGCTGGGCACTGTTCGACACCGGCATGCACACCCAGGCCACCCTCGACGCCTGGCGCGCGCTGCTGGCCCCCGGCGGCGCGCTGGGCGGGCGGCGGCCGACGCGGCTGTTCGTCACCCACATGCACCCGGACCACGTCGGCCTGGCCGGCTGGCTCACCCGCGAGTACGGCTGCGAACTCTGGATGACCTTCGGCGAGTACATGAACTGCCGCGTGCTGGCCGCCGACAGCGGCCGCGAGGCGCCGCCGGAGGGCGTGCGCTTCTACCGCCGCGCCGGCTGGGACGAGGCGGCCATCGCCCACTACCGGGCGCGCTTCGGCGGCTTCGGCAAGTTCATCTGGCCGTTGCCGGAAAGCTACCGGCGCCTGCGCGACGGCGAGCGCATCCGCATCGGTGCGCACGACTGGCGGGTGGTGGTGGGTTCCGGACATTCACCCGAGCACGCCAGCTTCCATTGCCCCGACCTGCGCCTGCTGGTCGCCGGCGATCAGGTGCTGCCGCGCATCTCGCCGAACGTCTCGGTGTTCCCCACGGAGCCTGCGGCCGACCCGCTGGGCCAGTGGCTGGAGTCCCTGGCCAAGGTGCGCCGCGAGGTGCCCGACGACGTGCTGGTGCTGCCTGCCCACAACGAACCCTTCCAGCCCCTGCACGCGCGCCTGGAGCACCTGGAGCGCGGCCACCAGCGGGGCCTGGAACGCCTGCAGGAACTACTGGGCGAAGGCCCGAAGCGCGCCATCGACCTGTTCGGCGCGCTCTTCGCCCGACGCATCGACCAGGACCTGCTGGCCCTGGCCACCGGCGAATGCCTGGCCAACCTCAACTACCTGGTGCAGCGCGGCCGGGTGACGGCCAGCGAGGATGGGCAGGGCGTGGCCTGGTACCGCCTGGCCTGAGGCGGGCTCAGACCCACACGTCGTTGGGCGCGGTGCGCTCGCCGCCCTGGTCGCCGGTGTTGAGCACGCCGCGCGGCTCGATCAGCAGCACCTGCACCTCCTGCGCGGCGAAGGGCTTGTGCTCCACGCCGCGGGGCACCACGTACATCTCCCCGGCGCGCAGTTGCACGGCGCCGTCGTGGAAGTCGATGCGCAGCTCGCCGTCGAGCACGATGAAGGTCTCGTCGGTGTCGGCGTGGCTGTGCCAGACGAACTCGCCTTCCAGCTTCACCAGCTTGAACTGGTAGTCGTTCATCTCGGCCACCACCCGCGGCTGCCACTGCTCGTGGATGGCCGCCAGCTTGGCGGCGAGGTTGACCGGCTGGTAGGGGCGTGGGGATGTTTGCGGCATGTTTCAGCTCCTGGATCATCGAGTGGCCAGGGTAGGGCGCCCAGGGCGCGAGCGTCTTGCATATTCCTGCTCATGGGTGCGGTGCCGGGGCGGATTTTCCGCCTAAGGAAATCCCCAATGCCTACGGGAGCCTACCCCCATGCCGAGGCCGTTTCCCCGTATGGTCCGCCCCGGGGCCCATCCCCTAAGGTGCCCCTGGCCCCGTCCCTTCGAGGGCGAGGGCGCCTTGCAGCGACACGCCTGCCCATAACGACAAGAGACCTCGCCATGAACCCTTCCTCCTCGTGCCGCGCCCCGCGCACGGCTCCAGCCGCCATCGACGCCTGCGCGGCGCGCCCGGTGCGCAAGCGCTACGCCTACGAGTGGTACGTCGTCAGCCTGTGCATGGTGGCGTACATCTTCTCCTTCGTGGACCGGCAGATCCTGGCGCTGATGATCGAGCCCATCAAGGCCGACCTGCAGCTCAGCGACACCCAGTTCAGCCTGCTGCACGGGCTGGCCTTCTCGCTGTTCTACGCGGTGATGGGCTGGCCCATCGCCTACCTGGCCGACCGTTTCTCGCGGCCGCGGATCATCGCCGTCGGCGTGGTCTTCTGGAGCCTGGCCACCGCCGCCTGCGGGCTGTCGAAGAACTTCCTGCAGATGTTCCTGGCGCGCATCGGCGTCGGCGTGGGCGAGGCGGCGCTGTCGCCGGCGGCCTACTCGATGTTCAGCGACCTGTTCCCGAGGGAGAAGCTGGGCCGCGCGGTGGGCATCTACTCCATCGGCTCCTTCCTCGGCGGCGGCCTGGCCTTCCTGGTCGGCGGCTACGTCATCGACCTGCTCAAGGACACCCACGCGCTGGTGCTGCCGGTGCTGGGCGAGGTCAAGGCCTGGCAGCTGACCTTCTTCATCGTCGGCCTGCCCGGGGTGCTGGTGGGCCTGCTGATCTGGCTGACCGTGCGCGACCCGCAGCGCCAGGGCCTGAGCCGCGACGCCAGCGGCCAGGCCAAGGCCGTGGCGCCGGGCGACGGCGTGCGCTTCCTCGGCCGCCACCGGCTGACCTTCACCTGCCTGTACCTGGGCTTCTCCTGCTACGCCATGGCCCTGTACGCCATGCTCAGCTGGACCCCGGCGCTGTACATGCGCAAGCACGGCCTGGATCCGGTGAGCACCGGCTACACCCTGGGCGTGGTACTGCTGCTGGCCAATACCGCCGGCGTGTACTGCGGCGGCTGGCTGACCGACCTGCTGGCCCGCCGCGGCCACGGCGACGCGGCCATGCGCACGGGCGTGATCGGCGCTATCGGCATGCTCGTGCCGGTGGCCCTGTTTGCCGTGGTCGAACCGCTGTGGCTGTCCCTGGCGCTGCTGGTGCCGGCGATGTTCTTCGCCTCCTTCCCCCTGCCGACCTCCACCACGGCCATGCAGAACCTGGCGCCGAACCAGGTGCGCGCGCAGGTCTCGGCGATCTTCCTGCTGGTCAGCAACCTGCTGGCGGTGGGCCTGGGCACCACCCTGGTGGCGCTGATCACCGACCGGGTGTTCGGCGACCCGGCGGCGGTGGGGACGTCGATCGCCATCGTTTCCGCGGTGGCTACGTTGCTGACCATAGGGCTGTTGTGGAAGGGTTGCGGCAGTTATCGCGCAAGCCTGGTGCGGGAACAGGCGGAGCGTGCCTGAGCGGACTCCGTCCGCGCTTCGTGCCACAGGGAATGGCGTGGGTGGGGCCGCGTAGGAGCGGATCTTATCCGCGAACCGCGCCGGTGGTTCCGGCTATCGCGGACAAGGTCCGCTCCTACGGGGACATGCCGTGCCTCCCGGAAACCTGTAGGAGCGGGCCCTGCCCGCGAAATCGCGCGCAGGGCGCGCTCCTACAGGGGAATGGCGTGGGTGGATTCATCCGCGCTACGCCGGCACCACTTCCCGGCCCGGCAGGAAGCGTCCGAAGCCGCGTTCCTTGCCCAGTTCCTCGGCGAAGCCAGCCTCCCGCCGGTACGCTACGCGCCCATTGATCACCGTGGCCTCCACCGCCGCATCGTTGCGCTTCACCAGGCGCACCAGCCCGAGGTTTTCCATGGGCGCTTCGCTCACTTCGTCCAGCTCGTCGGTCAGCCCCTCGGGGTTGACGATCACCAGGTCGGCGCGGTCGCCCACGCGCAGGTAGCCGGCGTCCAGCCCGGCGAAGTCGGCCAGTTCGCCGGTCAGACGCTGCACCGCGCGGCCGACGTCCATGAACGGTTGGCCGGCCAGTTCGGCGTCGCGCACGTACTTGAGCAGGCGCAGCGGGAAGTTGTACTGGGCGTGGGACGCCAGGTGCGCGCCGGAGTCGGCGAAGCCCGGCTGCGTCCAGGGGCTGGCCAGCAGCCTGGCCATCACCTGCGGGCGGTGGTTGCCGTAGCAGGTGGTCCACTTCAGCGCGTTGCGGTACTGGCTGGCCAGGTCGAAGAAGGCGTCCACCGCATCCTTGCCCTGCTGCTGGCCGATATCCTCGAAGTTGCGCCCGATCAGGCTGGCGTTCGGGCATTCGCGCACCCAGCAGTCGGAGAGGCGGCGGTGCCACAGGCCCAGGCTGAGGGTGGCCTTGATGTCCTTGCGGAAGCGCTTGCGGAAGGCCGGGTCCTGGATGCGCGCGTAGAGTTCTTCCGGGTCCTTGATGTCGCGGAGGATTTCGCCGGCGCCGAACTCCTCGAAGCCGTTCATGTTCAGCCCCTCGATGCGCACGTTGAACGGCGCCGGCAGCGTCTGCCAGCGGAAGCGCCCGCGCAGCACGCGGTTGGCCAGCCAGCCGGAGGCGCGGGTGATGCGGTGCATGAAGGGCTGCGACTTGAGGTCCAGGGCGGTGAGCATGCTGCACTTGAGCGGCCGGCGGAACCAGCCGTGGGCCTGCCAGAGGAAGGCGAACACGTTGATCTTGGTCACCGCGTTGGGCGCGCCCTGCATCAGCGCGCCGCGCCGGCGCAGCACCGCGAACAGGCGGGAGAACTCCTTCCAGCTGGCGAAGGTGGAGGGCAGCGGGCTGGACCAGGCGCGCTCGCCGTCCATCTTGTCCAGCCGCGTGGTCATCACCGAGAGGCCGAAGCAGCCGGCGTCCAGCGCTTCGTTGAGCAGTTGTTCCATGCGCTGCAGCTCCGCCTCGGTGGGTTTGGCGCCGCTGGTGGCGCGCTGCAGGCCCATCACCGCCACGCGCAGCTCGGAATGGCCGAGGAACGAGCACAGGTTCGGCCCCAGCGGCAGTTGCTCGTAGAAGGCGCGGTAGCCGGCGGCGTCGCGCCAGGTGCGTTTCTCCCGCAGGATCGGCAGCACCACCTCGCGCGGCACCGCCTCGACGCGGGTGAACAGGTCGGAGCAGTCCTCCGCCTCGCCCAGCACCATGCTGATCGAGCAGGAGCCCAGGGCCACCGTGGTCACGCCGTGGCGCACCGATTCCTTCAGCGCCGGCGCGGCTATCACCTCGGCGTCGTAGTGCGAGTGGATTTCCAGGAAGCCCGGGGTCACCCACTTGCCGGCGGCGTCGAGCACCTGCGGGCAGCCGCTCTCGTCCAGCGGCGAGGCGCTGAGGGTGTCGAGGCGCCCGGCGCGGATGCCCAGGTGGCGCAGCGCGCCGGGGGCGCCGCTGCCGTCGAAGTAGAGGCCGTTCTTGACGATGATGTCGTAGCTCACAGGAGGCTCCAGGGAGACAGCAGCAGGACCCCGCTGACCAGTAGCAGGAGGTGGATGGCCAGGCGGAAGTAGCGTTCCGGGCAGCGCCGGTGCAGGTGCTCGCCCAGCCACAGGCCCAGCGGCAGCAGCGGCGCGTAGGCCAGCACCTGGGGCAGCGCCGGGCGCAGCCGGCCGTCGAGCAGGAAGGCCAGGGTGAGCAGGCCGTTGAGGCTGAACCAGACGCACACCAGGGTGGCGCGCAGGCGCGACTTGTCCAGCTGCTGGCCGGCCAGGGCGTAGACCAGCAGCGGCCCGCCGGAGGCGAACAGGCCCTGGCAGACGCCGGCGGCGCCGGTGGCCAGGCGCATCGCCCAGGCCGGCACCTGGCCCCTGGGCGTGCCCTTGGCGCTGCGCTGCAGCTCGCGGACGGCGAACCACAGGATGAGCAGGCCGAGGCCGCGCTTGAGCAGTTGCGGGTCCAGCCAGGGCAGCAGCAGGTAGCCGGCCACCATGCCCAGCAGCATGCCCGGCAGCAAGGTGGCCAGCAGCAGCCGCCACTGCACCAGGCGCCGGTGACGCCAGGCCAGGTAGCTGGTCAGGCCGACGTTCAGCGGCACCAGCACCGTCAGCAGTTGTTCGATGGGCAGCAGCAGGGCGCCGAGGGACAGCGCCAGCACCACGCTGCCGAAGCCGGTGACCGCTTCCAGGGTGTAGGCCAGCAGGATGAAGCTGCCCAGGGCCGGCGCCACGTAGCTCATGGTAGCCTCGCCGCGAGCTTGGGCAGCGGCGCGCGCCGCGACCAGAACAGCGCCAGGCCCAGCCCGGTGAGCAGTTGCCAGCAGCCCCAGAAGGCGGCGATCAGCAGCATGCCGCCGGCCTCGGGGAAGAAGGTGAGGATCAGCGCCATGCCCAGCGCCGAATTGTGGATGCCGCTTTCCAGCGTCACCGCGCGCACGTCGGCCTCGCCCAGCCGGCAGGCCCGCGCGCACAGGTAGCCCAGGCCCAGGGCCGCGCCGTTGAGCAGCGCCACCAGCCAGAAGAACAGGTGGAAGTAGGCGACGAACTGCGCGTAGTTCTTGATGAAGGCCATCACCACGAAGGCCGCCAGCACCAGCAGCGAGAACACCCGCATGGGCTTCTCCAGGCGCCGCGCCAGCTGCGGGCGACGCCGGCCCAGGGCCATGCCGGCGAGCATCGGCGCCACCAGCACCAGCAGCACCGTGGCTAGCAGTTCCAGCGGGTCGATGCGGATCTGCGTGAGCAGCGCGCGGGTATCCGGCGCTAGGCTTGCGTAGAGGGCGAAGTTGAACGGCGTGAAGAACCCGGCGGACAGCCCGGACACCGCGGTGACGCTGGCCGACACCGCGACGTTGCCGCGCGCGAGCCAGGTCATGACGTTGGAGAAGCTGCCGCTGGGGCAGGTGGCCACCAGCAGCATGCCCAGCGCCAGCTGCGGGTCGATCGGCAGCAGGTTGGCCAGCAGGCAGGCGCTGGCCGGCAGCAGCAGGAACTGGATGAGCATGCCGATCAGCGGCGCCTTGGGCGCGCGGACGATGCGGGCGAAGTCCTCGCGGCGCAGTTCCAGGGAGACGCCGAACATCATCAGCGCGATGATCGCGTTCAGGGCCAGCATCGAGGCGCCGGCGAATTCCAGGTGGACGGTGGGCATCAGCGCGCCTCCCTAAGGGGCGCGGGGCACGGTTTGCAAGGCATGCGCGGCTCGTTTGTGTTTCTCGTTGTAATGGGCAAGGATACCCGCCCCGTGCCGCGCTTTGATGGCTCAATCAGGACTTTTTCCGGTTATTTCGGGACCATGCCCAACACCCCCTCGATCACCGTGCATTACGCCCAGGGCATCCTCCAGGCCGCTGCGCGCCTGGGCCTGCAACTGCCCGCCGAACTGCGCGAGCTGGGCCGCGAGGCGCGCATCCCGCTGGCGCGCCAGGACGAGCTGTGGGAGGGCCTGTGCGCCGCCAGCGCCGACCCGCTGCTGGGCCTGCGCCTGGGCAGCGCCCTGCAGGTCGGCCACCTGGACATGGTCGGCGCCCTGCTGATGAGCTGCGAGACCTTCGGCGAAGCCCTGGAGGCGCTGCTGGAGTACTACCCGATCATCGCCGAGGGCAGCGAGTTCGCCCTGCGCCGCGAGGCCGGCGGCGTGGCCCTGGTCTATCGCCCCAGCTACATCGTGCGCCGCGAGGCGCGGGTGGAGGCGGTGCTGGCCAGCCTGGTGCGGCTGAGCGCCTGGATCACCGGCGAGCGCGTGCGCCCGCGGGCAGTGCGAATCGGCCATCCAGCCCGTGGCGAAGCGGGCAGTTACCGCGAACTGCTGGGCCTGTTGCCTGTTTTCGATGCCGACGAGGATGGCCTGCTGTTCGCCGAAAACGACCTGCAAGTGCCGCTGATCCAGGCCAATGCGCCCATGCGCGAGCACCTGCGCCAACTCGCCGACGCCCAGTTGCAGCGCCTGGGCGCGCAGAGCCTGGCGGCGCAGGTGCAGGGCCTGCTGCGTGAACACCCGCAGTGGGGCAAGGATCGCATCGCCGAACGCCTGGGCCTCAGCGGCCGGCACCTGAACCGGCGCCTGGCCGAGGAGGGCAGCAGCTTCAAGCTGTTGCGCGAGCGGGTGCTGCACGCCATGGCCGAGCAGTTGTTGCAGGGCCCCGCGCGGCTGGCGGAAGTGGCCGAGCGCCTGGGCTTCTCCGACGAAAGCGCCTTCGCCAAGGCCTTCCGCCGCTGGAGCGGCATGACCCCCGGGCAGTTCCGCCAGGGCGCGGACTGACTCAGGCGTGGGCCGCCATTGCGCGCAGGCGCTCGCCAGCCACCACGATCTTGCGCTGGCGATGGCGGCCCTGGCCGGGGTTGAAGGTCTGCAGTTCGATGCGCTTGCGGAAGCAGTCCACCTGGTCCTCCTGCAGGGGTTGGCCTTCGGCGGTCAGCAGGTCGCGGCGGATGCGTTCGATGAAGCTGTTCAGGCGCGCCGGGTCGCGCCATTCGCTGGCCGGAATCGCCCAGGTGGTCAGCAGGCGCCGGCTCTGGTTGTCGCGCAGCCTCAGCAGCAGGCCGCCGTCCGGGCGTTGCTGGAGGTCGACGCGGTAGTCGCTGAATTGTTCGCCGAGCAGTTGCGGGGCCTGGTTGCGATCGTTGTGCATGACGCTCTCCCTTGAATATCCGTGAAGCCGATGGGAGAGCCGTTGCAGCATGCGTTCCAGCTTCGCTTGAAAATTTTCTCTTTTTGAATCAGTCAGTTAGTCGATGGCGACAGAGGCATATCCGTGCATTTCGCACGATTGCACGAAGCCTGCACGGCAGAATGCAAGCTCAGTGCTGCTCGTCGATCACGCCTTCCTGGTGGGCGGCGGAGAGGTGCGGCTCCTGGCCGCTGTCGACCGGGTCCAGTTCCACCAGCTCCTCCAGTTCGTCGGCTTCCCTGGTCACCACCGGGTCGGGGTGCGGGGTATCCACGGGGCTTTTCATAGGGGCACTCCTGCAATGGGCATCACGGCCCTTACCTTTGCTCGGACCGCACGCAGGCGGACGCGTGCGATCCATTTCATGCGCACAGTGTCGCGCGAAAACCCGCCCGCGCAAGGCGAGGCGAGGAACGGCAGGCAAGGCAAAAGGGGGCGGCTGCTAGAAGCCGCTGACTCGTCGGTGCCCCGGCTCGTCCAGGTGCATGCCGAAGGCCAGCTGGAAGAACTCGGCGAGCTGTTCGTCGAGCACCTCGCCGTCCAGCGAGTCCAGTTGCGCGCCCAGGCGGCGCATGCGCTGGCCATGGGTGGCGTACTGCTCGTGGACCAGGCCCTGGAGTTCGGTATCGGCGACGATGCGGTAGAAGCTCGGCTGCTGGCTGCTGCCCAGGCGGGCGAACAGGCACAGTTGCAGGTGATCGTCTTCGTCCATCAGCAACTCGACCTGGCAATCCAGGCCGCGGTCGCGGGCGAAGCGGCTGGCTTCCTCGAAGGCGGGCAGGGCCTTCTGCAGGACGTGGGTCTCGAAGGTGAAGAGGAAATCTTCCTCCGCGGGCCCCGAGGCCCTGGGTGCAGAGTCGTACATGCCGGCGGCTCCTGTGCGGGGGATAAGGAAACACGCAAACGGACCACGCAATCCCGGCGCCACACCTCGACCGCGCCGGACGACAACGCCCATGACACTTGTCTGGCGCCAATCTGTCAATGAGTTCCCCGGCATATGCGCGGCGCTGCAAATAGCCATGGGTTCGAAGCAGGCCCGCTCAAGGCGCCGGCGCGCCGGCCAGGGCGGGGAAATCCTCCGGGGTGAGGGTTTCCCGCTCCAGCAGCAGTTGCGCGCCGGCCTCCAGGTCGCTGCGGCGTTGCTCCAGCAGGGCCCCGGCGCGGCGGAAGGCCTCGTCGATCAGCTCGCGCACGCACAGGTCCACCTCGCGGGCGGTCTGCTCCGAGTAGTCCTTTTCGCGCAGCCCCGCCAGGTGGCCGTTGTCGCCCGCGAGATAAGGTGCGCTCTGCCGCTCCAGCACGGCCTGGCCGAGTTGCTCGCTCATGCCGAAGCGCGTCACCAGCTGGCGGGCGATGTCGGTGGCCTTGGCCAGGTCGTCGGCGGCGCCGGTGGAAATCTCGTCGAACACCAGGGCCTCGGCGGCGCGCCCGGCCAGCAGCACCACCATGCGGTCCTTGAGTTCCTGGCGGCCGATCAGGAAGCGGTCCTCGGTGGGCCGCTGCAGGGTGAAGCCGAGGGCGCCGATGGCGTGGGGGACGATGGAGACCTTGTGCACCGGGTCCATGCGCGGCAACGAGGCCGCGGCCAGGGCGTGGCCCATCTCGTGGTAGGCCACCACCTTGCGCTCCTGCGGCAGCAGCAGCCGGCTGCGCCGCTCGGCGCCGGCGACGATGCGCTCAACAGCGACGGTGAAGTCGGCCATGCCCACCGCCTCGGCGCCGCGCCGGGTGGCGCCGATGGCGGCCTCGTTGACCAGGTTGGCCAGGTCGGCGCCGGTGAAGCCGGTGGTGATGGCGGCGATCTGCCCGCAGTCCAGGTCGGCGGCGGCGCTGACGCGTTTCAGGTGCACCCGCAGGATGGCCTCGCGGCCCCGGCGGTCCGGGCGGTCGATGAGGATCTGGCGGTCGAAGCGGCCGGCGCGCAGCAGGGCCGGGTCGAGCACTTCCGGGCGGTTGGTGGCGGCCAGCAGCACCACGCCTTCGCGCGGGTCGAAGCCGTCCAGCTCGGCGAGCAGCTGGTTGAGCGTCTGCTCCTTCTCGTCGTTGCCGCCGAAGGCGCCCAGCCCGCGCATCTTGCCCAGGGCGTCCAGCTCGTCGATGAAGATGATGCAGGGCGCGGCCTTGCGCGCCTGCTCGAAGAGGTCGCGCACCCGCGCAGCACCGACACCGACGAACAGCTCGACGAACTCCGAGCCGGAGATGGAGAAGAACGGCACCCCGGCCTGGCCGGCCACCGCCTTGGCCACCAGCGTCTTGCCGGTGCCGGGCGGGCCCACCAGCAGGATGCCCTTGGGAATCCGCGCGCCCAGGCGGCTGTAGGTGGGGCGGTCCTTGAGGAAGGACACCACCTCCTGCAGCTCGGCTTTGGCTTCGTCGATGCCGGCGACGTCATCGAAGGTCACCCCGGTGTCGCGTTCGACGAACACCCGCGCCTTCGACTTGCCGACGCTGACCATGCCGCCGAAGCCCTGCTTCTCGGCCAGCCCGCGGAAGAAGAACACCCACAGGCCGAAGAACAGCAGCACCGGCAGCAGCCAGCCCAGCAGCTTGGCCAGGCCGCTCTGGGTGACGCCGGAGAAGTCGACCTGGGCTTTCTCCAGCTCCGCCGCCAGCTGCGGCTCGACGCGGTTGGTGGTGAAGCGCGTGCGGCCCTGGATCGGCTCCTTGAGGGTGCCGCTGATGCGCTCCTGGTCGACGCGCAGGTCGCTGACCTTGCCGGCGTCCAGCAGGCGCTGGAATTCGCTGTAGGGAATCGGCGCCTCGGCCGAGTACTCGCCCAGCCAGTTCTGCACCAGCAGCATGGCCACGAAGGCCACGACGAAATAGCCGAGGTTCCATTGATGGTGCTTTTCCATGGCCATGCTCGCTCCCGTGCCGGCAGGGGGATGGATGCACGCCGGGCTCCGGCGTTGGTGCCATTGAGGCACGAACCGCGGCGCGGGAACTTGGCCGGGATCAAACAAAGGCGGAGGCGGCGTGTGCGAAGGATAGCCGCCGCCGGGGTCATTGGCCGGTGAGCTCGGCGAGCAGCTCGTCGCGCAACCGGTGCAGGCGTGGCGCGTTGCGTTCGCGCGGGTGCGGCAGCTCGACGCGAACCTCATGGCGGATGCGCCCGGGGCGGGCGTCCATGACGATCACCCGGTCGCCCAGGTAGAGCGCTTCCTCGACGTCGTGGGTGACCATGATCACGCTGCTGCGCTGTTGCAGCCAGATGCGTTGCAGCTCGCGCTGCAGGTTCACCCGGGTGAGGGCGTCGAGGGCGCCGAAGGGCTCGTCGAGCAACAGCAGCTTGGGCCGGGTGATCAGCGCCCGGGCGATGGCCGCGCGCTGCGCCATGCCGCCGGAAAGCTGGTGCGGATAGGCCTGCTCGAAGCCCTGCAGGCCGACCAGGGCCAGGTGCTCGGCGACGCGCTCGACCTTCTCGCGCTTGCCCAGGCGCTGGTTCTTCAGGGCCAGGGCGACGTTCTGCTCGACGGTCTTCCAGGGGAACAGGCGGTGGTCCTGGAACACCAGGCCGCGGTCCAGGCTGGTGCCGCGCACGGTCTCGCCGTCCAGGCGTATCAGCCCTTCGTAGTCCTGCTCCAGGCCAACGATCAGGCGCAGCAGCGAGGACTTGCCGCAGCCGCTGGCGCCGACGATGCAGACGAACTCGCCGGGCAGCACCTGCAGGTCGATGCCGCTGAGCACCTGCAGCGGCTTGCCATCGATCCGGTAGTGCTTGTTCAGCCCACGGATCTCCAGGGCGCCGGGCTGGCCGAGCGCGTAGGCGGGGGAGGGATTGAGCAGTGCGGTCATGCGGTCACCTATCGACGGAGGGCGCGCCAGCGCAGCAGGTGGCGGGCGAGGCGGGAAAACAGCTGGTTCATGGCGTAGCCGAGCAGGCCGATGCAGAGCACGCCGATCACGATGATCTCCATGCGCGAGCCGGTCTCGGCGTTCATCATCAGGTTGCCCAGGCCCATGCCGGTGGAAAGGAACAGCTCGCTGCCCACCGAGCTGACCCAGGCGAAGGCCAGGGCGTGCAGCACGCCGTTGCACAGGCTGGGCAGGGCGCCGGGCAGCAGCACCTGGGTGAACTGCTGCAGGGGCGACAGCGCGTATAGCCGGCCGACTTCGCGGTAGCGCTTCTCGACGTGGCTGAAGCCTTCATGGGCATTGAGCGCCATGGGGTAGAAGGCGGCCAGGGAGACGATCAGCACCTTGGTCGCCTCGCCGCTGCCGAACCACAGCGCCAGCAGCGGGATCAGGCCGAGGATGGGCACCTGGCGCAGGCCGTGGAACAGCGGCGCGAGCAGGCGCCCAGCGCTGCGCGAAAGGGCCATGGCGGCGCCCAGGACGAAGCCCGCCGCCACTCCGAACAGCAGGCCCAGGCAGGTGCGCTGCAGGCTGGCCGCCACGCTCAGCCACAGTTCGCCGCTGGCCAGCAGTTCCGCCAGGCCTTCGCCGATGCGCCGCAGCGGCACGAAGGCGTAGGCGTGGCTGGCGTCCTGGCGCGAGGCGGCTTCCCAGGCGGCGATCAGCAGCAGCGGCAGGACCAGCCCACGGCCGCGGCGCAACAGTGAAACGAGGCTCTTCATAGCGGTTTCCAGCGCAGCACGCGCCGCTCCAGCAGGCGGAAGCCATAGTCCAGGACGAAGCCGATGACGCCGGTCACCAGCACGCCGACCATCACCACGTCGATGCGCAGCATCTGCCGGCTCATCTCGATCATCTGCCCCAGGCCGCTGTCGGCGGCCAGCAGCTCGGCCGCCACCAGCACCATCCAGGCGCGGCTCAGGCCGATGCGCAGGCCGGTGAGGATCGGCGGCGCGGCGGCCGGGAAGGCCACCTCGGCGAGCAGCGTCGGCAGCGGCAGGCGGTAGACCTGGGCGACCTCGAAGTAGCTGCGCGGGATGCCGCGCACGCCCTCGCAGGTGGCCAGGGCCACGGGGAAGAAGGTGGCCTTGGTGACGATGAGGATCTTGAAGGTCTCCTCGACGCCGAAGAACAGGATGAACATCGGGATCAGGGCGATGGAAGGCACCTGGCGCAGGGTGTGGAACAGCGGCCCGCAGTAGGCTTCGACGTTGGGCGACAGGGCCATGGCGGTGCCGAACGCCAGGCCGCCGCCGGCGCCGATCAGGAAGCCCAGGGCCAGGCGCGACAGGCTGCTGTCCAGGTGTTCGCGCAGCTCGCCGCTGCTGGCCAGTTCGACGAAGGCCTGCCAGACCTCGCGCGGCGGCACCAGCAACTGGCTGGGGAAGCGTCCGCTGTCGGCCAGCAGCACCCAGGCGGCCAGCAGCGCCAGGGGCGAGACCAGCACGGTCAGGTGGTGCAGGGGGATTCTACGCATCGCTTCAGCCCTCCACGGCCATGGCTGCAGCGCCGCGCCGCAGGTGGCGCAGCCAGCAGAGCAGGGCGGCCAGCAGCACCAGCGGAATCCAGGCCAGGAACAGGTTGGCCAGGCCGATCCAGTGGCTGATGGCGCCACCGAGCAGAGCGCCGGAGCAACTGCCGAGCATGCCGGCGAGATTGAACAGGCCGGAGAGCTTGCTCTTGTCCAGGGCCGACTCGCCCAGCTGCGCCATGTTCACCAGGTGCACCAGCGCCGTGGCCAGGCTCAGCAGCACGGCGCCCAGGGCCAGCCAGGCATAGCCCTGGCCGCGGCCGAGCAGCAGCAGGCCGGCCACTCCCAGGGCCAGGCCGGCGAGGCGGGCCGGGCGCCGCCCGCCGCGCTCCACCAGGCGGCCCAGGCCGAACAGGCCGAGCACCGCGGCCAGGCCCTGGATCATCACCAGGCTCACCGCGCGCTCCTGGCTGAGCTGGGCCACCTCCATGGCCAGGACGATGATGAAGGTGCCGAACAACGCCCCGGTGGCGCCGGACAGCAGCTCCACCAGGCAGCTCTCGGCGACCTCCGGGTGGCCGAGCAGGGTCCGCGCCTGGGCCAGGATGCCGCCGTCCAGTTCGGCGGCCGCCTCGGCCGGGCCTTCGCCTTCCCAGAAGCCGAGGCTGTACAGCGCCATCAGGCCGAAGCACAGGCCGATCACCACGAAGCCCAGGGTGAAGCCGCCGCCGCTGAGCCAGTTGCCCAGCAGCGGGCCGAGCAGGCCCATGCCCAGGGTCAGGGCGCCGCGGTACCAGCCGGCCTTGTCGTTGCCGATGTGCCGTAGCTGGCGGAGGAAGGCGCTGTTCATGGCGACGATGCGGAAGGGGATGCACAGGCCTATCAGCAGGCGCGCCGCGGCCAGCCACAGCCAGGTGCCGAACAGCGGGATGGCCAGGTTCAGCAGCAGTGGCCCGAGGCTGGCCAGGAAGTACACCCGGCGCGCGCCGTAGCGGGCGATGACGAAGCCCGCCGGCAGCGTCAGCAGGACCATGCCCAGCGACTCCATGGCCGAGATCACCCCCAGTTGCATGGGGCTTGCGCCTATGTGCAGGGCGTAGAGGGTGGTGACGATCTTCGCCATGCCGATGGTGGCGCCGCTGAAGGCCGCCAGCAGCATGAAGCCGGCGAGGAAGGCCGGCGGCCTAGATGGCGACATTGACCTTCTCCAGCAATTGCTCCAGCGGCCCCGGCTCGATCCATTGGCGCACGTCGAAGCGGCGCGGGATGAAGTCCCAGCGCTCGAGGAAGTCGGTGAGGTCCTGCAGGGCTCCGACGGAGCGCTCGGCCAGGTTGGTCTGCAGGCGCAGGTGGGCGTCCTCGCCGTAGGCGGCGGCCACCCAGTACTCACTGGTGTTCAGCTCGCGGGCGAGGAAGCGGCGGGTCTCCTCGGGGTGGGCCCAGGCCCATTGCTCGGCGCGCAGCACGGTTTCGAGGATCAGCACGGCGGCGTCGAAGTGTTCGTCCAGCAGGTGCTGGTCGACGGTCAGGGTGCGTGGCGTGCCGATGTTGGCGCGGATCAGCGGGTCGGGGTGCGAGCCGACATCCACCACCACGCGCAGGCCGAACTCGTCGGCCAGGTGCAGGCCATGGGCGCCCTTGAGGAAGATGGCGTCGATGTCGCCGCGCAGCAGGCCGATCAGCTCGTTGTTGCGCCGCCGCACGCGGTTGCCGCCGAGGCTGACCTGGGCGCCGTGCACGTGGCGCACCGGGTCGTCGCTGTAGGTGCCGCCGTAGGGGTAGTCCACCAGTTCGACGTCGGCGACCTGCAGGCCTTCCAGCCTGAGGGCGTTCTCCAGGCCACGGATGGCCTGGGCGCGGGTGAAGTCGATCTGCACGTTGGCCCACTTGGGCACGCCGAAGCGGCGGTTGCGCAGGTCGCGGATATCGCGCACCGGGCTGTCGGCGGTGGTGACGATCAACTGCACCTCGTCGCTCCAGGACAGGCCCAGCACGCGGGTGTCGCGGCCGCTGGCGCGGGCCCAGATGGCCGGGATGTTGCCGCCATGGCGCACCGAGTTGCGCAGGTGATGGTCGAAGTGCGCCTCGCGCACCTCGCGGTCGGAGGATTCGCGCAGGGCCTGGATGCGCGTGCCCCAGGGGCGGAAGGCCTGGGCCAGGCGACCGGATTCGACGGCGATGCCGAGCCCCGTGGGTACCGGACTGTGGGTGTACCAGAGGGTATCGAGAGGAGTGTTCATCAGGGAGCCTTTCCTGGTGGGCGGTCGGCCCCGGCAGCGGCCGGGGCCGGGCGGCGCTCAGCCGGCGCGCTTGGCGACGGCGCTGCGCAGGGCCTCCAGCGGGCGCGGATCGATCCAGTCGCGCACGGCGAAGCCCTGGGGGATGAAGTTCCAGCGCCGGAGGAAGTCGGTGAAGTCCTGCAGGGCGGCGATGGAGCGCTCGTCGAGGTTGGTGCGCAGGCGCTGGTGGGCGTCCTCGCCGTAGGCCTGGGCTACCCAGTACTCGCTGCTGTTGGACTCGCGGGCGAGGTAGCGGCGGGTGTCCTCGGGATGGGCCTGGGCCCATTCCTCGGCGCGCAGCACCGAGCCGAGGATGCCCACGGCGGTGTCGAAGTGCGTGTCGAGCAGGTGCTGGTCCACGCTCAGGGTGCGCGGCGTGCCGTTGTTCGAGCGGATCAGCGGCTCCGGGTGGGAGCCGGTGTCGATCACCGTGTGCAGGCCGAACTGCTGGGCCAGTTGCACGGCGTGGGCGCCCTTGAGGAAGATGGCGTCCACCTCGCCGCGCAGCAGGCCGGTGAGTTCCGGGTTCTGCCCGCCGCGGCGGCGTCCGCCGAAGGCGCCGAGGCCCGCGATGCTGTGCGGCGTCTCGTCGCTGAAGGTGCCGCCCTGGCGGAAGTCCACCCGTTCCACGTCCTGCACTTCCAGGCCTTCGAGCTTGAGCGCGTTCTCCAGGCCGCGGATGGCCTGGGCGCGGGTGAAGTCGATCTGCGCGCCGGCCCAGTCGGGCAGGCCGAAGCGCCGGCCCTTGAGGTCCTTGACGTTGCGGATGCCGCTGTCGGGCAGGCTGAGGATCAGTTGCACCTCGTCGGCCCACGACAGGCCGATCACCCGCGTCTCGCGGCCGCTGGCGCGGGCCCAGATGGCCGGGATGCTGCCGCCGTGGCGTACCGAGTTCTGCAGGCTGTGGTCGAAGTGCGATTCGCGCACGGCCTGGTTGTCCGACTCTCGCAGCGACTGGATGCGCGTCCCCTGGTCGCCCAGGGCCTGTTCCAGCCAGCCTTTCTGTACCGCGATGCCGAGGCCGGTGGGTACCGGGCAGCGGGTGTACCAGAGGGTGTCGAGCGGTTGACTCATGATGCGGTTCCTTGCGGGGTCAGGCGCTGGCCTTCAGCGCGGTGGGTTGGTCGGCGCGGGCGTCGTGCCGTTGGTGAACCAGCGGCAGCACTTCCTGGCCGATGCGCAGGGCCTCTTCCAGGTGCGGGTTGCCGGCCAGGATGAAGGTGGAGAAGCCGGCGTCGCGGTACTCGGCCAGGCGCTCGGCGACGTTCTGGTGGCTGCCCACCAGGCCGATGGTCGGCCCCGGCTTGGCCTTGCCGAAGCCGGCCCAGAGGTTGGGGCCGAGGATCAGGTCGTCGAAGCGCTCGACGTTCTGGTGATAGGCACTCTGGCGCGCCGCGCCCACCGAGTCGGAGCCGCTGGCGAAGTGCTTGATGGCGGCGCTGGTGCGGGCGTCGATGCGCTCGTATTGCTTGCGCAGCTCGCTCCAGGCGGCCTCTTCGGTCTCGCGGGCGAACAGGTCGATGCGCAGGCCGAAGCGCACCTGCCGGCCCTGCTTGTCGGCCAGCTCGCGGACGCGCTCGATGTGCGGCTTGAGCTTGTCGACCGGCTCGGCCCAGTTCAGGTACACGTCGGCGTGGCGCGCGGCCACGTCCAGGGCGGCGTCGGAGAAACCGGAGAAGTAGATGCCCGGCTTGCGTTCGTGCTTCAGGCCCGGGGGCAGCGAGCCGTTCTCCAGTTGGTAGATCTCGCCCTGGTAGCTGAACTGCTCGTGGCTCCACAGGCCGTCGATGATGTCGAGGAACTCGCCGGTGCGCTGGTAGCGCTTGTCGTGTTCCAGGAAGTCGCCATTGGCGCGCTGGCTGGCCGGGTTGCCGCCGGTGATGATGTTCCACTCCAGGCGGCCGCGGCTGAGGTTCTGCAGGATGGCGGCCTGCTGCGCGGCATAGGCCGGCAACGTCCAGGTGGCCTGGAAGGCGACCAGGAACTTGATCCGGCGGGTTTCCCGGGCCAGGGCCGCGGCGGCGATCCAGGGCTCCGGCCCGGTGGGCAGCAGCGCCCCCTCGAAGCCGGCGATCTCGGCGGCCTTGGCCACCTGGGCGATGTAGTCGATGTAGGTGAAGCCGTCCGGCTCGCCGTTGGGCAGGCGCCCGGGGGCGATGTTGCCCGGGCGGTGGACGGGGGCGCCGCGGTTGTTCTTGTCGGTGGCGAGGTAGGGGCCGTCGCTCCCCAGGGGGAGGCGCCAGAAGAATTCGGTGCTCATGCTTGTGCTCCAGTGGCTGCGTGGAAGGTGGCCTCAGCGCCATGCGCTCGGGGTTGCCGGTACTGGAGCAAGGCCTGTGCCGAAAGCCTGGAGGCCCCGTGGTGCAAGGCTTTCGGCGATATCCCAGGTGTCCTGGCGGCTGCGATTGCTGATCCAGCAACACTCCGCCAGCAATCGTTGCTGAGGCCGCAGCAGGTTGCCTCGCGCCGGCTGCCTTCGTTTGATGTCTGGTTCGTAAACTATTGATTCGTAATGGGTATCCAGGCTGGCACAAGTCCTGCTGGAGCGCTTGCAGCCCGACTTTCCGAGGCTCGATGCTCACCACAGAGGAATTGCACCATGACCAACCGACTCACCCCAGCGCTGCTCGCCCAGCTGGACCAGGCCCGGCGCGATTTCGCCAAGGCCTTCCGGGTGCTCCGCGACACCCGCACCCTGACCGCGACCAACACCTACCAGGCCTACATCCGCGTGCCCGACAGCGACCTGGTGATCGCCCTGCACGCCCCCAGCCCCTGGGCCGACGACCAGGGCATCCGCGCCGTGGTCGCCAGCTACGCCGGCGAGGTGGTGCTGGACGAAACCGCCGAGGGCGCCTCGCCGCTGAGCGGGCGCAAGGCCGGCGGCAACGGCCAGCGCTACGCCGGCATCTTCCAGAAACGCGCGGAGGTGAACGTGGTGATCCACGTGCACACCCCCTACCTGGGTGGCTGGGCCAGTGCCCACCGGGTGCTGCCGATCCGCTACGCGGCGTCCCAGCGCGTGACCCTGGCCCGCGAGCTGCCGATCTACATCGACCGCCGCCAGCCCGAGCACGCCTTCATCGTCGAGCGCATCGAACAGAACCCGCACACCTCGGCGATCCTCGAGGCCAACGGCGGCGCGACCTTCTGGGGCGCGGACCTGCTGCAGGTGTCGAAGCTGATCCTGCTGATCGAGGAGGGTGCCTACTTCCAGGGCCTGGCCGAGCAGTTCGGCGGCTCCAAGGAGTTCGGCCCCGGGGTGCTGGAACAGCAGTGGAAGATGACCGGGCTGTGGGCGGAGGGGCAGAAGTTGCTGGAAGCGGTGGCCTGAGCTTAGGCCCGTTCGGCAAAAAGCCCTCGAACGAGGGCTTTCTTGTACTTGTACGGTCTGGAAGCGATACGCGGCTTGCGACCGGATCAACCGGCGCGTTTGCTCGCCGCCCGTTCGAAGACGCTCTCTGCCCATTGGTTGAGGCTCTTGCCTTCGGCCTGTGCGGCGAGGCTGGCGGCGGCGTGAACCTCGGGGCGGATACGCAGCATGACCTTTCCCGAGGCCGGCTTCTCCGGCGTCACGCCCCGTTCGGCACAGTCGGCCAGGTAGTCCTCGACGGCTGCGTGAAAGGCCGTGTGCAACTCGGCCACGCTGTCGGCATGGAAGCTGATGATGTCACGGACACCGAGCAGGCGGCCGACGAAGATGTCGTCGCGGTCGTCGAATTCGACACGTGCCGTGTAGCCTTTGTAGGTCATGCAATTCATGGCTCAACTCCGGCCCGGCGAAGAAATTCGCGGGCCTCTTCGACTTGGTACTTCTTCGCCTCCTTGCCCGGGTGGGGACGATGGCATCGCCAGATGCAGCCACCCAGGGCCAGCCTCACCCTCGAACCTTCGCGCTCCTGAACTTCACCCCCGAGGTGGAGGACCAGCGCTTCGATGTCGGCGAAGGCCAGCGACGCACTCGTGGGCGTGCGAAAGAGGGCTTCCAGTGTCTTGGCGTGACGGCTCTTCATTCGGCGAATGCTATCGTTGAATGATAGCAGTTCATGCCAGCGAAGTCGTGGAGCACCGTAGGAAGCGGCCGGGTGCGTAGGCGAACAAGCGCTTGCGGTTTGCCCTGGCGTCGATGGTCCAGATTGGCGCGGAGGTGCTCACTGGGATGGAGGTGTGTGGGTTCGATACCGCCCCTCTCCCTAACCCTCGGCTGCGCGCCCCGCCCTGAAGGGAGAGGGGACCGTTCGGAGCGTGCTGGTATTTCTGAGTTAGTCGGCAATCATGGGCTATCCGGCGAATGCCACGCTTCACGTCGGCACGGACAAGCTCCCTCTCCCTTCAGGGAGAGGGCTGGGGAGAGGGGCGGAGGTAACCTCATGCACCATGTGCGTCCGGGAAACACCCTTCACAAACTAGTCACGGCCGCCCGGCCACACTCGCCGAATCATCCTTCCAGTAACCCTGCAACTTCAGCTCTTCCAACCCGCGCTCCACGAACTTCGGCTCCAGCAGCTCCTCCACCTTCACCTCGTTACGGATCAGCCGGGCCTTGAGGCTGTAGGCGATGGCGTCGGCGTAGTGCTGGCGCAAGGACTGGTCGTACAGCGGGCTGAAGTGCTGCGCCCAGGGCTCGCCCTCGGCCTCGCGCTGCAGCACGCTCAGCGGCTGGCCGGATTGCGCCTGGTAGCCCTGGTAGGTGTCCTTGTTGGCTTCCTGGGCGGTCCAGTGGGCGGCCTGCAGGTAGGCGTTCACCACCAACTGCGTCAGCTCCGGCTGCTGGGCGACGAAGTCGCGGGCGCCCCAGAGTTCGGCGCGCATCTTCCAGTCGGCCGGCACCTGCTTGCTGGACCAGATGATGCGGCCCACCTGTTTGTCTTCCAGCAGGTAGGCGTCGCTGAGGGTGAAGAAGGCATCGACGCGGCCGGCGCTGAGGGCGGCGGCGCCGGCCTGGGGGTTGAGGTTGAAGATGCGGAAGTCGTCGAAGCCCAGGTGGTTGGCCTCCAGCAGCTTGGCGAAGGACAGTTCCCAGGGGCGGCCGCGGTGCAGCGCGATGCGCTTGCCCTTGAGGTCGGCGATGGATTTCGCCGGCGAGCCCGGCGGCACCACCAGGTAGACGTTGTTGCCGCTGCCGCCGGGGACGATCAACCGGGTGGCGACGCCGGAGGCGTTGGCGATGATCGAGGGCAGGTCGCCGTAGAAGGCGAAGTCGATGCGCTGGTTGGCGAATTCCTCGTTGACGAAGGTGCCCACCGAGGCGGTGGCCGCCGGTACCCACTCCAGCTTGATGCCGCGCCTGGCCAGTTCCTGCTCGAGCCACTTGTCGCGGTCCATGACGTAGGCCGGGCCGTTGAAGGTGACCTTGCCGGCGTTGGCATAGGCGACGGTGGCGATACGGATGCTCTGCGGCGCCTCGGCGGCCGGAGCCTGGCTGGCCAGGAGGGCGGCGGGGACCAGCAGCAGGCGCCGCAGCAGCCGGGATAGGGAAGGGACGTGCATGGTGCTCTCCTCGAAGGGGCCCGCGGCCGGCGCCGCGGGCGGGCAGGTCAGAAGTCGGTGGTGACGGAGACGCCGAAGGTGCGCGGGTCGCCGAACATCACCCCGGCGCTCTGGAAGCCGCCCGGCAGGGTGTGGTTGCGGTATTCCTTGTCGGTCAGGTTGTTGACGTAGGCGGTGACCCGCGTGGTCTCGCCGGGCAGCTCGTAGGTGACCCGCGCATTGCCGAGGGTGTAGCCGCCGCTGCGCATGTTCTGGCTCTGGTCGTTGGAGAAGAAGTACTGGCGGCTGCGGGTGTTCCAGTCGGTGCCGAGGATCAGCGCGCCGCCGACGTTCAGCGGGATGCGGTAGTCGGCGCCGATCACCGCCGAGACGTTGGGCGCGCGGACGAACTTGTTGCCCGAGTAGTCGCTGCTGCCGGAGGTGTAGTCGGTGAACTCGGTGTGCAGCAGGCCGAGGGCGAAGTTCAGGTGCAGGTTCTGCAGCGGGATGGCCTCCAGCTCGAACTCGGCGCCGTAGGCCTCGCCCTGGGCGCCGTTGGCCAGGCGCGAGACGGTCTGGTTGTTCACCGCGCTGACGATGTTCAGCTGGATGTCCTCGTAGTCGTAGTAGAAGAGCGCGGCGTTGGCGTTGAGGCGGCCGTCCAGCCATTCCGACTTCAGGCCCAGCTCGTAGGCGGTCAGGTATTCCGGGTCCACCGTGGCCACCGTGGCCTGGCTGGTGGCGCCGGTGTTGTAGCCGCCTGAGCGGAAGCCATAGGCATAGCGGAAGTACACCCGGGCGTTGTCGGAGAGGCGGTATTCGGGCGTCAGGTCGTAGGTCCAGTCGCTCCAGGTGTTGCGCTCGTCCTGCACGGCGTTGACCACCAGCGGCGTGGTCACGCTGCCCGGCTTCCACCAGTCGCCGCCGGCGAAGCTGGCCTGGCCCTGGTTCTGCAGGCGGTGCAGGTCGATGTCCTTGGTCTCGCGGGTCCAGCGCAGGCCGGCGGTGACGCTGAAGTCGTCGGTGAAGCGGAAGGTGCTGCTGCCGAACAGCGCGTAGCTCTCGGTGCCCTGGCTGTAGATGAGGTTGTTGTAGTAGCGCTGGACGTACGGGTTATCCAGCGCCGCGCTGGCGTTGCGCGAGTCCAGGTCCTCGTTGAAGTAGTGGAAGCCCAGCACCCAGTTCAGGCGGTCCTCGCGCGGCGAGGCCAGGCGGAACTCCTGCGACCATTGCTGGCTGTCGGCGTAGGCGTAGCTGCGCTGCAGCTCCAGCGGGGTGTTGTCGGAGTCGCTGAAGCCGTCGCGGCTGAAGTGCTCGAAGGCGCTGACGGAGGTCAGCGTCAGGTCGCCCAACTGCCAGTTCAGGTTGAGGTTGCTGCCCACCTGGTCGATCTGCACCAGGTACTTGGCGTTGTAGTTGACCTTGCCCTGCTCGGGGTCGATGCGGTAGCCGAACTGGTTGCTGCCGTCCGGGCGCAGGCCGTAGTTCACCGTGCTGTAGCCGGCGGTGTCGTGGTAGCTGCGGGCGTGCAGGTTGAGGTTGGCCTCCAGTTCGTCGTTGATCCGCGCCAGGAACTGCAGGCGCGCGGCGTCGTCCTCCAGGCCGCCGCGGTCGTGGTTGTCGGCGATGTTCTCGCTGTAGCCCTCGCGGGCCTGGTGGCGGAAGGACAGGCGCGCGGCCAGGCGGTCGTCCACCAGGGCGTCGCTGATCGCGCCTTCCACCACGCGGTCGTCATAGTTGCCGGCGGCCACCTTGAAGTAGCCGGACTTGTCGAAGGTGGGCTTGCGCGAGATGAAGTTGATCGCCCCGGCGGTGGTGTTCTTGCCCCACAGGGTGCCCTGCGGGCCGCGCAGCACCTCGACGCGCTCCTGGTCGAACAGCGGGAAGCCGGTGGCGCTGATGTTGGCGATGTACACGTCGTCGACGTAGATGCCCACCGGGCTCACGGTATTGGCGCCCTGGTCGCCGGTGCCCAGGCCGCGGATCCACCAGCGCGGCCGGCCATGGCCCTCGGTGGTGCCGGCGGAGGCGTTGGGGATGTAGCGGGTGACCTCGTTGGCCGATTGCAGCGAGTCGTCGCGGACCTTGTCGCCGCTGAGCACGGAGATCGAGGACGGGACTTCCTGGGCGGTTTCCTCGCGCTTCTGCGCGGTGACCACCACCTTGGCCAGGGTGGAGCCGCCTTCGTCGGAAGCCTGTTCGGCATTGCCGGAGGCGGCGGTTTCATCGGCCAGCGCCGTCAGTGCTGGCAGGCCCCCCAGGACCAGGGCGACGGCGGTGGAAAGTGCGGTGCGTTTGAACATGTTGCTCCCCAATGGCATTCAGTGCGGACGTCGTGCAGCGGCGTCGCGCTGCGTTGTCGTAGTGACGGTGCGTGCGTCCGTTGGCTGGCGCGCATGGCATCCGCTGCGTCCCGAACGACGGGGCGCGATCTGGGGTAGGGCAACAACCGTACCGGTTTACTGAAAATCTATATAAATAATTGATTTAAAAGGCCTTATTTGAATAAGGCGGCGCCGCCGAGGCGCCCTGGCGAGTCTGCGCTGGCAGCAGGCGTTGCTGCTGCTGTGCTGCTGGAGCAGCAAATCGCAAAGTGGAATATTGAAATGACTATTTATGATTTTTTGGTAATAAGAATTTTCAGGCACTATCCGGCCACTGCCTGCCAAAGGACCTGCCGCCATGTCGCTGCTCACCCATCCCCACGCCCGCGAACTGAGCAAATCGGTCCGGGCCACCGTGCTGGTCTTCGAGGACCCGCGTTCGCGCGAGTTGCTCAGCCGCATCGAACGCCTGGCCCCCAGCGAGGCCAATGCCCTGATCATCGGCGAGACCGGTACCGGCAAGGAGCTGGTGGCCAGGCACATCCACCAGCTCAGCCGGCGCGGCAAGGCGCCCTTCGTCGCGGTGAACTGCGGCGCCTTCCCGGAAACCCTGGTGGAAAGCGAACTGTTCGGTCATGAGAAGGGCGCCTTCACTGGCGCGACCAGCAGCAAGGCCGGCTGGTTCGAGGCGGCCAACGGCGGCACCCTGTTCCTCGACGAGATCGGCGACCTGCCGCTGAACATGCAGGTCAAGCTGCTGCGCGTGCTGCAGGAGCGCGAAGTGGTGCGCCTGGGCTCGCGCAACCCCATTCCCATCGACGTGCGCCTGGTGGCGGCGACCAACGTCAACCTGGCCGATGCCGTGGTGGCCGGGCATTTCCGCGAGGACCTGTTCTACCGCCTGCACGTCGCCACCATCCGCCTGCCGCCATTGCGCGAGCGCCCCGGGGACATCCTGCCGCTGGCCGAATTCTTCCTCGAGGAGCACTGCCAGCGCCTGGGCTACCAGCGCGCCGGCCTGAGCCCGGAAGCCGAACGCAAGCTGCTGGGCCACAACTGGCCGGGCAACATCCGCGAACTGGAAAACGCCATCCACCATGCCTTGCTGGTATGCCGCAACCAGCAGGTGCAGCCGGGCGACCTCTACCTGGCCGACCTGCGCACCACGCCGGCCCGCGCCGAGCTTCCGGCGCCGGCCGCCACGCCTGGGGAGGCGAGCCTGGATGCGGCGTTGCTGGCGCTCTACGAACGCAACCTGCCGGAGCTGTACGAACACATCGAGGAAACCGTGTTCCGCACCGCCTACCACTACTGCCACGGCAACCAGTTGCAGACCGCCCGCCTGCTGGGCATCAGCCGCAACATCGTGCGCGCGCGGCTGGAGAAGATCGGCGAGATCGAGCCCTCCAGCCGGACGCTGGCGGCGCAGCGGGGCTAGTCGCCGCGTTGCAGCTGGAAGCGGCAGACCTGGCCGCCGCGCAGCATGCACTCGCGGTGCTCGACGACGGCGCCGCCGAGGCGGCCGAGCAGAGCCAGGTCGAGTTCGCAGACTTCCGGGTGGCGGCTGGCCAGGTGGTGGAACACGCAGTTGTGCGCGACTATCTCCGGTTCGCCGCCGCTGCGGGCGATCAGTTGCGCCTCGTAGCCGGCGGCGTTCATGTGCTCGACGATGCGTGCCTCGTCCACCGGGGCGTGCTCCAGTTCCGCGGCCATGCGTTCGCCCAGCTTGCGCATCAGCGCTACCAGGGCGTCGTGGCCGATGAGTTGCGCCACTTCGCCGATCAGCAGGTCGGCCAGCAGTTGGTACTGCCGCGGGAACAGCTCGCGGCCGCGCGGGCCCAGCTGGTAGAGCTGCTCCGGGCGGCGCCCGGTGGGGCGCAACGGACCGCGCAGGACCAGGGCGTCGCGCTCCAGCGCCGCCAGGTGCTGGCGCACGGCGGTGCGCGTCACCGCCAGTTGCTCGGCCAACTCGTCGATGCTCATGCCCTGCGCGCGGTAGAGCAGGGCGCTGAGCAGGTCCTGCTGGGTGCGGCCCAATCCCTGAAGCATGCGCCTACCTCGCTGCGAACTTGTCGGGGAACTGCTTGACCAGGGCGCTGGCCAGGGCGTCGGAGAGCATCAGGATGTGCCCGCGCATGGCTGCCCAGGTCCTGGCTTCGGCAGCGTAGTCGTGGGCGGCCAACTGGTCGATCTGGGCGATGTGCTGGGCGCCGTGGGTGCCGAGCATGGCCTGCAGGCCGTTCTCCGGCAGGTTGGGGTTGGCCCCGGCGAGGAAGTGGGCGATGGCTCCGGCGTTGCTCTGCAGGTCCTTGACCGCGGCCTTGCGGCCGTTGGCGTCCTTGGCCACGCTGGCGTCGCTGTAGTGCTTCACCGCGCCCCAGTGCCCGGCCAGCAGCTTCAGCAACTGGTCGGCGGCCGGCTGGCCGTACAGCGGGGCGATGCTGTTGGCGATGGCCGTGGCGTTGGCCACCACCTGTTCGCCGGCCACCTTGGCCTGGCGGCTGTCGCCGGCCTGGTTGGCCTGCGCGTAGTCGCGGATCCAGAAGATGTGTTCCAGCCACAGGTCGCGCAATGCCAGGCGCGTGTCCAGCGCCGAGGCCGCGGCGGGCGCGTCGGCGGCGTTGGCCTGGATGGGCAGGGCGGCGCTGGCGCAGAGTGCGGCGAGTCCGAGGAAAAGCAGTGTCCTGACGTTCATGGCGGTAGCCTCTTGCAGGTCGATAACACTACAAGGGCAATTTCAGCATATTTAAATGCCGTTATTGTTTTTGCCGACCGGAGGTCATCCGGCGCGTTCCGCGTACCTGCGCCGGTCGAACAGCCACACCGCCAGCAGCGCGGCCAGGGCGAAGCCCGCGCCGACCAGGGCCAGGCCGTGCCAGCCGGCATGCCCGGCGGCCACCGCGCCCAGGGCCGAGCCGGCCGCGCCGCCGGCGAAGTAGCTGACCATGAAGGCGGTGTTCAGGCGGCTGACTGCGTCCGGCGCCAGGGCCAGCACGCGGGCCTGGTTGGCCAACTGGTTGGCGCGGTTGCCGATGTCCAGCAGCGTGGCGGCGAGCAGCAGCGGCAGCCACAGGCCCAGGGGACCGGCCAGGTAGAGGCCGGCGAAGGTCGCCAGCAGTGCGCCGGCGCCCAGGTAGCTCAGGCGCATGCCGTGCTGCTGGGTGAGGCGGCCCAGGTAGGAGGCGGCGAGGATGCCGGCGATGGCCGAGAGCCCGAACAGCCCGGCCTGGGCGCTGGAGTAGCCGTAGGGCGGCTGCGCCAGCAGCGCCGCCATGGAGCCCCAGAACACGTTGAGGGCGGCGAAGGTCAGGGCGCCGGCCAGCGACGACCAGCGCAGCGCCGGGTGCTCGCGCAGCAGGTCGAGGATCGAACGCAGCAGGGCCGGGTAGGGCTGGTCGCTGGTGGGCCGGGTGAGCGGCATGCGCAGCAGGATGGCGGCGAACAGCAGGGCATTCAGCAGCGCCGCCAGCAGGAACATGCCGCGCCAGCCCAGCCAGTGGCTGACGCCGCCGCTGAGCGTCCTGGCCAGCAGGCCGCCGGCCGACAGCCCGCTGACCATCAACCCCAGCGCCCAGCCGCGTTGTTCGCTGGCGGCCAGCGAAGTGGCCGCGGGGATGATCACCTGCGCGCTCACCGCCGACAGGCCGACCAGCGCGCTGGCCGCCAGCAGCAGGGCGAAGCTCGGCGCCAGGGCCGCGGCCAGCAGGCTCAGGGCGTTGCCCACCAGCAGCGCGAGGATCAGCCGGCGGCGCACCAGGCGGTCGCCCAGGGGCACGAACAGCAGCAGCCCGGCGGCATAGCCGACCTGGGTGAGCATGGCCACCTGGCCGACCTGGGCGGTGCCGAGGGCGAAGCTGTCGCCGATGAGCGAGAGCATGGCCTGGTTGTAGTAGATGGTGGCGACCGAGAAGGCGCAGCAGAGGGCCAGGGTGAAGGCGGTGGCGCGGGAGAGTCCGGGCGGGGTTGCCTGCATCGGGGGCTCCAGGGTGGCCCGAAGAGTGGCTAGCCGGGCGCCAGGCTCAGGGGCTTGGCCGGCCGCTGCTGTTCCGACAGCGCCATGTCCAGCGCCTGGCGCAGCTCCAGCGCCAGTTTCGCCACGGCGCGCAGGCTGTCCCAGTCGTGGCGGGGGATCTGCGGGATGGTCAGTTCCACGTCGCAGCTGTTGGGCGCGAGCAGTTGCACGGTCATCGAGCCGTCCGCTTCGAGGGTGCACTGGCAGCGGTAGGGCGTGAAGCTGTCTTCGAGAATGCGTTTGGCCTGCAAATAGGTTTGCATCGGGTGGCTCCCGAGTTATCGACTTGATTGAAGCGGGTCCGCAGGGTACGGCGAAGCTGGGATCGGTCGTCCGATCACGCCGAAAAGCCGACGTCAGGAAATGAACAGTAGCCTGCTAGCGAGTTGCCGTTATAACGATTTCTTATCTGCAACCAGCGAACGCTCCTTTCGGCAACCGCCTCGCCGCCCGGCAGCGCCATGGCGGCAGGGGCAGGGCGGCTATAGTGACGGGGCCGCCAGTTGATGGAGACGTCGATGGCCAATGATCAGTCGAGCCTGGAGGAGTACGCCCGCCGCCGCGATTTCGGCGGCACGCCGGAGCCTCGCGGGCAAGCCCCGTCCCGCAGGGGCCGGGCGCTGGACTTCGTCATCCAGAAGCATGCCGCCAGTCACCTGCACTACGACTTCCGCCTGGAGCTGGATGGAGTGCTGAAGAGCTGGGCGGTGCCCAAGGGGCCGTGCCTGGACCCGTCGGTGAAGCGCCTGGCCATCGAGGTGGAGGACCACCCGCTGGAGTACGCCGGCTTCGAGGGGCACATCCCCGAGGGGCACTACGGCGCCGGCGACGTCATCGTCTGGGACCGCGGCCGCTGGGTGCCGCTGGGCGACCCGCGCCAGGGCCTGGAGAGCGGCCACCTGAAGTTCCGTCTGGAGGGGAGCAAGCTGCACGGCAGCTGGAGCCTGATCCGCACCCGCATGGCCGGGCGCAAGCCGCAGTGGTTCCTGGTCAAGGGCCGCGACGACGAGGCCCGCGATTTTCCCCGCCACGACATCCTCGCCGAGCAGCCGCAAAGCGTGCTCAGTGGGCGAACGCTGCCCGGCGAACAGGGCCGCCCGGGAGGCCCGAGGTGAAGAAGCCGGCGACGGACCCGGAGGAACGCGGCGAGCGGGTCGCCGGTATCGTCATCACCCACCCGGAGCGGGTGATCGACGCCGCCAGCGGCCTGCGCAAGCTGGACCTTGCGCGTTACTACGAGCGGGCCGCCGAACGCATCCTGCCCTGGCTCGACGACCGCCCGGTGTCGCTGCTGCGCGCCCCGGACGGCGTCGGTGGCGAGGTGTTCTTCCAGCGCCATGCCCCGCACACCGAGATGGCCGGCGTGGAGCAGCTCGACCCCGGGCTGGACCCCGGCCACGCGCCGCTGCTGCGCATCGCCAGCGCCCGGGCCCTGGCCGGCGCCGCGCAGATGGGGGTGGTGGAGCTGCACACCTGGAATGCGCGGGTGGACGACCTGGAGCACCCCGACCGCTTCGTCCTCGATCTGGACCCCGACCCCAGCCTGCCCTGGGCGCGGATGATCGAGGCCACCCGGCGAATCCTCGCGCTGCTGGAGGAACTGGAGCTGGCCAGCTTCCTCAAGACCAGCGGCGGCAAGGGCATGCACATCCTGGTGCCGCTGGAGCGCCGCCATGGCTGGGAGGAGGTCAGGGATTTCACCCACGCCATCACCCGGCACATGGCGCAACGGATGCCGGAGCGCTTCAGCGCCGTATCCGGGCCGAAGAACCGCGTCGGCAGGATCTTCGTCGACTACCTGCGCAACAGCCGCGGCGCCAGCACCGTGTGCGCCTGGTCGGTGCGCGCCCGCGAGGGCCTGCCGGTGTCGGTGCCGGTGGCGCCGGAGGAATTGGAGAGGTTGCGGGGGGCCAATGCCTGGACCCTGCAGAATATCGACGAGCGCTTGGCCTTGCGTGGCGGGGACGATCCCTGGGCTACCTGGGGCGATGTCCGCCAGCGCCTGACGCAGCGGATGTGGCGGCAGTTGGGGGAGGAGTGATCCAGTCCCATGACGTTTTCGTCGAGTATTGGTGCATCGGCCAGCGGCGTATAACCGCGAACGGTTATACGCCCTACGTTCCGGGGTGGTCCGTATTGCCCTGTAGGAGCGCGCATGGCTTCTCGTAGGAGCGAGCTTGCTCGCGAATGAGCCCCGCAGCGGAGTCTGTTCGCGAGCAAGCTCGCTCCTACGAAGAGCCCCCCCGGCGCGGCCTGCAAGACAGTTGTTCCTGCATTGTTTTCTCGGTTCCATCGCGAACAGCGCTTGCGCTGGCCCGAAGGGGAATAACCCAATAGACAGTTGCTTATAAGCGCATCCGGATATCGCAGCGGCAGGTATGTTCCAGGACTCCAGATAAAGCGCGGAGAGCCGCGGGCGAATATACGATATCGCTGTATCGAATTACCGGGCCCGGAATGATCGTTGAAAACGAGGTGAACTCCGTGGAGGCCTGCCTTATGGTTCGAAAGACCTTTGCGGATGTATGGCTTCAGGACTTCGGGCGTTTGGATTCGCAGAAATTGTCCGGTATATTCATCGGTTGGAAAAACTTTTGCTGAAGGAGTTTCCCATGTCCAAGCTGGCAGAGTTTCGCGCTGTCGAGAAAGCGCTCGCAGAACAGATGGCCCACCTGGAGTCGCTGAAGAACGATGTCAATCTGCAGAAGGAAATCGAGTTCGAGCAGAAACTGAATGAACTCATGCAGGCATACGGCAAGTCCCTGGGCGACGTGACCGCCATCCTCGACCCCCGGGCCCATGGCGAAGCGCCTGCGCGCGCGGGGCGGGGCGTGCGCGCCAAGCGGCGCGCGCGGGCGGTCAAGGTCTACCGCAACCCGCACAGTGGCGAGGTCGTTGAAACCAAGGGCGGCAACCATAAAGTTCTGAAGGCCTGGAAGGCGGAATATGGCAGCGATGTCGTGGACGCCTGGCTGCAGAAGAAGTAACCACTTTACGCAGAGTTAGCCAAAGCGCCGCGCTCGATCACCGATTCAGTGCCCGCCACTGAGTTTCCGCGCGTTCTTATTCCAGAATTTCGGCGGTATTTCTCCGCTGCGCCATTAGTGTGCACGCAGGGAACTGCCGTCCGTCCGTATGGCTCAAGTATTTCAATTGGCTGACGATTCATTGCGGTAGAAAATTTTTGCCAGGGGTTGTGTCTTGCAGATTAGTCAGGAAAGTCTGGTTCGCCATCTTCGTCATCAGTTCAATGCACTTCTGGGCGTATCACTGTTCTCCTGGGCGACGATGGCCGGGCTATTGATATTCATCTGGCTACATGGCCAGGCCCTGGGTGTGAAGTCATTCGCCTGTTTCGTTCTGGGAGCCTGCCTGAGTTCGGTGCAACTGTTCTTTCTGGTACTGGTCGCGGTGCGCATGCACCGCACCATGAAAACCCGTTCGAAACTCTTGTCGAGCCTTGAATACGAGTCCGGCCACGATGTGCTGACCGGCGTGCTCAACCGCCGTGGTTTCGACCTGTCGCTGCGCCAGGCGATGTCGGCGGCGGGGCACCAGAAGAAGTCGCTGACCCTGCTCTACCTCGACCTGGATGGCTTCAAGCAGGTCAACGACCTGCATAGCCACGCCATGGGCGACCGCCTGCTGCAGGTGGTGGCGAACAAGTGGAGCAGGACCATACGCGGCGGCGACCTGCTGGCGCGGCTGGGCGGGGATGAGTTCGCGCTGATCACCGGCGCCACCGGCGCGGAGGTCGAAGCGCTCTGCGAACGCTTGCTGGGGGTGGCGAAAGCCAGCCTGCTGGAAGAGTTCCCGGCCCTGCAGATCGGCGTCAGCATCGGTGTCGCCGAGTTTCCCCGCGACGGCCGGCAGGCCGACGAACTGGTCCTGGCCGCGGATTCGGCCATGCTGGTCGCCAAGGCCCTGGGCAAGTCCTGCTTCCAGTGGGCGCTGCCGTCCTCGGAGCGGGGCAGGGGCGTGGCGTCCCCGGTTGCCTAGATCGGCTGGCCGAAACCGGCAGGGGTCGCCTGCCGGTTCGCATTCCATCCCATGCCGCCACCCGTTGCTCAGTGGTGGTAGCCCTCGCCGACCTTGACCTTGCCGCGGAACACGTAATAGCTCCAGGACGTGTACATCAGGATGAAGGGCAGGATGAACAGCGCGCCGATCAGGGCGAACAGCTGGCTCTGCACCGGTGAGGCCGCCTGCCAGATGGAGACCGCCGGCGGGATGATGTTCGGCCAGACGCTGATGCCCAGCCCGCTGTAGCCCAGGAAGATGACCAGCAGCGTGAGCATGAAGGGTGTCACCGTGGCCCGGTGGGCGAGGGTGATCAGGGTGGCGAAGAAGCTGAACAGCAGCAGCGCCGGGACCGGCAGGAAGTAGACCAGGTTCGGCAGGCTGAACCAGCGCTGGGCGATCTGCGGGTGCGACAGGGGCGTCCAGATGCTGATGATCGCGATGGCGAACAGCAGTATCCAGATGAAGTAGGAGGAATAGCGGTACATCTCCGCCTGCAGCTGCCCTTCGGTCTTCATGATCAGCCAGGTGCTGCCCAGCTGCGCGTAGGCCACCAGCAGGGCGAAGCCGCAGAAGATCGGGAAGGGGCTCAGCCAGTCGAGGCTGCCGCCGGCATAGGCGTTGTTGGCCACCGGGATGCCGTCGATGAAGGCGCCCAGCGCCACGCCCTGGGCGAAGGTCGCCACGATGGAGCCGCCGATGAAGGCCTTGTCCCACCAGTGGCGGTTCCTGTCGCTGGCCTTGAAGCGGAACTCGAAGGCCACGCCGCGGAAGATCAGCCCCAGCAGCATGAGCACCAGGGGCAGGTAGAGCGCGCTGAGCAATACCGAATAGGCCAGGGGAAAGGCGCCGAACAATCCCGCGCCGCCCAATACCAGCCATGTTTCGTTACCGTCCCATACGGGGGCGACGGTATTCATCATGACGTCGCGTTCTTCCTTGTTCTTTATTGCAAGGAAAAGAATGCCGATGCCCAGGTCGAAGCCATCCATGATGACGTACATCATGATGCCGAAGATGATGATCAATGCCCAGATGAGTGTGAGATCGACGCCCATGTTATTCGCTCCTCAAGTTTGCAGTGCTTGCGCTTAACGGTCGTCGGATGCCGACAATGGACGTGCGGGCGTACGCATCTGGCCTGCACCGCCTTCGATGGGATGTTCCGCATCGTGGGGTTGCGGCCCCTTATGTACGAGTTTCAGCATATAGGCGATGCCGGTGCCGAAGAGTGCGAAGTAGACAAGAACGAAAAGTACCAGGCTGATGGTCATTTGCGCGGTGGTTTGCGCCGAGGCGGCATCGACGGTACGCATGTATCCGTAGACCACCCAGGGCTGCCGGCCCATTTCGGTAGTTACCCAGCCGGCCAGCAGGGCAATGAGTCCCGAAGGGCCCATGCAGAGCACGAACTTGAGGAAAAAGCGGGAATCGTAGAGTTTTCCGCGCCATCTCAGATATAGACTCCAGAGGCCGGTAAGTATCATCAGGAGTCCCATGGCTACCATTATCCGGAACGTCCAGAAGATAACCGTGGAGTTTGGCCTGTCTTCCGGCGGGAATGATTTGAGTGCGGGAATCTGGCGGTCGAGACTGTGGGTGAGAATAAGACTTCCCAGCAGGGGAACTTCTATGGCGAAGTGGGTTTTTTCCGCCTTCATGTCGGGCCAGCCGGCCAATATCAGCGGTGAAGGTTCGCCCGGAACATTCTCCCAGTGCCCTTCGATGGCCGCGATCTTCGCCGGCTGGTGTTCCAGCGTGTTGAGCCCATGGGCATCGCCGACCACGGCCTGGATGGGCGCGACCAGCAGCGCCATCCAGGCCGCCATGGAGAGCATGGTGCGCGCGGCCTCGTCGTTGCTCCGGCGCAGCAGGTGCCAGGCCCCGGAGGCCCCGACGAAGAAGGCGGTGGCGAGGAACGCGGCGATGGCCATGTGCGCGAGCCGGAAGGGGAACGACGGGTTGAAGATGACTGCCAGCCAGTCGACCGGCACCGCCCGGCCATCGACGATCTCGAAGCCTTGCGGCGTATGCATCCAACTGTTGGAAGACAATATCCAGAAGGTGGAAATCAATGTGCCCAGCACGACCATGGCGGTGGCGAAGAAGTGCAGGCCCCGGCCTACGCGCTCCCAGCCGAACAACATCACGCCGAGAAAGCCCGCCTCGAGAAAGAACGCGGTCAGAACTTCATAAGTCAACAAGGGTCCGGTAATACCGCCGGCAAAGTATGAAAAGCGGCTCCAGTTGGTGCCGAACTGATAGGCCATTACCAATCCGGAAACGACACCCATGCCGAAGTTGATGGCGAAAATCTTCACCCAAAAGCTGTAAAGATCCCGGTAGACATCTCTTCCGGTTCTAAGCCAAAGACCTTCGAGTACCGTCAGGAAACTGGCGAGACCAATGGTGATGGCCGGAAAGATTATATGGACGCCAACGGTGAAGGCAAACTGCAGACGAGCCAGATCAATTGCGGTCGAGCTGTATGTGTCCATGCTTTCTCTGCCTTGTGGAGTGGAGGGAAAGTTCGCCGGAGAGTGTCGGGCACAAAGCAAGCTAACTAAGTGACCGCTTGCGCCTGTGCAACTCTCGTTCTTTGCCTTGACATCTCGGAAGTGCGCCGCTTAGATTCTAGAGCACGATCGAGCGGCATGAGCAAGCTATTTTTTCTCGCAACTTCCTGTTGATCTCATCCAGCAAGTCATGTAACAGGCGCCAGTTTTTCGTTGGCTGGCGACGATGGTTTCTTCTTGAAAGAAAGAAGTTTTGTTTTTTCGGGAGGGTAGAGCGCAAGGCAATATCGCTATAGCGGAGAAAGATAATCGCTATAGCGTCTGAACATATAAAACTGTCGAGCCACGCCCAACTATCGGCCTGCTCGTATATATGGAGCGATCATGACTATTCGACGCAAGGTACCTGGTGTTCGTAAATACGATGGTCCCGCTGGTGGTTGGGGCGCTCTCAAGGCGACGGCCACGGCCGTCCGGGAACAGATGGATACCCTCAAGGCGCCCATCACCCTGATGCGCACCAACCAGCCCGACGGCTTCGACTGCCCCGGGTGCGCCTGGCCGGACAAGGAGCACAGGTCCACCTTCCAGTTCTGCGAGAACGGCGCCAAGGCGGTGACCTGGGAGGCCACCAGCAAGCGCGTCACCCCCGAGTTCTTCGCCAGCCACCCGGTGGCTTCCCTGCTGCACCGCAGCGACTACGAGCTGGAAGACCTCGGGCGCATCACCCACCCGCTGGTGTACGACCGCGCCTCGGACACCTACCAGCCCATCGAGTGGGAAACCGCCTTCGCCCGCATCGGCGAGATTCTCCGTGGCCTGAAGCCCGACGAGGTGGAGTTCTACACCTCCGGGCGGGCCTCCAACGAGGCGGCCTACCTCTACCAGCTGTTCGCCCGGGAATACGGCACGAACAACTTCCCGGACTGCTCGAACATGTGCCACGAGCCCACCAGCGTCGGCCTGCCGCGTTCGATCGGCATCGGCAAGGGCACGGTATCGCTGGATGACTTCGAGGCCTGCGAGCTGATCATCTCCATCGGCCACAACCCCGGCACCAACCACCCGCGGATGATGGGCACGCTGCACGAGGCGTCGCGGCGCAAGGTGCCGATCATGGTGTTCAACCCGCTGCGCGAGCGCGCGCTGGAGCGTTTCGCCGACCCGCAGGACATGATCGAGATGGCCACCTACGGCTCCACCCGCATCGCGTCCTCCTACTTCATGGTCAAGGCAGGCGGCGACGCGGCGGCGATCAAGGGCATCATGAAGGCGCTGCTGGAGATCGAGGACAGCCTGGGCGGCGCGCTCGACTACGAGTTCATCAAGCAGCACACCGTCGGCTTCGATGCGCTGGTCGCCGACCTGCACGCCACCCAGTGGCCGGACATCGAAGCCGCCAGCGGCCTGAAGAAATCCGACCTGGAAATGGTCGCGGCGGCCTACGCGAAGTCCAACGCCACCATCGTGACCTACGGGATGGGCATCACCCAGCACAACGAGGGCACCGCCAACGTCCGGCTCATCTGCGACCTGCTGATGCTGCGCGGCAACTTCGGCAAGCCCGGGGCCGGCATCTGCCCGCTGCGCGGCCACTCCAACGTCCAGGGCAACCGCACGGTGGGCATCACCGAGAAGCCGTCGAGCGCCTTCCTCGGCAAGATCGAACAGGTGCTGGGCTTCAAGCCGCCGGCGCAGCATGGCCACGATGCCGTGCAGGCGATGCAGGCGATGATCGACGGCACGGCCAAGGCGCTGATCTGCCTGGGCGGCAACTTCGCCGTGGCGCTGCCCGACCCCGGCCAGTGCTTCCCGGCCATGGGCAAGCTGGAGCTGAGCGTGCACATCGGCACCAAGCTGAACCGCACGCACCTGCTGGTGGGCAAGCACAGCTTCCTGTTCCCCTGCCTGGGGCGGACCGAGCTGGACGTGCAGGAAACCGGGCCGCAATCGGTGACCGTGGAAGACTCCATGTCGATGGTCCATGCCTCGGCCGGCAAGCTGAAGCCCGCTTCCGACGTCCTGCTCTCCGAGCCGGCCATCGTCGCCGGCATGGCCAACGCCACCCTGCCGGACAGCAAGGTGCCCTGGCTGGAGCTGGTCGCCGACTACGACCGCATCCGCGACCTGATCGAGAAGACGGTGCCCGGCTTCGACGACTTCAATGCCCGCATCCGCGTCCCGGGCGGCTTCCGCATGCCGCTGCCGCCGACCGAGCGCAAGTGGGACACGCCCTCGGGCAAGGCCGAGTTCTTCGTCTTCCCCGGCCTGCACGAAGACAAGGTGGTGGAGGGCGAAGACGTCCTGCGCCTGGTGACCATCCGCAGCCACGACCAGTACAACACCACCATCTATGCGCTGGACGATCGCTACCGCGGCGTATTCGGGCGGCGCGACGTGCTCTTCATGAACCCGGACGACCTGGCGGCCAGGGGTTTGGAACATGGCGACCTGGTGGATATAGAAACAATTACCGCGGGGCGCAAACTGCGTTACGAGAAGATCACCGCCATTGAATACAAGATCGCCGCGGGTTCGGTCGCCGCGTACTATCCCGAAGCCAATAGACTGGTGCCGCTGGACTACATAGACGTCGACAGCGGAACGCCCTCCTATAAATCCGTGCCGGTTCGGGTGATGCGCTCGGAAGTCAACTGAGCCAAGTTGCCCAACATATAACCGGGGTGTCAATGGCACCCCTTTCTTTTTCAGCCTTACTTGCAGTTCGGAATAAAACCATTCGGCACGCGCGATGACGATTGTCATGCGCCCGCTATTATCTGGTAGTCTCGAACGCCCAACCGTGATGGTAGTTGCCAAGCAAAATGACAGAAGAACTCCCCAATCCCCAGGCAGTCGACAGTCCGATCACCAGTAGCGCGATCTTTCTCGTGATGACGCTGGTTTCCGGTGAGGAAAACCGCGATGCCGTGCGCGCACTGTGCGGGGATATCGCCGCCCTGGTGCGTTCGGTCGGCAAGCGGGCGCCGGCGGGCAATCTTTCCTGCGTCGTCGGCTTCGGCTCCGAGGCCTGGGACAGGCTGTTCGGCGCGCCTCGCCCGGCGGCGTTGCACACCTTCCGCGAAGTGGGTTCCGGCGAGCGCGTGGCCGTTTCCACGCCGGGCGACATCCTGCTGCACATCCGCGCGGACCAGATGGACCTGTGCTTCGAACTGGCGACCCAGGTGGTCACCCGGCTGGGCAAGGCGGTGGAAGTGGTCGACGAAGTCCAGGGCTTCCGCTACTTCGACATGCGCAGCATGGTCGGCTTCGTCGACGGCACCGAGAATCCTGCGGGCCGCGAGGCGGCCCATTTCACCCTGATCGGCGACGAAGACCCCGGCTTCGCCGGCGGCAGCTACGTCATCGTGCAGAAGTACCTGCACGACATGGCCGGCTGGAACCGGCTGTCCATCGAGGCCCAGGAGCGCATCATCGGGCGCACCAAGCTGTCCGACATCGAGCTGGACGAATCGGTCAAGCCGAGCTGCTCGCACAGCTCCCTCACCACCCTGGTCAAGGACGGCAAGGAAGTGAAGATCCTGCGCGACAACATGCCTTTCGGCCGGCCGGGGGCAGGGGAGTTCGGCACCTATTTCATCGGCTATGCCCGCTCGCCCGAGCCCATCGAGGAAATGCTGCAGAACATGTTCGTCGGGCGCCCGGCGGGCAACTACGACCGCTTGCTGGATTACAGCCGTGCGGTGACCGGCAGCCTGTTCTTCGTTCCCTCCGCCGACCTGCTGGAGCAACTCGCCGAATAACTTCCCGTGTTCGAGCGGTTTTCCCGGTAACTTCCCTGGACTATTGCGGCGACTCACTTCGCCGCAATAGTTTTCCAGGGAATCCGAAGTTGCTCCGGCATGTTCCGCTGAGCTTCCTTCGTTTCATTGTTTTGTAGCTATAGCGTCGCTGCTTATCATCTTTCGTTGTTTGGCTATCGTCGATTTCGTCTGGCGCTCTTCCACTTCCCGGACTATGGTGAACGGACGGTGTAATAACCGTTCCGGCTTTTCGAGTTTTCCTGTCTCTTTCGTTTCGAAAAAACAGTGCATGCCAAGTCTCCGGGTTCGTTATTGAACTCATCCATGGCTATGCGCTGCTGGAGATGCGGCCGCTCGATTACAAGCGCCCACTTGTTGCGTGGAGAAAGTTCATCATGGCGACTCTCTGTGAAATCTGTAATGCGCGACCCGCCGTTGCCCGCGTGACCGTCGTACAGAATGGCGAGCGCAAGTCGATGTCGATCTGCGACCACGACTACCGTCAGTTGATGCGGCACCAGAGCATGCTCAATCCGTTCGACTCGCTGCTGGGGGGCGGCGGGCTTTCACGCTTCTTCGACAGGTTCGGCGGCGCGGGCGAGGAGGGCGATGGTTTCGGCATGGCCGCCGAAGTGCCCCGCGAGTCGGTCGACGCCACCGATGCCTTCAGCGCCCAGACCCTGGAGATTCTCCAGCGCGCCGCGGAAAAGGCCCACGAGCTCAGGCGCAACGAACTGGATACCGAGCACCTGCTGTACGTGCTGGCCGACACCGACGTGGTGAGCGCCCTGCTCAAGGAACTGAAGCTGTCGCCGGAGGACATCAAGGGCTACATCGACCAGCATGCGCAGACCGGCAACGCCTCCGCCGACGCGCCGGTGGACCGCATGACCATCTCGCCGCGCCTGAAGAAGGCCTTCCAGCTGGCCTTCCAGGCCTCGCGGGACCTGGGGCATTCCTACGTCGGCCCGGAGCACCTGCTGATCGGCCTGGCCTCGGTGCCCGAGAGCCTGGCCGGCACGCTGCTGAAGAAGTACGGCGTGACCCCCGAGACGCTGCGCCAGAAGGTGGTCAAGATCGTCGGCAAGGGCGCCGAAGACGGCCGCGTGGATACCCCCAGCGGCACGCCGACGCTGGACAAGTTCGGCCGTGACCTCACCCAGCTGGCGCGCCAGGGCAAGCTGGACCCGGTGCTGGGGCGGGCCCAGGAGATCGAGAACGCCATCGAGGTGCTGGCCCGGCGCAAGAAGAACAACCCGGTGCTGATCGGCGAGCCCGGCGTCGGCAAGACGGCGATCGTCGAAGGGCTGGCCCAGCGCATCGTCAACGGCGACGTGCCGGAAGTGCTGCGCGGCAAGCGCCTGGTGGAGGTGAACCTGAACTCGATGGTCGCCGGCGCCAAGTACCGCGGCGAGTTCGAGGAACGGGCCAAGCAGCTGATCGACGAAGTCACCGCCAAGCACGACGAGCTGGTGCTGTTCATCGACGAGCTGCACACCATCGTCGGCGCCGGGCAGGGCGGCGAGGAGGGCGGGCTGGACATCGCCAACGTGCTCAAGCCGGCCCTGGCCCGCGGCGAGCTGAGCCTGATCGGCGCCACCACGCTCAACGAGTACCAGAAGTACATCGAGAAGGACGCCGCGCTGGAACGCCGCTTCCAGCCGGTGTTCGTCCCCGAGCCGACGGTGGAGCAGACCATCGTCATCCTCCGGGGCCTGCGCGACAAGCTCGAGGCCCACCACCAGGTGACCTTCGCCGACGATGCCTTCGTCGCCGCCGCGGAACTCGCCGACCGCTACATCACCAACCGCTTCCTGCCGGACAAGGCCATCGACCTGATCGACCAGGCCGCCGCCCGCGTGCGCATCGGCGCCACCTCGCGGCCGGCAGACATCCAGGAGCTGGAGGCGGAGATCGCCCAGCTCAAGCGCGAGCAGGACTACGCGACCTCGCGCAAGCGCTTCGACGAGGCGAAGAGCTTCGAGGAGCTGATCGGCGAGAAACAGACGCAGCTGGAGGAACGCTCCGAGGCCTGGGAACGCAAGACCGGTTCCGAGACCCTGGAGGTCACCACCTCGTCCATCGCCGAGGTGGTCTCGCGGCTGACCGGCATCCCGGTGGCGGAGCTGACCCAGGAAGAACGCCAGAAGCTGCTGAAGATGGAAGAGACGCTGCGCGAGCGGCTGATCGGCCAGGAGCACGCGGTGGTGGCGGTCAGCGATGCGGTGCGCCTGTCCCGCGCGGGCCTCGGCCAGGCCCACCGGCCCATCGCCACCTTCCTGTTCCTCGGCCCGACCGGAGTGGGCAAGACCGAGCTGGCCAAGGCGCTGGCGGAGAGCGTGTTCGGCGACGAGCAGGCGATCATCCGCATCGACATGTCCGAGTACATGGAGCGCCATGCCGTGGCCAGGCTGATCGGCGCGCCGCCGGGCTACGTCGGCTACGACGAGGGCGGCCAGCTGACCGAGCGCGTGCGCCGGCGGCCGTACAGCGTGATCCTGCTGGACGAGATCGAGAAGGCCCACCCCGACGTCAACAACGTGCTGCTGCAGGTCTTCGACGACGGTCGGCTCACCGACGGCAAGGGCCGGGTGGTGGACTTCAGCAACACCATCATCATCGCCACCAGCAACCTCGGCGCCTCGATCATCATGGACAACCTCGAACGCCCCGAGGCCGAGCGCATGGACGACAAGGCGCTGCGCGACGAGCTGATGGGCGTGCTCAAGGGACACTTCCGTCCGGAGTTCCTCAACCGCGTCGACGACATCATCGTGTTCCATGCGCTGTCCCGCGACGACATCCGCGCCATCGTCCGCATCCAGCTGCAGCGGGTAGTGCGCACGGCCGCCGCGCAGGACATCACCCTGACGGTCGATGAGTCCCTGGTCGATCACCTGGTCGACGTGGGCTACCAGCCCGAGTTCGGCGCCCGCGAGCTGAAGCGGCAGATACGCCAGGAAGTGGAGACGCGCCTGGCGCGGGAAATCCTCGGGGACAAGGTGGTTTCCGGGGACAGCATCGCCCTGGGCTACGACAAGGAGGCCGGCAAGGTGACGCTGGAGAAGGGCGGCGCCCAGCCCCCGGCGGCTGAGCCGCCCGCGCCGCCGGCCGACGCGGAGCAGACCGGAACCTGAAGACGGGCGGACGGGTAGCGCTCACCCCGGGCGCTACCCGTGCCCTCACCAGCGCGCGGCGGCCTGGCTGTCCGTCTCGCGGGCCGCCACCCATTGCCAGCCGTGGGGCGTGCGTTCGCGCTTCCAGAACGGGGCGCGGGTCTTCAACTGGTCCATGATGTATTCGCAGGCTTCGAAGGCGTCCCGCCGGTGCCGGCTGGTGACGCCGACGAAGACGATCGGCTCGGCCGCCGCGAGGGCGCCGACGCGGTGCAGCACTTCGAGGTCGAGCAGCGCCCAGCGCTCCCGCGCCGCCGCGGCGATCTGCTCCAGGCTCCTTTGCGTCATGCCCGGGTAGTGCTCCAGGAACAGCTCGCTGACTTCGGCGCCGCCGTCCAGGTCGCGCACGTAGCCGACGAAGCTCACCAGGGCGCCGGCGCCGCCGGAGCGCCCGCGCAGCCGCTCGATGAGTTCACCGGCATCGAAGCCCTGCTGTTGCACGCAGATGCTCATTCAGCCTCCGGTCACCGGCGGGAAGAACGCCACTTCGTCGCCATCGGCGAGGGGCTCGTCCAGGCTGCATAACTCCTGGTTGCGCGCGCACATCAGGTTGCCCTGGCTGAACACCTCGGCCCAGGCGCCGCCGCGGCTGGCCAGGTGGTCGCGGAGGTCGCCCAGCGTGGCCAGGGCCGGCTGCCAGGGCAGGGGCTCGCCCTCGCTGCCGAGCAGTTCGCGGTAGCGGGCGAAGTACTGCAGGTGGATCATCGCGCGTCCTCCACCTGGTACAGGCCCGAGCGGCCGCCGGCCTTGCGCAGCAGCCGCACCCAGTCGATCTGCATGCCGCGGTCGATCGCCTTGCACATGTCGTAGAGCGTCAGGGCCGCGACGCTGGCCGCCGTCAGGGCTTCCATCTCCACGCCCGTCGCGCCTTTCAGCCGGCAGCTCGCGACGATGCGCACCGAGTCCGGCAGCACCGGCTTGAGCTCGACGCTGACCGCGCTGAGCAGCAGCGGGTGGCACAGCGGGATGAGTTCGTGAGTGCGCTTGGCCGCCATGATCCCGGCGATCCGCGCGGTGGCGAAGACATCGCCCTTGGGGTGGCCCTGTTCGAGGATCAGGTCGAGGGTTTCAGGTTTCATCCTGATCCAGGCTTCGGCCACGGCTTCGCGCTGGCTGTCCTGCTTCGCGGTGACGTCGACCATGCGGGCATGGCCGCGATTGTCCAGGTGGGTCAGCGTCGCCGCCGACTCATGGGCTTGGTTCATCGGGACTCCGGGGCGCGCGGGTCAGGGCGCCGGGCTGTAGAGCCTGGGCAGGCTGTGGTGGGGAAGGTGGATGAGGTTGAGCTGGTTGCGGCGCGCCCATTCCACGGTCAGGGCGGTGGGCGCCGAGAGGCTGACCAGGGTGCCGATGCGCGCCCGCACCGCCTTGTGAATGAGTTCCAGGCTGCAGCGGCTGGTGACGACGACGAAGCCCTCGGCGGGTTCGAAGCGAGCCTGGGCCATGGCGCCGATCAGCTTGTCCAGGGCGTTGTGCCGGCCGATGTCCTCGCGGCACAGGCGCACCTCGCCCTGGGCGTCGAGGTACAGGGCGGCGTGCAGGGCGCCGCTGTCGCGGGCGACCGTCTGGGCGGCGTTGATGCGCTCGCGCAGGCCCTCCAGCAGGCGCGCTTCCGGCAGCGGCGCGAGGCGCAGCGGGGTCAGCGCCGGCAGCGCCTGGTCCAGCGCCTCGACCCCGCAGATGCCGCAGCCGCTGGTGCCGGCCAGTTGCCGGCGGTGGTCCTTCAGCGCCCAGAAGGCGCGGTTGGTTATTTCGACCTGGGCCAGGTACGACTCGCCGGAACCGGTGATTTTTATATCGCGGATTTCATCCAGGGAAGTGACGATTTCATTGGTCAGGCTGAAACCCCTGACGAAGTCTTCCATATTACCCGGCGATACCATCATCACCGCCTGGTTGATGCCGTTATAACTGATGGCCAATGCCGTTTCCCGGGCAAGTACGGCCTCACCGATTATCCAGTTCTCGCCCAACTCGACATAACTATAGGTTTGCGCGGGCGCGGGCGGCGCATTGATATCGGATATATCGGTTCGAGCTTCGTCGATCAGCTCCATCACGGCACCTTGTGTCTTGTTGCCTGTTTTCAGGTTACGCAGGCGATCAAATAACGTCCAATCGCTTGTTCCGATCCGTCAATAAGACTCCTCTATGACGGAAACAACGCATTCGATGCAGGCCGGAAGTTGCTTTCACGGCCGGGTTTCGATGGTGCCGCTCTGCGCCGCCAGCAGCACTTCGGGGCTGTTCAGGTTCTGCAGGCGCAGGTCCTGGCAGGAGCACGGCAGGCCCTTGGCCCGGGCGGCCAGGAGCAGCCGCAGCAGGCTTCGCTCGCCCGCCGCCCAGGCCGCCTCCAGGGTCGGCAACAGGGCCTTGGGCAGCAGGCTGAACATCGGCTGCCATTGGCTGCCCTGGCGCAGCATCAGCGGGTAGCCGAGGCCCTTGCCGAGGTGCGCCAGCATGGCGCGGACGAGCGCCTGGTCGACCAGCGGCGCATCGCAGGGCAGCACCAGCATCCACGCGTGCCTGGCCTGTTCCAGGCCCGCGATCACACCCGCCAGGGGGCCCGGATAGCCGTCGACCGAATCGCTCACGCAGCGGTCCGAATAGGTCGCGTAGACAGCCTGGTTGCGGTTGCAGGAAATGATTAGGTCGTCGGTCAGTTCGCGCACCACGGCATGGATATGCGCGATGAACGGCTTGCCGCGGAAGAGCATCAGTCCCTTGTCCTTTCCTCCCATTCTCTGGCCTTTTCCACCGGCGAGCAGAAGTATGGAACAGGGTATTTCGATAGTGCTCATGCTCGTTGTATCCGAAGGCTCGGAATCGAAGGCGGAAAACTACAGAACTTGCAGCGGATGCGTCCAATTGCAAATGCTTACCGGAAGATAGATGCGCCTTATCGGGAACACTCTTCTTGTCGATAGAAGACTCCGATCGGAGGGTTTGCCATATCGATTGGACGACGCCGGTCTTTGTCTCTAGTTTCCACGGAAACTTCCAACTGGAGCGATGCCCCGTGAGTGTCAAACCGAATACGGAATTCATTCCGCTGAACATCGCGGTATTGACCGTCAGCGATACGCGAACTTTCGAAAACGATACGTCGGGCGAGTTGCTGGCGAGCCGCTGCGTCGAGATCGGCCACCGCCTGGTGGCGCGTGTGCTGCTCAAGGACGACCTCTACCGGATACGCGCGCAGGTCGCCGCCTGGATCGCCGAGGAGGAGGTGCAGGTGGTGCTGATCACCGGCGGCACCGGCTTCACCGGCCGCGACAGCACTCCGGAGGCCGTCGCCTGCCTGCTGGACAAGCAGGTCGAGGGCTTCGGCGAGCTGTTCCGCGCGCTGTCGATCCTCGACATCGGCAGCTCCACCGTGCAGTCCCGCGCCCTGGCCGGCCTGGCCAACGGCACCCTGGTGTGCTGCCTGCCGGGCTCCACCGGGGCCTGCCGGACGGCCTGGGAGGGCATCCTGGTCGAGCAGCTCGATTCGCGGCACCGCCCCTGCAACTTCGTCGCGCACCTCAAGCCCGGCAACGCCTGCGGGCCGCGCCAATGAAGGGCGCGGCGCTGATGCCGGTCGACGAGGCCCTGGGCCGCCTGCTCGACCTGGCGCAAGGCTCGCCCATCGCCGATATCGAGGAACTGGCGCTGGCCCTGGCCGATGGCCGCGTGCTGGCGCGCGACCTGTTCGCGCGGACCGACTCGCCGCCCTGGGCCAACAGCGCCATGGATGGCTATGCCTTCAGGCTTGCGGACCTGGACGGGCGGGCGCTGCGCATCTCCCAGACGATCTTCGCCGGCCAGGCGCCGGCGCCGCTGGAGCCCGGCACCTGCGCGCGCATCTACACGGGCGCGCCGCTGCCGGAAGGGGCTGACTGCGTGCAGATCCAGGAGAACTGCAGGCTGCTCGACGACCAGCGGGTGCTGATCGAAGGCCAGCCGCGGGCCGGCGCCAACGTTCGGCCGCGGGCGGACGAGATCGCCGCCGGCGAACCCCTGCTCGAAGCCGGCCGGGTATTGGGGCCGGTATCCCTGGGGGTTCTGGCTTCCCAGGGCTATGAGCGCGCGCCGGTCGTGCGGCGCCCCCGGGTCGCGCTGCTTTCCACCGGCGATGAACTGGTCGTCGCTGGCCAGGCGCTGGCGCCCGGGCAGATCTACGACAGCAACCGCACGCTGCTGCGGGCGCTGCTCCAGCGCCTGGGTTGCGAGGTCGTGGAGCTGGGCCGCGTCGGGGACGACCCCGAGGCGATCCGCGCGGCCCTCGCCGCCGGCAGCGCGAGCGACCTGATCCTCAGTTCCGGCGGCGTCTCGGTGGGCGAGGCCGATTTCATCGGCCAGCTCCTGCGCGAGCAGGGCGAGGTGCTGCTCTGGAAGCTGGCCATCAAGCCAGGCAAGCCGTTCACCTTCGGCCAACTGGACGCAACGCCCTTCATCGGGCTACCGGGGAACCCCGGCTCGTCCCTGGTGACCTTCCTGCTGCTGGTGCGGCCCTACCTGCTGCGGCGGATGGGCGTGGCCGCGGTCCGGCCCAGGCACTACCCGCTGCCGGCGGGCTTCGACTGGCCTTCGGCGGGTACCCGCCAGGAATACCTGCGGGTGCGCATCGAGAACGGTGTCGCCCGGCTGCTGCCGGGGCAGAGCTCCGGCACCCTGCTGAGCGCGGCAGTGGCCGACGGCCTGCTGGAAGTCCCGGCGGGCAGGACTTTCGCGGCGGGGGAATGGCTGAACTTCCTGCCGTTCGACGGGCTCTGGGGCGCGGCGAATGACGCGCGCTGAGCATTACATCGTCATCGGCGACAACGCCCTGGCCTACAACGCCTGGCGGGAACTGAGCGCAAGGGGCCAGGCCGCGATCCGCCTGCTGCCCTGTCGAACCTCGACGGCAGCCCCGGACGCCGTGCTGGGCGATCCTCAGGACGTGGAAGTGCTCCGGCGGGCGGGCGCGGAGAGAGCGGTGGCCATACTGGCGATGCTCGACGACGATTCGCACAACCTGGCCGTGCTGCGGGCATTGCAGGCGCTCGCCTGCAGTGCGCTCACGGTGGTGACGGTCAATGACTCGCGGAACCTTCCGCGTATCCGCCAGCTGCGGCCCGGCGCTGTCATAGCGCCGGTGATGGAGGATGGGGGAGTGGCTGCGCGGGTCGTTCAGGGTGGGCAGATACCTTTGGACCTGCTGCCGCACTGTGTGCTCCAGCAAGAGGGTGTTGCTGGCGAGCACGGCTTCTCGTAGGAGCGAGCTTGCTCGCGAACAAATACGGTGCCATGCGGTTCGCGAGCAAGCTCGCTCCTACGAAGAGCATCCTGGCGCGGCCCGGTGGCTTTCGTGTCTTGGGTTGGCTCCGCTCCCTCTCCCTGAAGGGAGAGGGAGCTTGTCCGTGCCGGCGGATAGGAATGGTTTCAACCTGAACCGTCATCTCCGGCTGACGCCGAAACATCCACTCACTCCGAACGGTCCCCTCTCCCTTCAGGGAGAGGGTTAGGGAGAGGGGCTCTTGGCTCCAACAGCCCCCACTCCAGACCTAGAACAACGGCAACGTATAACTCACGATCAACCGGTTCTCATCCTGGTCCCGCTGCGTCGCCGTGCCCGAGCCGCTGACCGGCAGGCCGCTGCGCATGGTGGCATTCTTCCAGGCCAGGCCCAGGCCCTTGAAGGTGCCCTCGGGGACCACGTAGCCCACCGCGATGTCGCGTTCCCATTCGCCCTGGTCGCCGCGGCCGGTCCTGATGTCGTCGGCGTTGAGGTAGAGCACGCTGAAGGTCAGGCCCGGCACGCCGAGCTTGGCGAAGTCGTAGGCGTAGCGGCCGATCCAGGTGCGCTCGCCGGCGTGGTTGAACTTCAGCAGCTGGGCGTCGGTGTGCAGGTAGGTGCTGGTGCCTTCGCCGTCGCCGCGGTTCAGGTAGGGGAAGTCGCTGTCGCCGGTGAGCACCTGGTAGCCGGCGCCGATGCTGTGGCCGGCGAGGCTGTAGGTGAGCAGGCCGCTGTAGACGTTGTTGTCCACCTCGCCCTTGGTCGCGTTGTTGCCGTAGTAGCCGCTGCTGACGTAGCCGTCGGCGCGGCCGGAGGCGCTGCCGTTCTTGCCGTCGGAATCGCTGATGAACACCCGCAGGTCGGTCTTCAGGGTGCCCGGGCCGACCGCCCAGTTGTGCGTCAGGCCGAGGAAGTGCTGCTGGTAGAAGTCGGTCAGCTGGCCGTAGTAGTACTGCAGCGTCAGGTCCTTGGTGGCCTTGTAGTCGCCGCCGGCGAAGTAGAACTTGTTGCTGTCGCGGGAGCTGGCGCTGCTGCCGTTGGCGCCGGCGATGGACATGCTGCGCCAGTCGGTGGAGTTGCGGCCCTTGGTGTGGGTCAGCTGGCCGCCGATCAGCGTCAGGTCCTTGAACTCGTTGGAGGTGACCTGGCCGCCCTCGTAGGTCATCGGCAGCAGGCGCGCGTCGTTGTAGACCACCACCGGCAGCTTGGGCTGCAGGGTGCCGTAGCGGAACTCGGTCTTCGACACCCTGGCCTTGGCGGTCAGGCCCAGGCTGCTGAACTCGTCCACCGCGCTGCCGTCGCTCTCCAGCGGGAAGATGGTGCCGGGCTGGCGGTCGATGCCGCTCTTGCCGGACTTGCCGCCGCCGTCCAGGCGCAGGCCGAGCAGGCCCAGGGCGTCGACGCCGAAGCCGACGGTGCCCTCGGTGAAGCCGGAGGCGTAGTTGAGCATGAAGCCCTGGCCCCATTCTTCCTGCTTGCTGGGCGAGGCGGGGCCGTTGCGGTTGTCGGTGTTGATGTAGAAGTTGCGCAGGCCGAGGCTGGCCTTGCTGTCTTCGATGAACCCGCCGGCGCTGGCCTGCTGGGCGAGGACGCCCGCGGCGATCGCCAGGGCGAGGGTGGATCGCTTCATATGAATGCTCCTGATAACGGTTCGAGTGTCGCGCCTGACTCCGAGCAGAAAGTGTTTTATTACGTTATTTACTTTTTTATATAGCGATACTTGTAAAAAACGCCATGAATATGGCGTTGATAGAAAACAAGGGCGCTTCTTCTTGCTACGTAAGGCGCTGGCTATGACGCCAAACTGCAAGGGAAGTGTCAAGCGATATTTGATTTTCCTGAAGAATGAAAGGCGAAGTGCATTGGCGGATACTCGGGATCGATCTTGCAAGATATGGACTTTCCTGATTGGGCAAGTACCGGCTTATTGTTTTTCGAAAAGCGCCGCACCCAGTGGAAGTTCCAACTATGCACTTCAGCGAATGCCCGGGCGCCGAGGGCTGCGGCGTCAACCGGCCCTCGGCGGAAGTTTCAGGTGAATCTTTCGGGGATGTTCTCTTTCATTCCCGGGCGAAACATTCGAACTTGCAGGTAACGCTCATCAGGAAGGGGACGGATAGTTCGAATATTTCATCAGCGCCGGAATACCACTGCGGACGTTGGCGGTCGCGGCCAGTTGGCGCTCTTCGGCGCTCGCGTATTCGCGGTCCCAGGCCAGCACCTTGGGCGTCATCAACTTGTGCCAGAGCGGCGGGAGCATGGCGACGATGATGGTGGTCAGGTAGCCGCCGACCATCATCGGCGCGTCGGGGAAGGGCTTCAGGTCCTGGTAGGGCACCTCGCCCTGGGCGTGGTGGTGGGAGTGGCGGGTCAGGTTGAACATGGTCCAGGAGCTGATGCGCTTGTTGGTGTTCCAGGAATGCCGCGGCTGCACGGGGGTGGCCGGGTTGCGCACCATGCCGTAGTGCTCCATGTAGTTGACGATCTCCAGCAGGGCCTTGCCCCACAGCGCGCAGGCGATGAAGAACAGCGCGGCGGGCCACTGGCCGATGGCGTAGGCCGCGGCCACCAGCAGCAGGCTCATGCCGTGCCCGCGCAGCACCGCGTTGCGCCAGCCGAGCAGCCAGTAGCCCTTGCGCGCCAGGCGCTGCTTCTCGATGTGCCAGGCGCTGAGGTTGCCGCGCAGGGTCGAGATCAGCACGTGGGCGTAGACGTTGCGCCCGCGCGGCGCGGTGGCCGGGTCCTCGGTGGTGGAGACGTAGCGGTGGTGGCCGTAGACGTGCTCGATGGAGAAGGTGGTGTCGAAGCTGAACGCCAGCAGCCAGCGGCCGATGAGCATGGAGACCGGGTCCCAGGTGCGGTGCGTCAGCTCATGGGCGGTGATGGTGCCGATGGTGCCGATCATCAGGCCGGTGAGGACCCAGGCGCAGAGGTGCTGGCCAAGGTTGGTGGCGTCCCGGGCGGCGATCAGGTCGTAGCCCGTCGCCTGGCCCAGGGCGGCGCCGAAGCCGAGGAAGTCGCCGTCGCTGACGCCCCAGAGCGCCGCGAAGACGATGAAGCACAGCAGCGGCAGGGCCAGCCACAGCTGGAAGGTGAGGATGCCCGGGTGATGGAACTCGGGCGTGCTGGTGTCGTCGCCGCAGACCAGGTCGCCGACCACGTAGAGCGTCAGCACGGCGGCCAGGCCGTAGGCGATCCAGGGGCCGCCGGCGAGCAGGGCGGCGGCCGAGCACAGGCCGACGGCGTGGAACAGGAAGTACTTGAGGTAGTGCAGCGCGTTCATGGGCATCTGTCTCTCTTGTTATTGGGCTTCGGGTTACAGGCTTGCGGGTTGCGTGGCTGCGCTTTCCGCGGCGGCATGGGGAGCCTGTTGCAGCGTGAAGCGGTCGGCATGGATGTTTTCGCGGGCCACGCCATGCCGTTGCAGCAGGGCGCTGGCGCTGTCGATCATCCCCGGCGGCCCGCACAGGTAGGCGTGGCTGCCGGCCTGCAGCAGCACCGGTATCTGTTCGCTGACCAGGCCCCGCGCGCCCTCCCAGGCGGCGTGGCGGTCCGCTTCGGAAAGCACCGGGACGAAGTGGAAGGCCCCGGGCCACTGCCGGGCGAGCGCCTGGATTTCCTCCAGGGCGTAGAGGTCGTGCTCCTGCCGGGCGCCGAACAGCAGGGTGACCGGGCGCCGCACGTTGCCGGCCAGCGCGTCCTGGAGGATGGCCAGCAGCGGGGCCAGGCCGCTGCCGCCGGCCACCAGCAGCAGCGGGGCGTCGGCCGGGCGCAGGTGGAACTGGCCCAGCGGGCCCTTGAGGCTCGCGCCCTGGCCGACCAGCGAGTGGCTATCGACCAGCGTGGTGAGCCGGCCGCCGGGCACCTTGCGGATGAAGAAGCTGACCTTGGCATCGGCCCGCGGAGGCGAGGCGAAGGAGAAGCTCCGGGCGTGATTGGGCAGGCAGTCGAGGCTGAGCTCGGCGTACTGCCCGGCCTGGTAGGGCAGGCCCGTTTCGAGCTGGAGGGTCAGGCGGGTGATGTCGTGGGTGAGGCGCTCCTGCGCCACTACCTTGCCGCGGACCTGGCGGGCCTCCTGCTGCGCGCTGTCGACCTCGATGCTCACGTCGCCGCGCGGCACGCTCTGGCAGGCCAGGATGTAGCCCTGGTCGAGTTCCTCGGCGCTGAGGATGTAGCCGGTCTCGGTCAGTTCCCTGACCTTGCCCTGCAGCAGCCGGCACTTGCAACTGGCGCAACCGCCGACGCGGCAGCTGTGGGGGAAGTCGATGCCGCTGCGCAAGGCGGCTTGCAGCAGGGTCTCGCCGGGCTCGACACGGATGCTGGCGCCGTTGATCGAGGCGTTTGCCGCACGGTTTCTGTTCAGGAAGGCAAACATGCGTCCTCCGTTCTAATCGTTGTGGGTCGGGACGCTTCAATGCTAGGGACGGCGGCGGGCGGCGGAGAGGTTCCCGATTGACATTCCAGGGGTCATTTGTTGACATCTTCGCGCCCCCCGGAACCCTGTGAGGTCGAGCCCTTGTCGGACTTCGTATTGCCAATGCCCTACCTGCGACAGATCGCCGAGCAGCTGCGGGCCATGCAGAAGGACGCGCAGGCCTGGTTCGCCCGCAGCGGCCTGGACGAGCGCCAGCTCGACGAGCCGGGCTTCCAGCTCGGTTTCCCGCAGTTCCAGCAACTGCTGCGCGACGCCATCGCGCTGACGGCGGAACCGGCGCTGGGGCTGCTGATCGGCGAGCGCCTGGTGGTCAACACCCACGGCATCCTCGGTTATGCGGCGATGCAGAGCGGCACCCTGCGCCAGGCCCTGGAGTTGCTGCAGCGCTACCTGGCGCTGCGCACCACGCTGTTCAGCCTGAGCTACGAATGCGATGAGCGGGCAGGGCAGGTACAGGTGCGCTTCCAGCCCGGCTATGCCCTGGGCGACATCGAGCGCACGGTGCTGGAGGCAGTGATGCTGGCGGTCAGCAACATCTTCGCGGCGATGACCCTCGGCAGTTGCCCGCTGCGCCAGGTCAGGCTGCCGTTCGCGGAGCAGCCCTACGCCGCGCTGGCCGAGGAGCTGTTCCGCTGCCCGGTGGCCTACGGGCAGCCCTGGGCCGGCTTCAGCCTGGACCTGGCGGTCATCGACCAGCCGCTGAAGCTGGCCGACCCCGCGGCCTTCCGCGAGGCCGAAGCGATCTGCCGGCGGGAGCTGGAGCGGCTGGGCGAAACCGCCTCCATGGGCGCCCGGGTGCGGCGCGCCATGCTGGAGAAGCACAACGGCTTCCCCAGCCTGAAGGTCACCGCGCGCCTGTTCCACATGACGCCGCGCACCCTGCACCGCCACCTGCTGGCGGAGGGGACGTCATTCAAGCTGATCCTCGAGGACGTGCGCCGCACCCTGGCCATCGAGCACCTGAAGGCCGGCCACCTGAGCATCGAGGAAATCGCCTACACCCTGGGCTACACCGACCTGGCCAACTTCCGCCGCGCCTTCAAGCGCTGGGAGGGCATGCCGCCCTCGGCGTACCGAGCCAGCCTCGGCGCTCAGCTGAGGACGTAGTCCACCGGCTGCAGGGGCGGCGGCAGGTCCTTGCAGCCCAGGGCGCCGAGGATGTCGCGCTCGATGACGCGGACCATGGCGTCGGTGGGCAGGTCGTTCTCTTCGCGGCCGAAGGGGTCTTCCAGCTCGTTGCTGATGGCGTCCAGGCCGAAGAAGGTGTAGCTGACGATGGTGGTGAAGATGGGCGCCATCCAGCCCAGCGGCTCGGCCATGGCGAAGGGCAGCAGGATGCAGAAGATGTAGATGGTGCGGTGCAGCAGCAGGGTGTAGGGGAAGGGGATGGGCGTCGCCTTGATCCGCTCGCACACGCCCTGGGCATCGGTGAAGGCGGCCAGGCGCTGCTCCAGCGTCACGTAGCGCCATTCGCTGATGCGTTTTTCTTCGGCCAGCTGCGAGCAGACGCTGCCGATGTGCTGGAGGATGCCGTCGGTGACGTTGTGCGCGGCGATCGGCGTGTCGCTGGCGAGCCAGGGGCGGGCGGCCTTCAGCTCGTCCTCGTTGCGCAGCCGCGCGTTGAGCGCGTGGGCGTAGCCGCAGAGCGCGCGCAGCAGGCGTTCGCGCAGGGCGGCGTCGGTGATGGCGACGCTCTCGCGGATGAACGAGCGCATGTCGATGATCACCTTGCCCCAGGTCTTGCGGCCTTCCCACCAGCGGTCGTAGCAGGCGTTGTTGCGGAAGCTCATGAAGATCGACAGCGACAGGCCCAGCAGGGTGAAGGGCGTGGCGTTGACCCGCGCGAAGAACGCCGGGTGGTGTTCCTCCACCAGCACGATCAGCGCCGCCAGGATGGTGACCATCAGGCTGCGGAAGGCGATGCGCTTGGCGATGGAGCCCTTGAGCGTGAACAGCACGCGCAGCATGTCGGGTTGCGGTTGGACGATCATGGCGATTCCAGGTGGGCGGCTAGCCGCCGGTCATGTTCATGAAGCGCAGGATCTGCACTTCGCCGCCGACCTCGAAATGGTGGCGCTGGGGCTTGAGCCGCATGGCCTGGCGGATCGCCTTGTCCAGCCGTTCGGCGTCGCCGGGGTGGGCGCGCAGCACCTGCTTGAGGTCGGCCGAATGCTCGTTGCCCAGGCACAGCAGCAGGCGGCCCTCGACGGTCAGGCGCACGCGGTTGCAGCTGCCGCAGAAGTTGTGGCTGTGCGGCGAGATGAAACCGATGCGGATTTCCGGCGCCTCGGCCAGGCGGCAGTAGCGCGACGGGCCCTGGGTGGATTCGGCGGATTCGATGAGGGTGAACCGCTCGCCGATGCGCTGGCGCACCTCGTCGCTGGAACAGTAGGACTCGCCGCGCTGGTGCTCGCTGATCACGCCCAGGGGCATTTCCTCGATGAAGGAGATGTCCAGCTGGCGGTCGATGGCGAAGCGCACCAGGTCGACCACCTCGTGGTCGTTGCGGCCCTTGAGCACCACGCAGTTGAGCTTGGTGTGGCGGAAGCCGGCGCTGCGCGCGGCGTCGATGCCGGCGATCACCTGCTGCAGGTCGCCGGTGCGGGTAAGCGCCTTGAAGCGCTGCGCATCCAGGCTGTCGAGACTGATGTTCAGCCGCGCCAGGCCGGCGTCGTGCAGCGGCTGCGCCAGGCGCTGGAGCTGCGAGCCGTTGCTGGTCATGCACAGCTCGCGCAGGCCGGGCAGGGCGGCGATGCGCGCGCACAGCTCGACGATGCCCTGGCGCACCAGGGGCTCGCCGCCGGTGAGGCGGATCTTGCGCGTGCCCAGGGCGACGAAGCGCTCCGCCACGCGGTACAGCTCGTCGAGGGTGAGGATGCGCTGGCGCGGCAGGAACTGCATGTTCTCGGCCATGCAGTACACGCAGCGGAAGTCGCAGCGGTCGGTCACCGACATGCGCAGGTAATCGATCTTCCGATTGAAACCGTCGATGAGTTCGCCAGTATTTTCATTCAATTCCGAGTTGCCTCTCGAAGTGATCGTTCATTGCTCTTTGCACGCAGGCGTTGGCATCTTTTTATTAATGCTCTGGCGATCTTCGAGGTGAGGCTAGTCAGTTCGCCCAGGGGCGTCAAATTGCTTTTGATTACCGGTTGATAAGAGTGGTCTATCAAGCGCCTTAATTGTCCATTCCGCCCTTCTACTGCGGGCATTCCAGGACTGATAGACGGTTCTGATCAGGGTTTAATTTATTTCGATTGGACGCAATCTCCGCTTCTCAATAGCCTGATGTCACAAGGCGAACCAATGTCTTTCCAGCTTTCAGGCCGATTGTTCGAAAAAAGGCCCTGGAACTTGGACCTGAACACAACTCACCCAGTGTTGCGAACAGCAAGTTTCGCGCAAGGAAGTTGCTCGCTCAGCGTTCCGATATTGGCGTGCTCTTAGCGTCGCCTTTTTCTGCCTGAGAACTTTCATTCTCTGCGTGTAATCGAGGAATGCCTGAATGAGCCAAGACGAACATATAAGGAGCTACACCGGACCGGCCGCCGGCTGGGGCGCGCTCAAGAGCGTGACCAAGAGCTGGCTGGGCAGCGAGAACGCGGTCAAGAACCTGCGGGCGATGCTCAAGACCAACCAGAACAGCGGCTTCGACTGCCCCGGCTGCGCCTGGGGCGAGTCGCCCGAGAACGGCCTGGTGAAGTTCTGCGAGAACGGCGCCAAGGCGGTCAACTGGGAATCCACCGGGCGCTCCGTCGACCCCGACTTCTTCGCCAAGTACAGCGTCAGCGCGCTGGCCGGGCAGAGCGACTACTGGCTCGAATACCAGGGCCGCCTGACCCATCCCATGCGCTATGACGCGGCCACCGACCACTACGTGGAAACCACCTGGGACGAGGCCTTCGCCCTGATCGCCCGGCACCTGAAGGCGCTGAAGTCGCCGGACGAGGCGGAGTTCTACACCTCCGGCCGGGCCAGCAACGAGGCGGCCTTCCTCTACCAGCTGTTCGTCCGCGCCTTCGGCACCAACAACTTCCCCGACTGCTCGAACATGTGCCACGAGGCCAGCGGCCTGGGCATGGCGGAAACCCTCGGGGTGGGCAAGGGCACCGTGGTCTTCGACGACCTGGAGAAGGCCGACGCCATCTTCGTCATCGGCCAGAACCCCGGCACCAACCACCCGCGCATGCTCGAACCGCTGCGCGAGGCCGTGCACCGCGGCGCCCAGGTGATCTGCATCAACCCGCTGAAGGAACGCGGCCTGGAGCGTTTCCAGCACCCGCAGCACCCCTTCGAGATGCTCAGCAACGGCTCGGAGCCGACCAACACCGCCTACTTCCGCCCGGCCCTGGGCGGCGACATGGCGATGTTCCGCGGCATGGCCAAGTTCCTCCTGCAGTGGGAGCGCGAGGCTCAGGCCAACGGCGAGCCGCCGGTGTTCGACCACGCCTTCATCCGCGAGCACACCAGCGGCCTGGACGACTACCTGGCGGCGGTGGACGCCACCCCCTGGGAGCACATCGTCGGCCAGTCCGGCCTGAGCCTGGCCGAGATCGAGCTGGCGGCGCGCATGTACCGCCGCGCCGAGCGCGTGATCATGTGCTGGGCCATGGGCCTGACGCAGCACCGCCACTCGGTGCCGACCATCCAGGAGGTGGTCAACCTGCAACTGCTGCGCGGCAACGTCGGCAAGCCCGGCGCCGGCCTGTCGCCGGTGCGCGGCCACAGCAACGTGCAGGGCGACCGCACCATGGGCATCGACGAGAAGCCGCCGACCTGGCTGCTGGATGCCCTGGAGAAACGCTTCAGGTTCAAGGCGCCGCGTGGCCACGGCGACAACGCCGTACTCGCCATCCAGGCCATGGAAGCCAGGCGCGCCAAGGTGTTCCTGGCCCTGGGCGGCAACTTCGCCCAGGCCACCCCGGACACCCCGCGCACCCACGCCGCGCTGCGCAACTGCGAGCTGACCGTGCACATCGCCACCAAGCTCAACCGCTCGCACCTGGTCACCGGCCGCGACGCGCTGATCCTGCCGTGCCTGGGCCGCACCGAGGTCGACATGCAGGCCGAAGGGCCCCAGGGCGTCACCGTGGAAGACACCTTCAGCATGGTGCACATCTCCCACGGCCAGCTGAAGCCGCGCTCGCCGCACCTGCGCTCGGAACCGGCGATCATCGCCGGCATCGCCAAGGCCACCCTGGGCAACCGTCCGATCGACTGGGACTGGGCCATCGCCGACTACGGGCACATCCGCGACCTGATCGCCGACGTCATCCCCGGCTTCGCCGACTTCAACGCGCGGCTGCAGCACCCCGGCGGCTTCCACCTGGGCAACGACGCGGCCGAGCGGGTCTGGAAGACCGCCAGCGGCAAGGCCGGCTTCACCCCCAGCGAACTGCCGCTGGAGCTGGTCAACCAGGCGGTGCTGGCCCGCGGCGAGCGGCCCGACCTGATCCTCCAGACGCTGCGTTCCCACGACCAGTACAACACCACCCTGTACGGCCTGGACGACCGCTACCGCGGGGTGTTCGGCCTGCGCGAGGTGGTCTTCGCCAACGAGCGGGACATCCGCCGCCTGGGCTTCGAGCCGGGCGAGAAGGTCGACCTGGTGTCGCTCTGGGAAGACGGCATCGAGCGCCGCGTCCACGGCTTCCGGCTAGTGGCCTACGACCTGCCGGCCGGGCAGGCCGCGGCCTACTACCCGGAGACCAACCCGCTGGTGCCGCTGGAAAGCTATGGCGAGCGCACCTTCACGCCAACTTCCAAGTTCATCGCGATCAGGCTGGAGAAGGCCCGGGAAGACAATCGGATCCATTCGACTGTCGCCTGAGGCGGACTCCCGTGCGGCAGCCGGAGGACGGCTGCCGGCATTTCATGAATGAGCGATCAATAAGGGTTTCGCCATGTTGAACCTACAGGCGTTGGACCTGGCGCGGATTCAGTTCGCGTTCACGGTCTCTTTCCACATCATCTTCCCGGCCATCACCATCGGCCTGGCCAGCTTCCTGGCAGTGCTCGAAGGGCTCTGGCTGAAGTCCGGCAACGCGGTCTACAAGGACCTCTACAAGTTCTGGTCGAAGATATTCGCGGTGAACTTCGGCATGGGCGTGGTCTCCGGCCTGGTCATGGCCTACGAGTTCGGCACCAACTGGGCGCGCTTCTCCGACTACGCCGGCAGCATCACCGGGCCGCTGCTGACCTACGAGGTGCTGACGGCGTTCTTCCTGGAAGCCGGCTTCCTCGGCGTGATGCTCTTCGGCTGGGACCGGGTGGGGCGCCGCCTGCACTTCTTCGCCACGGTGATGGTGGCCATCGGCACCATGATCTCGATGTTCTGGATCCTCTCGTCCAACAGCTGGATGCAGACGCCCCAGGGCATCGGCATCGTCGATGGGCGCGTGGTGCCGCTGGACTGGCTGAAGATCGTCTTCAACCCGTCCTTCCCCTACCGCCTGGTGCACATGGCGCTGGCCGCCTACCTGTCCACCGCCTTCTTCGTCGGCGCCTCGGCCGCCTGGCACCTGCTGCGCGGGCGCGACAACCCGGCCACGCGGACCATGCTGTCGATGGCCATGTGGATGGTGCTGGGCGTGGCGCCGCTGCAGGTGCTGGTGGGCGACGCCCACGGCCTGAACACCCTGGAGCACCAGCCGGCGAAGATCGCCGCCATCGAGGGGCACTGGGAGAACGAGCCGGGCGAGCCGACGCCGCTGATCCTCTTCGGCATCCCGGACATGCAGGCCGAGCGGACCCGCTACAGCCTCGAAGTGCCGTACCTGGGCAGCCTGATCCTGACCCACAGCCTGGACAAGCAGATTCCGGCGCTGAAGAGCTTCGCCCCGCAGGACCGGCCGAACTCCACCGTGGTGTTCTGGAGCTTCCGCCTGATGGCCGGGCTGGGGATGCTGATGATCCTCTGCGCCCTGGCCGCCCTGGTGCTGCGCCGCGCTGGCGCGCTGTACCGCAACCGCGCCTTCCTGGGCCTGGTGCTGGCGATGGGCCCCTCCGGGCTGATCGCGCTGCTCGCCGGCTGGTTCACCACCGAGATGGGCCGCCAGCCCTGGGTGGTCTACGGCATGCTGCGCACCAACCAGGCGGTCTCCAACCACAACGTCGCGCAGATGAGCCTGACCCTGGCGCTGTTCGTGGTCATCTACTTCTCGGTGTTCACCGTCGGCCTGGGCTACATGATGCGCCTGGTGCGCAAGGGGCCTGGCCAGCAGCACCTGATCGATCCGCTGGACAGCGAGCCCGCCGGGCCTTCCAGCATCCGCAGACCTATGTCGGTTGCCGGCTGAGGAGGTTGCAACATGGGTATTCAAGGCATCGACCTGTCGGTCATCTGGGGCGTGATCATCGCCTTCGGGCTGATGATGTACGTGATCATGGACGGCTTCGACCTGGGGCTGGGCATTCTCTTCCCGCTGGTGTCCGACTCCAGTGAACGCGACGTGATGATGAACACCGTCGCCCCGGTGTGGGACGGCAACGAAACCTGGGCCGTGCTGGGCGCCGCCGCGCTCTACGGGGCCTTCCCGCTGGCCTATTCGGTGATCCTGGAGGCGCTGTACCTGCCGCTGGTATTGGTGCTGGCCGGGCTGATCTTCCGCGGCGTGGCCTTCGAGTTCCGCTTCAAGGCCAAGCCGCAGAAGCGCCACATCTGGGACAAGGCGTTCATCGCCGGCTCCTTCCTGGCGACCTTCTTCCAGGGCGTGGCCATCGGCACCTACATCGACGGCATCCCGGTGCTGGACCGGCAGTTCGCCGGCGGCCCGCTGGACTGGCTGTCGCCGTTCCCGCTGTTCTGCGGCCTGGGCCTGGTGGTGGCCTACGCGCTGCTGGGCAGCACCTGGCTGCTGGTGAAGACCGAGGGCATGCTGGAGTCGCGCATGCGCCACTACAGCCGGCCGCTGACCTACCTGCTGGCGGCGGTGATCGTGGTGATCTGCGCCTGGACCGCCTGGCTGCACCCGAACATCGCCCAGCTGTGGTTCTCCGGGCGCCACTGGGTGCTCTTCGCGGTGATCGCCGCGCTGGCGGTGGCGTCGATGTGCCTGGTCCAGTCGAACCTGCGCAAGCGCCATTCGCACCTGCCGTTCATCAGCGTGCTGGCCCTGATGTTCCTCGGCTACCTCGCCCTGGCGGTGAGCATCTGGCCGAAGATCATCCCGCCGGCCATCGACCTCTGGCAGGCCGCCTCGCCGCCGTCCAGCCAGCTGTTCGCCCTGATCGGCGCGCTGTTCATCATCCCGATCATCCTCATGTACACCTTCTGGAGCTACCACGTGTTCCGCGGCAAGGTCACCGCCGCAGACGCCTACCACTAACTCCCCACGAGCCACACGACAGCTGGCGGTGGCCGCGCCCGAGCGCGGCCGCCCCCGGCGCGGGGACGCTTTTTTCCGAATTCCAGCGGGCCGCCCGTGCCGGCCCGTACAGATACCGATAACGGAGCCTTGCGATGAAAGACGATAAAGATTCAGTCCGTGACGACGCCGCCCAGGAAAACGACGCCGAACTCGACAACCAGGCGTTCGTGGAATCGCTCCGCGAGCTGATGGGCGAGTACGACAAGACCCTGGAGGACGTCATCGAAATTCTCGAGACCGATGCCGACTGGATCGCCAACGGCGACCAGGCCAAGGGCGTGAAATACCAGAAGATCCGCGCCCGCAAGGTCTACCGCAACCCGCACACCGGCGAGACGGTGCGGACCAACAACCGCGACCACAAGACGCTGCTGGGCTGGAAGGACGCCTATGGCGAGGAGGTCGTGGAGTCCTGGATTCTCAGCTAGCTCGCATTGATGGGTATCGCTTCGCTCAACCCATCCTACGAAGAGCGGGCCACGCAGCCCCATACCTACGCTACTCCATGCAGGAGCGCGCCCTGCGCGCGAAATCGCGGGCAGGGCCCGCTCCTACAGGTGGGTTCGGTGGGAACATGTGTAGGGCGCATAACCGTTCGCGGTTATGCGCCGCCGTCCGTGCCACCGAGGTGTCCGGCGTGGGCGATGAACCCAATCGCGGACGGAGTCCGCTCCTACGCCCGTGCTTCCTGGAACGTAGGAGCGGACTCCGTCCGCGATTATCCTTTTTTCCCCGGCGTCAACACCACGCTGGCCTCGCTGGTGAGCACCCGGAAGGTGAAGGTCTCCAGGAAGTACAGCTCCACGCTGGTCGCGCTGTGGCTCGTATAGCCGATGGAGATGTCCTGGCCGATGTCCAGCTCGAAATCCCCGCCGCGCGTGCTGAGCACGAACCCGCCTTCCAGCGCCGGGGCCCAGATGATGCCGCCGTCCACCTGCTGCTCCATGTGGTGGAAGACCGGGTAACCCTCGTCGCTGCCGCCACTCGCCGCGGTATAGGCGTCCGCGCCCAGCACCAGGGCATAGGGGCCGTTGACGCCGGCCAGGCGCAACTGGCTCAGCGCCTGCGCCACGGCGCCGGAGTAGCCGCGCACGTTGGCCGGCAGCACCACGCCGGCGTTGCTGCTGGCCTGGCGGATGCCCTGGATGCCGGCCGCGGCATAGCCGTCGAACACCGCGCGGTCCTCGGCGAAGGCCAGCTTGCGGGCGGCGTCCTTCAGCGGGTCCCAGTCCGAATCGTCCGAACCGCGCTCCACGTCGTCGATCGCCTGGCGGCTCAGCTCGAAGGGCACGCGCAGCTCGACGATCGCCCGGGCATCGCGCTGGGCGGCCTGGATACCCTCCGCCGGGGCCTGCAACGCATGCAGGTGGCCGGTGCCCACCGCGGACAGGCCGAGGCCGCCCGGCGGCGGCACGTCGACCACGCGGCGGGCCGCGAGGTGGCGCTTGAGGGTGCGCGTGGCCTCTTCGTCGATCTGGGCCCAGGCCTTGTCGGAGATGGGGGCGAGTTCACGGTGGAGGTTATTCATTGCCTGCTTCCTTTAGTGAGCCAATGCCGAGGGAGCCGTCGCGGGGCGCCAGCGGGGGTACGCCGTCCTGCGCGGGGAGGGCAGGGGCGGCAGCTACGCTGGCGTCCGGGGTTACGTGTTCGAGAAAACTGGCCGAAGGCACGAAGAACAGGCTGCCGGTCACCGCGCGGCTGAAGTCCAGCAGGCGGTCGTAGTTGCCCGGGGGCAGGCCGATGAACATGTTCTCGAGCATCCGTTCGATGCGTCGCGGCGAACGGGCGTAGCCGATGAAATAGGTGCCGAACTCACCCTTGGCGATATCGCCGAAGGGCATGTTGTCGCGCAGGATTTCCAGTTGTTCGCCGTCTTCGATGATCGTGGTCAGGGCGTTGTGCGCATTGCTCGGCTTGACGGCGTCGTCCAGCTCTATGTCGGAGAGCTTGTGCCGGCCGATGATCCGTTCCTGCTCGGCCACCGGCAGCGCGTTCCACTGGGCCAGGTCGTGCAGGTACTTCTGCACGATGACGTAGCTGCCGGCGACGAAGTTCTCGTCCTCGCCGGCGATCAGGGTGGCGTCCAGCGCGGCCTGGCCCGCCGGGTTCTCCGTGCCGTCGACGAAGCCCAGCAGGTCGCGGGCATCGAAGTAGCTGAAGCCCTGCACCTCGTCGGCGGTGGCCACGGCGTCGCCGAGGCGGGCCATGATCTGCGTTTCCAGCTCGAAGCACAGGTCCATGCGCTCGGCGCGGATGTGGAACAGCAGGTCGCCCGGGGTGGACACGGCGTGGTGCGCGCCCTGGATTTCGCGGAAGGGGTGCAGCTCCCGCGGCCTGGGCTGGCCGAAGAGACGGTCCCAGGCCGCCGAGCCGAAGCCCATGACGCAGGACAGCAGCCCCTGCGGGGCGCGGAACCCGATGGCCCGCAACAGGCCGGGCATGTCGGCGCACAACGCGCGCACGGCGGTTTCGCCGGCCTGGCCGGGGTTGATCGTCAGCACCAGGAAGATGGCGGCCCGGCTCAGCGGGGCGGTGACCGACTGGGGAACGGCTGTGGACACGCGGTGCTCCTCTTGCAGGCTCATTTCAACTGGTAGGACCGGGCGCCGGTGCCGGCGAGCGCGCCGCCGTCGACGATCAGGTATTCCTCGCGGATCGGCTGGCCGGCGAAGTGGCTCTGGAGAATCTCCAGGGTGCCCGCGGCATAGCGGGCCTGGGCCGAAAGCGAGGTGCCGGACATGTGCGGCGTCATGCCGTTGAACGGCATGCTGCGCCAGGGATGGTCCGCCGGCGCGGGCTGCGGGAACCAGACGTCGCCGGCATAGCCGGCGAGCTGCCCGGATTCCAGCGCGCGCACCACGGCGTCGCGCTCCACCAGCTTGCCGCGCGCGCAATTGATCAGGTAGGTACCGCGCTTCATCCGGGCGAACATGGCGTCGTCCAGCAACCCCTCGGTGGACGGGTAGAGCGGCACCTGCAGGTTGACGATGTCGACCGCCGCCACCAGCGAGGCGACGTCCGCGTGGTAGGTCAGCCCCAGCTCCGCCTCGATGGCCGGGGCCAGGCGGTGGCGCTGGGTGTAGTGCAGGTGCAGGTCGAAGGGCTTGAGCCGGCGCAGCACGGCCAGGCCGATGCGCCCCGCGCCTATGGCGCCGAAATGCAGGCCCTCGATGTCGTAGCTGCGCGCCACGCAGTCGGCGATGTTCCAGCCGCCGTTGCAGGCGATCTCGTGGGCGGGCAGGTAATTGCGCACCAGGGCCAGCACCATCATCACCACGTGCTCGGCGACGCTGATGCAGTTCGAGCCGGTGACCTCGGCGACGGTGATGCGGGCCGCCGCGGCCGCAGCCAGGTCGACGTGGTCGGAACCTATGCCGGCGGTGACCGCGAGCTTCAGCCTGGGCGCCTTGGCGATCCGCTCGGCGGTCAGGTAGGCGGGCCAGAACGGCTGGGAAATCACCACCTCGGCCTCGGGCAGCCAGCGCTCGAACTCGGAGTCCGGGCCGTCCTTGTCGCTGGTCACCAGCAGCTCGTGTCCCGCCTGTTCCAGGTAGGCGCGCAGGCCAAGCTCGCCGGAAACGCAGCCCACCAGCTCGCCGGGCGTGAAACCGAGCGGCGGCTGGGGCGAGGGAGCCGTCTGCCCATCGGCGTAGGCATCGATGTGCGGAATGTCGCTGCGCGCATAGCGGGGAGGGTAGCCGGCCAGTGGATCGGGGTAGAGGACACACAGCACTTTGGCCATGGACGGAATCTCCTCATATCGTGCGCCCGCGCGAATGCGGACGGCCAAACTTCCCGGTCGACGACTATTGGCCTGCGACAGCGAGGAAGATCATTCAGTAAAGTTCATGTTCCTTTCGCACGCCAATGCTTCGAAGACCGCCGGGGGAATAAAAACCGGAGTCTTTCTGTCGGTCGGAGAACATGAGGATTATTGATGGGGTGGTTGTATTTATTCGAAGCCGATGATTCGGAAGATTCGCCGAAGAGCATCTGCGGGGCATCTTTGTGGATATGAAGGATGAGAATCGATGGAGCCCGGATACTTGGTTCCGGCATCTGTATTAAATGTAGCCGCAATAAAACGATGTAATGCATATGCGGTGGTTCAGCAAAGGTGCTCCAGCCTGGCTCCGCTCCCTCACCCCAGCCCTCTCCCGGAGGGAGAGGGGGCCGTTTGGAGTGGGTGGATAACGCAGCGTCAGCCGGGAGGTGCGTAGGGCGTATAACCGTTCGCGGTTATACGCCGTTGGCCGGCGCGCCGATGCCCTTCATGGAACTGTAGGAGCGAGCTTGCTCGCGAACAGTGGTTACCGGTGACGTAGGTGTTGGGTTCAAGAGCACCCTCTCCCCAGCCCTCTCCCTGAAGGGAGAGGGGGCTGTCCTGAGCCGCCGGAAAATCCTGAGTCATCCTGAAACGCCTAACCATCCCCCGTCATTCCCGCGAACGCGGGAACCCAGAGACTTTGGGTTCGCGAGCAAGCTCGCTCCTACGAAAAGCAAAAGCAAAAGCAAAAGCGCGTTTGCTCTTGGACTTCCAGAGAAACATCCGCGCACTCCGAAACGCCCCTTCAGAAGGCCGAGCGAAACCGGCGCTCAGGAGGTCATGCGACATGGATGTCGCGAGAGCCCCGTGGGCTACAGGGACGTACCCTCGGGGCGGGCCTCCGTGGCGGGGGAGTTCGCGAGGGTAGCCCGGCTCCATCGGGCCCATATGTTGGGGCAAGCCTTTTTGGTTCCTTTTGTGGCGTTTGACAAAAGGGACTCGCCCGAGGGGGCGAAACAAAAGACATCCGCAAACTCGGAGCGGCGCGCTACACCGAGCAAGAAGGCAGCTGGGTTCCCGCGTTCGCGGGAATGACGATGTTAGGTTGAGTGCAAGGGCTCACAAACGAAGCCATAACCCCACCCCACATGAAAATGCCGCTTCTCCCATGGAGAGAAACGGCATTTTTCTTAAGTGAACAGCACATTGTGCACGCCTAACAGACGCTAACAGCATATAACGGGCAGCCTTGGCACTCCTGCCCCATCCTCATGAGCAGTCCCTGTCCTCACGCCAAGGCGCAGGACAGTCAATGCAGGGCTGCTTGGGAAAGGGAGGTTGGGCGAATGACTGAAGGTATCGGCTGCATGAGCCTGGCAGGGCGCTGCAGCAATGCGGAATTCGGTGCATTGCTGGCCCAGGCGCAGCAGGGCGGCGGCGAGGCGTCGCCGCGCCTGCTCAAGGCGTTGGTTCCGCTGCTCGTGGCGTTCTTCGAAGGGCAGGTACAGGCCGGCCGGGTGCGCCTGGAGGACCTCGGCGAGGTCCTGCGCGCGACTCTCAAGGCCGTGGATTCACGGCGCGCCAGCTATGACCCCGCCGGCCCTTTCCGTGCCTGGCTGCTCGACATCGCCCGCCAGGAGCTGGGCGAATACCAGCGGCGCGCGGCGGCGCAGGCGCTGTTGCCGAAGGCCGGCCCCGGGCAGCGTCTTTCCCGCACCAGCCGCAAGTGCGCGCGGGTGCTCTGAGTCGCCGGGCCCGCCGGTCATCGTTCGTCAGGAAGTACCGATGCAGTCGATCGAGAAGGTTCTCTACACCGCGCACACCCGCACCCTCGGTGGCCGCGACGGCATCGCGCGCAGCGACGATGGCCGCCTGGACCTGCGCTTTTCGCCGCCGGGCGCGCCGGGCCAGGGCACCAACCCGGAGCAGCTCCTGGCCGTCGGCTGGTCGGCCAGTTTCATCGGTGCGCTGCGGCATGCCGCCAACGCCCGGAAAGTCCCGTTTCCCCCCGATGCCACGGTGGAGGCGGACGTGGACCTGGTGCACGGCGAGCACGGCTTCTTCCTGCGGGCGCACCTGGCCATCTCGCTGCCCGGCGTCGAGGCGGAGCTGGCCCGCTGCCTGCTGGACGCCGCCCGGCAGAGCTGCCCCTTCTCCAAGGCCACCCGCGGCAACATTCCGCTGCTGCTGAGCCTGCGCTAGACGGCCCGCGCAGCCTGTGGCGGCGTGCACACGGCCGCCGTCGCGGGCTTGATCGCCCGCGCAAAACGCCTATCCTCGTAGGATTTCCGAGCCCGAGAGTACTTCCCGTGGAGTCCGTAACGGACGCATTGCACGATTCCTTTGACCCGTCCCTCGAGTTCGGCCCCTTCCGCGTCACGCCCGGCAAGCGCCTGCTCAGCCGCGATGGCGAGCCGGTGGAGATCGGCGGCCGCGCCCTCGACCTGCTCATCGCCCTGCTGGAGAAGCCGGGCCAGGTGCTGTCCAAGCGCGAGCTGATCAAGCGCGTCTGGCCCGACGTGGTGGTGGAAGAGGGCAGCCTGCGCTTTCACATGAACAGCCTGCGCCGCGCGCTCGGCGACGGCGAGCAGGGCGCGCGCTACATCGCCACCCAGGTCGGCGTCGGCTACGCCTTCGTCGCCCCGGTGAACCGGCGCCCGGCCCTGGACGCAGCGCCTTCGGCCGCGCCCGTGGCGCCGCTCGGCGAAAGCGTAGGCGGCCTGCCGCCGCGGGCCAGGCTGTTCGGCCGCGAGGCCGACGTGGCCCTGGTGCTGGAGCGCCTGGCGCAGCCGCGGCTGTTCACCATCGTCGGCACCGGCGGCGTCGGCAAGACCAGCCTCGCCGTCGAGGTGGGCCACCGCGCCGCCGGCGAGCGCCTGGAGCCGGTGCGCTTCGTCGACCTGGCGCAGGTCGAGGATGCGGCGCTGGTGCCTTCCGCCCTGGCCGCCTCGCTGGGCATTCCCGTGCAGGTCGAGGACCCGCTGTTCGTGCTGCTCGCCCACCTGCGCGGGCAGCGGTTGCTGCTGATCATCGACAACTGCGAGCACCTGGTGGATGCGGTGTCCGCCGTCGCCGAGCGCATCGGCGAGGCCGCGCCCGGCGTCGCGCTGCTGGCCACCAGCCGCGAGCCGCTGCGGGTGCGCGGCGAGCAGGTGCACTGGCTGGGGCCGCTGGGCTTTCCCGCCGACAGCGAGGGGCTGAGCCTGGAGCAACTGCTGGCATTCCCGGCGGTGCGGCTGTTCGTCGAACGGGCGAAGGCCGGCAACGCCTCGCTGGCGCTGGAGGAGGGCGACGCCCAGCTGGTCGCCGACATGTGCCGGCGCCTGGACGGCATGGCGCTGCCGATCGAGCTGGCGGCGATGCGCGCCGCCAGCCACGGGGTCAAGGCCACCCACGCCCTGCTGGGCGAACGTTTCTCGCTCGGCTGGGCCGGCTGGCGCACCGCGCAGCCGCGCCACCAGACGCTGCGGGCGATGCTCGACTGGAGCTACGACCTGCTCAGCCCCCCGCAGCGCCTGGTGTTCGACCGCCTGGCGGTGTTCGTCGGGCCGTTCTCGCTGCAGGCGGCCTCGCAGATCGTCGCCGATGCCCGGATCGACGAGCTGGAAGCCGCCGCCACCCTGGACGAACTCGCCGCCAAGGGACTGGTGACGGTCGACCGCAGCGAAACGACGGTCACCTACCGCCTGCTGGAAATGACCCGCGCCTATGTCCGCGACAAGCTGCCGGCCCACGGCGCGGCCGAGATGCACAGCCTCGGCTTCCGCCATGCGCTTTTCTACCTGAAGCTGCTGGAGGGCCTGGGCAGCTCGCCGGAAGACATCTTCGACGGCTGCGCGCGCCTGGCCAGCCAGCTCGGCAACATTCGCAGCGCCCTGGAATGGAGCTTCGGCCCCCAGGGCGACCCCGGCCTGGCGCTGCCCCTGGCGGCGGCCAGCGCGCCGCTGTTCCTGCACTTCTCGCTGCAGGTGGAATGCCGCACCTGGTGTGCCCGCGCCACCGAGCTGCTGGAGCTGGGCTACCACGGCACGCCCACGGAGATGGAGCTGCAGGCCGCGCTGGGCCTGGTGCTGATGTTCACCCGCGGCAACAGCGGCGCGGCGGAAACCGCCTTGCTGCGGGCCCTGGACATCGCCGTGGCGCTGGACGACCGCTGGGCGCAGCTGCGCCTGCTGGGCCGCCTGCAGATCTTCTACGAGCGCATCGGCGACTTCGCCTCGTCGCTGGCCTGGGCCGAGCGCGCGCTGGCGATCGGCGACAGCCTGGGCGAGCCGGAAGCCATCGCCGTCGCCGCCTCGCTGGCGGGGATTTCCCACCACCTGCTGGGCGACCAGCGCCTGGCGCGCCAGGAACTGGAGCGCTCGCTGCGCAACAGCCTGCCTTCCGAGCGCAGCCGGACCCTGCACTACGGCTTCGACCACCACAACCGCACCGGCCTGGCGCTGGCGCGCACGCTGTGGCTGCTGGGCTTCCCGGACCAGGCGCGGCGCCTCGCCACGCAAGTGGAGGCGGAAGCCGCGGAGCTGAAGCACCCGGCCACCTACTGCATCGCCCTGGTGTGGACGCTGTGCATCCACATCTGGAACGGCGACCTGGCGCAGGCCGAGGCGAGCCTGCTGGCCTTCAGCCAGATCGCCCACGCCAATGCCTTTGCCCCATATATGGCGGCCTCGCAGGGCCTGCGCGGGGCCATCGCCATCCGCCGCGAGCAGCCCGGCGGCGCGGTGCCGCTGCTGGAGGAGAGCCTGTCGCGGCTGCAGGGCATGCGCTACGAGCTGCTGACCACCTCCTTCGAGATTTCCCTGGCCGAAGGCCTGATCCTCGATGGGCAATACGCGCGGGCCCTGGCGGTGATCCAGCGCAGCGTCCAGCACTGCCGGCGCAGCGGCGATGCCTTCGCGCTGCCGGAACTGCTGCGGTTGCAGGCCCAGGTGCTCAAGGCGCTGGGCGAGGGCGCCACGGCGGTCGATGCCGTGCTCGACGAATCGCTGGCCCTCGCTCGCCAGCAAGGCGCGCGGGCCTGGGAGCTGCGCGCGGGCATGGACCGCGCGAAGCTGCACCTGGAGCAGGGGCGCAACACGGAGGCGGCGCAGTTGCTCGATGCCTGCGCGCTCAGCGAAGGCTTCGACAGCCTGGACATGCGCCAATTGGCGCAGTTGCGCCAGCGGCTGGGCTGAGGCGGGTAGGGCGCACTCTTCTGCACGTTGCAGAAGAGTGCGCCGTATATAACGAAACAGAACTGTTTACCTTAACTGGCCACTGTATTCATATCCCGCCTGTTTATTCTTTTTTATCCGGCACTGGACGGCTTCGAACAACTTTCCTATTACCGGGCGACACCTTCGTATCATGGTTGGCGGTTGCATAACTTGGTTTGATGGGTTGGCGTTTCCCATTGTTTGTTCATTGCGCCAATCATCCAGGACAAAACCATGAAAAAGCTCACGACAGCCGCTGGTGCGCCGGTGGTCGACAACAACAATTCGCAGACCGCAGGCCCCAGGGGCCCGGTGCTGCTGCAGGACGTCTGGCTGCTGGAAAAGCTCGCGCACTTCGATCGCGAGGTGATTCCCGAACGGCGCATGCACGCCAAGGGCTCGGGCGCCCATGGAACCTTCACCGTCACCCACGACATAACCCGCTATACCAAGGCCCGGCTGTTTTCCGAGATCGGCAAGAGCACCGAGGTTTTCGTGCGCTTTTCCACCGTGGCCGGGGAACGCGGCGCCGCCGATGCCGAGCGTGACATTCGCGGGTTCGCCATAAAGTTCTATACCGAACAGGGCAACTGGGACCTGGTGGGCAATAACACGCCGGTATTCTTCCTGCGCGATCCGTTGAAGTTCCCCGACCTCAATCATGCGGTCAAGCGCGACCCGCGCACCCATTTGCGCAGCGCCGAAAACAACTGGGACTTCTGGACCCTGCTGCCCGAGGCCCTGCACCAGGTCACCATCGTCATGAGCGACCGCGGGCTGCCCCGCTCGTACCGGCACATGCACGGCTTCGGCAGCCACACCTTCAGCTTCATAAGCCGGCAGAACGAGCGCTCCTGGGTGAAGTTCACCTGGAAGACCCAGCAGGGCATCGAGAACCTCACCGACCAGCAGGCCGAAGCCCTGGTCGGCCGGGACCGCGAAAGCGCCCAGCGCGACCTGTATGGCAGCATCGAGGAAGGCCGCTTCCCGCGCTGGACGCTCTACGTGCAGATCATGCCGGAGGCGGACGCGGCGACCTGCCCGATCAATCCCTTCGACCTGACCAAGGTCTGGCCGCACGGCGATTACCCGCTGATCGAAGTCGGCGTTCTCGAACTCAACCGCAACCCCGCGAACTACTTCGCCGAGGTGGAGCAGGCGGCCTTCAGCCCGGCCAACGTGGTGCCCGGCATCAGCTTCTCGCCGGACAAGATGCTGCAGGCGCGGCTGTTCTCCTATGGCGATGCACAGCGCTACCGCCTGGGCGTCAACCATCACCAGATTCCGGTGAACGCGCCGAAATGCCCGTTCCACAGTTATCACCGGGACGGGCAGATGCGCACCGACGGCAACGCCGGCAGCACCCTGGGCTACGAGCCCAACAGCTACGGGCAATGGCAGGAGCAGCCGGACTTCAGCGAACCGCCGCTGGCGCTGCAAGGCAGCGCGGGCCACTGGGACCATCGCGAAGACCAGGACTATTTCTCCCAGCCCGGCGCGCTGTTCCGCCTGATGACCTTCGAGCAGCAACAGGCGCTGTTCGACAATACCGCGCGTTCGATCCAGGGCGCCTCGACGCAGACCAAACAGCGGCATATCGATAACTGCAGCAAGGCGGACCCGGCGTACGGAGCGGGCGTGGCAAGCGCCATCGAACGGCTGGGCCGGGCGTAGTAAAAAGGCCGCGCGCCCGTCCATGGGCGCGCGGCCAGCCCGAAGGGTTTCTAGCCCGGTTTCGCCTCGTCGCCGAAGGCCTGGACCTCCTGCACCAGGCCCTGGGCGGCCAGGGCCACCAGTTGCCGGCCCTTTTCGATGGAGGCTTGCGCCGGGTCCGAACCCATGCGGCCATCCGGGTGACGCGCGCGGAAATCGAGCGCTTCGCGGATGGGGCCCCAGTTGGCGATCCGTGGCGAATACTCGGCGGACTTGATGAAGTCCGGATAGGCCCACTGGGTCACGGCGATCTCGGTGGGCGTGGCGTGGATGCCGTGGCCCGTGGGGAACTGCTCCCGCGCCAGGGCATCGACGCCTTCCAGGTCCCACCAGTTGCACAGCTTCAGGGCGAAGCCGGCGCGGCGCCGGGCGAAACTCGCTTCGGCATAGAGTTCCGAGAAGGCCGCTTCGATCGAGGCGATGTTGCCGCCGTGGCCGTTGAGAAAGAAGATTTTCTCGAAGCCGTGGCCGGCCAGCGAGCGCACCCAGTCACCGATGGCGGCCATGAAGGTCGAGGGCCGCAGCGAGATGGTGCCGGGGAAGCCCAGGTGATGCTGGGCCATACCGATGTTGAAGGTCGGGGCGATGAGGATGTCCGCCAGCTTCTGCGCCTCGCCGGCGATGATCTCCGGGCACATCCAGTCGGTGCCCAGCAGGCCGGTGGGGCCGTGCTGTTCGTTGGAGCCGATGGGGATGACGATGGTGCGGCTGCGTTCGAGAAACTGGCCGATCTCGGCCCAGGTCGATAGATGCAGGAACATCTGGGGGCTCTCCTTGGAAAGGTTCCTGGCGGAACCCGGTGGGGTGGGGTTCGAGGCGCGGGGTCCTGTCTGTAGCGGCCGGGACGTAATATGCTTCCGGCCCAGCATTCGGCGCCGCTTGCGCAGGTCGATCAAAGCACCCGGATGCCACCTCGGCGATTGCACGATGGTGTCGGTCGATACCTTGGTATGCACGCAAGGGTATGGCTGCGTGGAGCACCGCTTCGAACAGTGCGTCAGAAGGAAACAGGCTGCGTGCCCAAGGCTATGAACAACAAGGCTGCAATGGCCCCGTCCCCGTGGGGCGTCGTCGGTCTGTGCATGCTCTTCAACGTGATCGACGGCCTGGATGCGATGGCCATGGCGTTCACCGGCGGCAGCGTTTCGGCGGAGTGGGGGCTGAGTGCGACCCAGCTCGGCATGCTGCTCAGCGCGAGCCTGGTGGGCATGGCCTGCGGCTCGTTCATCAGCCCCCGGGCGGACCGCTATGGGCGCCGGCCCTTGCTGCTGGCGGGCCTTTCGCTCAGCGGCGTCAGCATGTTGCTGTCGTTCTGCAGCCCGAACCACCAGGTGCTGATGCTTCTGCGCATGCTGACCGGCGTCGGCACCGGCGCGGTGCTGGTGGGCGCCAATGTGCTGGCCCATGAATACACCGGAGCGCATCGGCGAAGCCTGGCCATCGCCCTGCAATCCCTCGCCTTCGCGCTGGGCGTGAGCCTGGGCGGCCTGCTGGCGCACCTGTTCAACGAGTGGCTTGGTTGGCGCTACGTGTTTCTAGCCGGCGGCGTGGCCACGCTCGCGGCCGTGGCGGCTGGTGCACTCTGGCTGCGTGAGTCGCCGGAGTTCCTGGCGCTCGACCGGCAACAGAATGCCCAGTTGCGGCTATCGCGAGGCGTGGAATTCCGGCAGCTATTCGCATCTGGCCAGTGGCAACTGACCGCTTCACTGGCCCTGGCGCTATTGCTGCTGATGTTCGGCTATTACTTCGTGATGAGCTGGACGCCGACGTTGATGCTGCACAACGGCTTTTCCGAAAAACAGGGCTCCACCGGCGGGCTGTTGCTGGGCCTCGGCGGCATGCTCGGCGCCTTGCTGGTGGGGCTGGCGGCGAATCGGGCGGGGGGCCGCCAACTATTGTTGGGCCTTCTGCTGCTCAATGCCGTGGTGATGACGCTGCTGGTGCCGGCCAGCCGCGTCTCGCTGCTGGCCATTCCCGTTGGCTTCGGCGCGGGGCTGTCGCTCAATGGCGCCATCGCGGCGCTTTTCATCCTCGCGCCCCAGGCCTTCTTTACCGCGATTCGCACCAGTGGCGTGGGCCTGGTGCTGGCGACCGGGCGCCTGGGGGCGATCCTGTCACCGGCTATCGCGGGGGTGCTGCTCGACGCGCAGTGGAGCACGCAAGAACTGTTCGGCTTCTTCGCCAGCAGCCAGTTGCTGGCGGCCCTGCTGGTCTGGCTGGGCTGCCGGCGGCCGCTGTCGGTCCCGGCCTGAGCCCGGGCGGCGAGGGCGCCTCAGCGCTCGCCGTCGGGGGCGATCTCCAGCAGCGCCGCCATCTTCACCAGGTCCGGCAGCGAGCGCGCCTTCATCTTGCGCATGGCCCTGCCGCGGTGGGCCTTCACAGTGATCTCGCTGATGCCCAGGTCGGCGGCCACCTGCTTGTTCAGGCGCCCGGCAACGACCCTGCGCAGCACGTCCCGTTCGCGCGGTGTGAGGCTGGCGTAGGCGGCGCGCAGGGTGCGCAGCCTTTCCTGCTGCTGCAGGGCCACGCGGCTGTGCGCCAGGGCCTCGGCGATGGCGCGCAGCAGGGTGTCGTCGTCGAAGGGTTTGGTGAGGAATTCCACCGCCCCGGCCTTCATCGCGCGCACCGTGAGCGGGACGTCGCCATAGCCGGTGATGAAGATGATCGGCATGGCCGGGCGCTCGCCGGCCACGCTGCGCTGCAGGTCCAGCCCATTGAGATCGGGCAGGTTGACGTCCAGCACCAGGCAACTGGGCACCAGGGCCGCGGGCTGGTCGAGGAAGGCCTGGGCGGAATCGAACAGCACCGGTTGCCAGCCGGCGAAGCGGATCAGCAGTTCCAGCGACTCGCGCACCGAGACGTCGTCGTCGACCACGTAGACCAGCGGCGTGGCGTCGGCCTGTGGCCGGGTTCCCCCCTGGGGGGCAGGGACAGCGTTCAACATGCCTGGTTCTCCTGGTGGCCTGCGGCGTCAGCCGACCGGTAGCGCGGCGCTGAGCGCCTTGAGCAGTTCCGCCTCGCTGAAGGGTTTCAGCAGGCAATCCACGGCGCCCTGGGCGATCAGGCGCGGGCGGGTGGCCGCGTCGCCATGGGCGGTGATGAAGATGATGGGGATGCGCCAGCCGCGCCGGGCCAGTTCCTTCTGCAGCTCCGGCCCGGACATTTCCGGCATGGCCACGTCGAGGATCAGGCAGCGCGTCTGCGAGAGGCAGTCCGAGTCGAGGAAGGCCGGCGCCGAGGCGAAGGCCTGCACGGCGAAGCCGAACTCGCGCAGCAGGTCCGGCAGCGATTCGCGCACGGACTCGTCGTCATCCACCAGCGACACGAGCAAAGGCGTGGTCATCGGGCATTCCCCCTGGCGTGGTCGTCGTCGGCGTCCGCGGCCGGCAGCGGGATGGAAAAGATGAAGGTCGCGCCGGGGCCGTCGTGGGCCGTGGCCCAGATCCGCCCGGCATGGTGTTCGATGATGGAGCGGCTGACCAGCAGGCCGATGCCCATGCCGGCGCGCTTGGTGGTGTAGAAGGCGTCGAACAGCCGGTGGGCGTCCTGCGGGGGGAAGCCGTTGCCGTTGTCGCGCACCGCCAGGAACACGCTGGAGTCCAGGTCGTAGCCGCTGCTGATGCGCAGCTGCCGCGGGCGGCCGTGCACCTCGGCCAGGGCGTCCATGGCGTTGATGATCAGGTTGAGGATTACCTGCTGCAGTTGCACGCGGTCGCCGGGCACGGGCGGCAGCTGCTCGTTGAACTGCGGCAGCACGGCCACGCCGTTGCGCTGCAGTTCGTTCTGCAGCATGGCAAGCACTTCCCGGGCCGCCGCGTTGAGGTCCACCGGCTCGCTGGCCACCCCGTCCTTGGCGAACAGCGCGCGCAGGCGCTTGATCACGTCGGCCGCGCGGTTGCCGTCGCGGATGGTGCGCCGCGCGGTCTCGCGGGCGCCGTCGACGTTGGGCGGGGTGGCGCCGAGCATGCGCAGGCAGGTGTTGGCGTTGGTGATGATGCCGGCCAGCGGCTGGTTGACTTCATGGGCGATGGACGCGGTGAGCGCCCCCAGGCTGGCGACCCGGGCCACGTGTGCGAGTTCGGCGCGGACCCTGCAGAGGGCCTCGTCGGCGAGGCGCCGCTGGGTGACGTCCTGCACGGCGGCGATGTATTCCAGGGCGCCGTCGGCGTCGCGCATCGCCTGGGCCACGATGTGCACGTGGCGGATCACGCCGCCGGGCAGCAGCAGCCGGTGTTCGTGCTCGAAGTCGCGGGCGGCGTGGCGCTGGCGCTGGAACACCTCGTCGAGGCGCGAGAGGTCGTCGGGGTGGACCCGCGAATAGACCAGCTCGAAGCTCGGCGTCAGGCCCGGGTCCAGGTCGAGCAGGCGGTAGATCTCGTCGGACCAGGCGATCTCGTCGTTGTCCACGTGCCAGGAGAAGGTGCCGGTCAGGCTGATGCGCTGGGCCTTGGCGAGGAAGGCCTCGCTCTGCTTCAGCGCGGCCTCGCCGCGGGCGCGCTCGATGGCGATGCTGGCCAGTTGGCTGAACTGCGCGATGCGGTTGCGCTGCGCCTCGTCGGGTTGCCAGGCGTGGTGGAAGAACAGCGAGAGGACGCCGCTCACTTCGCCGCCGGTGGCGATCACCGGCGTCGCCCAGCTCGCCCGCAGGCCGTGGGCCAGGGCCGTGGCGCACCAGGCGGGCCAGCGCGTTTCGGCGGACAGGTCGGCCACCACCACGGTTTCGCCGCCGAGGACGACCAGGGATTCAGGGCTGTTGCCGGCGTCCACTGCCTGGCCGTCGCTAGCCATGAGGCCCGGCGGCAGCCCGGGGCCGGCGCCGGGTTGCAGGCGCAGCTCGCCCGGTGCCTGCACGGCGCGGCGGCTGCGCCGGGGCGCGACCAGGGTGATGCCGCACAGGCAGTCGTCGAGGCTGGCTTCCACCAACTGGCACAGCGCTTCGAGCACCAGGGGCAGGGCGGCGCCGCCGGCCATCAGGCTGTGCAGGCGTTTCTCGCCGGCCAGCAGCAGCTCGGCGCGTTTGCGTGCGTCGATGTCGGTGTTGCCGCCGTACCACTTGAGCACGCGGCCGGCCTCGTCGCGCTGCGGCACGGCGTGGATCAGGAACCAGCGGTAGCTGCCGTCGAAGCGCCGCAGGCGGGCTTCGAACTCGCCCGCCAGCCCCGCGGCCAGCAGGCCCTGCCAGTACGCGCCCAACGCCGGCGCGTCGCTCGGGTGCACGGCGTTCATCCAGCCGGTGCCGCGGGCCTCGTCGGGTGTCATGCCGGTGTAGTCGAACCAGCGCTGGTTGAGGAATTCGACGCTGCCGTCGGGCGCGGTGCGCCAGACGAAGCCGGGGATGCTGTCGATGAGCGCATCCAGGGCCGGGGTGCTGGTGGTCGCCGGGCCCGGGCCGAGGTCCTCGATGTCGATGCCCAGGCCGCACCAGCTGCCGGCGGCGGCGTCGAGGCGCTCGACGCGCAGCAGGAAGCGCCGGTAGGCGCCGTCGAAACGCCGCAGGCGCGCCTGCATGTCCTGCGCCTGGCCGGAGCGCAGGATGGCGGCCCAGCGTTCGAGCAGCGCCGGCAGGTCGTCGGGGTGCACCACCGACTGCCAGCCGTCGCCTTGGGCCGCGCCGGCGGGGAGGCCGGTGTACGCGCACCAGGGGCGGTTGACGGAGTCGACCCGGCCGTCGGCAGCGGCGGTCCAGGCCAGGCCGGGCAGCCTGTCGACGACAGGGCCGGGTTCGTTGTGCATACCGATCCTCTCTCGGCGGTAGCCGTTTCGCGAGCATGCGCCACCTTGGCGGAGCTGCCCATCATACCTTGGTGTCGGCTGGGCGAAAGCGGCGCCGTTGACGGGGCAGGGGGCTGCGCGGGGGCACTCGATACCTTCGTGCAATCGTCCCCGGCAGCCGGCCTCTGCTCTGATCGGCGGCACATACCGAACCCGGTATGCACGAGCACATGCCAGGAGGCAGCCATGACCACCGAAACCGTTCTCTACACCGCCAGGGTCCACACCACCGGGGCCCGCGACGGCGGCACCTCGCGCAGCGACGACGGGCGCCTGGACATCCGCCATTCGCTGCCCGGCACGCCAGGCACCGGCACCAACCCGGAGCAGCTGTTCGCCGCCGGCTGGTCGGCCTGCTTCGAAGGCGCGCTGGGCCTCGCCGCGCGGCGGAAGAAGATCGCCCTGCCGGCGAACCTGGCCATCGACGCCGAGGTGGAGCTGTGCCAGGGCGAGGAAGGCTACTTCCTGCGGGCGCGCCTGCAGGTCAGCCTGCCGGGGCTGGAACGGGACGCCGCCCTGGACCTGATCGAGACGGCCCACCAGACCTGCCCCTACTCGAAGGCCACCCGCGGCAACATCGACGTCGCGCTCTCGCTCGCCTGAGCGAGCCCGCTGCGGCCACGCCAGGCCGGCGTGGCCGCAGCGCCCCGGCGCCGGCGGGCGAACGATACGAAGGTATCGACCGACACCTTCGTGCAATCCCCAGGCCCGCCGCCCTTTGTTCTGATCGATGCCACGGGTTGCGCAGCGCCTCCGAAGCGGGGCGGGCGCGACCGACAGTGGCCAGGTTCGCGCTTCGCCGAGGGCGAACGATTGCGTCCACGCCCCGGCCCCCACTCAAGGAGATCGACCATGCTCGCAGCATCGCACCCACGGAAGACTCAGCACCTGTTCACCCGTTCGCTCCTGGCCGGCGCCGTCGGCCTGTTCCTGCTCGGCGGCAGCCACGCGCACCTGGCGCCGCTGGCCCTGGTCGCGTCCGCCAACGCCACGGCGAGCGAGGACGACAGCGTGCGGCCGTACCGCATCGAGGTGCCCCAGGCGCAACTGGACGACCTGCGCCGGCGCATCGCCGCCACCCACTGGCCGGACAAGGAAACCGTCGCCGACGCCTCCCAGGGCGTGCAACTGGCCAGGCTGAAAGCCCTGGTCGACTACTGGGGCAACGGCTACGACTGGCGCAAGGCCGAGGCGAAGCTCAACGCCCTGCCGCAGTTCGTCACCCGCATCGACGGCGTGGACATCCAGTTCATCCACGTGCGCTCCCGCCAGCCCCACGCCATGCCGCTGATCCTCACCCACGGCTGGCCCGGCTCGCCGCTGGAGTTCCTCAAGACCATCGGCCCGCTGACCGACCCCACGGCCTACGGCGGCAAGGCCGAGGACGCCTTCGACGTGGTGATCCCGGCGATCCCCGGGCACGGCTTCTCCGGCAAGCCGACCGAGCTGGGCTGGAACCCCGACCGGGTGGCGCGGGCCTGGGACGTGCTGATGAAGCGCCTGGGCTACCAGCAGTACGTGTCCCAGGGCGGCGACCACGGCTCGGTGATCTCCGATGCCCTGGGCCGCCTGGCGCCGCCCGGGCTGCTGGGCATCCACCTGAACATGCCGGCGACCATCCCGGCCGAACTGGTCAAGCCGATCAACAGCGGCGACCCGGCGCCCGACGGCCTGTCCGGCGACGAGCGCGCCGCCTACCAGGCGCTGAGTACCTTCTTCGGGCGCAACGCCGCCTACGGCGCGATGATGGTGACGCGGCCGCAGACCATCGGCTATTCCCTGGCCGACTCGCCGGCCGGCATGGCCGCCTGGATGTACGAGAAGTTCGCCGCCTGGACCGACAGCGGCGGCGAGCCGGAGCGCGTGCTCAGCCGCGACGAGATGCTCGACGACATCTCCCTCTACTGGCTGACCAACACCGGCGCCTCGTCCTCGCGCTTCTACTGGGAAAACAACAACAACAATTTCAGCGCCGCCGCGCAGAAGACCGCGCAGATCAAGGTGCCGGTGGCCATCAGCGTGTTCCCCGGCGAAATCTACCGCGCGCCGAAGAGCTGGGCGCAGCGCGCCTATCCCTCGCTCGACTACTTCCACGCGGTGGACAAGGGCGGCCACTTCGCCGCCTGGGAGCAACCGCAGCTGTTCAGCGAGGAACTGCGCGAGGCCTTCCGCCCGCAGCGCGCCTCGCTGGCCGAGCGCTAGACCGAAGTCCCGCCGATTCCCGGCACACAGCAAGGGAGAACCCTGATGAATCCGTTCAAGTACAAAGCCCTGGGCGCCCCGGTGCTCGCATTCGCCCTGGCGAACCTCGCCATCCCCCTGGCGCAGGCCGCGGACGACGCCTTCGGCGCGCTGCGCCACGTCGACGCCGGGCTGCTGAAGGTGGCCTACGCCGAAGCCGGCCCGGCCGACGGCCCGGCGGTCATCCTGCTGCACGGCTGGCCCTACGACATCCACAGCTACAGCGAAGTGGCGCCGCAGCTGGCAGCCAAGGGCTACCACGTGCTCATCCCCTATGCCCGCGGCTATGGCGACACCCGCTTCCTTTCCGCCAGGACGCCGCGCAACGGCGAGCCGGCGGCGCTGGCGGTGGACGTCGTCGACTTCATGGATGCGCTGAAGATCAAGCGCGCGGTGCTCGCCGGCTACGACTGGGGCGCGCGCTCGGCCGACATAGTCGCGGCGCTGTGGCCCGAGCGGGTGAAGGCGCTGGTCTCGGTCAGCGGCTACCTGATCGGCAGCCAGGCGGCGGGCAAGGCGCCGCTGCCGCCCAGCGCCGAACTGCAGTGGTGGTACCAGTTCTACTTCGCCACCGAGCGCGGCCGCGAAGGCTACGACAAGTACCGCCACGAGTTCGCCAGGCTGATCTGGCAGCTGGCCTCGCCCAAGTGGAACTTCGACGACGCCACCTTCGAGCGCAGCGCGGCGGCGCTGGACAACCCCGACCAGGGCCCCATCGCCATCCACAACTACCGCTGGCGCCTGGGCCTGGCCGAGGGCGAGGCGCGCTACGCGGAACTGGAGAAGCGCCTGGCGGCCTTCCCCGCGATCGGCGTGCCGACCATCACCCTCGAAGGCGACGCCAACGGCGCACCGCACCCGCCGGCAGAGGCCTACGCCAAGCGCTTCAGCGGCAAATACGAATACCGCCTGATCAAGGGCGGCATCGGCCACAACCTGCCGCAGGAGGCGCCCCAGGCCTTCGTCCAGGCGGTGGTCGACGCCGACCACCTGTGAGCGGAGCGCAGCCATGACACCCAGACTTACCGTACTCGCCGCGACGCTCCTGGCGCTTGCCCTGGCCAGCGGCGCCAGCGCCGACCAGCCCGCCGCGGACGCCTCGCCGATCTACGGCGTGCGCATGCCCGAGGGCTACCGCAACTGGCAGCTGATCGCCCCGGCGCAGGAAGCGGCGCCGCTGAACGAACTGCGCGCGGTGCTCGGCAACGACATCGCCATGCGGGCCTACCGCGCGGGCAAGCTGCCGTTCCCCGACGGCAGCGTGCTCGCCAAGCTGGCCTGGAAGCACGTGCAGTCGCCGGAATTCGAGCCGGCCTCGATCCCCGGCGCGGCCACCACCGTGCAGTTCATGGTCAAGGACTCGAAGAAGTACGCGGCCACCGGCGGCTGGGGCTTCGCCCGCTTCATCGACGGCAAGCCGGCCGACGAGGCGCAGCACCAGACCTGCTACGCCTGTCACCAGGCGCGGGTGAAGAACCACGACCTGGTGTTCACCCGCTACGCGCCCTAGCGCCGATTCCCCACCACCGGCCGGGGCCGCGCGCCCCGGCCTCATTCCCCCTGCAAGGAGAATTCCCGATGAAAACAACCCTCGGTGCCCTGGCCTGCGCCGCCGGCCTGCTCATGGCCGCCGGCGCGTCCGCCGCCGCGAAACCCACCGTGGTGCTGGTCCACGGCGCCTTCGCCGACGCCTCCAGCTGGAACGGCGTGACGCGCATCCTCGAACACGACGGCTACACCGTGGTGGCCGCCGCCAACCCGCTGCGCGGCGTCGCCAGCGACGGCGCCTACGTGGCCAACATCCTCGCCAGCCTGAAGACGCCGGTGGTGCTGGTCGGGCACTCCTACGGCGGCAACGTCATCAGCGCCGCGGCCAGCGACGCCGGCAACGTCAAGGCGCTGGTCTACGTCGCCGCCTTCGCCCCCGAGGCGGGGGAGAGCGCCGCCGACCTGGCCGGCAAGTTCCCCGGCAGCACCCTCGGCCCGACCCTGGCGCCGCCGGTTGCGCTCAGCGGCGGCGGCAAGGACCTGTACATCCAGCAGGACAAGTTCCACGCCCAGTTCGCCGCCGACGTGCCCGCCGCGCAGGCCAAGCTGATGGCCGCGGCCCAGCGCCCGGTCACCGAGGCCGCGCTGAACGAGAAGGCCGGCGCCGCTGCCTGGCAGCGCATCCCCTCGTGGTTCGTCTACGGCGACCAGGACCGCAACATCCCCCCGCAGGCCCTGGCCTTCATGGCCCAGCGGGCCCACGCCAAGGACGTCGAGGTGGTCTCCGGCGCTTCCCACGTGGTGATGGTCTCGCATCCCGAAGCGGTGGCGCGGTCGATCGAGAAGGCTGCTGCTTCGCTCTAGGTCGTTGCTGATCGAAGAAAGGTCGCTGGCCGCTCCTTGTTGAGCGGCCAGCGACCTTCGGGGGGGAGGGGAGTAGAGGCCAGCGACGGACATCCGCTGTCGCGCCTGCCTGTCAGGCGCTAGAGCGCCTGCACCGGATTCTTCGCGGCGCCTGGAATGGCGGTGTCTTCGCCACGCGCGCGCCACCGGGCCAGGTCGCGGTTCCGCGAGGCGACGGCGCTTTCCCACAGCTGGTAGGCGTCTTCGCCCAGCATCAGGCGCACCGGGGCGGTATCGCTTTCCACCATGTCGATGACCACCTGCATGCCCTTGGCCGGGTCGCCCATCTGCTGGCCGTCCTGCCCGGCGAAGTATTCGTCCAGGCCCGCATCCAGGGGCGCGTAGTCGGCGATCCTGGTGGCGGCCTTCATCGCCGCGGCGCCGGCGAAGCCGGTGCGGAAGGCACCCGGTTCGACCAGTGTGACGCGCACGCCGAAGGGCTTGACCTCGTGGTGCAGGGCTTCGGTGAAGCCTTCCAGGGCGAACTTCGAGGCGTTGTACAGGCCGTTGCCGGGGAAGGCCACCAGGCCGGCGATGCTGGTCAGGTTGAGGATGTGCCCGGATTTGCGCGCGCGCATCTGCGGCAGCACCTCGCGGGACAGCTCGGCGGCGGCGAAGAAGTTCAGCTCCAGGTTGGCGCGCAGCTGCTCGCTGGTGAATTCCTCCAGCGCGCCGTAGGCGCCCGCGCCAGCGATGTTGGCCAGCACGTCGATGCGGCCGAACCTGTCGTTGGCGGCCTTCAGCGCGGCGGCGCGGGCATTGGCGTCGGTCACGTCCAGTTGCAGCGCCAGGGCGCGCTCGCCGTGGCCGGCGGCGATTTCCGCCAGCGGCTCCAGGCGGCGCGCGGTGATGACGGCGCTGTCGCCCTTGGCCAGCACGGCCTCGGCCAGTGCCTTGCCAAGGCCGGAGGATGCGCCGGTGATGAACCAGATTTTCATGGGGTGTTCTCCTTGAGGGATGGGATTCAGGCGAAAGCGTCGATGCCGGTCAGCACCTCGGCGGCGCTGCTGTGGAAGCCGAAGCCGGAGTTCAGGGGCGTCTGTTGGTCTTGCACGCTGTTTTCCTCTGTCGATGCGCCTGGCGCCCGGCTGCGCATCACAGCCGGATTTCCACGACTTCGGCGTCGTCGAAAGCGGTGTCTTCACCACGTTCGCGCCAGCTGTTCAGGTCTTCCTGGCGCTTGGCGAGGGTGGCGTCCCAGATCGAGTAGGCGTCCCGGCCCAGCATCAGGCGCACCGGCGGCGCGTCGCTGGCCACCACTTCCAGCATGCGCCGGGCGGCCTTGGCCGGATCGCCCATCTGCTTGCCGGCGGAGGTTTCGAGGTAGGTCTCGAACGGCTCGACCATCGGCCGGTAGGCATCGATGCGCTGCAGCGGACGCATGTTCACGTCGCCGGCGAACTCGGTGCGGAACGCGCCCGGCTCGACCAGGGTGACGTGGATGCCCAGCGGCTTGGCCTCGATGGCCAGCGCTTCGGTCCAGCCCTCGATGGCGAACTTGGCGGCGCAGTAGGGGCCGGCGGCATTCATGGCCACCAGGCCGGCGATGCTGCTCACCGTGAGGATGTTGCCCGAGCCCTGCTTGCGCATCTGCGGCAGCACGGCGCGACTCATTTCGGCGGCGGCGAAGAAGTTCAGCTCCATCTGCTCGCGCAGCTGTTCCAGGCTGAATTCCTCGCAGGCCCCGGCCACGCCGCGCCCGGCCACGTTGGCCAGCACGTCGATGCGGCCGAAGCGCGCCAGGGTGTCGGCCACGGCCTTGTCGCGGGCGGCGGCGTCGGTCACGTCCACGGCCAGGGGCAGCACGCGGTCTTCATGGCCTTGCGCGATGGCTTGCAGGCGCTCCAGGCGGCGGGCGGTGATGGCTACGCAGTCACCGTTGGCGATGACGGCCTCGGCCAGCGACTTGCCGAAACCCGACGAGGCGCCAGTGATCAACCAGACCTTCTTTGCATGGCTCATGAACCTTTCTCCCATGTACGTGTTACCGATGGCCATCGTCGCTCCCCTTGGGAGCGACGAGGCGATTTGCGGATACAAAGGTACGTGGGGTCATCCGTACTTGCCATGTCACGGAATACGGTTTTCTTTTTCGATCGTACGGAGTGCCTGTGGGTTCTCTTTGGCGGAGCAGGGGGCGGGAGTGGAGGGGGGAGCCAGGCACTGAACGCCTGGCTCCCGGGCTCGTCAGTCGCGGATGAAGGCGAGCAGGTCGGCGTTGATCGTATCGGCTTGTTGGAGGGCCTCAGGCGCAAGGTGGGTGAGATCGAGGTGCTACAGAAGCGCCTGGAGCAGAACAAGGCGCAGTTGCTGGTGGCCATCGAGAGCATCGAGAGCAAGTCGGAAGGGATGCAGTGCGCAGACAACACCCCGCGGGTGCTGGAGCGGTTGCGCCAAGAGGGTAGTGTGCAATGCCGGACCGTAGGCAGGCCAAGGCTGGTAGTGCTTCTGTCGAGTGAGCCTTGGGTTTTTTCCTGGAGGGGAGGGGGTGTCCTGAGTGGTGTGTCGGTCAGGTGCCATCCTCCTCTCCCTAACCTCACCCCGTCATTTCCGCGAACGCGGGAACCCAGTGACGGGTGGTTGGGTTCGCGAGCAAGCTCGCTCCTACGAAGAGCAAAAGCGCGTTTGCTCTTGGATTTCCAGAGAAACACCCGAGCGCACCGGAACGCCCCTTCAGAAGGCCGAACGAAACCCGCGCTCAGGAGGTCATGCGACATGGATGTCGCGAGAGCCCCGCGGGCTACAGGGACGTACCCTCGGGGCGGGCCTCCGTGGCGGGGGAATTCGCGAGGGTAGCCCGGCTCCATCGGGCCCGTATGTCGGGGCAAGCCTTTTTGGTTCCTTTTGTGGCGTTTGACAAAAGGGACTCGCCCGAGGGGGCGAAACAAGAAACCTCCGAGCACTCGGAGCGGCGCGGTACACCGAGCCCCAACCCAAAAAAGTCACTGGGTTATTCCCCTTCGGGCCAGCGCAAGCGCTGTTCGCGATGGAGCCGCGTCCCGCGTTCGCGGGAATGACGGGGTGAGGTTAGGCGTGGAAGGATGGCGCCTGACCGACGCATCGCTCAGGACAGCCCCCTCTCCCGCTTGCGGGAGAGGGCTGGGGAGAGGGCGCTCTCAACCCCAACACCTCAGCCCCCGGTAAACCCCGTTCGCGAGCAAGCTCGCTCCTACAATCATGATGGCATCGGCGCACCGGCCCACGGCCCATCCACCTATCCGTCAGTCCTTGCCGATGAGCGAACCCAGCGGCTTGGGCGCATAGAGCGCGCTCTGGAATTGCGGGACGTACTCGTACTTCAGCATCTTTCCGAGCTTCAGCGACTTGATGTAGCTGGAAAGCTCCCCCTCGCCGAGGATCAGCCGCGCCGAATCCCCGTCGCTGCTGGAGGCATGGCTGAGCTGGCGCGACACCGCGTAGCCATAGGTCAGCTCACCTTTCTGGTCGGTATTGGTGAAGCTGCTGGTCACCAGCTCGTCCTTCTGCGAAAGCTTGGCAAGCTTGGCCGCCTGGAACACCACATCCACCTTGCCCGTCCGGCTATCGACGATGTCGTAGGTCACCTTGTGCGCATCCTCCGTGACGTCGATGCCGGTCAGCCACTTCGGCAGGTTGTAGCCAACCACGCCGCGAACCCTCGCGAGCTCGGTATTCACCGGGAGCTTGAGCACGTACCCCCAATAATCCTTGGACAGCGACTGGCCAACCAGCGTGAGGGGGCCGAGGTTCGAGCTGCCAGGCTTGTTGGTGATGATGGAAAGGGCGACTTCGTTGTAGCTGTCGTTGTCGCAGTAGTGATAGGAGTAGGCGGTGAATGCCACCAGGCCGCGCCCCGGCCAGACCTGCAGGGGCTGCACCTTTTCCAGGACCTTGGCGGGTATCAGCTCCCTGAGCTTGTCGATGTCCGCCGTGTAGACGGCGGTGACCCGGCTGTTCTTGTAGTAGAAGTTCGGCGAGTAGGATTCGAAGCCTATGTCCACCTTCGTCTTGGTCAGCCCCTTGAACCAGCTCAGGTCGACGTCCGGCGCCTCGGCGGCGATCACCGAGAGGGGCGGGTTCGAACGGTAGCGGTCGTACAACCCGCCTTTCACCACAGGCACTTCATGGCCGGCGATGTCGATCATCGTGCTTTCGGTCGCTGGAACCTCGGCCCATGCGGAGGCTGCAAGGGCATTGACGAAAAGTCCGGCTATCGCGGCAACACTTCCGAGTTTCACTGTTCACTCTCTCCAGGGTTAGGCGTGGGGCTTGCGGCACGCTGGCCAGCAGCTTGCCGGCGAACCCTAACCTTTAACTGAACTTCAAGGTCAAGCCCCTGCAATCCCGGGTTCCGAGTGGTTGGCGCGACACGCGAAAACACCCTTGACATTAAAGTTGACTTAAAGGTTACGGTGCGGCAGTCGCCAATCCTGGAGCCTGTGATGACCGCGTTCACTGCGTTGACCCTGCCCAATGGGGCCGTCATTCCCAACCGTCTCGCCAAAGCCGCCATGGAAGAAAACATGGCGGACAAAGACCACGCGCCCTCGGATGCACTGATCCGTCTCTATCGCACCTGGGCCGAAGGCGAGGTCGGCCTGATGATCACCGGCAACGTCATGATCGATCACCGCGCCATGACCGGGCCGGGCGGGGTGGTGCTGGAGTCCGAGCGCTTCGGCGAGCGCTTCCGGGCCTGGGCGCAAGCCGCCCGCTCCCACGGCGGGCAGGTGTGGATGCAGATCAACCATCCAGGCCGGCAGATGCCCGCGGCCCTGAAGCAGGACACCATCGCGCCCTCGGAAGTGCCCATGGACCTGGGCAACTTCTCCAAGCAGTTCATCCCGCCGCGGGCGATGACCGAGGCGGACATCGCTGACGTCAAGGCGCGCTTCGTCAGGACGGCCGTGCTCGCCGAGCGCTTCGGCTTCACCGGCGTGCAGATCCATGCCGCGCACGGCTACCTGATCAGCCAGTTCCTCTCGCCGATCACCAACAAGCGCACGGACCAGTGGGGCGGGGCGCTGGAGAACCGCGCCCGGCTGCTGCTCGACGTGGTCAGGGAAGTCCGCGCGGCGGTGGGCCCCGGGTTCGCCGTGTCGGTGAAGCTCAACTCGGCCGACTTCCAGCGCGGCGGGTTCAGCACGGATGATGCGAAGCAGGTCGTCGCGCTGCTCAACCCGCTGGGCGTGGACCTGATCGAGCTGTCCGGCGGCAGCTACGAAGCGCCGGCGATGCACGGCCAGGCCCGCGACGGCCGCACCCTGGCCCGGGAAGCCTACTTCCTGGAGTTCGCCAAGGACATCTCGTCCGTTGCAAAGATGCCGGTCATGGTCACCGGCGGCGTGCGCCGGCTGCCGGTGGCGGAGCAGGTCCTGGACAGCGGCATCGACATGGTCGGCATGGGCACCGCGCTGGCCATCGACCCCAACCTGCCCAGGGACTGGCGGGCGGGGCAGGCAAGCGCGCCCATGCTCAGGCCCATCACCTGGAAGAACAAGGTGCTGGCGTCGATCGGCTACATGGCGATGGTGAAGCACCAGTTGCGCCGCCTGAGCCTCGGCAAGCTGGCCAACCCGAATGTCGCGCCGGCGCTGGCGCTGCTGGAGCAGCAGCTGGATACGCAGGTTCGCACCTGGCGCTATCGGCGTTGGGTGAGGGGGCTTGCCGGCTGATCATTGGCGGGGAGGGTTGATGCCGTCTTCATCCAGGGGCGTTGGCGGGGCTCAGTATTCAACCGCGTATGAGGATCGTGCGGCATCCTGAATCTCGTTCATCAGGACGCGGCTGGCTTGGGTGATCGCCTTGGTCGGAGGCGTTATGGCGAGTAACGTCATTTCCGGGGGCGCCTCCGCGGTCTGGATGATCCGCAGGGAGCCGGCTCGAAGTTCTTCGCTGCAGGCTATCGCTGGCAGGCAGACGACCCCCAGGCCTGCGATTGCAGCTTCCCGAAGGGCCAGCAGGCTATCGGTGCTGAATGTCGCCCCTTTGCCTGTTCCCGAGGCTGCATCGCAAAGCAGCGGCAGGCCGGAAACGGTTGCTGCCCGCCCATGGCCGATGTTCCCGGCCATGGCCGGCGCGGCCATATAGTGGGTGCGCAGGGTGGCCAGGTTGCGCGCTGCCAGCATCGTACTGTCGTGGGGAGGGACTGCCAGGCTGAGGCTGATATCGGTCATCTGGGCGATGGGGTCGTGTTCCGGCCCCAGGTCGAACAGGCCGACGTGGATGCGTGGTTGCTGCGCCAGGAACTTCGCCAGCAAGCGCACGAGCCAGCCTTGCAGGATGCCCGGCGCGGCCAGGCGCACGAAGCCGCTCGCGCTTTTCAATGCCGCCTGAGCGCTATGGGTCGCCGCTTCGGCCGCGGCCAGCATCTCCCGGGCGTGCCTGTAGACCCCTTCGCCAATGCTCGTCAGGGCGAATACACGGTTGCTGCGCTGGACCAGCTGAACGCCCATGCGCCGCTCCAGTTGCTGGAGACGCCGACTCATGGAGGACTTGGAGAGGCCCGATACACGTGCTGCAGCGCTGAAACCGCGCGCTTCCACCAGGCGGGCGAACCAATGCAACTCCAGGAGCAACCCAGGCCAGTCGCTGTCATCCTGCAACGTCAGGTTGCGGCCGATGGAACCTTCCTTCATACCTTTCCCTCATGGTATTGCGATATTTTATGGCGCGTTATCAACCATGAGTCTTTGCCCGGGCGGCGGATGCCTTTGCCGCGGCGCCCGGTCGAGGATACGAACGAGATGCACTAGGGGACGCGGCGGTACCATGCTTGGACGCAAACCAGTCACTACCGATAGGCCACACATCCTGCTGATCGACGACTCCCCCGAGGAGATCCGTCCCTTGCTGCACCTGCTGCATGCGCAGCCCTGGCGCATCTCCGTGGTGACCGAGGCCCAGCAGGGCTACCAGCGGGCCCTGGCGCTGCAGCCGGACCTGGTGCTGCTGGACGTGCGCATGCCGAAGATGAGCGGCTTCTCGGTGTGCCGGCTGCTCCGCGAGGCGCCGGCGACGCGGGACATCCCGGTGATCTTCCTGACCTCCGCGAACGACCTGGAGGAACGCCTGGAGGGCTTCAGCCTGGGCGGCGTGGACTACGTGCTCAAGCCGTTCGAGTCGGAGGAGGTGCTGGCCCGGGTGCGCCTGCACCTGCAACTCACCCGGCGGGCAGCGCCGGCCAGCGAAGAAGGTTCGCCGGCCTCGGGGGATGAGATTCTTCTGCGTGCGGTGCTGCGCTACATCGACGAGAACCTGGCGCAGCTGCCGGGGCTGGCGGAGATCGCCAGGAGCGTGGGCACCCACGAGAAGCGCCTGTCGGCGATCTTTCGCCGGCACCTGGGCTGCACGGTCTTCGCCCACGTGCGCCAGGCGCGCCTGCGCAAGGCGCAGGAACTGCTGGCCGGCAGCCGCATGAGCGTGCAGGACATCGCCGACCTGGTGGGTTTCAGCAGCGCCTGCAACTTCACCACGGCGTTCCGCGAGCAGCAGGGCGTGACCCCCAGCGAATTCCGCCAGCAGGCCTTGGCCGGCTCCGGCCGCTAGCCGCTGGCGGCGGCCTCCGGCTGCGCCATAAAAAAGCCATCATTGTCCTTCGCCGCAAAATTTCCGTCCTGCCTGGCAAAAATCCGTCGTTTGGAGAGTGGGAATACTTCAGGGGCCAAATATCCGTCAGACCCGCTGCTGCAACGGATGCTAATTAGAACCCCCTGGAGTCTGTCCCTTGACGCATTTCCTGCATGCGGCTTCCGAGCGCTTCGGCCGCGCCCTGCTGCCCATGGCCATCGCCCTGGCCGGCACGCTGACCGTCCCCCAAGCGTTGGCCGAGAGCCTGCCCAGCGCCGGCCAGTTGCTCAACGAGCAGCAACGCACCCAACCCCCGCGACCGCAGTCCACCCAGCCGCCGGCGGGGCTCGAACTGCCGGTGGAAACCAGGCGCCCCGGTGATGCCGGCCTGCGCGTGCGCCTGAATGCGATCCGCTTCAGCGGTGACACCGACCTGGCCAGCGCGGAAAACCTGCAACAGCTGCTGCAGCCGATGCTCGGCAAGACCCTCGACCACGCCGGCCTGCAGCAACTGGTGGACAGCCTCACGCGCTACCTGCGTGGCCGCGGCTATGTGCTGGCCAGGGCCTATCTGCCGCGCCAGGACCTGACCGAGGGCAACCTGGAGATCGCCCTGATCAAGGGGCGCCTGGAGTCCGGCGCCGCGCGCATCCAGGTCGGCGGCAACACCCGCAGCAGCCCGCGACGCCTGGCCGACATGGCCGGCGCGGCGCTGCCCGAGGGCAAGGTGCTGCAGGCCGAAGACCTCGAGCGCGCGCTGCTGCTGATCAATGACCAGCCGGGCATCAGCGCCCACGCCGCGCTGGAGCGCGGTGCGGAACCGGGCAGCAGCCGCCTGCTGATCGATGCCAGGCAGGGCCCGCTGGTCAGTGGCGCGGTGTCGCTCGACAACTATGGCAACCGCAGCACCGGCATCGCCCGGGCCAATGCCCAGTTCAGCCTCAATGACCCGCTGGCGATCGGCGACCAACTGAACCTGGGCGTCAGCAAGACCACCGGCAGCGACATCTTCGGCGCCGGGTACAGCCTGCCGCTGAACGCCTCCGGCCTGCGCCTGCAACTGGGGACCTCGTACCTGCGCTACGACGTCGACCAGGACAAGTACCGCGGGCTGGACCTGCGCGGCACGGCCAGCACCGGCTCCATCGGCCTGAGCTACCCGCTGCTGCGTTCGCGCCTGCAGAACCTCTACCTCTCCGGCACCTACGAGCACAAGAACCTCAAGGACCGGGCCCTGGGCGCCAACCTGCGCGACCGCAGCCTGGACAACTTCACCTTCGCCCTGAACGGCAACCGCTTCGATAGCTTCGCCGGCGGCGGCGTCAGCGATGCCGGCGTGGCGCTCACCCTCGGCAAGCTGGACCTCTCGGGCAACCGCGACGACGCGTTCGCCGACAGCCGCAGCGCCAGGAGCGACGGCCACTTCGAGAAACTCGACCTGCGCCTGTCGCGCCTGCAGAGCCTGGGCGCCGGCAGCGACTGGAACCTGTACGCCGGGATGTTGGCGCAATGGTCGGACCAGAACCTCGACTCGGCGGAGAAGTTCCTGCTCGGCGGCCCCGCCGGCGTGCGCGCCTACCCGGTCGGCGAGGCGGCCGGCGACGAGGGCTGGCTGGGCACCCTGGAGCTGCGTCGCAACCTCCCCATCGGCCTGCCGAACGCCAAGCTGGAAGGCCTCGGCTTCTTCGACAGCGGGCGGATCTGGCTGCACCAGGACACCTGGCCGGGCGCAACCGTCACCGCCACCGGGCGCAACCGCTACGACCTGAATGCCCTGGGCCTTGGCGCCAACCTCTGGGTCGGCCAGTGGAGCCTGCACGCCGCCGTGGCCCGCACCCTGGGCGACAACCCCGGGCGCAGCCTTTCCGGCCAGGACGCCGACGGCCGCGCCAGCGACTGGCGCGGCTGGATCCAGGCCTCGCTGGCGTTCTGATCATCGCCCCACCGGGTATTGAAGAGACAAAGTAGGAGCACGCCATGAGCGCTTCGTTGAACCACGTATACCGTCTGGTCTGGAGCGACACCGCCCAGGCCTATGTCGCCGTTGCCGAAAACTCCACCGCCCGCGGCAAGCGCGGCGGGGTGGTCGGTATCCTTGCCGCCCTCGGTCTGCTCGGCAGTGGCATGGCCCAGGCCGCCGACCTGCCCACGGGCGGCAGCATAGTCGCCGGCGCCGGCAGCATCAGCCAGTCCGGCGCACAGATGACCATCCAGCAGAACAGCAACCGCCTGGTGACCAACTGGAACAGCTTCGACGTCGGCGCCGATGCCCGCGTGCAGTTCCAGCAGCCCGGCCGCGACAGCGTCGCGCTCAACCGGGTGGTCGGCGGCGGCAACGCCAGCCAGATCCTCGGCAAGCTCGACGCCAACGGCCAGGTCTGGCTGCTCAACCCCAACGGCGTGGTGATCGGCCAGGGCGCCCAGGTGAACGTCGGCGGCCTGGTGGCATCGTCGCTGAACATCCGCGACGCCGACTTCATGGCCGGCAAGACCCGCCTCGGCGGCGGCAGCGGCGCGGGCGCGGTGGTCAACCAGGGGAGCATCAAGACCGCCGATGGCGGCGTGGTCGCCCTGATCGGCCCGCAGGTGCGCAACAGCGGCAGCATCGAGACGCCCTCGGGCAGCAGCGTGCTGGCCGCAGGCGAGCAGGTCAGCCTGGATTTCACCGGCGACGGGCTGGTGAGCGTCAACGTCGACCGCGGCGTGCTCGACGCCCTGGTGCGCAACGACGGGCGCATCAGCGCCGACGGCGGCTCGGTGGTGCTCAGCGCTCGCTCGGCGGACGCGGCGATCAGCAGCGTGGTCAACAACTCCGGGGTGATCGAGGCCCATGGCCTGGTGGCGCGCAACGGCCGCATCCTCCTCGACGGCGATGCCGACAGCGGCCTGACCCAGGTGGCGGGAACCCTGGACGCGTCCTCCAGCCAGGGCGCGGGCGGTTCGGTGGTGGTCACCGGCAACCGCGTCGAACTGGCCCAGGGCGCCCGGCTGGACGCCAGCGGCAGCAGCGGCGGTGGTGACATCAAGGTTGGCGGCGGCTGGCAGGGGCAGGACGCCAGCGTGCGCAATGCGCAGCAGGTGAGCGTGGCCAGTGGCGCGGAGCTGCGCGCCGACGCCACCGTGCAGGGCGACGGCGGCCAGGTGGTGGCCTGGTCCGACGGCGACAACAGCTTCGCCGGGAGCATCTCGGTTCGGGGCGGCGCGCAGGGCGGTGACGGCGGCAAGGCGGAAGTCTCGGGCAAGCAGACCCTGAGCTACGCCGGCGTGGCCGATGCACGCGCGGCCAAGGGCCGCACCGGCGACCTGCTGCTGGACCCGACCAACATCACCGTCTCCGGTGGCAGCGGCAGCAGCGGCAACTGGAGCAGCGGCAGCGGCAACGTCACGGTCTACGAACAGACCCTGGAGGCCCAGGGCGCCAACGTACTGATGACCGCCACCGGCGCCATCACCTTCGGCGACCTCACCCAGAACGGCGGCGACGGCACCATCAGCATGCAGGACAACGTCAGTCTGCGTGTGGAGGCGGGCAACGGCAGCAACAGCAACAGTTCCATCAGCTTCGCCAACCCCGGCAATACCATCGAGGTGTTCGGCACCGGCAGCCTGTACTTCCAGTCCGGCGGCACCGGCACCGGCAGCATCAGCAACGTCGCCAACCTGATCGCCCATGGCGCCGGCGACAACCCCGCGGTGAGCGCGCTGCCGGTCCACAACGTCAACTCCGCCGGCAGCGGCACGCCGGGGGCGGGCTCCATCACCCTGCTGGGCGCCGACGGCCTGACCATCGCCGGCGCGCTGACCACCAATGGCGGCTACGTGCGCCTGTCCAGCGACTCCGACACGGGCGGCAAGGGCGCGCTGACCATCAATACGCCGATCAGCACCAACGGCGGCAACCTCTACCTGTCCTTCGGCACCACCAACTATGCCGAAAGCATCGCCACGCTCAACAGCGACATCACCCTGGGCGCCGGCCGGCTCTACTTCGGCGACGCCATGGGCAGCCTGGGGATGGGCGGCTCCACCGGCGAGAAGCGCCTGGCCGGCAAGCTCAGCCTGAGCGGCGACGTCAACTTCAGCACGCCGCTGACCATGCTCGGCGGCGCCTCGATCTACACCGACGGCGACATCAACTTCACCAGCAACGTGAACCTGCAGACCGGCGACAAGGCCCTGACCCTGCGCGCGGAGAACATCGACTTCAGCCAGGCCACCCTGCAGAACATCAACACCGCGAGCATCGTCCTGGAGCCCTGGGACATCGGCACCGACATCGCCCTCGACGGCACCGACGGCATCGCCTCGGCCACTACCTTCACCCAGCTGACCGGCATCAGGAACCTGACCATCGGCCGCGCCGACGGCACCGGCACCACCACGGTGAACAGCAGCGGCTTCAGCTTCGACGCCAACAACAACCTGACCCTGCTCAACGGCAACCTGGTGGTCAATGGCGCCCTGGAGAATACCTCCAGCACCGGCCACGCCATCGTCAGCGCCGGCGTGGGCGACGTGCAGATCGACGGCGGCGGGAGCATTTCCGCCCATGGCAGCGGCGACGCGGTGGTTGCCGCGGCGGCGCGCAACTTCATCAACAACGCCGGCGCCAACGCGCTGCTGACCAGCAACAGCAACGGCCGCTGGCTGACCTATTCCAGCGACCCGCGCGACGACCTGCGCGGCGGCCTGGACGTGGACTTCAAGCAGTACAACGCCAACTACGGCGACCCTTCGCTGGTGGTGGCGCAGAGCAGCGGCAACGGCCACCTGTACAGCGTGGCGCCGACCGTGGACGTAAAACTGGTGGGCACGGTGGAGAAGACCTACGACGGCAACGACAGCGCGGCGGCCGGCACCACCAACCTGTCGATGGCCAACTTCGACGTGAACACCGACCCGGCAGCGCCGGGAGCCACCAACGGCGCCATCGACGGCGACGACATCCAGCTGATCGTCAGCGGCTGGGGCTCGGCCCGCTACGACGACAAGAACGCCGGCAGCGGCAAGACCGTCACGGTGGACGGCGTGGCCCTGGGCACGGCGAGCAACCAGACGCTCAACGGTGGCAAGAGCGTGGCGGTCTACGGCTACCAGCTGTCGTCCGGCTCGGTGAGCGGCGACGTCGGCGTGGTCGACAAGAAGGTCCTGACCGCCACCGCCGACGTGGCCGACAAGGTCTACGACGGCAACACCAACGCCCAGCTGAGCAACCTGAACCTGGTGGGTGTGGTGGCGGGCGACGAAGGCGAGGTGGCCGGTAGCGGCAGCGGCAGCTTCGTCGACAAGAACGCTGGCAGCGACAAGGCGGTGAGCGGCAGCGGCGTCATCCTGTCCGGTAGCGAGGCGGGCAACTATAGCTTCGATGGGACCGCGCAGATCGGCACGGCCGACATTGCCCGCAAGGCGCTGACCGCCACCGCTGACGTGGCGGACAAAGTGTATGACGGCAACACCAGTGCTCAACTGAGCAATGTGAGTCTGGTCGGTGTGGTGGCGGGTGACGAAGGCGAGGTGGTGAGCACCGGTGCCATCGGTAGCTTCGTCGACAAGAATGCCGGCAACAACAAGTCGGTAAGCGGCAGCGGTATCGGCCTGACCGGCGCCGAAGCCAACAACTACAGCTTCGACACCAGCGCCGCGATCGGCACGGCCGATATCACTCGCAAGGTTCTGACTGCGACGGCCGATGTGGCTGACAAGGTGTACGATGGCAACGCCAATGCCCAGCTGAACAATGTGAGCCTGGTGGGTGTGGTCGCAGGTGATGAAGGCCAGGTAGCGAGCACGGGGGCTATCGGTAGCTTCGTCGACAAGAACGCTGGCAGCGACAAGGCGGTGAGCGGCAGCGGCGTCATCCTGTCCGGTAGCGAGGCGGGTAACTACAGCTTCGATGGGACCGCGCAGATCGGCACGGCCGACATTGCCCGCAAGGTGCTGACCGCCACCGCTGACGTGGCGGACAAAGTGTATGACGGCAACACCAGTGCTCAACTGAGCAATGTGAGTCTGGTCGGTGTGGTGGCGGGTGACGAAGGCGAGGTTGTGAGCACCGGTGCCATCGGTAGCTTCGTCGACAAGAATGCCGGCAACGACAAGTCGGTAAGCGGCAGCGGTATAGGCCTGACCGGCGCCGAAGCCAACAACTACAGCTTCGACACCAGCGCCGCGATCGGCACGGCCGATGTCACTCGCAAGGTTCTGACTGCGACGGCCGATGTGGCTGACAAGGTGTACGATGGCAACGCCAATGCCCAGCTGAACAATGTGAGCCTGGTGGGTGTGGTCGCAGGTGATGAAGGCCAGGTAGCGAGCACGGGGGCTACCGGTAGCTTCGCCGACAAGAACGCCGGCAGCGACAAGTCGGTGAGCGGCAGCGGCATCGGCCTGACTGGCGCCGAAGCCAATAACTACAGCTTCGATACTGCGGCCCAGGTCGGCACCGCCGACATCACCCGCAAAGTGCTGACGGCCACCGCCGATGTAGCCGACAAGGTCTACGACGGTAGCACCGACGCCCAGCTGAGCAATGTGAATCTGGTGGGCGTGATCGCGGGCGACGAGGGCGAAGTGGTGAGCACGGGCGTGACCGGCAGCTTCGCCGACAAGAACGCTGGTGCCGACAAGTCGGTCACTGGCAGCGGCATCGGCCTCTCCGGCACCGAGGCGGGCAACTACAGCTTCGACACCGCAGCGCAGATCGGCACCGCCGATATCACTCGCAAGATGCTGACCGCAACCGCCAACGTGGCCGACAAGGTGTACGACGGCAATACCGACGCCCAGCTGAGCGATATCGCCCTGGTCGGCGTGGTGGCCGGTGACGAAGGCAAGGTGGCCGGTAATGGCAGCGGCAGCTTCGTCGACAGGAACGCTGGCAGCGACAAGTCGGTGAGCGGCAGCAATGTCGCCCTGTCCGGCGATGAAGCCAGCAACTACAGCTTCGATACCGGCGCCCGGATCGGTACTGCCGATATCACCCGCAAGGTCCTGACTGCGACGGCCGACGTGGCGGACAAGGTGTATGACGGCAACACCAATGCTCAGCTGAACAACGTCAATCTGGTGGGTGTTGTCGCCGGTGACGAAGGCCAGGTAGCGAGCACCGGCTCCATCGGCAGCTTCGTCGACAAGAACGCCGGCAACGACAAGGCGGTCAGCGGCAGCGGTATTGGCCTGACTGGCGCCGAGGCGGGCAACTACAGCTTCGACACCGCGGCACAAATCGGTACCGCCGACATCACCCGCAAGGCGCTGACCGCGACGGCCGACGTGGCTGACAAGGTCTACGACGGCAACACCGGCGCCCAGCTGAGCAATATCGGTCTGGTCGGCGTGGTCGCCGGTGACGAAGGCAAGGTGGCCGGTAGCGGCGATGGCAGTTTCGCCGACAAGAACGCCGGCAACGACAAGGCAGTGAGTGGCAGTGGCATCGCCCTGTCCGGCGCCGAGTCGGGTAACTACAGCTTCGACACCACGGCCCAGATCGGCGCCGCCGACATCTCTCGCAAGGTACTGACCGGCACTGCCGATGTGGCCGACAAGGTGTACGACGGCACCACCAACGCGCAACTGGGCAATATCGGCCTGGTCGGCGTGGTCGCCGGTGACGAAGGCAAGGTGGCCGGTAGCGGCGCCGGCAGCTTCGCCGACAAGAACGCTGGCAGCGACAAGTCGGTGAGCGGCAGTGGCGTTGCCCTGTCCGGCGCCGAAGCAGGCAACTACAGCTTCGACACCACGGCCCAGATTGGCAATGCCGATATCACCCGCAAGGTGCTGACCGGCACGGCCGACGTGGCCGACAAGGTGTATGACGGCAATACCAACGCGCAACTGACCAACGTCGGCCTGGTGGGCGTGGTCGCCGGCGACGAGGGCAGGGTGGTCGGCATCGGCAGCACCGGCAGCTTCACCGACAAGAACGCCGGCAACGACAAGTCGGTGAGCGGCAGCGGCATCAGTCTGGCCGGCGCCGAGGCGGGCAACTACAGCTTCGACACCGGCGCCACGGTCGGCACGGCCGATATCGCCCGGCAGACCCTGGGCGGCACCCTGCTGGTCGGCGACAAGACCTACGACGGCAGCACCCGGGCTCCGGTACAGGGCGTCGAGCTGAGCGGCGTGGTCGCCGGGGACGATGTCCGCGCCACGGCCAACGGGCTCTATGCCACGCCGTCGGCGGGGCAGGGCAAGGCGGTCAGCGCCGTCGACCTGCTTCTGGCGGGCGGCGACGCCGGCAACTACCGGATCGATCCGGCGCAACTGCAGGGCACCGGGAGCATCGAGGCGCCGCTGTACAACCCGGTGGGCCTGATCAACGAACCCAAGGGCGCGAACGCCACGGCGGTGGCCGTGGAGCAGCAGTCCCAGCGCGTGCAGGTGACGGCGCCGACCGACTCGCTGCCGCAGGCCAGCACCCAGCTGTTCAGCGACGCTTCCCGGCAGGCCGCGGCGCCAGCCGACATCCCCGTCGGCAGCGAACTGCTGCTGCAGGACGCGGTGCTCAGCGGCGGCGGTCGCCAGAGCCTGATGCTGGACGACGCGCCGGCAGAATTGGCGCAGGTCAACACCCTGGCGTTGTTCCGCGTGGATGTTGGCAGCGAGCCGTCCGGCAAGGGCCTGTTCCGGGCCACCGACCTGGGCAACAGCATCACCCTGGAGCCCGTCAGCGCGGCACGGCAGCAGGCGCCGGACCTGGGGCAGGAGACTGGCCAGTGGGCCAGCGGTGCGGTGGCTCGTGCCAATGGCGAACTGCTTCCGCTCAAGGTGGCGCTGGTCAAGGACGGCACCTTGCGCGTGGCAGTGCGCGGCCTGGACGACGATGACTCGGACGAGGACCTGGCCAGCTTCGGCCTGGCGCTGGCCAAGCAGCGCCTCGGGGTGACGGTGCCGGGCGTGCGGGCGGTAGTCATCGAGCGGGTAGCGGGCTCGGCCTGGCGAGGTTCGGCGAGCGGCATCCAACTGGTCTCTCGCTGACCTCCGTCGCCGGCCTCCCGGGCTGGGGACGATCCGGAGACACCTCGCTGCCGGCCATCGAGGGGTCTTCCCGTTCCCATCCGGCGCAACCACAGGTTGCGCCGGGCGGGACGGTCTCGCCAGCGGATTTGGGCTATCGTATGCGCCCCCGGTAACCCGCTCATGTAGGCGTGCAGCGCGTGGTAAACAAGCAACTGGCTTTTCTTCGCAGCCGCGGGCGGCGACCGGCATCCTGGCGCGCCGGCTCCTTCGGCATGCCTCTGCTGCTGTTGTTTCTGCTCCTGGCGCTCTGTGGCAACCGGATGGCCTGGGCGTCCGGGCTGCCCGATCCCTGCCAGGTTTCATCGCTGCAATTGCTTCCCGGTGCGCAGTTCCTGCTCGATCCGACGCACAGCCTGGGCGCGGAGGCGGTCACGAACCTCCCGGACGAGCGCTTCCAGCGGATCGAGGGGAACCGCTTCCCCCTGGAATTCAGCACCGCGGCGATCTGGCTGCGCTTCACCCTGCAGTCGGACAGCGCTTGCCTGCGCTGGCTGAAGGTCGGCGAGCCGCGCCTGGACAAGGTGCAGGTGTTCGTCGGGCACGCCGGGCAGTGGAGCGAAATGCACGCCGGCAGCGACTACCCGCTGTCGCAGTGGCGGGTCGCCGCGCGGCAGCCGCTGTTTCCGCTGGCCCTTGCCGGGGGCGAGCCGGCCCAATTGCTGATGCGGGTACAGAGCAGCAGCGCGTTGATGATCAAGCCGGCCCTGTGGGACGAGTTCCAGCAGCAGCGCGCCCTCGAATGGTCGAACCTGCTCGATGGCGTGTCCCTGGGCATCACCCTGATCATCGTCCCCTTCGGCTTCGTCATCGGCCTGATCCGCCGCTCGCAACTGCTGATCGTGAACGCCCTGGCGATCATGGCCTACGGCCTGGTGTGCTGCGTGGTCAACGGCTACCTGTTCTATGTCCCGCAGTGGATGCCGTTGAAGGAGCAGTTGATCAGCGTGCTCTCCTGCCTCGCCTTCTCGTTGTTCCTGGGCTACATGCGCGTCCTGTTCGGCGTGCAGGTCCTGCCGGGGTGGATGAAGGCCCTGCTGAACCTGTACACCCTGTTGATCGGAGGGCTGCTGCTCTGGGGGGCATTCGGCGACTACCGCTACACCCGGGTCGTGTTCAGCGAACTGCGCGGGCTCAACTACCTGCTGATCCCGCTGACACTGGGGGCGACCTGGCTGTACGGCCGGCGCCCCAGCTGGCTGGGGCTCGGGCTGACGGCGCTGTTCGTGTTCCAGGGCACCCTCCGGCACTTCATGGACGTGAAGAACGTGGGCTGGCAGTACGGTGAGGACCAACTGGGCCTGACCTCCACCTTGCCCGGCGTGCTGTTGCTGGTCTGCACCCTGGTGATGGAGTTCAGCCGCAGTCGCTGGCGCGAGCGCCGGGCCCTGGCGGATCTCGAGGAGCAGCGCCGGGCGGAGCACGAGCGGCTGGAAGGCTCGGTCGCCCGGCGCACCGAGCAGTTGCGCGAATCACTACGGGCCCGCAGCATGCTGCTGGCGCGCATCAGCCACGACCTGCGCACGCCACTGTCGAGCATCATCGACTACTCGCGGGCCCTGGAGCGCGAGGGCCGGACGGACCTGCCCCAGCGCATCGAGCGCAACGCCCGCCGCCAGCTGGAGATGATCGACGAGTTGCTGGAATTTTCCCGCAGCGACCTGCAGCAACTGGAGCTGGTCCTGGCGCCCGGCTACCTCTACGGCTTCCTGCGGGAAATCGAGGACGAAGGGCGCTTCCTCGCCCTGCGCCAGGACAACCGCTTCGCCTGCGAATTCGCCTCCGACCTGCCACCCCTGGTCCAGGCCGACTTCCGCCGCCTGCGCCAGGTACTGATCAACCTCCTGGCCAACGCCGGCAAATTCACCCGCGACGGCCTCATTGAATTCGCCGTGGAACGCCTGGACGCCGACGAGAGCGGCGTCACTCTGCGCTTCAGTGTCAGGGACAGCGGGATCGGCATCCGCGCGGACGAGCGGGAAAAACTGCTGCAGCCGTTCCAGCGCGGCAGCAATGCCGCGGCCTACGACGGCTCCGGGCTCGGGCTTTCGATCGTCTGCCAGCTGCTGCAACAGATGGGCAGCGAGCTGAACGTCGATGCGCAGCGGGAGCGGGGGGCCGCCTTGGGATTCGTGCTGAGGATGGCCTGCGCGACGGAAGATGAGGTCGAAAGCGTGGTGAGCGATACCGGCACCGTAGACATCGACGGCGATGGCCGTTGCATCCTGGTCGTCGACGACATCCAGCAGAACCGTGAGGGGTTGTACGACCTGCTGGCCGGCTACGGCTTCGACGTGCTGACCGCCGCCGACGGCGGGCAAGCGCTGGCATTGCTGCAGACATCCACGGTGGACCTGCTGATCACCGACCAGATGATGGCGCCGATGGATGGTTGGGCCTTGCTCTGCCAGGTCCGCGAGCACTACCCGGAACTGCCTGTCCTGCTGTACTCGGCGGCGCCGCCCCTGCGGCCACGCTGGGTGCCCGCCGGACTGGCGTTCGACGCCGCGCTGCTCAAGCCTGCTGCCAGCGGGCAGGTACTGGGCAGCGTCCGCAGGTTGCTCGGTAGCTGCGTCGTTGAATGACGAGGGCTCGCCGAGCCGGGAGCGCTGCAGATCCTCCATGCCCTGCGTGGCGCTAGTACATCCAGGAACACAGGAAACAGGAGAGGAGGAGGGCGGTTAAGTAGAGCAGGGGACGCCAATGAAACCGATGCTGATTGCGGCCTGCCTTTTTAAAGAGCCGCATTGGGATAGCCAGGCGCTTATCGCTCGCCTGGAAGGCGAGTTGCAGGCATTTGGATTTACCAACTGAAGCGAATGAAACTCACCCGTTCAACTCACCAGTACGCTATGGACTCTGCCGCCACGGAGGCAATCGTTGCGTTAGCCCTCGATGGAAAAGGGCGGCCGTCAAAGGCTGAAAGGGTGCTGGGCCCACCCTGGAACAGATTGGGTAGCCAAACCTCAGGCCGCCGGTGCCTGGGGCCATTACCCAGCCTGCAAAGGTGTTTCTCGTCATGGTCCCTTTTCTCGCGACGCGTTCTCGACTTAAGGTTTTGGCTAGGAAAAACCCTTTGGAGTATTCATGCCCGCGTTCCCCATCATCCGTCCGCGCCGCCTGCGCCGAAACGAATCCCTGCGCACACTCTTCCAGGAAACCGAATTCCGTCTCGATGACCTCATCCTGCCGATCTTCGTCGAGGAGGGCATCGACGACTTCGTGCCCATCGCCAGCATGCCGGGGGTCAATCGTATCCCCGAGAAACTGCTCGCCCGCGAGATCGAGCGTTACGCCCGCGCCGGCATCCGCTCGGTGATGACCTTCGGCGTCTCGCACCACCTCGACGAGACTGGCTCCGACACCTGGAACGAGAGCGGCCTGGTGGCGCGCATGGCGCGCATCTGCAAGGACACCGCGCCGGAAATGCTGGTCATGTCCGACACCTGCTTCTGCGAATACACCAGCCACGGCCACTGTGGCGTGCTGCATGAGCACGGGGTGGACAACGACGCCACGCTGGCCAACCTGGGCAAGCAGGCTGTGGTCGCCGCGGCTGCCGGTGCCGACTTCATCGCTCCGTCCGCTGCAATGGACGGGCAGGTCCAGGCCATCCGCAACGCCCTGGATGCCGCGGGCTTCCACGACACGGCGATCATGGCCTACTCGACCAAGTTCGCCTCCTCGCTCTATGGCCCATTCCGCGAGGCCGGTGGCACCGCGCTCAAGGGCGATCGCAAGGGCTACCAGATGAACCCGATGAACCGTCGGGAGGCGGTGCGCGAGTCTCTGCTGGACGAGCAGGAAGGGGCGGACGCGCTGATGGTCAAGCCGGCCGGCGCTTACCTCGATGTGATTGCCGACATCCGCGCCGCATCGCGCCTGCCCCTGGCGGCCTACCAGGTCAGTGGCGAGTACGCGATGATCAAGTTCGCTGGCCTGGCCGGCGCCATCGACGAAGGACGCGTGATGCGCGAAAGCATCGGCGCCATCAAGCGCGCAGGGGCCGATCTGATCCTGACCTACTTCGCGATGGATCTGGCGCGCGACGGCATCTGATGATGCTCGGGGCGCGCGGTCGCCCGGGCGTGGAGGGCGACCGGTTCCCCTCCACGCCGGACGATTTTTCGCTCCCCGGTCAGGGGCTCAGTGGCTGAGCGCTGTGGCGATACCCAGGCCCGTTTCGGCGCGAACCCGTTGATCCTCGAAACCCTCTCGGTCCCTATCGGCACGTGCGCTGCGGTCGAGCTTCGAGACCACCACTATCATGCCGAAGGCCAGGGGCATGGCGAACAACGCCGGGTGGTCATAGGGGAACAGGGCCTTGGCATGGCCAAGCACTGTCACCCATACGGTGGGGGAAAGAACGACCAGCACGAGCGCCGCGATCAGCCCGCTCAGCCCACCCCAGATGGCGCCGCGGGTGGTCAGCCCCTTCCAGTACATGGCCATTATCAGCACCGGGAAGTTGGCCGATGCGGCGATGCCGAAGGTCAACCCCACCAGGAAGGCGATGTTCACCTGCTCGAAGAGCATGCCCAGCGCGATAGCCAGCACCCCGAGCCCGAGCACGGCGAAGCGGGAAATGCGCATCTCTTGCGCTTCGCTGGCCTGGCCGCGCTTGTAGACCATGCCGTAGAGGTCGTGGGAGATGGTCGAGGCGCCCGCCAGGGTGAGGCCGGCAACGACGGCCAGTATGGTGGCGAAGGCCACCGCCGAGATGAAGCCGAGGAACAGATTCCCGCCAACGGCCTTGGCGAGGTGCATAGCGACCATATTGCCGCCCCCAAGCAAGGCTCCACCCAGCTTGCCATCGACGAAGTACTGCGGGTCGGTGCCGACGATGACGATGGAGGAGTAGCCGAGCACGCAGACCACCAGGAAGAAGAAGCCGATGAAGCCGGATGCGTAGAGCACCGATTTACGGGCTTCCCGCGCATTGGGCACGGTGAAGAAGCGCATCATGATGTGGGGCAGGCCAGCCAGGCCGAACACCAGGCCTATGGCCATGGAGGCCACATTGACCGGGTTGGCCAGCATGCTGCCCGGCCCCATGATGCTCCAGCCATTGGCATGGCTTTCCACCGCGCGCCGGGCCAGGGTTTCCAGGCTGAAATCGAACCGCTCCAGGGCCAGCAGCATGAGCGTGGTGCCACCGGCGAGCAAAAGAACGGCCTTGGTGATCTGGACCCAGGTCGTGGCCAGCATTCCGCCGAACACCACGTAAACCAGCATCAGCACACCGACCACTACCACGGCGACGTTATAGTCCAGGCCGAATAGAAGCTTGATCAGTTGCCCGGCGCCGACCATCTGCAGCAGCAGGTAGCAGCTCACCACCGTCAGCGAGCCGCAGGCCGCCAGTATGCGGATCCTGCGCTGGTCGAGCCGATAGGAGACGATGTCGGCGAAGGTGTAGCGGCCCAGGTTGCGCAGGCGCTCGGCCATCAGGAAGGTCAGCACCGGCCAGCCGACGAAGAAGCCGGTGACGTAGATCATGCCATCGTAGCCTTTGGCGAACACCATGCTGGAGATGCCCAGCAAGGTGGAGGCCGACATGTAGTCGCCGGCGATGGCCAGCCCGTTCTGCAGACCGGTGATGCCACCTCCGGCCGTGTAGAAGTCATGCGCGGACCGGGTGCGCCGCGCCGCCCACCAGGTGATCAGCAGGGTGATGCCCACGAATAGCACGAACATCGCAATGGCGTTCAGGTTGGGCTCCTGACGGCCGGCCTCGCTGGCGTGGGCGAAGAGCGGCAGGGCGATCAGGCAGGCTGCGCAGATTCGTTTCATTCCTGGCTCTCCTGGATGATGCTTTGGTTGAGGCGGTCGTAGTGGTTGTTGGCTCGATGCACGTACCAGCCTGTCAGCGACCATCCGGCAACGATCAGCAAGGCGCCCAGGGGAATGCCAAGGCTGATGTGGCTGGAAGGGTAGAGAGGACGATGAAGGAGTTGGGGATCGCTTGCGGCAACGCCCATGAAGAGGAAGTAGCCGCTCAGCACCACGATCGTCAGCCACCAACTGGTACGGCCACGCGCACGGCTAAGGGCGATGAACTTCGGATCCTGGCGAATTCGCCGGTAATGATCGGTATGGCTTTTGGGGGGGATGGTCATGGAGCCTCCACTTGTTTTTGTTGTAGGGCGATCCATCGGCCCGTATGGACGGGCCGTTATCAGGAGGGGAGTTCAGCGCCAGCTGTAGTCGGTGTAGCGCTCGCGCAAGGTTTTCTTGCTGATCTTGCCGGTGGCGGTAAGCGGCAACGCGTCCAGCAGCTCGCTGGCATCGGGGATCCACCACTTGGGCACCTTGCCGTCCAGGAAGCCGATCAGCTCCTGGTGGCTGGGCGCCGTTTCGCGGCAGCGCGGCACCACCACCAGGAGGGGACGCTCGCTCCAGCGCGGGTGCGGTACCCCGATCACCGCGGCTTCGGCCACCAGGGGGTGCGCCATCACGGCATTCTCGATTTCCACGGAGCAGATCCATTCGCCGCCGGACTTGATGACGTCCTTGATGCGATCGGTTATCTGCATGTATCCACGCGGATCGAGGGTGGCCATGTCGCCGGTATCGAACCAGTCGTCCGAGCCGTCCTGGCCGAAATAGCCACTGCGTACCCAGGGACCGCGCACCTGCAGCACGCCCGAGGTCAGTCCATCGTGAGGAAGAACCTGCCCGGCGTCGTCGACGATACGCATCTCCACGCCAAACAGCGGGCGCCCCGACTTGAGCGATTGCTCGCCGCGGGCATCGGGGTCGAGCTCCTCGTACCAGGGCTGGTGGCGGTTGTAGCTACCCAGCGGGTTGAGCTCCGTCATGCCCCAGCCATTCTCCAGAACGACACCATGGCGGGCCATGGCCTCGAGCAGGGAAAGGGGGCAGGCGGCGCCACCGGTAACGGCCCTTCTCAAGGTCGGTATCGCACCACCTCCAGCGGCCAGCTGCTGGCTGATGTTCGCCCAGATCGTCGGAACGGCCAGCGAGAAGGTGACGCCTTCCTCGTTGATCAAGCGGATCATCTTCGCCGCGTCGCCCACGTTGGGGCCCGGCAATACCAGCTTGGCTCCGGCCATCACCGAGGTGTAGGGCATGCCCCAGGCGTTGACATGGAACATGGGAACCATCGGCATCACCACGTCCACGGCGCGCAGTCCCACCTTGTCCGCCATGTTCTGCGACATGCTGTGCAGGACGGCGCTGCGGTGGCTGGTCAACACCCCCTTGGGATCGCCGGTCGTGCCGGAGGTGTAGCAGAGGCCGCTGGCCTGGCGTTCGTCGATCTCCGGCCAGTCGCAGGCCTCGCTCGCCCGGGACAGCAGGCGTTCGTAGCTCAGGAGGTTGGGAAGGGTGCTGGCCGGCAATTCGTCTTCGCCACAAAGGGCGATGAAATGCCGCACCGATGGAAGCTCATCGCGAAGCCCTTCGACAAGGGGGATGAACTGCGGGTCGATGAACAGCAGGTCGTCTTGCGCATGGCGGATGATGAACCGGATCTGCTCGGGGAAGAGCTTGGGGTTGATGGTGTGGCAGACGCGTCCGGAACAGGGAACCGCGTAGTGCAGTTCGAAATGACGATGATCGTTCCAGGCCAGGGTGCCTACCCTCGCATTGGGCGGGCAGGCCAGATCGTCGAGCGCATTCGCCAGCCGCGCGGCTCGCGCGAAGGCTTGCGCATAGCGGTAGCGATGCACACGGCCATCGGCGAACAGGGAAACGATCTCGGTATCCGCTGCAACCTGGAGGGCATGCCGCATGATTGCGGCAATACCGAGGTTGAAGTTCATCATCAAACCTTGCACAGGCAACCTCCGCCTTTTTCTTGTTTGGCTATCCGCAGGCATCGAGGGGCGACTCGCAGCCTTTGGCAGAGGGTTGAGCAAGGGGTGTGCCATTGCCTGTCCGGATCCTTCCCGGCGGCAGAAACTCATTTCATTTCAATTGGATAAAACGCATTCCCGATCAGGCTACGACTTGAGTCGGGCCGCTTGGCTCCGCGTCGATTTCAATTCTGTAATGAACTCGCCGCCGCGAGGTTTCATTTCTGCATTGCCACGGCTCAAGTGCGGAGGCGGCGCCAGAGCGTGGTCCGGCTGATGCCAAGTTGCCGGGCGGCCTCGTCCATGTCCCCGTTGCATGCTTCGAGCACCTTGCGCGCGTGGGCGATTTCGCTGGCCTTGCCGACGCTCCGCAGGTCCAACTGCGGAGCGTCGGCGGATGGCGGGGAGGAGGGGCACAGGCTGTCTTCGAGCAACTCGGGGAACAAGGTGGACAATGCGACGCTGCTGGCGCCCATCGCCTGGGCGGAAAGTGCCGCGCGCTCCACCAGGTTTTCCAGTTCGCGAATGTTGCCGGGCCAACGGTAAGCCTGAAGGTATGGCATCAGTTCATCCAGAACCGCTTGCCCGGCAAGAATGTGTTCCGGCGCGAGCGAAAGCTTGCGCAGGATCGAGCCGGCCAGCAGTTGGATGTCTTCCGGGCGCTCCCTGAGAGGAGGGACGGCGAGGCGAAGAATGTTCAGCCGGTAATAGAGGTCTTCGCGAAAGCGGCCATCGGCCACCCGGGCCCGCAGGTCGCAATGGGTCGCGGCTACGATGCGGATATCCACGGGCGTGGGCTCCGAGGCGCCGAGACGCAGGACCTCTCGTTCCTGCAGCACACGCAACAAGCGGGTTTGCAGGGTCACCGGCATATCGCCGATTTCATCCAGGAACAGGGTCCCAGTGTGCGCGGCCTCGATCAGGCCGGACTTCCCGCCCTTGCGAGAGCCGGTGAACGCGCCCTCTTCGTAGCCGAACAGTTCGCTTTCCAATAGCGTCTCCGGAAAGGCTGCGCAGTTGATCGCCACGAAGGGCCCCGGTTGTCGGGGGCTCGCATTGTGCAGGCTTTGTGCGAGCAACTCCTTTCCGGTCCCGCTTTCGCCGGTGATCAGCACGGTGGAGTCCGTACCGGCGTAGCGCCGAGCCAGTTCCAGCACCGTGCGAAACCCCGGCGCCTGGCCGAGTAGCTGATCAAAGCGATATCGAGCGGTGAATTGCCGGGGGCGGGCCTGGCTGCGGATTCTCCGGTCCGCGCGCTGGATCGTGTTCGTTTCCTGGCAGGAGACCACCACGCCATTCGCTTTGCCATGTTCGATGATCGGCGTGACGTTGGCTGCCAGCACCCGCCCACCGGCGCGAATGATCCGGCTTTCGTCGCTTTCGCCCTGGCCGATGGCAAGGCTGATGTCCAGGTCGGGCATGACTTCGGCGAATGGGCGTTCCTGCGCCCATTCGATGGTGACGCCGAGCATCTGTGCCATCCGGGGATTCAGTGACTGGACGATACCCTTGGCATCCACGGCGATCACGCCGTCGTTGAGGTTTCGCAGCACGGCGTTCAGCCACTGTTGCTGGATGAGGGCCTGGGACCTGCTGCGGCAGATCGCCAGGGCCTCATCGAGCGCTCTCTTCACGGCGTCTTCGTTCAATGCCAGGACGCCCTGGGCGCCGGCCGCCTCTGCGATTTCGACAGCGGTCGAGGAGCCGACGATCACCCGATAACCCTCATCGACCAGCCGGCGAATCTGTTCCTGGACTTCATTCAGGTTGGTGTAGGTGGCCTGGCGCACGTCGACGGTGAACAGCGAGGCCATGGCGTCGATTTCCGGGTGGCCCCGCTGGAAGCTGACGATGCCGACTTTCGTCGCCCGCGCCTTGGCGATGTCCAGCGCCCGGATCAGATCGTATTCGCCCATGCGAATCGACAGGATCGCGGTGGAGATATGTCGCCGGAGGTAATCCGCGGTTGCGCCCGAACAGATGATGATGTCGACATCCTGCCGGCCTTCCAGGGCCTTGCCGATCTGGCGCAGCTCATCGATGGTCGTTTCGACGATCTCCACGTGGGCCCGCTGGCTGTAGAGGGGCACGACCTTCTCGACGATGCGGGACATGCTGTTGGGGCCATGGGGAGTGCGGAGATGGTTGATGAGGGCGACGATGCGGGGTAGGTAATGCTGCTCTGTGGCCATGGGGAGTCTCGTGCAATTCATTTTCCAACCTGCAATCAAGGTTTCAGAATTGCAACGAACAATCCAGCAGGGAAGACTCCTTATCAATCGCGCGAATTCATAAGCATCTGATTTTTAATAGGAAAATATAGATTTTCTGCAGCTGGAACGGCTCTTGCTCTGCCTCTTGCACGTCACAAACCAGAGCAAGCTTTATCCATGCATAGCCCTTCAGCCCCCAACTCCGATCTTCCCCGAATCGATGTCCCCTCGGCTCTGGCGCCCTTGGCAGCCCGCCTGGCCTGCCAGTTTGCCTACGAGCATGTCGAAATCGAATCCTGCGAACGGCTCTCCGGCGGTGCCATCCAGGAAAACTGGTTACTGAGCGCCAGCGTCCTGGTGCATGGGGAACCGATCGAGAAGCGCTGGGTGTTGCGTACGGATGCGCCGTCAACGGTTGCCGTCAGCATGGGGCGAGCCCAGGAGTTCGCCGTATTGCAGGCGGTACACCAGGCCGGCGTCACGGTACCGGACCCGCTTTGGCTATGCCGTGACCCCGGGATACTGGGGCGCGACTTCTTTCTCATGGCGGCTCTGGAGGGGACCGCCAGCGGCTTCCGGCTCACGACGGACAAGGCCCTCGAACCGGCGCGGAGAGACCTTTGCCGGGAGCTTGGTGCCAACCTTGCGTTGCTCCATGAAGTGAAGCCCGACCATGCTGAACTCGATTTCCTGCATGCGGCCGCCATCGATCCGATTCAGCGCGATATCGATCTCTACCGCCAATACCTCGATGAGTTGCCCATTGCCCACCCCGTCATCGAATGGGGTTTGCGCTGGTGCGAGCTGAACCGGCCGGACGCGCTTGCGCCAAGGCTGATTCATCGCGATTACCGCACTGGCAACTACATGGTGGACCAGGGGCGTCTGGTCGGCGTGCTGGACTGGGAGTTCGCGGGGTGGGGCGATCCCCGTGAGGACCTGGGCTGGTTCACCGCGCGCTGCTGGCGTTTCGCCCGGCCGGACCGGGAGGCCGGCGGCATCGGGCAACTGGACGATTTTCTCGAAGGGTATTCGAGTGTTTCGGGCTTGCGCCCGACGCTGGAAGAACTCCGGTTCTGGCAGCTGATGGCCCATGTCCGCTGGGCCTTGATCGCGCTGCAACAGGCGCAGCGGCATCTCACCGGACAGCAGCGCTCGCTGGAGCTGGCCCTGACCGGGCGACTGATCCCGGAACTGGAATACGAGATCCTTTCTCTCACAGGAGCCCGGCCATGATTGCCCCGAATGCAGTGGATCTACTGGTAGCCGCCCGTAGCACCGTGCTGGAAGCGTTGCTTCCCTCGCTGCCGAGCGAACTGCATTACCAATGCAGGATGGTTGCCAATGCGCTGGCGATCGCCGTCCGAGAGCTGGAGCTTGGAGAACAGGTCGCCGACCTGGAGAGCCACGCGCTGGATCATGTGCTGGAACCACAGGGCATTCCCCATCTGCCTCACGAGCGGGCCTTGGGCGCACTCGTGAAGCTGATCCGCCAGGGAGACTTCGACCGGCCGAGAGCCGGGCAGGCGAGCTTGCAGCAAGCGCTGACCGCGATCACCGAGGCCCGGCTGAGTGTCAGCAACCCCAAGGTCCTGAACCATGGCCGCTGAAGCCTTCGCCGGTGTGCGTCGACGCCGTTGCTACCTGGTCCGCCACGGGCATGTCGAGTATTTCGATGAGCAAGGCAAACCCCTGGACCCGCGCAATGTTCCGCTCTCGCAGAAAGGGGCGCAGCAGGCATGGGCGCTCGGCCAGGTGCTGCAGGATGCTCGCGTTGACAGGGCCCTGTGCTCCGATTACCCCCGTGCGAGGCAGACGCTCGAGCTGATATTGCCGGGCCATGGCGTACCCTTCGAGTCTCTGCCCGAACTACGCGAAATACGTGCCGGTCGCCTGCGCGAACTGGAGCGCGAGTCGCTGCCCGAGCAGGTGCTGGGCGCTTATCGGAATGCCGGTGCCGTGAATGCCCGCTTTCTCGGCGGAGAGCGCTGGGACGAATTCCAGTCACGCATCCTCGGCCTTTTCCAGAGTCTCATCCAGGACCCGTCATGGCAGAGCGTCCTGATCGTCAGCCACGACGCCGTCAACCGCGTGATCCTGAGCTGGGCCACCGGCCTGGGGCTCGGCGCGATCGCTGCGTTCGAACAGGACCCCGCGTGCCTGAACGTGCTGGACATCGATACCCGGGACGGCCAATTGCTCGGCGCCGTCATCCGTACGCTCAACTACACCCCCTATAGCCCTCACAAGGCAGGGATCCACGACACCGTTCTGGAAAACCTCTTCAGGGCTATCCAGCCGGAAAGCCTGACGGCCTGATCTTCCCGATGACAGGAACCATCCATGAATTTCTCCCTTCCCGAAGAGCTCCAATCCCTGCAGAAACGTGTGCGCGACTTCATCGCAGAAGAAGTCATTCCCATGGAGAACGACCCTCGCCAGAGCTCCCACGGCCCCTCGGATGAGCTGCGGCAAGCGTTGGTCGAGAGGGCGCGTGCCTGGGGGTTGCTGACCCCGCATGCCTCTGCCGAGATGGGCGGCCAGGGCTTGTCGCACGTCGCCAAGGCGGTTGTGTTCGAAGAGGCTGGCTACTCGCCGCTCGGTCCCACCGCAATGAATATCCATGCCCCCGACGAAGGCAACATCCACCTGATGGAGGTGGTCGCAACGCCGGCGCAAAAAGACCGCTGGCTGCGTCCGCTCGCGCAGGGCCACATCCGTTCCTGTTTCGCCATGACCGAACCCTCGCCTGGCGCAGGTTCGGATCCATCGATGCTGACCACCACCGCGGTTCGCGACGGCGACGATTTCATCATCAACGGCCACAAGTGGCTGATCACCGGCGCCGATGGCGCAGGCTTCGCCATCATCATGGCGCGTACCGAGGAGGGTCACGCGACCATGTTCCTCACCGATACCAACCGCCCGGGGTTCATTCTCGAGCGGATGATGGATTCGCTGGATAGCTGCTTCACCGGTGGCCATGCCGTCTTGCGCTTCGAGAATCTGCGAGTCCCTGCCAGCGATGTGCTGGGTGAAGTGGGCAAGGGGTTTCGCTATGCCCAGGTTCGCCTGGCGCCTGCCCGGCTGACTCATTGCATGCGATGGCTGGGGCAGGCTCGCCGCGCCCATGAGGTTGCCTGCCGCTACGCCAGCCGCAGGGAGTCTTTCGGCAAGAAACTTGGCGAGCACCAGGGGGTTGGGTTCATGCTCGCCGACAACGAAATGGACCTGCTGACCACGCGCCTGGCCATCTGGCATTGCGCCTGGGTGCTGGACCAGGGGGAGCGGGGCAACGTTGAATCCAGCATGGCCAAGGTCATCAGCTCGGAAGGCATCTGGCGGGTCATCGACCGTAGCGTCCAGGTGCTGGGCGGGCAGGGCGTCACTAGCGAGGCCATCGTCGACCGGATCTTCCGTGACGCGCGAGCCTTCAGGATCTATGACGGCCCGAACGAAGTCCACCGCATGAGCCTGGCCCGCAAGATTCTGGATCGGGTGAGCGGAGGCGGGCGATGAACCAACTGTTCAACCTCAGCGGCAAACGCGCCCTGGTGACGGGGGCTTCCAGCGGGCTCGGCAGGCACTTCGCTCGAACCCTGGCAGTGGCTGGCGCCCACGTGGCAGTCGCCGCGCGGCGACTCGATCGCCTTGACGCGTTTGTTCTCGAGTTGCGCGAGCAGGGACTGGAGGCAACGGCGTATGAGCTCGACGTCACCTCGCGCGAATCGGTCAATGCGTGCCTGGACAGCATCCAATGGGACCTGGCAGGGCTCGATATCGTCGTCAACAACGCCGGCGTCAGTAACACGAAGCGTGTCCTCGACTACGAGGACAGTGACTGGGATGCGGTACTGGATACCAATCTCAAGGGCGCCTGGGTCGTTGCGCAGGAGGCGGCACGCAGGATGGTGGCTGCGGGGCGTGGCGGCAGCCTGATCAACATCACCTCGATTCTCGCCTCGCGTGTAGGCGGCGGGGTCGGGCCATACTGCGCGGCCAAGGCCGGTCTGGGTCACCTGACGCGCTCCATGGCCCTGGAGCTTGCCCGTCACCGCATCCGGGTCAACGCGATAGCCCCGGGCTATGTGGTGACCGAACTGAACCAGGACTTTCTTGCCAGCGATGCAGGCGAACGCCTGAGAAAGCGCATTCCCTCCGGGCAGTTCTGTACCTACGAGGATCTGGACGGGGCGCTTCTGCTACTGGCTTCGGAGGCCGGCCGGAGCATGACCGGCGCGGAAATCGTTGTCGACGGTGGCCATTCCTGCTCTGCGCTCTAAGGCAGGCCTCCCTGCCAGCAATAGCTGTGGCAGGGAGGCGAGCCTGGATCATGACGGGGAACGAGCCGACCGCGATCGTCAGGCCTCGACGGTCAGGATGATCTTCCCGATGTGCTGACTGGCGTCCATCATTTCATGCGCCGCACGAGCCTGCGTGAGGCCGAAGGTCTTGCAAAGCAGGGGTTTGACTTCCCCCTTGCGTACATGGGGCCAGACCTGGCTCTCGAGCTCATCGATGATTGCCTTTTTCTCATCGTGGGTTCGGGAGCGCAGGGTCGAGCCGATATGTGTCAGGCGCTTCACCAGCATCTGGAAGTAATTGACGGTGGCCGCGGGCCCTTTGATCAGCCCGATCTGAACGATGCGGCCGTTCATGGCCGCTGCCTGGAAGTTTCGATCGACGTAGTCCCCGCCGATGATGTCGACCACCACGTCGACGCCTCGTCCCCCGGTCTCGCGCATGACCTCTTCCACGAAATCCTGCCGGGTGTAGTCGATGGGGTGATCCGAGCCCAGAGACCGGCTGGCGGCCTGCTGTTCCTCGTTCTTCACCGTGGTGAAGATCTGCGAGGCACCGAAAGCTCTGGCCAGCATGGTGGCCGTTGTGCCGATTCCGGAAGCGCCGCCATGGATCAGCACCGATTCCCCGGCCTTGAACTGCCCTCTCTGGAACAGGTTGGTCCAGACGGTCATGAAGGTTTCCGGCAAGGCTGCCGCTTCTTCCAGACTCAAGCCTTCGGGCAGATGGAGAGTGGTGCGCTCGTCTGCAACGGCGTACTGGGCGTAGCCGCCACCGGGAACCAGGGCCATCACCTTGTCACCGATGGCGAAATTTCTTACCTCGGCGCCCAGCGCCACGATTTCGCCGGATATTTCGAGCCCGGGAATATCCGAGGCGCCAGGAGGCGGATCATAGAGACCTTTGCGCTGGAGGACGTCAGGCCCATTCACGCCGGCGGCATGCACCTTGATCAGCACTTCCCTTTCACTCGGACGAGGAGTGGGCCGCTGGACCGGGACCAGAACATCCGGTCCTCCCGGGCGGCTGATCTCAATGGCTGTCATATGGGAAGGAATGTTGGGCGCGTTCATATTGCGAACCTCGGTATAAGCATTGACGCAGCGTGGGAATGGCTGATCTGACCACGGGTCGTTGGGAGGGGGCGGAGCTGACGCTGGTCTGATCGGCCAGGAAAGAAGGGGAGCCAGGATATGTGCACCTGGCTCCCGGGCTTGTCAGCCGCGTATGAAGGCGAGCAGGTCGGCGTTGATCGTATCGGCCTGGGTGGTCGGCATCCCGTGGGGGAAGCCGGAGTAGGTCTTCAGCGTGCCGTTCCGGAGCAGCTTCGCCGAGAGCAGGCCAGAGTCCTCATAGGGGACGATCTGGTCGTCGTCGCCATGCATCACCAGGACCGGGATGGTGATTTTCTTCAGGTCCTCGGTGAAGTCCGTCTGCGAGAACGCGACTATGCCGTCGTAGTGGGCCTTGGCGCAGCCCATCATGCCCTGGCGCCACCAGTTCCAGATGATGCCTTCCGAGGGCTTCGCGCCTGGGCGGTTGTAGCCGTAGAAGGGGCCTGCGGGCACGTCGTAGTAGAACTGCGCGCGGTTGGCCGCGAGCTGGGCCTGCAGGTCGTCGAATACCTGCTTGGGCAGGCCACCAGGATTGCTATCGGTCTTCACCATCAGCGGCGGGACGGCACTGATGATGGCGGCCTTGGAAACACGGTCCTCGCCATGGCGGGCGATGTAGTGGACGACTTCGCCGCCGCCGGTGGAGTGGCCGACGTGAACCGCGCCCCGGGTGCCGAGGTGATCGACTACCGCGGCCACGTCGTCGGCGTAGTGATCCATGTCGTGGCCGTCCCACACCTGGCTCGAACGCCCGTGCCCGCGGCGGTCGTGGGCGACGACGCGGAAGCCGTTGGCCAGGAAGAAGAGCATCTGGGCATCCCAATCGTCGGCACTGAGCGGCCAACCATGGTGGAAGTGGATTACCTGGGCGTCCCGCGGGCCCCAGTCTTTGTAGAAGATTTCAACCCCGTCCTTCGTGGTGACGTATCCCATGTTCGCATCTCCTGTGTGAGGTGGAGTTCGGCGACCAACGATGCGACACCGCGTGAACGCCCCATCGCTTGGCCGTCCAATCACTGTAGGTTTAAAGTAAGCTTTAAGGTCAACGCTTTTTTCGAGGGTGCTGCATGAGAATTGGAGAGCTGGCGAAGCTCAGTGGGCTGGCGCCTTCGCGCATTCGCTTCTACGAGGCCAGTGGCCTGATCAACTCGGTGGAGCGCAAGGCCAATGGCTACCGCGACTACGCGCCGGAGACGCTGGTGATCCTGGAGATCATCACCGGTGCCCAGAGCGCGGGCTTCTCGCTGGAGGAGATCCGCCCCTTGCTGCCGCTGAACGCCAGTGGCTGGCAGCATGGCGAGCTGCTGGAGGGCCTCAGGCGCAAGGTGGGCGAGATCGAGGTGCTGCAGAAGCGCCTGGAGCAGAACAAGGCACAGCTGCTGGTGGCCATTGAGGGCATCGAGAGCAAGCCGGAAGGGATGCAGTGCGCAGACAATACCCAGCGGGTGCTGGAGCGTCTGCGCCAAGAGGGCAGTGTGACAATGCGGCCCCGCAAACAGACCAAGGGCCGTAGCGCTTCCGTCGAATGAGCCCCGGCCCCAGAAAAGCCGGGCATGCTGCCTGGCTTCCATCGAAACGGCTTGCCGGGCCGACCAGTCCTTCCTTGCCGATCAGGCTGCTCAGCGGTTTGGGCGCATAAAGCGCGCGCTGGAACCCAGGAATGTATTCATGTTTACCCCTCGCGTGCCTTCAGGTGGGCGGGGGAAAGGCGTTCAACGGCTCCGGCGCGCGGGCTCGATAAGCCGTGTGAATGCAGGCAATAAGGCCAGGCTCCCTTGACCTTGAAGCTTGGTTGAACCTTAGAGTGATTGCGGCAGGCCTGTGTGGCCCGGCACCCGAACCATCTGCCAAGGCAATCATCGAGGAAGGTCAATGAACATGAGCAGGCGCTTCACTGAAGTCGAATTCGGATCGCAGAAGGTCGAGGTACTTGCCGGTGGCTACTACGACCGCTACCGAATGAACCCGAACCTCGACGAGGTCGCGCGCGACCCGGCAGCCGGCAACATCGATTTCTTCCGTAGAATCCCTAAGCAACTGGTCGCCTCCAGGGTCGGGCCGACGTGGGCCCCGAATTTCTATTACCGCTCAAGCAGCATCCAGCTGCTTTTTCTCGCGCCCATCGACCGGCTGAAGGCGACCCTGCCGATGCCGCTGGAGCCGCTCCGCGCGTTGCCCGGCTACGGCCTGGTGGCGCTGACCTTCTTCTCGTACTCGGTTTGCGATAACGATCCCTACGACGAAGTATCCGTCGCCATCGTCATTCGCCGGCCCGGTAGCCGGAAGCCCCATGCCCTGGAGCTGCTCGATTCCATTCGGCGACGCAGCTTCGTCGCGCATGTACTGGCATTGCCCGTGACCACCGAGATTGCCAGGGTGCGCGGCGTGCACGGTTACCAACTGCCCAAGTGGCGTGCAGATATCGAGATGAACATCGGCACTGATGTGACCGCCCGCATAGCAGGGCCCAAGGGGCTGCCGGACCTGTCCCTGAACGCGCCTCTTCCAGTTCTACAGAACGTTCAGCCACAGTCGCGCATGGGAACCACGACCATGGTGCACCTGGTCGACGGCCAGTGGCATCAGACGCAGGTGCAGACCAACACCCTGTCCTTCGCCCAGCGCCTGCTGCCTAAGGAGGTGAATCTGGTGCGCAACGGCGGTCCGCTGAGCCAACTGCTCGATGGGTTGGGAGCTACCAAGGTGCTGCGCCTGGATGTGGTCAAGGACGCGCAGATCGTACTGAACCTGCCAACCGCGCTGAAGGTTTTCGACTAAAGCGGCGGATGAATGCCGCAGATATCACTTGCAGGTCGACCAGGTCTTGGCTGTCGCCTGTGTCGTGGCGCCTGGTAGCAACTGGCGCTGGAGCAGGGCAGGGGAGTCCTGCCCGGTGTGATGTTGGCGGTCCCGCAATCCCCCCCTCCAAGGTCCTCACTCCATGAGCATGAGAAAAAGCAGCTTCATCAGCCAGGGAGAGCGCTGCGCTGCAACGGTCTATCTCCCTGACGGCGCCAGTCGTTCCAACAAGGTTCCTGCCATCCTGCTGATGTATGGCTGGGGTGGCGTGCAGACTTCTTTCCTACCACCGTTCCGAGACCGATTCCTGCAATTGGGGTGTGCCGTGATGACCTTTGATTTCCGCTGCTGGGGGGGAAAGCTCGGGGGAGCCGCGGCATGTGATTTCGGTACCCGACCGCATCGCGGATGCAGAAGCCGCTCTTCAGCACCTGTCCCTTCAGCCAGAAGTGGCTTGCGACTCGATCTTCCTGTGGGGGTCATCCCTGGGTGCAGGCATCGCTTTCACCGTAGGGGAGCGACATCCCGAGCTGAAAGGAATCATTGCTCAAGTGCCCATGCTCGATGGCAAGGCAGCGTCCCGCCGTACCCCATTGCGCTCACGAATTCGCATCCTGTTGCACGCGGTGCGGGATGTCTTCAGGGGAGGGAATCCACTGTACATACCCATCGTGGCCGATGAAGGTGGCTTCGCTACCATGACGCGAGATGGAGCCGCCGGCGCCAAGGCGGCGAGTGCCGAGCTGTATGGCCCGGGCGCACCGAACTACATCGCCGCACGCTCTGTCCTGACCATGCTGGGATATCGTCCAATCGACTCGATGCGCCGGATAGCCTCCCGCACCCTGGTCATTGGCGGCAGCCGCGATACGATCGCGCCATTCGATGAGCAGTCGGTACGAAATGCCGGCAACCCGGATGTGACGGTCGTCACCCTCGACAGCAACCATTTCGAACCCTATCTGGAGCCGCACCTGAGCAGGAACCTGGACATCCAGGCTGAGTTCTTGGTGTCCGTTCTGGGGGAGGGTGGCACCCAAGCTCCGCTGCTCGCATAGTTGCGCTGCGCTCTGGACCTATCGATCCAGAGCGCAGCGGACTTGCATCAGTGTTTCATCTGCCGGCTGGCGAGGAGAGTGACCACCGCTTTTGCCACCGCCTCTGCTGACTGAGGATTCTGGCCGGTAACCAGCCTGCCGTCGGTTACCACGTAGGACGTGAAAGGCAGCCAGGCTTTCTGATACCGAGCGCCCTGAGCGACGAGCCGGTCTTCGAGGAAGAACGGCACCTGGCTCCTCATTCCCGACAGTAGTTCCTCGCGATTGGAGAAGCCGGTGACGGTCCTGTCCTTGATCAGAATGTTTCCCTTGTCGTCCTTTACACCCACCAACCCGGCCACACCGTGGCAGACCGCTGCAACGACGCCTCCCCGGGCATAGATTTTTTCGGCGGCGCGCTGAAGGTCCGGATTGTCCGGGAAGTCCCACATGACACCATGGCCGCCCGTGAAATAAATGGCACTGAACTGGCTCGGGTCGACATTGGCGACCGGTACCGTGTTGGCGAGGCGCAAGCGAAATGCCGGCGACTTCATGTGCTGCCGGGCCGACTCATCCATGTACAGCCACCCCATGCTGCGTTCGTCCAGCGGAGTCTTGCCGCCTTTGGGGCTGGCAAACACGGTGGAGTAGCCCGCGGCTTCGACGACATCGGTGAAATGCGTCAGCTCGGTCAGCCAAAGTCCCGTTGTGTCGGCCCTGGACGGATAGCGGGAGTGATTGGTAACGATCACGAGGATTTGTCGATTGTCTGTCACTGCGCCAGCCGGGGTTGGCTCCGCATTGCTCAATGAAACAAACATTCCGGCCAGAGCCGCCACAGCAACGGAAAAAATAGTCTTCAGCCTCATCCTCAATTCCTTCAATGCTCGCTTTCAACAGCGCGCAAGCATGTTCACCTTCAACCTCGATTGAAGGTCAAGCCTGTCCGGGCGCTATCCAATCCTCCGAGTGGATGGGTGGGGTATGGGAGGGACCTGGCTTGACATTGAAGTTTACTTCAAGGTTACGGTGTTGCAGGCGCCAATCCCGGCCCTCGATGACGGTGCTCGTCGAGTTGCCCCTGTCCCATGGGCAGGTCATTTAGGCTCTGGAACATTAACGAATCAGGAACGATGTCATGAGTGCGCAAAACAGTACGCCTGCAGCGATGCGCTGGATGATCTACGGTGCGAATGGGTACACCGGGGAGCTGATTGCCCGCGAGGCCGCTCGGCGAGGGCTCAAGCCGGTGCTGGCCGGCCGGAGCCGGGAACGTGTCGAGGCGCTGGCACGCGAGCTTGGTCTGCAGGCCCGTGCGTTCGGGCTTGACGATGCCTCAGCGCTGGCCGGGCAGATCCAGGGGCACTCGCTGGTGCTGAACTGTGCGGGCCCGTTCTCGGCCACCGCCGCGCCCATGATGGAAGCCTGTTTGCGCGCTGGCGCGCACTACCTGGATATTACCGGCGAGATCGCCGTGTTCGAGCTGGCGCAGTCGTTGAATGGCCGTGCGCAGCAAGCCGGTGTGGTGCTTTGCCCCGGCGTGGGCTTCGACGTCATCCCGACGGACTGCGTTGCCGCTGCGCTGAAGGCGGCGCTGCCCGACGCCACGCATCTGGCGCTGGGGTTCGATTCGCGCTCGGGCTTCTCGCCCGGCACTGCCAAGACCTCGGTCGAAGGCCTGGCGCAGGGCGGCAAGGTGCGCCGCGACGGCCGGATAGTCAGCGTGCCGCTGGCCTACAAGGTGCGCCGGATCGATTTCGGCGACGGCGAGAAGGAGGCGATGACGATCCCCTGGGGCGACGTATCCACCGCCTACCACACCACCGGCATCCCCAATATCGAAGTGTTCATTCCCGGCTCACCGCGCATGATCGCCAGCGCCAGGCGCGCCAACTATATCCGGCCGTTGCTGGGAATAGGCTGGGTGCAAAGGCTGATCAAGGCGCGCATCGCCAGGACGGTGAAGGGCCCCAGCGAGGAAAAACGCGCACTGCAGCCCACCTTCGTCTGGGGCGAGGCCGTCAATGCACGGGGTGAAAGGAAAACTGCGCGCATCCGCACGGCGAACGGCTACAGCCTGACCATCACCGGCTCGCTGACGGTGGTCGAATACCTGATGACGCATCAACCCGCCGGCGGCGCTTACACGCCGGCGAAGCTGGTCGGTGCCGACCTGGTGAGCCGGCTGCCGGAGTCAGGTCCCCTGCGGATTGATTAGTGCGTTCAAGTTCCGTTACGTCGCTCACATCAATTGAGCTTCACTATCCAGCGCAGGGGAAGAAACCGCATGAAAGCCCCAAGAAATGCCCATGGCCATGCAGGAACATAGGCTGTTGCGGGCTTTCGCTCGATAGCGGCCACCAAGGCTCGACATCCGGTTTCTTCGTCGACCTCGAAGGGTAGCCGCTTTGCGCCCGCATTGAGCTCGGTGCGAATGTAGCCAGGGAAGATCGCGCTGACGCGGATGGGTGTCGAAAGCAGCTCTGCGCGGATGCCTTCGGTCAGGTGGGCGAGGGCGGCCTTGCTCGCGGCATAGGTGGTCAGATGCTTGGGAAGCCCTCGCACTGCGCTCATGGAGGATATATTGACCAGGTGGCCGAAGTTCTGTTGGCGAAAGATTTCTACAGCCGCCTCGCATTGAGCCAGTGCCGCAATGAAGTTGGTTTCGGCAGTCCGCCGGTTGATGTCGAAGTGCCCCGTTCCAATGCGACGCCCCTCACCGACTCCCGCATTCACGACGATGCGATCGATGTGCCCGAAGAGTTGTTGAAACTCTCGGAAGACTTGAAAGACATCGGCATGGTTGTTCACGTCCAGAGCACGCAATTCAATCCTGACATCGTAGCGTGCGATCAATTCTCGCCGTAGATCCTCAAGCCGATCGACTCGTCTCGCGCACAGCGCCAGGTTGTAGCCACGCGCTGCGAACCCCCTGGCCATACCGGCCCCAAGTCCAGAGCTGGCGCCGGTTATAACGACGTTCTTGGCGTCGGTGTTCATTTGATTCCCTCATGGAGAAAAGGGGGAAGATAATGAGCCCTGGTGCTCTGCACCTTTCCCCTATAGACATGGAGCACATCGCGCAGGAGGCTACAGTCATGGCGGTCTTTCCTGGCTTAGCTGCGGCCAGAGTCGGCCAGGATCTGAGTGAGCCCCTGGCGATAAGTCGTGACCTTGAAATCGGGGAAACGCTGCTTGTACCTAGAGGAGTCGAACAGGTTGTCGTGCTCGTACCGCGGCAGCAGTTCCCGCAATTCACGGACCTGCTTGGATATCAGGCCAACAGCCGTCAGTGTCCATTTGCCGAGAACCTTGTAGGAAGGCTCCCGGCCAAAGATCTCGGACGCCAGGGCGACGAATTGCTTGTAGGTGAGGCGCTCGTCGTCGCAGGGCAGGTGCCAGGTCTGCCCGAACGTGTCCGATGCGTTCCCCAGGGCAGCCAGCGCCCGGCTTGCATCCGGGGTCCAGATGAGCGTGCGCTTGGTATCGTCCCGCACGGGCACGCGGGGCGTCTTGCCGGCCCTGATGTTGTCGATGACCAGGGTGTTGGTGATGCTCTGCGTCTTGCCGGGCCCATAGAACTCAGGGGCACGGCCAATCACCACCGGGATGTCCCCTCGCTGCATCTCCTGCTGCACCATGGATGCCATCTGCGCGCGCACCCGGCCCTTGCGGCCGACGGGCTCGAACGGAGCGTTCTCGGTCAGCATGCGGTCATCCTGCGGATACATGTAGGTGTTGTCGAAATAGACGAACTTGGCCTTGGCCGCTCGCGCTGCATCGAGCGAGTTGCGCAGCATCACCGGGAACTGCGTTTCCCACAGTTGGGTATCCGGCGGTAGACCAGCCGTGAAGTAGACGATGCTGCTGCCCTTGACCGCCTTGGCTGCCTGATCGGCATCAAGCAGATCGGCCGCCACCAGAGCGTCGGAGTCGTTGATTTTGAGGGGCTTACGGCTGACGAGCCTTATGTCGTCCGTATAGGTACGGCGCAGTTCTCGGGCCAACTCCATGGCGATCTGGCCGGTTGCTCCTAGAACGGTTTGCATGATGTTTCCTTGAACTGTGAATGAAGATCAATCTGCGAACTGCCTGGCCCTGGGCCGTCACGTATGCCGGGACGTCCGGCGCGAAGCCCATCTGTCGCAGCCTTTCGTACGTCGGCACTGTTCAGCGATGGTTTTTACAGCAGGGCTTTTATGCGCACCCTAAGATTGAAGCTGGCTTTAAGGTCAAGGGCATGCTTCCAGCTATTCGAGGGAGGGATGTGCGGAGATGACTGGTGTGAATATCGGTACCACCTAACTCTGGCTATCGCCTCGGCTCTCAGGCCGGTGATCGCCACAACCTGGAGGTCTTGGGCTGGTACACCTTCTTGCTGCGCCACTTCGCCAAGCCGTTCTTGCCGTTCAAATTCCCAGGCAGCGGGTAGGGGGTTTTAGCTTCGAAGGTCGTCCCGGACAGTACGCGAAAGGCAGACCCGACATTACTATGCAGGCTGGAATGTCTTTACGACGAAGTCCTGATCGACGAAGTCCAGGATCTCAGTGGGAAGGAATGGAATTCCACTTATTTGAGGCTCCTGACATGAACGGCGGGAAGCTCCGCACTGAGCAGCAGGAAATTGAGCTCAGGGAAGCGTTCGAAAATTTTTTAGCTACCAGAGCCAAGCGAGGAGGCGAGATCCGAGCCAAATAGTTTCAAATTCGAGCAGTCGCAAGCAAGCCAGGGTTGGCTCAGGGATTCATGGCATATACCTAATTTAACATAATATACATTATGCGAAGCCTAGGCACCGAGCGATGAAGCCCAGCGCCTCGGAAACCGCCAGGATGTTCAGGACCAGCAACGGCGCCGCCAGGCACGCCGTAACGAACACGTCTGCAGGCTCAATCATCCTGGCCTCTCCAGGGACGCGAAGCATATTCGCTGTCCGGCACAACGGTTACGACTGTCGCTGTAGCGTGCGGCGTCGAGGGCCGCTGAACGGATGCAGGAACCGGCCTGGCATCGGCTGATCGCAGGTCGCTCCGCTCGCTGCTCACAGCCGATTGCCGGGCCTGCACAGAGGCCTCCGGATCCACGACCTTCGTCACCGCGCCGCGACCGGTCCAGGGCGTCACTCGTTCGCCGTCCACATCGCAGAGCACGTACAAGTCACGCTCAATCCAGCGGCACTCAGCCATCGGCACGATTCGCCTGGACGAGCCATCCGTCAGCACAACGCTCGACGTGCGACTAACCGAGCCAGCACCGGTCACAGAGGCCCCGCAGGGCTTCACCCTGGACGGATCGCCCTCGACCGGCACCGAGCAGCCAAGCCAGCCGGCGACGCGCCAGGTCGCACTCATAGGCGCCGCGCCGCTGACCGAAACACCCGTCACCGCCTGTACAACACGATCGGCAGACGCCCTCACCTGCTGTACCGGCGCTGCAGCAGCTGGCGGCGGGTTCACGAGCTCGCTCTGCACGTGCAGACCACGCGCCTCCGGATCGAAGAACCGATGCACGCCCCAGACGCCGGGCAGGACCAGCACAGGGATGGCCACCACCAGGCCCCACAGAGCCGGCGAACGCCAGATGTTGCCGCGGTTATCGGCCTTGGATTCGTCGCCCACGTCGCCCGTTTCGCTTTGCGTGGCGGACTTGTAGTAACGGTAGACCTCGGGCTTATACGTGCCGAACGACTGCCGCTGCATCTGACTCTTAGGCGGACGATCCCCCGTCGCCGCACCGCTGTAGATATCAACGCGGTACGCCTTCTTAGTCTTCTTTACCACCCGATAAGTTTGCTCAATCAGCGCCCTGGCAAACGACGCAATCTGACTCAGGTCCTGGGTGACCAACACAATACGCATCGACTTATTGTTCTTATCGACACGGTGCCGATGTTCGGCCAGCAGCGCCTTATCTTGTTCGCGCACGGCAGTTGCCTTTAACCCGGACGGCCAACGCCGCCAAAGTTCATCGAGCACCAGAACAGAACCCGGAGGAGCCAGGTCCGCCAAGTCGTCACGCTTATCCCAGTCAGCCGGCAATTGATCGATAGAGCCCTGCGGGAAGTCTTCCAGCAGCATATCCACCTGCAGCGGGATATTCGTTACCACATGCCGCCCCTGTTTAAGCGACGGAATAATCACGTGTTGGACAACGCCATAACTTTTACCGTGACCAGGCTTGCCCACATACGCATCAATAGGCATGACGTCACCCTATGAACGGAATACGGCGCAGGATAAACCGAGCCAACAATGCGGCCAGGCACACCTTAATGCCGAAGCTCAATTCAAACGTCGAGGCGAACCACATTACCGAGGAAGGAATGCCCGCAAACGCACCGCCGGCCTGCGACATGAAGTCGGGCACCGGAATAGCATTCAGGAACTTACCGATACCTTCCATGGCTACCGAGTAAATCTTTTTCGGTATCCACTCTGCCCAATCAACAAACCACTTCAGAATGTCGTTAAGCCAACTTTTCAGCCAATCCAACATATCAATCACCTCACGCCATGAGGAAAATCATAACCGCCACGAAACACCAGAAGGCTCGCATGGTCGGCTGCAGAACATCGTCAATCGTGGACTTCAGGTCGCGAATAATGCCGTAGTCCAATGAAGCCCCGCCCAGGACCTGAAGTGCAGGCGTAGTTAATGTCGGAGCCGTTCCAGTATCAGGCGCCGATATATTGCCAACCGCTGTTGCAATCGGACTTGACTTCACCGTGTCGTAGAACTTCTGTGTCGTAGTCTGGTAATCGTCCACGTCATCGAGCTTCGGCGTGTCCGGACTAGAGCCGTCACTGCATTCCTCGGCCGTCACACAGTCACCACCGCCCTCGCCCTCCCCTGTGCCGCCAGAGCCCGTACCGCTGCCATTAGAGGCCGAGCCAGTACCACAGGCGGCGCCGCTGCAGGTCGATTGCGTAGAGGTCACCACGCCCGTGCCATCCTTAGTCGTCGTGGTTTTGGTCGTCGTCGTGGAGCTGCTGCACACATTCATGTCGGTGCACACAGTCTTGGTCGAAACATCCGTCTTCACGGACGTGGTAGAGCCATCGGCGTTCGTCGTCGTACTGATGTTCGTGGCGATATCAATGCCCTTGGAAGTAGGCGATTTCCAATCGCAACTAAATACGCCGTTCGCCGTGCCACAGTTCTGCGAGCCCGACGTTTTAGTCTCTTGTTTCGACGTGCAGGATTGAGAGCCGTCAGCGCCCGTCGAATAATTACACGGCTGATTATTGGTATCGGTCTTAGGAGTTAAATCGGGCGCCTCGCAACCACCAAGCGCATGGCAGTCCTGATCCTTGGGGTTGTCAGTGCCACCGCCAACGCCGCCAGTGTAAACGCCGTCAACCACGCAAACGGAACCTTGGCCATCCGCATTTACCGTGCACTGAGAAGACTTGACACTAACCGAGCAGCCGATATTCGGATATGCAACGGTCTGCCCATTAATAGGCCCCTTCTCAGGCGTATCAAGATGAATAGAAAGCTGCGACACAGAACCGCCGTCGCGAGAAGAAAACGCCTTACACATAACAGCAGGAGGCGAATCATAAACGCGGATGCACTCGCCAGACGACCAAACATAAGGAACGGTAGACTGCCAAGTGGTATTGCCGCAAAGAGTTCCATCCTCGCCTGCAGGTGTTTCACAAGCACCAGTCTGAGAATTATAAGTAAGACCAGAGGCACAACTATCGCCAAGGCGATCAAAAACCGAACCATTAACACTCAAAGGCTGATCAGAGCCACCCGGGGAATTCTTATAAGTAGTCGCCCAATAACAAAGAGCCCTTGTGGAACTCTGCATTGTTATACGAACACTAGAAGAGCCGTCAGCAACAATCTTGCCCTGAGACGTCAAATCATTAACCTGGCTTGTATAACTCTGATGACAGGCAAGAAACGGTGATGCCGCACTTATGCCGGAATAATTGGTCCAATAATAATCGGCGGCGTTAACACTACCGCACAGAAAAAGAAAGAATATAGAGATTATGCGGCGCATATCAAAGACTCCAGAAGAAACATAGGGCCGACATGCCGCCGAAAAAGAACGATACGAAGTAATAAAGATCAGCCATGCTTTCGCCCTCCCCAAAGAAAAGGGCGGCCGAAGCCGCCCCTTGTACACGCGGCCCGGTCAGGCGCTTTTGATCATGCCGAGCAGCATCTTGGCGCCACGGACGGCGACGTAGACCGCAGCAGCCAGGGCAGCCACTGCCAGGATGCCGGTCACGACAGTGGACCAGTCCACGCCAGACGTAATGGCCGAGAAGTCCGGACCGGCAGCAGCAGCCAGACCGGAACCAGCAGCAGCCATGAGCGAGCCCAGGGCGACGACACCTTTTTTGTTCAGTTTCATAGACTTAACTCCGAATCATCTTAAGGATTGCTCGGGCTCCGAACACGACGGCTAGCGGTACGCCGACGAAGACGAAGCCGACCCCGAACGCCTGGGCAAGTGCCACAGGGTCGAGCGTGGAGGGGTCGAAATCTTGGTGCGACTCAACAAGCACCCAGGGGGTGGAGCAGCTGGGCGCGCCGTCACTGAGCACCTGAATCTCGCCATCGCAGGCGACCGTGTACGTGGTCACGACCGAGCCCAGCGGCCGAGGCCGTGAACGACGACGCCGGCAGCGACGTACCAGGCGAGAAGCTCAGCGATCAGCATCCAGGCGCCCTCCCCGATCAGCTGGCAGCGCGCACAGGCGCTTTCTGCAGCGGCACCAGGCGCAGGCGCATCTGCAGGTCCTCGAACCGCCCCACGTAGAAGCTGTCCGGGCCGACGGTATAGAGACCAGGCGCGTACGGAGCCGCGTTGTCATCCAGGGTGACCTTGATGTGCTGCGGGTACTTCTGCCCCGGCAGGGTGACGTAGGCCTTCTGCTCGCGGATCTGGTAGGGCTTGCCGGTCTTGGCCGAATTGCCCGACTTGACCACCACCTCGGCGCTCTCAATCTCAACCTGAATATCCATCGTCTTTCCTCTCTCAACGTGTGCCCGGATGGGCGTTAGAAGCCGAAGGCATCACCCACCCAGGGCGTGCCGTCAGACCAAATTTCGGTACGGGCATAGCGCTTGAACTCGGCCACGATTTCCCAGTAACGCCGGCACTCGCGGTCCTCGCGAGACTCATACGGCGCAGGCTGCAGGACGGGCATTTCGAGCAAGGCAGGGTTGGCCACAATGGAGCTGCGCAGCGATGCCTGGAGGGCTACACGGGCGCGCTCAGAGGCCGAAAGCTGGACGCCCTGGAAGGAGACGGTGCGCATCAGTCCACCTCCCAAACTTCAACGTCATCATCGGAGTCGACGCCGAGGGCATGCATAGCCATCTGAAACGCTTCCTCAACACTGGCGGCGGAGACGGTCAGGCAAAAAATGCCCTGGTAAACAACGTCCCACTTGGGCAACCGATCCATCTCGGCAAGATCGAAGAGAGCCACGTCAGGCCACCAGGCGCAGCTGGGTGCGCGGTGCCTGGGCGTGCCGGTAGAAACTCGGCAGCACCAGGTTGTCGTTAGTGACGATTTCGGTCGCACGACGAACCAGCACAGCGGTATGCCGGGTGACGTCGTAGGGCATGCGGATGTTGATGCCGATCTTGTTGAGACGAGAGGCGTAAACCTCCATCTGCGACTTCTTAAAATCGAACTGAATGCCCGGGCAGTGCATCCACTGCATAGCAATGTTGGCGGTCGCATTGGCGGACTGAGTGGAGGCAACAATGCCCTTCTCTTTCAGCGTCTGCGCAATCGTGCTGTAGTCCATACCCATCACCTCAAGCTTCTGATCTATCGCCAAAAATTCCGCGTGGATGTCGCGGAAACGGGACTCATCAAAGAGCCCCCACCACTCCAGGCGCTCCCGTTGCAGGTATTCCGCTTTCAGTTCCTGCTCCATCCGCACCACGCCATGCTCATCGCAGAAATTGGCCAGCGACTGCAGGTAGCGAAATTCGGGCGAGTCCTCGCCAAAATTCCGTTTGCACTTTGGGAACAGGAACTTACGAATGGCGTGCGACTTCTGATACGCCTTCTCGTAGTGGTCGCGAGCCTTCCAGTCGACGGTTCGCCCGTCCTCATAGAGATGGCCCACCTTGCGCTTCCACAGCTGGGTTGAAAGCGCCCGGATGTAGGCCAGGTCGTTGCCCTTCCCTACTGTCCGGTTCGTTGTCAGGTCAATACGACGGATGCGGGCGCCATTGCCGACCATGCTCGACTTAGTGCCGTCCTCGCCCTGGCGCAGGCCCCACTCGGTGCACTTGGTGAAGCGCGGTAGCCGGCGGAAGCCATACTCATCGGTATACGACGTGACGATCTCGTTGAAGACCGCAATGCACTCGTCAAGAGTGCGGAACCCGTCGAGGTTATCCAGCCGGTTAACCGCGCTCGGATTGCCCTTCACCACCAGCTTGTTGCCGTCGGCGCGGATGGAGATCGACGTGGAGTAGCTGCCCTCATGCTTCCAACCCGGTTCCGTCACCTTGAGGCGCTCGCCGGTGCGCTTGTCGTAGTAGCAAATACGGGTGTCCGACACCTGCGGCAGTTCGAACGGAAAGACCTGCTCGACCGCGAGGTAGTCGTAGAACATCCTGCTCTGCTGTCGCCCCATGGAAGCCTCAAAAGCTGTCAACCACCCAAATATTGCGGTAGAAGCTACAGCTTTTCGCGGATCGAATGCAAACGAAATCTTGCGGTCAAAGACACCATTTATCGGTATTGGATAAACAAACAGGAGATAGGGTGCATGGACAACCCCGTAACAGAAGAGGCAGCCATGAGCATCGGCGAGAACATAAAGCGCCAAAGAGAGGCGCACGGCCTGTCACAAAAGAAGCTTGGAGAAGCGATAGGCAGCGGCGAAAACACAGTGGTCGGCTGGGAGAAAGACAAAAACCCACCACCAGGCGACAAGGTTGCCGCAATGGCCAAACTCTTCGGGTGCTCAACCGACGAGATTCTGATGGACAAGCACGAGCGCGACATATCACCAGAAATGAGAGCGTTATTCCGGCGTTTTAATGACCTGCCAGACAACCTAAAGCCCATGGCAAGAGGAATGATCAGCGCAATCCTGGCAAGCCTGGAAGAAGAGGCGGCAAGGAAAACCGCAGCATGATGGCCTGGGCACTGGTCGTAGCGTTCCAGGGGGACCCAGAGCCAAAGGTCTACCTAAAGCCAACGGAAAACGAATGCCGAGGGCTTCAGATCGTAATCAGAGAGCACGCCCAACGAATAGGGCGTGAGGCGACGGTAGATTGCTACATCATAACACCCACGCCAGACAGCGTCATACACCCCGAATGGAAGCTGGTGCCAAGAGCAAACCATGGAAGTCCGGGGTGAATTGGGGGTGTTACAGCACCCCCACCCTGCCCAGCCACGGAGACGACCATGGGCCTACAGGACCGGGAATGGTTCAACGAGGCGCGCAAAGCGCCCAAGAAGCCAAAGAAACCCATCCAGCACTCCAAACAGCCACGCAGCCTGAAAGCGCCCTCATGGGCCATCGTAGGCGTCGCCGTGACCATCGCCATCGCAGTAATTCTCTGGCTGTAGCCGACGGGAAGCCCGGCAGCGCTGCTCGCTGGGCTAGACGGCCTGGACATTCCGCGGAGATCTGTCAGCACGCAATGCGCACCAGATGCGGTGCTCTGTGACGGGCCGCGATACGCCCAGGAGGGGTAATCATGGCGCGGGGTGGGCTTGTGCCGAGACGAATCCGGCGCCTCGCGAGCCAGCCGCCGAGCGAGGCGAGCCAAGTTATCGTTACGTAACGAACATTAACGACGAACGGTCGATTTATCGTTACGTTACGCTGGTCTATTTATCGTTACGTAACTATAATTACTCCATGCAACCAGCACGGAGCACACCGCCATGATCGATCCGAAGGACAACAGCACTCAGCCCCTGGACCTCGGCGAGGCCAAGCGCCGCCGGGGCCGACCCAGCACCGGCAAAGCCATGAGCAACGCCGAGCGGCAGCGCGCTTACCGCGAGCGGGCAAAAGCGCAACGTAACGAAAAAACAGAAAACGGCACAGACCTGGTATCTAGGGCGAAGTACGAAAAGCTACACGCCATAACGATAGAAATTAGCGACAGGTGCGCACTGGCCGAGCATCACAGGGATGAATTGCATGAACAGGTACAGAAGCTACTGGAGCAACGCGACAGCCTGATCCGCGAATGCCATGAGCTGAAAAAGGAATTGGCGTCTCGTAACGAAAAAGAGATCACGAACGGCAAAATCCCAGGCACCTGGATAGTCGAAAGGAAGGAACGCGGCACCAAGAAATGGGAGAAATCAGGTGACGCACCGGAATCAAGCTGGGACGCGGCAAAGGGAAGCGTGGACTACATGCAGTTCACATCAGGAACAGGTCAGGACGACAACTGGAGAGCTCGCTGCACAGCCGGCACGTTCAAAGGAATGATCTACTGGCCTAAAGCTCCAAAATAGCCCGGCAAGCCGCCTGGAGCGCTTCCAGGCGGTCATCCAACAGACTCCCCTCCTCGTCCAGCTGGGCAACCCGGCGCCTCAGTTGTCGAATCTCACCCGCCAGGCGCGGGTAGTCCTCAAGCATGCAGCAAACCGAGTCCAGGGCATCGCGCCCCGGGAACCAGAGTTTTGCGTCACGTAACAGATATTCGGGGATGTCTAGGGCGGGCATCGCATAATGGACATTACGCTAAATCGGCCCCGGAGCTTATCAGCATTGTCCGGAGCCGACTTAACGTAACGTCACGATATTATGCGAAGCCTAGGCACCGAGCGATGAAGCCCAGCGCCTCGGAAACCGCCAGGATGTTCAGGACCAGCAACGGCGCCGCCAGGCACGCCGTAACGAACACGTCTGCAGGCTCAATCATCCTGGCCTCTCCAGGGACGCGAAGCATATTCGCTGTCCGGCACAACGGTTACGACTGTCGCTGTAGCGTGCGGCGTCGAGGGCCGCTGAACGGATGCAGGAACCGGCCTGGCATCGGCTGATCGCAGGTCGCTCCGCTCGCTGCTCACAGCCGATTGCCGGGCCTGCACAGAGGCCTCCGGATCCACGACCTTCGTCACCGCGCCGCGACCGGTCCAGGGCGTCACTCGTTCGCCGTCCACATCGCAGAGCACGTACAAGTCACGCTCAATCCAGCGGCACTCAGCCATCGGCACGATTCGCCTGGACGAGCCATCCGTCAGCACAACGCTCGACGTGCGACTAACCGAGCCAGCACCGGTCACAGAGGCCCCGCAGGGCTTCACCCTGGACGGATCGCCCTCGACCGGCACCGAGCAGCCAAGCCAGCCGGCGACGCGCCAGGTCGCACTCATAGGCGCCGCGCCGCTGACCGAAACACCCGTCACCGCCTGTACAACACGATCGGCAGACGCCCTCACCTGCTGTACCGGCGCTGCAGCAGCTGGCGGCGGGTTCACGAGCTCGCTCTGCACGTGCAGACCACGCGCCTCCGGATCGAAGAACCGATGCACGCCCCAGACGCCGGGCAGGACCAGCACAGGGATGGCCACCACCAGGCCCCACAGAGCCGGCGAACGCCAGATGTTGCCGCGGTTATCGGCCTTGGATTCGTCGCCCACGTCGCCCGTTTCGCTTTGCGTGGCGGACTTGTAGTAACGGTAGACCTCGGGCTTATACGTGCCGAACGACTGCCGCTGCATCTGACTCTTAGGCGGACGATCCCCCGTCGCCGCACCGCTGTAGATATCAACGCGGTACGCCTTCTTAGTCTTCTTTACCACCCGATAAGTTTGCTCAATCAGCGCCCTGGCAAACGACGCAATCTGACTCAGGTCCTGGGTGACCAACACAATACGCATCGACTTATTGTTCTTATCGACACGGTGCCGATGTTCGGCCAGCAGCGCCTTATCTTGTTCGCGCACGGCAGTTGCCTTTAACCCGGACGGCCAACGCCGCCAAAGTTCATCGAGCACCAGAACAGAACCCGGAGGAGCCAGGTCCGCCAAGTCGTCACGCTTATCCCAGTCAGCCGGCAATTGATCGATAGAGCCCTGCGGGAAGTCTTCCAGCAGCATATCCACCTGCAGCGGGATATTCGTTACCACATGCCGCCCCTGTTTAAGCGACGGAATAATCACGTGTTGGACAACGCCATAACTTTTACCGTGACCAGGCTTGCCCACATACGCATCAATAGGCATGACGTCACCCTATGAACGGAATACGGCGCAGGATAAACCGAGCCAACAATGCGGCCAGGCACACCTTAATGCCGAAGCTCAATTCAAACGTCGAGGCGAACCACATTACCGAGGAAGGAATGCCCGCAAACGCACCGCCGGCCTGCGACATGAAGTCGGGCACCGGAATAGCATTCAGGAACTTACCGATACCTTCCATGGCTACCGAGTAAATCTTTTTCGGTATCCACTCTGCCCAATCAACAAACCACTTCAGAATGTCGTTAAGCCAACTTTTCAGCCAATCCAACATATCAATCACCTCACGCCATGAGGAAAATCATAACCGCCACGAAACACCAGAAGGCTCGCATGGTCGGCTGCAGAACATCGTCAATCGTGGACTTCAGGTCGCGAATAATGCCGTAGTCCAATGAAGCCCCGCCCAGGACCTGAAGTGCAGGCGTAGTTAATGTCGGAGCCGTTCCAGTATCAGGCGCCGATATATTGCCAACCGCTGTTGCAATCGGACTTGACTTCACCGTGTCGTAGAACTTCTGTGTCGTAGTCTGGTAATCGTCCACGTCATCGAGCTTCGGCGTGTCCGGACTAGAGCCGTCACTGCATTCCTCGGCCGTCACACAGTCACCACCGCCCTCGCCCTCCCCTGTGCCGCCAGAGCCCGTACCGCTGCCATTAGAGGCCGAGCCAGTACCACAGGCGGCGCCGCTGCAGGTCGATTGCGTAGAGGTCACCACGCCCGTGCCATCCTTAGTCGTCGTGGTTTTGGTCGTCGTCGTGGAGCTGCTGCACACATTCATGTCGGTGCACACAGTCTTGGTCGAAACATCCGTCTTCACGGACGTGGTAGAGCCATCGGCGTTCGTCGTCGTACTGATGTTCGTGGCGATATCAATGCCCTTGGAAGTAGGCGATTTCCAATCGCAACTAAATACGCCGTTCGCCGTGCCACAGTTCTGCGAGCCCGACGTTTTAGTCTCTTGTTTCGACGTGCAGGATTGAGAGCCGTCAGCGCCCGTCGAATAATTACACGGCTGATTATTGGTATCGGTCTTAGGAGTTAAATCGGGCGCCTCGCAACCACCAAGCGCATGGCAGTCCTGATCCTTGGGGTTGTCAGTGCCACCGCCAACGCCGCCAGTGTAAACGCCGTCAACCACGCAAACGGAACCTTGGCCATCCGCATTTACCGTGCACTGAGAAGACTTGACACTAACCGAGCAGCCGATATTCGGATATGCAACGGTCTGCCCATTAATAGGCCCCTTCTCAGGCGTATCAAGATGAATAGAAAGCTGCGACACAGAACCGCCGTCGCGAGAAGAAAACGCCTTACACATAACAGCAGGAGGCGAATCATAAACGCGGATGCACTCGCCAGACGACCAAACATAAGGAACGGTAGACTGCCAAGTGGTATTGCCGCAAAGAGTTCCATCCTCGCCTGCAGGTGTTTCACAAGCACCAGTCTGAGAATTATAAGTAAGACCAGAGGCACAACTATCGCCAAGGCGATCAAAAACCGAACCATTAACACTCAAAGGCTGATCAGAGCCACCCGGGGAATTCTTATAAGTAGTCGCCCAATAACAAAGAGCCCTTGTGGAACTCTGCATTGTTATACGAACACTAGAAGAGCCGTCAGCAACAATCTTGCCCTGAGACGTCAAATCATTAACCTGGCTTGTATAACTCTGATGACAGGCAAGAAACGGTGATGCCGCACTTATGCCGGAATAATTGGTCCAATAATAATCGGCGGCGTTAACACTACCGCACAGAAAAAGAAAGAATATAGAGATTATGCGGCGCATATCAAAGACTCCAGAAGAAACATAGGGCCGACATGCCGCCGAAAAAGAACGATACGAAGTAATAAAGATCAGCCATGCTTTCGCCCTCCCCAAAGAAAAGGGCGGCCGAAGCCGCCCCTTGTACACGCGGCCCGGTCAGGCGCTTTTGATCATGCCGAGCAGCATCTTGGCGCCACGGACGGCGACGTAGACCGCAGCAGCCAGGGCAGCCACTGCCAGGATGCCGGTCACGACAGTGGACCAGTCCACGCCAGACGTAATGGCCGAGAAGTCCGGACCGGCAGCAGCAGCCAGACCGGAACCAGCAGCAGCCATGAGCGAGCCCAGGGCGACGACACCTTTTTTGTTCAGTTTCATAGACTTAACTCCGAATCATCTTAAGGATTGCTCGGGCTCCGAACACGACGGCTAGCGGTACGCCGACGAAGACGAAGCCGACCCCGAACGCCTGGGCAAGTGCCACAGGGTCGAGCGTGGAGGGGTCGAAATCTTGGTGCGACTCAACAAGCACCCAGGGGGTGGAGCAGCTGGGCGCGCCGTCACTGAGCACCTGAATCTCGCCATCGCAGGCGACCGTGTACGTGGTCACGACCGAGCCCAGCGGCCGAGGCCGTGAACGACGACGCCGGCAGCGACGTACCAGGCGAGAAGCTCAGCGATCAGCATCCAGGCGCCCTCCCCGATCAGCTGGCAGCGCGCACAGGCGCTTTCTGCAGCGGCACCAGGCGCAGGCGCATCTGCAGGTCCTCGAACCGCCCCACGTAGAAGCTGTCCGGGCCGACGGTATAGAGACCAGGCGCGTACGGAGCCGCGTTGTCATCCAGGGTGACCTTGATGTGCTGCGGGTACTTCTGCCCCGGCAGGGTGACGTAGGCCTTCTGCTCGCGGATCTGGTAGGGCTTGCCGGTCTTGGCCGAATTGCCCGACTTGACCACCACCTCGGCGCTCTCAATCTCAACCTGAATATCCATCGTCTTTCCTCTCTCAACGTGTGCCCGGATGGGCGTTAGAAGCCGAAGGCATCACCCACCCAGGGCGTGCCGTCAGACCAAATTTCGGTACGGGCATAGCGCTTGAACTCGGCCACGATTTCCCAGTAACGCCGGCACTCGCGGTCCTCGCGAGACTCATACGGCGCAGGCTGCAGGACGGGCATTTCGAGCAAGGCAGGGTTGGCCACAATGGAGCTGCGCAGCGATGCCTGGAGGGCTACACGGGCGCGCTCAGAGGCCGAAAGCTGGACGCCCTGGAAGGAGACGGTGCGCATCAGTCCACCTCCCAAACTTCAACGTCATCATCGGAGTCGACGCCGAGGGCATGCATAGCCATCTGAAACGCTTCCTCAACACTGGCGGCGGAGACGGTCAGGCAAAAAATGCCCTGGTAAACAACGTCCCACTTGGGCAACCGATCCATCTCGGCAAGATCGAAGAGAGCCACGTCAGGCCACCAGGCGCAGCTGGGTGCGCGGTGCCTGGGCGTGCCGGTAGAAACTCGGCAGCACCAGGTTGTCGTTAGTGACGATTTCGGTCGCACGACGAACCAGCACAGCGGTATGCCGGGTGACGTCGTAGGGCATGCGGATGTTGATGCCGATCTTGTTGAGACGAGAGGCGTAAACCTCCATCTGCGACTTCTTAAAATCGAACTGAATGCCCGGGCAGTGCATCCACTGCATAGCAATGTTGGCGGTCGCATTGGCGGACTGAGTGGAGGCAACAATGCCCTTCTCTTTCAGCGTCTGCGCAATCGTGCTGTAGTCCATACCCATCACCTCAAGCTTCTGATCTATCGCCAAAAATTCCGCGTGGATGTCGCGGAAACGGGACTCATCAAAGAGCCCCCACCACTCCAGGCGCTCCCGTTGCAGGTATTCCGCTTTCAGTTCCTGCTCCATCCGCACCACGCCATGCTCATCGCAGAAATTGGCCAGCGACTGCAGGTAGCGAAATTCGGGCGAGTCCTCGCCAAAATTCCGTTTGCACTTTGGGAACAGGAACTTACGAATGGCGTGCGACTTCTGATACGCCTTCTCGTAGTGGTCGCGAGCCTTCCAGTCGACGGTTCGCCCGTCCTCATAGAGATGGCCCACCTTGCGCTTCCACAGCTGGGTTGAAAGCGCCCGGATGTAGGCCAGGTCGTTGCCCTTCCCTACTGTCCGGTTCGTTGTCAGGTCAATACGACGGATGCGGGCGCCATTGCCGACCATGCTCGACTTAGTGCCGTCCTCGCCCTGGCGCAGGCCCCACTCGGTGCACTTGGTGAAGCGCGGTAGCCGGCGGAAGCCATACTCATCGGTATACGACGTGACGATCTCGTTGAAGACCGCAATGCACTCGTCAAGAGTGCGGAACCCGTCGAGGTTATCCAGCCGGTTAACCGCGCTCGGATTGCCCTTCACCACCAGCTTGTTGCCGTCGGCGCGGATGGAGATCGACGTGGAGTAGCTGCCCTCATGCTTCCAACCCGGTTCCGTCACCTTGAGGCGCTCGCCGGTGCGCTTGTCGTAGTAGCAAATACGGGTGTCCGACACCTGCGGCAGTTCGAACGGAAAGACCTGCTCGACCGCGAGGTAGTCGTAGAACATCCTGCTCTGCTGTCGCCCCATGGAAGCCTCAAAAGCTGTCAACCACCCAAATATTGCGGTAGAAGCTACAGCTTTTCGCGGATCGAATGCAAACGAAATCTTGCGGTCAAAGACACCATTTATCGGTATTGGATAAACAAACAGGAGATAGGGTGCATGGACAACCCCGTAACAGAAGAGGCAGCCATGAGCATCGGCGAGAACATAAAGCGCCAAAGAGAGGCGCACGGCCTGTCACAAAAGAAGCTTGGAGAAGCGATAGGCAGCGGCGAAAACACAGTGGTCGGCTGGGAGAAAGACAAAAACCCACCACCAGGCGACAAGGTTGCCGCAATGGCCAAACTCTTCGGGTGCTCAACCGACGAGATTCTGATGGACAAGCACGAGCGCGACATATCACCAGAAATGAGAGCGTTATTCCGGCGTTTTAATGACCTGCCAGACAACCTAAAGCCCATGGCAAGAGGAATGATCAGCGCAATCCTGGCAAGCCTGGAAGAAGAGGCGGCAAGGAAAACCGCAGCATGATGGCCTGGGCACTGGTCGTAGCGTTCCAGGGGGACCCAGAGCCAAAGGTCTACCTAAAGCCAACGGAAAACGAATGCCGAGGGCTTCAGATCGTAATCAGAGAGCACGCCCAACGAATAGGGCGTGAGGCGACGGTAGATTGCTACATCATAACACCCACGCCAGACAGCGTCATACACCCCGAATGGAAGCTGGTGCCAAGAGCAAACCATGGAAGTCCGGGGTGAATTGGGGGTGTTACAGCACCCCCACCCTGCCCAGCCACGGAGACGACCATGGGCCTACAGGACCGGGAATGGTTCAACGAGGCGCGCAAAGCGCCCAAGAAGCCAAAGAAACCCATCCAGCACTCCAAACAGCCACGCAGCCTGAAAGCGCCCTCATGGGCCATCGTAGGCGTCGCCGTGACCATCGCCATCGCAGTAATTCTCTGGCTGTAGCCGACGGGAAGCCCGGCAGCGCTGCTCGCTGGGCTAGACGGCCTGGACATTCCGCGGAGATCTGTCAGCACGCAATGCGCACCAGATGCGGTGCTCTGTGACGGGCCGCGATACGCCCAGGAGGGGTAATCATGGCGCGGGGTGGGCTTGTGCCGAGACGAATCCGGCGCCTCGCGAGCCAGCCGCCGAGCGAGGCGAGCCAAGTTATCGTTACGTAACGAACATTAACGACGAACGGTCGATTTATCGTTACGTTACGCTGGTCTATTTATCGTTACGTAACTATAATTACTCCATGCAACCAGCACGGAGCACACCGCCATGATCGATCCGAAGGACAACAGCACTCAGCCCCTGGACCTCGGCGAGGCCAAGCGCCGCCGGGGCCGACCCAGCACCGGCAAAGCCATGAGCAACGCCGAGCGGCAGCGCGCTTACCGCGAGCGGGCAAAAGCGCAACGTAACGAAAAAACAGAAAACGGCACAGACCTGGTATCTAGGGCGAAGTACGAAAAGCTACACGCCATAACGATAGAAATTAGCGACAGGTGCGCACTGGCCGAGCATCACAGGGATGAATTGCATGAACAGGTACAGAAGCTACTGGAGCAACGCGACAGCCTGATCCGCGAATGCCATGAGCTGAAAAAGGAATTGGCGTCTCGTAACGAAAAAGAGATCACGAACGGCAAAATCCCAGGCACCTGGATAGTCGAAAGGAAGGAACGCGGCACCAAGAAATGGGAGAAATCAGGTGACGCACCGGAATCAAGCTGGGACGCGGCAAAGGGAAGCGTGGACTACATGCAGTTCA
>NZ_JAMGSO010000002.1:0-12143 GCF_023516765.1 Pseudomonas sp. R3.Fl
GCTCGCCATCCGGCGCGAGCTCCACGACACCGAGGGCCTCGCCGCGGCGCTGAACAACCTCGCCGACACCTACATCTCGATGGGGCGGTTCCCGGAGAAGGCCCGCGAGCTGCTCGACGAGGCCGCGCGGCTGTGGCCCGAGCTGGACCGCCCGGACGGCACCTGCGCCACGCTGTCGGGCCTGGCCAAGCTCGACACCGACGAGAGCGAGGCTCTGCGCTCCTCCGACCCCGTCCGCGCGCGGGCGCTCGCCGCGCGCGCGGTGCAGCTCGCGCTCCGCGGGCTCGAGGCGGCGCGCGGCGTCCCGGACGCCGACGGCGGCGACTCCGGCAACCCGCGCATGGCCGCCGAGGCCCAGGTGCGGCTCGCGCGCGCCCACATGGCCGGGGGCGACCTGGACGCCGCCGAGGCGGCGCTGACGGCGGTCGAGGCGGCGCTCCCCCGCGTCGCGGCCCGCTACCTGACGATCCGGTACCACGCGGCCCTCGGGCGGCTGCGCCGGCTGCGCGGCGACCACGCCGGAGCCGTCGCCACCCTGGCCGAGGGGCTGCTGCTGACCGAGCAGTCGCTGCGGCCGATGGAGCGCGCCGACGTGCTGCTCGAGCTCGTCCAGGTGCACGAGGACGCCGGCGACCTGCGCGCGGCCCTCGACACCCACCGCCGGTACCACGAAGCGGTCATGGCCCAGCGCGACCAGGCCGCCGAGCGCCGCGGCATCGTCGTCAACGCCCAGCTGGACGTCGAGCGGGTCCGGCAGGCGCGCGACCAGGCCCGCAAGCGCGCCGCCGAGCTCACCGCGCTCAACGAGACCCTGCAGCACGACGCCGCGCACGACCCGCTCACCGGCCTGCTGAACCGCCGCGGCCTCGACGCGGTCCTCGCCGCCCGGCTCGGGCGGGAGGCCGAGCTGGCCTACGTGGTCGCGGACATCGACCTGTTCAAGGCGGTCAACGACGAGCACTCGCACCCCGTCGGCGACGAGGTGCTCCGCCGCGTCGCGCAGATCATGACCAGCGCCGTCCGGGTCGGCGACGCCACGGCCCGCATCGGCGGCGAGGAGTTCACGCTCGTGCTGCTGGACTCCCCGCACGAGCAGGCGCTGGCCGTCTGCGAGCGGATCCGGGCGACGATCGCCGGGTACCCGTGGCACGAGCTGTCGCCGGGCCTGCGGGTCACGGTGAGCTTCGGCGGCGCGATGGCCGCGGACGGCGAGGCGCGCGACACCCTCGTGTCCCGGGCGGACGCGGCGCTCTACCGCGCGAAGCGCGAGGGGCGGAACCGGGTCGTGTTCGACGGCACGCCGTCCACGCCCGCGGCGCTCCCCGTGCCGGTCCCGCGCACGGGCGGCGACCCGCGCGCGGCCAGCGGGCCGCGCACCCCGTCGGCCGGCACGGCCGCCGCCTGCCAGCCGAGCTGACGCCCGCTCCCGCGCCGGATCTCGCCGAGTCTCCGTCCCGCGACTGTCGTGGTCGCCGCGCGCGCAGTGCGAAAGTGGAGACTCGGCGCCGGGCGTCGCGCGCGGTGCGGAGCGGAGCGCAGCGCGCGCGGAGGTCAGCGCAGGCGGGCCGCCCTCGCTGCGCGGAGCGCGGCGGTGACCGTCGCGGTCCAGCGCTCCGGGTCGCCCGCCAGCAGCCGGCCCGGCCCGAGCGGCGGCACGACGGTGCGGCGTGCGACGCGCACGCCGTGCACGCCCCGTTGCACGGCGACCGTCCGGGTCGCGGTCAGCGCCAGCAGCCCCTCGCGGCCGTGCCGGTGCCCCCAGCCCGACGCCCCGCGGCCGCCCTGCGGCGCCGCCACCGAGCCCCAGGCCGCCTGGTAGCCGTCGTTGACGTTCACGCTGCCGGCGCGCAGCCGGGCCGCGAGCGCCGCACCCCGCCGGGTCGACCGGGTCCACACGGACGCGTTGAGGGCGTAGGCCGAGTCGTTCACCGCGGCCACCGCCTCGTCGTCCGAGGCCACCGGCGACAGCGCCACGACCGGCCCGAACGTCTCCTCGCGGAACGCCCGGGCGTGCGGGCCGACGCCCTCCAGGACCGTCGGCTCGTACACGTACGGCCCGAGGTCCGTGCGGTGCACGCCGCCGGCGAGCACGCGGGCGCCGCCGGACAGCGCGTCCTCCACGTGCTCGACGACGCGGGCCAGCTGCTCGGCCGAGGTGAGCGACCCGACGTCCGACCGGTGGTCCAGGCCGGTGCCGACGCGCAGCGCCCGGGTCCGGCGCGCGAACGCCGCGGCGAAGGCGTCGTACACGTCCCGGTGCACGTACAGCCGCTCGACGGACACGCACAGCTGCCCGGTGCCGCCGAAGCAGGCGCGCACGGCGCCCTCGGCGGCGACCTCGACGTCCACGTCCTCCGCGACGTACATCGCGTTCTTGCCGCCGAGCTCCAGCGTGCTCGGCACCAGCCGCTCCCCCGCCCGCGCGGCGACGACCCGGCCGGTCGGCGTCGACCCGGTGAACACGACGTGGTCCACGTGGTCCACGACCGCCGCCCCGACCGTCGGACCGTCGCCCAGCACGACCTGCACCAGCCCCCGCGGCATCCCCGCGTCCTCGAGCAGCTCGACCGCCCACAGCGCCGTCAGCGGGGTCTGCGGGTCCGGCCGCAGCAGCACGGCGTCTCCGGCCGCGAGCGCCGGGAGCACGTCCCCGAGCGTCAGGCTCAGCGGGTAGTTCCACGGCGCGACGACCCCGACGACCCCGACCGGGTCGTGCACGACGCGCACCGACGTGAGCCCCGGCACCAGCCCCGGGCGGCGCTCGGGCGCGAGGGTCCGCGGCGCGGTCCGGCCGAGGTGCCGCGCGAGCAGCGCGACGTCGACGACCTCCTCGTACGCCGCGCCGCGCGCCTTGCCGTTCTCGAGCTGGACCAGGTCGAGCACGTCGCTCTGCCGCTGGAGCAGCAGGTCGTGCACGCGCAGCAGCAGCCGCGCTCGGTCCCGGGCGGGGACGGCCCCCCACCGGCGCTGGGCCGCCCGCGCCGCGCGCGCGGCCCGGGCCACGTCGTCCGGCGTCGACTGCGGGAGGGTGGCGAGCGGCGCGCGGGTCCACGGCGCGTGGTGCGTGCGGGTCCCCGCCGCGGGCGAGCTCGCGACCCGGTCCGCCAGGTCGCGCAGGTCGTCCGGCTCCAGGACGAACGTGGCCAGGGGGTCGGTCTCCGGGTCGAGGACGCCGTGCTCGGGCACCATGCGGCCAGGCTACGCGCCGTGCCGGGGCAGGTCCCGGACCCGGCGCCCGGTCACGGCGCCCCGGGTCGCGGCGCCACGGCGCGTCAGCCCTGCGCCGCCTGCTCCGCCGCCCACGCCGCGACGCGGCGCGCCGACTCCTCGGGCGACAGGTCCTCGACCCGGGTCATCACGGTCCACCGCACGCCGAACGGGTCGGTGATCGAGCCGTAGCGGTCGCCGGACACGAACGTCGTCACGGGCTCGCGCAGGGTCGCACCGGCGGCGACGGCGCGCTCGACGGTGGCGTCGACGTCCCGGACGTGCACGGCGAGCGAGTAGGTCGCGGCGTCGGGGTCGGGGGTGGTGATGCCGTAGGCGGGCAGCGGGTCTCCCAGCGTGAACCGGCCGTTCCCGAGGTCGAGCGACGCCTCGCCGACCAGGTCGCCCATCCGGAACACGTCCACGACCCGGGCGCCGAGCACCCGCTCGTAGAATCCGATGGCCTCGGCGGCCGGGTGCACGACGAGGTGCGGGGTCAGCGACGTGATCCCGTGCGGGACCCCGTCGGTGGTGTGCGCGCCGGTCGCGGGGGTGGTGGCGGTCGTGGGTGCGGTGCTCTCGGTCATGGGCTCGAGCCTGGCCGCACCGGGCCGCCGGGTCTTGTACGAACGGGACAGGAGGGCGACGCGTGGTCGAGTCGGCGGGGCACCTCAACCCGGGCGACCCCGAGGTCGCGTTCTCGCGGTTCGTCCTCACCGAGCCCCCGGCCGCGCTCGACGACCTCGTCCGGCACGTCTGGGTGGCGCGCTGGGACGTCCCGCCCGGCGAGGTGCGGACGCAGCGGGTGCTCACCTACCCCGCCGCGAACGCGGTGCTCCAGCCGGCGGGCGCGACCCTGCACGGCCCGTCCCGGGTGCTCACCACGCAGGACCTCGCCGGCCGGTCGTGGGTGGTCGGCGTGCTGCTCCGGCCGGCCGCGGCGCGGGTGCTCACGGCGACGGAGCCCGCCCGCCTGGTCGGCCGGTGGGAGCCGCTGCCGGACGCGCCCCTGCCGGACGTCGCCGCCGCGATGGCGCGCGCCCCGCACGCGGCCGACGCCGCCGTCTCCGCGCTGCTCCGCGCCTGGCTCGCCCCGGCCGCCGCGCGCGTGGACGACGCCGGCCGGCTCGCGAACGCCGCGTGCCGGGTCGCCGAGGAGCGCGCCGACGTCCTCCGGGTCGCCGACCTGGCCGACCTGCTCGGGACGACGACGCGCACGCTCAGCAGGGTCGTCCGGCAGCACACCGGGCTGACGCCGAAGTGGCTGATCGAGTGCCGCCGGCTGCAGGCCGCGGCGACGACGCTGTTCGCCGACCCCGGCACGGACCTCGCGCGTCTCGCGGCGGACCTCGGGTACACGGACCAGGCGCACTTCACGCGCCGGTACCGGGCCGTGGTCGGCGAGACCCCGGCCCGGACGCGGCGGCACGCCCCGGCGGCCGTCTGAGCCGACCGCCGGGTCCCGGCCTCACACGCCGAGCGTCGCCCGGGCCTCCGGGTCGAGCAGCCCCGCCACCGCCGCGCGCCCCGCGGCCGGGTCCGCCGCCGCCAGCGCCGCGTCCGCCATCGCCCGGCACGCCTCGAGCGTGTGCCGCCGCAGCGCGAACCGGACCGCGGGCAGCGCGGCGGGCGACATGGACAGGCTGGTGACGCCGAGCCCCGTGAGCACGAGCGCCATCAGCGGGTCGGACGCGGACTCGCCGCACACCCCGACCGGCCGGTCCTTCGCCGCCCCCGCCCGGGCGGTCGCCGCGACGAGCTCCAGGACGGCCGGCTGCCAGGCGTCGAGCAGGTCGACGAGCTCGCCGCGCAGCCGGTCGGCGGCCATCGTGTACTGCGCCAGGTCGTTGGTGCCGAGCGAGACGAAGTCGACCTCGTCGAGCACCGCGGCGGCGCGCAGCGCGGCGGCCGGCACCTCGACCATCACGCCCGCCGTGCGCAGGCCCGCGGCGTGCACGGCGTCCGCGAACGCCCGCGACTCCGCCGGGGTGGCGATCATCGGCGCCATCACCCAGGGCTGGGTCCCGGTCTCCTCACCGGCCCGCGCCAGCGCGGTGAGCTGGTCGGTGAGCAGCCCGGGCGCGGACCGGACGAGCCGGTAGCCGCGCACGCCGAGCGCCGGGTTCTCCTCCGCGTGCAGGTTGGCGAACGCGAGCGGCTTGTCGGCTCCTGCGTCGAGCGTCCGGACGACGACCTTGCGGTCCGGGCCGAGCGCGCGCAGCACTCGGGCGTACGCGGCGGCCTGCTCGTCGACCGTCGGCGCCTGCTGCCGGCCGAGGAACAGCACCTCGGTGCGGAACAGCCCGACGCCCTCGACGGCTGCGTCGACGAGCTTCTCGGCGTCCTCGGCGGTGCCGATGTTGGCGAGCAGCTGCACCCGGTGCCCGTCGGCCGTGCCGCCCGGGTCGGTGTCGGACTCCAGCGCGCGCTCAGCGGCGGCGCGGGCCTCCAACGCTGCGCGGTCGTCGGCGGACGGCTCGACCAGGACGGTCCCGCCCGCCGCGTCCACGCCGACGACGACGCCGTCCGCGAGCGCCGACGCGCCCGTGGTGCGGACGACGCACGGGATGCCGTTCTGCCCGGCGATGATCGCGGTGTGCCCGGTCGGACCGCCCTCCTCGGTGACGAGGGCGAGCACGCGCTCGAGGTCGAGCGCGGCCGTGTCCGCGGGCGCGAGGTCGAGGGCGACGACCACGGACGGCTCGCGGAGCTCCGGCACCCCCGGCGCCGGCAGCCCGGCCAGCCGGGAGACGACCCGGTCCCGGACGCTGCGCAGGTCGGTGACCCGCTCGGCCAGGTAGCCGCCCGCCTGCTCGAACATCGCGGCGAAGGTGCCGACCACGGCGTCGATCGCCGCGACCGGGGGCTCACCGCCGCGGACCCGGCCGAGCACCTGGTCCCGCAGGGCGGGGTCGTCGGCCATCATCGCGGTCGCGCCCAGCACCTCGGCGACCGTGCCGGTGGCGCGGGACGCCTGCTCGCGCAGCCCGTCGCCCACGGCCGCGAAGGCGGCGGCGACGGCGTCGGGGAGCTCGTCGGCCGGAACCGCTGCGCCGTCCCGGAGCACCGGGGCGTCGCCGGGCACGGACGGGGCGGGGCGCACCCGCACCACCGGGCCCACGGCGACGCGGCGGCCGACGCCCACCCCCTGGAGCACCGTCCCGGCGGCGGGCGGTGCGGTCGTCTCGGTTCGCGTGTCGGTCATGGTGCGAGCGTCTCCCCGTCGAGATCGGTCTGTGAAGGGGCGGAGGTCCCGCCCGTGCGTCCCCGGGCCACGGCGGGCCCGGGGACACCAGGATGCCGTCAGGCGACGGCGGGCTGGGCGGTGGTCGGCGCGGTCGCGGCGGCCGCGGCGTCGGCCTCCCGCTCGGCCTCGACCAGCGGGCTCGGTCGCAGCCCCTTGAGCACGACCACGACGCCCGCGGTCACCACCATGCCGACCGCGACCGCCAGGAGGAACCCGAGCGCGTTCGAGATCAGCGGCAGCACCCAGATGCCGCCGTGCGGCGCCCGGAGCCCCGAGCCGACCGCCATCGTGATCGCCCCGGTGGCGCTGGACCCGACGACCGACGAGACGATGACCCGCCACGGGTCGGCCGCGGCGAACGGGATCGCGCCCTCGGAGATGAACGACAGCCCGAGCAGCCAGGCGGCCTTCCCGTTCTCCCGCTCGGCGTGCGTGAACAGGCCCTTGCGGACGACCGTCGCCAGGGCCATCGCCAGCGGGGCGACCATGCCGGCCGCCATCACGGCCGCCATGATCCGGTACTGCACGGCGTCCCCGGTCAGCCCCTCGGTGGCCAGCCCGGTCACCGCGAAGGTGTACGCGACCTTGTTGATCGGACCGCCGAGGTCGAAGCCCATCATCGCGCCGAGCAGCGCGCCCATGAGCACGAGGTTCGAGCCGGAGAGGCCGTTGAGCCAGTTGGTGAGCCCGTCCATGACGTTCGCGATCGGCCGGCCGATGACCACGAACATGAGGAAGCCGGTGACCAGCGAGGACAGCAGCGGCGTCACCACGACCGGCATCACGCCGCGCACGCCCTTCGGCACCCGCCACCGGCTGATCCACAGCGCGAGGAACCCGCCGACGAACCCGGTGACCAGGCCGCCGAGGAAGCCCGCGCCGATCACCACGGAGATCGCGCCGCCGACGAAGCCGGGCACCAGGCCGGGGCGGTCGGCGATCGCGTACGCGATGAACCCCGACAGCACCGCCACGAGGAACCCGAAGGCCGCGGCCCCGGTCTGGTAGAGCAGCACCGCCCAGTCCTGCCCGGACGTGATGCTGAACGAGGTGATCAGGTCCTCGACCGGGACGGCGGTCACCGCGACCGGGCCCTCGTTCCCCGGCCACGCCGCCTGCGCGATCATGAAGCCCAGGGCGATGAGGATCCCGCCGGCGGCGACGAACGGGATCATGTACGACACGCCCGTCATCAGCCACTGCCGGATCCGGGTGCCGACGCCCGCGTTCGGGTCGACCTTGACCGCGGGGCGCGGGGCCCCGGCCGCGGTGGGTGCGGCCCCCGCGGCGGCGGCGTCCGCCGCGGGCACGCCCGCCTCGACGGCCGCGACGGCCTGGGCGAGCACGCCGTTGGGGTCGTGCACCGCCTTCTTCACGCCGACGTCGACGAACGGCTTCCCGGCGAACCGGTCCTTGGCCTGGACCTCGAGGTCGGCGGCGTAGATCACGCCGTCGGCGGCGGCGATGACCGCGGGGTCCAGCGGGGTCGAGCCCGCGGCGCCCTGCGTCTCGACGTGGACCTCGTGGCCGGCCGCCTTGCCCGCCTGCTCGAGGGCCTCGGCGGCCATGTACGTGTGGGCGATCCCCGTGGGGCACGAGGACACGGCGACGAACTTCATGACGGCACCACCTCTCGCTGGACGATCTCGGCCACCGTGGCCGCGTCGGGCGCGTCGAGCAGCGACTGCCGGAACGACTCGTGCACCAGCCGGCGGGCGAGCGCGGCCAGGATCTGCAGGTGGTCGGCGTCCCCGCCCGCGGGTGCGGCGATGAGGAACACCAGGCGCGCGGGACCGTCCGGCGCGCCCCAGTCGACGGGCTCGCGGAGCTTGCCGACCGCGAGGCTCGGCGCGGCGACGTGCTCGGAGCGGGCGTGCGGCAGGCCGACGCCGCCGGGCATGCCGGTGGCCATCTGCGCCTCGCGGGCGCGCACGTCGGCGTGGAAGCCCTCCGCGTCGGTGACCCGGCCCGCGGCGGCGAGCAGGGCGATGAGCTGGCGGGTCGCGTCGTCGCGGTCGGCCGCGGCCAGGTCGACGCCGACGAGGTCGGCGGAGGTCAGGGGCAGGCTCATGTCAGAGCTCCTTCAGGGCGAGGGCGGGGTCGGGGTCGGCCACCAGGGCGACCTCGTCGGGTCGGACGTCGGACGGGCGCGGGACGGCGCTGCCCGGGAGCAGGACGGCGGCGCGGCCCCAGGCGACCGCGCGGCGCAGCCGGTCCGGGGGCGGGCCGTCGGCCGCGAGGTAGCCGGCGAGGGTCGAGTCCCCCGCGCCGACCGTGGACACGGGGACCAGGCCCGGGCCGCCGGCCCACCAGGAGCTGCCGTCGGCGACGAGCAGGGCGCCGTGCGCGCCGAGGCTGACGAGCACGGCGGCGGTGCCGAGGTCCTGCACCGCGCGGGCGGCCGCGAGGACGTCGCCGACGGTCACGAGCTCGCGGCCCGCCAGCTCGGCGAGCTCCTCGTCGTTCGGCTTCACCAGCGCGAGGCCGCCGTGCCGGACGGCGGCGGCGAACGGGGCGCCCGACGTGTCCAGCACGACCGGGACCCCGTGCCGCGCGCCCAGGTCGGCGACGGCGGTGAAGAAGTCGTCGCCCAGCCCGGCCGGCAGGCTGCCCGCCGCGACCACGGCGGTCGCCCCGGCGAGCTCGGACTCCACCGCGGCCAGCAGCGCCGCGACCTCGTCCGGGGTCAGGGCAGCGCCCGGGGCGTTGATCTTGGTCGTCGCGCCGCTCGACTCGGTGAGCGTGATGTTGGACCGGGTGTCCCCCGCGACCGGCACCGGCCGCGCGTCCACGCCCTGCGCGGCGAGCAGCGCGACGACCTGCGCGCCGTCCGGCCCGCCGGACGGCAGGACCGCCCGGGACGCGACGCCGTGCGCGGCGAGCGCGCGGGACACGTTGATGCCCTTGCCCCCGGGGTGCAGGTGGGTGGCCGCGGCGCGGTTCACCTCGCCGACCGCCAGCCGCTCGAGGTGCAGCGCGCGGTCCAGGCTGGGGTTCGGGGTCAGCGTGACGACGCGCGGCGCGCCCGCGGCGGTCATGCGCGCACCACCCGCGTGCCGGCGGCCTCGACCTCGTCCGCGAGCTCGGGCATCACCCCGGAGTCGGTGACGAGCGTGTCGACCTGCTCCAGCGACGCCACGTGCGCGAAGTCGGCACGGCCGAGCTTGGTGTGGTCGGCCAGCACGACCGTGCGCCGCGCCGCGGTCACCAGCGCCCGCTTGACGGCGGCCTCCGCGAGGTCCGGCGTGGTCAGGCCGTGCTCGACGCTCAGGCCGTTGGTGCCGAGGAACGCCGTGTCCACGTGGATGTCCGCGAGCTCCCGCAGCGCCCAGGTGCCGACCGCCGCGAGCGTCCGGCCGCGGACGGTGCCGCCGACCAGGTGCAGCGTGATGCCGGGCCGGGTCGCGAGCACCGTGGCGACCGGGAGCGCGTGCGTCACCACGGTCAGCTCGCGGTCCGTCGGCAGCAGCTCCGCCAGGCGGACCGTCGTGGTGCCGGCGTCCAGGATGATCGCGCCGCCGGCCGGCAGCTCCTCCAGCGCGGCCTTGGCGATGCGGTCCTTCTCCCCCGACAGCAGGCCCTCGCGCTGCGCCAGCCCGGGCTCGAAGCCGAGCTGCTCGACCGGGATCGCGCCGCCGTGCACCCGGCGGACCAGCCCGTGCCGCTCCAGGACGGTGAGGTCGCGGCGGACGGTCTCCGGCGTGACGTCGAGGGTGGTCGCGAGCGAGGCGACGTCCACGCGCCCGTCCCGTCGCGCGGCCGCCAGGATCTGCTGCTGGCGCTCCGTTGCGTACACGTCGCCTCCGTCGGGTCCGGGTCGTCTGCACAGCCGACCCGGGCGCCGAGGGAGGCCCGGCGCTGGGCGGCTGCGCGATCCAGCATGCCGCAGCCGGACACGGAAACGCAAGCAATCAAACCGACTCGGACTCAAACACGAACGAAACGGGCATCCGCCCACGCCCGGACGCGGCGAGGGCCGCGACTCCCCCTCGGGGAGCCGCGGCCCTCGGCGCGCGCGGGTGCCGGCGTCAGCGCGGCTGGTACGGGGAGACCACGATCTCCACCCGCTGGAACTCCTTGAGGTCCGAGTACCCGGTGGTCGCCATCGCCCGGCGCAGCGCGCCGATGAGGTTGAGGGAGCCGTCCGCGGTGTGGCCCGGGCCGAACAGCACCTGCTCCAGCGTGCCCGCCTGGCCGACCTGCACCCGCTCGCCGCGCGGCAGGTGCGGGTGGTGCGCCTCCGGGCCCCAGTGCCAGCCGCCGCCGGGTGCGTCGGTCGCGCGGGCCAGCGCGGCGCCGAGCATGACCGCGTCCGCGCCGCAGGCGATCGCCTTGACCAGGTCGCCCGAGCGCCCCACGCCGCCGTCGGCGATGACGTGCACGTACCGGCCGCCCGACTCGTCGAGGTAGTCCCGGCGCGCGGCCGCGACGTCCGCGACCGCGGTCGCCATCGGGGCGTGGATGCCGAGGGACACCCGGGTGGTGTGCGCCGCGCCGCCGCCGAAGCCGACGAGCACGCCCGCCGCGCCCGTGCGCATGAGGTGCAGCGCCGCGGTGTAGGTGGACGCGCCGCCGACGATCACCGGCACGTCGAGCTCGTAGATGAACCGCTTGAGGTTGAGCGGCTCCGCGCGGCCGGACACGTGCTCGGCCGACACCGTGGTGCCGCGGATGACGAACAGGTCGACGCCCGCGTCGACGACGTCCTTCCAGAACTCCTGCGTGCGCTGCGGCGACAGCGCGCCGGCGACCGTCACGCCCGCGTCACGGACCTCGCCGACCCGGCGGCGGATGAGCTCCGGCTGGATCGGGGCGGAGTAGATCTCCTGCATCCGGGCGGTCGCCTCGCCGGCCGGCAGCTCGGCGATCTGCGCCAGCAGCGGCTCCGGGTCCTCGTACCGCGTCCACAGGCCCTCGAGGTCGAGGACACCGAGCCCGCCCGCGCGACCCAGCGCGACCGCGGTCGCGGGACTCATCACGGAGTCCATCGGCGCCGCCAGCACCGGCAGGTCGAAGTGGTACGCGTCGATCTGCCAGCCGACGGACACCTCCTCCGGGTCGCGGGTGCGGCGCGAGGGCACCACGGCGACGTCGTCGAAGGAGAATGCGCGCCGTCCCCGCTTGCCGCGGCCGATCTCGATCTCGTTGCTCACCGGGACAGGTTACCGGCGCGGGCGCACGACGCGGGCCCCGCCGCGGCGCGCGACGGGGCCCGGGTGGGTGGTGCGGCTCAGCCCGCGACCGCGTCCACGACGGCCGCGCTGAACGCCGGCAGGTCGTCGGGGTTGCGGGAGGTGATGAGCGTGGCCCCGGCCGCCCGCGACACGACGACCTCCTCGTCGACCCAGGTGGCGCCGGCGTTCCGGAGGTCGGTGGCGAGGCTCGGGTACGAGGTGAGGGTGACGCCGTCCACGACGCCGGCCTCGATGAGGGTCCAGGGGCCGTGGCAGATCGCGGCGACGGGCTTGCCCGCGCCGAGGACGGCCTTCACGAGCGCCTGCGCGCCCTCCTGGGTGCGGAGGGTGTCGGCGTTCACCGTGCCGCCGGGGATGACGAGCGCGTCGATGTCGTCCGCGGACACCTGGTCCAGCGTGCGGTCGACCGGGTACTCGCCGCCCGGGTCGAGGTCGTTGTTCACGGCGCGGACGGTGCCGGCCTCGGCGGACACGAGGACGGGGGTGCCGCCCTC